>JAAXVL010000001.1:0-17753 GCA_013335535.1 Azonexaceae bacterium
TCCTAGGCTGCGTGGCGAGCTGGGCAGCCTACACCTTTCTTGGCTGGCAGGCGACGCATCGCTTCTCGGCGCTGGCCACGACGCTTTACGCCAGCCTGAGCGGCGCCCTGCTGCTCGGTCTGGCCGCCCTGTGGCAAGGCGACATCGACCCGGCCGGCTGGTCGTGGCGCGTCTGGGCCAGCATGGGCTTTCTCGCCTTGTTCGGCACGGCCATCGCCTACACCTGGTTCACCGCCGCCGTGCATCAGCTCGGCGCCGGCCACGCCTCGGTCTTTATCAATCTGGTCCCCGTCTTCGCCGTCCTGCAGGCGGCACTGCTGCTCGACGAGCGGCTCCGCCCGGCCGTGCTGGCCGGCGGCCTGCTGGTCATCGCCGGCGTCTGGCTGACCACACGACAAAAAAATACTCTGGAGAAAACCGCATGATTCTCACGCAAGAGCAGGAAATGATCCGCGACACCATGCGCGCCTTCGCGCAGGAACGCCTGGCCCCCTTCGCCGCCGACTGGGACAAGCACCACACCTTCCCGGCCGAGGCCCTCAAGGAACTCGGCGAACTGGGCGCCATGGGCATGTGCGTACCCGAAGAATGGGACGGCGCCGGCATGGATTACATGTCGCTGGTGCTGACGCTGGAAGAAATCGCCGCCGGCGACGGCGCCACCTCGACCATCGTCTCGGTGCAGAACTCGCTGGCCTGCGGCATCACGCAAAAATACGGCACCGACGCGCAGAAGGAAGAATGGCTCAAGCCGCTGGCCCGCGGCGAGAAGTGGGGCTGCTTCTGCCTGACAGAACCGCACACCGGCTCGGACGCTGCCGCGATCACGACGCGCGCCGACCGCGATGGCGACCATTTCGTGCTGAACGGCGTCAAGCAGTTCATCACCACCGGCAAGCACGCGCAGATGGCCATCGTCTTCGCGGTGACCGACAAGGCGGCTGGCAAGAAGGGCATTTCCTGCTTCCTGATCCCGACCGCGACGCCTGGCTTCCTCGTCGGCCGCACTGAAGACAAGATGGGTCAGCATGCCTCCGACACCGTGCAGATCATTCTCGAGAACTGCCGCGTTCCGGCCAGCGCGCTGCTCGGCAAGGAAGGTGAAGGCTACAAGATTGCGCTATCCAACCTCGAAGCCGGCCGCATCGGCATCGCCGCCCAGAGCATCGGCATGGCCCGCGCCGCGTTTGAAGCGGCCGTCCGCTACGCCAAGGAACGCGTCACCTTCGGCCAGCCGATCATCGACCATCAGGCTGTCAATTTCCGCCTGGCCGACATGAACACCCTGCTCGATGCCGCCCGCCTCATGGTCTGGCGCGCCGCCCAGCTCAAGGATGCCGGCAAGCCCTGCCTGAAGGAAGCCTCGATGGCCAAGATGTTCGCCTCCGAAGCCGCCGAGAAGATCGCCTCGGACGCCATCCAGATCCACGGCGGCGTCGGCTATACCAGCGACTTCCCGGTCGAGCGGATCTACCGCGACGTGCGCATCTGCCAGATATACGAGGGCGCCAACGACATCCAGCGGCTGGTCATCGGGCGCAGCATCGCCGCCGAGTAATTCAAACCGAATGCTACGGTCGACCGGAAAAAAAGCCCAAAAATGGAATCGACCGTAGCCCCAACGAGGAGACAACAATGAGCGATACCGACAAGAGCCCCATCGATTTCTGGTTCGACTTTTCCAGCCCTTACGGCTACCTGATGAGCGAGAAAATCGATGCTCTGGCCGCCCGCTACGGCCGCAAGGTCAAATGGCATCCCATCCTGCTCGGCATCATTTTTCAGGCGACGGGTTCCCGGCCGCCGGCCGACGGCGTGACGAGCAAGGGCAAGTACATGTTCCACGACTTTTACCGTTCGGCGCGCTTCATGGGCATTCCCTACAACCCACCCAGCCGCTTCCCGCTGCCGACACAGAACGCCGCCCGCGCCTACTACTGGCTGCACGGCCAGGACTGCGCGCTGGCCCGGCAATTTGCCCACGCCACCTATCGCGCCTTCTTCGTCGAGGACCGTGACATCTCGTCGCCCGACACCGTGCTCGACATTGCCGAAAAGCTCGGCGTCGATCGCCCGACGCTGGCCGCCGCGCTGCAAACCCCGGAAATCAAGGCCCGCCTCAAGGACGAGTGCGACCAGGCCCTGGCCGCCGGCGTCTTCGGCTCGCCGCATGTCGTCATCGACGGCGAAGCCTTCTTTGGCGCCGACCGCCTGCCGCAGATCGAACACTGGCTGAAAACAGGCGGTTTTTGAGAACACGATGAAACGACTCTGCGTCTTCTGCGGCTCGAACGCCGGCAGCAACCCGATCTACCGCGCCGAAGCCGAAAAGCTCGGTCGTCTGCTCGCTGCGCGCGGCATTGAACTGGTCTATGGCGCCGGCAATATCGGGCTGATGGGCGCCGTCGCCGATGCTTGCCTGGAGGCGGGTGGCACGGTCATCGGCGTCATCCCGGAAGCGCTGATGGGCAAGGAAGTCGCCGGTCGTGCCGTCGATCACCGAGCACTGACGCGAATCGAAGTCGTTGATTCGATGCACACCCGCAAGGCGCGCATGGCCGAGCTGTCCGACGGTTTCGTCGCCCTGCCCGGCGGCTTCGGCACCTTCGAGGAATTCTGCGAAATCCTGACCTGGGGCCAGCTCGGCTTTCATCAGAAGCCCATGGGCCTGCTCAACGTCAACGGTTTCTACGACCCGCTGCTCGCCATGTTCGACAAGGCGGTCGACGAAGGCTTCCTGCGCCCCCAGAACCGGGCCATGGCGCTGGCCGACACCGACATCGAACAACTGCTGGCCACCATGACGGCCTACCGCCCGGAGCCGGTCAGCAAGTGGCTCAAAGAGGAAAAGCAGTTGTAGCGCTTTTCCCATCATCCATTCAGGTAGCAACGCACACATAAAAGAAGCGAGGAGACATGACCATCCTGAAATCCCAACTCAACCCGCGTTCGGCCGATTTCCAGGCCAACGCGGCCGCCATGCAGACCGTCGTCGCCGACCTGCACGACAAGGTCGAGAAGATCGCTCTCGGCGGCCCCGAAGCGGCGCGCCAGAAGCATCTGGCCCGCGGCAAGCTGCTGCCGCGCGAGCGGGTCAACGGCCTGCTCGACCCCGGCACACCCTTCCTCGAAATTGGCCAGTTCGCCGCCTACGGCATGTACGGCGGTGACGTGCCTGCCGCCTCGGTGATCGCCGGCATCGGCCGCGTCAATGGCGTCGAATGCATGGTCGTCGCCAACGACGCGACCGTGAAGGGCGGGACCTACTACCCGCTGACCGTCAAAAAACACCTGCGCGCCCAGGAAATCGCTCTCGAAAATCGCCTGCCCTGCGTCTATCTGGTCGATTCCGGCGGCGCCTTCCTGCCCATGCAGGACGAGGTCTTCCCGGACAAGGAACACTTTGGCCGCATCTTCTTCAACCAGGCCAACCTGTCGGCCCAGGGCATCCCGCAGATCGCCGCCGTCATGGGCTCGTGCACGGCCGGCGGCGCCTACGTGCCGGCCATGTGCGACGAGTCGATCATCGTCAAGAATCAGGGCACAATCTTTCTCGGCGGCCCGCCGCTGGTCAAGGCCGCCACCGGTGAAGTCGTCTCGGCCGAAGACCTCGGCGGCGCCGACGTGCACACCCGCATTTCCGGCGTCGTCGACCATCTGGCCGAAAACGATGCCCACGCGCTGGCCATCGCCCGCCGCATCGTCAAGGATCTGAACTGGCAGAAGCAGCCGCCGGTATCGCTGACCATACCGACCGAGCCGGCCTATGCCGCCGAAGAACTGTACGGCGTCATCCCGACCGATTCGAAGAAGCCCTTCGACGTCCGCGAAATCATCGCCCGCATCGTCGATGGCTCCGATTTCGACGAGTTCAAGGCGCGCTACGGCACGACGCTGGTCTGCGGCTTCGCGCGGATATACGGCTACCCGATCGGCATCGTCGCCAACAACGGCATCCTGTTCAGCGAATCGGCACTCAAAGGCGCGCACTTCATCGAGCTCTGCGCTCAGCGTGGTATTCCGCTCGTCTTCCTGCAGAACATCACCGGCTTCATGGTCGGCCGCAAGTACGAAAACGGTGGCATCGCCCGCGATGGCGCCAAGATGGTGACGGCCGTCGCCACGGCCAAGGTGCCGAAATTCACCGTCGTCATCGGTGGCAGCTTCGGCGCCGGCAACTACGGCATGTGCGGCCGCGCCTACTCGCCGCGCTTCCTGTGGATGTGGCCGAACGCCCGCATCTCGGTGATGGGCGGCGAACAGGCCGCCGGCGTGCTGGCCACGGTCAAGCGCGACGGCATCGAAGCCGCCGGCAAGACGTGGAGCCCCGAGGAAGAAGCGGCCTTCAAGGACCCGATCCGCGAGCAGTACGAGACGCAGGGCCACCCGTATTACGCCTCGGCCCGGCTCTGGGACGACGGCATCATCGACCCGGCCGACACCCGGCGCGTGCTCGGCCTCGGCCTGTCCGCTTCGATGAACGCGCCGGCCGAAGAAACGAAGTTCGGCATCTTCCGGATGTAAGGCGATGTACCTGCCCAAGCATTTTGCGGAAACCGACATCGGCGTCATGCAGGCGCTGATGCGGGCGCATCCGCTCGCCGCGCTGGTCACGCTAGGCCCGGACGGCCTCGACGCCAATCACATCCCCTTGCATCTGGATGCGAGCGCCGGCCCGCACGGCACCCTGCGCGGCCACATCGCCCGCGCCAACCCACTGGCGAACGATTCCACGGTCAACCGGAAAATTCTCGCCATTTTCAAAGGTCCGGACTGCTACATCAGCCCCTCCGGCTACGCCACCAAGGCTGAACACGGCAAGGTCGTACCGACCTGGAATTACGCGGCGGTGCATGCCTACGGCGAACTGCGCCTGATCGACGACCGCGACTGGCTGCGCACCCAGCTCGACGGACTGACCGCCGAGCACGAAGCCGAATTGCCTCATCCGTGGGCCATCGACGACGCACCGGCCGATTACATCGACAAGATGCTCGGCGCCGTGGTCGGCATCGAAATCACCATCGACCGCTTGGTCGGCAAATGGAAAGTCAGCCAGAACCAGCCCGCCGTCAATCAGGCCAGACTGATCGCCGCGCTGGACGGCCAGCCCATGGCGGACCTGATCCGCCAGCGACAACAATAATTGGAGCGAGACATGTTTACCACCCTGGAAATCGAACTCAACGGCCCGGTCGCCACGATCTGGATGAACCGGCCCGACCTGCACAACGCCTTCGACGAAACCCTGATCACCGAACTGACCGCCGCCTGCATCGCGCTCGATGACGATGCCGACGTCCGCGTCGTCGTCCTGGCCGGCCGCGGCAAGAGTTTCTCGGCCGGCGCCGACCTGAACTGGATGAAACGCGCCGCCAACAACGGCGTCGACGACAACCTCAACGACGCCCGCGCCCTCGCCCACATGCTGCGCACGCTGGCCGAAATGAATAAGCCGACCGTCGCCCGCGTCCAGGGCGCCGCGCTCGGTGGCGGCATGGGCCTGGCCGCCGCCTGCGACATCGCCGTCGCCTCGACCAAGGCCGTTTTCGCCACCTCCGAAGTCAAGTTCGGCATCATCCCCTCGGCCATTTCGCCCTACGTCCTGCGCGCCATCGGCGCCCGCCAGGCGACCCGTTATTTCCAGTCGGCCGAACGCATAACCGCCGACCGCGCCTGCGACATCGGCCTCGTCCATGAAACCGTCGAGCCGGAACAGCTCGACGCCAAGGTTCAGGAAATCACAGCGGCCCTGCTGCAAGGCGGCCCGCACGCCCAGGCCGCCGCCAAGGACCTGATCCGCGCCGTCAGCGGCCGGCCGATCAACGACACGCTGGTCGAAGACACCGCCCACCGCATCGCCCACCTGCGCGCCACGCCGGAAGCCCGCGAAGGCATCGCTGCTTTCCTCGATAAACGTCAACCCAACTGGATTGGGGAATAAGCCATGTTCAACAAGATCCTCATTGCAAATAGAGGCGAGATCGCTTGCCGCGTGATTAAAACCGCACGCCGCATGGGCATCCGCACCGTCGCCGTCTATTCCGAAGCCGATGCCAACGCCCGCCATGTCCGCATGGCCGACGAAGCCGTGCTGCTCGGCCCGGCCGCCGCCCGCGAGTCCTACCTCGTCGCCGACAAGATCGTCGACGCCTGCAAGCGCACCGGCGCCCAGGCCGTCCATCCCGGCTATGGCTTCCTGTCCGAAAACGCCGGTTTTGCTGATGCTCTGGCCGCCAACGGCATCGCCTTCATCGGCCCGCCGGCCTCGGCCATTCGCGCCATGGGCTCCAAGTCCGAAGCCAAGAAACTGATGGGCAAGGCTGCCGTACCGCTCACCCCCGGCTACCACGGCGACGACCAGACGCCGGCCCTCCTGCACAAGGAAGCTGACGCCATCGGCTACCCGGTCCTGATCAAGGCCGCCGCCGGCGGTGGCGGCAAGGGCATGCGCCTTGTCGAAAAGAGCGAGGATTTCCCCGATGCCCTCGCGTCGTGCAAACGCGAAGCCATTTCCAGCTTCGGCGACGACCACGTGCTCATCGAGAAATACATCACCAAGCCGCGCCACATCGAAATCCAGGTCTTCGCCGATACCCTTGGCAACTGCGTTTACCTCTTCGAGCGCGACTGCTCGGTGCAGCGCCGCCACCAGAAGGTGCTCGAGGAAGCCCCCGCCCCCGGCATGACGCTCGAACGCCGCCGCCAGATGGGCGAAGCCGCCGTCGCCGCCGCCAAGGCCGTCGGTTACGTCGGCGCCGGCACGGTCGAATTCATCGCCAATCAGGACGGCTCGTTCTACTTCATGGAAATGAACACTCGCCTGCAGGTCGAGCATCCGGTCACTGAAATGATTACGGGCCAGGATCTCGTCGAATGGCAACTGCGCGTCGCCGCCGGCCAGCCGCTGCCGCTCGCCCAGGAACAACTGCAGCTGCGCGGCCACGCCCTCGAAGCGCGCATCTACGCAGAAGATGCCAACAAGGGCTTCCTGCCCTCAACCGGCCGCCTCGTCCGCCTCTCGCCGCCAGCCGAAAGCCTTAACGTCCGCGTCGATACCGGTGTCGAGGAAGCCGACGAGATCACGCCATTCTACGACCCGATGATCGCCAAGCTCATCGTCTGGGACGAGCACCGCGACGCCGCCCTGGCCCGCATGCGCAAGGCGCTGGCCGACTATCAGGTGGCCGGCGTCACCACCAACATCGATTTCCTGTCCCGCCTCGTCGCCTGCCCGGCCTTTGCCGGCGCCGACCTCGACACCGGGCTCATCGAGCGCCAGAAAGAATTCCTCTTTCCCGCCACCCAGGCCGTGCCGCGCGACGCCCTGCTCGTCGCCACGGTCGGCGAACTGCTCTGGGAACAGCACGAAGCCAAACAGGCCGCCAAGACCAGCGGCGACCCGCATTCGCCCTGGCATGCCCGCGACGGCTGGCGCATGAACCTGTCGGCCGCCCGCATGATCGGGTTCCGCGATGGCGACAGCCTGATCGAAGCCCTGGTACGTTATCAGGGTGACAAATGGCAGATCACGATCAACGGCCAGACCACGCTGGCTCGCGGCAAGAAGTTGGAAGGTGACCGTTTTGCCGTCGAACTCGACGACCGTCGTCTGATGGCCAGCGTCGTCGCCGTCGACGAAAAGCGCAGCATCTTCCTCAACGGAAGCACGTACTCACTCCTGCGCGATGACCCTCTGCACCTCGTCGAAGCCGGCGGCGCCCAGGGCGGCGGACTGACCGCACCGATGCCCGGCAAGGTCGTCGCCCTGCTCGCCCAGCCCGGGCAGAAGGTCGACAAGGGCGCCCCGTTGCTCATCCTCGAAGCCATGAAAATGGAGCACACCATCACCGCCCCCGCCGCGGGTACGGTCAAGGCTTTCTGCTACGCCGCCGGGGAGCAAGTGGCCGACGGCGCCGCCCTGGTCGAATTCGAGGGGGAATGATGAAACTGCCCGCCAAGGTAAAAATCGTCGAAGTCGGCCCGCGCGACGGACTGCAGAATGAAAAAGAAGTCGTCCCGACCGAAACCAAGATCGAACTGATCGAGCGTCTCGGCGAGGCTGGCTTGCGCGTCATCGAAGCGACCTCGTTCGTCTCGCCAAAATGGGTGCCGCAGATGGGCGACAACTCGGCGGTGCTGCGCGGCATAAAGCGGCACGCTGCCACGGTCTACCCGGTTTTGACGCCAAATTTGCAAGGTTTCGATGCGGCGGTCGAAGCTGGCGCGACCGAAGTCGCCATTTTTGGCGCAGCGTCCGAGAGTTTTTCGCGGAAAAACATCAATTGCTCTATTGCCGAGAGCCTCAAACGCTTCGAACCCGTTGTTTCGGCCGCCTCAGCGCTCGAAATCCCCGTGCGCGGCTATGTTTCCTGCGTCGTCGGCTGCCCGTACGAAGGGGCTGTTGCGCCGAAACAGGCCGCCGAAGTCGCCAAGACCCTGTTCGACATGGGCTGCTACGAGGTCTCGCTCGGCGACACCATCGGCGTCGGCAATCCGGCCTCGGTCAAACGCCTCATCGAGGCCTGCTCCAGGCTGCTCCCCATCGAAAAATTGGCCGGCCATTTTCACGACACCTATGGCATGGCCATCGCCAACATCTACGCCTCGCTGCAGATGGGCATGAACGTTTTCGACAGCTCGATCGCCGGTCTCGGCGGCTGCCCCTACGCCAAAGGCGCCTCGGGCAACGTGGCAACCGAGGATGTCGTCTATTTATTGCAGGGCCTGGGCATTGAAACCGGCATCGATCTGGCTAAACTGGCAGTTGTCGGCGACTGGATTTCCAGCGCCATCAACCGCCCGAACGGTGCCAAGGCCGGCCGGGCTCTCTGTGCCAAAGCCGAGTGAGCCTTCTCTCCACCGTTGCCGATTTTCTCAAGCCCGCGCCACCGCCGGATCCCTCCCTGCGCAAGGCGCTCGACCGGGTGGCCGAGATGGTGGACCCGATGCTCAAGGCCGCGCCCGGTTTTGAAAAACACCTGAGCGGCCCGGTTCAGTACGCACTGGGCTACTGCGACGGTCTGGTCGCGGCGCTGCCCGGCCCGATCGATATCAACCGCAAGGCCTTCGCCAACGACCCGCTCGTCCATGCCCTGTTCGCCACGGCTGACGACATCGACCAGATGCTCGGCCGCAGCCAGGCCGTGCGCGATTTTCTGGCCGAGCCCTGCAGTTGGGAAAACGACTATTTCTACGCCATGTTCGCCGCCCGCCGGCAGCAGAAAAAGCAGCTCGGCATGGCGCAACAGGGCGATGTCATCCGCAACGACGTTCCGCAGCTCGTTCTCTTTTTCTCCGGACAGACGCTCATCGAACCAAGCTGCCAGCTGGAGACCACCCTGCATGGCCTGCGCTGCAAGGCGCTGGAAAGCCTGCTCCACACCTTCCACGCCCATGTAAAGGCCCTGCGCGACGAACGCGAAGGCCTGCGCGCCGATGTCTCGGTCGAGCGCGCCCATCTCACCGTCCTGCGCGGCACCACGGGCGGCCATGCCCTGGAAGTCGGCACCCGTCACCTGGCCGAGCTCGACGCCAAACTGCGCCATACCGCCGAATCATTGATGCCCGAACATCTGGTCCACGCCCTGGCCGACTACCTCGGCGCCCCCGAACAGGCCCTGCACCTGACGCCCGTCAGCATTACCGTGGACCGCCAGGGCATTGTCTCCGACAACAGCGTCGCGGACATCAACGCCCATACCCTCAACTTCCCGGAACTAACTGCCCGCGACCGCCGTCTTCATCTGGCCATGCTGGCCAGAATCAGTCGCGACGAGGCGCTCGAAGCCGTTGAAATGGTCCGCGACCAGCAACACCGCTTCATGCTCATTTGAATGATCACCTCACCCTGCACCAATATCTGCAAGATGGATGCAAGCAACGGCCTGTGCCAGGGTTGCTTCCGCACCATCGATGAAATCACCGCCTGGTCGCGCCTCGATGACCCGGCACGGCTGCGCATCCTGGCCGATATCGACCGCCGCCGGCTCGCCCAAACCCCGCAACCGTCGCCGCGCGACGGAAAATAAAATGAACGACGAAGAACTCTACCAATGCGTTGGCATCTGCATGGCCGACCCCGACTCCGGCTACTGCCTCGGCTGTGGCCGGCCGCCACTCAGCGCGCCGGGTATCGTCGCCGAACTGGTCGTGCCGACCACCACACAGCCAGCCAATCGTGACGGCAGCCCGGAAAAACCGGAATGAGCATCGATCTCCCGGCCAGCCTGCTCGTCCTCGAACGCGGCTGGCTGTCCGCCAACAACATCCTGTTTTTCGATGGCGACCAGGCCACGCTGGTCGATAGCGGCTACGTCACCCATGCTGGACAAACCGTCGATCTGGTCTATAACGCCCTGGCCGGCCGCCAGTTGGCTCGCCTGATCAACACCCACTCGCACTCCGATCACATCGGCGGCAATGCCGCGCTCAAAGAGGCCTTCGACTGCGAAATCAGCGTCCCGGCCGGCCTGCACGCCGTCATTGCCGAATGGGACAAGGACGCCCTGCTCCTCTCGCCGCTCGGCCAGCAAAGCGCGCGCTTCCAGCATGACCGGCTGATCGACGCCAATGACGAAGTCGAAATGGGCGGCCTCAACTGGCAGGCACTGGCCGTTCCCGGCCACGACATGGAAGCACTGGCCTATTACAACCCGGAAAAGCGCATCCTGATTTCCGGCGACGCGCTCTGGGAAAACGGCTTCGGCGTCATTTTCCCCGAACTGCTCGGCGAAGCCGACGGTCTGGCCAGCACGCAGGAAACCTTGGAAATGCTCGCCCGCCTGCCCATCAATATCGTCATTCCCGGCCACGGCCGGCCGTTTGCCACGGTCGACGCGGCTTTTGAGCGGGCTTTCCGGCGCCTAGGCAACTTCCGCAACAACATCGAACAACTGGCCTGGCACGCCATCAAGGTTATCGTTTCGTTTGCCATGATGGAAAAGCGCCAGCTGCCGAAAGCCGACTTTCCCGCCTTCGTGCTCGCCCTGCCCTTCGCCGTGGACGTCAACACGCGCTTCCTGAATCTGTCCGATGAGCGCCTGGTGGCCGGCCTCGAACGTGAATTGCTGCTGGTCAATGCCCTCAGACTCAGCGATGGAATGATCACCGCCGGCTGAACGAACTGGCTCCCGCGTTAGCCAAGCCGTACAATGAAACCCTAATATAAAAAGGGGTTTGGCAATGAGTTTCCGTAACCGCCTGTTACTCGGCATGGCCTTGATCATGGCCGCTTTCATTGCCGCCGTTGTTGTCGCCAACAGTGGCCTGCGCAGCACCTCGGCCCGCTTCGGCAGCTTTCTGGATGGCATCGGCGCCCTGCAGCACGGCTATCAGGACATGTACAGCCAAGGCCTGCAGATGGGCCAGGCATTGCGCAATATTGTCCTCGACCCAAGCAACCCCAAGGCTTTCGAGAATCTTGAAAAAGCCCGCAAGGACTTCGCAGCGGCGCGCGATGGGGCGACCCGGGCCGCCTCGGCGGTCGACGGCTTCAGCAATTCGCTGGCTCGCCTCGGGCCGCTGGCCCAGGTCCAGGCCGATGCCCAAACAGAGGTTCTCGCGGCGGTCAAGGCTGGCCGCACGGACGAGGCGAAGACCCTGATCAACAGCAAGGAAACGCCCGCCTGGCGCGCCTTGAAGAAAGCCCTGCTCGACGACCTTGAGGTTATCGACAAGGCCACCGACGCCCAGCGCCATGAAGTGGCCGGCAAGGCCGAGCAGGCCGGAAACATCGTGCTGGCGCTGTCGGCGCTGGCCATTCTGGTCGGCATCGCCAGCGTCATCACGACGCTGGCCTACGTCCGCCGCGAACTTGGTGGCGAACCCGGCTACGCCCGCCAGGTGGCAAATGCAGTTGCCACCGGCGACCTGACACAGCCGATCGCGGTTGCCGAGCACGACCATGACAGCCTGCTTGCCGGGCTGGCCGCCATGCAGCTGCACCTGCGCGAATTGGTCAGCACGCTCGCCAGGCATGCGCAGGACGTCGCCCAGACGGCAAACCAGATGGCGTCGGCCACCTCCCAGGTAGCCAGCGGCAGCGATCAGCAACTTGATGTCGCCCGAAGCATGGTCAGCAATGGCGAGAGCCTTTCGGAAAGCCTCCATCAGGTCATGGGCGCGGTCAACGAGGCGGAGCAGATCGTCAAGGGATCGAGCGAGATTTCTGGCAGTGGCGCAGCATTGGCCGGCAAGGCAGCGGAAGAAACCAAATCGATGGCCAGTTCGGTGCAGGTCACGGCCACCCACATCCGCGAGCTGGGCACGCTGTCCGCCCAGATCAACTCCATCCTTGGCGTCATCTCCGACATTGCCAGCCAGACCAACCTGCTTGCCCTCAACGCCGCCATCGAAGCGGCGCGCGCCGGCGAACAGGGGCGCGGCTTTGCCGTGGTCGCCGACGAGGTGCGCAAGCTGGCCGAACGGACGACAAAATCAACTGCCGAAATTTCTGCCATGGTCGACAGCATTCATTCAGGCACGGCGCGTGCCGTCGATGCCATGGAATCCGGCATGCGCCAGGTCGATGACAGCGTCCAGCTGTCCAACCAGGCGCGCGATGCTTTCGACCGGATGAATGCCAGTTCGCTTGAGGTCAGGCAGGTGGTGGCACGCATTACCGATGCGATCAGCGTCGAGTATCAGAACGAAGGCAGCATGCAGAAGCATATCGATCAAGTTCGCAACCTGATCGAAGTGGGTGCTCGCGCCATGCGCGACGTGGTTGCTTCGGCCGAACGCCTGAAAGGCATGGCCGGCGAGCTGAACCAGCAGGTTTCCCGCTTCAAGCTGTAGGCTGGGCAGTACCCATCGTTAAAAAAAGCGGCGTTCAACGCCGCTTTTTTTCGCTCGCGAAATTCGACTCAGCCGGCTCGATTCACCGGCAGGTAACGCTGGACAAGGCGCACCCAGTAGCTAGTGCCCAGGGTCAGCAGTTCGTCGTTGAAGTCGTAGTGCGGGTTGTGCAGCGTGCAGCCGCCGATGCCCGGGCCGTTGCCGAGCCAGACATAGCAGCCCGGCTTTTCATTGAGCATGTAGGCAAAATCCTCGGCGCCCATCGAGGGCAGGATGTCGGTCAGGACGCGTTCCGGCTTGAAGACTTCGGCGGCCACATCACGGCAGAATTTGGCCTCGTTCACGCTATTCACGGTCGGCGGGTAGCGGTGGTCGAACTGGACGCTGATCTGCGCCCCGTTGGCTGCCGCAATGCCGCTGCATAGCCGCTCGACGGCGCGCTCGATGCTCTCCTGTACCGCCGGCTTGAAGCTGCGGATGGTGCCGCGCAGGACGACTTCTTCGGGAATGATGTTCCACGCCTCGCCGGCATGAAATTGCGTCACGCTGACAACGGCCGATTCGCAGGGATGCAGCGTGCGGCTGACCACTGTCTGCAACGCCTGCACGAGTTGCGCCCCGGCGACGATGGAATCGACGCCCTGATGCGGCATGGCGGCATGGCAACCGTGGCCGCGCACGAAAATCTCGAAGGCACAGGTGCCGGCCATGACCGGCCCCGGCATGACGGCCATTTCACCGACCGGAATGCCCGGCCAGTTGTGCAGCCCGAACACGGCTTCGACCGGGAAGCGCTCGAACAGGCCGTCTTCGATCATGACCGCGGCGCCGCCTTCCGATTCCTCGGCAGGCTGAAAAATGAAGACGGCGATGCCATCGAAATCCGGCTTTTCGGCCAGGTAACGCGCCGCGCCGAGCAGCATGGCGGTGTGGCCGTCGTGACCGCAGGCGTGCATTTTTCCGGCGTGCTTCGAGTGGTGCGGAAACTCGTTCATCTCGGCCAGCGGCAGGGCATCCATATCGGCGCGCAGGCCCACCATCTTGGTCGACGTGCCGGCGCGCAGGACGCCGACGACGCCGGTTTTGGCGATGCCGCGATGCACTTCGAGACCATAGCGCTCGAGTTCGCGGGCGACGATGTCGGCTGTCCGGTTCTCGTTAAAGGCCAGTTCGGGGTGGGCGTGGATGTCGCGGCGCAGCGCGGTCAGTTCGGCCAGAAAGGAGAGGTCAAGTAAAGGAATGGTCTGGGGCATGATGATCTCCTGTTTTTTCTATTATGCCGCGGGTTGATACGGGACGCCGCCTTGATTATGCTCTGCCTCCATGAAACTCATTCTCATCAGCGGCCTCTCCGGCTCGGGCAAGTCCGTCGCCCTGAATCTCCTTGAAGACACAGGCTACTACTGCGTCGACAACCTGCCGGTGCTCATGCTGACCTTTCTCGCCCGCATGCTGAAGGAGGAAGGCATCCAGAAAGTGGCCGTTGCCATCGACGGTCGTTCCGGGCACGGCATCGACCTCGTGCCGGAAAAGCTCGAGACGCTCAAGGAAGGCGGCATCGAGCCGACCTTCCTGTTTCTGTATTCGAACGAGGAAACGCTGCTCAAGCGCTATTCCGAATCCCGCCGCCGTCACCCGCTGGCGACAGCCGATCAGACGCTGATCGAAGCCATTCGGGCCGAACGGAATTTGCTCGAGCCCATTTCGACCCTCGGCCACCGCATCGACACGAGCGGCATGAAAGCCGCCGGCCTGCGCGAATGGGTGCGCCAGTTCATCGAAGCCGAACCGGGCCAGGGGCTGACGCTGATGTTCGAATCCTTCGGCTTCAAGCATGGCATCCCGCTCGACGCCGATTTCGTCTTCGACGTGCGCTGCCTGCCCAATCCCCATTACGACCCGGAACTGCGCACCCTGACCGGCAAGGACAAGCCGGTCATCGACTTTCTCGACGCCCAGGCTGAAGTCGCCCTCATGCAAGAGGACATCCATCGCTTTATCGCCACTTGGCTGCCCAGCTTCATCCGCGACAACCGCAATTACCTGACGGTCGCCATCGGTTGCACGGGCGGCCAGCACCGCTCGGTGTACATCGCCGAGTGGCTGGCCCGGCAGTTTTCCGACCGGGTCCGCGTCCTCGTCCGTCACCGCACGCTGGCCGGCGACTGAGGGCGCGCCAGGCCCGTTTGCCACGGTCAACCGGAAAAAATGCCCAAAATTGAAATGCCTTCCCGCCGGTCATGCCCTGGCTCGCGCTGATTCGCCCCGGTGACTGGCTGATCATGCTGCTCAGCGCCGCCGCCGTCGGCGTCAGCATCCCGGTTTTCTGGCAAGGCGGGCTGGCCGACCGCGCCATCATCCGCCAGGAAGGCAAGGTCTTCGCCGACGTCGATCTCAAGGCGCGCAAGCTGTTTGAAGTCGCCGGGCCGCTCGGCACCACGCTGATCGCCGTCGAACCGGGCCGCGCCCGCGTCGTCTCCGACCCCAGCCCGCGTCAGTATTGCGTCAAGCAGGGCTGGCTCATGCGCCCCGGCGAAATCGCCATCTGCGCCCCCAACCGCGTCAGTGTCCAGATCGCCGGACGGACCAAGGTCTATGACTCGATCAGTTATTGAACTCACCGTCACCGCCGAGGACCGCCGCGTTGCCTGGCTGGCTACGGCCGCCGTCGGCCTGTCGCTGGTCGACGCCGCCATCCCGTCGCCGCTGCCCGGCGTCAAGCCGGGGCTGGCCAATATCGTCACCCTCGTCGTGCTCGCCCGCTACGGCTGGGGCACGGCGGTCTGGGTCAGCGCCCTGCGGGTTTTGGCCGGCAGTCTGCTACTCGGCTACTTCCTCGCCCCCGGCTTCTTCCTGTCGCTCACCGGGACGACGCTCAGCCTGCTCACCCTCGGGCTCGCCCGGCATCTGCCGCAACGCTGGTTCGGCCCGGTCAGCCTGTCCATCCTCGCCGCCTTCGCCCACATCGGCGGCCAGTTGCTGCTCGCCCGCGTCTGGCTCATTCCACACGACGGCGTCTTTCTGCTCACCCCGGTTTTCGCCGCCGCGGCACTGGTTTTCGGCACCATCAACGGCCTGATCGCGGCTAAACTGCTGGCTGAACCTGCGCCTTCGGAAACGCCCAATGTCTAAAACGATTTGCCTCGCGCTGACCGGTGCCTCGGGCATGCCCTACGGCCTGCGCCTGCTCGAATGCCTGCTCGAAGCCGGCTGCAAGGTGCAGCTGCTCTACTCGCAAGCCTCGCAGGTCGTCGCCAGACAGGAACTCGATTTCGACCTGCCCTCGCGCCCGAGCGATGCCAAGGCCGCCCTGCTCGCCCGCCTGCCCGCCGCCACGCCGGAAAACCTGGCCGTCTACGGCCGGGAGGAATGGTTCGCCCCGGTCGCCTCCGGTTCCAACCCGCCGGATGCCATGGTCGTCTGTCCGTGCAGCATGGGTACGCTGGCCGCCATCGCCCAGGGCCTGGCCGACAACCTCATCGAACGCGCCGCCGACGTGGTCATGAAAGAAGGCCGCAAGCTCGTGCTGGTGCCGCGTGAAACGCCGTTTTCCGCCATCCACCTCGAAAACATGTTGCGCCTTTCCCGCGTCGGCGTCGTCATCCTGCCGCCCAGTCCGGGCTTCTACCACCGCCCACAAAGCGTGGAGGAGATTGTCGATTTCGTCGTCGCCCGCGTGCTCGACCAGATCGGCGTGCCGCACACGCTCATGCAGCGCTGGGGCGAGGATCGCTGAAATGGGCTGGTTCGATTTCACCCGCTCGCCGGCCGGCAACGCCGTCGAAACGCTCGACATCCCGCTCTTCCCACTCAACACCGTGCTCTTTCCCGGCGGCCTGCAGCCGCTCAAGATCTTCGAGCAGCGCTACCTCGACATGGCCGCCGCCTGCCTCAAGGACAACACGCCCTTCGGCATCTGCCTCATCGACAAGGGCAGCGAGGTCGGCGAAGGCGCCGTGCCGCACGCCGTCGGCACCCTGGCCACGATCGGCGACTGGGAGATGGAACAGCTCGGCATCCTCATGATCACCGCGCGTGGCGGGCGACGCTTCCGCATCATCGACAGCCGCATCGGCAACGGCAACCTCGTCGAAGCCAAGGTCGAACTGCTCACCGAGGCTGCCCCGACGGCCATGCCGCCCGAACGCCAGCGCCTGTTGCCACTGCTCCGCCGCATCGCCGCCGACGTCGGCCAGGAACGCCTGCCCGAGCCGCACCGTTTCGACGACGCCGAGTGGGTCGGCTACCGGATTACCGAAGTCCTGCCCATCCAGAATCTGGCCAAGCAGAAGCTGCTTGAACTCGACGACCCGCTGGCCCGCCTCGAAATCCTCGAAAAATACCTCGATCAGCGCAAGCTGCTCGGCTGATCAGCCCCCCCCCGGCAAGCTAGCTGCCGGGGAAAAATCCGGATGCGCCTTAGCCCGGCATGCGCTCGAAGCAGGCCAGCCCCTCGGGAATCCGGTGGAAGGGCTGCTGGTCGACGGTGAAAATGGCGACCTTGGGATCGAACAACTTGGGTTCGTCCATGGTGCCGACCTTGATGGCCATGAGCCCGCCGGGGATTTCGGTGCCGATCGCCGTGCCGCAGGTCGGACAGAAACGCCGCGTCACGGCGTTGGGCACGTCGCTCCGCGTGAAGGACGATGGGTTGCCCTTGGTGTAGGTAAAGCCGCTCTGGGGAATGGCGATAAAGGTATTCGGCTCGCCGCCGGTGATGTACTGACACTCCCGGCAATGGCATTGCCCTTCGAGAATCGGCTCGCCTTCCGCCCGGTAACGCACGCTGCCGCAGTAACAACCGCCTTCGAAAATCATGATGTCTCCTTTTTTATGAGGGGGAAAAGCCACCGGAAATCGTTGTTTCCGGAAGCGCCATTATTACCGCGAATCGGACGGAATTTCCGGATCTAAACCTTTGTTCAGTCGTCGCCGATGTGCCGCCAGGCGGGGGG
>JAAXVL010000001.1:17763-1046124 GCA_013335535.1 Azonexaceae bacterium
GCCGCCCGGCCCCCCCCCCCCCCCCCGCACTGCCACGGTCAACCGGAAAAAATGGCCCAAATCCAAATCCGGCCGAGCGATGCAATGATTTTCATGAGAGTCCATTCCGGATTTTCCCGATGTGCGTCGGGGCGCTGCCACGGACAATCGTCCGCAACCTTGCCTCGTTCGAGAGATCAGCTCATGAAAATCATCTGCCAGGCCCGCCAGATCCTGATGGCCGGCGCCCTTGTCGTTGCCGCCGGCGCCGTGCATGCCGCCGCATTCGATCCGCTGCCGGCCGGCGAATGGAATCGCGACAAGGCCGCGCACCTGCTGGCGCGTGCCGGCTTCGGCGGCACGCCGGAGGAAATCGACCAGCTCGCCCGCCTGACGCCGCGGCAGGCCGTGCGTCGCCTCGTCTATTTCGACGGCGCGCCGAAAGCCACGTTGCCGGCCTTCGCGGAATCCGGCGTCTTCCAGCCCGGTTTCGCGGCCTTCCCGCCCAGCCGGCCGGCCACCACCGATCTGGCCAAGGCCCGCGGCGAAGCCATCGGCGTCAAGGTCAAGCCGGGCGGCAATCGCCGCCTGCAGCCGGTGACCAACCAGTTTTTCTACTGGCTGCGCGCCAGCCGCCTCGAGACGCACCGCGTCAATTACTGGTGGGCGCAGCGCATGCTCGCCACGCCGCGCCCCTTCGAGGAAAAGATGGCGCTCTTCTGGCACGGCCACTTCGCGACGACCGAGGACAAGGTGCGCGACTACCGCAAGATGCTCAAGCAGCTGGAACTCTTCCAGCGTGAGGGGCGCGGCAATTTCCAGACCTTGCTGCTCAAGGTGGCGCAGGACCCGGCCATGCTCGCTTTCCTCGATGCCGGCATCAACGTCAAGGGCGCGCCCAACGAGAACTTCGCCCGCGAGATCATGGAACTGTTCTCCATGGGCGTCGGCAATTACAGCGAGCAGGACATCCGCGAGGCGGCGCGCGCCTTCACCGGCTGGAATTTCGATGATCTGCGCTTCAAGGTCGATCCGGCCAAACACGACGACGGCGAGAAGACGGTGCTCGGCCGCACCGGGCGACTGACCGGCGAAGACGTCATCGCCACCATCGTCGCCCAGCCGGTGACTGCCGAGTACGTCGCCGGCAAGCTCTACGCCTTCTTCGTCCGCACCGAGCCCGAACCGGACCTGCGCCGCCAGCTCGGCGAGCTGCTACGCCAGCACCGCTACGAGATCGCGCCCTTCATGGAAACCCTGCTGTTATCGCGCGATTTCTACGCGCCCGACGCCGTCGGCACGCACATCAAGAGCCCGGTCGAACTGGTCGTCTCCACCTACCGCAAGCTTGGCCTGCACGAGATGCCCGGCGTGCCGGACTTCAACGAAAGCACCGGCGCCCTCGGCCAGCGCCTGCTCTACCCGCCCACCGTCGCCGGGTGGGCCGGCGGGCGCAGCTGGATCACCCCCGGCCTGCTGCTCCAGCGCGGCAACTTCGCCTTCGACCTGCTTTTCCCGGACATCGGCTTCATTCCCGAAGACCGCTACCCGACCATGGCCACCGGCGCCGAAATCCGCGCCGTGCATGAGCGCATCCGCGCCGGCATGAGCATCTCGACCGCCACCCTGCCCGTCGGCAAGGACAGCGCGCCGGAACAGATGGCCATGTCCAACCGCAACACCGATCAGGACGAGGACTTCAACACGCGCTACGCCAGCTACCGTGGCTGGCAGATGGCCATCGAACGCGTCAAGCCGATCCCGCGCACCCTGGCGCGCATCGACCTGACCGGCATGATCCTGCGCGCCGGTTGCCGCACGCCGCTGGACACCGTGCGCTACCTCGAACGCCGCTTCCTCGCCGTGCCGCTCGACGATGCCAGCCGCGCCGACCTCGCCCGCTTCCTCGAACAGGAACTCGGCGGCGCCGACCTGCCCGCCGCCGTGAGCTACGCCGAAGACGCCCTGCGCCTGACGCTGCACCTGATCATGAGCCGCCCGGAATACCAGTTAGGCTAAGGACATCACCATGACCGCCCCCCATTCCCGCCGCCGCCTGCTGCAAGGCGCCCTCGCCACGCTGGGCCTGAACGCCCTCGCCCCGCTCGCCGCCCCCTCGATCTTCGGCAACCTTGCCCAGGCCGCGACGCGCGCCGACGACGGACGCATCCTCGTCATCCTCGAACTCTCCGGCGGCAACGACGGCCTGAATACCGTCGTCCCGCATGGCGACGACGCCTATTACCGCCTGCGCCCCAACATCGGCATCCCGGCCCAGCGTCTGCGCCGCATCGACGACCTGCACGGCTTCAACCCCGGCCTCGCCGGCTTCGAGAAACTCTGGCACGACGGGCGGATGGCCATCGTCCAGGGCTGCGGCTACGACAAGCCGTCGTTCTCGCACTTCACCTCGATGGCCTACTGGCACACCGCGGCGCCCAACAGCGGCAGCGATTACGGCTGGTTCGGCCGCACGGCAGATGCCCTGTCACCGACGCCACGCCCGAATTTCCTCATCAACATCGACGAAGCCCAGTCGCTCGCCGTGCGCAGCCGGGTGCATACCCCGGTCGTTTTCGACGACCCCGAGAAATTCCGCCGCACCGGCTACCAGCAGGAACGCGAACTACTCGACGTCGTCCCCGAGGCGAAGGACGGTAATGCCAGCCGTACCTACCTCAACGACGTGGCGCGCAGCGCCCGCGAGGCCTCGGCGCTCGTCCGCCAGGCCTGGCAAAGCTATTCGACGCCAGTTGACTACGGCATCTTCCCGCTCGGACTCAACAAGATCGCCGCCTGCATCGCCGCCGGCCTGCCGACGCGGCTCTACTACACCGGCTACCCGCACAACGCCTTCGACACCCACGTGCACCAACCCGACCTGCACCAGCGCCTGCTCACCTACACGGCCGACGCCGTGCTCGGCTTCATGCGCGACCTCGAACGCATCGGCCAGGCCGACCGCGTCTGCGTGCTCGCCTTCTCGGAATTCGGCCGGCGCGCCGGCGAAAACACCAGCCGCGGCACCGACCACGGCACGGCCAACAACATGTACCTGTTCGGCAAGGGCGTGAAGGGCGGCTTCTACGGCGAACGCCCGTCGCTGACCAACCTGGTCGAAGGCGGCAACCTGCAGCACACCACCGATTTCCGTCGCGTCTACGCCTCGGCCATCGATGGCTGGCTGGGGCTGGACAGCAAAGCCGTCCTCAAGGGCGAGTTCGCGCCGTTCCCGCTGTTCGCCTGAAGGCGGGCCGGCATTTTTCGCGGAAAAAACGGCTTTCCACGGTCAACCAGAAAAACGGCCCAAAATTGAAACTCTGGCTGGGCGGCGCGCTCCCGAAAATGCGCCCTTCCCCACGCCGCCTTCGACGCCAGGCCCAACGCTAACAAGCGCATCAAAACCGAAACAGACAACAAAAAAGCCAACCGCTATTGGTTGGCTTTTCTATTTTCAGATCAATGACCTGGCTCAATTTGTGTGGAGCGGGCGATGGGAATCGAACCCACGGCTCTAGCTTGGGAAGCTAGGGTATTACCATTATACGACGCCCGCTCTGGGCTGAAGGCCGCATTCTAAGCGTAGACGGCGGTCGGTTCAATGATCCTGAACGGTGTCGGCCCGCTTGCCTATGCGCTCACTGACAATAAAGAGGCGATCCCGCTGTTTTGCTGATCCTGGCCAGTGCCGTAGGCGTGCATGAGTTGCATGATTTTCATCATCAGTTGGGCGTCGCTGTTGTTGGCCGCTGTCGTCGCGGTGGCCGTGCTGCTACCGGTGGCGGAGGTCGACTCGGTGGATTTGTCGTAGGCCATGGCTTCCTTGAAGCTGACCTTGCCGTCACCATCGCTATCCGCCGCTTCAAAGTTGTTCACGATCTTGTTGAGCAGGTCGGTTCGCTTCGTATCGCCGCTGTCGGCAGATTCGAGCTGGCTGGTCAGCTCCTCCTTGGTGAAGCCGGCGTCGTTGGGCGGCGGTGGCGGGGGAGCCATGCCACCGGCACCATGCATGTGGCCACCACCGAACTGGCCACTGACCGATTCCTGCAGTTTGGCGAGAACACTGGCGAATTCGTCCTTGGTGACCTTGCCGTCGCTGTTGCTGTCCAGCGCGGAGAAGACGTCATCGGCGCTCGTGCTGCTGGTGCTTTGACTGGCGCTGGAGGTGAGCTGGCTGAAGGCCGCGGTCAGATCGCTTTTTTCGAGATAGCCCTGGCTCTTGGTGTCCAGCTTTGAGAACAGCAGGCTTGCCATTTGAGATGCTTGGTTGATTCCGCTCAACATGATTCGCTCCTTGGATGAAATTGACGAGATGCCTGGCCCTTGGCCAAGTAGCTTTCCTTGTGCAATTTATCGGCCTGAACCGGCGTGTTTTGACGCCGCTTTGAGTTAATTCGGGTAAAAGAATGTTAAGAAAAACCGATTTCGTGGCGTTTTTATCGAAAACAACCGGCAAAAATCGGAATATTTAGCCGATTAGCGGCAAAACTCGCTCGCCGGCAATATTTGCCGATGCTTACCTGAGCGGATCAATCGGGAATGGGGTAAATCTCTGTAAATCAGCCGCCGGCAGTGGCCACCCTTGGCTATGATTCGACTGGATAATTTTGGGAGTATTAGACCGATGGCGGCAGTTTTGCTGGTGGATGACGATGTTGAACTGGCCGAGATGCTGGGCGACTATCTGGCTCAGGACGGTTTTGTGGTGACCACGCTGCACGACGGTCTGAGCGGCGTCGAGGCGGCGCTCTCCGGGCTCTACGCCATTGCCGTGCTCGATGTGATGATGCCGGGCCTTTCCGGCGTTGAGGTCTTGCGCCGGATCCGGGCGGCCAGTGCGATGCCGGTGCTCATGCTGACGGCCAAGGGCGACGACATGGATCGCATCGTCGGCCTCGAACTGGGGGCGGATGATTACGTCCCCAAACCCTGCCAGCCGCGCGAACTGGCGGCCCGCCTGCGTGCCATCCTCCGTCGCTCGGCGCCCTCGGCCGAGCCGGGCAATGCCCCGATCATGGTCGGCGAACTGTGCATTCGGCCGGAACAGCGCCTGGCTGAATGGGCCGGTGTCGTTGTCGACCTGACCAGTACCGAATTCAATTTGCTCGAAGTGCTGGCGCGCAATGCCGGGCGACCGGTGAGCAAAGGCGACCTGTCGGAACAGGCGCTGGGCCGGGCGCTGGTGCGTTTTGACCGGAGCATCGACGTTCATCTGTCGAGCATTCGCCACAAGCTGGGCACGCTGGCCGACGGGCGCTCATGCATCCAGACGGTTTACCGGCAGGGTTACCAGTTGATCCGGTCCTGACATGGGGCGCCTGTTCTGGAAATTCTTTCTCTTCATCTGGCTCGGTCAGGTGGCGGCCGTTGTCGGCACGGGTACCTTTTTCTGGTTTGAACGCCAACAGTCGCATTTGCGGGCAGATCAGCCACCTCCCCCGCCACCGGCGTTTGACGGGCACCGGCCGCCGCCGAACGAATTTGATCACCACACCCCTCCTCACCACCAGCCTCCCCCCAATGGCAAACCGCCGGGCGGCCCGCTCCCGATGTTTCCGATGATCGCTGCCCTGATCGCCAGCCTGCTCTGCGCGGCCGGCGTGGCGTGGTATTTCGCCAAGCCGATTCGCCATTTGCGCGACGCCTTCGCCACAGCGGCCGAGGGCAATCTCGACACCCGGGTGGGTAGCGCCATGGGCGGGCGGCGCGATGAGCTGGCAAATCTGGGCCAGGATTTCGACCGCATGACCGAGCGCCTGCAAGCCCTGATGGCGGCTCAGAAACGCCTGCTCCACGATGTTTCGCACGAAATGCGCTCGCCGCTGGCCCGGCTGCAGGCGGCGATTGGTCTGGCCCGGCAACAACCGGGGCGGGTTGAGGATTCGCTGGCGCGCATCGAGCGCGAAGGCGAACGCATGAACGGACTGATCAGCGAATTGCTGACCCTTTCCCGCCTGGAGGCGGGCGTTTCAGGCCCGCAGGAGAAAGTCGATCTGGGCGAATTGCTGGGCGAGATCGTCGAGGATGCCCGCTTCGAGGGAGCGGCCGAGCAGGTCGGCATCGACTACGCGGCGGCGCCGGCGCTTTTCGTACAGGCCAACCCGGAGTTGCTGCACCGGGCCATCGAGAACGTCGTGCGCAACGGGCTGCGTTTTTCGCCAGCCGGAAAGCGCCTGAGGATCGAGGCAAAGCCGGAAGCGGACGGCATGATTCACCTGTGTATCGCCGACCAGGGCATCGGCGTGCCGGAAGCCGAACTGGAGGCGATTTTCACGCCCTTCTATCGTGGGCGGAATCTGGCGACGGGCGACGGCTATGGTCTGGGGCTGGCGATTGCCCGGCAGGTGATTTCCACGGTCAACGGGAAAATTGCCGCAAAAATGAAATCTGACGGCAGCACCGGCCTGCTCGTCGAAATTGTCCTGCCGGCGGCCGACTGAGGCCGGAACTCAGGCGAGTTCGGACAATTCCCGGTAGCGGCCGGCGTGAAACAGCAGCGGTGCGAGGTCCGGCGTGTCGGTGAAGCGTTCGATGCTGCCGACGAAAATGGTGTGATCGCCAGCGGCGTGTTCCGTCACCTTGGCCATTTCGAACGTCGCGCAGCATCCGGGGAAGAGCGGGGCACCACCCGCACCGGCCTGCCATGGCAGGCCGACGAAGCGGTCAGCTGGCCAGGTGGCAAAACGATTCGACAGATCCTGCTGGTCGGCGGCCAGCACGTTGATGGCGTGATGCGTGGCTTTGCGGAAGGCTTCGAGGTTGTGCGACTTGTTGTCGAGGCACCAGAGGACGAGCGCAGGATCGAGCGACACGGCGGCGAATGAATTGACCGTCAGGCCGATGGGGTGGCCATCCGGGTCGATGGCCGTGACGATGGTGACGCCGGTGGCATAGCGCCCCAGGGCGTTGCGCAGGGCGCGGCTGTCGTTTTGCGGTTGGGTCATCGGTTCAGACGGATAGGCCGGAGGAAAAAGAGGCCGTATTATCCGTGCTCCCGCAGCCCGCGTCGAGGCAGAATTTGGCCGCCCAAAACCGTTTTACCGAACACCTGATCGCCTGGCAGAAGACCGCCGGCCGTCACGACCTACCCTGGCAGAAGACGCAAGACCCTTACCGCATCTGGCTTTCCGAGATCATGCTGCAACAGACGCAGGTCAGCACGGTGATCCCCTATTACGCGCGCTTTCTGGCCAGTTTTCCCGATGTGCTGGCGCTCGCTGCGGCGCCCATCGAGCTTGTCATCGAGCACTGGGCCGGCCTTGGCTATTACGCCCGGGCGCGCAACCTGCATCGCTGCGCGCAGCAGATTGCCACGGTCTACGGCGGAAAATTCCCCGAAACGGAAGCCCAGCTGGAGGAGTTGCCAGGCATCGGCCGGTCTACGGCAGCCGCCATTGCCGCCTTCGCTTTCGGGCGCCGGGCGGCGATTCTCGACGGCAACGTCAAGCGCGTGCTGTGCCGGCAATTCGGCGTAAACGGCTTTCCCGGCGCCAAGGCGGTGCATGACCGCCTTTGGGTGCTGGCCGAAAGCCTGCTGCCGGAAAACGACATCGAGGTTTACACGCAGGGGCTGATGGATCTCGGTGCGACGCTGTGCACGCGCAGCCGGCCGCGCTGCGCCGACTGCCCGGTGGCGGCCACTTGCGTCGCCAAACGTGATGGCCGACAGGGCGAATTGCCCGAAGCCAAGCCACGCGCCGCCGTGCCGGAACGTACCTCGACCTTCGTTCTGCTCACCGATGGCCAACGCCTGCTGCTCGAACGGCGCCCCCCATCAGGGCTGTGGGGCGGCCTGCTCGTGCCGCCGGAAGGCGAGCCGGCGGCGGTCGCGACGCGCTTCGGGATGACGCTGCTCGAAACGACGAAACTACCGCCGTTCAAACATGTCTTCACGCATTTCCGGCTGACGCTGGAGCCGGTGCTGTGTCGGATCGACGCCCGGTTTCAGGCGGCCGAAGCGGGGCTGGAATGGGTGGAACTCGAACGTGCGGCCGATGCCGGCGTGCCGGCGCCGATCAAGAAGCTGATCAGGCAGGTTGCCAGCGCAAGGGGCTGATGCCCCAGCGCTCGAAGTTTTCGGCCCGGACGATCTGGCCGTAGTGGTTGCCGACCTTGCGTGACAGATCGACATCGACCGGCGTCGTGACGTATTGCTGCCGGCCGGTGTGGTAAATGACGCGGACGGTGGGGGTCAGCATGTTATCGGGGTGTAGTTGCCCAACCACGGCGAGATGCCCGCTTTCGAGCAGGACCAGGGTGCCGACCGGGTAGATCCCGACGGTCTTGACGAAGGCGGCAACGAGCGCCGGATCGTACTGAAAGCCGGCCTCGTCGTAGAGCTGCCGCAAGGTATGCGACGGCGACATGGCGGCACGGTAGGGACGCTCCGAGGTCATTGCGTCGTAGGTGTCGACAATCGCCGCCATGCGGCCGGCCACGGAAATTTCGTCGCCGGCCATTCGGTACGGGTAACCGCAGCCGTTATAGCGCTCGTGATGTTCGAGGACGACGGCGACCGAGGTTTCGGACAGCCGCGAAGTGGCGTCGAGAACGGCCAGACCTTCTTCGACATGGCTCTGGACGATGGAATATTCGGCCTTGGACAGCGTGCCCGGCTTGGCCGTCAACCTGGAGTCGAGGGCGGCGTGGCCGATGTCCTTGACCATGGTGCCGAGTGCGAGCTTTTCGATTTCCGGCTCGGGCAGGCCCTGGTGGCGGCCAAAGGCGATGATCAGCGCCGCCGTTGCCACGGCGTGTTCGGAGGCATAGGTATCCATCCGCTTGAGGCGGGCCAGCGGCACAAGGGCATCGGGGTTGCGGATGACCGAGGCGATCATCTTGCCGATTATCGGTTCGAGGTGGGCGGCATCCACATTATTGCCCGCCCGGGCGGCAAGCATCAGCCCGCTGACCGTATCGCTGGCTTCATGCAGCAGCCGCCCTGCCCGCCGCCGTTCCTCGCCGAGCGACACCGTCGGCGGTTTGGCAGCGCGGATTTCGGCCAACGATTTGAGTTTCTGCTCGACCTGGTTGATGCGGGCGAGCGGCGGAGGCGGCAGGTCGATACCCCGGGCGGTATCGATGCTGATTTCGCTGATGCCCTCTTCCTTGATCTTCCAGATATGCGCGTCGTCGCGCACCTTGAATTTCGACTGCCACAGGGAGTGATCGAACCAGCGCTTGTGCAGATCCACGACATACATGCCGGGCAACAACTGGTCGACGCTTATCTTGCGGATCATGCCGGCAGTATCGATTACTTTTGCTCGGCGGCCTGGGCAGCGCGCTGTTCGGCTTCGCGCACCTTTTTGGCGACACGGGCATCGTGATCGGCCTGTTTCCTGCGCTGTTTTTCCGCCTCGGCGAGCTTGCGCTTTTCGCCTTCGGCCGCCTTGGCCGCTTTGGCGGCGCGGGTGGCTGCCATCTTGTCTTCGGCAACCTGGCGGGCGTTCATCGATTCGGCCTGACGCAATTCGAGATTGGCCGCGCGGCGCGGCGCCTCTTCGGCCTGCACCCTGTTCCGGTCGCTCAACTGCTCGCGCTTGACTTCGCGCTCGATGGCCTTGCCGTCAATTTCCAGCCGGCGCGCCTCGCGCGTGGTTTTCAGATGTTCCCTGGCGGCCGCATTGCGGCAGTCGTTGATCAGGAATTTGGTCGCGCACTCTGCATTTCTCTTGCCCAGCAACTCGTCGGCCTCATCCTGACGTGCCCTGCTTTCCGCTTGCAGCGCCGCCGCCTTGTCGAGGCGCGCCTGCCACACTGCCTGCTGATCGGCGCTCGTCTCGCCATCGGCCGCCATCCCGGCAAGCGGCATGGCGAGCAGGACGATCAGGCCGGCAGCCACTGATAGGGATCGATTTTCCATTTTTCGTAACTCTCAATACTGGCGACGCGGTCTTGCATCTTGGCGAGATCGACGATTTCGGGTGGAACGTAGTGCTGCTTGCCGGCATGGTAAAAGATGCGGACAACCGGTTCGAGCAGCTTGCTTTCGTTCTGCTCGATGACGACGCCCATGCGGTTGCTTTCGAGGCGGACCAGCGAGCCGGTGGGATAGATGCCGACGGCACGGATAAAGGCCTGGACGAGCTGCGGATCGAATTGTTCCTTGCTCCATTCAAGCAGCATCTTGAGCACCTTGGTCGCCGGCACGCCCTGGCTGTACACCTTTTCCGAGGTCATCGCATCGTAGACGTCGACGATCGCCGCCATCTGACCGTACAGGGAGATCTGCTGCCCGGCCAGCTTGTTCGGATAACCCGAGCCATCCAAGCGCTCATGGTGTTCGGCGACGACCTGACGCACGACCTCGCTGATACCCGACGTGCCTTTGAGAATGCGCAGCCCCTTGTCGACGTGCGACTGGATGAGCCGGAACTCTTGTTCGCTGAGCTTGCCGGGCTTGTTGAGAATGGCGTCGGGAATCTGGACCTTGCCGATGTCGTGGAGCAGGCCGCCGAGGGCAAGATCCTTGATCGTTTCCTTGGGCAGCTTCATGACGCGGCCAAAGACGATGAGCAAGGCACTGGCGCCGACCGAGTGCTCGAAGGTGTAGTCGTCGAGATTCTTGAGGCGGGCCAGCGGCAACAGCGCATTCTGGTTGCGGAACACCGATTCCATCATGCTGTCGATCACCGGCTCGACGCGATCCATCCGGATTTCCTGGCCAAGGCGAAGGTCGTCCATGACGACCCGAACCAGCTTGTTGGCCTCGGTATGCAGGCGACGGGCACGCACCGCCTCGTTTTTCAGATCGACCGGCACCGGCTTTTCGACCGGTTTCGGCACTTGCGGCTGGGGTTCGCTTGGCGCCGGGGCGACAAAGACGTCGGCGCCTTTCAGCGTGTCGATGTACAGATCACGGACGCCCAGTTCCATGACCTTGTCCAGCGTGGCCTGATCGCGCACGTAAAAAGCGTTGGAAATGAACGAATGATCGAGCCAGCCACAATTGAGGTCGTGGATATACATGCCCACCTTGAGCTGGTCGGTGCGAATCTGCTTGATCATCAGGCGATTCTAGCAGGCTGTCGCGAAGCGTAGCCAAAATCTCTGGAATACGCAGCAAGCCTTTGTAAGGGTTCGTATTTTGGGCATTTTTCCCGGTTGACCGTGACAGCCTGGAGGCCGACTCAAAACGCATGCCGGCGGCGCCCCCGCTATAATCGCCTCCCTCATGATCGCCCTCCGCCAAGTCACCTTCGCCCGCGCCGGCCGCCCACTCGTCATCGACGCTTCCGTCCAGATCCACCCCGGCTGGAAAGTCGGTGTCGTCGGCGCCAACGGCTGCGGCAAATCCAGCCTCTTCGCGCTGCTCGCCAACGAACTGCACGCCGAATCCGGCAACGTCGAAATCCCGGCCAGCTGGCACATCGCTCGCGTCGCCCAGGAAACGCCGGCCCTGCCCGATGCGGCCATCGATTTCGTCCTCGACGGCGACGTCGAACTGCGCCGCATCGAGCGCGAACTGGTTGAAGCCGAAGCGAGCGGTGACGGTGTCGCCATCGGCCACCTCCACGCCCGCTACGCCGACATTGGCGGCTATTCAGCCAAGGCGCGCGTCGCCGAAGTGCTGCACGGCCTGGGCTTCACCGACGCCGATTTTTCGCGCTCGGTTTCAGAGTTTTCCGGTGGCTGGCGCGTTCGTCTGAATTTGGCCCGCGCCCTCTCCTGCCGTGCCGACCTGTTGCTGCTCGATGAGCCGACCAACCACCTCGACCTCGACGCCGTCTTCTGGCTCGAAAACTGGCTCAAGAACACGCCGGCCACGCTGCTATTGATCTCCCACGACCGCGACTTCCTCGACGCCGTCGTCGGCCAGATCATCGCCATCGACCTCCAGCGCCTGACGCTGACCAGCGGCGGCTATTCCGACTACGAACGCGCCCGCGCCGCCCGCCTCGCCACCCAGCAATCCGCCTTCGAAGCCCAGCAGCGCGAAATCGCCCACCTGTCGAGCTTCATCGAACGCTTCAAGGCCAAGGCCACCAAGGCCCGCCAGGCGCAAAGCCGGATCAAGACGCTCGAACGCATGGAAATGGTCGCCGCCGCCCACGTCGACTCGCCTTTTCACTTCGCTTTCCGCCAGCCGACCGCCCTGCCCGACCCACTGCTCACCATCGAGAAAGCCTCGGCCGGCTACGCCGATCACAAGATCATCGACCACGTCACGCTGACGCTCCGCCCCGGCTGCCGCATCGGCCTGCTCGGCCGCAACGGCGCCGGCAAATCGACGCTGATCAAACTGCTCGCCGGCACCATCGCCCAGCAAGGCGGCGAGCGCAAGGAAGCCAAGGCGCTGAACATCGGCTACTTCGCCCAGCACCAGCTCGAACAGCTGCGCCCCGACGAATCGCCGCTGCAACATCTGGTGCGCCTCGACCCGACGGCCACCGAACAGGAACTGCGCGACTACATCGGCGGCTTCGATTTCCGCGGCGACATGGCGACGCGCGCCATCGAACCTTTCTCCGGCGGCGAAAAATCGCGCCTGGCGCTGGCGCTCATGATCCGCACCAAGCCCAACCTGCTCCTGCTCGACGAGCCGACCAACCACCTCGACCTCGAAATGCGCGAAGCCCTCACCTTCGCCATGCAGGATTTCGAAGGCGGCGTCGTCTTCGTCTCGCACGACCGCCATTTGCTGCGCACCTGCGCCGACGAACTGCTGCTGGTGGCTGACGGCAAAGTCAGCGAATTCGACGGCGACCTCGACGACTACGCCGCCTGGCTCGCCGCCCAGCGCAATGCCGAAAAAGCGCCGGAAGCGGATGTCGCTGCCGAGAAGTCGGAACGCCTTGCTTTACGCGCCGATGCTAAGGCCAACCGGCAGGCCCTGCTCGCCCAACGGCGGCCGCTGGTCAAAGAGATTGAACAGCTTGAGCGGAAGCTGGCTAAATGGAATGAGGAAAAGGCGGCGTTGGATGCCCAGTTCGCTGATCCGACGTTCTACACCTCGATTGATCGGGTGAAAAGCGAGGAGATGCACAAGCAGGCAGGTTTGCTTGGCGAGCAGATCGACGAGGCCGAAATGCGGTGGCTGGAAGTGCATGAGGCGTTGGAGGGGTTGCCGTCCGCTGATTAGGCTTGGGGTATAGCCCGTAGCTGGTGATTCAACGTTTGTCCTGATTTGAGCTTGGGGTTCCGCCTTGCTGGCGGGCGTACTTTCTTCTTGCTTCGCCAAGAAGAAAGTAGCCAAAGAAGAAGGCGACCCCAAGGGCGGCGCCGGCGTTGCCGGTTCCTTGCGCTACTCGGCAGGCCGGGCGGCTGCGGAACTCGGGCTTCGCCCTCAAACAGTCCTCGCCGACAACCCCCGGCCTGCCTGCGTTGCTCAGCGCCTTCCACGGGGACCCGAAAGGCGTCCACGCTTAACCGCCTTGCCGAAAAAACAGACTTTCACGGTCAACCGGAAATAAAGCCAAAAAATAAAATCCACTATTTGATCGTGGACGCCCTACCGGGCCCCTTGAGAGGTGCCGAGCAACGCAGGGGCTGGCGGATAAAGGGCGAGGACTGTCTGAGGGCGAAGCCCGAGTTCCGCAGCCCCCGCCAGCACCGAGTAGCACAGGGAACCGGCGCAGCCGGCGCCGACCCAGGGTCGCCTTCTTTTTGCTTACTTTTTCTTGGCGAAGCAAGAAAAAGTAAGACGCCCCGCAAGGGCGGAACCCCAAGCCAATTGGGCGCGCCATACCAATCAAAACCTCGCGCCTCGGGCGCCGAAAACCCACCACACTCCTACGGTCAACCGGAAAAACCGCCCAAAAACAAAACCTGCATCAGGTAAAATCGCATTTTTCCGAACCCGCCCGCTGGAGCCAACCCGTGCAAATCGTCTGTCTTGACCTCGAAGGGGTCCTCGTCCCCGAAATCTGGATCGAATTCTCCAAGCGCACGGGTATTCCCGAGCTCATGCGCACGACGCGCGACGAGCCGGATTACGACAAGCTCATGAGTTACCGCCTGAACATCCTGCGCGAGCACAAGCTCGGCCTGCCGGACATCCAGAAGGTGATCGGCGAGATGGGCCCGATGCCGGGCGCCCGCGCCTTCCTCGACAAGCTGCGCGAGGATTACCAGGTCGTTATCCTGTCCGACACCTTCTACGAATTCGCCCATCCGCTCATGCGCCAGCTCGGCTGGCCGACGCTGTTCTGCCATTCGCTCGAAGACGACGCCAACGGCATGCTGGTCGCCTACCACCTGCGCATGCCGGACCAGAAGCGCGAAGCAGTCAAGCGTTTCAAGGAACTCAAGTTCAAGATCGTCGCTGCCGGCGATTCGTACAACGACACGGCCATGCTCGGCGAAGCCCATGGCGGCATCCTGTTCCACCCGCCCGAGAACGTCATCCGCGAATTCCCACAGTATCCGGTCGTCCTGAATTACGACGATCTACGCAGCGAGATCGACAAAGCTTTCGCCCGCGCGGCCTGAAACCTCTTTAATCCGCCATGGCGTCGAGCAACGCGTTCGATCCGGCCTTGATCCGGGGCCTTGAGGCCCTGGTGGAAACCACGTTCCCCAAGCGTTGCCGGTGCTGCGGCCGCAGCTTTACCGACGTGGCCGATTACGTAGCGCAAACCCACGCCATGCCCAACGGTGAGCAGGGGCTCAAGCAGTCGCTGGGCGACGATGGCGAAGTTATTGTCGACCTGTTCCGCAACTGCCCTTGTGGCTCGACCCTCATGGACTCGTTCAGCAACCGGCGCGACAGCACACGGCACGGTGAGACGCGGCGCCAGCGTTTCGACGAACTGATGCGCTATCTGCAAGGCCGCGGGCTGGCTGCCAGTGTGGCCCGCCACGAACTGCTCGCGATCCTGCAGGGCAAGCCCAGTAAAATTTTGACCCAACTTCGCCCGCCGGCGACCGGAGTTAACAAGCATGCATAGCGACCGTTTCTACACGCTCTCCGCCTCCTGCCCAGACCAGGTCGGGATCATTGCCCGCGTTTCCGGCTTCATTGCCGGCAACGGCGGCTGGATTCTCGAATCGAGTTTCCATTCGGATGTGCTGACCAGCCGCTATTTCATGCGCATCGAGATCAAGGCCAGTTCGTTGCCTTTTCTCCTCGCCGAATTCCGCGAGCGCTTCCGCACCGAGGTTGCCGAGCCGCTCGACATGACCTGGCAGATCAACGACAGCGCGGTGAAGAAACGCGTCGTCGTCATGGTTTCCAAGCAGGAGCATTGCCTCTACGACCTGCTGGCACGCTGGCAGGCCAAGGAACTCGACATCGAGATTCCCTGCGTCATTTCCAACCACGATACCTTCCGTGGCTTCGTCGAATGGCATGGCATCCCGTTTTACCATGTGCCGGTGACGCCCGACAACAAGGCCGCCGCCTACGCCGAAATCCAGCGCATTTTTGACGATGTGCGCGGCGACACGATGGTCCTCGCCCGCTACATGCAGGTGCTGTCGCCTGATCTCTGCGCGGCACTGGCCGGCAAGATCATCAACATCCACCACAGCTTCCTGCCCAGCTTCGCCGGTGCCAAGCCTTATCACCAGGCTTACACGCGCGGCGTCAAGCTGATCGGCGCAACCTGCCATTTCGTCACGGCCGAGCTCGACGCCGGCCCGATCATCGAGCAGGACGTCATCCGCATCGACCATTCCGATTCGCCCGATGACATGGTGCGCTACGGCAAAGACATCGAGAAAACCGTGCTCGCCCGCGGCCTGCGCTACCACCTCGAAGACCGGGTGCTGGTGCATGGCAACAAGACCGTCGTTTTCCGCTAAGTTTCGTTTCCGACCATGCTGATCCGCCGCGCCGATTCCCTGCTCCTCATCATCGACATCCAGCAAAAGCTGGCCCCGGCCATTCACGACAACGAACGGGTCACCGCCAATTCGGTTCGCCTGCTCGAAGGCGCCCGCCAGCTCGGCATTCCGGCTTTCGTTTCCGAGCAATACGTCAAGGGGCTTGGCCCCAGCCTCGACGCCATCCGTACGGCGGCGGTCGATGCCCGCTTCTTCGAGAAAACACATTTTTCCTGTGCCGCCGAACCCGGCGTCGTCGATCTGCTGCGTGCTGCCAAGCGGCCACAGGTCCTGCTGACCGGCACGGAAACGCACGTCTGCGTGCTGCAAACGGCTTTCGGCCTGCTCGCTGCGGGCTTCGAGGTCTATCTGGTCGCCGATGCGGCGTCGTCACGCACGCCGGAAAACCGCAGCGCCGCCATCGAGCGGATGCGGGCTGGCGGCATTCAAATCGTCACCACGGAAATGGTGCTTTTCGAATGGCTGCATCAGGCCGGCACCGCCGACTTCCGCCAGCTCCTGCCGCTGATCAAGTAGGCGGCGCGCCGACCTAGCCGGATCACCGCTTCCACGGTCGACCGGAAAAAGGCGCCAAAATCAAAATGTCGCTCCCAAAAAAAAACGGGCACCCGAAGGTGCCCGAAGGGAGAGAGACTAAGAGATAAATCTTAGTGGTGGTAGGCGGTTTCGCCGTGCGAGGTGAGGTCAAGACCTTCACGCTCTTCTTCTTCCGGCACACGCAGACCGATAACGATATCGACCAGCTTGTAAGCCACCAGGGAAACCACACCGGACCAGACGACGACGGTACCGACGCCCCACAGCTGGCTGATCACCTGGGCGGTCATGTCGAAGTCACCAACCTTGTTGGCCACGTAGTCATAGACACCCGTGCCGCCGAGGGCCGGATCAACGAAGACACCGGTCAGGATGGCGCCGAGGATGCCGCCGATACCATGGACGCCGAAGACGTCGAGCGAGTCGTCAACACCGAGGATCTTCTTGAGGCCATTGACGCCCCACAGGCAGACGATGCCAGCCAGCAGGCCGATGATGATGGCGCCCATGACACCGACGAAGCCGGCGGCCGGGGTGATCGCCACCAGACCGGCAACCGCACCGGAAGCAGCACCCAGCATGGAAGGCTTACCCTTCAGGATCCATTCGGCGAACATCCAGGACAGCGCGGCACAAGCCGTTGCAACCCAGGTATTGACCATGGCCAGCGCAGCGCCGCCGGAGGCTTCGAGGGCGGAACCGGCGTTGAAGCCGAACCAGCCGAACCACAGCAGGGAGGCACCGATCATCGTGAAGGTCAGGGAGTGCGGAGCCATCGAGACGTTGCCCAGGCCGGTGCGCTTGCCCACCATGTAGGCACCAACCAGACCGGCAACAGCAGCGTTGATATGCACAACGGTACCGCCAGCGAAGTCGAGCGCGCCCTTCTGGAACAGGAAGCCAGCCGTCTTGCCGGCAGCTTCGCCAGCGGCAGCATCGATGTAGGCATCCGGACCCGCCCAGTACCAGACCATGTGGGCCATCGGGATGTAGGACAGCGTGAACCAGATGACCATGAAGACCAGCACGGCGGAGAACTTGGCACGTTCAGCGAAGGCACCGACGATCAGGCCGCAGGTAATGGCAGCGAAAGCGCCCTGGAAGATCACGAAAGCCAGTTCGGAGATGACGACACCCTTGGTGAAGGTGGCGCCGACGGAATCGACGGTGACCCCCTTCAGGAACAACTTGTCGAGCACGCCGAAGAACTGGTTACCTTCGGTGAAAGCGGCGGAGTAGCCGTAGATCACCCAGAGAACCGTGATCAGCGAGAAGGTCACGAAGACCTGCATGAGCACCGACAACATGTTCTTGGTGCGGACCAGGCCGCCATAGAACAACGCCAGGCCGGGGATCGACATCAGGATGACGAGCGCGGCACAGACCATCACCCAGGCGTTGTCGCCCTTATTGACGACAGGCGCCGGAGCGGCAGCCGGGGCCGCGGCTTCGGCGGCCGGTGCAGCAGCAGCAGCAGCGGGCGCGGCGACAGCCGGCGCAGCGGCCGGGGCGGTGGCAACGGCAGCTTCAGGCGCCGCAGCCTTTTCTTCAGCCCAGGCCGGAGCGCCGAAACCGACGGCACCGACCAGAGCCAGCAATGCAAATAGACGTTTCATGATGTGTGGCTCCTTAGAGGGCATCGGTACCGGTTTCACCGGTCCGGATACGAACAACCTGCTCGACGTCGAACACGAAGATCTTGCCGTCGCCGATCTTGCCGGTGCTGGCCGATTTCTCGATGGCTTCGATGATCTGATCCAGCTGCTCAGCTTTGACGGCAGCTTCGATCTTGACCTTGGGCAGGAAATCGACGACATATTCGGCGCCCCGATAGAGCTCGGTATGCCCCTTCTGCCGGCCGAAACCTTTCACTTCAGTGACCGTGATGCCTTGCACGCCAATGGCGGACAACGCTTCACGCACTTCGTCAAGCTTGAACGGCTTGATGATGGCGGTAACGAATTTCATGATGAGAGTTCCCCAGAAAGTTGAGACTTGTAATTCCCCCGCCGGCGCCGGCCGGTGCACTAGCGGGGGAGGTTTTAAGCTTGCTTAGAAAGACTTGGATACGGAGAGAACGGCAGTCGCCTTGCCAGCGTAGATCTGCTTGCCGGAGGTGGCTTTCGTCCAGGTGTAGGAATCCTTGCTGGCATCGGTATCGACATACGACAGACCAAACACGTAGCCGCCGATGTCCTTGGTCACGCCAATCTTCCAGTCAGAGTAGTCCAGCGCGTCGCTATGGCTGACGGCGGTATAACCGACGTGGCCATTGACGCCCCAGCCTTCGCCCAAGTCATAGTTGGCGGACAGATCGAAGTACTTGGTGTTCTTCGTGTTGGCGATATCAAAGTAGTTCGTGAGAGCCTGCGAGTACTTGAAAGTAACGAATTTCCAGCTGGCGCCAAGATAGACTTCAAAGTTGTCGACCGAGCGGCCAAAACCGTTGGTCGAACCCGGGTAGTAGTAATACAGGGCACCGACATCAACGCCGAAATCACCAAACGCAGCCTTGTAGCCACCGTAGAAGTCCATTTCGAGGTTGCCATCAGGGAAACCAGCGTATTCGCTGACGTTGGAGTTCCAGTTGCCGAGGTAAACACCGCTCGAATGCGAGTAGTCGAAACCGCCTTGCAGGGCCGGCTTGCCAAAAGTCTGGTCTATACCGCGGAAACGGTAGCTGGAGAACAGGCCGACGTTGCCGGTCAGGGTGTGGTCGCTGACCGGAGCCGCAGCTTCTTCAGCAAAAACCGGGGCGGCAAAGGCGCTAACGAGAGCCAGGGCGACGAGTGACTTCTTCATGTTTTCTCTCCTGCAGAATGATTAAAGTGAAAAAAGATATTTGTGCAGTACAGCAATAGCAGAAGGCGTGCCAGGGCATTTTTTTGATCAGAATCAAAGGATTGGGGCATTCACCTGTTGTCATGCACCAATTTGTCGCACCAAAATCGTGCGGTTACAGATCGTCACGCACCACAGGCGAGCGGCCGTCGAAAAGCGGAATAATTCCCCTGTGTTAAACTCAAAACCCCACGGAGGACACTATGCTCGACCCCAAGACACTCGAAGAATTCGGCGCCAAGATCAGCGCCCTACTGGCCAATTCCCCGGCCAAGGACATCGAAAAGAACGCCAAGATGGTGATGAGCGGGTTTTTCTCGAAGCTGGATCTGGTAACGCGCGAAGAGTTCGACGTTCAGGCGCAAGTACTGGCCCGCACCCGCGAAAAGCTCCAGGCTCTCGAAGCCCGCGTCGACGCGCTGGAAAAATCCCGCTCGGGCCAATAACTCAGTGGCACTGGCCATCGCGCACAGTCGAGGACTGGATGGCCTGAATGCGCCGCCGGTAATCGTTGAAGCTCACCTGGCCAGTGGATTGCCCAGTTTTACGCTGGTCGGGCTCCCCGATACCGAAGTCAAGGAAGCGCGCGACCGCGTACGCGCCGCTATCATCAATTCCGGGTTCGAGTTTCCATCGAAACGTATCACCGTAAACTTGGCGCCGGCCGACCTGCCCAAGGAATCAGGCCGTTTCGACTTACCCATCGCCCTCGGCATCCTGGCCGCCAGCGATCAGATTCCCGCCAAGCACCTGGCCGACTATGAATTCGCCGGCGAATTGTCGCTATCCGGTGAACTGCGCCCGATCCGCGGCGCGCTGGCCATGGCACTCCAGACGGCCGGCCACGGCAAGCATTTCATCCTGCCCGAAGTCAGCGCGCGCGAAGCTGCGCTGATCGGCAGCAACGAAATACTGGCCGCCCGCTCGCTGCTCGAGGTCTGCGCCCACCTTGCCGAGCGCGAGACGCTGCCGCAGGCGATTGCCACGGTCACCCCGGAAAATCAGCCAATTTTCGCCGACCTTGCCGAGGTTCGCGGCCAGTCGCAAGCCAAGCGGGCGCTCGAAATCGCCGCAGCCGGATCGCACAGTCTGCTCATGGTCGGCCCACCCGGTTCCGGCAAATCCATGCTGGCCGCCCGCCTGCCCGGTCTCATGCCGGCGTTGCAGGGCGACGCCGCCAAGGCCTCTGCCGCAGTGCTATCGCTGGTCGGCCAGTTTCGGCCGGAAGCCTTCGGCGTTCGCCCTTACCGCCAGCCGCACCACACCGCCTCGGCCGTGGCGCTGGTCGGCGGTGGCAATCCGCCGCGGCCCGGCGAAATCAGCCTGGCCCATCAGGGAATCCTGTTTCTGGATGAGCTCCCGGAGTTCGACCGCAAGGTGCTGGAAACCCTGCGCGAGCCGCTTGAATCCGGGCGCGTCCATATCGCCCGCGCTGCCCGGCAGGCCGAGTTTCCGGCCGAGTTCCAGCTCATTGCGGCCATGAATCCGTGTCCGTGTGGGCACCATGGATCGAGTGGCGGCAAATGCCGGTGCACACCGGACCAGATCGCGCGTTACCGCGGCAAGCTCTCGGGCCCCTTCCTCGACCGCATCGACCTGATAATCGAAGTCCCCGCCTTGCTCGCCGAGAGTCTGGCCGGCAAGGCCGATGGCGAATCGTCGGCAACCGTTCGTGCCCGCGTCGAGCAGGCGCAAAACCGGCAGCATGCCCGGCAACAGAAACCGAACGCCCGTCTGAGCACCAAGGAAGTCGATGCCGACTGCCAGCCTGACGCCACAGGCAACAAGCTGCTGCAACAGGCGACGGCCCAGCTCGACCTCTCGGCCCGCGCCTGGCACCGCATCCTGAAAGTCGCCCGCACCATCGCCGATCTGGCCGACTCGGACGACATCCGCGCCGCCCACGTCGCCGAAGCCATCCAGTATCGACGCTTCGCCCGTGGGTGAGCACCAGACCCGGCGGGAAACGCGCGGCATCGCCATTTTGCTGGCGTCGCTGTCGGCACTCGGGCCGTTCTCGATCGATACCTACCTGCCGTCCTTCCACGAAATCGCTGAAAGACTCAATGCGACTCAACTGGAAGTTCAGCAGACGCTATCGATTTACCTGATCTCCTTCGCCGTGATGACCTTGTGGCATGGCGCCATTGCTGACCGTTTCGGCCGGCGCAAGGTCATTCTCGTCGCCGTCGGCCTGTTCGCCGTCGCCTCAGCAGGTTGCATGTTCGCCACGCGCATCGAACACCTGTGGTTCTGGCGCGCCATGCAGGGCATCACGGCCGGCGCCGGCATCGTCATCAGCCGCGCCATTGTCCGTGACCTGTTCGACGGCCCACCGGCCCAGCGCCTGATGTCGCAGATCACCATGATGTTCGCGCTGGCTCCGGCCATCGCCCCGGTCATCGGCGGCTGGCTGCAGACTTTCTTCGGCTGGCGCTCGGTCTTCGCCTTCCTCGTCGTGTCGACCGCCGCCCTGTGGCTGGCCTGCTGGAAACTGCTGCCGGAAACCCTGCCCCCGGAAAAACGCCAGTCGCTGCGCCCGGCCTACCTCGGCGCCACCTACTGGAAGGTCATGACCTCGCCGCCCTTCCTGCTCGCCTGCGCCGCGGTATCGCTCAACTTCGCCGGCTTCTTCATCTACGTGCTGTCGGCACCGGTCTTCTTGATGACCCACCTCGGCGTCCCGGAAACCGGCTTTCTCTGGCTGTTCGGCCCGGCCATGGGCGGCCTGATGTTCGGCTCGTGGCTTTCCGGACGACTGGCCGGCAAGCGCTCACCGAGCCGGACCATTCTGCTCGGCTACATCATCATGGGCAGTGCCGCCGCCTTCAACCTGACGCTAAATCTGACGCTACCAGCGGGACTGCCGTGGAGCGTCATGCCGCTCTTCATCTATACGACGGGCATGTCGCTGGCCATGCCCAGCCTGACCCTGTTCGCCCTCGACCCGTTTCCCGCCCAGCGCGGCCTCGCCGCCTCCTGTCAGACCTTCTTTCAGTCCGGCTTCAACAGCCTGTCCGCGGCGCTGATTGCGCCTGCCTTGTGGAGTTCGACCTTGTCGATGGCGCTCGGCATGAGCGGCCTGTTGGTGACCGGCGGCATCGCCGCCCTGCTCCACCAGCGCCTACGTCTGAAACCACGGTAGGCCGCGAAAGCGCCAGCCACCCAAAGTGCCGCGATGATAGTTTTCGTCGAGCGGCCCTTCGAAACCTTCAAGGACGTTGATGACATGGGCAAAACCGGCCGTTTCAAGCGCGTCCCCGGCACGAACCGAACGCTGCCCGCTCCGGCAGATGATCAGTACCGGCCGGTCCAGGTTGTTGCGCACGAGACGTTTCACCTTGTCGGTGAACTCCGGGTCGATCTCCCAATCAGGCCCTTCCTGCCAGGCGACATGCTCGGCGCCGGCCGGATGGCCGACGTACATGTGCTCGATCTCCGTCCGGCAATCGACAAGCACGGCTTCCGGATTTTCCAGAAGCAGTGCGTGGGCAGCGAGAGGATCGAGATGCAGCATCGGCATATCCGAAAATTAGCGTAGTCCGATATTATGAAAGCAAGCAGCGCAAAGCGTAAACTTGCCTGATTCGCCAAGAAGGAGCCCGCATGAAACTTCCCGCCTGGATCACTACTGCCGCGACGGCGCTTGTCGCCGTCCTGCCCGGCTGCGACTACGTGAACATGCAGGAAATGAAACCAGGCATCACGACGCAGGCCGAGGTTCGCGCCCGCATGGGCGAGCCGGGATTCGTGCACCACAATGACGATGGCACGGCAACCTGGGAATACGCCCGGCAACCGAATGGCATCCACTGCTACATGATCACCTTCGGCACCAACCAGGTGGTCAGCAAGATCGAACAGGTGCTCAACGATGCCAACTACGGCAAGGTGCGCGTCGGCATGAGCAAGGACGACATCCGCCGCCTGTTTGGCGCCCCGGCCACCAGGCAACTCTTCGCCAACCTCGGCGAGGAAATCTGGGAATGGCGCATCGAGGGCATGCCGCCGATGGAAGAAACCTATTTCATGGTGCATTTCGACACCGCCAACGGCGGCGTCAAGAAAACCTCGAAGCGGGTTCAGCCCAAGGGCTGAGGGGCCGACTTGGCGGCCAGATCGTCGAGCGTATTGAAATTACTGAAGGCAGCCGGCTGATCGTCGAAATCGACTTCGACACAACCGGCTTCGGCGCACCAGTCCATGACCTTGCGGCCACCGTTGCGTAGGAAAGCTTCGAGCTCCGGCGCCAGCGCAGCCCGGCACAGGCAGAATACCGGATGGACCCGGCCGGCCGCCCGGGCGATGGCCAGATTGGCGCCCTCGCCGAGCAATGCAGCGTGCAGGCGACTGGCCAGATCGAGCGGCAGGTAGGGCGAATCGCAGGGCACGGTCAGCACGAGCGACGTCGCGCTCGCTGCCAGCGCCGCATGCAGACCGGCCAGCGGCCCGGCGAAATCGGGAATTTCGTCGGCCAGCAGCGGGTAACCGAGCACGCCGTATTCGGCCTGGCTACGATTGGCGTTGATGACCAGGGCACCGACCTGCGGCGCCAGACGTTCGGCCACGTGGCGCACCAGCGCCTTGCCAGCCAGCAGTTGCAGGCCCTTGTCGACACCACCCATGCGCCGGCCGAGGCCGCCAGCCAGGATGACGCCGGTGATCGCCGCCTTGTCCATCAGAAAACCAGCGTCCGCCAGGCCGGGTCGAGCGTGCGCGCGACGAAGGCAGTGGCGCCGGCATGTCCGGCTTCCGGCAGCAAGACGTCGTGTTCGCCGACCCAGGCCGCGCGGGCCATGCCGCAGGCCAGCAGGTGGACTTCGGCGGCGACGACTTCGCGCAGGAAATCACCGACCGATTTTTCCCTTTCCGTCGTAGCGAATGCCGCATCGGCAACACCCGCAACCAGCCAGCGCACGGCGGGGCCGGCAAAATGAATTTCGACCTCGGCGTCGAGCGCCCGCGCGGCCAGCGCGTGAATGAGCGGCGTGACAACCAGTTCGGGACGATCGGGCGTCGCCGACCAGATCAGCAGGGCGAGCCGGTCAGACAAAACTGGCCTCCGGTTCGATCCTGAGAATGTGCTGGCGATAGGCGGCGGCACTGACGAGCGTCGCCTTGTCCACCACCCAGTTGCTCGGCCGCGCCCGCGCCATCCAGCCGGCGCCGTAGGGATCGACATTGACCAGTTTCGGTCGCTCCTCGGCCGCGTCGTTGCCTTCGAGCAGCACAAACGAAATCGGTGCGTGCACGGCAAGCACGGTCTTCCGGCACTCCACCGTGCCCATCCCTCGGCCCAGCTCAACCGCGGCGCCTTTCGGCTTGCTCGTGAAAGCGATGATCTCGCCGGCCAGAAAGATGCCGAAACTCGTCGCCCCGATCAGCACCTCGTCCTCACCGATTTCCCGCACCCACATGTCGTGCGCCGGGTAATAGAGAACATCGTCGGGGATGGTGCCAGAGAAGGGGGTGTGGGCCATGTCAATTGATCGGAGCAATTTCGTTGGGTGGATGTTCGTGCCGCGAAGCCGAGCCGAAGACAGTGCTTTTAGCACGGCGAGGCGACAGCGACAAAGGCACGGGCGGGCAGGCGCCAAAATTTGGCGGAAGGAAGCAGGAGTCGAACCTACCCAAACCTGTTTGACAGGTCCTGACGGTTTTGAAGACCGTCCGTCCCACCGGGGAACGATTCCTTCCGTTGTTCATTTCAATTTCATGCCCATGCCGCCTGTGACGCGAAGACGGGCCGCAGACAGTACGAATAGTACGGCAAGGCGACGTCGACAAGATCACGGGCGGCATGGACATAAAATTAGCCGAATTGCTCCGGATATCCGCGCAGAACGTGGGTATCGCGCACGCGGCGAGTGTAGCCGATGCGGTCGAAGAATTCGAGGATGTGGATGGCGACCTTGCGGCCGCCGCCGATCTCGTCGCGTAGCGGCGCGGCACGGGCGCAACCGTCGCGTTCGTTGAGCGTCGCGACCTTGCGGGCCAGGTCGGCGACGGCTTCGGCAGTAAAGAAATGGTCGTGCGCTACCGGCCAGGCGTCGCCGTGGCGGGCGATGCGTTTGAACAGGGCGCGTACAGTGTCTTCGCCGATGCCGGTGGCCTTGGCGACGTCGCGCACGCGCGGCGGGGCGTAGGGGTCGGCGGCGAGCAGCGGCTTGAGCGTCTGCCACAGCTCGCGGTCGGTTGCAGCGAGCTGGACGCGGTGTTCGGGCAGGTGCAGCCAGGCGTTGGTCTGGGCGATGCGGCCGTCGGCCAGCGGTGCAGCGAGCAAGGCGTCGAAGGCCGGTCGGGAGAGCGTCGGCAGGGTCAGGCGGCGCAGGCGGTCGCGCTCGACGCCGGTGAGGTCCGGGGCGCGTTCGTGTTCGGCGGCGATGGCCGCCAGCAGACGGGCCTCGAGCTCCTGCCAGCGGCTGGGGGCAAAGGCGGTTGTACCGACGACCTTGAGGCTCAACTGCCGACAAATCGCGTTCAGCGTGGCGACATCAAGATTGCGGTTGAGCCCATACGAGGCCAGGTCGACGCCGGCCGGCTGTTGCTCGGCCGCCAGTTGCAGCGCCGTGGCCGGATTGGCGTCGGCCAGCGCGGCAAGCATGGCCAGGCGTTCCGGGCTGCTTTTCTTGCGGCTGGGCGGGAAGATGTCGAGCACGACACCACCGCCGATGGTGTGGCGGGCCGCGGCGTCGCGCAGGATGAAGCGGTCGCCGGCCAGCGCGCCGATTTCACGGTCAACGGCAATTTGGGCCCAATTTTCAAATCCCGGCGCGATCTCGTCGGCACCGAGCAAGCCGATGCGCGCCGGAACGTCTTCGGCGCCGAGGTGGAGGTGAACCTGCGTCCAGTGCTTGAGCGCCGGCTGACCGGAGAGGACGCGGATCTTCGCGTCGAAGCGGCGGACCGGGGCGTGCAGGCCGGGCGCGACGATCCATTGACCGCGTTCGACTTCGGCCTTCTCGACGCCACTCAAGGCCAGCGCGATACGTTGCCCGGCGTGGCCCGATTCAGCCGGGGCGTCCTGCACACGCAGGCTGCGCACGCGGACGGGTTTGTTGGGCGGAGTGAGCAGCAACTGATCACCGACTTTGACCGAACCGGCGAAGGCCGTGCCGGTGACAACGGTACCGGCGCCAGAGAGCGTGAAGCAGCGGTCGATGGCCAGCCGAAAGCCGCCGGCGCTCTGGCGCTCGCCCTGCGCCGCCGCGGCGGCTTCGAGATGGGCGCGCAACTCGGCGATACCTTCGCCGCTGACGGCGGCGACCGGGAAAATGGGTGCGTCAGCCAGCGCGGTGCCGGCGAGCAGTTCGGCAATTTCCGTTTTTGCCTCATTTTTCCGGTTGACCGTGGCAACGTCGATTTTGGTCAGGGCCACGGCGCCGCGCTTGATGCCGAGCAGTTCGATGATTTCAAGATGCTCGCGGGTCTGCGGCATGGGGCCGTCGTCGGCGGCGATGACGAGCAGGGCGAAATCGATGCCGGTGGCGCCGGCCAGCATGTTGTGGATGAGCTTTTCGTGGCCCGGCACGTCGATGAAACCGAGCTTGTCGGTGTAGGCGTAGCCGAGATCGACGGTAATGCCACGCGCCTTCTCTTCCTTCAGACGGTCGCAATCGACGCCGGTCAGGGCTTTGACCAGCGTGGTCTTGCCGTGGTCGATGTGGCCGGCGGTGCCGATGATCATGCGGCGGCTTCCCCGGATTCGATCAGGGTGAGCGCGTCGCCACAGGCCAGACTGCCGGAGGTCAGCACATTGGCACGCAACCCGCCGCGACCAAGCCAGTATTTGACGACTTCCGGCGGCGACAAGGTTTCGTTGGCCAGCCGCTGGCCCAGCGTGCGGCAAGGTTCGCAGGTTTCGACACCGACCAGCAGGCAGCTGCCGAGACGGAACTGACGGCCGACCAGTTGGTTCAGCCGGATGCCGCGCGTCACGACATTGCGCCGGGTCAGCGATAGGTCGTTGGCGCGGCCCGTGTGGGCGCAGAAACGCTCGATTTCCTCGGCCTCGATCAGGGTTATTTGCTGACCGGCCCAGTTCGCCTTGGCGAAGTGTCGGTCGCCGACGACGCCCTGCCCGGCCAGCAATTCGAGCTGCCGGCATTCCCGCTGCGCTGCGCCGCGGGCAGGGCTGAGGAAAAGGCGTTCAACGGGCATCTACGCCGGTTGCTCCGAGAAATAACCGACCGCCGCGGCCAGCGCCTCGCCATCGGCGAGCACCGCATCCGGCGCACCGCCCTTGCCCCACAACGGTTCCTGCCATTGCATGCCAAGGAATTCGGCACACAGGCGGTAGCTGTCGAGCATGGGTTGCGCCTTGTCCCGGTTGCCACTCGTCGCGATGACCCAGAGCTTCTTGCCGGCCATGTGTTCCTTGAAGTCGAGGCCGGGCACGCGCAGCCAGGCGCTCCAGTGGTCGAGATAGACCTTCAGCGGCGAGGGAATCGAGAACCAGTAGACCGGCGAGACAAAGACCAGGTCGGTGGCGGCCAGCGTGGCGTCGAGCATGGATTTGGCATCGGCCATCGGCATTGGGTAGGTGCCGGTGGTATGGCGCAGATCGACGAAGGGCGGCAACTCGAGGTCGGCCAGCTTGACCCAGGTTTGCCTGGTGGCGGCTGGCAGGCCGGCGGCAGCGCGGCGGGCCAGGGTTTCGCTGTTGCCGATGTGGCCCGGCTCGCGGGTACTGGCGTTGAGAAAGAGGAAATGGGACATGGTTGAAATTCGGCTAGGAAAACAGGCCTATTCTGGCATGCCCGACCCGCTATGCGGGCCGGGCAATCGCCAATCAGCCGAACATGTCCTCGTACATGCGCCCAGCCCAGGCGAAGTCCTCGGTGACAACCTCCTCGCGGCGCAGGTTGTCGTCGTCCTGATCCTGGACGATAACGCCCTTGTCGTTGACCCAGTACTTGAAGCGCACGGCGATGTCTTCGCGCGGTTCGGTGTTGACCATCATGAAGCACAGGTTGTCGGGCAGCGCGTACTTCGGCTCGCGGCCCTTGACGCGCTCGCTGATGTACTTGGCGACGATCTTGGCGTGTGCGTTGGCAACGTGACCGGCCTTCGGGTAGAAGCGGAAGAGCGGCGAGACCATGCCGACCGAGTCGCCGATGACGTAAGTGTCCGGGTCATCCTTCATGTTCAGCATGAAGGGATCGACGCCGGCCCAGCCGGTCGGCTTGCCTTCGTCGGTCTTGCCGATGACCCCGGCCTTCCAGGCCATGTCGCCAGCCTGGTGCGGGGCCATGAGGATGGCGTGGTCGAAGCTGAAATCGCCGGCGGCCGTCTTGATCTTCTTGTTGAACGGATCAACTTCGCTGATCACCGCCTTGGGCACGTAGACGATCTGGTCCTTGTACAGGTTGGCGAAGGCTTCCTGGAAGCCGCCCGTGATCGGGGCCGGACTCGGTTTCGGGTCGAGGATGATGACCTTGCCCTTGATCTTGCGCTGCTTGAACAGGCCGGCGATCAGGCAGGCGCGCTCGTAGGGCGACGGCGGACAACGATGCGGCGGCGGCGGCAGGGTCATGACCAGATCGCCGCCCTTGAAATTCTGGATGCTCTGCTTGAGGCGGAAATGCTCGGCGTTCGGAATGTAGGCGGCCGGGAACATGGCACGCGTGTATTCGGCCGCCTTGCGGTCGTTGCCGAACCAGGCTTCGTAGTTGTAGCGGATGCCGGAACCGAGGATCAGGTAGTCGTAGTCGATCCAGCCTTGCGCCGTGATGACGCGCTTGTTCTCGCGCTCGAAGGCGGTGACTTCGGTCTGGATGAACTTGTAGCCATATTTTTGGGCGACCTCGAGATAGCTGAAGGTCAGGAACTGGACGTCGACGACGTCCACCAGCCACTTGTTGCTCATCGGACAGGAGAAAAATACCGGATTGCGCTCGAGCACGACGACTTCCAGCGTCGGATCGAGCAGGCGCAGGTGCTTGGCCGCGGTGATGCCGCCCCAGCCGCCGCCACAAATGACGACGCGTTTGCCGGTCGATTTGGGCAGCAAGGGGTCGGACTGCATCTGGATCAGAAAAGGCAAGGGGCTGGTCGGCGCGGCGATACTCGCCGTCGCCCCCAGCGCCGCGCCGGCGGCGAGGAACTGTCTGCGGTTCAGGGTCATGTTTCGTTCTCCATTCAAACAACCACCCGGACACGGAGATGCCCGGATTTACAGGTGCCCTGGCGGGCGGGGTGAAAGCAGCGGGCGGTACGCAGACCACCCAGCGAGGCTGCTTTCAAATCTTGAGGAATTGCAATTGCGCCAGGAAACGGGCTTCGTCCTTCGTTTCAAGGCAGCGCAGGTCGAGATGATACGCATCGTCGCGGATATAGCCGATGACCGGCGTCAGCAGGCCCCGAAAAGCGGCTTCCACGGTCAACAGGAATTTTCCGGCTTTTTTGAAATTGGGCCGGACGACCAGCGCCGCCGACGGCAGGCGTTCGACCGGCAAGGCGCCGCTGCCGATCTGGCTGCTGCAGGGGGCGATACTGACCGTGGCCTGTTCGCCGATGGCAGCCTGCATGACAGGCAACAGGCGCTCGGCCAGCGCAGTAATTTCAGAGACAGGACGGGTCAGCAGGCGCAAGGTCGGCAGACGTTCGGCCAGCCGGTCCGGGTCGCGGTACAGGCGCAGCGTCGCTTCGAGCGCCGCCAGCGTCGTCTTGCCGACGCGCAGGGCGCGTTTGAGCGGGTTTTTCTTGATCTTCGCGATCAAGTCCCTGCGCCCGACTATGAGCCCGGCCTGCGGGCCGCCGAGCAGTTTGTCGCCGGAGAAGGTGACGATGTCGGCGCCGGCTGCCAGTGCCTGTTGCGGCGTCGGTTCGGCCGGCAAGCCGAGGGCGGCGAAGTCGGTCAGCGTGCCGCTGCCGAGGTCAATGACGAAGGGCAGTCCGGCGCTGTGGGCGATGGCGGCGATGGCCTTTTCCTCGACCGATTTAGTGAAGCCGGTGACCGCGTAATTGCTGGTGTGCACCTTCATGAGCAAGGCCGTCTTCGGGCCAATGGCCTCGGCGTAGTCCTTGTCGTGCGTGCGATTGGTCGTGCCGATCTCGACCAGCTTGACCTGCGCCCGGCGCATCACGTCGGGGATGCGGAAGGCGCCGCCGATCTCGACCAGTTCGCCGCGCGACACCACGGCCTCCTTGCCCTGGGCCAGCGCGTTGAGCGTGAGCAGGACGGCGGCGGCGTTGTTGTTGACGATGGTCGCCGCGACATTCGGATCGCCGCCGGCGACCAGTTCGGCGAGCAGGCCGGAGACGAGATCGTCGCGGTCGCCACGGCCACCGGAGGCCAGGTCGTATTCCAGCGCGCAGGGCGAACGCGCCGCCTCCACCATGAGCGCGATGGCTTCCTCGGCCAGCTGGGCGCGGCCGAGGTTGGTATGGAGCACGGTGCCGGTCAGGTTGAAAACGGCGCGCAGGTTGGCGCGGCCAGCATCGTCGGCGCGGCGGCGGATGGCGGATAGCAAGCTCGCCTCGTCGGGCAGCGGCAGGCCGTGTTTTACCCCCTCGCGGGCGGCAGCCAGTTCGGCACGGACACAGCCGGTCACCAGCTGACGACCGTGCGTTTCGATGGCTTCGGAAAGTTGCTGCAGGACGCGGTCGACCGCGGGAAGACGTTTGTTTTCGTTCATGGCTTTCACCCGGACCGGGCAGAAAGGTTAATCAAAGGCGTTTAGCCGCTGTAGGCACCGATCAAAAGCAGATTCGGGCCGGAACGCTCATAGCCGGCCTCGTCGACCAGCATGTCGAGGGCCAGCGTGGCGAGGTCGTCCGCCACCGGATCGACGCGCGGGTCTTTTTCCTGATAGACGATCTTGAGGTAGCTCTTGCAGGCGTCGCAGGTTTCGGCGCGGACGGCGCCGCTTTTCTGTCCGTTCGAACCTTCGACCTCGTGCAGCGCGACCTCCTTGTCGGTGTCGCAGCTCGTGCAGGTGGCACGTGGCACGTTCCATTCGGTGTTGCACAGGCTGCAATGCAGGTAGCGCAGGTTATTGATGGTGGCGCCCAGGCGAACAATGCTGGCCACCGCCGGGCTGCCGCAGCACGGGCAGACGCCGTGGGCATCGAGTTTTTGCAGGTGGCTGGCGTCGAGCTGGCTGGCCAGCTGGGTGAACACGACCTGGAGGGCGGCGGCAACGAAGGGTAGCTCGGCCGCATCGCCGGCTTCGAGTTCGCCGCTGAGCAGCGTGTCGGCCAGTTTTTCGAGCCAGACATCGTCGGCGGCGAGCAGCGCATCGAGCGACTTACGAGCGCCATCCGGGGCGTCATTGCCCAGTTCGCGGGCAATCTGGCGCAACACATCACGCCAGACCGGCGGACGGACAGTCATGTTCAGCGGCGGCATGCCGTGGGTACGCGCCTGGTCGAGCGTCGCGGCGTCGGGCAAGGCCAGCACCGGCAGCGCCTTCATGGCTTGGTGCTGGGCGCGGCTCAACTGGCCAAGAAAAGCCAGCCAGTCGCCCAGGCTGTGGCCGTCGGCCAGCACCGCGAAGCGGTCGGCCCGGTCGGCAAACAGCGTAGCCGTGACCGGCAGCAGAATCGGCGCCGCTTCTTCGGTGGGCGGCTGGAAATTGATCGGTTGGGATTGCATGCAGAGTGTCTCGTCTGTTGTTTTTCGCCGGATGGCCATTTCCACGGTCAACCGGATTTATTGCCCAAAACTAAAAAAATGGGGGTTGCGGAATATTCCCCGCAGAACCCCCTGAACGCAAGGTAAAACCGTTGATCGTCATTCCCGCTCAGGCGGGAATGACGGTGGTAGTTAATTACTTGCCGGTAACCTGACGGTACCAGCCGCGGTGATGCTGCTTGGCCCAGCCGCGCGTCACCGTGCCGTACCACATGGCGCGGATGGTGCCCTTGACCCAGATGGCGGCATAAACGTGGACCATGATCAGGCCGATCATGAACGCGCCGGCCGCGGCATGCACCACGGCGCCCATGCGGACGAGCGTGATGTCGAAGCCGAACCAGGCACGCCAGATGAGCAGGCCAGAAACGGCCATGAGCAGCATGCAGATGGCCAAAGCCCAGAACATGACTTTCTGGCCGCCGTTGTACTTGCCCTGCTCCGGCATGTTGTGGTCGTCACCGTCCACCATCTGCTTGGCCTTACTCAGCCATTCCTTGTCCGCCGGCGTCATCTGGTTCAGATGCTTGAAGCGGAAAAAGAGGGCCAGGAAGGACACCGCCATCAGCACCCCGAGGTAGGGATGGATGATGCGCGCCCAGGTCGGGCCGCCGAACAGCTGGGTGAGCGGGAAGAACGCCGGGTGGAAGAAGGCCAGACCGGAGAGGGCGAGCAGGATGAAGCTGATGCCCACCACCCAGTGATTAGCCCGTTCCTTGGGCTCGTAGCGCTTGAGGTCTTTCGGATCGCGGATCATTTTGCATCCTCCTTCTCGATCTCGTCCTCGATCTCTTTCGAGACCTCGTTCGGACCCTTGGTGACGTAGTGGAACAGGCTACCCAGCGCGACGGCGCCCATGGCCAGCGTGGCGAGCGGCTTGGCGAAGCCCTTCCACAGCGAGACCAGCGGGCTGATCGACGGATTGGCCGGCAGGCCGGCGTAGAGGTCGGGCTTGTCGGCGTGATGCAGCACGTACATGACGTGCGTGCCACCCACCCCTTGCGGGTCATACAGGCCGGCCTGATCGTAGCCACGTTCCTTGAGGTCGGTGACGCGCTTGGCCGCGTAATCCTTCATGTCCTCCTTCGAACCGAACTGGATCGCCCCCGTCGGGCAGGCCTTGGCGCAGGCCGGGGCCTGGTTGACGGCCACCCGGTCGGAACACAGCGAGCACTTGTAGGCCTTGCTGTCTTCCTTCGAGATGCGCGGAACGTTGAACGGACAGCCGGTCACGCAGTAGCCGCAGCCAATGCAGTTTTCCTGATGGAAATCCACGATGCCGTTGCTGTACTGGATGATGGCGCCCGGGGCCGGGCAGGCCTTCAGGCAGCCGGGGTCGGCGCAGTGCATGCAGCCGTCCTTGCGGATCAGCCACTCGAGCTTGTTGTTCTGCTCGACCTCGGTGAAACGCATCACCGTCCACGATTTCGCCGTCAGATCCATCGGGTTGTCGTAGACGCCGTGACAGTTGCCCACTTCGTCGCGGATGTCATTCCACTCCGAGCAGGCGACCTGACACGCCTTGCAGCCGATACAGGCCGATACGTCGATGAGCTTGGCGACTTCGATGGTTTCCCGCACTTGCGTGGAGGGCGTCGTCGTCGCGGAGCGCTGTTTGATGTCTAGCGATTGCAGTGCCATATCAGCTCTCCTTTACGCTTTCTCGATGTTGACCAGGAACGCCTTGTACTCCGGCGTCTGCGTATTGGCGTCACCAACGAACGGGGTCAGGGTATTGGTGATGTAGCCAGGCTTCGTCGCCCCCTTGAAACCGTAGTGGATCGGGATGCCGATGGTGTGCACCTTCTTGCCATCGACGTCCAAAGCCTTGATCCGCTTGGTCACTACCGCCACCGCCTTGATGAAGCCGCGGTTGGAGCGCACCTTGACCTTGTCGCCAATGGCGATGCCCTTCTCCTTGGCCAGTTCCTCGCCGATTTCCACGAACTGTTCCGGCTGCATGATCGCGTTGACCCTGCTCTGCTTGGTCCAGTAGTGGAAATGCTCGGTCAGGCGGTAGGTCGTCGCCACGTACGGGAAGTCCTTGGCTGTGCCGAACGCCTCCATGTCGCCCTTGTACACGCGGGCCGCGGGGTTGGCGCGGGCCTTCGGGTTCTTCGGGTGCATCGGATTGTTGTCGAGCGGCGACTCGAACGGCTCGTAGTGCTCGGGGAAGGGACCTTCGTTCATCAGGCCCAAACTGAACAGGCGGCCAACACCTTCACCGGTCATGATGAAGGGCATGACGTTCTGATCGGGCGCAGCATCCGGACGCATGTCGGGCACGTCGTTGCCGCCCCATTTGTCGCCCAGCCACTTGAGCACGGTACGTTTCGGATCCCACGCCTTGCCCGAGAGGTCAGCCGAGGCGCGGTTGTACAGGATGCGCCGGTTGACCGGCCAGGCGAAGCCCCAGTTGAGGGTTTGGCCAAGGCCGGACGGATCGCTGTTGTCACGCCGCGCCGAGTTGTTGCCGGCCTGCGACCAGACGCCGCAGTAAATCCAGTTGCCACAGGTCGTCGAACCGTCGTCGCGCAGCATGGCAAAGCTCGGCAACTGCTCGCCGGCCTTGACCAGAACCTTGGTCGGATCCTTCGGGTCGACCACGTCGGCCAATGCCTTGCCGTTGAACTCCATCATGAGTTCTTCCGGCGAGGGCTTGTTCGGGATGCGATAGGCCCAGGTCAGCTTCTGGATCGGCTCGGCAAAGGCGCCGCCATCCTTGGCGTACATTTCCTTGAGCTTCAGGAAAAGCGAGGCCATGATTTCGGTGTCGTCCTTGGCGTCGCCCGGACCATCCGCCGCCTTCCAGCGCCATTGAATGACGCGGCCGGAGTTGGTGAAACTGCCGGAGGTTTCGGCGAACAGGGTGGTCGGCAGGCGGAAGACTTCGGTCGGAATTTCTTCCGGCTTGACGTCGTTAAACTCGCCGTGCGGCTTCCAGAACTCGGAGGTATCGGTCGCCAGCGGATCCATGACCACCATCCACTTCAGCTTGGCCAGCGCGTCGCCCACTTTCTTCTTGTTGGCGACGGAGGCCAGCGGATTGAAGCCCTGGCACAGGAAACCGTTGATCTTGCCCTGGTACATCTGGTCGAAGATCGACAGCACGTCGGAGGCACCGGCCAGCTTGGGCATGAAGTCGTAGGCGAAGCCGTTGTCCTTGTTGGCAGCATCGCCCCACCACGCCTTGTGCAGGCTGATATACCACTTCGGCAGGTTCTGCCCGTAGTTCATCTGGCCCGGACGCAGCATCTTCGGCGTCTTCTTGTCGAGGAAGGTCTTGAGGTCAGGTTCGGCGTCAGACGGCACGGCCAGGTAGCCCGGCAGGTTCTGGGCATAAAGCGCGAAGTCGGTGATGCCCTGGACGTTGGCGTGGCCACGCAGCGCGTTGATGCCGCCCCCGGCCATGCCCATGTTGCCGAGCAGCAGCTGGATGATCGCCATGCAGCGGATGTTCTGGGAACCGACGGAATGCTCGGTCCAGCCCAGCGCATACAGGTTGGTCATCGTCTTGTTCGGCGCAGCCGTCTCGGCGATGTATTCGCAGACCTTGAGGAAGGCTTCCTTTGGTGTGCCGCAGACCTTCTGCACCATGTCCGGCGTGTAGCGGCTGTAGTGGGCCTTGAGCAACTGGAAGGCGCAACGCGGGTTCTGCAGGGTCTCATCGACCTTGGCAAAGCCGTCCTCGCCCATCTGGTAGGACCAGGTGGCCTTGTCGTAGCTGCGTTTCTCGTCGTTGTAGCCGGTGAAAATGCCGTCATCGAGATTGAAGCCATCGTTGATCAGGAAGGACGCGTTGGTGTACGCCTTCACGTAGTCGTGATGGATCTTGTCGTTCGACAGCAGGTAATTGATGACGCCACCGAGGAAGGCGATATCGGAGCCCGGACGGATCGGCGCGTAGTAGTCAGCCACCGAAGCCGTGCGGTTGAAGCGCGGGTCGACGACCACGAGCTTGGCCTTGCGGTTCTTCTTGGCTTCGATTGCCCACTTGAAGCCGCAGGGGTGCGCTTCAGCAGGGTTGCCGCCCATCACGAAAATCAAATCAGCGTTCTTGATGTCCACCCAATGGTTGGTCATCGAACCACGCCCAAAACTCGGAGCCAGACTGGCCACCGTGGGAGCGTGTCAAATGCGCGCCTGGGTATCGATCGAGGTCATGCCCATCGCGCGAATCGTCTTCACGGTCAGGTAGCCGGCCTCATTCGGTGCTGCTGATGATGCGAGAAATGCGGTGCTGGTCCAGCGATTGACGGTCACGCCGTCCTTGTTCTGGGCGACGAAGTTGGCGTCGCGGTCGGTCTTCATGTGCTTGGCGATGCGGTCGAAGGCTTCCATCCAGGAAATCTTCTTCCATTCATTGGTGCCCGCCTCACGCACTTCCGGCCACTTCAGGCGATTGGCGCTCTGCACCATGTCGCGCAGGCCGGCGCCCTTCGGGCACAGGGTGCCGCGATTGACCGGATTATCCGGATCGCCTTCGATGTGAATGATCTCGGCCTGCGAATTCTTGGATTTATCGCCGGTCGAGTAGATCAGCACGCCGCAGGAAACCGAGCAGTACGGACAGATGTTCCGTGTCTCGGTAGCGCGGGCGAGCTTGAAGGTGCGTACTTCCGCCTGGGCTGCGGTCGGCGAGAAACCCATCAATGCGATGGATGACCCACTGAGCCCGGCGGAGCAGACCTTGAAGAACTGCCGCCTGTTCATGTTCATTTGAGTTTTTCCTCCTCATGCGACCCCATGTCGCAAGGGGAAATCGTTGCAACGTCTGTGCCACGGGCGTAAGTAGTTGAACGATGAGGAATTGCCCCTTCAGTCGGGCGCCGGAAACCGGGACATTTTGTCCATCATCGAGCCAGGTGGGACAAAATGTCCCACCTGCAGCGCTCAGCGCATTCGCACGGTCAACCGGAAAAACAGGCGAAAAACGAAATCCGGCCCGGCGGCTGTCAGAAGGTGATGACCTTGTCCGCCGCCAGCGTCGCCGCCGCCAGTTCAACCAGGGTGCCAATGGTCACGCCGGGAATCTGCGGCAATTCGGCCAGTCCGCGCGCCAGGGCGCAGGTGCGGCAGGAACGGATCTCGACGCCCTGGGTGACGAGCCCCTCGACCATGCCCTGCAAGCCGTTGCCGGCACCGTCGACCTGGTTCGGCAAGCCGAGGACCGTGGCATCGGACATCAGAAAAACCTGAACAGCCGGCTTGGCGTCGCTGCCGACCAGCGCCGTAGCCAGGCGCAGGGCGGACAGGCAGCGTTCGCTACCGTAAGGTGCGGCGTGGATGATGATCAGGATGTTTTGCATGGAAAGCTCCGAAGCGATGCGCTCTCTACAGCGCGTTGGCAATCAGGCGGAAGCTGTTCAGCCCCGCCTCCAGGTTCTCGATGATCGCACCGGCCGGTTCATCCGGCTCGGGCCGGCTGGGTTGCGTCTGGGCCGGTGCGATCATGCCGAAACCCACTACATTTCAATGGAATATCACTGAATGATAACGGAAGACGGCAAACGCCCGCAGCCGAAACCGGTTTCCACGGTGAACCGCAAAAAAGGCCAAAAACCCAAAGGTATCGGCTGGTGTGGCGTGCGAAAATCAGCCGAAACACATAATCATTGATCGCAAATGGACGAGACAACTCCCGACACCCTGGCCGCCACCTGGCAGCAATATTCGGTGCTGATCGTCGATGACGAGCCGGGCATGCAGAGTTTCCTGCAGCGCGCCCTCAGCAAGCGCTGCGGCGTGGCTGACTGCGCCGGCAGCGTCGAGCAGGCGCAGCCGATGATCGAGCGCCGGCACTACGACCTGGTCGTCCTCGACATCGCCCTGCCCGGCCTTTCCGGCATCGACTGGTTGCACGAGCTGCGCCAGGAGGGCTACGCCGGCGACGTGGTGCTGATGACCGCCTACGCCGACCTCGACACCGCCATCGACGCCCTGCGCGCCGGTGCCGCCGATTTCCTGCTCAAGCCGTTTTCGCTGGCCCAGGTGCTCAATGCCATCCAGCGCTGTTTCGAACGCTCCCGGCTGGCCCGCGAAAACTTCGTGCTGCGTCGCGAAGTGGGCACCAACTCGGCCGACATCGAAGGGGTGATCGGCCAGTCGGAAGCCATTTTCAAGGTCTGCGAACGCCTCAAGCGCATCGCCCCGACGCCGGCCACCGTGCTGCTCAGCGGCGAATCCGGGACGGGCAAGGAAGTCGCGGCGCGCGCCCTGCACCGCATGAGCCCGCGTGCCGGCGGCCCCTTCGTGCCGGTCAATTGTGCGGCGATTTCGGCCGAGCTGATCGAGTCCGAGCTGTTCGGCCACGTCAAGGGCGCCTACACCGGCGCCGCGCACAGCCGCGAAGGGCTGTTTTACTACGCCCGGGGCGGCACCCTGTTTCTCGACGAAATATCCGAACTGCCGCTCGCCGCGCAGGCCAAACTGCTCCGCGTGCTCGAAGAAAGACGCATCCGGCCGGTTGGCTCGGAACAGGAAATTGCCGTCGACGTGCGCGTCATCGCCGCCACCAATCGCGACCTGAAAGCCGAAGTCGCCGCCCAGCACTTCCGGCCCGACCTCTATTACCGGCTGCAGGTCCTCGAAATCACGCTGCCACCGCTGCGCGAGCGGCCGGAAGACATCCCGCTGCTGGTCGACCATTTCATGGCCCAGCTCACCCCCGGACTCGGCGTACCGCGGCTCAGCCTCGACGCGCGCACCCTGGCCCGCATGGCAGATTACGACTGGCCGGGCAATGTGCGCGAACTGCGCAATCTGGTCGAACGTTCGCTGATCCTCGGCTGGTTCGACATCGGCAACGAACCGGATGTCGGCGTCGGAGAAGCCGCCGGCAGCAGCGAAACGCTGGAAGCCGTCGAAAAGCGGCACATCCTCGCCGTGCTCGCCGCCTGCGACGGCAACAAATCCGAAGCCAGCCGCCGCCTCGGCATTTCGCGCAAGACCATGGACCGCAAATGCCAGGCCTGGGGCATGTGACGCCGCCGGAGACGCCGCCCAGCCGGCGCTCGATCCGCACCCGGCTGCTGCTCCTCGCGCTCATCCCGCTCGGTGTTGTGCTGCCCCTGACCATGGCAGCGCTGGCTTACTGGGGCGGCAATTATCTCGACCGGCTGCTCGTCACCAAGGTGCGCTCCGACCTCGCCGTTGCCCATGGCTACTTCGAGCGGGTGGCCGACGGTGTTGGCCGTTCGGTGGCCAGCCTGGCCACCTCCGAGCGGCTGGCGCGGGCGTTGCGCAACACCGGCAACCAGCAGGAAACGAGCGTAGCCAGGCTGCTCGATTCGACGCAAGAGGAATACAAACTCGATTTTTTGGACTTTTTCGACGTTGACCGTGGCAAACGGGATGCCGCCACCTGGTCGGTCATCGCCACGGCGCTGGCCGGCAAGGCAAGCACCGAAACCGAAGTGTTCACCGCCCTGCAGCTGTTCACGATCAGCCCCGAACTGGCTGCCCGCGCCCGCACCAGCATCGTGGCCACACCGAATGCCCGCCCCGACCCGCGCGAAGCTGAAACACGCGGCCTGGTCATCCATTCCGCTGCCCCGGTGCACGATGCCGACGGCCGGTTGATCGGCGTCCTGACCGGCGGCGTGCTGCTCAACAAGAATCTCGATTTCATCGACCGCCTCAACGCCATCGTCTACCCCGAAGGTGCCCTGCCCTTCGGCAGCGCCGGTACGGCCACGCTCTTCCTCGACGACGTGCGCGTCGCCACCAATGTCCGGCTCTTTGGCGACACGCGGGCCATCGGCACCCGTGTCTCGCAGGCTGTCTACAACACCGTGCTCGGCGCCGGCCAGACCTGGCTCGACCGCGCCTTCGTCGTCAGCGACTGGTACGTCTCGGCCTACGAACCGCTGCTCGACAGCCGCCAGCAGCGCATCGGCATGCTCTACGTCGGCTTCCTCGAAGGCCCCTTCCTCGATGCCCGCAAACAGGCCTTTGCCGTCGTCATCGTGCTCTTCGCGCTGGCCATGCTCATCGCCGGCGTCTTCGCCGTGCTCTGGGCACGCCGCGTTTTCAAGCCGATCGAGCGCATGCACGCGACCATGCACGCCATCGAAAACGGCGAGGCCGGGGCCCGGGTCGGCACGGTGACCAGCCAGGACGAACTGGGCATCGTCGCCGCCCATTTCGACCGTCTGCTCGATCGCCTGCAGGCCCAGGCCACGTCGCTCAAGCGCTGGGGCGAGTCGCTTGACGCCAAGGTGGCGGCCCGCACGGCCGAGCTGGAACAGGCCGTGGCCGACCTCAAGGCCGCCCAGTCGCAACTGGTCATGAACGAAAAACTGGCGGCTATCGGCCAGCTCACAGCCGGCATCGCCCACGAAATCAACAACCCGATAGCTGTCATCCAGGGCAACCTCGACGTCCTGCGCGACCTGCTCGGCCCGCAGGCCGAACCCGTGGCGCCGGAAATCAGGCTGATCCACGAGCAGGTCCAGCGCATCCGCCTCATCGTCGCCAAGCTGCTGCAATTCGCCCGCCCGCAGGATTACGTCGGCTATCTGGAGCCGACCGATCCGGCTCAGCTCATCCAGGATAGCCTGCTGCTCGTCCGCCACCTGTTGAAGACCGGCAATATCGCCATCGAACAGCATGTCGATTCAGCCCGCCAGATCATTTGCAACAAGAACGAGTTGCAGCAAGTCGTCATCAACCTGCTGGTCAATGCCATTCAGGCCATGCCCGACGGCGGCGTGCTCAGGATCGCCGTCGAGGACTGGGACGAGGCCGACATGCCGCTCGGCATCAGCCTCCATGTCGAGGATTCCGGGCCAGGCATCAGCCAGGCCGACCTCGAGCGCCTGTTCGAACCCTTCTTCACAGCCAAGAAACCGGGCGGCAACGGCCTCGGGCTGTGGGTCAGCAAGAACCTCATCGAGCGCTACGGCGGCCGTCTGACGGCCAGCAGCATCCCCGGCAAAGGCGCCCGCTTCACGGTCTGGCTGCGCTGCGAGCCGCTGGCCTGAGCGCGACCAGGCAGCAAAACAAAGCGGCCAAACAGCGCACCGCCCCCCCGGATAACACCCAGTCATATTTACACGACACAGCCGGCATGGGACATTCGTCGAAAACAAGGATTCCCAACATGTCCCGCCCCCGTTTTCGCCCCACGCTCCTGATTCTGCTCGCCGCCTGGCTGGGCATCATTGCCATCGTCACGTACACGCTGTGGTCGGCGGAAATCAACCGCTGGGAAGCCAAATTCGACGTCGATGCCCGCCTCCTGGTCAGCGACATCAAGCAAAAGCTCGACACCAACGAAGCCGTCCTCGCCGGGCTTTCCGCCTTCCTTCAGGCCGTGGACCGCAACGATACCGACTCGACCATGCGCTACGCCGCCTCAGCGGCCTCGGCCTATCCCCACATTTACATGATCGAGGTCGCTAGCAAGCTCAATGTCGCCGGCGAAGCCGCATTCACCGCCTCTCTGCGCAAGAAATGGCGGGCCGATTTCGCCCTCAAGGATTTCGCCGAAATCACCGGGCGCGGGCTGCAAAACGACGTCCGGAAGAACATCACCTGGCCCATCCTCTTCCTCTATCCATCGTTGCCCGAAGCTCAGCCCATTTACGGCGTGCGTCTGGAAACGGTCGACTATTTGTCGCGGACGGTGGCCCTTGCCCAGGGCAACGTCAAACCGGTCGTTTCGCCCGTGTTCACGATGTTCGAGGGTGGCACGGCCTACATCCTGCTCCAGGAAGTCAAACGCTCGGCCGGCAAGGCACCACCCGAACTCAATTTCTTCGGCGACACGATGCTGGCCATGCTGCTCATCAACACCCAGGCGCTCATTCCGGCCCGCAGCAAGGAGGCCGATTACGCCAACATCAGCGTTTCAACCTTCATCGTTTCGCCCGGCAATCCGGAGACGCTACTCTTCGAGCAAAATGCGCCCGAAGCCGGCGGCCTCGAGCGCCTGCTCCTGCCGAATTTCGCGCGCCAGCTGAGCATCGACAATTCCTCGCAGCCGACGCAGATACGCTTTACCCGCCAGTTGCTGTGGGGCGATTTCCTGCACACCGAGAAGCTCATGATCCTGCTCCTGCTCGGTGCTGCCCTGCTCGTCGTACCCTGGGTGACCATCCGCCACTACCTGAGCCTCGACCGCGCCGAAGTCGAGCAGGAGCGCTCGGCCTACCTGGCCACGCACGACCTGCTGACCAACCTGCCCAACCGTTTCCTGTTCGCCGACCGCTTCGAACACGCCTTGCGCAACTGGCAACGCAACGGCCAGTCGTTTGCCCTGATGCTGGCCGATCTCGATCATTTCAAGGACATCAATGACCGGCATGGCCACGACGTTGGCGATCAGGTGCTGGTGGCCTGCGCCAGCCGCATGGCCGGCGAACTCCGCAGCTGCGACACGGTGGCCCGCCATGGCGGCGACGAATTCGTCATTCTGCTCGCCAACGTGCAGGACCCCGACGATGCACAAAATGTCGGCAAGAAACTGCTGGCCGCGGTGGCTGCGCCCATCGAAACGACGGCAGGTGTGGTCCAGTTGTCGTGCAGCATCGGCATTGCCATTTGCCCGGCGCACGGGGTCAATCTCGACGTGCTGCGCAAAGCGGCGGACGTCGCCATGTATGAGGCCAAGGATCACGGGCGCAACGGGGTTTCCGTCTTTACCGGCAAGGCCACGTGAGTTTCCGGGCGGGCAGCCAAGCATAAAATCAGCCTTTTCCGCAAAATCAGACGCTTAACCTTGGCATCTGGCGGCGCGGCCGGTAAACTACGCGTTCTGCCGAGGAGCGCTGCGACCCTTTTCATGCTTTTGCGTGAATTCCGGGGCCAGGCTCGGCAATGTTCAACGGCGCTCGCAAACCTAAATTTCACAAGCCGGTTTGCGACGCCGTTTTCTGTTGGCGTCCCTGGTGTTATTTGCTCTGCCGAGGTGATCCATGCAGCCTGACCGTACCGCCGAACTTTCCGCCCTGCTTGCCCACAAGATGCTCGTCCTCGACGGCGCCATGGGCACCATGATCCAGCGTCACGGATTGCAGGAAGCCGATTACCGCGGCGAGCGCTTCGCCAATCACGCCCACGACCTCAAGGGCAACAACGACCTGCTGGTGCTGACCCGACCCGATATCATCGGCGGCATCCACCGCGAGTACCTCGAAGCCGGCGCCGACATCCTCGAGACCTGCACCTTCAACTCGACCGCCGTGTCGCAGGCCGACTACAAGCTCGAGCCCATCGTCTATGAGCTCAACCACGCCGGTGCCGCCCTGGCCCGCCAGTTGTGCGACGAGTTCACAGCCGCCAACCGGGCCAAGCCGCGCTTCGTCGCCGGCGTTCTCGGTCCGACCAGCCGCACAGCCTCGATCTCGCCCGACGTCAATGACCCCGGCTACCGCAACGTGAGCTTCGACGCGCTGGTCACCGATTACCTCGAAGCGATCCGCGGCCTGACCGACGGTGGTGCCGACATCCTGCTCGTCGAAACCATTTTCGACACGCTCAACGCCAAGGCTGCGCTGTTCGCCATCGAGAAGTTCTTCGACGCCGCCGGCCGGCGCTGGCCGGTCATGATTTCCGGCACGATTACCGACGCCTCCGGCCGCACGCTGTCCGGCCAGACGGCCGAAGCCTTCTGGAATTCGCTCAACCACATCAAGCCGGTCAGCTTCGGCCTCAACTGCGCGCTCGGCGCCAAGGAACTGCGCCAGTACGTCGAGGAACTGTCGCGCGTCTGCGACTGCTACGTCTCGGCCCACCCTAACGCCGGCCTGCCCAACGCCTTCGGCGGCTATGACGAAACGGCCGACATGCTGGCCGATGAAATCGAGAGCTGGGCCAAGGCCGGCATCGTCAATATCGTCGGCGGCTGCTGCGGCACCTCGCCCGAGCACATCAAGGCCATCGCTGAACGCGTTGCCACGGTGAACCCGAGAAAAGTGCCGAAAATCGAAAAGAAGCTGCGTCTGTCCGGGCTGGAACCGTTCAACGTCGGCGCCGATTCGCTTTACGTAAACGTCGGCGAACGGACCAACGTCACCGGTTCGAAGGCTTTCGCCCGGATGATTCTCGAAGGCCGCTTCGACGACGCGCTGGCCGTCGCCCGCCAGCAGGTCGAGAACGGCGCGCAGGTCATCGACATCAACATGGACGAGGCGATGCTCGATTCGGTCGCCGCCATGGACCGCTTCCTCAAGCTCATCGCCTCGGAACCGGACATTTCGCGCGTGCCGATCATGATCGACTCGTCGAAATGGGAAGTCATCGAAGCCGGCCTCAAGTGCATCCAGGGCAAGGGCATCGTCAATTCGATCTCGATGAAGGAAGGCGAAGCCAAGTTCATCGAACACGCCCGTCTCGCCCGCCGCTACGGCGCGGCGGTCATCGTCATGGCCTTCGACGAGAAGGGCCAGGCCGACACGTTCGCCCGCAAGACTGAAATCTCGAAACGCGCCTACGACCTGCTGCTGAGCATCGGCTTCCCGGCCGAAGACATCATCTTCGACCCGAACATTTTCGCCATCGCCACCGGCATTTCGGAACACGACAACTACGCTGTCGATTTCATCAATTCGGTACGCTGGATCAAGGAAAACCTGCCGCACGCCCACATTTCCGGCGGCGTTTCCAACGTTTCGTTCAGCTTCCGCGGCAACGACGCCGTGCGCGAGGCGATCCACACCGTTTTCCTCTATCACGCCATCAAGGCCGGCATGACCATGGGCATCGTCAATGCCGGCATGCTCGGCATCTACGACGATCTGGAGCCCGAGTTGCGCCAGAAGGTTGAGGACGTCGTCCTCAACCGCAACCCGAACGCCGGCGAAGCGCTGGTCGACTTCGCCCAGACCGTGAAAGAAGGCAAGGCCAAGGACACCGGGCCGGATCTTTCGTGGCGCGAGCAGTCCGTGGAAAAACGCCTGGAGCATGCGTTGATCAAGGGCATCACCGATTTCGTCGTGGCCGACACCGAAGAAGTCCGTGCCCAGCTCGAAGCCGAAGGCAAGCCGCCGCTCGCCGTCATCGAAGGCCCGCTGATGGCCGGCATGAACCACGTCGGGGACCTCTTCGGCGCCGGCAAGATGTTCCTGCCGCAGGTGGTCAAATCCGCCCGCGTCATGAAACAGGCCGTCGCCCACCTGCTGCCCTACATCGAAGCCGAGAAGTCACGGACCGGTCTCGGTTCCAAGGGCAAGATCCTGATGGCCACGGTCAAGGGCGACGTGCATGACATCGGCAAGAACATCGTCGGCGTCGTACTTGGCTGCAATGGCTACGACGTCGTCGACCTCGGTGTCATGGTTTCCTGCGACAACATCCTGAAGGCGGCGCTCGAGCATCGCGTCGACATCATCGGCCTGTCCGGCCTGATCACCCCGTCGCTCGAGGAAATGGCCCACGTCGCCAGCGAAATGCAGCGCCTGAACATGAAGCAGCCGCTGCTCATCGGCGGCGCGACGACCAGCCGTGCCCACACGGCGATCAAGATCGCCCCCAACACCGATGGCGCCGTCGTCTATGTGCCCGATGCCTCGCGTGCCGTCGGCGTCGCTACCAAGCTGCTTTCGGCCGATCAGCGCGAGGGCTACATGGCCGAGATCGTTGCCGAGTACAAGGCCGTGCGCGCCGAACACGCCGGCCGCAAGGGGGCCACGATGGTGACGCTGGAAGAGGCCCGCGCCAACCGTTTCACGTGGAACGAGACGTTCTCGCCGACCATCCCGAAACAGCTCGGGCTGCAGACGCTCAACCCGAGTCTGGCCGACCTGGCGCTGCTCATCGACTGGACGCCTTTCTTCCAGAGTTGGGATCTGGCCGGCCGCTATCCGGCCATCCTCGAAAACGAAACGGTCGGCGAAACGGCCCGTCAGTTATTCGACGATGCCAAAAAAATGCTGGCCCGGATCATCGATGAAAACTGGCTGTCGGCCAGAGCCGTCTTCGGTCTGTATCCTGCCAGCGCCGAGAATGAAGACATCATCATTTACGCCGACGAGTCACGGACCACCGAACTCACACGCTGGGTCGGCCTGCGCCAGCAGCACAAACAGCCCAAAGGCCGCTTCAATCTGGCCCTCGCCGATTTTGTCGGACAGCGCGATTACGTCGGTGCCTTTGCCGTGACCGCCGGCCACCGCATCGACGAACGTGTCGCCGCCTTCGAGGCTGCCAACGACGACTACTCGGCGATCATGCTCAAGTCGCTAGCCGACCGCCTGGCCGAAGCGGCCGCCGAATGGCTGCACCTGCAGATCCGCACCCAGTACTGGGGCTATGCCAACGATGAAGCGCTCACCAACAATGAGCTGATCGACGAGCAATACAAAGGCATTCGCCCCGCCCCCGGCTACCCGGCCTGCCCGGATCACACGGCCAAACGCGAGTTGTTCGCCCTGCTCGATGCGCCGGGCAATGCCGGCATGGAGCTGACCGAGTCCTGCGCCATGACGCCGGCCGCGGCGGTCTCCGGCTTCTACATCGGGCATCCGGCCGCCAGCTACTTCGCCATTCCGAAAATCGGGCGCGATCAGCTCGAGGACTGGGCCCGGCGCAAAAATATGTCGATCAAGGATGCTGAATACTGGCTGGCGCCGCTGCTGTAATTCTCAAACAGGCGGCGCCTGGTTATCGGCGTCGTCCGGCTTGAAGCAATAGGCCTCGGCGTTGTAGAACTTCCAGCGGGTGTCGCCGACCAGTTCGAGCACCTGCTTGTGGTATTTGAGGATGGCCGGACGATGGGCGACGCTGATCAGCGTCGTGTTCATCTGCTGCAACAGCTGGTAAAGCGCCGTCTCGTTGGCGCTGTCGAGGGCGCTGGTTGCCTCGTCGAGAATGGCGAAGCGGGGTTTGCTGAGCAGGATGCGGGCAAAGGCCAGGCGCTGCTGCTCGCCGACCGAGAGTACTTTCTGCCAGTCCATCTCGGTATCGAGCCCACCAAAGCGGTTGGCCAGATCGGGCAGATTCACCTTTTCCAGCACCTTGAGTAGCTGCGCATCGGGAAACGAACGTCCCTTGTGCGGATAGAGCAACTGGCTGCGCAGGGTGCCGAGCAGCATGTAGGGCTGCTGCGGCAGGAACAGGATGTCGTTGGGCTGCGGCCGGAAAATGGTGCCGCTGCCGGCGTACCAGATACCGGCAATGGCGCGCAGCAGCGAACTTTTGCCGGTGCCGCTCTGGCCGACAATCATCAGGTTTTCACCAGGCTGGATCTCGATGGACAGGTTCTGGATCAGCGTTCGCTCGTAGTTCGGCGTCTGCAGGGTGACGTTGTCGAGGGTCAGGTGAGTGGCATCAACCGACAGGATGGTGCTCGCGTTGCCGACGTTTCCAGCCGGGTGGCCGGGAAGAAAACGGGCCAGGGCATCGAGCCGCTCAACGCCGGCCGCGAAGCGGCTCAGCGTCTCGAAATTCTCGACAATGAGCGAGAAGGCAGCGAGCACGGCGGCGAAGGCCCCGGCCGCCTGGATCGCCCGGCCGACTTCGAGCTCGCCCGACAGCACGCGCGAAGCGATGATGGCGCTGGGCAAAACGATGGTCAGCAGACCGTAGGCGTGCTGGAAGAAATTGAGCCCGAGCTGGCTGCGAATCAGGCGCTTGAAGTTCTTGAAAGCGGCAGCAAAACGCTGCCTGACCTGCTGCAGTTCCTGCGCTTCGCCGCGGTACAGGGCAATTGATTCGGCGTTCTCGCGAATGCGCACCAAGCTGAAACGGAAGTCGGCTTCGCGCCGCAGCTGGTGAAAATTGAGGTTCATGAGCCGGTTGCCGAAGACAAAAATGGTCACCAGCGTTCCGGCCGTGGCGTAGAAAACGAGGAAATAGACCAGTTCCCGCGAAATCGACCAGAGTACGGTGCTGAAAGCGACCAGTTGCAGCACCGAGCCGATGAAGATGAGCAGGAAATAGAGCGAGCGCTGGGTGAAGGTGTTGATGTCTTCGGCAACGCGCTGATCGGGATTGTCGATGCCGGCGTTGGCGTTCAGTTCGTAGAAATGCCGGTGGCTGAAATAGCTGTCGAGAAAACGGTGGGTCAGCCAGCGCCGCCAGTGAATACCGAGCGTGTCGCGGACGAAATAATAGAGGGCGTAGATCGGTACGGCGGCGATCAGCAGGCCCAGACAAAACTTGATCGACGCCCAGAAACGCTCCTCGTCGCGAGCCGCCAGCGCTGAGGTGAATTCCCCGGTCTGCTCGTTGAACAGCACGGCAAAGCGGGTCTGGCCGAGCAGCAGCAGCACAAGCAGGGTGAGCAGCCCCCAGGCCTTGAGCCTTTCATCCTGGCGCCAGTAAGGCGAGGCTATGGTCCAGAATCGTTGCCAGAGATGCCGGTCAGGAGGCTTCATGTTTGATCGCCGTAGTCTGTCCAGGCGGGCCGGAAATCGGTCCCCATCGGTTGATCCTGTTTTACTCTCAGGAACATGCCGTGGTCAAGCCGGCACGCAAACTCCAAACGAGGCGCGAAATCGACGAAAATTCGGCCTATGAATTCCGCCCAGAACGTCGACCTGACGCCTTTCAACACGCTCGCCCTGCCCGCCAAGGCGGCCCGCTACCAAAAAGTTACCGCCGCCGGGCAACTGGCGGCGCCTGAATGGGCGGGCCACAAGCGCTTCATCCTGGGCGGCGGCAGCAACCTCGTGCTGACTGGCGATTTCGACGGCCTCGTCCTGCACATGGCCATTCCCGGCAAGCGCCTGGTCAAAGAAGACGCCGAGGCCTTTTACATCGAGGCCGGCGCCGGCGAAAACTGGCACGACTTCGTGCAATGGACCTTGCAGCAAGGCTGGCCAGGGCTGGAAAACCTCAGTCTGATTCCCGGCACGGTCGGCGCTGCGCCGATCCAGAACATCGGCGCCTACGGGCTGGAAGTCGGCGAATGTTTCCATTCGCTGACGGCCTGGGATTTTGAAAAACAGGCGTTTTTTCCGGTTGACCGTGGCAACTGCCGTTTCGGCTATCGCGACAGCGTTTTCAAGCAGGAAGGCTGGCATCTGAACGGACGCATGGCGATCACTTCGGTCGTTTTCCGGCTGCCCAAGGCGTGGTCGCCCAACCTGCGTTACGCCGACGTGAATCAGGAACTCGCCGCCCGAGACGTCGCCACGCCGACGCCCCAGGATGTCGCCAACGCCATCGTCGCCGTCCGCCAGCGCAAGTTGCCGGACCCGGCTGTCGTCCCGAACACGGGCAGTTTTTTCCATAACCCGGTCGTCGATGCGGCGCAGGCCGAGGCGCTCAAGGCCAGTCACCCAGCCCTGCCCTGCTACCCGCAGCCGGATGGCCGGGTCAAGCTGGCGGCCGGCTGGCTCATCGAGCAGGCCGGCTGGAAGGGAAAAAATCTCGGCCCGGTCGGCATGTACGAAAAGCAGGCGCTGGTGCTGGTCAATCGTGGCGGGGCGACGGGTGACGACGTGAAGCGCACGATGGCCGCCGTTCAGGCCGACGTGCAGGCCCGCTTCGGCGTCGGCCTCACTCCCGAACCGATTTTCCTGTAACGAACAGACAGGCGGCGATACCGGTGGCGACGGCGTCGGCCATCCGCGCCTGGCGTTCAGGATCGAGCAGTTCCAGCTCTTCGTCACGATGCTTGATGACACCAGCCTCGAAGAGCACGGCCGGCAGGGTCGTCCGGTAGAGCACAACGAGGTTGTCGTAATACCAGACGCCGTTTTCGGCGTCGGCGGCCAGATGCTTGCGACCATGCCAGGTCGACGGTTCGAAGCCGGCCCGGCGCAACATGGCGCCCATGCTCGAAGCGCAACGCAGGCTGGTACCGAGATCCGGATTCTGCGCCGAGACAAAGAGGCCGTAGCCGCGCTTGACCTCGGTGTAGGTCTGTCCGGCGCCCTCCCAGACCCAGGGTTTCAGCCATGACTCACCGATCGAGTCGTGGTGAATCGAGATGAAAAAATCGCTCCCCGCCGCCGCCTCGGGCCGCGCGATCAGGCTGCCGATGTCACCGGCAAAATTGACTTCGCGCACCGTATCGCCACGTTCGCGCAAGACGCCGGCCAGAACACCGGCAAATTCGCGGTTGAATGCGAATTCCGGACGACCGCGCGCGCTCGTCGCCCCACCATCTTTCCCGCCATGCCCGACATCGACGGCAATCAGCGGCGGCGCGGCGATTGCCACGGTCAACCGGAAAAAAAGGGCAAAAATGAAAGCAATCTTGAAAATCATCGTCCAATTATCGCGCCAAGCCGCCAATCCGGGCGGGAAAAGCCATGGTGGGCATGGAGCGCCCGACAGGTTTTGCGCTATAGTTTCCAGCCAGCCAGGGAGCAAAACAATGAGTAAAGAGACTATCCATCCGCGCGGTACCACCGCCCACACGCCTGACCTCAACTGGAGCCAGGTTCGCGAGACCGTGCTGATGCTCGAACTCTCCGCCGTACAGATCGAAACCGCCATGAAGGACAGCAACGCGTCGGTCGATGTGCTGACCAATTCCTTCACGAGCATGGCCAGCTACATGCGGATGATTTCCGACACGGTGCAGACCCTTCCCGACCAGGGCGAAGTCGGCGTCGCCAAGCAGAATTTGAGCGGCATCTCCGACCACGTTTCGGGCATGGTCCATCAGGCCATCATCGCCTTCCAGTTCTACGACAAGCTGGTTCAGCGGCTGGCCCACGTCGGCATCAGCCTGGGCGATCTCAGCGACCTGGTGGCCGACGGACGACGCCTGTACAACCCCAGCGAATGGGTCTCCCTGCAGGACAAGATCCGAACCAAATACACGACGCGCGAGGAAATCGCCATGTTCGAAGCCGTCATGCACGGCACGCCGGTGCACGAAGCCGTCGACAAGTTCATGGCGGAAATGAAAGAGAAGAGCGACGACATCGAGCTTTTCTAGGCCACGACATTCGCACCGCAAGTTGAAGCCCGCCCGCAATGACGATAACATCAAGACCTCATAGTCAGGATGACCGGATGCCCGAAATGACTGCTCAGGAAGCCACCCGCCGCAAGCCGAAAGCACGTCCATGACGACCGGTGACGGACTGCCAGACCTGCCTGGCATCGACAAGGCCGACGGTCTCAAGCGCATGATGAACAAGCCGGCGCTTTACGAAAAGATTCTGCGCGACTTTCACGCCCGCCTGATCGACGCCCCGCAAGTCATTCGCGCCACGCTGGCCAGCGGCGACTTCGCCAGCGCCGAGCGCCATGCCCACAGTGCCAAGGGGCTGGCGGGAACAATCGGCGCGGTAGATCTGCAAAACGCCGCCCTGGCCGTCGAAAAAGTCCTGCGCGCAGGCGAAATGCCATCCGAACAGCTCTTCGGTCAGTTCGAGCAGGCACTGCGCACGGTCATCGACGGCATCGCCGTCGGTTTCGGTATCGCCCCAACGAGCTGAACGGCCCGCTCGCCAAACCCTCAAAAATCGGCCGACGCTTCCCAGATAATGTTCGCTTTCGGCCCGCCCCTGGCGGTCCGCTCCAGCATGTCGATCAGTGGCCAGGCCCGCTGGCTCATCGCCACGACCGGCTCCTTCTTTTTCCCGTGCTCGTCCCGTTCGTCCTCATCCGGTGGTGGTGGCGGCGCCTCGGCCCGCTTCACCGCGTCGCGCAAGGTCTGCGCGGCCGGCGCCATCTCGGCCAGGGTAAAGGTGCCCCGCGCCGTAGTTGCCTTGCCGAGCACCTGCAACAGCGGCCGCGCCGCTTCGGCGAACATCAGCAACTCCCCGGTTTCACTGGAATAAAAGCGGACTAACATTGTTTTTCCTTTCCCTGCATGGATTCGCGGTTGTCACCCAGCCCGGCCTTGGGCACAATGAGGCGGAGGGAGGCAACGAACATGACAACAAATATTAACGCCAATCTGCTGGAGACAGGGGCTGACGAGCTTGAGCGCTTTGCGCTCGAGGAATGCGTCAAGCGCCATCGTTTCGATCAGCGCGTTTCGGTGCTCATCCTCCCCGACAAACGCTGCGAGATGTCGATCAAGTTCGCCCGCCTCGGTGCCCAGGTTCTCATTGCCGACCAGCCCAAGTTGCAACAGGAAGTCGAAGGCCGAATTCTGGCTGCCGGCCTGCGCGACGAAATCCTGTTTGCCCCATGCACCCTGCCGGAACTGCCTGAAGACCCGAAAGGCGAGCCGTTCGACATCATCATCATCCGCCGCGGATTGTGTGCCTTGCCCTACGAAGAAGCCCGGCGCATTGTCCGAAAACTCCTGCTCAAGCTAAAGATCGGCGGCAAGCTCTACATCTCCGTCCTCGGCCTGCACTCCGAACTGAGCGAAGGTTATGTCGCCAGCGAATCGACCATTGATCAGCGTTTTGCCAAACTGGCCCCGCCCCTCGCCGAAAAATACGGGATTCACGACCAGGTCTGTCTGTACACCGAGCGCAACCTGTTCATGCTGCTGCTCGAAGCCGGTGCCAGCGTCCTGCGCACGCTGACGACCACCTACGGCAACGTCAAGGGCGTCGCCGTTCGCGTCTGATGCGGCTCGGCGTCGACCTCGGCGGCACCAAGACCGAGATCATCGCACTGGCCGACGACGGCCATGAGTTGCTGCGCCAGCGTGTTGCCACCCCGCAAGGCGATTACATGGCGACGCTGATGGCCATTGCCGGCCTGGTCGAAAATGCCGAAAACAGTCTCGGCCAGCGAGGGTCGGTCGGCATCGGCATTCCCGGTGCCGAATCGCTGACCACCGGCCTGATCAAGAACGCCAATTCCACCTGTCTGATCGGCAAGCCACTGAAGCGTGACTTGCAGGCCCTGCTCCAGCGCGAAATCAGGCTGGCCAACGACGCCAACTGCTTTGCGCTGTCCGAGGCGGTGGACGGTAGCGGGCAGGATGCCGAAGTGGTTTTCGGCATCATTCTCGGGACCGGCGTCGGCGGCGGCATCGTCATCAGGCGCCAGGTTTTGACTGGTGCCAATGCTATCGCCGGCGAATGGGGCCACAATCCGCTGCCCCTGCCCAGCGGCGACGACTTGCCCTTGCCGCACTGCTACTGCGGCCGCAGCGGCTGTACCGAGGCCTATCTTTCCGGCCCGGCGCTGGCTGCCGACCATTGCCGGCACACGGGAGAAGTGCTGACTGCCCGCGAAATCGACCGCCTTGCGACGAGCGGCAACTCCGCCTGCGAAACCTCACTGCAACGCTACGAAAAACGCCTTGGTCGCGCCCTGGCCAGCGTCATCAATCTTCTCGATCCGCAGGTCATCGTCATTGGTGGCGGGCTGTCGAACATGCAGCGCCTTTACCGCAATTTGCCGGACAGTTGCCGCCCGCATGTGTTTTCGGATGCATTCAGCACAAAATTCCTGCCACCGAAACATGGGGATTCCTCGGGGGTGCGCGGCGCAGCATGGTTGTGGGATTAGTGGCAAAATCCGGCGACCATGGCACACGTTTCCCTCTTCATCGGCGGCATACGCCCACTCCCTGAGTCCGGTCGCCCGACCGGCATGTACAAGCAGTCGGCCACCGGGCCGCTCGAACTCGGCCCTGAAGGCTTCGTCGGCGACCAGCAGGCTGACCGGCGCGTGCATGGCGGCCCCGACAAGGCCGTCCATCTCTACCCGGCGCGTCATTACGCCAGACTGGCCGAGCGCTTCCCGGATGCCGCGCCACAACTCGTCATCGGCAGCCTCGGTGAAAATATCTCGACGGCCGAACTCGACGAAAACGATGTCCGGATCGGCGACATCTGGCGCCTGGGCAGCGCCAAGCTGCAGGTTTGCCAGCCACGCAGCCCATGCTGGAAAATTGATGAGCGCTTTGCCAGCGACGGCATGGCGGCCTTCATCGCAGAACAGCGGCTGACCGGCTGGTACTGGCGCGTCGTCACCCCCGGCCGCATTCAGCCAGGCGATATGCTCGAACTCGTGCAGGCGGCCGATGGCTGCTTCACGCTGGCCGAAGCGATGCTCTGTTGGCAGGCCCACCGCCCCGCGCTCGCCGATCTGGAAAAACTCGCCGGCAGCCCCGGCATTGCCAAAAATTGGCAACAAAAGATCGTTTCGCGCATCGAATGGCTCCGAAATAATCCAGAAAAGACCTCGCCCACACCGGTGGCGTTCCACGTGAAACCCGACAATCAATGAACGAGATAGACGCTCGCCGCCTGTGGATCAGGCTGTTCCTGCCTTTTGCCGCCGGTTATTTCCTCTCCTATCTTTACCGGACGGCCAATGCCGTCATCGGACCAGTCCTCGCCCGTGAGCTGAATCTGGGCGACAACGCCCTCGGCCTGCTGACCAGCACCTATTTTCTCGCCTTCGGCGCCGCCCAGCTGCCGCTCGGCATGCTGCTCGACCGCTTCGGCCCACGTCGCGTCGAGGCCGGGCTACTGCTGATCGCCGCCGCCGGGGCTGCCGTCTTCGCCTTGTCGGAGGCTCTCGGCGGCCTGGCTATCGGCCGCGCCATGATCGGCCTCGGCGTTTCGGCCTGCCTGATGGCTTCGTTCAAGGCTTTCGCCCAGTGGTTCCCGCCGGAGCGTCAAGCCTCGCTGACAGGCTGGGTCATGGCTTCGGGCGGCTTGGGCGCGCTGGCCGCCTCGAAGCCGCTGGAAATGGCGCTCGGCTTTGCCACCTGGCAAGAAATCGCCTTCGGCTTGTCTGTCGCCACCCTGGCCGTCGCCGCCACACTCTGGTTCGTCGCCCCCGACAAAGCGGGCGAGGAAGGCGGCGCAGGCTTCGCCGCCCAGATGGCCGGCGTGAAAAGCATTTATTCCAGCCCGCACTTCTGGCGCTATGCCCCGATGGGTTTCTGGTTTACCGGCGGCTTCATGGCCGTACAGGGGCTGTGGGTGGCGCGCTGGATGACGGTGATGGAAGGGCTGGAAGGCGCCGCGATTGCCGCTCGCCTGACCTGGATGAGCGGTGCCATGCTCGCCGGATTCCTGTTCATGGCCTTCTTCGCCACCGGGCTGGTGCGGCGCGGGATCAAGCTCGACACCATTTATCGCGCCGCCATGCTCATCGCCATCAGCCTGCTCACCTTGATCAGCTGTCTACCAAGCTTTGCTGGCAACCTGCTGTGGCCGGTGCTCGGTGCCTGTTTCTCGCTGTCCAACGTTTCCTATTCTCTGGTCGCTCAGGCCTTCCCTTCCGCCCTTTCCGGGCGGGCGAACACCGCGCTCAATCTGCTGGTCTTCGCTGGTGCCTTCGGCCTGCAGTGGGGCATCGGGATACTCGTCGATGCCTTGCAGACTCATGGCTGGGCTGGCGATGCGGCTTTTCGCACCGCCTTCTTCACCCTCTTAGGCGGCCAGTTGCTGGCGCTGCTCTGGATGTTCAGGCCCATCCGGCAAGTCTGATACGGCCAGATCGACCTGCTGCATGTGGCCGACCTGGCCAGTCTCCGAGAGATACAGCCCGGCCGCCCGAATCTGGCCGAGTAATTCGTTGGATTTCGTTTTTAGCGAAAATTCCGCGTTGACCGTGGAAGTGCATAAGGCGCCGACGCCCCGCTGCTTCAATGAACTAAAGCCATCTCCCGACCATACGCTGAGCTGGCTGAAGGCGGCATCGGCCTCATCGATCCAGCCGTTGTGGTCGCCATCGAGCGACGCCAGATCGGCGAAACCATTGCCGCTGGCCACGCCGAACAACTCGCTGCCATCATCCGCCCGGCCATTGCCGTTCCGGTCCAGAACCAGATAGCCGCTGCCCTGGCCGATACCGGGGATCCGCTCCGCAGTGCCATCGGCATTCAGATCAAAGCTGATGAAATCCTCGGTCAGCTCGCAGGCCATGCCGTTGAAACTGAGCATCAACGGGTCGCTCAGCTTGACCGTGCCGGTCTCTTCCTCAATCTTCTCGCTGGCGAAATTGCGCTCCATGGCCAGTGCATAGTCGAACTCAATCACCCTGCCATCACAGGTCTTCACCTTTCCATTGCCGCAAACAGTCGTCTTTTCAGACTCGCTGACTGTTTCCCGGGAGGTGCGTTGCCAGTTGATTTCTGGCCCGCTTCTGGGCACCGTGGGCTCAGTTGGCACCGCCTCGCCGGCGGCAAATTTTTCCTCGACTTTCTTGCCATCCATTGCCGCCATGATCGCCTCGATCAGCGATTGCAAAAGCTTCTGGAATTTCTGCCGCTCGGCCACCCGAGCCTCATCCGGACTCAGCGCAAGATGGTTAAAGATGCCGCGAAACTCCCGCTCGGTGGTCATTTCCAGTGAATGACCCCGACTGGCTTCATGCGTGGCCGACAGTTGCACCTTCGATTCCTGAATCTTCATGATGAACTCCTTGCACGGTTTGGAATAACGCCATTGCAAGGGGCGTGCCGAAATCGGCAAGGTTGCCTGGATGAAAATGAAAAGGGCGCCAAACGGGCGCCCCTCTCGAACCAGGCTGCAGTTGTCTATCAGCTGCCAGCGCGCTGACGACGCCTTGCCACAAAGCCAACCAGGCCCAGACCAGCCATCATCATCGCCCAACCCTCAGGTTCAGGAACCGGAGCCGAAATTGCCACATTCTGAGTCCACTGGTTCTGCGTATAGCTGACATGTTCGGTGCGGATAGCACCCAGAACTTGCACACCGGAGAGAGTGACATAGAGATCGCTAATTGAACCACCGTCAGTAGCGTCGGCAAAAATCCGAAGGTTATTGTTCACGCTGCCATTGCTATACGCTTGCCAGCTATTGGTATATAAATAATTCGATCCCGCAACACCTTCCGTGGTGTCGGCTACCTGTCCAAGAACCGGGCTGACCAGTTGCTGAAAACCACTATGGGGTGATGTCTTGCTACCCGGCGTACCGTAGGCACTGATGCTGAAACTGTTTGCGCCATTGCTGGTCAGACTCAAATCCACCCACTGATCGCCAGATGCTTTAGACGCAAAAATAAACGTCAGATTGCGATTCTGGCTGCTCACGTCCTGAAGTGTTCGGTCGAAGCTGACGACGGTGGTGAATTGCGTTGTCTGAAACCATTGCCCTGACAACGAATCCTTATACGTACCAAGTACGTTTGCAGTCGTACTCGAAACTTCGGATGTCTGGCCAAGCCAAGAGCTCCAATTTGACGTGTAATAACCCGAGTCGTAACTGCTGCTGACCAGATTATCCGAAGTCAGCAAGGTATAGTCCGGTGCAGGTACCGTTGCCATTGCAATGCTGGTAGCCAGCAGGCCGCCGAGCAATGCACTCAAATGCTTTTTGTTCATAAATCCCCCACCTCTCACAATATGCCATATAGCTCTTCCAGCATCTCATATTGCATATTCCGTTTAAATAGCCCGTTTGGACTAACGGTCAGAGGAAGTGATCCCAGCTTTCCGCGAGAGCGGCAGAGTCAAAATTCGAGCGGATCGACCTCGATGTGCCAGCGCAGTTTCGACGGCGCCTTGATGGCTTCGATCGCCTCCCGCCAGCGCGGCAGGAAATTTTGCAAAGCTGGGCGGGAATAGGATTCAGCGAGTAATTGACCCCGTTCCAAGTTGGCCAGCCGGGCCAGTTTCATCGGGACCGGGTCATAGATCATGATGTTTTCGTGCTCGCCGATCAGCGGCAAGGCTGCGGCCACGTTCAGAAAAGCGATGGAGTCCGCCATTTCCGGTGCCTCGGCACGCAGGACAGCCTGGAAGGCATAAGGCGGGAAGCCGGCCTGCTCGCGTTCCTTGAGCTGCTGGGCAGCGAATCCCGGGTAGTCGTGGTCAGCCAGCGCAGCAAACAGGGGGTGATCCGGATACTCGGTCTGGATCAGCACTTCCCCTTTCAGTTCAGCCCGCCCTGCTCGCCCGGCGACCTGCATGAGCTGGGCGAACAGGCGTTCCGGCGCGCGCCAGTCGGCGGCGTAGAGGGCGGCATCGGCGCCGAGCGCCCCAACCAGCGTGAGCTTGGGGAAATCGTGGCCCTTGGCCAGCATCTGGGTACCGACCAGGATGTCAGCCTGACCGCCATGAATCAGCTCGAGCATCGCCTCCCATTGCTTGCGACTCTTCACGGAATCGCGATCGACGCGCAGGATGCGCGCCTCGGGAAACTGCTCCTGCAACCAGACTTCAAGACGCTGCGTACCGCGCCCGAACGGATGGATATCCTGATTGCCGCAGGTCGGACAAGCCTTCGGGACACGGTGTTCGCAGCCGCAATGATGGCAGCGCAGACGGCGGTCAGCGAGGTGCAACACCATGTTGGCCGCACAGCGCGTACATCGCGAAATCCACCCGCAGGCCGGGCAGGCCAACACGGGCGCGTAGCCACGACGGTTGAGGAAGACGAGACTCTGTTCGCCCCGCACCAGACGCTCCTTGATGGCCGCAATCAACGGTTCGCTGACCCCCTCTTTCAAGACCATTTTTCGGGTATTGATGATGTGGACCACCGGCAGTTTCGCTTCCGGATTGGCGCGCTGATTCAGGGTCAGCAGGCCGTAACGTCCGCCCTGCGCATTCGCCCAAGACTCCAGCGACGGCGTCGCCGAGCCGAGCAGAATGGGAATGCCAAGCTGGTGCGCACGAAATACGCCGACATCGCGCGCCGAGTAGCGCATGCCGTCCTGCTGCTTGAATGACGGATCGTGCTCTTCATCGATGACGATCAAGCCAAGCCGGGGCATGGGCGTGAAAATCGATAGCCGGGTGCCGAGAATGATGCTCGCCTCGCCAGCAAAGGCTGCCCGCCAGTTGCGCTCGCGCGCCGCCTCGGCCAGCTCGCTATGCAGGGAAACGACACCAGCTTCGGGAAAACGGGCGCGAACCCGGCCCTCCAGTTGTGGCGTCAGATTGATTTCCGGGACCAGCAGCAAGGCTTGCCGACCAGCGGCCAATGCTTGTTCGACCAGCCGCAGATAAACCTCAGTTTTGCCGCTGCCTGTGACGCCATGCAGCAGATGGACGGAGAAACCGGCGGCAGGGTCGATGGCCGCCAAGGCCGTGGCTTGCTCGTCCGTCAGGGCCGGAGGCTGAATTGGCTCGGGTTTTCGCGTGGAGCGCCCGCTGCGTCGGTCCGGCGGATCTAGGCGCTTGAGTCCAACCGGTAATGCCTGCAGCACGACTTCACCGAATGCAGCCTGGTAGTAAGTACTTGCAAATTCGCAAAGGCGAAAAAAATCAGCCGGCAGTGGCGGCAAGTCGCGCAATATTTCAACTGCCTGCTTCAACTGCTCGAGAGGCCAATCACTTTCGTCGACTACATCGACGATGATGCCTAGTTTCTGGCCTCGCCCGAATGGCACGCGAACCCTGTAGCCAATATCCACGGTCGACGCCGTTTCAGCCACATAATCGAAAAGGCGATGTAACGGCAAATCGAGGGCGACGCGTAAAACGGGCATGGATTTACCGGCCAAAGCCGTTATTTCTCCAAAAAAATGGATTTACTGCGCCCCAAAACCAGGGTTTTTGAGTTGTCCACAAAAACTGTGGATAACTTTGTGGATTTCTTTTTGACTTTGGCGCCAAGTAACGGTTTGGTAAGGATTCCGTCACTCTGCCGAAATATTGAGCAACATCACTATTCGTTTAAATTCAATAATTTAAATAAACAATGTCGAGTCAAGGGTTTTTTGGAGTTTATTTTTGGCGAGAGGCAAAACTCTGTGTATAAGTCAAGCCTTACCCCTCGTTTATGGCTATTACTTACGTAATACACGGCTGTATGAATGCACGGTCTCGACCAGCGCCGTAACGCTTTCCGGCGGAGTGAATTGGGAAATACCATGGCCGAGGTTGAAAACGTGACCTGTATTGGCCGGGCCGAAGCTGTCGAGCACCTTCTTGGCCTCTGCCGCGACGATTTCCGGCTGGGCAAACAGCACGTTGGGATCGAGATTGCCCTGCAGCGCAACCTTGTCGCCAACGCGGCGACGTGCTTCCCCGATGTCGATGGTCCAGTCCAGGCCAACCGCATCGCAGCCGATGTCTGAAATCTTTTCCAGCCACAAGCCACCGTTCTTGGTAAAGACGATGCTCGGAATACGCTGACCGTCCTTTTCCTTTTTCAGACCGGCGACAATGCGACGCATGTACTGCAGCGAGAATTCCTCGTAGGCCGCATTGGACAGCGAGCCGCCCCAGGTGTCGAAGATCATCACGGCCTGGGCACCACTGTCGATCTGGGCGTTCAGGTAGGCGATCACGGAGTCGGCGGTCACCGACAGGATACGGTGCAGCAGGTCCGGACGGTTGTAGAGCATGCCCTTGATATTGCGGAAGTCGCTCGACCCCTCGCCTTCGACCATGTAGCAGGCCAGCGTGTAGGGACTTCCAGAAAAGCCGATGAGCGGCACCGAGTTATCCAGGGCGCGCCGAATCTCCGAAACAGCATCCATGACGTAACCAAGGTGTTCGTACGGATCGGTCACCGTCAGATTGTTGATCGCCCATTCTTCACGCAGCGGACGCTCGAACTTTGGCCCCTCGCCTTCGGCAAAGTAGAGGCCGAGACCCATGGCATCCGGCACCGTCAAGATGTCAGAGAACAGGATGGCGGCATCAAGGTCGTAGCGGGCCAAAGGCTGGAGCGTTACCTCGCAGGCCATGGCTGGCGATTTGCAGAGATTCAGGAAATTGCCGGCCCGTTTGCGGGTTTCGCAATACTCGGGCAGGTAACGTCCAGCCTGGCGCATCAGCCACAGCGGAGTGTATTCGGTCGGCTCTTTGAGAAGGGCGCGCAGGAAAGTATCGTTCTTGGGTCGGCTCACGTCGGACTCCGCCAGAAAATCGGAAAGGCGGAATTATCCGCCTTTCCGGGCGCCGGGTCACTTCCGCCAGAAGGCGGGGGTCAGAACGACGAGCAGCGTAAATATTTCGAGGCGACCGAGCAGCATGGCGAATATACAAATCCAGGTCTGAAAGTCTTCGAGCACTTCATACGTCGTCGACGGCCCCACCACACCCAGCCCAGGCCCGGTGTTGTTGACGCTGGCGACGATGGCGGTGAAAGCGGAGACGATATCGAGGCCAGTAAACGCCAGGAGCAGCGTCAATGAAACGATGCTGACCATATACATGAATCCAAATGAAAGCACCGCGAAAAGAATCGGCTGCGGCGCTGTCTGACCGCCAATTCTGATGTTGTACACCGCATTCGGGTGCATGGCACGCACCAGTTCGCGGTAGACTTGCTTGTAAAGAAGGATCGCCCTCATCATTTTGATACCACCTCCGGTCGATCCGGCACTGGTGACAAAACTGGAAAGGAAGAGCATCCACAGTGGTGCAAAGATCGGCCATTGGGCGAAATCGACACTGGCAAAACCAGTCGTCGTAGCGATGGAAACCAGATTGAAAGCAACATGCCGCATGGCCGTATCTAGATCCGGATACACCCCATCCTTCCAGATATACATGGCGATCACCACGACGCTCAGCAAGGTAACGCCGAGAAACCAGCCGGCCTCCGGATCATGGCGGTAAGGCTGCAATGAGCGTCCGCTGACAGCAAGAAAAAGGGTACCGAAATTCATGCCCGCAATCAGCATGAAAACAATGGCAACTCCTTCAATGCCCGGAGAGTTGAAATATCCAAAACTGGCGTCGTGGGTCGAGAAACCGCCCAACCCCATGGTCGAAAAGGTATGGCAAATCGCATCGAACCAGTTCATGCCGGCCCACTTAAAAGCCAGGACACAGGCGACCGTCACCCACAGATAAACCAGCCACAAGCCCTTTGCCGTCTCGGCGATGCGCGGTGTCATCTTCGCGTCCTTCATCGGACCCGGCGTTTCCGCCTTGAACATTTGTCGACCGCCAATCCCGAGCAACGGCAGGATGGCGATGGCCAGTACGATCAAGCCCATGCCACCAACCCAAACCAACTGATGCCGCCACAGATTGATCGACATGGGCAGGGTGTCCAGATTGGACAATACCGTCGAACCTGTCGTAGTCAGGCCGGAAACAGTTTCAAAATAAGCATCGGTATGGCTGATGCCAAGTTGCAGCATTAACGGAATGGCAGCGAACGCGGGCAAAACGGTCCACACCAGCACCACCATCAGGAAGCCGTCACGAATGTTCAGCTCGCGTTTGCAGCGCCGATAGCGGTACCAGAGGAAGGCGCCGCACAGCATGGTCAGCGCAAAGGCTTCGTCGTAAGCCGATTGCGCACCATCGCTGGTGACATAGGAGAGAATCAGCGGTGCCAGCATGGTCAGGCCAAAGAGCATGATGATCATGCCCAGTGCGCGATAAACAGGGGCAAAACGTGTCACGGTTTTCCTCTTAAAAGAAGTGAAAACTGACCTGAAACAGCTTCTCAACCTTTTTTACGAGCTTCTTGCGGGTACAGAAAACGATGACGTGATCTTCCGGCTTGATCACCGTGTCGTGGTGCGCGATAACGACCTCACCGTGGCGGGTAATCGAGGTCCAGTCATCCGTCTGTCCAACAACAACGGCCTTGTCAAAATGGCGCACCAGTGCAGCAACCGTGACACCATGCGGCCAGTCAATCTGATCGATACGCTTGCCAATGATCTGCGATGTCTTGGCGTCGCCGTGGGCAACCAGTTCCAGTGCTTCAGCCGCACCGCGCCGCAGCGAATGCACTTCTGCCACGTCACCTTGTCGAACATGCGCCAGCAATGCACCGATAGAAACCTGGGCCGGTGAGATGCCAATATCAATGGGGCCGCCCTCGATCATCTCGGCATAGGCGCGACGGTTGATCAGGGCAACAACCCGTTTGCTCCCCAAACGCTTGGCCAGGCTACCGGCCATGATGTTGTCTTCATCATCGTTGGTGACAGCCAGGAAAAGATCCATCTCGGCGATGTTTTCCCGCTCGAGCAATTCCTCATCTGTCGCATCGCCGAGCAGGACCAGCGTATTGTCCAACTCGTTGGCGATCAATTCGGCTCTTTCCTTACGCCCTTCGATAAGCTTGATTTCGTAGCGTTTCTCGAGCGACTTGGCGAGGCGCAGACCGATATTGCCCCCCCCGGCAATCATGATCCGCTCAACCGGCTTCATCATTCGCCGAAGCTGGCGCAAAACCTGGCGAATATGCTCGGCCGCGGCAAGAAGGAAGACTTCATCCCCGGCCTCGACCACGGTGTCGCCTTCCGGAAAAACTGGCTGGTCACGACGAAAAATGGCGGCGATCCGGGCGTCCATGTCGGGCGGTAGCAACTCCCGCATTTCCTTGATCTGCTTGCCGACCAGCAAGCCACCCTCATAGGCCCGCACGGCGACAAGGCTGACCCGCCCATTGGCAAAATTCAGGACCTGCAGCGCTTCGGGAAACTCGATAAGACGACGGATGTAATCGGTGATCACCTGCTCCGGACAAAGCGCGTAGTCCACCGCAAAGTTTTCCGGCGAAAGCAGGCTTTCGTCCTCGAGAAAATCGCGGGAACGCAGGCGGGCAATCCGCGTCGGCACATTGAACACGCTGTGGGCGAGCTTGCAGGCCACCAGATTGGACTGGTCGCTCTGGGTCACCGCGATAACCATGTCGGCATCCTGAGCCCCGGCATCGCGCAGCGCCGAGGGGGTCGCGGCATTGCCGACCACCGTGCGCAAGTCGAGCCTGTCCTGCAATTGCGCCAGTCGCGCCGCATCGTTATCGACGACGGTGATGTCGTTTTCCTCCGACACCAAGCCTTCAGCAACGCTGGCACCGACCTGCCCGGCACCGAGAATGATGACTTTCATGTCGCCCCCCTTTAGCGGGTAATTATTCTTCGCTGCGTTTGCCGAGCTTGACGTCGAGTTGCTTCAGTTTCCGATAAAGATGCGTGCGTTCCAGCCCGGAGCGATCAGCAAGTTTGGTCATGTTGCCACCTTCCAGACGCAGGTGATGTTCGAAGTACATTTTTTCGAAGGCATCGCGCGCCTCGCGCAGGGGCTGATCGAACAACGGCAGCAGCGAAAGGATTTCCGGAGTGCCGGCAACATCGGCCGGCATGACGCGAGCCACGTCTTCGGCGGAAATTTCCTCGTCCAGTGAGGTGATCGCCAGATTACGCACCAGCGTGTATAGATCGTTCCAGCTCGATTCCGGATTACTTTTCCACGACAAGGTACGCAGCGCGTTGAGCGCCGCGCTGGAGAGGCGTCGGGCCGGCACTTCGCCACGCTCGACAAAATTGCTCAGCAACAGGCTGGCAATTTCCGGCAATTCGTCGCCATGCCCGGCCAGCGAGGGCATGGCCACCCAGATTTCGCCCAGACGAGCTAGCAGCTTACTGTCCCACCCCGCTTCGCCGAGCGCGCTGGCACTGGTCACGGTGGCGGCAATCAGTTGAAGATTGAGTTTTTCGAGACGCTCGACGGCAAAAGCCATGTTCATTTGCTGCATCTTGCCAAGCCCAGCCATATCCGGCACGAACAGGATGCCCCCCGTCACCTTTTCAAGCATTTCCTGCGTCAGAGCACTACTCACGCCGGAAAGGTCGAGCCATGGAGCCCGTGGTGGCTGCAAGGTACGGGCACATATTTCGGCCATCCCGCCATTGGCGCCCTTGATCAGCAAGATGGGCGACTTGGTTGCAGCCTGCTCGAGACGCCGCTTGAATTCCTTGACGAACGAAAGGCGGCTGAAGGCTTCCAGCGTCAGCGCTACGCGCGCCGGTGACTTCTCGTGTTTAAGGGCTTTTTGGACCGTTGAAAGCAGTTTTTGAAGCGCGATGGGTTTTTCGAGGAAATCGAAGGCACCAAAGCGCGTTGCCTCAACCGCCGTGTCGATCGTGCCGTGTCCGGACATCATGACCACCGGCATGTTGAGATGTCCGGCCGCGTGCCACTCCTTGAGCAGTGTGATGCCGTCGGTATCTGGCATCCAGATGTCGAGCAGTACGAGATCCGGGCGCAGTTCATTGCGAATCTGACGGGCGACCGTCGCATTTTCGGCGACGCGCACGTCGTAGCCTTCGTCGATCAGGATTTCCGACAACAGTTCGCGTATGCCGACTTCGTCGTCAACGACCAGAATGATTGCCATTTTTGGCTTCCTCCGCTTTCACCAGAGGCAACCGGATATTGATCCGTGCGCCGCCTTCGGGTGCATTGCTTATTTCGATGGTACCAAGGTGTTCTTCAACGATTTTCTTGACGATGGGCAGGCCTAGCCCCGTACCACGGGCCTTGGTGGTGACATAGGGCTCGAAGATCCGTGGCAGCAGTTCTACCGGGAAACCAGGACCGTTGTCGGCAATCGTCAGGCTGGCTTGCCTTCCGGCAGCTTCGGTCTGTATCAAGATGCGTGTGCCGTCGCGGCTTTCCAGTGCATCTTCTGCATTGCGCAGCAGGTTGTGAATGATCTGCCGTAGTTGGGTCGCATCGCCGAGAATCGGTGGTAAATCGGCGGCCAGCCGGGTTTCGATGGTCGCCGACGAGCTTTCGTAGAGCCCCAGCACTTCGCCAATTAATTCGTTGAGGTCGAGCTCGGCAACTTCGGGTGCCGGCATCCGGGCGTAATCGCGGAAATCGTCGACCATGCGCTTCATGGCCTGAACCTGGTTGATGATCGTCTGCGTGCCGCGCGCCAGCATGTCGGCATCACCATTGGATAACTTGTCGGCCAACTTGAATTGCAGGCGCTCGGCCGAAAGCTGGATCGGCGTCAGGGGATTCTTGATCTCGTGCGCCAGACGACGTGCCACTTCGCCCCAGGCCGCACTGCGCTGGGCTGCGATCAGGCGGGTGACGTCATCGAAAACGACAACATCGCCACCACCGCTTCCTTCCGGCAAGCGCGAACCGCGCAGCAGCAACACCTGCGGCATGCCGTTCGGCCGTTCCATTTCGAGCTGGGCTTGCCACTCAGCTTCTTCCGTGCCGGAAAAATGCTCGCGAATGAAGGCGCCTAGCGCCTGCTGGCGCGGCCAATTTTCGGCCGCGGCGCCAACTAGGTCCATGAAATCGTCGTTCAAGATCGTCAGCGCCCCTTCGTTGACCGTACGCAGGACGAAATGGCGGTCAAACACGAGTACGCCGGTCGACAAATTGGCGAGGATCGATTCGAGATAGCCGCGCGCCGACTCCAGTTCCGCTCGATGGCGTTCAGTTTCGCGGCGGGCATCATCGAGCTGGCGGGTCATCCGGTTAAAGGACTGGGTCAGAACGCCAAGTTCGTCACCGCTGTAGATCGCCTGACGTGGCGAAAAGTCGCCCTGCGCCACAGCCTGGGTGCCTTCGGCCAGAATGTAGAGTGGCGCCGCCAGCCGACGGGCCATCACGTAGGCCAGCGCGAAGGCGCCGAACAGCGCCACGAGTACGGTCAACGTCAGCGTCAGGGCATAAATGCGGGTCAGGCCTTCACGGGCCAGATGCAATTCCTGATAGTCGCGGTAAACGCCCTGCACCGCGTCGGCGTCATGTGCCAGGCCCGGTGGCACGGGTTGGGTCATTTGCAGAATGCGCGGCTCTTCAAACATGCCCCGAGCGCTGACCGGCACCAGCACGCGCAAGTAGAGTTTGCCGCCATCGCCTTCGATGGTGCTCACCATCTGGGTGCTGCGCGCCTGCTTCAGTTGGGCCTGGCTGGGTAAATCGGGAAGCAGGCTGGAGAGTTCAGTGGTTGCGCTCGACAGCAATTGGCCGCCTACTGAAAACAGCGCGACCGACTGGACACCTTTTTCTTCACGCAGGCGCAACAGGGCTGAGCGACGGGACGATTCCTGAATGTCCGACAATTCGGCAGCGACGCTGCGCGCCTTCTCGCCGAGATCAAGCAACAGGGAATCGAGTGCCGAGCGACCAAGCTGCAGACCCGATTCAAGGGCTTTCTCGACACGAACATCGAACCAGCTTTCGATGGAGCGGGTAACGAACTGGACCGAAACGCCATAGACCAGCGCCCCCGGCAAAACAGCAATGACCCCGAACATCAGCATCAGGCGCAGCTTGAGACGCGCACCGAAGACCTGGGCCTGATAGTCACGCCACAAGGTGCGCAACTGCCAGCCGACCAGGCCGAGCATGCCGAGCGCCAGCGCAACGTTGAGCGCGATGAGTAGCGGGTAATTGCGGGAGAAGAGAACGGTATCCGCCGCTGTCGACATGAGCAGCAGGAACCACAGGATGCCGCCGATGGCTGCCGCAAATGCCCCGCCAGCTGCGACGATGCGCTTCACTTGGCCTCCGCTGTCGGCAAGTTGGCAGGCCATGTTTTCCAGTCGGAACCGAGGCTCCAATCCTTGTTGCCGAGGGCACTGATCTGGAAGGGACGTGGCAGTTGGGTAATGTCGAGCCGTAAGCGCAGCGATGCTTCGTAGGGCTCGCCAGGGCGAACCTGTTTTTCATTCTTGTCGATGACCGTCCAGCTGCGTAGCCGGGAGAGCACCAGCATGGCCTCGGACAGTGTCTGGAACGACTGGTGCAGGCCCCCCGTCGATAACCGGTATTGACGGGTCAGTGCATGGTAGGAGAGACGATAGGTCTGGCTGCGGCTAACCAGCTTTTCATCAAGCCAGTACCAGCGGGCCTTGCTCAGCTCGAAGTCGGCAACAAAATAGAGCACGACGCCCTTGGTCACCGCCTCTTCGAGGCGCGGATTCAGTTCGAATTTGAAATCGGCGGAGAGAACATAGCCATCTTCGCTGGCTGATAGCTGCGGATTGCTGATATCAATTTCGGCGGCCCACGCCAAAATAGGGACGAAAAGCAGCAACAGCAGCCATCGGCGCAGAGGGTCAAGCACGCTTTTCGAGCAAGCAGTAGAAAAAGCCATCGTGTTCAGCGGTCGGTAAGAGCTGTTCTTCGTGACAACGGTGAGCCTGCGGCTGGCGCGCGAGAAAACGGGCAATCTGCCCGCCATTTTCGGCCGGGAAAACCGAACAGGTGACGTAGAGCAGTTTACCGCCCGGCCGTACGACCTGCCACAAGGCATCGATGATGCGCGACTGGGCGGCGGCAAAACTGGCGATGTCCGCCTCGCGGCGCAACCACTTGGCATCCGGATTGCGACGCACGACGCCGCTGGCAGTGCACGGGACGTCCGCGAGCACAGCGTCGAAGGGCCGGCCATCCCACCACGTCGTCAGTTTGGCGCAGTCGGCATCCTGAATCTCGGCGCTCAGGCCGAGCCTCGACAGACCTTCGGCGATGCGCCGGCAACGCGAGGGCTTCAGATCAAGCGCCAGCAAATCGATTTCACCGCGTTCAAGCAGATGTGCCGTCTTGCCGCCCGGTGCGGCGCACGCGTCAAGCACACGACTGCGCGGCGCCGGATCGAGCAACGTGGCGGCTATTTGGGCACCGGGGTCCTGGACTGAAACGAGGCCATCGGCAAAACCTGGCAGCGCGTCGACTGGAACTGGCTTGTCGAGCGCCAGCCCGCACTCGCCGACCGGCCTGGCAGAAATATCTTCGGCCGCCAGCTTCGCGCTGTAGTCGTCGCGTGAAATTCGGCGGGTATTGACGCGCAGGCCCATCGGCGGCGGCGAATTGCCGGCGGCGACGATGGCTGGCCAATCCTCTGGATAGGCAGCCTGCAACTGGGCCAGCCACCAATCCGGATGCATGGCTGACGCAACGGGGTCGGCCGCAAAATCGGCCGTCAAAGCTGCTTGCTGGCGCAGGAAGTTGCGCAACACGCCATTGACCAGCGCCTTGAAATTTCCCCCGGCCACCTCGGCTGCCGCTGAAACGGCCTGATCGACAACGGTATGCGCGGCATCCGGCCGGGTTTCCAGGCGATAGAGGGCGACCAGCAGCAGGGCACGTACTTCGTCGCTGGCCAGCGGCTTTTGCAGCAGCCGGGACAGAAAGAAATCGCCGCGCCCGTAGGCGCGCAGGCTGCCGTAGACGAGATCCTGCACAGCGGGACGAGCGGCCGGCTCCACGCGGCCAAGCAGGCCGTCGGCCAAGCTCTGCCCACCGAACACGGCGGTATCGATGCGGGAGGCCTGCAACAGGGCGTAAGCGAGTGAGTTGAGCGGCAAACTGGACATAGGCGGCCATTATCGCACGCGGCATAATGGCCGAATGCGGCAAATCCTCCTCGCCCTGCTTTTCTTTGCCGTGCACATGCCCGCCAGTGCCTGGAACGCGGCCGGCCATCGGCTGACCGCCGTCATTGCCTGGCAGCAACTGTCGCCGACGACGCAGACGGCGATCAGCGAAGCACTGTCCCGACACCCTGACTATGAACGCTGGATGGAAAGATCACGCTCCTCTGCTGGCGTCGATATTTTCGCCGAAGCTTCGACCTGGCCGGACGATATTCGCAACGATCCCCGCTTTTACGACGAGAGTAGAGACCCCGCTACGCCAGCCCTGCCCGGACTTCCCGACACGGCGCGTCACAAGCACTGGCACTACGTGGACCTGGACGCTGGCGGCCGGACGAAATCCGGCGAACTGGACGCCCAAATCGAGCGCCTGAACCGACTTCTACGGTCAACCGGAAAAAAGGCCGAAATTTCAAATACCCTGCCCTGGCTCGCCCACCTCGTCGCCGACATCCACCAGCCGCTGCACGTCGGCCACCACGGCGACGGAGGTGGCAACGACGTTGAAATCGAAAATCCGTTCAACAAACGCCTGCCATTCAGCAGCCTGCATGTTTACTGGGACGATCTGCCCGGCCCGCCCTGGTTGCGCGGCAAGCGCCTGCAACAAAACGCGGAACGCCTGCTCGAAAATCATCCAGCACCAAGGCAGGGCAATGTCGCACTGTGGCGCGATGAAAGTCATCGCCTGCTTGCCGAAGCCTATCCGGATGCCAGTGGCAGCCTGCTGCCGATCATCAGCGAGGAGTTCCGCCGGCACAGTCGGGAAATCGCCGAGCGCCGCATCGTCGAGGCCGGCTACCGACTGGGCGGACTGCTCGAAGCCATTTTCGGCCAGCGCGTTTCACGTGAAACGCCATAGAATTGTCATATGAACGGCCTGCACCTCATTGCTGACCTCCACGACTGCCGCTGCCCCCCGGGCTTCTTGCTCGACGCCCCGGCGCTCGAATCATTCTGCATCGACGCCTGTCAGCGCCACGGACTGACTGTCGTGGGACGCCTGTTCCATACCTTCCACGATGCTGCCGGCCAGCCGGCCGGCGTCACCGGCACCGTCGTCCTCGCCGAATCCCACCTCGCCGTGCACACCTGGCCCGAGATCGCCAGCGTCACGCTGGATGTTTATGTCTGCAACTTCAGCTGCGATAACAGCTCAAAGGCCAATGCCCTGTTCGACGAAGTCATCGACCGCTTCGCGCCGGAAAGCCGACAGTGCACGCGCGTCGGACGCGGCCGCCTGGCACCGGCAACATAGCGGCCAACCCATCAGGCCGGAATATCGAAGCGGTCTCCTGCCTTCAGCGGATGCCCGGCCAGGAACTGCTGCACCGGCAAACGCTTGCCACCGGCCTTCTGCAATTCGCTGACCGCCAGCGCACCGGCACCACAGGCAACGACAACGCTGTTCCGGTCAACAGACAAAATGGTGCCAATTTCACCCTCTCCGGCCACCGGGGCCGCCTGCCACAACTTCACCGTCTGGCCGCCAAACACGGCCTGCGCACCGGGGAAGGGATTGAAGGCACGGATATGCCGATCCAGCTCGGCCGCGCTCTTTGACCAATCGATCAGCGCCTCGGCCTTCTCAATCTTGTGCGCATAAGTTACGCCGTCGGCCGGTTGCGGCTCGACGGGCAAAGGCAGCTTGCCCAGCGCCTCGACAACTAGTTGGGCGCCAAGCTCGGCCAGTCGGTCATGCAGAGAGGCCGTGGTATCACCGGCTTCGATGGGAAAAGCACCGCGCAACAGTACCGGCCCGGTATCCAGGCCAGCCTCCATCTGCATGATGCAAACGCCCGTTTCCGCATCACCCGCCAGCAAGGCTCGCTGGATCGGGGCCGCACCACGCCAGCGCGGCAGCAGCGAGCCGTGGATATTGATGCAACCAAAACGCGGCATGTCGAGGACCACCTGCGGCAGGATCAAGCCATAGGCAGCGACCACCATGACCTCGGCACCAATCGCCGCGATCTTCGCCTGCGCCTCGGTATCCCTCAAGGTCAGAGGCTGGAAAACTTCGATGCCATGCTCCAACGCCACTTTCTTGACTGCCGATGGCTGCAAGCTCATGCCACGCCCGGCCGGACGATCCGGCTGAGTCAGCACCAAGGCCACATCGTGCCCGGCAGCAACAATGGCCCGCAAGGCCTGGGCGGCAAATTCCGGTGTCCCGGCAAAGATCAGCTTCATGCGGTAACACGCGCCTGTTTGGCCATCTTGTTCTTGATTCGCGTCTGCTTGAGCAGCGAAAGGTGATCGACGAAAACCGTCCCGTTCAGATGATCGATTTCGTGCTGGATACACACCGCCAGAAGACCCTCCGCCTCCAACGTGTGCTGCTTGCCATCAAGGTCGAGGTAGGTCACCGACACCCGCTCGGCACGCTCCACCTTGTCGTAAATACCAGGCACCGACAGACAGCCCTCCTCGCCAGTCTGCGACCCCTCGCAGCGGCCGAGCGTCGGATTGATGAAAACCTGCAGATCACTCTTGTCTTCAGAAACATCGATCACGACGATGCGCTTGTGGACGTCGACCTGAGTCGCCGCCAAACCGATTCCCGGTGCCTCGTACATGGTTTCTGCCATGTCGGCGACCAGTTTTCGGGTGCTGTCATCGATCTTGGTAACAAGGGCTGCCACCTTTTTCAGACGCGGGTCGGGGAAACGCAAAATGGGTAAGAGGGCCATATGAAAATAGGAATAAAAGCTTGCTCGATTAGGTTATTACGTGCAGAATCTAAAGCAATTCCCGAGATATGGAACGCAAATTGATCGCCGCTGTATTGAGACTGCGACGACGGTAATGCGTTCCGCCGGCACGTGAGGTTACGACTATGGTTCGCATTATATCCGCGCTCATCCTGGCCGTGACGGCCGCCTGCGCATCGGCCGCCGAGCCGCTAACGCTCGTCGATAACCCGCCTGACCGACACATCGTCGTCAAGGGCGACACTCTCTGGGGCATTTCGGGCAAATTCCTCAAGCAACCTTGGCGCTGGCCAGAAATCTGGCAAATGAACAAGGAAGAAATCAAGAACCCGCACTGGATCTACCCGGGCGACATCATCCTGCTCGATACATCGAGCGGATCGCCGCGCCTGAGAATGGCCAAGCGCGTCACCGGCCAGGACGGCAAGGTCCAGCCGATGGTTCATAGCACCCCCGGCGAACTGGTGATTCCAAGCATTCCGTCGAACATCATCGAGCCGTTCATTTCCCAGCCGCTGATCGTCGAATCCAACGGAACCAACAGTGAAGCAGTAATCGTCGCAGCCCAGGAAGACCGCATGTTGCTCGGAACCGGCGACTCTTTCTACGCCAAAGGGATCCCCGACGGCAGCATCGAAAAATGGCAAATTTTCCGTAAAGGCAAGCCGCTCAAGGATCCGAAAACCGGAGAGGTCCTAGCTTATGAAGCCTTCTACCTCGGCAATGCCCGTCTGATCAAACCAGGCGAGCCAGCTACGCTACGCGTCACGCTGGCCAAAGAAGAAATCGCACGAGGCGATGAACTGATTCCGGCTCAGCCACCGGAAATCATTACCTATGTTCCGCATCGTCCTGAGCAGGGAATTGAAGCCAGCGTCATGTCGATCTACGGCGGCGTTCAGGAAGGCGGAACAACATCCGTCGTATCTCTGACCCGCGGCAAGAACGATGGACTTGAAGTCGGCCACGTCGTTGCGCTATTCCGCAATCGCATTTCAACAAATATCGACGATAACGGAGTTCGCTCCGATACGCCTGTTCCGGAAGAACGCTACGGACTGGCCTTCGTCTTCCGGGTCTTCGACAGGGTTGCCTACGCTCTGGTCGTCAGCTCATCCAAATCCGTCATCATCGGGGATTCGGCAAGAAATCCGTGATCATCTCCGAAGGCCTGGCCGCTTGGCTTCGGCTGACGCTTATCCCCGGTATCGGCGGCGAGTCGCAAAGAAAGCTACTCGCCGCTTTCGGTTTACCCGAGGCTGTTTTCGCGGCCGGACGGCTCGCTGCGCGCAGCGTTGTCGGTGACCGAGCCGACCTGCTCTTTGATTTTGATCCGGCGGCAGAGATTGACCGCAGCATTGAGTGGGCCAGTCAGCCAGGACAGCACATCCTGACTCTCGCCGACGAGACCTACCCGAAGGCCCTGCTCGAAATCGCCGACCCGCCCAGCCTGCTCTACGTTCGCGGCAATTCAGCGTTGCTCCAGAAACGCGGGCTGGCCATGGTCGGTAGCCGCAATGCAACGCCACAAGGTCTGCAAACAGCCGAAAACTTTGCCCGGACGCTGGCGGCAAAAGGCCTTTGCATCGTCAGCGGCCTAGCCCTGGGGATCGATGCAGCTGCTCACCGCGGCGCGCTATCAGCCGGTGGTGACACAATTGCCGTCATCGGCACCGGCGCCGATCGCATCTACCCGGCTCGCAACAAGGAACTGGCCTTGGCCATCGTCGAACACGGTGCGGTGATTTCCGAATTTCCCCTCGGCACACCGGCCATTGCTGCCAACTTTCCACGCCGCAACCGTATCATTTCAGGCCTCTCACGTGGGGTGCTGGTCGTCGAAGCGGCCCCCGAAAGCGGCTCGCTGATCACTGCACGCCTTGCCGGCGAACAAGGACGGGAAGTTTTCGCCATCCCCGGTTCCATTCACTCGCCGGTAGCTCGCGGTTGTCACAAATTGATCAAGCAAGGCGCCAAGCTGGTCGAAACTGCCAACGATGTTCTGGAGGAGCTGGGTAACTTCACCTCTCCTGAAGAACCGGCGGAAAGCGCGCCGACAGAAGACGAACACCCGGTACTCGCCGCCCTTGGGCATGATCCGTGCAGTCTGGATGACCTGCTCGAACATACCGGACAAAGCGCTGAACAATTGCTGCCAGAACTCCTGATGCTCGAACTCTCGGGCAAAATCGCCCCCCTGCCCGGCAACCGCTACCAGCGCCTGAGCTAGGCCCCCCATATATAGAGACGGCTTGCCAAGCCGCGCACCGGGCACTTATCATGCCCCGGACTCCACAGGCCCCAACATGACCAAAAAGCTGATAATTGCCGAGAAACCTTCCGTCGCTGCCGACATCGCCAAGGCGTTGGGGGGCTTCACCAAGCACGACGACTATTTCGAAAGTGACACCCACGTCATTTCCTCGGCCGTCGGTCACCTGCTGGAGCTGGCCTGCCCTGAAGAATTCGAGGTCAAGCGCGGCAAATGGTCGTTTGCCCATCTTCCAGTCATTCCGCCGCACTTTGCGCTGAAGCCGATCGAAAAGACTGAATCCCGCCTCAAGGTGCTGGCCAAACTCATCAAGCGCAAGGATGTCAGCGCCCTGATCAATGCCTGTGACGCGGGGCGCGAAGGCGAGTTGATCTTCAATTACATCGCCCAGCACACCAAGTCCGGCAAGCCCGTTCAACGCCTGTGGCTGCAGTCAATGACGCAAGGTGCGATCCGCGACGGATTCTCGCGCCTGCGCAATGGCAGCGAAATGCAGGGGCTTGGCGACGCTGCCGTCTGCCGTTCGGAATCCGACTGGCTAGTCGGCATCAACGGCACGCGCGCGATGACCGCCTTCAATTCGAAAACCGGCGGCTTCCACCTGACCACCGTCGGCCGCGTCCAGACCCCGACGCTGGCCATCGTCGTCGAACGCGAAAAACGCATCCGCGAATTCAAGCCGCGCGATTACTGGGAAGTAGAAGCCGAATTCACCGCCAAAGCCGGCAATTACAAAGGCAAATGGTTCGACGAAGGCTTCAAGGGCAAAAACGACGACGAACACGCCCGGGCTGACCGCCTGTGGGAACAATCCAAAGCCGACGCGATCCGAGCCGCCACTCTTGGCAAACCTGGCGACGTAACCGAAGAAGCCAAGCCGGAAACCCGAATGTCACCGGGCCTCTTCGATCTGACTACCCTGCAGCGCGAAGCCAACAGCCGTTTCGGCTTCTCGGCGAAGACCACGCTGTCGCTGGCCCAGGCGTTGTACGAAAAGCACAAGGTTCTCACCTATCCACGGACCGACTCGCGCTGCCTGCCGGAAGATTACCTGCCCACCGTCAAGGAAACGCTGGCCGTGCTGACCGGCGAAGGAGCCGGAAAGGGTCACGACGAGGTGCTGCTCGCACGCTATTCGCCGTTTGCCCACCAGATTTTGGCCCGCAACTGGGTGTTGCCGAACAAGCGCATCTTCAATAACGCCAAGATCAGCGATCACTTCGCCATCATTCCGACGCCGCAGGCCCCGAAAAGCCTCAATGAACTGGAACAGAAGCTGTACGACTTCGTCGTTCGCCGCTTCCTGTCCGTCTTCTTCCCGGCTGCCGAGTACATGGTAACCACCCGCATCACCCGCGTCGAAGGCCACCCCTTCAAGACCGAGGGCAAGGTGCTGGTCAATCCGGGCTGGCTCGCCGTACATGGCAAGGAAGGCCAGGACGGCGACGAAGGCAATCTCGTTGCGGTCGACGCCAAGGAAAAGGTCAAAGCCGAAGAAGTCACCGTCAAGGCCAACGCCACCAAGCCGCCGCCACGTTACTCGGAAGCCACCCTGCTCTCCGCCATGGAAGGCGCCGGCAAGATGGTCGACGATGAGGAACTCAAGGCGGCGATGGCTGGCCGCGGCCTCGGCACCCCGGCAACGCGCGCCCAGATCATCGAAAATCTGCTCGGCGAGCAATACATGCATCGCGAAGGTCGCGAACTGATTCCGACGGCCAAGGCTTTCTCGCTCATGACCCTTTTGAACGGCCTCGGTGTCAATGAACTGACTCAGCCTGAACTGACCGGCGATTGGGAATGGAAGCTCGGCCGCATCGAAAAGGGTGAATTCACGCGCGAGGAATTCATGCGTGAAATCGCCGAAATGACCCGCCACATGGTCGAACGCGCCAAACACTATGAAGCCGATACGATTCCCGGCGATTTCGGCGTGTTGACCGCAAAATGCCCTCGCTGCGGTGGCGAGATTCGTGAAACCTACAAGAAATTCCAGTGCGGCGGCTGCGACTACTCGCTGTGGAAGATCGTTGCCGGCCGCCAGTTCGAACCGGCTGAAATCGACACCTTGATCAACGAAGGTACGATTGGCCCGCTGACCGGCTTCCGCAACAAGATGGGCCGTACCTTCGCCGCGGCGATCAAGCTCAACGAGGACAAATTGCCGGAATTCGACTTCGGTCAGGACAAGGCCGATGCCGCAGACGCCGAGCCGGTCGACTTCTCGGCGCAGGAAAGCATCGGCAAATGTCCGAAATGCACCGGCAGTGTTTTCGAACACGGCAACTCCTACGTCTGCGAAAAATCAGTCGGACCGGAAAAGAGCTGCGACTTCCGCTCCGGCAAGATCATTCTTCAGCAACCGATTGACCTCGCCCAGATGAAGAAACTGCTGGCCGATGGCAAAACTGACCTGCTCAAGGAATTTGTCTCCAACCGCACGCGTCGCAAGTTCTCGGCCTATCTGGTCGCCAAGGACGGCAAGGTCGGCTTCGAGTTCGAGAAAAAAGTTGCCAAACCCAAGGCGCCGCCCAAGAAAAAGGCCGAAGCAGCAAGCTGATCCGGCCCAACAACAAAAAGCCCCTGGCGTAACGGCCGGGGGCTTTTGTTTGGTACCGGGGAAAGCTACTAATTTCGACACGACTTCCGACTGCTCGTGGATCACCTCGACCACGCGGGTCGCGCCGTTACGCATCTGCTGGATTGCGTCGCCCGCGTTACTGGCCAGTTCGACCCCTTTCAACACTCAGTCCGCTGCTCATGCGGCTGCTCATCGAAGCAGTTTCTGCCTGAATACCCTGGATCATCTGGCCGATCTCAGCAGTCGATTTGCTCGTTCGCTCGGCCAGTTTCCGGACTTCGTCGGCCACCACGGCAAAACCGCCGCCGCTTTCGCCGGCTCGGGCAGCCTCGATGGCCGCGTTGAGAGCCAGAAGGTTGGTCTGGTCGGCGATTTCCTTGATGGTATTGACGATGGTGATGATACGCGTCGTCTGCTCGCCCAGAGCCTCGAGCAGACCAACCGATTGCTCGCCAATGGCGGCGATGGACTGCATCTTGGTCACCGTTTCACGAATGAATGGCCTCGCCTTTTTGCGAGATGCCCCGGGTTTCCAGCGCGACCTCGTAGGCGGTGGCAGCACTTTGCTTTTCGGCCTGATGACGCGGCACCTGATCAGTCACCTCGGAGACGAACTTGACGATTTTCTGGACCTTGCCATCCGGCCCGAATACCGGGTTGTAGCTGGCTTCCAGCCAAATTTCGCGCCCCTGCCGGTCTACCCGGGCAAACTGGCCGACGAGAAACTCGCCGCGCCCCAGGCTTGCCCAAAAATTGGCGTACTCGGCCCCGGAAGCGAAATCGAGGGCACAGGCCATACGGTGCTGACAGCCGACAATGTCGTTGAGTAAATAGCCCATGGTGGAGCAGAAGTTATCGTTGGCCGCGATGAACTGGCCATCGATGGCCAGTTCAATGATCGCCGTCGAGCGATCGAGGGCATTTTGCACGGCCCTAGCGTCCTTGAGTTCGCTTTCGAGTATTGAAATTTGTTGGATATATTTACCGCAAAACATCCAAATCCGCCTGGTCAGCAGATGAAAACGCTTTGTATGGCAAACTGGTGACCAAGCCATCCCGCGGAACCTGGCCAATACTGGCCAGGCCAAGCGTTTCACGTGAAACTTCAGCGAACTGCCGAGGCTCCTGGTAGCTGGCACGCGAGCAGGGCAGCGCGGACTGCATCGATGGCTTGGGAGCGCGGGAAGGTGATGCGCCAGACCAGACCGACGGTGCGTTTGGGCTGAACACCGGCAAACGGCAGCACTTTGACCATCGGTTCCTTGGTGATCAGCGGATCGGCCGCCGTGCTCGGCATCACCGCGACGCCGGCACCGCTGGCCACCATGTAGCGGATGGTTTCGAGCGAACTGCCTTCGAGCGAGTGTTCGAGCGCATCCGGTGCACTGAGGCGGGGACAGGACTCAAGCACCTGGTCACGGAAGCAGTTGCCTTGGCCGAGCAGCAGCAGGTTCTGGCCATCGAGCTCGTCGCCATTCACCTCCGCCCGGCTTGCCCACGGGTGGCTGGCCGGGACGACGACGCGGAAGGGCTCGTCGTACACTGGCTGGGCAACCAGGCCGGGTTCGGCGAAGGGCAAGGCGATGACGATGACGTCGAGCTCCCCGGCCTTGAGTGCCGGAATGAGATTGGCCGTGAAATCTTCCTTGAGGAAGAGCGGCATGTTCGGCGCCTGCTTGCTCAGCGCCGGAATCAATTGGGGCAGCAGGTAGGGCGCGATGGTGTAGATGATGCCGACGCGCAGCTGGCCGCTCAGCGGCTCACCCGTCGCTTCGGCGATCTCCTCGAGCTTGACCGCTTCTTCCAGCACCCGGGTGGCCTGGGTAACGATGCGCTCGCCAAGTGGCGTGATGCGGACATCGCTGGCACCGCGTTCAAAGAGCGGCGAGCCGAGCTGACCCTCGACCTTCTTGAGCGCCACCGACAGCGTCGGCTGGCTGACGTGACAAGCCTCGGCGGCCTTGCCGAAATGGCGCTCGCGGGCCAAGGCCACGATATAGCGCATTTCGGTCAGGGTCATTGCGAATAGCCCAGTTTTTGCAGATCGGCGGCAGAGAGCCAGCGCCACTCGCCCGGCTTGAGATCGGGCGGCAGGGTCAGTTCGCCAACGGCTTCCCGATGCAGCGCCTCGACGCGGTTGCTGACGGCAGCAACCATGCGCTTGACCTGATGGTATTTGCCTTCAGTCAGGGTCAGGCGCAGCTGGTTGGGGCCGACGATTTCGGCGGCAGCCGCGGCGATCGTTTCGTATTCGTCGGCGAGCAGGACACCAGCCAGCAACTGATCGATCTGCGCCTGATCGAGCGGATGCTTGGTTGTCGCCAGATAGACTTTCGGCACCTTGCGCTTGGCCGAGGACAGTTGATGATTCAACTGGCCGTCGTCGGTAATCAGGAGCAGGCCGGTGGTGTCTTCGTCGAGGCGGCCGATCGGCTGCACGTCACGCTCGCGCAACGGCACGGGCAGCAGTTCGAGGACGCCCGCGTGATGCTTCGGCTTGCGCGAGCACTCGTAGCCGGCCGGCTTGTTGAGCATGAGCGTGGCAAATTCAGCGTAGGGCCAATCGACGCCATCGACGGTGAAAACAAGGCCATCGGTGTCGAGCTCGACGAAAGGATCGTCGCAAACCTGGCCGTTGATCGCGACGCGTTCGCGACGGATGAGGCCCCGGCATTCCCGGCGGGAACCGAAACCATGCTTTTGGAGGATACGTTCTAGTTGCATGGCCGGGATGTTAACATCCGCCCTATGAATTTCGAACATCTTATCCAGATCAACGACCCGGAAAACCCGCTGGTCGAATCCATGACCCGCGACCAGCTGTGGAGCGGACTGCTCCACCGCGTCGAAAATGCCGTCCCTTTCCTGCCCGGGCTGGAGTCCTGCACTATTCTCGAACGCCAGGCCGATACCCTGCTCCGTGAGCTCGACTTCGGCCCGGCCGTGATTCATGACCGCGTCACGTTGGTGCACATGGTGTCCGTGCGTTTCGACATCCAGCCCTCCGAGGTCCATCCCGGCGGCAGCCTCATGATCACCATCGAGGAGCCGGAACCGGGCTTCCTGTTCCTGCGCTTTGCTTACCAGACGACGCTGGCGACCGACCCGAACTCCGAGGAACGGGCCTATATCGAGTACGTGAAGTCGGCCTATCACCAGTCCGACGTCGATTGCGTGCGCATCATCCGCACGCTGGCTGCCGGCGGCAAGATTCAATAACAAAAAGGCCGAAACGCACCGCGTTTCGGCCTTTGTCGGTCAAACCGGGCGTTGCCACGGTCAACCGGAAAAATCAGCTAAAAATGAAATTGCTGTTTCCGGCTTATTCGACACCCTGCGAGGCCAGATAGTCTTCATAGCCACCGAGGTAGTCGATGATCCGGCCGTCGTTCTTGACTTCGAAAACGCGGGTGGACAGCGACGAAACGAACTCACGGTCGTGTGAAACGAAGACCAGCGTACCGGGGAATTTTTCCAGACCGCTGTTCAGCGCTTCGATCGATTCCATGTCGAGGTGATTGGTCGGCTCGTCCATGAGCAGCACGTTGTGTTTCGACAGCATGAGCTTGCCGAACAGCATGCGGCCCTGCTCGCCGCCGGAAATGACGTTGACCGGTTTCTTGACCTCGTCGCCAGAGAAAAGCAGACGGCCGAGCGTGCCGCGGATCAGCGTTTCCAGATCGCCACCGTCCTCGATGGTGGCGCGGGCGTAGCCGGCGATCCAGTCGGTCAGGCTCTCGGTGCCGGCGAACTGGGCGCTGTGGTCCTGCGCGTAGTAGCCCGGGAAAGCCTTTTCCGCCCACTTGATGGTACCGAACTGCGGCGTCACTTCGCCCATCAGCAGCTTGAGGAAAGTCGTCTTGCCGACGCCGTTTTCACCGATCACGGCAATCTTTTCACCGGCGTTGATGGTCAGCGTCAGGTTGTTGAAGATCTTGCGCTCGCCACCTTCGTAGGTGAAGGAAACATTCTCGATCTCGACCGCCTGGCGATGCAGCTTCTGCTTCTCGTCGTAATCGAAGCGAATCCACGGGTACTGGCGCGACGACGGTTTGACGTCTTCCGGCTTGAGTTTTTCGATCAGCTTGACGCGGCTGGTCGCCTGCTTGGCCTTGGAAGCGTTGGCCGAGAAGCGGCGGACGAAGGTCTGCAGTTCGGCGATGCGCTCCTTGGCCTTGGCGTTGGCATTGGACAGGCGCTCGCGGGCGGCCTGGGCGGCTTCCATGAAGTCGTCGTAGTTGCCGGCGTAGGTGGTGATCTTGCCGTAGTCGAGGTCGGCCATGTGGGTACAGACCTGGTTCAGGAAGTGACGGTCGTGGGAGATGATGATCATCGTCGAGTCACGATTGTTGAGCACGTCTTCCAGCCAGCGGATGGTGTTGATGTCGAGGTTGTTGGTCGGTTCGTCGAGCAACAGGATGTCCGGATTGGCAAACAGCGCCTGGCAGAGCAGGACACGCAGCTTCCAGCCGGGGGCCACTTCGCTCATCGGGCCGTTGTGCTGTTCGGTCGGGATGCCGACGCCAAGCAGCAGTTCGCCAGCGCGCGATTCGGCCGTGTAGCCGTCCATCTCACCGAACTGATGCTCAAGATCGGCCGCCTTCATGTAGTCGTCTTCGGTCGCTTCGGGATTGGCGTAGATGGCGTCGCGCTCGCTCATGCAGGCCCACATTTCCTCGTGGCCCATCAGTACGACGTCGAGAACACGCATATCTTCGTAGGCGAATTGGTCCTGCTTGAGGTAGGCCATACGCTCGTGCTTGTCTTTCGAGACATTGCCAGCCGAAGGTTCGAGCGCGCCGCACAGAATCTTCATGAAGGTCGACTTGCCGGCGCCGTTGGCGCCGATCAGGCCGTAGCGATAGCCTTCGCCGAATTTGACATTGACGTTCTCGAACAGGGGTTTGACCCCGAACTGCATGGTGATGTTGGCGGCGACGAGCACAGCGATTCCGATCTCAAAATAACGCTAAAACGAAGGGCCGAATTTTACCTGTTTTCAGGGGGTTAACGGCAGCAAGGGCGCACTTTTGCTGCACTGCGGTGTAAGATTTGCAGCCAAAATAAAAACCACTGGATTGAGAGACAGCACATGGTTCCACACCTCACCACCGCCCTCACCGGCCCACTGCTCGAACTAGAGCGCCGCTTCCTTGCCGCCAGCCCGCAGATCGAACACTGGCTGCGCGGCCAATGGCTCGAACACACGCCGCCGTTTTATTCATCGTGCGACCTGCGCAATTCCGGCTTCAAGCTGGCGCCGGTCGACACCAATCTTTTCCCCGGCGGCTTCAACAACTTGAACCCGGCCTTCCTGCCGCTGTGCGTGCAGGCGGCGATGAGCGCCATCGAGAAGTTCTGCCCGGAAGCGCGCAGCCTGCTGCTCATTCCCGAGAACCACACGCGCAATCAGTTCTACCTGCAGAACGTCGCGCAGATCGCCGCCATCCTCAAGCAGACCGGCCTCAACGTGCGCCTCGGCTCACTGAACCCGGAAATCACCCAGCCGACACCGGTCGATCTGCCCAATGGCCAGCAACTGCTGCTCGAACCGCTCGTGCGCACCCAGCACCGCCTCGGCCTCGATGGCTTCGATCCCTGCGCCATCCTGCTCAACAACGACCTGTCGGCCGGCATTCCGGCCATCCTGCAAGGCCTGCACGAGCAGGTCGTGCTACCGCCGGTGCATGCCGGCTGGGCCGTGCGCCGCAAGTCCAACCACTTCGCTGCCTACGACCAGGTCGCCAACGATTTCGCCAAGGCCATCGGTATCGACCCGTGGCGCATCAACCCGGCCTTCTCGGTATGCCGCAGCGTCAATTTCCACGAACGTCAGGGCGAAGAATGTCTGGCCGCCAACGTCTCGGCCGTGCTCGACATCGTCAAGGAAAAATACCGCGAATACGACATCGAAGAGACGCCCTACGTCGTCGTCAAGGCCGATGCCGGCACCTACGGCATGGGCATCATGACGGTGCGCAACGTCGACGAAGTCATCGCCCTGAACCGCAAGCAGCGCAACAAGATGAGCGTCGTCAAGGAAGGTCTTGAAGTTTCGGAAGTGCTGATTCAGGAAGGCGTTCATTCCTTTGAGACGCTCAACGAAGCGGTGGCCGAGCCGGTCATTTACATGATCGACCGCTACGTCGTCGGCGGCTTCTATCGCGTGCATACGGGGCGTGGCAAGGACGAAAATCTCAACGCGCCGGGCATGCATTTTGAGCCGCTGGCCTTCGAGACCGGCTGCAACATGCCTGACTACGGCTGCAACAACCCGGATGCCGCGCCCAACCGCTTCTACGCCTATGGCGTGGTTGGCCGGCTGGCCTGCCTGGCAGCAGCCATCGAACTCGAGCGCACAGCGCCGGAAGAAGCCTGAGCGCCGTGGCTCAGCAACTGCATTTCGAGAAACACCTGCTCGGCGGCAGCGCCAGGTCGCTGAAGATCGCCTTCATCGTCGATCCCCTAGAGCACCTGAAGGCCTGGAAGGACTCGTCGGTGGCCATGATGCGCGCCGCCGAAAACCACGGTCACGATGTTTACGCCATCGACGCTGCAACGCTCGGCTGGCGCAAGCCGGAGACCGCCCATGCCGGGGGCGTGGTCGGCGAGGCGACGCACCTGCTGCTGCGCCCGGACGACCACGACTGGTACCGTGAAACCGGCCGCGAATGGATGGCGCTGACCGCTTTCGACGCGGTGATCATGCGCAAGGATCCGCCTTTCGATTTCGAATACCTGACGGCGACCTGGCTGCTCGAACGGGCCGAAGCGGATGGGGTCAAGGTTTTCAACCGGCCACGGGCCCTGCGCGATCATTCGGAAAAGCTGGCGCTCATGGAGTTCGCCCACTTTGCGCCGACCACCGCGATCAGCCGCGACATGGCGCAAATTCATCATTTCATCGACGAAGAGCGCGACGTCATCCTCAAGCCCCTCGACGGCATGGGCGGCAGCCAGATTTTCCGCGTCCATCGCAACGACCCGAACCGCAACGTCATCGTCGAAACGCTGACCCACGACGGTGCACGGACGATCATGGCGCAGCGCTACCTGCCCGAGATCAGCCACGGCGACAAACGCATCCTGATCATCGCCGGCAAGCCGGTGCCCTTTTGCCTGGCACGCATCCCCAAGGCCGGCGAAACACGCGGCAACCTCGCCGTCGGCGGCACTGGCGTCGCCCAGGAACTCTCGGCCCGCGACCGGGAAATTGCCGAAGCCCTCGGCCCCATTCTCTTCAAGCGCGGGCTCATGCTGATCGGCATCGACGTCATCGGCGACCGACTCACCGAAATCAACGTCACCAGCCCGACCTGCATGGTCGAAATCCGCCAGCAGTCAGGGTTCGATGCGGCCGGCGCTTTCATTACCGCCATCGAACACGCATGCGGGATTTCCTGAAACTTTTCCTGACGGCGATCTGCGCCCTGCTCCTCGCCGCCTGCGGACGCACGCCGCTGCAGGAACAACAGGCCTACGTCTTCGGCACCCGCGTCGAAGTGCTCGTCGTCAGCGAAGACCCTGAACAAGGACGCAAAGCCATCGCCGCCGTGCTGCGCGAGTTCGACCGCCTGCATCGCGCCTATCATGCCTGGCAGGACTCCGAACTGACGGCTTTGAATTCGGCCATTTTTTCCGGTCGACCGTGGAAAGTCAGCCCGGAACTCGCCAACTTCGTTCAGGAGGCCCAGGCGCTGGCCAAACAGGGCGACTACCTGTTCGACCCCGGCATCGGCCAGCTGATCAAACTGTGGGGTTTCCAGGCCGACGAGTTCAAGGCCGAATTGCCGCCCGCTAACGACATCAAGGCCTGGCTGGCCAGCAAGCCGTCGATTGCCGACATTGCCATCGATGGCCAGACGATCAGCAGCCGCAACCGCCATGTCGCCCTCGACTTCGGCGGCTATCTCAAAGGCGTTGCGCTCGACCGCGCCGCCGTCATCCTGCGCGCCCAGGGCATCAATAACGCGCTGATCAACATCGGCGGCAACGTCATGGCGCTCGGCAGCAAGCAAGGCAAGCCCTGGCGCGTCGGCATCCAGCACCCGCGCCAGCCCGGGCCGCTGGCTACCGTGACGCTGGCCGACGGCGAAGCAATTGGCACCTCGGGCGACTACCAGCGTTTCTTCGAGGTCGGCAACCAGCGCTACGCCCACCTGCTCGATCCCCGCACCGGCTACCCGGCCGACCACACCCAGGCCGTCACCGTCCTCATTCCCGCCGGGTCACGCGCCGGCACCTTGTCCGACGCCACCTCCAAGCCGATCTTCATCGCCGGCCCAGAAAGCTGGCGCGACATGGCGCGCAAGATGGAAATCGGCCTCGTTCTGCGCGTCGACCGCGACAACCGGATTTTCGTCACCGAAGCCCTGCGCCAGCGCCTCGAATTCATCGGCCAGGCGCCTGAAATCACCGTCGTTCCCTGACAAAATCATTCTCCTGACATGTATACCTGCGAGGCGGATATCTCGTAACATTGCTTCTGGTATAAAAATAATAATTCGTCGTCGGGAGAGCGTAGGCATTCACGTGGAGGGAAAAGAATGCTGCGGGGTGGTTTCTTCAACAAGCCGGGGTTTGCCAACAGTCTGGTACTGCGTATCGGCCTGCTCATCCTGCTATCCCTCGCCGTCTTCGCCTTCGCTGCGTATCAGCTCGTCGGCCGGCCCAGCGTCGACCGGCTGGCCGAATCCCAGATGCGGCTCGCCGCCGAACAGCTTGAAGCCCGCGTCACGCGCCTGTTCAAAACCGTCGAAGTAACCCTGCGCAGCAGCCAGGGCTGGGGCCTCAACAACGACATCGACCAGGCACAACTGCTGCGCTTCAACGAATTCTTCTTTCCCATCATCGCCAATCACGGCGAAATCACCTCGGTCATCTTTGCCCACGAGTCAGGGCGTGAAATCCTGCTCCTGATGACCGACGACGGCCGCTGGACCAACCGCATCAGCAACCCGGCCGAATGGGGCAACCAGACTTACTGGATCACCTGGAACAAGAACCGCGAGATCGAAAACGTCGAGATGCGCGAACGCAACTACGACGCCCGCCAACGCCCGTGGTTCAAGGGTGCCATGGCACTGACCGATGCCCAGGCGGTGCACTGGACCGAGCCCTACATCTTCTTCACCACCAAGGAGCCAGGCGTCACGGCCGCCATGCGGTGGACGGCGAAAGACGGCTCGACCTACGTCATCGGCCACGACGTCCGGCTCATCGACATTGCCGAATTCACCACCCGCATGACCGTCGGCACACAAGGCAAGGCGGCGCTGTTTCTCAAGGAAGGCAAGCTCATCGCGCCGCCGCGCGATCCTCGCTTCAACGACCGTCAGGCCATCAACCAGGCGCTGCTCAAGACATCGGAAGAACTCGCGTTGCCGGATTTTGCCGATGCTTTTCAACGCTGGCAGGCGCTGCCGGCGGCTGTCCAGGGTGTTCAGCATTTCGATCGTCCCGACGGGCCCTGGGTCAGCCTGTTCCGTCCGCTCGAAGGCAACGCCAGCGGCATCCTGCTCAGCGTAATCGCCCCGGAAATCGACTTCATTCCCATTTCCCGCGAAGACCTGCTGCTCCTCGCCCTCATCACCCTCTCCGCCCTGGCGCTGGGCATGGCCGTCGCCATCCACATCGCCCGCCGCTTCGGCGAGCCGCTCCACGCCCTGGCCGAGGACAGCGCGCGCATCGGCCGGCTCGAACTCGACCAGCCGGTAGCCACCGAAGCACCGTGGCGTGAAGTCACCCAGCTCGCCGCTGCCCTCGAAGGCATGCGCGAGCATCTGCGCAGCGCCCGCCGGGCACAGGAAGATGCCCAGATCGAGCTGGAACTCAAGGTCGCCAAACGCACCCAGGCCTTGCGCCAGAGCCAGGAAATCCTGCAAAAGCGCGAAGCCTTTTTCCGCGCCATTTTCGACAACGCCGCAGTCGGCATCGTCAGCCTCAACCCGGAGCGCCAGCCGACACTAGTCAATCCGGCCTTTGCCCGCTTCGTCGGCCAGCCCATCGACGTCCTGCTGGCGCATCCCGAAGAGATTGTCTTCCCGCCTGAAATCCAGGCCCGGATGAGTGAAATCCTGCCCCAGATAGCCACCGGGCAAAGCAAAAGCGTGCGTCAGGAGTTCGAGTTCGTCGATGCGAATGGCAAGACGTGTTGGGGTGACGTCCAGATCGCCCCAATTCGCGACGAGGACGGCAAGCTCGACTCGCTGCTCGTCACCATCCTCGACATTAGCGACCGGCGCGAAATTGAAATCGAGCTGATTCGCCAGTTCGCCTTCCTGCAAGCGCTGCTCGACACCATTCCCAACGCCATTTTCTACAAGGGCGCGCACACCCGTTTCCTCGGTTGTAACCGCGCCTACGAGGCGTTTTTCGGCGTCGACCGCCACCATTTCATTGGCAAGCGCGTGCTCGATCTCGACTACCTGCCGGAAGAAGCCCGTCTGGCCTACCAGGCCGAAGACGAAAAGGTCATTGCCGAATGCGGCAGGGTGACGCGCGAAGTACAGATGCCGGATGCTGAGGGCCAGCTCCGCGACACGCTCTACTCGATCAGCGGCTTTCGCTCACCCGACGGCTCGCCGGGTGGCCTGATCGGCATCATCGTCGACATCTCGCCGCTCAAGGAGGCCAAGCGCGCCGCCGAAAAGGCACAGGCGGCGGCCGAGTCGGCAGCGGCCGCCAAGGCCGATTTCCTGGCCAACATGAGCCACGAAATCCGCACGCCGATGAACGCTATCATCGGCATGACCCACCTTGCCCTGCAGACCGAGCTGACCGCACGGCAGAAGAATTACCTGAGCAAGGTCGACAACGCCGCCAAGGGCTTGCTCGGCATCATCAACGACATCCTCGACCTGTCGAAGATCGAGGCCGGCATGATGCATTTCGAGCAGGTACCTTTCAGTCTCGATGCCAGCCTGCGCCACCTCGGCGACCTGTGCGCACAGAAAGCGCGCGAACGCGGCCTCGAACTGCTCTACGACGTCGCAGCCGACGTGCCCGACCGCCTGATCGGCGATTCGCTGCGCCTCGGCCAGGTCCTGCTCAATCTCGTCGGCAACGCCATCAAATTTACCGAGGCCGGCGAAATCACCGTTGTCGTTCATAAGCTGACTGGTGGCGAAAACCACGTCGAGCTCGCTTTCGAAGTGCGCGACACCGGCATCGGCATGAGCCTCGAACAGCAGGAACAACTGTTCTCGGCCTTCACCCAGGCCGATACCTCGACCACGCGCAAATACGGTGGCACCGGCCTTGGCCTGTCGATCTGCAAGCGCATCGTCGACCTGCAGGGCGGCAGTATCGGCGTCACCAGCCGGCCGGGCGCCGGCAGCTGCTTCAACTTCCGCCTCGGCTTCGGCCTCGCCATTGGTGAGGACGCGATGCCGCGACGCATCGGACTGCCCGATGACCTGCGCGCGCTCGTTGTCGATGACAGCGCCGGTGCCTGCGAAATCTTTACGCAGATGCTGACCGGGCTGGGTATCTCCAGTCATGCCGCACCCGGCGGCCAGGCCGCGCTCAGCGAACTGGCAAGGGCCAGCGAGTCCGGCCAGCCTTACGGCCTGCTCATCGTCGACTGGAAAATGCCGGACATGGACGGGGTCGAACTGATCCGCCAGATCGGCCTGAGCGGGCTGTCCGACAACGCAGCCATCGTGATGACCACGGCCTTCGATCACGAGGAACTTCAAGCAGCACTCGGCAATCAGGAAGTCGGCGCCATCCTGAGCAAGCCGGCCACGCCGTCATCGCTGTTCGACTGCATCATGGTCGCGCTGCATCGCGATACGGGCCCGGTCGCCGTGCCAACGGTGACATCGGACAATCAGACCCGCCATTTCTCGGGGCGGCGCGTGCTGCTGGTCGAGGACAATGAGGTCAACCGCGAACTGGCTCAGGAAATGTTGAGCAACATCGGACTCAGTGTCGATACGGCTGAAAATGGGCAGCAGGCCGTCGATGCCGTCCAACGCACAGCTTACGAGCTGGTGCTGATGGATTGCCAGATGCCGGTCATGGACGGCTACGTGGCCACCGCCAAGATCCGCGACGAATTGCAGATGCGCCAGCTGCCCATCGTCGCGATGACCGCCAACGCGCTGGCCAGCGACCGCGAACGCTGCCTGACGGCGGGCATGAACGACCATATTCCCAAGCCCATCGACGTCGCGGTCCTCCATGCCACGCTGGCGCGCTGGCTCAAGCCAGGGGACGGCGACAGCCTGCCCCGTCCCACCGTCGTCATGCCCGAAAGCCCGAAGGCGTCGGCCGAAATCGACACAGCCATCGCCCTGGCCCGGATGGGTGGCAATCGCAGCATGTTTGACCGGCTGCTCGTCCGTTTCCGCGAGAATCAGAGCGATGCGGTCGACCGCCTACGCGCCGACCGGGCTGCGGGCGACAGCCCGGCCATGATCCTGCGCGCCCATACCTTGCGCGGTCTGGCTGGCAATATCGGGGCGCTCAGCCTCGCTTTTCTCGCTGGCGAGCTGGAAGACAGGCTCAGGAAGGGAATGCCGGTCAGCGACGAAGCTGTCGACGCCTTGCTGGACAAGCTGGACGCAGCCCTGCCGGGGGCCCTGTCCATTCCGCCAACCCAGCCGGCCGAGGCGGCGCCGCTGCTGGTGCCGGCCCCCGATCTTGACGTTCAGGCGCAAGCGCTTTCCGCGCTGGACCAGCTGCTGAAAAGCGCCGATGCCGGCGCCGTCCGACTTTTCGAAGAAATAGCCGCCTGGCTTCGCCCGCAATGCGACGCGCTTCTGGTTGAGCAGCTCGCCCGGCAGATCGGGCGATACGATTTCGAAGAGGCATCTGCCACACTGCAACAAATTGTCCAGAATCCACGCAACACTTGAGCAAAACTGACGAAAGCCGATAGCCCATGCCCTCCCTTCTCCCCAAACAATGCATCCTGGTCGTGGATGACAGCCCGGAAAATATCGATCTGCTCAGCGAAGTGCTGCGCGACGAATACCGGATCCGCATCGCCACCTCGGGCGAGAAGGCACTCAAGATCGCCTATTCCGACGAGCCGCCCGACCTTATCCTGCTCGACATCATGATGCCCGGCCTCTCCGGCCTGGAAATCTGCCGGCGTCTCAAGGCCAACCCGGACCGCCGGCGCATTCCGATCATCTTCGTCACGGCCATGACCAGTACCGAGGACGAACAGCGCGGCCTGGAAACCGGTGCCGTCGACTACATCACCAAGCCGATCAGCCCACCCATCGTCAAGGCACGCGTGCGCACCCATCTCGCCCTCTACGACCAGTCGCGCGAACTCGAGCGCATGGTCCGCCAGCGTACCCACGAACTGCTCACGACGCGCCAGCAGATCATCCGTCGTCTTGGCCGGGCGGCCGAATTCAAGGACAACGAAACCGGCAACCACGTGCTGCGCATGAGCCATTACGCCCGCATCATCGCTGTCGCCCATGGCCTCGGCGAAGAGGCGGCGAATATCATCTTCCACACGGCGCCAATGCACGATATCGGCAAGATCGGCATTCCCGACGCCATTCTGCTCAAACCGGGAAAGCTCGATGCCGCCGAATGGGCCATCATGCACCAGCACCCGATCATGGGCGCCGAAATCATCGGCAAGCACGAAAACGAACTGCTCGAAACCTCCCGCACCATCGCCCTGACCCACCACGAAAAATGGGACGGCAGCGGCTATCCGCAAAAACTCAAGGGCGAAGACATCCCGCTCGAGGGGCGGATTGTCGCCATCGCCGACGTCTTCGATGCCCTGGTTTCGGTCCGCCCGTACAAAGGCGCGGTGCCGCTCGACGAAGCGCTGCAGTATCTCTACGAGCAGTCCGGTCAACATTTCGACCCGACCCTGATCGAAGCCTTCAAGCGTGCCCTGCCAGAAATCCTGCGCATCAAGGAAATCTACGCCGACGAGCATGGCGCCCTCACCGACCTCGAGTTCCAGATCAACGAGATTTTTCATCACAAGAACAATCCGACCGGCTACCCCGGTGTGCTTTCCAGTACCGAAAGCGGCTTGGAATAAGGCAGGATGATTTCAAAATTCAGCCTTTTTCCCGGTTGACCGTGGAAGTTGCCGGAGAAAGCCTTGCCTGACTCGCAGCAGGCCGCGGATATCTCCCGGGCCGCGGCATGGCTGCACCAGGCCGATGGCCTGCTGATCACCTCCGGCGCCGGCATGGGCATCGATTCCGGGCTGCCCGATTTTCGCGGGCCAGGCGGATTCTGGTCAGTTTATCCGGCGCTGGGCCGGGCCAGAATCGCCTTCGAATCCATCGCCAACCCGGCCGCCTTTGAAACCGACCCGCGCCTCGCCTGGGGCTTCTATGGGCATCGCCTCGACCTCTACCGGAAAACCGCGCCGCACGCCGGTTTCACGCTGCTCCGCGATCTGGCGAAAGACATGCCGCACGGCATCCGCGCCTTTACGAGCAATGTCGACGGCCAATTTCAGAAAGCCGGGTTCACCGCCGATCAAGTCTGCGAAATCCACGGCTCCATCCATTATCTGCAATGCACCGCGGGCTGCAGTGCCCGCATCTGGACGGCCAACGACTTTCATCCCGAAATCGATGCCACCAACTGCCGTTTGCTCGGCGAATTGCCCCATTGCCCACACTGCGGCGCCCTCGCCCGACCCAACATCCTCATGTTCGGCAACTGGGGCTGGGTGGACCAACGCACGACGCTGCAATATCAGCGCCTGCAACAATGGCTGGGCGCGGTCGAACGCCTTGTTTGCATCGAAATTGGCGCCGGGACGAATATCGCCACCGTCCGCCATTTTTCCGAAGACTACGGCGGCAAGCTCATCCGTATCAACCCCGGCGAGCCGGAAGTGCCTGACACGGTCAAAGGCATCGGGCTGGCCAGTGGCGGCCTCGAGGGCATACGTCGCCTGCACGCGGCCTTTGCCAGCACCTGAAAGCCTACTCCGGCGCCTTCGAGTCGATACTCAGCGTCACCGGTCCGTCGTTGATCAGGCTGACTTCCATGTCCGCCCCGAAAACCCCGGTCGGCACTGGCTTGCCCAGTTCAGCCGACAACCTGGCGACAAACTGCTCGAACAGCGGCTGTGACACATCGCCGCGTGCCGCCCGGCTCCACGACGGCCGATTCCCTTTTTTCACCGAGGCATAAAGCGTGAATTGCGAGACGGCAAGAATCGCCCCGCCAGCCTCGACGACACTGCGGTTCATCGCCCCGTTCTCGTCGCCAAACAACCGCAGGCGAACGATCTTGCCGGCCATCCAGTCGAGGTCAGCCTCGGCGTCTGACTCTTCAAACCCGGCCAGGACGAGCAAGCCGGATTCTATTTTTCCGCAAATTTTCCGGTTGACCGTGACACTCGCTTCCTTGACCCGCTGAACGACTACCCGCATACCGAATTCCTTGTCAAAATGAACCAAACACCCGAATAACCACCGCTAAAGCTGCAATGAACGATATCCTCAGCACCGCGCTCACCCGCCCCATCGTGACCAACGCCATGCGTATTGCACTTGTAGTCGGCAGTGTGCTGAACCTGATAAACCAAGGGGAGGCGCTGCTTTCGCAGTCTGAAATTTCCTGGCCCCATGTCGTCCTCAACTTTATCGTGCCCTATTGCGTCGCCAGCTACAGCGCTGCCAAAAACCAAGTGAATAACGGCGAGAAAGAAGCGGCGTGCAAGCAATCCAAATAAAGACGAAAGGCCCCGAATAGGGGCCTTTCTGTGCTCAGAATAACAAGAATTTTTCCGATATTTTTATATCAAATATCGACCCGCGCGCTCAAGGCGTTGGTTTCAATGAAGGCACGACGCGGTTCGACATCTTCGCCCATGAGGGTCGTGAAAATCTCGTCGGCGGCGATGGCGTCGTCGATCTGCACGCGTAGCAGGCGGCGAACCTTCGGGTCCATGGTCGTTTCCCAGAGCTGGTTGGGGTTCATTTCGCCCAGACCTTTATAGCGCTGCTTGCTGATGCCACGCTCGACTTCGTTGAGCAGCCACTTCATGGCGTCGCCGAAATTGGTCACGACCTGCTTCTTCTCGCCGCGCGCCATGATGGCACCGGCGCCGAACATGTCGGCCAGCGTTTCGGCTGTACGGCGCAGTTGCATAAAGTCGCCGGAGAGCAGCAGATCCTCATCGATCAGACCGACCTTGAGGTTGCCGTGGTGCATGCGCTCGACACGTAATGCCCAGCGTTCCTGAATGTCGTCGTACTTGGGCACCATGCGCGTGCCGGCCGGGATGTGCGCGGCGATCAGCTCGGCACTGGCCCGCGCCTTTTCCTCGCTCGACAGGTCGACCGCCAAGTTGTGGCGAACGATGGACTGCAGCACTTCGGGATTGATCAGGTGCGACAGGCGCTCGATGACGGCTTCGGTCGCCAGCCACGAACGGGCCAGACCTTCAAGCGCCGGACCGGTCACCGGCTCGGCACCAGCACGCGGAGTCAGGGCGGCTTCGTCGAGCGCCATATTGAGCAGGAACTGGTTGTACTCGAGGTCGTCCTTCAGGTAGCGCTCGGTCTTGCCGTGCTTGACCTTGTAGAGCGGCGGCTGGGCAATATAAACGTAGCCGCGGTCGATCAGCTCGGGCATCTGGCGATAGAGCAGCGTGAGCAGCAGGGTACGGATGTGCGCGCCGTCGACGTCCGCGTCGGTCATGATGATGATGCGGTGGTAGCGCAGTTTTTCGACGTTGAAATCGTCCTTGCCGATGCCGGTGCCGAGCGCGGTGATCAGCGTGACGATCTGCTCGGAGGAAATCAGCTTGTCGAAACGGGCCTTCTCGACGTTGAGCACCTTGCCACGCAGCGGCAGGATGGCCTGGAACTTCCGGTCGCGGCCCTGCTTGGCGGAGCCGCCGGCGGAGTCACCCTCGACGATGTAGATTTCGCACAGCGCCGGGTCTTTTTCCTGACAGTCGGCCAGCTTGCCGGGCAGGCCGACGCCGTCCAGTACACCCTTTCGCCGCGTCATTTCACGGGCACGACGAGCCGCTTCACGAGCGCGAGAGGCTTCGACAATCTTGCCGCAAATCATCTTGGCATCGACCGGACGTTCGAGCAGGAAATCGGCGAGTTTCTGAGCAACGACTTCCTCGACAGCCGCGCGGGCTTCCGAGGAAACGAGCTTCATCTTGGTCTGCGAGGCAAACTTCGGGTCGGGCATCTTGACCGACAGCACGCAGGCCAGACCTTCGCGCATGTCATCGCCGGCGATGTCGACCTTGGCCTTCTTGGCGATCTCGTTTTCGTCGATGTACTTATTGATGACCCGGGTCATCGCGGCGCGCAGGCCGGTCAGGTGGGTGCCACCGTCCGACTGCGGAATGTTGTTGGTGAAGCAGAGCACCTGTTCCTGGTAGGAATCGTTCCACTGCATCGCCACTTCGACGCCGATGGTAATGGCGGAATCGGCCGCGCCCTGACCCACCTTGGCATCGCCGGCCGAGTAGAAAATGTTCGGATGAAGAACCGACTTGGTACGGTTGATGTACTCGACAAAGCTCTGAACGCCACCAGCAAACGCGAAAAGTTCTTCCTTGCCTGTCCGCTGATCGACCAACTTGATGGAAACACCATTGTTCAGGAAAGACAGCTCACGCAGGCGCTTGGCGAGGATTTCGTAATGGAATTCAACGTGACCGAAGATTTCGTCATCGGCCAGGAAGTGCACTTCCGTACCGCGCTTTTCCGTGTCGCCAATGACTTTGAGTGGTGAAATCTCGAAGCCGTCACGGACTTCGATTGCACGGTCAACCGGAACACCACGGCAAAATTCCATGTAGTGCTTTTTACCGTCGCGACGGATGGTCAGGCGCAGGAACTTGGACAGCGCATTGACGCAGGAGACGCCAACGCCGTGCAGGCCGCCAGACACCTTGTAGGAGTTCTGGTTGAACTTGCCGCCGGCGTGCAACTCGGTCAGCGCGATTTCGGCAGCCGAACGCTTCGGCTCGTGCTTGTCGTCCATCTTGACACCGGTCGGGATACCGCGACCATTGTCGATGACCGAAATCGAGTTGTCGGTATGGATGGTGACGATGATGTCGTCGCAATGCCCGGCCAGCGCTTCGTCGATGGAGTTATCGACGACTTCGAAAACCAGATGATGCAGACCGGTGCCATCGGAGGTATCGCCGATGTACATGCCCGGGCGCTTGCGGACGGCCTCCAGGCCTTCGAGGATCTGGATGCTGGCTTCGCCATAAGCGGGCGATTCGGCTTGCGGGACGTTCTCTTCACTCATTGTTTTTGGTTCCACGTGAAACTACAAAAGGCCTGCCCGGCTGGACAGACCTTCTTTGATTTGAAGCTCGGTCAATCAGATGCGCATCGGCATCACGACGTACTTGAAGCGGTCGTTGCCGGGGACGGTAATCAGCGCGCTGGAATTGGCGTCGTTGAAACTCCACTGAATTTCTTCAGTGTGGATGTTGTTGAGCACGTCGAGCAGATAACCAACGTTGAAGCCAACGTCGATGACATCGCCGGTGTAGTCCACTTCGATTTCTTCGACGGCTTCTTCCTGCTCGGCATTGGCAGCGATCAGCTTGAGGCTGTTTTCACCCAGAACGACGCGAACACCACGGAATTTTTCGTTGGTCAGAATGGCGGCGCGCTGCATGGCCTGCATCAGCGTCTGACGACCAACCTTCATGTGGTTCTTCAGGGTCGCCGGGACAACTCGCTCGTAATCCGGGAACTTGCCGTCGATCAGCTTGGAAACCAGGACCACGGAGCCAAAAGCGAAACGCACCTGGTTAGGCGTCAGCGTGATGTTCAGCGCATCGTCGTTATCAAGTAGCAGGCGATTCAGTTCAAGCACAGTCTTGCGCGGCAGGATCATTTCCTGACGCGGCAGGTCGGTGTCGATCTCGACGCTAGCATACGCCAGACGGTGACCATCGGTCGCCACGGCGCGCAGTTCCTTGCCTTCGACCAGCAACAGCAGGCCGTTCAGGTAATAACGTACATCCTGCGCCGCCATCGAATATTGGGTCTTGCTGATCAGTTGACGGAAAGCCTTTTGCGACATCGAAAACTGTTTGGTTTCGCCCTCATTGACCGTCATCCGCGGGAAATCGTCGGCCGGCAGTGTCTGCAGGCTGAACCGGCTTTTGCCGCCACGAACCAACAGGCGCTTGTCTTCGAGAACCAGGCTAACTTCGGTGGTATCAGGCAGCGAGCGCAGGATTTCCTGCAGCTTGCGGGCACCCACCGTCACCGCACCGTCACCATCGCCGCCGGCACCTTCGGTGCTCGTGGTGATCTGGATTTCGATGTCGGTAGCCAGCAGCGTCAGGCGATCACCCTTCTTTTCCAGCAATACGTTGGACAGGATAGGCAGCGTATGACGACGCTCGACAATTCCCGATACCGACTGCAGCGGGGCCAGAAGCGTGTCTCTTTGGGTTTTGATAAGAACCATAAATTAAATTCCTAAGTAGACTATATCGGGAACAATTCTGTGAATAACTGAAAAATATTATTTAATTTCAGATGCTTGAATCAAATTTTACGGTCTGCGAAAACAACTGGATTGCCTGTGGGTGAAATCCGGATAATTTTCCCACAAAGTGGGTATTTCCATATGATCCACAATTAACACACAGCTTTTCCACAGACTTATCGACAGCCTCATCCTTTCAATACCTGCAGCAACACATGCAGGTCATGGTTGAGTTCGTTTTCTTTGGTACGCAGACTGTCAATCGTCTTAACTGCATGGATAACCGTCGTGTGGTCACGACCGCCGAAGGCATCGCCAATTTCCGGAAAACTGTGTGACGTCACTTCCCGACAGAGCCACATGGCGACTTGGCGCGGCCGGGCAATGGCGCGAGTACGCTTTTTCGAGAACAGTTCGGCAACCTTCATCTTGTAGTAGTCGGCGACTGTCTTCTGGATATTGTCGATACCGACATTGCGCGCCGAACCGATGACGTCCTTGAGTGCTTCCTTGGTCAGGTCGAGCGCAATGGCGCGACCATGGAAAGACGAATAGGCGAGCACTTTCTTCAATGCTCCTTCAAGTTCGCGCACATTGGAGCGCAGATGCTTGGCGATGAAGAATGGAACCTCATCATCAAGATGGATACCTTCCGCCTCGGCCTTCTTTTTCAGAATGGCGACCCGCATTTCCAGTTCAGGTGGCTCGATCTGCACGGTCAGCCCCCAGTCGAAGCGGGTGACCAGACGATCATCGAGGCCGTTGATATCCTTCGGATAGGTATCGCAGGTGATGATGATCTGTTTGCGTGCCTCAATCAGTGCGTTGAACAGGAAGAAGAACTCCTCCTGCGAGCGGTTCTTGCCGTTGAAGAACTGGACATCGTCGAGGAGCAACACATCGAGCGAACGATAGGTGCGCTTGAAACTATCGAAAGACTTTTGCTGATAGGCGCGCACAACGTCCGAGTAATAATCCTCGGCATGCACGTAGCGGACAATCTTTTCGGGGTTTTCGGCAACGATGGCATTGCCGATGGCGTGAATCAGGTGGGTCTTGCCGAGGCCGGCACCGCCGTAGATGAACAACGGGTTGTAGGCGCCGCCGGGATTGTTGGCCACCTGAACGGCTGCCGCGCGCGCCAAATCGTTGGCCTTGCCGACTACCAAATTGTCAAAAGTGAAGGACTGGAAGAGCCGGGATTTTTCGTAATTGCCGCTCTTGGCGCGCGGTTTCTCGGGCGCCGCGGCCTTCTTTTCGCTGCCGGATACGGGCTTGGTCGGTGCTTTTTCGCCTGTATCACTACCGGCTTCAACACGGGTAGCTGTTTTTCCACTACCAATGACTAGCGCGATGCTGACCGGGCCGGAGAAAAAGCTGCGACTGTATTCTTCAATTCGAGTCAGGTAGCGGTCGCGTACCCACTTCAAGATAAAAGTGTTCGGCGCTATGAGGCGCAGGCCGTCATCCAGAGCCGTGGTTTCGCCCTCGAGTCGTAAAGGTCTGATCCAGGTATTGAATTGCTGCGCAGGCAATTCCTGCTCGAAGCGCTGCAAACAGGATTCCCAGAAACCGGCCATCGACGAAAACACTCCTCCCCGCGCATTCGATTTGGACCTCGATGGCGGTTATTAGATACTTGATTTAAAAATCGTTTTTTGAATAAGCTGGAGACCGGACGGAGACCAGCGAAGGCAAGATTCTACCCGCCATCCGGGAAGTTATCCACAGCTTTGGAAAATAATTGATCTTGACAAAGCACCTCCTAACAGAGTGTAATCACGCGTTTTTCTTCGCACATCAAGGGACAACAACATGAAACGCACGTATCAACCGTCGGTCGTGCGCCGCAAGCGCACCCATGGCTTCCTGGTCCGTATGCGCACCAAGGGTGGCCGTGCAGTCATTGCTGCTCGCCGCGCCAAGGGTCGCACGCGTCTGGCCGTATAAACCGGACGTTCGGCGAGGTGGAACAAACCTTCGCCCGACGCTATCGCCTGACAAAAACGGATGAGTTCTCATCCGTTTTTGGTTTCAGGAGGGCAATTCGCGGCAAGCTGCTGATGTTGCATTATCAGCCGCGCCCCGAAGGAAATACCGAAGCACGCTTGGGTCTTGTCGTTGCCAAGAAACTGCTCAAACGGGCAATCGACCGCAACAAGGTCAAGCGCGTGGTTCGCGAGCAGTTTCGGTTGCGATTGGCAGGCTTGCCGCCAGTCGATCTGGTAGTCAGGCTGGCAGCAAAACCTGCACCGCTCGACGGTAAGTTGCTGGCCGAAGATTTCCTCGCCCTGCTGAATAAACTGCAACGGCCTCGGCCGAAGCGGGAAGAATGATGAAGCACCTGCTGATTGGTCTGATTCGCGTCTATCAATACGCGATCAGCCCCTTCCTCGGGCGCAGCTGTCGTCATACGCCGAGTTGCTCGGCGTATATGGTGGAAGCTGTACAGAAATATGGCGCCTTCCGGGGCGGCTGGCTAGGCTTGAAAAGAGTCGGCCGTTGCCACCCATGGCATCCTGGTGGGTATGATCCTGTACCCTGATTCAAGAATTCTTTTGTAGGTTGTTCATGGATACTCGACGCCTGATACTGGTCATGATCTTCACTTTCTCGAGCTTCATGCTCTGGGAAAACTGGCAGAAATATAACCAGCCGAAGCCAACCGCCGACGCGGTAGCAACCACCCCTGCCGGCAGTGCCGCGCCAATACCGTCTGCCTCGCTGCAGGCCAAGGCTTCTCCCATCACTCCTGCCGTTTCGGCGCCGGTTACCACCGCCGAAACTTTTACAGTGACCACCGATTTGCTGAAGGCAACCATTTCCGCTCAGGGTGGCGATCTGGTCGGTCTTGAACTACTCAAGTACAAGGAACATGACAACAAGGACAAGACCTTTGTCCTGTTCGACCCGGCACACCAGTATCTGGCTCAGGCCGGCCTGATTGGCGAAGGTTTGCCGACCCATCGTTCAGCTTTCAAGCGAGTTGAAGGCGCCACCACACTGACTGACGGTGCAAACGAGCTGAAACTGCGTCTGGAATCAACGGATCAGAACGGCATCAAGGTTGCCAAGATCCTTACTTTCAAGCGCGCTTCTTACCAGATCGATGTCGCCTGGGAAATTGCCAACGGCAGCGACAAAGCGATAGCACCGCACGCTTACTTCCAGTTGCAACGTGATGATGTGGCGCCGGCAGGCGAAACCAAAATGGTCTCGACCTTCACTGGCCCGGCCGTATATACCGACGCCGACAAATACCAGAAGGTCGATTTCGGTCATATCGCCGACAACAAGGCCAAGTTTGCCAAGACAGCCGATAACGGCTGGCTGGCCATGGTTCAGCATTACTTCGTGGCAGCCTGGGTTCCTAAGGAAAAAACCCAGCGCGAGTTCTACATGCGCAAGGTCGAAGGCAGCAACGTCTTCCAGACCGGCGTTATTGTGCCGGTCGCCGAAATTGCACCGGGTGCCAAGGGTGAGGCCTCAGTCAGCCTGTATGCAGGCCCGCAGGAACAATCGACCCTCAAGCAAGTGGCGGCCGGGCTCGATCTGGTCGTTGACTATGGCTGGCTGACCGTCGTTGCTGCACCCATTTTCTGGGCGCTCGAGGCTATCCACAAGCTGGTAGGGAACTGGGGCTGGGCGATCGTCATTTTGACCATCATCATCAAGGCCATCTTTTTCCCGCTGTCGGCTGCTTCGTACAAGTCGATGGCCAAGATGAAGGTCCTGACACCCCGCCTGACGCAGCTCAAGGAACGGTTTGGCGACGACAAACAGCGCCTGAATCAGGAAATGATGAAGATGTACCAGACTGAAAAGGTGAATCCGCTCGGCGGCTGCCTTCCTATCCTGGTCCAGATTCCGGTTTTCATTTCGCTCTACTGGGTACTGCTTGGCGCGGTCGAAATGCGCGATGCGCCGTGGATTCTGTGGATCAAGGATCTGGCGTCGGCTGACCCGTATTACATCCTGCCGGTCATCATGATGGTTTCGATGTTCGTCCAGACCAAGCTTAACCCGACACCGCCGGATCCGATCCAAGCCAAGGTCATGATGGCCATGCCGCTTATCTTCGGTTTCATGTTCTTCTGGTTTCCGGCTGGTCTGGTGCTCTACTGGGTGGTTAACAACGTGCTTTCCATTGCCCAGCAATGGCAAATCACGCGAGTTATCGACGCTGGCGGCAAGGCTGCCAATGATGCGAAAGCTTAAGGTGTGAATGTTGTAAAACCTGCTGACACCATCGCCGCCATCGCTACGGCCCCAGGCCGTGGTGGTGTCGGCGTCATTCGTGTATCGGGCAGCAATTTGCTGCCCTTTGCATTTGCATTGACCGGAAAATCACCCAAGCCGCGCTACGCGACACTGGCTGACTTCAAGGCAGCGGATGGTTCCACGGTCGATAGCGGAATATTGCTGTTTTTCCCGAATCCCCAATCGTTTACCGGCGAAGACGTTCTTGAGTTGCAAGGTCATGGTGGTCCGGTCGTCTTGCAGATGTTGCTCGGCCGCTGTCTTGATCTCGGGGCGAGGCTGGCCGAACCGGGCGAATTCAGCCGTCGCGCCTTCATGAACGGCAAGATGGACTTGGCCCAGGCCGAAGCAGTTGCCGACCTCATCGACGCAGCCACAACCAGCGCCGCCCGTTCTGCGGTGCGTTCCCTGCAAGGCGAGTTCTCACGCGCTATCGGGCAACTTACTGACGAACTGATAAATCTGCGCATGCTGGTTGAAGCAACGTTGGATTTTCCGGAAGAAGACATTGATTTTCTGAAGGCCGCGAATGCCTTTGGCCGTCTTGATGCCCTGCAACTCAAACTGGCTGAGATTTTTGATAAGGCCAGTCAGGGAAAACTGCTGCAATCGGGCCTGCATGTCGTCTTGGCTGGCCAACCTAACGTTGGCAAATCCTCACTACTCAACCGGCTCTCCGGCGACGATCTGGCCATCGTTACGCCCATTGCGGGCACCACGCGTGACGCGCTTCGTTCGACTATCCAGATTGAAGGTATCCCGCTACATATCATCGATACTGCCGGCCTTCGTGAAACCGAAGACGAGGTTGAGAAAATTGGCATAGCCCGTAGCTGGAAGGAAATTGAACGGGCAGATGCAGTCCTGCTGCTCGTTGACGCAAGAACCGGCGTCAGCAATGCCGACCGCGAAATTCTCGCCCGTCTGCCAGAAAACCTGCAGCGGGTCACCATCTACAACAAGATTGACCTCTCCGGCGCTCAGGCCGAACGACACAATGAGCCCGATAGCACGGCAATTTCACTCTCTGCCCGTTCTGGCGAGGGAATAGATTTGCTGCGTCAGGAGTTACTGAGAATTGCCGGATGGCATCAGGCTGAAGACGTCTTCATTGCCCGTGAACGCCATCTGCGTGCATTGTCCGATGCACAGGAACACATCGCCGCAGCTCGGAATATTGTTGAAAGCCCTTTTCCTGCACTCGAACTTTTTGCCGAAGAGCTCCGTCTGACACAACAATCCCTGGGCCAAATTACTGGCGAATTCACCGCCGACGACCTTCTAGGCGTTATTTTCAGCCGGTTTTGTATCGGAAAATAGCCAGCATTTACACAATGACTTTCAAATGAATACTCGTAACGTACTCAACCGTTGGAAAATCATTCATGCGAAAGCGCCAGAAAATGGTCAGTACCTTGCATGCATCGAAGGAGAAGTAGCGAGTTCGAACCCTCGTTTCCCGCAAGCATCGATTATCCGTACTTCATATCTGACCGCTTATGAGATAGAAGGGACTTCGTTTGTTGTTATCACGGCCCGTCGATCCGAATATGTCCTGGGTACCCGAAATCCTTTAGAGTTTCTTACTGATGATTTTTTGAAAAGCGTCTTGCCGGAGCGGAAAAAAGCGCCATCAGCATCTAACTTTGATGGTGCTGGCAGTCAGATCGTTGCCTACAACGAGATTGATGACCTGAATGATCACGCTTCCGAAACAGACAAGCCCTGAATAGAACGTCGATATAACGTTAAAACCGCTGCTACGAAGCTTTTTTCAAAGTTTCTATTCGATAAAACAACCCGGCCTCGCGCCGGGTTTCGCATTTTTGGACCGATGCCGTGTTCAGAACTCTGTATCTATAGCCTGTTGTGAGCTTGTCAATAAACCTGTGTACAAGCTGTCCAGCGATTGTGGGCAAGTCGGCAATTCTCAAAATTTGAAAAACTGTCCCGAATTCATCCACAGGCAAGCCAGTAGGTTACCAAGCGAGATAATTCGGTTTCAACGTTATGAAAATAAGAGACTATTTGTATTTATCCACAGACTTGTTGCTAAGTTATTCTCAGTAGTAGGTTTACATATAGTTATTATCAAAAACCTTATACACCGCGCTAACTTGAAACTTGGATCCCCGACTTGGACTTCATCACATCCGAAATAGTTGTTTTGTTGTTTGCTGCCCTGATGGCAGGTGCTGTTGATGCCGTGGTTGGCGGTGGTGGACTGATTCAAATTCCAGCACTGTTTGCCGTTCATCCAGGAGAGTCGGCTGCGACACTATTTGGCACCAATAAGTTTGCCAGCGTTTTTGGAACTGCTAACGCTACCTGGCGCTACGCCAAGCAGGTTGCCATGCCGTGGCGAACGATTTTGCCGGCAGCTGTTGCAGCATTTGTTTTTTCTTATCTCGGTGCTGCAGTGGTTGCCTGGCTCCCCAAGGATATCGTTCGGCCACTGATTTTGCTGTTGCTGATCGTGGCTGCGATTTACACGTTAAAACGCAAAAATTTCGGGTTGATTCACAAACCGACCCATGCTGGTAACAACGAGCTGGTTTTTGCCGTTTTGCTGGGTGGGATCATTGGTTTTTATGATGGTTTTTTTGGACCGGGGACCGGTAGTTTTCTGATTTTTCTGTTTGTCCGCTTCTTTGGATTCGACTTCCTGCATGCCTCGGCAGGTGCGAAGGTGGTCAATGTGGCCACCAATCTTGCGGCACTTGGCTATTTTTTGCCGCACGGCCATGTTTTACCGTTGCTGGCGGCGGGGATGGCCCTAGCCAACGTCACGGGTTCGGTGATTGGTACGCGCCTGGCCTTGAAACATGGCAGTGGCTTCATTCGCCAGCTGTTTCTGATTTCAGTCGCTGTCTTGATCGTGAAATTTTCATGGGATACGTTCAGGCTTTTGTAATACTTTTTCCGGAACTGAAGTGCGTGGGCATTTTCAAATAAAATTCAGCCACTTCGTTTGAGGAAACCCGATGCGCGTCACGCTTGTTCATCCTGCTGGCTTCAATTTCGTGCCTGGGCAACCGGATTTTTCGGTTCTGGCCAACCGCATGCCACCCATCGGCATCATGCAACTGGCCTCATGGCTGGAAAAATTTGGGCACAGTGTGCAATTACATGACTGTCTTGGCCCATATGCACCGCCGACAACGGCCGAAAACGCCGAAATTGTGCTCGCTACCGATCCGGAAATGGTCGGTTTTTCGGCAACAACCTCGGGTTTCATGGATGCTTTCGAGATCGCCGCCTATATTCGCGAGCGACGGCCGGAAATCAAGATCGTTTTCGGTAACGTCCATGTTTCTTCGCTCGGTGCACCCATTCTCGAAAAATTTCCGGAAATCGATTATCTGGTCATTGGCGAAGGTGAAGGTGCCATGCTCGAACTGGCCGATGGCAAGCCCCTGGCATCAATCGGTAACCTGATTTGGCGCAACGAGACCGGACGTATCGTCGCCAATCCGCGCCGAGATCGCATCACGAGTCTTGATGAACTGCCCTTCCCAGCCTATGAAAAGCTGGCTGGTTTTCCGCACGCCTATCATTTGCCGCTGTTTGCTTATGAAAAGCGCTACGGCGCGACGATGATCACCTCGCGCGGTTGTCCCTATACCTGCTCATTCTGCGACCGGACGGTTTTCGAGAGGGCCTACAAGACCAATTCGCCGCAATATATCTACGATCACATGAAGTATTTGCGAGACAACTTCGGTGTCTGGCACATCAACATGTACGACGACCTGTTCACGGCCAAGAAGCAGCGTGTTCTCGACCTGTGTGAACTGTTGATTGAAAAGCCACTCGGCATGCAGTTCAACTGCGCAATCCGGGCCGGTCATACGTCGGATGAAATGCTGGCCAAGCTCAAATTGGCCGGCGCGCTCATGGTATCGATCGGCATCGAGTCGGCCGACCCGGAAATGATGGAACGGCACAAGGCTGGCGTGACGCTCGAAGCGGTGCGCGAAACGGTTCGGTCCATTCACGCCGCAGGTTTGCGTGCCAAGGGCTTGTTCATTTTTGGCATGCCCGGCGAAACGCCGGAAACCGTGCGGACAACGAGCGATTTCATCCTGTCGCTCGAACTTGATGAAATGAACATGACCAAGTTCAGTCCTCTGCACGGGGCGCCGATCTGGGACGAGTGCATCAACGATCCTACCGGCGATTTCGTTGAGGATTGGCGCCTCATGAACTGCCTGAACTTCGTGTACCTGCCGGAGGGATTCAAGTCGCGCGAAGAGATGGATGCGCTGTACAACTGGCACGTCAAGCGCTTCTACGACAGCAAGGGTTACCGCCGGCGTTTCGCTAAGCGGTTGTGGCAGCATCGTTGGAGCCTCTGGCATGTGCTCAAGCATCTGCCGGAAACTATTGCAGCAGCACGTTACTTCAGTTCCAACAAGGAACAACTGGAGAAGGCTGCGCGTGAATTCAAGCTGCATCCGCGTCAGCCGCTTGGCCTCAAGCCGCAACTATCGACCGAGCTGCTGATCGACAATATCGTCTCGTTGTCGCCGGTCAAGCTGACCCGGCGCGATGCGGCCAAGCAGATCATTCCCGTCGTCTATGAAGGCTCGGCATGCTGTACGCCGCCAGCCACACAGGCAGCGGTATAATCGTCGATCTTTCGTCATGGGCATCGGGGGGCACTGACATGAAGGAACATTTCATTTTTGGCCGTTTTTTCCGGTTGACCGTGGCAACCTGCGTCGTTGTGGTGCTGGGTGCCTGCAAGGGAAACGAAACGAAGCCCGAAGACGGTAGTCCGACGGCCGAGGTGAAAAAGGATAATGCGGTGCGTACCGGCTACGCCTGCTGCAACCTGCATTACTCGGGCGACTGGATCAGCGATTCGAATCTGGCCCAATTGCCGTTCATACCGGCTGGCACGCCGATCAGGGTTTTGAAGATCGACGGTTATCGCGCCAATATCGAAGTCGAAGGCAAGCCGTATCGCCTCGGCCACGATTTCGGCCGGGCCGAGGAAACGACCGAGCAGTGGGTCAGCAAGATGGTGGTGCTCGATGATCCGAAAGTGAAGATGGCGAAATTTTCGCCGGCTGTGCGCAATGCGATCGCCAAGGGTCAGCTCATGAAAGGCATGACCAAAGAGCAGGTCATCATGGCGGTCGGCCACCCGCAGACCAATGAAAATCCGCGCCTGGACGGTCCCTACTGGCGCTACTGGTGGTCGAGCTTCGGCCCCTATTACGTGTATTGGGCCAAGGGAAGCGTCAGCAAGATCGACGGCCATTCCGAAACAGTGGGCTACATGACCTACAAAGGCAAATAACTCATCGCCGCCGCAGAGAGAAAAATAAGGGTTTCAATGATGGAACAAGTGCAGGGAGTGGAGCGAAAGCAGTGCGATGTGCTGGTCATCGGCGGCGGGCCGGCCGGATGTACCGTGGCGCCGATGCTGGCGGAAAAGGGCTACAAGGTGGTGGTACTCGAAAAAGCGCACCACCCGCGTTTTCATATCGGCGAATCGCTGCTGCCAGCTAACCTGCCGCTTTTCGAGAGCATGGGCATCGCCGAGGAAGTGAAAGCCATCGGCATGCACAAGCCGGGCGCCGAGTTCGTTTCGCCGCACCATGACATGTCCTCGGTCTTCGTTTTTGCCGAAGCCTGGGACAAGACCATGCCCCACGCCTACCAGGTCAAGCGCGACCAGTTCGATACCATCCTGATCCGCAACGCTGCCAGGAAAGGCGTTGAAGTGCATGAAGGCTGCAAGGCCAAGGCGGTCGAATTCCTGCCGGACAATACGGCTACCGTCCGCGCCATGCACGATGACGGTCGGGAAACCGAATGGCAGGCCCGCTTCGTCGTCGATGCTTCCGGCCGCGACACCTTCCTGGCCAACCGCTTCCAGATCAAGCACCGCAACCCTAAGCACAACAGTTCGGCCATCTATGGTCATTTCACCGGCTGCAAGCGCCACGAAGGCGTGGCCGAGGGCAACATCACCATTTTCTGGTTCGAGCACGGCTGGTTCTGGTTCATCCCGATGCAGAACGACGTGACCAGCATCGGTATGGTGACCTGGCCGTATTACATGAAGACCAAGGGTGAGCGCAGCCTTGAGCAATTCCTGCGCGACGGCTTCGCCCAGTGCCCGAAGCTGACCGAGCGTCTCAAGGACGCCAAGCTGGTCAACGAGATCGAGGCCACTGGCAACTTCTCTTATGTTTCCGAGCGCAATCACGGCAACAACTACGTCATGCTCGGCGACGCCTACGCCTTCATCGACCCGGTTTTCTCATCGGGTGTGCTGCTCGCCATGAACAGTGGCGTGATCGCTGCCGAAGCCATCGATACCTGTCTGAAAAATCCGGCCAAGGCGCCGGCAGCGCTCAAAAAGTTCGATGCGCTCATGAAACACGGACCCAAGGAATTTTCGTGGTTCATCTACCGTGTGACCAATCCGATCATGCGCGAATTCTTCATGGGACCGCGCAACCTGTTCCGCACCAAGGAAGCTGTACTTTCCATGCTGGCTGGTGACATCTTTGGCAAGACGCCGATCTGGTCGTCGATTTTCGCCTTCAAGATGCTTTATTACATCGCCAACATCATGCAGCCGCGGAAAGCCTACATGGGCTGGAAACGACGCAAGTTCAACATTCGCAAGGTCGACGACGCGGTCGTTTACAACGCATAGTGGCACTCCAGTTTGTTACCTCGCCGTCTGCTGTTTCACGTGAAACCGGCAGCGAACTCGGTGGTTCCCTGGTCGGCGAGCCGCCGAGCGGTGCCGTTCCGGCCTGGCCGGTGCAGCGGGTTTTCGCCCCGTTGCTCGGGGCGACTTCGGCCGCCATCCACGAAACCTGGCTCAGCGATGAGCCGGTAATCGCCGGCCGCAGCGAAGGCATAGTCTGGCGGCGCACGAACGGCTTGCTTTACGGCGTGATCGAACTCGACGAAGCCGATTTCACGGCGACGGCCAACGCTTCCCCCCTGCAGGTGGCCAGCGAAGAAGCCTATAACCGCATCTTCCGCCTGCTCGATGCCGAACAGGTGCCGCATCTGTGGCGGGTGTGGAATTATCTGTCGGCGATCAATCTGGAAACCGACGGCCTCGAACGCTACCGTCAGTTCAACATCGGCCGGCAGGATGCTTTCCTCGAATGCCATCGCGGCGCCACCGGCAATGTGCCGGCAGCCTGTGCCATCGGTCTGGCCGGCAGCCCGCTCAGCATTGCCTTCATGGCAGGTGCGACGCCGGCTGTGCCGCTCGAGAACCCACGCCAGGTCAGTGCCTACAACTATCCGGCCGATTACGGCCCACGCAGCCCGACCTTTTCGCGTGGCGCGCTGGTTTATCCCCCGGCTCAGGAAATTCTGTTCATTTCGGGCACGGCGAGCATCGTCGGTCATCAAACCGTGGCTTCAGGCGATGTGGCCGGGCAATGCTGCGAATCGATGGCCAATATTGCTGCCGTGGTTGCCGAAGCCAATCGGGTATGCCGCACGGCGCCGTACGCGCTGACGGCTCTTTCCTACCGTGTCTATGTCCGTCAGGCTGCCGATTTCCGGATCATCCGAGAAACCTTGGCCCCGCTGATTGGCCAAGCCGAAATTGTCTACATGCAGGCGGATATCTGCCGGCATGACCTGTTGCTGGAAATCGAGGCGATGGCCTCACATTCGCTGGAGGAAGCTTGATGGCCATGTCGAAAAAGTTGAGCAAGGGCGCGCTGGCCGCGCTGAGTCTGGTCGCCATGGCGAACGGTGTGCAGGCTGCCGGCGACCAGCCGCTGTGGGAGGTCGGGGCCGGCCTGGCCGCCTTCAGCTTTCCGTCCTATCGCGGCTCGGACCAGACCCACAACTTCCTGATGCCGGTGCCGCATTTCACCTACCACGGTGATTTTTTCAAGGCTGACCGCCAGGGTATTCGTGGCAGTTTCTTCGACTCCGACCGACTCGACCTTACCGTCAGCCTGGCGCTTGCTCCACCTGTGAGCAGCGACGACATCACGGCGCGTGCCGGCATGCCTGACCTCAAGGGCACATTCGAAATCGGGCCGCAGATGGACGTCACCTTCTGGCGTTCGGAAAACCGGGCCCGCTTCGTCAAGCTGCTCCTGCCCCTGCGTACCGCCATCACCGTCGAAGGTTCGCCGAAGAGTATCGGCTGGGTCTTCCATCCCAAGCTCAACATGGACATCACCGACATTCCCGGCATGGGCGGCTGGAATCTCGGCATGCTGGCCGGCCCGCTGTTCGGCGACAAGCGCCAGCACGCCTACTACTACACCGTCGCCCCGCAGTACGCGACGGCCGTTCGTCCGGCATATGAAGCCGATGCGGGCTATGCCGGCATGCAGTATCTCGTCGCACTGTCCAAGCGCTTCCCTAAATACTGGGTCGGCGGCTTCGTGCGTTACGACAACCTGAGCGGCGCCACCTTCGAGAACAGCCCGCTGGTTCGCCAGAAGGATTACTTCGCCGCTGGCGTCGCCTTCACCTGGGTATTCGGAGAGTCGTCGACCCGCGTCAAGGTCGATGACTGAACGTTCGCGCGCAGGCAATCCCTTGTGGATGGCCTACGAGTACTTTGCCATGGTTGTCGGTCTGGGCTCGCTGGCCGTGCTTTGTCTGATCTGGCTGCCCTGCGCGCTGATCCTGAATTTCCTGCTGCCCAGGCGCCTTGGCCAAATGGTCGGCCGGGTCGTCATTTCTTGGGGGTTCCGGCTTTATCTGAACATTTTGACTGTTTTCTGCGCCTGTCGTTTCGACCTGACCGAGATCGATCGTCTGCGTGACCAGGGACCGCTCATCCTCGCCGCTAACCACCCTTCCCTGCTCGATGCGGTGATGATCGTCTCCCGGCTGCCCAACGCTGTCTGCGTCATGAAGGCGGCGCTCATGGACAACCTGCTGTTCGGCGCTGCTGCCCGGTTGGCTCGCTACATCCGCAACGACGCGGCGCTCGACATGATTCTCGGGGCCCGCGACGAATTGCAGCAAGGCGCCCATCTGGTCATTTTTCCCGAAGGCTCGCGCACGCTCGAGTTTCCCTTCGATGCCAGTTCGCCGAGCGTCGGCCTGATCGCCAGTCGCAGCAAGGTCGATATCCAGACGCTGCTCATCGAATTTTCCACCCCGTATCTCGGCAAGACCTGGCCGCTTTTCCGCCGCCCCGAACTGCCGCTGACTTGCCGGATCCGCCTCGGTCGCCGCTTTCCGCCGCCAACCAATATCCAGGCCTTTACGTCCGAGCTCGACGCCTATTTTCATTTCGAATTTGGCCAAAATTTCCGGTCGACCGTGGCATTCGCCGCCTGAACCCCTTGTCCGAACCCTTTTCACCATGTCCGTCGCATCAAAAACCCATCTTGTCCTGATTCCCAGCTACAACCCCGGCCCCAAGGTGCTCGACACCGTGCGCGCCGCCCGGGCGCAATGGACGCCGGTCTGGGTCGTGGTCGATGGCAGCACTGACGGCAGCGCCGAAAAGCTGCAGGCGCTGGCCGCTGGCGACGATGGACTGAAAGTCATCGTCTTGCCGGAAAATTGCGGCAAGGGCGCGGCCGTGCTCGAAGGCATCACGCAGGCCGCCGCTGCAGGGTTCACCCATGCCCTGACCATGGATTCCGACGGCCAGCACCCGGCCGACCTGATCCCGGCCTTCATGGCCGCCTCGCAGGCGGAAACCGACAAGATGGTGCTCGGCAAGCCGGTCTTTGCTGCCGATGCTCCGGCCCTGCGCGTCAATGGCCGCAAGGTCTCGAACGGCTGGGCCAATCTCGAAACGTTGTGGATGGGTATCGGTGATTCGCTGTACGGTTTCCGCGTCTACCCGATCCAGCCGCTTATCAAAATCATGCGCGCCAACCGCTTCATGCGGCGTTTCGATTTCGATCCGGAAGCGGTGGTTCGCCTGTGCTGGTCAGGGGTTCGCCCGATCAACATCGATGCCCCCGTGCGCTATTTCCGGGCCGACGAGGGCGGTGTTTCCCATTTCAAATACCTGCGCGACAACACGCTGCTGACCTGGATGCACACCCGCCTGTTCATCGGCTTCGTGCTGCGCCTGCCCTTGCTGATCCTCCACCGCCTGACATGAACACGACCGAAATCTTCCTGATCGCCATGGCGATCATCTTCACCGTGCCCTACCTGATCTGGCGGCTCGGCAGGACTGACTATTACGCACCACTCGTCGTCGTCCAGATCATCACCGGCATCCTGCTTGGCCCCGGCATCCTCGGCAAGGTTTTCCCCGAGTATTACCAGTTCGTCTTCAATCCGGCCGTGATCCAGTCGCTCAATGGCATCGCCTGGTGGGCGGTGATGCTCTTCGTCATGATCGCCGGCATCGAGCTCGACCTTCGCAAGGCCTGGGCCCATCGCCGCGAAAGCGGCATCACGGCCGGGCTGGCACTCGGTACGCCGCTGCTCTTCGGCTGTGCCGCAGCGGCGCTCATGCTCAGTGTTGACGGCTGGATGGGGCCAAAGGCGTTGACCTGGCAATTCGTCGTCGGTGTCGGCATGGCCTGCGCGGTCACCGCCCTGCCCATTCTCATTTTGCTCATGGAAAAGCTCGAAGTCCTGCGCCAGCCCATCGGTCAGCGCATCCTGCGCTACGCCAGCCTCGACGATATCGCGATCTGGGGCGTCCTGGCCATTATCCTGATGGACTGGGAACGCATCGGCCGCCAGGGCACCTTCCTCGTCGCCTTCGTGGTCGCTGCCTGGCTTTTCCACAAGCTCATGCTCCGGCTGGCCGAACGCGACCGCTGGTATGTCGCGCTGATCTGGCTGGCCGTCGTCTCCTTCGGTGCCGACTGGGCCGGGCTGCACTTCATGGTTGGTGCTTTCCTGGCCGGGGCGAGCATGGAGGCCGACTGGTTCGATCAGGAAAAAATGGACCTGCTGCGCCACCATGTCCTGCTCGTCGTCATGCCCGTTTTCTTCCTGTCGACAGGGCTGCGCACGAACTGGAATGTCGGCGGCGCCGCCGTTTTCATCGCCGCCGCCGTGTTGCTGTTCGCTTCGGTCAGCGGCAAGCTGATCGGTGTCCGCATCGCTGGCCGCATCCTCAAGTGGGCGCCGGGTGAAGCCAGCATCATCGGCTGGTTGCTGCAGACCAAGGCGCTGATCATGATCATTTTCGCCAACATCCTGCTCGACAAGCAGATCATCACGAGCGAAACCTTCACCGCCCTGCTTCTCATGGCCGTGCTTAGCACCATGCTGACGGTGCCGCTGGTCGCCCCGAAGCTGGCGCAATTGAAAGAACTGATCCTGCGGTCGGCCTGAGGAGACAAGCATGGGATACGTGGCCAACTATTCAGAAATAGTGCCGGACCGAGCCGAGATCGACGCCCTGCCCGGCCTGCTGCTGATCGAATTCGGCGTCGACGGGTGCCCGCACTGTCAGCGAGCCCAGTCGTGCATTGAGACAGCCATGCAGGCACGACCTGAGCTGCGCCACATCAAGGTGGAGGATGGCCCGGGCCGTCGGCTCGGGCGCACGTTTCGCGTGAAACTATGGCCGACGCTGATCGTCATGCGCGACGGTCAGGAAATCGGCCGCGCCGTTCGCCCGACCAGCACGCAGGAAATCAGCGAACTGCTCGCCGGCTGATTTGTTCAGGCCGGCTGGCGGCTCTGCTGCCAGGCGTCCAGTTCGGCGCGTTCGATGAAGGTTTCCAGCCGGTTGATATTGCCCGGCAACTGTCGTCCTTCCCATTGCTCTGTCGCCCAGCGCTTTACATTGGCGTGCAGTTCACCGTGTTCGATGGCATGGGCCAGGGCGACTTCGGTCGCATGCTGGTCATCCGGCCCGGTGGCCAGTGCTTGCGCCGCATCGTACAGGCTCAGACTGCTGTCATTGGGGGGATTCATGGCCTTCTCCTTCAAGGTTTCAGCAACTTGATTCTAGCCCCGGACAGTCGTTATCAAGCGCGTTTTGTGACCTTTTTCGCCGTCCGGTGGCCGGCCTTGATCTGCTCCACGGCCTCGAGCTGGAAGCGCAGCTTGGTGATGGCATCGCGCTCGGCGGGCGCCAGTTCATCGAGTTTGACGTGCTTGATGAGCACCGCCAGCGCATCACCGATGCAGCCGAGCTGCTTGCCGTAGCTGCCAACCTCGTCGAGCACTTCCTGTTCGATTTCGGGGTTGCCGCTACGCCCGAGGTTGATGTTGACCAGCCCGATCTGGCCCGTGCTCCACGACCACGGGTTGATGGCCTGCGTAACGTCGCCGGACAGCGGCATTGCGAAGGACTGCCAGGCACTCAGCGGGTTCTGGAAAAACTCAAGCGCGATGGCCGGCTTTGCGTCACCTGACGATTTCGCGGTGATTCTGGGGTAGAAATTAGGCATCGTGCGTTCTCCGTGAGCTTGATATGAACGGGTCATCACAGTTTATGGCGGTTGATTGCGTTAGTGGGAGATTTTCGGGCTGTACGCCATGGCCGTTATTCGCTGGGGTAATACCTAGGTTGGCGATGACATGTTTGCGGTTACATTGAAATTTGCTAATTTTGGCCGCGTTCTTCCCCTTCGCAATTTCATGATCCCAGCTGTTGCCGTCGTTCCCAGCTTCATTGCCCGCCGCCGATGGTGGATGTTGCTGCTGCTCGCCTGGGCGGCAGTCGTCGGCGGATCGCTGGTCTCGCATTTTGACGAACTGGAAGAGCATTCGCAGCGGGTGGCCGTCGAAGGCGCGCGCAACATGTTCCGCATGGTCGTCCTCATGCGGGAGTGGAATGCGCAGCATGGCGGGGTCTATCTGCCGGTTAGCGACAAGTTGCAGCCGAATCCCTACCTCGAGCATCCGCGCCGCGATCTGGTGACCCGTGACGGGCGGGCGCTGACGATGGTCAACCCGGCTTACATGACCCGGCTTGTCAGCGAATTGGCCAAGGCCAAAGCGGGCGCCAGCTTCCATATCACCAGCCTGAAGCCGATCCGCCCCGGCAACCAGCCTGATTCGTGGGAGCGCAAGGCGCTGTCGTCCTTCGAGGCAGGGGCGAGCGAAGCCGTCGAGCTGTTGCCGGTCGATGCGAGCAGCGGGCGGCAGTTGCGCTACATGGCACCGCTGTTCGTGACCAAGGCGTGCCTGCCCTGCCACGCCAGGCAGGGATACAGCGAAGGCGACATCCGTGGCGGAATCAGCGTAACGACCCCCTTCTCCCAGGTCGACGATGCCATCGGCTACGGTCGGCAACAGACGGCGCTCAAACATTTGGCCATTTTCCTGCTGGGAACGCTTGTCGGCCTGGGCTTGCTCGAAATGCTCCGGCGTCGCTGGTTCAGGCTCAGCGAAACCATCGGCGAACTGCAGGCGACGCGCGCCGATCTCGATCAATCGAACCAGGCCTTGCGCCAGGCCAAGGACGTCGCCGAGGCGGCCAATCTGGCCAAGAGCGAGTTTCTGGCCAATATGAGCCACGAATTGCGGACGCCGCTCAACGCCATTACGGGATTCAGCCATTTACTCAAACATGCGCTGACCGATCCGCAAATGCAGGGCAATCTCGGGCAGATCCAGAAGGCGTCGGGCCGTCTGCTCGAGATGATCGAGCAACTTCTGCAACTATCCAGGGCCGATACCGGGAAACTGGAGCAGGTTCCCGAGCGCTTCGAGGTATCGCAGCTGGTCGACGAGGCTTACGCGCAGCTGCAGGCCATTGCTAAAGAAAAGGGGCTGGCGACCCGGCTCGTCATCGACCGGGCTGCGATGCCCTGCTGGCTGTACGGCGATCACCGGCATATTGCGACCGTGCTCAAACACTATCTGGTCAACGCCGTGAAGTTCAGCGAACGTGGCGAGATCTCGCTCATCGTCGACTGCAAGCCGGCTGGCGACGGCTACACCCTGCTCCATCTCGAGGTGCGGGATCAGGGAATCGGCATTGCCAGCGAGCACCTGCCGGGCCTGTTCACCCTCTTCCATCAAGTCGATGCGTCGCTGAGCCGCCGCCATGGCGGCAACGGCATTGGGTTGATCCTGTGCAAGCGTCTGGCTGAACTGATGGGTGGCGAAGTCGGCGTCGCCAGCACCCGGGGCAAAGGCAGCCGCTTCTGGCTGGATGTCCGTCTGGCCGACCAGCCTGAGGCGACAGCCCGCTGATTTTCAGATCATCGCGCCGTTGATCGAGATGACCTGGCCAGAAATGTAGGCGGCCTTGTCCGAGGTCAGGAAGGCGACGAGGTCGGCGACTTCTTCAGGCTTGCCAGCACGCTTCATCGGCACGAGGTTCTTGATCGAGTCGGCATCAAACGTGCCGTCGATCATGTCGGTGGCGATGATGCCCGGGGCCACGGCATTGACCGTGATGCCACGGCTGGCCAGCTCGAGGGCCAGCGACTTGCTGGCCGCGTGCAAGGCGCCCTTGGCGGCCGAATAATTGACCTGGCCGCGGTTGCCGGTGATGCCGGCAATTGACGAAATAGTCACGATGCGGCCCCAGCGCGTGCGGATCATCGGCATGGTCAGCGGCTGGGTGACGTTAAAAAAGCCGTTGAGCGAGACATCGATTACCGAGTGCCACTGTTCGGCGCTCATGCCGGGAAAAACGGCGTCGGCGTGGATGCCGGCATTGTTGACGAGAATCTGGATCGGCCCCGGTTCGAGCAGCTTTTCCAGAGCCGCAGCCGTCGCGGCACGTTCGGTGACATCGAAGGCGACGGCTTCGGCGCTGCCGCCGACGGCAAGGATTTCGGCGACCACGGCTTCGGCCTTTTCAAGGCTGCGATTGGCATGGACGATGACGTGATGGCCGTCAGCCGCAAGGCGCTTGCAGATCGCAGCGCCGATGCCGCCGCTGCCGCCGGTGATGAGAGCGCGTTTTTTCATCCTTGAAACCCCGGTTGACTGCTTATCCATATCTGATCAGCTGCGAAATGCATGGCTTTCGAGCCTCGGAGGAGACTCACCCATGGAGTGGCAGCGCTACTTGGCCGCTGACACGCCCGGTCGGGCGTCCGGCTTTGGCGCTCCTTCTTGCCAGCATGAGCCTGCCGCGGCGTCGCTTCGCGCCGGCCATCCCGTCCAGTCGCGCCATCAGCCACGTCCAACTGAGGGTTCAAGGATGACATTTCCATTTTGGCCATTATTTCCGGTTGACCGTGCAATGTTCAGCCCAGCGCTGACGCGTCGAGCACGACGGCAGCGCGGCCTTCGAGCAGGCAGCGGCCGGCATGGCTGAGCGAGAACTGGTAGAGGATGTTGTTGGCGTCGCCCGACAGGCGTTCGGCCTGGACGTCGAGTTCGCCCGGCAGGTCGTCGAGGCGCGCGACATGCAGGCTGACGCTGCGCACGCTGGTCAGGTAACCCTGGCGCGGAGCGGCATCGTCGCCGGCGATCAGCGCACCGTGAATGGCCATGGCCTGCGCGGCGTATTCGATGCCGTTGGCGGCACCGAGCCGTCCTTCGGCGCGCAGCGGATTGGCCGGGTCGGTATGGCTGCTGGTGCGGCAGGCGATGGCGGTGTCGGACCATTCGGTTACCGCATCAAGCAGGCACATGCTGCCCTGATGCGGGATGTGGGCAGCGATCCAGGCGCGGTCTAGCACAGCCCGATGTCGACTTGCAGTTGCATGGGTGGCAGGTAGTCCAGGCAGACCTGACCGGCTTCGCCGCACGCCAGTTTTTGCAGCAGCGGCAGTGCGCGCAGGGCTGGAATCGAGACACGCAGCGCTTCGAGGGCGGCGTCGGCCAGTGGCTCGGCGGCTGCGCTGGCAGGCGTGACGGTAATCGATGCGAGCGAGCGCTCACTGCGTTCAGGTGTCAGCAGCAGCGCGACGCCAGCGACATCCGGCACCGGCCGCTTGGCGAAGAGCGGCTCGGGGTATTCGCTGTCGTAGGCGATCAAAAGGGTCGGCTGGTGGTCGAGAACGACCTGCCCGAGCGCGTCGATCAGGCCCGCACCGAAGCTCGCATCGTAGGCGCAGATGACCTGGCAAGGTGCCATCGCACCGGTGGCGATGCCCCAGTAACCGGCGGCGGCGTTATGCACCGAGTTGTGGAAACGGGTCGGCGAAATCTGGCGGTCGTCGGTGGCCAGCTGCTCGCACAGGGCGTGGCAGTTGTGACCGTCGGCGCCCGAGGCAGAAAAGACGGTGGCCAGCGTTGCGACGTCGGCGCCGGCATGGGCGGCAGCTTCGAGGCCGACGGCCAGCGTGAGCTTGACGACGCGGCTGGCCCGGCGGCGCTCGGCCGCTGGCAGGATGCTCGGTGCCGGCAAAACGGAGGGGGCCACGGTCAACGGCATTTCGTCGCGCAAAACAGCACGGGCGGTCGGCCAGTCCGGCAGGCCGGGAGCGAGGAAACCAATGCCTTCGATCCAGGCAGTCAGCGGGCGGCTCATTTGGCGACTCCCAGAATCAGGCTGCAATTGCTGCCACCGAAGCCGAAGGAATTGGTCAAGGCGCGGCTGACTTTGCCGTCGCGGGTTTTCAGCAGGTAATCGACGGGAATGGCCGGGTCGACGTTTTCGGTGCCCGGACTGCCGGGCAGGAAGCCGTCGGTCAGCGTCAGGGCGCAGATGATGGCTTCGACCGCGCCGGCGGCGCCGAGCGTGTGGCCGGTGGCGCCCTTGGTCGAACTGCACGGTACGCGGTTGGCGAACAGCGCGCTGACAGCTTTGCCCTCGGCGGCGTCGTTGGCCGGTGTCGAGGTGCCGTGCAGGTTGATGTAGTCGATGTCACCGGCCGTCAGCCCGGCCGAACGCAGGGCGGCTTCCATGGCCATCCTGGCACCCAGGCCTTCCGGGTGCGGCGACGACATGTGATAGGCGTCGCTCGATTCGCCGGTGCCGAGCAGCAGGACCGAGCCCGGAGCCGGCTGCTCACAGCGTTCGAGCAGCGCGAAAGCGGCACCCTCGCCGACCGAAATGCCGTTGCGCGCCGCGTCATACGGGCGGCAGGGCTGGGCCGAGGTCAGTTGCAGCGAGGCGAAGCCGTAGAGCGTGGTCAGGCACAGCGTATCGACGCCGCCGACGATGGCCGCGTCGATTGTGCCGAGTTCAAGCTGGCGGGCAGCGGCGGCGAAGACCTTGGCGCTTGACGAACAGGCCGTCGAAATGGCCATCGCCATGCCTTCCAGCCCGAAATAGTCGCGCGTGAATTCGGCCAGCGAGAAGGAGTTGTGTGTCGTGCGGTAGTGGAAATCGTCGGGCAGCGCGCCGGTTTCGGCATCGCGGCGGCGATAGGCGAGCTCGGTCTGCAAAATGCCGGCTGTGCTGGTGCCGAGGAAGACGCCGACCCGCGACTTGCCGTAGTGGGCGATGGCTTCGCGCACGCGGTCGGCGAAGCCGTCGGTTTCGAGGCCCATCTGGGTCAGGCGGTTGTTGCGGCAATCGTAGATGGCCAGCGCAGCCGGCAACTGCTCGGCGTCGACCTTGGCCACTTCGCCCATCCAGGTGTCGAGCTGCACGGTTTCGAAGGTACAGGGCACCAGCCCGCTTCGCCCGGCGCGCAAGGCGTTGCGCGTGGCATCAAGGCCGCGGCCGAGGCAGGTCGTAGCGGTGTAGGCGGAAAGCAGCAGCGGGGTCACGGTGGCGCTCGAGAAGGGATGGGCCTGATTTTAGCAGAGGGTAAGGCAGCCGACGGCGGCGAATCGTATGCGCTGGACGGCCCGGCGAATGGTTAAACTGGCTGCATCGCCGACGGTGCGAATTGAACACCTAAACCCGCTTTTCCGATGCCAGGCATTCCCGGTATTGGGCGAGCTTTCCGGGGGGCAACGATGAATAAGACGATCAAGATTGCGCTGGCCTGCATGTGCTGGCTTTTGGCCTTGCCCCTGCGGGCCGAGGTCGAGCCCCGGGTGGTCGATATCCCGACGCGACCGGGCGTCACGCAACGTCTGCTGGTGCTGGCGCCTGCGGCGCCGAAGGCGGCAGTGATCCTGTTTGCCGGCGGTCACGGTGGCCTGCAGATTGCGCCGGATGGCGCATTCGGCTGGGGCAAGGGCAATTTCCTGGTGCGCAGCCGGCAGCTGTTTGTCGATCAGGGCTTGCTGACGGTGGTGATCGATGCGCCGTCGGATCGACAGTCGCCGCCCTACCTCGCGGGATACCGGCAGGGGCCGGAGCACGCGGCCGATGTGCAGGCGGTGATCGCCTGGGTTCGCCAGCAGTCGGGATTGCCGGTGTGGCTGGTCGGGACGAGCCGGGGGACGCAGTCGATTGCTGCGGTGGCGACGCGCCTGAGCAAGGCCGATGGGCCGGATGGCCTGGTGCTGACGTCGACCATCCTGAGCGACCCGAAAGCGCCGTCGGTGCCGGCCATGGCGCTCGACAGGCTGGGCATCCCGGTGATCGTCGCGCATCACGAACTCGATGGCTGCAGTCATTGCGCCTACGGCGACATACCGAACCTGATGCAGAAGCTGGAGAACTCGCCGCGCAAACAGTTACTTTCCTTCCGCACCGGCATCAGCCGGGGCGATCCCTGCGAGGCGATGGCCTATCACGGCTTCAACGGCATCGAATCGGAGGTGGTCGGGCAGATCGCCGGCTGGGTCTTGGCGCGCTGATTCCGGATTTCAATTTTGGGCAATTTTTCCGGTTGACCGTGGCAAGTTCCGCCTGGGCTGATGCAGGTCAACTGCCGTGCAGATTTACCTTGCCGGCGACCTCTTATCGCCGATCCCGATGTGGCATAGTGAGCTGAAATTGCTGCGTTGCAGCATATAAGGTTTTGCTTAAGGGGATCATCATGTTCGATTTCTGGATTCAGTTTGCGCTGGTTCTGACCGCTATCCTGATCGGTATCCGGCGCGGTGGTGTGGCGCTTGGGCTGATCGGCGGGCTCGGCGTTGCCGTGCTCAGTTTCGGCTTTCGCGTGGCACCGCAGGAGCCGCCGATTACCGTGATGTTGATCATCCTCGCCGTGGTCACCGCCTCGGCGACGCTGCAGGTAGCGGGCGGCCTCGACTGGCTGGTCCAGCTGGCCGAGCGCCTGATGCGCAAGCATCCGCAGCAAATCACTTTCCTCGCGCCGCTGTCCACCTTCCTGCTCACGGTTTGCGTCGGCACCGGCCACGCCGTTTATTCGCTGCTGCCGGTCATCGCCGACGTCGCGCTGAAGACCAAAATCCGCCCGGAACGGCCGATGGCCATTTCCAGCGTCGCCTCGCAGATGGGCATCACGGCCAGCCCGGTAGCGGCGGCTGTGACGACCTTTCTGGCGATGACGGCGAAGACCGATGCGCCGGTGACGCTGGCCCAGATTCTCATGGTGACCTTGCCGGCCGGCCTGATCGGCGTGCTGGCGGCGGCCTTCTGGAGCATGAATCGGGGCCTCGATCTGGACAAGGACCCGGAATATCAGGCGCGCCTGCAGGATCCCGATTTCCGCGCCTCGGTCGAAAAATCGGTGACCACGCTCGACAAGGAACTGCCCAAGTCGGCCCGCCTGTCGGTCGTGCTGTTCTTCACCGGCATCCTGACCATTGTCGCCCTCGCCCTCTACCCGAGCGTGCTGCCGCTGGCCAAGGGCAAGCCGATCCCGATGACGACGGTCGTCCAGCTCGTCATGCTCGCCTTCGGCGCCTTCATTTTGTTCGCGGCCGATGTCAAGGCGTCGGCCATCGCCAAGTCGGAGGTATTCACGGCCGGCATGATCGCCGTCGTCTCGATCTTCGGGATCGCCTGGATGAGCGACACCTTCGTCAAGGCCAACGAGGCTTTCCTGGTGGAAAACATCAAGGCCATGGTCGAGTACGCACCGTGGACCTTCGCGCTGGCCATGTTCGCCGTCTCGGCATTTGTGAAGAGCCAGGCGGCGACGCTGACCATCATGCTGCCCTTCGGCCTGGCGCTGGGCCTCAGCCCGCAACTGCTGCTCGGCCTCATGCCGTCCTGCTACGCCTACTTCTTCTTCGCCTTCTACCCGAGCGATCTGGCGGCAATCAACATGGACCGCAGCGGCACGACGCGCATCGGCAAATACCTGCTCAACCACAGCTTCATGATTCCCGGCTGGATCGGCGTCATCACCTCGACCATCGTCGCCTACGGGCTGGCGCAGCTTTATTTCTGATTTGGATTTTGGCCGGAATTTCCGGTTGACCGTGGCAGCCGGTCGGAGCCGCGCCTACTTGCCGCTGCTTCGGCCCAGACAGCTCCGGTAGCGTCCTTCAACCTTGCGCGCGAACCATTCGGTCGTCAGTTTTCGGCTGATTTTCGGGCTTTTCAGGTCAATTTGCGGCAGGGCCTGACGGGCCATCGGCTTCCCGCCCTTTTCGGCCAGTTCGAAAACACGATTGAAGAGCGGGCTGCGGCCAAAAGTTTGGGTTTTTTCGAGGAGCAGGTCACGGCGAATTTGCGGACGGCTCATGTCGAGTTGTCGGGCGATGCCAATGGCGGCCTCCTCGACGCTGCTCGGCACGCTCGCCGGCTGGCCGTTTTCATAGCGCAGCAGATCGCCGTCCGGGGCCAGCGGCTTGCCGGTGAGCTTGCCGAGCGCCAGCTGGAAAGCCGCGTTGCGGCTGCTGTAGCGGCCGGCGTTGAAGTCGGCGAAGCGATAGACGATGGTGTCGTAGGGCACCTCGTAATCGAGCAGGATGGCGCTGCCGAAATAGACGCCGCCGCGCCGCGTGAACACCTCGTCGCGGACCTTTTTCGGCATCGGGTACGGGTAGTCGCGTTCCTTCACGTGCTGCGTGGCGAATTCGACGCTGACCTGCATCGGCCCGCCGGTGCGTACCGGGTTGTAGTCGGCGAAGAGCTGGCGGCCGAAGGGCAGCTCGCCGGTCATGTCCTCGAACAACGAATTGACCTGTTTTTCGGTCTTGAGCGCGTCGATGCGCTCGTTGTAGCTCTTGCCGTCGGGCGATTTCTTGCCCAGCGCGGCGTTGACGAGCAGCGACGGCACGCCGTAGCGACCGGCCCGGCTCTCCAGTTCACGGCGGACGATGGCAGGCAGGCCGGGTACCGTCGGATCGGCCTGGAAGCTCGATTCCTGCTCGATGATGGCAATGGCGGCGCAATAAGTCTGCGTCGCGTGCGCTACCTCGAGCGTCCTGAAGGCGGTATGCAGGTCGTCGGCCCAGCCCTGCCGGTCTTTGGCGTAGCCGGGGATGAGCCGAACGATGCGCTTTTTGACTTCAGCCTCGGGCAGCGATGTCGGCCAGGCCGTGGCGGTCTTGCCGTCGGCGCGGCGGGCCATGTCAGGCGGTAGCGCCCCGCCCTCCTCCTCGCCTTCCTCGAACAGCGAGCAGCCGGCCAGGGTGGCGAGCAGCGTGGCGGACAGGACAGCGAGGCGGGTTTTCCGACGCATCGAATCAGGCTGGCGAGTTGGCCGGAGTGTTGGCCGGAACGCGGCAGACCAGCATGACGTTGGCGAAGGGCTTGATGTCGTTCATCGGGTCGGTTTCAACCGTGAAGCCGAGGCTTTCGAGCAGCGCAATCCACTCGGCCAGCGGCCGGCAGTAAAGGCGCGGCAGGCGGTGGCCGCGCACGAAAGTGACAGCGTGATCGACCCAGTTGCACAGGTGGTAAGGCAGGCCGGCCGAGGCGTCGCCGACGCGGGTGAGGAACAGGCCGCCGGGAGGCAACGCGGCACGGATACGCTTGATGACGTCCTTCTGGTGGGCGTGGTCGAAGTAATGCAGGGCGTCGAGGATGGTGATGACGTCGGCCTGGCCGAAATCGGCCTTGGTCATGTCGCCCTGCTCGATGCGCAGGACCGGGTGGTTGGCGCCGAAAGCGCGGGCAGCGCGGTCGACGTCCTTCTGCATGAGTTCGATGCCGCGCAGGCTCAGGGCTTTCGGTGCCGCCGGCCAGCCGGCCGGCCAGTTGCCGGCCTCGTAGAGCTTGCGGGCGGCGAGCAGCCAGGAAAACAGGCTGCCCTGGCCGCAGCCGAGGTCGAGGTAACGGGCTTCGGCCGGAAACAGGCCGCGCTTGAGAATCTCGCGGAAGATGCTGTCGGAGGACAGCTTGCCGCGCGAATAGTGGTAGGCAAAGTGGCCGCCACCCTGGAAGGGGCGGCTGGCTTCGTCGAGCAGGGTGCGCAGGAAACGCTTGGTCATGATGTGGCGTCGGGCAGCGTGACGGGGTTGAGTGAATGTTGGCGGAGCGTGGTGATCAGGCGCGGCAGCACGGCGAGGATGACCGGCTGGCCATCCGCCGTGCGGGCGGCGTGGCCGTCGTGCAGGAGCAGGATGTCGCCCGGGCCGAGGTCGCGGGTCAGGCGTTGCAGGACGATGTCCGGGTCGCCGCAGCGCGTGTCGTAGGGGCGGCGCGTCCAGCTCGCCAGCCTGAGGCCGAGGCCGTGCAGCACGGCGTCGAGGAAGGGATTGCGCAGGCCGGCCGTGGCGCGGAAGTAGCGCGGCGCTTGGCCGGTGATGTCGGTGAAGGTGGCTTGCGCCGCGGCGATGTCGGCCTTCATGCGGCCCGGGCCGAAGAAGGCGAAAGCCTTGGAATGGCTGTCGCCATGGTTTTCGACACGATGGCCGCGGGCGACGATTTCGCGGCACAGCGCCGGGTTTTCGCGGGCGCGCCAGCCGATGCAGAAGAAGGTGGCTTTGGCGCCAGCGGCATCGAGCAGGTCGAGAACTTTAGGGGTGACCTCCGGGTCGGGGCCGTCGTCGATGGTGATGGCGACTTCGCGGCGGGCCACGGCGTCGTCCGGCAGGCAGTTGAGGTTGGGGCCGAGCAGCGTCGTGCGCGGCAGCAGGCCGGCCGTCGTGATGATGGCGTGGTTGATGACCAGCGCGCCGACGGCCCACGGCCAGATGGCCGGCGCCAGCACGCAGCCGACAGCCGCCGTGGCGTGCACGGCGAGGGTGGCTTTGATGGCGAAGGTCGGTTTCCAGCGCGTCGGCATGTCAGGCGGCGAAGTGGCCAAGGTTGAGAAAATGTTCCCACAAGTCGCGCCACACCGGCCAGTCGTGGTCGCCCGGCAAGGCGCAGCGGGCGGCGGCCGGGAAGCGTTCGGCGATGGTCCGCATGCCTTCGGCGAAACGGTCTTCCGTGCCGTAGCCGACGAAAACGGGGAAGTCGGCCGGTGGCGACTTGAGCCAGCGCCAGGCGCGGAACTCGGGGTCGCTCAGGTCGACTTCCGTCGGCGCCCAGACATCAAGGCCGCCGGCACGGTGGATGGCGTTGGTGGTCAGCCGGCTGCCGGGGTAAGGGGCGATCAGGCAGAGGCCATCGACGAGGCCGGGATGGTCGGCGTTGAGGCACAGCGCGAGCAGGCCGCCGAGCGAGATGCCGCCAAGCCAGACTTGCCGATATTGGGCGCGAGCCGGGACGAGGATCTGCTCGATGACCGCCGGCAGGGCATCGCCACTCGATACCGCATCGAGGCCGAGGTCGACGGCAACGATGTCGAGCTTGAGGTGGCTCACGCTGACATCGGCGAAAAAGCCGTTGGCGACGAAATGCTCAGGCGTCATGTAGGCGCCGGGGAGCAGGACCAGCAAGCTGTCGCCGCCACCGTCATGGCGCAGGGTTCTAAGTGCGGCGCTCATGCGGCGGTTTCACGTGAAACGTGGGATTTCATTTTTGGCTGAAATTTCCGGTTGACCGTGGGAATGGCTGCAAACAGGGTTTCAGTCACCTTGGCGCTCCGAAAAACAGGCCGAGAGCAGCAGCGCCAGCACGGCGCCCGGGCCGACGGTGATGCCGACGGCGTGCAGCACGGGCACGCTGGACAGGGCGAGGGTGCCGAAGCCGATGGCGGTGGTCAGGTTGGCGATCGCCATCGAGGCCAGCGTCGGCGGATCGAGCCGGTGTTCATCGCCGGCCCGGTCGAAGAACAGCGCGTAATTGGAGCCGACGGCGACGATCAGCAACATGCCGATCAGATGCATGAGATGCAGTTGTTCGCCCGACAGGTGCACGCCGGCGATGATCAGAATGACGGCGAGGAGCAGCGGCAGCAGCACGGCGCCAAGCCGGCGGGCCGAGCGCAACGTGACGGCGAGCAGCGCGACAATGGCGGCGAAACCGGCCAGCGAAAGCAGCGTCGCTTCGTCGAGGTAATCGTTGTAGAGGCGGTCGAATTCGGACTTCATGTCGATGAGCAGCGCATCGCTGCCAGCCAGTGCTGTCCGCACGGGTTGAATCCTGATTTCTGCATTCTTGTCGCCAGCCGGCGGGCGCAGCGGCAGCAGCACGCTCCAGCTATCCGGCCGTTGCATGAGCAGCGAATCGACGGCCAGCGCCAGGCCGGTGCCGTTGAGCGATTCGCGCGTGATGCCGCCCTGCTCTTTCGCCTTGGCAACTTCATCGAGAAAAGCGCCGAGCTTGTTGGCGGCGAGAGGCGAATCGGCTTGCGCCAATTGCAGGCGTGCCGCCAGTTCGTCGCCGGCCGGCAGGCTGGCCCGGCGGGCGGCCTGCATGGCCTGGCTGGGCAGAAAGCGGGCCGGGCTATCGTAACCGCCGATAACGCCCTGGACGACCAGTGTGTCGAGCTGCTGCCCGACCCGTTCGGCTGCCTGCAGCGCGGCTTCGCGGTCGGGCGCGGTGATGACGGCCATGTAGCGTGAATCCGGGGCGCCGATGTCGGCGCGCAGCGCCATGTCGATTGCGCCGTCTTCGGCGCTCACGGTGCTCAGGGCCGACAGGTTCGGGTGCCAGAGCTGGTGGCGGTCGATGACGAGGACCGTGGTCGCGGCGATGGTGAGCAGAATGACCGGCCAGCGCAGGTGCTGCAGGGTCCGGATGCCCTCCTTGAGCGGCGCCGCGAGATGGCTCAGGTCGCGGACCGGGTGATCGTTGCCGGCCAGCGCCGGCAGGATGAAGCGGGTGACCAGCGCGGCGGTCAGCACGCCGCTCAGCGAATAGAGGCCGAGCTGGGCGAGGCCGGGGAAGCCGGAAAAGAGCAGCGCGGCGAAGCCGCAAATGGAGGTCAGTACGCCGAGACGGATGGTCGGCCAGAAGCGCGCCCGCCATTCGGCCGCGCCGAGCCTCCCGGACTGGACGAAATAATAGATCGAGTAATCGACGGCCTCGCCGATCAGCGCCGACCCGAAGCCGACGGTGATGCCGAAGACCGTGCCGTAGGCCAGGCTGACGGCGACAATGCCGGCCAGTGCGCCGCTGGCCACGGGCAGCAGGCCGAGGGTGAGCAGGCGGGCCGAGCGATAGACGAAGAAGAGCACGGCGATGATGGCCAGCGTGCTGATCGTGGACAGTTTGCTGACTTCGCTCTTGATCGTTTCGCGCGATTTGACGGCGAAGAGACCGGGGCCGGAAATCACGATCCGGGCGTCGCTGAACCCGGTTTCACGGGTGCTGTCGGCAAACTGGCTGCGGATGGTGGCAATGGCCTGTTCCTGGGCATCGGTATCGGAGCCGAGGGCGGCGCTCTGGATCAGCAGCATGGCGCGCTCGCCGTCGCGCGAGGCCCAGACGCCTTCGCGTACGTTGGGCTGGGCGCCGGCGTTGAGGGCGGAAAGCAGCTCGATCATTTCGCCGGTCGGGTCGCGGGGCAGCAAGGGCTTGATCATCATGCCGGCCGGCGAGGCGAGCAGGTCGACGCTGTTGGCGATGCTGGCACGCAGGCCGTCGACACTGAAACGTTCAGGCTTGACGGCCGGGCTGAGCAGGTAGCGGTGGCGGAACAGGAAGTCGCGGTCGGCATCGAGGCTGCCGGCCTGGCCGTTCTGGACGCTGACGAATTCGGGCAATTTTTCCAGTCGACCGTGCAACTGGCGCGAAACCACAGCCCGCTGGGCGGCGTCGCCGCCTTCGATGGCGACCATGAGCAGGCGCGTGACGACGCCCTCCTTCAACTGGTCGACCAGTACCTGCTGCGCCGCGCTCGGCCGACCCGGCAGGAAGAAGGACATGTCGGCCGAAAAGTGGCTGTTCCAGACGACCACCGCCCCGGCCAGCATGGCCAGCAGCCAGATCAGGAAGGCCCGGGCTGCCGCGCTCATTTGAGCTCGATCGGCTCCATGTTGAGCACCGAGCGGTCACCGTCGGCCTGCAGGTACTCGATGCTGCGGACCAGCCCCTTGCTGCCGCTGACCGTGATGCGCAGGACCAGGGTCGAAATTTTCTGGTCGCTGGGCAGCAATGTGAGCACCCACTTGTCGGCATTGCCGGAAAGATGCAGGGCGTAGTTTTTCTCGAGCGCCGCCCGGTTGCCCGAGAGCGTGCCGCGAATGCTGTCCACGAAAGCCAGCGCTTCGGGCTGGTTGGCCAGATTGATGCTGAGTTTCTGCTTCTCGCGCTCGATGGACAGCATGTCCTTGTCGAGCAACAGGGTTTCGACCTTGGGCACCAGCGTCCGTTTTTCGAGCCGGTCGGGGGCCGTGTAGCTCATTTCGCCCGACGACACGACGGGCTTGTCGAGCAGCGAGATGTACTTTTTCTCGGTGAATCTGGCCTTGCCGCCCTTGTTTTTGGCGAGATCGCTCATGAGCTGGCCGACATCGAAGGCGGCAGCGGCTGGCAGTGCCAAAATCAACAGAAAAAGACAGCCGAGGAGACGTTTGATCATTTTTTCTGCCAGAAATCGAAGAAATTGAACCAGTTGTACGGCGCCAGATGGCAATAATGCGTCAGGCGGTCGGCATAGTGTTGCATGGCGGCGTGGATCGCCGTGTCGCGTTCTTCACGCGTCGTCTGCGAAAAATCGGCCAGCGGCTCGAAATGCAGCTGGTAGCGGTTGCCGCCCAGATACAGCCCGGTCATGAAGAAAACCGGACGGCGCAGCATGGCGGCCATGCGGAAAGGGCCGAGCGGGAACGGTGCCGGTTTGCCGAGAAAGTCGCAATCGACCGTGGCGTCGTCGCCCAGCCCACGGTCGGCCAGCATGCCGACGAGGTAGCCGTCGTCGAGCTTGTCGCGGGCCTGCAGCATCGAATCCATGCGGCCGAGCGGGATGATGTCCTGGCTCGCTGCCGGGTTGATCGCCTCAAGTGTCGAGTTGATTTTGCGGGCGTTTTCCTCGTACATCATCATTGCCACCTTGAGCCCCTGCTGGCCGCGCCCGACGGCGCGCAGGACTTCGAAGCTGCCGAGATGGGCGCCGATGAGCAAGGCACCGGGGTGCTCGGCGGCCACTTTCTGGACGGCTTCGTTGCCGATGATCTCGATGTCGAAGAGATCGAAACGATCGTTGAGCAGGTAGATGCGGTCGTGGATCGTGCTCGCAAAGCTGAATACATGACGGAAGCCATCCGACCACTCGGCCCAGCGGTTGAGCGCCAGATGCAGGTATTCGCGGCTGGAGCGGCGGGCGCGTGGGGCGAAGAGGACGAAATAGGCGGCGATGCCGTAGAGCACGAGGCGCCCAACGGTGCGGCCGAAGGTCAACGAGATCCAGACCATGAGCTTGAGGATGGCCAGATTGCTGCGTTCCTGCTGGCGCATCCAGTCGGCGTCGGTCGGCTCTTTCCGGCTCATGGCGCGGCGCGGGTCAGGCTGCCGGAGGCGACGTCGCGCTCGGCGGCACGTACGGTAAAGGCGATGGCCCCGCTTGGCTTGGTCGTCAGCGCAAACGTGAGCGCTTCGGCTGGCCCGACGGGGCTGAAAAACTTGGCGTTGCCGACCTGCCAGTTGAGGCCGCTTTTGCCAGCCTCGCCGAGCATTTCTTCGGCGCACAGGATGGCGCGGTCGAGCAGCACGACGCCCGGCACGATGGGCCGGCCGGGAAAATGCCCGGCAAAGGCCGGGTGGTCGGCGGGGACCAGCCAGCGATATTCAGCGTCCGCCATGGCTGACTTTCTCGGCATACAGCGCCTGCAGTTCGCCGCGCGGCAGCTTGCCGGTGCTGTTGCGCGGCAGCTGGTCGACGAGGACGAGCGGCCGGGGCAGGAAAATGGCATCGATGCGCTGGCGCAGTTCGAGCGTGACCTGCCGGGCGGTCATGCCGGGCGCGACGACGAAGGCGGTCAGGCGCGTGATGCCGTCCGGACCTTCCTCGTCGGGCAGGAAGAAGGCGCCATCGACGACGCCGGGCACGGCGCCGAGCTGGTGATTGAGATAGGCCAGCGAGGTGCGCTTGCCGGCAATGTTGATGAGGTCGGCGTGGCGGCCATGGAGCAGGAAACGCTGGTCGGGCAGCAGTTCGATGAGATCGGAGAGCGGTACGCGGCCTTCGACGTGGCCGGCGCAGGCCACGGTGTCGTCGCCGGACTGCTCGAGGCTGACGTCGGGCAGCAAGGTCCACGCGGCGCCATCGGTGGTGCGCCGGCTGGCCAGCTGGCCGGATTCGGTCGAACCGTAGATTTCCAGCATCGGGGCGCCGGTGCGGGCTTCGGCTTGAGCAGCCAGTGTCGTCGACAGCGGTGCGGTGGCCGACAACAGCATGTCGACGGGCGGCAGCTCGATCTCGGCCGAGAGCAGCGCCGAGAGGTGGAAAGGCGTGGTGACGAGCAGGCGTGGCTGCGGCACGGCGGCCAGGGCGCCGGCGATGTCCTGCGGGTAGAACGGCTTGCCGGCCCAGAAGGCGCAGCCACCGTGCAGGGCAAGCAGGAAGGTCGATTCGAAACCGTAGCTGTGCTGTACCGGCACGGTGCCGACGATGGCGTGCGGCTGGCGGTCGAGTCCGAGGGCAATGGCTTCAGCCCGACCGTTGGCGACGAGCTTGCCCCAGGTCTTGCGCTGGGCCTGCGGCAGGCCGGTCGAGCCCGAGGTGAACAGGATGGCGGCAAGGTGATCGGCCGGAAACTCGGGGATGGCCGATTTCGTTTTTGCCTGATTTTTCCGGTTAACCGTGGAAATAGTCGAAAAATCGGCCGGAAAATCGAAGCGCGGCAGGTCGAGTGTGTCGGCTGCGCCGTCGCACAGGCAAACCAGCCCGGGATACTCGGCCTGCAGGCGACGGAAGGTTTCCGGCGATTGCGACGAGGGTTGCAGGCTGGTCATGCCGCGCAGCAGGCCGGCTGCGAAGCCGACGGCAAAGCGGTAACGGTCGTGGCAGAGGTTGAGCAGGTAGCCGGCGGCCGGCAATTGCCCGGCCAGCCATTCGGCGTCGGCAAGGTAGTCGCCAACGCTGCGCGGACCGTCGGGCGTCCAGGCAAAAACGGCGTCGAGCTGGGTCTGGGCGAGCAGCGGTGCAGAATTCATGATGGATTGGCGGGCGGCTGCGGTGTTTTGAGGTCGGCTACCGGCGCTTTCTGCTGGCTGCGCATGCGGTAGGCACGGGCGACCTGGGCGATGCTCGGCCGCTCTTCCGGTGGCAGGGCCTTGACCCGCCAGAAATGTTCGCCGATGAACATGGCGGCCAGTAGCGGTGCCGACAGCAGGTTGGCAAAAATGGACCAGATGGTGTGCGGGGCGAGCAGCCAGAGGATGGCTGAAACGAGCGCGTTGGCGAGGAAGAACAGCGTCCACGCCAGCGTCGCGCGGCGCGTGTAGAGGCGCTTGCGTTCGGACAGTTCGCCCTGGTGCACGGCGCGGGCGAGTTCGGTGATGAGTGCTTCGCCACCGCCGAGCAGGCTGCGGCCGAACAGGGTGCCGAGCGCCAGGTTGGTGCCGAGGTGCTGGATGAAGAAGAGCAGCGCCACGTTCTCGCGCAGGGTCGGCCAATACCAGGCCAGGCCGCCGAGCATGACGAGAATGCCAGTGCCGGTCAGCGCCGGGTGGCTGCTCCGCCAGAGTAGCAGGCCGAACGCGATGCCGGTGGGAGCAACGCCAAGCAGTACGGAGACATCGCCGGAACCTTCGCCGGCACTGCCGGTGTGGGCCAGGAAGGCCCAGACTGCGAGAAAGACGACGACGGCCAGGCCGCGCAGCAGCTGGCCCGGAGACAGGGTCATTTGGTCCGCTGGGCGGCGATGTGGTCGGTCAAGGCGCGCAGGGACGAAAAGATGCGCAGATTGTCCTCGTTGTCCGACTTGAGCTGGAAGCCGTATTTTTTCGAGATGACCAGCGCGATTTCGAGCACGTCGATCGAGTCGAGGCCAAGACCTTCGCCGAACAGCGGCGCATCCGGCTCGATGTCGGCCGGCGGCAGGTCGAGGTTGAGCGCCGTGACGATCAGCTCGGCAACTTCCGGCAGCAGGGCTTCGATGATTTCCGGGGAAATGGCTTCAGACATGGCGGTGCATCCGTTGGGTTACAGGTCGATGGCGCGAAACGCGAGGACCGCGTTGCTGCCGCCAAAAGCGAAGGAATTGGAGAGCGCGGCGCGCAACGGCTGGCCATGGCGGGCCGTCGTCACGTGGTCGACACCGGCGCAGGCTGGGTCGAGGGTGCCAAGATGGGCGGTGGGGGGAATCGAGCCGTCGCGCAGGGCGAGCACGGTGACAATGGCTTCGATGGCGGCCGAGCCTCCGAGCAGATGACCGTGCATCGACTTGGTGGCGCTGACCGGCAGGGATGCGGCGCGCTCGCCGAAAACAGCCGTCAGCGCAGCGACCTCAACCGGGTCGCCTTCGGCCGTCGCCGTGCCGTGGGCGTTGACGTAATCGATGTCAGCCGCGCCCAGCCCGGCATCGGCCAGGGTGAGCTCGATGGCGCGGATCTGCCCTTCAGCCTCCGGGCGGACGAGATGGGTATGGTCGCAGGTCGTGCCGTAGCCGACGATTTCGCCGTGAATGCGGGCGCCGCGGGCGACGGCATGGTCCCAGTCTTCGAGAACCAGGGCTGCCCCGCCCTCGCCCAGCACGAGGCCGTGACGATCGGCCGAAAATGGCCGGCAGGCGGTGGCCGAGGTGTCGGCATCGCCCGGCGCCATGACGCGCAGGGCTTCCCAGGCGCGGGCAACGCCGTAGGCCTGCGGCACGTCGGAGCCGCCGGTCAGCATCACCGTCGCTTCGCCGCTGCGCACGCGCCGGAAAGCCTCGCCGATGGCGATGGCCGACGAGGCGCAGGCCACCGTGTGGCTCATGCTGACGCCGCCGAGGCCAAGCTGGATCGAAATATGCGCGTTGGCTGAACTGTTCATGCCGAGCAGGACGGTCAGCGGCGAGAGCCTTTCGCGGCCTTTCTGCCACAGTTCGCGGTAGCCCTTTTCGTAGGCCATCGTGCCACCGAGGGCGGTGCCCCAGGCCACGCCCCAGTCGTCGCGGTTTTCACCTTCGTCCTTGCGCGGCAGGCCGGCGTCGTCCCAGGCGCTGAAGGCGGCAGCCATGGCGAATTGGGCGAAACGGTCCATCATGCTGGCCAGCGGTTTGCCGAGTACGGCATCAGGGTCGAAAGCGGGGCAACTGACGAAGGGCATCGACAGCGGCCGGGGCACGTCGTCGGTCAGCAGGTAGCCAACAGCCGATTCGCCAGCGCACAGGCGCGTGAAGAAATCAGCAAGATCGCCACCGTAAGGACTGACCAGTCCGAGGCCAGTAATCGCCACCCGCCGCTGGCTCATCGCTCAGCTCTTCGACTGGGCGATCAGCCCGTCCATCAGCGACACCATCTCGCCAACTGTCCGGGGTGTTTTGATGTCGCGGGAAAGCTTGATGCCGAAGCGGTCCTCGAACTCGAACATCAGTTCGAGCATCATCAGCGAGTCCACGCCAAGCTCAGCCAGCACGGCGCCGGGAACGACATTTTCCGGCTCGACACCGAGGCGGTCCTTGAGAAAATCGCGAATCAGGCCAATAGATTCCATAACCTGCCAATTTTAGCCGAAAGGCCATGTTTTCCAAAGGCTTGCCGGACTATTGCACATCGGCCGCCTGGCGATTCATTCGGGAAAACTAGCCGGCCGCGCCAAGTTGCTGCAGGCTTTTCTGAAATTGCCCGGCATCCTGGAAACCGACGATACGCACGGCCTTGTTTTCCTGTCCCTTGCCATCGTAAAAAATGATGCCCGGCGGGCCAAATAGCTTGAATTTGGCCAATAAAGCCTTGTCGTTGTCGGAATTGGCCGTGACATCGGCCTGCAACAAGGTGAAACCGGCCAGTTTTGCCTGTACGGCCGGGTTGGAGAACGTGAAACGCTCCATTTCCTTGCACGAGACGCACCAGTCGGCGTAGAAGTCGAGCATGACCGGTTTGCCGGCAGCCCTTATTTTCGATTCCAGATCGGCGACCGATGTGACGCGTTCGAACGGAAGTCGTTTTTCTTCCGCCGCCATGGCCTGCCCGCGCAGCCCGGCCAGCGGTTGCAGCGGATCGCGGCCGCCAGCCAGGGCGCCGATGAGCAGGGCCGCTCCGGTCAGCAGCATGACGATGCCGATGCCCTTCCAGAAACGGTTCCAGCCTTTGGCGTGCGGCGGCAGCGGGTCGAGGGCGTGCAGGTAGATGGCGGGGATGATGAGCAGTGCCGCCCAGGCCAGCATCGAAGCGACCGGCGGAACGACCGGCGCGATGAGCCAGACGGCGGTGGCGAGCAGCAAGACGCCGAAAGCCTTCTTGACGCCTTCCATCCACGGTCCGGTCTTGGGCAGCAGCGAACCGCCGGCAATGCCGACCGCGATGAGCGGTGCGCCCATGCCGAGCGCCATGATGAAGAGCGCGACACCGCCGAAAACGGCGTCGCCGGTCTGTCCGATGTAGAGCAGCGCGCCGGCCAGCGGGGCGGCGACGCAGGGGCCGACGATGAGCGCTGACAGCGCGCCCATCAGGAAGACGCCGATGCCGCGCCCGCCTTGCAGGTGGCCGGATTCTTCGGAGAGCTTGCTTTGCAGCGAGCTCGGCAGCTGCAGTTCGTAGAAGCCGAACATCGAGAAGGAGAGGATGACGAAGACCAGCGCGAAGCTGCCGAGCACCCACGGATTCTGCAGCGCGGCGGAGAGCAGGGTGCCGGTCAGACCGGCGGCGACGCCGGCCGCGGCGTAGGTGACGGCCATGCCGAGCACGTAGGCGAGTGACAGGGCAAAGCCGCGGGCGTGGGAATTTTTGTGGCCCTGCCCGGCGATGATGCCGGACAAAATTGGGATCATTGGAAACACGCAGGGCGTCAGCGACAGGCCGAGGCCGGCGAGGAAGAAGAAGGCGAGGCTGGTCCAGAAGCCGGCGTGTTTGAGGGTGGCGGCAATCTGGCCGCTTTCGTCGCCTGAGCCGGTGGTGGCGGCCGGTGGCGCGCTGGCTGGGTCGGGCAGGTTGACGTTGAGCGGCTGGGTTTGCGGCGGATAGCAGACGCCGGCATCGGCGCAGCCCTGCGAGGTGACGTTGAGTTTCAGCGGCAAGGGGCCGGAACTGGTTCGTTCGACCGGCACGCGGATGGCGACGGTCTTGTAATAGACCTCGACCTTGCCGAAATTCTCGTCGTCGTGTTCCTTGCCTTTCGGGAAGCTCGGCGTGCCGAGGGTGGCTGTTTCGCCATCGACGGCGAAACGGAATTTTTCGCGGTAGAGGTAGTAGCCTTTGGCGATTTCGTAGCTGATTTCGAGCGTCTGGCCGTCGAGCGCCTTGACCGATGGCTTGAAGGCAACGGCCGGGTCGAGGAACTCCTCGGCGTGGGCGAGCGAGATGAAAAAGGCGAAGACGAGGAAGAGAAGGCGCATGGTCATTGGATTGTTTCTGCCGCCACCCAGTTCAGGTAGGCGGGCAAGCCGTGGCTAAGCGGCAGGGCGATGATTTCGGGCAACTCGTAGGGGTGGAGTTCGCGGATTTTGGCTTCGAGCGCCGGGTAGGTTGCCACGGTCGACTTGAAAAAGAGCGGAATTTCGGAAGCCGACTCGACCTTGCCCTGCCAGCGATAGACCGACTGAACGCGCGGCAGGATGTTCACGCAGGCGGCCAGCCCGGCCTCGACAGCAGCGAGCGCGATGGCATTGGCGGATTCTTCGTCCGGGCAGTTGGTTATGACGAGCAGGATTTCCATCGGTGAATTCTACTGTGTCTACTTGAGCAGGCGGCGGCGGGTCAGGTGCAGGGCGACGGTGAAGGCTACGGCCGTGGTGGCGAGCAGCGCCATGATGTGGATCAGGGCGTCGGTGGGCACCTGACCGGCGAGCAGCGGGCGGACGAGCGCTACGCCCTGGGCCAGCGGCAGCCAGCCGCCGATCAGCGCGAGCCAGCCGGGCAGCTGATCGGTTGGGAAGAAGACGCCGGAAATGAGCGTCATCGGCGTGATGAACAGCGTGAAGTAGTACATGAAGAAATCGTAGGACGGCGCCAGCGCGTTCCAGATCAGGCCGAGTGAGGCGAAGGCCAGCCCGGTGAGGACGATGGCTGGCAGCGCCCAGAGCATGAGTGGGCCATTGGTCAGGCCCATACCGGTGATGACGACGAGAATGGCGGCGCCGGAAAATAGCGATTTGGTGGCGGCCCAGAACAGTTCGCCGGCGACGACATCGCCCAGCCCGAGCGGGGTGTTGAGGATGGCTTCCCAGGTTTTCTGGACGTGCATGCGCGAAAAGGCCGAGTACAGGGCCTCAAAGGTCGCGGCATTCATGGTCGAGGCGCAGACCGTGCCGGCGGCGAGGAAGGCGACGTAGGGCTGGCCTTCGATGCTGGGCAGCATGGCGCCCAGCCCGTAGCCGAGGCCGAGCATGTAGATCAGCGGATCGGCCAGGTTACCGAGGATGGACGGCAGGGCGAGCTTGCGCCAGACCAGGAAATTGCGTTGCCAGACGGGAAGCCAGCCGAGCGGGGAGGTTTGAGGCAGCATGGAGCCGGAAGCGAGCAGGATGGAAGACGCATTTTAGCGTCTGACCGGCCTGGCCGCGTTTTTGTTCGCCGCGTTTCCGGATTTCGATTTTGGCCGATTTTTCCGGTTGACCGTGGGAAGGCTGCAGGTGGGGGCGGCGAAGCTGTCAAAATGGCGAAATGCCGCCCGCCATCGTCCTCTGTACGCTCAACGCCAGATACATCCACGCCTCGCTCGGCCTGCGCTACCTGCTCGCCAATATGGAGCGGCATGGCGGCGCCGGGCTGCGCGAGCGGACGGTGCTGCGTGAATTCACCATCGCCCGGCCGGTGCGGGAAATCGTCGATGCCCTGCTCGCCGAGTTGGGAGATCCGGTGGCCAGCGCGCCGCAGATTGTCGGCTTCGGCGTCTATATCTGGAACGTCGGGCCGACCACCGAGGTGGTTCGCTGTCTCAAGCAGGCCCGCCCTTCCCTCAAAATCGTTCTTGGCGGGCCGGAGGTCAGTTACGAATGGGCGGATCAGGAAATTGTCCGGCTGGCCGACCATCTGATTACCGGCTGGGGCGACGTCAGCTTTCCCAAACTGTGCCGCGCCCTGCTCGACGGGCCGCCACCGCTCATGAAAGTGATCCCCGGCGAGCAAGCGGCGCTGGCCGACATCACCCTGCCCTACGCCGAGTTCAGCGCCGACGATCTGGCCCATCGCCTGCTCTACGTCGAAGCCTCGCGTGGCTGCCCGTTCAAGTGCGAGTTCTGCCTCAGTTCGCTCGACAAGACGGCCTGGGCTTTCGAAGCGGAGGGCTTTCTCGTCGCGCTGGACAGTCTCTACGAGCGCGGGGCGCGTAACTTCAAGTTCGTCGACCGTACCTTCAACCTCAAGATCGACAGTTCGCTGACCATCCTGCAGTTTTTCCTCGACCGCCTGACGCCGGATCTCTTCCTGCATTTCGAGGTGATTCCCGATCATCTGCCGGAACGCCTCAAGGACATGATCGCCCGCTTCCCGCCCGGCGTGCTGCAGTTCGAGGTCGGCATCCAGACCTTCAATCCCGAGGTCCAGCACGCCATCTCGCGCCGGCAGGACAACGCGAAGACCTGCGAAAACCTCGCCTGGCTGGTCAATCACAGCCACGCCCACCTGCATACTGATCTCATTTTCGGCCTGCCTGGCGAAACGCTGGCCAGCTTTGCCGAGGGTTTCGACCGCCTGTACGCCCTGCGCCCGCACGAAATCCAGCTTGGCATCCTGAAACGTCTGCGCGGCACGCCCATTGCCCGGCACAGCGCGGCGCACGGCATGATCTACGATGCCGAGCCACCCTACACCGTCCAGCAAACCGCCGTCGTCGATGCGCTCACCGTTCAACGCTTCAGCCGCCTTGCCCGCTATTGGGACCTGCTGGCCAACTCCGGCCGCTTCGCACAAAGCCTGCCGGTGCTGCTCACCGGGCCTTCGCCGTTCAATGCCTTCCTTGCCTTCGCCGACTGGCTCTGGGAAAGCACCGGCCAGACCAGCGGCCTGACGCCGGAAAAACTGGTCGACAGCCTGTTCGATTACCTGACCGGCGTGATCGGCCGGGAGAAAGAAGGCGTTCGCCAGATATTGCTTGCCGATTACCAGACCAGCGGCGCCCGCGCCAACCCGGCGTGTCTGCAAGGCTGCTTGAAAGACCGGGAAAAACCGGTGCCGCGGGCAGTCAGGGCCCTCGTCCAGCGGCAGGATCGGCACACCGGCGTTGGCGAGTAACGCATGGCATCGGATTGCCATCGCCTTTAAACTTTAGCCAAAAACGATAATCGAACCCCAGTCAAAACTCTTTAGAGGTGGCGGAGATGGCAGCGACAATGACACCGAAAGCGGTATTGATCGATCTGGCCGGCGTGCTCCACACCGGGGATGACGCCTTGCCGGGGGCGGTGCGCGCGCTCGACCGGTTGCGGGCATCGGGGTTGCCGCTGCGTTTCCTGACCAATACGACGCGAACGCCCAGCACCATCCTGTTTGCCAAATTGCAGCGCATGGGCTTCACGTTGGCCGCCAGCGAGATCCAGACGGCCGCGCTGGCCGCGCGAACGCTGGTCCGGAACCGCGGGCTGCGCCCGCTGTGGCTGGTCCATCCCGACATCGCCGAGGAAATGGGGCCCGGTGCTACCGAGCCGGATATCGTCGTGCTCGGCGACATGGGGCCGCATTTCACCTACCCGATTCTCAACCACGCTTTCCGCCTGCTCATGCAGGGCCTGCCGCTCATGGCGATGGCGCGCAATCGCTACTTCATGGAGCCGGATGGCTTGGCGCTCGACATGGGGGCCTTTGTCGCCGGGCTGGAGTATTCGGCCGGGATCACGGCTGAAATTACCGGCAAGCCGGCGCCCGCTTTCTTCGATGCAGCGCTGGCCGAACTGGGTATCGCCCCGGCCGAAGCGGTGCTGATCGGCGACGATCTGAGCGATGACATCGGCGGCGCGCAGGCAGCGGGGATTCCCGGGATTCTGGTGCGGACAGGGAAATTCCGGGCGGGCGACGATGCGCATCCGGACATTCGTCCGGCGGCCGTTTACGATGATTTTGCTGCTGCGGTGGACGCCCTGTTGGGCTGAAAAACGGGGGTCAGCCAAACTTGCGCTGATGCGCTTCCACGGCCTTCAGGCGGGCTTCTTTCAGGCGGGCCAGGACTGAATCGGGAAGGGCTTCGTCGGTGTCCGGCACCTGGCTCAGGGCGTGGGCTTCGACGGCCTTGAGCCGGGCCATCATCAGGCGCAGCCGAACGTGAGGAGGCAGATCATCCGCCTCGGCTTCGTTGCCGGCCGGTTCATCGACGACTTTGGGGCGATTGAACGAGCGGTGCAGGTCCAGTTCGTCGAGACCGCCCTGATAGTTGTCGTGCGGGTCGTAGGTGAAAACCTGCGGCTCGCCGGGATGAGTGCTGGCAATAAGCAAGGCGACCTGGCGACGCTCGGTGCGGGTCAGCATGATCGCCGTCGACGCCTTTTTCCTGGCGAGGCGCGCCTTCCTGACAGCGCGCAGGCGGTCGGATTGTTCGAGGGTGAGCACCTTGATGGCCAGCGGCGGTGTCGGAATGGCCGAGATGGTGACGCCTTGCGCGGCCACGGACATGTCGACGACGGACTGTGCCTCGTCGGAACCTTGTTCCGAGGCACCTGCTTCCACTGCCGAGAATGCGAGCACTGCCGCGACGATCAACCAACGCATTGCGATTTCCAAACCAAGCCAATGTTCGATTTTAGCAGATTTCGCCAAATTTCCAGGAGAAACATGGGCTTGGCATGAATTGGAGGCAGTTCCCAGAGCCTGGTTCCGGGCTTTTCAGCCCGATTGCGCCAGTCTCAGTCGCGCAATTCGCGCCCTGTCAGCTTGATGAAAACGTCTTCGAGGTTGGAGGCGCGGTGCACGTAGCGCAGGCCGTCGGCGTCGGCGAGCCGGGCGAGCAGTTCGCGCGGGTCGCGGCAATAAAAGAAGGCGGTTTCGCCGCTGGTTTCAACGCGCTCGGCAAGGTGCTTTTGGTTTTTGACGAAATTTTCCAGTTGACCGTGCGATTCGTCGAAAACCTCGACGACCTGCGGTTCGATCTGCTCGGCGATGAGCTGGCGCGGGCTGCCTTCGGCAATCTTGCGGCCATGGTCGATGACGATGAGCGTGTCGCACAGGCGCTCGGCTTCGTCCATGAAATGGGTGGTCAAAATGAGCGTCTTGCCGGCCGACTTGAGCTGCTTGAGGCGTTCCCAGATCAGGTGGCGGGCCTGCGGGTCGAGACCGGTCGTCGGCTCGTCGAGGAAGATGATGTCGGGGTCGTTGACCATGGCCCGGGCCAGGGTCAGACGCCGCTTCATGCCGCCCGAGAGGGTCGATAGCTTGGCGTCGGCCTTGCTCGACAGGCCGGCGAATTCGAGTAGCTGCGGCACTTTGGCGCGGATGTCGGCATCCTTGAGCCCGAAGTAGCGGCCGAAGACGAGCAGATTTTCGGCGCAGGTGAAATCCGGGTCGAGGTTGTCGAATTGCGGCACGACGCCGATGCGCGCCCGCGCTGCCTGGGCATCGTCGGGAATGATGTGGCCGTTGAGCACGATGCTGCCGCTGTCCGGCCCGGTCAGGCCGAGGCAGAGGCGCAAGGTCGTCGTCTTGCCGGCGCCGTTCGGGCCGAGCAGGCCGAAGCAGGTGCCGGATTCGACGGCGAACGACAGGCCGGCGACGACTTCGTTGCCGGTGTAGGTCTTGCGCAGCTCGCTGGCGCTCAGTGCCGCCATGCGCGTGTCACGATGTCGCGGATGAGGTGCAGGCGACGGTGGAAGAAGTGGTCGGCACCCGGCACGACGACGACCGGCAGGTCGAGCGGCAGGGCCCAGGCGTAAACGTTGGCCGGCGGGACCAGCGTGTCGTCGGCGCCGTGGATGACGATGGTGTCGTGCGGCACGGCTTCAGTGTCGTACTGGCGGCTGCCTTCGACGTGACCGGCGGCGGTGCCGACCAGCACGAGGCGCTGGGCCGGGTGATTGGCCTCGGCCAGCCGCTTGGCGACGCGGGTCTGACAGAAGGCGCCGAAGGAGAAGCCGGCCAGCGCGATAGGCAGGTTGCCGCAGCGGCATTTGGCGTCTTCGATGACGGCCAGCAGGTCGTCGACTTCGCCGTTGCCTTCGTCATGGACGCCTTCGGTGCCGCCGACGCCGCGGAAATTCGGGCGGAAGGCGGCGTAGCCGAGGCTGACGAAGGTGCGGGCCAGTGTGTAGGCGACCTTGTTGGTGTTGGCGCCGCCGCCCATCGGGTGCGGGTGGGCGATGAGCGCGATGCCCCTGGGGGCATCCGGGCGTTCCATGATGACCTCGATCTTGCCAACCGGGCCGTCAATGAGGATTTTTTCTTCGGGGGCGCGCATGGCTCAGATCTTCAGACGGTCGACGACTTTGCCGCCGATCAGGTGTTCCTGAATGATTTCCTCGACGTCTTCCTTGTCGATGAAGGAATACCAGGTTTCTTCGGGGTACACGACCATGACCGGGCCGTTGTCGCAGCGGCCGAGGCAGCCGGCCTTGTTGATGCGCACGGCGCCGGCGCCGTTCAGCTTGAGCGCACCGATGCGGTCCTTGGCGTAGGCGAACATGTCGGAACCGCCGACGCTGTTGCAGCACTGCTCGCCAGCTTCGCGCTGGTTGGTGCAGACGAAAACGTGATGTTTGAAGTAGCTCATGCGGGGTCTCCTGTGCAGACCCGCATTATAGGCGAGGCGGTTTGACGCGGAACGTGGCTGACGGCTTTCAAATTTGGCCAAATTTTCCGGTTGACCGTGGAAGTCTCCCCGGACCGACGTTTTGGCCTTGGTGCGGAGCTACGGGGTAGTATCCGCTACCTCCGGTTCACTGAAAGGAGCGGGGCACGAGGTGCCCGGCCTATGGGTAGTAGTTTGTTGCTGGTCTTGCTGGCGCTGGTCCTCGTCGTTTTGAACGGCTTTTTTGTTGCCGCCGAGTTCGGTCTCGTAAAGCTGCGCGCCAGTCGGGTGAAGACGATTGCCAAGACGCGTGGCTGGCGCGGTCGCATCCTGGCCAAGGTTCATCAGGATCTGGAAGCCTACCTGTCGGCCTGCCAGCTCGGCATCACCCTCGCCTCGCTCGGCCTCGGCTGGGTTGGCGAGCCGGCTTTTGCCGATCTGCTGCGCCCGCTGCTCAATGCGCTCGGCGTGGCTGGCGAGGAGTTTGTCCATGGCATCGCCTTTGCCGTCGCCTTCTTCATCATTTCCTACCTGCACATCGTGGTTGGCGAACTGGCCCCCAAGTCGATGGCCATCCGCGTTACGGAGAAGGTCGGGCTGTGGACTGCGCCGGGTCTCTATGCCTTCTACTGGGCGATGTATCCGGCCATCTGGGTGCTCAACCACAGTGCCAACTGGGTTCTGCGCAAGGTGAATCTGGATGTGAATACCGGGCACGATACCCATTATTCGGCTGAAGAGCTCAAGGTCATTCTCCGCTCGTCGCGGGCGAATGCGGATTTCACCGGCGATGAATGGCGGGTGCTGGCCCAGGCGCTCGATTTCCGCGACCTGGAGGTGGCCGACCTCATGCGGCCATTCAGCGAAGCCGTGCCGCTGGTGGAAACGGATGACATCGAAACGAGCCTCGAGCGGATCGCGCAGCATCGTTTCAGCCGCTATCCCTATCTGGCCGAGGACGGTCGGGCCAAGGGCGTCATTCATCTGAAAGACATCTTCATCGCCCTGCGCAAGGACCCGGGCCTCGCCACGCTGGAGAAACTGGTGCGGCCGGTCGTCGTCGTTTCGCCGAGTCTTTCGGCGACCGAGCTGTTTCGCCGTTTTCGCCAGGGGGCGCCGCATTTTGCCGTGGTCGCCTACAGCGACGGCCATCCGATCGGTTTCATCACGCTCGATAACCTGCTCGGCGCGCTGGTCGGCGAGATTCGCGACGAGTTTCGCCAGACCCACAACGAGTGGTCGCGGCTCGACGACGGTTCGCTGATCGGCAAGGGCAGCTTGCCCATCTTCACGCTCGAACGTACGCTGGGCATCGACATCGATGAATCCGGCGTCGACTCGGTTGGTGGCCTGATCCTGCAGCAACTGGGCGCCCTGCCCGAAGAAGGTCAGCGCATTTCCTTTCCGCAGTTTGACGCCGTGGTGAAGAAAATGACCGGCCCGCGCATCGTGCTGATCCGGATTATTCCGAAGACCGACCTTCCTTCCTGAACGGGCTCCACAGAGCGGCCGATGTCGATTTTGGCCGGTTTTTCGGGGTGACCGTGCGCCTGACTCTCGCGGCGGGGAATTTGCTATGCTCCGCCGCGCTGCCTGCGCGACAGGCTTTTGATTCGGGGAAAATCTTGGCGACGAAATTCTGCAGTTTGATCGGCCTGCTCATGGCGGCCAGTTGGAGTCTGGCGGTGGCGGCCGAGGAGGCTCATCATCCCCATCACCATATGGCCAGGGACGTCGATGCCTTTCACGCCGTTCTGGCGCCTGTCTGGCATGCGCGACCGGGGCCGGAGCGTTCGCGCAACGCCTGCGCCAAAGCACCGGAGATGGCGGCGCTGGCCGGGAAAATCCGCTCGACCGACGCGTCGGCGTTGAACGCTTCTATGAGTGTTCTGAGCAAGGTCTGCCAGGACGGCAAGGGCGAAATCGATGCCAGCCTGTTCGACGTCCATGAAGCCTTCCATCGCCTGATCGACGGCAAACCGGCCAAGTAAGGCGCGCCTGGCCGGCGCTCAGCCGCGGCGCGACAAGCGTTTTTCCAGCCCGACGATCAGCGCACTGGCCAGGCCGACGGCGAGGATCGTTCCCCATTCGGCAAGGCCGATGGGCGCCGTGCCGAAGGCCGCGTTCATGGCCGGCAGATAGGTCAGCGCGCCTTGCAGGGCGGCCATGCTGGCGATGCCGGCCCAGATCCACGGGTTGGAAAAAAGCCCCTGCTGCCAGAAGCCGCCGCTCAGCGAGCGGCAATTGAACAGGTAGGCCGCCTCGACGGCGACGAAGACATTGACGGCGACGGTGCGCGCTTCGGCCAGCGTGTGGCCCTGCGCGAGTTCGCGCAGGAAGAGGCCGAAGGCGCCGGCCAGCAGCAGCACCGAAACGAGCACGATGCGGCGGATCAGCCCGCCGTCCAGCACCGGCTGGTTGAGGCGGCGCGGCGCCCGCCGCATGATGCCGCGCTCGATCGGCTCGAAAGCGAGCGGCAGGCCGAGCAGCACGGCGGTGGTCATGTTGATCCACAAAATCTGCAGCGGCGTGATGGGCAGCGTGCTGCCGAAGAGGATGGCGGCGACGATGACCAGCCCCTCGCCGAAATTGGTCGGCAGCGTCCAGGTGATGAATTTGACGAGGTTGTCCCAGACTCCCCGCCCCTCCTCGACCGCCGCCTCGATGCTGGCGAAATTGTCGTCGGTGAGGACCATGGCCGCCGCTTCCTTGGCCACTTCGGTACCGGCCAGGCCCATGGCGATGCCGATGTCGGCCTGTTTCAACGCCGGCGCGTCATTGACGCCGTCGCCGGTCATCGCGACAACCTCACCGCGGCCCTGCAGGGCGCGGACAAGGCGCAGCTTCTGTTCCGGCTCGACGCGGGCGAAGACGTCGGTGGCGTGCGCCGCTTCGCCCAGCGCGGCGTCGTCGAGCAAAGCCAGTTCGCGGCCGGTCAGCGCCTTGTCGGCATTGAGTCCGATCTGGCGGGCGATAGCCAGCGCCGTGACGGCGTGGTCGCCGGTGATCATCTTGACCCGGATGCCTGCCGAATGGCAGTTGCGGATGGCGCCGACGGCGGCCTTGCGCGGCGGGTCGATCATGCCGACGAGACCGATCAGGGTCAGCTTTTCGATGCCTTCCACGGTCAACCGGAAATTTTGGCCAAAATTGAAATCGCGCCGGGCCAGCAACAGCACGCGCATGCCCTGCCCGGCGTAGGAATGGGCCACCTTTTCGATGGCGGCAGGGTCGATGGGCAGCGGCTGGCCGTTGGTCGACAACTGATCGACACACAACGGCAACAGCCGTTCGAGGGCGCCTTTGACATAGACAACGCCCTGCCCGTCACCCTCATGGGCAGTGGCCATGAACTGCCGGGTGGCGTCGAAAGGCAGCACGTCGCGGCGCGGAAAAAGCGCGCCCAGCGTGTGTTCGTCGAGCCCGCCCTTGCGCGCCGCGACGATCAGCGCGGCTTCGGTCGGGTCGCCGGTAATCTGCCATTGGCCGTGTTCGTGGCGCAGTGAGGCATCGTTGCACAGCGCGCCGGCGATCAGGGCGTCGCGCACGGCGCCGTCGATGCTGGCCGGCATTTCATCGTGGCTGATGCCCCCGTCCGGTGCATAGCCGTGGCCGTCGACGGCATAGCCTTCGCCGGCACACCACAGCACGCGCACGGTCATGGCGTTTTCAGTCAGCGTGCCGGTCTTGTCGGAACAGATGACCGTCGTGCTGCCCAGCGTTTCAACGGCCGGCAGGTGGCGGATGATGGCCCGCCGTTTGGCCATGCGGGCGACGCCGATGGCCAGCGTGACGGTGACGGCGGCCGGCAGGCCTTCCGGGATGGCGCCGACGGCGAGCGCCACGGCGGCGATGAACATGTCGAAAGCCGAGCCGCCGCGGGCCAGCCCGACGCCGACGGTGAGCATTGCCAGCCCGCCGATGGCCCAGAGCAGCCAGTTCGAAAAGGTCGCCATCTTGCGCGTCAGCGGCGTCACCAGATCGGGGGCGGCGGCGATCAGGCCGGCGATGCGCCCCGTTTCGGTGGCGTCGCCGGTGGCGACGACCAGTCCACTGCCCTGACCGGCGACCACCGTCGTTCCGGCATAAGCCATGTTGAGGCGGTCGGCGAGCACGGTGTCGGCGTGCAGCGGGTCGACGTTCTTGGTAACGGGCTGCGATTCGCCGGTCAGCATCGAGTCGTCGGTGTGCAGCTCGTGCTGCTGAATCAGCCGGAGGTCGGCCGGAATGCGGTCGCCGGCGGCGAGCATGACGATGTCGCCGGGCACCAGTTGCATCGCGTCGAGTTGCTGGCGATGGCCGCCCCGGCGCACGGTGACCGGGGTGGTGACGCTGCGCGCCAGCGCCGCCAGCGCCCCTTCGGCCTTGGCCTCCTGCCAGTAGCCGATGAGGGCATTGACCACGACGACGCCAAATATCACGCTGGCGTCGACGACTTCGCCGAGGGCGGCGGTGATCGCGCCGGCCGCGATCAGCACGAGCACGAGCGGTTGCATGACCTGCTCGGCAAAGCGGCGCCAGGCCGGCTTGCCGGGGCGTTCGGTCAGGCGGTTGGGGCCGTGCCGGGTGAGTCGGGCGGCCGCTTCGGCGTCGGCCAGGCCGGTGGCATGATCAACCCCCAGCCGCTGGGCGGCCGCTTCGGCGCTGTCGGCATGCCAGGCTAAGCCCGACGTGTCGTCAGGAAGAGGAAAGGCAGGGTCAGGAAAGGCCATAGGGTAGCGAGCAGGCGCGTCAGGCCATTGAAATTGAGGAAGTGTCCCTGCCGCCAGACAGCCAGCGCCGCTTCCGAATAGGGGTTGGGTGGCGCCATATTGACCAGCACCGTACCGGCCATCAGTGCCAGCGCCGCAATCATCACACGCGGCGTTGCCGGCAGGGCGATGGCGACGGCGAGGATGCCGCTGCCGACAGCTAGCCCGAGCTTGGCACCCGGCGTCAGCCAGGCCAGCGAATCGGCCGGGCTGACCAGAACGGCGGCGGAGACCGTGCTGATGATCAGGCAGAGGAGCAGGAAGAGCGGCACGATGAGGTAGGCGAAGAGCAGCCGCGCGCACAGCATGCGGACGATCAGGCCGACGGCGACGACGTTGAAGGCGGTGATGCTGGCCTCGATCATGACGAAACTCTCGGCGGCGAACGGAACGGCACCGGTCAGGCCGAAAATCTGCCGGACATCGCCGGCCCCGAAGAGCAGCGTTTCCGGCGAGAGCGGTACGAGCAACCACAGGCCGAGCAGGGTCAGGCCCAGTTCGGCGTGCGGGATGGGGGCGATCAGCCGGTGTTCGAGCGCCGCGATGCGGGCGAAGACGCGCGGCCCGACGTGCTGTGCCCACAGCGCGCCAAGCAGCCCTCCTAGCGTGTTGCAGGCGAGATCGAGATTGGACGGGACGCGGGAGGGGAGCCAGGTCTGCACTGTTTCGAGACCGAAACTGACGCTGCCGGCGAGCAGCACGGCAAGGATCGGGGCGGTGAAACGCCAGGGCAGGCTGCTCAGCGCCAGCGTCAGAAAAAAGCCCAGAGGCAGGTAGACCGCGACATTGGCCACCAGGTCGAAAACGGTCCAGTAACGTGGCCAGCCGCCTTCGAGAAAGGCAATTGGCGACACGCCGGTATCGCGCCAGCCCGTAAACGGGTGCAGGCTGCCGTACACGACCAGCCCGAACCAGGCGAGCGCCAGGTAGCGGGAAAGCAGGATGGGGCCACGACCGTGATGTGCCATGACCTGATTTTAGGGGCGATTGGCCGACCCGTCAGCCCTTATGTGTCGTGACAATGATGGCGGCGTACGGGGTTTTCGGCTGATGCTTTGTCACACTGTCAGGTAAATCCTGGGCATCCGCCTGTTTCGTGCAGGCTTAATGGTGGTGCGGATGTTCCGTCGCGTGGTGGGTTTCCGCTGCCGCCCGGTGGTGCAGGGCTTCGTGGATATCCTCGTGCGGCAGCCGATGGCCGACCCATTGTGGCAACAGCGATCCGGCGATCATGCCGACGATGCTGACGCCCAGCCCGATGAGTTGCGGCGGCACCAACTGGCCGGCGCCGGCCAGCGCGTAGGCGTACTGGCCGTTGCCCTGGCCGGCCGTGCTGACCAGCACTTCAACCAGAATCCACGCCGACAGGCCGCCGAAAATGGCGGCCAGTGCGCCCTGCGTCGTCGCCCGTTTCCAGAAGGCGCCGAAGAAGAGCGGCACGAAGGCGCCGGCCAGCGTGATCTTGTAGGCGTTTTCAACCATCTTGAAGATGCTGGCGTTGGAATACAGCGCGAAGCCGAGGACGATGCCGGCGAAGACGACGATGGCGCCACGCATGACGCGCAGGAATTCATGGTCGCCCATGTGCGGGAAGAAGCCGCGCACGATGTTTTCCGAGAAGGCCACCGACGGCGCCAGCAAGGTGGCCGACGAACAGCTCATGATGGCCGAGAGCACGGCACCGAAGAAAATGGCCTGGGCGAAGACCGGGGTGTGGTTGAGGACGAGCGTCGGCAGGACGAGTTGCGAGTCGGTCTGCATCAGGCCGTTGAAGAGGTCCGGGTCGATCAGCGTCGCCGAGTAGGCGATGAACATCGGCACGAAAGTGAAGCAGAAATAGATCGAGGCGCCGAGAATCGAGCCCCACAGCGCGATCTTTTGACTCTTGGCCGAGGTGATGCGCTGGAAGACGTCCTGCTGCGGAATCGAGCCGAGCATCATGGTGATCCAGGCGCCGAGGAAGGTCAGCCACAGCCACGGGTCGGGCGGCGGGAAGAAATCGAGCTTGCCGGCCGCCGAAGCGTGGTTGATGACCAGTTCGACGCCGCCGGTCAGGCCGGAAACGACGTAGCCGATGTACAGCATGCCGCCCATGATGACGCCCATCTGGACGAAATCGAGGATGGCCACCGAGAGCATGCCGCCAAAGGTGGTGTAGGTCAGGACGATGGCGGCGCCGAGGATCATGCCCGCCGTCTGGCTGACATAGCCGGCGGTGACAACGTTGAAGACGAGGCCGAGCGCCTTGATCTGGGCCGATACCCAGCCAAGATAGGAGGCGACGATGCACAGCGTGGTCAGCACCTCGACCGTGCGGTTGTAGCGCAGGCGGAAGTAATCGCCCAGCGTCAGGATGTTGAGCTTGTAGAGCTTCCGCGAGAAGAAGACGCCGGCGATGATCAGGCACATCGACGAGCCAAACGGGTCGGCGACGACGCCGGTCAGGCCGTCCTTGACGAAGGTGGCGGAAACACCAAACACCGCTTCGGCCCCGAACCAGGTGGCGAACACGGTGGCGGTAACCACGGGCAGCGGCAGATGGCGGCCGGCGACGGCGAAATCCTTGGCGCTATGCACGCGTGTCGCGGCAAACAGGCCAATGCCAATGGATACCATCAGGTAGAGAACGACGAACCAGATCAGCATGTTTGCACGGTCAACCGGAAAAATGGACTGAAAACGCAAAAATTATAAGGTCGTTGCCGGGTTTCGCAGCGTCAAAAGGGGGCGTCGGAATGAAATTGGATGGCGGCTGCGGTCAACGGGTGAAACAGGCCCAAATCCATGGCGTGCAACAGCAGCCGATCGGCCAGCGCCGTCGCCTCACCGCCATAAAGGTCGTCGCCGAGAATCGGGTGGCCAAGCGAGGCCATGTGGACGCGCAACTGGTGCGAGCGACCGGTCACCGGCTCGAGTTCGACCCGCGTCGTATGGGCGGCCGGGTCGCGGCTGACGACGCGAAAACGGGTCAGCGACGGCTTGCCGATCTCGAAATCCACCTTCTGCCGCGGACGGTTCGGCCAGTCGCAGATGAGCGGCAACTCAACCTCGCCACTATCGTCAGCCATCAAGCCATGAACGACGGCGACGTAACGTTTGTCGATCTGGCGCTCGCGGAAAAATCGCGACAGCTGGCGATGCATTTCAGCGCCGCGCGCCAGGACGAGTAGGCCGGAGGTCGACATGTCGAGGCGATGGGCGATCAGCGCATCGGGAAACCTTGCCTGAACGCGCGACGCCAGGCAGTCGTCCATGCCCTCCCCGCGCCCCGGGACGGAGAGCAGCCCGGCCGGTTTGTCGACAACGATGATTTCATTATCGACATGAATGACGGCCAAGCCATTGTCGGGCGGCGGAAAATAGGCCGTCAAAACGGCTTCACCCGAATGCTGCAGGCGCTGTCCCTGAATGCCGTGCTCTCGCGAAACCAGCCGGTGCCGGGCGCGCTCTGCGCGCAGACACGGTGGTCGGTCGAGTTGCTCGCCCACCAGTACCAGGGGGCCGGCTTGGCGAAGCCCTGGGGAGCGAGGGCGACCAGCGAGACACCAAGTAGCAGCTTGCCGAGCGTTGATTTGAATGCAGAATTTTCTTGCCAAGCGGCCATGGGAAATGTACTGTATTTATACACAGTGTTCAAGTTAAGGCGGAGCGGGCTGGGAATATACCTCGTCTGCTCCGTGTAATCAGTGAAATTGATGGCGGCTGGGGGTATATCCGGAACAATCAGCCCGTCGGTCAAATGCAGCAATTTCTATTCCATCTTTGGCCCCTGTGCCATAATCCGCTCAAATTTCCGAGGTAACACCATGGACGACAACAAGGCAAAGGCGCTCGCCGCGGCGCTGCAACAGATCGAAAAGCAGTTTGGCAAAGGCTCCATCATGAAGATGGGCGACGCCGAAATCGACGAAGGCATCCAGGTCGTATCGACCGGCTCGCTCGGGCTGGACATCGCGCTGGGCGTCGGCGGCCTGCCGCGCGGTCGCGTCGTTGAAATCTACGGCCCGGAATCGTCCGGCAAGACCACGCTCTGTCTGCAGGTCGTTGCCGAAATGCAGAAGCTCGGCGGCACCGCCGCCTTCATCGACGCCGAACATGCGCTCGACCCGCAATATGCCCAGAAGCTCGGTGTCAATGTCGGCGACCTGCTGATTTCCCAGCCGGACACCGGTGAACAGGCGCTCGAAATCGCCGATATGCTGGTCCGCTCCGGCGGCGTCGACATCATCATCATCGACTCCGTCGCTGCGCTGACCCCGCGCGCCGAAATCGAAGGCGAAATGGGCGACCAGATGGTTGGCCTGCACGCCCGTCTGATGTCACAGGCCCTGCGCAAGCTCACCGCCAACATCAAGAAGACCAACACGCTGGTCATCTTCATCAACCAGATCCGCATGAAGATCGGCGTCATGTTCGGTTCGCCGGAAACGACGACCGGCGGCAATGCCCTCAAGTTCTACGCCTCCGTCCGCCTCGATATCCGCCGCATTGGTGCGATCAAGAAGGGTGACGAAGTCATCGGCAGCGAAACCAAGGTCAAGGTCGTCAAGAACAAGGTCGCCCCGCCCTTCCGCGAAGCCATCTTCGACATCCTCTACGGCGAAGGCATCTCCCGTCAGGGCGAAGTGGTCGAAATGGGCGTCGCCCACAAGCTGGTCGAAAAATCCGGTGCCTGGTATTCCTACAAGGGCGAAAAGATCGGCCAGGGCAAGGACAATTCCCGCGAATTCCTGAAATCGCACCCGGAAATCGCCCAGGAAATCGAAGCCAGAATTCGCGAAGCGGCCAGCACCACCGTCATCAAGCCAACCAAGGCAGCAGCGGCCGATGCCTGACCTGCGCGTCCGCGCCCTGCAATTGCTGACCCGGCGTGATTACAGCCGGGCCGGCCTGCAGGCCAAGCTCGCGCCGCATGCCGAATCGGCTGAGGAGCTGTCAGCGGTCCTTGATGCACTGCAGGCCGAACGCCTGCTTTCCGACTGTCGTTACGCCACGCAGCGGGTTGCCGCGCGGGGAAGACGTTATGGCGATGCGCGCCTGCGCCAGGAGCTCCGGCAGCAAGGGGTCAGCGATACCGACATCGCTGCGGCGCTGCCCGAGGCCGGTGATGAAACCGAACGTTGCCGGGCAATCTGGACCAAAAAATTCGGTCGACCGCCGGAAACCGCTGAAGAGCGCGGCAAACAGATGCGTTTCCTGCAATATCGCGGATTTTCCAGTGACGCCATTCGGCGAGCCATGCAGGGAGTGGATGAATGAACATGCCGGCCGCCAAACTCTCGGCCCACAATCTCAAGAAGCGCTACAAGGCGCGGACTGTCGTCGAGGACGTCTCCTTCGAGGTCAAGTCTGGTGAAGTCGTTGGTCTGCTCGGCCCGAACGGTGCCGGCAAGACCACCTGTTTCTACATGATCGTCGGGCTGGTTGCTGCTGACGGCGGCGAAGTCTATATCGACGATAATCGCCTGACCCACCTGCCGATGCATAGCCGGGCCAGGCTTGGCCTGTCCTACCTGCCGCAGGAAGCTTCTGTTTTCCGCAAGCTCAATGTCGAGGAAAACATCCGTGCCATCCTTGAATTGCTCAATTTGCCGGAAGCCGAGCTCAATGATCGCCTCGAGGGCCTGCTCGCCGAGCTGCACGTCAGCCACGTCCGTCACGTCAATGCCTCGGCCTTGTCCGGTGGCGAGCGGCGCCGCGTTGAAATCGCCCGCGCCCTGGCCACCAATCCGCGTTTCATCCTGCTTGACGAACCGTTTGCCGGCGTCGATCCAATCGCCGTGCTGGAAATCCAGAAAATCATCCGCTTCCTCAAGGAGCGCGGAATCGGCGTTCTGATCACGGACCATAACGTCCGCGAGACGCTGGGTATTTGCGACCACGCGTACATTATCAACGCCGGAAACGTTCTGGCGGCTGGACGTCCGGACGAAATCGTTGATAATGAAAGCGTACGAAAGGTATATCTCGGCGAGCACTTCAAGCTCTGACCGGAAGATAGAAACCGAACCTCACCGATGAAGCCGGCACTCCAGCTAAAACTCTCCCAACATCTGGCGCTGACTCCTCAGCTGCAGCAGTCGATCAAGCTGCTTCAGCTGTCGACGATCGAAATGCAGCAGGAAATCGAGCGTTACCTGCTCGAAAATCCCATGCTCGAGCGCGAGGACGAACAGGGCGGCGAGGCATTTTCCAGCGCTCAGCAGTTCGATTCGCCAAAAACCACGGAAGGCGAGCGCGAACAACAGGTCGAGCGCGAAGAGCGCGATGCTCGGGAAGAACGCGAGCAGGATGTGCCTTCGGCTCCGTCCGATGTTGACGACGACCGCTGGGCTGCCGATGCCGGCACCTTCACCGGGGCCGGACGCGACGAAGACGACGATAGCGATTCGCAGGACATCCACGGTACGACCATCAGCCTGCGCGATCATCTTGGCTGGCAACTGGGGATGACCCAGGTTTCGGAACGCGACCGCAGTCTGGTTCGTTTCCTGATCGAAGCCCTCGATGATGATGGCTACCTGTCGGCAAGCCTGGAAGAGTTGTGGGAAACACTGCCGCCGGAATATGAAATTGAAATCGAAGAGCTGGAAATTGCGCTGCACCACATCCAGAATTTCGATCCGGTCGGTATTGGTGCCCGCAATCTGCAGGAATGCCTGGCCCTGCAACTCAAGGCCCTGCCAGGCAGTTGCGAGGTTCGCAATCTCGCGCTGACCATCGTTCAAAAGCATCTGGAACTGCTGGCTGCGCGCGATTTTGCCAAGATTCGCCGACTGACTGGCTGCGATGACGAGTCGCTGAAGGCTGCCCAGACCGTGATTACCGGTCTGAATCCACGACCGGCCGCCCGATTTTCCCAAATCGAAGCGCGTTACATCACGCCCGATGTGATCGTGAAAAAGCTCAAGGGAAAGTGGACGGCCTACATCAATCCCGATGCTTACCCGCGTCTGCGCATTAACCGCCTGTATGCCGAAATTCTGTCCAAGCAGCGACGCGGGAACGGCAATTTGTCGACGCAATTGCAGGAAGCGCGCTGGCTGATCAAGAACGTTCAGCAGCGTTTCGAGACCATACATCGTGTGACGCAGGCCATTGTTGACCGCCAGCGTCAGTTCTTCGAACACGGAGAAGTTGCGATGCGCCCGCTCGTTTTGCGGGAAATCGCCGACATTCTCGGTTTGCACGAGTCGACCGTATCGCGCGTCACGAGCCAGAAATACATGGCGACGCCGCGCGGTATCTTCGAACTCAAATACTTCTTCGGCAGCCATGTCTCCACCGATACCGGTGGCGCCTGTTCTGCTACGGCCATCCGGGCATTGATCAAGCAGTTGATCTCGGCCGAGGACGGCAAGAAGCCCTTGTCGGATAGTCAATTATCCGAAATACTAGGCCAGCAGGGAATCGTAGTTGCCCGACGGACGGTTGCCAAATACCGCGAGTCGCTCAACATCCCCCCGGTCAATTTACGCAAGACCCTGTAGAGAGAGGAGAAAAAAGTGAATCTGCAGATCAGTGGTCATCACATTGAAGTCACCCCGGCACTTCGCGAGTACGTCGAAAACAAGCTGGATCCCGTGATCCGCCATTTTGACAAGGTAACCGGCGTCAGCGTCGTGTTGTCGGTTGAGAAGCTCAAGCAGAAAGGCGAAGTCACGCTTCACGTTCCTGGCAAGGATATCCACGTCGAAGAGTCCGGTGACGATCTCTACGCCGCTATCGATGCCTTGTTCGACAAGCTGGACCGTCAGGTTCAGAAATACAAGCAAAAAGTCCAGGACCACCATCGCGGTGACAAGCCAGGGCTGCACACCGCCGCTGAATAAGCGTTGAACGGGCCGCACCGTAACAGGCTGCGGCCTTTGTTTTTACTAGCTTCCCTATGAACCCCCTAACCAACCTTCTATCAACTGATCAGGTTCTGCTCGATCTCGAAGCTGGCAGCAAGAAGCGGGTTTTCGAACAGGCAGGAATGCTATTCGAAAATCGCCTTGGGCTTGCCCGATCGATCATTTTCGACAGTCTTTTTGCCCGCGAAAAGCTCGGTTCTACCGGCTTGGGTCAAGGCGTGGCGATTCCCCATGGGCGAATCAAGGGGCTGAAACAGGCTGTTGGCGCATTTCTGCGTCTGGCGACCCCGGTTCCTTTTGACTCACCGGATGGCCGGCCAGTCGATCTGCTCTTCGTTCTGCTGGTGCCCGAGCAGGCGACCGAGCAGCACTTGCAGATACTATCGGAATTGGCCCAGAATTTTTCGGACCGGGCATTCCGCGAAAAATTGCACGCTGCGGCTGATCCCGCTGCCGTAGTCGCCCTCTTTCAGGGCTGATTGATTCGTGCGGCACGTAAGCCTGGTTCAGCTTTACGAGGACAACCGCGAAAAGCTGCTGCTGAACTGGAATATCGTCCCCCAGGCCGACCGCCGGATCGAGATCAAGAACTCCAATAACTATGGAGCCGATCTGGTTGGCCACATCAACATCATCCATCCGGAGCGCCTGCAGGTTCTTGGCCTCGCGGAATACGATTGGGCGATGCGCATTGGCGAACGTCGTTTCGCCCAGATGCTGGGTGACCTGCTGGGAGCGCAACCGCCTGCCGTGATTGTGGCGGACGGCTTGACCCCGCCGCCATTGGTGGTCGAAACCTGTACCCAATTGACGACACCGTTGATTTTTTCACCCAAGCCGTGTTCCGCCATCATCGATTTGCTGCGCATCTACCTGTCAGCTCGTCTGGCTGACACGATCAGCCTCCATGGTGTGTTCATGGATGTTCTCGGGATGGGCGTTCTGATCACCGGCGACTCCGGGGTGGGCAAGTCCGAGCTGGCGCTTGAGCTCATTTCACGGGGCCATGGCCTGGTTGCCGACGATGTGGTCGAAATGGCCCGAATTGCCCCGACGACGATCGAAGGCCGTTGCCCCGGAATGCTGCGCGATTTTCTCGAAGTGCGCGGGCTTGGTTTGCTCAATATCCGGACGATCTTTGGCGAAACAGCTTCGCGCCGGAAAATGAAGCTCAAGTTGATCGTTCATCTGCAGAAAACGTCGACGGCAGCCGATGCGCCGCGTTTGCCGCTCGATGCACAAACCCACGAAGTGCTTGGCGTTCCGATTCGCAAGGTCGTCATTCCCGTGGCAGCAGGCCGCAACCTGGCGGTCTTGCTCGAAGCTGCCGTGCGCAATACTATTCTTCAGTTGCGGGGGATCGACAGCATGCAGGATTTCATGGATCGCCAACAGCGAACGATGCTTGACGATGACGCATGAATGGCCGATAGTACTTCGGCTTTTCCAACCTTATCGAGGGGACACCCAATGAAAAAATTGATCGCGCTGTTGATTGTTGCGTTTGCCGCTTCCACGACCTACGCAGCTGATGATTGTGCCGCGCAGGCCACCGAGAAAAAACTGGCTGGTGCCGCTAAAAACAGCTTCATGAAGAAGTGCACGCGTGATGCTGGTGCCGCTCCGGAAAACGCAGCTTGTGCCGCCACCGCCAAGGAAAAGAAACTGGCCGGTGCCGCGAAGAACAGTTTTATGAAGAAATGCACGGCTGACGCCGCAGCCAAGTAATTTATCCGCTTAGCGAACGGTCGGCCATCTGCGGATGGCCGATTCTCGTTTACAGATGCTCAAATTCAGCGATGTCGGCGAGTGGATCACTGCCGGAATTGCCAAAACTGATCTGGCCACGACTTTCGAGTTGAATTTCATGGCGCCGGACCATGACTTCCTGGCGTCCTGACAGGGTGACAAAGCAGCCATTTGTGCTGGTGTCGACCAGATAGAACCCGTCATTGCGTCGTTCGACCCGAGCGTGCTGGCGGGAGGCCTTACGATCATCAATGATGAGCTTGCAGCCGAGATCGCGGCCGATGGTCAGGACCGGTGTTTTGTCGTCGAGCAGGAAGGCTTTGCCGCGATGGCGAACACAGAGTCGTTCGGGCGGAAGCTTGCTGCTCGGGCCAAAAGCTGAATGTGCCGAATTGGCGGTCGCACCCTGATAGTTTGGCCAGTTGATCTGGAATAGCGTTAATGCTTCACCTTCTTCTGGCACGCTACCGAGTTCAGGGACAGGGTCGGCGGAAATAAAGCTCGGCTCGGAGAGGGACTGAACCAACAGCGAGCTGCACAAGATTTGATCTCGCCGAGCGATACCGGCGATACGCGCTGCCGTGGAGATGGCTGGTCCGGTGAGCTTTTTGCCATCGTCCGCCACTTCGCCGCAATGCAAACCGATGCGAATAGTCAATTTCAGGCCGGAAACGGGTGGCAGGTCGGCAATCCGCTGCTGCATGTCGATCGCAGCCTGGCAAGCATCTTCGGCTGATTCAAAAGCCCCGAGCAACTCGTCCCCGACGACCTGTATGGTTTTGCCCTTGTAGCCGTCGATGGAGCGCTTCATGCGTTTAAGGCAACGTTCAACTGCGTGCATTGCCTCTTTGTCCCCAAGACGCTCGAAAAGCGCGGTACTGCCGGAGACATCGGCGAACATCACAATCAGTTTTCGTTGCGTGGCACTCATTGTCTACCTGGAGTCCATGAATTAACGACTGCTCATTATATGTTGATCGGGCTGCTTCTGCATTATGCCGAAAGACTTATCGGGATTGTTCCGCTGATTGGCATTTCCGGAAGGTCAAATGCAATATCGCCCTCCTCGACCGGCGTGTCCAGCGTCAGCCCACGGAAATCGAACAAATCGCCATCTGCCAGGTGGGAAGGAACGACATTTTGCATGGCGGTAAATACGGATTCGGTGCGACCGGGATAACGTTTGTCCCAGTCCTGCATCATTTCTCGAATCTTCTGGCGTTGCAGGTTATCTTGCGAGCCACACAGGTTGCACGGAATGATGGGAAATTCCATGCCACGGGCGAATTTGGCAATATCGGCTTCGGCGCAATAGGCGAGTGGCCGGATGACGACATGCGCCTTGTCGTCAGTGACGAGTTTGGGCGGCATGGCCTTGAGTTTGCCGCCGAAGAGCATGTTGAGAAAAAGCGTATGAACCATGTCATCGCGGTGGTGACCGAGGGCGATTTTGTTGGCGCCGAGCTCCTTGGCTGTACGGTAGATGACACCGCGTCGGAGCCGCGAACATAGCGAGCAAGTGGTCTTCCCTTCAGGGATCTTTTCCTTGACGACCGAATAGGTGTCGGCTTCGACAATCCGATGCTCGATGCCGATCGATTCGAAGTAGCGAGGCAGGATATCGGCGGGAAAACCGGGTTGTTTCTGATCGAGATTCATGGCGATCAGACGGAATTTGACCGGTGCGCGCTTCTGCAGTGCCATCAGCATGGCGAGTAGCGTGTAGGAGTCCTTGCCGCCGGATACGCAGACAAGGACGGTGTCGCCATCCTCGATCATGTTGTAGTCGATGATCGCCTTGCCGGTACGGCCTTCCAGATATTTGCGCAGCTTGAGCAGGTTGTTCGATTGGGTCATGGAGCAGTGAAAATAGGCGCTGTGCGGACCATGCGCATGCTTGCCACGGTCAACCGGGTTTTCTGCCTAAAATTGGAAAACGACCAGTTTACCTTGTGTCACCAGCCCAGCGAAAAAATTCTGCGTTGAATCAGTGGTTTCCGCCGATGGCATGCAGTTTTTCCTGTAGTTCCTTGACCCTGATTGGTTTCGACAGGTAATCGTCCATGCCTGCCGCCAGACAGGCATCGCGGTCGTCCTGCATGGCCGCCGCAGTCATCGCGATGATCGGCGTACGCCTTAGTCGATGCTCGGCCTCGCGGGCACGAATTTGTTGGCTTGCCTCGATGCCACCCATGACCGGCATGTGCATGTCCATCAGGATCACATCGAAGGAACGGGTGGCCAAAATATCGAGCGCTTCCTGGCCGTTTCGCGCTAGCACCGCTTCGTGTCCCCATTTGCCCAGCAGGCCGAGGGCGAGTTTCTGGTTGGTGGGATGATCTTCGACGAGCAGCACATTCAGGGCATTCCGGGTTTCTCGCAGCGAGTGGCGAGTGACTAACGGAGCTCCAGCCGAACTAATGGCCGCCGGCGCGCTGTCGAACAGCCGACCAAGAGCGGCTTGCAACTCGTCCAGCGAAATGGGTTTGGAGAAAAACCCGGCAATTCCGGCTTCCTGGCATCGTTGGGCATCGCCACGCAGTGCGCCGGATGAGAGCATCAGCATGGGCGGCAGGTTTTGGTGGTTTGCGTGCAGACGGCGTGCCAGTTCGTAGCCGTCCATCTCGGGCATTTGCGCATCGAGCAGGATGCAGTCGAAATCCGCGTTGCCGTCTTCCATCAGCGCCAGCGCTTCCTGAGCGGAATCGACCGCCAGGGGTATGGCTCTGAGCAAGCCCAGCATGCTGCTCAGAATGCGCCGGTTGGTAGCATTGTCGTCGACAACGAGAATGCGGCGGCCAACCAGATTGGCCGGGCTGGCCTGCGTGGAAACGGCTTGCTCGGACAGCTCGAGTTGAACTGAAAAGTGGAAGGTACTGCCCTCCCCGACCGCGCTGTGCAGCCAGATTCGGCCGCCCATGAGTTCGACCAGACGGCGGCAAATGGATAGCCCGAGACCTGTGCCACCATACTTTCGCGTGGTCGACGTGTCTTCCTGGGAGAAAGCATCGAAAATCAGATCCTGTTTGTCGGGAGCGATGCCGATCCCGGTATCGCGGACCGCGAAATGAATGATGGCGTGGCGATCCTGCAACTGAAACAGCTCGGTGCGCAGGGCGATTTCCCCATCGTTGGTGAATTTGATGGCATTGCCGACCAGATTGACGAGCACTTGTCGAATCCGGCTGGGGTCGCCCCGAACATAGCGGGGAACGCCATGTAGCACCTCGCTGAGCAGTTCGATCCCCTTTTCGTGGGCGCGCAGGGCCAAGGGTTTGAGTACTTCGGCGATAAGGCGATACAGATCGAAGGAAATTTCCTCGACATGCAGCTTGCCGGCTTCGATTTTCGAAAAATCGAGGATGTCGTTGATGATGGTGAGCAGCGACTCGGCGGAAGACTTGGCGATGTTGAGGTATTCCCGCTGTTCGGCGGTCAACGCCGTTTCCAGCGCCAGATCGGTCATGCCGATGACGCCGTTCATCGGCGTCCGGATTTCGTGACTCATGTTGGCGAGGAAATCGCTTTTTGCCCGGCTGGCTGCTTCTGCGGCCTCCTTGGCGCGGAGGACTTCGATTTCGGCCCGCTTTCGCTCGGTGATATCGACGATAACGCCAAGCAAGCCGGAAACGCTACCATCGCGTCGGGTCAGGACCGCCTTTCGATAGACCGTATCGTGAATCAGGCCGTCCTTGCTGTGCACCGAGGCCTCATATGACTGCATTCCCTTGTTGGCAAACAGCTCGGCATCTTTTTCCGTGTGCAGGCTGCTGTCTTCCGGAGGCAGGAGATCTTCCAGGGTGTGACCGAGCAATTCTTCACGACGAACCTGGAAAAATAGTTCGAAAGCCCTGTTCAGACGAATGTAGCGTCCCGCACTATCTTTCAGGTAAACCGGCAGGGGGATCGCTTCAATGAGCTCTTCGACCAGATGAAGCTGCTCCGAGAGTTGTGCCTCGATGCGCTTGCGGTCGGTGATATCGGTACGGATGGCGATATGCCGTTCTGGCTCGCCGGAGGCGTTCAAAAGGGGAACAATGGTGGCGTTAACCCAGTAAAAACTGCCATCGCGCGCCCGGTTGCAGACTTCGCCGCGCCACACCTGACCAAGTGAAATGGTCTGCCACAGGTCGCGGAACATTTCGGTTGGATGGGTGCCGGAATTGATGATGCGGTGATTGCGGCCGAGGAGTTCCTCACGGGTATAACCGCTGATGTCGCAAAAACGGTCATTGGCGTACAGGATGGTGCCGGCGGTGTCGGTAATGCTGACGATGGCATGCTGGTCGAGGGCGAATTTCTGTGTTGCCAGTTCGCGTCGGCCATGTTCACTTTCAGCGACCATCGAAGCTATTCGCTTGGATAGTTCGGCGATGTCTTCATCGGCAAACGTATCGACGAGATGGCTCGAATCGGTGTCGGGCAATAAATCCCGCACGGTCTTTCGCAACGAACGCAGCGCATTTTCGCGGTCAGCCAGCGACAGACGCAGTTTCTCGTTGCTGTCCGAGAGCTCGGACGAAGAAATTTCCAGACTGCGGGTGCGTAAATCCAGATCGCGCTCGTATTGCTCGTAGCAGCTATCAACCCGTTTCAGAAAATCGCCAAAACCGTCCAGTGCGGTTCGCAAGACCGGATCAGCCGTCGCCACCGCGTTGCTCATCGAACTCAGTAAAGCCGCCAGCTCGGCTTCACTGCCAATCCCGAGACTGCGTTTTAGCTGACGGAGAAGCGCTTTTTGCATGAGGTTTTGATCAGGCCTCGCTCAGGCAGGTGATGGTCATTGTCTGATTATGCAGTTTGCACGACGCGCCGGGCGTGAAAGGACTAATTTCGCCATAGGAATAAAAGCCGGTCAGTACGCCAGCCTCGCCAAAGACCTCGCCGACAGCCTCGACCTCTTCATCGACCCGGTCGCCCATGACCAGCTTTCGTCCAACGCAGCTGACCAGAATGGCAATGCTTTCGCCGGTACCTTGCTGCATGGCTATCGCCGCCTCCGCAGCCGATTCGGCGCCGTTGACCAGCTTGTCGGTGCTGGCGTGCATCAGGCGCAAATAGCCATCAGGATCGATTTCGCCAGCCAGGATCAGGCTTCCGCTTACTTCGTCTATGCCGAGAATGGTGCGTATCAAGCCGACCGCATTATGGTCTTCACCGAGCATGGCGAAAGGAAAAAGCAGGCCCGATGCCGGCAGCCCCTTGGCGTGGTCGCCCAGGTAGCGCCGATAAATTTCGAGCGCCGGTTCGCCATCCAGTTCATGCAGGATATTGCCGTCACAGCGCGTCACCTTGCGCGCCGGGCCGAAAGGCTCCCAGCCACCGAAGGAGCCGTGGCCAAAGCGCAGCCCCTCGCCACTCAAGCCAATGGCGACGACCTGGTCGTTGGCCACCCCGTCCGGGCCGATGGTGAATGTTTCCTTGAACGCACCGCCGTCCCCGGCCAGTCCGCCGGTAATCGGGATAGCGCTACCGATGACGCTGGTGATGCCATTGACCAGCGCGCTACCGTTGATTTTTACGCCGGGACCGAAAACAAGGACGGCTTTGAGGTCGGCAGCAGCAATCTGCTGACCCAGTCGTTCGCCCGCAGCGAAAGAGTCCTCCATGCCAGCCAGACGGGTGCTGCCCTGACGGAGGCGGGTGTGGTCAAATTTGATGGCAGTGACGGTACACGTTCCGTCATTTACCCCTTCGGTAGTGATTTCGCCGGCGGTTGAGCAGCCAAGTAGCAAGGCTTCAGGAAAAGCGCTGTGCAGCGACTCATACAAGCCAGTGGCGGTAAAGTGTTCGACACTGCCGAAAATCAACAGCAGGTCTGCAGTTTCACCAGCGAAATTGCCCAGCGCTGAAGCCAGTTCGGTCGGCTTGCGATTGATTATTTGTCTGATGCGCAAGGTGTGTTCCCTCCTTTGATTCAGAATGCAAAAATAGCATAGGCGGCGGTGAAATTCTCGTCGTGGCCTTAAAATTGACACTTTTTGAACTTGCCATGAATAACCTGCCGATCCCCGCGCCGGAAGCGCTTGCTCACAGCCAGCGCCTGCAACAAACACTTGTCGACGAGGTTTCTGCCGCAGGTGGTTGGCTTTCCTTTGCGAAGTTCATGGAGCAGCTTCTTTACGCTCCGGCACTTGGCTACTATGCAGCGGGGGCGCGCAAGTTCGGCGCAGCCGGCGATTTCGTCACGGCCCCCGAAATGACCGGGTTATTCGGGAAGGCGTTGGCCAGACAGGTTATGCAGGTCATGGTTGCATCGCGTCCCGTTGTACTTGAAGTGGGCGCCGGCTCCGGGCGTCTGGCGGCAGATTTGCTGCTCGCGCTGGAGGCGACAGATTCGCTGCCGGAACGCTACTTCATTCTCGATTTGTCGGCCGATCTGCGCCAGCGTCAGCAGGAAACGATAGCCGCGGCAGCGCCCCATCTGTCGCCCCGAGTGGAATGGCTGGATCGACTGCCTGAGCATTTTTCAGGCGTTGTCGTCGCCAATGAACTGCTGGATGCCATGCCGGCTCATATCGTCGCCTGGCGGGAAGAGGGTATTTTCGAGCGCGGCGTTGTTGTTGATGCGTTCGGCGGGTTTGCGTGGAGTGAGCGTCCGGCAAGCGGTGCCCTGCTCGCTGCCGCCGAAGAGATCGGCGAGCAATGCAGCTTGCCGCCGGGTTTCGAGAGCGAAATCAGTCTTGCCGCACGAGCCTGGGCTGCAGAATGGGGACATCGCCTGGACCAGGGCGCGTTGCTGCTGATCGACTATGGATTTCCTCGCCGCGAGTTCTATCACCAACAACGAGGCCGAGGAACGCTGATGTGCCATTACCGCCATCACGCCCACCCGGATCCCTTCCATCTTCCTGGTTTGCAGGATGTCACGGTTCACGTCGATTTCACGGCAATTATCGCCGCGGCTCACGCCAGCGGACTGGAATTGCTCGGTTATACCAGCCAAGGGCAGTTCCTGCTCAATTGCGGGATTCTCGACTGCCTGGCGGCAATTCCTCAGGCGACACCGGACTACATCCGGGCTGCCGGTGCGGTCGGCAAGTTGCTTATGCCACATGAAATGGGCGAGCTGTTCAAGGTAATTGCCATCGGCCGCGGACTGGATGAGCCTCTGCTCGGCTTTGCCAACGGCGATCAGAGCCGCCGCCTGTAAGTTTAGCGCTTGGCCAGTTCGCGAAAACGGTTGGGCTGGCCGAGAACCAGGCGTCCGAAGTCGTCGAGCAGAGCCTGATCGACGAGCTGCGGCCGGATGTTGTAGAGGGCGCTGCCGAGCCGTTCAAGGTTGCGCGTTTCGATACTGATGACGCCCTTCGAGAAATCGGCACGCCAACGTGCGCTGACGCTGACTTCGCTGCGAATTTCAAACTCGGCGCGTTCGACATAACTGCGCTCGTTCTTGAATTCCTTGTAGGTGAACGGCAGGCCAAAATCAAAAAGCATGGCCCGGAATCGATCAACTGACGGCCCATCACGTTCGACATGGAGCGTCGTGCTGCCGCTCAGGTGATACGAGAACGTGACCAGCTCGACTAGCGCGCCCGCACTTTGCGATTGGGTTCGGTAGTCGGCGAAGCCCTCTTGCCAACTCAGTTGATTGAGCTCGAATTGTTCTATCAGTGGGTAATCGCGCGGGACGTCGGGCTTGATGATGTTGAGTTGCTGAACCAGTTCGTGCAGATAGAAAAAAAGATGTTTCAGGGCCTGGTCGATGGCTTCGTTGACCGAGGTGCGTTCGGCCAGGGCACTATGGATTTCACGTTGCCGCAATTCGGCCCGTTGTCGTAGCTGGTCGAGGAAGCTGCTGCCGAGTTCCGGCTCGGCTACTTTCTTTTCGCTTGGCTCGGCAGGCTTGACGTCGACTGGCTTGGCTGCAGGTCTGACTGGCACAATTTCGGGGAAAACGAGCGTCGGGTCTGTCATGCCGGCGCCGGAGTTGGCCAGATATTCCCGACGAGCACGCCGTTCGGCGGCATCCAGGTCGAAAGTCTCGATATCGGCAATCAGAGAGGCTTCTAGCTCGGCGATATCCTTTCCCGTGCCGGTCTTGCGCTCGCGTTTGGCGCGAATGGCTTCGAGGATGACGGATAGCGGTCCCGGTTTTTCGGAATTACTCATTGAATTGGCGAATAGTTCGACTAGAGTGGACTAATAATGTGTCCGAATCGGAGCGAGTGCAAGATGGATGTATCTTCCGTAGGTGGTTTGAGTTCTGTCCTGTCGCAAGCGCAGACCGGCGATGCCGTCGGTACGGCCGTTCTCAAGAAGGCAATCGATATTCAGGCCCAAAACGCCATGCAGTTGTTGCAGGCCTTGCCGCAAGTGTCGAGCAACCCGCCGAATCTGGGCAACTCGGTCGACGTCAAGGTTTGAGTTCTTCCAGCCAGTCACGCAAGGTGGCCGCGACAAGCGGCCATTCTTTTTCGTGGGTCACGGCGTGGCCCATGTCGCGGAAAATATGGACGTGCTCGCCGTAAGTGTGTCCGGTGGTCTGAACCAGGAAAGCGGGTACCAGAACATCCTCCTCGGCGCCCAGTATGAGCATGGGTGGGCGGTGCATGGCGTAGAGGTTGGGCAGGCTGAACATCGACATGTCCCACAGGGCGCGGTGCGATTCCGGTTGCATCCTGCTCAGCCAGGCCGCCAGCATGGTTTCATCGACTTCGCCGGCGAACAGCGCTTCGCGTAACGTGCCGGTGTCGGTGTATTTGCCGTCCATGATCTGGTTGATTTCCTGGAACAACTGCGGCTTGTTGAACATCAGGTGAAATTGGGAAGCAATCAGGCCTTGCGGCGGCACCGAGCAAAGCAGCGCAACGGCCGGCGCTGGGCGGTGTTCCAGGTATTTCTGGACGATGAAGCCGCCCATCGAGTGGCCGATCAGGACGGGCGTTTCGCCCAGCCAGTCGACGATGGTCTTGACGTCATCGACGTAATCGCCGACCGAGTGCCAGTTGATTTGCTCGCGCCCTTCGCTGCCGGCATGGCCGCGCAGTGACAGGGCGTAGCAGGGGTAGCCGGCCTTGGCGAGAAAGGGCATGAAGGTTTCGGTCCACATCCAGCCGCCAGCGAAGGCACCGTGTACTAAAAGCAATGCCGGTTTGGTTGTCTTGCGGGCAGGCAGGCAGGAGAAGACTTCGAGGCCTTCGACGATTTGAGTTTTTAGCATGGGGCTCTGTTCAGGGTGAGGCGTGATCTAATGCGGCTTTCACCCTGCGGTGCAAGGCAAATGCTGAAGTGGATTTTGACGCTGGTAGTAGCGATTTTCTTGCTGGGCATTATCGGCCCGCATCTGGCGCGCTTTATTCGGTTCGGCAAACTGCCGGGAGATTTTGCATTCCGTTTTCGTGGTCGAAGTTACACGTTTCCGGTGGCGAGCACGATCATTTTTTCGTTATTGCTCTGGCTGCTCTCCCGCGTCATTTAGCAAAATCTTGAGTGCATTGACCCGTGCCGCGTAAATGCGTTCCGGAATTTTGGCCTTGTCCAGGCATGCCAGCGCGATTTTTCCTGCTTCGACGGCGTTGACCGTAGCCAGGGCCGCAAGCAGGTAGCGTGGGCTGTCGTAGGGCCGGTTTTCCCAGCCAAGGCGGCCCGTGTAGTCGCACAGACAGGCGTCGAGCAGTTGCTGGAAGCGTTGCGGGCGGCGTAGCGCATCGGTCTTCTCGAACAGCGTGACGATGGTGCTGGCCTTCAAGTCGGCAGCGCGATGAACGTTGCCGTGATAGCGCGCCATGAGCAACGCAAGGTCGCGACAGTCGCCGGGCACGCGCAGGCGGGCACACAGCTTTTCGGTGAGATGGACGCTGCGTTCTTCGTGTCCGATGTGGCGCGGCAGGATATCGGCTGGTGTCGTGCCCTTGCCAAGGTCGTGGGTCAGCGCTGAAAAGCGCACCGGCAAGGCAAAACCGCGTTTGGCCGACTGGTCGACAACCATCATGGTGTGGATGCCGGTATCGATTTCGGGGTGATAATCGGCGCGTTGCGGCACGCCGAACAGGACGTCAAGTTCGGGCAGCAAGCGCGCCAGGGCGCCGCAGTCGCGCAGGACTTCGAACATTCGTGATGGCCTGTCTTCCATCAAGCCCTTGGCCAGTTCCTGCCAGACGCGCTCGGCGACCAGATGATCGACTTCGCCACTGCTCACCATGTCGCACATCAGGGCCAGAGTTTCCGGGGCCACCGAGAAATCGCTGAAACGGGCGGCAAAGCGGGCAATGCGCAAAATGCGCACAGGGTCTTCGGCAAACGCCGGGCCAACATGCCTTAGGATTTTGGCCGATAAATCCGGTTGACCGTGGAAAGGGTCGATCAGCGTGCCATCGGCGGCCTTGGCCATGGCATTGATGGTCAGGTCGCGGCGGGCGAGGTCTTCTTCCAGCGTGACGTCCGGGGCGGCGTGGAAGGTGAAGCCATGGTAGCCGTGGCCGCTTTTGCGTTCGGTGCGGGCCAGCGCGTATTCCTCCTGCGTCTTTGGATGAAGGAATACCGGGAAATCCTTGCCGACCGGACGGAAACCCTGTTTCAGCAAGGCTTCCGGGGTGGCACCGACGACGACGTAGTCGCGGTCGGCATTAGGCCGGCCGAGCAGTTCATCGCGGACGGCGCCGCCAACGATGAATATCTGCACAGTCGACCGAGTGGCCTTAACGGCCAGCTCGATAGCGGAAGCTGTCGAGCTTGCCCTTCGGGGTATTGAGTGCGATGTAGGTCGGGGCGATCGCTTCCAGCGCTGTCGGGCGCCAGTTGGCCGGCTGCTTGCTGCCGGCTTCGGCCACGCTGTCCTTTTCCATCGAGCGCAGGTTGTCCGGTGACAGCATCGGGCTCGGGGCCAGCCACATCAGGCCGGCCTGCAGGTAAGCCCAGCCTTCGGACAGCGGAACGATCTTGGCCGTGCTACCGGCCAGTTCCTTGGTGTAATCGACCAATTCACGCAGCGTGTAGGTCTTCGGGCCGACCAGTTCGTAGACTTGGCCGTAGGTGGCGATGTCGCCCAGGCTGTCGACGAAGGCATCGGCCACATCGGCCGCCCACACCGGCTGGAAGCGGGCGTGACCAAAGCCGAGCGGGAAGAAGGGGACTTTTTTCAGGATGCTGGCGAACATCGACAGGAAGGAGTCGCCAAGGCCGAAAATGACCGACGGGCGGAAGACGGTGACGTCGAGCTCACCCTGGGCGGCGAGTACGATTGCTTCGCCATCGCCCTTGGAGCGCAGGTATTCGGACGGGCCCTTGGGGTCGGCGTTGAGCGCGCTCATGTGCACCAGACGACGGACGCCGGTGGCCTTGCAGGCGGCGATGATCTTTTTCGGCAGTTCGACGTGGGCTTCGGCGAAATCGCGGCTGTAAGGCAGGACGACGTCGCGGCTGTGCAGGACGCCAACCAGGTTGATCACGGCATCGTGGCCGCACATCAGTTCCGCCAGGGTTTTTTCGCAGCTGATGTCCGCTTCCGGCATGCTGACACCGGGCTGCATGATCAGCGCCTTGGTGCGTTCGCGGCGACGTGTCGGGACAGTAACTTCAATACCGCGCTGTGACAGGCGGTTGACGATGTAGGTACCGACGAAACCGCTACCCCCCAGCAGCAAGACCTTTTTGATGTCCATTTGAAACCCCGGAAACTGATGACGTAAAACCCGGATTTTAAGGCAAATTGCCGCTTTCCGGGCAGACCTGTGGCCGATGACCGCTTGCTCTGTTCGCCTTCAGCGCCCCGTCGTTTGCCGCAAGGCGGTGCTGGCCGCTGTTTCAAACAGCGAACTGGCCGAACTGATGCGCGCATCGCCGCCCCGGAACTGGCGTTCAAGAATCTCCGGATGGACGGCCAGGGCAAGCGCTGAGTCGGGATTGATCAACAGCACCCGCTGCGTGTTCGGGCTGAGTTGGCAGACCTGGGCGACACGTTTTTCACCGCCGGGCATGACGAATTCCAGCCAGTCACCTTCCTTGCAAGGCAGGGGACGGGCCGGTGCCGGCTGGAATTCGGCAAAATCCAATGTCGTCAGAACCGTTTCTCCTGCGCGCAGCTCGCTGCTGACTGGCGCGCTGGCCGGGGCGAAAACGTCACTCGGGAACATTCCAGGCGCCTGGTTTTCGCCGGTGCTGGCTACGGGTAGCGCGCGCAGCGCCCGGGTCTGCAGTTCGAAACATTCGTCGAGAAAGGCCGATTCGGCTTCGGGCGACAGGCCGACGCGTTTCATCCCGGCTCGCAGGCGTTTCAGAATATCGGGCAGCCGACGGGCCAGGGTCTTGCGTTCATCGGCGTCGGCCTTGGGCTGGATAGTCCACAGCAGATCATCGATCAGGGCCAGACTTTCCTGCCACTCGCTGCTTTCGGCGCCCTGCTCCTGCAACACGGCTTGCAGCATTTGGCTGCCGGTCTGTTCGATAAAGTTGCGAATGACTGTCGGCGGGTTAGTCGCGATGAATTTTTCGATGGCGGGTCGCACCTGCCTTGCCGCCTCATCCTTGCGCTCAAGCTGTCCGAACAAGGGCTGATAGGGTTTGGCCGTTTCGGCGATGGCAGCGGCGCGTTCGGCGAGCAGCGCATCGAGCTGGGCATTGGCCTTCTCGAAGGCGGTCATGTCGCCGGTGTTCTCACTGCGCAAGCGGGTGGCGATTTCAAACAGGCGGGCGCACACCGGGTGGCGGGCTGAAACGTCGATTGGCAAGCCCAGTACGGCTTGTCCCATGCGGTCGATAACCTGTCGCGCCGGGTGCTGATCATTGGCAAAGAGCGAACTGTCCTTCATCGCCACCTTGAGCAGCGTGATTTGCAGGCTGGAGATGACGGCTTTCAGGGTGTCCGGCAAGGCCGGGTTGGCGAAAATCGCCTCGAAGATGGTTCCCAGCGTATCGATGGCCAGACTTTCACCGGCCGTAGTCGGAATGCCGAGCTGAGCGGATTTGATCACTTTGGGCTGGCTGACGAAGTCGCCATCAGTGCTGAACAACTCGGGAAACATCCCTTCCGCTGCTGGTGTAGTTTCTTTTGCCGGGGCGAATTTCTGGTTGAAACCGCCCTGTCGATCAAGTTCGTCCAGGCGCAAAATGAGGCGTTCGAGTGTTGCCTGGTTGAGCAGCGAGGCGGCAGCGCCGCCGCTCGGCTGAAACTGGTGCGAATCCACGTTTCCGGAGCCTCTGGCAAGCAAGGCCTGCTGCAGGGCAAGCAGGGCATTTCCCGAAACGGATGGCGCGTCGGCAGTTGCCGGACCTTCCTTGCTGCCGATGATCTTCGGTTGGGCTGCTTCGACGCCGCCGCGATCCATGAAATCGTTGATTTCGGCGTAAAGCGCCGGCAGACCGGCGAGCAGGCAGGCTTCGACGCGGTCGAGCAATTCCATCTTGTTGTCGATGGCGAAAGCGCCGGCTGCTGCAAACATCGTAGTCAGGCCTTGGGCAATGCCTTTCGGCCCGATCGGGTTGGCGCTATTCGGCAGATCCGGGCGCCGGAGCAGGGTGACGAAGCGCAGATGGGTGCGCCACAGGCTGCCGCCGGTGGATTCGAACAGCCGGGCGCTCATGTTATCCAGGCGGATGCCCAGTTCGAGGTCTTCCTCACCGACCAGGGTGATGCGCGACGAGGTCAGTCCGCTGGCCTCCTCGGCGAAGGTGCCGCGTCGATTGGTTGAGACCATTTCATCGAAATAGGCGCCGGCACCCTCCTGAATGGCCTGGATAGCCGGGGCGGAGAGCAAGGCGCTGTCCTGCAGCAAGGCGCCGAGGTGCTTGAGAAATAGTGCCCGAGTATCGCTCAGGAGATGGAATGAGTCGGACTGTACCGCCATGTCTGTTTCCTAGGGGAGATCTGCGTCTTTCATGCCATCGGCGGTCTTGGCACCAACCACGCCGAGGCGAGTTTTCAGGGAATCAGGTTTGCCGTTGAACTGGGCTGAATAATAAACCGCGTTGCTCATCACTTTCTTGACGTAATCGCGGGTTTCGCTGAACGGAATGGTTTCGGCGTAGATGGCGCCTTCGAGCGGCCGGTCGGCACGCCATTTCTTGGCCCGGCCGGGGCCGGCGTTGTAGGCGGCGGAGGCAAGAACCGGGTGATTGTCGAGGTTTTCCATGACCAGACGCATGTAGCTGGTGCCGAGCAGGACGTTGGTTTCGGTGTCATTGACGCGACCGTGGTTGAAGTCGCGCAGGCCGATTTTCCGGGCCACCCATTTGGCGGTGGCCGGCATGAGCTGCATGAGGCCGGAGGCGCCGACATTCGATTTGGCGCTGGTGATGAACCGGCTTTCCTGGCGCATCAGGCCGTACACCCAGGCGTCGTCGAGCGACTGGTTCTGGGCGGCCGGGCGCACGGTATCGCCGTAGGGGGCGAGGAAGCGTAGCGAGAAGTCGTGTTCGCTGCGAGTCTTGTCGGCGGTATTGATGGCGCGGTCCCAGATCTGGTTGCGCTTGGCCAGGTTGGCGGCGGCGAGCAGCTCGCGGTCGTCCATGCCGCGCAGCGCCCAGTTCCATTCCTTGACGGCCTCGGTGCGCAGGTCGAGACGGAAGAAGGCCATGGCGCGGCGGATGCCCGGGTTGTCGATGGCCGCTTTGGTTTCTTCGGCGGTTGTTGGCTTGGCCTTGGGCGGCAGCGCGATCTTGCGGTCCAGTTCTTCGTCGGCCAGATTGCCGTAGAAGTTGGTTTGGCCGGCGATTTTGTCGAACAGCGCGTCGGCCTCCGTCGTCCGTCCGCCGGATTTGAGGGCGCGGCCGAGCCAGTAGATCCACTCCGGGCGGGCTGCGAGTTCGCTCGGCATGGCCTCGATGGCATCGCGGACGACGCCCCACTCCTGGGCGCGCAGGGCGGCGCGGACCTTCCATTGGGCGCCTTCTTCGGACAGCGCCGTCTTGCCGGCACTGGCGTACCAGCCGACGGCTTCGGTCATGTGCTTCTTGGCGGCCTGCAGGGCGATCTGGCTCCAGGCCCACTGGCGCTCGGAATCCTGCAATTTGCCTTTGATCTTTTCCAGTTCGTCGGCGGCGACGCGCGGGTCGTTGGCGGCGAGGCGGGAGATGGCGAAAGCGGCGAGTTCGCGCCCGGCCCGGCTGGCCGACCAGTTGCCCGGCTGGCGGACGAGGTAGCTCATGGCGCTGCTGATGGCGCTGTCGAACGCCTTGCTGTCCGGCATCTGGCCTTCCGGCAGGTAATTGAGCGTGGTTTTGGCCCAGCCCGGACGGTTGGCTTCGACCTGGCGGCGGGCACGTGCCCAGACTTCATCGGTCGTGATCCGCTGGTTGGTGACGAGGGCGTCCAAAACCGGCCGGCAGGGCTCCGGCGGTTCGAGCATGGTCAGCCACTGCTTTTCGGCCTCGGCGAGCACTTTGCGATCATCGCGGGCGAGGCGGGCCTGCAGGCTGTAGCAGACGACATCTGGCTCGGGGGCGAGCATTTTGGGGAATTCGGCATCAACTTCGTTCCACATCAGACGCTTGCCGAGCCAGCGTATCCAGTCGGCGCGGAGCTTTTCGGCGACGTAGCTGCCTTCGTTGCGCTGCAGGAAATCGCGCAGGTTGTTCGGGTCGCCCTTTTCCATCCACATGCGCAACCGATAGTTCTCGGCGTATACGGCCAGTTCGTGGTTGCCGAGCTGGCTGCTGGCGCGCTCCAGCTTGTTGTAGTCGCCGGCCCGGAAAGCGTCGCGGGCGGTCAGGAAAGCGGTGTCGCCGTTGCTCTGGGCAAGGACGGAAAATGGGAGCGCGAGGGTGATGAGGATGAGGCGAAACTTCATGCTAGATTAGTGCCATGGTTGAACCGAACGAGGATAACACGGCCTGGCGCCGGGCATTGCGACGCGACATGGTGGCGCGACGTGCGGCATTGAGCGAGGTGGAGCATGCCGGGCTCTCGGCGCGCATTGTCGAGCACTTGCTGGCCGCCTTGCCGGTACCGCGCATCGTCGCTTTTTGCTGGCCGATCAAGCACGAGCCGAATGTGCGGACGGTGGTTGAACGGTGGGCGGCGCTCGGTGCGCAGGCTGCCCTGCCGGTTGTCGTGGCCGAAGATGCGCCGCTGGCTTTTCGGGTGTGGACAGCGGAAACGCCTCTGGCGCCGGACCGCTACGGGATTCCGACGCCGGTGGCCGGGGAATTCGTGCGTCCGGACCTCATTTTGCTGCCGCTCAACGGTTTCGACGGCGCGGGGTATCGGCTGGGTTACGGTGGCGGTTATTTCGACCGGACCCTGGCCGCCCTTTCCCCTCGCCCGCTCGCTGTGGGTGTCGGTTTCGAGACGAATCGGCTGCACAGCATCCGGCCGGAAAGCCACGATCAGCGGCTCGACTGGATCGTTACCGAAGCCGGCAGTTTCAGCTTGGCAGTCGCCTGAGCTGCCACACGGCGAAGCTCGTCGCCAGCCCGGCCAGCATGACCAGGGTGGCCTGGCGAAAATCGTAAAGTCCCGTTTGCAGGGCGAGATTCAGCGTGTAGCTATGGTGCAACGCGAGGAGCAGCGTACCGATGCTCAAGGCGACCCACAGGCGCCAGCGCTCGCTGGGCAGATCGCGCTGCAAGGAAAATTTCAGGGCAAAGCCGCCGATCGCCGCCTGGCTCAGGGCGGCGACGAACAGGAAATACAGGCTCAGCAGGTAGGTGTTCATGCGTCCCGGCAGGCGGTGCTGAAACGCTTGAGTGCTTCGTCAAGCGTGCTGCGCGGGCAGCCGAAATTGAGGCGCAGCCAGCCTGGCGCGCCGAAATCGGCACCGTCGGAAAGGCCTAGGCCGTGCGCTTCGAAATGGGCGGCCGGCTTGGCCAGACCAAGTTCGCGGACATCGATCCAGGCCAGATAGGTGGCTTCGACCGATTTCATTTTTGGCCCTTTTTCCCGGTTGACCGTGGCAATCACCTGGTCGCGGTTGGCGCGCAGATAACCGATCAATTCGCGGTGCCAGTCGCCGCTGTCGCGGTAGGCGGCTTCGCAGGCAGCCAGCCCGAGGACGTTTACGTGCGGGACGATGCCGTGCATGGCGTGTTCGAAGCGATGGCGCAGTTTTGCGTCGGGAATGACCGCGAAAGCGCAGCCGAGGCCGGGGATGTTGAAGGTCTTTGACGGCGCCATGAGCGTGATGCTGCGTTTGGCCGCTTCTGGCGACAGGCTGGCGAAGGGAATATGGCGCTTGTTGGCGTCGAGTATCAGGCCGCAGTGGATTTCGTCGGAGCAGACGACGAGGTCATGGGCCTCGGCCAGCGCGGCCAGTTCGAGCAGCTCGTCGCGGCTCCAGCAGCGGCCGACCGGATTGTGCGGGTGGCAGAGCAGGAAAAGCTCGGTGGCTGGCGTCAGCGCGGCCTGCAAGGCGGCTTGGTCGAAACGCCAGCCGTCGTCGGTGCAGGCCAGTTCGGCGCGGTTCAGTTTGCGGCCGGAAAAATGCGGAGCGGACAGGAAAGGCGGGTAGATCGGCGTTGCCGTCAAAACTTCGCCATCGACAGCCCGGCAGGCGACGTTGAGGCCGGTGACCAGCCCCGGCAGCCAGACGATCCATTCCGCTTCGATTGACCACTGGTATTCGCTCTCAAGGTGAGCGAGTACTGACTCCGTGAGCGAAGGCCAGGGGCCGCCATAGCCGAAAACACCATGCTCGATGCGCCGGTGCAGGGTTTCGATGACGGCCGGCGGCGCGGCGAAATCCATATCCGCGACCCACAGCGGCAGGACATCGCGACCGGCGTACTTGCGCCATTTGATGGCGTCGGAGTTGCGCCGGTCGATCGGTGTGTCGAAAAAACTCAAACCCGACTCAAACTTCGAGGTGCTGATAGAGCACGGTCGACAGGTAGCGTTCGCCACAGGACGGAACGATGACGACGATGTTCTTGCCGGCATTCTCCGGGCGTTTGGCGACTTCCACCGCGGCCCAGCTCGCGGCACCGGACGAAATGCCGACGAGCAGGCCTTCTTCGGTCGCCATGCGGCGGGCCATGGTCAGCGCGTCGTCGTTCTTGACGCGGATCACCTCGTCGTAGATGGCGGTGTTGAGGACGGCCGGGACGAAGCCGGCGCCGATGCCCTGTATCGGGTGCGGACCTTTTTGGCCGCCGGACAACACGGGTGAAGCATCGGGTTCGATGGCGATGATCTGCACCTTCGGGTTCATCGCCTTGAGTGCCTCGCCAACCCCGGTCACCGTGCCGCCGGTGCCGACGCCGGCGACGACGATGTCGACCAGGCCGGCCGTGTCGCGCCAGATTTCCTGGGCCGTGGTGCTGCGGTGCACGGCCGGATTGGCCGGATTTTCAAATTGCTGCGGAATGAAATAGCGGGCGTCGGCGGCGGCCAGTTCCTCGGCCTTCTTGATGGCGCCGCCCATGCCGTCCGGGCCGGGGGTCAGGATCAGCTCGGCGCCGTAGGCCTTGAGCAGCAGCTTGCGCTCGCGGCTCATCGTTTCCGGCATGACGAAGGCCGCCTTGATGCCGCGCGCGGCGCAGACCATGGCCAGGCCGATGCCGGTGTTGCCCGAGGTCGGCTCGAGGACGACGGTGTCCGGGCCGATCTTGCCGGCGGCCTGGGCGGCGTCGAGCATGGCGACCGCGATGCGGTCCTTGACGCTGCTGCCCGGGTTGAAGAATTCCAGCTTGGCGAGCACCGTGGCGCCGCAGCCGGCGGTAACGCGGTTCAGACGGACCAGCGGCGTGTTGCCGACCAGTTCAGTGACATCGTTGGCGATTTTCATGGGCGACTCCTAGAGAGAGTCACGAATTGTAGGCGACTCTCCGCTTGCCGTGGGTAGCGACGCAATCAAGCTGCGCGCTGCCGAAGAGCGCTCCCTGGCCAAGATCGAAGCCGGCCACCCGCGCCGCTGCCGCCTGTTCGGCGGTATCGATACCAGTCAGCTCGATCTGGATGCTCGCCCGGTGCGCCGAATCCAGCACGCTGTCACGGCTTTCCGGGTCAATTTGCTGGATGTCCGGCTGCAGTGCCAGCATGTCTGCCGCCTCGATCGACCCGGCCAGCGCCAGCCGGTAGCCGCGCTGCCGATAATTGGCCAGCGCCTCGGTCAGGCGCGGGTGATGGCCGATGATCGAAGCGTCGATCTGCAGAACGATATCGTCAGGTGCCAGGCCGCAGCGTTTCAAAATCGCCTCGTAAACCAGCCCGTGCTGGTTTTGCACGGCCAGCAGATGGCGTGGATGTACCGCCATCTGGAGATAGCCGCCGGTGTGCTGGCGCTGGGCGAGAAAATTGAGGGCGTGCAGGGTTCGGCACTGCCGGTCGAAATGAACCACCGATTCCGGGGTCTCGCACGCCGCATACGCCTCGGCCGCGCTCACCGGGCTGCCATCCTCCCGACGCGCGACGAGAACGGCCTGATGGCCGACCACCCTGCCCTCCTGCAAATCGACAATCGGCTGAAACAGCGAACTCAGGCGCAAGCCGTGGAGCCAAGCAGACGCCCGCCTGCCGTCAGGGTAAAGCGTGCTCTCGCCGGTATTGTCGGCAACATTGAAATAGCGAATCAGGTCTGTCAGCGGCATGGTCTTTCCGGTTCCACGGTCAACCGAGCAAACTGGTTCCGGCCGGGTTGACGATCGAAGGCAAATCGTCCGCCGGGAAACTCGGTTGGTTGAAAAATCAGGTGATGCCAGCAGTTTAGAGAGCGCCGTTTATTCGTGGAAAGAATCAATTCCTACGAAAATATAAATTAAAAGCATGACGACCTTCTGGCAGGCTTTTCCGCCGCTTGGCGTAGCCAGCAGGGTTACGGAACCGATTCCACGGTCAACCGGAAATTCGGGCCAAAAATCAAAGGTGCTGCTTCGCGGCAAGTTCCCGCCATCGAAGTTTATGACCTTCGTCTGATTGACGGTGATATATCGCAGTGTCATTCTTTATGCGCACGGCACGCCGTAGTTAGGGCTGGTGCCGGATAGGTCACCGCCCTCGTCGGGTGACCCGGGGCTGAAAGGAGTCCAACCATGCGCATCCTCCTCGCCACACTGTTTTCTGCTGTATTTGCCGGCCCGGCGCTCGCCGGGCCATCGGCTTACGACCTCTACCTGCTCGCCTGCGACGGCACCAGCGATTGCCAGCGCGTCGCCAACGTCGAGCTCGGGCCCGACGGGCAGAAGAACGAGCACCCGACCCCCGGCATCCAGGTTCGCGTCGAACAGTTGTCGGTCCTGCCCGAAGGCGCTGTCGTCCGCATGTCCATGACCCTCAACCCGACGCAACTCGGTGTCGCCGGCGGATCGGGTGGGCAGGTCAGCATCGAAGTCGATTCGGCCATCATGCGCCACAGCTACTACAGTCCCGTCGTCGTCGTGTCGACCACCGGCAAGGTCTATCAGCTGTGGGGGCGGCAAGTGACGAGCGGCGCGGCAGCGAAAAGCCTGGCGCAACGCTAGCAGCTGGCGCCGGCCCGAAGTCCGGCTCGCGATCGAGCGGATTTTTCCGTGGCTGGGCCGCTGCTAGCTGCGTGTATTCCGTTCGCCTATGTCATTTGTCGTAGATCCATATGGGCTATTGTCGCTCCCGGTGATACCCGGACAATTCATTCCCGATATAACTAAAAAAGGGAATCCTCATGAAACAACTTATCGCCGGGCTGGTTATCAGTTTGGGTGTGCTGCAGGGAGCGCAGGCCGATGCCCAGATGCAATCCTTCAATTTCGACATTTCAGCCGATACGGATAGTTACTCCGCAAGCTTCGTGCTCGATAAATTCGACAGCACGCTCGGAAGGCTGACCGGTTATGAGTGGGGCTACAGCTTCTATACGACGCTGGGCTACACCATCACCAACAACGGCAATCGCAACATTGACCCCCTTGCCGTTTCAGCGCAGGGAGGAAGCGTCGGCGCGATGTTCTTCTCGGCTGACAGAGGGCCGTTTGGCGGCTACAGCGCGCCCATTACCGGTAGCAACAGTTTCAGCCTGACATCCGGCCAGGAGGTCAGCGGTCAGCTGATCGCGGTCGCCAAGGGTGAAGGTCAGATGCCCGCTATTTGGACGCCGACGCCGCTACCGATGATGATGCCGACGCCGGAAGGCGACAACGCCATCACAATGTTCGTTGGCGTGACCTCCCCCATCCTCAGCGTGGGTGGTCGCAACCTGAGCAACGTGTCGATCAGCTCCAGCAACAGCGCGGTGCAGGGTAGCGCCTATTTCAGCTACATCTACGAAGCCGCCCCGGTTCCCGAACCGGAAACCTATGCCATGTTCCTCGCTGGTCTTGGTCTGATCGGCACCATGGCGCGTCGCCGCAAGTCGCTGTAAGCAGCGCTTCGCCAGCAGGAACGCAACGGGGGCTACGGCCCCCGCTTCCATTTCATCCGGGTAATGCGCCGGGAGCAAACCCTAATGATCGGCCGGAGCTGCCTGACTGCATTGGCTCCGTTCCAGATTCAGTACCAGCAGGCGGCGGAGGATTTCGTCGTCGGACATCTCGGGCGAGTAATCCATCCAGCCATAGGTGGCGGCGACGGCCTTGTCGAGTTCCTTTTGGGCAAGGTCCAGCCAGGCTGGGTTTGACCACTGAGCGTTTCGGGAAGCCGGCTTTTTCCTCTTCCGGGGTGATCACCCAATCGACTCCCTCGGCCGGGTTCAGGCAGTTCTCGCGCAGTTCGTAGAATTGCGCGTGGGCGAGCTGGGGATGGGTGTGAATGCTTATCGGCTTCTCAGGGCGATGGGGCACTCAGGCAGTCGGCTAGCAGGTCCTGCAATTCAGGATGGGCGGCGGTGCTGGCGAGCAGGCTTTGGCGGAGCGGACGAAGCGGTTCGGTGATGGCGGCCGGGGCGGTCTCCCAGGCGGTGAGCATGGCCCAGGGGTCTTGCGCGAGCAGGGCGGCAGCGAGGCTGAGGGCCAGGCGGCGTTCGCTGTCGGCATGTTGCTGCCTGGTGCCGAGTTGGTGCCAGACGAGCCGGGCGGCCTGCGGCAGGCGCACGGGGATGCACTGGCCGCCGGCAAGCAGCGCGCCGGGTACGGGGGCGGCGGTGAGGTAGTCGTGATCGGGAATGCTGGTGGCCAGCCAGGCGAGGGCTGAATCGGCAGTGTCGGCGTCGTCGCCGACAAGGAGGTTGGCCGGGATGGGTGGCAGGCCGGGCAGCGCGACGGCGGCGTGGCAGGCAGATGGCGCGGATGATTCGTAGCCGGCGACCAGCGGCAGGCTGGCGGCGATGGGCTGACGGAAGAAGTCGGCTGGTGCGAGCAGTTCGAGGTGGGCGGCCGCCGATTCGCCCGCCGGCAGGCGTACGCGGGCGCCGAGTTCGTTGAGCCAGGCCATGCAGCCGAGCCGCCCGGCGAGGAGCAGACCGGCGTCGAAGGCGCCGAGGTTGTGCAGCTCGACCAGGGCGCGGGCGGTGCCCTTGTCGGCCACCTGAAAGCCGAGTTTGCGCAGCATGCCGACCTGGTGAGCGGTTGATTCGGCGTTGTCCATCCGGGCGCGCATGGCATTTTCGGCTTCGCGGTCATCTTCTCGCCCGACCAGTGTTTCGGCCTGCTTGCCGGGCACCGGGTAATAGACGCGGTACCAGTACGCGTAGCCGGTGCCTCGGCGCAGTTGCAAGGTGCCCGGCGTGCCGGGAAGCAAGGTGCCGGAGGTTAGCGATTGCTCTTTTAACGTCGCGTATTGCTGGCGGAAAGCGGGCTGGTTTGGGCGAAAAAGCACCGGGGTTTTCATGGCTTACCCAATAAAAACAAACATCATGGGGTAAGTGTAGCGCGGCTGGTATTAATTACCCAATGAAATTGTAGTTCATTGGGTAATTTTGCGCTAAAAGACTGGCTTTCCACGGTCAGCCGGAAAAATTGGCCAAATTCGAAATGGCTGATCGGCTTGGTATGGGCTTAAGCCCAACCAATCAGCTTCCTCAATTCGAGCGCGAACAAACGCTTGGGCGCCGATGGATTAGGATGGCGGCTTTGCCGATTTTCCAGCCCGACCTGATGTTTGACGACACTCCCCGTGCCGAATTTTTTGCTGGCGTTCGCGCCGAGTTGCCGCTGCTGCTCGGCGTGGTGCCGTTCGGGCTGATTTTCGGGGTGCTCGGGCTGGCGGCGGGTTTGCCGGGGTGGGCGGTGGTCTTGAGCTCGTCGCTGGTATTTGCCGGCTCGTCGCAGGTCGTATTTGCCCAGTTGTGGGGTGGGGCGACACCACCGCCGGTGATGGTGGCGACGGTCGGCGTGGTCAATCTGCGCCATCTGTTGTACAGCGCGGCGGTGGCTGATTTTTTGCGCAATCTGCCCTGGCGCTGGAAATTTTTGCTGGCCTACCTGCTGACCGACGAGGCATTTGCCGCGGCTATTGGTCGCCTGCGCGACGGTCCGCCGACGGCGCATCGACATTTCTTTCTGCTTGGCACGGGCTTCACGCTGTGGGCTGGCTGGCAGCTGTCGACGCTGGGCGGGGTGCTGCTAGGGGCAGCGATCCCCGAGAATTGGTCATTGGATTTTTCGATTGCGTTGACCTTCATCGCCCTGCTCGTCCTTTCCGTGCATCGGCGCAGCGACGCGTGGGCGGCGATTGCCGCGGCAGTGGTCGTGCTGCTGGCGCTGGCCTTGCCGCATAAGTTGGGCTTGCTGGTGGCAGCCGGGGTGGGCATTGCTTTTGGCCTGTTCATGCGTCGATTCGACGGGAAAAAGCCATGAGTACGACGGTGTTGTTGCTGACCATGGCGGCCTGCGGGCTGGTCACTTTCCTCATCCGCCTGTCGTTCATCGCCTTCGGCCACCATCTGCCGGACGATCCGCGCATCGAAGCCTTTTTACGCTACGTCCCGCCGGCCATCCTCGGTGCCCTGATCGCGCCGGAGATTTTCATGGTCGGCGGAAATATGAATGCTTCGCTGGACAATCCCCGACTGTGGGCGGCGCTGGTGGCGCTACTAGTCGCCCGACTGACGAGTAGTGTGCTGGCGACGATCTCAGCGGGAATGGCGGCGCTGTGGGTTTTGCAAGGCTGGCCTTATTGACTCGATTATTGGTTTTGTTTTGGCTCATTTGCCACGAGCGAGTTAGAAAATAAATCTATTTAAATCAGTGTATTGAGTTTTCGATTGGCCAATATTTGGTTCGGAAAATAGAGGGCGTTGATTCGATTGGATGGAATTTGAGCCAAATGAACTGGGCTCACCTTTCAAGCGACAGCCTGTAGCGTGCACCGTTTCGTTCGCCTTCCATTTGCACAACTGAGAGGCTGACCAATTCAGCCAAGGCACGTTTAAGTTGCGAGCGATTCAATTCAGGACCAATTCGAGCGCTGATCTCACCGATTTTTGAACGGGGATAACGCCGTAAATCTTCACGTACAAGCTCCATCAGGCGATGTGGTTCAATGCGCATCAGCGTTGTTGGAACTTTCAGTTCCGCTCCCCGCAATAAGGCTGGATCTACAAAATAGCGAGTTCCCTGAGTGCGCCCGCTACTTTGCACCAGAGCCAATGTCTGTAAGCGTCCGAGCCAGACAGCAAGCTCATCTGCACCATCTGTCTCAAGCACGGAGCCAAGCTCACGCGCTGTCATGCCTTCAGTTTGGGCGAGTATGCCAAGCGTGATTCGTTCGCGCTGGGTCAATTGAAAGCGTTCGTCCGCTTCGGTCAGTAGGCGCATAACTTCGGGCTTGACGATGCGTCGCTGGATTGTCACCTTTACCCAGTCCGTGCCTTCCTCCGGAACAGGCGCCGGGCGCCCTTGCGACAGCAAGCGGTCGTAGATCAGATCAAAGCCGCTGCCTTCTCGTTCCATCAGACCTAGATCATGGAAGACTCTGGCCAGACCTTCATTGCGGCGTCTGCTGGCGTGCAGGATGTTGCGTGGCGTAACGCCCAGCGGCAGGCGTCCAGGATTCACCACCGCCAAACGCTCGGGATGGAGCATCAGGTAGATGTCACCCTGCTGTGTATAAGGGCGATGCACCAGTGCATTGACCAGTAATTCGCGTACCACTTTCTCGTCATACGCGGGCACGTTGCGGCGATACAAGCCCTCAGCCACCTCGTAGCTCTCACGAAAATCAGGAATCTCACGCCAGATCGCGTCGACAAGTTCAACCGGTGACAATGCGCAGTCGTCCCACACCCATTTATTGATCTTCTGGCCCTGTTCGTCATACTTGATTGCCTGTACCAGCGGCGCTGTGCCCAAGGCCCGGCGGTCTGCAGCGGTTCCGAGCAAGAGCACGCCTAGCCGGGTCAGCGTAGCGCCTTGTGCTAAGCCGTAATGTCCCAGCAATTCTTCGGCGCCTTTTTCCTTGACCGAGTCTTTAACCCGGTCGGAGCCGCGGATAGCAAGAACGAAACGGTTCAGCTTGTCGACATCCGCGCTGTTGCGCGAAATACCGCTATCCATAGCCTCCCAAGGGCGTCCTGGTCGTTCATTGGCCAAGCGCAGAACATCATCACCAAGTACTGGCTGGCAGGTGTCACCGACGCGCAGGAAAAACCTTCCATCGCATGTTGATGCGACGCTTGGGGAGCGCTCAATCACTAGTTCAATGAATTCACCGCCATTGGCGGCCCGCTGCAGACTTGGCAGGGCTTGCACATTGACGGAGAGCTCCCCGATACGCTTACGCAAGCGATCCAGTAATTCTGGTGCAATTGACTGGCCTGCCGGCGGCGAGGTTTCTCCATCCTCTATGCCAATCAGCAAACGGCCTCCCGCGCCATTGGCAAAGCAGACACAATCCTTGGCCAGTGCCTCCCAATCGACAGATCTGCCGGTAATGGTACGCAGGGACTTCAAGTCTGTATGTTGGTCTTCGCGGGTCATGAACCTTCTTTGCCTCTGCAGTCCGTTTGGGATGAGCGTTGCTTTACCCCAAAAACAGCTTATAAGCCGGATTCTCGCTTTCGTTCCAGTGCGCATAGCCGAGCTTGGTCAGGAATTCCTCGAATTTGCCCATCTCGCCCGGTGGCACCTGCATGCCGACCAGCACGCGGCCGTAATCGGCGCCGTGGTTGCGGTAGTGGAACAGGCTGATGTTCCAGCCGGCGCTCATCTGGGTCAGGAAATTCATCAGGGCGCCCGGTTTTTCCGGAAATTCGAAGCGGTAGAGCAGTTCGTGCATGCCCTTTTCGCAAACTGCCGGGGCGTGGCCGCCGACCATGTGACGGATATGGTTCTTGGCCATTTCGTCGTCGGTCAGATCAAGCGTCGGGTAGCCGTGCTTCTGCAGACTGTCGACCAGCTTGAGCGATTCCTTGCGGTCGGCCACCTGGACGCCGACGAAAACGTGGGCTTCGCTGGCCGTGTGGTAACGGTAATTGAATTCGGTGACGTTGCGCTTGCCGATCAGGGCCAGGAATTTCTTGTAGGCGCCCGGTTTTTCGGGGAGCGTGACGGCGAAGACGGCTTCGCGCTGTTCGCCGAACTCGGCACGCTCGGCGACGAAGCGCAGGCGGTCGAAATTCATGTTGGCGCCGGAGGTCACGGCGATCAGATTCTTGTCCTTGAGCTTGTGCTGGCGGGCGTATTCCTTGGCGCCAGCGACGGCCAGCGCACCGGCTGGTTCGAGAATCGAGCGGGTGTCCTCGAAAACGTCCTTGATGGCAGCGCAGATGGCGTCGGTGTCGACGAGGATGACCTCGTCGAGGTATTCCTTGCACAGCCGGAAGGTCTCTTCGCCAACCAGCTTGACGGCGGTGCCATCGGCGAACAGACCGACCTGATCGAGACGCACGCGCTTGCCGGCGGCCAGTGACTGTTTCATGGCGTCGGCGTCGAAGGTTTCAACGCCGATCACCTTGATTTCCGGACGCAGGCGCTTGATGTAGGCCGCGACGCCGGCCGCCAGTCCGCCGCCACCGATGGCGCAGAAGACGGCAGTTATCGGCCCGTTGTGGCGCGAATGCTGGCGCAGGATTTCCATGGCGACGGTGCCCTGCCCGGCGATCACTTCAGGATCGTCGAAGGGATGCACGAAGGTCAGCTTCTCGGTTTTTTCGAGCTCGACGGCGTGGGCGTAGGCTTCGTCGAAGGAATCGCCGTGCAGCACGACTTCGCCGCCACGCGAACGGACGGCATCGATCTTGATGCCCGGCGTCGAGGTCGGCATGACTATGACCGCCCGGCAGCCCAGCTTCTTGGCCGACAGGGCGACGCCCTGGGCGTGATTGCCAGCCGAGGCGCAGATGACGCCGCGCTTGAGTTTTTCGGCCGAGAGGCTGGCGATCTTGTTGTAGGCGCCGCGCAGCTTGAACGAAAACACCGGCTGCATGTCTTCACGCTTGAGAATAATCTTGTTGCCGACCCGGGCGGAAAGGTTGCTGGCCAGGTCGAGCGGCGTTTCGACGGCCACGTCATAAACCTGTGCGTTGAGAACTTTTTCGAGATAATCCGGGTGCATTGGGCGCAACTCATTCTGGCAAAAGGGAGATTCTACGGGTGGAGTGGCTAAACGTCACGGCGGAAAGCGGCCTTTGGGGCCTGCTGGCGACCAGTTTTCTCTCGGCAACGGTGCTGCCCGGCGGTTCCGAGGCGCTGCTGTGGGGCTTTTTGCGCCTCCATCCGGCTGAATATGGATCGGCGCTGATGCTTGCCACGCTGGGCAATACGGCCGGCGGCATGACTTCCTGGTGGTGCGGCCGCTACCTGCCGCGTTGGCAAAAACTGGAAAATCTGCCGCATCGCGACAAGCTCGAACGCTGGGGCAGCCCGACGCTGCTGCTCGCCTGGGCGCCGCTGATCGGCGACGCGCTGTGCCTGGCGGCCGGCTGGCTGCGCCTGCACTGGTTGCCCTGTTGTCTGTTCATGGCCATCGGGAAGCTCGCCCGCTACTGGCTGGTCGCCCAAACCGCCTTGAGTTGAAGATGCTGAATTCGTCACCTCCTGCCCCAATTTCGTTTTGGGAAGCCTTCCGTTTCTGGCTCAAGCTCGGCTTCATCAGTTTTGGCGGCCCGGCCGGGCAGATTTCGGTCATGCATCAGGAACTCGTCGACAAACGCCGCTGGATTTCCGAAAGCCGTTTCCTGCATGCCCTCAATTACTGCATGGTGCTACCCGGGCCGGAGGCACAGCAACTGGCCACCTATCTCGGCTGGCTCATGCACCGGACCCGGGGCGGCATCGTCGCCGGCGTGCTCTTCGTGCTGCCCTCGCTGTTCATCCTCATTGCGCTGTCGTGGATCTACATCGTCTATGGCAACACGACGCTGGTCGCCGGGCTGTTTTTCGGCATCAAGCCGGCGGTCACTGCCATCGTGCTGCACGCGGCCTGGCGCATTGGGTCGCGAACGCTCAAGAGCAAGCTGATGTGGGCCATTGCCGGGGCCGCTTTCGTCGCCATATTTGCCTTCGGCACGCCGTTTCCGGCCATCGTCGCGGCCGCCGGGCTGATTGGTTACGTCGCCGGGCGAGTCAAGCCGGTGCGTGCCGCTTCCCACGGTCAACCGGAAAAAACGGCCAAAATCAAAATGCCGGCGCTCATCGACGACAACACGCCAACGCCCGAGCACGCCCTTTTCTGCTGGTCGCGCCTGTTCTCGGTGGCCGCCATCGGCGCCCTGCTCTGGGCGCTGCCCATGGGCCTGCTCACCGCCACGCTCGGCTGGCATCACACCCTGACGCAGATGGGCTGGTTCTTCACCAAGGCCGCGCTGCTTACTTTTGGTGGTGCCTACGCCGTGCTGCCCTACGTCTATCAGGGGGCCGTGACGCATTTCAACTGGCTGACGCCAACCCAGATGATCGACGGCCTGGCCCTCGGCGAAACGACACCGGGGCCGCTGATCATGGTCGTCGCCTTCGTTGGTTTCGTCGGCGGCTACCAGACGCCGCAGGTGCAGGCGCTGGTCGGGCCGGACAACCTGTTTCTGGGCGGGGCGCTGGCTGCCAGTCTGATCACCTGGTTCACCTTCCTGCCCTCGTTTGTCTTCATCCTGCTCGGCGGGCCGCTCGTTGAAACGACGCACGGAAATCTAAACTTCACCGCGCCGCTGACGGCCATCACCGCCGCCGTGGTCGGCGTCATCCTCAATCTGGCGTTGTTTTTCGCCTGGCACGTCATGTGGCCGCAGGGCTTTGCCGGTGGTTTTGCACCTGTTTCGGCCATTATCGTGCTGCTCGCCGGGCTTGCCCTTTTCCGCTACCAGCAAAGTGTCATGCGGGTTATCGCGGTCAGTGCGCTACTTGGCCTGGCTCTCAAGCTGGGCGGCGTTTAAGGAAGCTGAACCTTTGAGCGGCAGTGCACGTCTACCTGTCCCCGCGTGCTGCCCCGCAATACGCTAAAATTCCTCTTTTGACGGACCACCGGCTGCTCCCATGACCGCCCGCTTGCGCGAAATACCTTACAACTACACCTCGTTTTCCGATCGCGAGATCGTCATCCGCCTGCTTGGCGCCGACAACTGGGCGGTGCTCGACGAGCTCCGTTCCGAGCGCGTCACCGGCCGTTCGGCGCGCATGCTCTACGAGGTGTTGGGCGATATCTGGGTCGTCCAGCGCAACCCGTATCTCGAAGACGACCTGCTCGACAATCGCGAACGCCGCGATGCACTGGTCAATGCCCTGCACCACCGGCTCAACGAGGTGGAGAAGCGGCGCGAGGCGACCGAAGGCGAGGACCAGGAACGGGCGGCCAAGGTCAAGCGCCTGGTCGATGCGGCCCGCGTTGCGGTCAATCGCTTTGCCGAACGTTTTGGTGAAACCTGGGATCTGCGTCGCAAGGTCACGCGCATCCTGAGCAAGCACACGCGCAAGGACAACATCGCCTTCGACGGCCTGGCCCGCGTCTCGCACGTCACCGATGCGACCGACTGGCGCGTCGAATACCCCTTCGTCGTCCTCAATCCGGACACCGAAGAGGAAATCGGCCATCTCGTGCGCGGCTGTATCGAAGCCGGCCTGACCATCATCGCCCGCGGCGGCGGCACCGGCTACACCGGCGGCGCCGTGCCGCTGACGCCGTACGCGGCGGTCATTAACACCGAAAAGCTGATCGACATCGGCCCGGTTGAAGAACTCGTGCTGGCCGGCCATGAAACGCCCTACGCGACGATTCGTACCGGCGCCGGCGTCGTCACCGACCGCGTTTCGGAAGCGGCTTCGCTGGCTGGCCGCGTCTTTGCGGTCGACCCGACCTCGGCTTCCGCTTCCTGCATCGGCGGCAACATCGCCATGAACGCCGGCGGCAAGAAGGCCGTGCTGTGGGGCACCGCGCTCGACAACCTGGCCTGGTGGAAGATGGTTGACCCGGACGGCAACTGGCTCGAAGTCGAACGCGTCAATCACAACTTCGGCAAGATTCACGAGCAGGAAAACGTCGAATTCCGCCTCAAGCGTTTCGACCCGAGCGGCAAGAAACTTCTGGGCGAAGAAATCCTGACCCTGCCGGGCGCCGCCTGCCGCAAGATCGGGCTGGGCAAGGACGTGACCGACAAGTTCCTCGGTGGCATCCCCGGTGTCCAGAAGGAAGGTACCGACGGCATCATCGTCGCGGCGCGCTGGGTGCTGCACAAGATGCCGCCGATCTCGCGCACCGTTTGCCTGGAGTTTTTCGGCCAGGTCCGTGAAGCCGTGCCGGCCATCGTTGAAATTACCGATTACTTCAAGCCGGGCGGGGCCGGGCATGCCGCCGGCGTCCAACTAGCCGGCCTCGAACACCTCGACGAGCGCTACGTGAAAGCCGTCGGCTACGCCACCAAGGCCAAGCGCCACGGTCGGCCGAAGATGGTGCTGATCGGCGATCTTGTCGGCCACGACGAAAATGCCGTGATGGCCGCCGCCTCAGAAGTCGTTCGCATGTGCAACCTGCGCGCTGCCGAGGGTTTCATCGCAGTCAACGCCGAAACGCGCAAGAAATTCTGGCTCGACCGTTCGCGCACCGCCGCCATTTCGCGCCACACCAACGCCTTCAAGCTCAACGAGGACGTGGTGATCCCGCTGCCGCGCATGGGCGATTACTGTGACGGCATCGAGCGCATCAACATCGAGCTGTCGACGCAGAACAAGCTGGCACTGTGCGACGCACTTTCCGAATTTCTCAAGGGCGACCTGCCGCTGCATCGTGGCGATACGACGCTCGATACCGACGTGCTGATCGGCGACCGCCGGCAGGCCGCGCTGGACTATGTCGAAGCTGTCCGCCTGCGCTGGGAATGGCTGCTCGAAAACCTCGACCTGCCGCTGGCCGAAGCCGAATCGCGCTTCGCGTCGTATGGCGTGGTGGCTGGCGAACTGACCAACCGGGCCGAAAATCCGACCTTGTTCCACCGTCTGCAGGACTACTCGGTGCGCACGTCGTGGAAGCAGGAGCTGCATGCCCGGCTGGCCAAGATTTTCGACGGCGGCGTCTATCGCCCGATCATCGAGCGCATCGAAGCCATCCACAAGGAAGTGCTGCGCGGCCGTGTTTTTGTCGCCTTGCACATGCACGCCGGCGACGGCAACGTGCATACCAACCTGCCGGTCAATTCCGACAATTACGAAATGTTGCAGACGGCCAACAAAGCGGTCGAACGCATCATGCACATCGCCCGCGGGCTGGATGGCGTCATTTCCGGCGAGCACGGCATCGGCATCACCAAGCTCGAGTTCCTGACCGAAGAAGAACTCGGCCCCTTCCGCGCCTACAAGCAGAAGGTCGACCCGGAAGGCCGTTTCAACAAGGGCAAGCTGATGCCCGGCGGCGACCTCGGCAACGCCTACACGCCCTCGTTCAGCCTGCTCGGCACTGAATCGCTGATCATGGAACAGTCCGAAATCGGCAAGATTTCCGACATGGTCAAGGACTGCCTGCGCTGCGGCAAATGCAAGCCGGTCTGCTCGACGCACGTGCCGCGGGCCAACTTGTTGTACAGCCCGCGCAACAAGATTCTCGCTACCTCGCTGCTGGTCGAAGCCTTCCTCTACGAAGAACAGACCCGGCGCGGCATTTCGCTCAAGCATTTCGACGAATTCAACGATGTCGCCGACCATTGCACGGTCTGCCACCGTTGTGTGAAGCCTTGCCCGGTCGACATCGATTTCGGCGATGTTTCCGTCGCCATGCGCAACTTCCTGCGCAAGCAGGAGAAGAAACGCTTCAGTCCCGGCACCTTTGCGGCGATGACCTACCTGAACCTCAAAGATCCGGCGACCATCAAGCTCATGCGCTTCGGCATGATGGATTTCGGTTTCAAGGCCCAGCGCCTCGCCTACAAGGCGGCCAAGGCGCTTGGACTGGTTCAGGACAGCCGCAAACATCCGCCGGCCACGGTTGGCGCGCCGACGGTCAAGACGCAGATCATTCATTTCCTCAACCGGCCGATGCCGGGCAATCTGCCCAAGCGTACCTCGCGCGCCCTGCTCGATATCGAGGACGACAAGGTCATCCCGGTCATCCGCAATCCGAAGAAGACGACCGAGGAGTCGGATGCTGTCTTCTACTTCCCGGGTTGCGGTTCGGAGCGCCTGTTCTCGCAGGTCGGTCTGGCGACGCAGGCGATGCTCTACGAAACCGGCGCCACCACCGTGCTGCCACCGGGCTACCTGTGCTGCGGCTATCCGCAGACGGCCTCGGGCGATGAAGACAAGGGACTGAAGATCACGACGGACAACCGTGTGCTCTTCCACCGCGTGGCCAACACGCTGAACTATCTCGACATCAAGACAGTGATCGTTTCCTGCGGCACCTGCATGGATCAGCTACAGAAATACCAGTTCGAGAAGATCTTCCCGGGGTGCCGCCTGCTCGATATCCACGAATACCTCATGGAAAAGGGCGTCAAGCTCGATGGCGTCAGCGGTACGCGTTACATGTACCACGATCCTTGCCACACGCCGATGAAGGCCTATGCGCCGCTGGCCGTGACCAAGGCGCTGATGGGGCAAGAAGTGCCGCTGACCGACCGTTGCTGCGGCGACGCCGGTTCCTTCGCCTATTCCCGGCCGGATATCGCGACCCAGGTCAAATTCCGCAAGCAGGAAGACATCGAAAGCGGCGCAGCCAAGCTGCGCGCCGACGGTTTCACGGGCGACGTCAAGATTCTGACCTCCTGCCCGGCTTGCTTGCAGGGCCTGTCACGTTACGATGACGACGCCGGTACCAAGGCAGATTACATCGTGGTCGAACTGGCCAAGCACCTGCTTGGTGAAAACTGGATGGCGGATTACGTTGGTAAGGCCAATACGGGTGGAATAGAACGGGTTCTTCTTTGATTTTTACCCGTTTTTTCCGGTTGACCGTGAAATAGCTGGTTCTTTTGCTGTCGCGGCTTGTGATATTTATTCTTCGGTGTAATCCTTCTCGGAAAACCGGAGCGAGATAGCGTGGGTAGCGAAAAACAGTCCTGTGAATTGTGCATGAACCCCGGCGGGGCCATTCTTTGGCGGTCGGCGCTTTGCCGCGTCGTCCGGGTCGATGATCCGCATTACCCCGGCTTCTGCCGCGTCATCTGGAACGATCATGTTCGCGAGATGAGCGACCTTGATGCAAGCCAGCAAAACCTGCTGATGCACATTGTTTTTGCCGTCGAATCAGTCGTGCGCCGATTATTCAATCCGGATAAAATCAACCTGGCGAGTTTTGGCAACATGGTTCCTCATGTGCACTGGCACGTCATTCCACGCTGGCAGGATGACAGACACTTCCCTGAACCGGTGTGGGGAAGCGTCCGGCGGGAGGGCCTTGCGTCCAGGCCCGTGGTCAGCAACGAGGTCCTGGCGCAAGCGCTGTCGGTCGCGCTGGAAGAATTCGAATAAGGCTGGATGGATCATGAACACGACCGCCGTTGAAGTACCCGCAATTTCAGATCTACGAAGCGGGATGGACTATCTCTCCCAGTTATCGCTGGCCAATCCGATTGTTGCCGAGCGACAGCTGATGAGCTTCATCGACTCGCTGCTCCTGGCGCCTCCGGAGCCTGGCGTTTTGTTGGCGCTGCTCGAGCAGGCGCGGGCGCCGATGTGTTTCGTTGAAGAAGAAATGGCGCGGCGTTATCACAACAAGGCCTTGCCACTGGCCGACGAGGAAGAGTCCTATTTTCAGCAGGTCGTGACCGCCTGGCGAAAGATGGGCAAGGCCTACGCGCTATGCGCCCGACTCGAGGAGCCGGATGCGGAAAATGCCCAGTATGTGACCATGATGGCGACCATTCTGCATCGCTGCCTGTATTACACGGGAATGGTCATCCTCGAGCACTACCGTGCCCGTCGCGATTTGCCGCCAGGTATCTGGCTGGATTTGCATGGGTACTATGAAACCGCCGAGGAATGGGGTATCGCCTACACCCCGGTCGAGGATGCCCTCGAAAACAGCCTGCAGGCAACGCATTGTGCCGCCGCCTACACGACACTGCTGCTTATCGACATTGCCAGCCCCTACAGCAACAGCGTGCGCAACCTGAACCTGATCCGGCGCTGGGCCGGCATGTGGGCACCATTGGTTTCCATTCACAAGCTGGAAGATGACCTCGAGGCTCCGGCCTACGTCATCGAATTGATGAAAGATGTGCCGCTGCATCCGACGGCCGTTGCCGACGAGCCATCTGTCGACACGCGGCGCCTGGATACTACCCGGCTTGGTCTGCAGATCAATCACATGCTGAGCCAGCTTCGTCAACGCATCACGCCATCCCAACTTGGTTTGGGCGAGGAAACCAGCGGCCACGTTATCGGCCTGCTCGATCATCTCTCTCGTCCGTGGACTCAGTCTGCGTCGCCTCGCCGTTTCCGCCGTTTCGCCACCCAGGGCATAGCTCGCGTCGCGGTTGGCTTCGAGGCGATTCACTTTTGTATCACCGGCAAGGAGTTCGAACAGCCTGATTCGGCTGCCGCCTTTTCGCGAGGCGAATTCGACCAGTTGTTCACCTTCGGAGAGCGCGTAGATTCGGACCAGACGCCGGCCATCAGGCCGTTGATCACGTATCCGATCGATGAATGGTCGGTCATAAACCATTCGGCGAATGGTTTCCGTCTCGGGCGCAGCTGTGCCGGAATGCGGATATCGCATGGCCAACTGATGGTGGTCTGCCCTCATGATGGTGATCACTTCTTGTTGGTACAGGCAACCTGGTTGATGCAGGAGGACAATGGCGGATTGATCGTCGGCGTGGCAACTCTGCCCGGAATGCCGGCCGGCATTGCCGTACGCGTCGCTGCAATGAAGGCCGGCAACAACGAGCGTTTCGTCCGCGCATTTTTGCTGCCTCCGGTCCCGGCGATAAAGGAAGAAGGGTCGATTGTCCTGCCACCGGGGATGTATCAGGCCAGTCGGATTCTCGACGTATCCATCGGAGAAGAGACTCCTTGCCAGATAAGAATGAACCATGTTCTGCAGCGCGGCACTGATTACGACCGTATCAGCTATCAGGAGATTTGACCTGTCTCGGCTTGCTGTTGCGGCGAGTGCGCTAAACTAGCGCCCTCATTCAGGAGAAAACGATGGCAGGTATTGACCGAGACACCCCGATACCGAGCGAAATAAAGTTACATCAAAAATCGCGCCGGTTGGAACTGATCTATCCCGAAGGCGAAAGCTATTCGCTTGATTTCGAGTACCTGCGGGTCTACACGCCCTCGGCCGAGGCCCGCGGTCATGGCCCAGGCCAGGAAACCTTGCAAACGGGCAAGCGCAATGTCGATATCGAGCGCATCGAGCCCGTCGGTACCTACGCCCTGCGCCTGGTTTTTTCCGACGGTCACGACAGCGGCCTTTATTCTTGGGACATGCTCTACAACTTGGGCAAGCACCACGATGAGCTTTGGCAGGACTACCTCGCACAGATTGAAAAACAGGGCTTGTCGCGCGATATAGACACTTCGTCACGTCCAGCAGCTGGAGGTAGCTGCGGTCACCACCATTGAAATTATGAACAACGATAAAACCCATTTTGGTTACGAAACAGTCGCCGAGCAGGAAAAGGCTCGGCGTGTAGCCGACGTATTCGATTCGGTCGCCAGTCGCTACGACCTGATGAACGATCTGATGTCTGGTGGCATGCATCGCTTGTGGAAGGCTTTTACCATCCAACGCAGCGGTGTTCGCGAAGGTTCACGTGTGCTTGATGTGGCAGGCGGAACAGGTGACCTCTCCCTCGCATTCGCCAAGCGCGTCGGCAAAAGTGGTCAGGTCTGGCTTACTGACATCAACAACGCGATGCTTGCCCGCGGTCGAGATCGGCTGCTCGACAAGGGCTACATGCTGCCCGTGGCGCAGTGCGATGCGGAGAAGCTACCCTTCCCTGACGATTGGTTTGATTGCGTGACGGTTGCCTTTGGATTGCGCAACATGACCCACAAGGATGCCGCGCTGGCCGAAATGCGCCGTGTCCTGCGCCCAGGTGGCCGCTTGCTGGTGCTGGAGTTCTCTCAGGTCTGGAAGCCGCTGGCGCCGTTGTACGATTTTTACTCTTTCAAGGTCATTCCGCGCGTCGGGCAGTTGGTAACCAACGATTCCGACAGCTATCGCTATCTTTCGGAGTCGATACGCGTCCACCCCGGCCAGGAAGAGCTGAAAAGCATGATGGAGAATGCCGGTCTGGAACAGGTCGAGTATTTCAACCTGGCTCTCGGCGTAGTCGCCCTGCATCGCGGCTACAAATTTTAAGAGCCTGCGTCTTTCCATGGAGCTGCTAAATCCGATCGCCATCCGCGTCCTGAACCATCTGATTCGGGCAGAGAGTTGGGCTCAGGCTCGTTTGGTCGGTCATTCAGGCGCTCAAGTGGCCATAGACGCAGGTCATTTCGCATTGCGGCTGAGCATAGATGAACACGGCTTGTTTCATGAGGGCGACCGGGCTCTGCAGCCCAACGTCAGCATTACCCTACCCCCGGATGTGTCGGTGCGCCTGCTATTCGATCGTGAGAACCTCGTTTCTTCCGTCAAATTAGGTGGTTCGGCTGATATCGCCGAAAGCCTTGCCTTTGTTTTACGCAATTTACGCTGGGATGCGGAAGCTGATCTCGCCCGCATCGTCGGTGATATTCCGGCACGACGCATAGCGCTGCTCGGCAAGGATATAGCATTGGGGATTCAGAAGTCCATTGGTCGCGCTGCCGAGAACCTTTCCGAGTATGCATCCCAGGAGTCTGGAGTGGTAATGCCAAATCGGGAAGTGAGCGAGTTTGGCAAGGCCGTAAATACCTTGCGGGACGATGTAGCGAGACTTGAGAAGCGGATTTCCCGGCTTTGAATTTTGAGTTGGAAGAAATAAAAAAGGCAGCCTAGGCTGCCTTTTTCGAGTCCGGAGTTCCGGAAATTAGTGCGTGTGCTTGCGCAGACGCTGGATTGCTTGCAACTGGGCAACAGCTTGCGCCAGTTCTGCTTCAGCAGCGGCGTAATCCATTTCAGCATTCCGATTGGCCAGGGCTTCTTCGGCGCGCTTTTTGGCTTCCAGTGCCTTGGCTTCGTCCAGATCGTGCGCACGAATTGCAGTATCAGCCAACACGGTAATCATGTCGGGCTGAACTTCCAGCATGCCACCGGAAACATACACCAGCTCAAACTCGCTCTGGTTCGGCACCTTCAAACGAATGGTACCGGGCTTGATGCGAGTCAGCAGCGGTGTGTGTCGCGGAAGAATACCGAGTTCCCCGGCTTCGCCGGGAAACACTGCAATTTCCACCAGGCCGGAGAAGATCGACTCCTCCGCACTGACGACATCACAATGAACAGTCATAGCCATTAACTAGCTCCTATACGGCGTTGCGTTATTACAGCGTCTTGGCCTTTTCGAGGACTTCTTCGATACCGCCAACCATGTAAAACGCTTGTTCCGGCAGGTGATCGTACTCGCCAGCACAGATGCCCTTGAAGCCCTTGATCGTATCCTTGAGGGAGACGAACTTGCCCGGCGAGCCGGTGAAGACTTCAGCAACGTGGAACGGCTGCGACAGGAAACGCTGAATCTTACGCGCACGGGACACGGCGAGCTTGTCTTCAGGAGACAGTTCATCCATACCCAGAATCGCGATAATGTCGCGCAGTTCCTTGTAGCGTTGCAGATTCATCTGCACGGCGCGGGCAACAGCGTAGTGCTCTTCGCCCACAACCTGCGGGTCGAGCTGGCGCGAAGTGGAGTCGAGCGGATCGACTGCCGGGTAGATACCCAGGGAGGCGATGTCACGCGACAACACGACGGTGGAGTCGAGGTGCAGGAAGGTGGTAGCCGGGGACGGGTCGGTCAAGTCATCGGCAGGCACGTAAACGGCCTGGATAGAGGTGATCGAGCCAACCTTGGTAGAGGTAATACGCTCTTGCAGACGGCCCATTTCTTCAGCCAGCGTCGGCTGATAGCCCACGGCGGAAGGCATACGACCGAGCAGCGCGGAAACTTCCGTACCGGCCAGCGTGTAACGATAGATGTTATCGACGAAGAAAAGAATGTCGCGACCATCATCACGGAAACGCTCGGCCATGGTCAGACCGGTCAGCGCTACGCGCAGACGGTTACCCGGCGGTTCGTTCATCTGACCGAACACCATCGCGACCTTGTCGAGAACGTTGGAGTCCTTCATTTCGTGATAGAAGTCGTTACCTTCACGGGTACGCTCACCCACGCCGGCAAACACGGACAGACCCGAGTGTTGCTTGGCGATGTTGTTGATGAGTTCCATCATGTTGACGGTCTTGCCGACGCCGGCGCCACCGAACAGGCCAACCTTGCCGCCCTTGGCGAACGGGCAGATCAGGTCGATAACCTTGATGCCGGTTTCCAGCAGATCGACGGAAGAAGACAGTTCGTCGAACTTCGGAGCTGGCTGGTGAATGACGCGCAGTTCGTTGGAGTCGATCGGACCAGCTTCGTCGATCGGACGACCGAGGACGTCCATGATGCGACCGAGGGTACCCATCCCGACCGGCACGGAGATGCCTGCGCCAGTGTTGTTTACCTTCATGCCGCGACGCAGACCGTCGGACGAACCCATGGCGATGGTACGAACGACGCCGTCACCGAGTTGTTGTTGTACTTCGAAGGTCAGGCCGTCTTCTGCCATGCCGTTTGCTTCGGAAGCATCCAGCTTGAGGGCGTCGTAGACCTTCGGCATCGCGTCGCGCGGGAAGTGGATGTCCACAACGGCGCCGATGCACTGAACGATTGAACCTTGACTCATATTCAAATCCCCAAAATTAAAAATCTACGCGTCACACCGCGGCGGCGCCGCTGACGATTTCCGAAAGTTCCTTGGTAATCGCAGCCTGACGGGCCTTGTTGTAAACCAGCTTCAAATCGCCGATAACGGTCTTGGCGTTGTCCGAGGCAGACTTCATGGCAACCATCCGGGCAGACTGCTCGGAGGCCATGTTTTCTGCAACGGCCTGATAAATCAATGCTTCGACATAACGGATCAGCAGATCGTCGATCACAGCCTTGGCATCGGGTTCGTAGACATAGTCCCACTTGGTCTTGGCGCTACCGACGGTTCCACCAGACAGCGGAAGTAGTTGCTCGAACACCGGTTCCTGCTTCATCGTGTTGATGAAGCGGGTGTAGCCGATATACAGCGCATCGATTTCGCCATTCATGTAGGCATCAAGTTGAACCTTGACCGGCCCGATAAGCTTTTCCAGGTGGGGCGTATCGCCCAACCCGGTCACGTGCGAGACGACTTTGGCACCTGCGCGCTGCATGAAGCCGAGACCCTTGTTGCCGATGCAGGTCGCCTGCAGTTTCTTGCCCGCGGACTCGAATTCCTTCATCTTCGTGACAGCCAGACGAAGAAGGTTCGAGTTCAGACCGCCGCACAGACCCTTGTCCGAGGTGATCAGAACTATGCCGACAGCGGCTTGTTCGCGATTCACTAGGAAGGGATGGCGGTACTCGGTCAGAGCATGAGACAGGTTGCCTGCAACGCGCCGGATCTTCTCGCCATAGGGACGGGCAGCCCGCATCCGGTCCTGCGCCTTGCGCATTTTGGATGCGGCCACCATTTCCATGGCCTTGGTGATCTTGCGCGTGTTTTCGACGCTCTTGATCTTGTTGCGAATTTCCTTGCCGCTAGCCATGCAATTCTCCTAGCTAATCAGGCCCAGCTGCTCTTGAAAGCGACGATGCCTGCGGCAAGTTGCTTCTCGGAATCGGCACTCAGGTCAGCCGTAGACTCCATGGTGTTCATGAGGTCGGCACAGTTGGCCTTGAGGTAACCGATCATGGCCTTTTCGCATTCCAGGGCGCGCTTGACTTCGACATCGTCAAAATAGCCTTTGTCAGCTGCGTACAGCGTGACGGCCATTTCAGAGATGCTCATCGGCGAGTACTGTTGCTGCTTCATCAGCTCAGTCACAAGACGGCCACGCTCCAGCTGCTTGCGGGTAGCTTCGTCAAGGTCGGAAGCGAATTGCGCAAAGGCAGCTAGTTCGCGGTACTGAGCGAGTGCCAGACGGACGCCGCCGCCGAGCTTCTTGATCAGCTTGGTCTGGGCAGCACCACCGACGCGGGACACGGAGATACCGGCGTTGATAGCAGGACGGATACCGGCGTTGAAGAGGTCGGTTTCCAGGAAGATCTGGCCGTCGGTAATGGAGATCACGTTGGTCGGAACGAAGGCGGAAACGTCACCGGCTTGCGTTTCGATAACCGGCAGAGCGGTCAGGGAACCTGTCTTGCCCTTGATTTCGCCGTTGGAGACCTTTTCAACCCATTCTTCCGAAACGCGAGCAGCACGCTCGAGCAGGCGGGAGTGGAGATAGAAGACGTCGCCCGGATAGGCTTCACGGCCCGGCGGACGGCGCAGCAGCAGGGAAACCTGACGGTAGCCCCAAGCTTGCTTGGTCAAGTCGTCATAAACGATCAATGCATCTTCGCCGATGTCGCGGAAGTATTCACCCATCGTGCAACCGGCGTACGGTGCGAGGTACTGCAGGGCAGCGGATTCTGAAGCCGGAGCAGCAACGACGATGGTGTTGGCCATGGCGCCGTGCTCTTCGAGCTTGCGCACGACGTTGGCAATAGTCGAAGCCTTCTGGCCGATAGCGACATAAACGCAGAAGAGACCCTTGTCCTTCTGGTTGATGATGGCGTCAACAGCGACTGCGGTCTTGCCTGTCTGGCGGTCGCCAATGATCAGCTCGCGCTGGCCACGGCCAACCGGCACCATGGAGTCAACGCACTTCAGACCAGTCTGCACGGGCTGAGAAACGGACTTACGCCAGATAACGCCAGGCGCAACCTTTTCCAGCTTGTCAGTCAGCTTGGCATTGATCGGGCCCTTGCCGTCGATCGGCTGGCCGAGGGAATTGACCACGCGGCCGAGCAATTCGCGGCCAACGGGGACTTCCAGAATGCGACCGGTGGTCTTGACCACGTCGCCTTCGGAAATGTGTTCGTATGCACCAAGAACCACGGCACCGACGGAATCACGCTCAAGGTTGAGCGCCATACCAAAGGTGTTGCCGGGGAATTCCAGCATTTCGCCCTGCATAACATCTTGCAGGCCGTGCACACGGCAGATACCGTCGGTGACGGATACCACGGTGCCCTGCGTGCGCACTTCCGATGCGCCTTGCAGGTTCTGGATCTTGCTCTTGATCAGTTCAGAAATTTCGGAAGGATTCAACTGCATGAAATTCTCCTAGTTGTTCAGCGCCGTAGCCATGGCGTCGAGCTTGCCGCGGACTGAAGCATCCAGCATCTGGTCGCCAACGATTACCTTGATGCCACCAATCAGGGTCGGATCAACCGACACCGAGGACTCTAGCTTGGTCTTGAAGACAGCTTCGAGCTGGGGCACCAGGGCTTTCACCTGGTTGTCATCGATCGGGAAGGCCGAGATGATTTCGGCTTGCTTGGTGCCTTCCTCGGCACGCTTGTAACTTTCGTACAAGCCGGCGATTTCCGGCAACAGGCCCAGGCGGTTGTTGTTGGACAGCAGCTGGATGAAGTTCGCCAGCTCCGCATCTACCGCCGTACCGCAGGCAGACCGGAAGAGGTCGACCAGTTGCGGGGCCGCCACATTGGGATCACCGATAGCCGCATGGACTTCGGGGCTGGCAGCCACTTGGGCGAGCGTTGCTGCCTGCTCGGCCCACTTGGCCAGATTGCCGCTTTCCTTGGCCGCCCGGAACAGGGCTTCGGCGTAAGGTCGGGCGATAGTGACGGATTCAGCCATTGCTTACAGGTCCTGTTTCAGGGCGACCAGCATGTCAGCATGCGCGGACGCGTTGATTTCCTTGCGCAGGATCTTCTCGGCACCAGCAACCGCCAGCTCGGCGACGCGTTCACGCAACTGCTGCTTGGCGCGTTCGACTTCCTGATCGATTTCGGCTTTGGCGCCGGCGACGACCTTGTCGGCCTCAACCTTGGCGGTGCCCTTGGCTTCTTCGACGATCTGTTGCGCACGCTTTTCGGCTTGAGCGATGAGGTCCGAGGATTTCTCCTTGGCTTCCCGCAACGCGTCGGCGGAACGCTTGGCAGCGAGTTCTTGCTCGTGCTTGCCACGTTCTGCTGCAGCCAGGCCATCAGCGATCTGTGCTTGACGTTCTGCCATCGCTTTTTGGAGCGGCGGCCAGACGAACTTCATCGTGATCCAGATGAAGAGAGCAAACCAGATTGCCTGGCCAATCAGTGTAGCGTTGATATTCACGCTAACCTCCTGGTTATAAGGGTTACAGGGGCGCGGTTAATTACTTCAGCAGAGCCAGGAACGGGTTTGCGAAGAGCAGGAACAGAGCGATACCAACACCGATCATGGTCACGGCGTCGAGCAGACCGGCGACGATGAACATCTTGACTTGCAGCGTGGGGATCATTTCCGGCTGGCGAGCAGCACCTTCCAGGAAACGGCCACCCAGGATACCAAAGCCAATAGCGGTACCCAGAGCGCCGGCGCCGATCAGGATGGCTACAGCGATAGCGGTGTTGGAGAGGACGGTTGCGAGTTCCATGTTTACTCCTCAGTAAGGTAGGTTTGTTGCGGGGTTAAAGTTAAAAACTACTGAAAAACTGCTACTACGACTTAGTGCGACTCTGCTGCCATGGACATGTACACGATGGTCAGCATCATGAACACGAAGGCTTGCAGGGTAATAATCAGGATGTGGAACAGTTCCCATGGCAAAGCCAGGGGGAGCTGGTAGATGCCGAGCAGGGCAATCAGGATGAAGACCATTTCGCCGGCGTACATGTTGCCGAAGAGTCGCAGGGACAACGAGATCGGCCTGGCGATTTCTTCAACGATACGGAACAGCAGGTTGATCGGAGCGAGTTTGAGACCGAACGGGACGGCAAAAACTTCATGCATGAAGTGACCGAATCCCTTTATCTTGAGGCCCATGAAGAGCGAGATAAAGAACACGGTGATCGACATTGCGAACGTCAGGTTGGGGTCGGTGGTCGGAACAAACTTGAAGGGCAGATGATGGTTGCCGGTGGCAGCTTGCAGCGCGACCGGCAGGAAATCGACCGGAATCAAGTCCATGGCGTTCATGACGAACACCCAGACGAAGATGGTGATGGCCAGCGGGGTGACCAGAGCGCTCTTACCGTGGAAAGTGTCGCGAACCTGCTGGTCGACGAGGCCGACCACCATTTCGACAAAGTTCTGTCCGCCCGACGGAACGCCAGAAGTCGCCTTGCTGGCCAACATGGCCATCAGGCCGAAAACCACCAGACCCAGGATGCCGGAAACCAGCAGGGTGTCGAGGTGGAAAGTCCAGAAACCGCTACAAGCACCATCTACCTTGGCGCTGTCTGCACAGACAGCGAGATTGGTCAGGTGGTGTTGAATATAAGCAGTAGTGCCGCCTTCTGCGCTCATGTTTTCTCCAGTCAGCCTAGCGATTCTTCAGCAGTGCCATCCAGTAGATGACAAAGGTTGATGCGTATCCAAGGAAGAGCGGCAGAACCGCCACATCCTTGTACCCTAAAAACACCAGCGCAAATCCGACAAGAGTGAGCAAAAACTTGAAGCCCTCCCCGGCGGCTTGCGCCTGATAAACCTTGACCGGGTCGGTTCCCGAACCCATCCGCAAGGCTCTCAGAACGTATCCGAGATTTGCGATGAACCCGATTGATCCCCCGATCAGAACCGAGACTGCTGCATTGACGCTAACGAACACTCCGGCTGCAATGGCCAGGATGGTTGCCAACGCCGCTTGGCGGCTGAGTATCCAGCTCACCTGCGGGTGCAAGACATGCCTCGATCAATAACCGTGCGAGTGTAACGGAGTCTTATAGAGGAGTCAATTTCCGCAGTGCAAAAAGTGAGGGTTTTCCCGTGCATTCTGTGGCTTACGATTAGTGACATTGTTTATGCATGGAGTCGTGAAATGAGGCCGTCGAGCTGGTCCAGACTGGAAAATTCAATGGTGACCTTGCCGGCGCCCTTTTTGTTGGAGCGAATGGCGACATTGGTGCCCAGGCCATCCGAGAGGCGTTCCTGAAGGTTCAGCAGGTCGCGGTCGATGGTTTTTTCGGGCGCATTCGTGGGCGGATTCAAAAGTTGCTGGACTAGCCGTTCGGTTTCACGGACAGAAAGGCCCTTTTGTACTATGCGCTGAGCAACGCCGACCTGCTGGCCACTGGAAATGGGCAACAGAGCACGGGCGTGGCCCATGTCGATCTGGCCGGCCATCAGCAATTCCTGAACTGGCGTGGTTAGCTGCAATAAACGTAGCAAATTCGAGGCGGCGGGGCGTGAGCGGCCGACAGCATCGGCGGCTTGCTGGTGGGTCAGGCCGAATTCATCGATCAGGCGTTGGAGGCCCTGGGCTTCTTCGAGCGGGTTGAGGTTTTCGCGCTGGATGTTTTCAATGAGCGCCATGGCCAGCGCCTGTTCGTCGGGAATGCTGCGGACGAGAACGGGCACTTCCTTCAGGCCGGCAAGCTGTGAGGCGCGCCAACGGCGTTCGCCCGCGACGATTTCGTAGCGTTCGGCACCCGGCGTGCTGTCGATGGCCCGGACGAGGATGGGTTGCATGACGCCCTGGGCTTTTATGGACGCGGCAAGTTCGGCCAGCGAATCCTGGTCCATGTGGGTACGCGGCTGGTATTTTCCGGGCTTAAGGCGTTCAACAGGCAGGTTGCGCAGTTCGTCATCGGCTTTGGCGTCGCTGCCGGCAAGCAGCGCGTCGAGGCCGCGGCCGAGTCCCTTCATCTTGATCATGCTGCGGTCCTTTCGAGGATTTCCTGAGCGAGAGCGCTGTAGGCTTGGGCACCCTTTGAGTTCTTGTCGAAGGCGATGACCGGCTTGCCGTAGGACGGCGCTTCCGCCAGACGGACGTTACGCGGCACGATGGTTTTATATACCTTGTTACCGAAGTGGGTTTCGAGTTCGGCTGAAACCTGTTGGGTCAGCGTGCTCTGCCCGTTGTACATGGTACGCAGCAGGCCCTCGATTTCGAGGCGTGAATTGAGGTGGTGACGCACCTTGCGCAGGGTTTCGACGAGGTCGGACAGGCCTTCGAGTGCGTAGTACTCGCACTGCATCGGGATGAGGACGGAGTCGGCAGCGACCAGGGCGTTGACGGTCAGCATGTTGAGCGCGGGCGGGCAGTCGATGAGCACGAAATCGTATTCGGCGTGGTTCTGCGCCAGTGCCTTTTTGAGACGGTATTCGCGCTGGTCGAGGTCGATCATTTCGACTTCGGCGCCGGCCAGTTCGCGGTTGGCGGGCAGGATGTCGAAGTCGAAAGCCGTCTCGATGCAGACTTCCAGTAGGGTCGCGGCGCCGATCAGCAATTGATAGACGGTCGGCAGCGCTTCTTTTTTGGTGATGCCGGATCCGGTCGTCGCGTTGCCCTGTGGATCCATGTCGATGAGCAGGACGCGCTTGCCCTCGGCGGCCAGCGACGCCGCCAGATTGACGGCGGTGGTCGTTTTGCCGACGCCGCCTTTCTGGTTGGTTATGGCGAGTACTTTCATGACCCGGCTTTCAAAATGATCAAATGTCGTTCGGCATCCAGCCCGGGTACGGTGAGCGGGATGATTGCCTCAACCGTAATGTCAGGCGGCAGGACCTTGAGTTCGTCGTCCGGGCGCACCCCTTTCATGGCCAGCCAGCGACCGTTCGGGGCCAGCAGGTGGCGGGTCAGGCTGATGAAAAGGCCAATTTCGGCGAAGGCGCGCGAGCTGATCTGGGCATACTGCCCCTGCATTTCTTCAACCCGGGCGTGGTGCACCGACACATTTTTGAGCGCCAGCTCGATGACGGCTTGCTGCAGAAAGGTGGCTTTCTTCTGCACGGTGTCGACCATGCTGACCGACAGCGCCGGCCGGGCGATGGCCAGCGGGATGCCGGGCAGGCCGCCGCCGCTGCCGACGTCGAGCAGATTGCCGTCGCCGACATGCGGCAGGATGGCGAGCGAATCGAGCAGGTGGTGCGAAATGGCCTGGGCTGGATCGCGCAGGGCGGTCAGGTTGTAGGTCTTGTTCCACTTGAGCAGCAGGTCGCGGAAGGCGAGCAGCTTTTCCTGTGACTCCTCAGGCAAGCTGATTCCGAGGTCGGCGAGGCCCGCGGCGAGTGCTTTCTGGCTCATGCGGCTTGCGACAGGCTGTGTCGTTTGAGGTGGATGAGCAGCAGCGAAACGGCGGCAGGCGTGATGCCCTGGATGCGCGAGGCCTGGCCGATGGTCTGCGGCTTGTGCTGGTTGAGTTTCTGCTTGACCTCGTTGGATAGCCCGGCGACCGTGGCGTAGTCGAGATCGGCCGGCAGCAGGGTGTTTTCGTAGCTGGCCGACTTGGCGACTTCCTCGGCCTGGCGGTCGATGTAGCCCTGGTACTTGGCGGAGATTTCGAGCTGCTCGATGACGGCCGGGTCCATTTCAATTTTGGGCAAAATTTCCGGTTGACCGTGGAAAGGTAGCGTGACGAGTGCTTCGTAGCTGACTTCAGGCCGGCGCAGCAGTTCGAACAGGTTGTATTCGTGCTCGATCGGTTTGCCGAGGACGCGAATGCAGTCTTCGGCCGGCGTCAGCTTGGGGTTGACCCAGGTGGATTTCAGGCGTTCCTGCTCGGCAGCGATGGCGTCGCGCTTCTGGCAGAAGGCGGTCCAGCGCACGTCGTCCACCAGGCCAAGCGCGCGGCCCTGTTCGGTCAGGCGCAGGTCGGCGTTGTCTTCACGTAGGCTCAGGCGGTACTCGGCGCGGCTGGTGAACATCCGGTAGGGGTCGGAGACGCCGCGCGTGATCAGGTCGTCAACCAGTACGCCGAGGTAGGCTTCGTTGCGTTTCGGGCACCAGCCGGCTTCATCGCGCACGTAGCGCACGGCGTTGATGCCGGCTAACAGGCCCTGCGCCGCCGCTTCTTCGTAACCGGTTGTGCCATTGATCTGGCCGGCGAAGAACAGGCCGTTGATGGCTTTCGATTCCAGCGTGTCCTTGAGGCCGCGCGGGTCGTAGAAATCATATTCGATGGCGTAACCGGGGCGCAGGATGTGTACGTTCTCCATGCCGCGGATCGAGCGGACCAGCGCCAGCTGGATGTCGAAGGGCAGGCTGGTCGACACACCGTTCGGGTAGATCTCGTGCGTCGTCAGGCCTTCCGGCTCAAGAAAAACGTTGTGGCGGTCCTTGTCGGCGAAGCGGTGGATCTTGTCTTCGATCGACGGGCAATAACGAGGCCCGACCCCTTCGATGACGCCGGTGTACATCGGCGAACGATCCAGCCCGCTGCGGATGATGTCGTGGGTTTTCTCGTTGGTCTCGGTGATCCAGCATGGCAACTGGCGTGGGTGCTGGGCCGCATTGCCAAGGAAGGAAAAGACTGGCAACGGATCGTCCGAATGCTGTTCCTCCATCACCGAGAAATCGATGGTCTTGCCATCGAGGCGCGGCGGCGTGCCGGTCTTCAGGCGGCCTTGCGGCAGGTTCAATTCCTTGAGGCGAGCCGCCAGCGAAACTGACGGTGGATCGCCCATGCGTCCGCCGGTGTAGTTCTCCAGCCCGACGTGGATCTTGCCGTTGAGGAAGGTGCCGGCGGTCAGGACAACCGATTGCGCCATGAAGCGGATGCCGAGTTGCGTGACCGCGCCAGCCACACGATCACCCTCGACAATCAGGTCGTCACAGGCTTCGGCGAAAATGGTCAAATTGGGCTGATTTTCGAGACGACCGCGGATCGCCTGCTTGTACAGCACACGGTCAGCCTGGGCGCGGGTGGCGCGCACGGCAGGACCTTTCGAGGCGTTCAGGATGCGGAACTGGATGCCTGCTTCGTCGGTGGCCGCCGCCATCGCCCCACCCAGTGCATCGACCTCGCGCACCAGATGGCCCTTGCCGATGCCGCCGATCGACGGGTTGCAGCTCATCGCACCGAGGGTGTCGAGATTGTGCGTCAGCAGCAGCGTGTTCGCACCCGCCCGGGCTGCGGCCAGCGCAGCCTCGGTGCCGGCGTGACCGCCGCCGACAACAATGACATCAAATCGGGTGGGATAGAGCATGGGAGTGGCTTTGCTGCAGCGCAGTATCGGACCGCGGATTTTACGCCATGTCGCTGAAAAATCACAGGTTCCGGCGGGGTGTCAATGTCCGGTGCCGACCAGCCTGACTAAATTTTTGCGCTCGGCGAGGTCTGCCACCAGCGGATGAAATCGCTCAGTGGCAAGGCCGGCGAGTAGAAAAATCCCTGGCCGAACCGGCAGCCGAGCGCCTGCAGGGCATCGAGCATTTCCTGCGTCTCGACGCCTTCGGCGATGACGCTCATTTCCAGCTTGCCGGCGAGCTGGATCACCGAGGCGACGATTTCACGCGCCTTGTCCGAGTGCGCAAGCTGCCTGACGAACGTCTGGTCGATTTTCACTTCCTGCACCGGCAGCCGCTGCAGGTAGCCCATGCCGGCGTAGCCGGTGCCGAAATCGTCGATCGACAGGCGCAAACCGAGTGCACGCAGACGCTCGAGGACGTCCATGACCTGCCAGCTTTCCTCGATCATCATCGTTTCGGTGATTTCGAGCATGAACTTGGTCGGATCGAGATCCCAGGTCGCTAGCGCCTGACCGATCATGTCCGGCAGTTCGACGTCGAGCAGGTCGTTGGCCGAAAGATTGAGGGACAGCGCGATCTCGATGCCGTGCTCGACCAGTTGCTTCTGGATCTGGGAAGCCTGATGGAGCAGCCAGCGATTGAAGGTCTGGCGCTGGCCGAGGCGGTCGATGGCTTCGAGTATGCGCGGTGGGGCGACCCATTCGCCGTTGCCGCGTTGCCAGCGCAGCAGGGCCTCGGCGCCGACGCAGCGGCCGCTGGCGATATCCATCTGCGGTTGCAGATAGAGGGCCAGACCGCGGTTATCGGTCAACGCCTGGCGCAGGTCGCCGAGCAGCCCGTGTTCCTTCTCCCCTTCCGATTCCATTGAGGGCTGGTAAAGCAGGATATCGGGATTGCCCTGTTCGGAAGCCAGGCGGGCGATGCGGGCGGACTGAACGAGAAAGAGCGCGTCTTCGCCATTGGCCGGCCACAGCGCGGCACCCTGCGCCAGGCGCGGAATGTAGCTGACGCTTGCGCCGGCACCCGTGATCGCCATGAGCTTGTCGCGCAGGCGGATCATCGCCAGCATCGGGGCCGCGCTGCTCAGCAGGTTGGGCTGGATGATCAGCCACTCCCGCTGGCTGAGGCTATAGACCCGATCCTGTGGCCGCACCGTCGCCTGGATTTCCTGGCTGACCAAAACACGTAGCTTGTGTATCGAATCCGTCGATTGGCGGAAGAGCAGGGAATCGGGAACGATGGCCAGGGCGATCACGCCGAGTAGTCGCCCCGGCGTATTCTCGCGGATCATCTTCGGTAGATCGGCCAGGGCGCTGGCCATCAGGGGAAGGCCGGTTGTCTGGTCGAACCGGTCGCGCTGGCGGGTGACGAACGGGCGCGTGGTCATCTCAGTCCAGGTAAAACTCGCCGGGATCGATACCGTAGGCGTTGGCTGGCAGAGCGTGCAGGATGCGATAGGGCTGGCCGGTCGGTGTCGCCGGATCCATCATCAGGTCGAGCGTGATCGGATTGCGCTCCACGCTCTTGTCTGGTCCGAGCAGGATCATCAGCCGGGGTTTCAGGCGGCGCACCTGATTCTGCTGGATGATGACGCCGACTTCGCCGGTATTGAGTTCGACCAGGCTGCCGATCGGGTACAGGCCGATGCACTGGATGAACTGATCGACGATGGGGTCGCGAAACTTGCTGCCGCGCGTGCGAATCAATGCTTCCAACGCTTTTTGCGACGAAATGGCGGTGCCGTAGGCGCGATCGCGAGTCATCGCACAATAGGTGTCGACCAGGCCGGCCAGTTCGCCGTGAAAGGAAATGCGCTCGCCTTTCAGGCGCCGGGGGTAGCCGCTGCCGTCGGCGCGTTCGTGGTGGCTGGCCACGATCTCGAGTACATGGTTGGGGAAAGTCGCCTGGCCGAGCAGCATTTCGAGCGAGCTGGCGACGTGCGACTGGATCAGCGTGTATTCCTCGTCGGTCAGGTTGCCCGGTTTGTTAAGTATTTCGGCCGGGATATCGATCTTGCCAATGTCCTGCATCAGCCCGGCAATGCCGACCTGCTCGATGATCTTCGATGAAAGCCCGAGAAAACGCGCGAAAACCATGAGATGGACCGACACATCGAGGGCGTGATCGTAGGAATACTGGTCCGAGGAGCGCAGGCGGGCTAGCCAGATCATCGCTTCCGGGTTGCGTTCGACGCTGCGCGCCATCTCGGAAACCTGTTTGCCGATCTCGTTGAGCGACACCGTTTCGGCGCTGGCGATGGCATCGCGGATCGATTTCAGCGTGCGTTTGACGTCATCGACAATCGGGGCCGAATAGAGCAGTTCGGCTTCCAGGCGGCTTTGCTGGTCAGTGGGATTGAGATCGGGAGATACTCGGTAGCGGCGCAGCACCGGTTCGACGCGCAGATGGCGGCAGATAGCCGCGAAATCGTTCGGCCGGGCCTCGTCGACTTGCCGGAAAGCCGGCAGGGGGCCGCTCTGGCGAGGTGCGTCCCGGTCATGGACGCGTGGGGCGTAGGCATCGCCGAGCGAACGGCTGCGGTCGACAATTACTTGCTGGCAATATTGCTGCAGGGTGGCGATCTGGGCTTCGTTCTCGATGAGCAACCCCTGCATCAGGAAGGGCGTTTCGATCCAGGGGCGATCAAGGTCGCTGACGAACATGCCGATCTGGAGGTCGAGGGTGAGAACGGTTGATTTGTGCGACATTCAGACGAATATGCGTTGGGCGCCAGAGGTGGAACAATAGCATGGACGGCCGCTCGTTATAGATGGTTTGCATAAAACCTTCCATGCTCCCGGCGCGGTGGGCGATTCCCTGAGCAGCGCGACGCCTCTCGGTTGCTCTGCCCGGCGAAGTGCAGTAAGTTGCCGAAATGAGCACAAGCCAGGCCAAAGGGTCCCCTTCCCTCGATAACGAAGAGATGCTGCTGGTTTTGCAGCAATCGCTGACCAAGAAAAGGGTGTTGATCGTCGACCGTCATTCGCCGGCCCGCGATTCCCTGCGTCTGATGCTTGGCGCATTGGGTGTGACGCTCGTGCATGGCGCCGGCAACTCGGCCGAGGTGATCCGTCAGGTCAAGGCCAACCGTTTCGACATCGTGCTTTCCGATTTCGTCCTCGACGATGGCCGCGACGGCCAGCAACTGCTCGAGGAACTGCGCCACGCCCACCTCATTCCCTTGTCGACGGTGTATATGATCATCACCAGCGAGCGCGGCTACACCAATGTCGTTTCGCTGGCCGAACTGGCGCCGGACGACTACCTGATCAAGCCATTTACCGCTGAGCAGCTGCAGGCCCGGTTGATCAGATCGATCTACAAAAAACACGTATTGCGGCACATCTACGATCAGATCGAGCGCGGCGCCTTGCAGGAAGCCATCATCGCCTGCGACCGCGTCATCCAGCAGCAGCCGCAATACATGTATGACGCCCTGCGTTTCAAGGGCGATCTGCTGCATACGCTGGGCAAGACGCGCGAGGCTGAAGAGGTTTTCCGCCGTGTGCTCGAAGGGCGAGTCGTGCCGTGGGCCAAGATGGGTCTGGCGATGGCCCTGCGTGATCGTGGCGCGCTTGACGAAGCCGAGCATCTGGCCGAGCAGGTCACCGAGGAAGCGCCGGATTACCTGTCGGCCTACGATTTCCTGGCCTCGGTGCACGAAGCCCAGGGCAAACTGGAGGCCGCCCAGCAGACGCTGCAACGGGCAGCCGATGCCTCGCCGCACAACACCGTGCGGCAACGGCTGGTCGGCGATGTGGCCGCTCGCAACAAGGATCTGCTGTCGGCCGAAAAGGCCTACGGCAAGGTCATCGAGCGCAGCAAGGGTTCGAGCCTGCGGACGGTGGATGATTTTGCCAACCTGTCGCGCGTGCTGGTCGAGCGCGGGCACGTCGATGCTTCGCGCAAGATCGTGGCCGACATGAAGCGCGAATGGCGCGGCGACAAGCAGGCTGAACTGGCGGCGCTGGTGACCGAAAGTCTGTGCCTGAACAGTGAAGGGGCGGCCGACAAGGCTAAGCATCTGGTCGATCAGGCGCTGGCCTTGCAGAAAACGATCAGCGACGAGGCGGCCGAGAAAGGCAAGCACGTGTCGCAGCGGCTCGCTGTCGATCTGGCGCATGCCTGCTATGCCACCGGCAAGGAAGACGAAGCGACGAAAATCATGCGCCAGGTGGCGGCCGAAAATCATGAGGACCAAAACCTCATCGACCACATCACCAACGTTTTCGAAAAAACGGGTCAGCCCGATGCCGGCAAGGCGATGCTCGAGCAGGTCGGCAAGGAAATTGTCGAACTCAACAACAAGGGCGTCTTGGCGGCGCGCAGCGGCGACCTCGAGGGCGCTGTCCGGTTGCTGATTCAGGCCGTCGAGCAGGTGCCCAACCTGCAGTTCCTGGTCAATGCCGCCAAGGCCATTTTCGCCTTGATGGACAAAAAGGGGTGGGATGAAGCGCTGGCGGCCCGCGCCATCGACTACCTGCAGCGCGCCCAGCGCAAGGATCGCAAGAGCGCCAAGGTTGCCTCGGCCCGCGAGCTTTATGCCACGGTCGCCAAAAAATACGGCATTGCCACCGAAAATATCTGAGAAATCGGCGTGGCAACATTTTGAAACCATTTTGTTGCCCCGCTGACTCATCCTTTCGCGTGCTGGCGCGTTGATTACACACCGGCCCGCCTTTTCGTGCGGGCGGCGCTTTCCCTTCGGGAGTACACGATGCTGCAATCCCTGCAACGAATCCTTCTCGCACTGACCATGGCCGTTGCCCTGCCCGCCTTGGCGCAGAGCGATCCGCCAGCCCGTGTCGGGCGTCTGGCTTATTTTGAAAATCAGGTCGATTTTCGGGTTGACCGTGGCGAACAGCCCGGGCCGGCTACGCTCAACTGGCCGATCAGCAGCGGTGCCGTTCTGGAAACCGGGCAACGCGGCCGGGCCGAGGTGTGGATCGGTTCCACCGCCTACCGGCTGGCTGACGACAGCCAGGTCGAATTTCCCGTCGTCGACGATGCGCGGGTTGATGTCCGCCTCAATGGCGGTAGCCTGGCAGTCAGCATTCTTGACCGCGATCAGGTCGATGACGTGGTGATCGCGACGCCGGACGGCAATGTCCGTTTCCTGACGCCGGGGCGTTATCGCATCGACGTTTTGGGGGATCGCAGCGAACTGAGCGTTCAGGCCGGCCGTGCCGTCTTCGACGACGGCCAGCGGGCGACGCCGGTCGCTGCCGGTCAGAAGGTCAGCCATTGGAGCGACGGCAACGAACAGCTCAATGCCGACCGAACGCATGATGCCTTCGACAGCTGGGTGGCCAATCGCGAGAATGTCACGCTGGCGGGTCAGTCCCGTCGCTATGTTTCGCCGCACATGACCGGCTATCAGGACCTCGACGCCTACGGCGACTGGCAGACGGCACCTGACTACGGTTCGGTCTGGTATCCGCGCGCCGTGGCCGATGACTGGGCTCCCTACCGCTACGGACGCTGGGCATGGGTCGAGCCCTGGGGCTGGACCTGGATCGACCAGGCGCCATGGGGCTTCGCGCCTTTCCACTACGGGCGCTGGGCGATCATTCATGGCCGCTGGGGCTGGGTGCCGGGCCGCCTTGCCGTCCGCCCGGTCTATGCGCCAGCGCTCGTCGCCTGGATCGGCAATCCGGGCTGGAATGTCGGCTTCAGCTTTGGCGCTGCGCCAGCTGTCGGCTGGTTCCCGCTCGCCCCGCGCGAAGTCTATGTGCCTGGTCATCGCCACAGCGCCAACTATGTTCGTCAACTGAACGTGGCGTATGTTCGCGATGTCGGCGTGATCGACCGCGCGGTGCGCGGCGGCCCGCAGGCATCGTTTGCCAACCATGCCTTGCCGCGTGCGGTGACGGTCGTTCCCGCCAATTTTGTTCGCGAAGGTCGTTCGATTACTTCGCGCGAAGTCCAGCACCAGGGTCGTCCGGAGCTCGGGCGCGCCCCGCTCGCACGTCACGCACCGAATGCTGACTGGCTGGCGCCGGCGCAGGGCGCCAGTCGTCCGCACAGTGCGGAACGGCGCGAACCACTCAATCCGCTGCGCCGCGATTTCGATGCGCCGAGGCCGAATGGTCAGGAGCGTGGCGCACCACGCGCCGAACCCCTGTCGCGCAATCCGGATCGCCCGGCCTTCCGTCAGTCTCTGCCCGAATCGGGAAATGTCCGGGATGGCGATGCGCGTCGTGACGGCTGGCGCGGCTCGCCCGACATGCGTCCGGGTGTCGAGAACCGGGGGCGCCCGGTCGATGCGGTGCCTGCCCCCCTGCCGCAACGCCGCGAGGCCGCGCCTCAGGAAATTCGCCAGCCAACGCTGGAAGCCGGCCAGCCGGCGCAGATCGACGGACGTCGCGGTGGTTTCCGTCGCCCGGAAGGGCAGCCGGAGGCTCCGGCTGCCCGGGTTTCACCGCCTGATTCGCGCCCTGAACCCGAAATGCGCGCTCGCCAGCCCGAGGCCGCCCCGGCGCCGATGCGTCGCGACATGCCGGCGCCCGAGATGCGTAACGAGGAGCGTCAGCCGAGGCCGATGATGGCGCCGCAGGACAGGGAGCAGCGTCGCGACATGCGGGAAATGCAGCGCATGGAGCGCCCGGCACCGGCCGAAGCGCCGCAGATGATGCGCCAGCCGGAAATGCCAAGGCCGGCCCCGGAAGTCAGGATGCCGCCACCGGTGCGTGAAATGCCTCAGCCGCGCGCCGAGCCGCCACGCCAGATGCAGGAATTTCGTGCCCCGGCACCCGCGCCGATGCCCCAGCAACGGGCTGAGCCACCGCGTCCACCGGTTCAGGAATTCCGGGCAGCGCCGCCGGCACCGGCACCCATGCCGCAACCGCGCATGGAGCCCCCGCGCCAGCCGGCGCCGCAAGGTGGCCAGCCCGAACAACGCCGTCGTCACGGCGACGACGACCGTGGCGGTCGCTAGCGGCTAGCTCTTGTGACCGAGGCCGAGGTAGGCCTCGATCACGCGCGGGTCGGCGGCCAGTTCGGCGCTCGGCCCGGCCAGCGACACCTCGCCGGTTTCCAGCACGTAGCCGTAATCGGATACCTGCAGCGCAGCACGGGCATTCTGCTCGACGAGCAGGATGGCGACGCCAGTCTGCTTGAGGGCGCCGATGATCCGGAAAATTTCCTTGATGATCAGTGGCGCCAGTCCGAGGCTGGGCTCATCGAGCATGAGCAGCTTGGGGCGGGCCATCAGGGCGCGGCCCATGGCCAGCATCTGGCGTTCGCCGCCCGACAGCGTGCCGGCCAGTTGGGCGCGGCGTTCCTCAAGACGCGGGAAGAGCTCGAATACTTCGTCCATCGTTTCCATCTGGTCGCGGTGGCCGGTGCGGTAACGGTCGAAAGCGCCAAGCAGCAGGTTGTCCTCGACGCTCATTTCGGCGAACAGCTCGCGCTTTTCCGGGACCAGCGTCATGCCGTGACGGACCAGATGCTCGACCGAGCGCTCCTGCCATTGCGTCTGGCCCATGTAAATAATGTCGCCCTTCGACGGTAGCAGGCCCATGAGGGCAGACAAAAGCGTTGTCTTGCCGGCGCCGTTGGGGCCGATGACGGTGACGATCTCGCCGCGCCGGATGGTCAGGCTGACCTCGTGCAGGGCCTCGACCTTGCCATAGGTGACGCGCAGGTTCTTGACGTCGAGAATGACCTCGTGGTCGTGCAGGTGGGCGTGTTTGCTCATCATTCGACTCCCCCGAGGTAGGCTTCGAGTACCTTGGGATTTTGCTGGACCTCCTCGGGCAGTCCTTCGGCAATCTTTTCGCCGAATTCCATGACGACTACGCGGTCGGCCAGGCCCATGACGAAATCCATGTCGTGCTCGACCAGCAGGATGCCCATGCCTTCGGCGCGCAGTCGGCGCAGCAGTTCGGCAAGCGCCTGCTTTTCCTTGTAGCGCAGGCCGGCTGCGGGTTCGTCGAGGAGCAGCAGGCAGGGGTCGGAGGCCAGGGCGCGGGCGATCTCGACGATGCGTTGCTGGCCGAGCGCCAGGCTGCCGGCCGGGTCGAACATGTGGTCGCCCAGGCCGACGCGCTCGACCTGACGGGCCGCTTCGGCAAGCAGGCGGTTTTCCTCGGCACGATCCAGGCGCAATGCTGCGGACACGACGCCCTTGCTGCCGCGCAGGTGGGCGCCGATGGCGACATTTTCGATGACCGTCATCTGGCCAAGCAGGCGCACGTGCTGGAAGGTCCGGCTCATGCCGCGGCGGGCGATTTGACGCGAATCGAGGTCGACGGTCGATTCGCCGAGAAAGGCGATTTTTCCTTCAGTAGCCGGATTGACGCCTGACACGCAGTTGAACATCGTGCTCTTGCCGGCGCCATTGGGGCCGATGAGCGCCATGACTTCCCCGGCGCGCACGCTGAGGTCCATGTTGTTGTTGGCGACGAGGCCGCCGAAACGCTTGGTCACTTCGCTGGCTTCAAGCAGCACGGTGCCTGCCACGGTCAACTGGCGTTTTGGCAGAAAATCGGAATCGGGAACCGTGCGTAAGGTGGCGCGGCTGGGCAGCAGATTGACGAGAACGGGCCACAGCCCGACGCGCGCCTTCTGCAGCACGATGACCATCGCAATGCCGAAGACGATGATCTCGAAATTGCCGCTCTGGCCGAGAATCTGCGGCAGGATGTCCTGCAGCCATTGCTTGAGGACGGTGATCAGGCCGGCACCGAGGACGGCCCCCCAGACATGACCCATGCCGCCGACGACGACCATGAACAGGTACTCGATACCCTGGGTCAGGCCGAACGGCGTCGGGTTAACGAAGCGCTGCAGGTGGGCGTACAGCCAGCCCGAAGTGCTGGCCAGCAGGGCGGCGATCAGGAAGATGACGATCTTGGTGCGCTGGGTATTGACGCCCATCGCCTCGGCCATCACGACGCCGCCGCGCAAGGCACGGATCGCCCGACCCTCGCGCGAATCGAGCAGGTTGCGGATGGCGACGATGGCGAGCAGGACGACGAGCCAGATCAGGTAGTAGAACTGGTTGCCCGACTTCAGCTCCCAGCCGAACAGCGAGACGGCCGGAATGCTCGTGATGCCGGTATGGCCGCCGAGAAATTCGACATTGCCGAACAGGAAATAGAGGCTGATGCCCCAGGCGATGGTGCCGAGCGGCAGATAGTGGCCGCCCATGCGCAGCGTGATGAAGCCGAGGAAGAAGGCGACGGCCGCCGTGATGCCCAGGCCGACGAGCAGCGTCAGCCACGGCGACAGGTCGTAGGTCGTGGTCAGGAAAGCCGTCGTGTAGGCGCCAAGGCCGACGAAGGCGGCTTGCCCGAAGGAGGTCAGTCCACCGACCCCGGTAAGCAGGACGAGGCCGACGGCGACAATCGCGTAAAGGCCGATGTAGTTGAGCAGGGTGATCGAGAACTCGGGCAGCAGGCTGGGGGCGGCGAGCAGCAGTCCGATGAAACCGATGAAGGGCAGGTGGCGCAGCCACGGTTTCCGGGCGCGCTCGGGCAGCGAGTCGGGATTGATCTCGTCGGTGTGCTCGTCGTCTTCCTCGACATGGTGCGTCGTCAGCGAGCGCCACAGCAGGACGGGGATGATCAGCGTGAAGACGATGACTTCCTTGAAGGCGCTGGCGTAGAACGACGAATACGATTCGAGCAGGCCGACCAGAATGGCGCCCAGCGCGGCGAGCGGGTAGGAAACGAGGCCGCCGATGATGGCCCCGACGAAGCCCTTGAGGCCGATCAGGAAGCCCGAGTCGTAGTAGATCGTCGTGATCGGCGCGATCAGGATGCCTGAGAACGCACCGATGGCGGCGGCCAGCGTGAAGCACAGTTTGCCGGCGAGGATGGGCGGGATGCCCATGAGGCGGGCGCCGGTCCGGTTCATGGCGGTGGCGCGCAGCGCCTTGCCGTAGATGGTGCGCTCGAAGAAGAAATAGAGGCCGATGATGAGCAGGGCAGAGGCGACGACGACGAGGATGGTCTGGCCTTGCAGCGGGGCGTCGGCCAGCTCGAAGCTGAGGTCGGTGAAGGGGGGCGTGCGCCAACCTTCGGCACCGAAGAAGAGCAGGCCGAGGCCGATCAGGGCCAGGTGGACGGCGACCGCAACAATGAGCAGAACCAGCACCGGCGCGCTGGCCAGAGGCTGGAAGGCGACGCGATAGATCATCGGGCCGAGCGGGACAACGAGCATCATCGAGACGACGACCTGTGCCCACAGCGGCAACTGGGTCGGCGGCATGGCAAACAAGGCCCCGGCGAAGAGCAGCGGAATGCCGATGTTGATGATCATGACGGGCGGCAATCTGGCGTAACGTTTTTCGCGGATCAGATGAACGCTGTCGAGGATGGCGACGGCCACGCCCAGCCCGAGCAGCAGCCAGAGGGTGCCGGGAATGTGCCCAGCCTGCAGCGAGGCCAGGGTCAGCGCGCCGAAAGCGACGAACTCGCCCTGCGGAATGAAGATGACGCGCGTGACGGCGAAGACGAGGACCAGCGCGAGGGCGAGCAGCGCGTAGATGGCGCCGTTGGTGACGCCGTCCTGGCCGAGAAGGAGAAGAATCTGGAGGTCCATGCGACCTTGAAAGCGGGAAAGTTTAAAAAATCACTCCCGCCTAGGCGGGAGTCCAAGAGGAATCGTTGCCCGTTCAAACGGGCGTGGCCATACGAATTACTTGATCAGTTTCCAGGTGTTGTTTTCGATGGTCACCATGACCCGGGCGCGCTGGTCGAAACCCTGGTGATCGTTGGGCGTTAGGTTGAAGATACCGTGGGCGCCAGGCAGATCCTTGGTGCCTTCGAGTGCATCGCGCAGGGCGCGGCGGAATTCGACGGTGCCCGGCTTGGCCTTCTTGAGCGCCTGCGGCACGGCATTCTGCAGTAGCAGGCCGGCATCCCAGGCGTGGCCGCCGAAGGAGCTGACGCTGCCCTTGCCGTGGGCGGCTTCGTACTTGGTAACGTATTCGAGCGCCGATTTCCTGACCGGATTGTCGTTCGGCAACTGCGCCGCGACGACCATCGGACCGACCGGCAGGAAAGCGCCTTCGACATCCTTGCCGCCGACCCGTAGGAAGTCGTTGTTGGCGACGCCGTGCGTCTGGTAGATCAGGCCCTTGTAGCCCTTTTCCTTGAGCGTCTTCTGCGGCAGGGCGGCCGGCGTGCCAGCGCCACCGACGAGGATGGCGTCGGGCTTGGTGACCATGATCTTGAGAACCTGGCCGGTGACCGAGGCGTCGTTGCGCTGGTAGCGTTCGCTGGCGACGATCTTCAGCTTGCGGGCTTCGGCGATCTTGGCGAACTCCTTGTACCAGCCTTCGCCGTAGGCGTCGGCAAAGCCGATGAAGGCGACCGTCTTCACGTTCTTGTCGGTCATGTGCTGGACGAGCGCCGTGGCCATGTGCGCGTCGTTCTGGGCCGTCTTGAAGACCCATTTGCGCTTGTCGTCCATGGGTTCGACGACGATGGCCGAACCGGCCATCGAAATGATCGGGGTTTCGTTCTCGACGGCAACATCCATCATGGCCAGCGAATTGGGCGTAATGGTCGAACCGATGACAACATCGACCTTGTTTTCCGAAACGAATTTCTTGATGTTGCGGGTGGCCGAAGTCGGGTCGCTGGCATCGTCGAGCACGATGTAATTGACCTTCTGGCCGCCCATGGTGGTCGGCAGCAAGGCGATGGAATTCTTTTCCGGGATGCCGAGCGAGGCGGCGGCGCCCGTGGCGGAAACCGAGACACCGATGTTGATGTCGGCCAGCGCTGCGGTCGTCAGGGTGGCCAGCACGGCCAGCGTCAGTTTTTTTAGCATCGTTAAGCCCCGGAAACGGAAAAAGAAAGTTTAGCACGCGAGCCCCGACCCCTTCGGGCCGGGGCGCTCGGTCTTACTTGGCGAGTTGCCAGGCGCCGTTCTGGATGGTGACCATGACGCGGGCGCGCTGGTCGAGGCCGAGGTGGTCGTTGGCGCTCATGTTGAAAACGCCGTGAGCGCCCGGGACGTTCCGGGTGGTTTCCAGCGCATCGCGCAGGGCGGCACGGAATTCCTTGCTGCCCGGCTGGGCTTTCTTGAGAGCGGCCGGCGCGGCGTTGGCGAGCAGCACGCCGGCATCCCAGGCGTAGCCGCCGAAAGCGCTGACGCTGCCCTTGCCGTTGGCGGCTTCGTACTTGGTCAGGTATTCCAAGGCCGATTTCTTGACCGGATTGTCAGCCGGCAGCTGGGCGGCAACGAGAATCGGGCCGGTGGGCAACACCGTGCCTTCGCAATCCTTGCCGCAGACGCGCAGGAAATCGTTGTTGGCGACGCCGTGGGTCTGGTAAATGATGCCCTTGAAGCCTTTTTCCTTGAGCGACTTCTGCGGCAGGGCGGCCGGGGTGCCGGCGCCGCCGATCAGCACGGCGTCAGGCTTGGCCGAGAGAACTTTCAGTACCTGCCCGGTGACCGAGGTGTCGACGCGGTTGAAGCGCTCGTTGGCGACGACCTTGATCTTGCGCACTTCGGCCAGCTTGGAGAACTCATTCCACCAGCCTTCGCCGTAGGCGTCGGAGAAGCCAATGTAGGCGACGGTCTTCACGTTGTTGTTGGTCATGTGCTCGACGATGGCGGTCGACATCTGGGCGTCGTTCTGCGGCGTCTTGAACACCCATTTGCGCTTGGCGTCCATCGGCTCGACGATGCGCGCCGAGGCGGCCATGGCGATCATCGGCGTTTCGGTTTCGGCGGCGACGTCGACCATGGCCAGCGAATTGGGCGTGGTGGTCGAGCCGATGATGAGGTCGACATTGCTTTCGCTGATCAGCTTGCGGGCATTCTTGACCGCCGTGGTCGTGTCGGAGGCGTCGTCGAGAACGATGTAGTTCACCTTCTGGCCGGCAATGGTCTTCGGCAGCAGGTCGATGGTGTTCTTCTCGGGAATGCCGAGCGAGGCGGCCGGGCCTGTCGCCGACAGCGTCACACCGACGTTGATGTCGGCCACAGCGGCGGCAGCCAGCGTCGACAGCAGCGCAGCGATCATTGTTTTCTTCATTGTTTTGTCTCCCTATCGTGAATCGGTTTTACGAAGGTGAAAAGCTATTGCCAAAAGGGCGTTCGCGCAAGCCGACTGGTCAATTGGCCGTGATAAAGTCGGTTTTTTGCCTAAAACGGGTTTTCTGCCATGTTCTCTGGAATCATCGCGGCGGTTGGCCGCATCACTGAATTGACGCCACGCGAAGTCGGCTACCGCCTGCATGTCGATGCTGGCGCGCTCGACATGGAAGGCGTCGCACTCGGCGATTCGATCGCCCACAACGGCGTCTGCCTGACCGTCGTTGCCCGCGAAGGCAAGCAATTCATGGTCGATGTCTCGCCGGAAACCCTGTCCTGCACCGTTGGCCTCGACGCACCCGGCCCGGTCAATCTGGAAAAGGCGCTGCGCCTCAACGACGTGATCGGCGGGCATCTGGTCTCCGGCCACGTCGACGGCGTTGGCGAAGTGTTGCGCTTCGACCCGGTCGGCGACAACCGCCTGCTCGAAATCCGCGCCCCGAAGGCCATCGCCAAGTTCATCGCGCGCAAGGGGTCGATCGTCGTCGATGGCACCAGCCTGACCACCAACGATGTCAATGGCACCGATTTCACCATCAACCTGATTCCGCACACGCTGGAAAACACCACGCTCAACCGCCTCCAGCCGGGCAGCAAGGTCAATCTCGAAGTGGACCTCATCGCCCGCTACTGCGAGCGCCTGCTCACGGCCGAACAGGAGTTGTCGGCGTAACACGCGTCTTCCACGGTCAACCGGAAAAAATGGCCAAAATCCAAATTTTTCGCTTGGCCCCGCCCTTGTAAAACCCCCACCCCGCCCCCATAATCCAAAGCATGGTTGTAATTCCGGCAATCTGGAGGCGTTCTGGACAGGGGTTCGATTCCCCTCACCTCCACCCAAGAGCATTCCGCTGAGTGTTTTTGGATGGGGGTGTACTGGTTTCGACAGGGCGGGCAAAGGTGCGCAGGCAACTCGTCAGGCGATCGACGTTAATGAAGCAAATCCATAATTGCCAATGATGAGCAATTCGCTATTGCCGCCTAAAAACGGTTAGCCGGGGCTGCTAGAGCCTTGTTACCAAAGATAGCCGGCGGGGACTTCGGTCCCCGTCGTCACGTCCGGCTTTTGGTTTTCAGTTGTCGAGCCGGAAGACGATGGGCACGATGACCGTGGCCTCGATGGCTTCATCACCCCGTTTGGCCGGCACGAAGCGCCAATTTGCCACGCTCTGTCGTGCCGCCTCGTCCAGCCTGTCGAAATTGCTGCTTTTTTCGATGTCTACCGCAGCAGCCCGGCCGTCCGGCATGACCCGAACCCTGAGCAGCACCTTGCCCTCCTCGCCCAGTCGCCGCGAAAGCGAAGGGTATTTCGGTTCCGGATTGTTCAGGTAAGCAGCGTTGAAGCGGGCAGCGGTGACTACGGGCGGAGACGAACTGGCAGTGGGCGCAGTGGCTGGTTGTGAAACGGGTGGGGCGGCGACCGGGGCGGGAACTGAAAAGGCCGGTGGAGCGCTGGCCTGTTCGGCAGCCAGGGCGATGACCGGGCGTGCTGTCCGGGCTGGCTTTTCCCGCGGAGCGGGTTTGGGCGCCGCTACCTTATCCGGTGGCGCCGGCGGCACTGCCTGAACCGCCGAAATGCGCTCGGTCAGTTGGACCTGAACCGGGGCGGGCGGCATTGCTTCGAATTGGTCGACGCTCAGCGATAGCGGATAGAGCAAAACCAGTCCGTGCAGCGCCAGCGCGATCAGCAAATAGCGACCGCTGTGCAGCCATTCGGGAGATTTCGGCTGGGAAGGACGGGCGCCGGCAGACATCGTCGAATTATATCCGTGGCCCCTGTGACAATTTGCCGCATCGGTATCCGGCCCCTGATTGCTTAGAATCCATCCCTCGATAAGTTTTTGTTTTTCAACGTTTTTTGATATGGATCAAGCGCCCTCCGTGACTGCGGTTGTTTTGCCTCCACTCGACTGCCGGGAACAGCCTTTGTCCGGTGGCGAACGCCTCGTCAATGCGGCGCTGGTCGTGTTGCTGCACGTCATGCTGGCCTACGCCATGTTGTACGTCTCGGTCAAAAACGAATTGATCCAGTTGCCGCCGAGCATCAGCGTGCGTCTGCTGCCGATGATTGAAGAGAAGCCGGAGCCGGCCAAGCCCTTGCCCCCTCCGCCCAAGCCGCAAGTGCGCAAGCAACCGGTTCCTCAGCCGCAACCGGTTCTCGCCGTGGCTAGTCCGGCGGCGACGAGCAGCTTTACTGTGGCGCCTCAGCCACCGGCACCGCCAGCGCAGTCAGTCGTTGCGCCGCCCGCTCCAGCACCGGTGGCCGTGGTCGCCGCCCGTTTCGATGCCGATTACCTGCACAACCCGAAGCCGGTTTATCCGGCGCTTTCCCGGCGCATGAACGAGGAAGGCAAGGTGTTGCTGAAAGTACGTGTCAGTGGGCAAGGGGCTGCGCTCGACGTGACCATTTCAAAATCCAGCGGCTTCCCGCGGCTTGATGCCGCAGCCGTCGATGCCGTCACCCGCTGGCGCTTCGTTCCGGCGCGGCGGGGCGATGAGCCGGTTGATTCTTCGGTGATCGTTCCGATCACCTTTGCCTTCGAGTAGGAAAGGGAAAACATGCACGAGCAAATGGGCCTCGCCCACTTCTGGAGCCAGGGCGACCTGGTTACCCACATTACGGCGCTGATCCTTGCCGTCCTGTCGCTGGCCTCGTGGTCGGTGATCCTGAGCCGGGTGATGTCGGCCTGGCGTGCTTCGCGCTCGCAGGAGCGGGCGCTGGCTGCCTTCTGGGACGCCAATTCGTTGCCCGAGGCGCTCGAAATCCTGCGCCGCGACGATCCGTCCGGCATCTTTGCCGGCCTGGCGCTGACCGGCGCTCATTCCGCCCAGGCTCACCAGCAGAACGCCGCGCGCGGCATCGGTGCCGGCGTCAATGCCAGCGAATTCGTCACCCGCTCGATGCGTTCGCACATCGTCAATACCCAGGCGCGCATCGAACGCGGCCTGACTTTCCTCGCCTCAGTAGGTTCGACCGCGCCCTTCATCGGTCTGTTCGGCACGGTCTGGGGGATTTACCACGCGCTGGTCGGCCTTTCCGGCGCGACGCAAGTCGTGCTCGACAAGGTGGCCGGCCCGGTCGGCGAGGCGCTGATCATGACGGCGGCCGGTCTCTTCGTCGCGATTCCCGCCGTGCTTGCCTACAACGCCTTCACCCGCGCTAACCGGCTGGTCGCCGTGCAACTCGATGGCTTTGCCCATGACCTGCATGCCTACCTGACGACCGGCGTGCGTGTTGGCGGCAACGTCAATCTGGTCGACATCGGCGCCGCCCGCGCCAATCGGCAGGCCTGATCATGGCCTTCGGAAGCTTCGACGAGGCTGGCGTGACCCAGCCGATGGCCGAAATCAACACGACGCCGCTGGTCGACGTGATGCTCGTGCTGCTGGTCATTTTCATCATTACGGCACCGCTCTTTCATCAGGCAGTGCCGATCGACTTGCCGCAGGTCAATTCCACCAAACTTGAAGACAAGCCGGAAGTCATCCAGCTTGCCATCGACATCGACGGCAAGGTTTTCTGGAATGGCGAGGCCATTCACCGCGACGTGCTCGATGCCCGTTTTGCCGCGGCCAGTGTTCGCCAGCCGGAACTGCACCTGCGCGCCGACCGCAAGGTGGCCTATGAAAAGGTCGCCGACGTGATGGCCGCCGCCCAGCGCGCCAGTATCGTAAAAATTGCATTTCTGACCGAGCCGGCGCGCTAGACGCCGCCATCTATCAACGCCCCGTAGCGGGCGTCTTTTTGGGGTTTATTGCGTGAATAACGGTACTTTCAGATTCAACGGCATTTTCCTGGCGCTCGTCGCCGCCTTTTCGCAGTTTCCAGCCGCCCAGGCGGCCGAGCCGGACAGCGACAAGCAACTCGGCGAAATGGTCGTCAAAAGCGATAAATCGGCGCTACCAGCCAACGTGCCGGCCAGCACCGAAAGCGTGACAGCCAAGCAGATCGCCGAAAGTGTCAATTCGGTGTCCTCGTCGGGTGCCCTGCAATACGTGCCCAGCGTTCACGTTCGTGAGCGCTTCATCGGCGACGTCAATGGCGGCCTGGCCATGCGCATGTATGGCGTCAATTCCAGCGCGCAGACAATTGTTTACGCTGATGGCCTGCTCCTCTCGAACTTTCTCAACAATAGCTGCTGCCCCGGCCCGCGCTGGGGAATGGTGTCGCAGCATGCCATCGACCGGGTCGATGTCATGTACGGCCCCTTCTCTGCCCTCTATCCGGGGAATTCGGTAGGCGGTGTCGTGCTCATGACGACCCACATGCCGAGCAAACTTGAAGCGCATGCCCAGCTTGATTTCTTCAACGAGCGTTTCAAGCTCTACGGCACCGATGACAACTTTACCGGCGGTCATGTTGCAGCCACGGTCGGCAACAAGGTCGGCGACTGGTCATTCTGGTTGAGTGCCGACCATCTGGATAACCACAGCCACCCGACCGATTTCACGTCGGCCACCGCCAAGTCGGCTCCCGCTGCTGGTGCAGGGCAATTCACTCCGGTTACCGGCGCCGTGTATGACCTCGATACCGCTAACAAGCAGCGTGTGATCACGGCTGCCACCAGCCTTGACCACACGGTGAAGGACGACGTCACCATCAAGGTGGCCTATGACTTCTCGCCGACGACGCGTGCCACTTATACTTTCAACGCTTGGCAAAACACGTCTGACAAACTGATCGACAGCTACCTCAAGGATGCGGCCGGCAACACAATCTACGGCACCTCTTCGACACCTGGCATTTACCGCTACGTGCGCATCGACGGCAAGGACTACACCGTTACCGCGCCGAGCGTCAGCTATACCGAGAGCGAGTACTACATGCACGGCCTGTCGCTGAAGTCTGATAGCGGCGGCGCCTGGGCTTGGGACATGGTGGCCAGCTATTTCACTCAGAACAAGGACATCATTCGCGCCTCGTCCGGCAATTCCGGCACGACCCCATCCACCGCCGCGACGGCAGGATCGATCACCTATGGCGACGGGACTGGCTGGTACAACGTTGATCTGCGCGGTATCTGGCGCCCGGACGGCAACATCAGCAGCGCCCATCAGGTCAGCTTTGGCTTACATACTGATACTTACACGACGAAATCGGACAAATACGACCTTGTTTCCGGCAGCAACTGGCAGATCAGCAACGCGGGTGCCCTGAACACCAACTCCCGCGGCGAGACGACAACCACAGCGATCTACATTCAGGACGCTTGGCAGATCACGCCGAAATGGAAGCTGGTCGTCGGCGGCCGCGAAGAGCACTGGGAGGCCAAGGATGGCAGCAACTACGCGAGCACGAGCGGAAACGTGAGCTATCCGGACAAGAGCGTCTGGGCATTTTCGCCCAAGGCTTCGCTGTCCTACCTGGTTAATGACGACTGGGCGCTGCGTGGTTCGTATGGTCGGGGGACGCGTTTCCCAACAGTCAACGAACTGTTCAAGAATGTCGGTATCACTGTTGCCGGAACCAATACGGCGGCGACGGCAGGGCAGATCGCCGGCTTCCCGGCGCCCTATAACACGGCTTTTACCAACAACCCCAACCTCAAGCCGGAGAGCGCTGATTCATGGGAGTTCACCGTCGAGCGCTTCCTGGCCAACGGCCTGTGGCGTACTTCCTTGTTCGGTGAAGAAAAGCGCAATGCCCTGATTTCGCAAACCGACCTGACGACCATTCCCGGTTTCAGCATCAGCAGCGTCCAGAACGTCGACAAGGTGCGCAGCTACGGGCTGGAAACCTCCGTCCAGGCCAATGATGTGCTGGTGCGTGGCCTCGATTTGATGGGTAGCGTGGCCTATATCCATTCGCGGATTGTCGAGAATGCTGCCAATCCGGGGTTGGAGGGCACCGAGCAGACGCTGCTTCCAGCCTGGCGTGCTTCGGCAGTGGGGGTTTATCACCAGTCGGAAGCGCTTTCGTATAGCCTCGGCTGGCGTTACAGCGCCCGTCAACACGCGTCGCTCTACAACACGGCGACCCGCCAGTACAACGATCCGAACGCCGATACCTACATGGGACGCAGCAGCTTCAGCGTTTTCGATGCCAAGGTGCTCTACAAGTTTGCCAAGCAATGGTCGGCATCTCTGGGCATAGACAACATCACCAACGTCAAGTACTACACGCAGTATCCTTACTCGCAACGAACTATCTTTGCCGGGGTCAAATTTGATCTCTAAGGCATGCGAGGCGACATGAAAATAATTGGTGGCAAGGCACTGGTCTCTTGCCTCGTTACGGGGCTTGGCCTGTTCGCTACGCTCGGCTTTGCGGCGGATGGCATGCCCGGCATGGCCAAGGGCGCCCGGCCGGAGCTTGGCTCATCGGCCGTGTTCGCGGCGGACGGCAGCCTGCTCGTGGCTGCCAAGCAGGGCGAGCACGTAATGGTTTACCGCAGTACCGACGAGGGCAAGAGCTGGTCGGCGCCATCGGCGGTCAACGCCCAGCCGGAGCCAATCTCGGCCGATGGCGAAAACCGCCCGAAAATTGCGTTTGCGGCCGATGGCGGTTTGCTCGTTTCGTGGACTCATCCTTTTCCCAAGCCGAACACCGGTTCGGTCCGCTTTGCGCGTTCCGATGATGGCCAGCATTTCTCGCCACCGGTGACCGTGCATCAAGACACGGCAATCATCACGCATCGCTTCGAGTCGATGCTGGCCCTGCCCGACAACAGGGTGATCCTGGCCTGGATCGACAAGCGCGATCTCGAGTCGGCCAAGGCGAGCAAGACGCCTTACACCGGGGCGGCCATCTACGCGGCGATGTCGACCGATGGCGGGCGCAGCTTTCAGCCCGAATACAAACTCGCTGACCACTCCTGCGAATGCTGCCGGGTGACCAGCGCCATCGACCGCGACGGCGCGCCGCTCTTCATGTGGCGTCACGTTTACGCGCCGAACGAGCGCGACCACGCGATTACGCGCTTGAGGCCGGACGGCACAGCCGAGAACGTGCAGCGTGCCACCTTCGACCGCTGGAAGGTCGATGGCTGCCCGCACCACGGCCCGTCGCTGGTCGTCGATGACAAGGGCGTGCGGCACGCGGTATGGTTCAACCAGAAGGACGGCGAAGGACGCGTCTTCTACGGTCGACCGGAAATTTCCGGCAAAAATGAAATCGACGGCCAGCGACCGGTCGGCGGCCCGCGAGCGGCGCATGCCGACATGGCGGTAGCCGGCGGCAAGCTGGCCATCGCCTGGAAGGAATTCGATGGCGAGCGGACTCAATTGCGCGCCATGGTTTCCGGCGATGGTGGCCACAGCTTTACCGACATTGCACTCGCCAGCACCGATGGCGCCTCCGATCAGGTCCGCGTCATCCGGCGCAAGGACCAGCTGTTCACCTTCTGGCGCACTGAAAAAGAAGGTTTCCGTTTATTCCCGTTGCCATGATCCGTCGATTTTTACCCCTGATTTTCCTGCTCGCTGCCGGACCGTTGGTTGCCAGTGAGTTCGTGCCGCTCGATCGTCTGGCGGCAAAAAAACTGCTCACCCCGGAAAGCCACCAGCAAGCGACCATCGTTGCCCTGTGGTCCTCCGACTGCAACTACTGCAAGAAAAATCTGAAACTGCTGTCCAGCCTGGCCAAAAGCAACAAGAAGCTGCGCCTCATCACGGTCGCTGCCGAGCCGGAAAGCCCGGAGCTCGGGCCGATGCTCGAGCCCTACGCGCTGAGCGGGCCGTGCTACGCCTATGGCAGCGACAACCCGGAGGCCATTGCCTATGCCATCGACCCGAAATGGGGCGGCGAATTGCCGCGGACTTTCCTGTTTGACGGACGCGGCGGCAAGGCAGTTATCGCCGGTGTCGTCTCGACGGCCGCCGTCGAAAAGGCGACCGGTCTGCGTTTCTGAGCTTAGGCGGTAGCCGCCAGATCAACCCGGAAACTGCGTGTGGCGTGCACGCCCTCGACCTTGATCGGCAACAACACCTTGGTCCGCTCCAGTGTCTTGATGATGCGCGAAATGGTTTCAAAGCGCAGGTCGGTGATGTCGGCAATATCCTGCCGGGTCGGCAGCACAACCTGGCCGGCGCTGTCGGTGAATAGCCGGATCAGGCCCAGCACGCGATCCGCCGCCTGGCCGCCGCGCAGGGCGACGACTTCGGCCGCCCGTTGCTGGGCCTGGGCGAGCGAGGCGAGCAGCGATTCGCCGGCCAGCGCGCCGGCGCCTTCCGGCCATGGCGATAGCTGGCACTGGGTCAGTGCCGTGGCCGAAAAGGTGTAGCAGCCGAAGAGCAGGGTTTCGCAACCGAGGATGTCGCCGGGGACCGCCAGGCTGGCAAACGAGGCGTCGCTGGCTGAGCTGACATTGTCGAGCCGGACGACGCCACTGGTGAGCCGCCAGGCGAGACCATTGGCGCCCGCGTGGTAGATGCCTTCGCCGGCGCCGCAATTGAGGGCGCGACGCGCACTGTTGGCGTTGCCACGGTCAACCGGGAAAAAGGGGCGAATTTGAAATCTCCTTGGCAGCAAGGTGAAAGGCCTCAGCGGCATGCCAAGGCCTTTGCCAGACGACGGACGATCAGAACTTGACGCTCAACCCGACATAGGCCGAGCGGCCCATCCCGGCAACCCGGTTACCCCAGGCCTGGTTGTTGCCGTCGCCAATGTAGGCACCACCCAGCGGCAGGTCGTAGTTCTTGTCGAACAGGTTTTCGATGCCGGCATCGATGCGGACATACTTCCATTCATAACTGGTGCGCAGGTTGATCAGGCTGTAACCGGCGGTCGTCGTTTCGTTGCGCGTGGCCTGGACATCTTCCTTGGCTGCCACGAGCTGGAATTCGAGCGAACTGGCCCACTGGCCGAGTTGATGATCAAGTGCGAACTTCGCGTTCAGCGGCATGATGTGATACAGGTTGTCGTCGGTATCCAGATTCTTGCCACGAACATAGCCGAGTACGCCGCGACCGCTCAGCTGGCCGAATCCGCCGCTGGCGAGCAGGGCTTTGCCGGAGATGTCGAACCCGTAAATCTGGGCGTCATGGTTGGCGAACTGGAGATTCACAAAATTGGTTTTGCTCGTCTGCGGCATCGTGCCGCCCAGCGGGCAGCCCATGCCCATCATGTCGGTCCGGCAGCGATCGACGTCGATGTAGTCCTTGACGTAGGTGTAGTAGGGCGTGACGCTGACCGACCAGGTCTTTTTGCCCACGTCGTGCCAGCTGGCCGTTGCCGACACGGTGTGGGCGACTTCCGGTTTGAGGTCGATATTGCCGACGTAACCGTTGGCATCGCCAAACCAGCCGTTCATGGCCATCGACATCATGCCCCGGCCCCAGGCGAAGCGCTCGTAGAGGTTGGGCGAGCGCGTCTTGCGGGCGTAACCGGCTTCGAAGGTATTGTTCTGGCTCGGGGTGTAGCGGCCGAGAAGGGTCAGGTCGAAGTTGTTGTCGGTGCGCTTGTGATCCTGCGCGTTGAAGGCGGTCGCGGCCGCAGCATCGGCACCCATGCCGTTGTAGCCCTGGACGTTGCCAGTATTCATGCTCACGTAGTCGTAGCGGGCGCCGACCAGGCTGGTCCACTGGGCATTCCAGCGGCTTTCGAGTTCGGCGAAGGTACCTATGCGGTCGCGCTGGCCGTTGTTGATGTTCTTGAACGGATTCGGGCTCATCATTCCGGAGCCGACCGGCGGCCACCAGTCGTCGAGTTCGAAACGAGCGAACTCGTTGCCGACGCGCAGCGTGTCGCGCTCCGAAAGGTATATGTCCCCCTTGACCAAGTAGCCGAGGTTCTTGCCGTCGGTGTTCATCGGCATGCTGCCTGGCAGCTTGTCTTCGATGAAATTCATTTCGTGCTTGGTGTGCTGGTAGTAGGCGCGGGCCTCCAGCTTGCCCCAGCCGAACAGGCCTTCGTAGCGCAGGTTGCCGAACACGGCATCGTTGTTGGTCATGTCCATCCAGGCGTTCGGGTAGCCCTGGTAAGGGATGTGCTGCTTGCCGAGATTGAGCACGACCAGTTGATCGCTGCCCCGCGCGGCCAGCGAAATGGCGTGGTTTTGCGTTTCGTACTGGCTCGATTTGACGACGGTACCGGCCCCGGATTTGTAGTTGCCGCTTTGGGCCGTGGCGCCGGTGTAGGAAATGCTGAGATTTTCATTGGCCAGGCTGGCCGATGCGCTGACCCCGTTGGCGTTGCCGTTGCTGCGGTAGTAGCTGGAAAGGCTGCCGTGTGCGGCCAATCCTTCACCCGCTTTGGCGAAAACCGGGTCCTTCGAATTGACGATAATGGTGCCGGCGATGTTGTCGCCGCCCAGGCTGACCGGCGAGATGCCGGCGATCACGGTGGCGCGCCCGACGTTGGCCGGATCGATGTAGGACAGCGCCGGGTTCATGTGGTTGCCGCAGGCCGAGGTGATGTCCATGCCGTCGACCTGGACGCGGATCCGATCGTCGTTGAGGCCGCGAATGACCGGCAGGCTGGAGACGCCACCTGAACCGTAGAAGCTGACGCCGGGTACGTCGCCAAGCAGACTCGCGGTATCGCTGATGTAAGCGCGTCTGGCAGCAATGTCGGTGGCGCCGAGGGCACCGGAGGCGGCGGGCATGGCGGCTTCCCGCGTGGCGGAAACGACGATGGAGTCGAGGACCGGCGTTTGGGCCTGGGCTAGTGCACCGGCCCCTGAAAAGACGACCGCGATGGCTGCGGACAACGGACGAATACGGTACCCCATGAAACTCCCCTTGAATTATCGGTATTTAGACGCGCGCCGATTCTCCGTGAGTTGGCCGGTAGCGGGAATGCGACAAATTGTCGCGCGGCAATATGTCTAATTCCAAAGGGGGGGCTGGCGCCGTAGGATTCGAGGCTTGTTTCGCGTACAGGAGTCAGTCCATGTCAGGAATGTCGATCCGTTTTCTTGTTGCCCTTTGGGTCTCGCTGGCCAGCCTTTCTGCCATGGCCGGTACGGCCGACGACGAGCTGCGTGTGGCGGCGATGGCGCACCGGGGCGGCGATACCGGGCGGGCCGTGGCGATCTGGAAGGACTGGGCGGCCAAGGGGAATGTCGACGCGGCTTACAACCTGGCGGTCATTCATCAGTACGGCGATGGCGTGGCGCTCGACTATGCGGCGGCGATGCGCTGGTATCGGCAGGCGGCCGAGCAGGGTGACAAGGTTGCGCAGTTGCAGATCGGGCTGATGTATCAGGTCGGTCAGGGTGTGGCGGTTGATGAAGCCGAGGCGCACCGCTGGTTCACGATGAATCGCCAGCACCATCTGCACCACGAACATGAGCCGCAAATGGTTGCCTGGCGACAGCAGGCGCTGGCCTTGATCGAGGCGCGTGACCGTCGCGAGCAGGTGGCGGCTTCGCAGGCGAACTCAGCCCTGATCCTGGCCGAACTCAGGCGCCGGGCTGGCATGGGGGTCGAGCGTCCGACCGAAACGGCCGCGTTGGCTACGGCGACGACGATTCGCTGAGGGCGGCCGGCATTTCAATTTTGGCCGCTTTTTCCGGTTGACCGTGGCATCCGGTGCAGCCGGTTATTCCGTGAGCCAACAGCCTGGAAATCGCCTTAGCTGGCGGTGACGCCGTTCAGCTTGTCGAGCGCTTCGAGCAGCTTTGCTGGTTCGTCGAGGCGCAGCATCTTGCGGACGTTGGGGGCGATTTCGCTGACGTCGGATTTGAGCACGCGGTTCTTGACCTTGAGGATCTGCGACGGGTGCATCGAGAAAATGCGCAGGCCCATACCGAGCAGCAGGCGGGTGAGGTCGGGATCGCCGGCCATTTCGCCACACACCGAAACCGGAATCTCGGCCTTTTCGGCCATCGACAGCGTGTGGGCGAGCAGCATGAGCACGGCCGGGTGCAGCGGGTCGTAGAGGTTGGCGACCTGCTCGTCGGAGCGGTCGATGGCCAATGTGTATTGAATGAGGTCGTTGGTGCCGATCGAGAGGAAATCGAGGCGGCGCAGGAAGAGGCCGATGGCCAGCGCAGCGGCGGGGATCTCGATCATGCCGCCGACCTGGATGTTTTCGTCGAAAGTCACCTTCTCGCCGCGCAGGCTCGATTTGGCCTGCTCAAGCGCGGCCAGCGTCTGGTCGATCTCGTGGGCATGGGCCAGCATCGGGATGAGCAGCTTGATCGGGCCGTATTTCGAGGCGCGCAGGATGGCGCGCAACTGCGTCTGGAACATGCGCGGCTCGGCCAGCGACAGACGGATGGCGCGGCGCCCGAGCGCCGGGTTGGTCTGCACGCGGTCGCCAGCGCTGTTGTTCGGGCGCAAGTCCTTGTCGTTGCCGAGGTCGAAGGTGCGGATGGTGACCGGCCGGCCGCCCATGCCCTTGACCACCTTCTTGTAGGCCTCGTACTGCTCGCGCTCGTCGGGCATGTCGCCACGGTCGAGGAAGAGGAATTCGGTGCGGAACAGGCCGACGCCCTCGGCGCCGCAGTCGAGCGCCATTGGTACGTCGCCGGGTAGCTCGATGTTGGCGAAGAGCTGCACCGGGATGCCGTCGATGGTTTCCGACTTGGCTGTCTTGAGGCGCTTGAGCTTGTTCCGCTCGAGCTCGATCTGTTCCTTGCGCAGCTGGTATTCGTCCAGCACGCGCTGGTCGGGATTGACGATGACGACGCCGCGCATGCCGTCGACGATGAGCAGCTCATTGTCGCGGATCAGGCCGCGGGCGTTTTCCAGGCCGAGCACGGCGGGAATCGCCATGCTGCGGGCGAGGATGGATGTGTGCGACGTGGCGCCGCCGACATCGGTGATGAAAGCGGCGAAACGGTGGTCCTTGAAGGCGATGGTGTCGGCCGGCGAAAGATCGTGGGCGACGATGATCAGCGCCTCTTCCTTCGAACTCTTCGCCGTCTTCAGGGCGGCGCGGCGCGGGTGGCCGAGCAGTTCCTTGACGACGCGTTCGACGACCTGCACGACGTCGAACTTGCGCTCACGCAGGTAGAGATCGTCGAACTGCTCGAACTGGTCGACCAGATGCTCCATCTGCTGAACTAGTGCCCATTCGGCGTTGCACCGGCGCTCGCGGATGATGTCGCGCGGCTTGACCGCCAGTTCCGGGTCTTCGAGGAACATGGTGTGGATGTCGATGAAGGCATTGAGTTCGGCCGGCGCGTGCTCGGTGTTCTCCTTCATCTGGATGAGCTCGTCCTTGACCGCCTTGATGGCGTCGTCGAAGCGCTCGATTTCCTTGTCGATCATGCGCGGTGCGAGGGTCAGGTGGGCCACCTCGAGCGTCGCATGCGACATGAGCATGGCCCGCCCGATGGCGATGCCGCCAGAAACCCCAAGACCGTGCAGGATGAAGCTCATAACGGCTTATTCTCCCTCACCGAAATAGTCGGCGATCAAGGCGAGCAGCGCTTCCATGGCCTCGGCTTCGTCGGCGCCGTTGGTTTCCAGCGTCACTTTCGACCCCTTGCCGGCAGCCAGCATCATGACGCCCATGATGCTCTTGGCGTTGATGCGGCGCGGGCCCTTGCTCATCCACACCTCGCACTTGTACTTGCCGGCCATCTGGGTCAGCTTGGCGGAAGCACGGGCATGAAGGCCGAGCTTGTTGATGATTTCGGTTTCGGTAGTCAGCATATTTTTCAGTGGTCCAGCATGTTGATGATGCCGTCGCGGCCGCCATCGCGGGCACGAACGAGCAGGGTTTCCATGCCCTTGTCGCGGTAAGTCAGGGCGCGCAGCAGCATGGGCATATTGACACCGGTCAGACCTTCGACCCGGCCGCGTTCCAGCAACTTTAGCGCAAGGTTGGCCGGAGAGGCGCCGAAAATATCGGTCAGGACCAGCACGCCATCGCCCTTGTCCACCAGGGCGAGCATCTCGCGCGCCATGGGCAGGATATCGAGCGGGTCGTCCTGCGAGGTCAGGCCGAGCTGCATCACCTGCGGCGGGCGCTTGTTGAGTACATGGCAGACGTTCTGGACGAGCGCCTCGCCATAGCTGCCGTGGGTGATGAGAAGGATGCCGATCATGCTCGGGATTCTACCCCGAGCTTTTTACCGGCGGCTGACGATCAGTATGCCGATGACGACCAGCGCGGCGCCCACCATCTGCGCCAGCGAAATTGTTTCGCCGAGCAGCCACCAGCCAAATGCGATGGTCAGAATCGGCCCGACCATGCCGAACAGCGAAGCGCGCCCGGCACCGATGCGGCGAATCGCCGCCGACTGGGCGAAAACCGGGACGATGGTCGCGAACACGGCCATGGCCAGCCCCCAGCCATAGACCGGCAGCGGCTGGATGAAGGCGGTGATCGGGTGCGAAGCCGAGAAGTGCGCCAGCGTCACGGCCGACGAAACGAGCATGGCCAGTGCCGAAAAGCGCATGGCGCCGAGGCGGGCGATCATTGTCCCGCTGCCTGACAAGTAGAGGGCATACGACACGCTCGAGGCGAAGACCAGCGCGCCGCCGATCCAGACGTTGCGTGCATCGCCGAGGCCAAGGTCGTGCACGAAGGCGAAGCCGATACCGAGGTAACAGAGCGCCACGGCAACCACTTCGCGCCGGGTGAAAGGCTTGCCCTGAAAGAGCACGCCGATCAGGATGGTCAGCGTCGGGTAGGTGAACAGGATCAGCCGTTCGAGGCCGGCTGAAATGTATTCGAGACCCCAGAAATCGAGGATGCTAGCGCCGTAATAGCCGAGGCAGCCGAGGGCGAACAGCTTGAGCCAGTCGTCGCGCGTCAGGCTGTCCCCGGCCCGCTGCCCGGCCAGCCCGACCCAAAGGAAAACCGGCAGTGCAAAGCCCATGCGCAGGGCGAGCAGCGTGATGGCGTCGACGCCATACGGGTAGGCCAGCTTGACGAAAATCGCCTTGAGCGAAAAGCCGAGCGCCGCGATGAGCGCCAGACCTGCACCATAAGCATTCGATTTGTCCAAAGCCATTCCCGGGTTGATGTGAGCCAGATGCCATTAAAAACGCCATTGGTGCGGTGGGCAATTGGTATTATTCAAACCGAGCATTCGTTATGGACGAAACCATGCGCTACGATCTGCCCGATCTGCGGCTCGTCGCCGCCATCGCCGATTCCGGCAGCCTGACGCGTGCCGCCGAGCAGGTGCATTTGGCCGCATCTTCGGCCAGTCACCGGCTGACGCAGCTTGAAGGCGCCCTCGGCGTACCGCTTTTCGCCCGCCATGCCCGTGGCCTGACGCCGACGGCAGCCGGCGAATCGCTGCTCCGTCACGCCCGCCAGGTCTTCGCCCAGCTCGAACAGATGCACGCCGACCTCGCGCCCTACGCCAGCGGCCTGAACAGCCAGGTCACGGTGTTCGCCAACACCAACGCCATCAACTGTTTTCTGCCGGAAGACCTCGGCGATTTCCTGCGCGAACATCTGCGTGTCCGCGTCAGCCTCGAAGAGCAGCCAAGTCCGGCGATCATCCAGGCGGTGGTGGCCGGGCAGGTCGATATCGGTGTGGTCGCCTCGGAAGTCGGGTTGACCGGCGTCGAAACCCGGCCTTACCGGCAGGACCGACTGGTCCTTATCGTCGCCCCCGGCCATAGCCTGGCCGGCAAAAGCGAACTGGCCTTCGCCGATGTGCTGGGCGAACCCTTCGTCTGCCTGCACGCCGGCAGCGCCATCCACACCTTCATGATGAACCACGCCGCCCGCCTTGGCAGCCGGCTCGATGTGCGCATCCAGGTGCGCAGTTTCAGCGCCGTCTGCCGCATGGTAGCGGCAGGCGTCGGCATCGGCATGGTGCCGCGTTCCGCAGCTTCCGACGGCGTGAAAACGATAGAAATAACCGACCCGTGGGCGCCGCGCGATTTGCAGTTGTGCGTTCGTTCGCGGGCAGTGCTGGGCCCGGCGGCAGCCGCCCTCTTCGACCATCTGGCCGGCAAGGGCGGCGCGGAGATTACAGCGGGCGTTTGACGGTCAGGGCGCCGCGAATCTGGCCCTTGGCGTAGCCGGTCGCCTGATCGTGCGGGTAGCTTTCGGCCAGCTTGGCCTTGAGGCCGGCGTCCATGCCATCGACCGCGCCGTGGCACTTGAGGCAAACGTCGCCGACCGGCAGCGCCTTCATGTAGCGGAAGACCTGTTTGCCGTCGATAGTGACGATCTCACTCTTTTCCATCGTGTCGATCTTCTCGCCATTGGCGGCGCGGATGTTGAAGTCGGCTAGCTGGCGAACTTCCCACAGGTCAGGTGTGCCGCGCTCGGCATTGCGCGTCTTGAGGCTGACGCGGCGGATGTCCCAGCCGGTTTCCTGGCGCTTGGCCTTGATCAGTTCCGGTGCCTGTTCCTTGCACACCGGAATCGCCCCGGCCACGCCCTTTTCAGCAACGGCTTCCTGCATCGCGGCGACGACCTTGGGGACGACTGGCAGTACGGTTTTCTTCGTTTCGGCGGTCAGCGCGCCGACGTCCTGAGCCAGGGTGGGCAGGGATGCGAAGAGCAGGGTGATGGCGAACAGCGCTTTCATGATGACACCTTGGTAAATTAGAAAAAACTGATATTACCTCCGCCAGCCCCTTACGTCATCCGGCGATGGTCAGCCAGTCACGGTGCTTTTCCGCTTCGCCGCGCACGCTGGCGAAATAGGCGGCCTGCAGTCTTTGCGTGACCGGCCCCGGCATGCCGCTGCCGATGCGCCGGGCGTCAACCTCGATTACCGGCGTGATTTCCGCTGCCGTGCCGGTCAGGAATACTTCGTCGGCGCAATAGACCTCGTCGCGGGTGATGCGCTTGCTGCGCACTTGCAGGCCGGCTTCCGCCGCCAGCGTGCACACCGTCCGGCGCGTGATGCCGTCGAGCGCCGAGGTGCTGTCCGGTTGCAGCAACTCGCCGTCGCGGACGATGAACAGGTTTTCGCTCGAGCCTTCCGATATGTAGCCCTCGGTGTCGAGCAGCAGCGCCTCGTCGTAGCCGTCGCGGCGCGCCTCACGCACGGCGAGGATGGAGTTCGAATAGGTCGAAATGGCCTTGGCGCGGCACATCTGGACGTTGGGATGATGCCGGGCGTAGGACGACACGCGGACGCGGATGCCTTCGTCGATGGCCTTGCCGCCGAGATAGGCGCCCCACGGCCAGGCAGCGACCATGACGTGCGCTGCGGCGCCGGCCGGATCGACGCCCAGCTTTTCGGCGCCAAGAAAGACCAGCGGCCGGATGTAGGCGCTGCGCAGGCCGTTGCGGGTGACGGCCTCGCGGCAGGCGGTGGTCAGCGTTTCGCGGTCGAATGGCAGGTCGATGGCGAGAATGTGGGCCGAATCCTCGAGCCGGCGCAGATGTTCAGCCAGTCGGAAGATGGCCGGGCCGCGCGCCGTTTCGTAAGCGCGGATGCCTTCGAAGCAACCGTAGCCGTAATGCAGGGTGTGGGTCAGCACGTGCACCTTGGCGTCGCGCCAGGGAAGCCACTGGCCGTCAAGCCAGATAAAGCCGTCGCGGTCTTGCATGATGGAATCCTCAAAATGGGTGTGAATCCGGCGGTTGCCGGGGAGCCGCGTGAGGGTGGCGCGGTGGGTTCCGTCAGGGCCGCTGCCGGGTAGGCGGGCCGCGAACGGCGTTTGGGGATGGGGCAAGGATGGGCCGGTTTTCGCCGTCGTTCAAACGATTAAATTGCACATCGAATGAATTCAATTCATCTGAAACGACATTTCGATTTTGGCCAATTTTTCTGGTTGACCGTGGAATCACCTGCCGGGGCTAGGGGCGCAGCAGCCAACGGATGAAGGCCATGATTGCCGGCTTTTCCTGCACGGCGGGTGGCGCCACGACGTAGAAACTGCGGTCCGGGCAATCCTGCGGGAAGGGGCGGATCAGGCGGCCTTCGGCCAGGTAGGGGGCGGCCAGGGTGCCGGCCATCAGGGCCACGCCGTGGCCGGCGACCGCGGCTTCGAGCATGAGCAGGGCGTCTTCGTAATTCGGGCCGGTCGATGGCTCGGGATGTCGCACTCCGGCCGCCGCAAACCAGCGCTGCCAGGAGAGCAGCGGGTGGCGCAGCAGACGCACCTGATCGAGGTCCTGCGGGGTCTTGAGTTTGGCCGCCAGCGTCGGGCTGCACACCGGAAAGACGCGCTCCTCGAAGAGCTTCCAGGCGAGCAGACCGGGCCATTCTTCCTCGCCGTAGCGCAGCCCAATATCAGCTTCACCGTTGAGCAAAGGGCCGAGGCCGGTCGCTGTGCCGAGGCTGAATTCGAGGTTCGGGTGGCTCTCCTGATAGTCGGCCACACGGCTGACCAGCCATTTGCTGCCCAGCGCCGGCGCCGCCGAAATCCGCACGCGTTCCCGTTGCGGCGTGCGCAATGCCGCGCTGGCTTCGTCGAGGCGCAGCAGGGCATCGCGGACAACCGCCAGGTAGCGCCGGCCGGCCGCTGTCAGCACGACGGCGCGATGCCGCCGTTCGAACAGCGCCTGCCCAAGGTGCGCCTCGAGTTGGCGGATGCGATGGCTGATCGCCGACGGCGTCAGATGCAAGGCGTCGGCGGCCGCCAGAAAGCTGCCGAGCCGGGCGGCGGCTTCAAAGGCAGGCAGCGTGTGGAGCGGCGGAAGATCGCGCATGGCAGGGCGGCGGCATGAAAAGCCTTATTCTGCCTGATGGCGGGTATCGCAGGATGCCGGGATGTCCGGCGCCTCGACTAACGGGGTTGGGCCTGGTCCTGGACGCGTTGCCAGCTGGCGAGTGCCAGGCTCTTCGGGACATCGAGCTTGAATTGCCTGGTCAGCACTGTGTGGAGATGCTCGGCATCCCGGATCGTCTGCCGTTCGACCGGCTCGTAGTGACCATTGCGGCGCACCAGCGTGTTGCCTTCGAGACTCAGGATGTCATCGCCGCTGCGGGTGAAGCACATGAAAATGTTGCGAAAGGGCGAGCCTGGCCAGGTGGAGGTGAAGTGGTTGCCCATGTCGATATCCATATCCAGCACCGGTCCGCGATCGATCAGGTAAACGTCGGCCCACGCTCCGTCGATCCAGCGTTGCAGGTGCAGGCCGCAGGCGCCCTCGTCGACCAGCCGGAAGCGGGCGCCCGCCTGTTCGGTGACGACGTCGGGCACGAAGCGGATCGGGGCGAAGGTGCCCGGCCCGCCAAAGCCGGCGTCGGCCAGCCAGGTTTCGCCATCGAGTTCAACCAGCCATAACAGGTGGGTGCGCGGCCCCGGTCCCGGACGGCGAAACGAAACTCTGGCCAGCCGGCGCTGAGCCGTGAAGCCGGCCGCCTGCAACGCGGCGCCAAGCAGCCCGTTGAGCTCGAAGCAGTAGCCGCCCCGTCCACGCTCAAGCACCTTGTCGATGATGCTATCGAGCCGGACGTCGACCGGTGTGCCGCTCAGCGTATCCAGATTCTCGAAGCTGATGGCCCGGGCCTGGGCGCACACCAGTTCGGCCAGCCCGGCCGCGTTCAGCGCCGGCCACTGGTCCAGCCCGAGCCGGGCCAGATAGCGGCCGGCAGGAAAGTTGTTGGTGCTCATGATGCGTTCTCGTGGATAGCTGCCAGAAGGCGAGTGGCGGTTTCGATTCCGGAAAGTGTTGGAGTGTACTGTGACTCCTTTTTGCCGGCGACGTTTTACCGCGGCTGGCGGTCCGCGGCGCTTGACGCGCTGCACAAGATGCCATCAAAATGAACCGATGAATTTTGCAAACGACATCTTCTCCCTGCAAGCACCAGTCCGCCGCATCCTGCGTGCGTGGCGCGTTGCCGTTTTTCCGGGGCCGGGGTGAGGTAGTCGATTTTCTTCCCAGATTTCAGCAAAGGCCGCGGATTTGAAACCCGCGGCCTTTTTGTTTTCTCTGTGTTTTTCCCTCAACGAAAGGAAGTGCCATGACCCGTATTGCTGCCCACTGGACCCTGCCGGCCAACGATCGCCACGACGCCGAGCGCCTCGCCCAGGCCGCCTTGCATCCACCCTCGCCCCAACCGCATTGAACCGGAGAGCGCTGTGTCCATTCCCTTCGCCTATCTTGGCATCATCCTGATCTGGTCCACCACGCCGCTGGCCATCCAGTGGAGTACCGAGGGCACCAGTTTTGCCCTTGCCGTTTTTGCCCGCATGCTGATCGGCGCCCTCGTCGCTGCCGCCGTCATCGTTGCCTGGCGCATCCGTTTTCCGCTCAACGCCCGGGCGCGCCGCGCCTATTTGGTCGGCGGCCTTGGCCTGTTTTTCGCCATGGCGCTAACCTACTGGGCGGCACGCTACATTCATTCCGGCCTGATCTCCGTTCTCTTCGGCCTCTCGCCGCTGGCGGCCGGCAGCCTCGCCGCACTGTTTCTCGGTGAGCGCTCACTGACGCGCCTCAAGCTGATCGGCATGCTGCTCGGCGCGCTCGGTCTGGCGACGATTTTCATTCACGGCGACAGCCTTGGCCATGAAAACGGAGTGCTCGGTCTGGCTGCCTTGCTGGTCGCCGTCTTCATCTATTCCGGCTGCCTCGTCTGGCTCAAGCATATTGGCGACGATAGCCCGCCGCTCGCCACCACCGTCGGCACGCTGAGCGTTGCGCTGCCTTTCTTTGGGCTGGTCTGGTATCTGACCGATGGCCGACTGCCCGCCATGGTTCCGCCGCGCGCCGCTGGCGCCATCGTGTACCTCGGCGTTTTCGGTTCGGTGATCGGCTTTGCGCTCTATTACTACGTGATCAAGCATCTCGAAACCTCGAAGGTCGCGCTCATCACGCTGATCACGCCGGTCATCGCGCTGCTGCTCGGCCACTGGCTCAATGGCGAAATCATCGGCCTGCGCCTGTGGATCGGCACCGCCTTGATCCTGCTCGGGCTTGGCGTGCATGAATGGACGATGCTGGCCGGCCTGTTACGCCCCGGGCGAAGTGGCCGGGCTGAGGCGGAAATCGCGGGATAGCCCTGGCGGCGAATGCCACGGTCAACCGGAAAAAAGGCCCAAAAAAGAAATGGCGCAGAAAGCCTGCGCCATGGTGATTCGGTCCGGGCATCAAATCCTTGCCCGGACTGTCCGGGTTCAGCCCCGGCGACGACGCGCGACAACGGTCAGCAGACCAAGCCCGGCCAGGAACATCGCCGAGGATTCGGGTTCTGGCACCGCCGAAATGCTCACTGCGCCCCGGTCCTGGACGGTGAAAGCCAGTGGTGACGGAGAGAAATTGCCCTCCGGGCACGCCGCGGCAATGCCGCAGACAACGCCAGCGATCATCGGGCCATCGGGCGTGATCGGCTGATTGAACAGGGAGAGCTGGAGCTGGACGTTCGAAAGCGTCGCCAGATCAGCGCCTGCGGAATTGAAGAGATAGCCCGAGGCAAAGCTGCCGGCAACGCCAGTGGCGTTCACGACGACCATGCCCTGACTATTCGCCACATAGCCATAGGAAACGTTGAAACTGGCGATGTGGGTGCCATTGTCGGCACCATAGTTTGGCGCCATCGAGCCGAAGTCGCGACTCGAGTCGGAATACAGGTCGATCCGCCCGGCCGTCAGGCGCAGCGCGCCCGGATCAACAGAACTGCCGGAGCCTGAAACCGAATAGGAGACGGTGATTTCATTGCCGGCTGAAGGCGAGCTGCTGCCAAAGCTCAAGGCCTGATAGGCACCGTGTTCGATGAAGTTAAACAGCTCGGGCACGTTTGCATCCGGCTGCATTTGCACGAAGCCGATACCGCTAACATCGAGCGCCGAAACAGTGCTGGCGCCGCTCGTTCCGCTGCCCAGCGGGTTGATTTGCCAAGGCTCGGCAGCCAGTGCCGACTGTGTGGAAACCGCGAGGGCCAAAATGCTCAGGCCGTGCTTGATTTTATTTAACGATCGCATGACGTTCGAGTTGCTTTCTTGTGTGTATTGAACATTGGCCTGTACTGACTACAGCACCGTAAACAAGACATCTGGTCACCCGGATCAATAACATCCAAGTATGCCAAATGAAAATACTGTGCGATTTTAGCTGCCTTGGTGCCAATGGTATTGATATATGTCATGCGAATTTCATGAAATGGTCGTTTTGTGGCGTTGCCACGGTCAACCGGGAAAAATGCCCAAAAATGAAAATGGCGCAGAGCCTTCTGCGCCGTTGCTGCGATCAGGTCGCCAAACCCGGTCCGGCTCATTCACCGGGTATTTGCTCCGGAAGCTGCGGCGGGAGAGCAAAACCAGAGCTTGTTGCCTTCGCTATCGAGAAAACTGCCAACGTAGAAATCGCCATAAACCTGCACTTCGTTGGCAATCACGATGTCGCGTGCACGTAAGGCCTCCTGCGTTGCCGGGGCGTGGTCGGTGGCCAGCGTCACGCGTGGATTCGGGAATTCCGTCGGCGCGGCCCAGTCTGGTTTGAGCATCAGGATTACCTGGCCGAGCCACCAGCCGACCTGGCTGTCGCCCTCGAAGGCCGGTTCCAGCCCAAGCTTTTTCTTATAGAACAGATTTGCGCGATCAATATCGGTCACGGCCAGCGCGACCACTTTGACGCGTTGAATACCAAGGGGCGGTAGTGGTTTGCTCATGATCACCCTCCTCTTTCCGGACTGAGGTGCTGCATCCAGCGCTGTTGCTTCCTGTCCGTAGTGGACAGCGACTATCCGCTGGAATTCCAGCTTCTCACGCAATGAGGACGACCATGCGTCGTCATCGCGGAGGCCACGGTCAACCGGAAAAATGCCCAAAAATGAAAATGGCGCAGGAGGTTCTGCGCCATTGCTGTTGGGAGGAGTCCCCGGCCGGGAGAAGTCGATCAGCGATCAGCGTCGTCCACCGAGGATAGACCCCAGCACCCCGCGCAAAATCTGTTTGCCGATCTCCCGGCCAACCGTCCCGGCAACGCCACGTGCTGCGCTCTTGGCCGCGCTTTCGAGCACGCCTTCGCGGTGACCGCCACGCGGGCCGGTGGAGCCGCCGAGCAGATCGCCGATGCTGCCGAAGATGCCGCCGGATTCCTGCGGGGCCGGGGCGGTCTGGCGCGGTTGCGGGGCGGGTTCGCGGCGTACGGTTTCCTGGTTGGCGCTGTTGCCCCAGTCGCTGTCGTTGAGGCTGCCCTTGCCGGCTGGTGGGGCGGGAATGGCGCCGGGGGCGGCCTGGGTGGTGGCTGGTTTGCCGCGCAGGATTTCGTAGGCCGATTCGCGGTCGATGGTCTGACCGTAGGTGGCGAGTAGCGGGCTCGATTTGATGAAGGCCTGACGCTCGTCGGCGGTCAGCGGGCCGAGACGGGAGGCGGGCGGGAAGATGAAGCCGCGCTCGACGATGGTCGGCCGGCCTTTTTCGTCGAGGAAGGAGACCAGTGCTTCGCCGACGCCGAGTTCGGTGATGGCCGTGGCGGCGTCGAATTTCGGGTTGGCGCGCATCGTTTCGGCCGCTGCCTGGACGGCTTTCTGGTCACGCGGGGTGAAGGCGCGCAGGGCGTGCTGGACGCGGTTGCCGAGCTGGCCGAGGATTTTTTCCGGAACGTCGAGCGGGTTCTGCGTGACGAAATAGACGCCGACGCCCTTGGAGCGGATCAGGCGGACGACCTGCTCGACCTTGTCGGTCAGTGCCTGGGGCGCGTCGCTGAACAACAGGTGGGCTTCGTCGAAGAAGAAGGCGAGCTTGGGTTTGTCGAGGTCGCCGGCTTCGGGCAGTTGCTCGAACAGTTCGGAGAGCAGCCAGAGCAGGAAGGTGGAGTAGAGGGCCGGGGCCTGGACGAGCTTTTCGGCGGCCAGCACGTTGATGACGCCACGGCCGTTTTCGTCGACTTTCATGAGGTCGTTGATGTCGAGCATCGGTTCGCCGAAGAACTGGTCGCCGCCTTGTTGCTCGAGCGTCAGCAGGCCGCGCTGGATGGCGCCGATGGAGGCCGAGGCGACGTTGCCGTATTCGGTGGTGAAAGTCTTGGCGTTGTCGCCGACGTGCTGGACCATGGCGCGCAGGTCCTTGAGGTCGAGCAGGAGCAGGCCCTGGTCGTCGGCGATCTTGAAGACCAGTTGCAGGACGCCGCCTTGCGTGTCGTTGAGGTTGAGCAGGCGGGCGAGGAGCAGCGGGCCCATGTCGGACACGGTGGCGCGGATCGGAATACCGTTTTCGCCAAAGACATCCCAGAAAGCGACCGGATTGGCGTAGGGGGCGAAGCCTTCGAGACCGAGTTCGGCGATGCGCTTGAGCAGCTTTTCCGAGGGATTGCCGGCGGCGCCCATGCCCGAGAGGTCGCCCTTCACATCCGCCATGAAGACGGGCACGCCGGCAAAGGAGAGCCGTTCGGCCATCGATTGCAGGGTCACCGTCTTGCCGGTGCCGGTGGCGCCGGTGATCAGTCCGTGGCGGTTGGCCATCTGCGGCAGCAGGGCCGGGTAGCCGTCTTCGGATTTGGCGAGGTACATGGGTTCGGACATGGCGGCAGGCTCCAGCAGGAAAGGTATTCCGGCATTCTAGCAACGCCGCGCTAGCGCTTTGTTAAATAGCGTAAGTTGCCGCGTCACGCCGGCCTGACGAGAAACGTTCTGGCGAGTAAAATCTCGCCTTCTTCGTTATTTGCATTCAGGGAAAACAGCATGGCTGGTCATTCCAAGTGGGCCAATATCCAGCACCGTAAAGGTCGCCAGGACGAGAAGCGCGGTGCCGCCTTCTCCAAGATTGCCAAGGAAATTACCGTCGCGTCCAAGATGGGCGGCGGCGACATCAACTTCAACCCGCGCCTGCGCGTCGCGGTCGACAAGGCCAAGGGTGTCAACATGCCCAAGGACAAGATCGACACGGCGATCAAGAAAGGCACGGGCGAACTCGAAGGCGTCGAGTACATCGAGATCCGCTACGAAGGCTACGGTATCGGCGGCGCGGCGATCATGGTCGATTGCCTGACCGACAACAAGGTGCGCACGGTGGCCGAAGTTCGCCACGCGTTTTCCAAGTTCGGCGGCAACATGGGTTCCGACGGCTGCGTCGCTTTCCAGTTCAAGCACGTCGGCCAGATGATCTTCGCCCCGGGCACCGATGAAGGCGCTCTCATGGACGCCGCCATCGAAGCCGGTGCCGATGACGTGACGACCAACGACGACGGCTCGATCGAAGTCCTGACCCCGCCGAACGACTACATGGCCGTCAAGGACGCGCTCGAAGCAGCCGGTTTCAAGCCGGAGTTCGGCGAAGTGACGATGAAGCCGGAAGGCGAAAACGTTTTCGCCGGAGAAGAAGGCGTGAAGATGCAGAAACTGCTCGACGCGCTGGAAAATCTCGACGACGTGCAGGAAATCTACACCACGGCCGTCATCGAAGACTGACGTGCACGCGATGTGCGTCGCCCTCGGGTGGCGCACATCGACCCCGACTTGCCGTTGCAGCCAAAGGACTTCCATGAATCTTCGTTCGCTCACTCTTGCCCTGTTCGCTGCCACGCTGAGTCTTTCGGCCTCTGCCGCCCAGCTTGCCTGCCCGGAACTGGCCGCCGCCGTTCAGGTCAATGCCTGTCCGACCGAAGAGGAGCTGAGATTCACCTACAATGGTTATTGCAGCGACAACGCCAAGGCCTACGCCAACCAGACCGATTCGTGCATCCGCTACGAGGACTACCGCGCGATGAAAAACACGGCGCGCTGGGAATCGAAGGATGGCGAATTCGACGGCTACGTCTCGTGTGACCTGCCCGCCGCCCAGTTCCGGGCGCTCAAGGCGAACAGCATGACGGTCGTGCCCCAGGGCAAGCTGACCAAGCTGGTGTGCACCTATCCGCAGGGAATCAACTTTACCTACCGGACCAAGAGCACCTGCAAGTTGCTCGATGAAAAAGCCTGTGCCGCCGATGCGGCCAACTGTCAGGCGGCGTGCAACTGAAAACGTGGGTTGCGCTGTGCCTGGTGCTGCGCCAAGCCTGTTTGAAACCCTGCTCGAAGCACGCCGGCAATGCGCCGGCGACCTGATCGTCTGACCTGCCGTGCAACGCTTTTACCCCCTGCTTTTCGTTTTCCTGTGGAGTACCGGCTTCATCGGCGCCAAGCTCGGCCTGCCTTACGCCGAGCCCTTGTCCTTTCTGCTTAGCCGCTACGGGCTGGTCATCTCCCTGATGCTGATCATCGCGCTGGCGACCCGGGCGCCGTGGCCAGAAAAGCCGCGTGACTGGCTGCACATCGGCGTGTCGGGCGTGCTGGTTCACGCCATTTATCTGGGCGGCGTTTTCGTTGCCATCAAGCACGGCCTGCCGGCTGGTGTCACGGCGCTGGTGGTCGGCATGCAGCCGCTATTGACGGCGTGTGGCGCTGGCTGGCTGCTTGGCGAAAAAGTGAGCACTCGCCAATGGGCCGGACTCGGGCTCGGCTTTGTCGGTGTCGGGATGGTCGTTTCCGGCAAGCTCGGCGATGGAGCCCTGGGGCCGATGCTGATCCCGGCTGTCGTCGCGCTGCTCGGCATCACGGCCGGTACCCTGTACCAGAAACGCTTCTGCCCTAAATTCGATCTGCGTACCGGCTCGGTCATCCAGTTCGTGCCGACCGCCATCGTCACGGCGATGGCTGTGGCCGTTTTCGAGGATTACCGGATCGAGTGGAACGGCCAGTTCATCTTCGCTCTCGGCTGGCTCGTGCTGGTTCTCTCGCTCGGCGCCATCAGCCTGCTCAATCTGCTCATCCGCAGCGGCAGCGCCGTCAATGTCGCCGCCCTCTTCTACCTGACGCCACCGACGACAGCGCTGATCGCCTATTTCATTTTTGGTGAAAATTTGACCGTGACCGCAGCATTCGGCATGGTCGTCGCCGTGAGCGGCGTTTATCTGGTGGCGAGGACGAAATGAGCATCATTGCACCGCGTATTCTTGGCATCGACCCCGGTCTGCGGATCACCGGGTTTGGCGTCATCGAAATGCACGGCAAGCAGCTCGTTTATGTCGCCAGCGGCTGCATCAAGTCGAACGACAAGGAATCGCTGCCGGATCGCATCAAGACGCTGTTCGCCGGCATCAGCGAAGTCATCGCGACCTACGCGCCGAATCAGGCGGCGGTGGAAAAAGTGTTCGTTAACGTCAATCCGCAATCGACCCTGTTACTCGGCCAAGCCCGCGGTGCGGCGATCAGTGCGCTGGTCCACGCCGGTTTGCCGGTGGCCGAATACACGGCGCTGCAGACCAAGCAGGCGGTGGTTGGTCATGGCAAGGCGGCCAAGGATCAGGTGCAGGCCATGGTCATTCGCCTGCTCAACCTGCCCGGTGCGCCAACAGCGGATGCTGCCGATGCGCTGGCCTGCGCCATTTGCCACGCGCATGGCGGACAGGGGCTGGGGGCGCTGGCGACAGCCGGCTATCGCGTTCGTGGTGGACGGCTGGTAGGATAATCCTTGAAACCTCAGTTGACCGCTTTTCCATCGTTATGCGGCCGTGTGGGCATGAACCGCTGTGCCTTCGCGGCGACTCACCCAACAGGTGACAGCGCTACGTGGCCGCTGGCACATTCGGTCGGGCCCCCGGCTTTGTCGCTCCTTCTTGCAGGCATGGGCCTGCTGCGGCGTCGCTTCGCGCCGGCCATCCCGCCCAAATGCACCAACAGCCACGTCCAACTAAGGTTTCAAGGATGATAGACTGTGTGAAATTACAGTACTTTCTCCAGAAAGAGATGCCCCGGAAATGATCGGAAGACTGACCGGCCTGATCGCCGAAAAGAACCCGCCGCAGATCGTGCTCGACCTCAATGGCGTCGGCTACGAGCTCGATGTGCCGATGAGCACTTTCTATAATTTGCCGGCGAGTGGCGAAAGGGTCACCCTGCTCACGCATTTTGCGGTGCGCGAGGACGGTCATTTTCTTTACGGCTTCCTGACCGAAGCCGAGCGCTTTGCCTTCCGCCAGTTGCTCAAGGTCTCCGGCATCGGAGCCCGCACGGCGCTGTCGGTGCTCTCCGGCCTGTCGGTCAACGATCTGGCCGCCGCCGTGGCGCAGCAGGAACTCGGTCGGCTGATCAAGGTGCCCGGCATTGGCAAGAAAACCGCCGAGCGCCTGCTTCTCGAACTCAAGGGCAAGCTGGCCGATGCGGTCGGCGGCGTCTCTCTGCACTCGGCCGTCGACGACGCCAAACAGGATATTTCCAACGCCCTGCTCGCCCTCGGCTACAACGAGAAGGAAGCGGCTGCGGCGATGAAGCAACTGCCCGCCGACATCGGCACCTCGGATGGCATCCGGGCGGCGCTCAAATTGTTGTCGAAGGTCTGATGATCGAAGAACAGGATCCCAAGCGGCTGGCGCAGATCGCGCTGGTGGTGCTGCTCATCATCGGCTGCGTCACCGTGCTGCTGCCCTTCATCGGCGCCGTACTGTTCGCTTTTGTGGTCTGGATGTGCACCTGGCGCTTCTACGCCGACAAATTGCTGCCCCGCCTGGGGCGTCGCGACACGCTGGGCGCTTCGCTCATGACGCTGGCGCTGGTTCTCGTCCTGCTCCTGCCCACGCTGTTCCTGGCCGGTTCGTTGGCCAATGGCGCCGACAACCTGATCGACTACCTCAAGCCCTACATCGAGCAGGGTTTGCCGGCTGACCCGCCAGGCTGGCTGATCGGCCTGCCTTTCGTCGGCGGTGAGATCGACGCGGCCTGGCATCGCCTCGCCGGCAACCGCGAAGAGCTCAACGCCCTCGTCAAACAGCTCATCGCGCCGGCCCGCCAGCTGGCGCTGGCGCTCGGCGGCATCGCCGCCAACGGCCTGTTGCAACTGGCGCTTGTTCTCTTCGTGACCTTCTTTCTTTACCGCGACGGCACGGCCATCAGCCACGCGCTCTACGTCGGCGCCCGCAAGCTGGGCGGCGAGCTCGGTGAAAACATGCTCGACAAGGCCCGCGGCACCGTGGTCGGCGTCATGCTTGGTATCGTCGGTACGGCGGCGGCGCAAGGCACCGTGGCGATGATCGGTTTCCTGATCGCTAGCGTGCCGCAGGCCATGCTGCTCGGTTTCGCCACCTTCTTCCTGTCGATGATTCCGGTCGGCCCGCCGCTCATCTGGGGCGGTGCGGCGGCCTGGCTGTACAGCGAGGGACAGACCGGCTGGGCCATTTTCATGGTGCTCTACGGTCTGTTCGTCATCAGCAGCATCGACAATTTCGTCAAGCCGATCCTCATCGCCCGTGGCGCCGGCCTGTCCATCCTGCTCATTGCGCTTGGCGTGCTCGGCGGTGTGCTCGTCTTCGGCTTCATCGGCATCTTTCTCGGCCCGGTATTGCTGGCCCTTGGCGACATGCTGCTGCAACGCTGGCTTCGCGAGGAATCAATCCCATGATCGAAACCGACAAACTCAGTCCGGCCGCAGTTTCCACGGTCGACCGGATAATTGCCCCAAATTCGAAATCCGCCCAGGAAGAGGCGCTCGAACGCGCCCTGCGCCCCAAGCGGCTGGCCGACTACACCGGGCAGGAAAAAATCCGCGAACAGCTCGAGATCTTCATTCAAGCGGCGAAGAACCGCAGCGAATCGCTCGATCACGTGCTGCTCTTCGGCCCGCCGGGGCTCGGCAAGACGACGCTGGCCCACATTGTTGCCGCCGAAATGGGCGTCAATCTGCGCCAGACCTCCGGCCCGGTGCTCGAACGCGCCGGTGACCTCGCCGCCATCCTGACCAACCTCGAACCGCACGACGTGTTGTTCATCGACGAAATTCACCGCCTGAGCCCCGTCGTCGAGGAAATCCTCTACCCGGCGCTCGAGGATTTCCAGATCGACATCATGATCGGCGAGGGCCCGGCGGCGCGTTCGGTCAAGCTCGATCTGCCGCCCTTCACGCTGGTCGGCGCCACCACCCGCGCCGGCATGCTGACCAACCCGCTGCGCGACCGCTTCGGCATCGTCGCCCGCCTCGAGTTCTACACCGCCGAAGAACTGAAAAGCATTGTCAGTCGTTCTGCCGCGCTGCTCAACGCACCCATCGACCCGGAAGGCGCCTTCGAAATCGCCAAGCGTTCGCGCGGCACGCCACGCATCGCCAACCGTCTGCTCCGCCGGGTACGCGACTACGCCGAGGTCAAGGCCGACGGCAACATCACGCGCGGCGTCGCCGACAAGGCGCTGCACATGCTCGACGTCGACCCGGCCGGCCTCGATCTCATGGACCGCAAGCTGTTGAGCGCCGTGATCGACAAGTTCGGCGGCGGCCCGGTCGGCGTCGACAACCTTGCCGCGGCGATTGGCGAGGCGCGCGACACCATCGAGGATGTGCTCGAGCCCTACCTCATCCAGCAAGGTTACCTGCAGCGCACCCTGCGCGGCCGCATCGCCACGCCGGCCATCTATCGCCACCTCGGGCTGAGCGAGCCGGCCAGCGCCGTCGTCCGCGATTTGCTCGCCGACGAATAGCTAGGTTTCTGGTGATCTTTCCTTCTGTTTTGGCCGTCGGCGAGAAGTGCAAACATTGTCATGGAAACAGATCGTTACAAAACAATGTTGCAGCGCAAGGTAAAATTGTGGGATGAAATACGAGCCGAAGCCCAACGCCTTCTCTATTCCCGTCCGCGTTTATTACGAGGATACCGATGCGGGCGGCGTCGTTTATTACGCCAATTACCTCAAGTTTTTCGAGCGCTGCCGCACCGAATGGATGCGTTTTGCCGGCCACGACCAGTCGGCGCTGGCCGAAGAAGCCGGCATCGGCTTCGTTGCCCGCAAGGCGAGCTGTGAGTACCTCAAGCCGGCCCGCCTCGATGATGAGCTGATTGTCGGCCTCGAAGTCGAGAAACTGACTCGTGTCCGCGTCATTTTCCGCCAGCACGTCCGCCGTGGCGACGTTGAGCTGGTCACCGGCACCGTCGAAATTGCCTGCGTCAACATGGCCACCATGACGCCGGCCGCCATCCCCGATTTTCTGCACCAAAAACTGGAAGCGCTTAAATGAACGTCACCCAGGATCTGTCCATCCTCCACCTCATTCTCCAGGCCAGCGCGGTCGTTCAGGCCGTCATGGCCTTGCTGGCCGGCGTTTCGTTCATGTCCTGGTACTACATTTTCATGAAGCTGTTCGCCGTCAAGCAGGCGCGCCAGAAGACCGAAACCTTCGAGCGCGATTTCTGGTCGGGCGGCGACCTCAACAACCTGTTCAACAGCGCGGTCAATGACCGTCACCACGCCGGTTCCATGGAACGCATTTTCGAGTCCGGTTTCCGCGAATTCACCAAGCTGCGCGGCCAGAAGAACCTCGAATCCAAGGACATCGTCGACGGCTCCCGCCGCGCCATGCGCGCCACCTACCAGCGCGAGATGGACGGCCTCGAGTCGCACCTCGCCTTCCTCGCCTCGGTTGGCTCGGTCAGCCCCTACATTGGCCTCTTTGGCACCGTCTGGGGCATCATGCACGCCTTCCGCGGCCTGTCCAACGTTGGTCAGGCGACACTGGCTTCCGTTGCTCCGGGTATCGCCGAAGCGCTAGTCGCCACGGCCATCGGCCTGTTCGCCGCCATTCCCGCCGTGCTCGCCTACAACCGCTTCTCGCACGACATCGACCGTCTGGCGACGCGCTACGAGTCGTTCATGGAGGAGTTCTCCAACATCCTCCAGCGCCAGATGAGATAAGGCCATGCGCCAGCGCCGTCTGAAAAACGAAATCAACGTCGTTCCTTACATTGACGTCATGCTCGTCCTGCTCGTCATCTTCATGGTGGCGACGCCGATGATGACGACCGGTTCGGTCGATCTGCCGGCCTCCGGCACGGCGCCGCAAAAGCCGGACAAATACGTCAAGGTCCAGATCAAGGACGATGGCAGCCTGTCGCTGTTCAGCATCAAGGGTGATGAAACCAAGCTCAAGGGCATCAAGGATCTCAAGGCGCAACTGACGACCCTCAACGAGACGGACAAAAATACCCCCATCCTCATCGCCGGCGCCAAGGAAACCCAGTACAAGAACGTCATCGAAGTACTCGACGAGGCCAAGCGCGCAGGGTTTCAGCGAGTTGGTCTGGAAACTGCCAGCGCCAGCAAATAAGTGGACATGATCCTCGACAAACCCGAAGAGCCCGGCAAGAAGTACGCGCTGGCGTTCACCATTGCGGTGCACGTGGCCTTGCTCGCTTTTCTGTTCTTCGGGGTGCAGTGGAAACGCAGCAAGCCAGAGATCATGGAAGTCGAGTTGTGGTCGCCGAAGCCGATGCCGGCCCAGTATGTGCCGCCGCCGCCTCCGCCGCCAGAACCGGAAGTGAAGCCGGAGCCGCCGAAACCGATCCCCAAGCTTGAGCCAAAGCCCGAACCGGTGCTCAAAAAGCCGGAAATCGTGGTCAAGGAAGAAAAGAAGAAGCCGGAGCCGAAAAAGCCCGAGCCCAAGCCGGAACCCCCGAAACCCGAGCCGAAAAAGCCGGAACCCAAGCCCGAGGTCAAACCGCCGCCCAAGTTCGATTTCAGCAAGGAACTGTCGCGCGAAACGGCCAACCTGAAACCTCACCCGAGTACCCAGCAACTGGCCAATGCCGCGGCGGCCGAGGCCGAGCAGCGGGCGTCGTCGAACAAGCGCGGGCTGGCCGATTACGCGAGCAAGATTCGCGGCAAGGTGCGCGGCAACATCGTCTTGCCGCCCTCCATTCAGGGTAATCCGGAGGCGGTTTTCGAAGTCAGTCAGCTGCCAACCGGCGAAGTCCTCGACGTCAAGCTCAAGCGCACTAGCGGCAATTCGGCACTGGATACTGCTATCGAGCGTGCCATCCGCAAGTCCTCGCCCTTGCCTAAGCCGGATGACCCCTCTCAGTTCAAGCGGGAATTCGAAATCAAATACAAGCCGTTAGAAGAGTAAAATCGCGCGACCCCTTATGAAAATGAATGCAATGTCCCCTCTTTTCCGTTTCATTTTTCTGCCTTTTTTCCTGTTTACCGTGGGAATCGCCCAGGCCCAGCTCTCGATCGAGATTACCGGTGCCGGCGCCAATCGCATTCCGGTCACCATCGTCGATTTTCCGGGTGATCCGGCCTCGTCCCGCATCATCACCTCGACCGTGCGCGCCGATCTCGAGCGCAGTGGCCTGTTCAAGCTGGTCGATCACAACAATCTGGCTTTCGACGAAAACGCCCCGATCAACCATGCCGACTGGAAGAGCCGTGGCGCCGACGCCCTGGCCGCCGGCAGCATTGCACGCAGCGCCGACGGCCGCATGGAAGCCCGTTTCCGTCTGTACGACACGCAAAAAGGTGTGTCGCTTGGTGGCGCCGCCTACGTGACCAACAGCGCCCAGTTGCGTGCCGCCGGGCATCGCATCGCCGATTTCATCTACGAAAAGCTGACCGGCGAGAAGGGGGTCTTCTCGACGCGCATCGCCTACGTCGTCAAGGCGCGCGGCCAGTTCCTGCTGCAGATCGCCGATTCCGACGGCCAGAATGCGGCGACCGCGCTGACCTCGACCGAACCGATCATTTCCCCGGTGTGGTCGCCGGACGGCGGCCGTCTGGCCTACGTTTCCTTCGAGAAGAAGAAGCCGGTCATCTACGTTCATTCCCTGGCTTCCGGCCAACGCCAGATCGTTGCCAACTTCAAGGGCTCCAACTCGGCTCCGGGCTGGTCGCCGGACGGTCGCAAGCTGGCGGTTGTTCTGTCGAAGGATGGCTTCTCGCAGCTTTATTCGGTCAATGCCGACGGCAGCGGCCTGCAGCGCATCATCCAGTCCTCCGGCATCGATACCGAGCCGCGTTATTCGGCCGACGGCAGCACGATCTATTTCACCTCCGACCGCGGCGGCAGCCCGCAGGTTTATCAGGTTGGCGCCAGCGGCGGCGATGTCCGCCGCGTCACCTTCGAAGGCAGCTATAACGTCTCGCCGCGCCCGTCGCCGGACGGCAAGAACCTCGCCTTCATCAGCCGCCGCGAAGGCCGCTTCCAGCTCGCTGTCATGGATCTGGCCACGCGCCAGGTACAGGTGGTGAGCGACTCGAACAAGGACGAATCCCCGAGTTTCGCCCCGAATAGCCGCATGATCCTGATCGCCACTGAAATCGGCGGGCGCGGCGTACTATCGGCTGTCTCCAGCGATGGCAGGATCAAACAACGCCTCTCGGTCGCCGCAGGTGATGTACGCGAACCGGCCTGGGGTCCTTACTATCAATAATCCACACGTCTATCCGGAGAACTTCGTGAAAAAACTGCTTATCCCCGCCCTGCTGTCCGCCATTCTCGTCGGCTGTTCGACCACCCCACTGCCGGAAGACAGCAACGGTGCCCCGGTCGAGTCGCGCAGCGGTACCGGTACCGGTATCGCCTCGGTGACCGCCGGCGGTGTTGACGCCAACGGCCTGCCGCGCGAACTGACCGACCCGAAGAGCAAGCTGTCGCAGCGCAGCATCTACTTCGACCTCGACAAGTATGAAGTCAAGGACGAGTACAAGGATCTGGTTGCCGCCCACGCCAAGTACCTCAGCGCCAACAAGGGCTTCAAGGTTCTGCTGCAAGGCAATACCGACGAACGCGGCAGCCGCGAATACAACCTGTCGCTCGGCCAGAAGCGTGCCGAAGCCGTCAAGCGTTCGCTGACCCTGCTCGGCGTTTCGGAAGCCCAGATCGAATCCGTCAGCCTCGGCGAAGAAAAGCCGAAGGACGCCGGTCATGACGAAGCTGCCTGGTCGCAAAACCGTCGCGCCGACATCCTGTACAAGGGTGCCGACGGTCGCGGCGAGTTCTAAGCATCATGCGCCCGGTTCGAATCGCCCTTTTTATCGCCGCGCTGGGGGCTGCACAGGCCCAGGCCGGCGTGTTTGACGACGAAGAAGCGCGTCGCCAGGTTACTGATCTGCGGGTCAAGACCGAGGCGCGATTCGACCAGCAGGCCAAGGGCCAGCTGGATCTGGCCAGCCAGATCCAGCGCCAGGCCGACGAGATTTCCCGTCTGCGCGGCCAGATCGAAACGCTCAATTACGAGCTCGAAACGGCCAAGAAGCGCCAGCAGGACTTCTATCTCGACCTCGATACCCGCCTGCGCAAGTTTGAAACGGCCGATAGTGCGAATGCCACGGTCAACCCGGAAAACGGGGCAAATTCGAAACCCGCCGCCGACCCGGCCCGGGAAACGCAGGAATACGAAGCCGCCCTGAACCAGTTCAAGGCTGGCAAATACAAGGAAGCCGCCGCTGGTTTCGGCGCCTATGTGCAGAAATACCCGGCTAGTTCGCTCGCCCCCAATGCCCAATACTGGCTTGGCAACGCCTGGTACGCCCAGCGCGACTGCAAGCGCGCCATCGAGGCGCAGAGCGTCGTCACCACCAAGTACGCCGACAGTGCCAAGGCGCCGGATGCCTGGCTGGCCATTGCCACCTGTCAGCAGGAAATGGGTAACCCGACGGGCGTCAAGCGTTCGCTCGAAACGGTCATCGCCAAATATCCGACAGCCCCGGCCGCCGATGCTGCCCGCGACCGCCTGAAGAAGAAGTAATTGGCTTTACGTCTCACTGAAATTTTTTATTCCCTGCAGGGCGAAGCCTCGCGCGCTGGCCTGCCGACGGTTTTCGTCCGCCTGACCGGTTGCCCCTTGCGCTGCACGTGGTGCGACACAACCTACAGTTTTACTGGTGGTGAGCCGGCAACGGTTGAATCCGTCCTGGCCGAAGTCGGCAAATACCCGGCCCGCCAGATCTGTGTGACCGGCGGCGAGCCGCTGTCCCAGAAGGACTGCCTGCCGCTGCTCACGGCCTTGTGTGATGCCGGCTACGACGTTTCGCTAGAAACCTCGGGGGCGCTCGATGTCGCCGGCGTCGACCCGCGCGTGGCGCGGATCATGGACCTCAAGGCACCGGATTCCGGCGAGTCGGACAAGAATTTGTGGCGCAATCTCGACGTCCTCAACCGGCGCGACGAGATCAAGATCGTCATCGCCTCGCGCAGCGACTACGAATGGGCCCGCGATGTCCTGCGCGAACGGCAACTCGATCGTCTCTGCCCGGTGCTTTTGTCGCCGGCCGGCGGGCTCATCGAGCCCCAGTCGCTGGCCGACTGGATACTCGCCGACGGCCTGAACGTGCGCTTCCAGCTGCAGTTGCACAAGCTCCTTTGGGGTAACATGAAGGGAAAATAAAGGAGGAGACGGTCATGGAAAGCAATCGCCGCAAATTTTCCCGCATTCCCTTCCAGGCTGAAGCCAGCCTTTTCCTGCCAGACGGTGAATACGTCGTCGAAGTGCTCGATCTCTCGCTCAAAGGCGCGCTGATCCATCCCAACGCCGACATGTTCGTCACGGTGGGCACCAACGGTACCCTGAAGATTCGTCTGGATGATTCCGGCACCACGATCCGCATGGAAGCGACCGTCGTCCATCACATGGCCAATTATTACGGCCTGGCGTGCCGTGAAATCGATCTCGACAGCGTGACCCACCTGCGTCGGCTGGTCGAACTCAATCTGGGCGACGAGGCGCTGGCCGAGCGGGAGTTTTCGCATCTCTCCGAAGCGTAAGGATTCGCCGCGGTCGGCTGGCTGATTCCGCCCCGTCAAATTCCCAGGTAGCGATGCCAGATGCCGTGATCGGCATCCAGGTCGGCTGACCTGCCCTGCCAGACGACCTGACCGCGCTCGACGATGGTGTGGTGGTCGGCCAGTTCGATGAGCTTTTCCACGTATTTGTCGATGACCAGGATGCTTTGACCAGCGGCCCGTAGCCGGGCCAGGCAGGCCCAGATTTCATCGCGGACGAGCGGCGCCAGCCCTTCGGTCGCCTCGTCGAGAATGATCAGCCGCGGATTGGTGACCAGCGCCCGGCCAATGGCCAACATCTGCTGCTCGCCGCCGGAAAGCTGGTTGCCGAGATTCTTCGAACGTTCGAGCAGGCGCGGGAAGAGGTCGTACACCCTGGCTGGCGTCCACGGCTCGACGACGCCGCGCCGGTTGGCGAAAAAGGCGACCAGATGCTCGTCTACCGTCAGGTTCGGGAAACACTGGCGCCCTTCCGGGACGAGCGCGATGCCGGCGCGGCCGATGCGGTCGGGGCGCCAGCCGTCGATGCGCTCGCCGGCAAAGCGGATGCTTCCGCTCTTGATCGCTTGCAATCCGCAGATGGCGCGTAGGGTTGTCGTCTTGCCCATGCCGTTGCGGCCGAGCAGCGTCGCCGCTTCGCCCTCGTTCATGGCGAGGGCGAGGCCGAACAGAACCTGGCTCGGCCCATAGGCGACCTCGAGGTCGCTGACTTCGAGCAGGGCGCTCACAGGTGATCTCCGAGGTAAGCGCGGCGCACTTCCGGATTGGCGCGCACGGCTTCTGGCTCGCCGGTGCAGATAAGCTGGCCGTTGACCAGCACCGAGATGCGGTCGGCCAACCGGAAGACAGCGGCCATGTCGTGCTCGACGAGCAGGATGGTGACGTGGCGGGCAAGGTGTTCGATGAGTTCGACCATGCGCGCCGATTCCTCCGGGCCGGTGCCGGCCATCGGTTCGTCGAGGAGCAGCATTTTCGGCTGGGTGGCCAGCGCCATGGCCAGTTCCAGAGCGCGTTGTTCGCCGTGGGCAAGGTTGCCGGCGACAGTATCGACCCGGTGCTCAAGGCCGACCTGCGCCAGATAGTCGCGCGCCTCCTCGAACAAGGCGGCCTCGCGGCGGACCGGCTTCCAGAAACGGAAACTGGTGCCGGCGTCCTGCCGCCCCTGAACGGCGAGCGCGACATTGTCGAGCGCGGAGAGGCCGAGGAAGACATTGGTGATCTGGTAAGACCGCGCCATGCCCGCCGCGACGCGGCTGTGCATGGCGAGCGATGTGACATCCCGGCCGGCAAAATGGACACTACCCGAATCCGGCTGCAGGGCGCCGGAAACGTGGTGAATGAAGGTCGTCTTGCCGGCGCCGTTGGGGCCGATCAGGGCGTGGACTTCGCCGGCGTCGACGCTGAAATTGACGTCTTTCAGGGCGTCGACCGCAGCAAAGCGACGCGATAGCTGGCGGACTTCGAGCAGTGCTTCAGCCATGTTTTTTCCCGAACAATGCCGCCACACCCTTCGGTGCAAAGAGCACGACGCCGAGCAGGATCAGGCCGAGCGCGATGTGCCAGTGCGGCGTGAAGCCGACCAGCACTTCTTCGAGGCAAAGCAGGATCAGCGCGCCGACTGCACCGCCATACAGGTAGCCGACGCCGCCGATGATGACCATGACGAGCAGTGTTCCGGACTGCGTCCACAACAGCAGATTGGGGCTGGCCAGCCCGGTCAGGTTGGCGAGCAGGGCGCCAGCCAATCCGGCCAGCGCGCCGCCGAGGGCGAAGCAGATCAGGCGGTAGCGGAAAACCGGGTAGCCGAGCGCTTCCATGCGCGTCTCGTTCTCGCGTATGGCCTGGATGACGCGGCCGAAGCGGGCATCGGCCAGCCGGCTGAAAAACAGCATTGCCACGGTCAACCCGAAAAAAGCCGCAAAATAGAAATACGTGTCGTCGGCGAGCGAAATACCGGCCAGCGTCATGCGCCCGACCAGCGGCAAACCATCGTCACCGCCCCAGCTGCGGGCCGAGACGGCGAGGTAATAGGCCATCTGCGTGAAGGCCAGCGTGATCATGATGAAATAGACGCCGCGCGTGCGCAGGCTGATGGCGCCGACGGCCAGGGCAAAAATGCCGGCAAAGGCCATGGCCAGCGGGAAGGCGATGAGGGCCTCGTTGATCCCGGCCTGCTGGCAGATGGCCGCCGTATAGGCGCCGACGCCGAAAAAGGCAGCATGGCCGAGCGAGAACATGCCGCCGAAACCGAGCAAGAGATTCAGGCTGGAGGCGGCCAGCGCGAAGATCAGCACGCGCGTGGCGAAGCCGATGTAGAACTCCTGGCCGAGCCCGGTCAGCGCCGTGGGCAGGGCCAGCAGGCCGATGACGAGGGCGATGGCAACCGGCTTCTGGTAGGCGGCGGGACGATAGAAGGCCATCACGCGCGCGCCGGAAACAGGCCTTGCGGCTTGAAGAAGAGGATGCCGGCCATGAGCAGGTAGATCAGGATCGAGGCCAGCGCCGGGCCGAGCGTGGACGCCGCATCGGCCGGGAGCAAGGCGCGCAGCAAGGTCGGTAACAAGGCCCGCCCGAGCGTGTCGACCGAGCCGACGATCAGGCTGCCGACCAGCGCCCCGCGAATCGAACCGATGCCGCCAATGATGATGACGACGAAGGCGAGGATCAGCACGCTCTCGCCCATGCCAACCTGGACGGCGAGCAGCGGCCCGAGCAGGCCGCCGGCCAGCGCGCAGAGCGCCGTGCCGAAGACGAAGACGGCCGTGAACAGCGCGCGGACGTTGATGCCCAGCGCCTCGGTCATTTCCCGGTTCGAGGCCCCGGCGCGCACCCACATGCCGACCCGGCTCTTGGCGACGAGCAGGTAGAGCAGCCCGGCAACGGCCAGTCCGAAGGCGATGATGACCAGCCGGTAGGCCGGGTAGAAAAAGTCACCAATTTCGACCGGCCCGGCCAGCGCATCGGGCGGATTGAGCATGACCGGCTGGGCGCCCCAGATGACGCGAACGGCCTCGTTGGCAATGAGGATCAGGGCAAAGGTGGCGAGCACCTGTGACAGGTGGTCGCGTTTGTAGAGTTGGCGGAACAGCGAGAGCTCGAGCAGCAGGCCAAGTACGGCGGCGCCGGCAACACCCGCACCGAGGCCGATCCAGAACGAATCCGCAGCCTGCGTCGCCGCGGCAACGAAGTAAGCGCCCACCATGTAGAGCGAACCGTGCGCCAGGTTGATGCAGTCCATGATGCCGAAGACGAGCGTCAGCCCGGCCGCCAGCAGAAAAAGCATGAGGCCGAACTGCAGTCCGTTGAGGGCTTGTTCGAGGAATAACTGGGTCATAGAAAAGCAATGCAGGCACGCCCCTTATTCGAGGCGAAGCCAAAACGAGGCGGCAAGGTGCCGCCGGCCACAGCCAACGCCGACTTGGCGTGCAGGCTCCTTACTTCATCTTGCAGGAAGCCACGTAGGCGTCCGCATGATTGGTGAAGATGGTGCCCATGGTCTTGTTGGTGACGCGGCCGTTGGCATCCTTGCCGATGGCGCGCAGGTAGTAGTTCTGCACCGGGTAGTGATTGGTGTTGAACTTGAAGTCGCCGCGCACGGACTTGAAGCGCTTGGCTTCGAGCGCCTTCTGCAGCGCCGCCTTGTCGTCGACCTTGCCCTTCACGTCGCGCACGGCGCCGTCCATCATGAGCGCGGCGTCGTAGCCCTGCGAGGCGTAGAGCGAGGGCAGGCGGTTGTACTCTTTCTGGAAATCGGCGACGAAACGCTTGTTCTCGGCGTTGTCCATGTCGTGCGCCCAGTGCGACGAGTTGAACATGCCGAGCATCGAGCCGCCAACGGCCTTGATCACGTCCTCGTCGGCCGAGAAGCCCGGGGCGAACAGTTGGGTGTCGCGCGACAGGCCGGCTGAAACGAACTGCTTGACGAAGTTGATGCCCATGCCGCCGGGCAGGAAGAAGAACAGGGCGTCGGGCTTGGTGGCGCGGATCTGGGCCAGTTCGGCCGCGTAGTCGAGCTGGCCGAGCTTGGTGTACACCTCATCGGCGACCTTGCCCTTGTAATAGCGCTTGAAACCGGAGACGGCGTCCTTGCCGCCCGGATAGTTCGGGGTGACGATCACGACATTCTTGTAGCCCTTGTCCTGGACGATCTTGCCGACGGCTTCATGCAGATTGTCGTTCTGCCAGGCGACGTTGAAGAAGAAGGGATTGCATTGCTCGCCGGCGTATTGCGAGGGGCCGGCATTGGCCGAGATGTAGAAGGTCTTGTTCTCGAAAACGCTCGGTCCGACGGCAAGCATGATGTTGGAGAAGACGATGCCGGTCATGAAATCGACCTTGTCCTTTTTCAGGAAGCGGTCGGCCGCCTGCTTGGCGATGTCGGGGCTTTGCTGGTCGTCGGCGATCAGGACTTCGGCCGGCAGACCGCCGAGCTTGCCGTTGAGTTGCTTCATGGCCAGATTGAAGCCGTCGCGGATATCGACGCCGAGGCCGGCACCCGGGCCGGACAGGGTGGACACCAGACCGACCTTGATCTGGTCGGCAGCGTGGGCGGAACCGGCCAGCATCAGTGCGGCGGCAAGGGCAGTCAGGCGAAGCGACATTCGTATCTCCAGGCTAGGGGCGCAATACGGCAAATTGTAGCGCAGGAACAAGCAGATACCGGGTCAAAGCCGGCCGATTTTCAGGTATATTCGCGCCCCATGATGAAGCCAGCCGTCGTTCTCCTTTCCGGTGGACTCGATTCCGCCACTTGCCTCGCCATTGCCCGCAGCCAGGGTTTTGATTGTTATTGCCTGTCGTTCAACTATGGCCAGCGTCACTGTGCCGAGTTGCAGGCAGCCGAGCGGGTCGTCAAGGCCCTCGGCGCCGTCGAGCACCGGGTGCTCAATCTCGGGCTGGCCCAGTTTGGCGGTTCGGCCCTGACCGATACCAAGATCAATGTGCCGGTCGATGGCGTCCAGCCGGGCATTCCCGTCACCTACGTGCCGGCGCGCAACACCATCATGCTGTCGCTGGCCCTGGCCTGGGCTGAAGTGCTCGGAGCCGACGACATTTTCGTCGGCATCAACGCCGTCGATTATTCCGGCTACCCGGATTGCCGGCCGGAATACCTCGCCGCCTTCGAGAAAATGGCCAACCTCGCCACCAAGTCCGGTGTCGAAGGCCACAAGCTGAGCATCCATGCGCCGCTCATCGATCTTTCCAAGGCCGACATCATCCGCACCGGCGCTGCGCTTGGCGTCGATTACGGCCTGACCGTTTCCTGCTACCAGGCCGATGAACTTGGCCGGGCCTGCGGGGTCTGCGATTCATGCCGTTTGCGCGCTGAAGGCTTTGCTGCCGCCGGCTTGACCGATCCCACGCCATACCGAGCCTGATCATGGACATTGCCGCCCTGTCGAACACCGTTCTCTGGCTGGTTTTTGCCGTTTCTTTCGTGTTCGGCGCGATCGGCCAGAAAACGCATTTCTGTACGATGGGCGCGGTCTCCGACATCGTCAACATGGGTGACTGGGGCCGCATGCGCATGTGGCTGCTGGCCATCGGCGTCGCCATCCTGGGCGCCGGCGCGCTGCATGCGGCCGGGCTGATCGACCTCGGCAAATCGATCTACCGGACGCCCACTTTCACCTGGCTTTCGTACATCGTCGGCGGCGCAACTTTCGGCATCGGCATGGTCTTCGCCTCCGGTTGCGGCTCGAAGACGCTGATCCGTATCGGCGCCGGCAACCTCAAGTCGTTGGTCGTGTTCCTGGTGCTCGGGCTGGTTGCCTACATGACCATGCGCGGCGTCTTCGGTGTCTTTCGCGTCAATGTGCTGGAAAAGGCGGCGATCAACTTTCCTGGCGGACAGGATATTCCTGCCCTGCTGACGGCAGCCGGCCTCGAGGCGAAGACCGCGTTTTGGCTGGCCGTGCTTGTCATCGGCGGCGGCCTGACCGCTTTCTGCCTGCTCAATCGCGATTTCTGGACCTTCGACAACCTGCTCGGCGGCCTTGGCACAGGGCTGGCCGTCGTCGCTGCGTGGTACATCAGCGGCCACATCGGCTATCTGGCCGAACATCCCGACACGCTCGAAGAAGCCTTCCTGGCGACCAACAGCGGGCGCATGGAATCGCTGACCTTCGTCGCCCCGCAGGCTTTTTTCCTGGAACTGCTGATGTTGTGGTCGGATACCAGCCGCAAGCTGACTTTCGCCATCGCCAGCGTGCTTGGCGTGATCGCCGGTTCGGGCGCCTGGGCCTTGCTGACCGGGAGTTTCCGCTGGGAAGGTTTCGCCAGCGTTGAAGATACGGCCAGCCATCTGCTTGGCGCCGCCCTCATGGGCTTTGGCGGCGTGGTGGCGATGGGGTGCACGGTCGGCCAGGGCATTTCCGGCTTTTCGACCCTGGCGCTCGGTTCCATCATCACCTTCCTGGCCATCGTTGCCGGCGCGGCGGCAACGCTCAAGTTCCAGTACTGGCGGCTGATGCGCGAAGCCTGACCGGCGTTGCCACGGTCAACCCGAAAAAACGGCCAAAATCGAAAGGCGTTCAGCTGCCTTCGTTTTCCTTGAGCTTTTCGATGACCAGCGGGAAGGCGCCCGAGCCGATCAGGGCGATGGCCGAGACGATGAAGGCCAGCCCGGCCATCGGGTCGTCGAGTACCGGATGAATGCTGGCGCCAAGGCCGGCGAGGCTGATCGCCCCGGGAATGGCACAGAGAACGCCCAGGGTGGTCAGGGCAACAAAAGAGAACGGGTAGCGGCGCATGGCGTGAGTGTAGACGAGCGCCCGATTCGGCGCGATGATAGGCCGCTATTTTAACGTTTCAGGAGATGCTGATGAACCGTCGCGCGTTCATGCGTTCAGTCGCTGCCATCTCGGCGCTGGGTGCGGTCGAGTTCGCCCCGTGGCAGGCAGTAGGCGCCTTTGCCCGGGAGGTTGATGACTTCGTCCGTGGGCCGGCCATCAAGGACTATCCGTTTCGCCAGATTTCCCGGCATGTGGCTATCATCTTCACACCTGACGCTTTTCCGACCCCGGAAAACCAGGGGATGATGAGCAACGTCACGTTCGTCAATACGAGCAAGGGCATCGTCGTCGTCGATACCGGCGCCTCGGTGCAGATCGGCGAGATGTCCATCCGGCAACTGGAAAAGCATCTGAAAAAGCCGGTGATCGCGATCATCAACACGCATTACCATGGCGACCACTGGCTCGGAAACCATGCCTACGTCGACCGCTTTGGCGACAGTCTGCCGATCTACGCTCATCCCGGCACCATTCAGGCGGTCAAGGGCATTCAGGGCAATCTCTGGCTCACGCTGATCGAAAAGGCGACCAACCAGGCCTCGCTCGGCACCCGCATCGTGCCGCCCAACACTCCGCTCGAACATGGCGCGGAGCTCAAGTTCGGCGACGTCACGCTGCGTATCCATCACTACGGAACGGTGCACACGCCTTTCGACCTCTGTGTCGAGGTCGTCCAGGATGGCGTCACGCTCGTTGGCGACATCGCGATGGACCGGCGCATTGCCAACATGGACGACGGTTCCTTCCTCGGTACCTTCAAGGCCTATGACGCACTGATCAAGAAGACCGGAAGCCGCATCTGGCTGCCGGCGCACGGCGAACCGGGCGAGCACGTGCTGAAGTGGAACCGCGAACTGTTCGAAGGCATCTACCGGCCCTGCGAGCAAGCCGTCAAGGATGGCCTGGCGCTCGACGAAGCCAAGGCGCTGGTCCTCAAGGATTCGCGCGTGGCCAGCCGGGCGAAGGAAACCAAGGGTTTCGAGGCGAACATCGGCAAATACGTCAGCATCGCCTACCTGGAGGCCGAGGCCGCCGGATTCTGAATCGTTTTCCTTATTGGCTGGCCTGCATGCCCATTGCCACGGTCAACCGGGAAAAACGGCCAAAAATGAAATCGGATTTCCGGAGTTGTTTGTCAATCGTGGCGCCTGGCGCCCTGCCGCGCTAGCTGACGCTTGCCTGCCGGCTCGTCTGCAGCCATTTGAGCATGACCACGAAGAGCTTGTCCGGATCGACCGGCTTGGCGATGAAGTCGTTCATGCCGGCATCCATGCACAGCGTGCGATCTTCGGCAAAGGCATTGGCGGTCATGGCAATGATCGGCGTCTCGGCGTAGCCGGTGATTTCGCGGATGGCCTGGGTGGCACCGAGCCCATCGAGCTCCGGCATCTGCATGTCCATCAGGATCAGGTCGTAGCGCTGGCGGATCGCCATGTCGAGAGCCTGGGCGCCGTTCTCGGCAACATCGACGGTGAAGCCGAGCGTTTCGCGGAGCAGCTCAATGGCTACCTCCTGATTGACCCAGTCATCCTCGGCGACAAGAATGCGGCAAGCCGGAAACTCGGCCCGCAAGGCCTGTTCCGCGGCGACGCCGGATTGACGCATTTCGGCTGATTCAGCCGGCACCACCTCGGCTCGCGGCAAGCGAACGGTAAAGGTGAAGACGCTGCCTGCCCCCGGCGTGCTGACCACCTGGATTTCACTGCCCATCAGGTGAACGAGACGCTGGCAGATGGGCAGACCGAGCCCGGTCCCGCCATATTTGCGCGTTGTCGAACCATCGGCCTGCTCGAACGGGTTGAAGATGCGCTCGACCGCCTCGGGCGCAATGCCGATGCCGGTATCCCAGATCGACAGTTCAAGCAGGACCGACTCGCCATCCTCCTCAGCGATGCGGGCAACGACGCGAACTTCGCCGCGCTCGGTAAATTTGATGGCGTTGCCGGCCAGATTGAGCAGCACCTGTTGCAGGCGGAGCGGGTCGCCGAGAAGCAGAAGCGATTTGAGGCGAGAGTCGATGTCGAGAATGAAACGCAGGCGGGCCGACTCGGCGCGGGGCTCGAGCAGGCTGGCCAGTTCGAGAGCCAGGGCATCGACCATGAAAGGCGTCTGTTCCAGCGTCATCCGGTCGGCATCGATCTTCGACAGGTCGAGAATATCGTTCAGCAACTGCAGCAGGTGGTTGGCCGCATTGTCGATCTTGCCCAGCTTGTCCATCTGGGTCGGGTCCTGATTGTTGCGGCGAAGCATGTAGGTCATCCCGATGATGGCATTCATCGGCGTGCGCAGTTCGTGACTCATGTTCGACAGGAAAGTACTCTTGGCCCGGCTCGCTGCCTCGGCCGCTTCCTTGGCCAGGGACAGCGCCTGGGTTCGCTCCTGCACCGTGTCCTCGAGATGGTCGCGCTGGTCAGCCAGTTGTCCGTCGCGTTCGGCAATCTCGGTGAGCATGGTGTTGAAGGCATTGCCCAGGTGGCCGATCTCGTCATCCGAATAGATCTTGGCGTGCCGCGTGTAATCCTTCGATTCGGCCACGTATTGCGCCGTGTCGGTCAGCGAACCGAGCCCGGCGAGAATCGCGGCCAGCAGATGCCGGGCGATGGCGAAGGCGATGACGAACGATATGGTCAGCGCCAGCAAGGACAGGGTCAGGTTCCAGGCGATGGCTCGCCAGACCGCATCAAGGCTCGCTGAAATCGACACCGTGCCGACTACCTCATCGTCCGAGCGGATCGGGACGGCGACGGTGACCGACGACCAGTCGGCATAGACCGCCCGTTCGCGATGCGGCCTGTCGCCAAGGCCAACCTGGGCCGGCAGTGGTCGCTCGACGGCATCGTAACGATAGTGAAAGTCCGAGGTGATGCCGATCAGGCGGACCGCCAGCACATCCTTGTGTTCCGCAAACGAACTGAGCAGGCGTTTGGCGCCCGTGACATCGCGAAATTCGATGACGGCTGAGGCATTGAACGCGACGACGTCGGCCATGGCGAACAATTCGGTCGTCTTGGCTTGCCGCCGCTGATCGATTTCGCGCACGGCAAAAGTCAGGAAGGAAAGCAGCAGGCCGACGCCGAGCGAAGCCGCAATGGCCAGCGCGATTTTCTTCCGGATGGTCTGGCGCGTACTCAACGTTCTCCCCCAATTACCCGGTTGGCCAGTCGCATCATTTGCGAACTCGGGTTTAGCCCATGCCGCGACAGCGTATCCGCATTGACGATGAATTGCACGCGTCCGCCATTGCGCAGAAGCTCGATCCCGCCGCCTGAGCGCGCAAAGCCATCGGCATTGCTGGCGGCCAGAATGGGCATTCCTTGTATCCAGCGCAATACGGCCCCAATGCGCGCTTCGTCGACATCCGGGATATAGAGTAACTGGCAGTGCTGCATGTCGTCGGGGCTGCTCACCCGGCGAACGCGAAGTTCCTTGCCACCGATCACCCGCCCTTCATGGCTGCTCAGGAAGGACCCCAGCGTATCGCGGCCAAACAGGCAGATGGTGGCCGTACTCCGGTTGCTGGCCGGCCACTCGACATACTTCAGGAAATTGACGAGGTAGGCTGATTCGAGTTGCGGCTCGGAGTCCGGCTGGGCGAAAGCCAGCGTAATGCCGGTGAGCAGAAAGATCACCAGCCAGCGAAGCTGGCGATTTCGCAGCGAATTGAAGGCCGGCACACGCATGGTCGAAATTTCTAGCGCGCTGCCAATCGCAGCGGCGGGGGCGGAGCATTGCCCGCGACGACTTCAATCCGCTGCGAGCCTGCCAGCTTGCGTTTGGTCTGCGCGAGTTCGCCGTCCTGGCTCTGGTTGTGCCGGGATAGGGATGAAGCTTCAGTTTTTGTAAGGTTTTCCTGATTGAGATCATCAGCCAGGGCTGCGTGCGCAGGATGCCAGGCTACGACCAGTGCGATGGTGGTGGCCGCATGAGAAATTCTCAGTGCATCCCAAATTTTACTGTTATGAAACAATATGTTCTGTGCGACGCTTGAAGAAGGCGAGACTATGCCACCGCTGCCGCCGCATATCAATGAACTAATTCACAACGTTGGTATGTGCCTGGGTTTCGCCAGTGGCGGTGCCTGCAATAAAAAGGCTGGCCGGATTGCTCCGGCCAGCCTTGCGTGAAGCGTCGTTGCTTACTGGACTTGCTGAATCCCGGCCAATACCCAGCCGCGGCTGTTATCAGTCGGCTTGGTCATGTGCCAGATTTCATCGAAGGGGGCCGGAGCGGCGCCCTTTTCTTCGCTGATCAGGCCGGTGAAGCGGATGCTGACGATGTAGCGGTTGGCTTCTTCGGCGACATCGAGAACTTCGCCGTTGAGCTGAGCAACATCGGTTTCCTGCTTGGCGGAGCCGCGCTCAGTCATCCCCATCTTGATTTCGGCAAACATTTCCGGCGAGGTAAATTCGCGGATATCGTCGAGATTGCCTGCGTCGTTGGATGCCTGCAGGCGGATGAAGTTGACCTTGGCGTTACGGACGAAGCTCTCGACATCGAAGTCGGCCGGAATGTGGCCGCCACCGGTGGCGGCCGCAACCGGAGCGGCAGCAGCTGAGCCGCCGGCCGGCATGAAGTCAGGCTGACGCGGTGCACTGGCACCATAGTTGGCGCCCGCGCCGGCATACTGCATGCCGCCCTGCTGGGTTGCTCCCGCCTTCTTGCGCATGAAATAGCCGACGACCATAACGACGGCCATGATCAGCAAGCCGATCATCATCATGTTGGCCAGACCTTCGCCGAAGCCGAAGTGCGAAGCCAGCGCGGCCAAGCCGAGACCGGCGGCCAGGCCAGCCAGCGGGCCCATCCACGAGCGCTTGGGTTGAGCAGCGGGGGCGGCGGCACCGGGTGCGGCCTGCGGTTGCTGTGTGGGAGCAGCGGTGCTTTTGCTTGGCGCCACCGATTGGCGCTGCATGCCGGCCGAGCTACCGCCGCCGAGACGCTTGGCTTCGGCGTCACCGATCTGCAGCGTGAAGCCGAGCACGAGTGCTGCGGCCATCAATACGAAATTTTTCATGGTTGTCTCCGTGTGGAAAAGTTGCAAGCTGTAGTGTAGCTGCTTCGCTCTGCAGAAAAACTACTTCAGGCCTGTATGACTGTTCGTAAAAACCGAAGTGTCAGGCGTTCGTGAACAGGTGGGCAACGGCACCCGGATTCGAGGGAAAGTAGAAATGCACGTAAGAGGCGGTCAGTCGGCCCTGCCGGTAGATCGCTTCGCCGTCGCGGCCATCGGCAGTGGTGGCACGAACGAGCGGGGTGAGCGGTGTTTCGCTTTTTGAGTAATGGAAGGTGTGACCTGAGATGCTGCCCTCGGGCAGCTTGGCGAACTGCGTACCCAACGCGGCAATGCGCTTTTGCATGACCGAACGCCCGGCCAGCAGCCCGCCAAAGTGATGGCTGGCGCCGGCCTTGTCTACAATCGATTCGAACAGGCTCATCATGCCGCCGCATTCGGCGAGCAGAGGCTTCCCCGCGGCTACGTGGTTTTTCAGGGCCTGCCACAACGCGGTGTTTTGGCTGAGCGCGTCGGTGTGGAGCTCCGGGTAGCCGCCGGGCAGCCAGACGGCATCGCATTCAGGCAGCGGATCGCCAGCGACCGGTGAGAAGAAACTTAGCTCGGCACCCAGCGCACTAAGGGTTTCAAGATTGGCCGGGTAGATGAAACCATAGGCCGCGTCGCGAGCAATGGCGATGCGCTGGCCGGCAAGCAGGGGTTTGATGGATGATGCCGGTGCGGCTTCGAAATTGACCGGTTTTGGCAGGTCGACCGTGGCACTGGCCACCAAGGCATCAGCGAGCGCATCGAGGCGGGCTTCGAGATCGGTGATTTCCGCTGCCTGTAGCAGGCCGAGGTGACGTTCGGGCAGGCTGTCGTTGCTCTTGGGCAGGGCGCCAAACCAGCCCATGCCAGTCGGCAGGCTGTCGCGCAGCAGTTGCGCGTGGTAGGCGCTGCCGACGCGGTTGGCCAGTACGCCGGCAAAGGCCAGGCCGGGTCGGTAGCTGGCCAGGCCGTGGGCGACGGCCCCGAAGGTTTGGGCCATCGAACCGGCATCGATGAGCGCCATGACGGGAACGCCGAAGCGGGTGGCGATGTCGGCGGCCGAGGGTTGGCCATCGAAGAGGCCCATGACGCCTTCGATCAGGATGAGATCGGAGTCGGCGGCAGCGCGGGCCAGCCGCCAGCGCGCGTCGTCTTCGCCGCACATGCCGAGGTCGAGATTCTGGCAGGGGCGGCCGCTGGCGAAAGCGTGAATCTGCGGATCAAGGAAGTCCGGGCCACACTTGAAGACGGTGACGCGCCGGCCTTGCCGGGCGTGCAGCCGGGCCAGCGCAGCGGTGACGGTGGTCTTGCCCTGGCCGGAGGCGGGGGCGGCGATGAGGAGGGCGGGACAGCTAGGCATGGAGGTGGTTTCTAATGTGGTTGGCTGGCGGGTTGGCTGAAGCCCTGGCGGCGATCCCAATCGACGTAAAACAGGCGGCTCCGGCTGGCGCTGAACGAGAACAGCCGTTTGCCGCCAGCCGCGACGACGCTTTCGCCCTGCCGAAAATCAAGTTCGGGTTCGCTGCCGGTACGGTTGTTGATGATGAGTGGTAGGCCTGTTTCGCCGCTGCGCCGCTCCCAGAGGTCGTCTGGCCCCATGCCGTCGACCGGCGGCCAGTTGGCCGGGGCGAGCAGGATGGCAGCGCCTTGGTCGCGGTAGCGCGCGGCGGGTTCGGGCTTGTAGGTGTCGGCGCAGATGAGGACGCCGACCGGGATGCCATCGACGCTGAAAGGGGCGCTGTCGGTGCCGGGTGTGGCCCAGCTTTCGGGCCCGCCATGCACACGCTGCTTGCGGTAGGCGCCCTTGATCACGCCGTCGCGGTCGATCACCGCGACGCTGTTGTGCAGCTTGCCGCTTTTTGCGTCGCGCTCGGCGAAGCCGACGAAGAGTGCCACCCGGTTATCGCGGGCGATGGCCGCCAGTGTGCTGATCCAGGCATCGGGAAAGGGTGCGATCCAGCCGGTGCCGATGCGGCTCGCGAAGTTGTAGCCGGTTTCGGCCAGTTCGGGTGTCATGACCCAGTCGGCGCCGTGGCCGACCGCTTCCTGAATGCCGGCCTCGATGCGGGCACGGTTGCCGGCGATGTCGCCGGGTATGGCGTCGAGATGAAGCAGGGCGAGGCGCAGCGCTTCCGGCGCTTTGGCCGGCGCTGCGGCGGCGGCCGGGAAACGCCTGGCGCCGGGCAGGAATAGGCCGTTCTGCTTGCCGAGCGCCTCAAGCACGGCGGCGTAGCTGGCCTTGCCGATCAGCTCGCCGATCCGGCTGTGGCCGCCGGTATAGCTGGCCTGCGGGTCCTGGGTGCCGGAGACGACGATGATGCTGTCGGTGCCAGTCCCCGTCGCTTGCACCGTTGGCGTGTAGGTGCTCGGTACCTTGAGGTCCTGCAGCGCCGCGGTCTTGCCTTCGGTGACGGTGATCAGCGTGCGGGCAAGCGCGGCGTCGGTTAGCCGGATATTGGTCAGCACCATGATGTTGATCGTGCCGGCCGGGGTGTTGCCTTCGATGTAGGTGCCGGCATCGACGCCGGTGCGGATGGCGTTGCTCCTGGCACCGGCTGTCGCCAGCACAGTGACAGTGAGCGGGCCGTGGCTTCGGGTGACGACCGCCAGGTTGTCGAGGTCGGCGGCCGTGGCCATGTGGGCGACCGCCGACTTGTCGGATTGCAGCAGGCCGGCCATGTTGGCATGAACGTGCTCGGCATAGGCCTTGCCGCCCCGGCCATCCTGGCCCATGAAGCGCATGCCGAGCGTTTGCCAGAGTAGCGGGTGAGCGGCGTGGTTGAGTGCGGCACGGGCATCGAGCAGACCGTCGGAGGTGGACAGCGTGCGCCGCGCTTCGGGAAAGCTGACGAGCAGCACTTTTTCCCAGTGGCCGTCCCGCTCGCCGCGGACGATCCTTGCCTCGGCCCGGACATTGGCCGGGAGATCGATTTCCGCCGCCCAAGCGGCAGCGGAAACGAGGATCAGAAGGACGAAACGGCCCAGATTCTTCATGGTGCCTGGCTCAGAATTCAAGGCCGGGCATGGCCTTGATGCCGCTCTGGAAGGCGTGCTTTTCCATGCCGATGTCGCTCACCGTATCGGCGGCATCGCGCAGGGCCTGCGGCGCGGCGCGACCGGTGATGATGACGTGCTGCATGGTTGGGCGGGCGAGGAGCTGGGCGATGACGGTGTCGAGGTCGAGCCAGCCGTACTTGAACGCATAGGTCATTTCGTCGAGGACGACGAGGCCGATTTCCGGATTGCGCAGATGGCCGCAGGCGATTTCCCAGGCGGCCTGCGCCGCCTTGGCATCGCGCTCCTTGTCCTGGGTTTCCCAGGTGAAGCCTTCGCCGCCGACATGCCAGGCGACGTTGGGCTGCTGGCGGAAGAAGGCTTCCTCGCCGGTATCCGAGCGGCCTTTGACGAACTGGACGACGCCGACCTTGAGACCATGGCCGAGGGCGCGCGCGACGACGCCGAAAGCGGCGCTCGACTTGCCCTTGCCGTTGCCGGTGTTGATGACCAGCACGCCGCGTTCTTCCTGGGCGGCGTCAATTTTGCCGTCGATGACGGCTTTCTTCTTCTGCATGCGTTCTTCGTGGGTAACGGTCATGATGTGCTCGGAGAAATTTTGGGAAAGTAGCCAATGCCACGGTCAACCGGAAAAATTGGCCAAAATTGAAAGGTTTTATTCGGGGATGAAGCAGCGATGGCCGCGATCTTCGATCTGACGCAGGCCGTAGCCGTAAAGTTCGGACAGCGTGTCGGCCGTCAAAATGCGGTCGACGGTGCCAATTTCGGTACGGCCATCGCCATAAACGAGCAGCGCGCGGTCGCAGAAACGGTGGGCCAGCGCCGGGTCGTGCAGGACCATGATGACGCCGGCACCGCAATCGCGCGCTGCGCCGGCGAAAAGCTCGAGGACGGCCATCTGGTGATTGAGATCGAGGTGCGACAGTGGTTCGTCAAGCAGATAAAGCGGCGCCGCCTGGGTGAGCAGCGTGGCAATGGCCAGGCGCTGACGCTCGCCGCCAGACAGCGTGTGGATCTGGCGCGCTTCCATGCCGTCCAGCCCGACGGCCTTGAGCGCACTGCGCGCCAGTTCGGCATCGTGTTTCGATTCCCAGTCCCAGCGCCCGAGATGCGGGTGGCGGCCGGTCAGCGTCGTTTCCAGCACGGTCGACCCGAAGGGGTCGCTCTGGAACTGGCCAAGCCAGGCCCGACGCAGGGCAGCCTCGCGGGCGTGCAGCAAGGCCGCATCTTCGCCATCGAGCAGCAGGGACCCGCCAGCCGCGGGGCGCAACCCGGCCAGCGTCGACAGCAGCGTCGATTTGCCGGCGCCGTTGCGACCGAGAATGGCAATGCGCTCGCCGCTGGCAACACTCAGGTCGACGGCGTTCACCACCGTTTTACCGCCGACGGTGACGACGAGTTGCTTGGCTTCGAGCAGTGGCCGCGTCATTTCGGCTGCCTCGAAAGCAGGAAAAGGAAGACCGGCACGCCGATCAGCGCGGTCAGCACCCCGACTGGTAACTGCTGCGGGGCGATCAATGTGCGCGCCAGCGTGTCAGCCAGTACGAGCAAGGAACCGCCGGCCAGCACTGAGGCCGGCAACAGCAGACGCTGGTCGTTGCCGGTGGCCAGGCGGACGAGGTGCGGCACGACGAGGCCGACGAAACCGATCGAGCCAGCCGTCGTCACCGAGGCCGCCGTGGCCAGCGAAGCGAGCAGGTAAATGGCGTAACGCAGCCGGCCGACGGCGACGCCCAATGCCTGCGCCTGCATCAGGCCGCGCGACAACAGATTCAGTTCGCGGGCAAAGGGCATGGCCAGCAGCAGCGCGATGGCCAGCGCGGCAAAGGCCGGCCACCACTGGGCGCTCTGCCCGAGGTCGCCCATCAGCCAGAACAGCATGCCGCGCAGCTTGTGCTCGTCGGCGATGCTCAGCATGAGCGCGACCAGCGCGCCGCAACCGGCGGCGACGATGACGCCGGTCAGCAACAGCCGTGTCTGCGTCCAGCTCCCGTCGCCGTGGGCTAGTCCGAAAACCAGCAGCATCGCGGCGAAGGCGCCGACAAAGGCCAGCCCATCGATGCCAAGCACTGGCAAACCAAGCAGCATGGCGAACATTGCCCCGACCCCGGCGCCGCCGGAAATGCCCAGCACGTAAGGATCAGCCAGCGGATTGCGCAACAAAACCTGCATCAGCGCCCCGGCCAGCGCCAGCAGCCCGCCGCAGGCAAAACCAGCCAGCGCCCGCGGCAGACGGAGTTGCAGCACGACATCGCCAGCCCCGCCCTCCTGCCCGAACAGAGCGGCAAACACCTCGCTGTAGGAAACCTTGAAGCTGCCCACCGTCAACGCCAGCCCGATACTCGCCACGGCCAGGAGGCCGAGGCTGGCGAGAATCAGGAAAGCGCGCTGGCGGGTGGGCATGGTTGTTTACTTTGGACTGTAGCGGATGCCGACGAAGGCGTTCATGCCCGGCGTGGCATAGGTGTCGGCCAACACGTATTCACGGTCGAACAGGTTGTTGACCCGGGCGAAAACAGACCAGTCCTTGGCAAATCGATAGGCTCCATACAGGTTGGTGAGCGAATAACCCCCCAGCTTCTTGGCTGGCTGGCCGAAAGGATAATCCATGCGGTCGTCGCTGACCTGCTCCTCGACACGCCATTCCCAGTCGCCGTGTGTTTTTCCGACGGCCGCAGCGACTCGATTCTGCGCACGGCGGGCCAGCCGCTGGCCGGTGTCGGCATCCTTGGCATCCAGATAGTCATAGCTGGCCTGAACGTTCACACCGGCGAGCACGCCTTCGTAGGCTAAGGTCAAGCCTTCGAGCCGGGCGTTGCCGACGTTGCTCGGCGTATTGGTCCATACGATCAGGTTTTCGACGCGATTCAAGTACCAGGTCAGCGAAACGTGCTGCTGACCTGTTTCAAAATGCAGGGCAGCCTCACGGTTGCGTGCATTTTCCGGCAGAAGGTTGGGGTTGCCGAAATAGCCGAAACTCAGCGGGTAATAAAGGTCGTTGAAGGTCGGGGCCTTGAAGGCGGTGCCATAACCCACGTTGGCGCGCCAGTTGGGCGAGAAGCGATAGCCGTAGGCCAGGGAGCCGGTCGTCTTTTCGCCAAACTGCGAATTGTCGTCGCGGCGCAGGTTGGCCTGCAGGCGGTGCGCTTCGTAGCCCAATGTCCAACCACCGAGCAGGGAATTGTTGGTCCGTTCGCGGACGGCATAGGCGGCCGTCGTGTCGACCTCCTGTTCCAGTCGTTCGGCAGCGAGCAGGAAATTGCCGAAACGGGTGCGCAGATCGTTTTGCCAGGAATACTGGCGTTGGTCCGTACGGAAATTGCTGTTGCGCACCCCATTCTTGATGTCATCAGAATCATCTGCACTCATGCCGATGGTCAGCGTGCTGGTCCAGTTTTCTGTCAGTGTGTTTTTCATGAACGCATTCATGCTGCTTACGCTGCTCCGGTTGCGCCAGTCGACCGTTGCACCACTGCCGTCGTACTTGCTTTCCCCATCACTGTAGAAAACACTGATGCCCGCCTCGTGACCCTTGGCAAAGCTGTAGGCCAAGCGGCCGCTCAGGCTGTTCATCCAGAAGCCGTCGCGATCCTTGTTGGCGCTGGCTGTCCACGGCTTGCTGTTGAAACCGGCGGTCGAGTAGGTGGCCGCATTCAGGGCGTAACGCCAGCCGTTCTGTGCGCCGGAAAAACCACCGGAAGCCGAGGCTGTGTCGTAAGAGCCTGTACCCACTTCGCCGTATATGCTCAATGGCCCGTCACTTTGGCGAGTGAATACCTGAACGACACCGCCGATGGCATCGCTGCCATAGAGCGACGATGCCGGTCCGCGGACGATTTCGATACGTTCGATCTGGCTGGCGGGGATCCTGTTCCACGAAGCGCTGCCCGACGTGGCCGATCCCATCCGCATGCCGTCGACCAGCAGCAAGACATGCGAACCGCTTGTGCCGCGCATGTACAACGAAGAGTTGGCGCCGAAACTGCCGTTTGCCGAGAACTCGATGCCCGGCTGGCGCGAGAGAATTTCTTCGAGCGTCGATTGGCCGGCTGCGTCGATCGCCTCGCGCTCGATCACGGAAACGTCCGACAACTGTTCCGAAACGCGCATTTCCTGGCGTGTGGCGGTGATCAGGATGGGGTCGAGCGCGGCGAGTTGGTCAACGGCGAAGGCCGAAGGAGCAAAAGACAATGCCAGCAGCGCGGCAATTGGATTCAAACGTGAATGCATGGTTTTCCTTTTCCCGGCGGGCGTCCCCGCATGCCGGAAGAACATTGAAAAGGAAGTGCGAGGGGAGAAGGGCTGGTGGCGTTAACCCGCACCACACCCCCGTGGCACTTCCGCTTTTGTCCCAGGCCGGTATCCGGGCTCGCAAGTCTTGACGTATCGCCTTCCCAAGTTTTCACCCAGTGGCGTTGTGATACGTCCGCACTTGCTTACCGTTGCGGGGGCAGCAGCGGATTTGTCTTTTGGAGACGCACCGCTTTCCCGTTTAACTGCGCTTGGAGAATCCGTACGCAGCACCTGACACGGCGCGCATTCTACATTCATTGTTGCTGCAGCGCATCAGATGGCATCCCTCCAATTGCGATAAACCACTTTCAGAATAATGGCTTAGTCCTTGACCGTGCGGTGTTTTAACCTCTATAGTTCGCGGCATGAATGTGGAACTCGAAACGCTAGAAGCCAAAATCGAACAGGTAATCGCACTGGTCCACCAGTTGCGCGCCGAGAATGAGGTTTTGAAGAACCAGATGACAGCGGCCGAGGCTGAGCGGCTGCATCTGCGCCAGACGATGACAGTTGCCCGTGAGCGGCTCGAGGGTCTGATGGACAAGATTCCCGAGGATGTCTGAGATGAGTGGCGAGCCGAATTTCCTCGACGTCAAGATCATGGGTCGCGAGTACCGTGTCGCCTGCACGCCGGAAGAGCGTGAAGCCTTGCTCTCGGCCGTTGATCTCGTCGACAACAAGATGCGCGAAATCGCGCAGCGTACCAAGAACACCATTGCTGAACGTGTCGCCGTCATGGCCGCGCTCAACATCGCCCACGAGCACCTTTCCAGTGCTTCCGGCGGTGCCGCAAATGAGTTTGCGGAAGCAGTTGATACTTCCGAAACGAAGCGTAGAATCGGTGACATGGGAGCACGACTTGATGCCGTGCTTGCGCCCCAGCAGCAACTGGATCTGTAACGGTTCTGCTGACCCCGGCGCCGCCCGCCGAGCGTCCCCTGCGGTGTTTGTTAAGGCCATATATTCCTTGAACCAATGCTAATTGGCATCGGTTGCGGACCATCAGTCCGCTGTTGTGCGCGCTCCCAGTGAGTGTGCCTGATGCGGTAGGAATGCGACCACTCTGGACCCAGGTTCAGGATGCCGGCCTGACGACATTCGCGGGGGCCTTTTTTTGTCCTCGACATTACCCGAACGCATGCAATATTGGCTGATGAAATCCGAGCCGGACGAGGTGTCGATCGACGACCTCGCCGCAGCACCGTCGCAGCGGGTGCCGTGGTTCGGCGTACGCAACTATCAGGCGCGCAATTTCATGCGCGATGCGATGCAAGTCGGCGATCTTGCCTTCTTTTATCACTCCAGTTGTGCCGAGCCGGGTATCGCTGGCATTTGCGAGGTGTGCTCGGAGCCTTATCCGGACGAAACGCAATTTTCCACGGTCAACCAGTATTTTGACCCAAAATCGAAACCCGAAAATCCGCGCTGGTGGTTGCGTGATGTCCGTTTTGTCGCCAAATCGCGCCTGATTTCTCTGGCTGAGTTGCGGCGTTATCCGGCGCTCGCCGACATGCGCCTCTTGGCCCGCGGCAACCGGCTGTCAATCATGCCGGTCACGCCCGAAGAATGGGCATTCATCAACCGCCTTGTGGCAGAAAATTCATGACAATCTGGTGGCTTACCTATCCCTTGCTGGGAATCTTCGGCGGCTTTGTTGCCGGTCTGTTCGGTGTTGGCGGCGGGCTGACCCTCGTCCCCTTCATGTACATGCTGTTCGTAGCCCAGGGTTTTCCGCCCGAGCATGTCATGCATCTGGCCCTCGGTACCTCGATGGCGACCATTGTGTTCACGTCGATTTCCAGCATGCGCGCCCACCATGCGCATGGTGCGGTGCGCTGGGACATCGTGCGTCACCTGGCACCGGGACTGGTTCTCGGCACGTTTGGCGGGTCGCTGGTAGCCGGCCAGGTGCCGACCGGACCGATGACCGTGATTTTTGTCGTCATCGTCTATTACGCGTCGATCCAGATGATGCTCGACTTTAAACCACATGCCCATCGGCAATTGCCCGGACCGGCCGGCTTGTTTTCCGTTGGCGGCGTGATTGGCGGCATATCGAGTCTGGTCGCCGCCGGTGGCGGTTTTCTCTCGGTGCCGTTCATGTTGTTCTGCAATGTTGCCATCCATTCGGCGGTCGGCACCTCGTCGGCGCTCGGTTTCCCGATCGCCGTCGCTGGAGCCGTCGGCTATATCGTCGCTGGCTGGAGCGATAGCGGGCTGCCGCCCTACGCTGCTGGCTACATCTATCTGCCGGCCTTTGTCGGTATCGTCGTGATGAGTATTCTCATGGCACCGGTCGGCGCCCGGCTGGCCCATAAACTACCGGTCAAGAAATTGAAGCGGGCTTTTGGTGCGTTTCTCGCCCTGCTCGCCAGCAAGATGCTGTTCAGTCTGATTGGCTGAAAGCTTTTAGATGCCGGCCTTGAAGTCGCGCAAGGTCGCGACGAGGTCGGCAAAACGCTCCCCCTGAACCGTCACATGGGCGCGCAACATGGCTGAGGCCAGGTCGCCATCGCCCTTGGTGATCGCATCGACGATGGCCTGATGCTCGTTGAACGAAGTCGCCATCCGGTTGCGCACGCGCAGCTGTAGCCGGCGATAGGGGCGCAGGCGGCGATGCAGAGCGGTTGCCTGATCGACGAGGAAGCTGTTGTGGCTGGCTTCGTAGATCCGCTGATGAAATCCCTCGTTTAGCTGGTAATAGATGTCCGGCGTGTTGGCGTCGCGCGCTGCCTCACAGGCGCGGTGCGCCTCCTGCAAGGCCAATTGTTCGCTTGGGGTAATGCGTCGCGCTGCCAGGCGGCCACACATCGCCTCTAGTTCAGCCATCACCTCGAACATTTCGCAGACCCGGTCGGCACCGACTTCAGGCACCGTCGCGCCGCGCCGCGGCTTGATCTCGATGAGCCCGACCGAGGCGAGCTGGATCAGTGCCTCCCGTACCGGCGTCCGCGAGACGCCAAAGGTGTCGGCCAGTTCCTGCTCGTCAAGCCGCGTACCGGGCGGGTAGACGCCGGTGACGATGCGCTCTTCGATTAGTTCGCCGAGGCGTTCTGACTGACGGGTCGTGGCGGGTATTTCAACAGGACTGTTCACGATTGACGCTCCGGCGGGTGGCAACAATTTAATTATACGAAATTAGTTGACTAGTATTCAAGCTATGCCTATCTTGTATACACAACGGTGATTTTTGAACACAAAACAATAGAGCAGCATTCCTCAACCGAGGATCAGCCAGCCAGCGAGGTTTCACCGTAATCGTTACTTGTTCATTTATCCGGAGGAGACATCCATGAACGAAACACGGCGCAATATCCTGAAAGGCTTGGCCGCCGCGCCGGCCCTGAGCATCGCTCCCAGTCTGCTGTGGGCTCAAGCGGCTGGGGAGCTGAAGATTTCCCATCAGTTTCCCGGCGGTACGGCGACCGAAGGCGATTTCCGCGACCGCCTTTGCCGTCGTTTCAGTGCCGAAATTGGCAAGCGGACCAATGGTGCCCTGAAGGGTACGGTCTATCCGGGCTCGTCGCTGATGAAGACCAACGCCCAGTTCAGCTCGGTACGCAAGGGCGCCCTCGACATGACGCTGGTCCCGTTGTCCTATGCCGGTGGCGAAGTGCCGGAAACCAATATTGGCCTGATGCCGGGCATCGTCACTTCCTACGAGCAGGCAGTGAGCTGGAAGAAGGCCGAGATCGGCAAGGCGCTGGCCAACATCCTGGCGGACAAGGGTGTGCTGGTCGTGTCGTGGATCTGGCAGGCCGGCGGCGTTGCCAGCCGCGTCAAGCCGATTATCGATCCGGAAGACGCCAAGGGCCTGAAGGTCCGCGGTGGTAGCCGCGAAATGGACATGGTGTTGAAGCAGGCCGGCGCGACTGTGCTGACCTTGCCGTCGAACGAAATCTACGCCGCGATGCAGACCGGCGCGCTCGATGCGGCGATGACGTCATCGACCAGCCTCATTTCCTTCCGCCTGGAGGAGGTCGGCAAGGCCCTGACTACCGGCCGCGGCAAGACTTACTGGTTCATGTTCGAGCCGCTGCTGATCTCGCGCGCCGTTTTCGAAAAACTGCCCAAGGCGCAGCAGGATGTGATCATGGCGGTCGGCGCCGAGATGGAAGCTTTCGCGCTGGAAGGTGCCAAGGCTGACGACCAGGCTGTCGCGGCGGTCTATCAGAAGGCGGGTGGCAAGGCCTACGACATGAGCGATGCGACTGTGAAGAAGTGGCAGGCTATCGCTCGCGAAACGGCGTGGAAGGATTTCGCCGGGAAGAACGAGAGCTGCGCCCGCATCCTCAAGCTGGCTGAGGCGACGCTGTGAGCCACGGCTTCGAAATCGAGGGTGCCGTCAAGGTGCCCGAAATCCCCGAAGGGGGGATTTTGGGGGGGATCAATCGCGTGATGCAGGGGTTAAACACGGGAATCATGTTCCTGTCGTCCATCGCCCTGCTCACCGCCTCGTTGATCCTGTGCAGCAGCGTTTTCCTGCGCTATTTCCTGAAGATCCCGACCGACTGGCAGGACGAGATGTCGGTCTTCCTGCTTGTTGGTGCCACCTTCATGTGTGCCGCCTACGTCCAGTCGCAGCGTGGCCACATCGGCATCGAGGCGCTGGGCGGCCTGTTGCCGCCTCTGCTCAACAAGCTGCGCCTGATCTTCTGCGACCTGGTGTCCTGCCTGTTCTGCAGTTTCTTCACCTGGAAATCGATGCTGCTACTGCACGAAGCCTGGGTTGACGGGCAAACCACCTCTTCATCGTGGGCGCCTCCGCTGTGGATTCCCTACGGCTTCATGACCCTCGGCATGACCCTGTTGTCGCTGCAGATTCTGCTGCAGCTGGTCGCCGGCATCGTTCGCAAGGAGAAATAAGATGGCCGAATCGACCATTGGGATTCTTTACGGGCTGGGCACCCTGATCGTGATGTTCTCCGGCATCCCGATTGCCTTCGCCCTCGGCACCATCGCCGTGCTGTTCATGTTGATGTTCATGCCGGCTGCGGCAACCGACACGATTACCCAGAACGTGTTCGAGGAAATGGCCAACATCACCTTGCTGTCCATTCCCTTGTTCATCCTCAAGGGCGCCGCCATCGGCCGTTCGCGCGCCGGTGCCGACCTATACCTGGCGATCCATGCCTGGATGCACAAGATTCCGGGTGGCCTTGGTATCGCCAACGTCTTTGCCTGCGCGCTGTTCGCTGCGATGGCTGGCTCCAGCCCGGCGACCTGCTCGGCCATTGGCGGTGCCGGTATTCCAGAAATGCGCATGCGCGGCTATTCGCCTGGCTTTGCGGCCGGCATCATCGCCGCCGGCGGAACGCTCGGCATCCTGTTGCCACCGTCGATCACGATGATTCTCTTCGCGGTCGCCGCCGAGCAGTCTCTGGGCCGCCTCTTCCTCGCTGGCATATTCCCCGGTTTGCTGCTGGTTGGTCTTTTTGCCGGCTACGCCGTCTTCCGCTTCAAGGTTGAATACAACTCGGCGCTGGATGTCTGGCATTCCGGTGGCGCCAAGTCGGCCTACCTCGACGAAATGAAAATGACCCGGGCCGACAAGACCCGCATGCTGCCGCGCGTTATTCCTTTCGTGCTGCTGCTCATCGGCGTCATGGCCGCGCTCTACGGCGGTTACGCCACGCCGTCGGAAACAGCCGGTCTTGGTGGCATCCTCGCCCTTGCCCTGATTGCCGGTATCTATGGCGTCTGGCGTCCGTCGCAGCTGAAGCCGATCCTTAACAGCACGCTCAAGGAATCGACGATGCTGATGTTCATCATCGGGATGTCGCTGCTGTACTCCTACGTGATGAGCTATCTGCACATCAGCCAGGGCGCCGCCGAGTGGATCGTCGCCATGCATCTCTCGAAGTGGCTGCTGCTCGCCGCCATCCTGATCTTCGTCGTCGTGCTCGGCTTCTTCCTGCCGCCGGTGTCGATCATCCTGATGACCGCGCCGATCATCCTCCCGCCGTTGAAAGATGCTGGCTTCGACCTGATCTGGTTCGGCATCGTGATGACCGTGGTCATGGAAATGGGCCTGATTCATCCGCCGGTCGGCCTCAATATCTTCGTCATCAAGAACGTCGCACCGGACATTCCGCTCAAGGACATCGTCTGGGGCGTGCTCCCCTTCGTCGGCCTGATGTTTGTCGCCGTGATCCTGCTCTGCGTCTTCCCGGGCATCGCCACCTGGCTGCCGGATGTGATCATGGGCGTGGCGGGCTGAGTAGGCGACGATCATGAATGCACCTCTCCATCGCGAATGGGATAGCTTGCGCCAGAGCCGTAGCCGCCGCCTCGAGCGGGCGGCGAGCCTCGGTTTTGGCCAGGAAATTCCGGTTGACCGTGTCATCGACCTGCTCGAAGCCGTCATCCAGCCGGGCGACCGCGTCTGTCTGGAAGGCAACAACCAGAAGCAGGCCGATTTTCTCTCCGAGTCCCTGGCTGATTGCAGCCCGGAACGCATCAATCACCTCAGTATGGTCCAGTCAGTCCTGGCGCTTCCAAGCCATGTGGACCTTTTCGAGCGCGGCCTGGCAAACCGCCTCGACTTTTCTTTCAGCGGCCCGCAGGGCGCCCGGCTGGCCAAGCTGGTGCAGGAACAGCGCATCGAGATCGGCGCTATCCACACCTATCTTGAGCTGTTCGGCCGCTACTTTCTCGACCTGACGCCGAACGTCGCGTTGATCGCGGCGCAGGCCGCCGATGCCGAGGGCAATCTCTACCTCGGGCCGAATACCGAGGACACGCCGGCCATCGTCGAGGCCACGGCCTTCAAGGGCGGCATCGTGATCGCCCAGGTCAACGAGCGCCTCGACAAGCTGCCGCGCGTCGATGTGCCGGCCGATTGGGTCGATTTCACGGTCAAGGCGCCGCGCCCGAACTACATCGAGCCGTTGTTCACCCGCGACCCGGCGCAGATCACCGAGGTCCAGGTGCTCATGGCGATGATGGCGATCAAGGGCATCTACGCCGAGTACGGCGTGACCCGCCTGAACCACGGCATCGGCTTCGACACGGCAGCCATCGAGTTGCTGTTGCCGACCTACGCCGCCGACCTTGGCCTGAAGGGCAAGATCTGCACGCACTGGGCGCTCAATCCGCATCCGACGCTGATCCCGGCCATCGAGTCCGGCTTTGTCGAATCGGTGCACTGCTTCGGTTCGGAAGTCGGCATGGACGCTTACATCTCGGCCCGTTCCGATGTCTTCTTCACCGGCGCCGACGGCAGCATGCGCTCCAACCGGGCCTTCAGCCAGACGGCCGGCCTCTACGCCTGCGACATGTTCATCGGCTCGACCTTGCAGATGGACCTGGCCGGTAACAGTTCGACGGCGACGCTGGGGCGCATTACCGGCTTCGGCGGCGCGCCGAACATGGGCTCCGACCCGCACGGCCGTCGTCATGCCAGCCCGGCCTGGCTCAAGGCCGGGCGCGAGGCCTACGGCCAAAATGCCATTCGTGGGCGCAAGCTGGTCGTGCAGATGGTTGAGACCTTCCGCGAGCACATGGCGCCGGTCTTCGTCGAGGAACTCGACGCCTGGAAGCTGCAGAAGTCGATGGGTGCCGAACTGCCGCCGATCATGATCTACGGCGACGACGTCAGCCACATCGTGACCGAGGAAGGCATCGCCAACCTGCTGCTCTGCCGCACGCCGGAAGAGCGCGAACAGGCAATCCGCGGTGTCGCCGGCTTCACGCCGGTCGGCATGGCGCGCGACAAGGCGATGGTCGAGAACCTGCGCGACCGCGGCATCGTTCGTCGCCCCGAAGACCTCGGCATCGACCCGCGTCTGGCTACCCGCGACCTGCTCGCCGCCCGTTCCGTCAAGGATCTGGTGCGCTGGTCCGGCGGCCTCTACGCGCCCCCTTCACGCTTCCGCAACTGGTGACCGCCATGGAAACGCTCGAATTTCGTTTCAATTCCAAGCCAGCCCCCCGCGCTGCCGATCCCGCCCTGTGCGGCGTCGTCGGCTCCGGCAATCTGGAAATCCTGGTCAAGCCCGGCATGCAGCCGGATGCCTGCCAGCTCAGCATCAAGACGTCGGCCCGCGGCTTCGCCGAAACCTGGCAAGCCGTGCTCGGCAGCTTTGCCGCCAGCCATGCGGCCGGCGGGACCGTTATCGCCATCAACGACATGGGCGCGACGCCCGCCGTCGTCACCTTGCGCTTGGCTCAGGCGCTGGCCGAATATCAAGGAGGCGCCCGATGATTGCGTCGCTTGCTTCACGCCACAGCTGGTTCGAGGCGACGGCCCGGGCCCGTCTCGCCGGCCTGCTCGACCCCGGCAGTTTCAGCGAAATTCTGCCGCCGGCCGAGTCCACGCCCAGCCCGCATCTCGCCAGGCTCGACCTGCCCGGCGCCTTTGACGACGGCGTGGTCGTTTGCCACGGTCAACTGGAAAAAAGGCCGATTTTTGCAATCGCCCAGGAAGGCCAGTTCATGGGCGGCGCGGTCGGTGAAATCCACGGCGCCAAGATCGTCGGACTGCTCCGTCGGGCTGTGCAGGAAAAGGCGGCCGCCGTGCTCTTCCTGATCGATTCCGGCGGCGTCCGGCTACACGAGGCCAACGCCGGGCTGATCGCCATTTCCGAAATCATGCGCGCCGTGCTCGACGCCCGCGCTGCCGGCGTCCCGGTCATCGCGCTGGTTGGCGGCAGTTGTGGCGCCTTCGGCGGCATGGGCATCGTCGCCAAGCTGTGTTCGGCCATCATCATTTCCGAGGAAGGCCGACTCGCGCTGTCTGGGCCGGAAGTCATCGAAACCGTGGCCGGCGTCGAGGAATTCGATTCGAAGGACCGGGCGCTGGTCTGGCGCGTCACCGGCGGCAAGCACCGCTACCTGATGGGCGATTGCGCCATGCTGGTCGAGGACGATATCGCCGCCTTCCGCTCGGGGGCGACCGAACTTCTCACCGGCTGGACCGAACCTGCGCCGAGTGTCGCCAATCTGCGGGCTAGCCAGCAGGCGCTGGAGTATCGCCTCGCGGACTATGCCGCGTATCGCGACGGTCTGCAGGTCTGGGCCGCACTCGGCGTCGCCGAGCCTGACACCGTGCCGCTGCTCGACCGCGACAGCATGGTCGCCTTGAAGGAAGGATTGCCGACATGAGCCTCAACGACATTCTCGATAAGCTGTTTCCGGCTGGCCATGCGGTTGCTGTAGCCAACCAGGTGATTACCGGCGAAGCGACGACAGCGCAGGGCGCGGTTGCCGTGCTTGGTACCACCGATGCGGCGGCCATCGACCACGCCATGGCGCTGGCCCTGTCCGCCTACATTCTCGACACCATCGAACGGCACCCCGGCCGGCCGCTGGTCTTTCTCGTCGACACCAGCGGTCAGGCCCTGTCGCGCAGCCAGGAACTGCTCTGCCTGAACGGCTCGCTGGCCCATCTCGCGCAATGCGTCGATCTGGCCCGCCGCCAGGGTCATGCCTCGCTCAGTCTGGTCACGGCCAACGCGGTCAGCGGCGGTTTCCTGTCCTTTGGTCTGATGGCCGACCGCGCCTATGCGCTGGCCGATGCCCAGGTCCGCGTCATGGACCTGCGCGCCATGGCACGGGTAACCAAGATCGCCCACGAACGTCTGGTCGAACTGGCTGCCGGCTCGCCCATTTTCGCGCCGGGCGCTGAAAGTTACGTCCGGATGGGCGCGATCGAAGCGATCTGGCCTGTGCCATCCGCCAGCTTGCTGGAAGAGGCACTGGCCGCCGCCGGGCAGGCTGCGCCAGCCAGTGATCAACGCCAGTCCTGCGCTGTCGAGCGCGGTGGCCGCCAGCTGGCTGAAGGGATAGCGAAGGCCGTGCAGAACGCCGCGCGCGGAGCCTGACGGGATGCATCGCCATGACCTCGTTTATCTGGATCGAGCTGCCGCATTCGAGACGCCCTGCGCCAAAGTGGGCGATTCGCTGTGGCAGGCTGCGCACGACTGGATCGCCGCTGGCCGGCCGCTGGTCGCCGCCCGCCAGCCGGCCGACGCCGGCTATCTGCAGCTTGGGCTCGCGCTGCCGTTGAAACAGCTGCGCAAGAAGCTGACCATTCACGTCGATCCTCGGTCGGTAGTCAGAACAGACGGACCGCTGGCCATCGCGCACTGTTGTTCCCATCTGGCGCCGGTCGATGCCGAGGTGCTGCGCCGACTGGCCGGGCGGGCCGCCGCTTGTTCGGCCCGCCTCGGCGTATTCGGTTCGCTGGCCTGGGAGGTGTTGAGCAGTGAGGACTACCGCCACGCCGAATCGGATATCGACCTGATTTGCGATGTCGAGACGTTGCCGCAATTCGACACCATGCTGGTGGCGATTCAGCAGGCCGCTGAGCAGTTGTCCTGCCGGCTCGATGGCGAAATTCGCTTTCCCGATGGCAACGCCGTTGCCTGGCGGGAAGTGGCTGCCCAGCGGCCGCATCCGGCCGCCCTGGTCCTTGTCAAAGGGCCGCATGAGGTTGGCCTGCGGCCCTTGCCGGCTTTGCTGGCGACACTGAACGAGGCTTGCTGCCATGCTTGAACGCATCGTCCCGATCAATCGACCCGCCCCGCGGGCCATGCCGGTCGACCGCGCCGCCGCCGAGCGCATCGGCCGCCTGGCCATTCGCAGCCTGTACCGCGAGGCGGCGCTGGCGCCCAAGCCCGGGCTGGTCAGCCCGGCCAGCCCGGGCAGTCACCGCGACATGGACTTCAGTACCTTCCTGCGCAGCCTGCAGTCCTTGCGCAGCTATTTTCCGGCTATCGCCGCTTGCGGCCTGCAACGACCGGGTTTTGCTCCCTTGCGGGGGCTGGGTATCGTGGCCGAAGCCGACATGCTGGCAGCAACCGGTGGCGTCAACACCCACCGCGGGGCGATTTTCAATCTCGGTCTGCTCTGTGCGGCAGCCGGGCGCCTGATCGCGGATGGCGAGCCGCTGAGCGCAACGGCGGCTTGCGCGGCCGTAAAAAAGAATTGGGGCACCGATATTCTTGACGGGCTGGCCGTCTTGCCAGTCGCCGCGCCACTGAGCCACGGACTGGAGGTCGCCCGCCGCTATGGCACTGGCGGGGCGCGTCAGGAGGCGGCGAGCGGTTTTCCGGCGGCGCTGGAGATTGGCCTGCCAGCCTATCGGCGCATTCTGGCAGCAACCGGGGATGGCGAGCGGGCAGCGGTGCAGGCGTTGTTTGCGCTGATCGCCGAACTCGACGACACCAACCTGCTGTGGCGTGGTGGCCCGACCGGGCTGGCTTTCGGGCGTCATGCCGCAGGGGAATTCCTGACGGCTGGTGGCGTGCTCGCCGACGACTGGCGCCAGCATGCGGCGGCCGTCGACCGCGAGTTCGTGGCGCGTGATCTGAGCCCCGGCGGTAGCGCCGACCTGCTAGGCGTGACGCTCTTTCTGGCCGCAATCGACGGCGCGGCCTGAGATGCGCCTGGCCCTCCTTTTCAGCGGTCAGGGCGGCCAGAACGTGGCGCACTGGCAGCAGGTGCAGGCCGGCATCGACGGCGAATTGGGCGCGGCGATTGTGCAGGCGGTGCCGGGCATCGCGGAGCCGATTGCCACGGTCAACCCGGAAAAACTGGCAAAAAACAAAATTGCCCAGCCACTGATTTTTGCCCAGCAGATGCTGCTCTGGGCTCAGTTGCAAAGTCGCTTGCCGCAGCCGATTTGCGCCGCCGGCTATTCGCTCGGCGAAATGGCCGCATGCTGCGCTGCCGGCGCCTTTACGGCAGCCGATGGGGTGGCGCTCTGTGTCGAGCGCGCCGCCGAGATGGATGGCGCGGTCAGCGGTGAATACGGCATGCTCGCCGTGCTCGGTCTGGATGAAGTGCTGGTCGCCGGGCTGGCCGAGGAGGCAGGGCTGGCCGTGGCGATCCGCAACGCGCCGCGGCATCTGGTGGTAGCCGGGCCGCGTGCCGGCATCGCGACGGTGGCCGGGAAGTTCGAGGCGGCCGGGGCGAGCCGGCTGGTTCATCTGAGCGTGTACACGCCATCGCACACGCCATTGCTGGCTGCGGCGGCTGCCAACTTCCGGCAACGGCTGGATTTTCTGCCCGATCGCCGCCTCGCCTTCCCTGTCCTCAGCGCCATCGATGCGAGCGTCGCCCGCAGCGCTCGCCCGGCGCTTGACGCACTGGCTCGCCAAATCTGCACGCCGCTCGATTGGGGCGCGTGTCTGCAAACAGTGCGTGAGATGCAACCCGATGCGGTGCTCGAAATCGGCCCGGGCAATGCCCTGGCCAGACTTTTCAGCGAACTGGCGCCTGACATTCCGGCCCGGGCTTGCGATGATTTTCGCAGTCCGGAAGGTATTGTTCACTGGCTTGAAACTGGCCGTCGATAAAAACACGAAACGAGCAATGCCACCGTATTCCCATCTATCGTGATTCCCTTCGAGATCATTCCCGCCTATCTGCTGACCGGCGCCGTGGCCGGTTTTTTTGCCGGGCTGCTCGGCGTGGGCGGCGGCGTCGTGCTCGTCCCGATGCTGACGATTCTTTTTGCCCGGCAGGGTTTTCCGGCCAACGAGGTGCTGCATCTGGCGCTCGGCACGTCAATCGCGACCATCCTGTTCACTGCCCTCTCCAGCCTGCGTGCGCATCATGCCCATCGCGCCGTGCTGTGGCCGGTGATGCGTGATCTCACGCCAGGCATCCTGATCGGCGCCTTGTCCGGCGCCTTCCTGGTCGCCCGCATTTCATCGCGGGCGCTGTCGATATTCTTTGTCGGTTTCATGCTGTTCGTTGCCGTGCAAATGATTGCCAACCTGCGCCCGAAACCGAGCCGCAACCTGCCGGGACGGCTTGGCCTGTGCATCGCGGGCACGTTCATCGGCGGCGTCGCCAGTCTGGCCGCGATGGGCGGCGGGGCACTGACCGTACCCTATCTGGTCTGGTGCAACGTCCGGCCGCATCAGGCGATCGGGACCTCGGCGGCTGTCGGTTTGCCAATCGCCATTGCCGGCACCGTCGGCTATATCTCGAGCGGCTGGGGACATTCCGGCTTGCCCGCCGGTAGTTTGGGCTTTGTCTACCTGCCGGCGCTCGGGGTCATCCTGCTCGCCAGCGTTCTGGCAGCTCCGCTCGGTGCCCGGCTTGCCCATCGTCTGCCCGTGGCTGTCCTCAAGCGGATTTTCGCGGGCCTGTTGCTGGTGTTGTCGAGCAAGATGCTGTGGAGCCTTTACGGCGGCTGAACCTCTCGTTCAACGTGCCTTGAAGGCCGGTTTTCGTTTTGCGAGGAAGGCGGCCAAACCTTCCTTGTAATCCTCGGTTTCGAGAAAGGCGAAGGAGGCCACCTTTTCCGCATCGCTCAACGGCGTTCCGTCCAGTAGCCGGCGTATCCACTGCTTGTGCCAGCCGGCGACCAGCGGTGCCCCGGCGCAAATTCGTTTGGCCGTCGCGTAGGCTTCGTTTTCCGTTTCGCCATCGGCGACAACACGCGTGACCAGCCCTTTGGCGTAAGCCTCGGCCGAAGTCAGGATGCGCCCTTCGAGCAGGATTTCCTTCATCACCGCTGGCCCGGCCAGGCGCAACAAACCTTCCATTTCGCCGGGGTACATCGAAAAACCCAGACGATTGATCGGGGCACCAAAACGGGATGACTCGCCGCAGATTCTGAAGTCGCAGACGCCGGCAATTTCCAGCCCGCCGCCAATGCAGGCGCCCTGAATCAGCGCCACCGTCGGGTGCGGGCAATTGTCGATGGCCTGCAAGGCGAGGGCGACCTGGCCGTGGTAGTGCAGCGCCTGTTCGAGCGTCGCCCGATCGGTGACGAACTCCTCGAGATCGCCACCGGCGGCGAAGGCTTCACTACCGGCGCCGCGCAGCACGACGCAGCGAATGCCACGGTCAACGCTGATTTCAGCCATTTTTTCGGCTAGCTGATTCCACATCCCAAGGTTGATCGCGTTGAGCTTGCCGGGGTTGTTCAGGGTCAGGGTGGCGACTTCGTTGTCGCAAAAAAAATCAATGGTGCTCATGGGTTATCTCGAATGACCGTTCAAAAATTGTGGGATTAATCGATCCAAATCAAAGGCAGCGAGTCTTCTATAAGATAGAATACTGCGGTTGTTTTTGTTGGTAATTATTAATTAAAAGTTAGGAGATAAAGCCATGAGCAGCGCGATGTATGAGCGGATGCGGGCCAATCCGAAGTTTCAGGAGCTCGTTTCAAGACGGGGGCGTTTCGCCTGGACGTTGGCATTTGTTGTTTTGACCATGTTCTACGGCTTCGTGATGGTCGTTGCCTTCAACCCGGCGGCGCTCGGCCAGCCGGTGGCTGAAGGTTCCATGTTGACGGTGGGTGTGGCCGTTGAGCTATTCATGTTCATTTTCTTCTGGTCGCTGACGGCAGTTTACGTCAAGCGCGCCAATACGGAATTTGACGCCCTGACGCAGGAAATCGTCAAGGAAGCCTGGAAGGAGAACAAATAATGCGACGTCTGACTCAACTCGGCACTGCGCTCGGCCTATTTGCCGTTGCCGCCATGGCATTCGCCGGCGGCCCGCTGGAAGGCGTGACGGAAAAGCAGGCGACCAACTGGCACGCCATCATCATGTTCTGCCTGTTCGTCTGCATGACCATGGGCATCACCTACTGGGCGTCCAGCCGCACCAAGTCGACCGCCGACTTTTACACGGCCGGCGGCGGTATCACCGGTTTCCAGAACGGTCTGGCGATTGCCGGCGACTACATGTCGGCAGCCACGCTGCTCGGTCTGACCGCCATGGTCTACGGTCAGGGCTACGACGGCTATATCTACATGCTGGCCTTCTTCGCCGGCTGGCCGATCATCCTGTTCCTGATGGCCGAACGCCTGCGCAACCTCGGCAAGTTCACCTTCTCCGACATCACCGCCTACCGTCTCGACCAGGGCAAGGTGCGCACCATGGCCGCGATTTCCTCGCTGATCGTGGTCTGCTTCTACCTGATCGCCCAGATGGTTGGTGCCGGTCAGCTCATCAAGCTGCTTTTTGGTCTGGAATACAACGTCGCCATTTTCGCCGTCGGTATCCTGATGATGGTTTATGTCACGTTCGGCGGCATGGTCGCCACGACCTGGGTGCAGATCATCAAGGCCTGCATGCTGCTGGCTGGCGGTACGCTGGTCATGTTCCTGGCCTTCAGCCAGTTCGGATTCTCGTTCCAGACGCTGCTCGAAAAGGCGACGGCTGTGCACAAGCTGGGTCCCAAGCTGATGTATCCGGGCAGCCTGCTGGCTGATCCGGTCACCGCCATTTCGTTGGGTCTGGGCCTGATGTTCGGCACGGCGGGTCTGCCCCACATCCTGATGCGCTTCTTCACCGTGACCGATGCCAAGGAAGCCCGCAAGTCGGTGCTCTACGCCTCCGGTTTCGTTGCCTACTTCTTCAATGTCATCTTCCTGATGGGCTTGTGCGGCATCCTGATCGTCGGCCAGAACCCCGAGTTCTTCGAAGGTGGTACGGTTGGCGGCAAGCTGATCGGCGGCGGCAACATGGTTGCCATGCACCTGGCAAAGGCCGTCGGAGGCGACATGCTGCTCGGCTTCCTGGCGGCCGTGGCCTTCGCGACCATCCTCGCCGTGGTATCGGGTCTGGCCCTGGCTGGTGCGTCGGCCATCTCGCACGACCTCTATGCCCGCGTGATCAAGAAGGGTCAAGCCTCGGAAGCGGCAGAAATCCGCGTTTCCAAGATTGCCACCATCTGCCTTGGTTTCGTTGCCATCATCCTTGGCATCCTCTTCGAAAAGCAGAACATCGCCTTCATGGTCGGTCTGGCCTTCGGCGTCGCAGCCGCAGCCAACTTCCCCGTGCTTATCCTTTCCATGTACTGGAAGGGGCTGACCACCCGTGGTGCGCTGGTCGGTGGCTATGGCGGTCTGGTTTCTGCCGTCCTCTTCGTCGTCTTCTCGAAGTCGGTGTGGGTCGATGTGCTGCACAATGCCGCTCCGCTCTTCCCATATACGCAGCCAGCACTGTTTGCCATGCCGATTGCCTTCCTTCTTGCCTACATTTTCTCGAAGACGGATTCGAGTGTGCGTGCCGGTCAGGAAATTGAGGCCTTTGAAGACCAGTATGTCCGTGCCCAGACGGGTTACGGCGCTGCTTCCGCCAGCAATCACTAAACGCTGGCAGTACAAATCAAACCCTGACAGCGAAAGCTGTCAGGGTTTTTTTATTGATTTTGTTTTTGGTGATTTGGGTTTTTAATGTAGTAAATTTGACGGTGAAGTTGGTGGTTAGAATATCTTCCAGCGAGAGGAAGGCGGGATGAAAAGAGATATCCAAGCAACGGCTGTTGAACGCATGATGCGAGAGAATGATTTTATTGTCTCGAAGACCAATCCCAAGGGCATCATCACCTATGGCAACCCCATATTTATTGAGTTTTCGGGGTATTCCGAAAAGGAACTCCTGGGGTCCCAGCACAACATTGTTCGCCATCCAGACATGCCTCGTGCCGCTTTCCAGCTGGCCTGGGACACCATCAAGTCGGGCAAGGAGTTCTTTGGCTATGTGAAAAATATGGCGAAGGACGGCAGCTTCTACTGGGTGTTTACACACATCACCCCGGATTTCGACGACCAGCGCAATATCGTTGGTTACACCTCGGTCAGACGTTGTCCGAAGCGCGATGCGGTCAGCAAGGTTGAACCCGTCTATCGTCAGATGCTTCAGGCCGAAAAGAGCGCAGGGGCACGCGATGCTATCGCGGCCGGCACCAAGGTATTGGTTGATCTGTTGCATCAGACAGGAATGAGTTATGAAGAGCTCGTCTTTTCCCTTTAAGCGTCTGTCAGTAGTCCTGCTCATCGTCCTGGGGGCTGGTGCCGCTTTTATTGCGCCCTGGGCTCCGGCTGTCCTGCTGATTCCTGCCTTACTGCTGATTCTCTGGCCGAACAAGGAGGATCACGCGCCTCTTATGGAGCTTGATCGATTACTTGATCAAGTCGGGCAGGGGCGGCTCGTCGGGCGCCTGCCTCACGAGCTTGGTGCGTCAAGACTTGAGGCCATTCGGGTCAACCTCAATTCGGCCCTGGATCAAACTGAAACCACGTTTCGGGAAATCCTGGGGGCACTCAGTGCATCCTCAGAAAATCGGTATTGGCGCCGCTTGCAAACAACAGGGCTCCACGGAAGTTTCAAGAATGTGCTGGAAGAAATGCAGGCCCTGCTTGACCAGCTTGCTGTCGCTCAGGAGTCCATTGCCAGGGAGGCGCTGTTATCGGAGATTTTTTTACGCTCAGAGCGCGGATTGTCTTTGGCGATTGATCATGTCGGGACAACATTGAGTGAAGTGGGTGGCCACTCTGAAAACACTAAGGCGCTGGCCGGCGATTTTGCTAATTCGGCCAGTGACATGGCCGATGCAGCTAATCGCATGTCCGGTGCATTGGGCGGCGCCCAGTCTTCGGCTGAAAGCAGCGTTCATGCGCTGGCTGACTTGAATGTCAAAGCCAGCGCTATCCGCCAGCTGACTGGGCAGATTGATGCCATTGCCAAGCAGACCAATCTTCTCGCCCTTAACGCCGCCATCGAGGCGGCGCGGGCGGGAGAAGCGGGACGCGGTTTTGCTGTTGTTGCCGATGAGGTAAGAAAACTGGCTGACCAGTCCCAGCGGGCTGCAGAGGAAATTGCCGCCGCCATTTCTGCCGTTTCCGGTTCGATGGAGGGTGTCACCACCCGAATTGGGTCACTGAATCATTCCGTCTCCGAAGCCAGGGCCACTGCTGACGAATTTGGCCAAAAGCTCACGTATTCGGCGACCTCTGCCGTCAAGGTCAGGGATTTGTCGGCCACCATAGGCCATGGGGCGGAGTCCATGAGCGATTCAATGCGCAAGGTGGCCCTGGCCCAGAAAGCGCGTGCCGACGTAACCGCCATCTTGCATGGTGAAGACATCGACATCAATAGTGTTCCCGAGATCGAGCGGGAGGCGATCATTGCAGCCAAGGGGCGTCAGTGGATGAAAGGACATGCTGATCGCGAGGCACTGATCAGCATCTACGACCGATTGTTTGCTGATATTGAAGGACAAATGCGCTAGACCGTAGCGCCGTCGAGCAGAGTGACGTCACCAGCCTCAGCTGGCGGCACCATCGCGAATCTTGGCCAAGGCTTCGCGGCCAGACAGCAGGTGGTCATGCATGAGTTTTTCGGCCTTTGCGGCATCGCCGGCCTGCAGCGCCGCCATGATCAGACGGTGTTCATCCAGAGATTGTTGCAGGCGGCCCTCGAGTGAAAGCGAGTGCAAGCGTGAGAGTTTCAAGACCTTGCGCAAGTCCTGGATGACCGACAGCAACCAGCGGTTGCCCGACAGTTCCTGGATTTTTTTGTGGAATTCCTGATTGGACTCGAAGAAGCCATCAATGCGCCCATCGCGAGCTGCGGCCTCAAGCTGTTCATGAATGCCCTTCAGTGCTGCAATGTCGGCGGGTTTTGCGCGCTTGACCGCTTCTGCCGCACAGCGGCCTTCCAGCAAAGCGATCAGCGGGAATATGTCGTCCATGTCCTGCCGGGAAATCTCGGTTACGTAGCAGCCACGACGGGGTCTTAGATCGACCAGCCCTTCCGATGCGAGAACCTTGAGTGCCTCGCGCAACGGGGTACGCGAAATACCGTATTCTTCGGCGAGTTTCTGTTCGTCGATCCAGGTGCCCGGGGTCAGTTCGTGTGCGAAGATGCGTTGACGCAGTCGTTCGGCCACTTCCTGATAGAGCGCGGTAGGTGCGATACGTGTCATTGTTTTGGTGTGATGAGATTGAGCCGATCGGGACTTTGCCGACTTGCTTCCATAATTATGGATAAAGTATTATGTAGGGCTTGGTATGTCAAGCTGGGCCCAAAAGCGTAGAATTTTGAATTCTGCATCATAAGCCCGAAAAAATCGAATCAGCGAGGGGTATGTCATGTCTGAAAAGTTCTTTGATTCCAATAACCTGGATGCCTGGGAAAAGGCCGCAGCCAAACAGTCTCCGGGTGGCGATGTCGGGAATCTGGTTTGGAATACCCCCGAAGGCCTAGCGGTCAAGGCACTGTATACCAAGGCCGATGTCGCAGGTCTCGAATTTGCCGATACCCTGCCGGGTTTCGCACCCTATCTGCGCGGCCCGCAGCCGACGATGTATGCCGTCAAGCCATGGACGATTCGTCAGTATGCTGGCTTCTCCACCGCCGAGGCGTCCAACGCTTTCTACCGCAAGGCGCTCGCTGCTGGCGGCCAAGGGGTTTCGGTGGCTTTTGACTTGGCGACGCATCGTGGTTATGACTCCGATAATGCCCGCGTTACGGGTGACGTCGGCAAGGCCGGCGTGGCGATTGATTCCGTCGAAGACATGAAGATCCTCTTCGACAGCATTCCACTCGACAAGATTTCCGTCTCGATGACGATGAACGGCGCCGTGCTGCCGATTCTCGCCGGCTATATTGTTGCCGCTGAAGAACAGGGCGTTTCGCAGGACAAGCTGTCTGGCACCATTCAGAACGACATTCTCAAAGAATTCATGGTGCGGAATACATACATCTATCCGCCCAAGCCGTCGATGAAGATCATCGCCGATATTTTCGGCTACACGGCGCAGCACATGCCGAAGTTCAATTCGATCTCGATTTCCGGCTATCACATCCAGGAAGCCGGCGCCAACCAGGCTATCGAACTGGCTTTCACGCTGGCCGACGGCATGGAATACGTGCGCACTGGCGTCGCTTCCGGCATGGACGTCGACACCTTCGCTGGCCGCCTGTCTTTCTTCTGGGCGGTGGGCATGAATTTCTACCTCGAAATTGCCAAGATGCGCGCCGGCCGCTTGTTGTGGGACCGCATCATGACCGGTTTCAACGCCAAGAGCCCAAAGTCGAAGATGCTGCGTACGCATAGCCAGACCTCCGGCTGGTCGCTGACCGAGCAGGATCCGTACAACAACGTCGTGCGCACCACCATCGAAGCGATGGCGGCCGTTTTCGGCGGTACCCAGTCGCTGCACACCAATGCGCTTGATGAGGCCATCGCGTTGCCGACGGAGTTCTCGTCGCGCATTGCTCGCAACACGCAGCTGATCATCCAGGAAGAAACCCACATCACGAACGTGGTCGATCCGTGGGCTGGTTCCTACATGATGGAAAAGCTGACCCAGGACATGGCCGACAAGGCCTGGGGCATCATCCAGGAAATCGAAGCGATGGGGGGCATGACCAAGGCCGTCGAATCGGGCTGGGCCAAGATGCAGGTCGAAACCTGCGCCGCCGACAAGCAGGCGCGCATCGATTCTGGCAAGGATGTCATCGTCGGTGTGAACAAGTACAAACTGGCCAAGGAAGATGCGATCGACATTCTCGACATCGACAACCATGCCGTGCGTGACTCGCAAATTGCCCGTCTCAAGCAGATCCGCGCGACGCGCGACAGTGCTGCGGTCAATGCAGCCCTGGAAGCCCTGACCAAGGCTGCTGAAACCGGCGAAGGGAATCTGCTCGATCTGACCGTCAAGGCCATGCGTCTGCGTGCCACGGTTGGTGAAGTATCCGATGCGCTGGAAAAGGTCTTTGGCCGCTTCCGTGCCAACAACCAGACCATTTCGGGTGTTTACGGAGGTGTTGTGGAGGGTCAGGAAAGCTGGGAAAAGATCAAGGCCGATGTCGCCAAGTTCGCCGAAGAAGAAGGCCGTCGCCCGCGCATCATGATCGCCAAGCTCGGTCAGGACGGTCATGACCGGGGCGCCAAGGTCGTCGCTACCGCCTATGCCGACCTCGGTTTCGACATCGACATGGGACCGCTCTTCCAGACACCGGAAGAAGCCGCCCGTCAGGCCATCGAAAATGACGTGCATGCGGTTGGCGTGTCGTCACTGGCCGCTGGCCACAAGACACTGCTGCCGCAACTGGTCAAGGCCTTGAAGGACCAGGGCGGTGACGACATCATTGTTTTCGCCGGTGGCGTGATTCCGGCCCAGGACTACGATTATTTGTACAACGCAGGCGCCAAGGCCATTTTCGGACCGGGAACGCGGATCGAGGATTCGGCCATCAAGGTCATCGAAGAAATTCGTAAGGCCCGCGGCTAACTCTCGGATGAATCTGGGCGAAGCTCCCGTGCGTGCCAATATTCTGTCTGCTGCCGATCAGTTGCTGGTCGACGGCGTGTTGGGCGGCCAGCGCCGTGCGCTGGCCAAGGCCATCACGCTGATCGAGTCGACACGGCCGGATCATCAGCAGCGCGCCCAGCAGGTCCTCAATGCAATTTTGCCGAGCACTGGCAAGGCGATCCGTATTGGTATTTCCGGCGTGCCGGGGGCGGGTAAGTCCACTTTCATCGAGGCGCTCGGCGTTTGGCTCATAGAACAGGGCAAGAAACTGGCTGTACTGGCCGTTGACCCCTCGTCTTCGGTGTCGGGTGGCTCCATTCTCGGTGACAAGACGCGGATGGAATTGCTCAGCCAGCGTGAGGAGGCCTTCATCCGGCCCAGTCCCTCATCGGGTTCGCTCGGTGGCGTTGCTGAAAAGTCGCGGGAGGCTATGCTGCTCTGCGAAGCCTCGGGCTACGACGTAATCATCATCGAAACCGTCGGTGTCGGCCAGTCGGAAACGACGGTGGCAGGGATGGTCGACATGTTTTGCCTGCTCCAGTTGCCGAATGCTGGCGACGATCTGCAGGCGATCAAGAAAGGCATTGTCGAGATCGCCGACATGGTCATCATCAATAAGGCCGATATCGACCGTCAGGCTACTGCCGTGGTCCGCGCCCAATGGCGCAACGCGCTGCACATGCTGCGTCCCGCATCGCCCAACTGGGCGCCGCCTGTCATCACGTTGTCAGCCTTGCACAAGGAAGGTATCGCCGATTTCTGGGAACAGGTCGAAAAGTATCAGGCTGCCTTGAAGCCGACCGGCGAATTCGAGGCCAAGCGTCAGCATCAGGCCCTGAGCTGGATGTGGCAGCTGATCGATTCAGGCCTGCGTCAGTATTTCCGTCATCACCCGCGCGTGCAGGAAAATCTGCCCGCCTTCACCCGATCCGTCGAGGAGGGCCATACGACCCCGGCTGCTGCCGCGTATGCGCTGCTCGACTATCTGAAACACTAATCACCCGATCCACTTAGGGAGTTTTCTATGCACGACATCATCCGCCAGCTGGAAAAAAAGCGCGAAATGGCCCGCCTCGGCGGTGGCCAGAAGCGTATCGACAGCCAGCACAAAAAGGGCAAGCTGAGTGCCCGCGAACGTATCGAGCTGCTGCTCGACCCGGATTCCTTTGAGGAATGGGACATGTTCAAGGAGCACCGCTGTACCGATTTCGGTATGGATCAGGCCGAGAAAATTCCTGGTGACGGCGTCGTGATTGGTTACGGTACGGTCAATGGCCGCCTGGTTTTCGTTTTCTCGCAGGACTTCACCGTTTTCGGTGGTTCGCTGTCGGAAACCCATGCCGAGAAGATCTGCAAGGTCATGGACCAGGCCATGAAGGTTGGCGCTCCCGTGATCGGCCTCAATGACTCGGGCGGTGCACGGATTCAGGAAGGCGTGGCCTCCCTGGGCGGCTACGCAGACGTCTTCCAGCGCAACGTGATGGCCTCCGGCGTCGTGCCGCAGATCTCCATGATCATGGGCCCCTGTGCCGGTGGTGCGGTGTATTCGCCTTCGATGACCGACTTCATCTTCATGGTCAAGGACTCCTCCTACATGTTCGTGACTGGTCCGGAAGTCGTCAAGACCGTGACCCACGAAGACGTGACCGCCGAAGAGCTCGGCGGTGCCGTGACCCACACGAGCAAATCCGGTGTGGCCGATCTGGCTTTCGAGAATGACGTCGAAGCCCTCTCCATGCTGCGCCGCTTCATGAATTTCCTGCCGGCCAACAACCGCGAAAAGCCGCCGGTCACGCCGACCAACGATCCGGTCGATCGCATGGACTACTCGCTGGACACGCTGGTGCCGGACAACGCCAACAAGGCGTACGACATGAAGGAACTGATCGTCAAAGTGGTCGACGACAATGATTTCTTCGAGCTGCAGGCCGATTACGCCAAGAACATCATCATCGGTTTCGGCCGCATGGATGGTCACCCGGTCGGTATCGTCGCCAACCAGCCGCTCGTGCTGGCCGGCTGTCTCGACATCAAGTCGTCGATCAAGGCTGCCCGTTTCGTTCGTTTCTGCGATGCTTTCAATATTCCGGTCGTTACCTTCGTCGATGTGCCGGGCTTCATGCCGGGCACCACGCAGGAATACGGCGGCATCATCAAGCACGGCGCCAAGCTGCTTTACGCCTACGCCGAATGTACCGTGCCGAAGGTTACCGTGATCACTCGCAAGGCTTACGGCGGTGCCTACGACGTGATGTCGTCGAAGCACCTGCGCGGCGACGTCAATATCGCCTGGCCGTCGGCTGAAATCGCGGTCATGGGTCCGAAGGGCGCGGTGGAAATCATCTTCCGCGAGGAAAAGAACGATCCGGCCAAGCTGGCCGAGCGCGAAGCCGAATACAAGGCCAAGTTCGCCAACCCGTTCGTGGCCGGTGCGCGTGGCTTCATCGACGACGTCATCATGCCGCATGCCACCCGCAAGCGTATCGCTCGCTCGCTGGCCATGCTGCGCGACAAGAAACTCGACAACCCGTGGCGCAAGCACGGCAACATTCCTCTGTAAGCGTCAGGGAGAAAAAGGAATATGTTCACCAAGATTCTGATCGCAAACCGCGGCGAAATTGCCTGCCGCGTCATCAAGACCGCCCGCAAGATGGGCATCAAGACCGTCGCCGTCTATTCCGAAGCCGACAAGGATGCCTTGTTCGTCGATATGGCCGACGAAGCCGTCTGCATCGGACCGGCCGCCTCGAAAGAGTCCTATCTGGTTGCCGACAAAATCATCGCTGCTTGCAAGCAGACCGGTGCTCAGGCCGTCCATCCGGGCTACGGCTTCCTGTCGGAAAACGCCGCGTTCTCGCGTCGTCTGGAAGAAGAAGGCATCAAGTTCATCGGTCCGAAGCACTACTCCATCGCCAAGATGGGCGACAAGATCGAGTCCAAGAAGCTGGCCATCGAAGCCAAGGTCAATACCATTCCTGGCTACAACGACGCCATCTCTGGTCCGGACGAAGCCGTCAAGATTGCCCAAGGTATCGGCTACCCTGTGATGATCAAGGCCTCCGCCGGTGGCGGCGGCAAGGGCCTGCGCGTGGCCTACAACGATGCCGAAGCGCACGAAGGCTTCTCGTCCTGCGTCAACGAAGCCCGTAATTCCTTCGGTGACGACCGTGTATTCATCGAAAAGTACGTTCTGGAACCCCGCCACATCGAAATTCAGTTGCTCGGTGACTCGCATGGCAACTATGTTTATCTGAACGAGCGTGACTGCTCGATACAGCGTCGCCACCAGAAGGTCATCGAAGAGGCACCGAGCCCCTTCGTGGATCCGGAGATGCGCAAGGCGATGGGCGAACAGGCTGTGGCCCTGGCCCGTGCGGTGAACTACGAATCGGCCGGTACGGTCGAGTTCGTGGTGTCCGGTGCGACCAAGGAGTTCTACTTCCTGGAAATGAACACCCGCCTGCAGGTGGAACACCCGGTTACCGAACTGATCACCGGCCTCGACCTGGTCGAGCAGATGATCCGTGTTGCCTACGGTGAGAAGCTGCCGCTGACTCAGGCCGACGTGAAGATCGACGGCTGGGCCATGGAGTGCCGGATCAATGCCGAAGACCCGTTCCGCGGCTTCCTGCCGTCGACTGGTCGTCTGGTCAAGTTCCTGCCGCCGGCCGAAAGCACCGACGCCAACGGTACGACCCGCGTCGATACCGGTGTTTACGACGGTGGCGAGATCTCGATGTTCTACGATTCGATGATTGCCAAGCTCATCGTGCACGGCAAGGACCGCAATGCGGCCATCGCCCGCATGCGTGACGCCCTGAACGGTTTCGTGATCCGCGGTATTTCGTCGAACATCCCGTTCCAGGCTGCGTTGATGCAGCACCCGGTGTTCCATTCCGGCATCTTCGACACGGGCTTCATCCCCAAGCATTACCCGACCGGCTTCGATGCCTCGATGGTGCCGCACGACGATCCGGCCTTGCTGGTTTCCGTGGCAGCTTACGTCTATCGCGCCTTTACCGACCGTTCTGCTTCCATCTCCGGCCAGTTGCAGGGCCATGAGCGTCTGGTTAGCGACAACTGGATGGTGGTTCGCCTGGATGCGGCTGGCAATCAGCACCATCCGGTCACAGCCCGTCTGGTCGATGGCGGCTATGACATCGAGTACGGCGGTCAGCACTACGAACTACGTTCGTCGTGGAAGCTGGGCGAGTCGCTGTTCGTTGGTACCTGCAACGGTCAGGCTTTCACGCTGCAGGTCGAACGGCACAAGACGAAATACTCCCTGTTCCACTGGGGTACCCGCGCCGACTTCATGGTGATGAGTGCCCGCGCTGCCGAACTGCTGTCGCTGATGCCGGAAAAACAGGCGCCGGACTTGTCCAAGTTCCTGATTTCGCCGATGCCCGGCCTGCTCCGCGAAGTCGCGGTGGCAGTCGGTCAGGAAGTGAAGGCGGGCGAGAAACTGGCCGTTATCGAAGCCATGAAGATGGAAAACATCCTCAAGGCCGACCAGGACTGCAAGGTGAAGAAGATTTCAGCGGCCGCCGGCGAGAGCCTGACGGTGGATCAGGTCATCATCGAATTCGAGTGATTTGAATTTCGGCCGGTTTTTCCGGTTGACCGTGGAAATCAAGGCCCGCCAACCGGCGGGCCTTTTTTATTGTTTGCTGATCGCGTAGCGGACGAAATCGATGCCGCGTTCGAGTACTTCGGTCGGCATCAGGTGGCTGACCGAGGTTCCCTCCAGCGTAACGCCGGTATCCAGCCTGATGCCGGCCACACTGGGGACAATCAGCGAACAGTCGTCCCCGTCGTGAAGCAGGAAGACGGGGACCACGGCATTTGTCTGGCCCGGTGCAGACGGGCGGGCAAGGCGGCCAGCCTCGATACGTTCCTCGTACCACTGCAGATCGGCGGCCAGCGCCCCGCCCGGAATGCTTTGCAGGCCGACCATGACCCCAAGGCGGGGTACGCCGAGCGAGCTCGAGGCGATCAGGCAGGGCGATTGGCGGCGGGCTCCCATACGGTCGGCCGGACGGATGGCCTTGCCGTCAACAAGCAGCCAGTTTTCGCTGGGAACGTTGAGTTTCTTGACGGCCGTTGGCATCGTCGACACGCGGTCAAAGCCGAACATGGCGGTGCGTTGATGGGCCAGCGTGGCGCTGGTGGCATCGAGCGATCCGCTCTGGACGATCATCTCGCCGGTAAAGGTTGCGTAGGCAAATTCGGCACCGAAGGCGAGCTCGATTTCGCCGATTTCCGTGCTTCGGTGCTGGCCGTGGGATTCAAGGCTGGCCTCGATGTCACGCAGCAGACGGATGCAGGCTGCCGGCGACAGTTCGCGTCCAAGTTTCAGCGACTCCGGTGATTCCCCTTCCTTGAGCGCGGCAATTCGCTGGGTGATCTTGCGAGTCACCCTGGGGACGTCGAGCCAGCGCGGGATACCCGCTGGCATGTTGTCGCCAAACAAGGGGCCGAGATCGACGGAATGACCTCTCGGGTCGTCGTCCGGCATGGTCTGGAAACCGGCCAGCTCGCGCCAGCGGCTGAGCGCCCGGTTGGCAACGGCAAGCTGGGCGGCGGACAGGCGGTATGGGTCGATCAGGCGCAGCATGAAGGCCCAGGCCAGATGGCCAGCAATGGTGGTGTCGACAAGATGGGGGAAGTCACGATCAGGCTGCGCATGACGCGACAAACCGTCTCTTTCGGCTTGGTCGAGAATGGCGAAGAGCATTTGGTCGAGCAGCGGCGGGCATTCCCGGGCGGCCAGGAAGTGACAATATTCCGTCATCCGGATGGCACAAGCAGCCCGGTGCAGCAGCTTGCCTTTCTCGGCCGCGGAAAAATGCGGGGCAAGGCGCAGATAAGCCGTACCCAGGCGCAGCCAGAGTCGTTGGGCGACGTCAAAAGCGCGTTGATCGTCGTCGAGCATGGGCAGCGCCTTGCGCAAGTAACGTGGCTCGATGGCGTCCTGGCCCGGCACGGCGGCGGTCCGCAGCAGGTCGAGCAGTTCGATGGCGAGGGGGGGCGGGAGCGTCGATGCCTCGATGGCTTCGATCTGCAGGCTGATGGCGGCCAGCATGTGCATCGGCTGGGCTTGCGGCTGGCTGGCCAGCCAGGCTTTTGCCGATGCCCGGTCGTGAAAGGCCAGGGCGATGTTCTTGCGCGGTTCGGGCAATGTTAACCAATGCATGGTCGCTCCTTCCGGAGTAAGCTTGAACGATGAGCGGATTTGAACATTATGATCGCGAACTGCGGGATCTTGATAGCGAGATTCACCGGTACGCAGCTGTTTGTCGCGTCAATCTGGCCAATCGCCACGAAATTGATGCCTGTTTGCGCAATCACCACGAAAACTGGGCCGACGACAAGGCGCGCGAGTCGTTGCAGGGCCTGCTGATTCTGCGCATCAAGCTGGAGACCGAGATGATAGCCCTTGGATTTTCTCCACCACCCTTGGTTCCGCCTTCGTCAGAAGAGGCTAGCGAACGCTGATCGCAGTAACTGGACAGGGCGCTACGCAGGCGCCGCAGCCGGTGCATTTTTCGGGATCGATTTCGGGTAGCGGGCTGCCACCCAGCCGGGGGGCGAAACGAATGGCGCGGGCATCGCAGAAGTCGCCGCAGACGCGGCATTCAACACCCTGACGGGGCAGGCAGTCTTCGCCTATGGTTGCCTTGTAGGTCCAGGCGGCTTGTTCGGGTTGCCGGAGCAAAGCCTTGGGCTGGCAGCTGCTGACGCAGTCGACGCAGAAAGTGCATTCTCCCTGGCTGAAGTCGACAGTGGGATAGCCGCCATCGCCACTGACGAGAATCCCTGTCGGGCAGGCTTTGAGGCAGTCGTTGCAGCGCGTGCAGTGGTCGATGAATTCTGCTTCCGGGAGCGCCCAGGGCGGGCGAATTTCAGCCCTGGGGCGCGGTCGACCGCGGAAGAAGCCGCGCCGGGACAGGTCGACCATGTTGCTTTGGCCTACTTGCCAGCTTTCATCTTCTCGATGCCGCTACGCAGCATCTGATCGATCTCGGAGCCCGGTTCGACTTGCGACAGCAGCGGCTCCCAGTAGGAAAGCCCCTTCTTGTTGTCGCCGGCCTCCATGGCGGCAGCGCCGGCCAGGAACATGCTGTGGGCGTGCTGCGGATCGACTTTCAGTGCACGTTCGATGAGCTGCAGGGCCTTGCTGTTGATACCCTTGCCGTTGGCCATGGCGATGGCTTCGGCATAGCTGGCCAGCTGGTCGGGATCATCGCTGATGGCTTTCTCGGCCTTGGCAAAGGCCTGAACAGCTTCGTCGTAGCGGCCCATCGATTTGTACGAGCGGGCAAGCATGAGCCAGCCCGGCATGTTGTCCGGGTTGGCTTTGAGCTTTTCGGCCAGGCTGGCGACCATTTCGTTGATCTTTTCTGGCGTCATTTGCTGCGGAGCAGCGGCTTGTGTCGGATCGAGGGCTTTCGGATTGCCGAGCATGCCGTAGCCGAGCAGGCCGAGGATGGGCAGCAGGATCAGGATGGCGATGGCTGTTTTGCGGCTCGGGCCATGCGTGGCCGGCGCTGCGACGTCCGTGGCGGCCGGCTCGACTTCTTCGAGCAGGCGACGTTGGAGCTCGTGTCTGGCTTGTTCGAAATCGGCCTCGGCCAGCGAACCTTCGGATTTTTCACGGGTCAGTTCCGCCAGCTGGTCGCGGAAGATGGCGAGATTGGCCTCCTTGCGGTCGGCCTTGCTCGTGGAGCGCAGGCCGAGCCACAGCGGCGGCAGGATGAAGGCAGAAACCACCACGATCAACAAGATGGCAAAAACGGCGAACTGGTTCATTTCTGGTCGATTTCCTTGAGCATCGCGTCGGCGCGGCTGGATTCGTCAGCCGACAGCGGCTGGTCTTCGGCATTGATGCGGGTGGCGCGGCGGCGCAGGTAGCGCTGCAAGATGAACAGGCCGAGTAGCATGAGCGCGACCGGGCCACCCCACAGGAGCAGTGTGATGCCTTTGACCGGCGGGCGATAGAGGACGAAATCACCGTAACGGGTGACCATGAAATCGACAATTTCCTTGTCGCTTTTGCCGTCCTTGATCATGGTCCGGACTTCGCGGCGCAGGTCCTGCGCCAGTTCGGCGTTGGAGTCGGCGATGGTCTGGTTCTGGCAAACCAGGCAGCGCAATTCCTCGGAAAGCTTCTGCAGGCGCTTTTCGGCGACCGGATCGGCGGCGGTGGCCGCTTCGGTCGCGGCATCGGCGAATGCCACGGTCGACCCGAAAAAAGAGCCAAAAATGAAAAGGGCGATCAGCAAATGGCGCTTCATTTGTTCAACTCGGCCAGCAGCGGCATGATTTTCTGGGCCAGCACGTCCGGCGAAATCGGCCCGGTGTGCTTCATGCGGATGATGCCGGTCTTGTCGATAACATAGGTTTCCGGAACGCCATAGACGCCGTAGTCGATGCCGACCCGGCCATCGATATCCATGACCGTCAGCGTGTACGGGTTGCCGTGCTGGGCCAGCCACTGATTGGCGCGCTGGAAGGCGAGTTTTTTCTCTTCATCGGCCGGCATCTTGCTCATGTCGAAATTGCCGTCGCCACGCACTTCCTTGTAGTTCAGCCCGACCAGCGGCACGTTGGCCTTCTTCGAAAACTCGACCAGCACCGGGTGCTCGGCGCGGCACGAGACGCACCACGAGGACCAGACGTTGAACAACCAGACCTTGCCCTGCATGTCCTTTGGGCCGAGCATCTTTTCCGGCGTGTCCAGCACATTCAGGTTGAAGGTCGGGGCCGGTTTGCCGACCAGCGGCGAAGGAACGTCGCGCGGGTTGAGGTTGAGACCGACGGCAAGCAGGGCGACAAGGGCGGCGAAGGCGCCGAGGATCCAGTAGTAACGATTCATGCGTGTTGGCTTCCAGCCGGGGTTTGAACAGGAGACGAGGCGCGGGATTTGGCGCGGTAACGGCGATCGAGCATGGCGAGCAGGCCGCCCAGCGCCATCAGCACGCAGCCGCCCCAGATCCAGTCGACGAAGGGTTTGTAATAAACGCGCACGGCCCATTCGGCTTCCGGGCGGTCACGGTCGATCGGTTCGCCGAGCGAGACATAAACGTCGCGCAGGAAACCGGCGTCGATGGCGGCCTCGGTCATCGGCATGCCGGACGACGCGTAATTACGTTTTTCGGGTTTCATTTTCAGGCGGAATTTCCCGTCGACCGTGAGATCGAAATCGCCCTGCGCCGCGACGTAGTTCGGCCCCTGAATTTCCCGGACGCCATTGAACTTGAAGCTGTAGCCGGCGACATTGACCGTCTCGCCAGGCGCCATCTTGACGTCCTTTTCATCCTGGAAACTGTTGACCATGGTCACGCCGATGACAAATACGGCGATGCCGAAGTGGGCGATGCACATGCCGACAAAGCTGCGTGGCTGCTTGAATGCGGCGCTCAGGAAAGACTGGCCGGCACGCGTGTTCTGGACGCGTTCGACAAAAGCGGTCAGCGTCGTAAACGTCACCCAGGCGGCGAGCAGGATGCCGAGGGCTGTCAGCGCGGTCCAGTGACCATAAACCAGCGGCAGAGCAATGGCGACGACGGCAGCAGCAAGCATGGCCCAGCGTACGGTCCGGGTGATTTCCGGGATCGATGCATCCTTCCAGCGGGCGAACGGGGCGACGCCCATGAGGAACAACACTGGTGCCATGACCGGCACGAAGACCGCATTGAAGTAAGGCGGCCCGACCGAAATCTTGCCGACGCCGAGCGCATCGATGAGCAGCGGGTAGAGCGTGCCGAGCAGCACCGTGGCGCAGGCGACGACGAGCAGTACGTTGTTGGTGAGCAGCAGCGATTCGCGCGAAACCAAGGCAAAACGGCCGCCCAGCCCGATTTTCGGTGCGCGCCAGGCGAACAGGGCGAGCGAGGTGCCGATGACGGCGACGAGGAAGATCAGGATGAAGATGCCGCGCCGCGGGTCGGTGGCAAAGGCATGAACCGAGGTCAGCACACCGGAACGGACGAGGAAGGTGCCAAGCAGAGACAGCGAGAAGGCCGAGATTGCCAGCAGGACGGTCCAGTTCTTGAAGCTGCCGCGCTTTTCGGTGACCGACAGCGAATGGATCAGCGCCGTGCCGACCAGCCAGGGCATGAACGAGGCGTTTTCGACCGGATCCCAGAACCACCAGCCGCCCCAGCCCAGTTCGTAATAGGCCCACCACGAACCCATGGCGATACCCAGCGTCAGGAAGCACCAGGCGGCCATCGTCCATGGCCGCGACCAGCGAGCCCAGGCGGCGTCCAACTGACCGGAAAGCAGTGCCGCGATGGCGAAGGCAAAGGCGACCGAGAAGCCGACGTAACCCATGTAGAGCAGCGGCGGGTGAATGACCAGGCCAAAGTCCTGCAGCAGGGGATTGAGGTCGCGCCCTTCGGCTGCCGCCGGGAGCAGGCGCTCGAATGGGTTGGAGGTGATGAGGATGAAGAGCAGGAAACCGAAAGCAACGAGTCCCAGCGTGCCGAGGACGCGGGCGACCATCGTTTCCGGCAATTGCCGCGACAGCATGGCGACGCCAAAGGCCCACCAGGTCAGGAACAGCATCCACAACAGCAGCGAACCTTCGTGTCCGCCCCACACGGCAGCGACGCGATATTGCAGCGGCAGCAGCGAATTGGAGTGCTGGGCAACATAGACCACCGAGAAGTCACTGGTCACGAAAGCCTGGGTCAGGCAGGCGAAGGAAAAGGTGAGCAGCAGAGCCATGGCCGAAGCGGCGGGCCGGGCAACGGCAACCCAGGACATGCGGTTCTGGTGGGCGCCGAGCAGCGGCAGCGTGCCGAGGATCAGGGCGACCAGTGTGGCGAGAATCAGGGCGAAATGGCCGAGTTCGGGAATCATGTTCAGTAGCTCGCTTTCGGCTTGTCGCTGCCGTAGGAGGACGGGGAGACGTGTTTCCCGGCTTCCTTGGCCTGGGCGTCGCCAACGGCCTTGGCGGCCTCCGGCGGCATGTAGTTTTCATCATGCTTGGCCAGCACTTCGCTAGCCGTGAAGGTGCCGTCGGCAGCCATTTTCCCTTGGGCGACCACACCCTTGCCTTCCTTGAACAGGTCGGGAAGGATGCCCTTGTAATGTACGGTGATGTCCTTTGCCGTGTCGGTCACCACGAAAGCGATGGTCACCCCGTCAGCCTGGCGCTGCAGGCTGCTTTCCTTGACCAGGCCGCCAATGCGGAAGGCCTTGCCCTGCGGCGCCTTGCCTTCGGCGACGTCGGTCGGCGAGATGTAGAGAGCGATATTGCTGTTCAGGGCGTTGAGGACAAGCGCGGCAATGATGCCGATGATGGCCAGCGCGCCGCCGATCAGGGCGAGTTTCTTGTGACGGGATTTCATTCTGCGGTGTTCCTTGTTTCGGCGCGCAATTGGCGCTTGAGGCGAGCGATGGTGCTCTTTCGATTGCGGGCGACGGCGATCGGTTCAATTGCCATGATCAGAACGGTGGCGCCGAACGATCCCCAGACGTAAAAGCCATAGCCACCCATGGCTATGAAGTCGGAAAAACTGTTCCAGTGAATCATTTTTCCTCCCCTGCCTTGCCCAGCAATTCGGCCTTGACCCAGTCGGTGTGACGCTCGCGTTCGAGCATGATGGTGCGTACGCGCATGAGTGCGACGGCGATCGAGTACATCCAGAAGCACATGGCCATGAGCAGCATGCCCCAGAGCATGGTGGTCGCCATCGACGACTTGGCCAGATTGACGCTGGAACCCTGGTGCAGGGTGTTCCACCACTTCACCGAGAAGTAGATGATCGGGATATTGACGACACCGACCAGCAGCAACAAGCCGCCGGCCTTGTCCGCCCGGCGGGGGTCGTCGATGGCAGCGGTCAGGGCCATGTAGCCGATGTAGAGGAAAAGGAGGATCAGTTCGGAGGTCAGGCGGGCATCCCATACCCACCATGCTCCCCACATCGGCTTGCCCCACAGGGCGCCGGTGAGCAGGGAGAGGAAGGCCATGAGTGCCCCGGTCGGCGCCAGCGCCTGGGCCATCATGCCCGACAGGCGGGTATTGAAGGCCAGCCCGATGGCAGCCCAGCCGGCCATGACAAGATAGATGAACATCGACATCCAGGACGCCGGGACGTGGATGAAAATGATCCGGTAGCCCTCGCCCTGCTGGAAGTCGGTCGGCGCGACGAGCATGCCGAGCCACAGCCCGGCGAGCCCGAAGACAACCGAGACAGCGACGAAATAGGGAATCAGCGTGCCAGCAAACGGATAAAAAGTGGCCGGCGACGCGAAGCGGTAGAGATTGAAGCGATCTTTCATTCGAGGGCGATCTTCAAGGCAGCGGCCGATGCCCAGGGGGCAAAGCCAAGTGAGGCAAAGGTAAGTGCGGCGAGCAGTGACAGGTGACCTTCTCCCCCGAGCCCGGTCACCGTCGCATCCACTGCGCCAGCGCCGAATATTAGCACCGGGATGTAGAGCGGTAGTACGAGCAGGGAAAGCAGGACTCCGCCACCGCGCAGGCCAAGAGTCAGCGCAGCGCCGATGGCGCCGATCCCGGACAGCGCCGGGGTGCCGATCAGAATGGCGAAAGTCAGCACCAGCAAGGCGTCAGCCGACAGGTCGAACTGGATGCCGAGGACCGGGGCGATCAGCGCCAACGGCAGTCCGGAAACGAGCCAGTGAGCGATTACTTTCCCGGTAACGACCAGCCCGAGAGGGTGCGGGGCGAGCGCCAGTTGTTCGAGCGTGCCGTCGCGGTGGTCATCAGCGAACAGGCGGGGCAGCGACAGCATGGTGGCGAGCAGGGCGGCAACCCATAGCACGCCGGGCGCCAGTTTGCGCAGCAGGTCCGGTTCCGGCCCGACCCCGAGTGGGAACAGGCTGACGACGATGACGAAGAAAAATAGCGCCGAAACGATGTCGGCCTGGCGTCGCATGGCCAGTTTGAGATCGCGGCCGATCACGGCTGTTATGATTTTCAGCATCAGGAAAGCCGCAACTCACGGACCGTGCCGGCAGGAATGCTGACCAGCTGGTGTGTTGTCATCACGGCCAGACCACCCCGCTGGAGGTGACCGGAAATGATGCCCGCCAGCCAGTCGACCGCAGCCACATCGAGCGCGACGAAGGGTTCGTCAAGAATCCAGAGCGGGCGTTTTTCCTTGACCAGCCGCGCCAGAGCGACGCGTCGCTTCTGGCCCTGCGACAGATATTTGCAGGCAAGATCTTCGCGTCCGGCCAGTCCGACCTGTTCCAGCGCATCGATGGCGTCATCTTCGGAAAGGTCCTCGTCAGCCAGACGGGCCGCGGCGAGCAGGTTTTCCAAAGGCGTCAGCTCTTCCTTGATGGCATTCAGGTGGCCGAGGTAACAGAGGTCGGCACGGAACTCGTCGGACTTGATCGACTGGCCTTTCCAGCGAATCTCGCCGTTTTCCGGAGGCAACAGGCCGATCAGCATGCGTAGCAGGCTGGTCTTGCCAGCGCCATTCTTTCCTTGCAAATACAACAGCTCTCCGGCTTCCAGCTTGAAGCCCAAGCCTGCAAACAGGCGACGTTCGCCACGCACGCATTCCAGATTGTCAGCTTCAAGCATCAGGGAGAAAACCGAAAGAAATCAGGCACAAATTATGGACGCGCAAGTTTAACGGCAGATTAACGGGAATCAAATAAACGCCCACAAGAAAAACCAGGTTTGGGCACGTGGCAGAGGCGCTTATTGCGGCTCTGCCTTGCCGTTCATGAGCATTTCGGCCTGGATCTGCTGGATGCAGTCGCTGAGTCTGGTGCTTTGCTGCTCGAACTCGAGCTTCAGCGCTTCCACGGTTGGCGCGTCGCCGTCCTCATGGCTGAGACGAAGTTGATAGCCGAGATCGTGCAGGTGGGTATGCAGGCCTTCCAGTAACGAGAAGGCGTTGGTTGACGAGTAGTGTTTCCCGTCCTGGCTGTAATACCAGCGACCGAGGCGGCACTGACGATGGTCGAGCTCGGGCGGGCGCAGGGTGCCGGTCGTGTCATCGAGATAGGCGTACATCGCCTTCTTCCAGCGGCTGTGATCGACGTCGGCAATGAGTATGGGCAAGTCTTCGTGTGACCATTTGAAAGCCGTGGCGAGGCCCCATAGCTCATCCGGCCTGAATTGCCGGATCCATTCCGGCAGTTGTGCTGCCGGCATCGGGTGGGCGATGCCGAAGCCTTGCGCCATGTCGCAGCCAAGGAGCAGGAGGACGAGGCCGTGCTCGACGGTTTCCACCCCTTCGGCGATAACCTGCCGGCGGAAAGCCTGGGTCAGCCCGATGACGCCTTCGACGATGGCCAGGTCGTCGGCATCGTCGAGCATGTTGCGGATGAAGGATTGGTCAATCTTGAGCACGTCAGCTGGTAACTGGCGGAAATAGGTCAGCGACGAATAGCCGGTGCCGAAATCGTCGAGGGCGAAGCTGACGCCAAGGCGCCGGCATTCGCCGAACAGCTCGGCCACGTTGGCCATGTCTTCCAGTGCGGCGGTTTCGAGCACTTCAAGCTCAATCATGCCGGGCGCCAAATTCGGATGGGCGGCGAGCAGTTCGGCCAGTCGCCGGGAAAAGCCTTCGTGCTGCAGGTGCTTGCCGGAAATATTGATGCTGACCGGCAGGTCGACGCCCTGAGCATGCCAGTCTTCCATCTGCCGCAGAGCCTCCTGGATGACCCAGTCGCCGATTTCAATGTCCAGTTCGCTGTCTTCGATGATGGGCAGGAAACGCCCGGGCAGCAGCAGACCGTCTTCCGGATGCCGCCAGCGGATCAGCGCTTCGGCACCGGTTACGCTACCCTTGCGCATGTTGACCTTGGGCTGGAAGTAAAGCTCGAACTCGCCTCTGGCCAGCCCTTCCCGGATACGCCCGATTTCTTCGCGACGAATGCGGGTGCGGCGGTCGTTTTCCGGGTCGAACAGGTGATGACGATTGCGACCACCCTGCTTGGCTGCGTACATTGCCTGGTCGGCATGGCGGAGCAGCGTGTCGGCATCGGAGCCGTCATGCGGATAGAGCGTGACGCCAATGCTCGCCGAAATCGAAATGTTGTGTTCGGAAACGCGGAAAGGCTGGTTCAGCGCACTGATGATGCGGCTCACGGCGTAGTCGCATTCGTGCAGGTCGGCAAGGTTGGAAACGAGCAGCACGAACTCGTCGCCACCGAGTCGCGATACCGTGTCGCCGGCACGGACGCAGGTCTTGAGGCGCTGGGCGACTTCGATGAGCAGGAAGTCACCGGCCGAGTGCCCGAAGCGGTCGTTGATCGGCTTGAAGTTATCGAGATCGAGATAGCAGATGGCCAGCATCTTGCCGCTGCGCTCGGTTTGCGCCATGGCCAGCTGGAGCCGGTCACCGAGCAGCATGCGGTTGGGCAACTGGGTCAGCGCATCATAGTGGGCGAGGTGCTCGAGACGTTGCTGGTGCTGCTTGATGACCGTGATGTCGGAAAAAATGGCAACGAAATTGGCTATCTCGCCATTCCGGTTGCGGACGGTCGAGATGGTCAGTAACTCGACGAATATTTCACCGGATTTCTTGCGATTCCAGATTTCGCCGCGCCAAAAGCCATCGTCAGCGATTTTTTTCCACATTTCAGCGTAAAAGGCTGGGTCGTGGTGTCCCGACTTGAGCAAATCGGGGGTTTGTCCAATGGCCTCCTCGCGGAGGTAGCCGGTCAATTCGGTGAAGGTTGAATTGACTTCGACGATGCGCCCTTTCGGGTCGGTGATCATGATTCCTTCGTGCGCGTTGTCGAAGACGCTGGCGGCGAGTTGCTGGCGCTCTTCGGCAATCAGGCGCTCGGTGATTTCCTGCGACGTGCTGATCAGGGCTGGCTGGCCATTCCAGTACCCGTGCGTGATGCGGGTCTCGATCATGGTCTGCTCGCCATTGGCGTGCAGGATGGGGAGCGGGCAGCTGAAGCGGCGACCGGCGACAACGTCGATCATCTGCTCAGTGGCTATTTTTTGCAGATTTTCCGGGTGGACCGTGGCAATCCGCTTGCCGATCAAGGCGTCGGGCCCATAGCCGAGGCCGTCGGTTACGGCACGGTTGTAGTGCAGGATGCGACCGTCCTCGTCGAGGATGAAAATGAAATCCTTCAGGGCGTCGAACAGGCCGCTCAGATTCTGTTGCAGGCGGCGGGCTTCTTCTTGCGCGTCGAGTTGCAGCAAGGTCTGGCTGAAGTGCGTGCCGAGCATCTCCAGTGAGCGCAGCGTCGAGGCGAGAACGCCGGTGGCCCGGCGACAGCCCAGCGTAAGGCAGGCGACCGGCTGATCGGCCTGCATGATGGGCAAGGCGGCCAGGCAGCCCAGCCCTTCGCCGCGGATTGCCTCACTGTCGAGAATGCTCGAGTCGGCGCAGTGCTCGCTAGGCTGCTGGCAGTTGCAAATTGATCCACCATGCAGCGCGAAGCGGGCGAACCGGCTGTCAGCGTCGAGTCGGGCAACTTTGTCGACAAAGGCGCTGGAAAGGCCTGCGTGGGCAATGAGCTGGTAAGTGCCGTCGGCTTGTCGCCAGTGCAGGCAGCCGGAATCGATGTCGGGAAACCGCTGGGTAGCCTGTAGCAAGGCTTGCAGCACGGCTTCGCGTGGCAGGCCGGCAGCCAGTGCTTGCGCCAGGTCATGTTCGATTTCGAGGCGCAGTTCGGCATTCTTGCGCTCGGAAATATCGATCGCTGAAGCGATGACTGCCGGGCGCCCGAAATATCTTGAGCGATGAAGTCGTATTTCCACCGGGAAAATGCGGCCTGTGCTATTGCGGGCGAGAACTTCGAAGGTTTGTGGCGTACCGGCCAGTGCTGTGGCGATGTGCTGATCGATGGTCTGCACATCGGTCAGTCCCGGCTGGGTGAACGCCGCGTGGCTCAGGCCGATCAACTGTTCGCGCGGCACCCCGGCTATCTGTTCGGCGCCGGCGTTTACGTCAAGGAAGGTGCCATCCGCGGACTGGATGAACAGGGCTTCGCTGACGCTGTTGAAAATACCATGGAAGGTTTCCAGGCTTTTGTCCAGTTCCTGCGAGCGGTGCTGGTGGGCAATGAGCAGCGCGGCCAGTTGGCAGGCCTGCATGAGGCAGCCGAGGTCTTTTTCGCGTGGCTGGCTTGGCAGGCGGTGATAGGCGGCGAAAGTGCCGAGCAGAAGGCCGTCCGGCCCGATGATCGGGTCTGACCAGCAGGCGGCAATGTCGTTTTCCCGGGCAAGATCGTGATACGCAGCGCACAACGGGTCATCGAATATGTTTTCAACGATGACCCGCTGTCTGAGCGCCGCTGCCGTGCCGCATGAGCTGGTGCCTTCGCCGATCGGCATGCCATCGATGGCGGTTCTATAGCTCGCTGGCAAACTGGGTGCGGCGCCGATGCAGAGATGTTGCCCGGTTTCGTCGCAGAGCATGATTGAGCAGCGCCAGTTCGGCATCTCGGCCTCAACCGACATGACCAGCAGCTCGAGGGCATGGTGCAGGGTCTCTCCGCTGATTGTCCCGGCCAGCGCGGCATTGCGCAGGCGCATCGCTTCTTCGGCGCGCATCCGCCCGGAAATGTCCTGGGCAAATCCGACCGTACCGAGCAGGCTGCCATCTTCGCCAACGACCGGCGCCTTGAAGGTTTCGTGCCAGATACTTTGGTGCCGGACCAGAATCGGTTCGACAACGACCTTGTTTTGCCGGGTGGCCATGACTTCAGCGTCGTCGGCCCGGAAATGCTCGGCCATGTCGGGCGGCCAGAAGTCGAGATCGGTCTTGCCGACGATGGCGCTGGTGTTCGCTTGATTGATCGCTTCGGCAAAGCTGCGGTTGGTGGTCAGGAAGCGTGATTCCGTATCCTTCAGCCAGACCAGGAAGGGAAAGTTGTCGAGCAGCGCACGCTGGTAGCGTTCGTTGCGGGCGGTTTCTTCAAGAATTCGCTCGCGCGAACGCAGCATCGACTGTTGCTCGCTTAGCGCGCTGTCTATCTGGCCGAGGCTGAGCGGGCTCATCAGCGTATGTTCCGAGAGCATGCCGACAAGGGCGCCCTTGTCGTCGACAACGGCAAGGTGGCGGATGTCGCGTTCGAGCATCTGCTGTGCCGCCTCGGCCAAGGGGCGGTCGGCCCGGATGCTGATGGCGGGCTGGGTCATCACAGCGCCGAGGCTGGGGTTGTTCTGGGTGTCGAGAAAGAAGCGGACAACGTCGTGCTCGGTGACGATGCCGAGGGGTAAGCGGCCATCGACGACGAAAACGCAGCTGACGCTGACGGCTTCCATGGCGAGCAGCGCATCCTCCAGGCTGGCATCGGCCGGCAGTCGGGGGAAGGTGCGTTCCATCAGCGTGTCGGCGCTGTTCAGCTGAAGGAAAAAGTCGGTGCCGAGATGCTTGCGGAAATCCGATTCGCTGACGACGCCGAGCGGTAATCCCGCTTCGTCGGTAACCACGATGCGCCGGATGCCGAGCTTGGCTGCTTCACGGTAAGCCTGCTGGAATGGCGTGTCGGCCGGCACGCTGTGTATCGGGCTGCTCATCGTGTCGCCGGCCGTTTGGTCTGGCGAGCGGTGCTGGCGCATGACGCGCACAATGTCGCGTTCAGTGATGATGCCGAGAATGGCTCCCTGGTCGACGACGATGACGGACGAGATTTTCGCGTCCAGCATGCGTGACGCCACGTCGCGCAGGCTCATGCCGGGCTCGACGCGATCACTTTGGGTGGAAATTAGCTCGACGATCGTCGTCGCGCGTTTTCTTTTCATCAGCGGATTCTAGAACGATTCCTTGCGATTGCGGCTTGATTGCGGTCAATCAACCGGGTGATCCCGGTGTGGAAGATTGGTTTCCACCGTGGATTGGTGCTGACCATCTGCGTCGTCGTGGCACTTTCTGTCTGGGTTGGGCAGGGTGCCTGAAGAGGTCTGATTTCAATCGATAAATTGGTGAATTCCGTGCTGTGGCACACGCTTTGCGTAGTGTCGCCTACTTGGCAACAAAACCAACGGGGGACATTCCAGTGACAGAGACCTTTTACGAAGTGCTGCGCCGCCAGGGCATCACCCGGCGCAGCTTTCTCAAATTCTGCAGCCTGACCGCGACGTCGCTTGGGCTGGGCAGCGCCGCTGCACCGCGCATTGCGCACGCGCTGGAAACCAAGGCGCGCACGCCGGTGATCTGGCTGCACGGGCTGGAATGCACCTGCTGCTCGGAGTCGTTTATTCGTTCGGCGCACCCGCTGACCAAGGATGTCGTGCTCTCCATGCTTTCCCTCGACTACGACGACACCCTGATGGCCGCCGCCGGCCACCAGGCCGAGGCAATCATCGAAGAGGTCAAGAAGAAGTACAAGGGCAACTACATCGTTGCCGTCGAAGGCAATCCGCCGCTTAACGAGGACGGTATGTTCTGCATCCACGGCGGCCGGCCTTTCGTCGAAGTGCTCAAGGAAACCTGTGCCGACGCCAAGGCCATCATCAGCTGGGGGGCCTGCGCCTCCTACGGTTGCGTGCAGGCAGCCAAGCCGAACCCGACGCGCGCCACGCCGGTGCACAAGGTGATTACCGGCAAGCCGATCATCAATGTGCCGGGCTGCCCGCCGATTGCCGAAGTCATGACCGGCGTCGTCACCTACATGCTGACCTTCGACCGCATTCCCGAACTCGACCGCCAAGGACGCCCGAAAATGTTCTACGGTCAGCGCATTCACGACAAGTGCTATCGCCGCGGCCACTTCGATGCCGGCCAGTTCGCCGAAGCCTGGGATGACGAAGGGGCGCGCAAGGGCTACTGCCTGTACAAGATGGGCTGCAAGGGGCCGACGACCTACAACGCCTGTTCCTCGATGCGCTGGAACGGCGGCGTGTCGTGGCCGGTGCAATCGGGCCACGGCTGTATCGGCTGTTCCGAAGAGGGCTTCTGGGACAAGGGCAGCTTCTATGACCGGGTGACCGACATCAAGGCTTTCGGTGTCGAGTCGAATGCCGACACCATCGGCAAGGCCGCCGCCGGTACGGTCGGCGCCGCGATTGCCGCCCATGCCGCGGTTTCGGCTCTGGCTCGCGCCCGCACTTCCCACGGTCAACCGGAAAAACAAGAGGAAAACTAAAAATGGCCGCTTACGAAACTCAAGGCTTCAAACTCGATAATTCGGGCAAGCGCGTCGTCGTCGATCCGGTCTGCCGCATCGAAGGCCACCTGCGGGTGGAAGTGAATCTCGACGACAAGAACGTCATCCGCAACGCCGTGTCCACGGGCACCATGTGGCGCGGCCTCGAAGTGATCCTGAAGGGCCGTGATCCGCGCGACGCCTGGGCCTTTACCGAGCGAATCTGCGGCGTCTGTACCGGCACCCATGCGCTGACCTCGGTGCGCGCCGTCGAGGACGCGCTCAACATCAAGATCCCGGAAAACGCCAATACTATCCGCAACCTGATGCAGCTGAATCTCTACGTTCACGACCATCTGGTGCACTTCTACCACCTGCACGCGCTCGACTGGGTCGATGTTGTCTCGGCGCTTAAGGCAGATCCGAAAGCTACGTCGGCGCTGGCCCAAAGCATTTCGTCCTGGCCGCTGTCCTCGCCGGGCTACTTCCGCGATATCCAGAACCGCCTCAAGAAGTTCGTCGAATCGGGCCAGCTCGGTCCCTTCATGAATGGCTACTGGGGCAACCCGGCCTACAAGCTGCCGCCCGAAGCCAACCTGATGGCCGTTGCGCACTACCTTGAAGCGCTCGATTTCCAGAAGGACCTGGTCAAGGTTCACACCATTTTTGGCGGCAAGAACCCGCACCCGAACTGGCTGGTCGGCGGCGTGCCCTGCGCCATCAACCTCGAAGGCACGGGGGCGGTCGGCGCGGTGAACATGGAGCGCCTGAACCTGGTCAAGAGCATCATCGACCGGGCGGCCGAGTTCATCGAACAGGTTTACATCCCCGACCTGCTGGCCATCGGCTCCTTCTACAAAGGCTGGCTGTACGGCGGTGGCCTGTCGTCGAAGAACCTGCTGTCCTACGGTGACCTGCCGCAGAAGGCCAACGACTACAGCTCGGGCAACCTGCTGCTGCCGCGCGGTGCCATCATCAACGGCAAGCTCGATGAAATCCATCCGGTCGACCTCAAGGACCCGGAACAGGTGCAGGAATTCGTCGCCCACTCCTGGTACAAATACCCGGACGAAACCAAGGGGCTGCACCCCTTCGACGGCGTCACCGAGCCGAACTTCGTGCTCGGCCCCAACACCAAGGGCACCAAGACCAACATCAAGGAACTCGACGAAGGCGCCAAGTATTCGTGGATCAAGGCCCCGCGCTGGCGCGGCCACGCCATGGAAGTCGGCTGCCTGCCGCGCATGGTCCTCGGCTATCTGCAACCCAAGCAGTATCCGGAAATCCACGGCTTGGTCGAAGGCGCGCTCAAGAAGCTCGACGTGCCGGTGACGGCCCTGTTCTCCACCCTCGGCCGCACGGCGGCGCGTGGTCTGGAAACGGCGTACTGCGTCAAGCTGCAGCAACAGCAGTTCGACAAGCTCATGGCCAACCTCAAGGCGGGTGATCTCAATACCGCCAACATCGAGAAATGGGAACCGAGCACCTGGCCGAAGGAAGCCCAGGGCGCCGGCTTCACCGAAGCCCCGCGCGGCGCGCTCGGCCACTGGATCAAGATCAAGGACACCAAGATCGACAACTACCAGTGCGTCGTGCCGACCACCTGGAACGGCGGCCCGCGCGACACCAAGGGCCAGATCGGTGCCTTCGAGGCCTCGCTCATGGACACCCCGGTGGCCAAGGCCGACGAGCCGCTGGAAATCCTGCGCACGCTGCATTCCTTTGACCCCTGCCTGGCCTGCTCGACGCACGTGATGAGCCCGGATGGACAGGAAATGACGTCGGTTAAAGTCCGCTAAGGAGGCAATCATGCTCTCTCAACAGGACATGCTCGAGGCCGAACGGCACGGTAAACAAGTCCGTTCGATCTATGTCTACGAAGCGCCGGTCCGTCTGTGGCACTGGGTGAATGCCCTGGCCATGGTCGTCCTGGCGGTAACCGGCTATTTCATCGGCAAACCCTTGCCGACCATGCCCGGCGAAGCGTCGGACAACTTCCTGATGGGCTACATCCGTTTCGCCCATTTCGCTGCGGCCTACATCTTCGCCGTCGGGCTGCTCGGGCGGGTGTATTGGGCCATCGTCGGCAATCACCACGCCAAGCAGATCTTCAGGCTGCCGATCACCAATCCGCACTGGTGGAGCGAAGTTTTCTTCGAGTTGCGCTGGTATCTGTTTCTCGAAAAGACGCCGAAGAAATACGTCGGCCACAATCCGATGGCGCAGCTCATGATGTTCTTCTTCTTTACGGTGCTGGCCGTCGGCATGGTGTTCACCGGCTTCGCGCTGTACAGCGAGGGCGCCGGGCTGGGCAGCTGGCAGGATTCGCTGTTCGGCTGGGTGATTCCGGCGCTCGGCGGTTCGATGCAGGTGCATAACCTGCACCGGCTGGGCATGTGGATCATGATGACTTTCGTGCTGGTGCATGTCTATGCGGCGATCCGCGAGGACATCATGAGCCGGCAGAGTCTGATCTCCACAATGATCTCCGGCTGGCGGATGTTCAAGGACTGATGGCCATGCTTGCCAGGGCTGCGTTGTCGGCACTTGCCGTGCAGATGCACTGCCTGCGTGCCTCCGCCTTGCCCTGGCCGCGCCTGTACATCAGTCGGGGTTAAAGGTTTACCTTGCGTTGGCCCCGGCGTACAGCCGTACCCGGGGCATTTTTTCAGGTGGTGACAATGACTTCAAAACGCATACTGGTCCTCGGCATTGGCAACATCCTGTGGGCCGACGAAGGTTTCGGCGTGCGCTGTGTCGAAGCGCTCAACGAAGGCTGGGAATTTCCGCCGCAGGTCACGGTCATGGACGGCGGCACGCAGGGGCTTTACCTGCTGCCTTATGTCCAGGAAGCGGATTGCCTGCTGGTGTTCGATGCCGTCGATTACGGCGACGAGCCGGGCAAGCTGCGGGTCGTGGTCGGCGATGAAGTGCCGCGCTTCATGGGCGTCAAGAAAATGAGCCTGCACCAGACCGGCTTTCAGGAAGTGCTCATGGCCGCCGAGCTGACGCAAAAATTGCCGGCTGAACTCGTGCTCGTTGGCGTTCAGGCGGAGCAGCTCGAAGATTTCGGCGGCAGCCTGCGCGATGTGGTCAAGGCGCAGATGGTGCCGGCGCTCAATCTTGCCCTCGACTGGCTGGAAAAATGGGGCGCGGCCGGCCGTGTGCGCGACGGGCAGAGCGAAAACATCACCGACAGCGCGCTGGCCATGGATGTTTATGAGTCCGAACGGCCGCCGGCCGAGCTGGCGTATCGCCTCGGCGACGCGCGTTTTCTGAACATGGAAGCCGCGTAGCATGTGCCTCGGCATCCCCGTTCAGGTGATCGAATGCGGCGAGCATTTCGCGCGTTGTACCGGTCGCAACGGCGAAGTGCGCGTCGACCTCAGCCTGGTCGGCCAGCAACTGCCGGGAACCTGGCTGCTGACCTTTCTCGACGCCGCGCGCGAAGTGATCGACGCCGAGCGCGCCGCGTCGATCAGCGCCGCCTTGAATGCACTCGAAGCGGCGCAAACCGGCGCCACCGATTTTTCTGCCTTTTTCGCCGATCTCGATCGCGAACCCCTACTCCCCGATTTCCTGAGGACACAACAATCATGAGCCTCGAACTCAAAGCCGGCCCGACCTCGCTCGAAAGACTCGAAACAGCCATCGGCCGATTACTGCAAAAACACGGCTTTTTTCGGGTTGACCGTGGCAACCCCGAATTTCCGGCCGGCCTGACCGCCCTGCTCCTCACCGAAGACCCGCAGCGCAATCTCGAAGTGCTCGACGCCTGCGTCATCCTGCCCGAAGCGCTCAAGCCGGCTGGCGAGCAGATTGCCCGCTGGGTGGCTGGCCCTGATTTCGCCGCGCCCCTCATGCAGCAATACGGCGTGCCGCGCGCGCCAGCCGTTGTCTTCCTGCGCGATGGCGCTTTTGTCGGCGTGCTCAACGGCATTCGCGACTGGAGCGAATACCAGAACGAAGTCGCCCGCCTGCTTACCGGCCCGGCCCAACCCAAGCCGATCGGCATTCCCGTTCGCGCTGCCGCCACGCAAGGAGCCTGTGCATGAACCCGTCCACGATGCGTCCCTTCCCGATTTCCGTCGTCGCCATGGGTCCCGGCTCGCAGGGCGAAGAAACGCCGGATTACCTGCCGATGCCGAAAGGCATGGAAACCTTCTCGCAGCCGCGCCTGCCCGACAACGTCGCGCCCGAGGTGGTCAATAGCGCGGCCAGCCTGCTCGGCACCTATGTCGATTCGGCCGAGCAAGCCGGCTTTCTTGGCGGCGCCACGCTCAACCTGCGCGACCTCGATGCCACGATGCGTGATGTCATCAATCAGTCCATGGGCTTCGGCGAAGTCAGCGCCTTCACCACGGCACCGCAGCACTGGCGCGTGCAGGAAACGGCGTTCTCCGGCATCTGGCGCGTGCTGCTGGTCGCCGACGACGGCGCGATGGTTGTCGATCGCCTCGAAACCGGCGCCATCCCGGCCGCACTGACCGAAACCATGCTGGCCACCGCGACGGCCGATCTGCCGTCGCCGGACTACCCGGCCGGCTGCATGAACGCCCAGGCCCTCGTCGAGGAAATCCGCATGCAGGCCGCGGCCTGGCAGCCTGGTGACGCGGCCCACATCATCAACCTGACGCTCCTGCCGGTCAGCGATGCCGACCTTGACACGCTCTATGGCTGGCTCGGTCACCGCGAAGTCTCCATCCTGTCGCGCGGCTACGGCAACTGCCGCATCACCAGCACGCGGCTTAAAAACGTCTGGTGGGTGCAGTACTTCAACAGCATGGATGCGTTGATCCTCAACTCCATCGAAGTCATCGCCATGCCCGAAGTGGCGTTGGCGGCCGACGAGGATTTCACCGATTCCGTCGAACGTCTGCGCGAATATCTCGACATGATGGTCGAGCCGGTCTAAATTTGACCGCATGCGATTCGAAGGTTCGTTTCTCAATGTTCAGCCGGGCGACCGGCTGGAGTGCGGCATCTGCTGGTGGGTCTATGACCCTGACCAGGGTGACGACGTGCGCGGCATTCCGTCCGGCACGCCCTTCGCTGACTTGCCAGACGACTGGTGTTGCCCGGGCTGCGACGCGCCGAAGCATAAATTCATGGTGACCGAATGAGCAGGAAGCAAGGCTCCAAGGCTTGCCTTGGGGTGCGACCGGCAGCGAATGAGGTAGGAGCCCTCCCCGGACAGCGTGCTTCGGTGGCTGGTTCGGCTGCGATGTGGCTTGTTCGCGGTCAATGGAGGGCGAAATGGGTGGCGAGCAAATGATGTTTTGGACGACCGACCCGTCGCCCGAGCTGGTCGCCGCCTTCGACACCATCGCCCGGACCCGGATGCACGATGTGCCGATCTGCAACCGGAAGCTGCAGGTCGAGGCACTCGGCTTCCAGCGGCGGCCGGATGGCCACTGGGCTGGCGCGATGATCACGCCGTGGGCGATCAACCTGCTCTGCCTGCCCGGTCAGGCTGAAAGCTGGCCGGCGCTGGCTGCCTGCAGCAAGCACGACTGGCATTTTCCGTCCGGCGACTACGAATTCACCGTGGCCGAAGAGGGCAGCATCGGCATCTACCACCTCTGTTCGCTGTTCTCGCCGGCGCTTGAATTCGACAGCCACGAGGCTGCCCGCCTGACTGCACTGGCTGCCGCCCATGCCCTGTTCGCAGACCCGCTGGCCGAGCCGCCGGTGGCCAGGACGACCAGCCGCCGCGCCTTTCTCGGGTTGGGGCGATGACCACCAGCGCTGGCCTGCTCACCGTCAAGGCGTGCTTCAAGGAGCGCGGCCTGCACGACATTCGCGTCAATCTGACGCGTCCTTCAGTCACCCGCCTGTTCATCGGCCAGTTGCCCGATGTGGTGACCAAGACCGTGCCCTATCTGTTCACACTGTGCGCCCATGCCCAGCGGGCGGCGGCCGAGGCGGCTGTAACCGCGGCCCAGGGCGAGGCGCCGCGGGTGTTCGACAGCGCCGAACTGTGGCTGGAAGTGCTGCATGAAAACTTCTGGCGGCTGCTTCTCGACTGGCCGCCGGCGCTCGGCTTGCGCCCGGACAAGGAAGCCTTCATCGCCTGGCGCAACGCGCGGCAGGGCGGAGACTGTCTGGCGGTAACGCAGAATTTGCTGCATCAAAGCCTGCGGCCGATTGCCGAAAAATGCCTCGAGATGCTCGTTGACCGCAGCACCGAGGAAGTGGCGCCGGACGACGGCGATCAGGAGATTCCAGCAGCCGCGCCGCTTGCCCCGGAAGGATGGCTGGAATACTGGCAGGGCACTTCGGCGGAAATGCCGGCCTTGCCGGTGCCGACCTCGATTCGCTCGGTTTTCCTGGCGCGGCTGGCTGAAACCCTGGCCGCCGTCGACGCGCTGGCTGGTGGCACCCCGTTTCCGGTGGCCAGTGCCGGCGGCGATGGCTGGGGCGTCGGGCAAACGCTGACGGCGCGTGGCGTGCTGACCCATGCCGTGCATGTGGTCGACGGTAAGGTGGCCAATTACCGTGTGCAGGCGCCGACTGACAGTTTTTTTGCCGATGCCGCGGCTCTTTCATCGTTGTTGGGCAATCTCCGGTTCGCTTCTCTGGAGCAGGCCAGGCAGGGCTTGAATCGGGCCATACTGGCGCTGGATCCCTGTCTGCCCTACGTCGCGGAGGTGGTTGATGCATGAAATGTCGCTGGCCGAAGGGGTCATGCAACTGGTTGAAGACACGGCAAAACGTGAGAACGCCAGCCGGGTGAAACTCGTTGTACTGGAAATCGGCCGTATGTCGTCGGTCGAACCCGAGGCCCTGAAATTCTGTTTCGAGGCGGTGACCCATGGCAGCCTTGCGCAGGGCGCGGCGCTGGAGATTGTTATCGTGCCGGGCGCTGGCTGGTGCATGCTGTGTGCCGAAACGGTGCCGATGGAAGAACTCTACGGCGCCTGCCCGAAATGTGGCAGCCATCAGGTGCAGGCGACCGGCGGGACGGAAATGCGGGTCAAGGAAATAGAAATCGAATAATCAGGAGACGGATATGTGTACGGTTTGCGGTTGTGGTGCAGGGGAAACGAAGATCGAAGGCGGGCACGCCAATGCCCATGAACACACCCACGTTCATGAGGATGGCACGGTGCATACCCACACGCACGATCACGGGCATGACCACGATCACGCCCACAGCCACGCAGCCGCGCCGCTCGGCGCACATTCGCATAGCCATCAGCACGGCGACGGCAGCGAACACAGCCATGATCACGTCCATTCGGGCGAGCATGCCCACAGTCATGGTGACGAGCATCATCACCACGAACACGGCGTCGCCGGCGATCTCGATTACGGCACCGGCCCGGCCCGCGCCCACGTGCCGGGCATGTCGCAGGCGCGCATGGTGCAGATCGAGCAGGACATCCTGTCCAAGAACAACACCTACGCCGCGGCCAACCGGCAGAACTTCGATGATCATGGCATCTTCGCGCTCAACCTCGTATCCAGCCCCGGCTCGGGCAAGACGACGCTGCTCTGCAAGACCATCGAGATGCTCAAGGACAAAGTCGCCATCAGCGTCGTCGAAGGCGACCAGCAGACCTCCAACGATGCCGAGCGCATCCGCGCCACTGGCGTGCCGGCCCTGCAGATCAACACCGGCAAGGGCTGTCACCTCGACGGTCACATGGTCGGCCAGGCCATGCAACGCCTGCAACCGGCCGACGAATCGCTGTTCCTGATCGAAAACGTCGGCAACCTCGTCTGCCCGGCCGCCTTCGATCTCGGCGAGCATCACAAGGTCGCCATCCTGTCGGTGACCGAAGGCGAGGACAAGCCGCTCAAGTACCCGGACTTGTTCGCCGCGGCCGACGTCATGCTGCTCAACAAGTGCGACCTGCTGCCCTACCTCGCGTTCGACGCCGATCTGGCCGAAGCCAACGCCCGCCGGGTCAATCCGCACCTGACCATCTTCCGCGTTTCGGCAAGCAGCGGCGACGGCCTGAGCGCCTGGCTGGACTGGATTCGCTCCGGCCTCGAAGCGCAGCGCGCCAAGCGTTCGGATAGCGTCGATGCCCTGAAGCGTCGCGTCGCGGAGCTGGAACGCCAGCTGGCGGCCAGATAAACCGCCGATGACCGGCCGCCTGTTCCGCATCCGCGGTCTGGTACAGGGGGTCGGTTTCCGTCCGTATGTCTGGCGGCTGGCCACCGAACTTGGTCTGACCGGCTGGGTGCGCAACGATGGCGCCGGGGTGATTGCCACGGTCAACGGGAAAAACTGGCCAGAATTCAAATCCCGCCTGCCGCTCGAAGCACCGCGTCTGGCCCGCATTGACGCCATTGAGGACGAAGCCGCCGAGGTGTCTGGCGAAGGCTTCGTGATCCTCGACAGTGAATCGGGTGAAATCAAAACCGCCATCGGCCCCGACGCCGCCATCTGTCCCGACTGCATTGCCGACATCTGCGACCCGGCCAGTCGCCGCTGGCGCTACGCCTTTACCACCTGTACGCACTGCGGGCCGCGCTACACCGTCAGCCGCCGGATTCCCTACGACCGGGCGGCGACCAGCCTCGCCGCCTTCCCGCTCTGCCCGCCGTGCGATGCCGAATACCGCGCCCCGGCCGACCGCCGCTTCCACGCCGAAACCACCTGTTGCCCGGCTTGCGGTCCGCAACTGCGCCTGCTCGACGGCGCCGGTCAGCCGCTGGCCGGTGATCCGATCAGCGAAACCCTGCGCCTGCTGCGTGACGGCAAAATCGTCGCCATCAAGGGCCTCGGCGGCTTCCATCTCGCCTGCGACGCACGTAACGCGGCCACCGTCGCCGAACTGCGCGAACGCAAGCAGCGCGAGGCCAAGCCTTTCGCCGTCATGGGCCTGAATGCTGCCTCGCTGGCCGGCCATGCGCAGATTGGCGCCGCTGAGTCCGCGTTGCTGCACAGCGTCGCCGCGCCGGTCGTGCTCTGCCCCAAGGAGGCCGCCGGCCTGAAAGGTATCGCCCCCGGCCTTGCCTGGCTCGGTGCCATGCTGCCGGCGACGCCGCTCCACCTGCTGCTCTGGCACGAAGCCGCGGGCCGTCCGAGCGGTACCGACTGGCTGGCCGAGCCGAGTGACCTGCTGCTGGTCATGACCAGCGCCAACCCGCACGGCGAGCCGCTGGTCATTGCCAACGACGAAGCGTGCGAACGCCTGTCGGGCATCGCCGACGCCTATTTGCTGCATGACCGCGACATCGTCATCCGCTGTGACGATTCGGTCGTCCGCGCCGGCCCGGCCTTCATCCGGCGCGCCCGTGGCTACGTGCCGGTACCCGTTCCGCTGGCTGACGATGGCCTGACGACGCTGGCGCTGGGCGGCTACCTGAAGAACACGATCTGCCTCATGAAGGGCCGCGAAGCCTTCCTGTCGCAGCATATTGGCGGGCTCGACAACGCTGCGGCCATCGGCTTTCTCGAAGAAACGGTCGAGCACCTGCTGGCCATCCTCGATGTCCGGCCTGAGTGCATCGCCCACGACCTCCACCCCGATTTTCCGTCCACGCATCTCGCCGTTCGTCTGGCCGAAAAGCTTGGCATTCCCGCCATCGCCGTCGGCCATCACCACGCCCACATCGCTGCAATCTGCGCCGAACAGGGCGTCAACGAGCCGATCATCGGCCTGGCCCTCGATGGCGTCGGCCTTGGCCCGGATGGTGGCGCCTGGGGCGGGGAGTTGCTGCGTCTCGATGGCGCAAACTGCGAGCGCCTCGGCCACCTGAGCCCGCTGGCCATGCCGGGTGGCGACCGCGCGGCGAAAGAGCCGTGGCGCATGGCGGTTGCTGCTTTGCACGGCGCCGGCTTGGGCTACCGCGTCGGCGGCTGGATCAAGCAGTACTACCCGACACGCGACCCCGGCCCCCTGCTCACCATGCTCGCCCGCAATCTGCGCTGCCCGCCGACGACCAGCCTCGGCCGCTGGTTCGACGCTGCGGCCGGCCTGCTCGGCCTGCGCGACCTCATGGATTTCGAGGGGCAGGCGGCGATGGAACTGGAAGGATTGGCCGCCCAATACGGCCCGGTCGAGCCCCTGCCCGGCGGCTACGCCTTGCGCGAAGACGGCGCGGTCCTCGATTTTTCACCGATGCTGGCGACCCTGATGGGCTGCAAGGACGACGCCGCTCACGGTGCCGCGCTCTTTCACGCCACCGTCGCGGCCGGCTTGGCCGACTGGGCCATTGCCACGGTCAACCGGAAAAAAGGGCCAAAATTGAAAGGTGAAAAAATCGCCATTGGCGGCGGTTGTGCGATGAACGCCGTCCTGATGAGTGCACTGCGCCGTTGTTGCAATGCCGCCGGCCTCGAACTGCTCGAAGCCCGACAAGTGCCGCCCAACGACGGCGGCCTGTCACTCGGCCAGGCCTGGGTGGCCCGGCGGATGTAAATATTCGGGTAGAGGCCAGCCGCCAGGGCTGTTCCATCCCGTCGCCGAACTTGCCACGGTCAACCGGAATATCGGCCCGAAATCGAAATGCCCAAGGCGTTCCGCTCTGTCCCAAATATCTACTCCCCAAGTCTGACAAGCGTCTGATCACCTGAGCGCTCGAAGTGGAAAGGTGGCGCCCCGTTTTTTGCGGGTCGATTTTTACAAGCAATTGAAAACAATGAATATTGTTTTCTGGTCCGCTTGTTGCTGATAGAGCAGCCAATAAAATGAATGCCTGATCCCCAGCAGAGAGGCGTGTCGGTCAGCGACCGATGTGAAAGCAAAAAAAGGGGAGATCCATGGCCAACCAAAATTTGATTTCGCTGGAACAGGACGATCGCATCGAAGCTGCGGCTGCGCGTTTGTCGATGGACCGGCGGGAGTTCCTGCAGTTCTGCGCCGCACTGGCGACCACGTTGGGCTTGCCGCAAGGGGCGGATGCTGCGGTGGCCGAGGCGGTAGCGACCAAGAAGCGGCCGAGCGTGATCTGGCTGCATTTCCAGGAATGCACCGGGTGTACCGAGTCCATCCTGCGCGCCGAGCATCCGACGCTGGAAAAGCTGATCCTCGATGTCATCTCGCTCGATTACCACGAGACGCTGTTCGCGGCGGCAGGCCACCAGGTCGAAGCGGCCCGCAAGACGGCGATGACCGAGAACAAGGGCAAGTACATCCTGGTCGTCGAAGGCGCCATTCCGACGCGCGACAACGGTATCTACTGCAAGATCGGCGGCAAGACGGCAATCGAACTGGTCAAGGAATGCGCGGCCGACGCGGCGGCGGTGATCGCTATCGGCTCCTGCGCCTCGTGGGGCGGCATGCCGTCGACCGATCCCAACCCGACCGGCGCCAAGGGCGTCGACAAGGTGCTCGGCAAGCCGGTGGTGACCATTCCCGGCTGCCCGCCCAATCCGTACAACTTCCTGTCGACGGTCGTCCATTTCCTGACCTTCGGCGCTCTTCCGGCAGTTGATCATCTGGGCCGGCCCAAATTCGCTTACTCCCGCCTGATCCACGAAAACTGCGAGCGCCGCGCCCACTTCGACGCCGGCCGTTTCGCCATGGAATTCGGCGATGACGGCCACCGCAAGGGCCACTGCCTTTACAAGCTGGGCTGCAAGGGGCCGGAAACCTACGCCAACTGCTCGGTCATCATGTTCGGCGATGCCGGCGCCGGCACCTGGCCGGTTGCCTGCGGCCACCCGTGCATCGGCTGTACCGAGCAGGGCGTCGGCTTCACCAAGCCGATCCATACCGTGGCCAAGCTCAAGAACATCGAACCCTCCGCCTTCCTGCCGCGCATCGTCGAGGAAAAGGGCGTCGGCGCGACGCTCGGTTCAGCCGCCGTGCTGGCCGCCGTGGCCGGGGCTGCGGCCGGGGCCGGGGCGATGGTCGCCAAAAATCTCGGCCTGTCACACAAGGCAGAGCAGATGGAAGAAGCCAAGAAGTCCGGCGAAAAAACGGAGGTCTGACATGACATCCCGACGCAATTTCCTGCGTGGCTGCCTGGCCGGCGGCGCAGCGGCGGCAAGCGCCGTGCTGCCCGAGCCAGCCTGTGCCCGCGACACCCTGCAACGCCCGCCGGAAGCGCTCGGCCTGCTCTACGACGCCACGCTCTGCGTCGGCTGCCAGGCCTGCGTCGCGGCGTGCAAGCAGGCCAACGAGAACCCGGCCGAATTCACGGCCATGGACAAGCTGTGGGACACGCCGCTCGACACCAGCGGCCACACCTTCAACCTGATCAAGATGTACCGCAACGGCACGATGGAAACGAAGGACAGCGAGCTGAACGGCTTCTCCTTCATGAAGACCTCGTGCATGCACTGCGCCGACCCGTCCTGCGTCTCGGCCTGCCCGGTGTCGGCGATGACCAAGGACCCGGTGACCGGCGTCGTCGGCTACGACCCGGATGCCTGCATCGGCTGTCGCTATTGCGTCGCCGCCTGCCCGTTCGGCATCCCGAAGTACCAGTACGATTCACCGACCGGCAAGATCGGCAAGTGCGAGCTGTGCCGGCACCGCCACAAGGACGGCCATTACTCTGCCTGCGCCGAGGTCTGCCCGACCGGTGCCACGCTGTTCGGCCGCACCGAGGAGCTGCTGGCCGAAGCCAAGCGCCGGCTGGCGCTGAAGCCGGGCGAATGGACGACGATTCCCCGCGGTCGACTGCGCCATGGCGAGGAAAAGGTGCTGGCCGGCGGCGACGATGGCAAGGGCCAGAAGCATCGCCATGGCTGGCGTGACGAACCGGACCAGAGCTACCAGGCCCAGGTCGGCAACTACCTGCAACACGTCTATGGCGAGACCGAATACGGCGGCACCCAGGTGCTCAAGTTGTCTGCGGTCAATTTCCAGAAGGCCGGCCTGCCCGATCTGCCCCCGAAATCCTCGGCCGCCACCTCGGAAACCATCCAGCACACGCTGTACGGCGGCCTGATCATGCCGCTCGCCGTGCTCGCCGGCCTGACCTGGGTCGCCAAGCGCAACGTCGTTGCGAAAGACGATGAAGCGAGCAAAAACCCGAAGGGAGGGCAATCATGAGCGCCCATCATCCCGCCGCCCCGGTTGGCGGCAAGCTGTTCAACACCGCGACGCTGGTTTGTGGCGCGCTGATCGTGGCGATGATCGCCGTACTCTTCGTCCGCTTCATTTTCGGACTGGGGGCGGTGACCAACCTCAACGACGGCTACCCATGGGGCATCTGGGTCATCTTCGACGTGATCATCGGCTCGGCCTTCGCCTGCGGCGGCTTCTCGGTGGCCATGCTGGTCTACATCTTCAACCGCGGCCACTACCACCCGCTGGTCCGCCCGGCCTTGCTGGCCAGCCTGTTCGGCTACACGCTGGCCGGGGTGGGCGTGCTGTTCGACCTCGGTCGCTGGTGGAATTTCTGGCACATCCTGTGGCCGGGTTACGCCAACCCCAATTCGGTGATGTTTGAGGTGGCGGTGTGTATTTCGGCCTACATCACGGTGATGTGGATCGAGTTCTCGCCGGTCTTCATGGAGCAATGGGGGCTGAAGGTCCAGAAGCAGAAGCTGGAAAAGGTGCTGTTCTTCTTCATCGCGCTGGGCACCCTGCTACCGATGATGCACCAGTCCTCGCTGGGCACCATGCTGGTGGTCATGGGGCCGCAGGTCAATCCGCTCTGGCAGACCCCCATCGTGCCGCTGCTCTACCTGCTGTCGGCGATCACCATCGGCTACGGCATTGTGCTTTTCGAGTCCTGCGTCGCCGCTTCGGCTTTCCGGCGCGAGATCGAGATGCATTTGCTGCAGCCGATGGCCAAGATCATGCTCGGTGTGCTGGCCGCCTACCTGGCTGTGCGTTTCGCTGATCTGGTCGTGCGCGGTGCGCTCGGCCATGCCCTGGTGCCCAGCCTCGAAGCTTTCTTCTTCTGGCTCGAAACTGCCTGCTTCATCGCCCCGTTCGCCATCGTCGGCACGCCGGCGGCCCGGCGCAATCCGGCCCGCCTGTTCGTAGCCGGCGTCTCGATCATGCTCGGCGGCGTCCTGCTTCGTATCAACGGTTTCCTGATCGGCTACGACACCGGGCTGGGCGTCGATCACGGCTGGAACTACTTCCCGAGCATCGCGGAAATGGTGGTCACCATCGGCATGTTCGCGCTCGAAGTACTCGGCTACATCATCATCACCCGCCGCTTCCCCGTGCTGCCGCACGAAGCTGCCACCCACTGAATTCAGGGATAGGAGAACAACATGAACAAACGTGTCACCATCGACCCGGTCACCCGTATCGAAGGCCACCTCCGTGTCGACGTCGAAGTGGATGGCGGCCGCGTCAAGAAGGCCTGGGCTTCGGGCCAGATGTGGCGGGGCGTCGAGAACATCCTGATCGGTCGCGATCCGCGCGATGCCTGGGCGATCACCCAGCGCATCTGCGGCGTGTGCACGACGGTGCATGCCATGGCCTCGGTGCGTGCCGTCGAAAATGCGCTGCAGCTGGAAATCCCGGTCAACGCGCAGTACATCCGCAACATGATCATGCTGGCCCACGCCGTGCATGACCATATCGTCCATTTCTACCACCTGTCGGCGCTCGACTGGGTCGATGTGGTCAGCGCCTTGAAGGCCGATCCGGCCAAGACGGCCAGCCTGGCCGAAAGCCTGTCCAACTGGAGCGGCAACAGCAAGGCCGAATTCACCAAGGTGCAGGAACGTCTGAAAGGCTTTGTCGGTACCGGGCAGCTCGGCATCTTTACCAACGGTTACTGGGGCCACCCGGCCATGAAGCTGACGCCGGAAGTGAACCTGCTCGCTGTCAGTCACTACCTGCAGGCGCTGGAAGTGCAGCGCTATGCCAGCAAGATCGTCGCCGTGCTCGGCTCGAAATCGCCGCATATCCAGAACGTTGCCGTTGGCGGCGTAGCCAATCCGCTGTCGGTCGATTCGCAATCAGTGCTGACGGTCGAGCGCCTGCTGGCGATCAAGGAGTGGATGCTCAAGCTCGAAGATTTCGTCAAGAACGTCTATCTGATCGACGTTGGCGCCATCGGCGGTTTCTATGCCGACTGGACCAAGTACGGCAAGGGCATCACCGACTACCTGTGCGTGCCGGACATTCCGCTCGACGGCAAGGGTACCCGGTTCGCGCTGCCCGGCGGCTACATCGAGGGCGGCAAGCTCGAGAGCTACAAGGCGATCACCAGCTTCAACGACCAGTACTTCACCGATGGTGTGTCGGAGGCGATCAAGCATTCGTGGTACGACTACAGCGCTGGCGATGACAAGTCGCTGCACCCGTACAAGGGCGAAACGACGCCGAACTACACCGACTTCCAGGATGACGGCAAATACAGCTGGCTAAAGTCGCCGACTTTCTATGGCAAGCCGATGCAGGTCGGCCCGCTGCCGCGCGTCATGAACATGCTGGCCGCCGGCCACGAACCGACCAAAAAGTACGCCACGGCAGCGCTCGATCTGGTGTCCAAGGTGGCCGGCGCCAAGGTCGGTGTCGATGCCCTGCATTCGACCATTGGCCGCCACGCGGCGCGGGCCGTCGGCTGCGCGGTGCAGGTCGATGAACTGATCAACCAGTGGGACCTGCTGCTCGCCAACATGGCCAAGGGCGACCTCAAGACCTTCAACCGGCCGGTCTTCCCGAAGGGCGAGCAGATGGGCGTCGGTTTCCACGAGGCGCCGCGCGGCGTGCTGTCGCACTGGGTGGTCATCGACTCCGGCAAGATCAAGAACTACCAGTGTGTCGTGCCGACCACATGGAATGCCGCGCCGCGCAACGAAAAAGAGCAGCCCGGCGCTTACGAGGCCTGCCTGATCGACAACCCGGTGGCCGATCCCGAGAAGCCGCTGGAAGTGCTGCGCACCGTGCATTCCTTCGACCCCTGTCTGGCTTGCGCCGTGCATGTGGTTGATCAGGAGAACAACCCGGTGGTGACGGTGAAGGCGGTTTGATCGATAGCAAGTTGTTTTATCAACGGGGGCGCGACAATGTTCGCGCCCCTTTTCATCGGATAAGAGCATGCGCCATGTAGTTCTCGGTATCGGCAACATCCTTCTCACAGACGAAGGTGTCGGTGTACGCGTCATCGAACGTCTGGAGCGGGAATACGATCTACCGCCGGAAGTCGAGGTGATCGACGGCGGCACCTGCGGCATGGAGATGCTGGAGCAACTGGAAGACCTCGACGGCCTGATCGTCGTCGACTGTGTGCGTTGCAGTCGGCCGCCGGCGACGCCGGTGCTGCTCAAGGGCGACGATGTCCCCATCTTCTTCAAGACCAAGCTGTCACCGCATCAGGTCAGCCTGTCCGATGTGCTGGCCAGCCTGGAATTCACGGACAAGGCCCCGAAGTCGATTGCCATTATCGGCATGCAGCCGGTGTCGATGAGTCTGGGCATGGAACTGTCGCCCGAGGTGGCGGCGCGGGTGCCGGAATTGATCGCAATGACGCTGGCTGAATTGCGCCTGCTCGGCATCGAAGCCAGGGCGCGCAGCTGATGTGCCTGTCGATTCCAAAACGCATTGTCGAATGGGAAGGCAGCGGCGAAAATGCCGGAGAATTTGCCTGGGTCGAGCGGGAAGGCGAGCGCGAAAGTATCAACATGATGCTGATCGGCCCGCAGCCGGTCGGTACCTGGGTGTTGACCTCACTGGGGCTGGCGCGGGAAGTGATAGAAGACGATCAGCGCGCGCTGATCGAAGACGCGCTCTCGGCACTGGCCGCCTCGCTGGAAGGCGATTTCGATCCAGCGCTGCATTTTCAGGATTTGACCCGCTTGCATGACTGAACGCATCCGCACCCCCGCCCTGGCGCCGCCGCCAATTCGCCCGGCAGTGCCGCGCGAAGATGATCCAACCGCCTGGCTCGCAGCGCATTATCGCCATGTCTGGCAGACGCGCATGCACGACATGCCTTTCGTCAACACGGCGCTTGGCGTCGAAGCGATCGGCTTTGCCCTCCACGAGGGTGATTGGCTGGGCGTCGTGATCACGCCGTGGTTTCTAAATCTGGTACTGGTTTCCGGTGGCGGCCAGTTGTGGGGCGACATTCCGGCTGGCGAGCGGCGTTACCTGAACCTGCCTTGCGGCACCATGCAGTTCATCGCCGACGACGATCCGGATATCGGGCCTTACCAGTATTGCCCGCTGATTGCGCCGGTCACCAACCTGGCCGATATGGCGCAGGCGCGTGTGGTGGCGGTGGACGCCATCAAGACCGTATTTGCCCTCCCGGCGACCACCCCGGAAGCGGCGCCCCAGCCTGCAGCAGAAGAGAAGCCTGCGGTTTCCCGGCGGGGCTTTTTTCGCCGTCTGGCAGGCAAGCGAAATTGATTCCGGCAGGTTAGACTCTGTCACCATAAAAACGATATTGAGGAGCAACGCGGATGTGTCTCGCGATCCCAGCGCAGGTCGTTGAACTGCGCCCCGACGACAATGCCTTGGTCGATCTGGCCGGGGTCAAGAAGGAAATCTCGCTGGCCCTGGTCGATGGCGTGGCAGTGGGCGATTATGTGATCGTCCATGTCGGCTATGCGCTGAACAAGCTCGATCCGGAAGAGGCTGCGAAGACCCTGAAACTTTTTGCCGAAATGGGCCAGTTGCCGGCCGACGGCGACGTCACGCTGCACTGATGAAGTACATCGACGAGTTCCGCGACGGCGAGGTCGCCAAGGGCTTGGCCGAAGCCATCCGGCGCGAAGCGAATCCGGCGCGCAGCTACCATTTCATGGAATTTTGCGGCGGCCACACCCACGCCATCTCGCGCTACGGGGTATCCGACCTGCTGCCGCCCAACGTCAAAATGATCCACGGTCCGGGCTGCCCGGTTTGCGTGCTGCCGATCGGCCGCGTCGACCAGGCGATTCGCCTGGCGCTGGAGCAGGGCGTCACGTTGTGCACCTATGGTGACTGCCTGCGCGTGCCGGCTTCCGACGGCCTTTCGCTGATGAAGGCCAAGGCGCGCGGCGGCGACATCCGCATGGTCTATTCGAGCGCCGATGCGGTGGCATTGGCCCAGAAAAATCCGAACAAACAGGTCGTCTTCTTCGCCATCGGGTTCGAGACGACAACGCCGCCAACGGCGGTGGCAATCAAACAGGCGGCCGCACTCGGCCTGAAGAATTTCTCGGTGCTGTGCTGCCATGTACTGACGCCATCGGCCATCTCGAGCATTCTCGAGTCGCCGGAAGTGCGTCAATGGGGCACCGTGCCGCTCGATGGCTTCATCGGCCCGGCACATGTGTCGACCATCATCGGCAGCCGGCCCTATGAGTTCTTCGCCGAGGAATACCGCAAACCGGTGGTTATTGCCGGCTTCGAGCCGCTCGATGTCATGCAGGCGATCAAGATGCTGATCCGTCAGGTCAATGAAGGCCGCGCGGAAGTCGAAAACGAGTTTTCCCGGGCCGTAGACCGTGACGGCAACAAGAAGGCGCAGCAACTGGTCGCCGAGGTGTTTGAAATGCGTAAACATTTCGAATGGCGCGGTTTGAATATCCTGCCCTATTCGGCGCTGCGCATTCGCAGCCAGTTCGCTGAATTTGATGCCGAAAAACGTTTCCCGCTGGGCTATCAATCGGTGGCCGACCACAAGGCCTGCGAATGCGGCGCCATCCTGCGCGGTGTCAAGCGGCCACAGGACTGCAAGATTTTCGGCACGGTGTGCACACCGGAAAACCCGGTCGGCTCGTGCATGGTCAGTTCCGAAGGCGCTTGCGCCGCCCACTACACTTATGGACGCTACAAAGATGTCTGAGGTTCGCAAAAATTACGTCCGCCCGCTCGACATCAAACACGGTCAGGTAGACATGGCCCATGGCTCGGGCGGCCGGGCGATGGCGCAACTGATCGAGGAGCTGTTCGCCAAATATCTCGGCAACGAATATCTGGCCCAGGGCGACGACGGCGCGCTGCTGCCCAACCCGGGTGAGGGCAGGCTGGTCATGGCCACCGATTCGCATGTCGTCTCGCCGCTCTTCTTTCCGGGTGGCGATATCGGCTGTCTGTCGGTGCATGGCACGATCAACGACGTGGCCATGATGGGCGCCAGGCCGCTCTATCTTTCTGCCGGCTTCATCCTTGAAGAAGGTTTCAAACTCGCCGATCTGGCGCGCATCGTGCAAAGCATGGCGGCGGCGGCGAAAGAGGCGGGCGTGCCGGTGGTTACCGGTGATACCAAGGTGGTAGAGCGCGGCAAGGGCGATGGGGTGTTCATCACGACTACAGGCGTCGGTGTTGTCGCGCCGGGGCGAGAACTGTCCGGTCGTTATGCCAAGCCCGGTGACGTGATTCTGGTTTCCGGCACCTTGGGCGATCACGGCATGGCGATCATGGCCGAGCGGGAAAGTCTTGGTTTCGAGTCGCCGATCGTTTCCGATACGGCGGCCCTGCATGGCCTGATCGAGGCGATGCGGGCCAGTGGGGCGGACATTCACGTCCTGCGCGACCCGACGCGCGGCGGGCTGGCGACGACGCTCAACGAGATTGCCAAGCAATCCGGGGTGGGCATGATGCTGCAGGAAAAGGCTTTGCCGGTGACACCGGCGGTCAACGCCGCTTGCGAATTTCTTGGATTGGACCCGCTTTACGTCGCCAACGAGGGCAAACTGGTAGCGATCTGTGCCGAAGCGGATGCGGAAAAACTCTTGGCTGCCATGCAGGCTCACCCGCTTGGTGCAGCGGCGGCCATTGTCGGCACGGTGCATGAAGATGCGCACCATTTTGTCCAGATGACGACCGGTTTTGGCGGCCGTCGCATCGTGGACTGGCTGAGCGGCGAGCAGTTGCCGCGGATTTGCTGAGACTGGCTTAGTGGCGCAGCGCGATCATCACCGACAGCACGTCACCCACTTCGGAAATGACGAGCTCGCGGGCGTCGGCGTAATTGTCGGCGTTGCGGATGTGGAACAGGTCGCGGCGCCCGTCCGGGTAGCGGATGGCGGCGACGTATTCCGGACGCGGTGCCCGGCTGACGAGCGTATTCCGAGGTTTGACTCGTTTTTGCTGTGTTTGCATTGTTGTTCTCCGATCCCTTTTTTATTGATGTGCATCGTAGACAAAGCCAAGTGTCTGAAAAATATCGCGAAAGTTATAGTGGTATGCGACATGGGAGCGCGCTCCCTGCAAAGCCCCGTCCTGCCTCGCTTCACGTTCCCGACATGAATTGTAAAGAACTGTAAATCGTGCGAATTCTCCTCATTACACATAGCTTCAACGGCCTGACCCAGCGCCTTTATTGCGAGCTGGCGACGCTTGGCCACGAAATCAGCATCGAGTTCGACATCGCCGATGCAGTGACCGAAGAGGCTGTGGCCTTGTTCCGGCCCGATCTGATCATTGCGCCGTTTTTGAAACGGGCGATTCCAGAATCGATCTGGTCGCAGCATTGCTGCCTGATCGTTCATCCCGGCCCGGTCGGCGACCGTGGTCCGTCGGCGCTCGACTGGGCGATTCAGCTGGGTGTCAAGGAATGGGGTGTCACAGTGTTACAGGCCGAAGCAGAGATGGACGCGGGGCCGGTCTGGGCGTCGGCGACCTTTCCGATGCGGCCGGCGCGCAAGGCGTCGATCTACCGCAATGAAGTGACCGAGGCGGCCGTTCAGGCGGTGATTGCCACGGTCAACCGGAAAAATGAGCCAAATTTCAAAGCGGAGCGCGTACCCGGGCAAGCGCATGCGCTGATCAAGCAGGCCGACCGCGTCATCGACTGGCAGACCGAAACCAGTGCCGCTGTCCTGGCCAAACTCAATGCTGCCGATGGCTTTCCCGGCGTGGCCGACACCTTGTTCGGCCAGCCCTGTCATTTGTTCGACGCCTGGCCGGAAGCCTCGCTCAAGGGCGAGCCGGGCGCTTTGCTCGGCCGGCGTGAAACGGCCATTTGCCGAGCGACGGCCGATGGTGCGGTGTGGCTCGGCCACGTCAAGCCAGCGGGCGGCATCAAGCTGCCGGCGACGCAGGCCTGCCCGGAGGCGAACGAGTTGCCCGAGTTGCCGCTAACTGAGGGCTACTGGAAATCGCCGGTTCCCACCTGGCAGGACATCGCCTACGAGGAGGCCGAATGGAACGGAAATTCGGTCGGTTTCCTGAGTTTCGAGTTTTATAACGGCGCGATGAGCACGGCCCAGTGCCGACGGCTGACCGAAGCCTTCCGGTGGGCGACGGCGCGACCGACCCGGGTCATCGTGCTGCGTGGCGGCAGCGATTTCTGGTCGAACGGCATCCACCTCAACACCATCGAGGCCGCGGAGAGCCCGGCCGACGAGTCGTGGGCCAACATCAACGCCATCGACGATCTGGCCGAGGCCATTTTGCGCTGTGAAACGCAGTTGACCGTGGCGGCCGTAGGCGGCAATGCCGGTGCCGGCGGCTGCTTCCTGGCGCGTGCCGCCGATTTTGTCTGGGCCCGTGACGGCGTGATGCTCAACCCGCATTACAAGAACATGGGTAACCTGTACGGTTCGGAATTCTGGACCTACCTGCTGCCTCCGCGCGTCGGCGAAGAGGGTGCGAAGGCCATCATGCGCCACCGCCTGCCGATGACGGCGCCGGAAGCAGTGCAACTCGGCTTCTACGATGCCTGCCTGCCCGGTCCGGGGTTTCACGTCGATGTTGCCCGGCGTGCCGCCGAACTGGCCGCCGCGCCGGATTTCGCTGAAAAGCTCGCCGCCAAGCAGGCCAAACGCCATGCCGACGAAGCCGCCAAGCCGCTGGCCGCCTACCGTGCCGCGGAATTGACCGAAATGCGCCGCAATTTCTACGGCTTCGACCCCTCGTACCACGTCGCGCGCTATCATTTCGTCTCCCGCTCGGCGCATTCGTGGACGCCGCGCCACCTTGCCCGCCACCGCGATCTCGACTGGAAAGTTCCGGCATGACCCTTCCGTCTTCCCACAGCAGCCTGCGCCGCCTGCCGGCGATCCTCGTTGTCGATGACGAGGTGCGCTCGCAGGAAGCCCTGCGCCGGACGCTAGAAGAAGATTTCGAGGTGCACTGCGCCTCCAGTGCCGACGAAGGCATGGAGATCCTGCAAAACGAGCAGTCGACCGCAGCCATCCGCATCGTGCTCTGCGACCAGCGCATGCCGGGCACCACCGGTGTCCAGTTTCTGAAGGAAGTGCGCACTCGCTGGCCGGACATCGTCCGCATCATCCTTTCCGGCTATACCGACGCCGAAGACATCATCACCGGCGTCAACGAAGCCGGCATCTGGCAATACCTGCTCAAGCCCTGGCAACCGGAACAACTGCTGCTGACCCTGCAGCGCGCCGCCGAAGTCTGGCGCCTGCAGCAGGAAAACCAGCGCCTGTCGCTCGATCTGCGCACGGCCGAACCGGTGCTCAAAAGGCAGGTCGATCACAAGCAGGAAAAAGTCAAAAGTAGCTTCGGTCTGGCCGGCCTGATCCGCGCCCCGGGCAGCCCGATCAACGCCGTTTGCGACATGGTCGGCCGCGTTGCGCCGTTCGACCTGTCGGTTATGGTCACCGGTGAATCGGGCACCGGCAAGGAAATGATCGCCCGCGCCATCCACTACGAGAGCCGCCGGGCGAGCAAGGCCTTCATCACCGAGAACTGCGGCGCCCTGCCCGACACCCTGCTCGAATCCGAACTGTTCGGTTACAAGCGCGGCGCCTTCACCGGCGCTGCCGAGGACAGGGTCGGCCTGTTCCAGCAGGCCGATGGCGGTACGCTGTTCCTCGACGAAATCGGCGAAACCAGTCCGGCCTTTCAGGTTAAATTGCTGCGCGTGCTGCAGGAAGGCGAGTTCCGCCCGCTCGGCAGCAATCGCCCGGTCCATGTCGACGTCCGGGTCATCGCCGCGACCAACCGCGACCTCGAAGACGACGTGCGCACTGGCCGCTTCCGCGAAGATCTTTACTACCGGCTGGCGACCATCGCCCTCCACGTGCCGCCGCTGCGCGACCGGCCGATGGACCTGCCGCTGCTCGCCCGCCGCCTGCTCGACAGCAGTTGCGCCGCCCTCGGCAAACCGGTCGATGGTTTCACCAACGAGGCGCTCGCCTGCATCGCCGCCTACCGCTGGCCGGGCAATGTGCGCGAGCTGCAGAATGAAATCCTGCGCATGGTTGCACTGGCCACGACGCCGCAACTTGGCGCCGACCTTTTGTCGCCGCGTGTATTGCGCACGCCGATTGGCGACGTAGACGAGGCCCGCCCGGACGACGAGCTGGCCTGGGCCGCCGGCCTGAGCGGCGGCCTAAAGGAACGCATGGACCAGCTCGAAATGCACGTCCTCAAGGAGGCGATGATCCGCCATCGCTGGAACAAGTCGCGCGCTGCCCGGGAATTGGGGCTGTCGCGCGTCGGCCTGCGCGCCAAGCTGGTCCGCCACGGGCTGGAGCAGGCCGAATGAAAGTGCTCTGGCTGCAAAGTGGCGGCTGCGGCGGCTGCACGCAGTCGATGCTGTGCTCGGAGCCGCGTTCGCTGTTCGACGAACTGCGCGATGCCGGCATCGAATTCCTCTGGCACCCGGCGCTCTCGGTCGACAGTGGTGAAGAAGCGCTCACCCTTCTCGAAGACTGCGCTGAAGGGCGGCTCGCCTTCGATGCGCTGTGCATCGAAGGAGCGATGCTGCGTGGCCCGAACGGCACCGGCAAATTCCACCTGATGGCCGGCAGCGGCCGGCCGCTGACCGAATGGGTCGAGCGCCTGGCGCGTCACGCCAAGTGGGTTTTTGCCATTGGTTCGTGCACGGCTTACGGCGGATTCTCGGCCAACACGCCAGGCAATCCGCTCGAAGCCTGCGGCCTGCAGTTCGACGAACAGACACCGGGCGGCCTGCTCGGCACCGATTTCCAGTCGGCCGCCGGCCTGCCGGTGATCAACATCGCCGGCTGCCCGACGCATCCCGGCTGGGTCGTCGACACGCTGGAAAAAGTGGCGCTGGAAGGCATGGTTGCCACCGACCTCGACGAATATGGCCGCCCGCTGCTCTACGCCGGCCAACTCGTCCACCACGGCTGCGCCCGCAACGAATATTACGAATTCAAGGCCAGCGCCGAAAAGCAGTCCGACCTCGGCTGCCTCATGGAAAACCTCGGCTGCAAGGGCACCCAGGCCCACGCTGACTGCAACCTGCGGCCGTGGAACGGCAGTGGTTCCTGCCTGCGCGGCGGCTTCGCCTGCATCGCCTGTACCGAGCCGGGCTTCGAGTCGCCCGGCCACGCTTTCCAGGAGACGCCCAAGCTGGCCGGCATCCCGATCGGCCTGCCGACCGACATGCCGAAAGCCTGGTTCGTCGCGCTCGCCGCCCTCTCCAAATCGGCGACGCCGAAGCGGGTGCGCAACAATTCGGTGGTCGATCACCCGGTCGTTTTGCCAGCCATTCGCAAGAAGGGCGGCGGCAAGTGAGCCGGATTGTCGTCGGGCCGTTCAATCGCGTCGAAGGCGATCTTGAAGTGACACTCGAACTCGACGCTGGCCGCATCGCGTCGGCCCAGGTCAATTCACCGCTGTTCAGAGGCTTCGAGCAGACTCTGGTGGGCCGCGCCCCGCTCGACGCCCTGGCCATCGTGCCGCGTATCTGCGGCATCTGCTCGGTTGCCCAGTCGGCGGCCGCCGCTGAGGCGCTAGCCGGGGCGATGGGCATCGTTCCCACGGTCAACGGGAAAATATCGCGAAAATTGATAACTGCGACCGAGAACCTGGCCGATCACCTGACGCACTTTTACCTCTTTTTCATGCCCGACTTCGCCCGCCCGGCCTATGCCGGACGTGCCTGGCACGAGTCTGCGGTGCGCCGTTTTACAGCGGTCAAAGGCGATGCCGCCGCCGAGGTTCTGCCGGCCCGCGCCGGTTTTCTCCGGCTCATGGGTTTTCTCGCCGGCCGCTGGCCGCACACGCTGGCCATCCAGCCCGGCGGCAGCACGCGGGCGATCACCGCCGGCGAACGTATCCGCCTGCTGGCACAGTTGCGCGAATTCCGCAGCTTTCTCGAAAAACGGCTGTTCGGCGACGCCCTGGCCAGCGTCGCTCAACTGGCCAGCAAGGAAGCCTTGCTGGCCTGGTCCGATGGACGCCTTGGCGATTTCCCCGCCTTTCTGAGCGCAGCGACCGATCTCGGTCTGGACAAGACGGGGGGTGCCTACGATGCCTTCCTGTCTTATGGTGCCTACGACCTGTTTCCGGCCGGCACCTGGCAAGCCGGGCAGGCCGCCGTCTTCGATCCGGTCGCCATCGATGAAGATACGTCCAGCGCCTGGCTGGTATCCGGGCAGCCGCGCCATCCGGCGCAGGGTGAAACGGTCGTCGACGCCAACAAGCCCGACGCCTACACCTGGTGCAAGGCGCCGCGCTACGCCGGCCAGCCCTTTGAGGTCGGCGCCCTGGCCCGCCAGATCATTGCCTGTCATCCGTTGGCGCTCGACCTCGTGCAGCGCGACGGCGCCAGCGTCATGGCCCGTGTCGTCGCCCGCCTGCTTGAACTGGCCCTCGTCCTGCCGGCCATGGAAGCCTGGGTCCAGGCGCTGCAGCCCGGTGAGCCGTTCTGCGCCCATGGCACCATGCCCGACGACGCCACTGGCTCTGGTTTGGTCGAAGCCGCCCGCGGCAGCCTCGGCCACTGGCTGAGCATCAAACGCGGCCGCATCGAGCGCTATCAGATCATTGCCCCGACCACGTGGAACTTCTCGCCACGCGATGCCTCCAATCAGCCCGGCCCGCTCGAGAAGGCGCTTGTCGGCTTGCCCGCCGGCGAGGGCGCGCCACCAACCGTTCAGCACGTCGTGCGCTCGTTCGATCCGTGCATGGTGTGTACCGTGCATTAGTCTCAAGCGTTTCCTGAATATCGTGCCGGGGAATGTGTTTTGCCGCTTTTGTCAGGAATCAACCAAGCCGCGGGCCGCTTATTAGAGCGACAATGCGGTGATAAACCAGACTTGGAACAAACAAGCCCGATACCCCGAATGAGCCTGAGTAGAATTTCCAAAAGCCTTGTCACCCGAATGATCCTGTTCGGCGTGTTGCTTGTCGTATCCGGTGCTTTGGCGCGCTATCACTTTCTCGGCAAGTTTTTGCGCGAGGATTTGATTGCGGTCGTTTCCGCTCAGCAAACCGCTTTGGCCAAGGCCGTCGCCGGCGATGTAGATCATCAACTGACGATGCGCTGGAACACGCTGAGTCGTCTCGGGGATACCTTTCCGCTCGAGAGGCTCAAACAGCCGGAGCAGCTAAGCGATTGGCTGGCGGAACGTCACCTGGTCAATCCCGTATTTTTGCTCGGCCTGGTGGTGGCGGACAAACAGGGGCGGATTATTGCCGACTATCCTGCGGTTCCCGGGCGCAGAGGAGCGTCGATTTCCGACTATCCCGACTTTGTCAAAGCACTTTCCGGCCAGGGTGGCATAGGGAAAGCGCAATTCGGCCCATTCTCCGGAAAGCCGATTTTGCCCATGGGAATTCCGTTGAGGGATAAGGCTGGCGTTGTCCAGGCTGTGCTTCTCGGCATCAGCGCACTCGACTCTCCTGCTTTTCTCGGGCCAGTCTTCAACGGGAAAATAGGCCAAACCGGCAGTTATTTGCTGATATCGCCCGAGGATGCCCTTTTCGTCGCGGCTGGCGATCCCGATCTTGTTTTGAAAAAGACGCCACCAGTTGGTGTCAATCTTTTGCACGATCGTGCCATGCAGGGATTTCGTGGCGCCGGGGTGACCATCAACGCGAAAGGCGTCGAGGAATTGGCGGCTGTGGCCGATGTGCCGAGCACCGGCTGGTTTGTCGTGGCCAGGATGCCGACGGCCGAAGCCTTCGAGGCGGTAACGCGGGCACAGGGGAGGATCGTCGGCTACGGGATTGTCGCGGTCATTTTTGTTTGTGGCGCCATCGGTCTGCTGTTCAGCATCCTGCTGCGCCCGCTCTTTTCTGCCGCCGACCTGGCCGAACGCATGACCCAGGGCGAGCTTCCGTTGAGTCCATTGCCGGTGATCCGGGACGACGAGGTCGGCCATCTCACTGGCGCCTTCAATCGCTTGCTGGAAAAGCTTTCGTTAACCCAGGCCGCACTTGAGCGCATGGCTCATCACGACCCACTGACTGGCTTGCTGAATCGCAATCTGCTGACTGACCGGATGCAGCAAGCGTTTGCCCGCGCCAGGCGCAGCGGATCGAAAGTCGCCGTGCTGTTTCTCGATCTGGACGGTTTCAAGCCGATCAACGATGAACTGGGCCACGAGTACGGCGATGCCGCGCTGGTCGAGGTGGCACGACGGCTGTCCGGGCTGGTTCGCCAAAGCGATACCCTGGCACGGGTGGGTGGGGACGAGTTCGTTTTCGTCATTGCCGATCTGGGCGTCAACGGTGACGAGGTGGTGAAAAAAATCGCGGCCAAATGCATCGAAGTGGTTTCCCGACCGATCGAGCTCAAACATGTTGCGCATTCACTCGGTGTTTCGATCGGTATCGCCATGAGCGATGGCTTGAGCGATCCGGGGCAACTCCTCAAGGCGGCGGATCTGGCCATGTATGTTGCCAAAAAGAATGGTCGCAGTTGCTATGCCATGGCGCCCGAGTCGGAGTCAGTCGAAGGAAAGGCATGAGCACGCGTCAGACCACGCTTTCGAGCACCTTCAACCGTTTTTTCGAATCGGAAAAATCGAGCGGTATCGTGCTCATCTTCTGCACGATACTTTCGCTGGTAATCGCCAACTCGGCGTTCGGGCCAGGGTATCTGGATCTCTGGCACATCAAGGTGGCCGGGCTAAGTCTCGAGCACTGGGCCAACGATGCGCTGATGGCGGTTTTTTTCCTGTTTGTCGGGCTGGAGCTGGAACGCGAGTTGTATGTCGGCGAGCTGTCGAATTTCCGCAAGGCCTTGTTGCCGATCATTGCTGCGGCTGGCGGCATCGTCGTTCCGGCGGCGATTCATTACGCGCTCAATGCCGAGATGCCAACGCAGCCCGGAGCTGGGATTCCGATGGCTACCGACATTGCTTTCGCGCTCGGCGTGCTGGCTTTGCTCGGTAGCCGGGTGCCCGCTTCTCTCAAGGTTTTCCTGACGGCGCTGGCTGTCATGGACGATCTGGGGGCCATCATCGTCATCGCCATTTTCTATACGACGCAGTTTTCCCCCGCATACCTGCTGGCGGCCTTCGCCGTTTTTGGCGTGCTGGTCGTGCTCAACCGCCTGTGCGTCATGTCGCTGCTGCCTTATTTGCTGGGTGGGGCGCTGATGTGGTTCCTGATGCTCAAGTCCGGGGTGCACGCGACCATTGCCGGTGTTTTGCTCGCTTTCGCGATTCCTTTCTCGGGCCGTGGCAATGACGAATCGTCGCCCTCGCATTACCTGGAACACTTGCTCTCCAAGCCCGTCGCCTTTGTCATTCTGCCCATTTTTGCCTTGGCCAATACGGGGATCGTCATCCCGGCGGGCTGGCAGCAGGAACTGCTGTCCAGCAACAGCCTGGGCATTTTCGGCGGTCTCGTTCTCGGCAAGCCGCTGGGCATTTTTCTGGCCAGTATGCTCGCCGTGGCGGTGGGCGTCTGCGTCCTGCCGGGTGACCTCAGGCGTCATCACATTCTGGGTGCCGGCCTGCTGGGCGGCATCGGTTTCACGATGTCCATCTTCATCACCAACCTGGCCTTCCAGGACAGTGCGAGCCTGATTAATTCCTCAAAAATGGCCATCCTTGCTGCCTCCCTGACGGCGGGCGGGCTCGGATTTGTCTGGCTCCGTTTGTTCAGCCCGGCGCCGCGCGTGTGAATCGGGAAAAATCAGTTGCCGGCGCTCATCCGGCCACTTTGCGGATTTGAGCGGAGGCACGGTAAGCAACGCGCAGAGTGGGAAATTCCGCCGCAAAATTTATGGCACTTGGGAGTACACTGCGCGGTTTGTATTTGCCTGTCCGGAATTCGAATGAAGATACTGTTGGTGGATGATTCGCGAGCGATCGCGATGGTCATGCGAGCTCGACTGGAGTCTTTCGGCTACGAGGTCAAGCATGCGATCAACGGTGAGATTGCACTTGATTTTTTCCAGGCAGAAAGCTTCGATCTGATCCTGATGGATATCGAGATGCCGGGCATGAACGGATTTGAGGTAACGACCCGGATTCGCGCCAAGGAGGGCATGGAGCCCTGGGCGTGGACGCCGATTATTTTCGTGACCGCGACCGATACCGACACCAATCTGGTGACGGCCATCGAAGCAGGTGGCGATGACTTCATTTCGAAAACCGTTCCCGAAAACGTGCTGCAGGCCAAGATGAAGGCCATGTCGCGGATCGCGGCTTTGCGCTCCCGCCTGTGCGTGGCCAACGGCAAACTTCAGGACCAGGCGAATCGCGATGGCTTGACCGGCCTGCTCAATCGCCGCGCCATGGACATGCAGCTCGACTTCGCCTGGGAGCAGGCGCGGCATTCAGGGAAGCCGTTCAGTCTGTTGATGATCGACGTCGATAATTTCAAGAAATATAACGACCATTATGGCCACCAGGCCGGTGACGATTGTCTGATAGCCGTTGCGGCCTGCCTGAGCGAGCGGATTCAACAGATCAACGACGACCGGACAGCGCCGGGGGCTTTTGTCGCCCGTTACGGTGGCGAAGAGTTTGCGGTGGTCATTCCTGATGCTCCGCCGGGTGTGCACGCTGGCGTGGCGGCCGGCCTGGTCGAGGCCGTCGCCGGTCTGGGTATTCCCCATGAAAAGAATTGCGACTTTGGTGTCGTGACCATTTCCGTTGGCGCCGCCGCCTTCCCGCACGCCATGGGTGCAGTCAAGGCGCTCTTCCGCCTGGCCGATGACCTGCTCTACAAAGCCAAGGATGCCGGACGCAACCGGGCGGAAGTGGCCTGAGCAAAGCGGCCGGCGGGTTGTGAGATTTCAAATTCAGGCGTTTTTTCCGGTTGACCGTGGCATGCCACGGTCAACCGGAAAAAACGGCCAAAATTGAAAATCCAGCCCATGCATTTGGTATGCTTTGCCGCTAGTCCGGCCTGATACGCGCAACGCATGAAGCAGACAACGACCTACTACGACTTGCTGGAAGTGGCCCCGCACGCCGATCTGGCTGAAATCAGCAGCGCCTACCTGCGCCTGTCCCGCGAGCTGGGCTCGGCCGACAACCCGCTCGGGGCTGCCGAGGCAGCCTTTCGCCTGAAGCTGGTCAAGCACGCCTACGAAGTGCTTTCCAATCCGTCGCGGCGCTCGGATTACGATGCCGGCCTGACCACGCGCGGCAACGCACCCGGCGGGGCAGACCAGCCGCTGCACATCGAAGTGGCGATGGAGCCAACGAAATGGAGCCCGATCCGCCGCTTGCTGACCATCATCGCCGGGCTGATGATCTTCGGCATGGTCATGCAGATCAGTGCCGTGTTCATGACCTACCAGCGGGCTTCAGCGCACGGTGGCGATCCCGCCTCGCCGGCGGCTGAAAAGATCTATCTCCAGGAGTTCTACCAGACCTATGGCATTCGTGCCTTGAGCCGGGCCGAGGCGGATTTGCTGCTGGCCGACATGAAGCGCAAGGAGCAGGCCGAGCGTCAGGAAAGCCAGCAGCAGCGCCTTGTCGAACAGCAAGAGCGCGAGCAGCGCCGCTTCGAGGAAGAGTCGCGCCGTCTGGGGGCCGAGGTTTCAGCCAATCTTCGGCGTGCCGAGCAGGAAGCCGAGGCCGCCAGGGCGGAAGAAATCCGCCGCAAGGAAGAGGCCGAGCGGCGGGCAAAAGAGGATGAACTGGCTCGTCGGCAGCGTGAGATTGAGCGTTTCCGTGGTCGTAGTTTTTCCTCTGGCGAGTGAGCTACCGTCGCTGCCAGGCTGAAACCGGCGCCGGAAATCTGCAGCGCCGGATCGCGTACATTTTGGTCGCCGGCCTGTTGATGCTCGGGCTGGCTGCCTGCCAGCGGATCAGCGCAGGCAATTTCGTCGGAAAGTGGCAGTCCTCGCGCGCCGTCACGCCCATCTACCTGGCCGCCAATGGCGAATGGGAAATTCGCCAGGACGACGGCACCATCCTCCAATACGGTGTCTGGCGCTACGCCGACAAGAAAATCATCTGGAGCATCAAGCAGGGCGATCGGATCATCGACGATCCGACGCCGGTGATCGCCGTCGACCGCACCGAGTTCCGGCTGCAGGAGCGGGACGGCGCGACGAGCATTTTCCGGCGGCTCGATTGACCGCCGCGCTGGGGGAAAATGACTTGGTAATTGGTTCGCTTGCTCATTACACTGAAACTGTTGCCGTACGGGATTGATCACCTCGGGTGCTAGCGAAGGAGTCCACAATGTCCGCTCTCGTTGCTTTCTGGAATCTCGAAAACCTCTTTGCCCCCGAAGGCTATCCGGCGCGTGAGCCGTGGCTTGCCAAGTCCATGCAGAAGGATCTCAAGGGCTGGTCGGAGACGCTGTTCCGGCGAAAAATCGCCCAGCTTGCCTCGATCATCGTCCGCATGAAAGACGGCGCCGGCCCCGACATTCTGGGTGTGTGCGAGGTTGAAAACCGGTTTGCCCTGCAGGCCCTGGCCGATCAGCTCAATCAGGCGCTGCCGGAGCGCAGTTACCAGTTGGTCCATGTCGATTCGACGCGTGATCAACGCGGGATCGATACGGCTTTCCTGTTCGATGCCAGGCAGTTCACCGCCAAAATGGACGAGCTGTTTTCGCATTGGGTCATGCGCCAGACCGGCACGCGCGACATCACGCAGATCACCTTTGTGGCGCCGTCCGGCAGGCAACTGGTCATGCTCGCCAATCACTGGCCGTCACGCTCGGCGTCGACCGGCGATGGGGCGGAATATTCGGCCGGCTTCCGTGCCACGGCGGGCGAAACGCTGGGTTATTGGCATGACCGGATTCGCGAGGAGAAGGGCGACAGCGTGGCGGTCATCGCGCTCGGGGATTTCAACGACGAGCCCTTCGACAAATCCATCACCATCCACGCCCAGGCCCTGCGCGACAAGGGCGACGTGACGCGGACGCGCAGTGCGAAGTTCTACAACCTGACCTGGGAATACCTGACCGTGACGACGCAGGATCGCAAGGGCAACAAGCGCCTGCTCAACGGTACCCTGTATTTCGGCAGCGATGCCGCGCTATTCGACCAGATCCTGATCTCAAACGGTTTGTTGACCGGGAAGAGCGGTTGGCGCACGGTTGACGGCAGTGCGCGCATCGAGGCCTATCCACCCATGGTCAGCCATCGCGTCGGCGAGGGGCCGATACGCTTTGGCCTGCCGGCTGGCGACGTCGCCAGCAACGTCAATCTCGACGGCTATAGCGACCACTTTCCGGTATCGGTTCGCATCGAAGAGGTTTGAACGGGGGCGCGTATCGCGCCCCGCATTCAGAAACCAATCTTCCGGCTGCGCCCCATGCGGGCCGTTTCGAAATCCCGCCCTTCCAGCCAGTTGCGGCCTTCCAGCTTGGCCGTGCCGAAAGCGGCGAGCAGACGTTTGCGCATGTCGCGCGGCGGCAGCGAGCCGAGCCGTTCGAGCACCGCTTCGTCGGCTTCCGGCGGGAAACCCCAGTCGTGCTGGCCGACGATCTCACGGTACAGCGCGGCAGCAATGCTGATTGCGGCATCGTGGTCCGGGCGCGGCACTTCGTAGACATTCATGCGGTTGAGAATCGGCTCGGGAATCGAGCGCTCATCGTTGGCCGTCGTCACCCACAGGATGTGCGAGGCATCGATGTCGATGTCGATGAACTCGTCCTTGAAGGCGCGCGCCGTGTCGTGTTCGAGCAGGCCGTACAGCGAACCCATCGGGTCGTAGCGCGAATCGCCGCCGGCCTTGTCGATTTCGTCGAGCACCACGATGGGGTTGGCGTAGTCGCCATGCACCAGGGTGTGCGCCACCTTGCCGGGTTTGGCGTTGTTCCACTGCGAAGAGGCGCCGGACAGCACCCAGCCGGCGGTCAGCGAACTCATCGAGATGAATTCGTGGCCGGTACCCAGTCGGTTGGCCAGTTCGCGGGCGAAGTGGGTCTTGCCGATGCCCGGCTCGCCGAGGAGCAGGATGGGCGTGAAGCTCATCGGCTCGTTGCCGGCCACCGAGAGGGCGACGTACTTCTTGAGGTCGTCGATGACGTCGCCGAAGTTGGGGCAGCTGTCGTAGAGGTCGTCGATCATGTCGGCGCCGGTCGGGCGGATCAGGAAACGGCCGCCACCGCGCTGCTTCATCTTGTCGTAGAGGGTGGCCAGCGCTTCGTTGCGATTGCCGGCTGCTTCTTCCATGGCGCGGTCGATGGCCGCAACGTCGTAGATGGTTCGCTCTTCAGCGACCGAGAGTCGGATTTCACTGTGTGCCATGATGACTTCCTCCATGCGCTTTTAGACCGGTTAACGGATCCAGCGTGCTACGGCTTTAGTCAAGCATATCCTGTTCCCGGTTTCGTCGACATGAACGCGAAGAAGCGCCGAATCGCTTGCCGGAAGGGGTTTGGCAGGTTTATCGATGACGCCGGAGGGGCTTTCGATTTTGTCGGCTTTTTCCGGTTGACCGTGGAAATCCGACAATTTGTGCTCCTGTTTGGCGCGTTCAGCTCTCCGGATAGAGCAGTTGCTGTGCCGTTTCGAACACTTCCCGTTCTTCGAAGCGAACGTGGTCGTGGAGCAGGGTGGCGAAGCGGGCGAGGAGCTCGCTGTCCGGTTCGACCAGGCGCCGGTTCAGGTCGCGCAACTCGGCATGTTCGGCCAGCGTGCGCTCCACCAGGGCGCCGGCGCCGGCAGCTGCCAGCGCCGGCAGCAGGTCTTTTTCTTCGCTCAGGAAATGAGGTTCGAGGGCATCGGGAAAAGACTCGATGATCTTTTCGGCCGCCTCGGCGATGGCCAAGGCGTGACCAGCGTCGCTGGCAAAGCGGGCCAGTCGGGACAGCTTGAGCGCTTGGTGGTGTTCGCGCGAGAGTTGCAGCAGGGCGGCATGGCGTTTCATCGGGCACCTCGTTTGGCATTGCGGCGAACCAGCGTCACCAGCGTTGCAATGAATATGAGCAGAACCAGCCCATTCAGCAGGGCGGAGGTATGGCGCAGGTCAAAATTGTTGTTGAGGCCGCCGAACACGCGCAACGCCAGTGTCAGGTGGAGCAGCGTGAGCGGCAGGTAGAGCGCTGGGTGGTAGGGGATCCTGATGCGGGTGACGGCCGGGAAAATGATCGGTGCGTGGCCGAAGACCATGGAAAAAACGAAGCCCAGGCTGATTGCGTGCAGGGCCGCATCGCGCCATTCGTGACCGGGTGTGAAGGCGCCGGCCAGCCCGAGCAGGCCGGCGGCGAAGAGCCAGGCGTAGCCGGAGAGCAGGCAGGCGGCGATAAAGCGGGTCAGCCCCTCGGTGGCGATGTTGCGGCGGGCGATGTCGTAACGCAGCAACCAGAGCGCGAGCGCGAGCAATCCTAAGGAAAAAAGCTGTTCGACCACCGCAAGGGCGCTGACGATCAAGACGCCGACGATGGCGATGAAGAGCTGTTGAGCGAGCGGTGGTGTCGGCAGGAAGCGCGTCAGTTCGAGCCGTTCGCCGGCGATGGTCAAAACGAGAAAAAGCAGCCACCAGGCCACGGCGGCGCTGACATTGCCGGTGACCAGCCAGACGAAATTGCCGACCAGCCAGCAGCCGGCGGCCAGCGTCAGGACAGTGGTGAAGACGGCCACCTGCCGGCGCAGGGCGACGGCGCTGGCGGCGATCAGGCCGAACGCGCCAAGGCTGCCGAGCATCTGGCCAACGAACAAGGGGGCGCCCGCGAGCAGCGCGATCCCGCTCGCCCCGGCTGCCAGCGGGGCGAGATAGGCCCAGTTGCGACCCGCCGCGACGGCCCGTTCGAGGCTGATCACCGTGCCGAAAAAAGCGGCAATCATCAGCGGGCCATGCACGCTGGCTGCCCGCAGGGCGGGGGCTGGCACATCCCAGCCGAGGCGGGCGAGGCCGGCCATGACACCGCCAAGCAGCGAGAGCATGCCGAAAAAGAGCAGCGGCAGCCGGGCGCCGGGCTTGAGGTCAGCCATTTAGTCGGAACCCGCCTCGTCCCAGCCCAGACTCAGGCGGCACTTCTCGCTCATCATCGACGGTGCCCAGGGCGGTTCCCAGACAAGGCGGATTTCCGGCTGGCAATCGGCCGGCAGCACACGGTCGAGTTCGGCGTAGGCGTCCTCGACGATCATTTCACCCATCGGGCAGGCCGGCGACGTCATCGTCATTTCGATCAGCAGCTGGTTGCCATCGACTTCGATGCGGTAGATCAGGCCGAGGTCGACGATATTGGCGCCGACCTCGGGGTCGACCACCTTGCGCAGGGCGGCGCGGATCTGTTCGGTATCGAGGGCAGCGGTCATTTAAACCAGACGTTAGAATGTGGTGAAGGCCATCCTAGCACCGCGTTTTCCGGCCGTATTTAGCAGGGAGCAAAGAACATGGAACGCTTCACAATTTCTCTGGACGAAGCTTTGGCCAGGGAGTTCGACCAACTGATTGCGGCCCGCGGTTACAGCAACCGCTCGGAAGCCGTGCGCGACCTGATTCGCGGCGCCATCGAGAGCGACCGCCAGCGCGAAACGCCGTCCGGCCACTGCGTCGCCAACCTGTCTTACGTCTACAACCACCATGAACGCGAACTGGCCGAGCGCCTGACCGGCCTGCAGCATGATCATCACGATCTGACGGTGGCCGCCCTGCACAGTCACCTCGATCACGACAACTGTCTGGAGTCGGTCATCCTCAAAGGCGCCACCGCCGATGTCCGCCAGTTTGCCGACGCGCTCATGGCCGAGCGTGGCGTTCGCCACGGCAAGCTCAACGTCATCGCGCTCGAAGCGGAACATCATCACGCCCACGACGAACACGGCGAAGCCCATGTCCACTACCGTCCCGCCCGCTGACCTGGCGGACAGCTCGCCCCTGCCGCCCGGCGGCGAGCAGGCGTGGATCGAAGTCATCCAGAAAATGGACGAGGTCTATAACGACCTCCTGCAGTACGAAGTCGCCCTCGAAGAAAAGAACGCCGCACTCGAGGAATCGCACCAGTTCATCGAGAGCGTGCTCACCTCGATGTCCGACATCCTCATCGTCTGCGACCGCAACGGGGGGATCGTCGAGGTCAATTCCTCGCTCCTGCATTTCTCCGGCAAGACGGCCGACGAACTTGAAAAGACAGCGGTCTTCGAGCTTTTTGCCGACGAGGTCGAAAAGGCCAAGGCGCGCGATATCTTCGCCCGTTTCGGCCGCGAAGGGATTCATGACTGCGAGTTTTTCCTGCGCGCCGGCGACGGTTCGACCGTGCCGGTGTCGATGAACTGCACGCCGCGTCTGTCGCAGACTGGCAAACTCATGGGCATGGTCGTTACCGGCCGCCCGGTCGGCGAACTGCGCAAGGCCTACTCCGCGCTACGGCAGGCGCACGACGATCTTAAACGCACGCAAGGCCAACTCCTGCACGCCGAAAAGATGGTCTCGCTCGGCCGTCTGGTGGCCGGCGTGGCGCATGAACTCAACAACCCGATCAGCTTCGTGCTCGGCAACGTGCTCTCGCTCAAGCGCTACGCCAGCCGGCTCGAAAGCTATCTCAGCGCCGTGCACGCCAGCGATGCGGCAGACGATGCGGCGCTCAAGGCCATGCGCGACGAATTGCGCATTGACCGCATCCTGGCCGACATGCCGCACCTCATCGACGGCATGATCGAAGGCGCCGAGCGGACGCGCGATATCGTCGATGCGCTCAAGCGTTTTTCGGCCGTCGACAAGATGACGCCCGAGCAGGTCAGCCTCAACGAGGTCGTCGAGCGCTCGGTGCGCTGGGTCGTGCAGAGCGCAGCGGCCAAATTCACGGTCAACACGAATTTATCGCCAAATTTGAAATGTTCAGGGTCGTCCGGGCAGTTGCAGCAGGTCGTCATGAACCTCGTGCAGAACGCCTGCGACGCTACGGCTAGCCTGCCTGAGCCGAAGCTGAACATCACCGGCGACATCGAGGGAGGCATGGCCGTGCTGCGCTTTACCGACAACGGCCCGGGCATTCCCGAGGCCAACCTGAGCCGCCTGTTCGAGCCCTTCTTTACGACCAAACCGGTCGGCCAGGGTACCGGGCTGGGCTTGTCGATCAGCTACGGCATCGTCGAGCGGCACGGCGGTAAGCTCAGTGCGCGCAACGTGCCGGGCAATGGGGCGGAATTCGTTCTTTCACTTCCGGTGGAAGGTCGCTAACCACTCGCGGCCCGCGTTGCGCGTCCAAAAGGCCACGAAGTCAATACGAACAATGACTTATTGATCTGGCACGCTCTTTGTATGAAGATGATAAAAACCTTCATACGGCGTCCATGGAAAACCTGCCTTCCGACTGGCTGTCCCTGCTGATCCTGACCTTCGTGCTCGGCATGAAGCATGGCTTCGACGCCGACCACCTCGCCACCATCGATGGCCTGACCCGCTACAACGCCCGTTCCCGGCCCGCGCTGGCGCGCTACTGCGGCACGCTGTTTTCGCTCGGCCACGGTGCCGTGGTCATGGCCATCGCCCTCGGCGTCTCGGCGCTGGCCGGCCAGTGGGAAGTGCCGGAATGGTTCGGCACGCTCGGCGCGGTGATTTCCATCGCCTTCCTCCTCGCGCTTGGCAGCCTTAACCTCGCCGCCGTGCTCGCCGCCGAACCGCATGAAATCGTCCAGCCGGTCGGCCTCAAGGGCCGCCTGCTCGGCAACCTGCGCCATGTTTCGCACCCGGCCCTGATCGCGTTGGTCGGCGCCCTGTTCGCCCTGTCCTTCGACACCCTGTCGCAAGCCGCCTTCTTCGCCCTGACCGCCACGCAGTTTGGCGGCTGGGAGCATGCGCTGATCCTCGCCCTGCTCTTCATGCTCGGCATGCTGCTCACCGACGGCATCAACGGCCTGTGGATTGCCCGGCTCATCGCCCGCGCCGACCAGGTCGCGCTTATTGCATCGCGCGTCATGGGGCTGGTGGTGTCGGGCGTCAGTCTGCTCGTCGCCGCCCTCGGCGCCGCCAAGATGCTCTCGCCGGCGGTTGATGCCTGGAGCGAGGGCAAGGAACTAGTTTTCGGCTTTACGCTGGTGGCGATCATCGCCCTCAGCTTTATTGCGGCGGTGCGCCTGACGCGCCGGCCGGCTGCGGTTTAGTCAGTTAAGGATGGGGGATGGCCGGGCGACCGGCTTTTTTAAGCGATGCGATTAAGACAAAAATTAATTAGTTCATATTTGATGGTGGCGATGAGCGCTGTTACGGCTCATGAGTCGACCGAACTGTCCACCGTCGAAGTCCGCGCCAAGGCGGAAAACCTCGAAGGCATCGCGGCGTCAGGCAGCGAAGGCGTGGTTTCGAGCCAGCGGCTGGCGGCCGTGCCCATCCTGCGACCCGGCGAGGCGCTCGAGATGGTTCCGGGCCTGATCGTCACGCAGCATGCCGGCGACGGCAAGGCCAACCAGTATTTCCTGCGCGGCTTCAATCTTGACCACGGCACCGATTTCGCGACTTACCTCGGCGGCGTGCCGGTCAACATGCCGACGCATGCCCACGGCCAGGGCTACACCGACCTCAATTTCCTGATTCCGGAACTGGTCGACCGCATTGCCTTCCGCAAAGGGCCGTACTTCGCCGAGGAAGGCGATTTTTCCTCGGCCGGCGCGGCGCACATCGACTACTTCCGTCAGATGGAAGCCGGCCTGGCCCAGCTGACGCTGGGCGGCAACGGCTATACCCGGGCCCTGCTGGCCGATTCGCCGCGTGTCGCCGACGGGCATCTGCTTTACGGTCTGGAACTGTTCCACAACGACGGGCCGTGGCAGGTCGAGGAGCATTACAAGAAATTCAACGGGGTGCTGCGCTATAGCCGGGGCACGCGTGACGACGGCTGGTCGGTGAGCGGCATGGCCTACCATGGCAAATGGACGTCGACCGACCAGATCGCCCAGCGGGCCATCGACAGCGGGCTGGTCGACCGCTTTGGCTCGCTCGACCCGACGACCGGTGGCGAGACGCATCGCTACAGCTTGTCCGGCGACTGGGCCAGACGCTGGGCCAACAGCCAGAGCAAGGCCAATGTCTGGGTGCTCGAATCGGGCCTCGACCTGTGGTCCAACTTTACCTACTGCACGACGGGCTGCCCGCCGGGCGACCAGTTCAAGCAGGCCGAGCGCCGCCTGGCCGGCGGCATGGCGGCCTCGCACGCGATGTTCGATCGCTGGGGCAGCTTCGACGTGATCAATTCCTTCGGTTTCCAGACGCGGGCCGACCGCCTGCATCCGGTCGGTCTTTACGCGACGAGCGAGCGGCAGACCGTCAGCACGGTTCGTGAGGACCGTGTGACGCAGCGCAGCCTCGGCCTGTGGGCGCAGAACGAAACGCGGTGGACCGACTGGTTCCGTTCCGTGCAGGGCCTGCGTGCCGATGCCTATGACTTCACGGTCGACAGCAACATCGCGGCCAACTCGGGCAAGGCCGACGATCACATGGTGACGCCCAAGCTGTCGCTGATCTTCGGGCCGTGGCGCAAGACCGAGCTTTACCTCAACTACGGCCACGGCTTTCACTCCAACGATGCGCGCGGCGCGACCACCCGTGTCGATCCAGCCGATGGCGTGACGCCGGTACAGTCAGTCAAGCCGTTGGTCCGGACCAAAGGTTACGAGCTCGGCCTGCGTTCGGAAATTGTGCCGGGTTGGCAGTCGACCGTCGCGTTGTGGCAACTCGATTCGGCCTCCGAACTGCTTTTCGTCGGCGATGCCGGGACAACCGAAGCATCCCGTCCGTCGCGCCGCTACGGTGTCGAATGGACCAATCTCTACGTGCTGGCCGACTGGTTGGGGATCGACGCCGACCTCGCCTGGTCGCATGCCCGCTTCCGCGACCACGACCCGGTGGCTGGCGACTACATCCCGGGGGCGGTGACGACGACGGCCAACATCGGCCTGACCATCGACCACCTTGGCCCGTGGTTCGGTGCTGTACGCCTGCGCTACTTCGGCCCGCGGCCGCTGGTCGAGGACATCTCGGTACGCTCACAGTCATCGGCACTGGCCAACCTGCGTGTCGGCTACAAATTCGGCCAGCGCACGCAGCTGGCGCTCGACGTCTACAACCTGTTCGACCGCAAGGTGAATGACATCGAATACTGGTATGACTCGCAACTGGCCAGCGAAGTCGCCCCGCAGTCCGATCGTCATATCCACCCGACCGAACCGAGGACGTTTCGCCTGACGCTCAGCCACAAATTCTGATCCATAATTATGAATTACGCTTCCAGCGGGGCAACGATTGGAGTACCCTAACGGGTTTTCCCCACTACCAAAATCCCAGGAGAATCCGTGGAAAAGGATCTGCGCGAAGCCGCACTCGAATACCATCGCTGGCCCACACCCGGCAAGATTTCAGTTCGCCCGACCAAGGGCCTGACTAATCAGCGCGACCTCGCGCTGGCCTACTCTCCGGGTGTTGCTGCCGCCTGCGATGCGATCGTCGAAGATCCGGCCACGGCCGCCTGGTACACCTCGCGTGCCAACCTCGTCGGCGTCGTGACCAACGGCACCGCCGTACTCGGCCTCGGCAATATCGGCCCGCTGGCCTCCAAGCCGGTCATGGAAGGCAAGGGCTGCCTGTTCAAGAAATTCGCCGGTATTGATGTCTTCGATATCGAACTGGCCGAGAACGACCCGGACAAGCTCATCGACATGATCGCCGCCCTCGAGCCGACGCTCGGCGGCATCAACCTCGAAGACATCAAGGCGCCGGAATGCTTCTACATCGAAGAGAAGCTCAAGGCACGGATGAACATCCCGGTCTTCCACGATGACCAGCACGGTACCGCGATCATTTCCGGCGCCGCCATGCTCAATGGCCTCAAGGTCGTCGGCAAAAAGATCGACGAGGTCAAGGTCGTCGTTTCCGGCGCCGGTGCGGCTGCCATCTCCTGTGTGAACCTGTGGTGCGATCTCGGCGTCAAGCGCGAGAACATCACCATTTGCGACTCGAAGGGCGTCATCTACGTTGGTCGTCCGGGTGGCATGGATGAAACCAAAGCCCGCTACGCCCAGAACACCGAGAAGCGCACGCTCGGCGAAGCGCTGGTCGGCGCCGATATCTTCCTCGGCCTCTCCGCTGCCGGCGTCGTCAAGCAGGACATGGTCAAGAGCATGGCCGACAAGCCCATGGTCTTCGCGCTGGCCAACCCGACTCCGGAAATCATGCCGGAACTGGTCAAGGAAGTGCGTCCGGATGCGATCATCGCCACCGGCCGTTCTGACTACGTGAACCAGGTCAACAACGTCCTGTGCTTCCCGTTCATCTTCCGTGGCGCACTCGATGTTGGCGCAACGCGCATTACCGAAGAAATGAAGATGGCCTCCGTGCGCGCCATCGCCGAGCTGGCCGAAGCTGAAGTGACCGACGAAGTGGCTATGGCCTATCCCGGTGCCGATTTGTCCTTTGGCCCGGAATACCTGATTCCCAAGCCCTTCGACCCGCGCCTGATTGTCAAGATCGCCCCGGCTGTCGCCAAGGCCGCCATCGATTCCGGTGTTGCGACGCGCCCGATCACCGACTGGGATGCCTATCGCGCCAAGCTGTCCGAGTTCGTCTATCACACCGGCGTCGGCATGCGCGCCATCTTCCAGGCTGCCCGTCAGGCCAAGGGCAAGCGCATCATCTTCGCCGAAGGTGAAGACGAGCGCGTCCTGCGCGCTGCGCAGGTGGTCATCGAAGAAAAGTTCGCGCGTCCGATCCTCATCGGTCGTCCGGGCGTCATCGAGCATCGTCTCGAAAAGGCCAAGCTACGCATCCAGCCGGGCGTCGACTTCGATGTCGTCAATCCGGAATCCGACGAGCGTTACCGCGAATGCTGGACCGCCTATCACAAGGCCATGGCGCGTCAGGGCATCACCCCGGCCATCGCCAAGGAAGCCATGCGTCGCAAGCCGACGGTCATCGGCGCCATGCTGCTCAAGCTGGGCTACGCCGACGGCATGATCTGCGGCATGACTGGTCAATACAGCCACCACCTCGGCGTGATTAGCCAGATCATCGGCAAGCGCTCGGGCGTCAGCACGCTGGCCGCGATGAACTACCTGATGCTGCCGGGTCGTTCCTTGTTCATCTGCGACACGCATGTGAACGAAAATCCGAATGCTCAGGAAATCGCCGAAATGACGCTGATGGCGGCCGAACAGGTCAAGCGTTTCGGCAGCCATCCGAAGGTCGCGCTGCTCTCGCACTCCAATTTCGGTTCCGGCAACTCCGAGTCGGCACGCAAGATGAGTGTTGCCGCCGGGCTGGTCTCGGCCATGTCGGCCGGTGAGCTGGAAGTGGATGGCGAAATGCACGGCGACTCGGCGCTCAATGAAGACCTGCGCCGCGAAGCCAACCCGGATTCGCCGCTCAAGGGCGAGGCTAATCTGCTGGTCATGCCCAACATCGACGCTGCCAACATCTCCTACAACCTGATCAAGATGACCGGTGGCGAAGGCGTTACCATCGGCCCCATCCTGCTCGGTGCGGCCCGTCCGGTGCATGTGCTGACCTCGACGGCCACCGTCCGTCGTCTGGTTAACATGACTGCGCTGGCGGTCGTGGAGTCCATGGAGCGCTAAACGCAGCTCGACAAAAAGGCGCGGGAGGGAAACCTCTCCGCGCCTTTTTCATTTTTGGCCGATTTTCCCGGTTGACCGTGGAAATACGGTTTAACCGGTGGCTTACTCCGTCAATCCGGCCAGTATCTTGCCATGAATGCCACCGAAGCCGCCGTTGCTCATGACCAGGATATGATCACCCGGTTGTGCAGAGATGACGATCTGGTCGACTAGTCGGTCCAGGTCTTCTTCAACGGTGGCACGCTCGCCCATCGGCGCCAGCGCCTCGCGGGCATCCCAGCCGAGATTGCCGGCATAGCAAAAAGCCATATCGACTTCGCGCAGGCTGTCTGGCAGTTGCGCTTTCATCGTTCCCAGCTTCATCGTATTCGAACGCGGTTCGAGCACGGCCAGAATGCGCGCCTTGCCAACCTTGCGGCGCAGGCCGGCAACCGTCGTCGCGATGGCTGTCGGGTGATGTGCGAAATCGTCATAAACCGTCACGCCGCGCACTTCACCCCGCACTTCCATGCGCCGTTTGACATTCTCGAAGCGCGAGAGCGCATCAAGCCCCTGCTCCAGCGGCACGCCGACATGACGGGCGGCGAGTAGCGCCGCACAGGCGTTGGCGCGATTGTGGTCACCGGAAAGTCCCCAGACCGTGCGTCTAACCTTGCCGTCGGGCGAGTGCAAAATCAATTCGCCGCGTGCATCGTCGCCGGTCACGCGATAGCCCGCCGGGTCGTTGAAACGCTCGACCGGCGTCCAGCAGCCACGCGCTAAAACACGGTCGAGGCTGGCTTCGGCTGCGTTGGAAACGATCAGCCCGGATTGTGGGAGCGTGCGTACGAGGTGGTGAAATTGCGTTTCAATGGCAGCTAAATCACTGAAGATGTCGGCGTGATCGAATTCCAAATTATTCAGAACAACCGTCCGCGGCTTGTAATGAACGAACTTGGAACGTTTGTCGCAGAAGGCCGTGTCGTACTCGTCGGCCTCGATCACAAAGAATGGCGTGCCACCGAGCCGGGCCGAAACGCCGAAATTCAGCGGCACGCCCCCGATCAGAAAGCCGGGGTCCATGTTGGCCGCTTCGAGAATCCAGGCCAGCATCGAGGCGGTCGTCGTCTTGCCGTGGGTGCCGGCCACACCAAGCACCCAGCGGCCTTGGAGCAGGTTCTCGGCCAGCCATTGCGGACCGGAAACGTAGGGCAAGCCCTTGTCGAGAATGGCCTCAAGTAGCGGGTTGCCGCGTGAAACGGCATTGCCGATCACGAAAACATCCGGCTTCAGTGCCAGCTGGTCGACGGCAAAACCCTCGATCAGCTCAATGCCGGCGCCGCGCAACTGGTCGCTCATCGGCGGATAGACGTTGGCGTCGCAGCCCGTGACCTTGTGGCCGGAGTCGACCGCCAGTTGAGCGACGCCGCCCATGAAAGTGCCGCAGATGCCGAGAATATGAATGTGCATGTCACAGAGAGCCGTTAGAATGGGGGCGATTTTACCTTGATCGAGTCCCCATGGCCCGTCATGAACGGCAACGTACCAGCCCCGGCACGCGGGCCAGCATCGCCAGCGCTGCCGCCCGCCTGATGGCGGAGGATGGCATTACCGATTATCACCTGGCCAAAAAAAAGGCGGCTCGCCAGCTGGGGCTACCCGAAAAATCAGCTTTTCCGGACAACGCCGAGGTCGAGGCTGAGTTGCGTGCCTACCGCAGCCTCTATCAAGGCGAGGAACACGAAGAGTTGCTCGCCCTGTTGCGCCATACGGCACTGGAACTGCTCGATCTGCTGGCGGGTTTCAATCCCTACCTGACCGGTTCGGTGCTTGATGGAACCGCTGGCGAACATTCGCACATCGATATCCTGCTCTTCGCCGACAGTGCCAAGGAGGTCGAGATCTTCCTGCTCAACCGGGCTATTGACGTCGCGCATGTAGAATCACGAAATGAACGGGTTGAGGCAGTGCTACGCATGGAAACCGATACGGCCGACGCGGACCTGATAATTCTGGCGCCGAACATGGAGCGAGTGAGCCTGAAACACCACGATGGTCGTCCTCGCGATCGTATCCGGGCCGATGCGTTGCGCGCCTTACTAAAGGAATAGACTGGACAAGTTGCAGGCATTTGCGGCAAACTTGCAGCTATGACGAAGCGAAAAACTGCTTCCAAGCCGGTAGAAAAGCCTCGTGTCCTTGTCATTCACGGGCCTAATCTGAACCTGCTTGGCACACGTGAACCCGAGCATTATGGCCGGGTAACCCTGTCGGACATCAACATGTCGCTGGCGCGCATGGCCGAAACGGCCGGCGTCGAGCTGGAGGCGTTCCAGAGCAACCATGAAGGTGCGCTGATCGAGCGCATCCATGCGGCTCGCGAACAGGGCGTCCGTGCCATCATCATCAATCCCGCAGCCTATACGCATACGAGCGTAGCCTTGCGCGATGCGATCGCGGCCGTGGCGATTCCGTTCGTCGAAGTGCATCTTTCCAATGTGCATGCGCGAGAGCCGTTCCGCCATCACTCTTATTTTTCGGACCTGGCCATCGGTGTCATCTGCGGGCTGGGTCATGAGGGCTACCTGCTAGCCCTCGAATATCTGCTTAACAAGCTTAATATTGAATAGTCCGGCTTCGGTCGGACATTTGTGCCCGACGGGCGCAACACAGAAGGGAGTCTCCATGGATCTGCGTAAACTCAAGAAACTGATCGACCTCGTACAGGAATCCGGCATTTCGGAGCTGGAAGTGACTGAAGGCGAAGAAAAAGTCCGCATCGCCAAGCATTACGGCACTGTTGCTGCAGCGCCGCAGCAATACTATGCGCCGCCTCCGCCGGCTGCTGCGGGTGCTCCTGTTGCATCCTCGGTCAATCTGGATGACGAAGACGAGTTGCCGGAAGGCCACATCGTCAAGTCGCCGATGGTCGGTACCTTCTACCGCTCGCCGTCGCCCGGTGCCGATGCCTTCGTGCAGATCGGCCAGACCGTCAAGCAAGGCGAGACGCTGTGCATCATCGAAGCCATGAAGTTGCTCAACGAGATCGAGTCCGATGCATCGGGCGTGGTCAAGGCCATCCTGGTCGAGAATGGCGAGCCGGTGGAGTTCGGTGAGCCGCTTTATGTGATTGGCTGATATGGCCATGTTTGAAAAGATTCTTATCGCGAATCGCGGCGAAATTGCCTTGCGTATTCAGCGTGCCTGCCGCGAACTGGGTATCAAAACGGTGGTCGTGCACTCCGAGGCCGATCGCGATGCCAAATACGTCAAGCTGGCCGACGAGTCGGTCTGCATTGGCCCTGCTTCGTCGCTGCAAAGCTACTTGAATGTGCCGGCCATTATCTCGGCAGCAGAAGTCACCGATGCCCAGGCTATACACCCGGGCTACGGCTTTCTGTCGGAAAACGCCGATTTTGCTGAGCGTGTCGAGACTTCCGGTTTTGTATTTATCGGCCCCCGAGCTGAAACGATTCGCCTGATGGGCGACAAGGTTTCCGCCAAGAATGCCATGAAAGAGGCTGGCGTTCCCTGTGTTCCCGGTTCTGATGGCGAGTTGCCGGATGATCCGAAGGAAATCATCAAGATCGCTCGTGCCGTGGGTTATCCAGTCATCATCAAGGCGGCGGGCGGTGGCGGTGGTCGCGGCATGCGTGTCGTGCACACCGAAGCAGCGCTGGTTAACGCGGTGGGGATGACCAAGCAGGAGGCTGGTAGCTTTTTCAACAATCCTGCGGTCTACATGGAAAAGTATCTGGAAAACCCGCGTCACGTGGAAATCCAGGTGCTAGCTGACGAATACAAGAGCGCCATCTATCTCGGCGAGCGTGATTGCTCGATGCAGCGCCGTCACCAGAAGGTGATCGAGGAAGCGCCGGCACCACATATCCCGGCTCGTCTGATTTCCCGTATCGGCGAGCGCTGTGCTGAAGCTTGCCGCAAGATCGGCTATCGCGGCGCCGGTACTTTTGAATTCCTCTACGAAAACGGCGAGTTCTATTTCATTGAAATGAACACGCGCGTTCAGGTCGAGCATCCGGTGACCGAAATGATCACCGGCGTCGATATCGTGCAGGAGCAGATTCGCGTCGCGGCCGGCGAGAAGCTGCGCTACAAGCAGAAGGACATCGTGTTCCGCGGTCATTCCATCGAATGCCGTATCAACGCCGAAGATCCCTTCACGTTCGTTCCGTGTCCCGGCAAGATCGAGTTTTATCATCCGCCTGGCGGCCCCGGCATCCGGGTCGATACGCACATTTACCAGGGCTATACCGTGCCCTCGCATTACGACTCGATGGTCGCTAAGGTCATTGCCTACGGCGATACCCGTGATCAGGCCATTCGTCGCATGCGCATCGCCTTGTCCGAGATGAGCATTCAGGGCATCAAGACCAATATCCCACTGCATCAGGAATTGATGCAGGACGCGCGTTTCGTCGAAGGCGGCACGAGTATTCATTACCTCGAACAGAAACTCGCCGACAAGGGCGAAGTGAAGTTGTAAGCGATGGGTTGGCAAAGTGTCAGTTTCCTGACCGATGCGGCGCACGCCGAGCCGATTTGCGATGCCCTGCTTGAAGCAGGCGCGCTGTCGGCCAGCATTGAGGATGCCGATGCTGGAACGCCGGACGAGCAACCGCTCTTCGGCGAACCGGGTTCGTTGCCGAGCTCAGGCTGGACGCATTCGCGCATCGTCGCCCTGCTTGAGCCGGATGCCGATATTGATGCCCTTCTCGGTGAGGCCATTGCGGCCATCGGTTTGAGTGAAGTGCCGGCCTACACGGTCGAGGCGGTTGAAGAACAGAACTGGGTGCAACTGACCCAGTCCCAGTTTGACCCGATCCGCGTTTCGCAGCGCCTGTGGATCGTGCCGTCATGGCACGAAACGCCGGACCCGGCCGCGGTCAATCTGATTCTCGATCCTGGCATGGCCTTCGGCACCGGTTCGCATCCGACCACCCGGCTCTGTCTGGAGTGGCTGGAGAGCAACGTTTCCGAGGGCTGTACCGTCCTCGACTATGGCTGCGGTTCCGGCATTCTGGCCATTGCTGCTGCTCGCCTGGGTGCTGGTCGTGTTGCTGGCGTTGATATCGATCCGCTGGCTGTCGACGCGGCTCGCTCGAACGCTGAACGCAATGGCGTGGTCGCCTTGTTCGCCGATTCGGCGCTGCCAGTCGCCGGCGAGTATGATGTTGTCGTGGCCAATATCCTTTCCAATCCGCTTCGCGTTCTGGCGCCGGCAATCTGCGCGCATGTCCGCTCCGGCGGTCGTCTGGCGCTATCCGGCATCCTGCGCGAACAGGCGGAGGAAATCATCGCCATCTACGCTCAGTGGATGCCGATGAAGGTGGCCGATACGCGCGAAGACTGGGTGTGTCTGGAAGGACGCAAACCTTGATGCGGACGCGCTGTCCGGTCTGCGGCACGGTTTTCCGTGTGACGACCGAGCAGTTGCGGCTGAGGGCTGGCAAGGTTCGCTGTGGTCACTGTCAAGTCGTATTCAACGCCTTCGATGCATTGGTCAGCGAGGATCATGAGCCATTGATCGAGACGCCATCGATCGAGGAGCATGTGGTCGAGGAGACGCTTCCGTGCGAAGAACCTGCATTGCCGGAGCCTGACGTGTCGTTGGTGGAGCCGGAAGTTGATGCACCGGTAGTGATTTCGAATGCGCCGCTGGCCGATTGGACTGAAGATTTACCGGGTGAAGCCATCAACGAGTCTTTGCCCAACGATATTCCGCCAAGCGACCAGACTGAGCAACCCGTCCATGCCGTTCCCGAGGACTTTTCGCCAGTGGCTGCCGAGCCGCATGCAGAGGAGCCTGCCACTGCCGAAGAGGAGTTGATTCAGGAGCCGCTTGCCGAACCTTTGCTCGAATCTCCCGAGGAGTCGACCGAGGCAGCCCGTCTGGCCGGGCTGGTGGCCTCGCGCGAACTGCCAGATACGGCATCGAGCAACCGCTGGTCGGCCGGAACCTTAGCCAGCAATGGCTTGGGCGGCTTCGACAATGAATCGAATCAGCGGGCGGTCTGGCCGTTTGTCCTTGTTGCTGCTTTGCTGTTGATTGGCCTGCTTGGCCAATTGTTGTTCTATTTCCGTACCGATATTTCCCTGCGTTTTCCTGGGACGGTCGGACTCTACGAGTTTGCTGGGGTCGACATTCCCTTGCCGCGAAATTCGGCACTGGTATCGATTGAAACTTCCGATCTGCAATCCGATAACGCGCGCGGCCTGTTCGTACTGCAAGCCACGCTGAAAAACCGGGCAGGCTATGCCCAAGCTTGGCCTGCGCTGGAATTGAGCCTGACCGATACCAACGACGCCGTAGTTTCCCGACGCGTCATGTACGCTGCTGATTACCTGCCACCCGGCACGACTTCCGATGCCTTCCCGGCCAACGGTGAAATGGCCGTCAAGCTCTGGGTCGAAGCCAAGGAAAGTGGCGCTTCGGGCTATCGCCTTTACATCTTCTATCCCTGATCTCACATGACAACACTGATTTGCGGTTCGCTGGCTTTCGACAACATTATGGTCTTTCCGGATCGCTTCAAAAACCACATCCTGCCTGAGCAGATTCACATCCTGAATGTGGCCTTCCTGGTGCCGGAAATGCGTCGAGAGTTCGGCGGCTGTGCCGGCAATATCGCCTACAACCTGATGCTGCTCGGCGGCGAACCGATGATCATGGCCACCGTCGGCGACGATGCCGCCCCTTATCTCGACCGCCTCGACAAGCTTGGCCTGCCACGCACCCATGTCCGCCAGGTCAGCGGCAGTTTCACGGCGCAGGCTTTCATCACGACCGATCTTGATGATAACCAGATCACGGCTTTTCACCCGGGAGCGATGAGTTTTTCGCATCTGAACAAGGTCGAAACCGCCAACGCCAAGCTCGGCATCGTTGCTCCGGATGGTCGCGAAGGCATGATGCAGCATGCTCGTGACTTCGCCGATGCCAGCGTGCCGTTCATCTTCGACCCGGGCCAGGGCCTGCCGATGTTCAATGGCGACGAACTGCTCGATTTCATCACACTGGCCGATTACGCCTGCTTCAACGATTACGAAGCCAAGCTGTTGTGCGACCGGACAGGTCGTAGTCTTGAGCAACTGGCCGCAAGCCTCAAGGCGCTGATCGTGACGCGCGGTGGCGAGGGCTCCGAAATCTACGCCGATGGTGTGCGCCACGACATTCCCTGCGTTGCTGCCGACGAAATCCTCGATCCGACCGGCTGTGGCGATGCTTATCGTTCGGGCCTGCTCTACGGTATTGCCAACGGCTATGATTGGCTGACGACAGGCCGTCTGGCAGCGGTGATGGGCGCCATCAAGATCGCACACCGCGGTGGCCAGAATCACCAGCCGAGCCGTGAGGAAATCGCCGAACGCTATCAGAAGGCTTTTGGCACCCAACCCTGGTAAGCGAGTGGCGATGAAACGTCGCTGTCATCTTCGGGCAAAGTTGACGTAACAACGCTCATCCAGACTTGTTCTCCACGAATACAAGGAGAACAAAGATGGAAAATGTCCAGAAGGCGGCTGGTCGCAGCCGTCCCGAAAAGAAGAGCCTGGCTGTCGGCTTCGCCCGCAGCCAGAGCGATATTCTCGATGCACAGCGCCTGCGTTATCGCGTTTTTGCTGATGAATTGGGCGCCAATCTGCCGAGCCGCATTCCTGGCGTCGATCATGATATTTACGACCCGCACTGTCAGCATCTCGTCGTGCGCGACACGCACACCAGCGAAATCGTCGGCACTTATCGCATCCTCACACCGGAAAACGCGCGCCAGGTTGGCTATTACTCGGAAAATGAATTTGATCTGACCCGCCTGCAATACCTGCGTTCGCGCCTGGTCGAGATTGGACGTTCCTGCGTTCACCCGGACTACCGGACCGGGGCGACGATAAGTTTGCTGTGGTCTGGTCTGGCCCAGTTCATGATTGAAAACAGCTACGATTACCTGATGGGCTGCGCTTCGATCAGCATGGCCGATGGCGGTCACGCCGCGGCCAGCTTGTATAATCGATTGGCTGCCGATCACCTCGGGCCGCAGGAGTACCGGGTTTTTCCGCGTTGCCCGCTGCCCTTGGCGGCGCTGCAGCAGGATTGGCCGGCTGAAACGCCGCCGTTGATTAAAGGCTACCTGCGCGCTGGGGCCTGGATCTGCGGAGAACCGGCTTGGGATCCAGATTTCAACACCGCCGACCTGCCGATCCTGATGCCGATGGCCAAGGTTTCCGGCCGTTACGCCAAGCATTACCTGGGATAAGAAGACTGAGTCAGACCAATTTAGCCATTCGCGCTTTCCGGATACTTCGCATCGCCCTGCTGGTCATCAGCGGGGTGCTTTTTTCGCTGTGCGTTTTCCCGCTGTGCAGCGACTGCCAGCGTCTGGCGCTTAAGGCCAGCTGGGCAGCAGCCTTGCTCGATGCGCTCGGTGTCGAGGTCGAGGCCGATCTGACGCATGCCGTGCCGGGCGCATTGCTGGTCGCCAACCATATTTCGTGGATCGATATCTATGTGATCAACGCTGTCCTGCCGGCCGCCTTCGTCTCGAAGGAAGAGGTCCGGCACTGGCCGCTGATCGGCTGGCTGGCGGCGAAGAACGACACGATATTTTTGCGCCGCGGCAGCCGTGGGCATGCGAAGGTGATCAACGCGCAGGTGGCCGATATTCTCGGCAAAGGAAAACATGTTGCAGTTTTTCCTGAAGGAACGACTACTGATGGCCGTAGTTTGCTGCACTTTCACGCGGCGCTGATTCAGCCGGCGCTCACCGCCGGGCGGCCGGTATTGCCGGTGGCGATTTCTTACTGGGAAATGGATGGTCAGCGCAGCCTGGCGCCGCGTTACGACGGCGATATTTCGCTGGGGCAATGCACTGCGACGATACTTGGTCGAAAACGCCTGGTCGCCCGGTTGGTGACTACGCCGGTCCGTGGCTTGCATGGTGAAGACCGCAAGCAGGTGGCGGCCGAGGCACGTGAAGCTATCGCTTTAGCGGCTGGGCTTCCGTTGGTGAGCAATCCACCTGGAACACCTGACGATCTTCGAGCCGCACAGCCGTCAGGTGCCCACCCCACAGACAGCCCGAGTCGAGCGCCAGCAGATTCGGCGTGACTTTCAGACCAAGTGCCGACCAATGGCCGGTAACCAGCACGGCATCGGCGCTTTTACGGTTCGGCAGGTCGAACCAGGGCACGTGACCGGCCGGGGCGTTGGAAAGCTTGCCCTTGACCTTGAACTCCATGACCCCATCCAGCGTGCAGAAGCGCATCCGCGTCATGGCATTGACGATGACGCGCAGGCGCGGCCAGCCGCTCAACGTGTCTGACCAGCCAGCTGGTTCACTGCCCCACAGGTTGAGCACGAATTCGCGGAAATTGGGCCCTTGCAACGCGGCTTCAACCTCGCGGGACAGCTCGCGGGCGCGGGCAGCCGTCCATTGCGGCAGCAGGCCGGCATGGACGAGGCAGTACTCGCCCTCGGTATGGCAGATCGGCTGATGGCGTAGCCAGTCGAGCAGTTCATCACAGTCCGGAGCGTCGAGAATTGGCTGCAAGGTGTCGTCCTTGCCGCGAAACTTGGCGCCGCCTTCGGCGACCATGAGCAGGTAGAGGTCGTGGTTGCCGAGCACGGTGATGGCAGCCGGCCCTAGCGACTTGATCAGGCGCAGCGTTTCGAGTGAATGCGGACCGCGATTGACCAGGTCGCCAACCAGCCACAGACGGTCGTTGGCCGGGTCGAAGGCGCAACGCTCGAGTAGCCGCTGGAGCGAGTCGTAGCAGCCCTGGATATCGCCGATGGCGTAAGTGCTCATTGCCACGGTCAACCGGAAAAATTGGTCAAAATTGAAATGTCCGCCTACTCAACCGTCACCGACTTAGCCAGATTGCGCGGCTTGTCCACATCCGTCCCCTTGACCAGTGCCACGTGGTACGACAGCAGTTGCAACGGAATGACATGCAGGATCGGCGACAGTTCGCCGTAGTGCTCGGGCAGACGCAGGATGTGCACGCCTTCCGATTCCGGGATTTCCGAGTCGGCATCGGCGAAGACGTAGAGTTCACCGCCGCGCGCCTGGACTTCCTTGAGGTTGGACTTGAGCTTGTCGAGCAACTGATCGTTCGGGGCGACCGAAATGACCGGCATGTTGGCATCGACCAGCGCCAGCGGGCCGTGTTTGAGCTCGCCAGCCGGATAGGCTTCGGCGTGGATGTAGGAGATTTCCTTGAGCTTGAGCGCGCCTTCGAGCGCAATCGGATAGTGACGACCGCGTCCGAGGAAAAGCGCGTGGTGCTTGTCGGCAAAGCGCTGGGCCCAGGCCTTGATCTCGTCTTCGAGCTCGAGCACCTTGTTGACCGCAACCGGCAGGTGGCGCAGCTGATGAATGTAGGTGGCTTCCTGTTCCTCGCTCAGACGCCCCTTGACCTTGGCAGCGACCAGCGTGAGCAGGAAAAGCGCGGCAAGCTGGGTAGTGAAAGCCTTGGTTGAGGCGACACCGATTTCCGGACCGGCGCGGGTGATGAAGCGCAGGGCGCATTCACGAACGATGGCCGATTCCGGCACATTGCAGATGGCCAGCGTCTTGGTCTGGCCCAGCGACTTGGCGTGACGCAGGGCAGCCAGCGTGTCGGCCGTTTCACCAGACTGCGAAATGGCGACGATAAGCTGCCGCGGGTTGGGCACCGAGACGCGATAGCGGTATTCGCTGGCGATTTCGACATTGCACGGCACGCCAGCGATGGCTTCGAGCCAGTAGCGGGCGGTAAAGCCGGAATGGCTGCTGGTACCGCAGGCGAGGATCAGGATGGAATCGACATCGGCCAGCAGGTTACCCGCTTCGGCCCCGAAGATGCCGGGCTGGATGCTCTTGCTGCCGCCAACGATTTCCAGCGTATTGGCCAGCGCTTCGGGTTGCTCGAAAATTTCCTTCTGCATGTAGTGCTGATAGTTGCCGAGCTCGACCGCTGCTGCGGAAAGCTGGGAAACATGCACCGGACGTTCGACCGGGGTGCCGTCGAGACGGGTGATCCGAACATTGTCTGCGGTCAACTCGGCGATATCGCCGTTTTCCAGATAGACCATGTTGCGCGTGACTTGCAGCAGGGCCGAGGCATCCGAAGCGGCGTAGTTGCCGGTGTCGGAAACGCCGAGCAGCAGGGGCGAGCCTTCACGGGCGACGATGACCTTGCCGGGCTGGGTATGATCGATGACGGCGATGGCGTAGGCGCCAACCAGACGCTGACAGGCGATCTGTACCGCCTTGAAGAGGTCTGGCTCAGTTTTCAGCGTAGCCTGAATCAGGTGGGCGATGCTTTCGGTGTCGGTATCCGAGGTGAAGACGTAGCCTTGGGCGCTCAGTTCGCTGCGCAGCGACTCGTAGTTTTCGATGATGCCGTTGTGGACGACGGCGATGGTGCCGGAGACATGCGGGTGGGCATTGCGTTCGCACGGCACGCCGTGGGTGGCCCAACGGGTATGGGCGATGCCGGTGACGGATTGGGTGCTGGCCGAGGCGGTTTCGAGTTCGGCAACGCGCCCGACCGAGCGGACGCGCTCGATGGCGTTGCCGGCAATCACCGCCAGTCCGGCCGAGTCATAGCCGCGGTATTCGAGCTTCTTCAGGCCTTCGACGAGGACGGGAACGATGTTCTTGCCGGCTGCTGCCGCAACGATGCCGCACATAAGTTAATCCTTAAACCTGGTAGTAATCGCGATACCACGCGATGAATTGATTGACGCCTTCCTGGACCGGCGTGCCGGGAACGAAGCCCACCCAGTCATTGAGCAGGTCAGTGTTGGCGTAGGTGGCCGGAACGTCGCCATCCTGGAGCGGCAGCAAGCGTTTTTCGGCCTTCTGGCCGAGGGCGATTTCGATAGCGCCGATGAAATCGAGCAATTGCACCGGATTGTTGTTGCCGATGTTGAAGACGCGGTAAGGCGCGTTGCTGGTCGCCGGGTCGGCGGCAATCGCGTCATATTCCGCATTGACCGCCGCATTCTTGTCGAGCACGCGGATGACGCCCTCGACGATGTCGTCGACGTAGGTGAAATCGCGCTGCATGTTGCCGTAGTTGAAGACATCGATCGGACGCCCTTCAAGAATGGCCTTGGTGAACAGAAACAGCGCCATGTCCGGCCGGCCCCACGGGCCATAAACGGTGAAGAAGCGCAGGCCGGTTGTCGGCAGGCCGTAAAGGTGGCTGTAGGTGTGCGCCATGAGCTCGTTGGCCTTCTTGGTCGCGGCGTACAGGCTGACCGGGTGATCGACGCTGTCGTGCTCGGAGAAGGGCATCTTGGTGTTGCCGCCGTAAACGCTGGAGCTGGAGGCGTAAACCAGATGTTGCACCTTGTTGTGACGGCAGCCTTCGAGAATATTGGTGAAGCCGACGATATTGCTCTCGATGTAGGCGTGCGGATTTTGCAGCGAATAGCGAACGCCGGCCTGGGCGGCCAGGTGGATCACCTTGTCGAATTTCTCGTCGGCGAACAGTTTGTCCATGCCGGCGCGATCGGCCACATCGAGCTTGACGAAGCGGAAGTTCGGGTGCGATGTCAGGCGCTTGAGGCGGTTTTCCTTGAGTGAGACTTCGTAGTAATCGTTCAGGTTGTCGAGTCCGACCACTTCGTCGCCCCGCGCCAGCAGGCGCAGCGTTGCTGTAGAACCGATAAATCCGGCGGCGCCGGTAACGAGAATTTTCACGGAATTTCCCTGAAGAAAGGTATTGGGATTTTATCGCAGCGCAGCATCAAATTTATGACACCTGTGCATATTCAGATGGAAGCGCGCAATCGAAAGCGGCTGAGGCGTGCCGGCATTTATAATTGCAGCTTCGAAAGTCGTGATTTTATCCGTCGATGCGCATTTTGATCGTGAAAACTTCCTCGCTCGGCGACGTTATCCATAACCTGCCGGTGGTCAGCGACATCCGGCGGCACTTCCCGGATGCGACGGTCGACTGGTGCGTGGAAGAGAGTTTCGCTGCTATTCCGCGCCTGCATCCCGGGGTCGGCAAGATTATTCCGGTCGCGGTCCGGCGCTGGCGAAAGAATCTGTTGAAGGCGGCAAGCTGGCGGGAGATTGCCGAATTTAGACGTGCCCTGCAGGCCGCGCCTTACGATGCGGTCGTCGATACCCAGGGCTTGCTCAAAAGTGCGTTGATGGCTAGGCAGGCCAACGGCCCGACGCTTGGCTATGACGCCAATTCGGCGCGCGAACCGATGGCGGTGAGGTTTTACGACCGAAAATTCAGCGTTTCCCGCGAGCTGCATGCCGTGGTGCGCAACCGTCGGTTGGCCGCTGCTGCCCTGGGGTATGCGGCCGACGGCGAACCTGATTACGGTATCGAAGCCTCGCCCGCCGGATTCGTCTGGCTACCGCACCGGCCCTATGTCGTTTTCCTGACCGCGACCAGTCGCGACGACAAGCTGTGGCCGGAAGCCAACTGGCTGGCCTTGGGGCGGCAACTGAAATCGCAGGGGGTCAGCGCGGTTCTGCCCGGCGGTAGCGCGGTCGAGCGCGAACGGGCGAGTCGCCTGGCATCAGGGATTCCCGGCGCCGTGGCCGCGCCGGCCATGAGCATTCCCGATCTGGCAGCCCTGCTCGCCGGTGGTCGTGCCGCGGTCGGCGTCGATACCGGCCTGACCCACTTGGCCGTCGCGCTCAAGGTGCCAACGGTTGCACTCTATACGGCGACCGATCCCGGCCTGACCGGTGTTCTCGGCGCCGGCTTTCATCGCAATCTGGGCGGCAGGGATCAGATTCCCTCGCCTGCATCCGTGCTTGCCGAATTGCAATTGGCGCTGGCCTGATGGCGCGTTTCTTCTATTCAGAGCTGCTTTATCTGATCACGCCGCTGATCTGGCTTCGTCTGCTCTGGCGCAGCCGCAAGCAGCCGGAATATCTCCAGCACCTCGGCGAGCGCTACGGCTTCTATCGCCAGCCGGCGCCGGCCAAGCTGATCTGGGTGCATGCCGTCTCGGTCGGTGAAACCCGCGCTGCCCAACCGCTCATCGAAGGCTTGCAGGCGCGCTGGCCGGAACATTGCATCCTGCTCACCGGCATGACGCCGACCGGTCGCGATGCCGGGCAGCAGGTCTATGGCGACAAGCTGATTCAGGCCTATTTACCCTACGATTACCCCGGCGCGGTCGATCGGTTCTTCCGCCATTTTTCGCCAGCTTTCGGTGTGCTCATGGAAACGGAGATATGGCCCAATCTGTTGGCCGCCGGGAAGCGCCGCAAGGTGCCGATCTTTCTCGCCAACGCGCGGCTTTCGGCACGTTCGGCCCGCGGCTACCGGCGGTTCTCGGCCTTGGCCGGCCCGGCGTTTTCGGCACTGGCCGGTGTCGCGGCACAAACGGCGGGTGATGCCGAGCGGATCGCCGAATTGGGCGCGACTCCGGTTGAGGTTTGCGGCAACCTGAAATTCGATGTCACCCCGCCTGCCGACAAGCTTGCCCTCGGCCGCGAATGGCGGGTGGCGATTGGCCGGCGTCCGGTCTGGCTCGCCGCCAGCACGCGTGAAGGCGAGGAACCACTGGTCCTCGAGGCATTCCGCAAGGCGGCCGTTGCTGATGCCTTGCTCGTTCTGGTACCGCGTCATCCGCAGCGCTTCGATGAAGTGGCCGATTTGCTCCAGCAGCAGGGGCTGCGCACAGTCCGGCGCAGTGCGGCCTTGCCGATGGCTGATACCGAGGTTTGGCTCGGCGACAGCATGGGTGAGATGGCAGCCTATTTCACGCTGGCCGATCTGGCTTTCATTGGCGGCAGCTTGCTGCCGCTCGGCGGGCAGAATCTGATCGAGGCGGCGGCCTGCGACTGTCCGGTCGTTGTCGGGCCACACACCTTCAATTTCAAGCAGGCGACCGAGGATGCGATTGCCGCGGGCGCCGCTTTGCGCGTCGTCAACCCGGAAATGCTCGCTTCCACGGTCAACCGGATTTTTGGCCAAAAAATGAAATTGGTGGAAATGCGAACAGCGGCGGGAACGTTCGCCCGCGCCCATCAGGGTGCGGCTGAGCGGATGCTGGGGCTTATAGTGCGCTGGATGGGTCGAGCAGGGCGTTGATCTGGGCGACGTCTTCTTCGCCCAAGGAACCGGTTGCCGCTTTCAAGCGCAGTTGTGACAGCAGCGTGTCGAGCGTAGCCCTGGCCAGATCGCGGCGAGTGACGTAAACCTGATTCTCGGCATTGAGCACATCGATATTGATACGCACACCGACTTCATAGCCAAGTTTGTTCGATTCGAGGGCTGACTGCGACGAAACCAGCGCGGCCTTCAACGCCTTGACCTGGGCCAGACCGTTGGTTACCCCGAGGTAATACTGACGAGCCGACAGGGCGGCACCGCGTCGAGCCGCTTCAAGACCGGATTGCGCCGCCATGCGGTTGGCCGTAGCCTCGCGCTGGCGCGAAACGGTCAAACCACCCTGGAAGAGCGGGATGTTCAACTGCACGCCGATGTTCTGATAATCGGTGTCATAGGAGCCGGGGCCCACGCTCGGGATGTTCGCGTAGGACTTCGAGTGCCCCTGGTTGGCAACCAGATCAAGGGTCGGATAGTGGCCGGCGCGTTGCTTGTCCACTTCGCGGGCCGCGATGTCGGCGGCAGCTTGCTGGATCTGAACGGGGATGCTGTCCTTTTCGGCGGCAGCCACCCACTGATTCATGTCGCTGGGCAGCGGCATGGTCAGCTCGGCATCCTTGCGCGTTGTGGCCAGCGGGCCGGGTGTCTTGCCGATAATCGCCTGCAAGGCATGTTGCTTGACCTCGAAATCGCTCTCGGCGGCAATCTCCTGCGCCGAAGCAAGATCGTAGCGGGCCTGTGCTTCATGTGTGTCGGTGATGGTCGCCGTGCCAACCTCGAAATTCTTCTTGGCCGATTCGAGTTGCTGGGCGATGGCCGTCTTGTTGGCGCGCACCGCCTTGAGGTTCTCTATGGCGTAGATTGCATCAAAATAAGCTTGCGCAACGCGCAGGATCAGATCCTGGCGTGCTTGGACGAAGTTGGCTTCAGCCTGCGCCACCTGCATTTTGGATTGATCGTAGGAAACCCAGTTCTGCCAGCGGAATAGTGGTTGCGACAGCGTCAGTTGATAGCCGTTGGAGTTGTATTGCGGCTTGGAGAGCGTGGGGCCGTTATGAGCGGAGGTCTCGTTTTTGTTCCACACCGTATTGCCTGACAACGTCAGGCTCGGCAGCAGGCCGGAGAGTCCTTGTGGCGCTTTTTCGCGCCCGGCATCAAGCGTTGCCCGGGCAGCGGCGAAGGTCGGGTCGTTGTCCTGTGCATCGCGATAGACCTGCATCAGGTCGGCAGCAAACAGTGGGGACGCAAGCAAGGGTGAAACGAGCAGCCAAGCGAGTTTTTTCATGCCTACCTCAATAACGACGCATGTTGGAATCGACTTCACCCGCCCAGGCCTCGACGCCGCCCGTCAGGTTATAGACTGCGGCGTAGCCCTTGTGCTCGAGGAACATGGCGACCTGCATGCTGCGGCCACCGTGGTGGCAAATGACGACGATCTCCTGTTCTGGATCGATTTCGGCGCACCGCATCGGCACCAGGTGCATGGGGATGTTTTTCGATCCCGTCAGCTGGCAAAGCTCGATTTCCCATGGTTCGCGCACATCAAGCAGAACGGGGCTGGGCCGGCTTTCGTCGGCCAGCCATTCGGCTAGTTGTTGTGCCCGAACCTGTTGCATCAGAAAGTGAAGCTTTCCTTGGCTGCGAATCCGTCGAGCGCCGGAATGACCGTCTCGAACAGGTTGACCGTGTTGTAGATGCCATCGGCCGTGCAGGTGATCAGTTGAGCTTCCATGACCGGCGCTTCACCAACCACGACAGCCAGACGGCCACCGACGCGCAGCTGCTTGAGCAAGGTGTCAGGAACGGCGGGAACGGAGCCCGAAACGACAATGGCGTCGTAAGGTCCGCGCTGGGACCAGCCGTTGGCACCGTCGCCGAGTTCAATCGTGACATTGGTGACGCCGGCATGCTCGAGGTTGTGTTTGGCGATATTGACCAGCGCCGGGCGGCATTCGACGGTCACCACGTGTTCGGCGCGGGCGGCCAGCAGGGCTGCCATGTAGCCGCTGCCGGTGCCGATCTCCAGAACCTTGTCGGTTTTCTTGAGGCCAAGTTCCTGCAGCATCTTGGCTTCAATCTTCGGGGCCAGCATCATCTGACCATCGCCAAGCGGGATTTCCATGTCGGCAAATGCCAGGTTGCGATAGGCCGGCGGCGTAAAGTCTTCGCGCTTGACGACAAATAGGAGGTCGAGAACCTGCGGATCCAGAACATCCCAGGGACGGATCTGCTGTTCGATCATGTTGAAGCGCGCTTGCTCGATGTTCATTGGTGGGTCTCCGCAGACTAAATATTAGCACGAGCTAATATATTGGTTCCGACAAATCAAAATTATACCCGACTCTCTTTTTCCGGCTTGCGCAAACCCTGACGCAGCAGGTCCATATGTATACGCAAATAGGTTTGCGGATCGCTCTCGGCACTTTGGCAGCAACTCATCGAATAGCGCCAGATAAGCAGCATCAAAATGGGAGCGATCACCACGTCGACCGTGGTTTCGACGTCCATGCTGCGGAATTCGCCACTCTCCATACCGCGTCGCAAGGCGCCGGCAACCAACGCCCGGCCGCGACTGATGACGTTTTCGTAATAAAAGCGGGCCAGTTCGGGAAAATTACGGGCTTCGGCCACCATGAGCTTGGGGATGCCGGCAAAGGCGGTCTGGCCAATCTTGGTCCACCAGTTTTGGAGCAGGAGTTCCAGCAACTCGAAACTGCAGCCGCTATGCTTCGCTGCGATCGCCTCGTTTTCGGCGATGACCGGAATGATCCCTTCCTGAATCACCGCCTTGAACAGCGCATCCTTGTTTTCGTAATAGAGATACAGCGTCCCTTTTGATACCCCGGCGCGTGCGGCAACGTCTTCCAGACGGGTTGCAGTGAAGCCTTTTTCAACGAACAGATGAAGTGCAGCTTCGAGAAGTTCGGAGGGGCGGGCTTCCTTGCGGCGCTTGCGGGGGGCGGGAATGGCAGACATGGTAACTTAATGACTCGTTGGTCATTAAGTTACCATCGCGACTACTTTCCGGTCAACGACCTTCCTTGATCAGGCGGCCGCCCGAGGGCTGGATGGGACGGGCGTTGTTTTTGTAGAGCCGGCTGAAGATGTTGATCTGGTCCGCCGAAACCTGCGCTGGCTGCTTCATGACCAGCCACAGCACGCCTTCGGAACACGGTGGCGTGGTCAGCGAGCCCATGTAGGTGTAGTAATTGCGGCTGGTCGGCAACAGGGTATTGAGGTCGATCGTCGTGCTTGGCGGCGCTACCGGCAGGTTCTTTTCCAGCGGCATGTTGTTCCACAAGGTCTGGATGAATGCATTCTCGGTGCCGCGTTCGAGCAGTACGGCGACAACCGCCAGCTGGCCATCGTCGGCTTTGTGCACGAGATGGGCGACCATGTCGAAACGCTGTCCATTGACCTTTTCTTCCGACGGGCGATGGAAATGAAACTGGACCAGCTCGTAGGTCTTGCCGGTCAGGGAGATCGAACTTTCGCCGACTTCGACCTGAACTGTGTGGCCGTTGTCGATGATGCGGAAGGTGGAAGGCTGGTAATTGAACTTGATTGGCTCCAGATCGACCTTGATGCCATCCTTGATATCGATCGGTGACTGCCGCTGGCCAATGGCGCAGGTCTTGTTGTTCTGGTCGAGTTTCGCCCAGTTTTCGGGGCCTCCGGCACCTTCGTAATCCCAGTGGATGTGCGCATGCTGAATGGCCGGTTCACTGTGCGCTAGTTCCAGCATGTAGCCGTCGGACTGGTTGCCCTGAGGCCGGGGCGCTTTTTTGGGCTTGGGTGTCGGGGCTTGGCTGGTGTGAACGACAACGGTTGCTGCCTTCGGTGCGGCTACCTTGGGCGGAGCAGGGGTGGGAGCGGGTGGAGGCGGAGCGGGCGGTGCCGTTTCCTTGGCGCTTTCCATGGCCGCCTTGAGGTTGGGCCTGATCGACGGAATTGCGCTTTCCTTCGGAGGTGCCGCGCCATGGGCGGCATCGCTGGCTTTCACGGCCTCGGGCTTTTCGGCCTTGGCCATTTCCTTTTTGAGCATCGCCTCGTTGGCTGCTTTCAGCTGGCCGGCTGCCTCATTGGCTTTCTGGGCGATCTCGGCAGCGCCTTCCTTGGGCGGGCGACAGACTTCGCGCAGCACCTTGTCGTCCAGCGTGCCGGTACGTACAGGTAGTTCGGTGCCTTTGATGTCCTCTTCGCGGACGACGTCGTTTTCGTTTTTCTTGAAAATACGCTTGATCGTGTTGGCGCTGCGCGTTGTGCAGTCGTAGCGGGTGATCGCTTCGATCACGCGGTAGGGGGCGCCGGAGCGGCCATCCACCAGTTCTTTTTCGAGCACGACTCGGCCTTGCGCCTCAACGGTATTGCCGTCACGTTTCAGGCTGGTGCGATTGAGCTCAATGCGCTTGCCCGGTTCGGACGAAATCGTTTGCCAGGCGGGCGCGGCCGAGACACCGAAAGGCAGGGCGACCAGCAGGCTGGCGATTATCAGTAGGCGCATCTTGCTTCCCTCTTTTTCTCTTTGAATTCTGGCGCTTGTCGACGATATTTCGGCTGGTTTCGAGAATTCTTGAGTGCATTTTGTCATTCCTTGCATTTTGCCTGTATTTCCAGTAACTTGCAGCCTCTCGTTAGGGGTGCCCGACTCGATTCGGGCTGAGAATCACCCTTCGAACCTGACCGGGTCATGCCGTCGTAGGGAAACGAACTTTGTTGCTCCTTGCCCGTCTTACCCCGCTGCATCCACGCAAGGAATAACCATGAACGCCACCGAACAGTTTCTCGCCGCCAACGCCCACGTCGACGAGGCCGCAGTCCAGCCACTGCCCAATTCCCGCAAGATTTATATCGAAGGTTCCCGTCCAGACATTCGCGTGCCGATGCGCGAAATCTCGCAGGACGACACGCCGACCGCTTTCGGTGGCGAAAAAAACCCGCCGATCTACGTTTACGACTGTTCCGGCCCGTATTCCGACCCGGCCGCCAAGATCGACATCCGTTCCGGTCTGCCGGCCCTGCGCGCCCAATGGATCGCCGAACGCGGCGATGTCGAGGAACTGCCCGGCCTGAGCTCCGAATTCGGCCGCAAGCGCGCCACCGACAAGTCCCTCGACGAACTGCGTTTCCCCGGCCTGCACCGCAAACCGCTGCGCGCCAAGGCCGGCAAGAACGTCAGCCAGATGCACTACGCCCGCCAGGGCATCATCACCCCCGAGATGGAATACGTCGCCATCCGCGAAAACAACAACCGTCGCGCCTACATCGAGTCTCTACGGTCAACCGGAAAAATGGGCGAAAAAATGGCTGCCCTGCTTGGCCGCCAGCACCCCGGCCAGAACTTCGGCGCCAGCATTCCCGAGGAAATCACGCCGGAATTCGTGCGCAGCGAAATCGCCCGCGGCCGCGCCATCATCCCGAACAATATCAATCACCCGGAAAGCGAGCCGATGATCATCGGCCGCAACTTCCTGACCAAGATCAACGCCAATATCGGCAACTCGGCACTCGGCTCCAGCATCCAGGAAGAAGTCGAGAAAATGACCTGGTCGATCCGCTGGGGCGGCGACACGGTGATGGATCTGTCCACCGGCAAGAACATCCACGAAACCCGTGAATGGATCATCCGCAACAGCCCGGTCGCGATCGGCACCGTGCCGATCTATCAGGCGCTGGAAAAGGTCAACGGCAAGGCCGAAGACCTGACCTGGGAAATCTTCCGCGACACGCTGATCGAACAGGCCGAGCAGGGCGTCGACTACTTCACCATCCACGCCGGCGTGCTGCTCCGTTACGTGCCGTTGACCGCCAACCGGATGACCGGCATCGTCTCCCGCGGCGGCTCGATCATGGCCAAGTGGTGTCTGGCGCACCACAAGGAAAGCTTCCTCTACACGCACTTCGAGGAAATCTGCGAAATCATGAAGGCCTACGACGTCGCCTTCAGCCTCGGCGACGGTCTGCGTCCCGGCTCGATCTACGACGCCAACGACGAAGCCCAGCTCGGCGAACTCAAGACCCTCGGCGAACTCACCCAGATCGCCTGGAAGCACGACGTGCAGGTCATGATCGAAGGCCCCGGCCATGTGCCCATGCACATGATCAAGGAGAACATGGATCTGCAGCTCGAATACTGCGACGAAGCTCCGTTCTACACCCTTGGCCCCTTGACCACCGACATCGCGCCGGGCTACGACCACATCACCAGCGGCATCGGCGCCGCGATGATCGGCTGGTACGGCACCGCCATGCTCTGCTACGTGACGCCTAAGGAACACCTCGGCCTGCCCGACAAGGACGACGTCAAGACCGGCATCATCACCTACAAGCTGGCCGCCCACGCCGCCGACCTCGCCAAGGGCCACCCCGGCGCGCAGATCCGCGACAACGCCCTGTCCAAGGCACGCTTCGAATTCCGCTGGGACGACCAGTTCAACCTCGGCCTCGACCCGGATAAGGCGCGTGAATTCCACGACGAAACCCTGCCCAAGGAATCAGCCAAGGTCGCCCACTTCTGCTCGATGTGCGGCCCACACTTCTGCTCGATGAAGATCACGCAGGAAGTTCGCGAATTCGCGGCGCAGCAAGGTGTCGACGAAGCTGTGGCGCTGGCGAAGGGGATGGAAGCGAAGTCGGTCGAGTTCGTGAAGGCCGGGGCTGAGGTTTATAGCAAGGTGTGAGCCTCGCCAAACGGCTCGTAGCAAAGGAAAGGCGGCTGATTCAGCCGCCTTTTTTCTTTTCGGGGAATTCCACGGTCAGCCAGAAAAAACGGCCAATATTGAAATTTGCTATGGCGCTCAATTATTGACTTTGTATTTACCTGTAACCCCATTTACTTTCATTTACAGCACCGCCACCCACCTTAACAGCGCCTCGGGGGAGTATTCGTCCTGTCGCCTGACCCGCTGGGTCGGCTAATTTGAAGAACAGGACGAAGAGATGAAAACTACTCCGAACAGCAATATCAAACGATTTTTGATCGCCGCAAGCGTGGCTTTGGCCATTCCGCTTTCCGCGGCGGCTTTTGCTGGTCACGGTGGTCATGGCGGTTGCGGTATGGAGGCGCATGGCGGGCCGGGGCATCACATGATGGGTGGCAACATGATGCCGCCGCATCTGCACGGCTTGAATCTGACTGAAGCGCAGCAGGACAAGGTTTTTGAGATCATGCATGCGCAGGCGCCGGTGATGCGCGATAAGGCCAAGGCGCTGCGCAAGGCCGAAACTGATCTGCGGGCGCTGACGTCGGCGCCGGATTACAGTGAGGCGAAGGCGCGCGCTCTGGCCGACGAGGCGGCGAAGGCGATGTCTGAGATGACGCTGGCGCGTGCCAAGGCTGATCGCCAGGTCTTCGAGGTGCTGACGCCGGAGCAGCGTAAGCAATTGACTGAAATGAAACCGATGGAGCGCGGGCAGCGCGGCCATGGTGATGGTCCGCGCGGTCCTGCCGCTGATGGTGCCAAGCCGACTGGTCGTTGATTCGGGTTTTTTAAAGCAAGGGGGCTGAGGGCCCCCTTTCCATTTTTTGGCGATTTTTCCGGTTGACCGTGGAAATTGTCGGCAGCGAACGGAATGGCTGAATCTGCGACAATCGGGCATGCCCGAAAAGCCTTGCCCCGCCGTTCCGTTGCCGATGGCCTGCCGCCCCAATTGCGGCGCCTGTTGTATTGCGCCGTCGATCAGTTCGCTGAACAAGCCGGCCGGTGCGCCTTGTCGGCATCTGGACGCTGATTTTCGCTGCCTGATTTTCGGACGGCCGGAGCGACCGAATTGCTGCGCCGGGCTGCAACCGTCGGCCGAGATGTGCGGATTATCCCGTGAGCATGCACTCAATTGGCTGGCCGAACTCGAGGTTTTGACGCATCCGGGATAGTAGAATGCGGCCTCCCCAACTTGGCATAAGCGCAGGCCGCACCTCATGGATCCGATTCTTCTCCTTAAAGCCCTCATTCTTGGCATCGTCGAAGGGCTGACTGAATTCCTGCCGATCTCGTCGACCGGCCATCTGATTCTGGCCGGCGATCTGCTGGATTTCAACGATGATCGCGGCAAGTTGTTCGAGATCGTTATCCAGTCCGGCGCCATTCTGGCCGTGGTCTGGGAGTATCGCGAACGTCTGCTCGTCGTGGCGCGTGGCGCCTTCAGCGACAAGGCGGCGCAGAAATTCATCCTCAACCTGTTCGTCGCCTTCCTGCCGCTGGCCATCCTTGGGCTGGCTTTCGGCAAGGCCATCAAGGCTAACCTGTTCAACCCGATTGCCGTCGCCACCACCTTCATTCTGGGGGCCTTCGTCATCCTCTGGGCCGAGAAGCGCGAGCACACCATCCGCGTCCAGACGGTCGAGGAAATGACCCTGCTCGACGCCCTGAAAATGGGCTTCGCACAGGCCGTGGCGCTGATTCCCGGCACCTCGCGATCCGGCGCGACGATCATCGGCGGTTTGCTCTTCGGCCTGTCGCGCAAGGCGGCCACCGAGTTTTCCTTCTTCCTCGCCATCCCGACGCTCGGTGCAGCCACCGTCTATCAGCTCTACAAGGAACGCGCCCTGCTCAACGCCGACGATATCGGCATGTGGGTGGTCGGCTTCATTTCCGCCTTCGTTTCGGCATTCCTGTGTGTGCGCTGGCTGCTACGCTTCATTTCGAGCCATGACTTCACGCCTTTTGCCTGGTATCGCATCGTCTTCGGTATTGTCGTTTTGATGACGGCCCACTTCGGCTGGGTGCAATGGACCGCGGGCTGATCCTCTACCTGCACGGCTTCTGCTCCTCGCCGGCTTCCTGGAAATCACAACTGCTGGCCGAAGAGATGGCCCGGTGCGGCATGGCGGGGCAATTCGTCTGCCCGCAGTTGTCGCCGGTGCCCGATGAAGCGGTGGCCAGCCTTAGCCGCCTGATCGAACAGGCCGGCGGGCCGGTCACCTTGATCGGCAGCTCGTTGGGCGGACATTACGCCAACCATCTGGCAGAAAAGCACGGCCTGAAAGCTGTGCTGATCAACCCGGCCGTGGTCGACCGTCTGGATTTGACCAAGTTCGTCGGCGATCACGCTAATTTCCATAGCGGCGAACGCTTCACCTTCACCGAGGCGCACGCCGCCCAACTGAAAGCCCAGGTAAGGCAGCCAACGCCGGAGCGCTACTGGCTGCTGGCCGAAACCGGCGACGAAGTGCTGGATTACCAGCAGGCCGTGGATTTCTACGCCGGCTGCCGGCAAACGGTACTGCCGGGCGGTGACCACAGCTTCACGCAATTTCCCGGCTTCGTGCCGCAAATCATTGAATACGCTGGGCTATAATCCGCCGATGAATGTATTGTTTGAAGAAGATGGCGGCTTCAAGGCCGGCAGCATCATGGCCGACAACGATAGCTCGTTGCAGGTCGAAATGCCGAGCGGCAAGCGCAGCAAGATCAAGGCCGCAACGGTGTTGCTGCGTTTCGAGAAACCGTCGGCGGCTGCCTTGCTCGATCAGGCCACGCCGCTGGCCGAAGAAATCGAAGCAGAATTCCTCTGGGAGTGCGTCAACGATGGCGAATTTTCGTTTCTTGATTTTGCCCGTGATTACTACGGACACGAGCCCAGCCCGCTCGAAGCGACGGCGGTGCTGCTTGCCGTCCACGCCGCGCCCGTCTATTTCCACCGCAAAGGCAAGGGCCGCTTCCGCAAAGCGCCTGCCGACATTCTCGCAGCTGCTCTGGCCAGCCTTGAAAAAAAGCGTCAGCAAGCGCTCGCGATGGAAGGCTGGATTGGTGAGCTGAAGGAATTCCGCCTGCCGCCGGAAATCGGCGTGCTGACCGACGCCCTGCTCTACGCCCCGGATCGCAACAAGTCCGAAACCAAGGCCTTCGAAACGGCCTGCGCCGAAACCGGGCTGACGGCCGCGCAAATGCTCTTCAAGTGCGGCGCCATCAAGTCGCCCTATTTCCTGCATTACCGTCGTTTCCTGCACGAACAATTTCCCAAGGGGGTAGCCTTTCCGCCCCTTGAGGCGCCAAAACTGCCGCGCGACCTGCCGCGCGCCGACGTCCGCGCCTTCTCGATCGACGACGCCAACACGACCGAAATCGACGATGCGCTGTCCGTTGTAAGGCTGCCCGGCATCGGTTCGCGCATCGGCATCCATATCGCCGCGCCGGGGCTGGCCATCGAACACGGATCGCCGCTCGACGGCATCGCCCGCGCCCGGCTGTCGACGGTCTACATGCCTGGCAACAAGATCACCATGCTGCCCGACGCCGTGGTGCAGAACTACACGCTGGCCGGCGGCGTTGATTGCCCGGCCGTGTCGCTCTACCTGACGGTCAATGACTCGCTGGAAATTCTCAGTCACGAATCGCGGCTGGAGATGGTGCATATCGCGGCCAACCTGCGCCACCACGAAATCGAACCGTGGTTCAACGCCGAAACGATCAATGGCCCCCTGCCTGATCAGCCGTTCAAAGATGAGCTAGTGCACCTCTGGCACTTCGCCAACGCCTGTGAAGGCCGGCGTGGCAAGCCGTCGGCGATGCAGGGCATCAACGACTACAACTTTGAAATCGGCGGCGATCTGGCTGATCCGGACAGTTGCACCGTCGAAATTTCCGAACGCAAGCGCGGCAGCCCGCTCGACAAGCTGGTCGCCGAGCTCATGATCGTCGCCAACTCGACCTGGGGCGGCCTGCTCGCCGAGAAGAACATCGCCTGCCTGTACCGCGCCCAGACGCAGGGCAAGGTGCGCATGACCACTTCGCCGCTGCCGCATGAAGGCCTTGGCGTGCCGCAGTATGCCTGGATGACCTCGCCGCTGCGCCGTTACTGCGATCTGGTCAATCAGTGGCAGCTGATCGCTTGTTTGAAGGGCGAAACGCCTGCCTTTGCACAAAAATCGGCCGAATTGTTTGGCGCCATGCGCGATTTCGAGCTGACTTACGCGGCCTACGCCGATTTTCAGCGCCAGATGGAGCGTTACTGGTGCCTGCGCTGGATTCAGCAGCACGGTTTGAGCGAAATCGAGGCAACGGTGCGTCGCGAGCAAAGCGTCAAACTCGATCACCTGCCTTTGTTACTTCGCATCCCATCCCTGCCCCCCGACCTGCTGGCCGGGCAGCGCGTGCGTCTGGCTATTGAAAGTCTTGATTTGCTGGCGCCGGAAGTCAGTTGCCGTTTCGTGAGCCTGCTTGGCGAGAGCAATCCGGCTGAGGTCACGGAGGAAGAGGAACAGTGAAGAAGACGCGTGCCCTTCGCGTTTCCCGGACGGCACAGCAGGATCGCCGTCTGTGGATTGCCATCGGCATCTCCGTCCTTTTTCATGCCTTGCTGCTGACCCTGCACTTCAAGTTTCCGGATGCTTCCCAGGCCTTCCGTGAAAAAGCCATGGATATCATCCTGGTCAATGCCAAATCCGCGCGCAAGCCGACGGATGCCCAGGCGCTGGCTCAGGCCAATCTCGATGGCGGCGGCAATACCGATGAAAACCGGCGTGCCAAGACGCCATTGCCGCCATCGCCGCAAAAGAATGATGGCGACGCCATCCAGCAGATGCAGCGGCGCGTGCAGGAACTGGAAACGGCCCAGCAAAGACTGCTTACGCAGGCAAAGAGTCTGCGCAACATCGCTGCGGCCAATACGGCTACCGAGCAGCCTTCTCCTGTCGTGCCGGTGGTCAGTGGTCTCGACCTCGCCGAATCGGCGCGGGCTATGGCCCGTCTCGAGGGTGAGATCGCCAAGACGGCCGATGAATACAGCAAGCGACCGCGCAAGAAGTTTGTCGGCGCGCGCACTGAGGAATACGGGCTGGCTGCCTACCTCGATGCCTGGAAACAGAAGATCGAGCGCATCGGTACGCTCAACTATCCGCCGGAGGCACGCGGCAAGGTCTATGGCGCGGTGGTGATTTTTGTCGAGTTGCGGGCCGAGGACGGTAGCCTGTACAGCGCCGAGATTTCGCGTTCCTCCGGACACAAGATTCTCGATCAGGCGGCGCTGCGCATCCTGAGAATGTCGGCGCCGTTCGGCGCCATTCCGCATGATGCGCTGGGTGGGGCGACCGTGCTTTCCTTTGCACGGACCTGGTATTTCACGCAGGGCGATGCCCTCAATACGGCCAACAAATGAGCGATCTGTATTGTGTGTTTGGCAATCCGATTGCCCATTCAAAATCACCGGCCATCCATGCGGCGTTTGCCGCTGTAAGCGGGCAGGATCTGGTCTACGAAGCGCGTCTTGCTCCGGTCGACGGCTTTGAGCAGGCCGTGTCCGAATTCGTTGCGGTGGGAGGCAGGGGGGCGAATGTCACCGTGCCTTTCAAGGAAGAGGCGTTCCGGCTGGCGACGCGCCTGTCCGAGCGCGCGGCGCGGGCCGGAGCAGTCAATACGTTGGCTTTCAACGGCAGCGAAATCTTCGGTGACAACACCGATGGCGCCGGATTGGTTCGCGATATCACGCACAATCTCGGCTTTTCGCTGGCCGGCAAACGTATTTTGCTGCTCGGTGCCGGCGGCGCCTCTCGTGGTGTGATTGCTCCGCTGCTGGCTGAAAGGCCGGAATCGCTCTTCATCGCCAATCGCAGTGCCGACAAGGCTGTCGTGCTGGCTGAGACATTTTCAGATATTGCCACGGTCGACGCGGGAAATTTCACAAAAACCGGCGGCAAAAGCTTCGATCTGGTCGTTAACGCCACTTCAGCCAGCCTTTCCGGTGAAAGTCTGCCCTTGCCGCCGGGAATCTTTGCGCCGGGCTGTCTGGCTTACGACATGATGTACGGCAAAGGCGAAACCCCGTTTCTGGCTTTGGCCCGCGAGCAGGGGGCGGTGCAAAGGGCGGATGGTCTTGGCATGTTGGTCGAGCAGGCTGCCGAAGCTTTTTTTGTCTGGCGTGGCGTGCGCCCGGCCACCGCTCGGGTGCTGGCTGACCTGAGAGCCTCGCTGGCTGCATGAGAGTCGTCGGCCGCTGGTTGAAGTGGGCCGTCTTGGGACTGCTCGGACTGTTCCTGATCTGGCAGCTGTGGTTGCTGGGCTGGGTGCTGTTCTGGGGTTGGGTCAATCCCGGTGAAACCCGCTTCATGGAGATTCGCCTGGCCGAAATGCGTCAGAAGGCGCCCGACGCCCAGATCAAAAAACAATGGGTGCCCTACGAGCGGATTTCGATTCATCTCAAGCGCGCCATCATCTCGGCCGAGGATGCCAAGTTCGTCGATCATGAAGGCTTCGACTGGGAAGGCATGCAAAAAGCCATAGAAAAAAACCAGAAACGGGGGCGTTTTGCCGCAGGTGGTTCGACCATCAGCCAGCAACTGGCGAAAAACCTGTTCCTGACGCCGACCAAGTCCTATTTCCGCAAGGCGGAAGAGGCGATCATCACGCTGATGCTGGAAAACCTGTGGAGCAAGCGGCGGATTCTCGAGGTTTATCTCAACGTGATCGAGTGGGGTAACGGTGTGTTCGGTGCCGAAGCGGCAGCCCGCCATTACTACAATGCGAGCGCAGCCCAGCTTGGGCCGGAACAGGCGGCGCGGCTGGCCGGCATGGTGCCGAATCCGCGCTACTACGACCGCAATCGCAATGCGCCCGGACTGGGGCGAAAGACGGCGATTATTCTGGGTCGAATGCCGGGCGCCGATGTGCCGTGAAATATTGCCGGAATAGGGGTTTTCCGCAGTAATTTTGTCGGAACCTGACCCTTCGCCCGGTGCTAAAATGCCCCACCTTTTGCGGCGCCGCACCATGAGCGAAGAAGCCCAGCTGACCGATACCGAAGACTTGCAGGAGCGCCTCGCCGAGGTGCAGACGCTGCTTGCCCGGCACAAGCTGGTCGAGGAGCTGGTGCACCGGCAGGAAGGGCCGCGCCACGATCTGGTCGAGGACATGGTGCACAAGCAGCACCTGAATGCGTTGCAGGCTCGTCTCGAGCCGATGCACCCGGCCGACATCGCCTACATCCTCGAAGCCCTGCCGCAGGACGAACGTCTGATCGTCTGGGAGCTGGTCAATCCGGAGCTCGAGGGCGAAATCCTGCTCGAAGTGTCGGACGCCGTTCGGGAAAACCTGATCGAGTCGATGGGGCGCACCGAACTGGTCGCCGCCGCCGAAACACTCGACGCCGATGAACTGGCCGACCTCGCGCCTGACTTGCCGCAAGGCGTTATCGACGACGTTTTTCGCGGTTTGCCGATCGAGGAGCGCGAGCAGTTGCGCGCCGCGATGTCGTATCCCGAAGAGTCGGTCGGTTCGATCATGGACTTCGACATGGTCACCGTTCGCGAGGATGTCTCGCTCGAAGTCGTGCTGCGTTATCTGCGCCGTTTCGACGAACTTCCCGATCATACCGACCAGCTTTTTGTGGTCGATCGCAACGAGCACCTCAAGGGCGTGCTGCCGCTCAATATCCTGCTGGTCAATGAAGTGGATGTTGAAGTCGGCTCCTTGATGCAGACCGATTTTGTCGAGTTTGAACCGGACGACCTCGCCGAGGAGGCGGCCAAGGCCTTCGAGCGCTACGACCTCGTCTCGGCGCCGGTGCTCGACCCGGATGGCAAGCTGGTCGGCCGCGTGACGGTGAACGAGGTGGTGGACTACATCCGCGAAGAAGCCGAGCACGAACAACTGGCCCAGGCTGGTTTGCGCGAGGAAGAAGATATTTTCGCTTCGGTCTGGGACTCGGTGAAAAACCGCTGGTCGTGGCTGGCCATCAACCTCGTCACGGCGTTTGTCGCTTCCCGAGTCATCGGCGCTTTCGAGGACTCCATCGAGAAACTGGTGGCGCTGGCGGCGCTGATGCCCATCGTCGCCGGTATCGGTGGCAATTCCGGGAACCAGACGATCACCATGATCGTCCGCGCCATCGCCATGGGCCAGGTCCAGCCCGATGCCATGCGCCGCCTGTTGCGCAAGGAGCTCGGTGTGGCGACGATCAACGGCCTGATCTGGGGCGGCCTGCTCGGCATCGCCGCATGGTGGCTCTATGGCAGCGTCAAGCTGGGTCTGGTGATGACGTCGGCGATGACGCTGAATCTGCTGTTGGCGGCCTCGGCCGGTGTCGGGATTCCGCTGTTGCGCCAGAAATTCGGCGCCGATCCGGCGGTGGGTGGTTCGGTGATGATCACAGCGCTCACCGATTCTGGTGGGTTCTTCATTTTCCTCGGTCTGGCAACGCTGCTCCTGATGTAGTGCCATCCGGCCATTTCAATTTTGGCCATTTTTTCCGGTTGACCGTGGCAATGCCTTGGTTTCCTCTGGCGATCGCGCCGCCTCCTTCCCTAGTACTCCTGCAGCATGGCGTTTTCATTGTCGGCGTGGCGCAGGCGCAGGGCGAGTGAACGGGCCAGGGCCTGGAGCAGGGTTAGCGCCAGTTTTTTGTGTTCCTCGGAGAGGTTGTTGAACTCTTCCTGAGAGAGGATGAAAAACTCCGTATCGCTGGCGGCAACGGCGTCATTGCCGCGTGGCAAGCCGTCGAGGAAGGCCAGGCCGCCGAAGAAATCGCCGCGGCCAAAGGTGGCGACATGGCGGGTGCGGCCACCGCCCAGCGGGGCGAAAATCTTCACCGAACCGCGCCGGATCAGGTAAATCTCATCGCCCGGTTCGCCTTGCGAATAGACCACATCGCCCGCCGCGTAATGGCGTTTGACCAGCCGCTTTTCCAGATCCGCCAGCGTCTCGTCCTTGCGGTGTTTGAACAGTTCCATCTCCTGCAGCTCAAGTGCCGTCTCGGGTTCCGGGCTGCTTTGTTCCCGCTCGCCGAGCAGTCTGTCCTCCACCCACTCGATGGCGCTGTCCAGTTCGCTGAACAGGCGGACGCTTTCCGGGGTGTCGGTGACGCCGGTCTGTGCCAGGAACTCGCGCAGATTGCGATTGTTCGGCAGGTTTTCCCGGACGTTGGACAGCAGCAAGAGGGCACCGCGTTCGGCCAGCGAATCGCGCACCTGACTGAGCAGGTGGGCCGCGGTGACATCGACGGACTGGACGCGTTTCATGTCGAGGATGATGAAATTTCGGCTCTTCAGCTCTGGTTCCAGCTGGCTGTAAAGCTGCTGGGTGGTGCCGAAGAAGAGGCTGCCTTGCAGCTCGAAAATCACCGCCTGGTCACCCTTCTTTTCGAGAATGCGCGTTTCGGCTTCGGGGCGATGCCAGCTCGAGGACATCTGATTGACGTAGAACTTGTGGCGAACGACCGAGCCGCCGATCTGCTCACGCAGGAAAAGAATGATGGCGAGAGCCACGCCGGCCGCCGATGCGGCGATCAGTCCGACAGTCAGGGCAACGATGACGACGGTGACGACGACGCCAAAATCGAAGACGGTGGCCGAGGACTGGACGAAGCGCAGTGGTCCGCGGTCGATCATCCGGATGCCGACGACGATCAGGATGCCGGCCAGCGCGGCCACCGGAATCCAGGCGATGAAACTGCTCAGGAGCAGCGCGAAAACAAGTGCGGAGATGCCCTCGACCAGCCCCGAGGCGCGTGTCATCGCCCCGCTGGACAGATTGACCAGTGTGGCGCCCATGGTGCCGGCGCCGGGAATGCCGCCGACCGACGAGGAGGCGATATTGGCGATCCCCTGGGCGACCAGTTCGCGGTTCGGGTTGTGTTGCGAGCGCGTCAACTGGTCGAGGACGACGCAGGTTTTCAGGGTGTCGATCGAGAGCAGCACGGCCAGGGTCAGGGCATTGCCGAGGAGCGCCGCAACCTGGCCGAGACGCAGGTCGCCGATCTCGTGCCAGCGGGCGGTGATCGACTGGATGTAGCCTTCGCCGCTGGCGCCGAGCGGGCCGATCAGCAGGTCGTTGGCGGCGACATTGAGCAGGCTCTCGTCTTGCGATGCCAGGCCGAAATAGCAGGCAATGCCGGCGGCGATGCCGAGGATGGTGCCGGGCAGGCGCTGGGTCAGGCCGGGGCTCAGCCACATGACGAGCATGGTGGTGAGGCCGACGGCCAGGGCACGCCAGTCCCACAGCGAAGCACTGTAAAACGCTTCGTACCAGCGCGTACCAGTCGGCGTGCCAAGCAGCTTGCCGAGCTGGCTGCCGATGATGATCAGACCGACCCCGGTCAGGTAGCCGCTGACCACCGGGTAGGGAATGTATTTGATCAGGCGACCGATGCCGACGACGCCGAAGAGCAACTGGAAGATGCCGGCCAGCACGCCGAGCATGAGCAGCATGAGGATGATGTTGCCGCCCGGTACGCCCTGGGCGACCAGTTCGATGGCAAAAGCCGAAAGCAGCGCTGCGGCCGGGGCGCAGGGGGCGCTGATCAGCCGATCGGTACCGCCGAGGATGGAGGCAATCAGGCCGATGACGGAGGCGCCGATGATCCCGGCCAGGGCGCCAAGCGCCGCATGGCTGGGGGCGACGGCCGAGTAGATCGTGACGCCGAAGGCGATGGCGGCCGGCAAGGCAACCAGCATGGCGGCCAGCCCGCCCCAGAAGTCGCCGCTCTGGTAGAGCTTCTTGAAGACATCCCGCATGGCGCCACTCCCCGTATTCTTATTGAGGGAATCTTACTGCGCTTTTTCCGTCGGCGAGCTTAAAGCCCTTCGGGCGTGACCAGTTTGAGGCCGACGATGCCGGCGACGATCAGGCCGATACAGACGAAACGTAGCAACTCACGCGATTCGCCGAACAGGAACATGCCGAGAATCGCCGTGCCGACGGCGCCGATGCCGGTCCACACGGCGTAGGCGGTGCCCAGCGGCAACACCTTGAGCGACCAGCCGAGCAGGACGACGCTGGCAGTCATGGCCGCCAGCGTTGCCGCGGATGGCCAGAGTCGGCTGAACCCCTCGGTGTATTTCAACCCGACTGCCCAGCCGACCTCGCAGAGGCCGGCAATGAACAGGATCAGCCAGGCGGAGCCTGAATTCATTTCAGGGTGGCGAAGTAGGCATCGGCCGCAGCGATGGTCGCTGCGATGTCGGCGTCGGAATGCGCGGCCGAGACGAAGCCGGCTTCAAAGGCTGACGGCGCGAAGTAATGGCCGGCGTCGAGCATGGCGTGGAAGAAGCTGTTGAAGGCCTCCTTGTCGCAGGCCAGCACTTCGTCGTAGGTGCCCGGGCATTTTTCGGCGAAATAGAGGCCGAACATACCGCCGATGTTCTGGGCGGAGAACGCCACGCCGTGTTTCTTGGCGGCAGCGACCAGGCCGTCGCAAAGCGCCTTGGTCTTGGCGCTCAGGGCTTCGTAGAAACCGGGGACCTGAATGAGCTTCAAGGTAGCCAGACCGGCCGCCGTGGCAATCGGATTGCCGGACAGCGTGCCCGCCTGATAGACCGGGCCGAGCGGGGCGATCTGTTCCATGATTTCGCGCCTGCCACCGAAGGCGCCGAGCGGCATGCCGCCGCCGACTACTTTTCCGAAGGTGGACAGGTCGGGCGTGATGCCGAACAGGCCTTGTGCGCTCTTGAGGCCGACGCGGAAGCCAGTCATCACTTCGTCGAAAATCAGCACCGAGCCGTTCTTCGTGCACAGCTCGCGCATGGCGTTCAGGAAGGCTTGGGTCGGGGCGATCAGATTCATGTTGCCAACGACCGGTTCGACGATGACAGCGGCGATCTTGTCGCCATGCTTGGCAAACGCCTCGGCCAGTTCCTGCGGGTCGTTGTAGGTCAGGACCATGGTGTTCTCGGCCACGCCGGCCGGGACACCGCTGGAGGAGGGGTTACCGAAGGTCAGCAGGCCGGAGCCGGCTTTCACGAGCAAACCATCGGAATGGCCGTGGTAGCAGCCTTCGAACTTGATCAGGATATCGCGGCCGGTGTAGCCACGGGCCAGGCGTATGGCGCTCATCGTCGCTTCGGTGCCCGAGGAAACCAGGCGGACCATGTCCATCGACGGTACCAGTTCACAGAGCAGGTCGGCGATGTCGACTTCCTTCTCGGTCGGCGCGCCGAAGGACAGGCCATCGACGACGGCAGCCTGAACGGCGGCGATGACGTCCGGATGGGCGTGGCCAAGGATCATCGGGCCCCACGAGCCAACGTAGTCGGTGTACCACTTGCCGTCCGCATCCTGCACCTTGGGTCCGACGCCCTTCTGGAAGAAACAGGGCGTGCCGCCGACCGAGCGGAAGGCGCGGACGGGTGAATTGACGCCGCCCGGGATGTGGCGCTGGGCGCGTTCGAACAATTGCTGGTTGCGAGAGGTCATGACTGGGCTTCCTCGAAAAGACGTTGATAGGCGGCGGCGCGCGCCGTGATGTCGGGCGCGCTGAACAGATCGGTGATGACGGCGAGCAGATCGGCGCCGGCGGCGATGAGGGGTGGGGCGTTTTCCAGGGTGATGCCGCCGATGGCGCACGTTGCCACGGTCAACCGGGATTTTGCGGCAAAAAACAAATCGGTTCCGGCGAGCGGTGCGTTCGGTTTGGTCGGCGAGGGATGAACGGCGCCGAAGGCGACGTAATCGACGCCGGCCGCTTCGGCCGCCTGCGCGGCAGCGAAATCGGCGTAGCAGGAGGCGCCGAGAATGCGGTTTGGCCCGAGCATGGCGCGCGCCGCCATGAGGTTGCCGTCATCTTTGCCAAGGTGTACACCATCCGCCTCGACGAGAAAAGCCAGCGCCAGATCGTCGTTGATCAACAGTTTTGCATTGTGACGGCGGGTCATCTCGCACAGCGCCCGGGCGCGGGCGACGCGCTCGGGCATCGGGCTGATCTTGTCGCGATATTGAACGATGCGGCAGCCGCCGGCCACGGCCGCTTCGACCTCGCGCAGCAGGCGGGTGCCATCTTCCTGTTCCGGGGTGATGGCGTAAAGGCCGCGCAATTCAGGCTTCGTCCGCTTTGTCATCGCCCTTCTCATCCTTGATCGTTACTGCCTCGTCATCCTCGCCGCGCGCCCAGAAAAAGCGGTCCGGGATAAACTGGCCCATGCCGGCCCGGAAGCCGGCAGCCAATGCTTGCCACGTGTAATCCTGGGCATCGCGCACAGCGTCTTCCATGCTGGCGCCGCCGGCGATGCAGCCGGCAATGGCCGAGGCCAGCGTGCAGCCAGAGCCGTGGTAGCTGCCAGGCAGGCGCTCCCACTGGTCGCGACGAATGACGCCTTCGGCGCCATACAGCGTGTTAACTACTTGAGGCGTATTTTCATGGGTACCCGTAATCAGCACGTACTGCGCACCCATTTCGACCAGGCGCTGGGCGCAGACATCAATCGACGGCTCGCCCTCGTCCTCGTCACTTTCGGCCAGTCGCCGTGCTTCCGGCGCGTTCGGTGTGAGCAGGGTGGTTTGCGGCAGCAACATTTCGCGAATCGCTGAAATGACATCCTCGCTCGACAACTCGTCGCCACGCCCGGAAGCCAGCACCGGGTCGAAGATGACCGGGATTTCCGGATAGTCCGAAATGATTTCGGCAACGGTGATCACGTTCTCGACGCTGCCCAGCATGCCGATCTTGAAGGCGGCTACCGGCATGTCTTCCAGAATGGTTCGTGCCTGCTGCTCGAGCAATTCGGCGCTAACTGGCTGGACGTTCTGCACACCCACCGTGTCCTGTACGGTCAGTGCCGTCAAGGCGCTGAGCGGATGGCAACCAAGGCTGACCAAGGTGAGTATGTCGGCCTGCATGCCGGCGCCGGCCGACGGATCGCTGGCCGAAAAGACCAGCACCATCGGTGGGCAGGGTGGCGTTGGTGCAGAGGTGTTCATCATTGTTCGCGCCCTTGGCGGGAGCGAAGGGAATTGGGTAAGATGGCCGCGATTTTATCCGAATCTCGAGGCGGCCGAAGTGGTCATCAAAAAGCTGTAACACTGTTGTTGGCATTGCCTCGCGGTAATACTTCCGTAGTATGATGTACCGATAGAGCCTTCTCAGAGGCACAGGGGACAGGGAAAGTGGCTGATTTATCCAGACTGCGCGGCGTCAGGGTCATGGTCATTGACGACAGCAATACAATACGGCGCAGCGCCGAGATATTTCTCGTGCAGGCAGGGTGTCAGGTTGTCCTCGCCGAAGACGGTTTCGATGCGCTGGCGAAAATCGCCGATCATCAGCCGAGCGTCATTTTCTGCGACATCATGATGCCGCGTCTTGACGGCTACCAGACCTGCTCGCTGATCAAGAAAAACCCCAAATTCAAAGCCACGCCAGTCATCATGCTTTCGTCCAAGGACGGGCTATTCGACCGGGCACGTGGCCGCATGGTCGGTTCCGACCAGTACCTGACCAAACCATTTACAAAAGACAGCCTGCTGCAAACGGTTGCTACGTTTGCCCTGCCGGCCGAGCCTGAATCCAATACGTAGCTCAGGGAGAGCGCATGCCCGTAAAGAATATTCTCGTTGTCGACGATTCGCCCACTGAGCGTTTTTTTACCGTCGATGTGCTGACCAAGGCTGGTTATCAGGTAACCACTGCGGAAAATGGCGAAGAGGGTATCGCCAAGGCCAAGGCAACCAAGCCTGACCTCATTCTGATGGATGTCGTGATGCCCGGTCTGAACGGCTATCAGGCCACGCGTACCCTGACCCGCGATGAGGAAACCAAGAATATTCCGATCATTGTCTGTACCTCCAAGGGGCAGGAAACGGACAAGATCTGGGGTTTGCGTCAGGGCGCGGTGGACTACCTCGTCAAGCCGCTGATTCCGGAAGAATTGCTGCAACGAGTTGCTGCGCTGCCGTAATCCAGATGGCCCGGAAAACCAGTCTTCGTGATTTTCAGGAATATCTGGCGACGCGTCTGAGCAACGCGGCCAAGGGTAAGGGGTCGTCGTCATGGCTTGGCGTTCAGGCCGGCGGCGAATCCTGGCTGGTCGATCTCTCGGATGGTGGCGAGATTGTTCAGGCCTCGCAGTTGGCGCCCGTTCCCATGACCCGGCCATGGTTCGCGGGAATTGCCAATATTCGCGGCAACCTGCACGCCGTCAGCGATTTCTCGCTCTTTCGCGGCGGTCCGCCCATCGTCCAGAACGCCAACGCGCGCTTGCTGCTGATTGGCGCTCGTCATGGCGTCAATGCAGCCTTGCTTGTATCGCGCATGCTCGGCCTTAAAAATCCTGACGATTTCGCTGTTGAACCGGCCGATGCTTCGATGCCGGCCTGGGGCAGGCAGCGTTTTGCCGATACGCAGGGGAAAATCTGGCACAAACTTTCGGTGCGCGAACTGCTCGCCGATCAGGATTTCATGAATATCGGGGTTTGACAGAGGGCTTTCGCCCCTACCCCAAGTGGAGGATTTCCATGGCTTTCAGCTTCAAGCTTCCCAAAATTGGTGGTGTCGGCAACGGTGGTTCATCGGGGCAGATGACCGTTTCGGCAGACATGCCTCCCGGCAAGATGCCGTTGCCCGGTTTCCTTGCAGGGCAGCCTGTTGTGCAACAGATGAAGACGCTGGGCGGGATTTTTATTGCCCTGCTGTTGCTGATTGCCGGCCTGGTTTTCCACGATAACCGCGAGTCGACCCACAACACTGCTTACATTGCAGCCTCCGGTGAGATGCGCATGCTGTCACAGCGTCTGGCCAAGGCTTCATCGCTGGCGCTGCAGGGCAACGCGGTAGCCTTTGCGCAGTTGAAGGAGTCGCGTGAGACTTTCGGCAAGCTATTTGATCAGCTGTCGAGTGGTGGTGAAATCGGCAGCGTCAGTGTTCCTGCATCGCCTGACAGCGTTCGGCCGCAGCTCGAAGCGCTGGGTCAGCGCTGGGCGACCACCGACAAAGACGCGGAAACAGTGATTGCACAGGAGGCAAACCTCGTCGCGCTGGGCAAGAACGTTGCCACCATCGACAACAAGAATTCCGCGATGCTCGAACTGACCGAGCAGCTGGCAACCTTGAAGCTTCAGGGTGGTGCCGCTTCTCGCGAGATTGCATCGTCCAGCCAGTTGGTCATGCTGACCCAGCGGATCGCCAAGAATGCCTCGGCGCTGCTTGTCGGTGACGAAATCAATCCGGAAGTGGCTTTCCTGCTCGGAAAGGATACCAATGCCTTCCGCGATATCCTGACGGCTTTGAGCAAGGGCGGCAACGACGCCGAAAGCCGCAGCAAGCTCGACAGTCTGGAGGCCGCGTTCAAAGAGTATCAGGGCGCCATTTCCAGCATTCTTGGCAACATGCAGCCGCTGGTTCTGTCCAAGCAGGCCGGCTCGCGGATTTTCCGCGAGAGTGAGGATTTGCTGAAAGCAACCGACGAACTGGCCTTGGGTTATCAGCAGGGCCTGGCCGAACGCGGCATGTATATCGTGTTGTTGTTGGCGCTCAGCCTGATTGCGCTAGCCACGCTGGCCTTGCTGGCCAAGATTTATCTCGATGATACGGGCCGTCGTGCCGCTGACGCGGAAGACCAGCGTCACTCCTCGGAGCAGACCAATCGCGAAAATCAGGACGCCATTTTGCGTCTGATGAATGAGCTGGGCGACCTGGCCGACGGCGACCTGACGGTTACCGCGACCGTCAGTGAAAACATCACGGGCGCCATTGCCGACTCGATCAACTACACCATTGAAGAACTGCGTGTGCTGGTCGGTCGTATCAACGATGCGGCGAACCGCGTGACGGCCGCAACTGAAATCGCCCGCCAGACATCGGCCGAACTGCTTGATGCGGCCGAACGGCAATCGTCCGAAATTCAGGAGGCTGGTCAGTCGGCTCTGGAAATGGCCCGCTCGATGTCCGAAGTCTCCGGCAACGCGACAGAGTCGGCACAGGTTGCCCGGCAATCGCTGCAGGCCGCTGAAAAGGGTACGTTGGCTGTGCAGGATTCGATCAAGGGCATGAACGAAATTCGCAACCAGATTCAGGAAACCTCGAAGCGCATCAAACGTCTTGGTGAAAGTTCGCAGGAAATTGGTGAAATCGTTGAACTGATTTCGGACATTACCGAGCAAACCAACGTGCTGGCTTTGAACGCCGCCATTCAGGCAGCATCGGCCGGTGATGCGGGACGCGGTTTTACTGTGGTTGCTGAGGAAGTGCAGCGACTGGCTGAACGCTCCGGCGAGGCAACGAAACAGATTGCGGCGATTGTGAAGACCATTCAGACCGATACGCAGGACGCCGTCTCCGCCATGGAGCAATCGACCCGTGGTGTGGTCGAAGGGGCAAAGCTGTCGGATGCCGCCGGTCAGGCGCTATCCGAGATCGGCGACGTGTCGCGTAATCTGGCTGACCTGATTCAGAGCATCTCGACATCAACCCAGAATCAGGCGGATTCGGCCACGCAGGTGGCGCGCCTGATGCAGGACATCCTGCACGTAACCGAACAGACAACTGCAGGTACGCAGCGCACGGCGCAGGCGGTCGATGAGCTGACTGCGCTGGCTTCCGAACTGAAGGGCTCGGTCGCCGGCTTCAAGGTCGACTGACGATAATCGCGAGAGATTATGAACGCGGCAACGGAATTTGATTTGGGCCCGCTGACGTGGGTCAAGGGCGAAATTGACCTGGCCTTGCAACGTGCCGAGCAAGCGCTCGACGAATACGTGGCGAGTGCTGACCGGACGCAGCTCAAGTTCTGTCGGACCCATGTTCACCAGGTGCATGGTGCGCTGGCCATGGTTGGGCTGGATGGCGTAACCCTGCTGACGGAATCCACCGAAGCGTTGCTCTCCGGCATGGAAGAGGAGCGACTGCCATCCGGGGATGCCGCTGTCGCCGTTTTGCGCCAGACACTGGGGGCCCTGCGTCAGTATCTTGATGATCTGATGGCTGGCGAACCCAACCATCCGCTCGTTCTGTTGCCTGTCTATCAGGCCTTGGAGACGGCTCGCGGCCTATCGGGGGCGCATCCTTGCGATTTGTTTTATCCCGATTTGTCGCGTCGTCCGCCAAAGCGCGAGACGGAAGTGCCGGCACTGGATCCTGAGGAGCTGCAGCGCACACTCAAGATCAAGCGCATGCAGTTCCAGAAGGGCTTGTTGCGCTGGTTGAAAGACCCGGCTGATGCCGAGGCCGGTCGCCGCATGATGCGCGAGGCCATCGCCGAAATTGAAGCAGTTCAGCCGACGCCCGCTGCAAGGTCATTCTGGTGGATTTCTCTCGGTGTTCTTGAAGCGCTGGCCGATCCGGTGCTCGGCACCGACCCGTCGTCGCGCCAGCTCTGCTCCCGTATTGATGCCCAGATCCGGCGTCTGGTCGGCGGGTCGAGTAACGTCGCCGAGCGTGTATTGCGCGAGTCGCTTTATTACATCGCGCAGGCACCAGCCGATCTGAATCCGGGCATTGCCGAGGTGCAGTCGGTTTTCGGCCTGGCTGATCTGTTGCCGAGCGCCGCGACGCAAGCGGCGCCTCTGCCGCATCACGGCGAGTTGCGCAAGTTGCGCGAGGTGCTGACTGCGGTCGAAGAACTGTGGAACCGCTTTTGTACTGGCAATACGGGCAGTCTGGCGGGGTTTGTCGACAATGCCCGCCATTGCGCCCAACTGACCGAGGAAATTGGCCAGACCGATCTCAAGCGTCTTGGCCAGGGGCTGGGCGCTGTCGCCAACTGGTTGTCCGAAGATCCGTCACGCTTCAGCGACGGGGTGGCGATGGAGGTGGCGACCACCATCCTGTTGCTCGAGAATGCACAGGAAAATTTCCGGCGTCTGGGCACCGATTTCGCCCAGCAGGTCGATCTGATGGTCGCTCGACTCTACGCATGCATTGCCGGTCGGCCAGCGGCAGACGAAGGGATTCCGCTACTCGACGAGATGACCCGGCGAGCTCAGGAAAAGCTGCTGATCGGTCAGGTTGGTCGCGAAATCCAGAACAATCTGGCGCAGATCGAACAGGCGCTCGACGGATTCTTCCGTGATCCGTCCAAGGCACACGATCTTCTCCAGCTGGACAATCCGATCAAGCAGATCAGCGGTGCGCTGGCCATGCTGGGCCATTTCGGGGCCGTCAACAGTCTCAAGGAATGCGCCGCCAGCATCCAGAAATTTGCCCAGCCGGACTACCAGCCGGCCAATGAGGATTTCGAAGCAGTTGCAGACCAGTTGTCACTGCTGGGCTTCTTTGTCGACTCCCTGCAAAACGGCGAAACCGATTTCGATGCCTTCGTTCACCGCATGAATGGCGAGCTCGCGGAAGAACCGGAGTCAGAGCCGGAGGCTGCTTCGGCGCCGACGGTCGAAGCGCTGCTCGTTCAGCAGGCGCGCGACATGCAGGTTTTGGCCGATGCCCTCAAGGAAGCGCCGCAGGATGCTCGCCTGCAGGATGAACTCAAGCAGAATTTGCAGGACATTCAGAAGGATGCTGACCTGGTTGCCAATCGCGAACTAGGCGAATCGGCGAAAGCGGCGCTGGCCGCGCTGGAGTCGGGCGTCGAGCTCGATGCCGCCTTGTCCGGGCTCAAGCCGCTGGCTCCCGAAGCGCCGGCACCTTCGGCTGAAACCCTGCAACTGGCAGAGTCCAGTCACGAAGAAATTGATGCCGAACTGCTGTCGATCTTCCTCGAGGAAGCCAACGAGGTGCTGGGCACGATCGCCGAGCAGAAAGCCTTGCTGGCCGCCGCGCCGGATAACGTCGAGGCACTGACGACGGTTCGTCGCTCGATGCACACCCTGAAGGGTAGCGGCCGGATGGTCGGCCTCAAGGATCTTGGCGAAGCAGCCTGGGAACTCGAACAGACCCTGAATCTGTGGCTGCGCCAGGACACTGCGGTCACCCCTGATCTCCAGCGCATGATTGAAGAAGGCCATGCGGTGTTTGCCGACTGGGTCGTGTATCTCGAGTCCGGCCATGGCCGGGCACCCGATCCGACGGCATTGGTTGCCCTCGCGGCACGCCTGCGCGGCGTTGAGGTTCCTGTCGCTCAAGTGGTCGAGGCTGCGCCTGAAACCGTGGACGAGACAGTTATTCTCATTGAAGAGCCCGCTGAGTCGCTGGCGCCTGAACTACCCGAAGAGACGCCAGAGCCTCTCGAAGAGGTGTTTGAGTTGGCTGAAGTGCCGTCTGAAGTAGTTGAATACGAGCTCCCGACGATTGAAGAAGCGCCTGTGTCGGTTGAACAGGTGCCTGCCTTTGCAGATGAACTTCTGGTGGTGGAGCCGTCTGCCGATTTTGTCGAACAGCCTGTTCAGGCGTTCGAAGAGATAGAGGCCCTGGCTTTGTCTGAAGAGCCCGAGCAGCAGGAGCAACTGGAGGCGCTGGCCGAGCCGGAAGAGGCAATCCTGCCGTCAATGCCGGAAAACGAGCAAAATCCACTTGTTGCGTCGGAACCGGTTGGCGAGTCCCCAACGCTTTACGACATATTCCGTGAAGAGGCTCGCGGTCATCTGCAGACGCTGGTCGACAGCTATGCGCACATTGACGCCGATCCTTCGGCGCCGACCACCTTCGAAATGACCCGCGCCGCGCATACGCTCGGTGGCATTGCGGCAACGGTTGGCCTGATGCCGCTTAACCGGCTCGCCATCGCACTTGAGCACGCCCTGTTGCGGCGCGATGCGTCGGGGCAGGCGGAAAGCATCGAAGGCATCGAAACCGTTCGTCAGGCCATCATCACGCTGGAAGACATGTTTGCCGGCCTCGCCTTGCAGCGTTCGCCAGATGAACAGATACAGTTGATCGCGGCGCTGGAGGATGTGTTCCATGCTGCCCTGCCGGGCGAGGAAGTGGCGCCGGCCAGTGCCGAGGTCATCGAACTGCCTGGGCTAGTGACGGAAACACCTGAGGCCGTTGCCGAGGCGATTCATGTCGCTCCTGCGCCGGTCGTGCCTTTGCTCAACGATGAGCTTGACGAACAACTGCTGCCGATTTTCCTCGAGGAAGCCGTCGATCTGACGCGCGACCTGACCACCCAGATTCGCGCCTGGCGCGGCGACCTGGCCGGAGATGCGGCACCGCATGCGATTGCCCGACTTCTACATACCTTCAAGGGTAGTGCGCGCATGGCCGGGGCGATGAATCTCGGCGAAGCGACGCATCAGCTCGAAGCGCGGCTTGAAGAAGCGTTGCGCGCGGGTCACGTGACGCCGGCTTTTATCGACGAAGTCGAGAACGGTTGCGATGCGCTGGACCAGGCGGTCGAGCGCCTGCGCGCCGGTCCGCAGGAACCTGAGCCTGCCGTTCCTGAAGCACAGGAAACGGCTATCGAGATGCCGGCGGCTCCGGCTCCGGTTTCGCCAGTGGAAACCGAAGCGGATGCCGAAGCCGGCGGTCAGCGGGCGACGCTGCGTGTCCGCGCCGATCTTATCGACCGTCTGGTCGGCGAGGCCGGCGAGCTGTCCATTGCCCGTACCCGGATCGAAGGCGAGATGCGCAGCCTGAAAGGCTCGCTGCTTGAACTGACCGAAAACGTCATCCGCTTGCGCCGCCAGCTGCGCGAAATCGAAATTCAGGCCGAATCGCAGATTCAGGCACGTGTCGCCCAGACGCCGGAGAGCGAGGCGGATTTCGACCCCCTCGAACTCGACCGCTTTACCCGCTTCCAGGAACTGACCCGGTTCATGGCCGAGTCGGTGAACGACGTGGCGACGGTTCAGCAGAGTCTGCTCAAGAACCTTGATGATGCCAACGCGGCGATTCTTGCCCAGTCGCGCCTCAACCGCAGCCTGCAGCAGGAACTCATGGGCGTGCGCATGGTGCCGTTCGCCAGCCAGACCGAGCGCCTTTACCGCATTGTGCGGCAGACCGCCAAGGAAGTCGGCAAGCGGGCCAATCTTGATATCGTTGGCGGGCAGGTCGATATCGACCGTTCCGTGCTCGACAAGATGCTGGCCCCGATCGAGCACATGCTGCGCAATGCCGTGACGCACGGTGTCGAGAGCCGCGAAGAGCGCCAGGCTGCCGGCAAGCCCGAGGCCGGTGAAATTGTCATCAAGCTGTCGCAGGAAGGCAATGAAATCATTCTGGCCATGAGCGACGACGGCAAGGGGCTCGATCTTGCCCGCATCCGCGCTCGTGCCGAGGCCATGGGCCTGCTCCAGCCGGGACAGGCGGTCGATGAGAAAACGCTGTACGACTTCATTTTCCAGCCGGGATTCTCGACGGCGTCCGAAGTGACCCAGTTGTCCGGCCGCGGTGTCGGCATGGACGTCGTGAAAACCGAGGTTGGCCAAATCGGCGGGCGCATTGAAATCCAGTCGCAACTCGGTCAGGGAACCACGTTCCGTCTCTACCTGCCGCTGACGCTGGCGGTGACGCAAACCTTGCTCGTTCGTGTCGGCAGCCAGCTTTACGCCGTGCCGTCGACGATGATCGAGCAGGTCAAGGAAATGAAGGAAAAGGTCCTCGCCGCCGTTCGTGAAAAGGGCGAGGTGGAGTGGCAGAATATTCGCTATCCCTTCCATTTCCTGCCGCATCTGCTCGGCGAGATGAACGCGGTACCGGAGGCGCATCGCCAGTACTGGGTGCTGTTGTTGCGTTCAGGTTCGCAGCGGGTGGCCATCCTCGTTGATGAGCTCAAGGGCAACCAGGAAGTCGTCGTCAAGAATATCGGCGTCCAGCTCTCCCGCGTGGTCGGTATTGCCGGCGCCACGGTGCTCGGTGACGGCAAGGTCGTGTTGATCCTCAACCCGGTCGCGCTGGCCAGCCGGACTACGGTTTCCAGTGTCCACACCGCAGTGCCGACCATGCTGCCGCCAGTCATGACGGAAGTGGCCCACCTGCCAACCGTGATGGTGGTCGACGATTCGCTGACGGTGCGCAAGATCACGAGTCGCCTGCTCATGCGCGAGGGTTATCAGGTCATTCTGGCCAAGGATGGCGTCGATGCGCTGGAACAACTGGTCGAGGTGACGCCCGATGTCATTCTGTCCGACATTGAAATGCCGCGTATGGACGGCTTCGATTTTGTCCGTAACCTCCGCGCCGACGCCCGCCTGAGTCAGTTGCCGGTGGTCATGATCACCTCGCGGACGGCCGACAAGCATCGCAATTACGCGCTGGAAATCGGTGCCAACCACTACCTCGGCAAGCCGTATGACGAGGCCGAGTTGCTGGGTATCGTGGCCGGCTATTGCAAAAAATAGCCCAAATTTCCGGTTGACCGTGGAGTGCCACGGTCAACCGGAATTTATCCCTGATTTTTAAGTATGGCGTAGCGCGCCAGGGTCTTTTGCCGGGCCGCAGCGTGGTCTACTATCGGCCCCGGATAATCCCGACCGATCACCACGCCAATGCTTTCCTGCTCGATGCGCCCCATTTGCCACGGTGCGTGGATGTATTTGTTGGCGACTTTCGCCAGTTCGGGCACGTAGCGACGAATGAATTTGCCATCCGGGTCGAAACGCTCCGACTGCGTCACCGGATTGAAAATCCGGAAATACGGTTGCGCATCGCAGCCGGTCGAAGCTGCCCATTGCCAGCCGCCGTTGTTGGCCGAGAGGTCGAAATCGTTGAGTTGCTCGGCAAAATAGCGCTCGCCGAGTCGCCAGTCGATGCCAAGATCCTTGCTCAGAAAAGAGGCGACGACCATGCGCAGCCGATTGTGCATCCAGCCGCTGTGATTGAGCTGGCGCATGGCGGCGTCGACGAGCGGATAGCCGGTGCGCCCTTCCTGCCAGGCGGCCAGGCCAGCCGGCCAGTCATCCCACTGCACGGCGTCGTAGGCCGGCTTGAAAGCCTGGCCGACGACGTGCGGAAAGTGGTTGAGGATCATGAAATAGAAGTCACGCCAGATCAGTTCGTTGAGCCAGGTCGTGTCCCTGGCCTTCAGCGCGCTGCGAACCAGTTCGCGAATGCCGATGGTGCCGAAGCGCAGATGGACCGACAGGTAGGAAACGCCCTTGATTGCGGGGAAGTCGCGCAGGGCCCCGTAGCGCTCGATACGTCCCTGGCGAAATTCGTCCCACAAGGCGCGGGCGCCCGACATGCCTGGGCGTATACCCACGGCGTCCAGATCGCTTGCAGCAAAGCCGATTTCGGCCAGACTCGGGACGCCGGCCGAGCCGTTGCCAACCAGTCGCCCATGGCAAGGCCACTCGGCGCAATCGGCAGCGGTCAGCCGCTTGATCCAGGCATTTTTGTAAGGTGTGAATACCGAAAATGGGGTGCCGGCCTGAGTCAGGACTTCATTGCCATCGAAGATAGCCTGATCCTTGAGTGCGAGAAATTCGATGTCAGCGGCCCGCAATGATTCGCTGACCAGGGCATCGCGCTGCTTGGCTACGGGCTCGTAATCGCGGTTGGTGAACACCGCCGAAACGCCAAGCTCCCGGGCCAGCGTCGGAATTTCCTCGCCCGCCCGGCCGTGGCGGACGATCAGCCCGCCACCCTTGGCGCGCAGGGCCGCATCGAGTTCGACCAGCGACTCGCGAATGAAATGAACGCGCCGGTCTCGGCGGGCAGGCAGGGCATCGAGAATTTCAGTATCGAAAACGAAGGCGCAATAGACCTGCTGCGCCCTGGCGAGTGCCGCGCTCAGAGCGGCGTGGTCATGGTCGCGCAGGTCGCGGCGAAACCAGACGAGGGCTTTTTCTATTTTCATGGTTGGTTTGTACCCTCCCGGCGATTAAAATTCCAGTCATGGACAACGTCAACCTGACCGACAACTTCCTCATCGCGATGCCGACGCTGGAAGACCCGTATTTCTCGAATTCCCTGATCTATATTTGTGAACACAATGAGAACGGGGCGCTGGGGATCATCGTCAATCGCCCGATTGACTTGAATCTGGCCGGGTTGTTCGACAAGATCGACATCAAGCTGGCCGCCGAAAACTTGGCCAATCTGCCCGTCTATTTTGGTGGCCCGGTTCAGCTTGACCGGGGTTTTGTTCTGCATCGTCCGATCGGCAAATGGCAGTCGACGCTGGCCGTCAATGGCGAGGTCGGTCTGACCAGTTCGCGTGATGTACTCAACTCGGTGGGCAGCGAAGGCCTGCCGGCCGAAATCATCGTCACGCTGGGCTATTCCGGCTGGGATGCCGGTCAGCTTGAAAACGAGTTGGCCCAAAACTCCTGGCTGACCGTGCCGGCCAAGGCCGAAATCCTTTTTGACATGCCTCCGGAAGAGCGTCTGCCGGCCGCCATGCAAAAGCTTGGCATCAGCTTCACGCAGCTTTCCGACGTGGCCGGACACGCCTGAGCGTGGGCACAGTCCTCGCCTTCGATTTCGGGGAAAAGCGCATCGGTGTCGCCACCGGCGAAACGATGCTCGGTACGGCCCACCCGCTGACGACCATTCATGCCGAATCGAACGACGACCGCTTTGCCGCCATCGGCAAAATCATCGCCGAATGGCAACCGGAACAGCTGGTCGTCGGCCTGCCCTGCCACATCGACGGCACGCCGCATGAAATGACCCGCCTGGCCACCAAGTTTGCCGAGCGCCTCAAGCGCCGTTACAACCTGCCGGTCAGCTTCGCCGACGAGCGCCTGACCTCCGTCGATGCCGAGGCTCGCCTGCGCGAAACCGGCCGCAACAGCAAAACCGCCAAGCCCCTGCTCGATGCCGTGGCGGCCCAACTCATCCTTCAAACCTGGTTCGAAAGCCCGCACCATGTCATCCCTTCCTGAAGTTTTACCCGACGGCGAGGCGCAGTGTCGCCAGCTGGCCGAGCTCATTCGTCCGCACCTCGCCCGCAATCCGGCGCTCGTCGGTATCTACAGTGGCGGCGCGTGGATCGCCGAGCGCCTGCGCGAACTGCTTGGCCTGTCGGAGGAGATTGGCCTGATCGACGTCTCGTTCTATCGCGACGATTTCGCTGAAAAAGGCCTGCATCCGCAGTGCAAGCCGACGGTCATCCCGTTCGATGTCGAAGGTCGCCATCTCATTCTGGTCGATGATGTGCTTTATACCGGGCGTACGACGCGGGCCGCCATCAACGAGCTGTTCGACTACGGTCGCCCGGCCTCCATCGAACTGGCCGTGCTGGCCGACCGGGGGGGGCGCGAGTTGCCGGTGGCTGCGACTTACGGCGCCTGGGCGGTGGAACTGAACGATAACCAGAACCTGGTACTCGCCAAGCAGGAAGACGGGCGACTGGTGTGGAGGATGGAAAATGCATAACCCGCAGTTGAACAAGGACGGCGAACTGACCCACCTGCTGTCGATCGAAGGCCTGCCACAGCGCATCCTGACGCAGATTCTCGATACCGCCGCCTCCTTCATGGAAGTCTCGGCGCGCGACGTCAAGAAGGTGCCATTGCTGCGCGGCAAGAGCGTCTTCAACCTGTTCTTCGAGAACTCGACGCGGACGCGGACGACCTTCGAGATCGCCGCCAAGCGTTTGAGCGCCGACGTCATCAATCTCGACATCAACAAGTCGTCGACGGCCAAGGGCGAAACCCTGCTCGACACCATCGACAACCTCGTCGCCATGCACGCCAACCTGTTCGTCGTGCGTCACGCCTCGAGCGGCGCGCCCTACCTGATCGCCGAGCACCTGCAGCGCATCGGCCGCGACGACGTGCACGTGGTTAACGCCGGTGATGGTCGCCACGCCCACCCGACGCAGGGCCTGCTCGACATGTACACCATCCGCCACTACAAGAAGGATTTCACGCAATTGCGCGTGGCCATCGTCGGCGACATCCTGCACTCGCGCGTGGCTCGTTCGGATATCCACGCCCTGACCACGCTGGGCGTGCCGGAAGTCCGCGCCATCGGGCCGGAAACCCTGCTGCCCAAGCATCTCGACAAGCTCGGCGTGCATGTCTTCCACGACATGAACGAAGGTTTGAAAGACGTCGACGTCGTCATCATGCTGCGCCTGCAGAACGAACGCATGACCGGTGCGCTGTTGCCTTCGGCCGGCGAATACTTCCGCCACTACGGCCTGACGCCGCAGAAGCTGGCGTTGGCCAAGCCGGACGCCATCGTCATGCATCCGGGGCCGATGAACCGCGGTGTCGAAATCCACTCGGCCGTGGCCGACGGGGCGCAGGCCGTGATCCTGCCGCAAGTCACCTTTGGTATCGCGGTGCGCATGGCCGTCATGAGCATCGTTGCGGGGAATTGAGATGAACATCGAAATCAAGAATGGCCGCGTAATTGACCCCCAAAACGGCATTGACCGTAGCACCTCGCTATTCATCGCCCATGGCAAGGTGGCCGGGTTGGGCGAAGCACCGGCCGGCTTCGTCGCCGACAAGACCATCGATGCCGCTGCTTGCGTTGTCTGTCCGGGCCTGATCGACCTCGGTGCTCGCCTGAACTCGATCGAAGCCGAGCTGGCAGCAGCCGTCGCCGGCGGCGTAACCTCGGTCGTCGTCCCGCCTGATGCCGATCCCCCACTCGACGAGCCGGAGCTGGCCGACCGCTTGGTTCATCGTGGGGCCGAAATCGGCAAGGCCCGCGTGTTGCCGCTGGGCGCCCTGACGCTGGGCCTCAAGGGCGAGCGTCTGGCTGAACTGGCTGGGCTCAAGAAGGCCGGCTGCGTTGCTTTTTCGCAGGCCAGCAAGCCAGTGACCGACACCGAGGCGCTGCTCCGCGCCATGGAATACGCCGCCACCTTCGGCTTCGCTATCTGGCTGCAGCCGCAGGATTACTGGCTGTCGCGCAACGGCATCGCGCATGAGGGCGAGGTGTCCAGCCGTCTCGGTCTGGCCGGCATTCCGGTCGCCGCCGAAACCATCGCCGTCGGCACCATCGTCCAGCTCGTGCGCGACACCGGCTGCCGCGTGCATCTGACCCGCCTGTCGTCGGCGGCCGGCGTTGCGCTGATCCAGCGGGCGCAGCACGAAGGCCTGCCGGTCACTTTCGACATCGGCGTGCATCATCTTCTGCTCACCGAAAACGACATCGGCTACTTCAATCCGCATGCCCGATTCAGTCCTCCGCTGCGCGCCCAGAGCGACCGTCAGGCGCTGTCGACGGCGGCCGCTGCCGGATTGGCGCCGATTTGTTCCGACCACACGCCGGTCGGTGCGGACGACAAGTTGCTGCCTTTCGGGGAAGCCAAGCCGGGGGCGACCGGGCTTGAGGTCCTGCTGCCGCTGACGCTGAAGTGGGCGGAAGAGGCGGGGGTCACGCTGCCCGATGCGCTGGCGCGGATCACTTCGGCGCCGGCCAAGGTGCTCGGCCTGCCCAGCGGTCAACTGGGCGTTGGCGCAGCTGCCGACATCTGCATCTTCGACCCGGAAGCGACCTGGCAACTGACGCCGGAAGCCCTCAGGAGCCGTGGCAAGAATTCGCCATGGACCGGTTACATGATGACCGGCAAGGTGAAATCCACGCTGGTTGGCGGGCGCGTCGTTTATCAGGCTTGAAGTGGAGCTGCCGGGCGTTCGGCCGTGATGCGCCTGCCCGTCTGAGCTGTCGATTCATGGTTTAATCGCCGCATGGATCCACAGCTCACGACGGCTACCCAGCGCATTATCAAGATTCGGCGCGACTACAACACCTGGGTTGCCAACGAGACCCTGGAAGACTATGCGCTGCGTTTCACGCCGCGCAGTTTTCGCAAATGGTCCGAGTTGCGCGTCGCCAACACGGCTTTCGGCGCGGCTTCGTTTCTCGTGCTCGAAGCTGTTGGGGCGACGATGCTCGTCCAGGCCGGTTTTCTCAACGCCTTCTGGGCGATTCTCGCCACTGGCCTGATCATCTTCCTGATCGGCCTGCCGATCAGCGTCATGGCCGCCCGGCATGGGCTGGACATGGACCTGCTGACACGCGGCGCCGGTTTCGGCTACATCGGTTCGACGATCACCTCGCTGATCTACGCGAGTTTCACCTTCATTTTCTTCGCCCTCGAAGCGGCGATCATGGCCTACGCGCTGGAGCTTGCGTTCAAGATTCCGCCGGCCTGGGGTTACCTGATCTGCGCGCTGGTGGTCATTCCGTTGGTCACGCATGGCGTCACGGCGATCAGCAAACTGCAGGCGTGGACCCAGCCCTTGTGGATTTTCCTGCTTGTCCTGCCCTATGCCTTTCTCTTCCTTGAAGACCCGCAGGCCTTGGCCGGCCTCTGGCAATACGGCGGTGAGCGGGGGGGAGATGCCAGTTTCAATCCGCAACTGTTCGCGGCGGCACTGACCGTCGGCATCGCGCTGGTCACGCAGATGGCCGAGCAGGTCGATTACCTGCGCTTCATGCCGGAGAAAACGCCGGACAACACCAGGCGCTGGTGGCTGGCCGTCATCATCGGCGGACCGGGCTGGGTGGTGCCCGGTGTCCTCAAGATGCTCGGCGGGGCGTTGCTCGCCTGGCTCGTGCTGCGCAACGGCATCCCGGCCGAGAGGGCCGTCGACCCGAACCAGATGTACCTGATCGGCTTCTCGCATGTGTTCGACAATACGACCCTGGCCATCGCGGCGACGGCGCTGTTCGTCGTCATCTCGCAGCTCAAGATCAACGTCACCAACGCTTACGCCGGCTCGCTGGCCTGGTCGAATTTCTTCTCTCGCCTGACCCACAGTCATCCTGGCCGCGTGGTGTGGGTTGTTTTCAACACGCTGATCGCGCTGTTGCTCATGGAGCTCGATGTTTTCCAGGCGCTCGGCCAGGTGCTTGGGCTCTACTCGAACATCGCCATTTCGTGGATGGCGGCGGTCGTTGCCGACCTCGTCATCAACAAGCCGCTCGGCCTATCGCCGCCGGGGCTGGAGTTCAAGCGCAGCCACCTCTACGACATCAATCCGGTCGGCGTCGGCGCCATGGCCATCGCCTCGCTGCTATCGGTCGCGACTTTCGTCGGCTTGTTCGGTGATGCCCTGCAACCCTATGCACCCTTCGTTGCGTTGGCTGCCGCGTTTCTCATTTCGCCGTTGATTGCCTGGGGAACGGGCGGCCGCTACTACCTCGTCCGCCCCAACGAGCCTTCCACGGACAACCGGAAAAAATGCTCAATTTGCGAAAGGGAGTACGAGGGCGAGGACATGGCGTATTGCCCGGCCTATCAGGGGGCGATCTGCTCGCTGTGCTGTACGCTCGACGCCCGTTGCCATGACCAGTGCAAGCCACAGGCCAGCCTCGGCGCGCAATGGAACGCCGTGCTCCGGCGCATCCTGCCCAAGGCCGCGCTGCCCTATCTCGAGACCGGCCTCGGCCACTACCTGCTGCTGATGACCGGCATCGTGCCGATTCTGGCGCTGATCCTCGGCGTGCTTTACACGCACGAACTGCTGACCCTGGGTACGCTAGAACCGGCCGTGGTCGCCCGCCTGCAGGACAGCTTCATCAAGACCTTCGCGGCGCTACTCATGCTCTCGGGCGTCATCGCCTGGTGGATGGTGCTGACCCAGGAAAGTCGCCGCGTCGCGCAGGAGGAATCGAACCGCCAGACGCAGTTGCTCATGCAGGAAATCGAATCGCACCAGCGCACCGACGAAGCGCTGCAAAAAGCCCGCGTCGTCGCCGAACAGGCCAACCAGGCCAAGAGCCGCTACATCACGGCGATCAGCCACGAACTCCGGACGCCGCTCAACAGCATCCTCGGCTACGCGCAGATTCTCGCCGCCGACGAAGACGTGCCGCCCAACCGCGCCCAGGCGGTCAGCGTCATCCGTAAATCCGGCGACCACCTGCTGTCGGTCATCGAAGGCACGCTCGACATCGCCCGCATCGAAGGCGGCAAGCTGACCCTCGACGTCAGGGCCATGGATTTCCCGGAACTCATGCAGCAAATCGTCGGCATGTTCGAACTGCAGGCGCGCAACAAGGGCTTGTCGTTCGAGTACCGACCAGTCGGCGAGGTGCCGGCCGTCGTCCGCGCCGACGAAAAACGCCTCCGCCAGATCCTGATCAACGTGCTGGGGAACGCCGTCAAGTTCACCGTGCGCGGTGGCGTAACCTTCGGCGTCGAATGCCGGCGTGACATGGCGATTTTTGAAATTCGCGACACCGGCCCCGGCATTCCGGCCGAGGACATGCAGCGCATCTTCGAGCCCTTCACGCGCGGCAGCACGGTGCAGGCCGGCGGCAGCGGCGTTGGCCTGACCATCGCCCGCATGCTGACCGACCTGATGGGTGGCGAGATGCAGGTGTCGAGCACGCCGGGCGAGGGCACGCTGTTCCGCATCCGCCTCTTCCTGCCCTCGGTGCATTCGGCGCAGGCGGCGAAGGAATTGCCCAAACTCAACCGCATCGGCTACGTCGGCGTGCGCCGGCGCATCCTGGTGGTGGACAACGAAAAGGTCGACCGCGACCTGCTGCAGAACGTCCTCGAACCGCTCGGTTTTATCGTCGAGCAAGCCGCCAGCGGTTACGAATGCCTCGCCGCGGTGCCGCGTTTCGCCCCGCACCTCATTTTCATGGACCTCGGCATGCCCGGCATCGACGGCTGGGAAACCATCCGCCGCCTGCGTCAGCAAGGCCACAACGAGGCCGCCATCGCCATCCTCTCGGCCAACGCCTACGACAAAGGGCTGGACAACGATGTCGGTGTGGCGCCCGAGGACTTCATCGTCAAACCGCTCAAGGTCGACGAACTGCTCGCCTGGCTGGGCCGCAAGCTCGATCTCGAATGGGTGACGGCCGATGCGCCGGCCGCTACCGTCCCGCCTGCACCGGCCGAACCGCCGCCGATGGTGCCGCCCGGCGAAACCGACATGGCTGCGCTCGACGAACTGATCACCCTCGGCTACCTGCGCGGCATCCTCAACAAGCTGGCTGAAATCGAACGCCTCGACGCCAGCCACGGCGAATTCGTCCGCGTCCTGCGCGATCTTGCGCGACAATTCCAGTTCGATGCGATGAAGGAAGTTCTCAGGAAAATGCGCGATGCAGCCCGTTGATAGGACCATCTCCGACATCGTCCTGATCGTGGACGATGTGCCGGAAAACCTCTCCCTGCTGCACGATGCGCTAGACGAAGCCGGCTACACCGTGCTCGTCGCGACGCATGGCGAAGCGGCGCTGCAACGCGCCCGCCAAAGCCTGCCCGACGTCATCCTGCTCGACGCCCTGATGCCCGGCATGGATGGCTTCGAAGTGGCGCGCCGGCTGAAGGCCGACTTCACGACCCAGCACATACCCATCGTCTTCATGACCGGCCTGACCGAAACCGAGCACGTCGTCGCCGCCTTCGCCGCCGGCGGTGCCGACTACGTCACCAAGCCGATCCGCCCGCCCGAGGTGCTCGCCCGCATCGCCGCCCACATGGCCAACGCCCGCCAGATGAAACAGGCGCGCAGCGCGCTCGATGCCTTCGGCCAGGCCACCGTCGCCGTCCGCGCGGCGGACAGCAAGATCGTCTGGCAAACGCCGCTGGCCCGCGGCCTGCTCAACGCCTATTTCGCCAACCCGGAAACTGTCGCCCCGGAAGAACTGCTCAACTGGATTACCGCCGCCCTGCGCGCCCGAGCCGATGGCCGTGACGCGCCGTCACTGCTCATCGCCGAAGGCAACAAGCGCCTGCTCGCCTCCTTCCACGACCAGACCGGCGACGACGAATGGCTGGTCGTCCTGCGTGAGGAAAACGACGCTTCAGCCGTCGAATCCCTGATCGCCGCCTTCCGCCTGACCCAGCGCGAAGCCGAGGTGCTTTACTGGGTGGTGCAGGGCAAGACGAGCAACGACATCGGCGAAATCCTCGGCAACAGCCCGCGCACGGTCAACAAGCACCTTGAGCACGTCTTCGAGAAACTCGGCGTCGAAACGCGCACGGCGGCGGCCAATCTGGCGCTGAGCAAGATGCGCGGCAGCTGAACCGTGCTGTTCAGCGCAGCGCGTGAATAAGGGGGCTGCGGGAAGCCGCTGGTTTGATACGCCCGGCCAGATGGCTATCTGGGAGGAAAGAAATCAAGCGGTCGTGAGGTTGAAGTCGGCGCGGAACAGTGGCCCCTGTGCATCATTGCCTGCGCTGTCCAGATAGAGAGGAAAGTACTCGCTATCGGCTTGGGCCATTACGTAGGTGCCGCGTTCGAGCTGGCTGGTGCCTGGGGCTTGAAAGAGCAACGAGAATTGCTCGTGCCCTTTGGCTGAGGGACCGTCGATCAGGTTCACCAACTTGAGGTCAATCGGGCCGAGCATTGTGTGGTGCAGCTGGAAGCTTGAATTGATCCATCGGGCAAAGCTTGCCCGACAGAGATTGCCGGCTGAAAACAGGTTGTTCGTTTCTATTGCTGCCGAGCCCATCCATTCGATCGCCGCCGACGTAACCAGAGTGGCGGAGGCCAGCGTGGCACTGCCTGAAGCTAGAAATTCTCTTCTGTTCATGATGCACTCCTGACCGATGTGATTATGCTCGTGGTGGGAAGATGCCCTGCAAGGCGATGATGAAATTGAGCGATAGATAGGGTTGGCGGTTGTTGTGGGGCAGCCCGCCACCATTGCTTGACACCACTGTCTGGGACATCGCGACCGGGTTGGTCGCGTCTCGATAAAGGTTGCCGGCGCTTGATGCTGCCAGATTGACAGTTGACGAAGGAGAGGAAACCGACGCTGCCGTCGACGCCTGTAACGAGTGGGTATGGGCCGGTATCTGAGCGGTTGAGAGGGTAACCCCATCCTCCCCGGCCATTTCGCCAAGGTTATGTGCTTGCAGTCCCGGTCCCTGTCCCGCGCCGACGTGCAGCGGTGATCGTCCGCGCAAGTCGGGCAAGCCGAAGGTGGTCCGGCCATCGCCACCGTAATTGGTTCCGAGCAATGAAAATAGTGCCGTGTTTTGCGAAATGGGCAAAAGCTGACCGGCGCAGAAAGCCCAGCCACGCGGGGCGAAGTTGCCAGCGAAAAGAGTGATTTCGCCAACGAAAGGGTCAAGTGCCACGATGTTCTCCTTTGTGTCTGATCGATCGGCGGTTCATCACCGCAGAGATTCCAGCAATCAAGCCTTGATCAGCTGGGCGACGGAAACACGCCAAACAGCGAGATGATGAAATTGATGCCTAGGTAAGGAGCCATGTTGTTGTGAGGCTGACTGCCGCCAGCCAGGGTGATCGCAGACGGATGCATGGCCACGGTGGGGTCGGTGTCGCCATAGAACATCGACGCCGATGAGGCACCTGGCACGTTTCCCGATGGCCCGACCGAACCGCTCGATACCAGGGCGGAGGCCTGCATTCCATGCGTGTGGGCGGGCATCTGATTTGCCGTCAAAGTGACGGTTTCGCTCCCGGCTTTTTCGCCAATGACGTGCCCGCCGCCAGCGTGCACCGGTACTCGCCCTCGCAAGTCCGGCAAGGCATAAGTGACTTGTCCATCACCGCCGTAGGTCGTGCCGATGAGTGCAAAAAGCACCTCGTTGTCGGCAATCGACAGCATTTGACCATCGCAAAACGCCCAGCCGTTCGGGGCAAAGTTGCCGGCAAACATTCGAATCTCGCCCACATATGGTTCTGACATGAAACCTTCCTTTCATCGATACCGTGGCCACTCCGGCCGGTAGCGTCAGTTTTGCGACGGGAATATGCCCTGTAGTGCGATGATGAAATTGAGCACCAGATAGGGCTGCATATTGTTGTGTGGCTGATTGCCCCCCGACTGCCCGATGCTATCCGGCGCAAGCGGTGTCATGCTGCTCGGGGCAACAAAGACGTTTGTTCCGCCTCGCGTCTTGGCACCGAGCAAACGCCCGGCAGGATTCGGGGTGCTGGCAAAATCTCCCGAGGCCATTGCCGCATGGGTATGCGGCGGCAAATGGGCACTGATGACCGTTTCGCTGCTGGCGCCGCCGCTCCCTCCCAACGGAATCGGAGAGGAAAAACCGAGAGGGGTTCTCGCCTGAAGATTGGGTAGGGCGAAGTTGGTGGTGCCATTCCCGCCGTACGTCGTGCCCAGGATGGAAAACAGGGCCTGGTTCTGGTTGATGGGTAACAGCTGCCCATTGCACAGCGCCCAGCCCCGGGGCGCAAAGTTGAAACTGACCAGATTGATTTCGCCAAGATATGGTTCAATTGCCATGACCACTCCTTTCGGGAGGCGCCCCTGCGGGCCTAGTTGAAGATCGCTTCGTAACGAATCGTCTCGGCAAGGCGCTGGACCGGTACCAGAAAGACGTCCAGTTCGCCAAGGCGGGCATGCGACATGCGGTATATCATCTGCTGCAGCGGTGGCTCCATCGGCCCGGAAAAGACCAGCGAAAACGGCTGCGGCCGTCCCGGTGTTTCGGGCAGGGGATCAACCGTGCTCAATTCGAGTAACAGCTGTTCCTGCCCCAGCAATACCGAGAATGCTTCACCCCGACAAGCCGAAAAGGCATCGAAGCCGCTCTCCCTCACTGCCGCTTCCCGCGGCGACGAGTTCCGGCCAGAGCCAGGGTGGCCAGGGCTATCAAGGCGACAGAGGAGGGTTCCGGTACGTTGTTGTCAGGTGGTGGTTGGTCGCGAGAGATCGTCAGGTTGATGGTCAGAAGGCCGAAGTTGTTTGACGACCCCTGTCCCAAGTCGGTGAACTCCATGGTGTCGAGGGCCAGCGAAATGGTGTGTGTATTGATGAGGGAAACCCAGCTTGCGCTAAAGTTGCTGAATCCGGAATGGACCAGAGTGAACCCAGTGATGGTTCCCACGCTGTCGTCCAGACTGCCAAAAATGTATTGGGCGCCACTGCCATATCCGGTCAGGCAGACGCCGGTCGAGTCGTAGCCACAGGCCAGCCGCAAGGATATTGCCGAGGCCTGGAAATCGATGAACTCACTAGACAACAGCCAAGTGCCGATGGGCGAGCCGTCACCCGGGGTGATTTCGTTGCCAGCCCCGACCAGCACGCTGCTATTTATTGCGGAAAAGGGCGTTGGGTCACCAATGATCCCATTCGGCGAAGACAAGGTCGCGGTGACCGAGTCGCCAACCAGCGTTGCCTGCGCGCCAGTCGAAAATACTGCGGCAAAACATACGCATGCTGTGAGTAGCAAGCGCGGAATGGCAAGGCGAGGCTTCAATTCCAAATTGCTGGGCTGCATATCATTCTCCCGATCATAGAGTCAGAAGGCGCTGCGCATATCGCCCGCATGTACAACAGGGCTTGCTTATGCAAAACACCAGTAAATCGCATCGAGATTGCTTATAGCAGTTGGCGTGCCAGTGTCTGGGTAATTCGAATGATGGCTTTATATTCAAAGCGTTTAACAATCGTTAACCGTCGGGGCTCTGGAACGAGGTTCTGGACTGTAAATTAATCCGACACTTCTGAGCGTGGTTTGAACGGTGTCCGGGCTGGGTTGGGCTCGCCATTCAGGCTAGATACCCGGCCATTTTCTTGGACCCTGGGTGTCGGCTATGCGGCGAATCATGGAGCTCCTTGCTGCAGAACGGCCTGCAGGTTCGCGAGCGCCTCTCGGTGGCATGCGGACAGAAGCCTTATGCCCCCCGGTTATCCAACGGCGAGGACGCGATGTCCGTTCGCAAGATTTCATTTTTGTCGTTTTTTTCCGGTTGACCGTAGAAAGCTCGATCGAACGTGGAAAGTGGCCCGAACAGCCAGACTCAGTGCAGGAAACTCTCGGAGACGATGCCGTGGCGGATCAGCTTGTCGTACAGCGTTTTCTTAGGCGTGTGAAGCACATCGGCCGCCTAGGCGGCCTTGCCGCTGCCGGGTTCGCCGTTGAGCAGGATGTCGACGCCAGTCGGGAGGAAAACGCCTGGTTTTCGGCCATGACCGTCGTCCGCGTACCCCTACGCAATCTAACGTATTTCTCCCGAACTACCCCGGTCGTAATCTGGCGCTGCACTGCAACAACGCAGTTTGACCAGACACCCAAACCGAGGAGCTTCCATGAGCAATCGTCGCAACTTCATCAAGGCAACCGTTCTTGCCGCCGCCCTGTCGTCTATCGGCATGGCCGCCCACGCCGCCGACACCATCAAGGTTGGCGTGCTGCATTCCCTGTCCGGCACCATGGCCATTTCCGAGACCGCGCTCAAGGAAACCGTGCTGATGACCATCGAGGAAATCAACAAGGCCGGCGGCGTGATGGGCAAGAAGCTCGAGCCGGTCGTCGTCGACCCGGCTTCCAACTGGCCGCTGTTCGCCGAAAAGGCCCGCCAGCTGCTGACCAAGGACAAGGTTGCCGTCACCTTCGGCTGCTGGACTTCCGTTTCCCGCAAGTCCGTGCTGCCGGTTTACAAGGAACTGAACGGCCTGCTCTTCTATCCCGTCCAGTACGAAGGTGAAGAGCTTGAAAAGAACGTTTTCTACACCGGCGCCGCGCCCAACCAGCAAGCCATTCCGGCCGTCGAATACCTGATGTCCAAGGACGGTGGCGAAGCCAAGCGCTTCGTGCTGCTCGGCACCGACTACGTCTATCCGCGCACCACCAACAAGATCCTGCGCGCCTTCCTGAAGTCCAAGGGCGTGGCTGACGCCGACATCATGGAAGACTACACGCCGTTCGGCCACAGCGATTACCAGACCATCATCGCCAAGATCAAGAAGTTCGCCTCCGAAGGCAAGAAGACCGCCGTCGTGTCGACCATCAACGGCGACTCCAACGTGCCGTTCTACAAGGAACTCGGCAACGCCGGCCTGAAGGCCACCGATGTGCCGGTCGTCGCCTTCTCGGTCGGCGAGGAAGAACTGCGCGGCGTCGATACCAAGCCGCTGGTCGGCCATCTGGCATCGTGGAACTACTTCATGTCGCTCAAGAACCCGGAAAACGACAAGTTCGTGAAGATGTACCGCGACTGGGCCAAGAAGGCCAAGCTGCCGAACGCCGACAAGGTCGTCACCAACGACCCGATGGAAGCCACCTACATCGGTATCCACATGTGGAAGCAGGCCGTCGAGAAGGCCAAGTCGACCGACACCGACAAGGTCATTGCCGCCATGGCCGGCCAGACCTTCAAGGCGCCGAGCGGCATTGTCTCGAAGATGGACGAGAGGAACCACCACCTGCACAAGTCGGTGTTCATTGGCGAAGTGAAGGCCGACGGCCAGTTCAACGTCGTCTGGAAGACGCCCGGCCCGGTCAAGGCCCAGCCGTGGAGCCCGTTCATCGCCGGCAACGACAAGAAGAAGGACGAGCCGGAAATGAAGTGATCCGGATCGACTGTCAGTCGCAGAAACGGGGGCTTCGGCCCCCGTTTTTCATTTTGGGCAAAATTTCCGGTTGACCGTGGAAGGCTGGTTTCCGAGAGCTGCGTTCGGCCATCACCTGCCGTTGGCAGCTACGTTTGGATTTATAAGGTTGAGCGGGAGCAAACAGCCGCTTTACGGCGACGAAGTTGGAACCTGATTTGGCTCTAGCCGGCCAAAAGCAGTCTTCAAGAAAAGTTACCGAGAGCGGCCATTGGGTGAATCTTGAATTATGCTATTGAATTATTCTTGGCTGGTTTGGCGGCATCCGATATTGGTGTACGCTCCGTCATCTCGTCAGTCTCCAGCACAAAGGATGAACCAGGTCGTGATGTGCCAATCGGCTCAAGAATGCGAAAAGCATGAGATAAATGGCAATTCATCCGGGGGCACCTCAATGAGGCCTGATATGCGAGGCCCCTGTCTTTAAAGAGCAAGTCAATGAGTTATGTGATTCAAATCTGGGATACCCCAGCAAAGCTTCCGGCCCCCGCCACACTCGAGGCTGCCTCCCGGCTGCTCGATCAATTGCAGCAGCAAACGGCGCAGCACAAGAAATTTCGTCTTCTGGCGCTGCGGCTGACGCTACGCTACCCCTGCATCTGCTCGCCCCGGACCGAAGAGATACCGGAATCCGAATGGGCTTGGAGCGACGGGCCACTCGACGGCAAGACCGACGCCGCGGTCTTTGCACTGGGGATCAATCCGGAAATGCTGGATGCCGTCTTGCCGTTTGTGGTCGGACAGGCACGCCTGTTCGGGCTCAATGTCATGGACGCACAGGCGGGAGTCGTCTATCTGGGCGATGGTCGACGTCTGACAGTGGCTGCGCCGCCGACTTCGCCGGCGGAAAAAAATTACGATGACGTGCCAAAGCGGGCTGCCCTGGAACAAATCGTCTTCGAGCGCCTGACCCCTTTTCTCGCCGAACACGGCTTCAAGGCAAGAAAAAGCGATCGTAGTTTCAAAACCGTTTTTCCCAACGGATGGCATGTGCTGTACATTGGCAGCACCGACATGTGGCCTCTAAATGTGCCCTTCTGTCTGAATGTCGAAAGTCGCTTTCACGAGGTCACCAACCTTGTTTCCTCGATTGCCTGGCCAGACAAGCCTCTTGATCAAGTGAAGCTGTCTTTTACGACCTCTGCAGGTCAACCCAAATGGATGGACGAGATTGGTCCCTTCCAGGGAACCGACAAAGGGTATGTCGTGCGGAGTTACTCAGAAATCGACGGGGTGATCGAACACCTTCTCGGGAAGTTACAGACTCGCTTGCTGCCAATGCTGGAACAATACAAAACGATCAGCGGCCTGGATCAAGTCCTCAATCCGGACCCGGTCACCGACTCGGTTTTTTTCACCAGTTTCAGTAGCGGTTCAGATCACATTGTGACCGCCTATCTGGCGAAAAACCCTCGTCTGGAAGCCTTGTGCGAGGAGTTCTTCGCCCAGGTCGCGCATTTGCCAAAAGACCTGAGTCTTGTAGGGCCGACGCTAAAGTGCATCGAGTATGTGAGAAGTCGGACTGAACGGGAAAGTCCGCTCTGATCAATTGACCAGATAATGAATGACCGCTCTCTCAAATACTGAATTTCCGCTTTGGGCACTTTTCCGCCATAAGCCGTCAGGCTCAACAGCAAATTCGGCTCCCTTCGTCGTGACTTCACTCTGGCCAGATTTGGATTTTGGCCATTTTTTCCGGTTGACCGTGGGATCGGCTTCGGGGCTTGTTCTGGCGGCGTTTTCTATTGCCCGGGCCCGATGTAGTGAGCGCAGCCGTTCTTGCCGGCGTGCTTGGCCTTGTAGAGGGCGCGGTCGGCGTTTTCCAGTAGGGCTTCGAGGGTTCTGCCGGCGAGTGGGTAGATGGCGATGCCGATGCTGGCGGAGACGTTGGTGGTGATGCCGGGGTAGGGCTGGCGGAGGGCGTCGCGCAGGCGGTTTGCCGTTTCGCTGGCGTCGTCGAAGTCGGCGTTCCAGAGCAGGATGGAGAATTCGTCGCCGCCCATGCGCGCGGCGACGTCCGAGGCACGAATGGTCTCGTTGATGCGCTCGGAGGCGATCTTGAGCAGGGTGTCGCCGGCCGGGTGGCCGGCTTCGTCGTTGACCAGCTTGAAGTTGTCGAGATCGATGGCGAGGACGGCGAGGATGGCGCCTTCGCGTTGGGCGGCGGCGATCTGGTGGTGGAGCAGTTCGTAGAAAAAGGCGCGGTTGGCGAGGCCGGTCAGGCCATCGTGATAGGCGCGGTGTTTGACTTCGTCCATGAGCCGGGCGGCCTGGAGCATCGCCTGGCCGACGGCTTCGGCTTCGTCGAGCTGGATGTCGGGGAGGTTGACCGGCTGGCCGTTGCCGAGGGCGAGGGCCGCATCGTTGAGTTGCTTGACGGAGGCAATGACCCGGTTGGTCAGGATGCCGGCGATCCAGGCGCCGATGGCGAAGAGGGTCAGCGCCGCGAGCAGGATGCCGGCGAGCAACCGGTAGAGGCTGCCTTCGAGATTGGCCTTGGGGGCGCCGATGACGACGGACCAGCCCCAGGTCGGCGAGCGGACGAAGGAGGTGGCGACCGGGATGTTGTCCTTGGTCATGGATTCGAGCGATCCGCGTTCGCTTTCGCGAATGGCGGCCACCAGTTCGGGGACGGCCTGTTCGCCGACGAAGCGCTCCGCGTCCCGGCTCCGGGCGACGATGGTGCCGGTGCGGTCGAGGACGGCGATCAGCCAGCCGTCCTTGGGCGGGTGACGGGCGACTATTTCGGCCAGGCGTTTGGGCGACAGGCCGATGCTGAGGGCGTAGATGACCTCGTCTTCACGGAATACCGGGACGGCCATGGCGAGCAGATGGGATTTGGTCACCGGTCCGACGAAGATATTGGAGAGAGCCGTATTGCCGGTCCGGAAAACCTCGCTGAGTTCGGCCGGATTGCCTTTCGCCGGTAGCGGGGCGCCAAAGGGGCGCAGGGTGTTGACCAGTTGCCGTTCGCCTTTGTCGAGCAGGACGTAGTTGTAGATGGTCTGCGATCGCAGGGCGTCGCGGGCGACCCGGTGGAAGTTGCGCAGATCGCCCTTGCGCAGGGATTCGGCGGTGGCCAGGACGTTCAGGGCGGCCTCGATGGACGAGAGTTCCAGATCGATTTCGGCGGAAACTTTCTGCGCCAGCAAGATCGTTTCGCCATAGATCTTGGCTTTTTCCAGCTGGTAATTGGAATGAGCCAGGTAGGCAAACACCAGCGCGGCCGGCAGGACGCAAGCGGCAACGAGGAAATAGAGACTGCTGCGCAGCGAATAGTGTTTGAGCGGCGCGCTTGCCGGGTCGCCGACGGGCGAGACTTGTTGAGACATATGCCCCCTGTTCCTGCGTCTGGGTGACACCGGGCGCTGCCGGTTCAACCCGAGGCGAGGCAGTTCGAGAATTTCCTGAAAGCCGCCTGCTATCGCTGAAGCTGGAAATGCTTCAAAACAGATTCGTATGCAAAAAATGACATTGCGCTATCAGTTTAAGCCTGAATTGCCTGTTCGCCGAGAATAAAATGCATTTTGAATTTGACCCGTTTTCCCGGTTGACCGTGGGGCAGGCTGCGGTTTGCTGGGCGGGGCTCATCACGGGCGCGGCGGGGGGCTCGTCGCCGACGAATCGCTTGGGGGAGGGGCTCGCAGAGGGAGGCGGAGGCGTGGCGGTCTGTCAAACCGCTGCCTCCGGGGGGGCATCAGACGCGCAGCAGCGCCTTTACCAGGCGTTCCGACAACTGGTCTTCGGTGAATTGCGGGGTGTTGGGCGGGTAGAGCGAGTTTTCCTCGATCTCGAAACCCTCGGCGGCGGCCAGGGCGCGGAGCTCCTTGATTTTCAGGCAGGCTTTCAACTGGGTGGCCAGTTCGGGATTGCCCCTGGCTTTATCGGAAAACGCTTTGATCGGTGCAATGGACATGATTTCTCCTGGGGTTAGAGCGGAACAAAGGCGTTCCAGTGACGGCGGTCAGGCCGGGTAATCGATCGATTCCGGGTCGTCGTCGCCGTTCTGGATGAGCGCCTGAGCCAGACGGCCGTCCGGGTGGTAGCGGTAGTCGTGGCTCACCTCGATCTCGCCATAGACCAACTTCTCGCAACGCGTCAGCAAGCCGGCGGCGTCGTACAGGCCGCGGTAGAAGGTATTGCGGTTGCGCATGTCCTCGACGGCCAGCTCGCCGACCAGATTGAGGGGCAGACGGGCGCCGCTGTAGCTTGTGAAATAACGAGTCGTGAGTTCGGATTGGCTCATGGCGGGTCGGGTTTGTCGGGTTGATCACAAAAACCCGTCAAAAAACGGGCTGAAAGCCTGATGAGCAATTTCAGGACCAGCTCCGCCGCGGCGCCCGGGCAGCTGCCTGCGCAGACTACGCAATTCATCGTATTCCTGATCTCAGGCCCGCCCCGTAACCTGTCGCTGCACTGCACAAATTGCGGACGGACCTTTGATGAAAAAAACTCTAATTGCTTTATTGCTCAGCCTCGGCAGCCTGTCGGCGCAGGCGGCGCTCGACCCGGCGCAGGTGCGCCAGCTCGCCGCCGAGGATTCCAGCGAGAAGGTGGCGGCCATCCGCCAGCTGACGCAGACGGCCGACCCGGATGCCGTGCGTGTCCTCAAGGCCATGTCGGAAGACAGCCTGTTCCTGGCCGGCGACAAGGTGGTGATCATCGACGGCGACAAGGCTTTCGATGGCGCCACCGGCGAAGCGATCAAGATGCCGGCCAACCCGGAATCGCCGACGGTCAATAACCGGATTCGCGGTGAACTGGCCAGCGCGCTGGCCGCGCTCAAGCTGTTCGATGCCGATGCCACCGTCCGCCTCGCCTCGGCCCAGAAACTGCAAAGCCAGGTGACGCCTGAAATGGCCCCGCTACTGGCGCGGGCGCTGGAGAAAGAAACCGACGCCCAGATCAAGGCGCTGCTCGTTCTCGCCCACGCCCAGGCCAACCTCGCCAACACCGACCCCGCCGCCCGCCTCGCTGCCGTCCAGGCGCTGGCCGAAACTTCCTCGCCCACCATCAAGAGCGTCCTCCTGCCGCTCACCGACAAGGCCGGCGAACCGGACGACAAGGTGCGCTACGAGGCCATCGCGGCGGTGAAAGCCATCGACAGCCGGCTGGCCATCGCCGAGAACGTCGGCCGCGCCTTCTCCGGACTGTCGCTCGGCAGCATCCTGCTGCTTGGCGCGCTCGGTTTGGCCATCACCTACGGTGTCATGGGCATCATCAACATGGCGCACGGCGAGCTGCTGATGGTCGGCGCCTACGCCACCTACGGCATGCAGACGCTGTTCCGCGCCTACTTCCCGAACGCCATCGACTGGTACCTGCCGGCCGCCATCCCGGTCGCCTTCTTCGCGGCGGCCGCCGTCGGCGTGCTCATGGAACGCACGGTGATCCGCTGGCTGTACGGCCGCACGCTGGAAACCCTGCTCGCCACTTGGGGCATTTCGCTGGTGCTGATCCAGTCGGCGCGCGTGCTGTTCGGCGCGCAGAACGTCGAAGTCTCGAACCCGAGCTGGATGTCCGGCGGCATCGAAGTCATGCCCAACCTGATCCTGCCCTGGAACCGCATCATCATCGTCGGCTTCGCGATGTTCGTGCTCTTCCTCGTCTGGGTGCTCATGAACAAGACGCGCCTCGGCATGTTCGTCCGCGCCGTCACGCAGAATCGCCCGATGGCCGGCTGCGTCGGCGTCCCGACCTCGCGCATCGACACCATGGCCTTCGCCCTCGGCGCCGGCATCGCCGGACTGGGCGGCGTCGCGCTCTCCCAAATCTCCAACGTCGGCCCGGACATGGGTCAGGGCTACATCGTCGATTCCTTCATGGTCGTTGTCGTCGGCGGCGTCGGGCAACTCGCCGGCGCGGTCTGGGCGGCGCTCGGCCTGGGCATCTTCAGCAAGCTGCTTGAAGGCTGGGCCGGGGCGGTCATCGCCAAGATCAGCATCCTCGTCTGCATCATCATCTTCATCCAGAAGCGTCCGCAGGGCATCTTCGCCCTCAAGGGCCGCTTCGTCGAGTAAGGCTGAACCATGCGCAAACCTCTCACCATTCGCATCCTGTCCGCGCTGGACAAGAAAAGCTGGCTGGCGCTGGGCGTCTTCCTCGCCCTCGCACTGGTCGTCGTCCCGGTCCTCCACCTCAACTTTCCCGAAGACAGTGCTTTCCACGTCTCGACCTACGCCATCACGCTGATCGGCAAGATCATGTGCTACGCACTGGTCGCCGTGGCCATGGACCTGATCTGGGGCTACGGCGGCATCTTGTCGCTCGGCCACGGGCTGTTCTTCGCGCTCGGCGGCTACGCCTTCGGCATGTACCTGATGCGCCAGATCGGCCGTGACGGCAGCTACGGCGCCGACCTGCCCGACTTCATGGTCTTCCTCGACTGGAAGGAACTGCCCTGGTTCTGGGTCGGCAGCGACAGCTTCGGCTGGGTGGCTTTCCTGGTCATGGCCGTGCCGGCTGTCGTCGCCTTCGTCTTCGGCTACTTCGCTTTCCGCTCGCGGATCAAGGGCGTCTATTTCTCTATCATCACGCAGGCCCTGACCTACGCCGCGATGCTGCTCTTCTTCCGCAACGAAACCGGCTTCGGCGGCAACAATGGCTTCACCGACTTCAAGCGCGTGCTCGGCTACAGCATCACCTCGTCCGAAACGCGCCTCGTGCTGTTTGGCCTGACCGCCGTGATGCTCGCCGTGACGCTTGTTTTCTCTGCCTGGCTGGTCAAATCCAAGTTCGGCCGCGTGCTGACCGCCATCCGCGATGCCGAAAGCCGCGTCATGTTCATCGGCTACAACCCGCTCTGGTACAAGCTGACCATCTGGGTCATCTCGGCCGTGCTGTGCGGCATTGCCGGCGCGCTCTACGTGCCGCAGGTCGGCATCATCAACCCCTCCGAAATGTCGCCCGGCAACTCCATCGAGATCGCCATCTGGGTCGCGGTCGGCGGGCGCGGCACGCTGATCGGGCCGATCATCGGCGCCTTCGTGGTCAATCTCGCCAAGAGCTGGTTCACGGTGAGCTTCCCCGAATACTGGCTGTTCTTCCTCGGCCTGCTGTTCATCGTCGTGACGCTGATGCTGCCGCAAGGGCTGGTCGGCCTGTGGAAGAAACTGATGGACAAGAAGGGAGCCGCAGCATGCTGAATACCGTGGATATGTTTGAAGACGACCGCCCGGAAGGCAGCGACGGCGCCGACCAGATGGGCCACTTCGTCACCGGCGAACTCGACCTCTCGCACGGCGTCGCGCTCTACCTTGAAGACATCACCGTCAGCTTCGACGGCTTCAAGGCGCTGAACAACCTGAATCTCGAAATCAACGCCGGCGAACTGCGCTGCATCATCGGCCCGAACGGCGCCGGCAAGACGACGATGATGGACGTCATCACCGGCAAGACCCGGCCCGATTCCGGCAAGGCCTACTTCGGCCAGTCTATCGACCTGACCCGCCTGACCGAACCGGAAATCGCCCACGTCGGCATCGGCCGCAAGTTCCAGAAGCCGACCATCTTCGAGCAGCACACCGTCTTTGAAAACCTCGAACTGGCGATGAAGACCGACAAGCGCGTCTGGAAAAGCCTGATGGCCTGGCTGGCCGGCGACGAACGCGACAAGATCGCCGAAACCCTGCGCTTGATCCGCCTCGACAAGGAAGCCGACCGCCAAGCCGGGCTGCTCTCGCACGGCCAGAAGCAGTGGCTGGAAATCGGTATGTTGCTGATGCAGGAACCGAAGCTGCTGCTGCTCGACGAGCCGGTAGCCGGCATGACCGACGACGAAACCATGCGGACGGCGGAGCTGTTCGTGTCGCTGGCCGGCAAGCATTCGCTGGTCGTCGTCGAGCACGACATGGCCTTCGTCGAGAAACTCGGCGGCCTGGTCACCGTGCTGCACGAAGGTTCAGTGCTGGCCGAGGGCGATCTGGCCACGGTGCAGAACGACCAGCGCGTCATCGAGGTTTATCTCGGCCGCTGAGTTGGCCAACTTACGGATTTCAATTTTGGGCACTTTTTCCGGTTGACCGTGGAAACCCCGGCAACCAACCCGAACAGGACAAAACATCATGTTGAAAGTCGACACCCTCAACCAGGCCTACGGCGGCAGCCACATTCTGCGCGGCCTCAGCTTCGAAGTGAAAACCGGCGAAGTCACCACGCTTCTGGGCCGCAACGGCGTCGGCAAAACCACGCTGCTCAAATCCCTGATGGGGCTCGTCAAAACGAAATCGGGCAGCATCACCTTCGACGGCAAGGAGATCACCCACCTCCCGCCGCACGAACGTGTCAAGGCCGGCATCGGCTTCGTGCCGCAAGGCCGCGAAATTTTCCCGCGCCTGACCGTCGAAGAAAACCTGCTCATGGGCCTCGCCACCAAACCCGGCAGCACGCCGATTCCGCAGGGCATCTTCGACATGTTCCCGGTCTTGAAGCAGATGATGCACCGCCGCGGCGGCGACCTCTCCGGTGGCCAGCAACAACAACTCGCCATCGGCCGCGCCCTGGCCATGGGCCCGAAACTGCTCATCCTCGACGAACCGACCGAGGGCATCCAGCCCTCGATCATCAAGGACATCGAACGCGCCATCCGCATGCTGGCCGAAACCGGCGAAATGGCCATCCTGTTGGTCGAGCAGTACTACGACTTCGCCGAATCGCTGGCCGACCAGTACCTGCTCATGGAACGCGGGGAATTCATCATGCGTGGCCGGGGCGAAACGATGCCGCAGGACGGCGTGCGCGAGGCGCTGGCGGTTTGATTACTTGCGCTTGCCCGGCCGCTTGCTGACGGCGGCAGCACCAGCTACCCGGCGGACCGAGAGCGTGATGAGGAAAGGGAATTCTTCGTTTGCGGAGTGGACGATGCGAAATTCCGGCCCGACCGCGTCCGCCATCCAGGCGATCAGCGCGTCAAGATTGACCGCTTCGCAACGCAGGTCGGCGACGACGCTGCTGCCGTCCTCATACACCGGAAAGTCGGAACAGCCGACGGGCTTGATCTCCTGCCCGTAGACCCGGCATGAGTGGCCTGCCTGGTCGTAGGCCGGGCAGGGTTTGCCATGGGCGAAGTAGAGGCCACCAGCGGCCCGGATATCTTCCGGGCCTTTGCCTGAGGACAGCTTGCGGTCGAATGCCGGGCGCGATTCTTCGATCAGCCAGATGGTCTTGAGCTGCTTCCAGTCCAGTTCGAGGACCAGCGGATCGAGGCGGCAACACGGCTTCGAGCACTCGGCGCAGTGCGGAATGACGACGGCAGCCTGATAGGCGGCTGCCGCGGCGGCAAGCTCCTGGGGCAGAAGACGGCGGGATTCGCGGCGGCTCATCGAAGAACCGGCAGCGAAAGTGCGGAGGAGTGGCGGCGGACAGTCATCGGCAAGAAATATCACGATCCCGAACCCCGAGGCAAGGCTGACGTCGGATTTCGCCGGAATGATTTCGTGTATCCGGGCCGGCCGACTGGATTCGCACTGCGTATTCCTGCGTATTCCCCGCCGCCGGTGCTTTCCCGGATAATCCGGCCATGACCTCGCGCCTCCCCGTTTCGTCGCCGGAAAACTCACCGAGCTGGCACGCCGAGTTGCACCTTGGCTTCGCCCGTGCCGGCGACCGCACGGTGCTGCGCGAAAACCGGCATCGCGGGCCGCTGCGCGTGCAGAAGGCACTTTATCCGGAGGGCGAGGCGGTCTGTCAGGCCATCGTTCTGCACCCGCCATCGGGCATTGCCGGCGGCGATCATCTGGCGATTTCGTCTGAGCTTGGCGTTGGAGCCCATGCCCAGCTGACCACGCCGGGCGCCGGCAAGTGGTACCGCAGCGGCGGTGGCGAGGCTTCCCAATGCATCGCTTTCAATGTGGGCGAGGGCGCCACGCTGGAATGGCTGCCGCAGGAAACCATCGTGTTCGATGGTGCTCGAGCGCGTATGGAAACCCGCGTGAACCTGGCTGCGGACAGCCGCTATATCGGCTGGGACATCCTGTGCCTCGGCCGGGTGGCAGCTGGTGAACGTTTTGAAAAAGGTCGATTTGAGCTGTTTTTTCGGGTTGACCGTGGAGGAAGGCCGATCTGGCTTGAACGGGGCGGTTTCGACGGCAACGACCCGATGTTGAGCAGCCCGGCCGGCTGGGCGGGCGCCACGGTGTGTGGCACCTTGCTGTGCACCTTCTCCGAATTGCCGCAGCAGGCGGGCGCCCTGCTCGACGCCTGCCGCAAGATCATTCCCGTCGATGGCGCCAATCATGGCCTGAGCGCCTTGCCCGGCATGCTCGTCGCCCGTTACCTCGGCGACAGCAGCGAAGCCGCCCGTTTGTGGTTCGCCGAGCTGTGGGCCATCCTGCGCCCGGCCTGTTGCGGTCGACCGGCCGTTACCCCCCGAATTTGGAATACCTGAGGAGTCTTCATGGAACTGACACCCCGCGAAAAAGACAAGTTGCTGATCTTCACCGCTGGCCTGCTCGCCGAGCGGCGCAAGGCCAAGGGCCTGAAGCTGAATTACCCGGAAGCCGTGGCGCTGATCACTTGCGCCATCATGGAAGGGGCGCGCGAAGGCAGGACCGTCGCCGAACTGATGCACGCCGGCACGCAGGTGCTGAGCCGTGCCGACGTCATGGACGGCATCGCCGAGCTGATCCCGGAAATCCAGGTCGAAGCCACCTTCCCGGACGGCACCAAGCTGGTCACCGTGCATAACCCCATCGTTTGAGGCGCTGACATGATCCCCGGAGAACTCCTCGCCGAACCCGGCGAACTCGAACTCAACGCCGGCCGCCCGACCATCACGCTGGTCGTCGCCAACACCGGTGACCGGCCAATCCAGGTCGGCTCGCACTACCACTTTCATGAAACCAATGCCGGGCTGAGCTTCGACCGCGACGCCGCCCGCGGTTTCCGTCTCGACATCGCCGCCGGCACCGCCGTGCGTTTCGAGCCGGGTCAGACGCGGACGGTGCAACTGGTGGCGCTGGCGGGTGATAAGAAGGTCTTCGGCTTCCGTGGCCTGATTCAGGGGGCGCTATGAGCACGAAAATTACCCGTCAGGCTTACGCTGAAATGTTCGGTCCAACGACCGGCGACCGCCTGCGCCTGGCCGATACCGACCTCATCATCGAGGTCGAAAGTGACCACACGATCTACGGCGAGGAAGTGAAATTTGGTGGCGGCAAGGTCATCCGCGACGGCATGGGCCAGGGCCAGCGCGTCTCGGCTGAAACCGTCGATACGTTGATCACCAACGCGCTGATCGTCGATGCCGTGACCGGCATCGTCAAAGCCGACATCGGCCTCAAGGACGGTCGCATCGCCGCCATCGGCAAGGCCGGCAACCCGGACATCCAGCCCGGTGTGACCATCGTCATCGGCCCCGGCACCGAAGTCATCGCCGGCGAAGGCATGATCGTCACGGCCGGCGGCATCGACAGCCACATCCATTTCATCTGCCCGCAGCAGATCGACGAGGCGCTCTATTCCGGCGTGACTACCATGATCGGCGGCGGCACCGGGCCGGCAACCGGCACCTTCGCCACGACCTGCACACCGGGGCCGTGGCACATCCACCGCATGCTCGAAGCGGCCGACGCCTTTCCGATGAACCTCGGCTTTCTCGGCAAGGGCAACGCCAGCCTGCCGGAAGCATTGCGCGAACAGGTCGAAGCCGGTGTCATGGGCCTCAAGCTGCACGAAGACTGGGGCACGACGCCGGCCGCCATCGACTGCTGCCTGACGGTGGCCGACGAAATGGACGTCCAGGTCGCCATTCACTCCGACACCCTCAACGAATCCGGTTTTGTCGAAGCGACGCTGGGCGCCTTCAAGGGCCGCACCATCCACACCTTCCACACCGAAGGCGCCGGCGGCGGCCACGCCCCGGACATCATCAAGGCAGCCGGGCTGCCGAACGTGCTGCCCAGCTCGACCAACCCGACCATGCCGTACACGGTGAACACCATCGACGAGCATCTCGATATGCTGATGGTTTGCCACCACCTCGACCCGAGCATCGCCGAGGACATCGCTTTCGCCGAATCGCGCATCCGCCGCGAGACGATTGCCGCCGAAGACATCCTGCACGACCTCGGCGCCTTCTCGATGATGTCTTCCGACTCGCAGGCCATGGGCCGCGTCGGCGAAGTCATCATCCGCACCTGGCAGGCAGCGCACAAAATGAAGCTGCAACGTGGCGCCCTGCCGGAAGACAGCGCCCGCAACGACAATTTCCGCGTCAAGCGCTACATCGCCAAATACACCATCAACCCGGCACTGACGCACGGCATCGCGCACACCGTCGGCTCGATCGAAGTCGGCAAGCTGGCCGACCTTGTGCTGTGGAAACCGGCCTTCTTCGGCGTCAAACCGTCGCTGATCCTGAAAGGCGGCATGATTGCCGCCGCCGCCATGGGCGACCCCAACGCCTCGATCCCGACGCCACAGCCGGTGCATTACAGGCCGATGTTCGGCAGCTTCGGCAAGGCGCTGAAAACCTCTGTCACCTTCGTTTCGCAAGCCGCGCTGAAGAACCCGGCCGTTGCCGCCCTTGGGTTGTCGAAACCGTTGGTGGCGGTGTCCGGCACGCGTACGCTAACCAAGGCCGACATGGTGCACAACGGTGCCACGCCCGAGATCACCGTCGATCCCGAAACCTACGTGGTCAAGGCTGACGGCGTGCATCTGGTCTGCGAGCCGGCAACCGAACTGCCGCTGGCGCAACGTTACTTCCTGTTCTGACATGCTGATCCTCAACCAACGTACCCAACAACCCGCCACCGACTCGGTGGCGCTGGCCTACGACGAACGCAAGCGCAGCCGCCTCAAGGTCACGCTCGCCTCAGGCGCCGAAGCCGGGATCTTCCTCGAGCGTGGCGACCACCTGCACGACGGCGACAAGCTGGTGGCTGAAGACGGCACGGCCATCGTCGAAATCAGCGCCGCGCCGGAAAAACTCATCGAAGCCGTTGCCGACAGCCCGCTGCTCTTCGCCCGCGCCGCCTATCACCTCGGCAACCGCCACGTGCCGGTGCAGATTCTGCCGACCGAAAGCGGCGGCAGGCTGCGCTTCCAGGCTGACCATGTGCTGGCCGAGATGGTGAAAGGTCTCGGCTGCGTGGTCAGCGAGACAGAAGCGCCGTTCCAGCCCGAATCCGGCGCCTATGGCGGTGGCCATCACCGGCATGGCGATGAGGCTGGCGACGACCTGCACAATCCCGGCCACGGCCCGCACCGCTCGGTCCCCAAAATCCACGAATTCAAGCCGCGCCACGGCTAGGAGAACAACTTGGAATTGGTGCGTCTGAGCCTGTTGTTCGCGATCACTGCCGTTGCAGAGATCGTTGGCTGCTACCTGCCCTGGCTGGTTATCCGGCAGGATAGAAGCGCCTGGCTGTTGATCCCCGCGGTGCTGTCGCTGGCCGCTTTTGCCTGGTTGCTGACGCTGCATCCGACCGCTGCCGGACGAACTTACGCGGCCTATGGTGGCATGTACATCGCGGTTGCGCTGCTCTGGCTGCATTTTGTCGACGGGATCGCGCTGACCCGCTGGGATGCTGTCGGCGCCGGCCTGGCGGTGACCGGCATGGCTGTCATCGCCCTGCAACCGGCCACCAACTGAAACATGGCTGCCCCAAATCCTCTGCAACTCGCACGCTTGCTCCAACTGGCCAGCCCGGCGCTGCCGGTCGGCGCCTACACCTATTCGCAGGGGCTGGAGTGGGCGGTCGAATCGGGCGTCATCCGCGACGAAGCGGGAGCCGGGCGCTGGATAGCCGACCTCTTGCAACACGGCATTGGCCGCTACGAGGCACCGCTGGTCGTTGCCTTGATGGTCGCGTGGGCGGCCGGCGATGTGGCCGAAATCGACTGCCTCAACGCCGAGTTTCTGGCCAGCCGCGAATCAGCCGAGCTGCGCGCCGAAACGGCCCAGATGGGTTTTTCGATGCGTCGCCTGCTGGGTGACCTGCGTGACGATTCGCTCGGCGGCGTGATGGCCATGGTCGACGCCCTGCCCGAAGTGGCCTTCCCGACCGTCTGGTCCGGCATCGCTGCCGCCTGGCAGATCGAACCGGAAGCTGCGCTCACCGCCTACCTCTGGTCGTGGGCCGAAAACCAGGTAATGGCCGCGCTGAAGGCCGTGCCGCTCGGCCAGGCCGCCGGTCAACGCCTGCTGGCCGATCTCGGCCGGCAAATCCCCGATGTCACGGTCAACCGGAAAAATTGGCCAAAATCGAAATGGTCCAATTTCACCCCGGCCTTCGCCATTGCCTGCGCCCGCCACGAAACCCAATATTCTCGCCTCTTCAGATCGTAAAAACATGAGCAAACAAGCCTTACGCGTCGGTATCGGCGGCCCCGTCGGTTCCGGCAAGACCGCACTGACACTGGCCTTGTGCCAGGCCCTGCGCGAGCAGATCGACATGGCCGTCGTCACCAACGACATCTACACCGCCGAGGACGCCAAGTTCCTGGTCAATCACTCGGCGCTGGCGCCCGAGCGCATCATCGGGGTCGAAACTGGCGGTTGCCCGCACACGGCGATTCGGGAGGATGCCTCGATCAATCTCGAAGCCATCGACCGCCTGCAACGGGCGTTTCCCGATGTCGAACTGATCCTCGTCGAATCGGGTGGCGACAACCTCGCGGCGACCTTCTCGCCTGAACTTTCCGACCTGACCCTCTACGTTATCGACGTCGCCGCCGGCGAGAAAATCCCGCGCAAGGGCGGGCCGGGCATCACCAAGTCCGACCTGCTGATCATCAACAAGATCGATCTCGCGCCGATGGTTGGCGCTTCGCTCGAGGTCATGGCGCACGACGCCAAGGTTCAGCGTGGCGAGCGGCCTTTTGTCTTTTCCAATCTGAAAACGGGTGAAGGCCTGGACAAGATCATTGCCTTCATCCGCGAACGCGGAATGCTTTAAGCGCTCGAATCTACGCCGAGGCGAAAGCGGCAATGGCGCCAACCTCGGCGCCCTGCACTTCGAGCACCTTGCGCCGCGAAGTCTGGCCGCTTTTGAGGTTGACCGCCGACTTGGGCAGTTTCAGCGTGTCGGCGATGAACTTGACGAGCGCCTCGTTGGCCTTACCGTCCACTGGCGGCGCGGCGAGACGAATCTTGAGCGCATCGCCATGCAGCCCGGCAAACTCGGTTTTCTTGGCGCCGGGCTGGATGTGCAAGGTCAGCGTGATGCGGCCGTCAGCGGCCTGGCGGAACCAGTCGCTCACAGGAACATGAGCGCTGCTTGCAGCAACAGAATGGCGACCAGCGGCGACAGGTCGATGCCGGAAATTGTTGGCAGGATGCGGCGGATCGGGTCGAGCAGCGGCCGGGTCAGCTGGTAGGCCGGGGCCGACAGCGGCGAGTAGGGATTTACCCAGGACAGCACGGCTTGCAGGATCAGCGCGCCGATCAGGATATACACCGCGAGGCGCAACAGCCCGCGGACTGCCATCAATAGAATCGTCGTGCTGATGGTCAGGCCATCAGCAATGTCGAGTCCGATGGAGGCGCCGACGATGATGCCGGTGAGCAGTAGCTGCAGCGCCAGCGCGGCAATCAGGCTGGCCCAGTCGAAGCCGCCGACGCCCGGAATGACCCGGCGCAGCGGCTTGACCGCCCAGTTGGTCAGCTTGACGACGAAATCGCCGATCTGGCCGGCGAAGGAAACGCGCATCGCCTGCATCATGAAACGCAGCAGAAAGAGCGTGCAGAAAAAGCTGACGACGGCGTCGAGCAGAAAAACGATGGCTTGCATCAATCGGCCCCGAGAATCTTGCCGAGTTCCTGACCCCGCGCTGCCGCAGCCATGCAGCCGGCAACGATGCCCTCCTTGACGCCGCGTTCGGCCATGACCTGCAGCGCGGCGGCCGTCGTGCCGCCCTTCGAGGTGACGCGTTCGCGCAGGATTGATGCCGGTTCGGTCGATTGTGCAGCCAGCCCCGCCGCACCCTGCACGGTTTCGATGGCCAGCAGGCGACCCTGCTCAGGTGTAAAGCCGAGGTCCGCGGCGGCCTGTTGCAGTGCTTCGATGAACAGGAAAACATAGGCCGGGCCGCTGCCCGAAATGGCGGTCACGCCGTCGATTTTGGCTTCGTCCTCGATCCACACCGTGGTGCCGACGGCGCGCAGCACGCGGTCGGCCGCAGCGCGCTGGTCAGCGCTCACTTCCGGCAGGGCGCACAGCCCGGTGATCCCGGCGCCGATCAGGGCTGGCGTATTGGGCATGCAGCGCACGATCTGGCGATGGCCGCCGAGCCAGCGCGACAGGGCCGTCATGTCGAGCCCCGCGGCAATGCTGATGACGACAGCCTGGCCCAGCTTGCCAACGAGCGGCGCGACGGCTTCCTTCATCTGCTGCGGTTTGACGGCGAGGACGAGGATGTCCGGTGCGGTCGGGGCGCTGGCTGCACTTTCATGGCAGGTAACCGCATACGAGGCAGTCAACTTGGCGCGTGCTTCGGCGCCCGGGTCGATGACATCGATGTCGCTGGCCGCGAAACCCTGCTTGAGCATGCCGCCGATCAGCGCGTTGGCCATGTTGCCGCCGCCAAGGAAAACAATCTTCATTTGTAATTTCTCTCACCAAAAATGGCCGTGCCAATGCGGACCATGGTCGCGCCCTCGGCAACGGCAGCTTCAAGATCGTGGGACATGCCCATGGAAAGGGTATCGAGCGGCAGACCAGCCGCCCGGATACGGTCGAAAATTTCCCGGACCCGACGGAAGGCAGCGCGCTGGGCGGCCACGTCGTCAGTCGGCTCGGGAATGGCCATCAAACCGCGCACCTGGAGGCCGGGCAGAGCCGCGACAGCCTGGCACAGGGCCAGTGCCTCATCTGGCGCGCAACCGCTTTTGCTGGTTTCCCCAGAAACATTGACCTGAACGCAAACCTGCAAGGGTGGCAGATCAGCCGGGCGTTGGGCCGAGAGGCGCTCGGCGATTTTCAGGCGCTCAATCGAGTGCACCCAGTCGAAATGCTCGGCTACGGCGCGTGATTTGTTGCTCTGCAAAGGGCCAATAAAATGCCATTCGAGTTTTTGTCCGGTGGCTGCCGTCAGCTTGTCGATGCCTTCCTGCACGTAATTCTCGCCGAAGGCACGCTGGCCGGCATTGGCTGCTTCAATAACGCTGGAAAGTGGCCATGTTTTGCTCACCGCCAGCAGGCGAATGCTTTCCGGTGAACGGCCGGCAAGTGCCGCAGCATCGCTGATACGGGCCTGGACAGCTTGCAGGTTGTCGGCGATTGCGCTCATAATCCATTGGGAATTAACAACAAACCAAGTATACACGCGCTCCGAGGACGATCCGCATGGACATCACCGAACTGCTGGCTTTCAGCGTCAAGAACAAGGCATCCGATCTGCACCTCTCCGCCGGCCTGCCGCCGATGATCCGGGTGCATGGCGATGTCAGACGCATTAATTTGCCAGCCATGGAACACAAGGACGTTCATGGCATGGTGTATGACATCATGAACGACGGCCAGCGCAAGGTTTATGAAGAGACGCTGGAATGCGACTTTTCCTTTGAAATCCCCAACCTGGCGCGTTTCCGGGTCAATGCCTTCAATCAGCATCGCGGTGCTGGCGCCGTGTTCCGGACCATCCCGTCCAAGGTGCTGACGCTCGAAGAGTTGAACTGCCCGAAGATTTTCAAGGAAATTTCCGAGTATCCGCGCGGCATCGTGCTCTGCACGGGGCCGACCGGTTCCGGCAAATCGACGACGCTGGCGGCGATGGTCAATCACGTCAATGAAAACGATTACGGCCACATCCTGACCGTCGAGGATCCAATCGAATTCGTCCATGAGTCCAAAAAGTGCCTGATCAACCAGCGCGAAGTCGGGCCGCATACGCTGTCCTTCGCCAACGCCCTGCGTTCGGCCCTGCGCGAAGATCCGGACGTCATCCTGGTCGGTGAAATGCGTGACCTGGAAACCATTCGCCTGGCGCTGACCGCGGCTGAAACCGGTCACCTTGTGTTCGGCACGCTGCACACCTCGTCGGCCGCCAAGACGGTGGACCGTATCGTCGACGTCTTCCCGGCGGCGGAAAAGGAAATGGTTCGTTCCATGCTGTCCGAGTCGCTGCGCGCCGTCATCTCGCAGACGCTGCTCAAGACCAAGGATGGCAGCGGTCGGGTTGCGGCGCACGAGATCATGATTGGCACGCCGGCCATCCGCAATCTGATTCGCGAGAACAAGGTCGCCCAGATGTATTCGGCGATCCAAACCGGCCAGAATTTCGGCATGCAGACGCTGGACCAGAATCTCATCGATCTGGTGCGGCGTAATGTCGTGTCGAGCGCCGAAGCGAAATTCAAGGCGGCCAACAAGGATGCTTTCCCCGCGTGATCGGGGGCTGACAGAACAAACGAGGGGAAACAATGGAACGCGATCAGGCAATGAAATTCATGCACGATCTTTTGCGTCTGATGTCGCAGAAGAAAGGCTCGGACCTGTTCATTACCGCCGGTTTTCCGCCGGCCATCAAGATTGACGGCAAGATCACGCCGGTCTCCAACCAGATTCTGACGTCACAACACACGGCGGAACTGGCGCGTTCGATCATGAATGACCGCCAGGCGGCCGAATTCGAAGCGACGAAGGAATGTAACTTCGCTATTTCGCCGGCCAGTATCGGACGTTTCCGGGTAAATGCACTGGTTCAGCAGGGGCGCGTTGGCGTCGTCTGCCGGACGATCAACATGACCATCCCGACCCTTGACGAGTTGCTGTTGCCGCCAGTGCTCAAGGATCTGGCGATGACCAAGCGCGGTCTGATCATTTTCGTCGGCGGCACGGGTACCGGCAAGACGACCTCGCTGGCAGCGCTGGTCGATTACCGCAACGAGAATTCGTATGGCCACATCATCACGATCGAAGATCCGATCGAATATGTGCATGAGCACAAGAACTGCATCGTCACGCAGCGCGAAGTCGGCGTCGATACCGACGATTGGGGCCCTGCACTGAAAAACACGCTGCGCCAGGCGCCGGACGTCATCCTGATGGGCGAAATCCGCGACCGTGACACCATGGACTACGCCATCGCCTTCGCCGAAACGGGCCACCTCGCACTGGCCACGCTGCACGCCAACAGCGCCAACCAGGCGATCGACCGGATCATCAACTTCTTCCCGGAAGAGCGACGCCAACAACTGCTCATGGACCTTTCGCTGAACCTGCGCGCTCTGGTCTCGCAGCGCCTGATTCCGAAAAAAGATGGTCGCGGCCGGATGGCGGCCATCGAGGTCATGCTCAACTCGCCGCTGATTTCCGACCTCATCTTCAAGGGCGAGGTGCATGAGATCAAGGAGATCATGAAGAAGTCCCGTGAGCTCGGCATGCAGACTTTCGACCAGGCACTGTTCGACCTCTATGAGGCAGGCAAGATCACCTACGAAGATGCGCTGCGCAATGCCGACTCGCTCAACGACCTGCGTCTGCAGATCAAACTGCACGGCAAGGAATCGAAGGACCGCGATCTATCGACCGGCATCGGTCACCTCGACATCGTCTGATCCAAAGGAGCTTTTCATGCACGCCTTGAAACATTCCGTTTTTGCCCTGTTTTTCGGGTTGACCGTGGGATTCGCCCAAGCCGGGGCGCTCGATGCCATTTCCAGTGGCGACGCCAGTGCCGGTGTTAAGGAAGCGCTGGCCAAGGGGGCTGACTACGCTGTTTCGTCGCTCGGCAAGAGCGGCGGCTTCCTCGGCAACGACAAGGTCAAGATCAAGCTGCCGGGCTATCTCGACAAGGCCGATTCGGCGCTGCGCATGTTCGGCATGGGCAAGCAGGCTGATCAGTTGGTCGAAACGATGAACCACGCGGCCGAAAATGCCGTGGCCGAAGCCAAGCCCATCCTGACCGAATCGATCAAGAAGATGAGCGTCAAGGACGCCAAGGACATCCTGACCGGCGGCGAGGACAGCGTGACGCAGTATTTCAAGCGCACCTCCACCGATCAGCTGACCGCCAAGTTCAAACCCATCGTCAAGAACGAAACCGCGAAGCTCAAGCTGGCCGACCAGTACAACAAGTTTGCAGGCAAGGCAGCCAGCGCCGGCCTGGTTGACAAACAGAACGCCGATGTCGATAGCTACGTGACGCAGAAGGCGATGGACGGCCTGTTCCTGATGATTGCCGAAGAAGAGAAGAAACTGCGCGCCAACCCGATGGGCGCCGGTAGCGATCTGCTGAAAAACGTCTTCGGCGCTTTGAATTAAAGCTCTTTGCTTTAAATGCCGTAATCGGGGGCAAGGAGTCCCCGATGAAACTCAACCGCTTGTCGAGTACCACGCAACGCCCCACTCGTGAATCGAGTGAGCGTGTGCGTCCGGTGGACAATGAGCAGATTCGGCGGGTCGAAGTCATGGAAGGCATCGAAGGCGATCGCCAGCGCAGTCTGCTGCAGGAGATTGCCGAGGTCGATCCGAGCGCCGTCGGCGACTTCCACGGTCAGGAGCGTGTCTTGCAGGGCGCGCGCGACGTCGCGGCGCAATTGCTCGAAATGGAGGCTGCTGGCACGGACAGCCTGATCAAGCCGGGTGTGCCCTTGGTCCGCCTGATCGGCATCGATGACACCGTTTGACACTGTTCCCACGGTCAACCGGGAAAAAGGCCGATATTCAGCAGTGAGTCGGTAGGTTAAAATCAAGGCAACCTATCCAGCGCGCCCCGCCTTGTCGGGGCGCCGTCATTTGCAGAGTCATGTCCGGCCTCAATCAACCGCAACGCGAAGCGATCCACTATCTCGATGGCCCCCTGCTGGTGCTGGCGGGTGCCGGCTCGGGCAAAACGCGGGTGATCACGCAGAAAATCGCCTACCTCGTGCAGAGCTGCGGCTTCAACCCGCGCAATATCGCGGCCATTACCTTCACCAACAAGGCGGCGAAGGAAATGCAGGAGCGCATCGGCAAGCTGCTCTCCAAGCAGCAGGCCGACGAGTTGCAGATTTCGACGTTTCACTCGCTCGGCGTACGCATCCTGCGCGAAGAAGCCAAGGCGCTCGGCTACAAGCCGCGCTTCTCGATTTTCGATTCGGCTGATTGCGCCGGCATCATCGGCGAAACGGCCGGTACCGTCGACAAGGCGACGCTGCGCATTGTCCAGTCCACCATTTCCAACTGGAAAAATGGGCTGATCACGCCCGAAGCGGCGCGCCATCTGGCCACCGACGAACATCAAAAGCTGGCCGCCCACGCCTACCTGTCCTACGAAGCGACGCTCAAGGCCTATCAGGCGGTCGATTTCGACGATCTCATCGGGCTGCCGGTCAAACTGTTCACCGAGCACCCGGAAATCGCCGACAAGTGGCAAAACCGCCTGCGCTACCTGCTGGTCGATGAATACCAGGACACCAACGCCTGCCAGTACCAGCTACTCAAGCTGCTGACCGGCGTCCGCGCCCAATTCACGGCGGTGGGCGACGACGATCAGGCGATTTACGGCTGGCGCGGCGCCGACATCGAGAATCTCAAGAAGCTGCCGACCGAGTTTCCTGCCCTCAAGGTCATCAAACTTGAGCAGAATTACCGGTCGACCGTGCGTATCCTCAAGGCTGCCAACAACGTCATCTCGCACAACGAAAAACTGTTCGACAAGAAGCTGTGGTCCGATCTCGGCCACGGCGAACAGATTTCCGTCACCGCCTGCCGCGACAACGATGCCGAGGCCGAAGGCGTGGTCATGAAACTGCAGGCGCACAAGTTCGAGCATCGCGCCAAATTCAAGGACTACGCCATCCTCTACCGCTCCAACCACCAGGCGCGGATTTTCGAGGAATACCTGCGCGACCACCGCATTCCCTACCTGCTTTCGGGCGGCAAATCCTTCTTCGACAAGGCCGAGATCAAGGACATCACCGCCTATCTCCGTCTGCTGGCCAACGAGGATGACGATCCTGCCTTCATCCGCGCCGCCACCACGCCCAAGCGCGGCATCGGTGCAGCGACCCTGCAGGTGCTCGGTATCTACGCCGGCGAGCGGCACATCTCGCTGTTCCAGGCTGCCTTCGAAGAAGGCTTCGCGCATCGCGTCCAGCCGCGCCAACTCGAACCGCTGCTCGAGTTCTGCAACTTCATCAACCGCACCCAGTCACGGGCTATCAAGGAGCCGGCGCATCACGTTCTGCCTGACCTGCTCAAGGCCATCGACTACGAAACATTCCTCTACGACCACGAAGAGGAGCGCACGGCGCAGACGCGCTGGGCCAACGTCTGCGAATTCGCCAACTGGCTCAACAAGAAGGGTGAGCTCGACGACAAGACCCTGGTCGATTTGACCCAGAGCATTGCCCTGATCAACATGCTCGACAAGCAAAACGACGACGATTACGACGCCGTGCAGCTATCGACGCTGCATGCCGCCAAGGGGCTGGAGTACAAGAATGTCTTCCTGGTCGGTGTCGAGGAGGGTATCCTGCCGCATCGCGAGTCGGTCGATCCGGTCAAGCTCGAGGAAGAGCGCCGCCTCATGTATGTCGGCATCACCCGTGCCCAGCACACCCTGAGCATTTCCTACTGTGAACGCCGCAAACAGGCCCGTGAATTCGTGCCCTGCGAGCCGTCGCGCTTCATCGACGAAATGGGCAAGGAGGATGTTCGCTTCACCGGCGGGAAACAGGATGTCCCGCCCGACAAGGCCACCGGCAGTGCCCGCCTCGACGCCATGAAGGCCATGCTGTCGGGAAACAAGCGCTAACTGCTTGGTAACACCACGTTACAACGGGTTACTCGGCTCATGACATCCGGGCGGTAACCAGTCGCGTTATTCGGCACAAGGCAGCGCAATTTTGCAAAGCCGGATCAAAAAACCGAACCAACAACACTGGAGAATCAAAAATGACCAAACAACTCGTCGCCATCATCCTTGCCGCCGCTTTTGGTATTGCCCACGCCGCTGACGTCAAGCCGGCTGCCGCGGAAGTGAAGGCCGCCGCCGCCCCGGTTGCTGCCACGGTCAAGGCCGAAGCCCCGAAGGTTGCTGAGGCAGTCAAGGCTCCGGAAGCCAAGCCGGCCGTTGCCGCTCCGGAAGTAAAGAAGGACGATGCCACCCCTGCCGCCAAGCCGGCTGCCAAGGTCAAGAAAGCGAAGAAAGTCGCCAAGCCGGCTCCGGCCGCTGCCGCTCCGGCTGCTCCGGAAGCAGCCAAGGTTGCCGAAGCCGTCAAGAAGTAACGAAGTAAAAAATCTGCAGGACGCCAGGCGCAGCCCTCCAAAAGCTGCTCTGGCCCGGGCGCCCACGAGGCGCCCTTTTTACGGCTACAAAAAACGTGTCTACGAAAAAGGGAGGCCGCAGCCTCCCCTGATGTGAGCGGTGAAGCTTACTTTGCCTTGCCCATCACGTATTCGACAACGCCCTTGATCTCGACGTCGGACAGTGTCGTGCCACCCTTCGGCGGCATGGCATTCTTGCCGTTGGTCACGCTCTTGACCAGGGTATCCTTGCCCTGGGCCAGACGCGGTGCCCAGGCAGCCTTGTCGTCGATCTTTGGAGCACCGGCCGCGCCCGTGTTGTGGCAGGCGCCGCAAACCGTGTTGTAAATCGTTGCGCCATCGCGGGGGCCACTGGCGGCAGGCGCCTCGGCCTTGGCCAGTTCAAACTTGGCAACCGGCTGAATGCGGATGTCGGCTTCGTCAGCAGCGCTGCTGGTGGTCGCCGACGAGCCGCTCTTGTTGGCGGTCAGCGGGTAAATGACAGCGATCAGAAGGGCGGCGACGATGATCGTTGCCCACATGATGCTCTTGGAAGAATGTTGCTCGGCCATGCTCAAGACCCCAGTGCAATGTTTAAAACCTCCATTATAACGGGGTGGTGCGGTGACTGAGCAAAAAAAACCCCGCCGGTGGCGGGGTCGAAATTCTCGAAAGGGGGAGTTTCGAGAGGAGGGGTTCAATGCACAATTGCAGTGTAGGTTCCCAAGCTCTCAAAGTCTGTCGTACTTTCGTAGCCTTCTGTAACAAAATGTGGCTGTTCTAAAATTGTGCGGCGCACAAAGCGGGAGATGGGCGCAAAAAAGGCACGGGGACGCCATTTCCTGGCGCGCCGTGCCGATGACCTCTGGACAGAGTGGCTTGAGGTTCAGCTCTCGATGCGGCAGATCTGGACAGCGCTTTTCGGGACCTGGTAATCGGTCGCCAACTGGTGTGTTGCCGTGTCTTCAATGGCTTCGCCTTCACTGACGACGAAGTGGCGGGCGCCCGTGTAATCCTGCGGAATGCCGGCACGGTCCTGGGTGATGCGGTAATGAATCTTGACGTTCATGGCTGTTCTCGATTTATGGACATTTATTGTTCCTGCACGTCGAGTATAGCCTGAATATGTTGCGCCGCAATATCGGTTTTCCACAGGTTGTTAATGGCATGCCCGAGTTGGATATCCGCTCCTGATTGATGGCAGTCCCCGTCGTGCTGCCGGAGTGCTGCTTCTCACTGGCGTGCTAGGATTGAGCGCTATGAATGAACTGGAAAAACTGGCTGAAAATCTGGGACGCCTGCTTCTTGAACGGGGAGAGTGGCTGGCTGCCGCTGAATCCTGTACTGGCGGCTGGCTTGCTCAGTCAGTGACGGCGATTGCTGGCAGTTCAACCTGGTTCGACCGCGGTTTTGTGACGTACTCGAACGCAGCGAAGGTCGATATGCTTGGTGTTCCCGAAACCACGCTGGAACGGCATGGTGCCGTTTCTGACGCGGTGGCAAGGGCGATGGCAATGGGCGTTCTGGCCAACAGTCGCGCCGACTGGTCGGTGGCGATTACCGGCATTGCCGGGCCGGGGGGCGGCTCACCGGACAAGCCGGTCGGCACCGTTTGTTTCGCCTGGGCACGTAAAGTCGGGGGGTGCGAGGCGCAGACCTGCCATTTCAGCGGCGACCGGGCCATGGTCCGTGAGCAATCCGTCCGCCACGCACTCATCGGCCTGGTTGATCGACTGGAGGCGGCTGTCTATAGCGCTTGAGGTGCCCGGGCTTTTCCGGGATACTCGTAAATAATATAAATATTCGAAAAATGCACCATGGAAAGTCGGCCGGGTGATATCGATGCGTTACGTTGAACTGAATCGCGAATCGATCGAGCAGGCGCTGAGCGAATGGTCTCCGAGGCAAGCTGGGGCGGGGGTTGTAGCCTTGTTGCCGGAAGCGGAAAAGGATCGCCTTCCCGTATTGCAGGCAGCCTGCCGACAATACGGGCTGGGGTTGGTGGGTGCGATTTTTCCTGCCTTGATCAGGCAGGAGGTTTTCCTGAGCCAGGGGGCCTGGTTGCTCCGTTTCGATCAAATGCCACCACGTTTCTTGTTGCCTGCCGTGAACGCCACGGGCGATGCGGCCGGCGCTGTCGTCGCAGCAGCTCGTGAGGGTTTGCAGCACTGCTCCGCCGAGGCGCCAAAGCCGACGTTGTTCATGTTTTTCGATGGCATGGTGCCGAACGTCGCCAGCATTCTCGACGATATCTATCTCGAGCTCTCGAATCGTGTCGAGTATGGCGGCGTCAATGCGGGGAGCGAGACTTTCCAGCCCATGCCCTGTCTGTTCGACGAAACACAGGTGGTTGGCGATGGGGTGCTCGGCCTGCTGCTGCCGGGCAACATGGCGCCGACGCTCGAGCATGGCTTCCAGCAGCCGGAGCATGCGATGAGCGCGACGTCGACGGAAGGCAACCGGATAGCGATGATTGACTGGCGTCCGGCATTCGATGTCTATCAGGAAATCATCAAGGCGCAATACGGGATCGACCTGAGGCGTGACAATTTCTACGAGTACGCCGTGCATTTTCCCTTCGGTATCCTGCGAGCCAATGGCGAAGTTGTTGTGCGCATTCCGGTGGCTTTGACCGATGACGGTTCGCTCTATTGCGTCGGAGAAATACCCGAGAACGCCATGCTGGTCCTGCTCCAGGCGCCAGCGGCCGGGGCCCACGGCTGCATTGCCCGGCTGGCCGATCATCTGTGCGGCGCGCATGGCGCGATGCGAGGAACGCAGTTGCTGACCTTTTATTGTGCCGGTCGGCGTATGCATCTCGGTGCGGATGCCGAAAAGGAACTGATCGCACTGCGCGACGAAACAGCTGTCGGTGAGATGGGGGGCGCCTTGTCGCTGGGCGAAATCGGCAGCACGGTGCGCTGGGGCTACCCGATGTTCCACAATGCGACGCTGGTCTGTTCGCCCTGGCCGATGACATGAACCGCGAGCAGATTCTCAGTGTTCTTTATGATCTTTCGTTGACGATCGGCGGCGAGCTGGGGCTCGACAGCCTGCTCAAAAAAACGCTGCAACGCCTGCTTTTTCACACCTCATTTCCGGCTGCCGTTGTCCTGGCGGAGCCGAATGTCACGGAGTTCGGGGTGTCGGCCATTCTGGACAATGCCATCGGCGATTACCTGCTGGCCGAGCGTCGCGGGACGAGTTTCAATTTGCCGGTCGGCCTGCTGTCGGGAAAGGTCTGTTTGATCGATGATCCCGTCCTGCTTCGTCCTTTATCGCTCGATCAGGCTTATACCCATTGTCTCCATCTGCCGGTTGATGAGCGATACACCATCCTGCTTCTATCACCGACCGCGCCGCCTTCCGACCTGCCGTTGACGCAGATATTCCAGCCGGTGCTGGCTAATCTGGCCAAGGCGGTCATTCTTTGTCGCAACAATGAGCGCCTGACCCAGACGCTGGCCAATGACCGCGATGATGCACGGGCCGAACTGGCGGTGGCCCTCGCCCAGAGCGAACGCGAGCGGGCTTTTCTTGATTCGCTTTATGACGCAATTCCCGATCTGTCCTGGGTAAAGGACCCGAACGGTGTCTATTTGTCCTGCAATCCGGCTTTTTCACGTTTTTATGGTGCGAGTCAGGACGAAATCGTCGGGCGAACCGACGATGATTTCGTCAGCAAAGAGCTGGCTGAGTTTTTCCGCGCCAACGACCGCGCTGCGGCGGCTGCCGGCGGGCCGACGATAAACGAGGAGTGGCTGACCTTCGCTGATGACGGCTATCGAGGACTGTTCGAGACGATCAAGACGCCGATGCGTGACAAGGATGGCTATTTGATCGGCGTGCTTGGTGTGTCGCGGGAGATTACCGAGCGGCGCCGTGTCGAGGAGGCGCTGCGGAATAGCGAGGCGGAGCTCGAGCAGCATCGGCGTCACCTTGAGGTCATGGTTGCCGAGCGCACCCGCGATCTGGAGCAAGCCAATGCCCGGCTCGAACAAACCCAGTTTGCGATGGACCGGGTCGGCTTGGGCATCCATTGGGTCGATGTTGATGGGCATTTTGTATACGTCAATCATGTCGCGGCCGAGATACTCGGATATTCGGTCGATGAGTTGCTCGGGCTCGGCGTGCCCGATATCGACCCGGCTTTCCCGCAAGGCAGCTTTTTCGAAGCATCGGCTGAAATGCGGCGGACCGGCCGCGCCAGTCTGGATGCCTGGAACCGGCACCGCGACGGTCACTTGATTCCGGTTCACCTCAACATCTATTTTCGGCCGGAGACGGCCAGCGAACCGGCGCGTTTCATCACCTTCGTGAGCGACATCAGCGAACGCAAGCGGGTCGAACAGGAATTGCGCGAGGCGAGGGATCTGGCCGAGTCGGCGACCAAGGCGAAGAGCGCTTTCCTGGCCAACATGAGCCATGAAATCCGCACACCGATGAACGCCATTCTCGGCTCGGTTTACCTGATGCGTCGCGCTGGGGTGGACGAGGCATTGAACGTGCCCCTGAATCGTATCGAGGCCTCGGGCCAGCACCTGCTGGCAATCATTGACGACATTCTCGATCTGTCGAAGATCGAGGCGGGCAAGCTGGTGCTGGAAGAGGCGCCACTCATGCTGCCCCGACTGATGAACGAGGTGGCCGAGATTCTGGCCGGGCCGGCGCGCGAGAAAAATCTTGCCTTGCGCGTTGAGGCGGCAGTCTTGCCGGGCTGCCTGCTGGGTGATGCTACGCGCTTGCGTCAGGCTTTGCTCAACTACGCCAACAATGCGATCAAATTCACGGAGAGTGGCACGATCCGCCTGCGCAGCAAGGTGCTTGAAGAGGATGCCGATAGCGTGCTGATCCGCCTGGAGGTGTCGGATACCGGTATCGGTATCGAGCCCGAAGCGCTGGCGCGTCTGTTTTCACCATTTGAGCAGGCCGATACCTCGACCACCCGAAAGCACGGCGGCACTGGCCTCGGGCTGGCGATCACCCGACATCTGGCGGAATTGATGGGGGGCGAGGCCGGGGGCGAGAGCACGCCAGGCAAGGGCAGTGTTTTCTGGATTACGGCGCGCTTGAAACGGCAGCCAGCCGAGGTCGCCGATCCGACTTCCCCGGCGTTCGGTGGCAATATTGAAGCCATGCTCAGCAGCAAGTTTTCCGGGCGTCTGGTGCTACTGGTGGAAGACGACCCGATCAACCGGGAAGTAGCGCAAATGCTGCTGGAAGATGTCGGCCTGGCCATCGATGTGGCCGAGGACGGGGTCGAAGCGCTGGCCAAGGTGGCCAGCAAGGATTACGCGCTGGTCCTCATGGATATGCAGATGCCGCGCATGGATGGGCTGGAGGCGACCCGGCGCATTCGTCAGCTGGCCGATCGCCAGACCTTGCCGATTCTGGCCATGACGGCCAATGCCTTTGCTGAAGACCGCGAACAATGCCTGCTGGCCGGCATGAATGATTTCGTCTCCAAGCCGGTCAATCCGAACTTGCTCTATACGGCCCTGTACCACTGGTTGAGTGGCGCAACGGAGCCCTGAAAGAGCTTTTCCCGGCTTGCCACGGTCAACCGGAAAAAACGGCCAAATTTGAAATCTTAAAGTCCCGCTTCGGCGGCAATTTCCTGGAGTAGCGGGGCGACCAGCCTGGCGGCGGGCCCCTTGGGCTGCCGATAGCTCACCCAGGTTGTGTTCTTTTCGCCGGGCAGCGTGTAGATCGAGATGGCGAAGGGGCAGAAAACGATGTTGTGCGGGTCCATTTCCATCATCTTGCGCGACAGCCCGGCCGAGCAGAATTCGATGATTTCTGCCCGCTCGAAGATCTGGCGCGTCGCGCCGATGTCGGCGCCGGTCCGGTTCAGCATGTCGGCGATATGCGAGGTGTAGTTGATCACCAGCCCCCGGTTTTCGATGGCCATGACGACGGCGTCGCGAGTATCCACGAAATTGCCGGCCAGCTTTCTTTTGACCATCCACTCTTCGGCCTGGGCCGCCGTAGCAGCCAGCGCGAAGCAAAGCAGAAATGTGAAGCGGCGCATGCTGGCTCCTGTATTAGCGATTTCTGATTCTTTCATTGTAGGCGATGTCCTTCGCCTGCGGTCGACACTGAAAACGGCCCAAAAACCTATTCAGGCAAGGGCTCGAACAGCGCGGCAAGATCGTCGGTGCCAAATTTGACGTCGACGCGATAGTCGTCGGACAAAATGCCGGCCGCGAGCTCCGCCTTGCGTTCCTGCAGGGCGAGAATCTTTTCTTCGATGCTGCCGCTGACGATGAGCTTGTAGACGAACACCGGCTTGTCCTGGCCGAGGCGGTGAGCACGGTCGGTGGCCTGGTTTTCGACGGCCGGATTCCACCACGGGTCGTAGTGGATAACCGTGTCGGCCGCGGTCAGGTTCAGGCCGACACCGCCGGCCTTCAGGCTGATCAGGAAGATCGGCACTTCGCCATCCTGGAAGCGGCGGATCGGCACTTCGCGGTCGACGGTATCGCCGGTCAGCGTGACGTAGGCGATGCAGGCCTTGTCCAGTTCGTGCTCGATGAGCGCCAGCATGCTCGTGAATTGCGAGAAAACCAGAACCTTGCGGCCTTCATCGACGAGCTCGGGGAGCATGGCCATGAGCAAGTCGAGCTTGGCGCGCTCGGACACCTTGCGGGCAGCGGTAGCCTTGACCAGACGCGGGTCGCAACAGACTTGGCGAAGCTTGAGCAGGGCGTCGAGGATAACGATCTGGCTGCGCGCAAAGCCACGGCTGGCGATCTCGTCGCGTACCTTGGCGTCCATCGCGGCACGCACCGTTTCGTAGAGGTCGCGCTGGGCGCCTTCGAGTTCGACGCTCCGTACGATGATGGTTTTCGGCGGCAGTTCCTGCGCCACGTCTTCCTTCTTGCGGCGCAGGATGAAGGGGCGGATGCGGCGGGCGAGCAGGGTGCGGCGACGGAGGTCCCCTTGCTTCTCGATCGGCGTCCGCCAGTGGCGCGTGAACTGCTTGCTCGTGCCGAGAAAGCCGGGGAGCAGGAAATCGAACTGGCTCCACAGCTCGCCGAGATGATTCTCCAGCGGCGTGCCGGTCAGGCACAGGCGATGCCGCGCATCGACCTTGCGCACGGCCTCGGCACTCTGGCTCTGGGCGTTCTTGACCGTCTGCGCCTCATCGAGAATGAGCAGATGGTAGCTATGCTGCATCAGTTCCTCGGCGTCGCGCCAAAGCAGCGGATAGGTCGTCAGCACCACGTCGTGCTGCATTATTTGCGGGAAGAGGACCTTGCGCTCCGGGCCGTGCAGCGACAGCACCTTGAGATCGGGGGCGAAACGCGCTGCCTCGTTCTTCCAGTTGAAGATCAGCGACGTCGGCAGAATGATCAGCGCCGGCTTGTCGAGGCGGCCGGCCTCCTTTTCCATGAGCAGGTGGGCCAGCGTCTGCGCCGTTTTGCCGAGGCCCATGTCGTCGGCCAGGATGCCCGACAGGTGGTGCTCGCGCAGGAACTGCAGCCAGGCCAGGCCTTCCCGCTGGTAGGGGCGCAGGTCGAGCTTGAAACCGGCCGGTGGTTCGACATCGCTGATGCCCTGTGCCTTCAGCAGGCGCTCGGCGAGCGCCATGATGTCGCTCTGGCCGCGGAACTGCCAGCGGCTGATGTCGGACAGTTCGGCCAAGCGCGGCGCGTCGAAGCGCGACAGGCGCAATGTGTTACCGCCGGTAAAGCCGTCGAACAGGTCGATCAGCGTTGCCGCCAGCGGCTTGAGGCGGCCGGCCGGAACGCGCAGGCGCTTGCCGCGCGGGGTGTAGAGATCGATGCCTTCGTCGTCGGGGACGCGTTCGAGTTCGGCCGCTTCGAGCCAGCGCGGGTCAGTGCGGAAGAGGTTGGCCAGCAGTGGCGCCAGCGGCAGGCGCTCGCCTTCGACCATGACGCCCATGTCGAGGTTGAACCAGCCATTGTCGGCCTCGTAAAGCTCGGCTTCCCAGCCATCGACTTCGATGACGTGATGACGGAAATCCTCGGGGAATTCGATCTGCCAGCCCGCTTCCTTGAGGCGCAGCGTGCCGTCCTGCATGAATGGCACCCAGCTAGCCTCTTCGGCCAGCCCGTAAATGCCTTCCGGTGGGCTGCCAAAAGTGTGTAGCGTGTGCCCGGGAATCTTTTGCAGACCGCAGCCTTCGAGCGCCATCAGCGACCTGGCTTCGTCCTCGGGACGGCGCTTGAGACGAATGGTTTCGCCTTCGGGCAGGGTGATGAATTCGCTCTTTTCTTCCGGCCGGACATCAGCATCGCCATAGCGGAAAATGACTTTGGCGACATCGAAGGGGCCACCGCCGAAATTTTGCGGATAGGCGCGCCAGGCCCGGTGGCCGTGCGTATGCAGTGTTTCGAGCTGGAGGATGGGGATCAGCGGGGCGTCGACCAGGCGCAGGCGGGCGCCGGCATCGGAGCCAGGCAGCGGCAGGTCAGGCGCCAGTTCGGACAGCGCTTCGGCGACCAGTGCGGCCTCCGTAGCCGATAGTGGCGGCAGCGTGAACAGGCGGTTGATCACGTCAGGATTGCCGGTCACTTCGAGCGGTCCTGCTTCGCCTTCGGCGAGGTCGATGTACCACGGCGGATCGACGGCGACGATCATTTCGGCAGACGGCTCGGGCTTGAGGTGTGGCCGCTGGAAGCCCATGCCGTCCACCTGCCAGCCGATGCTGGCCGGCCGGGTCGGGCCGGCGTTGAGTGGCAGGCCGAGATCGTCCTCGGGGTAGAGCCGGTGGCTGGCCGCCATGCGTTGCAGGATTTCGGCGCCGTGCTTGGGTCCCAGGCCGAAGGCGCGCAAGCCGGTTTCGTGGCCGCGATCGGCCCAGATCAGGCGCAGGATGCCGATATCTTCTTCATTGACGAACTGCGGCGGGGTAACCAGCGCGCGGTCGACCTTCCACCACTCCTCGGCGTTTTCCGGGTACTTGCCCTTGCGGATCTCGATGCCGAACTGACGCTTGTCAGCGGTCCATTTGAGAATGTAGAACAACTGCTGACGGGCGCTGGCCGGGCGCGCCTTCTTCTTGGCGACGGCGACCGAAACGCGGCGCAGGTCTTCAAGCCAGGAAAGGGCGCTGCCGCTGACCGGTTCCTTCGGATTGCGTTCCTCGATAGCCTTGAGGAGCATGGCGGCAACGTGCTTGCAATGCTTTCCGGCCGAGCAGGTGCAGCGGCTGATCACCGTCATTTCGCCGCTCTGCGCCTGGCTCAGGTAAGCCTGCACCACGTAAGGTTCGTTCGACGAGCCGGGCACCAGCGCACGCATCTGGCTGCCCTCGATGCTCAGGTCGCGCACCAGGTCGACATAAGGCCGGGCCTTGTTGATGTCGCGCGTCGCGAACCAGTCGGCGACGTTCTCTTCGGTGAAGGTGGTGAGATTGACGACGGCCATCGACGGTCAGGCGAACAACGCGCCGACGAGCAGGGCGAGGAGCAGGGCGATGATGGCCAGCCAGCGGTTTTGCTGGTGCTGGGCGGCGATCAGGCGATCGATCTGCGGCTGCAGGTCGGCCCGGGCCGGCTGGGATAGCGCCTGATGGACAAGGCGCGGCAGTTGCGGAATGGTCCGCGCCAGATATGGCGCTTCCTGCTTGAAGCTGCGCAGCAGGCCGCGCCAGCCGATCTGTTCGCTCATCCAGCGCTCGAGGAAAGGCTTGGCCGTGGTCCACAGGTCGAGCTCGGGGTCGAGCTGGCGGCCGAGGCCTTCGATGTTGAGCAGCGTCTTTTGCAGCATGACGAGCTGCGGCTGGATTTCGACGTTGAAGCGGCGCGAGGTCTGGAACAGGCGGAGCAGCACCTTGCCGAAGGAAATATCCTTGAGCGGGCGGTCGAAAATCGGTTCGCAGACAGCGCGGATGGCCGCTTCGAACTCGTCGACGCGCGTGTCTTTGGGCGCCCAGCCCGATTCGATGTGCGCTTCGGCAACGCGCTTGTAGTCGCGCCGGAAGAAGGCCAGGAAATTCTGCGCCAGGTAATTCTTGTCGGAATCGGTCAGTGTGCCGACGATGCCGAAATCGAGTGCAATGTAGCGACCATCGGCGGCGACGAAGATATTGCCGGGGTGCATGTCGGCATGAAAGAAACCGTCGCGGAAGACCTGGGTGAAGAAGATTTCGACGCCAGCGGCAGAGAGCTTGGAGAGGTCGATGCCATCGGCGCGCAGTTTGTCGATCTGCGAGATCGGCGTGCCCTTCATGCGCTCCATGACCATGACGGTCGACGTACAGAAATCCCAATGTACTTCCGGGACGATGAGCAGGGTCGAGTCGGTGAAGTTGCGGCGCAGCTGCGAGGCGTTGGCTGCTTCGCGCATGAGGTCGAGTTCGTCGCGCAGATACTTGGCGAATTCGGCGACCACCTCGCGCGGCTTGAGGCGCTTGCCGTCGGCCCACAGCTTTTCGAGCAGCATGGCCAGGTTGTCCATGAGCGCCAGGTCGTGCTCGATGACCGAAAGCATGTTGGGGCGCAAGACCTTGACGGCGACTTCGTGACCGCCGTCCACTGCGTGCAATCTGGCGAAATGGACCTGGGCGATGGACGCCGAGGCAATCGGTGTCGGGTCGAACTCGGCAAAGACTTCGCTGGCCGGCCGGCCGTAGGCTTTTTCGATTTCGGCCAAGGCGAGGTCGGAGGCGAAGGGCGGGACGCGATCCTGCAGCTTGGCCAGTTCATCGGCGATATCCATCGGCATGAGGTCACGCCGGGTCGATAGCACTTGGCCGAACTTGACGAAAATCGGGCCGAGCGACTCGAGGGCGAGGCGCAGGCGGACGGCGCGTGGCGTGGACAGGTCGCGCCAGAATTGCAGGGCGTTGGCGAGGCGCACCAGGCGTCCGCTCGGCTCGTGTTCGAGCACCATTTCGTCGAGGCCGAAACGGCTGGCGACTGAGGCGATCTTGAGCAAACGAAGGAGACGCATGTGGACTGTAAACGCCGGCCGGGCCGGGCAAAACGCTAAACGAGCATGTTAACACGCCAACGGCGGTTGCGCCCCCGTGATTTGTGATTGATTGGGTCGGGCCGGGCGGGGTAAACAATCTTGCAATAAGGGCTGGGCTATAGGATAAACTCGATTATCAAATTTGGCGGTTTCATGCGCCGCCACCATTAGCTATTCGTGTTATTCGAAACGTCGATGAACGAACCGAAGCACCCTTCCGATATTGCACGCGAGGCGCTCAAGCGCCTGGCAACCAGTCAATTGGCTCCGACGCCGGCCAACTACCAGGCTTGTTATAACGAAATTGCCAATCTCCCGAATGTCGCGGTGTTTCCGGAGGCGCAGCTAAGGGAGTTGCTGGGCGGGTTGCCGGCCCGGAATACGGAGCAGGAAAAGCAGCTGGACAGGCTGTCGATAGCGATTGCCAAGCGTAGCTGGCAGGGGGTCAGGGAATCCTTGGCTGCATTTGCCCGGGCTGGCGAGTTCGCTTCCCCCGAAACGGCGGTGTTCGCTCGTATGCCGGCGTTGCCCGGCGAATTTGCCGGCAAGCTCGCCCGTTTCGTCGAGTGTGTGTTGCCGGCGCTCGGCGAGGAAGATTCCCGCGTTCTCAGTGTGGCCAGCGAACTGGTCCTGTTGCTGAGGCAGCCGACGGTCGAGATTGCGCAGGTGCAGGCCCTCTTTGGCAGCCTGACGCATCAGGCACTGTTCGCGGCTGAGGAGCAGGTCGAGATCAAGGGATCCCTGCTCAAGTTGCTGCATCTGATTATTGAAAATATCGGTGAATTGAGCTCCGACGACAACTGGCTCAAGGGGCAGATCGATGGCCTGCTGGCCAGTGTGGCTCCCCCACTGACCCTGCGGCATCTCGATGAAATGGAGCGTCGCCTGCGCGACGTCATGGAAAAGCAGGGGCGCGCCAAAACGCGTTCGGTCGAAGCGCAGGCCGAGATGCGCCAGATGCTCGCCGAGTTCATCGAGCGTCTGGGCGTGATGAACAAGTCGAGCACCGAGTTCGAGGGGCGTATCGAGGCCAGCGCCCGCCAGATACAACAGACCTCCCGCATTGAGGACCTGAAACCCCTGCTCGACGACGTCATTGCGGCAACGCATGCGATGGCTGAGGAAACGGCAAAATCCCGCGAGCAGCTGAAGAGCCTGCAGGACAAGGTGGTGGTGACCGAGGCGGAGCTGATCCACCTGCATCAGGAATTGGATAGCGCCAGCGCACTGGCCCGACACGACCCGCTGACCGACGCCCTGAATCGCAAGGGGCTGGACGAGGCGCTGGAGCGTGAGGTTTCAAGCGTGCGGCGCAAGGAAACGCCGTTGTCGGTCAGTCTGCTCGATATCGACAATTTCAAGCGCCTGAATGATCGTCTCGGCCATGAGGCCGGCGACCGTGCGCTGGTTCATCTGGCCGATGTGGCCCGCCGTAACATGCGGCCCAGCGATACGCTGGCCCGCTACGGCGGTGAAGAGTTTGTCATCTTGATGCCGGAAACGACCCTTGAGCAGGGTATCGATGCAATGGCCCGCCTGCAGCGGGAATTGACCAAGACGATCTACATGGCGGGCAATGAAAAGATTTTGATCACGTTCAGTGCCGGGGTGGCCCAACTGACTGCCGACGAGTCGGGTACCGAGGCCATTCGGCGCGCCGACCAGGCCATGTATCTGGCCAAGCGTGCCGGCAAGAATCGCGTGATGGGTGGCTGACCGCCGTTCGCCGGTGTCCCTGAGTCAAGGCTTTCCGCCGGTTGCCGATCCCTCGGCCCGTGTGCTTGTCCTCGGCAGTCTGCCTGGCAAGGCGTCGCTGACGGCGCAGGAGTATTACGCCAACCGACAAAATGCCTTCTGGCGAATCATGGGCGATTTGATCGGCGCCGGACCCGATTTGCCTTATACCCTGCGCCTGGAAAAATTGCGGGCGGCGGGGGTTGCGCTGTGGGATGTGATCGCGGCCGGTGAGCGCCCGGGCAGTCTCGATGCCGACATCGTCAAGGCCTCGATTTGCGTTAATGATTTTTCGGCCTTTTTTGCCGTTCACCGTGGAATTCGTCGTGTTTTCTTCAATGGCGGCGCGGCCGAGACGGCTTTTCGCCGTCGTGTGCTGCCCGGATTGTCGGGGGCGGATTTGCAGTTGACCCGCTTGCCGTCGACTAGCCCCGCCCATGCCGCCAGCCGCTATGCCGACAAACTGGCAGCATGGTCGGTGATTATTGCGCCGGCCAAATAAGTGAGGATCGGCAGCGTATAATCGACGTTTTGCAAATTTTCGCCCCAAATCAATGCCTCTAGACGTCAAATCCCAGCTGACCGCCCTTTTGCAACAGGCGCTGGCCAGCGTTGCGCCGACCGCAACCGATACCCCCATTCAACTTGAGCGTCCGCGCGATCCGACGCACGGTGACTTCGCGACTAACCTGGCTATGCAGCTGGCCAAGGCGTTGAAGAAGAATCCACGTGAAATTGCCCAGCAGCTGGTGAATGAATTGCCGGCGTCGGCGCTTGTCACGAAGGCCGATGTGGCCGGGGCCGGCTTCATCAATTTCACGCTCGATGCCGGGGCCAAGACCAGTGTCGTCAAGGCCGTGCTGGCCGAGGGCGAGAATTTCGGGCGGTCGACGCTGGGTGGCTGGCAGAAGGTGCAGGTCGAGTTCGTGTCGGCCAACCCGACCGGCCCGCTACACGTCGGCCACGGCCGTGGCGCGGCTTACGGCGCATCCTTGTCGAACCTGCTGACTTTTGCCGGCTGGGATGTGACGCGCGAGTATTACGTCAATGACGCCGGCCGGCAGATGGACATCCTGGGCTTGTCGACCTGGTTGCGTTACCTCGAGCAGAATGGTATCGCTGTGCCCTTCCTGCCCAATGCCTACCAAGGCGACTACGTGCGCGACATGGCCAAGCAGATGAGTGCGGCGCATGGGACCAAATTTGTCCGCCAGGCGGCCGATGTGCTGGCCGGTACCCCCGGCTTGCCGGAGGCCGAGCGGGCCGACGACGAGGCCAAGCGTCAGCGCGACCAGCATCTCGATGCTTTGATCGCTAACGCCAAGACCCTGCTCGGTGCCGACTGGACCTACGTCCATCAACATGCCTTGTCCGAGCAATTGGCCGATTGCCGCGACGATCTCGAGGAGTTCGGCGTCCATTTCGACGTCTGGTTCTCCGAGCAGTCGCTGTTTGACACCGGTCTGGTCGCCCGTTGCGTCGATCTGCTCGAAAAGAACGGCCATCTGTACGTGCAGAACGGTGCCCGCTGGTTCAAGTCGACCACGTTCGGTGACGAGAAGGATCGCGTCGTCCAGCGCGAGAACGGTCTCTACACCTATTTCGCCTCCGATATCGCCTACCACCTCAACAAATTCGAGCGTGGTTTCGACAAGGTCATCAACATCTGGGGCGCCGATCATCACGGCTACATCGCCCGCGTTAACGGCGCGATCACGGCTCTTGGGCTCGATGCCGCCAAGTTGCAGGTGGCGCTCGTCCAGTTTGCCGTGCTTTACCGCAATGGTCAGAAAGCCTCGATGTCGACGCGCTCGGGTGAATTCGTCACGTTGCGTGAGTTGCGCGGCGAGGTTGGCAACGATGCCTGTCGATTCTTCTATGCCCTGCGCAAGTCCGATCAGCACCTCGATTTCGATCTCGATCTGGCCAAGAGCCAGACCAACGAAAACCCGGTCTATTACATCCAGTACGCCCACGCCCGCATCTGTTCGGTGGTCAATCAGTGGGGCGGTGAGCTGGCGACGCTGGAAGATGCCGATCTGTCGCTGCTCAGCAACCCGCGCGAGCTGGCCATTGCCAGCAAGCTGACCGAGTTCCGCGACCTGATCGACAGCGCCGCCCGCGAGCTGGCGCCGCACTTGATCGCCTTCTACCTCAAGGATCTGGCCGGCGAATTCCATGGCTGGTACAACGCTGAGCGCATGCTGGTCGATGATGTGGCCTTGCGCGATGCCCGCGTTGCGCTGGCCATCGCCGTCCGCCAGACGATACGCAACGGACTGAGCATTCTGGGCGTCAGCTGTCCGGAATCCATGTAAGGAATTGCCATGAGTCGCGATATGAAGCCCCGCAAGAGCCAGCCGGCGAAAAAAAAGTCCGCTGGCGGCACGCTGGTCGGCATGTTCATCGGGCTGGTCATCGGCGTCGGTTTGGCTGCGGGTGTCGTCTGGTACCTCAATAAGTCGCCGCTCCCGTTTGTCGAAAAGGCCCAGCCGCCAGCCCGGGCTGAGGCGGCCAATGGCAAGAGCGGTCAGCCGAGCCAGCCGCTGGCGCTGCCCGGCAAGCCGGGCGACCCAATTCCGGAAAAACGCTTCCAGTTCTACGACATCCTGCCCGGTAAGGCAGACGCGGTGCCGGACAAGGCGCCCAAGGCAGATGAGCCGAAGAAGGACGAAGCAAAGAAGGATGACAAGAAGGACGAGCCCAAGGAGTCGAAGACGCCGCTCTTCCTGCAGGCCGGCTCGTTCAGTACGGCACAGGATGCTGACAACCAAAAGGCCAAGCTTGCGTTTATGGGTATTGAGGCCGTTGTCCAGCAGGTGATGATTCAGGACAAGACCTTCTATCGGGTTCGTGTCGGTCCCTACACGAAGATCGATGAATTGAACAAAGTCCGTGCCGAGCTTGCCAAATCAGGCGTTGAAGCTCAATTAGCCAAATAAGGAGTAGCGAATGAAGGATGCTCGTCGCAGTTTCGTCGGTTCCGTTTTTGCCCTGTTTTTCGGGTTGACCGTGGCAATGCCCAGTTTTGCCCAGGGCGCCGCCTTTACGCCGATCAGCCCGGCCCAGCCGACTGAGGATGCCGCCAAGATCGAAGTGCTCGAATTTTTCAGCTATGGCTGCCCGCATTGCGCTGACTTCAACCCGCTGCTGACCGCCTGGACGGCCAAACTGCCGGCGGACGTGGTCGTCAAGAAAGTGCCGATCACCTTCGGTCGTGCGGCCTGGGCCAATATCGCCAAGCTCTATTACACGCTGGAAGTCACCGGCGACCTGCATCGTCTCGAGGCCGACGTATTCCGGGCCATTCATGGCGAGCGCGCCAATCTGTTCGACGAAAAAACGCTGACCGAATGGGTGGTCAAGAAGGGCGTCGATGCCAAGAAATTTGGCGAGACCTTCAACTCCTTCGGTGTCATGAGCAAGGTCAAGCGTGGTGACCAGATGGCGCAGGCCTACAAGATCACGGGTGTGCCGGCGCTGGCCGTCGAAGGCAAGTTCCTGATCGGCGACATGGGCTTCAACGAAAAGCTGGCCGTGGCCGACAAACTGATCGCCCAGGCGCGCAGCGAGAAAGCCAAGGGCGCCGGCAAGAAATAATTGACGCTTAAAGTCTTCATCACGGGCGCCTCGTCGGGAATCGGCGAGGCGCTTGCCGTTTACTACGCCGTACAGGGCGCCATGCTCGGACTGGCGGCGCGGCGCAGTGAATTTCTGGACGCCTTGAACCAGCGGCTGGGCGGCCGCCATGCCTGCTATGCGCTCGATGTCAGCGATGCGCCGGCCCTGCATGCCGCCGCTACCGATTTCATCGCCCGTTTTGGCGCGCCGGACATCATCATCGCCAATGCCGGCGTTTCGGCCGGCACGTTGACCGAATACGAAGAGGATCTCGATGTCTTCCGCCGCGTCATGGACACCAACGTTTTCGGCATGGCGGCAACCTTTGCGCCATTCATTCCGGCCATGAAAGCGGCCGGCGGTGAAAAACGCCTGGTCGGCATCGCTTCGGTGGCCGGCATCCGCGGCCTGCCGGGTGCCGAGGCGTATTCGGCCTCGAAAGCGGCGGCCATTGCCTATCTGGAGAGCCTGCGGCTCGAAATGCGGCCGTACGGCATCAAGGTCGTCACCATTGCGCCGGGTTATATCGAAACGCCGATGACTGAGATCAATCCCTACAAAATGCCGTTTTTGCTGCCGGTCGATCAGGCCGCCTCGCGTTTTGCCGCCGTGATCGCACGGGGCACAAGCTACGCGGTCATTCCGTGGCCGATGGGCGTAGTCGCCAAAATCCTGCGCGCCCTGCCCAACTGGCTGTACGACCGCCTGTTCACAAGCGCCCCGCGCAAGCCGCGCGGCTTGCTAAAATAGCCCGATGCTAGAACTCAAGATCAATGGCGAAGCCCGCCAGTTTTCCGACGCGCTGACCGTGACTGGCTTGATAGAGCAACTCGGCTACACCGGCAAGCGTATCGCCGTCGAACGCAACGGCGAAATTGTCCCCAAGAGCCAGCACGCCACGACGGCGCTGGTGTCGGGCGACCAACTTGAAATCGTCGTCGCCGTCGGCGGCGGCTAAGGAGACTGCTCCATGCATCAACTGACCATCGCCGGCAAGGCGTATCGTTCCCGTTTGCTGGTTGGCACCGGCAAATACAAGGATTTCACCGAAACGCGCGCCGCCATCGACGCCTCGGGGGCAGAGATCGTCACCGTGGCGATTCGCCGCGTGAATATCGGCCAGGATCCGAGCCAGCCCAATCTGCTCGACGCCCTGCCGCCCTCGCAATTCACCATTCTGCCCAACACCGCCGGCTGCTATAACGCCGACGATGCCGTGCGCACCCTGCGTCTGGCCCGCGAACTGCTGGACGGCCACCCGCTGTGCAAGCTCGAAGTGCTCGGCGATCCGACCAGCCTCTTCCCGAACATGCCGGAAACGCTGAAGGCCGCTGAGACCTTGGTCAAGGACGGATTTCACGTCATGGTCTACTGCTCGGATGACCCGATCCAGGCCAAAATGCTCGAAGAAATCGGTTGCGTCGCGGTCATGCCGTTGGCTTCGCTGATCGGCTCCGGCATGGGCATCCTCAATCCGTGGAACCTGCGCCTGATCATCGACAACGCCAAGGTGCCGGTGATCGTCGATGCCGGCGTCGGCACGGCGTCGGATGCCGCTATCGCCATGGAACTCGGCTGCGATGGCGTGTTGATGAACACCGCCATTGCGCATGCAAAAAATCCCGTTCTCATGGCCAGCGCCATGAAGAAGGGCGTCGAAGCGGGCCGCGAGGCTTTTCTGGCCGGCCGCATGCCGCGCAAACTCTACTCGGCCGACCCGTCGTCGCCGACTTCCGGATTGATCGGCTCATGAGCGATACCCCCCTGATTCAACCCGCCGCTGTCGGCGAGGGCGTCTACGAAGAAGGCCGTGAAGGCTACGGCCACATCAAGAGCTACGTCCGCCGGGCCGGGCGCATGTCGTCGGCGCAGGAAAACTACTACGCCGAGATGATGCCGAAGATCGGCGTCGTCTACGCCCCGCAGCAAATCGACCTCGCCACGGTCTACGGCCGAAATGCTCCGAAAATCCTCGAAATCGGCACCGGTATGGGCGAAACCACGGCCAAGATTGCCGATGCCAATCGAGACAACGATTATCTTGGCGTCGAAGTGCACGTGCCGGGCGTCGGAGCCCTGTGCAAGCAGATCGCCGAACGCGAACTAAGCAACCTGCGCATCTGCCAGCACGATGCCGTTGAAGTCGTCCGCGACATGCTGCCCGAAGCGTCGCTCGATGGCGTCCATGTCTTCTTTCCTGACCCGTGGCACAAGGCGCGCCACAACAAGCGTCGGCTGATCCAGTCGCCGTTCGTCGCGCTACTCGCTTCGCGCCTCAAGCCGGGCGGCTATTTCCATTGCGCCACCGACTGGGAAGAGTATGCCCACCAGATGCTGGAAGTGCTCTCGGCCGAACCGACTCTGGCCAACAGTGCCGATGGCTTTGCGCCACGCCCGGATTATCGCCCGCTGACGAAATTCGAGAACCGCGGGATTCGTCTCGGTCATGGCGTCTGGGACGTGATTTTCCGCAAAAAATAGCTGTCAGATTGACGATGCCTGAGTAGAATGACAATCAGAATTTGTCAGAAAATATGAGGAAACCATGAAAAAAATGAAATTTACTCCTGGCGCTATATTGCTCCCCCTCTTGGCGATTGCGCTGTCTTCTGCCCCTGCTCTTGCTGCCGATCGCTCCGGCAAGGAAGTCGTCGATACGGTCTGTGCCGCCTGTCATACAACCGGCAAGGATGGCGCCCCCAAAATCGGCGATCAGGCCGCTTGGGCACAACGTGCTTCGAAGGGGCTGGACAAGTTGACCGAGAACGCCATTTCCGGTGTCCGTAACATGCCGGCCCACGGCGGCCAGGCGGCATTGACCGATCTCGAGATGACCCGTGCTGTCGGGTACATGGTCAGTGGCGGCAAGGCTACCGACGCGAAGAAGGCCGCCAAGCCCTCAAGCTCGCGTACCGGCGAACAGGTGGTGCAGCAACGCTGTCAGGAATGTCACGCAACCGGCAAGCAGGGCGCGCCGAAACTCGGTGACATGAACGACTGGAAACCGCGTTTGCAAAAGGGCGTAGATCCGCTGATCAAGTCGGCCATCGGTGGTCACAACTCGATGCCGGCCCGCGGTGGTCTGGCCAATCTGAGCGACGCCGAAATGAAGGCGGCTGTCGAGTACATGGTCAGCAAGACGGGTGGCGCTGCCACCAGCAAGTAGTTTGTAGCGGCCTGCGGGCCGTGCAATCGGCGAAATGCCGGCATCCGACGATGCCGGCATTTTTATTTTAGGCGTGGCAAGACGACCGCCTGCTCAGGCATTCGGCCTTACGCAACGGAACGCTCGTCCTCGGCTCGCCATGCGCCAACGTTGGCGGGCTGTTAAACTCTCGCGCCTTAATGACAGCAAACCGGGAATGATTCATGTGGTTCCGTAATCTCCAGCTTTACCGCCTGCCGACGCCATGGAGTGTCGATCTCGCCAAGTTTGAAGAACAATTGGGCCGTGGCCCCTTCGTGAAGTGCCCGAGCAACCAGCCGATGAGCCGGGGCTGGGTGTCGCCGCGCCGCGACGGCGCATTGGTCTATTCGCTGGGCCAGCAATGGATGATCGCTCTGAGCGTCGAGCAGCGCCTGTTGCCGTCGTCGGTGGTCAATGACGAGGTCAAGGAGCGCGCCGAGCTGGTTGAAGCCCAGCAGGGCTATGCGCCGGGCCGCAAGCAGCTCAAGGAATTGCGCGAACGCGTTACCGAAGAGCTCATGCCGCGTGCCTTCACCCGCCGCCGTACAACCTACGTCTGGCTTGATCCGAAAAACGGCTGGTTCTGCGTCGATGCCGGTAGCCCGGCCAAAGCCGAAGAGGTCATTGAGCATCTGCGTCACTGCCTCGATGACTTCCCGCTGACCATGCTGCACACCCAGGTTTCGCCGCAAGCGGCGATGGCCGACTGGCTGGCGGGCGGCGACGCCCCGGCCGGCTTCACCATCGACCGCGATTGCGAATTGAAAGCGGCTGGCGAGGAAAAGGCAGCCGTGCGCTACGTTCGTCACCCGCTCGATGGCGACGAGATCAGCGGCGAGATCAAGGCCCACCTAGCCGCCGGCAAGATGCCGACCAAGCTGGCCTTGACTTGGGATGACCGCATCTCCTTCGTCCTCGGCGAAAAGCTCGAGATCAAGCGCCTCGCCTTCCTCGACCTGCTTAAGGAAGAGGCCGAGAAATCAGCCGAACACGCTGACGAGCAATTTGACGCCGATTTTGCGCTGATGACCGGCGAGCTGTCGCGTTTTCTGCCGCAATTGCTCGAAGCCCTCGGCGGAGAGGTTGTCGAGGCAAAATGAAGACGAGCGACGCCTGCCCCTGTGGCAGCGGCAGGCGTTATGCCGAATGCTGCGGTCAACTACATATTTCGGCCAAAAATAACATGACGCCCGAGGCGCTCATGCGTTCGCGCTACAGCGCCTACGTGCTGAAGTTGGCCGATTACCTGCTGGCCAGCTGGCATCCATCGACCCGGCCGGCCAGCATGGACCTGGCCGAGGACGACGGCACCAAATGGCTCGGGCTGGAGATCAAACGCTGCCAGCAGCAGGATGAAAATCACGCCACGGTCGAATTCGTCGCCCGCTACCGCATCGACGGGCGCGGCCACCGCCTGCATGAACTGAGCCGCTTCGTCCGCGAAGACGGCCGCTGGTTCTATGTCGATGGCGATATCGATCCTGTCTAGACAGGACTATTTGGGCCTTGTCGCCCCTTACTGAAGAAAAGTACCCATGATCATCCTCAAGAACGTCACCCTGCGCCGCAGCTCGAAAGTGCTGCTCGACAAGGCCTCCGTCACCATCAACCCCGGTGAAAAGGTCGGTCTGGTCGGCCGCAACGGTGCCGGCAAATCGACGCTGTTCGCGCTGCTCAATGGCACGCTGCATGAGGATGGCGGCGACTATTCGATTCCCAAGCAATGGCAGATGGGCCAGGTGGCGCAGGACATGCCGGAAACAGAGCAAAGCGCGACCGACTTCGTCATCGACGGCGACACCAAGCTGCTCGCCGCCCGCAACGAGGTGCACGACGCCGAAGCCAGCGATGACGGCATGCGCATGGCTGAGGCATACATGGCGCTAAACGACGCCGGCGAGCACGATGCCGAAGCGCGCGCCCAGTCGCTGATTCTTGGCCTCGGCTTCAAGGTTGCAGAGCTGCACAACCCGGTCAACAGCTTCTCGGGCGGTTGGCGCATGCGCCTGCAACTGGCCCGCGCCCTGATGTGCCCGTCCGACATCCTGCTCCTCGACGAACCGACCAATCACTTGGACTTGGACGCCCTGGTCTGGCTCGAAGCCTGGCTTAAGCGTTACCAGGGTACGCTGGTCATGATCAGCCACGACCGTGAATTCCTCGACGCCATCACCCAGGTCACGCTGCACATCGACAACGCCAAGCTGGTCCGCTACGGCGGTAACTACAGCAAGTTCGAAGACATGCGCGCCGAGCAGATGCTGCTCCAACAGGCAACGATGGCCAAGCAGGCCGAGAAGATCGCCCATCTGCAATCCTTCATCAACCGCTTCAAGGCCAAGGCCAGCAAGGCCAAGCAGGCACAGAGCCGGGTCAAGGCGCTCGACCGCATGGAAAAGATCGCGCCGGTGCTGGCCGATGCCGAATTCACTTTCGAGTTCCAGGAACCGCAGAACCTGCCCAACCCTATGCTGTCGATGATGGACGTCACCATCGGCTACCCGCCGGCCGAAGAAGCGCCGGCTGGCACGCCGCCGACAGTCATCGTACGCGGCATCAACCGTTCGGTCATGGCCGGCCAGCGCATCGGCATCCTGGGCGCCAACGGCCAGGGCAAGTCCACCCTTGTCAAGACCATCGCCCGCGACCTCAACGCGATCAGCGGCGACGTCACCGAGGGTAAGGGCCTCAACATCGGCTACTTCGCCCAGCAGGAACTCGACGTGCTGCGCCCGCAGGACACCCCGCTCGAACACATGGTACGACTGGCCAAGGAAGCCATCGCCGCCGGTCGCAGCAATGTGCCGGGTCGCGAGCAGGAATTGCGCAACTTCCTCGGCACTTTCAATTTTGGCGGCGAGATGGTCAAGCAGCCGGTCGGCACCATGAGCGGCGGCGAAAAAGCCAGGCTGGTGCTGTGCATGATCGTCTGGCAACGCCCCAACCTGCTGCTGCTCGACGAACCGACCAACCACCTCGACCTCAACACCCGCGAAGCGCTGGCTGTCGCCCTCAACGAGTTCGAAGGCACCGTCATGCTGGTCAGCCACGACCGCGCCCTGCTGCGTTCGGTCTGCGACGAATTCTGGCTGGTCTCCAAGGGCGGCGTGGCGCCGTTCGATGGCGATCTGGAAGATTACCAGCGCTACCTGCTCGACGAAGCCAAGCGCGTTCGCGAAGAGGCGTCGGCGGCGCAGAAGAAGCTGGCAGCCTGACCAGCCGCCTTTCGCAAATATTCACAATCCGCGTCATGTCGATGGATTAGGATCGTTCCGTCAAACTTTTTTGGAGGAACAATCATGGGTCTTCTTGATTCCGTCGTCGGCGCTCTGGCCGGCGGGCAGTCCGGTGGCGACAACCCTTTGCTGAACATCGTCATGCAATTGGTCAATAACCCGCAGACCGGCGGATTGGGCGGCTTGCTCCAGTCTTTCCAGCAGGGTGGCCTGGGCGATGTGGTGAAGTCCTGGGTGTCGACCGGACAGAACCTGCCAATCTCGGCCGAGCAGATTCAGGCTGTTCTCGGTGGCGGCCAGTTGCAGAATATCGCCGCCCAACTCGGCGTGTCGCCGGACCAGGCTTCAGGCAGCCTGGCCGATCTGTTGCCGCAGGTGGTCGACAAGCTGACGCCGAATGGTCAACTGCCGGAGGGTGGCGACTTGCTGGCGCAAGGCCTGGATATGCTGAAAAATGGTGGTTTGTTCAGTTAAAGAAAACGTTCGAGCAGAACGTTGAGAAAACGCCGACCCTTCGCGGTCGGCGCAATTTTTTCCGGACCGACATCGAGCAGGCCATCGGCTTCCGCCGCTTTCAGTTCCGACTGGATGCCGATCAGGGGTTGTGCCGTACGTGCTTCGAACAGCGAGGGATGAAATCCGTCAGCCAAACGTAGCGCGTTCATCATGAATTCGAAGGGCAGGCTCTTGGCCTCGACCTGCGTTTCTTCCTGCACGGCGTTGCCGCTGCGGATGTTGTCGAGGTAAGCCTTGGGGTGTTTCCAGCGCATCTGGCGCAGTACGCGGTCGTGCAGCGTGAGCTTGGAATGGGCGCCGGCGCCGATGCCGAGATAATCGCCGAAGTACCAGTAATTCAGGTTGTGCTTGCACTGCTTGCCGCGCTGGGCGAAGGCCGAGGTTTCGTAATTGCTGAAACCGGCCGCAGCCAGACGGGCCTCGATGCTCTCCTGCATGTCGGCGCAGATGTCGCCTTCGGGCAGTTCGGGCGGGAAGGCGGCGAAACGGGTGTTCGGCTCCAGCGTGAGCTGGTAGCAGGAGAGGTGCGAGGGCGAAAAGCTCAGTGCCGTTTCGACGTCGGTGAGCGCTTGCTCATGCGTCTGGCCAGGCAGGCCGTACATGAGGTCGAGATTGAACGAGTCGAAATGCTCGCCGGCCAGTTGCGCCGCGCGCTTCGCTTCGGCGGCGCCGTGGATGCGGCCGAGAGCCTTGAGATGATCATCGTTGAAGCTCTGAATGCCGAGGGACAGGCGATTGACGCCGGCCGAGCGGAAGCCCGCGAATTTCTCCGCCTCGACCGTGCCCGGATTAGCTTCAAGCGTGATCTCGGCGTCCGGCGCCAGCATGGCCAGTGCCCGGAAGGCAGCTATCAACTCGTCGATGGCCGCCGGCGAGAGCAGGCTGGGCGTGCCGCCGCCGAAGAAGACGCTGACCACCGGCCGACCCCAGATCAGCGGCAGGGCGGATTGCAGGTCGGCGATCAGGGCATCGACGTATTCACGCTCGGGGATCGTGCCATTGGCCTCGTGCGAGTTGAAGTCGCAGTATGGGCACTTCTGCACGCACCACGGCACATGGACGTAAAGCGCGAGCGGCGGTGAAACACGGAATTCCAGGTTTGCCACGGTCAACCGGGAATTTTGCCTAAAAATGGGAATCGTGCGCGCCACTGAATTACAGGTTCGGCAGGCGGGCGATCAGTTTTTGCATGGCCTGGCCGCGATGCGACAGCTGATTTTTGACGGCACCGTCGAGCTCGGCTGCCGTCTGGCAATGCGTCGGTACGTAAAACAGCGGGTCGTAACCGAACCCGTCGGCGCCGCGCTGGGCCTCGAGAATGGTGCCGTGCCATTCGCCTTCGGCGATGATCGGCTGCGGATCGTCGGCCGAGCGGACGAGGATCAGCACGCAGGTGAAATGGGCCCGGCGGTCAGACTGACCGGCGAGGTCGGCAAGCAGTTTTTCGTTGTTGCGTGCATCCGATTTCGGTTCGCCGGCATAGCGGGCCGAATAGACGCCGGGAGCGCCGCCGAGCGCCGCGACGCACAGGCCGGAATCATCGGCCAGCGCTGGCAGGCCGGACTCTTTCGACGCATGGCGGGCCTTGGCTAGCGCGTTCTCGACGAAAGTGCAGTACGGTTCTTCGGCCTCCGGAATGCCGAGCTGGCCTTGCGGGATGACTTCGAAGCCGAGCGGCGCCAGCAGCGCGTTGAGCTCCTTCATTTTCTTGGCGTTGTTCGAGGCGAGGACGAGCTTTTTCATGCAGAACCTCAGGCGGCCAGGGCGCTTTGCTGGGCCGCGGTCAGTTGGCGGATGCCCATGGTTGCGAGATCGACGAGCACGCTCATCTGTTCGCGGCTGAATGGTTCGCCTTCGGCTGTGCCCTGGATTTCGACGATGCCGCCATTGCCGGTCATGACTACGTTCATGTCGGTATCGCAGTCGGAGTCTTCCGGGTAATCAAGGTCGAGGACCGGCGCGCCCTTGTAGATGCCGACCGAGATGGCGGCGACGTGGTCGCGCACCGGGTTGGCCGGCAGCTTGCCAGCCTTGACCAGCCCTTCGCAGGCTTCGTAGAGGGCGACCCAGGCGCCGGTGATAGAGGCGCAACGGGTGCCGCCGTCAGCCTGCAGGACGTCGCAGTCAAGCGTGATCTGGCGTTCGCCGAGGGCCTTGAGGTCGGTCACCGCGCGTAGGCTGCGGCCGATCAGGCGCTGGATTTCCTGCGTCCGGCCGGTCTGCTTGCCCTTGGCCGCTTCGCGCGACGAGCGGGTGTGCGTGGCGCGCGGCAGCATGCCGTACTCAGCCGTCACCCAGCCCTGGCCCTTGCCGCGCAGGAAGGGCGGCAGGCTTTCCTCGACGCTGGCCGTGCACAGCACGCGGGTATCACCCATTTCTATGAGCACCGAACCTTCGGCGTGACGCGTGAAATTACGGGTGATCTTGACGGTGCGGAGCTGGTCCGGCTGACGTTGGCTGGGGCGCATGGCTGTCCTTATTTTTTTGGGTTGCTCGGGTTGTATTTGTCGATGGCAGAGCGGATTTCGTCGATCGCCTTTTCGATTTCGTCGTCGCTCAGATCGCTCTTGTAGGCGGGGTTGCGGCCGAATTCGTCGAGGTGGGTGCTGACTTCGTCCTGGGTCATCGTCTGGGTCGAAATGGCGCTGCTCGCCGTCTCGACGTAGGCGTCTTCCCAGCGCACGGCGACGACGGAAAGGTTGTCGCCGTGGGCGCCGCCTTTCAGTTCGGCCTGGTTGAGCAGCATCGGTACGGCCTGCAACAGATTGGCGCCCTTGAGGGCGACCGCCATCATCTCGCCGGGCATCTCGCCCCACAGGCCGTCGGTGGCGAGCAGAACGACATCGCCGTGATCGAGCGGCGTCTTGCGCGAAAACTCGATTTCCGGCGGATGCGGGCTGCCCAGGCAGCTGTAGATCTTGTTGCGGTCCGGGTGAAACACGGCCTGGGCCTCGGTAATCATGCCTTCTTCAACAAGCAGGCGGATGCGCGAATGGTCCTTGGTCTGAGTGATGACCTTGCCATCGCGAATCAGATACAGCCGCGAATCACCGGCGTGCGCCCAGTAGGCGACGTTGTCCTGGACGATGCAGGCGACACAGGTCGTGCGCGGCGTGTCTTTCAGGCGGTGACGGGCGGTGTAGTCGAGAATGGCGTGGTGGGCGTTGGTCATGCCCTTTTGCAGAAAGCGGAAGGGGTCGCCGAGGACCGGGCGCGCCTCGCGCTGGAAAGCGTCGGCCAGCGTCTGGACGGCGATCTGCGCGGCAACTTCACCGTAATGATGGCCGCCCATGCCGTCGGCAACGACCATCAGGAGGGCGTCGCGCGAGTAGCAATAGGTCGTCCGGTCCTCGTTGTTGGCGCGGCCACCCTGACGACTTTCCTGGTAGATGGTGAATCTCATTGCATCGGCTTCCTGAGTTTATCGACGAAGCGGCCAAGCCAGCTCGGCTCGGGCTTCGGGCGGGGTGGTGTGACGGTCTCGACGAGCGCCTTTTGCAGGGCAAATACGCTTTGCGGACGGTAAAGATGGTTGAGGTTGAGACACCAGTCGATGATTTCGAGCAGGCGGTCGGAAAACTGGCCGTCCCAGCGCATCATGGCTGGCGCCAGGGTGTCCTTCTTCATACGCGAATCGGCTGCCTGCGGCGCGCTACCGGCCAGGCAGGCGTACATCGAGGCGCCAACGCTGTAGATGTCGCTCCACGGCCCGAGATCCTTGCGCGAACCGTAGTGTTCGGGCGAGGCGAAGCCGGGCGTGTACATCGGCTTGAGGATGGGCTGGTCGGTGATAAGCGTCTGGCGGGCGGCACCGAAGTCGATGAGGACGGGCGTGTTGTCACCGCGCAGGTAAATGTTCGAGGGCTTGAGGTCGAGATGCAGCAGCTTGTTCGAATGCACTTCACGCAGGCCATTGAGCATGCGGGTGAACACGCCGCGCATGAAGCGCTCGGAAATATGGCCCTGATGTTTCTGGATGAATTCCTGCAGCGTCCGGCCATGCTCGTACTCCATGACCATATAAACCGTATCGTTGGCGCGAAAAAAGTTCAAAACGCGAATTACGTTGGGGTGCGAGAGGCGGGCGAGGGCGCGGCCTTCCTCGAAAAAACACTTCATGCCGTAGCGGAAGGCGCCCAGATGCTCGGCGGTAATGACCGGGTTGATTTCACCGCGCGTACGCAGGGCCAGGCTGTTGGGCAGGTATTCCTTGATCGCCACCTGCCGCCCGGCCTGATCGGTCGCCAGATAGACAATAGAAAAGCCGCCGAGCGAAAGCTGGCGGTCTATTGTGTACTCTTCTAGCAGGTGGCCGTTCGGTAACGGCTGATTGGCTTGTTGCGCCATGGAGCTCGCGGTTATGATGCAATTTCAGGCATTTTCGGGCGTGTTGTCCGGACTGTAAAGCAAGGGATTCCCGATAATGATTTGTAGTATGACCGGTTATGCCGTTAAAACGCGTGATTTAGAGCACGGAACATTGCAACTTGAGCTAAAAAGCGTCAATTCGCGTTATCTCGATTTTCATTTCCGGGTTGCCGAAGACCTTCGGGCACTGGAAATCCCGTTACGCGAATTGCTCTCCGCCCGCATCAATCGCGGCAAGGTCGAGTGCCGTCTCTCCTTCAATGCGGCGGCCGCCAAGGCAGACCAGCTCAAGATCAACGGTGATCTGCTGGCTACACTCAAGTCGCTCAACGCGCGCGTCCAAAGTGAAATGCCCGACGCCACGCCGCTCTCGGTTAACGAAACCCTGCGCTGGCCCGGCATGTTCGGTGAACAGAACGTCGATTTCGCCGCGCTGAATCCCGAAGTCATGGCCCTGGCGCGTGATGCGCTGGTCGATTTCACGGCAACCCGTGGTCGCGAGGGCGACAAGTTGGCCGAAACGATCATCGACCGCGTCAATGCCATGCGCGACATCGTCCGTCGCGTCGCCCCGCGCATTCCCGAGGCCCAGGCCATCTACACCGACAAGCTGCGTCAACGCCTGACCGAGGCACTGGGCGGCGCCAGCGATGACCGCGTGTTGCAAGAAGTTGCCGTCTTCGCGACGCGTATCGATGTGGCCGAAGAACTGTCCCGCCTGACCACCCATCTCGACGAAGTCGAGCGCGTGCTCAAGCAGGGCGGCGCCTGCGGCAAGCGTCTCGATTTCCTGATGCAGGAACTCAACCGCGAAGCCAATACGCTGGGCTCGAAGTCGGCGATCACCGAAGTGTCGCAGGCCTCGATGGAGCTCAAGCTGCTCATTGAGCAAATGCGCGAACAGATCCAGAACCTGGAATAAACGGCTGATTTCGATTTTGGCCGTTTTTTCCGGTTGACCGTGGCAATCCCGCTGTCGGCGGGCGTTTTTTCGAGGGGCTCATGGCCGGAAATCTTTATGTAGTGGCCGCACCGTCCGGTGCCGGCAAGACGACGCTGGTTCGCCTGCTTCTCGAGCAGGAAAAAGCAGTCCAGCTCTCCATTTCCTACACCACGCGGGCGCCGCGGCCGGGTGAGGAAAACGGGCGCGAATATCATTTCGTCGATGCCACCGAATTCCAGGCCATGATCGCCCGTCACGATTTCCTTGAATGGGCCGAGGTGCATGGCAATTTCTACGGCACCTCGAAGACGTGGATCGCCGACCAGCTGGCGGCTGACCGCGACGTCCTGCTCGAGATCGACTGGCAGGGGGCGCAGCAGGTGCGGGCGCTGTTTCCGCAGGCCATCGGCGTCTTTATCCTGCCGCCGTCGATGGAAGAACTGACCCGTCGCCTGACCGGCCGCGGCACCGACAGTGCCGATGTCATTTCCCGCCGTCTCGCCGCTGCGCAGGCCGAAATGCGCCATGTCGGGGAATTCGACTATGTTATTATTAACGACCAGTTGGCTCAGGCTTTGGATGATTTGCGTGCCGTTGTGCGCGCCTCCCGTTTGAGCTTTGGGGCCCAGCGTGCCCGTCACGCCGCCCTGTTTCAAAGAATGATCTGATTTTTGAGGTTCCCATGGCTCGCGTTACCGTTGATGACTGTCTGAAAAAAATCCCCAATCGCTTCATGATGACCCTGGCTGCCGCCCATCGTGCCCGTCAGCTGGCCAATGGTGCGACCCCGCTGGTCGACGGTGAAAAGCACAAGCCGACTGTCGTTGCGCTGAAGGAAATGGGCGCCGGCAAGATCGGTCTGGAAGTCCTGAACCGCGGCCAGTCCTGAAAGCAGGGGCGGTGAAGACTGATGGATTCCGTGCCGTCAACTCTGCCGCCTGCTGATGAGGAGCCCGCCTACCGGGTTTTCCTCGATAGTCTCGATTATCTTTCCCCCGCTGAACTAGAAAAAATCAAGGCTGCGTATGCTTACGCGGCCAAGGCGCACGCTAGTCAGCGGCGCATGTCCGGCGAGGCGTACATTACGCATCCGCTCGCCGTGGCCGGTGCTGTCGTCGAGTGGCGCATGGACGTCGACGCGATTGCCGCGGCGCTGCTCCACGATGTGCTCGAAGATACTGGTACGACCAAGCACGAGCTGGCCGAAAAATTCGGCAAGGAAGTCGCCGAGCTGGTCGATGGCCTGTCCAAGCTCGACAAGATGGAATTTGCCTCCTACCAGGAGGCGCAGGCCGAGAATTTCCGCAAGATGCTGATGGCCATGGCGCGCGATTTGCGCGTCGTGCTCATCAAGCTCGCCGACCGCCAGCACAATCTGGCGACGATGTCGGCCATGCGCGCCGACAAGCGCGCCCGCATTGCCCGCGAGACCCTGGAAATCTACGCACCGATTGCCTTGCGCCTCGGCCTCAACAAGCTTTACCGCGAGTTGCAGGACACCTCCTTCCGGCTCATCCACCCGCACCGTGCCGAGGTTCTGGCCAAGGCGCTGAGCGCCGCGCGCGGCAACCGCAAGGAGCTGCTGACCCGGATTCTCGACGGCATCAACGAGAAACTGACGCATGCCGGCCTCAAGGCCGAGGTGTTTGGTCGCGAGAAGAGCCTGTACTCGATCTTCCGCAAGATGAAGGACAAGCACCTGTCGTTTTCGCAGGTGCTCGACATCTATGGCTTCCGCGTCGTCGTCGACAACGTGCCGACCTGCTACCTGGCGCTTGGCGCCCTGCACAGCCTGTTCAAGCCGGTGCCCGGCAAGTTCAAGGACTACATCGCGATTCCCAAGGCCAATGGCTACCAGTCGCTGCATACGACGCTGATCGGCCCCTACGGTACGCCGGTCGAAGTGCAGATCCGCACGCGCGAGATGCACAACGTCGCGCAGGAAGGCGTTGCGGCGCACTGGCTGTACAAGGACATGGACGAGAGTAGCGCCGATCTGCAGATCAAGACGCACAAGTGGCTGCAGTCGCTGCTCGAAATGCAGACCAGCGACTCGGCCGAGTTCTTCGAGAACGTCAAGATCGACCTCTTCCCGGACGAGGTCTACGTCTTCACGCCCAAGGGCAAGATCATGGCCATGCCGCGCGGCGCGACGGTGGTCGACTTTGCCTATGCGGTACATACCGACGTTGGTCACCACTGCTCGGCAGCCCGCGTCAATCACGAGTTGACCCCGCTGCGCACCGACCTGCGCAACGGCGATCTCGTCGAGATCATCACCTCGCCGCAGGCTAGCCCGAACCCGGTGTGGCTGACTTATGTGAAAACAGGCCGGGCGCGCAGCAAGATTCGCCATTTCTTGCGTACCATGCAGAACGAGGAATCGGCCCGCCTTGGCGAGCGCCTGCTGCGTCAGGAACTGCTCTCGCTCGGCGTCGTGCCCATCTCGATCCCGACTGCGGCCTGGGATCAAATGGTCAAGTCCGGTGGCCAGAAGAACATCGAAGAGGTTTATACCGAAATTGGTCTCGGCAAGCGTCTGCCGTCGGTTGTCGCCCGTCGTCTGCTGGCCCGCGAGGACATGGCGCATGACGTGCCGAGTGGCATGGCGCTGGCCATCCACGGCACCGAGGGCATGGCCATTCAGCTGGCGCGCTGCTGCCAGCCGATTCCGGGCGATCCGATCATCGGTTCGATCCGCAAGGGCAGCGGCCTGATCATTCACACGCATGATTGCCCCGCCATCCGCAAGTCGCGGTCGACCGAGCCACAGAAATGGATCGACGTCGAATGGGAGCCGGAAGAGGGCAAGCTGTTCGATATCCGCATTAATGTCGAGGTCAAGAACGCGCGCGGCGTGCTCGCCCAGGTGGCGTCGGCCATCGCCGAAGCCGGGTCGAACATCGAGCACGTGGCTATGGATGCCGATCCCGAGCGCTTGTTCACCTCGCTGCGCTTCACCATTCAGGTCGCCCATCGCAACCATCTGGCGGCGGTCATGCGCGGCATGCGCCATATTCCGGAAGTCACCCGCATTACCCGTGAAAGGGGAGGCGAGACTTGAGAGTGCTGGTGCTGGGTGCCGGCGTCGTAGGCACAACGAGCGCGTGGTATCTCGCCCGTGCTGGGCATCAGGTGACGGTTATCGACCGTCAGCCGGCGCCTGCTCATGAAACGAGCTTTGCCAATGGCGGGCAGATTTCCGTTTCTCATGCCGAACCCTGGGCCAATCCCCACGTTCTGACCCGGCTGACGAAATGGCTGGGGCGCGAAGATGCGCCCTTGCTCTGGCGCTGGCGGGCCGATCTGGCGCAACTCGGGTGGGGCCTGCGCTTCCTCGGCGAATGCCTGCCTGGTCGCACCCGGCACAACATTGAAGCGATTGTTGCGATGGCGCTGTACAGTCGCGGCCGCCTGCAGGCGCTGCGTCAGGAACTCGACCTGGACTACGACCATCTCGAGCGCGGCATCCTGCACATTTACACCGATCGCAAGGAGTTTTCGACGGCAGTCGAAGCGGCGCAGTTGATGCGCCACTTCGGACTCGATCGTCTCACGGTCGACGCCGAAAAATGCCTGAAAATAGAACCGGCGCTGGCCGGTGCCAAGGCGCTGCTGGTCGGCGGAGACTATACGCGCTCCGACGAAAGCGGCGACGCCAGGAAATTCACCTGCGCCTTGGCCGAACGGGCGACGGCGCTCGGCGTCGATTTTCGTTTCGGCACGACCATCGAGCGTATTGCCTCCGGTGGCAGTCAGATTGCCGGTGTCGTGGTCCAGGGCAAGAACGGGGCCGAGTTGCTGACGGCTGACGCCTACGTTGTCGCGCTGAGCAGTTATTCGCCGGCCTTGCTCAAGCCGCTCGGTATCCGCCTGCCGGTCTATCCGGCCAAGGGCTATTCGGCGACGCTGACGCTGGCCGAAGGAAGCATCGCGCCGACGGTCAGCGTGACCGACGACGAGTGCAAGCTTGTCTTCTCCCGCCTCGGCAATCGTCTGCGCGTAGCCGGAACGGCCGAATTCAACGGCTTCAACCTCGATCTCAATCCGGTGCGTTGCCAGTCACTGATCACGCGCACACGCCAGCTTTTTCCCGAGCTCAAAACGGTTGGCGAGCCCGAGTTCTGGTGCGGCCTGCGCCCGGCGACCCCATCGAACGTGCCAATCATCGGCCGGACGCGCTACGGCAACCTGTGGCTCAATACCGGCCATGGCACGCTGGGCTGGACGATGGCCTGTGGCTCGGCATCTGCCCTGGCCGATCTCATGAGAGGCGCCTTGCCCGAGCCGGATTTCCCCTTCCTGAAATGCTGATCGACACCCACTGTCATCTCGATGCGGCTGAATTCGATGCCGATCGTGATGCAGTGTATGCCGCTGCGACGGCAGCGGGGGTGGGGCTGATCGTGGTACCAGGTGTCACGGTCAACCGGAATTTTCGGCCAAAATCGAAAATTGCCGGCTACCCGGGCTGCCGCGAGGCCTATGGTATCCACCCGCTTTATGTCGACCAGTCCAGCCCGGAAGATTTGTCCCGGCTGCGCGCTTGGCTACAGCAGGCGCCGCCGGTTGCCGTCGGCGAGATCGGGCTTGATTTCTATGTAAATGGTCTCGACCCCGAACGGCAGACCCACTTTTTCGTCGAACAACTGAAGCTGGCCCGCGAATTCGATCTGCCGGTACTGCTTCACGTTCGCCGGGCCATCGATTCCGTACTCAAGCAATTGCGCCGGATCGGCGTACGCGGCGGCATCGCCCATGCCTTCAACGGGAGTCGGCAGCAGGCCGATGAATTCATCAAGCTGGGCTTCGCGCTCGGCTTTGGCGGGGCGATGACCTTCGCCGGTTCGACACGAATCCGCGAGCTGGCGCGAACGCTACCGCTCGAATCCATCGTCCTCGAAACCGACGCGCCGGACATTCCACCAGCCTGGCTCAACGGCGGGCGCAATGCGCCGGGCGAATTGCCGCGCATCGCCGAGGTGCTGGCCGAACTGCGCCAGCTTTCGACGGCCGACGTAGCGGCACAAACAGCTCAAAACGCAAGGGCTGTTTTGCCGGCGCTCTAAGAATTACTCGACGACGACCTGGGGACGAATGCCCACCTCGGATTCGACTTTGACTAGAATGCCGTTGTCGTCGAAGATCGCATCGAATTCGGAAAAGCTGTTCAGCCAGTAGCGCCAGGTCGTGCTTTCCAGGCTGGGATTCTCGTCGCTGACCGGGTAGCCGACCGCCATGATGACCTGCTCGCGGGTCATGCCTTTGGTCAGGCGTGCCGAGCCGATGGCGTCCTGGATCCTTTTCGGATAAGTCCGGAGTCTCTCCAGCGGGTCCTGATCGACGATGTAACGCTTGGCGAAGGCGTCGAGCGACAGGCTACGGCTGTAGTCGTTGCCGATGTCCTGCTTGCGTCCGTTGATCACGACATGGACCCGGTTTTTGCCGAAACCATTCATGGTCAGCGGGGTCCCGGCAGGAATCATCGTCTTGCCTGGATCGAGATAATTGATGTCGCTGATCCAGGCACCATCGGTGCGCATGTTGCAGCACAGGAAGCCAGGGGTCTGGGCGGCGGCGCCGGCCGTAGCAAGCGCGGCAAGACAGAGCATCATGAAATGTTTCAAGGCATGTCTCCTCAAGACAATGGGTGGGTGAAACACCATCCTAGCATTCGCAAAGCACGAAGTTGAATGGGCAGGGCGATCACGCTATTTGATCACGGTCAACATTCCAGCAAAAGCCTTAGGGGTATTCCTGCAATTTGATTTGCGCTAAAGAAGCGTCGTCTTATGGGCGTAGATTGCCCGGGCTGACATCACATCGACTGGGCGTGGCATGGACACCAAAGTTTCCTCCGGCATCAATATTTCCAGCGTCATCCTGGGCGTTCTGCCAGCCGACACGGCAGTGGTCAGCAAGAGCCTGCGCGAACTCGAGGGGGTCGAGGTCCATGCGGTTGGCGAAGATGGCCGGATGATCGTGACGATCGAATCCGGCGACGCAGACAACACCAGCACTATCTTTGAGGCGATACGCCAGACGCCGGGAGTGATTTCGGCCTCGCTGGTCTATCACCAGTACGAATCCGATCCAGATGAGGAGGCCTGAGATGATCGAAGTGAAACTTACCCGGCGTGATTTCATCAAGAGCAACGCAGTCGCGGCGGCCGCTACCGTCGCCGGCATCAGCGTGCCGAGCGCTGTACTGGCGCAGCAAAAGGGCAGGGACGATGGCGTGCGCTGGGACAAGGGCGTCTGCCGCTACTGCGGTACCGGTTGCGGCGTGCTGGTCGGCGTCAAGGATGGCCGTGTCGTGGCCACCCAGGGCGATCCGGATGCGCCGGTCAATCGCGGCCTCAACTGCATCAAGGGCTATTTCCTCTCCAAGATCATGTACGGCAAGGACCGGCTGATGTCGCCGATGTTGCGCATGAAGGACGGCAAGTACGACAAGAACGGCGATTTCAAGCCGATCACCTGGACGCAGGCTTTCGACATCATGGAAGAAAAGTGCAAGGCCGCGCTCAAGGAAGGCGGGCCGAAGAATATCGCCATGTTCGGTTCCGGACAGTGGACGGTGTGGGAAGGCTACGCTGCCGCCAAGCTCATGAAGGCCGGTTTCCGCACCAACAATCTCGACCCCAACGCCCGCCACTGCATGGCCTCGGCCGTCGCCGGCTTCATGCGCACCTTCGGCATCGACGAGCCGATGGGCTGCTATGACGACGCCGAGCACGCCGATGTCTTCGCGCTGTGGGGCTCGAACATGGCCGAAATGCACCCGATCCTCTGGTCGCGCATTACCGACCGCCGGCTCAGTGCCAAGAACGTCAAGGTCCATGTGCTGTCGACCTTCAACCACCGTTCCTGCGAACTGGCCGACAACACGCTGATCTTCAAGCCGCAGTCCGATCTGGCCATCCTCAACTACATCTGCAACCACATCATCACGACCGGTGCGGTTAACAAGGAATTCGTCGCCAAACACGTCAAGTTCGCCAAGGGCGTGACCGACATCGGCTACGGCCTGCGCCCGAATCACCCGCTCGAAAAGGTGGCGCTGAACAACGGCTACCCGGGCGAAGACGGCAAACCGAAGGGCAACCCGAACAACTCGGCGCCGATGACTTTCGACGAGTTTGCCACCTTCGTTTCCGAATACACCCTGGACAAGGCGCACGAGATTTCCGGCGTGCCCAAGGAAAACCTCGAAGCGCTGGCCAAGGCCTATGCCGACCCGAAGGTCAAGGTCGTCTCGTACTGGACCATGGGCTTCAACCAGCACACCCGCGGCACCTGGGTGAACAACATGATCTACAACGTGCACCTCTTGGTCGGCAAGATTTCCGAGCCGGGCAATGGGCCGTTCTCGCTGACCGGGCAGCCGTCCGCCTGCGGCACGGCGCGCGAAGTCGGCACCTTTGCTCATCGCCTGCCGGCCGACATGGTGGTGATGAATCCCAAGCATCGCGAATTGTCGGAAAAACTGTGGAAGCTGCCGGCCGGCACCATTCCCGACTGGATCGGCCTGCACGCCGTGGCCCAGAGCCGCGCGCTCAAGGATGGCAAGCTCGGGTTCTACTGGACGTCGACGACCAACAACATGCAGGCCGGACCGAACGTCAATGACGAAATCTATCCGGGCTGGCGCAATCCCAAGGCCTTCGTCGTCGTTTCCGATGTCTACCCGACTGTCTCGGCCATGGCTTCCGATCTCATCCTGCCTTGCGCCATGTGGATGGAAAAGGAGGGCATGTACGGCAACGCCGAGCGGCGCGGCCAGATGTGGCGCCAGCAGGTCAAGGCACCGGGTGAAGGCAGGTCCGACCTCTGGCAATACCTCGAATTCTCCAAGCGCTTCAAGATCGAGGAAGTCTGGCCGGCCGAGTTGCTCGACAAGAACCCGGAATACAAGGGCAAGACAATGTACGACGTGTTGTTCGCCAATGGCCAGGTCAACAAGTTCGGGCTCGACGAGGTCGCCAAGGTCAACGCCCATGGCATCAAGGACTACATGAACGACGAGTCCAAGGCCTTCGGCTTCTACGTGCAGAAAGGCCTGTTCGAGGAATATGCCTCGTTCGGCCGCGGCAAGGCGCACGATTTGGCCAATTTCGACGTTTATCACAAGGCGCGCGGTTTGCGCTGGCCGGTGGTCGATGGCAAGGAAACGCTGTGGCGCTTCCGCGAGGGTTACGACACCTATGTGCCGAAGGGCGAGGGCGTGCGTTTTTACGGCTATCCGGATGGCAAGGCCATCGCTTATGCCCTGCCCTATCAGCCGGCGGCTGAAATGCCCGATGCCGAATACGACCTGTGGTTGTGCACCGGGCGCGTGCTTGAACACTGGCATACCGGCTCGATGACGCGGCGCGTGCCGGAACTGTACAAGGCGATGCCCGATGCCGTGATCTACATGCACCCGGAAGATGCCAAGAAGCGCAGTCTGGTCCGCAACGACGTGGTCAAGGTAGCGACCCGGCGTGGCGAAATCCAGTTGCGGGTCGAAACCAAGGGGCGCAACAAGCCGCCGCTCGGGCTGGTTTTCGTGCCGTTCTTCGACGAACATCGTCTGGTCAACAAGTTGACGCTGGATGCAACCTGTCCGATCTCGAAAGAGACCGATTACAAGAAGTGTGCGTGCAAGGTCGTCAAGGCGTGAGGGGCTGACCGGAAGAGCCATCAGGGAGTGCCGAACGGGGGGGAGCGGGGCCCGCCCGTGTCGGCTGAACTGAACAAGTGATGAAAGAGATGACAGCAAAAACCTCAAAAAGCGGTGCGGCGCGCCGCCAGTTCATTTTCGACTCGGCCAAGATGGTGTGCGGCGTGGGTATGCTCGGCCTCGGCCTGGGGCTCTACGCCAAGCAGTCGAAGGCCTTGCCGGCGCTCGCCCTGCGTCCGCCCGGCGCCCTGCCGGAAGATGATTTCCTCGGTGCCTGCATCCGTTGTGGCATGTGCGTGCGCGACTGCCCGTACAACACCCTGGAGCTGGCCAAGCCGGAAACACAGGTGACGACCGGCACGCCGTTTTTCACTGCGCGCAACATCCCGTGCGAGATGTGCGAGGACATTCCGTGTATCAAGGCCTGCCCGACCGGAGCTCTCGATCACGGGCTGACCGACATCAACAAGGCGAAGATGGGCGTGGCCGTGCTCATCGACCATGAAACCTGCCTCAATTTTCTCGGCCTGCGCTGCGATGTCTGCTATCGCGTCTGCCCGGTCATCGACAAGGCGATCACGCTCGACATGGTGCCCAACACGCGCACCGGGCGTCACGCCATGTTTCTGCCGACCGTCCATTCCGAGCACTGTACAGGCTGTGGCAAGTGCGAGAAGTCGTGCGTGCTCGAAGAGGCGGCCATCCGCATCCTGCCGCCCAAACTGGCCAAGGGCGAACTTGGGAAGCATTACCGCGTCGGCTGGGAAGAAAAATCGAAGGCCGGTCATTCGCTGATCGACGAGTCGAAAATGGTTGATCTGCCCGACCGCCTGCCGGAAGGGGCCGTTCTGCCCGGTCACTACGATCCGGCCAGCGGCCACACCGAATCCATGCGCGGCATGCCCGGCAGCGAGGCCGGTGCCATTCCGAGCCTGCCGCCCGGCCTGGGGGGCAAGCCATGAGCGCCGCCAAGAATAAACGGACCGGAGCCGAAGCTGTCGAGCAAAAAGGCTGGTGGCTGGCCCATAAATGGCTGATCCTGCGCCGCATCTCGCAGTTTTCGATCCTCGCCCTGTTCCTGGCCGGGCCGTGGTTCGGCCAGTGGATCGTCAAGGGCAACCTGGCTTACAGCTACACGCTGGGCTTCCTGCCGCTGACCGATCCTTACGTCGCCCTGCAGTCGATGGTGACCGGGCATTTGCCGGAAACGCTGGGCCTGGTCGGGCTGGCCATTGTGCTGGTCTTTTATCTGCTGGTTGGCGGGCGGGTTTTTTGCAGCTGGGTCTGCCCGGTCAATATCGTGACCGATGCGGCCGGCTGGCTGCGCGCCCGCCTTGGCATCAAGGGCAGTTCGCAACTGGGGCGCAATACACGCTACTGGATTCTCGGCATGACTTTCGTTGGCTCGGCGCTGACCGGCGTCGTGCTGTGGGAGCTCATCAACCCGGTGTCCATGCTGCATCGTGGCCTGATTTTCGGGTTGGGAATGGCGTGGTCCGTCGTGCTCGCCATCTTCCTATTCGACCTGTTCGTGACGAGTCGTGGCTGGTGTGGGCGGCTCTGTCCGGTCGGTGCCTTTTACAGCCTGATCGGTCGCTGGAGCCCGCTGCGTGTTTCGGCCCCGGCTCGTGCTGCCTGCAACGATTGCATGGACTGTTTTGAAGTCTGCCCCGAACCACAGGTCATCCGGCCGGCGCTCAAAGGCGAAGGCAAGGGCGTCGGTCCGGTCATTCTGAGTCCGAACTGCACCAACTGCGGCCGTTGCATAGATGTCTGCTCGAAGGACGTATTCACCTTCGGGCTGCGGTTCAATAACCCGGTTTCCACTGCCCAGCCTGCGGGGGCGGAGTCGGAAGCCCGTTGATCATCGAGTTCAAGAGGAGGAGCGCCCACCATGAAAACAACGCTGAAGACGAGATTTGCCATTCTGGCCGCCGCTGCCTGCTGGGCGCTGTCTGTCCCGCTCGCTCAGGCTCAGGATGCCCCAAAGCCCATGCGGGGGGCGGACGTGAGCGCGGCCGACCAGGCGCCGGAAGCCAAGAAGTATCTGGGCGGCAAGCCGGGGGGGCAGGAGACGGTGGCGCGCACTTACCGCGACCAGCCGCCGGTCATTCCGCATGCCGTCGAGAATTTCGATGAAATCACGCTGGAAGAAAACCAATGCCTGAGCTGCCACAGCGCGGACAACTACAAAAAGAAAAAAGCGCCCAAGATCGGTGACAGCCACTTCCGCGACCGTGAGGGCAAGGTGCTGCCCACAACCTCGTCGCTGCGCCACAACTGTACGCAATGCCACGTGCCGCAGGTCGATGCGCCACCGCTTGTCGAAAACGATTTCAGGGGTGATCTGGCCGAAGGTAAAACCACCAAGGGCAAGAAAAAGAATTGAGGCAGCAATCAATAACGAAAAAGGGAGCCGCGGCTCCCTTTTTTGTTGTCGATCTGGCTTTTTCGGCTTCGTAGCGTCTTGCCACGGTCAACCGGAAAAAACGGCCAAAATTGAAAGGCGCTAATCCGTCGTTCAGGCCTCGGCCAGTACGCCGCGCATTTTCTGCAGCGCCTTGACCTCGATCTGGCGAATCCGCTCGGCCGACACATCGAACTCGGCAGCCAGGTCATGCAGCGTGGCCGCTTCGCCTTCCGGCAACCAGCGGGCCTCGACGATGCGGCGGCTGCGCGGGTCGAGCGCGGCCAGGGCTTCGTGCAGCCCCTCATCTTGCAGGCGGGCAACAGCCTTGTTTTCCAGCACGCGGGTCGGCTCGTAGCGCGAATCGGCCAGATAGTCGATGGGCGCAAACGCCTCATCGCCGTCATCCGGATTGCCCTCGAGCGCGATGTCGCGGCCCGAGAGGCGGGTTTCCATCTCGACCACTTCGTCCTGCTTGACGCCCAGGCGTGCCGCGACTTCAGCCGCTTGCGTGCCGGATAGCGTGTCGATGCCTTCGTAATCGCTCTTCAGGCTGCGCAGGTTGAAGAACAGCTTGCGCTGGGCCTTGGTCGTCGCCACTTTGACCAGACGCCAGTTCTTCAGGATGTATTCGTGAATCTCGGCCTTGATCCAGTGCATGGCAAACGACACGAGACGCACGCCGCGCGTCGGGTCGAAGCGTTTGACGGCCTTCATCAGGCCGATGTTGCCTTCCTGGATCAGGTCGGCATGCGGCAGGCCGTAGCCGAGATAGCCACGGGCAATGGAGATGACGAGACGAAGGTGCGAAAGCACGAGCTGACGCGCCGCTTCCACATCGCCTTCGTTGTGGAAACGCTCGGCCAGCCGAATCTCCTCCGCCTCGGCCAGCATCGGATAACGGTTCGCCACCTGAATATAGGCGTCGATGTTGCCGATTGCTGACGGGATGGGAAGCGTCAGGGCATGGGTCATAGCGTAATGTCCTCCGTGAAGTTACATCTATATGTTAGCACTCGCGGCATAAGAGTGCTAAGGGTGGAGAAAGTTTCTGAAAAAGATGGTTTCATTTTCAATGAAGTCCACTTCTATTGCCGTCTGAGCGTCAGATTATTCGACCGACGAACCCAGCTCCCAGCCAGGAAAAAGCTAGTTTTCATTGGATGGCTGAGCGTTAATCGGCCGGTAAGCGCTGAAAACGGGCAGATTGGATATCTGGAGAAGCATTTCACTGTCAGGTGCCGAGATAGGCCAAAAGCGCTAAATGTGTTTAATATGCGATCAAGTATTTGGTTTTTTCCAAATCTAGACCAATGCTTTGATTGCTAGCCACTCAGTCACAAAAGGTAGCGACATAAACTCTTTTCATATACCCACGGCCTTCTTGCTTGCTGGCATGATGTTATTGGTCATGCCCGTTTTCACCTGGCTGTCGTTGTCCAGATCGCCCTCGCCAAAGCTGAAGTTATGGTGCGCCAGCGGCATCCTGGTGGGAGCAGGGACCATTCTGTTCGGTCTGCGTCCCCACGTTCCCGCCTGGGTAGGTTATCCGCTGACCAACTTTCTGATTGTCCTGGGCAGTCTCGTCCGGATTCAGTCGTTGCGCCATGAAGCTGCTGCCCCTTGGCCTGCATCCTGGCTTGCCCTCGGCGCCATCGTACCCATCCTCATCTTCGAATTCATCAGGCTGGTTCTCGACGATGTCGGGATGCGTGTTACCTACATCTACACGGTCTACATGCTCCTGTTCGGTTATGTAAGCATCTTTGCGTGGCAGATTGGCCGAAAGTTTCAAAGCCGCAGCGCGATGGTGATTGCTGGCTTTCATGGTTTATTGGCCGCCGGATTTCTGCTTCGGCTCTGTGAGATTGCCGGTGGGTCTTTTAGTCCAGACATGATGGGAACAACCTACGGAGGCATTCTCATCGCGATAGCAGGGCTATTGGCCGGAGCGGTCTCCCATATGGCTTATGTCGGAATGCAGTTCGAGCTGACACGGGAAAAACTCGTTACGGCAGAGGGCGAGTACCAGGGCATCCTTAATACCACGCCAGATGGTTTCATATTGACCGATGCGGACGGACGCTTTCTCGACGTCAATGAAATTTACTGCCGGATGCTGGGCTACGCGCGGGAAGATTTGTTGGCCATGGGTGTGAGGGATGTCAAGGAGGCGGATGACCCCGATACCATTTCCGAGGTATTTCGTCGGAATCGTGAGCGGGGTTTCTCGCGTTACGAAACACGGCATCGCTGTCGCGATGGACGTTTACTCGACGTTGAGGTGAGCGTTACGCACATGCCGGAGCCGGAGAATAAATTTCTGGTTTTCATTCGTGACATTTCGGAGCGCAAGTTGGCGCAGAACGAACTGGAGCGTCGGGTTCTTGCGCGCACTATGGAGTTGGCTACTGCTCGGGCGGAAGCAGAGTCTGCGAATGCGGTCAAAACGCGCTTCATGACCAACGTGAGTCACGAAATGGGTACGCCCATGCAAGGTATTCTCGGTTTTGCTGAAATTGGAAAAATCAAGACCGGCGATGCAAGCCCGGAAAAGCTGCGGGCATATTTCGAAGCAATCGAGCAGTCCGGCAAGCGGCTGCACGAATTGATCGAGTCACTATTGCATCTCGCAGAGAGTGCTTGGGCCGAATATTCAGTCGTGGCGAACGAAAAATTGCGTGCACTTTCGCCATCACAACTGGCAATCCAATCTTGCGCCATGATGGAACAGACTGCGCAACAACGTCAGCAGAAGATCGTTGTGGAAAATCTTTCTTCGCTATCCGTCATCCGCGGCGATGAAGCCCTTTTGCACCAGGTGCTGGAACACCTTATTGGTAATGCCCTTCGCTATTCGCCGGAGCGTACAACTGTCATGGTCAAACTCCTGGACAAGCCGGCACAATCGCACGCCAGTAAAACCTCGATGATTCAGGTCATCGACGAGGGCTGCGGAATCCCCGAAAAGGAGCTTGGCGCAATCTTCGAGCCCTTTTATGAAAGCTCGCGAACCGCTACCGGTGCGGGCGGCACTGGGCTCGGACTGGCACTCTGCAAAGCAATCGTCAAGCGACACAAAGGGGAAATAACGGCAGCAAATCGTCCGCAAGGCGGCGCAATCTTTGAAGTGAGCTTGCCAGCCGAATAGGTGTTCGGATTCCAGCGACTGACTGGTCACCATAAAAATCAGACGTGCTCCTGCTGCGCGAATATTCGACGCTGAGCATAGGATTTTCTCAGCGCAGGGACGTCGCCTATTTTGCGCATGTAAGCGAAGCGAAACACCCCGATAGGAACTGTATTGGCGTTTCTGGAGAGGCAAGCTGCTGAAATTTCGTCGTTCAAGCTTCTGTGCTTGCTGAGAACCGGCACAAGTCGCTTGCTTCGCCCCTCAAAAGCCCTAAAATTGCGCCCCTTCTGGCGCGTTGCTTTTTCAGCGTGCCAAACCAGCTCTGAACACACCAAGGAACGAAGATGAACAAAACCGAACTGATTGATGCTATCGCTGAAGAAGCTGGCCTGACCAAGGTTGATGCCGCCAAGGCGCTTGACGCCGTGACCGGCGCCATTGTTGCCGCCGTGTCTGCTGGCGACTCCGTTTCCCTGATCGGTTTCGGCACCTTCAAGGCATCGGCCCGCGCTGCCCGTGAAGGCAAGAACCCGAAGACCGGCGAAAAGCTGTCGATCGCTGCGACCACCGTGCCGAAGTTCTCGGCTGGCAGCAACTTCAAGGCAGCCGTCGCCAAGAAGTAATCCGGCGTTCTGTCAAAAAAGCCCCAGAGCTTCGATTTCTGGGGCTTTTTGCTTTCTGATCCCTCGTTTTCAAAGTGAATGGCCATGACTTTCAAAGACAGTTCGTCCGATTTCAAGATCATCGATGTCGCGTTGATCGAACCTGATCCGCAGCATCCCCGGCAGAATATCGACGAAAGCAGCCTCAAGGGCCTGGCCAATTCAATTCAGAAAATGGGGGTGATTCACCCTCTGGTCGTCAGGCCGGGCAATGCTGCCGGTCGCTACACCGTCGTCGTCGGCGAGCGGCGGCGGCAGGCTGCCATCCTGGCCGGCGAGAAGACCGTGCCGGTGATCGTTCGCGCCTGCGCGGCGGCGGAAACACTCGAAGTACAGGTTTTCGAAAACATTGGTCTGGGCGTGCGCTCGGCGCTCGATGCCCGGGAGATGGCCAACGCCATTCAGACCATCGCGACGCGTTTCGACTCAGCGGAAGATGCGGCCCAGCATTTCGGCCGGGCGCCAACCTGGCTGGCCCAGGCGACAGCTGCGGCCAATTTGTCCGAGAAGGTCACCGCACTGCTCGATTCGGGCAAGATTTCAAGCACCGGTGCTGCCGTTCAGCTGGAAAGGCTGGCGAAGAAGAACGAGGCCAAGGCTGAGGTCCTGATCGACCGGATCGAGCAATTGCCCGAGGGCGAGAAGGTCTCGAAAAAAGTGGTCGATAACGCGCTTTCCGAGGCTTCCGGCGGGCGAAAAAAGAAGGAAAGCGCCATCGCCGAAGCGGAGCCGGACGGCCTTGCCGGGCCGGCCGTTACGGCGCTGTCGGCATCAGCCATTCCGCCGTGGGAGGAGAAGCCGGAAGCCGTACAAATCTCCAGCGCCCGGCGCCGCATCAGTCAGGACAAGGTCAGACTGGTTGCCGAATTGCTCGGCCTGGACGATGGCGACGAGGAGGCTGTACTCATTCGCCTGATCGACGAATTCCTGGCGCAGAAGAATTCCTGATCTGCCTCAGGCCGTTTCGGCCTGTTGGGAGAAACGCTCCAGCACGTGCTCGGTCATGCCTTTGGCCAATTCTTCCTCGCCATAGAAAACAGTCCCGAGCTCGTCTTTGCGCAACATTTCAGATTCGGCCTCGCTGTGGGTGCGCAGCACGATTTCGATGTCCGGATTGAGTGTTCTTGCCGTTTCGACCATCTGCCGGACGTTGATCGGGTCGGGGCTGGCGATGACCAGCATCGCGGCATCGGCGATATGCGCCTGAATCAGCACCGAAGGTTCGCTGGCGTCGCCGGAGACGGCGGCAATTCCCTTGCGGCGCAGGCTTTCGACCAGTTCCCGGTTCTGCTCGGCGACGACGTAAGGAATCCCCTGACGATCCAGCGCCTCGGATATCCTTCGCCCGACCCGGCCGTAGCCGACTAGCACCACCTGCTTCTCGAGAAACTTGCGTTCGGTACTCAAGGGCAGTTCGGCAAACGGATCACCGCGTTGCTCAAGCTCGCGGGCCTTGGCCGACTTGCCCAGAACCCAGCGGCGCAGTGGCTCGACGGCTGAGAACATCAGCGGGTTGAGGGCGATCGAGAACAGGGCGCCGGCCAGGACCAGGCTCATGCCTTCGCTCGTCATCAGGCCCAGGGACTGACCCAGCCCAGCCAGAATGAACGAGAATTCGCCGATCTGGGCCAGACTGGCGGCGACGGTCAGGGCGGTGTTGAGCGGGTAGCGCAGGGCCAGGACCAGGGCCATGGCGGCCAGCGTTTTGCCAACCATGATGATGGCGACGACGCCCAAGACCTGCCAAGGCTTGTCGACCAGAATCGACGGCTGGAAGAGCATGCCGACCGAGACGAAGAAGAGCACGGAGAATGCGTCACGCAGGGGCAGGGATTCTTCGGCCGCGCGATGGCTGAACTCGGACTCGCGCATGACCATGCCGGCGAAGAAGGCACCCAGCGCAAACGAAACGCTGAACAGCACGGCAGCGCCGTAGGCGATGCCGATGGCCGCGGCGACGACGGACAGCGTGAACAGCTCGCGTGAGCCAGTCGCGGCGATGTGCCAGAGCAGCCACGGAATGACCTTGCGGCCGACGATCATCATGATGCCGATGAAGGCGCAGACCTGGAGCAGCGTCTTGGCGATGGCGATCCAGATTTCCTGATTGCCGGCGGCTGACTGCGTATCGCCGCCGAGAATGCCGGCCATCGGCGGTAGCAGGACGAGGACGAGCACCGTGGCGAGATCTTCGACGACCAGCCAGCCGACCGCGATCCGCCCGTTCATGCTGTCGAGAACGCCCCTGGCCTCGAGGGCCTTGAGCAGCACGACGGTACTGGCACAGGACAGCGACAGGCCGAAGAGCAGCCCGTGCCCCCATTCCCAGCCCCAACCCCAGGCGACGGCCATGCCGAGCAGGGTGGCGCAGGCCATCTGGACGACGGCGCCAGGCACGGCGATGCGCTTGACGGCCATCAGGTCGCCCAGCGAAAAATGCAGGCCAACGCCGAACATGAGCAGCATGACGCCGATTTCGGAGAGCTGGGCGGCGATGCTCATGTCGGCGACAAAGCCCGGCGTGGCCGGGCCGATCAGGATGCCGGTGGCGAGATAGCCGACCAGCGCAGGCAATTTCATGCGCTCGGCGACGAAGCCGAGGATCAGGGCGATGCCGAAGCCGGCAGCGAGCGTGGTGATCAGGGGAATGTTGTGGTCCATGGGGGCCTTGGTATGTCGATTGAGTCCTTTTACCGGACGCTTCCCTTTCGGACAAGCAGGGCGGCCCGAAGATTCCCTTCAGAAAAGCCGGTCGCTTCGGTTACCGCCAGATGGCTTGGTATAGTCACGAACCGGATTCACTCCTGCCATCGCTCAAATCGTGTCCTCCAACGCTTACCGCGGCCGCTTCGCTCCTTCGCCGACCGGCCCTTTGCACTTCGGTTCCCTGGTTGCCGCCGTCGGCAGCTTCCTCGATGCGCGCACGCAGGGTGGTGAATGGCTGGTGCGCATGGAGGATGTCGATACGCCGCGCAACGTGGCGGGGGCGGCCGATGCCATCCTGAGCACGCTGGATGCTTTCGGCTTCGAATGGGATGGCCCGGTCTTGTACCAGAGCCGCCGGTTCGACGCCTATGCGGCAGCGCTGGCGCAGTTGCAACGGGCCGGCCTGGCCTACGGTTGTGCCTGCTCGCGCAAGGAAATCGCCGATTCGGCGACGCGCCCGGCGGTCGATGGCGGGCTGGCCTACCCCGGTACCTGCCGCCAAGGTCTGCCGGCGGGGCGTGAGGCGCGAGCCTGGCGGCTGCGGGTCAATGACGACGAGATCGCCTTCACTGACCGCCTGCAGGGACGCGTCGTTCAGCACCTCGAAAACGATGTCGGCGACTTCGTGCTGCGTCGGGCCGATGGCTTGTTCGCCTACCAGCTCGCTGTCACGGTCGACGACGATTTTCAGCAAATTTCGCAGGTCGTGCGCGGTGCCGATCTGCTTGCGTCGACGCCGCGCCAGATCTGGCTGCAACGCTGCCTGGGTTTTGCCACGCCGACCTACGCCCATCTGCCGGTGGCCGCCAATGCGGCCGGCGAAAAATTGTCGAAGCAGACGCTGGCGCGACCGCTGGCCAGCGATATCGCGGCGGCCGAGCTGGTCCGCGCGCTGGGTTTTCTCGGTCAGGCCGTGCCGGCCGAACTGGGCCGGGCAGCCGTTGCTGAAGTCTGGGCATGGGCGCTGGCGAATTGGTCGTTTGCCGCCATTCCGCGCACCCCGGCGATCATCGTTCCTCTGGTTTAGCGTCGTCGGCTTGCCAGTGGCGCTGGCTGTAGCCGGCGATGCCGACCATGGCGCGGACCAGCCCGTAGGCCAGCCAGCGCAGGAAACGCGAGTGGATGGGCTGGCGCGAGAGTTCTTCGGCGAGCAGTTCGCGGGCGCCAATGGCCATGGCGTTCTTGAGGCTGGCTTCGAGTTCGCCGGCAAATCCCGCGTCGCGCACGACCAGATTGGCCTCCTTGGCCAGGAGCAGGCTGAACGGGTCGATGTTCGACGAGCCGACGGTGGCCCACTCGCCATCGATGACGGCGACCTTGGCGTGCATGAAACTCTTTTCGTATTCGAAGATGCGGATGCCAGCGGCCAGCGCCGTGGCGTACAGCGTTTGCGTGGCGTAGCGGAACAGCTGGTGATCGCTCTTGCCCTGGAGCAGCACGGTGATGCGCACGCCGCGCTGGGCGGCGGCATAGAGTGCCCGGCCGAAACGGAGTCCGGGCAGGAAATAGGCGTTGGCGATCAGGATCTCGTGCTTGGCGTTGTCGATGGCGTCGAGATAGGCGTGCAGGATGTCGTTGCGGTGGCGGATATTGTCGCGGATCAGGAAGGCCGCGTTCTGGGTGCCCGCCGCGGCGCAGCAGGGATCGGCGACCGGGGCGAGGCGGAAACGTCGCTTGAAATTGACCCACGATACCGTTTCCCACATGCGACGCACGGCGTGATGGACTTGGCGAAGGACCGGCCCTTCGACGCGCACGGCGTAGTCGTAGTGCGGGCGCATGTCGAGCGGGGCATTGTTGTCATCGATGACGTTGATGCCGCCGACAAAGGCCAGGCGCGCATCGATGACGACGAGCTTGCGGTGCAGTCGGCGCAGGCGGTGCCGCTTGATGTGGAAACGGCCGATTTCGGGCCGGTAGAACATGGCGCGGACGCCTGCCACGGTCAACCGGGAAAAGAAGTCAATTTTGAAATTGCGGGCCCCGAAGCCGTCGACCGTGACATTGACCTGGACGCCACGTTCGGCTGCCCGGCACAGGGCGCTGGCCACCTGGTGGCCGATCACGTCGTTGGCGAAGATGTAGCTTTCGAGGTAGATCTCGATTTCGGCTGCGTCGATGGCAGCGAGCAGGGCCGGGAAATAATCGTCGCCCGAATTGAGCAGGGTCAGCCGGTTGCCCGGCACAAACTCAGCGGCCATGCCGGGTCAGATGGGCCGACAGCGCGGCGTGATCGGAAATGGCCGACCACGGCATGCCGTGATGGACTTCGGTGCGCTTGACGTCGAAACCGCGCACGTAAATGCGGTCGAGGCGGAACATCGGCATGGCCGCCGGAAAGCTGCACACGGGCTTGCCGCTGAGGCCGCTGAACACTTCCTGCAGGCCGAGGCGGCGCGTCAGGTCTTCGCCGGCCCGGTTGCGCCAGTCGTTGAAATCGCCGGCGACGATGAGCGGGGCATTGGGTTCGGCCAGCCGGTCGATGTAATCGGCCAGCGCCGCCATCTGCTTACGCCGCGAATAGCCGAACAGCGACAGGTGCACGCAGACGCAATGCGCCGCCGGGCCTTCCGGCAGTTCGATCCGGCAATGCAGCATGCCGCGCTTCTCGAACTGCAGGTGGGTGACGTCCTGATTGTGGGCATGCAGGATCGGAAAGCGCGACAGGATGGCGTTGCCGTGGTGGCCGTGGTCGTAGAGCATGTTGCGGCCGTAGGCCGACGCCGCCCAGACGTCTTCGGCGAGAAATTCGTGCTGTGGCGAATCGGGCCAGTCGTCGTGCGTCTCGGCGTGGCCGAGGTGCAGGCCCTGCACTTCCTGCAGAAACACGATGTCCGGGTTCAGATGGCGCAGGCGCTCACGCAGCTCATGCACCATCATTCGCCGGTTGAATTGCGAAAAGCCCTTGTGAATGTTGTAGGTGGTGATGTGCAGGCTGGGCGTGCTCACGGGATGCTCCGGGGTTGCGCTGGTTGCGCCGGGAGGCGGCAACACCTGGCAAGAGTATCAAGCCTTCTGCCTTATTGCAGCATGAACGTTTCGTATTCCAGGCGGTTCAGCCGGCGTGAAAGCAGGACCAGACCGGTGATCAGCGTGACGAGCACCGCCAGCGCAAAGCCGTAGCCGTAAAGCGCGGCGCCCCAGGCCAGCGTGGCGGCTGTGAACACAACGTTGAGCAGCACGAACTCGGCACAGAGCAGCAGCACGATGCGTCGCTGGTCGAGATAGAAAAAGACGTTGAGCACGGCCATCAGGCCGACCTGCAAACCAGCGCCAATAACCTGGACGTAGAGCAGCGGCAGGTAAAGCTCGCTGATACCCAGGGCACGGAGCAGGGTCGGTCCGGCGACGAAGGTACCGAGCACGGCCAGGCTCTGGATCTTGCCGATTTCACCCAGCCCTTGCTGGATCGAATAAACCATCTCGTCGCGCATGCCTTCGATGAATTCAAGCGAACCGCCGCTACGCACCGCGTCGTAGAACTTCTCGTAGTACTCGACGAAATCGGTTTCGATGCGGACGAGAAAGACCGCCATGCCGGGAATGATCGACAGGTAGGACAAAAACACCGGCAGGTCGTAGATGACCGAGGCCTGCAGGCGGCCGATGACCACATCCGAGGTGTCCGGGAAATACCAGAACATGAACTTGTCGACCCAGATGCCCAGGTTGTAAAGCAGGCCGATGGCCATCAGGCTCGGGTAAAGCAGCTCGCGGCGGGCGAAGTCGAAGCTGATCAAGCGGTCGTGCGGCAGGAAGTCGCGGACGGTAAGCAGCCACATGCCGGCGACCAGCACCAGATGGCCGAGCACGAAACCGGCGAGCAGGCCTTCCAGACCGTAGGGGCGGAAGAGCAGGGCGAGTCCGATGATCAGGCTGTAGGCGACGCCGAACAGGATGACGATGGCGTGGTAGCGCTTCATCCCGGAGAGAAAGACGGTCATCACCCAGACCGCGCACATCAGCACGAAGCCGGACAGCATGAGCAGACGATAAAGCAGGCTGAGGCCGGGAAAAACGAGGAACAGGCAGAGCGTGCCGAAGAGGCTGGCAACGCCGACGACGATGAGCAGCAGGCCGTTCAGGTTGGGCATTACCGAGTCGTGACGCTTTTCGAACAGGCGGTCGGAAACGAAGCGGGTGAAGGCGAGCTGGACCAGTCCGGTCAGCACCAGGCTGCTCGCCACGAGATAGGTCACCGAGGTCTGGAACTGGGTGATCATGAACGACGGCGTGGCGATGCTGGCGCTGATCAGTCCGACGAGCAGGATGCCGACAATCGAGAAAACCCAGGGGCCGGAGCTGATGATGCCGGCGTAGGCGTAGGCCTCGACCAGGCCGAGCAGCGTGTTCTTGCGCAGCAAGCGGCGCAGTTCGAAGCCAATGCCAGCCATCTCAGTCGGCCTTTCCGGCGGCGGCCAGCGCCTGTTCGTACACTGCGCGGTAGCGACCGAACATCAGGTCGTCCGTGTAGTAGCGCTCGACACGGGCGATGGCGGCCCGACTGGCGGCCTGCCAGCGGCTTTCGTCACGGAGCAGGGCGATGGCGGCGTCGGCCATCGCCTGCGGATCGGCGATGTTGACGACGGCCCCCGAGGTGCCCAGCACCTTGTCCTCGTCGTCCAGCCCTTCGATCAGCTGGCGGCAGGAGCCGACATCGGTCGAGATGGTTGGCACGCCGGCTGCGTAGCCTTCGAGAATGACCAGCGGCAGGGCTTCGCTGATCGAGGACAGCACGGTCAACCCGATTTTTGGCAGTAAATCATCAACTTTCTGGAAGCCGAGAAAACGTACCTTGTCCTGCAACCCCAGGCTGTGCACCAGGTTGCGGCATTCCTGGGCATAGCCGGGGTCTTCGTCCTCCGGTCCGGCAATCCAGCCTTCCGCCTCGGGTAGCTGATTGACGACGCTGCGCATGGCGCGGATGAAGGTCTTGATGTCCTTGATCGGGACGACGCGGCCGATCAGGCACAGCACCGGCGGCACGTTTTCCGGGCGGGCGGCACGGAGCGGCGTGAAGCGCGGCAGGCTGATGCCGTTCGGGATGCTGGTCGTGCGCTCGGGTTGTGCGCCGTCGTCGATCTGGCGCCGGCGGTTTTGCTCGTAGAGCGCGATGATCGGATCGGCCGCGTCATAGCAGAAGCGGCCCAGCCATTCGAAAAAGTGAATCCACATCTGCCGGAAATAGGAAAGTTCGGTCGGGTCGCGCTGGAAAACATTGCGGTTGTCGCGAATCCACTCGCTCTTGAACAGATCGATCTTGCGCTCCTTGGTGTAGATGCCATGCTCGGAGAGGATGAGCGGGGTGCCGCGCGTCTGGTGGATGAGGGCGCCGAGGAAGCCGGCATAACCGGTCGAAATGGTATGCAGCACCCTGACGTCGAGCAGGCTGTCGGCGATTTTGGCCAGCTTCCACAGCGGCGTGTGCATGATGCGCACGGTCCAGAAATAATCGACGAAAGAGGGATCGGTGCAGAAATTGCGGTAACGGTCGCAGACGATTTCCCATGAGCGTTCGCTGTGCAGGAAATCGTCCAGCGTCAACTTGCCGCCCGGCATCATGGCGTGGGCGACTTCCTTGAAGGCTTGCATGGCTTCGGCATGCGGCGTGCCCGGCGTGAATTTGTCGTGCAGGCAGGCGGCGGCCTTGAAGGCCTGCTCGTTGCCGGTGCGCGATCTCGGCTTGTCGTGTTTGGGCAGGTCGTCATAGAGGAAATGCTCTTCGAAGTGCACGACATTGGCCGGTAATTCGTACCTGAAACGACTGTAGTCCTCACGCCGGCTGCCAAGAAAAATCAGGGCAAAACGGTATTCGGGGTAGGCCCGGATGATCTGGTTAACCCAGCTTGAAACACCACCGCTGACGTACGGAAAGGTACCCTCGAGGAGCAGCGCGATATCGGCCTGGCCGGCGGTCGGATGGCTCATTGCGGATTCCAGTACTGGATCACCGGTTGCAGGCGGGGCAGCGCCGTCCACGTCGACAAGTCGCCCATCAGGCGACGGGCGTCGGCGTGCTTGCCCTGATCGAAGCGCAACTCGGCTAGGTAAGGCAGGACACGGGTGGCCGGTAGCCCGAGGGCGAGCGCCTTGTAGTAGGCGTCGACGGCCTCTTCGGGCTGGCCGAGGGCATGCTGCAGGCGGCCATGGCGCAGCATCAGGGCGGCATCGTAGGGCGCGTGGTGGAGCACGATGCGGCAGTATTTTGCCGATTCGGCCAGGGCGTGCTGGCGCAGGTCTCCCTGCACCAGGCGCTGATAGATCAGCTCCCAGTAGAGATCCGAGAGACGGCGGGCGGCGGCCAGCATTTGTGCCTCGTCTGACGCGTCGCGGTTGTCGGCAAACTTTTGCAACTCGTCGTCGATGGCCTGGTTGATCCGCTTTTCCTGCTTGTCGAGCATGCCGTAGGCGAGCAGGCGGAGATCCTCGCTCGGGTCGGTCAGGACGTCGCGCAGGAGCGGCGTGGCGACGCGGCCGGAGACGTATTGCAGCGCCACCAGCGCACCGAGGCGCGAGGCGGTGGGCGCTTTGGCATTGCCCAGGAAGGCCCGCAGCCCGGCGCGCCGGATGCTCCCGGCGGGGTGCTGATGCGGGTCGAAGGCTGGCAGTCTGATCGATTCGAAACTGGGCGCGCTGGCGCCGTGCCGGTGCGTACGCAGGATGGCGATACCGGCCAGAACGCCGATGAATCCGAGAATCGGGACGGCGTAGCTGCAAGCGGCGAGAAGGAGCAGCACAGGGCGGCGCGGTTGGGCGATGGCGGGTGGCAGGAGGTGGATGGCGAAGCTGGCGAGGAGCAGGCTGGCCGCGCCATGCAGGACGAGATACCAGAGCAGCAGGCCGTCGGCCTGGCAGCCCGGAAAGTCGCCGCCGAACCAGGCGGCGAGTTCTAGAAGGACGGCGTAGAGGGCGAGTTGGGCATTAGGCATGGGCGATGTCGCTGATCTTTTGCACCAGGGGTAGCGGCGCATCGCTGTCGAGGAGCAGGATGTGGCCAAGGATGCCCAGTTCGTCGAGCCTCTTGCCGCTGCGCTGATGTGCCCAGTGTTCGAGGCGGCTGATGTAGCCTTCTGCCGCCGAGGCGCCGGAAATGGGCATCAGCGTGGCCAGAAAGTCACGGTCAACGCCGGAAATGAGCCAGTTTTCATCGAGCGCCCGCTTTTGTCTCTGGATCTGCCGGGCGAGGTCGGGGGCGCCTGGCTGGTGACGGATTTCGAGGACGACGACGGCACTGACGACGCGGCTGATCTGGCGGAGGTGCCACAGCCGTTGCAGCTCGAAGGCAAATTCGGGCGGGCATTCGGGGAAGCGGCTGCGGATCGGTTCGGCCAGCGACTGCACCGAGAGGCTGTCGGCGTAGTAACCGAGCAGCAGGTTGATGGTCTGCAGGGTTTCATCCTGCAGCGAGAAGAAGGGCAGGCGTTCGACGAGGAGCAGGCCGAAGTGCTCGCCGTTGAGGTTGGTCAGCGGCGCGGCGATCAGGTAGCGGCTGGGGTTGTCGTCTTCGGCTACCGACTGGCTGATGTGGCAGAGCTGGCCGGTTTCCAGGGCGTGTGCGATGAGCGGGTCGGCGGCGCTGAGCGGCGTGGTTTCGCCCAGTCTCCCGAGCGGCTCGTGTTCGATGACGCCAGCGCTGAGCCGGTGCAGGGTGGCGACTTCGAGCTGGCAGTACTGGGCGAGCAGGCGGAGCAGCGCGTCGGCGCAGATGGCGTCGGAGGCGTGCTGGTCGCCGGTGACCAGGCTGCGCATGCTGACCAGGGCGTCGCGCATGGCCATCGGGCGACTGATCAGGTCCTGTTCGAGGCGGTCGTGCGACAGGCGCAACAGGTAATGCTGGTGGGTGAGGAATTCGAGGCGCTGGTCGAGATAGCGCTGCATGGCTTCGGCCCGGCGGGTGCGGGCCAGCCACAGACTGGAAAATTCACCGATGACCATGACCAGAATCAGGCCGCCGAGATAGACCTGTTTCGGAAAGGCGGTCTGCCCGCCGGGGTTGAGGACCAGCCAGGCGAGCAGGAGCATGCCGGCGCCGCCGATACCGGCCAGCGGGCCGTAACGCAGGGCGAGGATGACCGGGGCGAACCAGGCCCAGGGGAAGCTGGCATGCGTCCAGAGCGGATCCTGCGGGTGGAGCAGGATACCGAGACTGACAGCGATCAGAGGCAGGATGATCGTTTCGCTGATGATGGCCCACGGCTTGGTGGTTGGCGAGGTCAGCCGACCGAGTGCACTCCATTGCGGCTCGGGCGCTTCCACCTGCGGATCGCGCCGGGTCTGGTCGGCCGGGGCGGCCGGTGGCCGGCTGGCCGCGAACTGGAGAGAGGTCATGGCGATGACTTAGCGGGCGGCCGAGAGGCCGGCGTCGAGCAGACTGCGGATCAGTTGCTGGGCGACGGCCGAGAGGGCTTCGCGGCTCCACCCGCTCTTGCCACCGGTTCCGCTCCACAGCGTGTCGCCGCTGGTCACGTCGATGATCTGCAGCGCCACGCCGGCAGCCGGCTCGCCATCGACTCCGACCTTGTAACGCCATTCATCGACAGCGCCGGCCAGAGCATAGCGGGCGCCTTGCTGGCGGGCCCAGACGAGGGCTTCTTCCTGTTGCTTGCGGTCGCCGGCGTCGAACAGGGCTTCCTGTTGCAGGTTGCCCGGGTAGCGCTTGATCTTGCTGATGCCCTGGCTGTGCAGGATGGCTTCGGCGATGGATTCAGCGCGCTGGCCGGCGAGCGGCGTTTCGGTGTGATTGGCGAAGGGCAGGACGACCCATTGCGCCTGACGTTCGACGGCCGGGGCGGCGCTGCGGTCGAGGGTCGAGCAGGCGCCGAGGAGCAGGGCCAGGGCGGTGAGCAAAAGGGCGCGAAGAGTCGTGGTCATGATGAGCTTTCGGTCAAAGGTCAGTAATGCAGGCGATAGTTGAAATTGAGGTCGCGGGTCCGGCCGCCGGTCTGGATGCCGGCTTTGCCCTGGCCCCAGGTCAGGCTGAAATGGTCGGCGCCGAAAATGCTGCCGGCCAGGCCGAGACGCAGGTCGTAGCCGGCGCCAAGGGCGCTGTGCCAGGTTCCGGCCAGGCTGCCGTAAGGGCGCAGGGCACGGGTGTATTGGCGCTCGTAGCGCATGTCGGTGGATAGACGGAGGCCGTAGAAATCAAAGTTGTCGGGCAGGAAGAACGAGGGCTGCAGCGCGCTGACGCTGGCCATGCCGGTTGGCAGCAGCGGGGAGAGGGCCGGGTCGTTGTAACTGGCTTCGCGGCTGAAGCGGTGGGTTGACCAGAAGGCGCTAATTTCAAGGTCGCGCAGGGCATGGGCGACGGTGAGCGTGCTGTGTGCGCCGCGGCCGACCGGGGAACCGGTTTGCACTTCGTAGCGCTCGAAAAGCTGTTCGAAGCTGATGCGGCCGACGCGGGTCGGTTGGTAGCTCAGGGTGAATGCGGCGCGATCCTTCATGCCGGCGACGCGCAACGGAACGCTGTCGAGGCTGGGTAGATGCTGGCCGAGGCCGATGCGCAGCGAAAGGCGGTTGTCGATGCGGTGTTCGTGCTCGAGCTGGAGCGGCGTGTAATTGCCCAGGCTGTGGCGTTGCTCGGCAAGCAGCAGGGTCTGGCTGTCGTCGTGCTGCCAGTTGATGCGCAGGCTGAGGAAGCGTTCGTCGGGGACGTTGCGGATCACGGCGTCGTCCCGGTTGCGGCGTTGCAGGCTGCCGAGCTGCAGGTCGAGAGCAAGCCTGGGGGTGAGGGCGAGGTGCCAGTCGGCGGCGGCCAGAAGTTCGTCGATGGCGCCGAGCTGGCGGTTGGCCAGCGAAAAGCCGGCGTGGTCGCTGAAGGCGAGCAGCGATTCGGCCAGTTGCATGTGCAGCGGGTCGTCGTCGCTTTGCTCGTCTTGCGTTGCGAAGGCATCGCTCTGGGCGACGCGGGTGTCGCCCAGGCGCTGGGCGGCGTTGATGCGGTCGTAACGGGGCAGGCGTTCGCCGTATTGTTCGAGGATGGGGCGCAGCGCGGCAGCGTCGTCGCTGGCCAGCACCACGGAAATCTCGGCCCACAGTGGGCGGTTGGCCGCCTTCCCCTGGCTGCGCGCGTATTGCTGCCAGAGATGACCGCGTACGGCAGAGGTTTCGTCGGCGTCCTGTAGCCAGCCGATGGCGGTTTCGATGGCAGCGTTGGAATATTTGCCTTCAGCGTCGCGGTCGAGACGGAGCAGTTCGCGCAGCGCGGCCAGCCCGTGATCGCCGCTGTGTTGGGTCATGAGCAGGCGGGTGCGGGCGAGGCGACGAGTGTGGTCGAGGCCGTCTGCGCTCAGCCAGTTTTGTCTTTGTAAATTTGGGCTGTTTTTCCGGTTGACCGTGGCAGTCTGCTGCGCCTGCCATTCTTTGCTGAGCAGATGCCGGCGCAGGCGCCAGGCGCGGTCGGACTGCTGATTCTGGTCGAGGGCGTCGGCGTAATTCATGAGCCAGAGAAAATCGGCTTCATGTTCGGCGAGGTGCGGCGTCAGGTAGCGGTCGAGAGCGACCTTGGGGCGCGACAGGGCAAGGTAGGCGGCGGCGAGGCCGTCGTGCATCTCGGGATCGCTGCGCCAGAACGGTTCATGACTGGCAATGAAGCGTCGCAGTCCGGGGGCATCGTTGCTGTCGATGAGCAGCCAGAGCAGGCTGGTTTGCAGGTCTTTTGAGGCGGGGCTGATGAGCAGGGCGGCGGTCAGGTCGCGGCGGGCTTCAGCTAGTTGGCCGTTGTTTCGGTAAGCGGCCGCGCTCAGGCGCAGAAAATCGGGCTGGCGGCGCAGCGTGGCCAGCGCGTTATAGGGTGCTGCGGCATTTGGCGACATGCGGCCGAGCAGCGTGCTCATGCTGGCCCATTGCTGCTCGGCCGCGAAAAGGGCGAGCGCCTTGATCAGGTGGCGCGGCTGCTCGAAACGTTCCCAGGCGCGAATCGCCACGCTGGCGGCCTGCCGAGGGTGGCTGTCTTCGAGCAGGCGGATCAGGGCGTCGAAATCGACCGCTTCGGCCTGCGCGCTTTGGCTGAGGCTCGTGAAGGATCGGATGGCCAGTTCGTCGCGCTGTTCGATCTGGGCGAGATGCCCGGTCAGACGGAGCAGCGTCCGGCTGTCAGTTTCGTTGGCGCCGCCCTGGCTTTGAGCCAGTTCCAGCCAGTGCAGCGCATCGCTGTTGTCACCCTGGAGCAGGGCCAGGGTGGCGGCTCGGATAGTGCGCGGCGGCGTCGCTTCGGCTGGGTTGCGGAAGAGGCGTTGCCAGGTGGCCAGCGCCAGTTTCGGGTCGGCCGCGCGGTCGGCCAGGTCGGCCATCAATTCGAGACTCTGTGGCCGGGCGCTGCGCCGGTTGTGGCGCGTCAGATAATCCAGCGCCGCGCGCGGCTCGCCCTGGCGTTCCCAGGCGGCGACCAATTCCTGCAGCAGGCGCGCTTCGTCGGGCTGTCTGGCCAGCTGATACTGCAGGCCGGCGATCAGCGCCTTGTCGTTGAGCAGGCCGGGGGCCAGACGGAGCACCGATTGCCAGGCGTCGTCGCGCTGGGTTTCGCGGGCCAGGTGCCACCAGTGTTCGAGCGCCATTTCCGGGCGGCTGGTCCATTCGGCGACCTTGGCCAGTCGCTCGCGCCAGGCCATGTCGGCCGGCGCCTGCCGGACGGCCGAGACGGCGACTTTCCAGGCGTCGTCGAGCTTGCGGTTTTCGAGAAAAACTTCGTAACCGAGGGTGTAGGTCTTGTCGTCAAAGGGCAGTTGCGGGCCACCCGGCTGCGTGCCGGCGCGCAGCGAGACTTTCTGCACCCAGGCCCCGCCGTGGGCTTCGGCCAGACGGACTTGTTCAAGCTGGCGGAGCAGGCTGAGACGTAGCAAGCGGCGAATGTAGCGGTCGGCAATCTCGGGCCGCCCGGCGGCGCGGGCGAGCTGGGTGACGAAGAAGAGGGTGTCGTGATCGTCAGCCAGCGGGCCGATTTCGCGCTCAGCCGTGCTCAACGCCTCGGCCATCAGATTGCCGGACTGCAGCGTGCGCAGGGCGGTCAGGTAGTAATTTCGGGCTTGCGCCGGATCAGACGTTTTCTGGCGGGCGAGCAGATAGAGTTCGGCGCTCGGCCGGTATTGTCCGTGTGTCAGCGCCACCTTGCCGCCTTCGGCATAGCGTTCGGCACTTTCCTGTTCATTCCCGCTCTGCTCGGCAAGCTGGCGGTAAAGCGCGAAGCCAACGGCCGGTTCGCCAAAGGCGAAGGCGTGGCCGGCAATGGCGATTTTTTGCTCGGTTGGCCAATCCTCTTTGGCCAGCTCGACAAGTTGCCGGGCGAGCTGGCGGCGCACAGCCTGCGACTGGGTGGCGTTGTGTCCCGGCAGTTTCCTGAATTCCCGGGCGCCGGCTTGCCACAGCAGCCAGAGCGCTTCGCGGCGCAGGGCCGGGTCATTGGCGTCGAGCGCTGGTTGCAGCGTGCTGCGCAGTTCGGCGAAATTGCCGTGGTCGAGGGCCTGGGTGGCGAGCAGCAGGCGAAGCCTCGGATTGTCCGGGTCGGTGCGCAGCAGGTTGGTCACGTAGGCGCTGCTCAGCTCGCTTTCCGGGGCCTTGACGACGCGCTGGATAAGGTTTTGCTGCGGGTAGATCAAAATCAGGGCGACGAGAATCAGTCCGCCCAGCAGGAGCAGTAGCCAGACAGGCGCGAGGGTCGGCCGCTCAGCGCCCGGCGCAGCTGATTTCGATTTTTGCAACAGCATCGTTGAGCTTGAAACGGGTGACTGGATGGCCGTCGACAAGCTCGGCGCGGCCGATGCCGGCTGGTTTGCCGTTGATTCGCGTCAAGCAGCCGTCGAGGTTGGCGAGGCGGAAATCGAGGGCGGTGTGCGCGGTCAACCGGAAATTCAGGGCAAATTTGAAATCGCCAGCCGGGTTTTGCCAGTCGCTCAGGCGACCGTTGGCATCGACCAGATAGGGCTGGCGCCAGGCATCCGGGCGGCGGCTGGCGGTAAACCAAGCAGCCTGGTCGACGAGGTGGAGGTAGTGGCCCTCGCTGCCGCGGCTGAAGCCGGCAATGCCCTGGGCGGTGGCAAGATCAGGCTGCAGGGCGGCAGGCAGGCGCAGGGTGCGCAGATTGCCATCGCCGCGTATGCGCCAGCCGTCACCGTCGTGGGCAATGGCCAGGCTCTCGAAATCCTTCACCTTGCGAATGTATTCCGACGCGAAAACCGGATGCAGCGGCTGGCTGGCGGCCCAGCTGAAGACGGTGTGCAGCGCCTTGAGGCCGGCCGGCTTGCTAGCTGAATAGGTGTGGTAGTAAATGTCTACCGGCTTCAGACGGCGCGGGGTTTCGGTCATCGTGAAGGTGTCGATGACCTGTTCGTAGCCATAAAACGGGCCGCGCCAAAGGTTGGTGTAAATGTTCTCGTTGGTGATCGGGGCGTAGACCTGCAGGAAACCCTTGGTCCGGATACCGAGTGGCCCGACGGCGGTCAGCGACGGGTTGCTCCGGGAAATGGAGGTGTCGCCCCCATTCATGTTGAGCAGCCCGGCTCTTTCGGCGATGCCCAGGGCATCCGCGCCCGGGCTGGTATCGCCCGACCAGAGAAGCATGTTGACGGGCTTGCCGGACGGCGCCAGGCGGCGCCGGATATAGTCGATCGAGCCGTTGATCTCACGATCGAAGTCGAGCGTGTAGCCGGGAATGTCGAGGTGGTGATACGCCTCCGGAGTGTCGGTGAAAATGCCGTGCTTGACCGTGTCCCACTTGAACGGGTGGGAATAGGAGTGGCTGGCGATCTCGACATGCGGCAGGGCGAATATCTGGCGCGCCACTGCCTCCATGCGCGGACTGAGCGACGGGTAAAGACCGTCCGGTGCGACTTCGGACTCGATGATCGAGGCAGTGGTTGGAACCCGGTATTTCTGCAGGATTTCGCGGTACAGCACTTCGGCTGCCAGCGGTCGGCCAGGCATTTCGGCCAGCGAGGGAAATCCGTCGCCGTCGATGTGCGAAAAGAACAGGCGGCGGCCATTTTCAGTCGTCACGTCCGGCATCGGAATGGGCGGCAAGCGGAGGGCGGCGCGCAGGAAGGCGAAGGGATCGATGACCCAGCGTACCTGGTCGGTTCCGGGAATTTCGTCGATGACGAAGGGCGCAAGGACGAAGCCGCCCCAGGCCGTGATAGCGGCACCGGTATAAGCCTCGTTCCTGGCGTCGCGCAGTTCGAGCAATATCCGGTCGGCCGGGTTACTGGCGCGAATCGGCATGATCCGGCTGCGTTCGGGCTTGGGCGTTGTTTCGAAGCCGAGCATGGCATCGGCCTGTTCGACCTTGACCCGGCCGCTTGGCGAGGCTACGGTGCTCAGGCCGAATCCCCGGGCGGTGGCGCGATCGATCGGATAACCGAATTCGCCGATTACCGCGATCGGCATTCCCTGTTCCCGCTGGTTCTGTAACCAGCGGGCCAGTTTTTTCCCCTGCTCTTCAGTGAGGCTGCCCGAAAACCACGTGACGACGCCGGCGTAGCGGTCGCCCTGAATGGTGCTGGGGATTTCGCTCAGAACGCTGGCGTAGTCGACGACATAGCCCATATGGTTGAGCGGCATTTGCAGGTAGCGATGCGCATTGCTGAACTTAACCGACGGCGCTTCCCGGCTGTCGTGGATGATCAGGATTCGTCGTGGTACCGCTTCCACGGCACCGATGCCGACGGTGGCCAGTGCCTGGTCGCCAACCCAGGGCGTGAAGCCGAGTTGGCGGATTTTCTCGGCCGTGGCCCGCGTGGTCGCGCGGTCGTGAGGCGGCACGTAATCGATGGCAAGAATCGGCAAGCCATCACGCTCATGGATGGTCTTGAGCTGGCCGAGCAGCCAGTCGCGGTCTCCAGGAGGGACCTCGATATATTGGCCTGTCCTGGCGTTCCAGCCGCGAAACAGGGATTCGGCAGCGACCATCTCGATCTTGTCGCGGACGCTGGGCACGATCTCGAAGCCGCGATTGAGGATCAGCTTGATTCCGGGAAAGCGCTCGTGCAGCGTTTCGATGACCCGGATCAGGCCTGCCTGCTGCGCCTTTTCATCGAAGCGGGCGGCCAGGCGGTAGGCGTCGAGCGTGTCGAGGAAGAATCCGCGATAGCCTTTGGCCCACAGGGGGGCAATCACCTGTTCAGCAAAAAAAACCGGCCAGTCGGCCGGGCTCTGGTCGATGACGACCGAGCCCCAGTCCGCGTTGCGGGCGATTTTCCAGGCGTCGGGGATTTTCGGGAAATACGGGCGGCCCGGGTGTGCTTCGGCAACCGCCGCATAGGCGTAAAGCTGGCTGTAGGGGCGGCGATAGTCGAGTGGCTCATGGCCGTGGTCGGGGTCGACCACGACAATGTCAAATGCCTTGAATTCGGCTAGGGGGAGGGCCTTTCCGTAATACAGCGCGACGGCCGTTTCGGAAACCCCTGGCGGCGACAGGATGAATCCAAAAAGCAGGACAAACAGGCGCAACCCAAGCACTTTATGAAAATCGCTCTAAAAAAAGCGATTAGACACCTGCATATTGGCCGCGTCAAAGCCACTTGGTGAAGTTTTGTGAGATAAATCACGCGCTTCATTATTCTGTGCTAACCCACTGTGGCGGTGGATTAGCAAAAGAGTATCGCTACGAAATTGCCAGCATTCGCTCCAGTGCGAGTTTTGCCATTTTTGTTTCGTTTTCGGAAACTTTTATCTGATTGACAACTTTTCCTTCGACGAGGTTTTCCAGCGTCCAGGCGAGGTGTTGCGGGTCGATGCGCTGCATGGTCGAGCACATGCAGATCGTGGTGGCCATGAACTGGACGATCTTGTTCTGCGGCAGAACCTCCTTGGCTAGACGCTCGACCAGGTTGAGTTCGGTGCCGACCAGCCAGCGCGTGCCTTCTGGCGCTTCCTTGATGGTCTTGACGATGTGTTCGGTCGAGCCGACATAGTCGGACGCTGCGCACACCTCGAAATTGCATTCCGGGTGGGCGATGACCTTGCCCTCCGGGTACTTGGCGCGGAAGGCGTCGATGTGCGATTTCTGGAACATCTGGTGCACCGAGCAATGGCCCTTCCACAGAAGAATTTTGGCTTTCTTGATCTGCGCCGGCGTCAGCCCGCCGAGTTCGAGGTCCGGATCCCAGACGACCATTTCGTCCATCGGGATGCCCATGTTGTGGCCGGTCCACCGGCCAAGATGCTGGTCGGGGAAGAACAGCACTTTCGGACGACGCTCGAAGGCCCATTTGGCAATGGTGCCGGCGTTCGACGAAGTGCACACGATGCCGCCATGTTCGCCGCAGAAGGCTTTGAGGTCGGCCGCCGAGTTGATGTAGGTGACCGGGGTGACTTCCTCTTCGGCGTTGAGCACTTCGTTGAGCTCGCGCCAACAGCGTTCGACCTTGGCCAGGTTGGCCATGTCGGCCATCGAGCAGCCTGCCGCGAGGTCGGGCAGGATGGCTTTCTGGTGCGGCGCGGTCATGATGTCGGCGACTTCGGCCATGAAATGTACGCCGCAGAAAATGACGAATTCGGAGTCCGTCTGCGACGCCAGGCGCGACAGCTTTAGTGAATCCCCGGTCAGGTCGGCGTATTGATAGACGTCGGCGCGCTGGTAGTGATGGCACAGGATGACGGCTCGCTTGCCGAGCTTGGCGCGGGCGACGCGGATGCGCTCGTGACAGGCGTCATCGGAAAGGCGGTTGAACGGATCGAAGGCGATGGTGGCTGTTTGCATGCTGTTCTCTGAATCTGGCCATTTCAATTTTGGCCGTTTTTTCCGGTTGACCGTGGGATTATCCCTGAATCCACGGCAATCCGGCCTTGCGCCAGCCACCGATGGTGTTGCGATGCCCGTTGGCATCCTTGTCGCCCTCGAAGCCTTCGAGGATGTTGTAGCAGTTGTTGTAGCCGGCCTCAGTGGCGGCGCTGGCCGCCGCGACCGAACGCACGCCGCTGCGGCAGAGGAACATGACCAGCGCCTCGGGATCGACCTGGCGCTTGAGTTCCGCCAGGAAATTGGGGTTGCGCACGCCGCCCGGGTATTGATTCCACTCGATCTCGACCGCGCCGGCGACGCGGCCGACCCAGTCCCATTCGGCCCGGGTCCGGACATCGACAATTTTGGCGCCGGGCGCCAGGCGCAACAACTCGCCCGCTTCCTGCGGCGTCAACTCGCCCTGATAGGCGCGATCAAGGGCTTTGCCGCGGGCCTGGGCCAGACTGAGTATCTCGGTTAACTTTCCCATAATGTCCAACTGCTAAAATTGCAGGTTAATAGTATAGGGCAGACATCATGGGACTTGAGCATCACCTCGCCGCCTCCGCCACGCCGGCCGAACGCTCGGCCGAAGCGCAGAAGGCCACCTGGGTCAGCGTCGCGGTCAATCTGGTGATGACCATCGCCCAATTGATCGTCGGCTGGCTGGCCCATTCGCAGTCGCTGGTCGCCCACGGATTGCATTCGTTCTCAGACCTGTTGTCGGATTTTCTCGTCATTTACGCCAGCCGACAGAGCGCCCAGCCGGCCGACCAGTCCCATCCCTACGGCCACGCCCGCGTCGAAACGGCGGCGACGCTGGTGCTCGGAACCTCGCTGACCCTGATCGGTGGCGGCATCCTCTGGGAATCCGGCATGCGTCTCCAGCACATCGAGGCGCTGCCAACCGTACAGTATTCGGCGCTCTGGGTGGCGGTGGCCACGGTAATTTCAAAGGAAGCCCTGTATCGCTACCTGATCCGCGTGGCCGAACGGCTGCGCTCGCAACTGCTCATCGGCAACGCCCTGCATACGCGGGCCGATGCGGCGTCGGCGCTGGTTGTCGTGGTCGGCATCGGCGGCGCACTGCTGGGCTGGTCTTTCCTCGACCTGCTGGCAGCGGCGCTGATGGGCTTCATGATCCTGCACATGGGCGCCGGTCTGGCCTGGGGGGCGATCAAGGAGCTGATCGATACCGGTCTCGACGACGTTCAAGTCGAAGCTATCCGCAAGACGCTGCTGGCGACCCCAGGCGTGCGCGACCTTCATCAACTACGGACCCGGCGCATGGCGCACCAGGCACTGGTCGATACTCATGTCCAGGTCGATTCGCGGATCAGCGTCTCTGAAGGGCATCGCATAGCCGAGTCGGCCCGTGCCAGGGTTTTGCGCGAACATCCCGAGGTGCTCGACGTGCTCGTCCATATCGACCCGGAAGACGACATGGATCCGGATTCCTACGCCACGCGATTGCCGGCCAGGGATGCCTTGCTCGGTGAATTGCGGCCATTGCTGGTCGGTCTGCCCGAACCGGAAAAAATAGTTCTGCACTATCTGAAAGGTCAGGTCGAGGCTGAAATTTTCTTCAGTCACGCCCTGTTCGAAAACGGCGAGGCACTTCGGCAAGCCGAGAATCTTCTCGTCGATCGCCTCAAGTTGTATCCCCTGATCCGGCGCGTATCGCTGAATTGCCTCGTCGCACCAAATTAGGGCGTAATTTTAACGTATTGCACTATTCCGGTGCGTCAATTCTTTGCTTAAACCCTGCATCTCGTTGTGGCAAAATGCAAAGATCACTCGCTGGCCTTTGGCACAGTTTCTGCTAAATGAACCGCGTTACGATTTTTTGATTGTCGCCGGATCGCCCGGCAACTTGTTTTCTTAGGAGATTAAGGCATATGGCAACCCCGCAAGACGTGCTCAAGATGATCAAGGAAAACGACGCCAAGTTCGTCGATTTCCGTTTCACCGATACCCGTGGCAAGGAACAGCACGTCACCGTGCCGGTTTCTGCCTTCAGCGAAGACAAGTTCGATAACGGTCACGCTTTCGACGGTTCCTCCATCGCTGGCTGGAAGGGCATTCAAGCTTCCGACATGCAACTGAATCCGGATCCTGATACCGCCTACATCGACCCGTTCTTCGATGAAACCACCGTCGTTCTGACCTGTGACGTCATCGACCCGACCGATGGCCGTGGTTACGACCGCGACCCGCGCTCCATCGCCAAGCGCGCTGAAGCCTACCTTAAGTCCTCTGGTATCGGCGACACCGCTTACTTCGGTCCGGAACCGGAATTCTTCATTTTTGACGGTGTCGAGTGGAATGTCGACATGTCCGGCTGCTCCCTGAAGATCCATTCCGCTGAAGCGGCCTGGGGTTCGGGCGAGAAGAACGATGGTTCCGGTTCCACCGGCCACCGTCCGACCGTCAAGGGCGGCTACTTCCCGGTTCCCCCGGTCGACAGCCTGCACGACATCCGTTCGGCTATGGTCCTGACCCTGGAAGCCCTCGGCTGCCCGGTTGAGGTTCACCACCACGAAGTTGCCACTGCCGGTCAGTGCGAAATCGGTACCGTGTTCAACACCCTGGTCAAGCGTGCTGACCAGACCCAGATCCTGAAGTACGTTGTGCACAATGTGGCACATCAGTACGGCAAGACCGCCACCTTCATGCCGAAGCCCATCGTTGGCGACAACGGTTCCGGCATGCACGTTCACCAGTCCATCTGGAAGGACGGCAAGAACCTGTTCGCTGGCGACGGCTACGCTGGTCTGTCTGAAACCGCCCTGTTCTACATCGGCGGCATTATCAAGCACGCCAAGGCACTGAACGCCATTACCAATCCGGGTACCAACTCCTACAAGCGTCTGGTCCCGCACTACGAAGCACCGGTCAAGCTGGCTTACTCCGCCAAGAACCGTTCCGCTTCCATCCGCATTCCGTACGTTGCCTCCACCAAGGCTCGTCGTATCGAGACCCGTTTCCCGGATCCGATCGCCAATCCGTACCTGTGCTTCGCTGCGCTGCTGATGGCCGGCCTGGATGGTATCCAGAACAAGATTCACCCGGGCGACCCGGCTTCCAAGAACCTGTACGACCTGCCGCCGGAAGAAGATGCAGCCATTCCGACCGTCTGCGCCTCCCTCGAAGAAGCGCTGGCCGCTCTGGCCGCTGACCACGAGTTCCTGACCCGTGGCGGTGTCTTCTCCAACGACTGGATCGATTCCTACATCGAACTGAAGATGGACGAAGTGAACAAGGTTCGCATGACGACCCACCCGGTCGAGTTCGACCTGTATTACTCCTGCTAATCAGCCGGATAAGCAAAAAGGGCGGGATTTCCCGCCCTTTTTTTGTTTACTTTTTCCTGGCTCGGCCGTTAAGTCCGGTACACTAAAAAAATGACAGGAATGATGACGATGACACGCAGTTCGCTTGCCCTGCTAATCGCTTTGTTGCCGTTCTCGGCTTTGGCCCAGACGATTTACAAATGTGTTGATGCCAATGGCAGTACGACATACGCCAGTGCGCGACTCGACAAGAATTGCAAGGTGATTTCCAGCGGTCAGGAAAATGCCATGCCGGCTCCGCCAAAAGCCAAGCCAGCCGGCGCTGCAGCCAATCCCTCGCCTGCTGGCTTTCCGCGTGTTCAGGAAGACACGCAAAGGGCGCGCGACGGTGATCGACGGCATATTCTCGAGCAGGAGCTGGCTGGCGAGCAACGCAATCTGGAGCAGGCGCGCAAGGATCTGTCCGAACAGCAGGCCGCCGGTGCGTCCGGTGACCGCCTTGCCCCCTACCGCGACCGCGTTGGCCAGCATGAGCGCAACATCCAGGCAATCCAGAAAGAGCTGGGCAATCTTAAGTAATCGCGAGTTCTTGTTTGTTAGCGAAGTTTGAGGGCGCCGAGGCGCCCTCTGCTTTTGCTAAGCCCTAATGACTCGATCCTAGATCCTGACTTTATACCAGGCGGCATAGAGTGCCGGCAGGAAGAGCAGTGTCAGTGCGGTGGCGACGATCAGGCCTCCCATGATGGCAACGGCCATCGGTCCGAAGAAGTCGTTACGCGACAGCGGAATCATCGCCAATACTGCCGCCGCTGCGGTCAGTACGATTGGCCGGAAACGCCGCACCGTCGATTCGATAATCGCTTCATGGCGGGGTTTGCCGGCGGCCATGTCCTGCTCGATCTGGTCGACGAGAATAACCGAGTTGCGCATGATCATGCCGAACAGCGCGATGGTGCCGAGCAGCGCCATGAAGCCGAAAGGTTGCCGGAACACGAGCAGGAACAGCGCGATACCGATGATGCCGAGCGGTGCCGTCAACAACACCATGACGACGCGGGAAACGCTCTGCAGCTGGATCATCAGAATGGTGATCACGGCCAGTACGAAGAGCGGAATTCCAGCCATGACCGAGCCTGAACCCTTGGAGGATTCCTCGACCGAGCCGCCGGTGGCAATGCGATAGCCGTCGGGCAGGCTGGCCTGAATGGCATCGATTTCGGGCTTGATGCGGTCGACGACGGTGGCCGGTTGAATCTTGCCGTACAGGTTGCCGCGGACCGTGATCGTCGGCAGGCGGTCGCGGCGCCAGATCAAGCCCGGTTCGAAGCCGTGCTTGAGGCGGCCGATCTGGCTCAATGGAACGCTCTTGCCGGCGCGGGTCGGGACCGACATATCTGGCAGCGATGAGAGGTGGCTGCGTTCCTCGCGATCGCCGCGCAGTACGACGTCGATGCTCTTTTCTCCTTCGCGGTAGCTGGTCACTATATAGCCGTTCAACGACATGTTGAGCAGTGCCGCAATATCCTGGCTAGAAACGCCGAGCAGGCGGGCCTTGTCTTGGTCGATTTCGATGTCGACCGATTTCGACAACTCGCTCCAGTCGGTATTGACGTTGGACAGCTCGGGATTCTGGCGCATGAGCATCGCGACTCGGGCGGCAGCCTCGCGCAGGGTGGCGATGTCTTCGCCAGAAATGCGGTACTGCACCGGGTAGCCGACCGGTGGGCCGTTTTCGATGCGGGCGATGTTGCCGCGGGCAGCGAAGCTGTCGTTGTCGAACAGTTTGATCAGTCGGCCGCGCAAGGCTTCCCGCGCCTGGACATCGCGCGTGACAATGACCACCTGGCCGACATTGCTGGCCGGCAACTGCTGGTCCAGTCCGAGGTAATAACGTGGGGCCCCGGAGCCGACATAGGTCATGTAGTGTTCGAACTGGTCGAACTCAGCTTTGTCCTTGTCCAGCCACTGTTCCAGGCGCTTGGTCTCGGTGTCGATGGCCGCAATCGACGCGCCTTCGGGCAGGCGCAATTCGACATTGAGTTCAAGTCGGGTCGAGTTCGGGAAGAACTGTTTCTGCACCTTGATCATGCCGACGATGGATAGCCCAAACAAGATGATGGTGACGCCGATGACCAGCCAGCGTCGGCCGACGCACCAGCTGACCAGTTGACGGAAGCGGGTATAGAAAGGCGTGCCGTAGACGTCGTGCTCTTCGGCGTGCCCCGGGCCGTTGAGGCCCAGTTTGTCGAGAAGCCGAGCCAGGCGTGGCAGGTGTTTCTGTAGCCGGCTGGCTGGGAGAATCGCGTGCGGGTTTGGTAGCAGCTTGTAGCCGAGCCAGGGAATGGCGATAACGGCGGCCAGCCAGGAAATTAGCAGGGCGACGGCGTTGATCTGGAAGAAGGCAAAGGCATATTCGCCGGTCGATGACTTGGCCAGCGCAATCGGAATGAAGCCGGCGACGGTGACCAGCGTTCCTGACAGCATTGGCCCGGCTGTACTTGTGTAGGCAAAAGAGGCGGCGCGGGTACGTTCCCAGCCTTGTTCCATCTTCACCCACATCATCTCGACGGCGATGATCGCGTCGTCTACGAGCAAGCCCAGGGCCAGCACCAGTGCGCCGAGTGAAACCTTGTGCAGGCCGACGTTGAACAGATACATGGCGAGGAAGGTGGCGGCCAGAACGAGCGGGATGGAAATGGCGACGACCAGGCCGGTACGAATGCCAAGACTGATGAAGGTGACGAGCAGCACGACGATTACCGCTTCGGCCAGCGCTTGGGTAAAGGCCTTGACCGAACGGGCAACGGCTTCTGGCTGGCTGGTCGCCACACCAATGTCGATGCCCACCGGCAAGGCTTCCTGCAGTTTGGCGATGCGGCTGTTCAGAGCTTTGCCGAGTTCGATGATGTCGCCACCCTTGGCCATCGAGACGCCGATGGCGAGCGAAGGTTTTCCGCCGAAACGGACTTGCGTCGTCGGTGGGTCGATGGTGCCGCGCCGGATTTCGGCGATGTCGCCGAGCCGGAAACTGCGGCCGCCGGCCCGAATCAGCGTATCGGCGACGGCCTGTACGCTGTCGAAAGCGCCGCCGGGACGAATCTGGATGCGCTCGCTGCTTGTTTCGAAGAAACCGGTGCCGGCGACGGCGTTCTGCTGATTGATGGCCTGGATGATGGTCGCCTGGTCAATGCCCAGTGTGGCGAGCTTGGTATTGGAGAGCTCGACGTAAATCTTCTCGTCCTGAATGCCGAAGATTTCAACCTTGCCGACCTGCGGTACCCGCAACAATTCGTCGCGAATTCGCTCGGCCTGATCCTTGAGCTGCGGATAATCGAAACCTTCTGCGGTCAACGCGTAAATATTGCCAAAAACGTCGCCGAACTCGTCGTTGAAAAACGGTCCCTGGACGCCTGTGGGCAAGGTATGGCGGATGTCGCCGATCTTTTTGCGTACCTGATAGAAAACCTCTGGCTGATTGGCCGGCGGTGTGCTGTCCTTGGCAAAGAACATCACCGTCGATTCGCCGGGCCGGGAAAAGCTCGAAACACGGTCGATGTAAGGTGTTTCCTGCAGTTTTTTCTCGATCTTGTCGGTCAGTTGCTGCTCGACCTGGCGCGCTGTGGCGCCCGGCCAGAAGCTGCGGATGACCATGATCTTGAAGGTGAAAGGCGGATCTTCGGCCTGGCCGAGCCTGCCGTAGGCAAAGACGCCCATCAGCGCGATGGCGAGCAGGAAGTAGCCGACCAGCGTGCGGTGATGCAGTGTCCAGTCGGACAGGTTGAAGCGGTGGCTCATGGCTTAGCGCTGCCGGTCCGGTGTCGTCGCCGGCTTGGCCTGAACTTCCTGACCATCGACCAGCTTGCCGGCGCCGCTGATGATGACCTGTTCGCCGGCCTCCAGTCCGCCGCTCAATTCAACGCCGTCTTCACGAAAGCGGACAGTCGTCACTTGGCGGGTGGCAACCTTACCGTCCTTGACGACGCGGACCAGTGGACCTTGCCCGGCATCGATCACCGCACTCAGTGGAACGAGCAGCGTGCTCTCGGCGGTACTGTCGAGGGCGACGCGCGCCGTCATGCCCAAGCGAACCTCGGGCGGCGGATTGAGGATGCGGATGCGTGCGGCATAGGTGCGGGTTGCCGGGTCGGCGGCGGGTGACAGCTCACGCAGCTCGGCACGCAAAGCGATTTTCGGCTCGGCCCACAGGCTGACAACCAGGTTTTTGGCGGCTTTCAGTTCGGCCAGACGGCTCTCGGGAATGGCAATGGCCACTTCCTTTTCCTCCGGGCGGGCGATGCGCAGCACCGCCTGGCCAGCGCCGACGACCTGGCCGGCATCGGCGAGAACGGCAGTGACGATCGCTGGGAATTCGCTGCTCAGCGTGCCGTAGGTAGTTTGGTTGCCGCTGATTCGGCTCTGGGCGCGGGCCTGTTCTAGTCGGGCCTGGGCGCTGTTGTAGGCATTGTCCTTGGCGTCAAAAGCGGCCTGGCTGACGAATTTTTTGGCGACCAGGCCGGCATAGCGTTCGCGCTCGGTGCGGGCCGTGGTGTGCTCGCTTTCGGCAGCCACCAATTGGGCACGGGCAGCGGCGGCGGCCAGTTCGAGATCGGCTGGATCAAGGCGGGCCAGCGGCTGACCCGCCTTGATTTCGGCGCCGGCATCGACCAGGCGGGCGGCGATCTTGCCGCCGACACGGAATGCGATATCAACCTCATGTCGGGCGCGGATTTCGCCAGTATAGATACTGCCTGTCTGTGGTGCACTGGCCGCCGGCTGGACCAGCACGGATCGGGGGGGCGGTGGTGTTGTGTCGCCCGCCTGGCATCCGGCGAGGGCGGCTGTTGCTGCAATCAGTGAAGCGGCAACACGAGGAGCGATCTTCGTCATATAGGGGGTCCGGTGGCCAGTGTCCGGATGATAATGAACGATCAGTCAGTAACGCAAGTTATCATCAGCAGGGGGTGTCGAATAGCTACAATGGCGGGCATGAACGTTACTCATTCTTCCTTTGCCGGCCTTGATCTGCTGGCTTCGGCTGTCCTCCTGCTGGATGACGCGCTGGCTATCCGCTATATCAACGCGGCAGGCGAAAACCTGCTCGCCGTGAGCAGCCGTGCGGTGATTGGACAGACGCTGGCGGCGGCGTGCACCTGCTCCGCAACCTTGCAGTCGGCCCTCGATAATGGTTTGAACAATAATTGGGGTTATACCGGCCAGAATGTCGAGTTGAAGCGTAGCGACGGCGAAGTGCTCAACATCAATTGCACGGTGACGCCGCTGCGTCCGGAGATTGCGCCCGGCGTCCGCCTGCTGCTTGAATTGCAGCCGATCCAGCACCATCTGGCGGCGACCCGTGAGGAGCGCCTGATTGAGCAGCAGCAGGTCAGCCGCGAGCTGATCCGCAACCTGGCCCATGAAATCAAGAATCCGCTCGGCGGCATTCGCGGTGCGGCGCAGTTGCTCGAGCACGAGTTGGCCAACCCGTCGCTCAAGGAATACACGCAGGTCATCATCAAGGAGGCGGATCGTCTGCAGGATCTCATGCAGCGCCTGCTGACGCCGCATCGGGCGATGTTGCCGACGACGGTCAATATCCACGAGATTCTGGAACGGGTACGCAGCCTGCTGACCGCTGAATTCCCCGGTTCGCTGAGCGTGCGTCGCGATTACGACACGAGCCTGCCCGAACTGGTCGGCGACCGCGAACAGTTGATCCAGGCCGTTCTCAATATCGCCCGCAATGCCGCACAGGCGATGGGCGGCGAAGGAGAGATCATTCTGCGGACGCGCTCCCTGCGCCAGGTCACGCTGGCCAAGAAGCGCTATCGCCTGGCCATGGAGATCAAGGTTATCGACAACGGCCCCGGCATCTCCGACGAAATCCGCGAACGCATGTTCTATCCGCTGGTTTCCGGGCGCGAAGGGGGGAGCGGACTGGGGCTGACCATCGCCCAGAATTTCATCCAGCATCACCACGGGACGATCAACTGCACCAGTCGGCCCGGCAATACGGTGTTCACGCTGAACCTGCCTGTCGAGCAGGCTTGAGTCTTGCTTCTCGTAAGGCCATTCTGAACACAAAATGAGCCTACAAAATATGAAACCGGTATGGGTCGTAGACGACGATCGCTCCATTCGCTGGGTGCTGGAAAAAACCCTGTCCCGCGAAGGCATCCCCTTCAAGAGTTTTGCCTCGGCCAGTGAGGCCATTTCCCAGCTTGAACAGGGCATCGAACCGCCGCAGGTGCTGATGTCCGACATCCGCATGCCCGGCCAGTCGGGGCTGGAGCTGCTGCAGGAAGTAAAAACCCGTTTTCCCTCGGTGCCGGTCATCATCATGACCGCCTATTCCGATCTGGAAAGCGCGGTCGCGGCTTTCCAGGGGGGCGCCTTCGAATATCTGCCAAAACCGTTCGACGTCGATCAGGCTGTCGAACTGATTCGCCGCGCCATTGACGAATCGATGCACCAAAGCGGTGCAGCCGAGGAAGAAGGGCTGGTGCCCGAGATCCTCGGTCAGGCGCCTGCGATGCAGGAAGTCTTCCGTGCTATCGGTCGGTTGGCGCTGTCGCATGCGACGGTGCTCATCACCGGGGAGTCGGGTTCGGGCAAGGAGCTGGTGGCGCGCGCCCTGCATCGTCACAGCCCGCGCGCCGACAAACCGTTCATTGCCATCAACACGGCGGCGATTCCCAAGGATTTGCTCGAGTCGGAACTGTTCGGCCATGAGCGCGGCGCCTTTACCGGCGCCCAGGCCCAGCGGCGCGGTCGCTTCGAGCAGGCCGAGAGCGGTACCCTGTTTCTTGACGAAATCGGCGACATGCCGGCCGAGTTGCAAACCCGCCTGCTGCGCGTGCTGTCGGACGGGCATTTCTACCGTGTCGGCGGACATTCACCGATCAAGGCCAACGTGCGGGTCATTGCGGCGACGCACCAGAATCTCGATACGCGGGTCAAGGACGGCCTGTTCCGCGAAGACCTTTTCCACCGACTGAACGTCATCCGCATTCGCCTGCCGGCGCTGCGCGAACGACGTGAGGACATTCCGCTGCTGACCCGGCATTTCCTGCAGAAGAGTGCGCGCGAACTCGGTGTCGAAACCAAGCGCTTGACCGAAGCCGCCCTGAAATACATGAGCGGTCTCGATTTTCAAGGCAACGTTCGGCAGCTCGAAAACCTCTGCCACTGGCTGACCGTCATGGCGCCCGGGCAGCTGGTCGATGTCAGCGATTTGCCCGGTGAATTGCGCGAGGCGACGCCGGTGTCGCTGGCGACCGACTGGGAGGGCGCGCTGGAAGGCGAGGCCGACCGCTTGCTGGCGCGCGGCGTACCGGATATTCACGGGGTTCTGTCGCAGATATTCGAGCGCATCCTGATTTCGCGGGCGCTGGCTCATACCGGCGGGCGGCGCATCGAGGCGGCGCAGGCGCTGGGCATCGGCCGCAACACGATCACCCGCAAGATTGCCGAGCTCGGCATCGATGGCGGCAAGGAGCATCCAGCGGAGTAAAATCCGCGGCATGACCCTGATCGATCCCGTTCTGCTGAAAGCGCGGCTGGCTAACCAAGCCGGCCGCTTTGACGTCGACGCGCTGGATGACTGTGATTCGACGAGCAGCGAATTGATGCGTCGGGCCGAGCGCGGCGCTCCGTCTGGTTCGGTCGTCGTCGCCGATCGGCAAAGTGCCGGGCGGGGGCGGCGGGGACGAAGCTGGCTGTCATCGCCGGAATCCAGCCTGACCTTTTCCCTGCTCTGGCGTTTTCCCGGCAATGCGGCCAGCCTGAGTGGCTTGTCGCTGGCGGTTGGTGTCGGCCTGGCGCAGGCCATGGAAAATCTGGGTGCCAGGGGCGTCTGCCTCAAATGGCCAAATGACGTGCTGCTGCGCTGCGGCAACGATTTTGCCAAACTGGCTGGCATCCTGATTGAACTCTCGTCCGACCGCCGTGGCACGCAGGCGATTATCGGCATCGGCCTCAACCTGGCGCCACCAACCGGCGATCTGCCGCAGCCGGCCGCCGGTTTGAGCCAGGCCTGTTCTCGGCCGATAGATCGCCACGATGTCCTGGCCGCCATCCTCGGAGAGTTGGCGGCCGTACTCGACACTTTCACGGTGAACCGGTTTTTTGGGCTAAAAATGAAATGGCAGAGCTACCACGCCTGGCAGGATCATGCCGTGCAAATCCTGGGTGAAGGGGCTGCACCGATTGTCGGGCGTTGTCTCGGCGTCGATGACGATGGAGCCCTGCTGCTTGAAACTGCGGCCGGAGTCGAACGCATCTTTTCGGGCGATGTCAGCCTGCGCCGCGCATGATCGTCTGCATCGACAGCGGCAATAGCCGCATCAAATGGGGTGTGCATGATGGCGCGCAGTGGCTTGCCCAGGGTGCCGTTGCGCATGCTGATGTCGAGCAGTTGCGGCAACTGCTCAGCGGCTGGCCGCAACCAGAAAAGGTCATACTGGCCAACGTGGCTGGCGCCGAGGCTGGCACGCGAATTCGCGATCAGCTTGCGCCTTGGTTGCCGGTGTTCCTTGAAGCGCGTTCGGAAGCCGCGCGTTGCGGTGTCACCAACCTTTATTGCCAGCCCGGCCAGCTTGGCGTCGACCGCTGGTGTGCGCTGCTCGGTGCCCGCGGTCTGAGCCGGACGGCGGCCATCGTCGTCATGGCGGGGACGGCGACGACCATCGATACCCTCGACGCCGACGGCAATTTTCTCGGCGGCATGATCCTTCCCGGCGGCGAACTCATGCGGCGCGCCCTGGCTGCCGACACGGCTGCGCTGCCGTTTGCCGAAGGACGCCATACGGACTATCCGCGTTGCACGGACGATGCCATCGTCACCGGCACTATCGAGGCGCAAGTCGGGGCCATTGAGCGCGCCTGGCGGCGGCTCGGCAATATCGACAAGGTCTGCCTGCTGTCCGGCGGCAACGCGGCCAGTCTCGCTCCGCACCTGAGCATACGCTGGCGCTCGGTGGGCAATCTGCCGATGGAAGGTTTGCTCCGACTGGCGCTTGAGGCTTGAACAAACGGTGGCGAGCGGTGACAATCCTTTGTCATTGCGCCACCCCCGGGAGTTTCCATGTTCGATCCGGTCATCAGCAGCCTGCCGGCCTTTGCCGGTTATTTCGCCACGGCCGTCGCCCTGCTCGCCGTCTTTCTCGTGCTCTACGTCTTCGTCACGCCCTACAACGAGCTGGCGCTGATCCGCGAAGGCAACACGGCGGCGGCTATCAGTTTGGCCGGTGCCATCATCGGCTATGCCCTGCCAATCGCTGTTTCGGTGGCCGCCAGTCACAATATTTACGTCATGATCGGCTGGGGCGTCGTTGCCTGCGTTGTCCAGCTCATGGCCTATGTCGTGGCCCGCTTCGCCCTGCCGCAGATCAATCTGAACATTCCGCAGGGCAAGGTCGCCTCCGGGATCTTTCTCGCTTCGCTTTCGCTCGGCATCGGCATTCTCAACGCCGGCTGCATCGCCTGACCATTCAAGGAGAAAACTCATGGCGCTGATGGACTTCATCAAGAAACAGTTTATCGACATCCTGCAATGGACCGAGGATGGGGACGGGACGCTGGCCTGGCGCTTCCCGATGGCCGATATGGAAATCCAGAACGGCGCCAGCCTGACCGTGCGCGACTCGCAGATGGCGCTCTTCGTCAACGAGGGCACAGTGGCTGACGTCTTCGGCCCCGGCATGGTCAAGCTGACGACGCAGACCTTGCCAGTCCTGACTTATTTGAAGAACTGGGACAAGCTCTTCGATTCCCCGTTCAAGTCCGATGTTTACTTCTTCTCGACGCGCACCCAGCTCGACCAGAAGTGGGGTACACCCAACCCGATCACCATTCGCGACAAGGAATTCGGCATCGTCCGCCTGCGCGCCTTCGGCATCTACTCGTATCACCTGACCGACCCGAAAACCTTTTACCAGAAAATTTCCGGCACCCGCGACACCTATACCCGCGAGGAACTCGAAGGCCAGTTGCGCAACACCCTGGTCGCCGGGCTGACCGACCTCTTCGGCGAATCCGGCGTAGCCTTCATCGACATGGCGGCCAGCCAGGACGAATTCGGCAAGGCGATGCTGGCCAAGGCGGCGCCGATGTTCGCCGAGTACGGTCTGGCGCTCGACTCGCTGGTTGTCCAGAACGTTTCGCTGCCGGAAGAGTTGCAGAAGATTCTCGACCAGAAGATCGGCATGAACATGATCGGCGACATGCAGCGCTACACGCAGTACCAGGTTGCCAACAGCATTCCCGATGCAGCCAAAAACGAAGGTGGCATGGCGGCGATGGGCGTTGGTCTGGGGGCTGGTGTCGGTTTTGGCCAGGTAGTCGGGCAGGCCATGGCCGGTGCTCTGCAGCAACCCGCTGGCGCAGCGCCGGTGGCCGGCTCGGTGTCGGCTGGCGAAGTCGTCGCAACGCTCGAGAAGCTGCACGGACTGGTCGAAAAAGGCATCCTGAGCCAGGCCGAGTTCGACGCCAAAAAGGCGGAATTGCTCAAAAAACTGAGTTGACCGTAGCAACGTGGCTGTCACTGCCCAATGCCCTTCCTGCGGGGCGCCGGTTGTCTTCAAATCGGCGTCCTCGGTCTTTGCCGTCTGCGAATACTGCCAGAGCACGCTGGTCCGCCACGACCAGAATCTCGAAGACATCGGCAAGATGGCGGCGCTGGTCGAGGATCGTTCGCCGCTGCAACTGGGCGCCGAAGGCTGCTACAATGGCGTCCATTTCGCGCTGATCGGGCGCATCCAGATCAAGTACAGCCAGGGCATCTGGAACGAATGGCATCTGCTGTTTGACGACATGCGGACTGGCTGGCTGTCGGAGGCCGGAGGTGAGTATGTGCTCACCTTCGCGCAGTTCGTGCCGGAGGCACTACCGCAATTTGGTGACCTCAAGATCGGCCAGCGCTTCGTGCTGGCCAGCCAGACGTGGACAGTCAGCAATATCGAAAACGCCGAATGCGTAGCCGGGCAGGGCGAGTTGCCATTCAAGGTCGGTGCCGGCTATCCGGTGGCGGCGGTCGACCTGAGAAATCAGGCCAGTTTCGCGACGCTCGATTATTCGGAAACGCCACCGCTGTTGTTTGTCGGCGAGGCGGTCGACTTCAAGTCGCTCAAGATGGCCAACCTGCGCGATGGCATGGCTATTCCGAGCAAGGCGGTTGAAGCGCGTGTTTTTCGCTGCCCAAGCTGCGGCTCGCCGATGCAGGCGCGTTCGCGTGAAATCCTTGCCGTTGGCTGCATCTCCTGTGGTGCCGTGGTCGATACGGCCGATCAGAATTACAAGGTGTTATCGAAATCGCTCGGCATGCGCGATGAGCAATACTCGCCCCGTCTGCCGCTCGGCAGCAAGGGAGGTTTGGAGGGGAAGCCGGTCGAGGTGATCGGTTTTCTCGTCAAACGCTGCGTCGTCGATGGCGTTGCCTACAGCTGGAGCGAATACCTGCTGGCCGCCGAGCACGGTACCCATCGCTGGCTGACGGAATACAACGGCCACTGGAATGTCGTCGATGTGCTGTCCAAGCCGCCGGCTGGCGGCATTATCGAAGTCGATAATGTTCGTCATGGTGGCGAGGTCTTCAAGCATTTTTCGACGACGCAGGCGGCCGAGGTCGTTCAGGTGGCCGGGGAATTCACTTGGCGGGTCAGGCGCGGCGAAACCAGTCGGGTCGTCGATTACGTGGCGCCGCCGCTTATGTTGTCGAGCGAATCGACGGGTAACGATCTGAGCTGGTCGCAAGGCAGCTACGTCGAGCCGCAAATGATCGCCGAGGCTTTCGGGCTGAAGGAAGATTTGCCCGAGCCGACAGATATTTTTGCCAACCAGCCGAATGCATGGAGCGAGACAAATCGACGGATTTGGGGGCTGTTCTGGAAGCTGGCGCTGGCCGCGATTCTGGTTCAGGCTTTCTTTATCTTCGTGTCCAGCGGCAAATTGCTGTTGCGCCAGGACTTTACCTTCGAACCGCAGCGCGGCGAGGAGGTGCAGACGCGCGAATTCGAAATCACCGGCAAACCGCGCAAGATTGCTGTGAAGAACCAGACTTCGCTCGACAACAACTGGATCGGCCTCGACATGGTGCTGGTCAACAAGAGCACGGGCGCCGCCTGGCCGGCGGCCCGCGAACTATCGTTTTACAGTGGCTACGACGACGGTCGATGGACCGAGGGCAGTCAGAGCGACGAAATCGTCTTTTTGAACATTCCGGCCGGCACCTATTACCTGACGCTCGACCCGGACATGGCGCCCGAAAAACCGGTCGCCGTGCGCGATAGTGTCGAGGTGCACACGGCCGGCGCCGGTTGGTCGAATTTCGTGCTGGTGATGATTTTCCTGATCATCTTCCCGATCTTCAGCGCCATGCGCCATGCCGCTTTCGAAGCGAGGCGCTGGGCCGAAAGCGACCACGCGCCGGTGAGCAGCGACGATTCGGATGGAGACGACTGATGTTCGCCAAATTCACCCTCGCCACCGGTATTTTCGCGCTGCTGCTCTTCGCCTACGCCCAGCAGCAGGGCTGGAACATGTTCGATAACGTGGCCAACTCCAGTCATGGCGGCTCCGGCAGCAGCCGGACCTACCACAAGTAGACGGCTAGTCCCCGCCTCCGCCGCAACCACCACCACAGCCGCCGCCGTCCCCCCCGCTGTCCGAACTTCCTGAGTCGCCAGAGCAACCACCGCTGCAGCCGATGTGGCTGGCGCAGTAACCGCTTCCTGCTGCGCCGCCACTCGCAGCCAGGCAATCCAGTTGATAGACGAAGCCACCGGCGATGCCCAGTGTGGCATCCAGCGCAAACAGGCGGGGCAGGCGCTCCGGGGCTTTCGGGTTGATCTTCTCGTGGGCGCAGGCCAGTCGCCAGGCGCGCTTGAGCCCATCGCTCGCCTGCGTCGGTGTGCGCATCGCCTCGGCCGGCGTGTGATGCAGGAAGCGGCCGAAGGCGTGGCGGCAGAACTTGTCGTACTGGCGCGTGAACAAGATGAACTCGTGCCAGGCGTCATCGACCGCTTGCGACGGCATCGCGACCATGCGCCGGCCAGCCTTGCGGCAGAGCTGAAAGTAATCGTCGAGTCCGGCGAAAACTTCGTTGCGCTGCTCCGCACTGAGCTCCGGGCGGCGCGCCGCCAGTCGCTTGTCGAGAAAACGCTGGTAGGGATAGGAAGTAATGTACGCTTCGCGCCGCTGCCGGCTCCAGTTGCGCCAGAGCAGAGCGGCGAGCAAGGCGAGCAGCGCGATGACGATAATCTTGCCCATGCTCAGGTGTTGACGTCGAAGCAGAGGTACTTGATTTCGAGGTAGTCCTCGATGCCGTATTTCGAGCCTTCGCGGCCGAGGCCGGATTGCTTGATTCCGCCAAAGGGTGCCACTTCGTTTGAAATGAGCCCGGTATTGATGCCGACCATGCCGTATTCGAGCGCCTCGCCCACTCGCCAGCAGCGGCCGACGTTGCGCGTGAAGAAATAGGCGGCCAGGCCGAACTCGGTGTCGTTGGCCATGGCGATGGCCTCGGCCTCAGTCTCGAACTTGAAGAGCGGGGCGACCGGACCGAAGGTTTCTTCGCGGGCGACTTTCATGGCGGTCGTCACATCGGCCAGCACGGTGGGCTGGAAGAAGTTGCCGCCGCGTTCATGTCGGGCGCCGCCGCACAGGATGCGGGCGCCCTTGGCGAGCGCATCGGCGACGTGAGCCTCGACCTTGCTCAGGCCGGCGGCGTTGATCAGCGGGCCTTGGGCGACGCCGGCTTCTGTGCCGTCCCCTACCTTGAGGCCACGTGCCTTCTCGGCAAACTTGGCGGCGAATTCCTCGTAGATGCCGGATTGCACGAGGAAGCGATTGGCGCACACGCAGGTCTGGCCGGTGTTGCGGTATTTGGCGGCGAGGGCGCCGTCGACCGCGGCATCGACGTCGGCGTCGTCGAAAACGATGAAGGGCGCATTGCCGCCCAGTTCGAGCGACAGTTTCTTGATGGTCGGCGCGCATTGCGCCATGAGCAGACGGCCGACGCCGGTCGAGCCGGTGAAGGACAGTTTGCGCACGATGGGGTTGGCGCACAGTTCGCCACCGATTTCGGCCGGCTTGCCGGTCACCACATTCAACACTCCGGCCGGGAAACCCGCCTGCTCGGCCAGCACAGCCAGGGCCAGGGCGCTGAGCGGCGTTGCTTCGGCCGGCTTGATGACGACCGGGCAGCCGGCGGCAAGCGCCGGCGCAACCTTGCGGGTGATCATGGCGAACGGGAAGTTCCACGGCGTGATGGCAGCGCAGACGCCGATTGGCTGCTTGACGACGATCAGGCGCGTGTTCGAGGCCGGGCTCGGGATGCTTTCACCGTAGGTGCGCTTGCCCTCTTCGGCGAACCATTCGATGAACGAGGCACCGTAGATGACTTCGCCCTTGGCTTCGGCCAGCGGCTTGCCGCATTCGGCCGTGATGATCTGCGCCAGGTCGTTGGCGTTGTCGAGAATCAGCCGGTTCCAGGTTTGCAGGATCTGGGCGCGGCGGCGGGCGGTCAGGGCGCGCCAGGCCGGCCAGGCGGCGTTGGCCGCGTCGATGGCACGGCGGGTTTCGGCGGCGCCACAGAGCGGGACTTCGCCGATCTGCGCGCCGGTCGCCGGGTTGATGACGGCGAAGGTCGAACCGTCGTCAGCCGCATTCCAATTTTGGCCAATTTTTCCGGTTGACCGTAGCAAGTCGTTGTTTTGCAGTTTCATGGTCTTGAAAATTCCTGTAAAAACGGTAAGTTGGCAATTGTTTCGAGAAAGAGCCTGAGCTTGATGCGCATTACCACCCTGTTGCTTTCCCTGGTTCTGGCCCTGCTGCTCGCGGCCTGCGGCAGCCCCGCGCTGCGTTCCGGCTCATCGTCGGAAACTATAGCGCAAGGCTCACGTTCGGTCAGCGAGAAGGGCAACGAAGTGGTCTTCTACGCCATGGGGCTGATTGATACCGGCTACCGCTTTGGCGGCAAGAACCCCGAAGCCGGGCTCGATTGCAGCGGCATGGTCAGCTATATCTATGGCCGGGCCGCCGGTTTGAACGTCCAGGGCAGCGCCGCCGACATCGCGCGTAATGGCCGGGCGATCGAACGCGCCGAGTTACGGCCAGGCGATCTGGTTTTCTTCAATACCCTGAACCGCTCGTACTCGCATGTCGGGATATTCATCGGCGATGCGCGTTTCATCCACGCTCCGTCAACCAACGGGCGGGTTCGCATCGACCGCCTCAACGATAGCTATTACGCCTCGCGCTTCGAGGCAGCGAGAACGTTCTTCGACTGAACTCAGCCGGCAGCGGACTCAATCGCCTCGGCGAGACGATGCCGCAGTTCGTCAAGGTCATCACCCGATATGCCGAGGAAGTCAATGGCCCGGTCGAATGGATCGTTGGCCAGCGCGAGGTTCTCTTCTAGGATTTCGCCAAGCAGGTGCTCGGCCACCTGGGTGACGGCAATCAGGGATAGCGCACCGCCCGGCAAGGTACGATCCGGTAGATCGTAGAGGTCCTTCTCATGATGAAAACGGATGGCCTGACCCAGTATCGGCGGCAAGCCCCAGTTGCGGACAAGCAATGAACCGACGACCGGATGGCTGCACGGGAAATACTCTTCTTCGGCCACGTTCAGCATGATGCCTTCGCGCTGGCATTTTTCCAGAACCTCTCCGTAATTGGGAAAGCGCCGCATCAACAGCGGTATCGCGGCATCGTGAAACAGCGCATAGGTGTAGGCTGCGTCGGCCGAAACTCCGTACTGGCGGCGGGCAATCATGCTTGATGCCAGGGCCAGCAGCGTTGTCCGCTTCCAGAATTGTTCGATCCACGCCGCCGGCAGGCCGCTGACACTGGAGCGTAGTGCCGAAGCGACCACCACGCAGACGACATTCTTCGTTCCAAGGCGCTCCACGGCCTTGCGTACGCTGGAAACCGCCGCGCTGGTGCCAAACAGCGGTGAGTTGGCCAGCTTCAGGGCGGCGGCTGACATGCCGGCATCGCTGCTGATGATCTCGGCCAGGCGAATCAGGTCAGGCTCGTCTTTTTGTCCTTCATCCATGGCATCGCTGACCATGCCCGGGCAGGTTGGAATGTCGATGGTGGCAATGACCTTCTGCAGGTCTTCGGGTGACAGTTCGTTGCTGCTATGGGTCATTGGGGACGATTTATGCAATATTGTTGATCTATAAAAGCTTAATGCCGTTCGCAGCATGGACGCAAGGCTTCCCTTGAGGGTAAAATCCTCCCCTCCCTGCGCGCCCGTAGCTCAGCTGGATAGAGTACTGCCCTCCGAAGGCAGGGGTCACTGATTCGAATTCAGTCGGGCGCACCAATATTCAATGATTTAGGCCACTTTCGAGTGGCCTTTTTCATGCCTGACCGATTCTTTACGGAAATCATGACCCCGCCTGTGGGCCTTCAAGAGGCAGCCAGATTCGGAAGCAGGTTCCATGGCCGGGGGTGCTGCGTACATCCATGTGTCCGCCATGTTTTTTGACAATGATGTCGTAAGAAATTGACAGGCCGAGTCCGGTGCCTTTGCCCACGGGTTTGGTCGTGAAGAACGGCTCGAAAATGCGGTTGCGGACCTCTTCGGTCATGCCTTTCCCGGTGTCCTCGATTTCAAACCAGACTTGCTTGTTCTCACTTCCCGAGCGCACGAAAATCTTGCCCTGGTGCTCGATGGCCTGGGCGGCATTGACCAGCAGGTTCATGAAAACCTGATTGATCTGGGCGGGGACGCAGTCGACCGGCGGAATGTCACCCAGCTCGCGGACGACTTCAGCTTTGTATTTCAGCTCGTTCCAGACCACATTGAGGGTGCTTTCAATCGCGGCATTGAGGTCGGCACGCTGATGTTCGGCCTGATCGACGTGGGAGAAATCCTTGAGGTCCTGAACGATCTTGGTGACACGGCTGAGACCTTCCTGCGATTCGGCAACCAGCGACGGAAGATCGTCGCGGAGAAAGTCGAGATCGGCTTTCTTGCGAGCCGCTGATATTTCGTCGGGTTTCCCGGTTTCGTAGGCGCTGATGACGTTGAGCAGCTTGGAAACGTAGGTTTTTAGCGTGCCCAGGTTGGAATTGACGAAACCAACCGGGTTGTTGATCTCGTGCGCGATACCTGCCGCGAGTTGGCCGATGGCGGCCATTTTCTCGGATTGCAGCAACTGTTGTTGCGCTTCTTCGACCTTGTGCAGGAGGAGTTCGAGTTCCTTGCGGTCTTTTTCCAGCTTGATATTGGCCTCGCCGAGTTGAGAGGTGCGCTCGGCAACAAGTTCTTCCAGATGATTCTGGTACTGTCGTAGATCGTCCTCGGCCCGACGCCGTTCGGTGACATCCTGAAGCGTTTCAATGGCGCCGATGCGCTGCCCGCCGGCATCGCACAATGGCGCAGCAGTAAAGAACAGCCAACGCCCGTGCTGGCCAATATTGGGAAAGAATGCCTCTCCCTCGAAAGCGCCGCTGATATTGACCGAGCGCCGAAAATGGCCGTGGTAGTAGGTATCGAACTGTTCCTCGAGACTGCCGTCGACGATCAGATCGGCCATTACCGGGCGAATTTCCGGGTAAAAAGCCTTCCACTGGTTGTCCGTGCCGACCATATCGGCTGCGGGCAGGCCGCTGATCACCGCACAGGCCTGATTCCAGTGGGTGATTTGATGTTTGGCGTCAATAACGAAGGTCGGCACCGGATCGCCATCGATAATTTGGGCCAACAATTGCTGCATGTTGCGCTTGGTCGCTTCGGCTCGCTTGTGTTCCGATTCGAGCAGCTTTTTCTGGGTCGCTTCGATCTGTTGCATGGCCAGCGTCAGGCGCCCTTGTTCGACCACCAGTTGCTCGTTAGTCTGCATCAGTGCCTGGGTGCGCGCCTTGACCTGGGCTTCCAGTGTCGTGTTGGCCTTTTCCAGTTCGTCGTTGCGCGCCGCGATCATTCGGAACATTGCGTTCATGCCACTGAGCAGGCTGCTTGTCGCCGGGTCGGCGACCATGTTTTTTTCCTCTTCGAAAGCCTGTTCCGGCGTGATGCCAGCCTGGATCTTTCGAATCTGGCGCGCCATTGACTGATCCATGCCGAGTATGTGATGGGCCAGCCAGCTGCTCAGAAAACGCAAAAGGAATTCCAGGTCGCCGTTCTGCATGTCGCGCATCTTGACGACCTGTTGCCCGAAGTCAGCATGTACATTGCGATGAATTTCGGCAAAGCGTGGGTCGCAGCCGGTGCTGGCCATCAACTCCTCTTCGTGCTGGAAGTGGGTTACCGCGTACTCAACGAGTTGCACGAGCACCTTGTCAATTTCTTCCGGCGGTGTCGATGTGGACTGGTGTTCGATGATCCAGTTGATCAGGCTAACCAGGCCCTGGTGCTCGCTATCGACCACTGGTTGGCCGGTAACGAAGCTGTCATTCCAGACAAAAATGTCCATGCTCAATCTTCTCCTGTGACCGGGCCGAGCACCCGAAGAATTTCATCTGGGGTGGTGGCGCCGGCCTGTACCCGCTCGGCGGCGTGGTGGATGATGCTGCGCAGCCCTCTTTGCCGGGCCTGCCGGCTGATTTCGAGAACGCTTGCACCGCTGCCGATGCAGTCTCGCAACTGGTCATCGAGGGTCAGTATTTCGTAAATGCCAAGGCGTCCCTTGTAACCGCTGCCATGACAGGTGTTGCAGCCCTGGCCACGGCGGATTTCGCCGATATTGGCGAAGGCGCTACCCAGGCGGGACAGGACACTCGGGTCGGGGGCGGCCGGCTGGCTGCAGTCCGGACATACGCTGCGCACCAGGCGCTGGGCGATGATGCCTTCGAGGGCCGTGGCGACAACGTAGGGCTTGAGGCCGAGGTCGAACAGCCGGGCGATGGTCGCGACGGCCGAGTTGGTATGCAGGGTCGAATAGACCAGGTGGCCGGTCAATGCGGCGTGGAAGGCGACTTCGGCGGTGTCGAAATCACGGATTTCACCAAGCAGGATGACGTCCGGATCTTGCCGAAGCAGCGCGCGCAGGACGGCGGGGAAGGTCAGGCCGATTTTTTCGCGAATGAGAACCTGGCCGGCCATGTCGAGGTAGTACTCGACCGGGTCCTCGATGGTGACGTAATTCTTGTCAGGCGTGGCATCGTGCTGGAGAAGGGAATAAAGGGTCGTCGTCTTGCCGCTGCCGGTCGGTCCGGTGGCGAGGATGATGCCCTGCGGCTTGGCTACCATGTCGGTGACGCGACGCAGGTCGCTGCTGGAAAAGCCGAGTTTCTCGATGGTGTGTACCGTCGAGTTGCGGTCGAGGATGCGCATGACCACTTTTTCGCCATTGATCGTCGGCAGCGTGGAGATGCGCAGATCGACCATGCGCATCGGTGTCTTGACGGTGATGCGCCCATCCTGAGGTCGACGCCGTTCGGAAATGTCGAGCTCCGACATGATTTTCAGGCGCGAGACGAGCGATTGATGCAGATGGTGCGGGATATGGATCTTGTCCGAAAGGACGCCATCGATCCGGTAACGCACGACGACGCTCTTGGTGCGCGGCTGGATGTGGATGTCCGAAGCGCCAAGGCGTATGGCTTCGAGAATGATGGCGTTGGCCAGCCGGATGGCCGGTGGCGCCTCGGTGTCGCGCAGCAGGTCTTCGAGCTTGGCACCGTCCTCTTCCTCAATGACGATCTCGATGCCTTCGTAGGGGTCGGGGGAACTGACCAGGGTTTCCAGTTCCTTGAAATCAACCTCGCCACCACCGTAGATTTCGTCAACTTTCTTGCGGATTGCTGCGATATCGGCCGTCACCGCATTGATGTCGAGCCCGGCCGTAAAGCGGACTTCGTCAATCAGGCCTTCGTCGAGCGGGTCGGCCATGGCCAGCATCAGGCGGCGACCGTCGAGCTTGAGCGGCACGACACACTGGCGCAGGCAGAAGCTGCGCGGGATCAGATCGGTCAGCGCGGCATCGACACGAAATTCCGGTAGCTGGACTTCCTCGATCATCATGTCGGTCTTGAGCAACTCGCGAATGCGTCGCTCGGGAACCCAGTCGTTTTCGAGGAGTAGGGTGATCAGTGGTTCCTTGCGCCGCTCCTGCTGCAGGGTCAGTTCCTGCAACTGGGCATCGGTGAGCAGGTTTTTCTTGTGCAGCATGATGCCAAGGCGGCTGCGGTGGGTGGCGGCGAGCCTCGATAGGGCGGAGATTTCCTTCGATTTGAGGTCATTTTCCGCCCGCAGACTCCGGTTCCGGCTGATCAGGTCGAACTGTTCAAGGGCCAGGGCGACCGTTACCCGCAGGTCATCGTCGTTCCACGGCTTGAGGATGAATTTGTATACGGCGCCTTCATTGATAGCACCCATCACGGCATCGGTGTTGGCGTGGCCGGTGAGCATGATGCGGATGGTGTCGGGCGACTGCTTTTTGACTTCCTGCAGGAATTGCGCCCCGTTCATGCCGGGCATCATGAAGTCGCTGATGACCAGGTGGATGGGGCCGGTAGCGAACTTTTCCAGCCCTTCCTTGGCGCTCCAGGCGGTGATGACTTCGTAGTTTTCCTGGTGGAAAACGCGACTGAGCGCCTTGACGATCCCGGGCTCGTCATCGACGAAGAGCAGGCGGTAGCGCGGTGGCGTCAGATGCGTCGCCGGAGCTTGCGGGGTGGCGGTCTTGCCGGTAAATAGGGCGGAGTAGTCGGTCATGGCGGTGTCGGGAAGAACAGGCTGACGGTGGTTCCCACGTTGGGCTGACTGTCGAGGCTGATGCGTCCGCTGTGTGCCTGCACGACGTTGCGGGCCGTTGCCAGGCCGAGTCCGACGCCGGAACCGACCGGTCGCGTCGTATAGAAGGGCTCGAAGGCGTGGTCGACCTGTTCCTTGGTCATGCCGACTCCGGTGTCGTGGATGCGGATGTGGATGCCTTCATCGTCGGCTTCGGACGAGATCTTGACCTCTCCGGGGCGTCCGCTGTCGGCGATGGCCAGAACGGCATTGCGGATAACGTTGAAAAACAGCTGGTTGATATGCCCGGGCAGGCAGACGATGCTGGGCAGGGGCAGTAAGTCGAAACGGAAATGGATGCCGGGCGGCATTTGCGCCTCGACCATGCTGACCGCCTCGTGCAGGCAATTGTTGAGGTCGGCGTATTCCTGGCTGGCGCGGTCGACATTCGAAAAGGCCTTCAAATCAGCCACGATGCGGGCAATGCGCTCCATCCCCTTGGCGCTGTCGTGGAGCAGGTCGATGCTGTCTTCGACAATGAAATCGAGATCGAGCGCTTGCCAGCTCTCGGCAGCCGAACCCGGGTGCGACTTGAGTTCGGCAAATTTGGCGACGTACTTCTCGAAGGTTGAGAGATTGCTGCGTACGAAGCCGAGCGGGTTATTGATCTCGTGCGCCATGCCGGCGGCCAGCTGGCCGACCGAGGCGAGTTTTTCAGCCTCGTAGAGCATTTGCTGGCGTTCTTCCAGCTCGCCGACCTGCTTCCTGACCCGGGCTTCGAGTTCGGCCGAAAGGGTTTTGTAGCGCGCCTCGGATTCGCTCAGCCGAGCGTGTTCGCGCTTGAGCGATTCGAAGTCTTCGGCAACGGATTCAAGGTGCAGAGTCGATGCCATCTTGAAACGAATCTGGGAACGGAGCAGGGTCAGCATCAGCTGGCGAGCCGCGCTCAGCGCAGCAGGCGGAGCGCTGTGGCTGAGCAGGTAGCCGACCGGTTCGAGTTCAAGGATGAGCGGTTCGCGCCGAGCTTCCGGCGAAGGCACTCCCCATAGCGCTTTTCCGGCATCGTCCGTCATGGCGAAATCGCCGCCGAGCAACTCACGGAGGGCAGGCCCCATTTTTTCGTGGCTGGCAGTGTCGAGCAGTTCGTCGAGCCGCCACTCGCGATCGAAGCCCTGACTCATGGGGTTTTCCCCAGAGCGCCGGCAACGAAGGCGTTTTCGTCCAGCCCGTGTTGCGACAGCAATTCCAGTTTTTGGCCAAAATTCCGGTAGACCGTGCGTAACAGTTCTTCGAAGGTCGATTCGACCCCTTGCCCGGTCAAGGCAACGGCAAAGACCAGCGGCCACGGCGCGGCCGACCAGCGTTCGCGGATTTCAGCCTCAGGGACGGCACCGGGCAGGTCGCATTTGTTAAATTGGACGACCATCGGCAAATGCTCGAAATCCAGCCCGACGCGGGCGCAGTTGGCGGCCAGGCTCTGGAAGGATTCGCCGTTATTGGTTTCCTGGGCGCGGTCGGCGTCGGCCACGAAAACCACGCCGTCGGCGCGCGACAGTACGGCTTTGCGCGTGCCGTCGTGGGCCACCTGTCCGGGCACGGTGAACAGGCGGAATTTGATGAGCAGACCGGATGGCGCACGAAAGCCGAGCGGAAGGAGATCGAAGAACAGCGTGCGGTCATCCTTGGTTTCCATGGTCATGACCTCGCCCTTCAGTTCCGGGGCCAGCAGGTCGTGCAGGCGCAGCAGATTGGTTGTCTTGCCGCTCTGCGCCGGGCCGTAATAGACCAGTTTGAAAGTCAGGTGCTGAGCATCGCTTTCGGGCATGGCGCCGTCAGTCCTTGCTCTGAAACTCTGGGTCGAGCACGACAGAGCCGTCCGGCCCCCAGTTGACGTCAGTAATGCCGGGCTCGATGCGTTCCAGTCGCTCGGCTTCAATTTGTTCCGGGGTGATGTCGCCCATTTCGAGGCGCACCAGATTGGCCAGCTGGCGGTTTTCCAGCATCAGGTCACGGTGCGCTAGGGCCTGGCCGATGGCCGACATGAGGTCGTAGTCGTTCCACGGCTTGCCGATGAAACGGTCGATGCCGACTTCGTTGACCGCGCGAACCAGGGCGTTGAGGTCGGCGTAGCCGGAAAGAATCAGGCGTGCCGCGTCGGGCTGGATGGCCTTGGCCGCCTTGAGAAACTCGATGCCATCCATGCCCGGCATTCGGTAGTCGCTCATGAGCAGGTCAAACTCTTCATTTTTGACCGCTTCCAGCGCAGCCAGCGGCGAGTTGAAATCGACTATCTCCAGCGTGTAACTCTTGTTGCCGTAGGTGCAAGGTGCCAGACGCAGGACGCGTTTGAGGGACTTGAGGATGGAGTCCTCATCGTCGACGATCAGGATGCGGCTCATTTTTCCTCCTGACGAATATAGAGAGTCAGCATTTGCTGTTCGGAGCTTTCCATTCTGACCAGTTGCCCGATAATTTCCGCGGTCAGTGCCGTGCCCTTGGCGAGCAGCAGATAACCGTCGCGGTGCATGAGGTCGCGGCTGAGCAGCATTCCTGTCTTCAGGTGCATGGTGCGCAAGGGTACTTCCGTGAAGGCGGTCTTGACGGTTTCGGCAAGCAGACTGGCAAAGGCGTCAACGACCGCCGGGTCGTAGCGCTTGCCGCGATTGTCGATCAGGAAGTTGAGCGCCTCGGTGGGCTTGAGCGGACGCTGAACCAGGGTGCCGATGATCAGCGAGTCGTATTCATTGACCACTTGCAGGATGCGGCTGCCCTGAGGGATGGCGATGCCGGCCAGGTGGTCGGGGAAGCCGTTTCCGTCGTAGCTTTCGTGGTGATGGCGGACAAGGATGGCGGCTTCCTTGAACTTGTCGATACCCATCAGGATGTTCTGACCGATGGCCGGGTGCTTCATGACCAGCGCGCGTTTTTCTGCGGTCAGTGTATTGAACGGTTTGCTGAGCAATTCGTCGGGCAAGCCAAGTTTGCCGATGTCGTGCAGCAGCCCGGCCAGCATGATGTTCTGGACTTCGTTGTCGGGCAGACCGAGCCGTTGGGCAACGCTGCGCGCATGTTCCGCAACTCGCCGGCCGTGGCCCGAAATCTGGCTACCGGCGGGGCCGCTACGCAGTTCGACCAGCCCGGCAAAGACCTGGACGCTGGTCAGGAACGCCTTCTTCAATTCGCTATGCGTTTGCTCGACGAAGCCCAGCGCCTGACGTAACTCCGCAGTCCGTTCGGCGACTTTTTGCTCGAGGCTGGCATTGAGTTCCTTGAGCTGGTCATTCTGGGCCTGGGTCAACGATGTGAGGCGCAGGTTCTCCCGCTTCAGGTTCTGGTGCTCAATGGCTTCGGCGACGATGGTGACAATTTCGTTGTCGTCCCAGGGCTTCGAAATGTAGCGATAAATTTCGCCCTGATTGATCGCCGCAACCGTCGAGGTAATGTCAGCGTAGCCGGTAAGCAGGATGCGCATCACATTCGGCCAGCGGTTGCGTACCTCCTTGAGGAAGGTCGCGCCATCCATCTCCGGCATGCGCATGTCGGAAATGACCAGGTCGATTTCTTCCTTTTCAAGCACTTCCAGGCCGGCCACACCACCTTCGGCAATGAAGATGCGGTAGCCATGCGGGCGAAAAAGGCGACGCAGGGCGGAAAGAATGCCCGGTTCGTCATCGACGAAGAGCAGGGTGGCAGGGGCGATCGCCTCGCTCATGATGAAGTCTCCGAATCTTTTGTTTCTGTGGTCTGCCTTGGATTGACGGGGATCAGAACACGGAATGTGGTGCCTTGACCTTCGGTGCTTTCAACCTCGATCAGCCCACCATGTCGTTTGATGATGCCGTAGGACAGCGAAAGCCCGAGCCCAGTCCCTTTGCCTACCGGCTTGGTCGTAAAGAAAGGCTCGAAAATCCGGTTGATGTGCTCCGGTGCGATTCCCTTGCCAGTATCGCTGATTTCGACGCAAACCTTGTCCTCACCGTGGCGGCGGGTACGAATGGTAATGGTGCCCTGCGTTTCAATGGCGTGTCCGGCATTGACCAGCAGGTTCATGAAAACCTGGTTGAGCTGCGAAATGAGGCAGAAGACATGGGGGATTTCGCCGTAATCCTTGACCACTTTGGCCTTGTATTTCAACTCATTCCAGACAATGTTCAAGGTGGAGTCGAGCCCCTGATGCAGGTCAGCCTCCTGCCATTCCTGCTCACCGACGCGCGAGAAGTTCTTGAGGTCCTGCACGATCTTGCGTACCCGCCCAAGGCCATCCTTGGATTCGGCGAGAAGGCTGAAAATGTCTTCCTTGAGGAAGGCGAAATCGTACTGCTCCATCAGGCGCCTGATTTCGTCTGCATGTGGGCTCGTTTCGCCCTCTTTGCAGAGCAGGGTTTCATAGGCGGCGATGAGGCCCATCAGGTCGTGCACGTAACCATCCAGCGTACCCAGATTGGAGTGGACAAAGCCGATCGGATTGTTCAGTTCGTGGGCGACGCCCGCAGCGAGTTGGCCGATGGATGCCATTTTTTCCGATTGCATCAACTGGTTGTTGGCGTCTTCAAGACGCTTGTTGAGTTTTTTTTGCTGGGCGAGGGTTTCGTCCATCAAGTTCTGCTGTGTTTTACGTTCTGTAATATCCGTCAGCACGCCGTCAAAAAACTCGGGATTGCCTTCCGCGCCTTGACGCACTGTGGTTCGACCATGCACCCAGACCACTTGACCGTCCGCCGTGATCAGGCGGTATTCCTGCGCGAAGCGCGACACTCCAGTGGCAGCGTGGCGCTTTGTTTCATCCAGCATTCGCGGCAGATCATCGGGATGAATAATGTCGAGGACCGCCGGTGTCCCGGCGATGAGCTGATCGGCTGAGTATCCCCATTGACGGACATTGTCAGAAATGAAGACCAGCGGCCAGCCCTCCGATGTTCGTGAGCGGTAGCAAACGACCGGACTCGCATTTACCACCTGCATGGCAAGGCGCAGCGCATTTTCGGTACGCTGTCGGCGGACGATGCGCCAGGTTTCACTGCCGATCAATTGCACTGTTTCGATATCGAAATCGGTGTAATCCGCTGCCTTGTTGCCGACGCCCGTCATCATGCGAACCTCACCCTCTTCCATGACCGGAATGCTGAGCAGGCGGGTCAGGGCTGAGTGGCCGGGGGGGAGGCCATGTTTATTTGGCGTGGTCGCGTAGTCATTGATGACAATCGGCTGTTTTTGTCGTGCTGCATTGGCCCAGATACCCGCTTCGGAAATCGGGTAGTGGTTGTCGAAGGCTGCTGTACAGTAATTTTTCAGGGTGCTCGTCGACCAAGCTACCAGTTCGATAGTCACCCCATCGATATTGACGAAGTGCATGAAGCCAATCACGCTCTGCGTCAGTTCTTCGGCCCGCTCGAGCGCGTATTGCATGAATGCCTTTTCGGGAAGCTCCTCGGCTTTTTTCGGCAAATCCAGTAAAACGGCAGAACGACGGGCTTGTTGGGAAAGCCGGAGTTCGGTCAAGCGACGCTCGGTAATGTCGATGGTGATGCCGCCCAGATCTGCGCTACCGTCTTCGCGGGGAATGGCGAATCTGGTGCTTTCCAGAATTCGTCCCTCCCATTGATCCTCAACGCGTTCCGTGATGCCAGTGGTCAGAATGCGTGCTTCGTCAGCGACAATTTTTTTCCCGAATTCGCCTGGAAAAGCCTCGATCGAAAGGCGACCCAGAATGCTCTCCGGATTGATCCCGAACTGCTCGCGAAAGCCCTTGTTGGCGAGCAGAATACGAGAGTCTGCCGCCTTGATGTACGCACTGCCAGGCAAGTGGTCGATGAAGCGCTGTAGCGTTTTGACCGATGAACTCCATTCGCTCTCGGCCAGAACCCAGTTGCTGATGTCTTCAACGATGGCGACAAAAAAATCAACCGCGCCGTTTGCCTTCCGAATTGCGCGCGCTGAAATCGCGGTGTGGACAATGGAACCGTCCTTGCCGATAAAGCGCTTTTCCATTGCATATCCATCGGAGTTACCGCGCAAGACAGAGTCCATTTTTTGCTTGTCGGCTTCCAAATCGTCCGGGTGACTCAGTTCGTGCCAGTTCATCTGCATCAACGCTTCGGCCTCGTAGCCCAACATGCGACACAGCGCCGGATTCACTGACAACCAGGTCTTGTCTGGAGAGATCGTTGCAATACCCACCATCGCGTAATCGAAAATGGCGTGGAAGCGGTCCTGGCTTTCCTGTGCGCGCAACCGGGTTTTCAGCAATACATGAATGCCCAGTCCTGCCAACAGGATGAGGATGCCGGCAAAGACCCAATGCATCCGGGGCCCGCTGTCTGTCAATGCAGAGAGTTCTTCATTACTCAGGTAAGAAACGACGAGCCAACGATATTCTGCCGGAAGGGATGGTGCTATTCGGGGCGCTGCCTGCGTTTCGGACTGCTGTGGATAAACGCTTTGATAGGTCCACAAGCCGTTCTCGTCCAAAAATTGCCCCTGGCGTTCCTTCATGCGTGCCCAGCTGGTCGGAAAGCGGCTGCCCAGATTGCGCTTCGCATCCTTGAACATGAATCCCCATTCGTCGGCCGGGTCCGGCGAGTGTAGCCAGTATCCGGCGCTATCGACCAAGGCAAGGTGGGCTTCGGCATTGCTGTCGATGGCAAGGCGATCAAGCATCGCGTTGCCCAGATAGTTGATGATGACGATCCCCTGCTTCGTCCCCTTCCGGTCTTTGACGGGAAGGGCCAGGCGTAGCACGGGTTTGTAGGGCAACTCGATATTTCCGTTTTCGATATTCAGATCGAGTGGCGAAAGGTAAATTTGCCCGGCATCCCGCTGCATCGCTTCGGTAAAGTAATAGCGGTCTCCCTTGTATTGGAGCTGGCTTCGCGGGATGAGCGCGGGCTGGCCGTCACGCAGGTCGACGCGGACTATTTCGTGACCGTCGGCATTGATCCAGCGAATCTGGTCATAGACTTTTTTCGTCTTTGCCAGGCTCTCAAACATGGCCTCGACCTGCCCGATTTCGGGCGTACTGGGATCGTTGGCCAGTTTTTGTAGCGCAAAATGATCAGCAACGAAGCGCAGGTCGCCAACCAGCGATTGAATGTGACGCAGGATGGATGCACTACCCAGACCAACGTTGAGTACTTCTTGATTTTTGAGCGTGGCCAGTTGTTCCCCGGTTTTTTCATGACCATAAAACCAGGTACTGACGACGACCACCAGGACGACGGGCAGGAAGCGCCTGAGGAATAGGGCCCGCTGGCTTAAGCTCATGGTCAGCTTTTGGCTACCCGGAAGGCTTCACGAATCTGTTCGCGCAACAGATCGTCATCCCATGGCTTGGTCAGGAATTTGTAAATGGCGCCGCGATTGATTGCCCCCGTGACCGAATCGATATCGGTGTAGCCAGTCAGAACGATGCGGATGGTATCCGGATAGAGCTGGCGGACCCTGGCGAAGAACTCGGTTCCCGACATGTCCGGCATGCGCTGGTCGGAAAGGATGACTTGTATCGGATGTTTGGCCAGATGCTCGAAAGCCTCTGCGGGTGACTGGGCTGTCAGGATATTAAAGCCTTCGCGGCGGAGCAGACGTGACAGCGAGGTCAGGATATTCGGCTCATCATCAACAATAAGCAGCGTTTGGCCCTTTTCGGGGGGCGTGTCGGCGAGTTGCAGGCGTTTTCTGCCCGCCAGCAGTTGTTCAAATTCTGCGGCCGGCAGCGGCCGGCTGAACAGATAGCCTTGCATCGAGTCGCAACGCCGGCTACGCAGGAAGCTGGCCTGCGCTTCTGTTTCCACGCCCTCGGCAAGCACGTTCAGGTTGAGGCTGCGGGCCATGACAATGGCGGCGGTGGCGATGGCGGCATTGACCGGGTTTTCAGTTATGTCGCGGATAAAGCTCTGGTCGATCTTGATCTTGTCGAAAGGGAAGCGCGATATATATGACAGCGATGAGTAACCGGTGCCGAAATCGTCGAGTGATATCTTGATGCCGAGCGCCTTGAGGGTTCGACATTGGACGATGGCTTCATCGATATCGTCGATCAGTGCGCTCTCGGTGATCTCCAGTTCCAGTGCGCCGGCTGGCAGGCCGGTTTCGCCTAGGCACTGGCTGACCAGGTTGGACAGGTTGGCCTGGCGAAACTGGCGCGAAGAGAGATTGACTGCGATGCGCAGGTTCGCCAGGCCAAGGTCGAGCCACTGCCGGGCTTGCAGACAGGCCGTGCGCAGGACCCATTCGCCGATGGGCAGGATAAGCCCGGTTTCTTCGGCAATCGGGATGAATTCGACCGGGGAGACGGCGCCGAATTCCGGATGATTCCAGCGCAGCAGGGCTTCCATGCCGATCATGTTGCCGCTGTCGAGGCTGATCTGGGGCTGGTAATAAACGGTCAGTTCATTGTGCTGCAGGGCTGAACGCAAGGCCGCCTCGAGGCCGAGCCGACGGGCTGCGTCGGCATCCATCTCCGGTGAGTAAAAACGGAATGTGTTTTGCCCGGTCCTTTTGGCGCGAAGCAGTGCCGCGTCAGCGCATTTCATCAGGGTGTCGACATCGTTCCCGTTGCGGGGGGCTACGCTGACGCCGATGCAGGCCGTGATACTAACGACATGTCCGCCGACATCGAACGGCGCCGCAATGGCATCGAGCATGCGCTGGGTCAAGGCAATGGTGTCCCGCTCATGATTCAGGTTGGCCATCACGAAGCCGAATTCGTTGCCGGAGAGGCGGCCGATGGTATCGCCATCGCGTACCTGCAAATTGAGTCGGCGCGCCACCTCGACCAATATTCCGTCGCCAATCGGCGGGCCGAGCGTGTCGTTGATGAAACGAAAACGATCAAGGTCAAGCAGGATGACGGCTGTCTCACGATTGAAACGGTGAGCGCTGATCAACGCCTGCCCCAGTCGATCAGCAAACAGGCTGCGGTTGGGTAGATTGGTCAGCGGGTCAAAACTCGAAAGGTATTGAATTCGCTCGGCGGCGGCATGGCGTTCCGAGAGGTCGCTGAATATCCCGACATAATTGCTGAGTCGCCCGCTTTGATCGTGCACGGCCGAAATGGCGAGCCATTCGGACACGAGTTCGCCATCCTTGCGCCGGTTGGTGATCTCGCCCTGCCAGCTACCATGCCGGCTGATGGCGTCCCACATGTCGCGATAAAACCCGGGGCCATGTGTTCCCGACCGGAGAATGCGGGGATTCTTGCCGAGGGCTTCGCTGGCGTCGTAGCCGGTTACCTTCGAAAAGGCCTGGTTGGTCAGCAGAATGTTGCCTTTGGCATCGGTGATGCAGACGCCATCGCTGATGCCGGTAAATACAACCGATGACAGGCGATGCTCGGCTTCGGCCATTTTGCGGCGGCTGATGTCGGCCATGGTTCCCAGGGTCAGGAGCGCTTTCCCCTGTGGGTCGCGACGCAGAATTCGTCCCCGCACTTCCATCCATACCCAGTGGCCGTCGGCATGGCGCATGCGCAGTTCGTTGACATGAATTTCGTCACCCTCGCTGGCCGGCGACGCCATGCGCTGCAGGATCGCGTTGCGGTCTTCTGGATGGACCAGTTCAAGACTGGCCTCAATCGTCGCCGGCCCTTCATCCAGGCCGAGAATCCGCGACAGGCTGGGACTCCAGTGATTGCTATGGCGTTCGTGATTGTGTTCCCAGATACCGAAGCCAGAGGTGGCCAGGGCGATTTGCAGGCGAGTGTCGAGTTGAACGTTTTCGGCCATCCGCCGAGCGACTTCCTGCTCCAGCCATGCTTTTTGCCCGGCAACGGTATCGCGGGCCCGTTTCAGTTCAAGCTGGGCCTTGACGCGTATGCCGAGGACCGCAGGATTGATCGGTTTGGTGATGTAGTCGACCGCACCTTCCTGGATGCCGCGCTCCTCATTGTCCGGGTCGTCGAGGGCGGTAACGAATATCACCGGGATGTCGCGTGTTTGGTCTTCTGCGCGCAAGGCGCGGAGGACGTCATGGCCATCCATCTCGGGCATCATGACATCGAGCAGAATGAGGTCGGGTTGAGGTGCGAGCCGGGCGTAGCGCAGGGCCACCGGACCGCTGTTGGCGACCCGGACATCAATGCCGAGATTGCTGATCATTTCCGAAATTGCGCTGAGGTTATCGGGCACATCATCGACGATCAACACGATGGGTCGGCCTGGCTCCCGAGTCCTGTTGTCCTGATCTGTCATGCCTCATGCTCCCTACGCATTTCATTTATAAACGCTAGTCTCGCCTGCCAAGCGCGCCCAGACAAGGTATTCCGCGTACTCTGGGAAAATAATTTCAGGCTAGCTGCTTTTTTATGGTTTCGAGTACTGCCGCTGCTGCATCAAAGTTGAAATTAGCGATTTTCTGGCGCAATTGCTCGCATTCCGCCGGGCAAAAACGTTTCAGATCGCCTTTTAATTGATTGAACAGGTAGGTCGCTTCGATGTCACCGGTGCTCAGCAGTTTGCCCAGCGCGTCGACTTTCTGTTGGAGTGCCTGAGCCGCGGCTTTTTCCTCCGTTTCATCCGGTTTGGCCGGGGCGGTGGGAGGGGCGGGAGGCTGGGCAGGATTCGTTGCCGTCAGATGTTTTGCGAGCAGGACGTAGAGTGCGTCGGGAAAGACCGGCTTGGCCAGGAAGTCGGTCATGCCGGCCTCGATGCAGCGCTCCCGGTCCGCGTTGAAGGCATTGGCCGTCAAGGCAATGATGGGTACCGTAGCGCCGTTGGCCTGGGCGCGAATTTGCCGGGTGGCGTCGAGCCCATTCAGTACTGGCATCTGGATATCCATCAGGATGAGATCGAAATTCGATTTATTAAAGCGCTCGACCGCAAGCAATCCATTTTCTGCGGTGACTACGTCAAGTCCGATGTTGGTCAGCAACTCAACCGCGATGTCACGATTGATCGGTTCGTCTTCGACGACCAGAACCCGCCCTTTTAACCGTTCCTGCTGCCGGTTTTCCGGGACGAGTGCCGTATCGTCTTCTGCAATGCCGAGGCGGGCGGTGATCCAGAAACGACTGCCGACGCCCGGCTTGCTATCGACGCCGACTTCGCCCCCCATCAGTTCGGCCAGATGGCGGGCAATGGCCAGGCCCAGTCCGGTACCTCCGAAGCGCCGGGTGGTCGAGCTGTCGAGTTGTTCGAAGGCATTGAACAGGCGGGCTGTGTCTTCGGGGCGGATGCCGATGCCGGTGTCTTTGACATTGAAGCGGCAGATCATTTCCTTGCCCTGGGTGCTTAGCAGTTCTCCGTAGATTGAAATTGAGCCGCTCTCGGTGAACTTGAGCGCATTGCCCGCAAAGTTGAGAAGAACCTGGCGCAAACGGGTGACGTCGCCAACAGCGCGTTCGGGCAGGCTCATGGTGTCGATGTGCAGCTTCAACCCCTTGCTGGCGGCGCGGTCGCGCATCATTGCGCCAATATTCTGGAGAACTTCGGCCGGCGAGAACGCGTAGTTTTCCAGAAGTACCTTGCCTGCCTCGATTTTGGACAGATCGAGGATGTCATTGATGATTTGCAGCAGATGCTCGGCCGCAGCTGAAATCTTGATCAGCTTTTCGTGTTGCTCGGGTTGCAGGGGGGTTTGTCTGAGCAGGTAATTGAGGCCGATGATGGCGTTCATCGGGGTGCGGATTTCGTGGCTCATGTTGGCCAGGAATTCAGACTTGGCGCGATTGGCCGCATCCGCCTTTTCCTTGGCCGCAGCGAGTTCGCTGGTGCGTTGCTCGACCAGGTTTTCCAGATGCAGGCGGTGGGCGTGCAGCTCGGCCTCGTTTTGTCGCCTTTCGGTGATGTCCTCCTTGGCAGCGACGTAGTGGGTGACCTGTCCGTTGTTGTCCCGGACGGGGGAAATGGTGGCCAGTTCGAGGTAGCGCGAGCCGTCCTTGCGCTGATTGACGAATTCGCCGCGCCAGACCTTGCCAGCCAGCAGCGTTGGCCACATGTCGTGATAAGTCTCAGGCGGCGTCTCGCCGGATTGGAGAATGTTCGGGTTCTGGCCAATGGCTTCCTCGGCCGTGTAGCCACTGGCCTGGGTGAAAGCGTCGTTGACGAAGATTATTTTGGCATTGAGATCGGTGATGACGATGCTTGCCGGGCTTTGCTCGACGGCGGTGGACAGGCGGCGCAAGCCCTCCTCGGCGGTTTCAAGCTGTCGGTTGAGTTCGCGGAGCTGAATGAGCTGGGCTTTGAGTTTGCGTTCCGATTGTTTGCGCTGGGTGATATCCATGGTCATTCCACCAAGCTGACGATTGCCACTTCCATCGTCGACCACGAACTTGGTGGATTCGTAATCCCGGCCGTTGAAACTTTCCTCGATGACGACGGTGCTTCCGCTTTCAAGCACTTTGCGGTCATCCTCGATAATTTTTTCGCCGAATTCGCCGGGGAACAGTTCCAGACTGGTCTTGCCGATCATGGTGCCCGGATCGATGCCGAGCAGGGTCTGAAAGCCCCGGTTGGCCATCACCGTTCGCGAATCGGCATCCTTCAGATACGCCGTGCCGGGAATATGATCGATGAAGCGCTGAAAGGTCAGCAAGGCACGTTGGTTTTCTTCGTTCTTGTGCTGAATCTCGCGGTCGAAAGTTTTCTGCCGGCGTTGATGCAGGAAAAGCAGCAGCGTGGAAGCGAGCGCTACCAGCAAGAACAGAAGCGCCCGGGCGATAGCCTGGGCTTGCCATGGGGCCAGCACCTCGGGGAGATCGCGGGCGGCACCGATGATCAGGGGCTCTGTCATGTTCAAGGCTTCTGGTTGTAGCGTCCGCATTGACATCAGACGCTCCCGGCCCAGAACGTAGGAGTTTCCGATCATCATGCTGGCCGGCTGGCCACTGGCCATGTGGCGCTGGAACAGTGACCCCGGCACGTTTACGGAAAACCCGGGGCTTGCCTTTGGTTGTTCCGGAACGAGGACCATCATTTTGCCGCTACCGTGGATGATGGACAGGGTGGTTTCGTGGCCGGCATGGATGGAGTGGAGCAGGCTGACGATGTTCTCGTTGTCGATGGTCGCCGTCACAATGCCGGCGAATTCTCCACGCGGCCCGACGATCATGCGCGCCAGGTTTATCGAATAAGCCCCCAGGGCGGTGACGAAGGGCTCGCTCAGATAGAGGGCATTCGCATCCGGGTTTTTCAGGGCGGTCTGGAAGTATTCACGCTGCGCAAAGTTCTTGCCGACGAGATCGGTCCGGTTGCTGACGAGAATGGTGCCCCTCGCATCAAAGTAGGCGATGGTTCGTACGCCCTCCAGCGCTTTTGCCAGCGTACCCAATTCAAGGGTGACAATGGCGAAGCCGTCTTTGTGTGTGAGTTGCAAGGGGACGGTGTCGCGCAACCTGTCGAGAACCACGTTGACGGAAGCCAGTCGACGTCCCAATTCCTCGGCGACGATCTGGCTATGGCTTTCCAGTCGCTCTCTTGCCTCGTTTTCGATGCGGCTGCGGGCCTGGATCTGGTCGACCGTGATTTGGGTTCCGAGCAATAGCAGTCCAACAGCCAACGCCAGCCACTGCAACAGGTAGGCGCGCTGGCGCACGCCGACGGATGAGGTCGCGACGGCCGTCGGGGCAGGCGAGGCACTCATCGGCGAGCGCTCAGGCTTCCTTTGCCTCGTAGGCGGACAGCGTTACGCCAGCGTGGCTCAGCATCTCGCGGATGGCCTTGATGTCCATACGGCTGCAGGTGCTGCTGTTGTGCGGGTGATGCAGGAAGGCTTCGACCTTGTTGAGGGTGACCTTGAAGCGGGCGCCGTTGGCGGGTTCGACTTCGGCGCCGAGGTGGTGGAGCAGCGATTCGATCTCGCGCCAGTGGATGTTGGCCGACGGCGGGTCTTGGAAAATGCTGCGCATCAGGTGGGCATGCTTGTGACTCATGGCGAATCTCCGAGCAGGTGATGCTGGCTATTCTATGCTTCTGCGATGTTGCCGTCAGGCGAAAACGATCTTGAGCAGGGCGAGGCAGAGCAAAGTGTAGCCGGCCGCGATGAGATCGTCGGCCATGACGCCGAAGCCATTTTTGACGTGCTCGTCAAAATAGCGGGCCGGCTGCGGCTTGGTGATGTCGAAAAAGCGGAACAGCGCGAAGGCGGCCAGTTGCCAGAGGAAGGTGGCCGGCGTCATGAGCAGGATGAGCCAGAAGGGCACGATCTCGTCCCAGACGATGCTGCCGTGGTCGGGATCGCCGAGGCCGCGGCCGGTTACGTCGATGAACCAGATGCCGGCAAGGTATGCCACGGTCAACAGGAAAAACAGGCCAAAATCAGAAAAATGGTGGTGGAACAGCGCGAACATGGCCCACGCGAACAGGGTGCCGAAGGTGCCCGGCGCTTTCGGCGCCAGCCCGCTGCCGCAACCCAGCGCGAAAAAGTGCGCCGGATGGGCGATCAGGAAACTGAGGTCAGGTCGCTTGGCCAAAGTGGTCGTATCCCTTGCGCTCGAAGGTGACTGGCTTGCCGTCCGGGTCGAGGACGGTGACCTCGCCGGTCGGGCCGGCCACCATTTCGCCGATGTTCCAGAGGGGCAGTTCCAGCGTCGCGGCGATCTGCGCGATGGCCAGGCTTTGCGTGCCCGGCGCGGTGAAGCACAGCTCGTAGTCGTCGCCACCGGTCACCTGGCATTCGAGGGCGATGCGCCGAAGGTCGGCGTCGTAGCTTTCGCCCTTGGGTAGATGCGGTAGCTGAACGAGCTTGACGGCGGCAGCGCAGCCCGAGCGTTCGGCGATGTGGCCGAGATCGGCGAGCAGGCCGTCGGAGACGTCGATGGCGGAAGAGGCTATGCCGTTCAGGGCAAGGCCGAGCGCAACGCGCGGCCGGGGCTTTTCAAGGGCGCCGACGCACAGGCGCGGCCACGGCTCGGGGAGCTTGACCTTGCCTTGAAGGTGGGCGAGGCCGAGGCTGGCCAGCCCGGGGCGGCCGGAGACCCATATCTGGTCGCCGGGCTGGGCGCCGTCACGACGCAGGGCGCGGCCTGGTTCGACTTCGCCCATGGCCGTGACGCAGACATTGAGCGGGCCTTTGGTGGTGTCGCCGCCGATGACATCGACGCCATATTCGGCGGCGCAGGCGAAGAAGCCGTCGGCGAAGGCGGCGATCCAGGCTTCATCGACTGTCGGTAGCGCCCCGGCCAGCGTGACCCAGCGCGGTGTGGCGCCCATCGCGGCGAGGTCGGAGAGATTGACGGCGAGCGCCTTCCAGCCAAGGTTCCGGGGATTGGTGTCAGGCAGGAAATGGGTGCCGGCGACCAGCATGTCGGTGGTGACGGCCAGTTGCTTGCCGGGTGTCGGCTGGATCAGCGCGCAGTCGTCGCCGGGGCCGAGGACGGCCGACGGGGTGGGCCGGGCGAAATACGTGTTGATCAGGTCGAACTCGCCCGGCATGTGCTTACTTGCCCTGCTTGCGCGCGGCAACCTCGTCGGCGCGAACAACGGCGGCGATCTTGTCGAGCACGCCGTTCACGTACTTGTGGCCATCGGTGCCGCCGAAGGCCTTGGCCAGCTCGATGGCCTCGTTGATGACGACGCGGTAGGGGGTTTCGGGATGGTTGTTGAGCTCGAAGGCGCCCAGCATCAGGACGCAGGCTTCGATTGGCGAGAGCTCGCTGAACGGCCGGTCAAGGTGTGCCGTGACTTGCGAAACGAGCGACTCGCGCTGGCCGATGATGCCGCGCAGGGTGCCAACGAAGAATTCGCGGTCGGCCTTGGCGAAGCCTTCCTGTTCCGGGGCATAGGCTTCGATGGCGGCTTCGTCGGCACCGCCGACGCGCCACTGGTAGAGACCCTGCAGAACGAATTCGCGGGCCCGACGGCGGGCCGACTTGGGCGGCGCCTTGACGTCGTGAGGATGTTCGCTGTCGCTGAGGAAGGTGGTCATTGGAGCAGGGCTTTCTGAAGGTTGGCCATTTCGACGGCAGCCTGGGCGCAATCACTGCCCTTGGGCTGGGTGCGGATTTCGGCCTGTTCGTCGGTGTCGCAGGTCAGGATGCCGTTGGCGATGGGCACGCCGGTATCGAGCTGGACTTCCATGATGGCGCGGCAGGCATCGTTGGAAACGACTTCGAAATGGTAGGTGTCGCCACGGATGACGGCGCCGAGCGCGACCAGTGCATCGAAGCAGCCGCTTTGCGCCATGGTTTGCAGGACGAGCGGGATTTCCAGCGCGCCGGGGACGTTGGCGATGGTCATGTCGGCATCGGCGACGCCCAGACGCTTGAGTTCGGCCACGCAGGACGAGAGCAGGGCTTCGCAGATCGGCAGGTTGAAGCGGGCCATGACGATGCCGACTTTGAGGCCGGCGCCATCGAGGTTGTTGTCGTATTCAAAGATGTTGTCGAAACGGGACATCGTTTATAGCTCCGCTGGCGTGGTGACGAAACCGGTGACTTCGAGGCCGAAGCCGGTCATGGAGGGCATCTTGCGCGGACTGGAGAGCAGGCGCATCTTGGAAACGCCAACATCGCGCAGGATCTGGGCGCCGATGCCGTAGGTGCGCGGGTCCCATTTGAGCGGGGCGGCGGGGGCCGTGCCGGTCAGGCGCGAGAGGATGGCTTCGCCATCTTCCGGGCGGTGCATGAGGACGATGACACCGTGGCCGAACTTGGCCAGCGCGGCCTGGGCTTCGTCGATCGAGAAGGACTGGCGCTTGCTCGACGGGTCGAGGAAGTCGAGCACGGAGAGCGGCTCGTGGACACGGACCAGCGTTTCGCCGCCGGCCGGGATGCTGCCCTTGACCAGCGCGAGGTGGGTGGCGCCACTGGCCTGATCGACGTAGGCGTGCATGGTGAACTCGCCGTGAGCGGTGGCGATGGTCTTGCTGGTGACGCGGTCGACGAGCTTTTCCGAGGCAGCGCGGTAGTGGATGAGGTCGGCGATGGTGCCGATCTTGAGCCCGTGATGCTGGGCAAATTCCATGAGCTCGGGCAGGCGGGCCATGGTGCCGTCGTCGTTCATGATTTCGCAGATGACCGAGGACGGCTCGAGACCGGCCATCCCGGCCAGGTCGCAGCCGGCTTCGGTGTGGCCGGCGCGGACCAGCACGCCGCCTTCGCGGGCGGTGATGGGGAAAACGTGGCCGGGCTGCACGATGTCGGCTGCGGTCGAATGCTTGTTTACGGCGACCTGGATGGTTTTCGCCCGGTCGGCGGCCGAGATGCCGGTGGTGACGCCTTCGGCGGCTTCGATGGAGACGGTAAACGCGGTGCCGTAGACGGTGCCGTTGTTGCGCGCCATCTGGACCAGGCCGAGCTTCTTGCAGCGGGCTTCGGTGAGGGTCAGGCAGACCAGGCCACGGCCGAACTTGGCCATGAAGTTGATGGCTTCGGGCGTGATGTGTTCGGCAGCCATGACGAGGTCGCCCTCGTTTTCGCGGTCTTCTTCATCAACAAGGATGACCATGCGACCGGCCTTGAGTTCGGTGACGATCTCGGCGGTGCTGGCGATGGCGGGATGGGGTGGCATTGGGGTGTCCGGGAACAGCAAAAGGGGGGTGCTATTTTCGCAGAAACAGGGGACTAGCACATGACTTTAGTGCCTTGGTCCCGACGAACTTCAGGGCAGGTAGGCTTCGACCTGAATGCGCAGGCGGACTTCGTCGCCGATGAAGGGCAGGCCGTTGCTCAAGCCGAATTCGGAGCGACGCAGCACACCGACGGCATCGGCGCCGCAGCCACGCTTGCGGCTGGCCAGGTTGAGGCCGCATTTGAAGCGGCTGACGTCGAGGCGCATCGGCCGGATTTCGCCCAGCATGACGAGCGAGCCTTCGACGGCGCTGAGTTTGTCCTCGGTGAAAATGAGTTTCTGGCTGCGAAAGAAAATGTACGGGTAATCCTTGGCCTTGAACCAGTCGTCGCCGCGCAACACATCGTCGCGCAGGGCGAAGCCGGTGTCGAGCGAGGCGGCTTCGATGCTGATGTCGATGCGCCCGGTTCTGGCTTCCGGATCGAATTCGACGATGCCGCTGCTGCGGTTGAACTGGCCACGCTGGGTCGAAAAGCCGAGATGATCGATCTCGAAACTGGCGTAGGTATGCGACGGGTCGATGGTGTATTCGGCCGCGTTGGCCGGCGCCAGCAGGGCCGCGAAAATCAGGGCGATGATGCGTTTCATGGTGAATTCCACGGTCAACCGGAAAAAAGAGCCAAAATCGAAAAGGGCGTAGCGTTCTGACCGTGCCCGGAATAAGCCGTTCCCGTCATTTCGCGGTAGCATCGCTGCCCATGCGTCATGCCCTCCTGTTCTCCGTCTTCGTCATCGCCTCCTGCGGGCTGGCCTACGAGTTGATCGCCGGCGCGCTGTCGTCCTATCTGCTCGGCGACTCGGTGACGCAGTTTTCGACGGTGATCGGCACCTATTTGTTCGCCATGGGCGCCGGCTCCTGGCTGTCGAAATACATCACACGTGACCTGGTCGGGCGCTTCATCCAGATCGAGCTCATGGTCGGGCTGCTCGGTGGCTTTTCGGCCATCGGGCTGTTTCTCGTCTTCACCTGGCTGGCCGGGCCGTTCAAGCTCGTGCTCTATCTCGCCGTGTTCGGCGTCGGCGTTCTGGTGGGACTGGAAATTCCGCTGGTCATGCGTATTTTGAAGCGCGAACTGGCCTTCAAGGACCTTGTGTCGCAAGTACTCACTTTCGATTATCTCGGCGCGCTGGCGGTATCGATCCTGTTTCCGCTCGTGCTCGCGCCGCAGATCGGCATGGTGCGTACCGGGCTGCTCTTCGGCGTGCTCAACGTCGCCGTGGCGCTCTGGGCGCTGCATCTGTTCCGCGATCAACTGCCGTCGCGGCGTTGGCTGGCGGTGCAGAGCTGGACGGTGTTCGGCCTGCTTGCCGCCGGTTTTGCCGGGGCTGGGCAACTGACGACCATCGCCGAAACCCACCTCTACGCCGACGACATCATTCACGCCGAAACGACGCCCTACCAGCGCCTCGTCGTCACGCGCTGGCGCGACGATCTGCGCCTGTTCATCAACAACAACCTGCAGTTTTCATCGCACGACGAATACCGCTACCACGAGGCGCTGGTCCATCCGGGGCTGGCCGCCCTGCCGGGGGCGAAACGGGTTTTGGTGCTCGGCGGTGGCGATGGTCTGGCCGTGCGAGAAATCCTCAAATACCCGAATGTCGAGTCGGTAACATTGGTCGATCTCGATCCGGCGATGACCCAACTGTTCTCGACTGCACCGCAGCTCGTTGCGCTCAATCAGGGATCGCTGAGTTCGCCCAAGGTGACGGTGGTCAACGCCGATGCGTTGCAGTGGCTGGAGGAAAACCGGGAGTATTTCGATTTCGTTGTCGTCGATTTTCCCGATCCGAACAACTTCGCGCTGGGCAAGCTCTACACTTCAGCCTTCTACCGCCTGCTCGAAAAACGCCTGTCGGCCCGTGGCCTGATCGTCGTCCAGTCCACCTCGCCGCTCTACGCCCGGCAATCGTTCTGGTGCGTCGTGACAACGCTGGAAAGCGTCGGTTTCAAGACGGCGCCGTATCACGCGCTGGTCCCGTCCTTCGGCGAATGGGGCTACATCATCGCCAGCCGGCAGGAATTCTCGATTCCCACGGTCGACCGGAAAAAGACGCGATTTTTGACATCGGAAATCCTGCCTGGCCTGTTCGAATTCCCGGCTGACATGGCGCGTGTGCCGGCCGAGGTCAATCAGTTGAACAATCAGGTCTTGGTGCGCACCTTCGAAGCCGAGTGGCGCAAGGTCATCCGTTAGCGGCCTGATGTGCCTTGAGGTAGGCCACCGTGTCGTCGAAGGGCATCGGTCGGCTATATAGGTAGCCTTGCAGAATGTCGCAGTCGAGACCGGCCAGAAAGTCGCGCTGGGCCTCGGTTTCGACACCCTCGGCGACGAGTTCGAGACCCAGGCTGTGGCCCAGCGCAATCGTCGCGGTACAGATGGCGGCATCGTTGGCGTCGGTCTCGATGTCCTTGACGAAGGAGCGGTCGAGCTTGAGGCGCTTGATCGGCAGGTGTTTCAGGTAGGCCAGCGAGGAATAGCCGGTACCGAAATCGTCGATGGCCAGGACGATGCCCATGGCGGCCAGCTGGTCGAGGATGGACAGCGTCATTTCCGGATTTTCCATCGCCGTGCTCTCGGTCACTTCGAGCTCGATGTCTTCGGGCAGCAGGTCGTAGCAGGCCAGCGCGCCACGGACGAGCAGCAGCAGGTTTTCATGGCGTAGCTGCTGGGCCGAAATGTTGATGGCGACGCGAATGCCGGCGATGCCCTGCTGTTTCATGAGGCGGATCAGCCTGCAGGTTTCCCAGATCACCCAGTCGCCGAGCGGCAGGATCAAGCCGGTTTCTTCGGCAATGGCAACGAAGCGCATGGGCGAGACCGAACCGAATTTTGCGTTGTTCCAGCGCAGCAAGGCCTCGACGCCAAGGACGCGACCGCTGACGGTTTCGATCTGCGGCTGGAAATGCAGCGAAAACTCGCTGCTCGCCGGAGAAATGGCGGCGATGGCCTGGCGCAGCTCGTTTTCCATGGCCAGGCGTTCGCCCGCCGCCTCGTTCATGCGCGCCGTGTAAAACTGGTGGTTGTTGCGGCCGGCACTTTTGGCGTGGTACATCGCCGTATCGGCATTGCGCAGCAGGGTGCCGGGATCGCTGCCGTCGATCGGATAGAGGCTGATGCCGATGCTCGGCGTGGCGTACAGCACGTGATCGGCGATCTGATAACTGTCGGCCAGATTACTCTGGATCTTGCTGGCGACGCGGGCGGCGGTCAGCGGTGATTCGATGTCGGGCAGGACGACGACGAATTCGTCGCCGCCGATGCGGGCCACTAGATCGCTGGCGCGCACGCATTCACGCAGGCGCAGCGCGACGTTCTGCAACAGCTGGTCGCCGACATGATGACCCAGCGTGTCGTTGATGTTCTTGAAATTGTCGAGGTCGATCAACATCAAGGCCAGCTGTTTGCCCTCCCGCTCGCAGCCACGCAGCGATTGCGCCAGTTGCGATTCGAAGGCAAGCCGGTTGGGCAGGTTGGTCAGCGGATCGTGATAGGCCAGGTAGGCCAGGCGGTCGGCAACTTCATGGTTGGCTTCGATGTCGCTGAAATTACCGACATAGTTGCGGACGCTGCCGTCGGCGTTGCGCAGCACTGAAATCTTCAGGCTGCGTGGATAGTTGGCGCCATCCTTCTGTTTGTTCCAGATCTCGCCCTCCCAGTAATCCTGGGCTTCCAGCGCCTGCCACATTGCCGAATAAAACTCAGGTGTGGCCCGGCCAGACGACAGAATCCGCGGATTCTGTCCGATCAGCTCTTCCGGCGAATATCCGCTCAAGGTGCACAGGGCGCTGTTCACCACGACAATCAGGTTCCGCTCGTCCGTCACCAGCATGCCTTCGTTGCTTTGCTCGAAAGCACGCAAAAAGGGTGTGCCGGACAGGGAATCCTTGTCCGGCAGAGGCAGAGAACTGACTGCTGTGGTGGTGCGGGTCATCGAACAAACCTGACTGGATATGCTCTTATTCTAGGCTTCCCGTCAGACGTTAAACAGGAAATTCAGAACATCGCCATCCTTGACGACGTATTCCTTGCCTTCGGCGCGCATCTTGCCCGCTTCCTTGGCGCCCGCTTCACCCTTGTAGGTAATGAAATCATCAAAGGCGATGGTCTGGGCCCGGATGAAGCCGCGCTCGAAATCGGTGTGGATGACGCCGGCCGCCTGCGGCGCGGTGTCGCCCTGGTGGATGGTCCAGGCGCGCACTTCCTTGACGCCGGCCGTGAAGTAGGTGGCCAGGCCGAGCAGCTTGTAGCCGGCGTGGATCAGGCGGTCGAGACCGGGTTCTTCGAGGCCGAGGTCGGCCAGGAACATCTGCTTTTCTTCGTCGTCAAGATCGGCGATTTCGGCTTCGATGGCGGCGCAGACGGAAACGACTTCAGCCTTCTCCGTGGCGGCATGGGCGCGCACGGCGTCGAGCAGCGGGTTGTTCTCGAAACCGTTCTCGGCGACGTTGGCGACATAGAGGACGGGCTTGGCGGTAATCAGGCAGAACGGCTTGAGCAGCGCCAGTTCTTCCTTGGAAAAGTCGAGGCCGCGAACGGCCTTGGCCTGGTCGAGCTGGGCAAAACATTTTTCGAGCACGGCAACCAGGATCTTGGCTTCCTTGTCGCCGGAACTGGCCGGGCGACGGTAGCGGTTGAGCGCCTTCTCGACGGTAGCCATATCGGCCAGCGCCAGTTCGGTATCGATGACTTCGATGTCGCGGATCGGATCGACGCCGCCTGAGACGTGGATCACGTTGTCGTCGGCAAAACAGCGGACGACGTGCACGACCGCATCGGTTTCGCGGATGTTGGCGAGGAACTGGTTGCCCAGGCCTTCACCCTTGGAGGCGCCAGCCACCAGGCCGGCGATATCGACGAATTCGACGATGGCGTACTGCATGCGTTGCGGCTTGACGATCTCGGCGAGCTGGGCCATGCGCTTGTCCGGCACTTCAACGATGCCGACATTCGGTTCGATGGTGCAGAACGGATAGTTTTCCGCCGCGATGCCGGACTTGGTCAGGGCGTTGAAGAGGGTGGATTTGCCGACGTTGGGCAGGCCGACGATGCCGCATTTGAGAGACATGGATATTTTCCTAGGGTTTTGCCAACTAAACGGCTTTGCCGTGCAACTGTTGTTGAGCGCCGGCAAAGTCTCCGGCGGCGAGTTTGGGCCAGGCCAGCAGACAGCGGGCGAGGGCGTGTTCGATATCCGGCAGTTCTTCCTTGCGCGGCTGATGCAGCACGAAATCGACTACTTGCTGGGAGAGGCCGAGGGTGCGCGGGTGGCCGATGCCGAGGCGCAGGCGCCAGAAATCCGGCGTGCCAAGTTTGGCCTGAATATCCTTGAGGCCATTGTGCCCGCCGTTGCCACCACCTTGCTTGAGGCGGATGCCGCCGGGCGGCAGGTCGAGCTCGTCGTGGATGACGAGAATCTCTTCCGGGGGGATCTTGTAGAAATTGGCCAGTGCAGCCACCGACTGACCGGAACGGTTCATGAAGGTGCTCGGTTGCAGCAGCCAGGTTTCGCCGACGCGTCCTGCCTTGCCATAGAACTTGGCTTGCGGGGTGAGCGAGGTCTTCAGCTTGTCGGCCAGATGGTCGACAAACCAGAAGCCGACGTTGTGTCGGGTCGCTTCGTATTCCGGTCCGGGGTTGCCGAGGCCGACGATCAGGCGAGGTGGGTTCATGGGCTATAAGTGCGAAAAAGCCGCCGGCGGCATGATGCCAGCGGCGGCCATTGCTGCGGGATGCCGGAAATTACTCGGCAGCAGCAGCGCCTTCGGCGGCTTCTTCAGCCGCGCCACCCTTGCCGACGACGCCGACGACGACATCGTCAGTAGCGTGGGCAACCAGCTTGACGCCGTTCGGCAGCTTGAGCTGGGACAGGTGAATGCTGTCGCCGATCTTCAGTGCAGACAGGTCGACTTCGATGAACTCGGGCAGATCCTTGGCCAGGCAGTGCACGTCGACTTCGGTGATGACGTGGTTGACCAGACCGCCGTTGAGCTTGACGCCCGGGGCGACTTCTTCGTTGACGAAGTGCAGCGGCACCTTGATGTGCAGTTCGTGCGTGGCGTCGACGCGCTGGAAGTCGATGTGCAGAACCAGCGGACGGTAGGCGTGCATCTGGTAATCGCGCAGAAGGACTTGTTCCTTCTTGCCATCAACGATGAGGTTCACAACGGAAGAGTGGAAGGCTTCCTTCTTCAGCTTGAGCAGCAGGTCGTTGTGGACGACTTCAATGGCTTGCGGGGCGGCTTCGCCACCGTAAACGATACCCGGGACGGTGCCAGCGCGACGCAGGCGGCGGCTCGCACCCGTTCCCTGCAGCGTACGCGCTTGGGCGATAAGTTCAAATTGCATGGTGATACTCCAATGATTTCCCGGTCCGCGACCAGAACGGGAAGGTTAAAAAAACTTAGTCGATGAACAGCGACGAAACGGAGTCGTCGTTGCTGATCCGGCGAATGGTTTCGGCCATGATTTCGGCCACGGAGAGCTGACGGATGCGCGGGCAGGCAGCGGCATCGTCGCGCAGCGGAATGGTGTCGGTGACGACCAGGGCATCGAGGTCGGAGTCATTGACCCGTTCGATGGCCGGGCCGGAGAGCACCGGGTGGGTACAGTAGGCAACGACCTTCTTGGCGCCATTGGCCTTCAGCGCGGTAGCGGCCTTGCACAGTGTGCCGGCGGTGTCGACCATGTCATCCATGATGATGCAGGTGCGGCCATCGACTTCACCGATGATGTTCATCACTTCCGAAACGTTGGCTTTCGGGCGACGCTTGTCGATGATGGCCAGGTCGCATTCGAGGCGCTTAGCCAGTGAACGGGCGCGGACGACACCGCCGTGGTCGGGGGAAACGACCATCGGGTTTTCGTAATTCTGTTTCTGGATGTCTTCGAGCAGGATGGGCAGGGCGTAGATGTTATCGACCGGAATGTCGAAGAAGCCCTGAATCTGTTCGGCGTGGAGATCCATGGTCAGCACGCGATCGACGCCGGAGGCGACGAGCATGTTGGCGACCAGCTTGGCGGCGATGGGCACGCGTGAGGAGCGCGAGCGGCGATCCTGGCGGGCGTAGCCGAAGTACGGGATGGTGGCGGTGATGCGGCCGGCTGATGCGCGCTTGAGCGAGTCAACGATGACCAGCAGTTCCATCAGGTTGTCGTTGCAGGGCGCACAGGTTGATTGCAGCACGAAGATGTCGCGACCGCGAACATGTTCCTGGAGTTCGACGCTGACTTCGCCGTCGGAGAAGCGTCCGACATTGGCGCGACCGAGATCGACGTTGAGTTCGTTGGCGACGGCAGCGGCCAGTTTTGGATTGGCGTTGCCAGTGAAGACCATCAAGCTGTTGTAGGCCATTCCCACATTCCTCCGGACCTTCTGCATGCTTACGTGCATTTGCCCGCCACAATGAAAATCGGGCAGGCTTGTGACCTGCCCGAAGGAAATTTGGCTGGGGAAGAAGGATTCGAACCTTCGAATGCCGGAATCAAAATCCGGTGCCTTGACCAACTTGGCGACTCCCCAGCGGGTTGCTCGAACGGGTTCGCGTCCGAGCGAGGCGCGAATAATACAGTAGCTCTTTGCGGAAATCCAGCCCCTCAGCGAATTTTTGCGAGAGGATGTTCGCTCAGACCGTCGGCGATCCAGCCTCGCATGCCGGGGGGAAGGCTGGCGAGAACCGATTCAGCTGCGCTGCGATGGGGGAAACCAGCAAAAACGCAGGCACCGGAACCGGTCATCATGGCCAGGGGGGCGCGATCCCTGAGCCAGGAGAGATGTTCGGCGATCTCAGGAAACTTGGCGCAGGCCACCGCTTCAAGATCGTTATGGCCTTGCCCATGCCGCCATTCAGTAGGGCGCATGGCCGTGGTGTCGCGTTTCAGTCCAGTGGCGCCGAAAATGGCTGCCGTCGGCACATGGACTGCCGGATGCAGGATCAGGTAGCTTTCCGCTGGCAGGTCGACATCGGTGAAGGCTTCGCCAACGCCTTCGGCAAACGTGTTCTGGCCGTGAACGAAGACCGGGACGTCGGCACCGAGGCCAAGGCCGATTTTTTCCAAGGCCGGCCGCTGGAGACCGGTCTGCCACAGATGGTTGAGCGCGAGCAGCACAGTGGCGGCGTCGGATGATCCGCCGCCCAGGCCGCCACCCATCGGCAATTGCTTGTCGAGATGGATCGTCGCCCCTTGTCGGCACCCGCTTGCGTCCTGCAACAGGCGGGCGGCACGGACGGTCAGGTCGCTGTCGGTCGGAACGCCGGGAATGGGTGTGGCGAGAACGATTTGACCGTCGTCGCGGGGGGTGAAACGCAGCGTGTCGGCGCGGTCGATAAAGCGGAAGACCGTTTGCAGCAGGTGATAGCCGTCGGCACGCCGGCCGACGACGTGCAGGAACAAGTTGAGTTTGGCCGGGGCGGGCCAGGTGCTGTCCCAGGTCCACTCGCTCATGGTGTGTCCTTCCATTCCTCTATGCGCAGGCGGAGCTCTATTTCGCCGTTGCGCGACAGGGTCAGGCGGGCAGGCAGGGCGCTCGGGCTATCGTCGTCAAAGCTGTAGTCGACTTGCCAGCCATCTTCACTGAGCCGGGCGGGGCGGCCCAGTGCATCTGCCTCGATGTGGGCGTTGCCGCCCGAGCGGCCGAGCAGCCAGGCGGGCATGCGGCTGACCGGCAGGCGCTGGCCGGTGACGTCTTCGATCAGGGCGTCGGGGTCGGTCGATTCGCGCATCTTGCCTTCGGCCGTGCGCAGACGTGAAATTTCCGGCGTCGTTTCGATTTCGGCCAGCCCGTAGCCGAGCGGGCTGGAGAGCAGCACGCGGTCGCTACGGTTCTGGTGCGTCCAGGTCAGGCGGCCACCTGAATTCTGCGCGGCCTGGCCCGGTAGCGTGACGCGCAGGGCGAAGCGGCCTTCCAGCGCAAAATCGCGGATTTTGTCGCGGGCGGCCAGTGGCGCCGGCGGCACGCTGACGCAGGCGGTCAGCAGGCTGGCCGCGAGCAGCAGGGTGAAACGACGTATCAAGGCAGGAGTTTCTTGATGATGCTGGTCAGGACTTCATTGTCCGGATTGGCTTTGACGGCATCACTGAGGATGCGGCGCGCGTCGTCCTTGCGATTCATTGTCCATAGGACTTCGCCGAGATGGGCGGCGATTTCCGGGTCGGCCTTGATGCGATAGGCGTTTTCGAGTGTCTTGAGGGATTCTGCCAGTTTGCCCTGGCGGTAGAGAACCCAACCCATGCTGTCCATGATGAAAGGGTCTTCCGGTGTCAGGCTGAGCGCTCTGGTGATCAGCTCGTAGGCTTCCGGCAGCCGGATATTGCGTTCGGCCAGCGAGTAGCCGAGTGCGTTCAGGGCATGGGCGTGGTCCGGTTTGATGCCGAGCAGGTGCTTGATGTGAATTTCAAGGATTTCCGGCTTGCCAATGCGCTCGGCGGTCAGCGCCGCTTCGTAGAGCAGTTCAGGGTTGTCCGGTTGGGCCGTCAGGGCGCCGTCGAGAACGATGTAGGCGTCATTGTGCCGGCCGGCTTCGCGCAGGATCTGAGATTCGGCTAGGATCAGCTGGGTGCGTTCGTCCGCCGTGCCACCGCGCGTGTTGTGCAGCAGGTCGCGCGCTTCATTGGTCTTGCCTTGTTGCAGGAGAATCTGGGCCAGCCGGGAGCGGGCGGCGATGTATTGCTGGCCGGCGGTGACCTGGCGGTAATGTTCGGCGGCCGCTTCCGTCTTCTTTTGTTCCTGGTCGAGTTGGCCCAGGAAGAAGTGGATGGTGCTCTTGTCGGCGAAATCGGTGGTGAGCAGATGTTCGAGCTGAGCGCGGCCCGTTGTCATGTCACCTTGCTGCAGGGCGAGCATGGCCACCGGATAGATGACGTCCGGATTGTCCGGGTTGTCCTTGATCAGGCGGTCGAAATGACGGCGCGCTTCGTCGTAACGCTTTTCGGTGATGAGCAGGCGGGCCAGGGCCAGGCGGGCATCGCGGGCGGCCGGATTGGCGGCGACGAAAGTGCTCAGGCTGTCGATGGCGGTCTGGGCAGAGAGCCGGGTCTGCAACTGGGCGCGGGCCAAGGCCGCACTTTCCCAGTCGGGGCGAAGCTGCAGGGACTTTTCGATTTCGTTGAGGGCACGCAGATTGTCGTTGGCATTGGCGGCGGCCTGGGCCATGGCGAAATGGGCTTCGGGCAGGTCGTCGTAGGGGGCGGCAACGCGGTCGACCAGTGACTGGACTGCCTTCTTGTCCTCGTGCCGGGCCAGCATGCGGTTGAGGTGCAGCAGGTTGTTGCCGAGATTGGGCTTGTCCTGTTCGAGCAGGGCGACGAGTTGCGGCGCCAGTTCGTCGAGGCGGTTGGAGAGAATCAACAGCGTGGATCGGGATTGCCGGGCCTGGGCGGAGTCCGGCTCGACTTCCAGCCATAGTTTGGAGAGTTCGAGGGCGCGATCGAACTGGCGGGCGAAGCCGGCCACTTCGGTCGCCCGGGCGACGACTTTGGGGTCACGGGTGCGTTGGGCAAGATCGGTCCATGCGTCGGAGCCCAGCTTGGCGTCACCACGCTGCAGCGCGAATTCGCCAACGAGCGCCTGAAAGACGGTACGGGCGAGCAGGTCTTCCGAGGCAACCTGGGTGTTTTGACGCTTCCCCACGGCTTTGGCGGGTCCTTCGCCGGCGGCCTGACTGTATCCGCCATGGGTTAGACCCAGGGCGAGGGTGAGGGCGGCGGCGATTCGCTTCAGTTGCATGGACGGCTTTCGGTCGAGGTTTGCGCGATGGTCACGCGAGAATTGCTTATTGGAACGCATAGAATCCGATAAGTTTGTGATGTTATTTGGGTTTGCCCGGAGGAACAAGCAATGCCGGAATTGCCGGAGGTGGAGGTTTGTCGTCGTGGATTGGCGCCGGAGCTTGAAGGTGCGCTGATCGAGGGGGTGGTCATTCGTGCGCCGAAGCTGCGCCACGAAATTCCGCGGGCCCTCATCGAGTTGTTGCCGGGCTGTCGCATCGTTGCCGTGCGCCGGCGCGCCAAGTATCTGTTGATCGACTGTCGGCGGGAGGGGGTTGAGGGGAGCCTGATCATTCATCTCGGGATGTCCGGCAATCTACGCTTTGTGCCGCGCGAGCCGCCTCCGGCCAAGCACGATCATTTCGATCTCGTGCTGGCCGGGCAGATTCTTCGTCTGGCCGATCCGCGCCGTTTCGGCGTCGTACTCTGGCAGCCAGGGCCGCCCGAGGCTGCCGAGCGACATCCTTTGCTGGCGACGCAGGGTGTCGAGCCCTTGTCTGACGCTTTCACGGTCAACTGGATTTATGCGTCAATTTCGAAACGCAGCGGGCCGATCAAGCCGACCTTGATGGACAGTCACCTCGTCGTCGGCATTGGCAATATCTATGCGTCGGAGAGCCTGTTCCGCGCCGGCATCTCGCCGCTACGGGCAGCCAACCGGATCAGCCGGGCGCGCTATGAATTGCTCGTGCCGGCTATCCGTGAGACCTTGTCGGACGCCATCGCGGCGGGTGGCAGCAGTATTCGCGACTACGTGCACAGCGATGGCGGGGCCGGCTGCTTTCAGATCCAGGCCGGGGTGTACGACCGGGCTGGAGAACCCTGCCTGCGCTGCGGCGGGGTGATCAGACAAATTCGCCAGGCGGGGCGCAGTACTTATTATTGTGCTGGGTGTCAGCATTAAAATGGCTCTGCAAGCCTATGTATTTATGCTAAATTGAAATTTCCGATTGCACCGGGAAGGACGTCGTATGTCGCTCGCCAACCAATTTGCTGCCTATACCGCCTGGCGATCACGCTTGGCCACCCATATTGCCGAACTTCAGGGCTGGCTGAGCACCAACGAGCTTTCCGACGCCCAGAGCGACCTGCGCCTGACCCAACTGCTCGAGCGGCTGCGTGAAGACCGTCTGAACGTGGCCTTTGTCGCCGAGTTCTCGCGTGGCAAATCGGAACTCATCAACGCCATTTTCTTTGCCGACTACGGCAACCGGATGCTGCCATCGTCGGCCGGCCGGACGACCATGTGTCCGACCGAATTGCTGTTCGACGGCAACCAGCTGCCGTGCATTGAGCTCTTGCCGATCCAGACGCGGGCCTCGAATTCCAGTGTTAGTGAATACAAGCGCTTTGTTGACGAGTGGACGAAGATTTCACTCGATACCGAATCGCCGGATGCCATGCAGGATGCCTTGCGCCACGTCAGCGAAACGATGCGGGTTACGCCCGAAGAGGCCGGCCGTCTTGGTTTCGAAGTCGGCGAGGGGCAGATCGATCTCTACGTGATCGGCGACGACGGAATGGTCGAAGTGCCGCGCTGGCGCCATGCAATGATCAATTTCCCGCATCCGCTGCTCAAGCAGGGTCTGGTCATCCTCGACACCCCGGGCCTCAATGCCATCGGCGCCGAGCCGGAGCTGACCCTGTCCCTGTTGCCCAATGCGCATGCCGTGCTGTTCATCCTGGCGGCCGACACGGGCGTTACCCAATCCGATCTGGCCATCTGGCGCGAGCATATTTGCAGCGGCGGCATGGCTCAACGTGGCCGCATGGTCGTCCTCAACAAAATTGACGGCCAGTGGGATGAATTGAAATCTGCCGAGGAAATCGACGCCGAAATCCAGCGCCAGGCCGAAAGCAGTGCGGCTATTCTTGATCTGCCGGTAAGCCAGATTTTCCCCGTTTCAGCACAGAAGGGGCTGGTCGCCAAGATCAATGGTGACCAGGCGCTGCTCGAGAAGAGCCGTCTGCCTTTGCTCGAAGCGGCGCTCTCCGAAGAGCTGATCCCGGCCAAGCGCGACATCGTCTGCGAGAGCACGGAAAGCGAGTTTGGCGATGTCAGTCGGCGCGTGCGCAGCCTGCTCGACACGCGCCTGCTTGGCCTGCGCGAGCAATTGACCGAACTGACTGAACTGCGTGGCAAGAACAAGGGCGTCGTCGAATACATGATGGGCAAGGTGCGGGCGGAGAAGGATGAATTCGAGTCTGGTCTGCAGCGTTACTACGCCGTGCGAAGCGTCTTTTCAACGCTGACCAATAACCTGTTCAGCCACCTCGGCCTCGACGTTCTGCGTCAGTTAACGCACGAAACGCGCGAAACCATGCTCGACGCCGCATTTTCCAAGACCTTGTCCGACGCGATGGCCCGTTTCTTTGCTGGTTCGCGTGATGCGCTGGCCAAGTCGAACAGCGAAATCAGCGAAATCCTGGCGATGATGGAGTCGGTGTACAAGAAATTCGCCATCGAGCACGGCCTCAAGCTGGGCTCTCCGACGAGCTTCTCGCTGTTGCGCTACGAGAAGGAACTGGACCGCCTGCAGGCGTGGTGCGACGATCATCTCAACACGATGGTCACCTTGCTCACCCACGACAAGAAGAACATCACGCAGAAATTCTTCGAGGAGGTCGCCACCCAGGTGCGTCGCGCCTTCGAGCACGCCAACCGCGATGCCGAAGTCTGGCTGCGCGCCATCATGGCGCCGATGGAAACCCAGGTGCGCGAGCATCAGATCCAGCTCAAGCGCCGTCTGGAAAGCATCAAGCGCATCCATCAGGCCACCGATACGCTGGAAGACCGGATCATCGAGCTCGACAGTGTCGAGAACAACCTGCTGCAGCAGATCGAGGCGCTGGAAGAAATCGTCGGCCGTGTCCAGGACATGCTGGTGCCGCTTGACCCATCGCGACAACTGGCCGCGGCGTAAGCACCCCTCTTGGCTATTTGCACGGTCAACCGGAAAAAACAGCCAAAACTTAAAACAAAAAACCCGCGAAATTCGCGGGTTTTTTTGGGGCTGAAAAAACTCAGGAGCGCTTGTTGCCCGTCAGCTTTTCGTACTTGACCCACAGCATTTCTTCGCTTTCGACATGGTTCGCATCCTTGGGGATGCAATCTACCGGGCAGACCTGAACGCACTGCGGTTCGTCGTAGTGACCGACGCACTCGGTGCACTTGTTCGGGTCGATGACGTAAATTTCTTCGCCCTGGGAGATGGCCTCGTTCGGGCACTCCGGTTCGCACACATCGCAGTTGATGCACTCGTCGGTAATAATCAGAGACATAGCTGTTGTTCCTCTCTCGGTTAAGCTGTGGTTTTCGCCCGCAGGCGCTTTTCGACACAAGGTTGCACAAATTTGCTGACATCACCACCCAGTCGCGCAATTTCACGCACCATGGTAGCGGAGATAAACATGTATTGCTCGCCCGGGGTCAGAAACACCGTTTCGACCTCCGGATAGACGCTGCGGTTCATTCCCGCCATCTGAAATTCGTATTCGAAGTCGGAAACGGCGCGCAGGCCGCGCACGACGACCTTGGCTTCCTTTTCGTGCACGAAGTTCATGAGCAGCGAATTGAAACCGACGATTTCAACATTCTTGAGGTCGCCGAGAATTTCGGTGGCCATGTCGACACGATCGGCAAGCGGGAAGCGCGGCTGCTTCGACGGGCTTTCGGCAATGGCCAGAATAAGCTTGTCGAAGAGCGTGGCGGCGCGCCGGACGAGATCCTCGTGGCCCCGGGTGATAGGGTCGAATGTGCCCGGGTAGATGGCAACGCGATGATTGAGTTTGTTCAAGCTGATTTCCCGCCCGTGTCTCGCCGCAACAACTGATAGTGGACTTCCCCCGCTTTGCCGTGGCGTACCGTGCGCCAATCGCCAAGCGATTCGATTTTGTTTTCTGCTTCGACGTAGATCGCCGCATCTTCGTTCAATACGCCGGGAAGGAGTGGCTCCAGGCGGGCAATCCAGCCTTTTTTGAAGGGCGGATCGAGAAAGATCAGGTCGAATTTTGCATTCGTCGAGGCCAAATATTGTATCGCATCCGCGCGAATGATCTCCATCGCTGCGGGTTTTTGCAGCATTTCGTGGTTTTCACGCAACGCGGCCAGCACTCTGGGCGCCTGTTCGACCATCGCGACACGCGCCGCGCCCCGCGATGCCGCTTCGAAGCCGAGGGCGCCGCTGCCGGCAAACAGGTCGAGGCAGTGGAGGCCATCGAGTTCCTGTCCCAGCCAGTTGAACAGCGTTTCGCGCACGCGGTCAGGCGTCGGGCGCAGGCCCTCGCTGTCGGGGAACTTGAGGACGCGGCGGCGATACAGCCCACCGATGATACGAACCGAGTTCAATCAGCCGCCACCGTCACGGTGATGATGTTGTCCGGCCGCACGCGGCGGGCAAAGGCCTTGCGGATATCGTCGGTCGTTACCGCCTGCACCTTGGCCTGGTACTGGTCGAGGTAATCCAGCGGCAGGCCGTAGAAGCCGATGTTGGCGACGTTCTCGAGAATCTTTTTGTTGCTGTCCAGGCGCAGCGGGAAGCTGCCGGTCAGGTTGGCCTTGGCGGCCGCCAGCTCTTCCTCGCTCGGGCCGTCCTTGAGGAATCCACTCAGGACTTCGCGTGTCACCTTGAGCGCATCCTTGGCTTGCGACCGCTTGGTCTGCAGGCCGATCTGGAAAGGGCCGGTCTGCTTGAGCGGGGCGAAGTAGCTGTAAACGCTGTAGGCATAGCCGCGCTTGTCGCGAACTTCCTTCATGAGTCGCGAAACGAAGCCGCCGCCGCCCAGCGTGTAGTTTCCGACGAGCAGCGGGAAGAAATCCGGGTTGCCGCGCTCGATGGCCGGCAGCCCGATGTAAACGTGCGCCTGGCTGGCCGGGTGGGCGAGCTGGGTCATGCTCCATTTGGGCAACTGGGGCGCATCGGGCAAGGTTGCCGCCACGCCCTTGGGCAGGCTGGCGGCGATGCCTTCGGCAATCTTTTCAGCATCGGCGCGGGAAAGGTCGCCGACCAGCGTGATGCTGGCATTGGCTGCGGTGTAGTAGCGAGCGTGGAAGGCGGCGAGGTCATCAGGGTTGAGTGCGGCGACGCTTTCCGGCGTGGCCTGGCGGCCGTACGGGTGATTCGGGTACATGGCGGCCCAGAAGGCCTTGCCGGCGATGCTGTCCGGGCGGGTCATCGCTTCCTTGAGGCTGGCGATGGTGCGCGCTTTTTCACGTTCGAAAATGGCGGAGTCGAACAGCGGGGCATGTACCACGGCCTTCAGGATGGCCAGCGCCGGCTCGCGCTTGTCCGTGGCCGACAGGGTACGCAGTGAGACGCTGGCGCGGTCGGTGTCGGCGCCGCCACCGAGGCTGGCGCCAATGTCGGCCATCTGTTCGGCGATGGCTGTTTCATCGAACTTGCCGGCGCCGAGGTCGAGGGCGCCCCGGGTCAGCGCGGCCAGGCCCGATTTTCCAGCCGGGTCGAACATCGAACCGGCGGCGAAATCGATCTGTACGTCGAGCATGGGCAGGACGCGGCTTTCGACGAAATAGACGCGGGCGCCCGAGGGCGAAACCCAGTGCTCGATCTTGACGCCAGCCAGGGCGGCTTGCGAGATGAGCAGGGCGATTGCTACGGTCAACAGTCTTTTCATGCAAAAAACTCCGATATGCGGGGGTGCCAGGTCAGGTAGAGGGCAAGGCAGGCAATGACTGCTGTCGTGGCCAATATACCGGCCAGCAGGCGGGTACGACGACGCAGCTTGTCAATTTGCGCGACGAGTTGCGCATTTTGTTCGCTCAATGCCTGGATAAGCTCGCCAGAGGCAAGCATCTGGGTGCGCGACTTGCGCTGGGCAATTTCCAGGGCATTGATCCGCGTGACGATGTCAGCGTCCGCCGGGGCGACCACATCGTCAGGGGATGCGCCATCGCCATTCTTGCGCCCCATGCTCCACAGCACCTTGGCGCTGTCAAGAATGGTCGGCGCCTTGCCGATGACGTCACGCCAGGGCACGTTGGTCAGGATGGTCATCCAGGGTAAAGCCATGTCGTCGCCGGCTTAATGGCGGGTCGCGACGGCCGGACGGCGGGGCTTGCCGTCGAGCGGTTGCGGGTCGAGCAGGCCGATGGTCAGCGCGTCGTCGTTGAAATACTTTTTGGCCACGCTCTGAATGTCGGCAGCAGTCACCTTCTGCAGCTTGTCGAGCATGCGGTCGAGCTTCTGGTAGGGCAGGCCGACGGCTTCGATCTGGCCGATTTCCATGGCCTGGCCGAACATCGAGTCGAGCTTGTAGACCTGTCCGGCGATCAATTGCGCTTTGGCCCGCTTGAGTTCCTGTTCGCTGACGCCATCTTTCTGGACGCGGGCGATTTCGGCACGTAGGGCCGCTTCGAGATCACTGACCGTCTTGCCTTCCGACGGCGTGCCGTGCAGGTAAAGCATGCCCGGGCCGCGTGCCGTGTTGTCGTAGTCGATGCCGGCTGACAGCGCGACCTTGTCCTCGCGGACCAGCTTCTTGTTGAAGCGGGCGGCATCATGGCCGTCGAGAATGGAGGCGAGCATTTCCAGCGCGTAAGGGTCGCTGTCCTTGTCGATATCGCGCAGGATAGGCGCCTTGTAGCCCATGATCAGCACCGGCAGTTCGGCTGGCGCCTTGACGGTGACCTTGCGCGTCCCTTCCTGGGCCGGTTCGATCTGTTGCCGGCGAACCGGCAGGGCGCGGCCTTCGAGCGGCGCGTAGTATTTTTCAGCCAGGGCGAAGACTTCCTTGTGATCGACGTCGCCGGTGATGATGACGTAGGCGTTGTTCGGCACGTACCAGGTGTCGTACCAGGCCTTGGCATCGGCCGCGGTCATCGTCTCGAGGTCGTTCATCCAGCCGATGATCGGCCGGCGATAGGGGTGGGCCTGAAAGGCGACGGCGTTCATCTGCTCAAAGAGCTTGGATTGCGGGTTGTCGTCGGTGCGCATGCGGCGCTCTTCCATGACGACCTTGATTTCCTGCTCGAATTCCTTGGCATCCACGTTGAGGTGGCGCATGCGGTCGGCTTCAAGCTGCATCATCTCGGGCAGCTTTTCCTTCGGTACTTGCTGGAAGTAGGCCGTGTAGTCGCGGCTCGTGAAGGCGTTGTCGCGCCCGCCCGCGGCGGCAACGCGCTTGTTGAATTCACCCGGGCCGACGCTCGGCGTGCCCTTGAACATCATGTGCTCGAGTACGTGGGCAACGCCCGAGGCGCCATCGACCTCGTCGGTACTGCCAATGCGGTACCACACCATCTGGACGGCGGTTGGCGCCCGGTGGTCTTCCTTGACGATGACGCGAAGGCCGTTCTTGAGCGTGGTTTCGTACGGATTGGCGAAAGCGGCGGTGGTCAACCCGGCCGCAAGCAAAACGGAGAGCAGGTATTTGAGGGGCATGGGGGGCGGGGGCTTTCTGTTAGAATTCGTGGCTGATTTTGCATCGAACCGGATGGCATCTTAACGGCTTGCCGTCCGCCTGTCAGCAAGGCTTGAGACCTCCATCCCCATGTTCAGTTTCCTGAAAAAATCCGGCACCGACAGCAAAGCCGAAACCAAGGCCGATGTTCCGGCCGAAGCTGCTGCCCCTTCGTGGCGCGAGCGCCTGTTCAAGGGGCTGGCCAAGACCCGCGCCCAATGGGGCGGCAAACTCAAAACCATTTTCTCGCGCGGCAAGGTCGATGACGAACTGCTCGAAGAACTCGAAACCCTGTTGCTGACCAGCGATTGCGGTGTCGAGGCAACGACCCACCTGCTCGACGAGCTTAAAAAGGCCGCCAAGCGTGACAAGCTCGATACACCGGACGCCATCCAGAAGGCGCTGCACGATGCGCTGCTTGAAACACTGCAGCCGCTGGAAAAACCGCTCGACATCTCGACGCACAAGCCCTTCGTGATCATGATTGCCGGGGTCAACGGCGCCGGCAAGACGACCTCGATCGGCAAGCTGGCCAAGTATTTCCAGAGCCAGGGCAAGAGCGTGCTGCTCGCCGCTGGCGACACTTTCCGTGCCGCGGCTCGCGAACAGCTTGAAACCTGGGGCGAGCGCAATAACGTGACTGTCATCGCGCAGGACAAGGGCGATCCGGCTGCCGTGGTCTTCGACGCCATTTCGGCCGCCAAGGCACGTGGCATCGACATCGTGCTGGCCGACACGGCCGGCCGCCTGCCGACCCAGCTCCATCTCATGGAAGAAATCGCCAAGGTGCGTCGTGTCATCCAGAAAATCGAGCCGGAAGGCCCGCACGAAACCCTGCTCGTGCTCGATGCCAACATTGGTCAGAACGCGCTGCAGCAGGTCAAGGCCTTCGACAAGGCGATCAACGTCACCGGTCTGGTCCTGACCAAGCTCGACGGCACAGCCAAGGGCGGCGTCGTCACGGCCATTGCCCGGCAGTGTCCGAAGCCGATCCGCTTCATCGGTGTCGGCGAGCAGATCGACGACCTTCGCCCGTTCTCCGCGCGCGATTTCGTGGATGCCATGTTCGAGCAATGATCGAAGCAAGCAATCTGACCAAGCGCTACCCGGGCGGCCTCGAGGCCGTCAAGGATGCGAGTTTCGCTATCGAGGCCGGGCAGATGGTGCTCATCACCGGCCATTCCGGCGCCGGCAAGACGACGCTGGTCAAGCTCATATCGACCATCGAGCGGCCGACTTCCGGCAGCCTCGTGGTCAATGGCCAGAACCTCTCGGCCCTCGGACGCAGTGCGATCCCGCATGTGCGTCGCCACTTTGGTTTGGTCTTTCAGGATCAGAAACTGCTGTTCGACCGCAATGCGCTGGAAAACGTGCTGTTGCCGCTGCAAATAGCCGGGCAGCCGCGCCGCGAGGCGATACGCCGGGCTCAGGCGGCGCTCGACAAAGTCGGCCTGCTGGCTCGTGAAAAGGCCAATCCCATCGCCCTTTCCGGCGGTGAGCAGCAACGGCTGGCCATCGCCCGTGCCGTGGTCAACCGGCCGACCATCCTGATCGCCGACGAGCCGACCGGCAATCTCGATACCGACTCCGGCATGGCCATCCTCGACATCTTTGCCGACTTTCATCGTGTTGGCGTGACGGTCGTTGTCGCCACGCACGACCAGAGCTGGATCGAGCGCTATCACCCGAACGTGCTGCGTCTGGATCACGGGAGGGTGGTCGCATGAATGCCTGGTTCATCCAGCACCGCGCTGCCCTGGCAGCGGCCTTTCGCCGCCTGTGGGCGACGCCGCTCAATACCCTGCTGTCGCTGATCGTCATCGGTATCGCGCTGACTCTGCCGGCCTTCGGCTACGTTGCGCTCGACAACCTGCGCGATCTCGGCCGCAATGCTTCCGGCGTGCAGCAGATCAGCCTGTTCATGAGCCTTGAGGCGAGCAGGAAGGATGTCGGCGAGATCGAAAATCGCCTGCGTCAGGCGGCCAACGGCAAGTGGAAATTCGTACCGAAAGAAGACGCGCTGAAGCGCATGCAGAGCAGTGAGGGCATGGCGGAAATCGTTGCCAGCCTGCCGCGCAATCCGCTGCCCGATGCTTTCATTGTCGAGCCGGCCAATACCGAGCCCGAGGCGTTGGAAATCCTGCGCAAGGAAATCGCCGGCTGGCCGAAGGTTGCCCACGTCCAGCTCGATTCGGCCTGGGTCAAGCGTTTCGATGCCTTCCTGCGCCTTGGCAAGCTGGCGCTGTGGATGCTGGCCGGGCTATTTGGCGCCGGGCTGGTGGCGGTGACCTTCAATACCATTCGCCTGCAGGTCATGGCCCAATCGGCCGAGATCGAGGTGGCGCGCATGATCGGTGCGACAGACGGGTTCATTCGCCGGCCGTTCTATTATTTCGGCGCCTTGCAGGGGGCGCTCGGCGGATTGCTGGCGGCGGTGCTGGTGCTCGCGGCGCTGCGCCTGCTGGCCGGGCCGGTCGGCGAACTGGCGGCGCTCTACGGTGGCAATTTCAGCCTGCGTCCACCGGGTGTCGTCGAAACCTTGGGGCTGGCTTCGCTCGGCGCTTTCCTCGGCTGGCTCGGTGCCCAGTTGTCGGTCAGCCTGTCGCTGCGGAAGCTTGACTAGCCGGCGAGAGTTTCTGTGTACGGTGGGGGCGGCTGCCCTCGCTGGCTGCGCCCCGGCCGGAAAACCCTCTTTGCCGCCTGGCGAATTGCTCGGCATGAATCACGCGCTTGGCCATCGGCTGCGTGACGGTCATTTTCCAGTACCTTCCGAAACGCGAAAAACAGGCGTGTTGATTGTCGGCGGCGGTGTTTCCGGGCTCTCGGCGGCGTGGAAACTCGCGAATTCAGCGGTCGACGACTTTCTTGTGCTGGAAATGGAAAGTGAGGCTGGCGGCAATTCGCGAGCCGGGCAGTCGCCGCTCGTCGCCTACCCGTGGGGGGCGCATTACTTGCCGTTGCCTGGGCCGGAGGCCGTGCATGTGCGCGAACTGCTGGCCGAACTGGGCGTGCTGCAGGGGGAACCGGCGGCGCAGAAGCCGAGCTACGATGAGCGTTATCTGTGCGCCACCCCGCAGGAGCGGATTTATCGCAACGGCTTGTGGGATGAGGGCTTGCTACCGCAACGTGGCATCGATATCGCTGAACGGGCCGAGCAAAAACGCTTTCATGCCCGAATGGATGAGCTCAAACGAGCCAGGGGGCGCGACGGGCGCCGGCTGTTTGCCATTCCGATGGCGTTGTCGAGCCGCGATCCCGAGTGGCTGGCCCTCGACCGGATTTCCTTTGCGCAGTGGCTGACTGATAACGGTTTCACGGCGCCGACCGTGCGCTGGCTTGCCAACTACGCTTGCCGCGACGATTACGGTACGGCCAGCGATCAGGTTTCGGCCTGGGCCGGGCTGCACTATTTTGCCTGCCGCAATGGCGAGGCGGCCAATGCCTCGTCGGACACGGTGCTGACAGCCCCCGAAGGCAATGCCTGGCTGGCGCGCGGGCTGGCCAAAAAGGCGGGCGAGCGCGTCGTGACCGGGGCGCTGGTCGGGCGCATCGAGGAAGGGAAGTCGAGTGTTGCGGTTGACGTGCTGTTCGGGGAAAAAACTGTGCGCATCGAAGCGCGACAGCTGATCTGGGCGGCGCCAGCCTTCGTTCTGCCCCGTGTCTGGCCGGCGATTCCGGGCGAGCTCAAGGCGGCAGCGCTGGCTGGCGATTACGCCCCATGGCTGACGGCCAATCTGCATCTGGCCGATTTGCCTGAGGAACGCCATGGTGCGCCAGCTGCGTGGGACAACGTGTTCTATGACAGCCCCGGCCTCGGCTATGTCAGCGCGACGCATCAGCTGATCCGTCGTCGCCTGAGCGGCACGGTGTTGACTTACTACCGTGCGCTGCACGACGTGGCGTCGGCCGAGGGGCGCCGACTGCTCATGGAAACGCCGCGCGAGGCGTGGGCCGAAGGCATCCTGGCCGAGCTCGAACGCGTTCATCCCGACATCCGCAAGCTGACGACGCGCCTTGACGTCTTCCGCAACGGCCACGCCATGCGCCGCCCGGTGCCGGGCAGCCTTTTCCACGGTCAACGGGAAAAAATGGCCAATTTTGAAAGCCCGCGCATCGCGTTGGCTCACGCCGATCTGTCCGGCTTTTCCTTGTTCGAGGAAGCGCAGTATCGTGGCGTGCTGGCGGCCCAACGTTTATTGGCCCGACTCAGGACTTCCGGGTAGGCACCATTCGGCAGGTTTGTCGATCGAATTTCCCCATTTGTTTCAAGCCTGAAAATCAGAAGCCTCTCCCCGCAAAGCAAATGGCTTTGATGGCAACTGTTTGTCATAGTAATATTGCATATTGATATGCTGTTTGGGCATTGCGTGTCAGAAAAAATACGTCACCCTTTCAGGGGTGCAAATCAGGGGAACACTCTCAATGCATTACAAAACCATGCGTGGCCTGGGCCTCGCCTTGCTGTTTTTTTGCTCGACAATGGCCTCGGCCGCCAGTGTCAGCGTGGCCGGCTTCGCCTTTGCCGGTGATTTCAAGTCTGCAGCCGAGCGTTTTCCTTACACCTACAAGCTGTTCAAACGCCAGCAGGCACAGGGCGCCCAGGCTGGATTTTCCTATCTCGTCAACGAGCGCACGCAGCGCATCAAGAGCAAGGAGCTCGAGTTTCAGCCGGCGGACAAACTGGTCAACCTGAAAAACAGCGACCAGGCGCTGATGACGGTCTTGATGCTGACCGGTGAAACGGTGTCTACCGAGTATTTCGGCAGCTATTACAAAACCTTCGTCAATCTGCGCGGCGACGCCCTGATCTTCGATTACAAGAGCCAGACCATCGTGCGCAGCTACCCGGTCAGCGTCGTGTTGTTCGATGCCACGCCGAACCAGCCGACTGAAGAACGGATCGCCGGGTTTGTCGAAGACCTGATCCGCCGTGAGGACGGGCGCGGCCTGGTCACCCAGTTCACGCGCCGCCTCGAAGCCGCCACCTTGCCCAAGGAGGGGGCGAAGACGGTCCAGGTGCGCAAGAGCGTGGTCGCACCTGAAGCGCTGGCACTGATGCCGGAAGCCCTGCGCAAGAATCCGGCCGCCGTTGAAGCGATGGTCAGCGACTCCTTCGCTTCCATTCTTTCCGCCAAGCTGGGCATCTCGATGCTGCCGAGCGCCATCGGCCACGCCGTCGGTGGTGTCATGTCGATGCGTCTCGAAAACGGCGACGACTTCAAGCTCAAGCTCGGCGAGGGCGACTACCTGTTCGACCTCAAGCTCAACAAGATGGTCAAGATCAAGCAATCCGAAAACAACATCGGCACGGCCTACGTCTATGGCGCCTACGGCAACGTGCATTTCTTCGAGCCGAGCCTGAATACCGACTACCTGAATTCGGATTTCAAGAATGGCGAAACGGCTGTCGTGCCGATCGACCAGATTGGCACCGACGATTTTTCAGCCTACCAGGACGCCATCCGTGGCCTCTTCCTGAAACTGGCCGATGCGCTGCAACAGCCGTCCGGCAAGTGGCTGACGACGGCCGCCGCAGCCAAAGATATCGAAGCGCAAGTTGAAGCATCCCGTGAAATCCTGAGGAAGACTAAATGAAGAAATATCTGTTGATTCTCGCCGCCGCCCTGCTGCCGGCTTTTGCCCAGGCGCAGATTGTCAATGCCAAGGGCGTCGGCACTGTCAGCTACAAGGACCTGACACCGCAGGTCAAGGAACAGGCCTATGCCAAGGCGCAGGTTGCCGCTGTCGAGCGTTACTACGCCGAAGCCGGCGAAGCTGACAGCGAGAATTTCGAAGCCATCGCCGACCGCGTCGAAGCCAATCTCGACAAGTTCATCCTGAGCACCACGGTCCTCAACGAGCAGGACCAGGCCAGCCTGCGCAAGTATTCGGTCGCCGTCCGCGTCGAACTCAACGTCGCCAAGCTGCGCAACACCATGCGCAAGTCGAGCACGGTCAAACAGACCGCGAATGCTGAGAAGTCGCAGCTGGTTTATGTCTTCGTCGGTCGTGAAGCGGCCAGCGTGCGGGCCTACGACGCCCGCGTGGTGCAGCGTGCCGAAGTGACCGAAGACGTCGATGCTTCGTATTCGCGCTCGAGTCGCGGCAAGGAAGGCGAGAAGATCCGTGGCAATTCGGTGTCGACTTCGGCCAATCGCCAGGTCAACGAGAGCGCCAGCGTCAAGGCTGCCATCAAGGTCGAAACGGGCGGTAGCACGACGCGCAAGGCCGACGATACGAGCTATCGCCTGCTCCCGATGAACAACACCAAGACCTCGATCACCAGCGTCTTCTCGCAAGGTGGCTTCAACGTTGCCGATCCGGAATTCGTGCTCGGCGACCAGGAAATCAAGTCGGTCAACAAGGACTTCTCGGCCGGCAACGATCTGGCCCCGTCCACCATGCGTGCCGTCGTCCAGTCGCTGCGCAAGGCCAGCGTGCCTTACCTCGTCCTCGCCACCCTTGATGTCGGTGCGCCCGACCAGGATGCGGCCACCGGCCTGCAGCGCGTGGCCGTCGTCGTCACCGGTCGCGTGCTCGACCTGACCGGCAACCTGCCGCGCGAAGTCGCCTCGGTGCCGGCCGTCCAGTATTTCGGTATCGGTCCGGACAACGCCACGGCGATGAACAAGGGCCTCAAGGATGCCTCACTGGCCGCCGCTCGCGAAGTGGTCAGCCGGATGAATGTCGAAGGCGTTCGCTAAGCCTTCACCGCCACCTGTTAGCAGATACGAACGGACGTCTTGCCGACGAGGCGCCCGTTCAATTCGATTGAAGTCGGATTGGAGAGTTTTCGATGAAAAAGAATTTCCTCGTTGCTGCGCTCAGCATCGCCGTCGCGACGGCTTCCAGCGTCGCCTATGCCCAGCTCGGTGCCTTGAGCAGCGCCCTGGGCGGGGCTGGTTCGGGTAGCAGCGTCTCGGCCGAAGGGCTGGTCAGGAACTATGTCGGCGGCACCAAAAACGTCATGACGGCTGACATCTACATGCTCAATGCACTCGGGCTCAAGGAGCAGGCTGCCAAGGAAGAGCTGGCGATGAAGAACCTGACGGAAGGTTCGACTTCCGCCGGGCTGGAGGATGCGGCCAAGGTGCAGACCGAAAGCAGCAAGGCGCTCGAAGAAAAGATGAACGGCAAGAAGGTGACCATGGATGCCGAGGGCAAGAAGAACTACTCGCTGGGTCTGCTCAGTCTGGCCAAGGGCGTCAAGGATTACATGGGCATGTCGGGCGACGTCAAGAATTTCCGTCCGGGTCTTGGCTCGATTGGCGGTGCCGGCGGCGCGGCAGTCTATGTGGTCAAGTCGCTGCCGGATTCGACGACCAACCTGCTCGGTACGCTGAAGAAGGCCGTCGCTTTCGCGCGTGAAAACAAGATCGAAGTGCCGGCCGAAGCGACCAGCGTTCTCTGATTCATCTGCCTTGACGATAACCGGGGCCGGAGAGTTCTGCTCTACCGGCCCTTTTTCCGGACGAAAAAACAATGCATAAAATCTTATTGTCGGCGCTCGTGGTCTGCGCGGTGGCGGGCTGTGATGACAAGAAACCCGAGCCGGCCAGGGACAGCCTTGCTCCGGCGCCCGTCGCGGCCCCGACGGCGGGGCCCAATCTGACCAAGGTGCCCGATGTCGGCCAGGTCGAACAGGTTACCGTGACGGCTCAGGGCAGCGGCATGACGCCCGGCGCGGCGATCAACGATGCGCTGAAGTCGGCGATCAGTCAGGTCAATGGTGTGCAGGTCGAATCCACTTCGACCAGCGTCAGCATGTTTGCCCAGGCCACGGCGATCCTCGATGTCCAGACCTCCCGCGGGGCGGATAGTGCGAGAGCGGTGGGCACCATGCAAGGGCAGGCTTTTGCCGACGAGATCGTTGCTGCGTCGCGGGGCACGGTATCCGCCTTCAAGGTGCTCAAGACGACGCCGCCGCCGGAGGGCAAGGGTTTCTTCATGGTCGATGTCGAGGCGCGGATCGCCAAGTTCAAGGCGCCGGCCGATGCAGGCAAGATCAAGATCGTTGTCGCTCCGCTGCGCTCGAACAAGCAGAGTTTCGACATCGGCGGGCGTCAGGTGCCGGCGCAGGAAGTGCTGTCGGCAATTCGTCAGCAGATTATCGACACGCTGGCGCAGACCGGGCGTTTCACTGTGCTTGACCGCCAGTTCGCCAGCGAAATCGAAAACGAACTCGAGATGATCGGTTCCGGGCAGACCAGCAACAACGATTTCGCCAAGCTCGGCCAGGCGCTGAGTGCTGATCTGGTGTGGGTGGGCGTGGTCAACGAACTGGCCTATACCAAGCATGTGCGCAGCTTGCAGACCTCGGATCGCGATCTCGTCAGCTATTCCGGTGGCTGGTCCGTATCGCAGCGGATGATCAATCTGGCGACGCGGCAGATACTCCAGTCGAGCACCCTGCAGGGCACGCCGCCGGCTATCGCGCCGACGACGCTGGGCACCGGCGTTGATTCGGTGGCGATCATGAAGAACATCCAGAGCGATGTCGTCAAGAAGACGAGCGAAGCCATCCTGCTCCGCACCTTCCCGATCTCGGTGGTCGAGCGGGCCGGCAACGAGGTGATCCTCAGCCAGGGTGGTCGGGCCGTTCGCGAGCATGGTCGTTACCAGCTCTATCTGCAGGGCAGGGAGCTCAAGGACCCGCAGACCGGCCAGTCGCTTGGCAACGTCGAGAGCCTGTGCTGCGAAGTGGTGGTCAACCGGGTTACGCCGAATCTTTCCTACGGCACGCTGGAAAACGTCAGGCTCGACCTGAACGGCGTCCAGCCCGGCGCCCTGCAGGTGCGCGAGGCGATTGCCGAGGTGGCGAAGAAGCCGGCGGCCGACAATGCCGACAGCAGGGAGGCGCCGGCCAAGCCAGGCAAGATCGCCAAGGCTGGAGCCCGGCGCGAAGGTGGCGAGGCCGGCAATGCCAAGCCGAAGGATGGCGACTGGTAAAACCGCTTGACCAGAAACGCCCCGGTCGTCATGGCCGGGGCGTTTTCTTTTGTGCGGATGGTCGGAATGGGCGGCGCTGGCGCCAGCGGAGATTGCCACGGTGAACCGGAAAAATGGGCCAAATTTGCAATGCTGTCCGGACGGCGCTGCGCGCTGAACGGTGCTCAGGTCGCCAGGTAGCGCAGCAGCAACATCTTGAGGTCATCCGGCTCGACCGGCTTGACGATGAAATCGTTCATGCCCGCCTCGATGCAGCGTTCGCGGTCTTCGGCAAAGGCGTTGGCGGTCATCGCGATGATTGGCAGCAAGGTGTGTCGGGGCTTGGCGCGAATCCTTCGGGTAGCCTCCAGGCCGTCCATTTCCGGCATCTGCATGTCCATCAGGACGAGGTCGTAGCTGTGCGTCTCCAGCAACTCGAGCGCCTCGCGGCCGTTCTCCGCCGTGTCGGCCGTGGTGCCGAATTCCTTGATCAGCTCCAACGCAATTTCCCGGTTGATCGGTTCGTCCTCGACGATCAGCAGATGGCGACCGGCCAGCGTTTCCCGGACGGCGACGAGAGGCAGGCCGGCGAAGGTCGAGGTGATGGCGTCCATGTCCTCGTCGCTGGGTTTGAGGCGGGCCGTGAACCAGAAACACGAGCCGCGCCCGGGCTGGCTGCTGACGCCGACTTCGCCGCCCATCAGTGCGGCGAGGCGACGGGTGATGGCCAGGCCGAGGCCGGTGCCGCCAAATTTGCGGGTGGTCGAGGCGTCCGCCTGCTCGAAAATGCCGAACAGCCTCGGGATCGATTCCTCGGCGATGCCGATCCCCGTGTCTTCGACCTCGAAGCGCAAAAGGGTTTCGCTGTTTGCTTCGGCGACGCGACGGACGCGGACCGTCACGCTGCCCCGCTCGGTGAATTTGATGGCGTTGGCCGCGTAGTTGATCAGGCACTGGGTGATGCGCGTCGGATCGCCGATCAGCATCCGTTTGAAATCGTCGGACTCGGTGTTGAGGATCAGTCCTTTTTCGCGCGCACGCTCGCCGAGCACCGACACGACCCGGCGCAGGATGGTGCTGATGTCGACCCTGGTTTCGTCGAGTTGCAGCTTGCCGGCTTCGATCTTGGAAATATCGAGGATGTCGTTGATGACGGCGAGCAGATGCTGGGAAGCGGCGTCGATCTTGTCCAGCCGGTCGCCCTGGATGGGCGTCGGGTTGTCGCGGCGGAGCAGGTGCACCATGCCGAGCACGGCATTGAGCGGGGTCCGGATTTCATGGCTCATGTTGGCCAGGAAGGCGCTCTTCGAGCGGCTTGCGGCCTCGGCGGCCTGGCGGGCGATCTCCAGTTGCTCGGTGCGCTGCCTGACCTCGGCTTCGAGGTTGTGACGATGTTTTTCCAGCTCCCGCTCGGTGCGCTGAATTTCGCTGATGTCGGAGAACGAGACGACCGTGCCGCTGAATTTTCCGTCGTGCAGCGTTGGCGTGATGGTCAGGCGAACGGGGAACATTTCGCCGTTCTTGCGCCAGAAAACATCATCCACCCGGCGTGTCTTGCCATCGTGTGCCGTCAGCCGTAGCGGACATTCAGATTGCGGGTAAAGCGAGCCGTCGGCGTGGTGATGGTGGAACAGGCTGTGGGTGCTGTGCCCGAGGACTTCCTGTTCGCCGAAGCCGAGCAGGGCAAGTCCGGCCGGATTCATGAAGGTGCAGACGTCGTCGAGATCGGTGCCGAACACGCCTTCGCCCAGCGTTTCGAGAATCATCCGCTGGCGGGCCTCGCTCTCGGTCAGCGCCTGCTCGGCGCTGGCCAGTTCACGCAGATCGACATCGAGGCAGAACATCATGGTGCCGAGGTCGGCCGTGTCCACCACCGTGTGGCTCGAATACACCTCGACCGGATGACCGTCCTTGTGGCGCAGGGTCAGACGCCCGGCCGGGATGCCGGTCTTGTTGGCGAACATCCATTGCACGGCACCGCTGACGCCTTCATGCATGGCGGGGGGAATGATCAGTTCGAGCAGCGATCTGCCAATCGCTTCCTGGGCGGTATAGCCGTACAGCGACTGCGACGCGTGGTTCCAGTAGGCAACCGTGCCATTAGCCAGATAGCCCTGGATGGACAGCGCGTCGACATTCTCGAAAATGGCGCGAAACCGCGCTTCGGTTGCCGATAACTCGGACATCGCCAGTGCCGTCCGGGCCCGCTCCGTCTTGAGCTGGCGGTTGGAGCGGAACAGCGTGAAAACAAAGAAGAGCAGGCCGCCGGCGATGCTCAGGCCAAAAATGCCGACGGCCAGCCCGTATTGGCTGACGATGTCGTTGATGCGCACATCGGGCCCGGCTTCGAAGGGCGGCAGGCGCAAGTGCCGCAACAGGTCTTCGACCGGACGATAGTCGCCGGGAATGGCGAAACCCTGGATGTCGGCAGCGCGGGCAACATCGCCGCCATGTGGCAAGGTCAGGATGTCGGCGGCGAACTTGCGGGCGAAATCCTGCTCGGCCCACGGCATCGCGGCCAGCGCCCACTGCGGGTAGAGGCGGGTCGAATGGGCCAGCGGAAAGTCGTCTTCCCGGGCATTGACGACGCGCAGGCGCCCCATGTCGAGCTTGTTTTCCCTGGCCATGGCCTCGATCAGTCCGGTACGGACAAAAGCGGCATCAGCCTGGCCCGCCAGCAATTGCACGATGGCCTTGTCCTGCGGTTGCCCGGTTTCGATGACCCTGGCGTCCGTGGACAAATCGATGCCGCGCAGCATCAGCTCGTAGGCCTGGGCCTGGTAGCTGCCGAGCGAACTGGTGCTGCTCGTGGCGATACGCTTTCCGGCTAGATCGGCAAGGTTCTGGATGTTTTTGTCGTCGCGGCGGCTAAGGATGACGCCGCCCAGCGCCGAAACGGGTTTGCCGCCCTGCGTTTCAATGAGCGTAGCGAGCGGCGACAGCAAGCCTTCGCGCTGGGTCAGCGTGATGTAGTGGCCGGGCTGGGTGAGGACGAAATCGATCCGTTTGTCACGGATGGCTGCTTCGAGTTCCGGGTACGTCAGCGCCTGGAGTTCCAGCGGTCGGTCTGGATTGGCCGTGTTGAGATAGTCGATCAGCGGCTGCCAGCGCGCATCGGTCTCGGCTTTGGGGCGGACGGCGAGGATGGCGAATTTGGCGGCTTTTTTCGGGTTGACCGTGGCAACGGTCGCCTCCGGTACGGGGGGCTGCGCGTTGGCGTCGACGGTCGACAGTCCGAATATCAGGCACAGCGCAGCCATGGCCTTGAGGAAGCGATTGAAGACTGGGGCAGGGCAGTTATCGCGCACTCGAACTCCGCTCGGAATTGTCGCTACATGGCGTCGAGGTTTACGCCTGAAGAGATGCGTGACATTTTATTCCGAATGGAAAGTCCGGGTGGTCATATCTCACGGTAGAGCAGAAATTTCCGGCGCTCTTCCTGCCACGCCGCTTCGTCGGGGCAAGTCAGGCGGTCGAGGTCATCGGCATGGCTGGCCGGATCGTCCACCCATTCGCGCAGCAACGGCGAGCCGTTGATGAGGTCGATGGCCAGGCGGTCGTGTTCGTATTCGTAGGCGAAGTCGCGCCACAGCGGGTAGCCCGGGTAAAGGCGGCGGATGGCCTTGAAGGCGAGCGCCTGGATGCGCCAGGGTTTGAAGGCGGCGTGGTCGTAGTACGGCCCTTCGCAATGGATCTGGATGCCGTGGTTGAGCTTCCCGGCGTGCTTGTGGAAGGTCGGTTCGAACCAGCATTCGCGCAGCTTGCAGCCGGCCAGCCAGTGCGGTGCGAAGCTTTGCATTTCGGCGAGCACGGCACGGGCGTCGATGTCCGGCGCGCCAAACAGTTCGAGCGGCCGGGTCGTGCCGCGCCCTTCGGACAGCGTGGCGCCTTCGAGCATGACGGTGCCGGCGTAGGCGCGGGCCATCCACAGGTTGGGGGCGTTCGGGCTGGGGTTGATCCAGGTTCGCTCGCCCAGTGGCCAGCCGTAGCCGGGGGCGGCGTCGGGCTGCCAGCCTTGCATGGTGATGACGTGGTAGTCGACGTCGAGTTTGAGCGTGGCGATGAACCAGTGACCGAGTTCGCCCATGGTCAAGCCATGGCGCATGGGCATGGCGCCGGCGCCGACGAAGCTTTCCCAGCCGTCGCGCAGGGTCAAGCCTTCGACGGGGCGACCGGCCGGGTTGGGGCGGTCGAGCACCCAGACGCTCTTGCCATGCTTGGCCGCCGCTTCGAGCACATAGCGCAGCGTCGTGATGAAGGTGTAGATGCGGCAGCCGAGGTCCTGCAGATCGACGAGCAGGACGTCGAAGGTATCCATCATGGCGTCGGTCGGCCGGCGCACTTCGCCGTACAGGCTGAAGATCGGGATGCCGAGTTGCGGGTCGAGAAAGTCGGGCGACTCGACCATGTTGTCCTGCTTGTCGCCGCGCAGGCCGTGCTGCGGGCCGAAGGCGGCGCTGAGTTGCAGATCGGGCAGGGCGGCCAGGGCGTCGAGCGAGTGCGTGAGGTCGGCGGTGACCGAGGCCGGGTGGGCGAGCAGGGCGATGCGCTTGCCGGCCAGCGGGCGGCGCAGGGTGGGGTCGGCGATCAGGCGGTCGAGGCCGAACTGAATGGTTTGAGTCATGGCGTGTTTCGGTTCAAGGTCAGGGCGAAGCTCTGACGGACGTGGAAATCGGGCTGGGCGGCGCAATGGGCCAGCGCCCAGTAACTCTTGCTGGCGTCGGCGGCTTCGATGACGGCGGTGAGGCCGAGGCGCCGCGAATGGCCGTCCGGCAGCAGGGCCGCAGGGATATTGGCGCGCAGTTCAAAACCGTCGGTCAGTTCGGTGAACGTGATGCCCGGCGTGGCGGCGGGGGTGAAGGCGTTGTCGCGTTCGCGGTAGCCTGTGAAACGGTAGGCGGCCCATTGGCCGGAGGGTGAGAAATTGAATTCGCGGTAGCCCTCGCCGTCTTCCATTACGAAGGCTTCGCAGCAGGTGTGCTGCCACAGTCCGTCGGCCGGGCCGGGCAACTGCGGGGCGGGAACAAGGATGTCGGCGGGCGGAGCGGTGACGCGGTAGCTCAGGACCAGTCCGCCACCGACGCACATCTCAGCCGAGATCGCGATGGCACAGGACAGCGCGCCGGGGGCGGCGGGGTGGTTGAGCAGGTGGGCTGTTTTCGGGGCAGACAAGGCGGGAGCATGCGTCAAAATGGTCGGCAGGCCGTACTTTAACTGCTTGTTTCGGTGCTTGTTACGGTCAACCGGAAAAAACGGCCAAAATCAAGACGCACCCTTGGTCGGCGAATGCTTTTGGAGTAAGTTACCGCCTTTCAGAAAACACTTTCCGGGAGAGAAAAGTGACACCGCTGCGGATCAACCTAGAACAAGAAGATATCCCCACCCACTGGTACAACGTTGTCGCCGACATGCCCAATCCGCCGGCTCCGCCGCTTGGTCCCGATGGCAACCCGGTGCCGCCGGAAGCGATGGGCGCCATTTTCCCTGGCCCGATCCTCGAACAGGAAATGTCGGCCGAACGCTGGATCGCCATTCCCGAAGAAGTTCGCCAGATTTACGCCCTGTGGCGCCCAGCGCCGCTCTGCCGCGCCCTGCGTCTGGAGCAGATGCTCGGCACACCGGCCAAGATTTTCTACAAATACGAAGGCGTCTCGCCGGCCGGTTCGCACAAGCCGAACTCCGCCGTGCCGCAGGCTTTCTACAACAAGCTGGCCGGCACCAAGAGGCTGACGACCGAGACTGGCGCCGGCCAGTGGGGGTCGTCCATCGCTTTCGCCGGCCAGATGTTCGGCCTGCCGGTGCGCGTCTTCATGGTCAAGGTCAGCTACGAGCAGAAGCCCTTCCGCCGTTCGATGATGCAGACCTGGGGCGCCGACGTCTTCGCCAGTCCGTCCAACCTGACCAACGCCGGCCGTGCCGCGCTGGCCGCCGATCCCAACAACCAGGGCTCGCTCGGTCTGGCCATCTCGGAAGCCGTCGAGGAAGCGGCGGCCGATCCCGGCACCTGCTATACCCTTGGCTCGGTGCTCAATCACGTGCTGCTGCACCAGACCGTCATCGGCCTCGAGGCCAAGAAACAGTTCGACAAGATCGGCCTCTATCCCGACGTAATCTTTGGGCCATGTGGCGGCGGTTCAAGCTTCGGCGGCATTGCTTTCCCCTTCCTCGCCGACAAGGCGGCCGGCGACAAGCGCGCCACCAACCTGCGCTGTGTCGCGGTCGAGCCGACCTCCTGCCCGACGCTGACCAAAGGCCACTACGCCTACGATTACGGCGACGTCTCCGGCTACACGCCGATCATGAAGATGTACACGCTCGGTCACGACTTCATGCCGCCCGGCATCCACGCCGGCGGCCTGCGCTACCACGGCGATTCGCCGCTCGTCTCGCAACTGCTGCACGAAGGCCGCATCGAGGCACTGGCCGTGCCGCAGGTCGCCACCTTCGAGGCTGGCGTCCAGTTCGCCCGCGCCGAAGGCATCATCCCGGCGCCGGAATCCTGCCACGCCATCCGTGCCGCCATCGACGAGGCGCTCAAGTGCAAGGCGACCGGTGAAGCGAAGACCATTCTGTTCAGCCTGACCGGTCACGGCCACTTCGACATGGCGTCCTACGACAAATTCTTCTCGGGTAAGCTCGAAGACTACGACTACCCGGCCGAAGCCATTGCCGAATCGCTCAAGCATTTGCCGCAGGTAGGCTGATTCCGTGAAAGCCCTGGTTTTCCTGCTCGTCCTCGCCAACCTGCTTTTCTACGCGTTCAGCGCCGGCTACTTCGGCCGCCCCGATAACCCGGATGCCGGGCGTGTCGAGGCGCAGATCCTGCCGGAACGCATGCGCATCGTCTCCCGCGGCGAGGCACCGGCGACCTCGACACCGGTCAAGCCCGAGCCCGTTGTTACGGAGAGCAAGCCGGCCGAGGAGCCTGCCCCGGCGCCAACGTCGTCGGCAGACAAGCCTGCAGTGACAGAACAGGAAGCCAAGGTCGAGAAGGTCGACAAGATTGAGAAGGCGCCCGTCTGCCTGAGCTGGCGTCCGCTTCCCGCCGCCGATGCGGATCGTCTCTCGACGCTGCTGGCCAAGCGTTTCGTCGACTACAAGGTGACTCGAAAGCAGGTCGCCTCGGAAGGCAATGGCTGGTGGGTCTTCATACCGCCTCTGCCCGGCAAGGCTGACGCTGAAAGGAAGTCCACGGAGTTGCGCGAACTGGGCGTCACCGAGTTCTTTGTTGTGCAGGATGTGCAGAATCGGTTTGCCATTTCGCTCGGCGTCTTCTCTTCCGAAAAGGGCGGGCAGGATCGCCTGGCCGAGTTGAAGGCCAAGGGCGTTCGTTCAGCCCAGGTCGCGCCGCGTCCCGGCAAGGACAGCCTGGTCACGGTGCAGGCGCGCGGCCCTGCTGACGAGAAGGCGGCGCTGCTCGGTGCCGTCGGTCTGGCTTTGCCGAAGTCCGAGGCGCTGATCTGTAAATGAGTCAATTCGTCGTCGGACTGACCGGCGGAATCGGCAGTGGCAAAAGCACCGTTGCCGACCTGTTCGTCGAGCAGGGGGCCGGCTTGGTCGATACCGATGCGATTGCCCGCGAATTGACCCTGGCTGGCGGAGCAGCCATGCCGGCGCTGACGGCCGAATTCGGCCTGGAGATTGTGACGGCCGACGGTGCACTGGACCGGACGGCGATGCGCCGACTGGCTTTTGCCGATCCGTCGGCAAGATGCCGGCTAGAGGGCATACTGCATCCGCTGATCCGCCAGATATCGGCCGAGCGCTGCAAGGCGGCAATCGAGCCCTACGTCATCCTGGCCGTGCCGCTCCTCGTTGAAGCCGGAAACTATCGTCAGCGCTGTGACCGCATCGTCGTCGTCGATTGCCCGGAAAGCTTGCAAATAGAACGCGTCATGGCGCGGAACGGGCTCTCCTCCGAAGAGGTCAAAGCGATCATGGCGGCGCAGGCAACGCGCCAGCAGCGTCTGGCCGCGGCCGATGATGTGGTGGTAAATGATGCTGATCGAATAAAAATTGTCGAGCAGGTCAAAAAGCACCATGCAAAATATCTAGCACTTTCGGCGGAAAAACTTAAAGCAAGCTGTTGAGATTTGAATGCAAATGGCTCAGAATAAACAAAATTTTCCGTTTTCTCGGACATCGGCCGCGTGATCACCTACGAATACCCGTTTAATGAACGCATCCGCACGCTGCTGCGTCTGGAGGACTTGTTCGAAAAAACGGCGTATTTCGCGCAGGAAGAAGGTGCGCTCGAGCACCACACTGCACTCCTTTCCCTGTTCGAAATCCTTGAGGTGGCCGGTCGCGCCGACCTCAAGATGGACCTGATCCAGGAACTCGAACGGCAGCGTCAAACGCTGCTCGCTTTCCGCAATAACCCGGAAATTTCCGAAGAAGCGCTGTCCGGCGCCCTCTACGAAATCGAACAGTCGTCCGCAGCCCTGCTCGCGATGACCGGCAAGATCGGCCAATACCTGCGCGAAAACGACTGGCTCATGGGCATCAAGAGCCGGGCCGCCATCCCTGGCGGCGTTTGCGAATTCGATCTGCCCTCCTACCACTGGTGGCTGCATCGCCCGGCCGACCTGCGGCGTAGCGCGCTGGAGGAGTGGACCAAGCCGATGCTGCCATTGCGCGACGCGGCGGCCATCGTCCTGCGCCTGCTGCGCTCGAGCGGGCGCCCGAAAAACTACTCGGCGACCAATGGCCAGTTCCAGCTCAATCTCGGCGGCTCGGCTGCGCAGATGGTGCGCGTCACGGTCAGTGTCGACGAGCAGGCGATTCCCGAAGTCAGCGCCAACAAGTATTTCCTGAACATCCGCTTCACCCGGCCGCCGGCCGGTGAGCTCAAGGCACGCAGCTGCGAACGCGACGTTCCTTTCGACCTGACCTTCTGTAATCTGTAATGACCGTACGCAAGGTCCGCTGCCCGCAATGCGGGGAAGACGCCATCTGGGCGCCGGAAAATCCGAATCGCCCATTCTGTTCCGAACGCTGCAAGCAGATTGACCTCGGTTGCTGGGCCAGCGAGTCCTATCGCATCGGCGGTGCGGTCAGCGACGAAGAGGCCGGGGCGCCGGGTCTCGATTTTCCGGATCTGCCGACGCGCTGATTTTCGTCCTCCGGTGAGCTTCCACGGTCAACCGGAAAAAATGCCCAAATTTGAAATGTTCCGGTGCGCGCTACCAGCCGCGCATCAGCGCAATGCCGTGAGCGCCGTGCTCCTGCGCTTCGCGCAATAGCTCCGGTTTCATGCCGCCCAGCGCGAGCACCGGCAGCGTGTTGCCGGCGAGTAGTCTGGCGAATTCGGGCCAGCCGAGGCCGGCGGTTTCGGGGTGGCTGGGCGTGGCCAGCACCGGGCTGAGTAGCGCGTAGTCGAGCCCGAGCTCGCCGGCACGGGCGATTTCCGTCGCCGTGTGGCACGAGGCGCCAACCCACGTGAAGTCCGGGCGCTGCGTGCAGGTGGCGAGGCTGGCTGCCGACAGATGGATGCCGTCGGCGCCTACCTGGCGGGCGATCTGCTCGCCATCATTGATGACGACCTGTGCGCCATGGCTGTGCGCCAGGCGGCAAACGGCTTCGGCAAACCACAGACGCTGTGCCGGCGGCCAGCCCTTGTCGCGGACCTGGATCAGGCGCAGTCCCGCTTGCAAGGCTTCCTCCAGTCGTTCGAGCTGGCGTTCGGTGCCTTCCGTTTCGGCGTTGGTGATTGCCATCGTCGTCGGCAGCGCCAGCGCTTTCAGAATGGGATCGTTGGCCGGCAGGATGGGGGCGACGGTGGCCGCTTCTCCGGTTTCCTGCCAGTCGACCGCCGAATGTTCGAGCGGTGCCGTGATGCCAATTTCACCATCCCATGCCGTGACGCGCCAGAAATTGAGGCGCACCGTGGCGTGCGGATAGGTGAATTGCCGGGTCAGCCACGGCGAGCAGGCAGTGACGGTGATGCCGAGCTCTTCCTGCAATTCGCGGATCAGCGCCTCGCGCACCGTTTCGCCGGGTTCGACCTTGCCGCCGGGGAACTCCCAGTAGCCGGCGTAAACCTTGCCCTCCGGGCGCTGGGCGAGCAGGAATTCGCGGCTGTCGGCGCGCAGCATGACGGCGGCGGCGACTTCGACGATCTTGGTCACTTGCTCTTCTTTCGCGATGCTTTCTGGCGCCCGGCCAGATCGCGGGCAAATTGCCAGGCGACGCGCCCCGAACGCGAGCCGCGGCTGAGCGCCCAGTTCAGTGCCTCACGCTCGCTGGCGGCAATGACTTCTTCTGCCACGCCCAGCTGCCGCGCCCAGTGATTGGCGATGGCCAGGTAATCGTCCTGGCTGAACGGATAGAAGGAAATCCACAAGCCGAAGCGCTCCGACAGCGAGATTTTTTCCTCGGTCGTTTCGCCGGGGTGGATTTCGTCATCGACGCGGTGCGTTTCCAGGTTTTCCGAAAAATACTCCGGCATCAGATGGCGGCGGTTCGAGGTGGCGTAGATCAGCACGTTGTCCGGCGGCGCGGCGATGGAACCGTCGAGCACCGACTTCAGCGCCTTGTACGCCGTTTCGCCGGCCTCGAACGAGAGGTCGTCACAGAAAATGATGAATTTTTCCGGTCGACCGTCGACTAGATCGACGATGTCGGCCAGGTCGACCAAATCTTCCTTGTCCACCTCGATCAGGCGCAGCCCCTTACCCGAGTATTCGTTGAGCACGGCCTTGACCAGCGACGATTTGCCGGAACCGCGGGTGCCGGTCAACAGCACGTTGTTGGCGGTCTTGCCGGCGACGAACTGGCGCGTGTTGGCGGTGATGCGCTCTTTCTGGTCATCGATGTTCTCGAGATCGGCCAGGCGGATCGGGTGCGGATGGCGCACGCCCTGCAACCAGCCGCGACCGTTGCTCTTGCGCCAGCGGAAAGCGACGGCAGATTGCCAGTCGGGGGCCTGCTGGAGCGGCGGCAGGGAAGCTTCAAAGCGGGCCAGCACGGCTTCGGCACGGGCAAGCAGGCGTTCCAGGGGAAGGGTATTGGACATGGCGGCAGGTATACTTCGCGGGAAATTGCGAACTCTAGCGAAACCCATGCGAAAAATCCAAGCTGCAGCCTTTTTATTTATCACCCTGCTCGCCGGCTGTTCGACCGTGCCGCCCAGCGTCGCCCCGGCGAGCTGCGCGCCGTGTCCAGCCTGTGCGGTCTGCCCGGCAGTAACGCCGGCTGTGCCAGCGCCCGTGCCGACGCCGCCTGCTTTCACCCGCTCGTTTCAGCCGGCAGGCTGGGGCGAGCTGCCTGGTTGGTCCGCTGACGATGTGGCAGCTGCCTGGCCGGCCTTCATGCTGTCCTGTCGCGGCGTTGCCAGCAAGCCGAATGGCGCCGGCTGGAAGCGCGTCTGCGATCTGGCCAGGGCTGCAGATGGCAAGCCTGGCCACGATCCTCGCCGTTTCTTCGAGCAGCATCTGAAACCCTATGCCGTTGCCAACGGTGACGGTGCCACGACCGGGATGATCACCGGTTACTACGAACCGTTGCTGCAAGGCAGCCGCACGCGCAGTAAAGCTTTCGAGCAGCCGGTACGGGGCGTCCCGGACGATCTGCTGACTATCGACCTGTCGGCCGTCTTTCCCGAGTTGAAAGACAAACGTGTGCGCGGGCGGCTCGAGGGTAACAAGGTTGTACCCTACTGGTCGCGAGCCGAAATTGCCGCGCGTGGCGAAAGGCTGCCCGGCAAAACCTTGCTCTATGTCGACGATGCCGTCGAGCTGTTCTTCCTGCAGGTCCAGGGGTCCGGCCGTGTCCGGCTGGCTGATGGCAGCGTCGTTCGACTCAATTATGCCGACCAGAACGGGCATCCCTACCAGTCCATCGGCAAGGCTCTGGTCGAGCGCGGCGAGTTGAAGCTCGAAGAGGCCTCGATGCAGGGTATCCAGGCCTGGGCACGGGCCAACCCCTCGCGCCTCGACAGCCTGCTCAACACCAATCCGAGCTATGTCTTCTTCCGCGAAGTGCCAAATAGTCAGGATGGCCCGATTGGCGCGCTGGGCGTGCCGCTCACCGCCGAACGCAGCATCGCCGTCGATCCCCGTTCGGTGCCGCTCGGCTCGCCGGTTTTCCTGGCGACTACCCGGCCGAATACGGCAACGGGGATGAACCGTCTGGTCATGGCCCAGGATACCGGTGGCGCCATCAAGGGCGCGGTGCGCGCCGACTTCTTCTGGGGCTTCGGCAAGGATGCCGGTGAGCAGGCTGGGCGCATGAAGCAGAATGGCCGTTTGTGGGTTCTTTTGCCAACTGAGCTCGCCCCGAAATAAGGCGTTCAACGCACCGTATCCGGGCATTGGTTTGTTTAATTGCACCCGCATGGTGCAATTGATGGTTTATGGCATTTGGTAATGCACTGATTTGAAACAATATTGGCGCACTGGAATGGTGCTTGCTTTTCGCCTCCCCATTCTTTGATTGGGGTGATTCATGGAAACATATCAATCCGGTAGCAACGTGCTGTTTATCCTGCTCGGCGCCATCATGGTGCTGGCCATGCATGCGGGCTTTGCCTTTCTTGAGGTTGGCACGGTCCGCAAAAAGAACCAGGTCAATGCGCTGGTCAAGATTCTGACCGATTTTGGCATGTCGACCGTGGCCTACTTTTTTGTCGGCTACAGCATCGCCTACGGCGTCAATTTCTTCAGCGGTGTCGAAACGCTCATGGAGAAAAATGGTTTCGAGCTGACTAAATTCTTCTTCCTGCTCACCTTTGCGGCAGCGATTCCGGCCATCATTTCCGGTGGCATTGCCGAACGCGCCAAGTTCAACCCGCAACTGATCGCCACTTTCATGCTGGTCGGTTTCGTCTATCCCTTCTTCGAGGGAATCGCCTGGAACCATGCATTCGGCGTCCAGGCCTGGCTCCAGGCTACTTATGGCGAGGAATTCCACGACTTCGCCGGCTCGGTCGTCGTTCATGCCATGGGTGGCTGGATCGCCCTGCCGGCCGTGCTCCTGCTCGGCGCGCGTTATGGTCGCTACAGCAAGGATGGTCGGATCTCGGCCCACCCGCCTTCATCCATTCCCTTCCTTGCGCTCGGCGCCTGGATTCTGACCGTCGGCTGGTTCGGCTTCAACGTCATGAGCGCCCAGACCCTCGACAAGATTTCCGGCCTCGTGGCACTCAATTCGCTGATGGCCATGGTTGGCGGGACGCTGGTCGCGCTCGTCGCCGGCAAGAACGACCCGGGCTTCCTGCACAACGGTCCGCTGGCTGGTTTGGTCGCCGTCTGCGCCGGTTCCGATCTGATGCACCCGATTGGTGCACTGGTCGTTGGCGGTGTGGCGGGCGGCTTGTTCGTCGTCATGTTCACCCTGGTGCAGAATCGCTGGAAGATCGACGATGTGCTCGGCGTCTGGCCACTGCATGGCATGTGCGGCGCCTGGGGGGGTATCGCTGCCGGTATTTTCGGCAGCAAGGCGCTCGGCGGCGCCGGCGGTGTGGCCTTCATGCCGCAATTGATCATGACCGCAATGGCCATCGTGGTTGCTGTGATCGGCGGGTCGCTGGTCTATGGCACGCTCAAGGCGACCCTGGGTTTACGCCTTGATCAGGAAGAGGAATATGAAGGTGCCGACCTCAGCATTCACCGCATCACGTCTACGCCGGAGCGTGAGCCGAACTGGTGATTTTTGAGGGCTTGGTCGAGCGGCCCGACTCTGTCGGGCCGTTTCTTTTTGCGGGTGTGATTTTCTTCACTGAGCGGAATTACGTACGGACTTATCCTGAAGTCGTGACTCCTGAAACAAGCTCGAAGCGAGGTGTGCGATGGTTGTGAAGAATGAAAAACGAAAGGGTGACGATCGCCGCGCTTGCGAGTCCGGGCCGCCCAATGGCTGGCGCGAGCGCCGCAAGAGCGTGGAGCGGCGGCTCGTCAAGGTCGATGAAATTCCTTTCTCGGAATGGCTGGCCTATCGGCCGGTGCGAGCCGAGACTGAAACGCAGAGATAAATCGGGATCGTGAAATAAAAAAGCCTCGCGGATGCGAGGCTTTTTTATTTCTGGGGCGGGGTTATTCTTCCCGTTCGTACACGACGTCGGAGCGGCGATTCTCTGCCCAGGATTCTTCATCGTGGCCGGTTTTTTTCGGGTTGCTGGCGCCCAGTGTCTTGATGGTGATTTGTTTTTTGCGCGCACCGTGCCTGGCTAGCGTGGCGCGCACATTTTCGGCGCGTCTCAGACCCAGTTGCTGGTTGTAGGCGGCGCTGCCACGTTCGTCGGCGTTGCCTTCGATGCGTACGCGTGCTTTGGGGTGTTCGGCCAGGTAGCTGGCGTGGGCGCGTAGTGCCGGCTCGTAATCGGCTTTGACGGTGGCGTTGTTGAGGTCGAAATAGACGCTGCGCTGGGTGCGCAGGCCGACCGGGTCCATCTTGATCAGTGTATCGGGCGTCACGCTGGCCGCGGGTGCGGTGGAGCTGGCGGCGGGGACCGGAAGGCTGGAGCCGGGTTGCAGTTCGGCTGGCACCGGTTTGCCGAGCAGGCCGGGGTGCACCTTGAGCGGGCCGTTTTGCGATATGTGCTTGCTCGGCGGAATCTCGCTTTTGAAGGAGGCGCAGGCGGAGAGCAATATGGACAGCAGGAAAGCGATCGGCAGGGAGGCGCGCATCTTGTTTTTGGGCAGCGTGAGGAAGCTCGAATCATAGCCCCTCGCATGGTTGGCGAATAGTCTTGTCGGCGGATGGGGGGTAGAAGTTGAACGTGGTTTTATTTTTTAGAATAAGTAAATTCACATTCCGTCTTTGTGGTTATAAGTGGGTCAGATAGATTTGCTTCCATTGTCCTTCGAGGTGAACCATGAGCCATTTCCGCAAATCTGTCGTTTCCGTTCTGTTGTCGCTGGTGGCGAGCGCCGCGCTGGCTGATGCCACCTTGCTCAATACCTCCTACGACGTCGCCCGCGATGTGTACAAGGACTACAACCCGATGTTCCAGAAGTACTGGAAAGCGAAGACGGGCGAGAGTCTGGAATTGAAGCAGTCGCACGGCGGTTCGACCAAGCAGGTGCGGGCCGTGGCGGATGGTCTCGAGGCCGACGTGGTGACCATGAACCAGGCCAACGACATCGAGTTTCTGGCGGACAAGGGGCTGGTCGCCAAGGACTGGGCGAAGAAATTCCCGAACAATGCCTCGCCGTATACTTCGACGATGGTTTTCATCGTCCGCAAGGGCAATCCGAAGGCGATCAAGGACTGGAACGACATTGCTGCGCCCGGTGTTCAGATGATCATTCCGCATCCGAAGAATACCGGTAATGGCCGCAACACCTATCTGTCGGCCTGGGCCTGGGTGCTCAAGCAACCGGGTGGCAACGATGCCAAGGCACAGGAGTTCCTCGGCAAGCTGCTCAAGAATGCGCCGCTGTTCGCCGCTGGTGGGCGCGATGCAACAACGACTTTCATGCAGCGCAAGATGGGCGATGTGCTGATTACCTTCGAATCCGAAGCGGAAATGATCGCCAAGGAGTTCGGCAAGGGCGAGTTCGAGGTGGTTTATCCGAGCCTGACCATGCAGACCGAGTTCCCGGTCGCGCTGGTCGAGAAGGTTGTCGACAAGAAGGGTACGCGCAAGCAGGCGCAGGCCTATCTGGAATATCTGTGGTCGAAGGAAGGTCAGGAAAATGCGGCCCAGAATTACCTGCGGCCGCGTGATGCCGAGCTGTTGAAGAAGTACGCTGCGTCCTTCCCGCCGGTCAAGACCTTCACCGTCGATGAAGTCTTCGGCGGCGCCAACAAGGCCTTTACCACGCACTTCAAGGACGGTGGCAGCTTCGACCAGATCTACGTTGCCAAATAAACGGTGACGCTACCGGCGGGCGGGGCGCTTGAATCGCGCTCCGGCCCGTTTCCACGGTCAACCGGAATTTTTGGCAAAAATTGAAACTCATGGCTGCAAAAACTCACCGCGTCCTGCCCGGCTTCGGCCTGGCGCTGGGCTACACGCTGGTTTATCTCTCGATCCTGATCCTGCTGCCGCTCGGCGGCATGGTTCTCAAGGCGTCCGAACTCGGCTTCGGGCAGATCATCGACATCGCCCTTGGCGAGCGGTCGCTGGCCGCCTTTCGCGTCACTTTTGGCGCCTCTTTCATTGCTGCGGCGATCAACGCCTTTTTCGGCCTGATCGTGGCCTGGATACTCGTGCGTTACCCCTTTCCCGGCAAGCGTTTCGTCGATGCGCTGGTCGATCTGCCTTTCGCGCTGCCGACGGCCGTCGCCGGCATCACGCTGGCCACGCTGTACGCCGGCAACGGCTGGCTCGGCCAGTATCTTGAGCCACTCGGCATCAAGGTCGCCTACACGCCGCTCGGCATCGTTTTCGCGTTGACCTTCATCACGCTGCCCTTCGTCGTGCGTACCCTGCAGCCGGTGATCGAGGACATCGAAACCGAAGTCGAGGAGGCCGCTGCCTCGCTCGGCGCTTCGCGCTGGCAGACCTTCGTCAAAGTCATTTTTCCCGCCATTTTCCCGGCGCTGCTCACCGGCTTTGCCCTGGCCTTTGCCCGCGCCGTTGGCGAATACGGCTCGGTCATTTTCATCGCCGGCAACCTGCCGCTCATTTCCGAAATCACGCCGCTGCTCATCATTTCCAAGCTCGAACAGTATGACGTGCTCGGCGCCACGGCACTGGCCGTGGTCATGCTCGCGCTGTCCTTCATCCTGTTGCTGGCGGTCAATGTGCTGCAATGGTGGACGGCCAATCGCCACAAGAACAGTGAGCCGCTCGAGGTCGCTGCGGCCAAGGCGAGCGGAGGTGCGCAATGAAATCGACGCGCGCCACGCAGGAGCCGAGCTGGGTTCGTTATGCCCTTCTTACGGTCGGCCTTGGCTTCCTGTTCATCTTCCTCGGCCTGCCGCTCGTTGCCGTCTTCGTCGAGGCGCTGGCCCAGGGCGTGCCGGTCTATCTCGAAGCCTTGAAGGAACCGGAAACCCGTTCGGCTATCGGTCTCACTATCGGTATCGCGCTGGCCGTGCTGCCGTTCAATATCGTATTCGGCGTCGGGGCAGCCTGGGCCATCGCCAAGTTCGAGTTCCGCGGCAAGAGCCTGCTCATCACGCTGATCGACCTACCGTTCGCGGTCAGCCCGGTCGTTGCCGGCCTCATCTTCATTCTGCTCTTCGGCGCGCAAGGCACCTTCGGTGAATGGCTTTCCGCACATGACCTGAAAATCATCTTCGCCGTGCCGGGCATGATCCTCGCCACCCTGTTCATCACCTTCCCCTTTATCGCCCGCGAGCTGATTCCGCTCATGCAGTCGCAGGGCAAGGACGAGGAAGAGGCGGCGGTGTCGCTTGGCGCGTCCGGCTTCCAGATGTTCTGGCGCGTCACCCTGCCCAACATCAAGTGGGGCCTGCTTTACGGCGTGATTCTGTCGAACGCCCGGGCGATGGGCGAGTTCGGCGCCGTGTCGGTCGTGTCCGGCCATATCCGCGGCGAGACCAACACCCTGCCGCTGCACGTTGAAATCCTCTACAACGAATACAACGCCATCGGCGCCTTCGCCGCGGCCTCCATCCTCGCCCTGCTGGCGCTCGTCACGCTGGTCGCCAAGACCATCGTCGAGTGGCGCATGAAAAAAGAAACCGAAATGCTGAACGCGGTGCTGGCACCGGAGAAAACCTGATGAGTATTGAAATCCGCAACATCTCCAAGCGCTTCGGCAATTTCGTCGCGCTCGACAACATCAATCTCGACATCCCGACCGGCGAACTGGTCGCCCTGCTCGGCCCCTCCGGCTGCGGCAAGACGACGCTGCTGCGCATCATCGCCGGCATGGAAAGCGCCGATCAGGGCGAAATCCTCTTTTCCGGCGCCGAGGCCACCCATCTGCACGCCCGCGACCGCAACGTCGGTTTCGTCTTCCAGCACTACGCCTTGTTCCGTCACATGACCGTGTTCGAGAACGTCGCCTTCGGCCTGCGCGTCAAACCGCGCAAGGAACGGCCGTCCGACGCCGATATCAAGCGCCGGGTCATGGAACTGCTCGGCCTCGTCCAACTCGACTGGCTGGCCGACCGTTACCCATCGCAACTGTCCGGTGGCCAGCGGCAGCGCATCGCGCTGGCCCGCGCCCTGGCCGTCGAGCCGAAAGTGCTGCTGCTCGACGAGCCCTTTGGTGCGCTCGATACCAAGGTGCGCAAGGAACTGCGGCGCTGGTTGCGCCGCCTGCACGACGACATGCACATCTCCAGCGTTTTCGTTACGCACGATCAGGAAGAGGCGCTCGAAGTCGCTGACCGCGTGGTCGTCATGAACCACGGGAAGATCGAGCAGATCGGCTCGCCTGACGAGGTGTATTCCAGCCCGGCCTCGCCCTTCGTCTATCAGTTCCTCGGCAATGTGAACGTCTTTCACAGCCGCCAGCAGGGTGCCTACGCCGAGGTCGAGCGCGGCGAAGCGGCAGAAAAGGCGACGGCCTTTGTTCGTCCGCACGATATTGACATCACCCATCAACCGGCCGACGATGGCTTGCAGGCCACTGTTCAGCACGTCCATCCCATCGGCCCGGTGGTCCGCATCGAACTACTGCACGGCAGCGAGATCGTCGAAGTCGAACTGTCGCGCGAACGGCACGAGGCCCTGCAACTGGCTGTCGGCCAGTCGGTCTGGTTCCGGCCGCGCCAGATGAAAGTGTTCGGCGCCGACGCCTTGCCACGGTCAACGCCGGAAAAGCAGGCATTTTTGTTCTGATCCAGATCGGGAAAGCTGTCTTGGGCCGGATGTTATAATCAGCGCCCATTTCGTGCGCGCCAGCCCTATCCGGTGATTTTTACCCTCGGCATCAACCATCATTCAGCACCCCTCGCCATCCGCGAGCGGGTGGCGTTTGGCGCCGACAAGCTGGGCCACGCGCTGGGCGACCTGACGCGCGAGCGGCCGGTGCGCGAGGTGGCGATCCTGTCCACGTGCAACCGGACCGAAATCTATTGCTCGGCCGAGTCGCCGGAAGTTGTCATCGACTGGCTGGCGCATTACCACCAGGTCGAACGTGCCGAGCTGGCGCCCTATATCTACACCCACGACCAGCCCGAGGCCATCCGCCATGCTTTCCGCGTTGCCAGCGGCCTCGACTCGATGGTCATTGGCGAGCCGCAAATTCTTGGTCAGATGAAGGATGCCGTGCGGGCGGCCGAAGAAAACGGCACGCTCGGTACGCAACTGCACAAGCTTTTCCAGCGCTCGTTCTCGGTCGCCAAGGAAGTCCGCTCGACGACGGCCATCGGCGCCAACATCGTGTCGATGGCCGCCGCCGGCGTCCATCTGGCCGAACGCATTTTCGAGTCGATTGCCGGCCAGCGCATCCTGTTCATCGGCGCCGGCGAAATGATCGAACTGTGCGCCGCTCACTTTTGTGCCGGCAAGCCGAAGCAGGTCACCATTGCCAACCGCACGGTCGAGCGGGCGCGTGCCCTGGCCGAGCAGTACGGCGGCACGGCCATCCGTCTGGATGAGCTGGGCGAGCATCTGGCCGCCCACGACATTGTCGTTTCCTGTACGGGCAGCCCTTTGCCGATCATTGGTCTGGGCATGGTCGAGCGGGCGGTCAAGACGCGTCGCCATCGCCCGATGTTCATGGTCGACCTTGCCGTGCCGCGCGATATCGAAGAAGAAGTCGGGCAGCTCGACGATGTGTTTCTCTACACCGTCGACGATCTGGCGCAGGTCGTCGAAAGCGGCCTCGAGTCACGCCAGGCCGCGGTGGTCGATGCCGAAGCCATCATCGCCGACCGGGTAAAGGATTTTCTCGGCTGGCTGGCGTCGCGCGACACCGTGCCGGTCATCCGCTCGCTGCGCGATTCGGCCGAGCGCATGCGCCGCCACGAGATGGAGCATGCGATGAAGTTGCTGGCCAAGGGCGAGGCGCCGGAAAAGGTCCTCGAGCACCTGTCGCAACGCTTGACCAACAAGTTCCTGCACGCGCCGACGCAGGCGCTGAATTCAGCTGACGGTGGCGAACGGACTGAATTGCAGTCCGCGGTAAGCCGACTGTTCCATCTCCACGCTGGTGACTGAGAGCCCGCTTTCCGGCTCGGCGCGAAGCAGGCAGTTCCGTCCATTGCGCTTGGCCTGAAGCAGGGCGGCATCGGCCGCCTGAATGATGCTCGAGGCGGTGATGAAATAGGGCAGGGCGGCGATGCCGCAACTGAAGGTGGCCTGCACCGATCCCTGGGCATGTGCGTGGGGTAGCGCCGAAAAATCCTGACGTATCTGGTCGAGCAGGACGGTGGCCCGTTCCAGTTCGGTGTCGGGCAGGGCAACGATGAATTCCTCGCCGCCGTAGCGCCCGATCAGGTCGGTATTGCGCAGGCGGCCACGCAGTAGCCAGGACAGGCTGCGGATGACCTGGTCGCCGACCGGGTGGCCGAAGCGGTCGTTGATCGACTTGAAGCGGTCGATATCGATCATGGCGACGACCAGGCGACCGTTCGGCATGGCGTCGTGCATCATGCGTTCGATCTGATCCTTGGCCGTGGCGTGGTTGAGCAGGCCGGTCAGGCTGTCGTGACGGGTCGAGTGCAGCATTTCGCGGTAGCGCTGGATCTTGGTCTTGACTACCGCCGCCAGAATGATGGGATTGGTCGGCTTGGTCAGGAACTGGTCGCCACCGAGGCGTAAAGCCTCGACCTGCTGCGCAATGTCGCTTTCACTCGACAGGTAGATGACCGGCAGCGAATGGTATTCAGGAACCTGGCGCAGGGCGCTGGTGACTTCGACGCCGCTGCAGAAGGGCATGTACATGTCCATCAGGATGGCGTCAGGCTTGTATTCGGCGGCCACTTCGAGCAGTAGCCGGGGGTCGTTGATGGCCCGGCTGTCGATCCCATGCTGGGACAAGGAACGCCGGACGTGGGCGATGGCCGTGGCTGAATCCTCGACGATCAGCACACGATGGGTTTCCTGTTCCTGCGTCTGGGCCAGATCGAGAATGCGCGACACCACGTCGCTGACGGTGTCGCCCAGCGGCACACAGGTGTCGGCGCCAGCACGCTGGAGCAGGACGATGCTTTGCAGGTTGCTCGGTACCGACAGGCAATAGAAATAGCTGCTCGGAAATTCGGTACGCAAGGCCATCATGCTGGCAATCGCTCTGGGCGGATAAGCCCTTCCTTCGTGCTCGGGGATGAAAAGGATGGCCAGCGGCGGCTCGTCGGTGCTCGGTGTTTCATCCCAGCGAAGGTGCTGAGGAACAAAGCCGAAAAAGCCAAGTTGCTCGCTCAGCGTTTTGCTCGCCGGGTGGTTGGGGCGCGATACGATCACGATGCGCCGCGGCTGCTGGCAGGTATTTTCGCGCTCGACAAGCTCGTCGGTCTGACGTCTGGTCGGGAGGGGCGGGGTTTCGTGGCGGCGAAGTTCGCTCAGGATGATGGCCAATTGCCGGGCGATGGAATTTGCCTGATCGTGCGGGATGGGGTGCATCGAACTGTCGCCGTATAGCGTCAGCGCGGTGTTTTCGAGTTCCTGGCAGGCGCGGACGAGGCCGGGCAGGTGACGGCGGGTGAGTCGCTCGGTCAGTCCGTTGAGCGACAGCGTGAACTCGACGAAAAGATCGACTTCTCCCGCGGCCCGATAGTTCTCCCAGCGCGACTCCAGAGTGGCAGCCAGCGTGATGATGGAGGGTGGGATATGGGGCATCGGTCAGGGTAATTCGCAATCGGCCGATTATGCTCGGCGAATCTTTCCGTGGCAATTGCCATCCATCGCCGACGAACGGTGTTCTCGGGTACCATTACGCCCCCTGTGACCATTTGCTGACCCGCTTGCCTCATGAAATCGAGCATCCGCCAAAAACTCGAACTGCTGGTCGATCGCCTCGATGAAATCGACCGCATGCTGTCGGCGCCGAGCACGGCAGGGGACATGGACCAGTTCCGCAAGCTGTCGCGCGAACGCTCCGAAATCGAGCCGGTCATCGTCCAGTTCAACGCTTTCCGCCAGGCTGAAAACGATCTGGCTGAAGCCGAGGCGATGCGCGACGATCCGGAAATGCGTGATTTCGCCGAAGAGGAAATCGCCAGCGCCAAGGCGCGTCTGCCCGAGCTCGAAATCGAATTGCAGAAGCTCTTGCTGCCGAAAGACCCGAATGACGAGCGCAGCGTGCTGCTCGAAATCCGCGCCGGGACCGGCGGCGACGAGTCGGCGCTGTTCGCCGGCGACTTGTTCCGCATGTATTCGCGCTACGCTGAACGTCAGCGCTGGCAGGTCGAGGTCATGTCGGCCAGCGAGTCGGAACTGGGTGGCTACCGCGAAATCATCTGCCGGCTGGCCGGCAACGGCGCCTACTCTCGACTGAAGTTCGAGTCGGGCGGCCATCGTGTCCAGCGGGTACCGGAAACCGAAACGCAAGGTCGAATCCATACCTCGGCGTGCACCGTGGCCGTGATGCCGGAGGTCGATGAAGTCGAGGATGTGAACCTCAACCCGGCCGACCTGCGCATCGATACCTTCCGTGCCTCGGGTGCCGGTGGCCAGCACATCAACAAGACCGATTCGGCCGTGCGCATCACGCATATCCCGACCGGCATCGTCGCCGAATGCCAGGACGGCCGTTCGCAGCACGCTAACAAGGCCTCGGCCATGAAGGTGCTGGCGGCGCGCATCAAGGACGTCCAGGTGCGCGCGCAGCAGGCGCACATTTCGAGCACGCGCAAGAGCCTGATCGGTTCCGGCGACCGCTCCGAGCGCATCCGCACCTACAATTTCCCGCAGGGGCGGATTACCGATCACCGCATCAACCTGACGCTGTACAAGATCGCCGCGATCATGGACGGTGACATGGACGAACTGCTCGGTGCGCTGGCGGCCGAACATCAGGCTGACTTGCTGGCCGAGCTGGCCGAAGCCAGTGGGTGATATAAAAAATGCGACCGAAAGTTGGTCGCATTTTTCTTGGAGTAGCGGAAGTTATTGAGCTTTGCGGCGCTTTGCAATGCTGCCCAACAACGCCAGACCCGCCAGCATCATGGCGTAACTTTCCGGCTCGGGAACTGCGGCTACGTTCAAAGTTGCGTTGAGGCCGAATTTGTTTGTGCTGCCGTAATTCGTAAAATCGTTGCCGCCTACGAAAACGGAATAAGTGCCTGGACCCAGCAGGAAAGTGCCACTTGCGGAACCGTTCAGGTCGCTGTCATAAGCGGATCCCTTGTAGGCGAAACTGGTCAGCGCCGATAGATTACCCACCGGGTCGCCGTCGCCGCCAACTTTCCAGTCGCCCGTGGCATTCCAGACTCCGCGATAAGCCTGGAATGGCAAGTTCGCATCGCCAGGATTCGTGTTGAGAAGCCAAGCTGCCGAAGCCGCGGAGAAGTCATAATCGGCACTGGTTTGTGGGGCTGAATGAGGCGAAACCGATGCCTTGCCCTCGTAGATCGAGAAGCCGGGCAAAAGGCCGGTGACATTGCCGACACCCGTATTGAAGGCGGTGTTGGCCTGCACGGAAAAGGTGACCGAGGATGTATTGGTCAGTACGAACGTAAAGGCTGCAGCCTTGTGACTATCGCCCCAGACAAAATTGTCTGATGCCGAGTTGTCGGCAGCATCTGCCCAGCCAGCATTGCTGGTTACGGATTTGCCAGTGATTGTGCTGCCGAATGTCGTAATGCCATCTACGCTACCGAAGTCGCGGCCTGAGTATCCGATATGGGCGAAAGCTGGTACGGCCGAAACCAGGCCAAGAATTGCGAAAACAGATTTTTGATTTTCATTGAATTCCCCGTGGGTATTTGCAATACATTTATTTGAATATCAACTTAAGTTATTGACTATTAATGTTAATTGTTCCACGATTGGGGGCTGATCGACTCTGCTGTGAAGCGTTGATTTCTTCAATGTGACAAATTGTCACGGGCTTTTTTTCCAATGCCAGAGATGAGCGGTATGGGACAAAAACTGGCAATGCACAACAATCATCACGAATTCGAATGCCAGGAAGCCTTCTGTGATCGCGCAATCTTATGCATGCTCGCCGGCTAACCCACTCTGCCTTAGTTGAAATACGGCTTGGGCGCGATTGATCGCGCCCAGCTTGCGGAAAATCCGATACAGGTGGTTTCTTACCGTTACGGGGCTGACGCAGAGGATGTGGCCGATTTCCGGGTTGGTCTTGCCAAGACTTACCCAGCGCATGATTTCCTGTTCGCGACGGGTCAGCCCCTCGAATGCGCTAGGGGATGTGACATGCTGTGTGTCGGGGTGTTGAGTGGTATGAACCAATTCCGTATTTTCCAAAGCCATCAAACGCTGCATGGGTAAATGGGATACCCGTCGGAATGCAGCATCGACAAAAGGTAAGAGTAGCTTTAGTCCTTTTGTGTCAAACGAGTCGACGAACAGGGCGTCAGTTAAAAACACGTAAAGACACTCGGCATCGCCCCTTTCGTCCCTCATGCCATGGACGACCGCCCAGTGCATTGGTGCCAAATACTTGGCCGCCCCGTTCTCCGTTGCTCCCGGGGCTTCGTTGTCGAAGGCGCCACTTTTCAATGGAAAGGAAACTGGTTCCGAGCCGGCCGTTTTCCATGTTTCAAAGGTCTGGAGCAGAAACGGCAGGACCACTTCGGTGGATACCGTGGTGGTTCGCAAACTCGTCAGTGGTGACACCACATCCAGAAATATCTGGCCAGACACGAAATTTCCCCATGCTGCAATCAGCACCGTGTGAGGCACAAGTTCCTGAACGCCACCTTGCAACCAATGGAGGAGTTCCCAATGAGACTCGATGGCAAGCGAGTTGTGGATTGTCTCCAGTAGCCGTAGCTGTTGATGCATCGAGGATTTGTTCCGGGTTGATTCTCTGAAATTCACGAAATGCATTGAAGAGTGCAGTGAACGGTTGCCGCTGGTACGGAGGTCACCCCGAAACAACCCCGGCGAATATACGGAATGGATGGTGAGCTGGGCAACTGAAACCCGTGTGGCATATCGTCGCACCCCCTGCAAATAGGGTCATTCGAACCATTACCGGTCTTGTTGGTACGCTGTAATTTCGCGGTCTGGATAGATCGGGTGGGTGTGAAAAGACCTCGCATAGAACCAACCCGGTCTCCGACAGGCTGTTCAAATTTCAGGGAGAACTACAATGATTCGCCAAATCGACCTTCCGTCGCTGAGCGGGTTCGCACTCAAATTCGCTGGACTGCTTTCGCTTGCTGTCGCAGCGTCAGCAGCAAATGCATCGGTGACGACCTATAACGTTACGCAGACCTATAACCAGGCGGTGTACAACACCTCGCATCCTGACTGGGACACGGTCTTTACCGGCTCTTTCAGCTTCGACAACGTCACTAACACGGTTTCAGGGCTGACCGGCAAACTTTCGCAAGCTATGGATGGCGCCCCTGTTCCCGGTGCTTCCAACTGGATTGACCTGACCTATCAGCTTTCGTCGATCAATGACGGCACAGGCCTGGTCGTCACGGTGTTCAAGAACAATTCCGTTGATACGTTCTTGCCCTCTGCCACCCGTCCTCACTCGGGCGGCACTTTCGGGAGCAATGGTGCCATGGGGCCGTACGCCATCACCAGTGGCACTCAGAATGCCTTCGCTACGATTTATGTTCCGTTGCAGAACCCCACCATGACGCTCGCGCAAGCGCAGATCGACAAGCTCGCCTATGGCGATTGCACGGCTGCCGCGCTGATGCCGCGCAACGGCTCGGGTACCAAATGCATGGCCGGGTGGGTCGCATTTGACAGTCAAGGCAACCGTGTGCCCGGAGGAACGATGATGGGTACCTTGCCAATTACGCAAACCATCACGGCGGCGGTACCGGAACCGGAAAGCTGTGCCATGTTCCTGGCGGGCTTGGGCCTGATGGGCTTCGTGGCGCGCCGTCGCCAGTCGGCCTGATCCGGCTGGAAATAGGGCGCCACCATGAAAATGCTCCTCCTTGCCGGCAGCGCGCTTGCGCTGCTTGGCGCCCCGGTCGCCCAGGCCGCCGTCAGCACTTACAGCGTGATGACGACCTGGGCCGAACCGGAAACAGCGCCGAACGATTCGATCTTCATCGGCAGCTTCGACTTTGACTCGACAACCAAGACGGTAAGCAACCTGAAGGGTGTTCTCAGCGAGTCGATGACCGGAAATGGCGTTGGTTATCCGAACGACAGCATGACCTGGCTAACACTGGGTAACCAACTCGTTTCCTGGTACGACGGCACGCTTGGCGGGACTTTTGCTGCCACGTTCAAGAATTCGACCACCACCACCTTTACGAAGTCATTCGGAGGCGACACATGGTTGCCCGGCGGAGAGGTGGTTTATGCCGGTTTTCCGAACGCGGCAGCCAACCCCGGCAACGCCTATGCGTTGATCTTTGTCCCGGACAATCCGCTCGCTCAGCTCACCCAGGCGCAGGTCGACAAGCTTGCCTACGCCGACTGCGCGACGGGCGGGATGATGGGGGCGACCTGCATGACCGGCACCAGCATCGCTGGCTATGGCACCCTCGGCACGATGGGCGGCTTTCCTCTTTCGCAAACCATTGCCGCGGTACCCGAGCCCGACACCTATGCCATGTTCATGGCTGGCCTGGGCCTGATGGGGTTTATTTCCCGCCGGCGCGGATCGAAGCGCTTCAAGCTTTTCGGCTGATTCGTCAATTCTCTTGGAAGGGAAACTGTAATGAAGAAAACCATACTCGCCACGGCAATGCTGTCGCTGTTGGCTGCTGCTCCTCTGGCTCAGGCGGCCACCAGCTCCTACAACGTCCAGACGACATGGTATGAGCCGGACACGCAGCCGCGTGACTCAATTTTCATCGGCTCGTTCGACTACGATTCGACCACCCATGTCGTGACGAATCTGAAGGGCATTCTTAGCGAGTCCATGTCGGGTGACACGATAGCCTATCCGAACGACAACATGGCTTGGCTGACACTCAACAATCAGTTGGTCAGTTGGTACGATGCCTCGCTCAAAGGCACTTTCGCCGCAACGTTCAAGAACACCACGACCGCAACGTTTTGCGACTCCGCAATGTGTGGCAGCCCGGCCGACAACTGGTCACCTCAGACTGGCGTGGATGTTGGAGGCGTTTACAATGGTTTCCCGAAAGTTGCCAAAAACCCCGGAAATGCCTATGCGCTGATCTTTGTGCCGAATGACCCGCTGACGGCATTGACGCAGGCTCAACTCGACAAAGTGGCCTACGCCGACTGCGCACCGCTGAGTGGGCCGGGTGGGTTCGGTGGTGGCGGCATGATGGGCGCCGTCTGCATGACCGGCACCAGCGTCGCAGGGTATGGCGCGGTGGGTACGATGAGTGGTTACCCGGTGTCCCAGTCCATTACGGCGGCAGTGCCAGAACCCGAGTCCTATGCCATGTTCCTGGCCGGCCTGGGCCTGATGGGCTTCGTTGCCCGTCGGCGCAAGACAATCCCCTGAGAACTGCCGACGCGGAACGCAATCCTGCCTAGGTAGGCGGCGGAGGCGAAAGCCCCGCCGCCTTTTTGCATTTGACGAAAACCATGCCCAAACCATCTCCACGAATTTTGGCCACCTTGCTGCTGGCCTTTCCCTGCGTCGCAGTGTGTCAGACGGCCGAATCAGCTGCCAAGGAGGATAATCCTCAGACCCTGAGTCCGATTGTTGTTACCAGCGAGCGCGATCAGGCAGGTTCAATCCGGCTCGACCAGCAAGCCATCCGGGCTCAACGCGCCAATACCAGCGACACTGCCAGCCTGCTCGAAGGAATCCCCGGCGTTAGCTCTTACGGGGCCGGCGGTATCTCCAGCTTGCCGGTGATTCACGGTATCGCCGACGACCGTCTGCGCACGATGGTGGACGGCATGGACCTGATGACGGCCTGCCCGAACCACATGAACCCCGCGCTGTCCTTTGTCGATCCATCGAAGGTGGGCAGTGTCGAGGTATTCGCCGGCATCACCCCGGTCAGCGTCGGTGGTGACAGCATCGGGGGTACGATCCAGGTTAACTCCCTTCCTCCTAAGTTCGCCAAACCGGACGAAGGCTTTCTCGTTGAAGGCGAACTGGGCATGTTTCAGCGCAGCAATGGCAATGCACGCGGCAAGAATCTTCGTGTGATGGGGGCAGGCGAGTACTTCAACCTTTCCTATGCCGAGTCTGAATCGGACTCGGACAACTACTGGGCTGCAGGGGATTTCAAGGTCAAATCGCCCAGTGCTTGGAAAAACAAGAGCCTTGGCCGGAAAGTTGGCGAACGCGAAGTCGGTGCCAGCGAATACCGGGGCTCGCTGAATCGCGAACTCAGCCTGGCATTGCGTCCCTTCCAGAACCACGTGCTCAAGTTCAGCGTCAGTGAGCAGAAACTCAATTACGAAGGCTTCCCGAACCAGCGCATGGACATGATTTCGAGCGTCCAGGATCCGAGCGACCCAACTGGGTTTACGTATGTTCTGCAAAAAGACAAGCCGTCTAACGTGAACCGGCTGGCGAATTTCCATTACACCGGCCAATTCGAATGGGGCGAAATCGAATCGCGCTACTTTCACCAGAAGCTCCAGCATCACATGGACATGTTGCCGGAGCGATACATGGCCATGATGATGCCAATGGATACCGTGGCGACGACTGAAGGTGGGCTGCTCAAGGCCAGTATCGACCTTTCCGATGCGGATATCCTGCGCGTTGGTTACGACTTCCAGAATTACCGTCTGGATGATTGGTGGCCGGCCATCGACAATGGCGGGATGGGGCCGAATGCGTTCTGGAATATCCGGGATGGAAAACGTGATCGGGCTTATCTCTTTGCCGAATGGGACTCACGCTGGTCCCAGGCGTGGATGACCTTGCTGGGTGTTCGCGGCGGTACCGTCAAGTCCGACACCGGTCTGGCCGATGGCTATAACGGCTCCTATAACGATGACCTCGCCTTCAATGCCCGCGACCGTTATCGCAAGGATAGCCACCTCGACTGGACGGCCCTGGCGCGCTATGCACCGGGGGCGACGCAAACCTACGAGGCCGGCCTGGCGCGCAAGACGCGTTCGCCTAATCTCTATGAACGCTATCCGTGGTCCTACAACTCGATGGCGGCGCTGATGAACAACTTTGTCGGTGACGGCAACGGTTACATTGGTAATCCGGATCTGAAGCCTGAAATTGCCCATACCCTGAGTGCCAGCGCCGATTGGCATGATGCAGCCAAGGAGCAATGGAATTTCAAGCTCACGGCCTACCTGACTTACGTGACTGATTTCATTGATGCGCGACGTTGCTCGCCGAGCATGAATATCCAATGTCCCGCCTCGAATGTGACGTCGACAAACGAATATCTGAAGCTTCAGTATGTCAATCAATCGGCACGGTTATACGGCTTCGATATCTCAGGCAAGGCAGAGCTGGGACGCATCGATTACATAGGCAACTTTGTGCTCAGCGGCATGCTCAGTTACGTGCGTGGCGAGAATCGCTCCACCGGAGACGACCTCTACCATATCATGCCGCTCAACCTGAAGTTGGCGCTGGTTCATCGCCTGGCCGGCTGGACCAATACGCTCGAAGCCGTTGCTGTGGACGAAAAGAACCGCGTCTCGCGTGTGAGAAACGAGGTGGCAACCCCGGATTACACACTGCTCAACCTTCGCACTAGTTATGCGTGGAAGCATGCGCGCGTGGACATCGCGCTGGAAAATGCGCTAGACAAATTCTACCTGCTGCCGCTCGGGGGGGCTTACGTTGGTCAGGGCAACTCGATGTCGATCGGTACCATTCCGTGGGGCATGGTTGTCCCGGGCCGTGGGCGGTCGCTTAATATGGCGCTGAACGTTTTCTTCTGATTCCAGGCCTAGAAGCCTGCCGGGTGTATCCGCGGCAGGCTGGTCCGGTCGGTATAATGAAAAGGGCCGCTCAAGCGGCCTTTTTCAATCAACCAGAAAGAATCGCGGTGCAGTCATTAGGTGAAAATTGGCGCAGGGGGCAGAAATTGCTCGCCGAGGCGGGAATCGAGTCGGCGCGGCTCGATGCGCGCCTACTGCTCGAATACGTTTCCGGCTGCCGCTACACCGACCTCCTGATGTCGCCGGAAAGCCCGCTGGTGCTACCGGCGCAGCAGGTGTTTGAGGCGTTGCTGGCGCGGCGGGCGACGGGTGAGCCGCTGGCTTATCTGACCGGCGAGGCCGAGTTTCGCGGGCGGGTATTTCAGGTGTCGCCGGCCGTTCTGATTCCGCGTCCGGAAACCGAGTTGCTGATCGAATTGGCGCTCGAAAAGCTGCACGGACTGGCTGCCCCCGCTGTCGTCGATCTCGGCACGGGCTCGGGCATCGTCGCCATATCCCTGGCGCTCGAATGTCCGCAGGCAAGGCTTGCTGCAGTCGATCTGTCGCCCGAGGCGCTTGCCGTGGCGCGCAACAATGCCGGCCGGTTGGGTGCGTTGGTCAAATTTTACGAGGGCGACTGGATGGCGCCACTGACTGGCGCACGCTTCGACATGATCGTTTCCAACCCGCCCTACGTCGCTCATGGCGATCCGCATCTTACCCGTGACGGCCTGCCCTTCGAGCCGCAAATGGCTCTGACCGACCAGGACGCCGGAGGCGATGGCCTGGCCTGCATTCGCCGCATCGTTGCCGATGCCGCGGCCCACCTCAACCCTGGCGGCTGGCTGCTGTTCGAGCACGGCTACGATCAGGGTGAAGCGAGCCGGAACTTATTGACCGCCGCCGGGTTCAAAGCGGCATCCACTTTCCCCGACCTGGCCGGCATCGACCGCGTTTCAGGCGCCCATCTTTAAATCAGGAGAATTTCATGTCCGACGTTCAGCAACGCATTCACGCCACCGTGACCGGCAATCCGGTTGTTCTTTACATGAAGGGCGATGCCCGTTTCCCGCAGTGCGGCTTTTCGGCAACCGCCGTGCAGATCCTCAAGGTCTGCGGCGTCGACGATTTCGTCACGGTCAATGTGCTGGCCGACGAAGAAATCCGCAATGGCGTCAAGGAATACGCCAACTGGCCGACCATTCCGCAGCTCTACATCAAGGGCGAATTCGTCGGCGGCTGCGACATCATGAAAGAGATGTATCAGACCGGCGAACTGCAGCAGATGCTGGAAGGCATCGCAGCCTGATTTTTCGCAAGCAGAAATTGAAAAGCCGGGGCACGTCCCCGGCTTTTTAATTTTGGCCCAATTTTCCGGTTGACCGTGGCAATGGCCGGCTTCAGGCCTCGGCGACCTGGAATTCGATGGCTGGGCCGTTGGCGACGATATCCTTGACCGCACAATAGGAGATGCTGTCGAGGATTTTTGCCTTTTGTTCAGCCGTGAACTGCTCGGGAAAACGCACCTCGGTCTTGAATTTGGCCAGCGTCAGCGGTCCACCGGGGCCGGCGAATGGCTTGCAGCCGATTTCGATGCCGGCGGCCGGAACGCCGAGTTCCTTGCAGGCTTTTTTGGCAAAGACCGCAGCGCAGGCGGCCAGCGAGGCGTAGAAGGCTTCCAGCGGGTTCATGAGCGAGCCATTCACGGAATAACTGGCTTCATGCTTGGCGCTGGTGACCTTGATGAGCGGGGTGTTGTCGACGACGGTTGAGTACATGCTGATCTGCCTTGGGTTTGGTTTTGGGCAACGTCGGACAATTCAATATCGACGTTTGCTTATATGTTAAACCTCTAATTCGTTCGGCGCAAAAAAAAGACCGCCGGCGCTGACCGGCGGTCCTCCTGGCTACGACTTGGCAAATCAGCCCAAACGCTGGCGGGCGCGGGCGATGGCGGCCTTGACCTGTTCCGGCGCGGTGCCGCCGATGTGATTGCGGCTGGCCAGCGAGCCTTCCACGGTCAACACGGAAAACACGTCATTTTCCACTTGCGGGCAGAACGCTCTCAATTCGTCGAGCGTCAGTTGCGGCAGGTCGACGCCCTTCTGCTCGGCGGCCTTGACGGCATGTCCGACGGCTTCGTGGGCATCGCGGAAAGGCAGACCTTTCTTGACCAGATAGTCGGCGAGGTCGGTCGCGGTGGCAAAGCCCTGGGTCAGCGCGGCCTTCATGTTGTCGGCGCGCACGGTAATGCCACCAGCCATGTCGGCGAAGATGCGCAGCGTGTCGGTCACCGTGTCGACGGCGTCGAACAGCGGCTCTTTATCTTCCTGATTGTCCTTGTTGTAGGCCAGCGGCTGCGATTTCATGAGCGTCAGCAGGCTCATCAACTGGCCGTACACCCGGCCAGTCTTGCCGCGCGCCAGTTCCGGCACGTCCGGGTTCTTCTTCTGCGGCATGATCGACGAGCCGGTGCAGAAGCGGTCGGCGATCTGGATGAAACCGACGCGCGGGCTCATCCACATGACCAGTTCTTCCGACAGGCGGCTGATGTGCATCATGAGCAGGGCGCAAGCCGAGGTGAATTCGATGGCGAAGTCGCGGTCCGACACGGCATCGAGCGAGTTTTCGCAGACGCCCTCGAAGCCCAGTTGCTCGGCGACGAAAGCGCGGTCGATCGGGTAGGTCGTGCCGGCCAGCGCGGCGGCGCCGAGCGGCAGGCGGCTGACCCGTTTGCGGCAATCGACGAAGCGCTCGGCATCGCGGCCGAACATTTCGAAATAGGCCAGAACGTGGTGGCCGAAAGTGACCGGCTGGGCGACCTGCAGGTGCGTGAAGCCGGGCATCGGCGTGGCCGCTTCCTTCTCGGCCAGATCAACCAGCGCCGAGCGGAAAGCCTTGATCAGGACGAGGATGTCGTCGATCGAATCGCGCAGGTAGAGGCGGATATCGGTCGCCACCTGGTCGTTGCGCGAGCGGCCGGTGTGCAGGCGCTTGCCGGCATCGCCAACCAGCGCGGTCAGGCGCTTTTCGATGTTGAGGTGCACGTCTTCGAGGTCAAGCGACCATGCGAACTGGCCCGATTCGATTTCTTCGGTGACAACGGCCATGCCGCGTTCGATGTCGGCCAGATCGGTGGCAGCGATGATGCCCTGCTTGGCCAGCATGCGGGCGTGGGCCAGCGAGCCGCGGATGTCCTGGCGCCACATGCGCTGGTCGAAATCGACCGAGGCGGTGTAGCGTTTGACGAGATCGGAAACCGGCTCGGAGAAGCGTCCGGCCCAGGTGTATTGCGTGGCGTTGGAAGTCATGACTCTGGTCTAGAATGGGCAGTTAAGCGACGAATTGAACAACAATCCGCATCAAAGATGACAAGTATACGGCACTTTCCTGCGACTCACCCCTTGCCTGACTGGCGCAATTTCGGCGTCATGCTGCGTGTCCTGCTCGGCATCAACGTGCTGGCTGCCTTGGCGGCGCTGCTTCAGGCGCCGGATCTGGCCGGCTGGGCATCGCAATACCTTGAACTGGCGGCGGTCGTCCAGCCGCTGCTGTTGATCGGTCTCGGCCTGCTGTCCTTGTTGCGCGATATTCTGTGGCGCCTGCCGCTACGTTTCGGGCAGGCTTGCGTGCTCGGCTTGGCTGGCGCCATGACAGCGGCCCTGTTCTTCTATGCGGCCTCGCTGGGGCTGGCCGATAACGGCAGCATATGGCGCGCCGTTGTGTTGGCGATGGCCGCCACCGCCTTGCTGCTCGTTTATTTCGATCTGCGGGCCCGCGCCATTACTCCGGTGCTCAGCGAGGCGCGGCTGGCGGCGCTGAATGCGCGCATTCGCCCGCATTTCCTGTTCAATTCGCTGAATGCCGTACTATCGCTGATCCGTGCCCGGCCGCAACAGGCCGAAGAGGCGCTCGAGGCGTTATCTGACCTCTTTCGTGCTGCTATGCGCGATCCGGGCGAGCTGGTCAGCCTGGCCGACGAAATCGCCCTGGGCAAACAGTATCTCGAGCTTGAAACACTGAGGCTCGGCGACCGGCTCACGGTCGACTGGAAAATCGGAGCAATTTCGCTGGATATGCCGATTCCGCCGCTCATGCTGCAGCCCTTGCTCGAAAATGCCGTCTATCACGGCATCGAGCCGGCGCCGGAAGGTGGCACGGTGCACATTGCCATCGACCAGCGCGCGCAGGAACTGCGCATCTCGGTCGCCAATCCGACCGTCGGTCAGGCCCAACATGCCGCTGGCAACCAGATTGCGCTAGCCAACATCCGTGAACGACTGGCCTTGTATTACGATCTTGAGGCCCGTCTGGAAATCGAGACGGCCGACCATTCCTACGAGGTTCGCATCTTCCTGCCATGTCAACGGAAAGCCCACTGAAGGTCCTGATCGTCGATGACGAGCCGCTGGCGCGTGACCGCCTGCGGGCGCTGCTCTCCGACATCGCCGGACAGTTGCCTAACGAAGTGGTTGGCGATGCAGGAAATGGTTTGACGGCGCTCGAAATGCTGCGCAAAACGCCGGTCGACGTCGTACTCGCCGACATCCGCATGCCAGGCATGGATGGCATCGAACTGGCCACCCATCTCGGCCGCCTGGAAAAACCGCCCGCCGTCATTTTCACCACAGCCTACGACAACTACGCGGTGCAGGCCTTCGACCTCAATGCCGTCGACTACCTGCTGAAGCCCGTACGTACCCAGCGCCTGCTCGCCGCCCTGCAAAAAGTGCCGGGGCCGCCGCCGGATTCAGTGTTGCTCGCCGGCATCGGCCACGAAATGCGCGGCAGCGGCCGGACCCACCTGTCCTGTCACGAACGCGGCCGCTTGCTGCTGGTACCGATCAGCGAAGTGCTGTACTTCAAGGCCGACCTCAAATACGTCACCGCCCGGACCATGGAGCGCGAATATCTGCTCGACGACACGCTGGCCCACCTCGAAGCTGAATTTGCCGAGCGCTTTCTGCGCCTGCATCGCGCTGTGCTGGTCGCCAAGTCTGCCCTGGCCGGTTTCGAGAAAACGGCCGGCGATGACGCCGAGGCTTATGGCTGGGCGCTGCTCCGTGGTGTGCCGGAAAAGTTGCCGGTCAGTCGCCGGCAGTGGGTGCCGGCCAAAGCACTGGTCAAGAATTCCTGAGCTTTTATCGACATAGCCGATGCGTCGAATCTGCCCTCACTGCAACTATGCCCGCCAGTCGACGGACAATGCGCCGGAATGGCAATGCCCATCCTGCGAAAAAGCCTACGCCAAGGCTGGCCTCCCGCCGCCGCCGGATAGTCTGCGTCAGTACGGGCCGGCAACGGTCTCACGAAGCAGCGGAGGAATGGGCAAGTGGTTGCTCATCCTGGCGGTTTTTGGCGCGGCATTCTGGTTCGGCCGGCCGCTGCTGCAGCAAGGGGTTGGCGCCGCCACGCCGGTCGTTGCATCCGGCGAGCAGCCCGTGGTCGTGCTCTACGCCACCAGCTGGTGTGGCTACTGCAAGATGACGCGCGAGTTTTTTGCCGCCAACGGCATTCGCTACACCGAGCAGGACATCGAACAAAGCTCGACGGCACTCCAGCAACACAAGAAACTGGGGGGCAACGGCGTGCCGTTGATTGTCGTCGGCGACGAAGTCATCAACGGCTGGAACGAGCAGGCGCTACGCCACTTCTTGGGGCCGTGGTTACGAAGCTGACCGCCCGGCGCCAGACGTGCGGCCTCAGGTCAGCGCTGCTACCTGAGCGGCCGGCTCGGCAATGCGCGGTTTGGCGCGTCGGGGAATGAGGTCGTGATCGAGCAGGCGCTCGATCCGGAAAAACACTTCGTAGCGCGAGAAGGGCTTTTTCATGAAATCGTCGGCCCCGATCCGGGTGCCGAAAAACTGTTCCATCGCCTGCTCGTTGCCGCTCATCATGATGACTGGAATGTCACGCGTTGCCGGGTCGCGGCGGATGGCGCGCAGCGCGGCGAAACCGTTGATGCCGGGCAACACGATGTCGAGAAAGATCAGCTCGGGTGGCTGCGCCTGCATCTGCGCCAGGCCGCTTTCCGCATCGAGGGCCTCGAGCGTTTCATAGCCGGCCGAGCGCAGGAATTTTTTCAGCACTGTGACGATGGTCTTCGAGTCGTCGATGATCAATACGCGCGTTCCTTCGCGCGCATTGATTCGTTCCTTGCCGCGACGTTCGGGTGGCGGCGCCTTGCTGGCGCTAACCGGCGCCGGTGCCGGGGCTGGCGCGGGCACCGGCACATGGGTTGGCGGCTCTCGCCTGAATAGCGAGCGGATTTGATCGAGTATGCCCACGACTACCCCCTGAGTAGATCAATGCAATACGTTGCGCCAGGTATTGTTGTTTTGCGGGCGATTGGCTGCCCGCAAACTCCGGCTGCTGTCCTGCCCGGTATTTTAGAATGCCTAATGCATTTGTTCTCGAATATTTCAATCGGGTTGAACAAGTTCGTTCGGCAATCTCGGGTCAGCCGAGGGCGCGTGTCACCACTTCGAGCACATCCCGTGACAGGCCGGCGTGGTCACGCACGCGCTCAAGCGCCTTACGGGCATGGGCCTGGCGGGTGGCATCAAACTTTTTCCAGCGGTCAAAGCAACGGGCCAGTCGCGAAGCAACCTGCGGGTTGCGGTCGTGCAGCGCGATGACCTGGTCAGCGATGAAGGCGTAGCCACTGCCGTCGGCGGCATTGAAGCGGGCCAGATTGGCGCCGAAGGCGCGGATCAGGGCGTAGATCTTGTTCGGATTGCCGATGTCGAAGGCCGGGTGGGCGGTCAGGGCGGTAACGGTGCGCAGGGTGTCCGGACGGCGGCTGGTCGATTGCACTTGCAGCCATTTGTCGACGACCAGCGCTTCGTGCTGCCAGCGTTCGTAGAAAGCGTTGAGCGCCTCTTCGCGTTCGGCACAGTCGTCGATGCTGTTGGCCAGTACCGCCAGGGCGGCGAACTGGTCGGTCATGTTGTCGGCCTGGCGGAAGTGCTGCATGGCCAGACGGCGGGTTTCCGTCGTGTCGAGCTCGGCCAGGTAGCCGAGGCACAGATTGCGCAGGGCGCGCCGGCCGGCTTGTTCGCTGGTCGGTGCGTAGGGTGCATTGGGCGCGAGGGCGGCGTAGATACCGCTGAACTCGCCTTCGAGTTGCTCGGCCAGATGGCGGCGCAAGGCGTTGCGGGCGGCGTGCAGGGCGTCGGGATCAACGACGGCCATGGCTTCGGCCAGCGTTGATTCGCCGGGCAGGGTGAGCGCTTCGGCGACGAAGGCGGCGCCACGTGTGGCTTGCGTTTGCAGCAGGCGGCGGGCGGCGTTGATGAGGCTGTCCGGCCACACGGGTGCCTGGCCAGCCGCGATGGCGGCGGTGGCGTCGAGGATCAGGGTCGAGGCCAGGCGCTGGCCAGCTTCCCAGGCATTGAAGGGGTCGCTTTCATGAGCCAGCAGCAGGGTCAGTTGTTCCGGCGTGTAGTCGAAATCGAGGACGACCGGGGCCGAGAAGTCGCGTAGCAGCGAGGGCACGGGTTCGGTAGCGATGTCGTTGAAGACGAAGGATTGCGTCGTGGCGGTGAGTTGTAGCGTGCGCTCGGTGTTGGGCAGGAGGTCGCCGTTATCGGCGAACAGGGCGACGCGGATCGGGATCAGGGTTGGTGCGTTATCGCTGGCGCGCGGGTTGGACTGCGTGCAGGTCAGCGTATAGGTTTTCGATTCAGCATCGAAAAAGCCGTCGACGGTGACATGCGGCGTGCCGGGCTGGTTGTACCAGCGCATGAATTGCGTGAAGTCAAAACCGCTGGCGGCGGCCATGGCGGCAACGAAATCTTCACAGGTCACGGCCTGGCCGTCGTGGCGGCGGAAGTATTCGTCCATGCCGGCGCGGAAACCGTCGCGACCGATCAGGGTCTGGATCATGCGGATGACTTCGGCGCCCTTTTCGTAGACCGTCGACGTGTAGAAATTGTTGATCTCGACGAAGCTGGACGGACGGATCGGATGCGCCATCGGGCCGGCATCTTCGGGGAACTGGGCGGCGCGCAGGCCGCGCACTTCGCGGATGCGGGCGGTCTGCCGGTTGTGCAGGTCGGCGCCGAATTCCTGATCGCGGAAAACCGTCAAACCTTCCTTCAGCGAGAGCTGGAACCAGTCGCGGCAGGTGACGCGGTTGCCGGTCCAGTTGTGGAAATATTCGTGGGCGACGACGCGGTCGATATTCTCGAAATCGACGTCGGTGGCGACATCGCTGCGCGCCAGCACGTACTTGGTATTAAAGATGTTGAGGCCCTTGTTCTCCATGGCGCCCATATTAAAGTCGCCGACGGCGACGATCATGTAATGGTCGAGGTCGCATTCGAGGCCGAAGCGTTCCTCGTCCCATTTCATCGACTTTTGCAGGGCGGCCATGGCGTGCGGGCACTGGTCGAGCTTGCCCGGTTCGACGTAGATGGCCAGTTGCACGCTGCGGCCGGAGGCGGTTCGGAAGGTGTCGCGCAGCACGTCGAGCTTGCCGGCGACGACGGCGAACAGGTAGGCCGGTTTCTTGAACGGGTCGGTCCATTTGGCCCAGTGGCGGCCGCCGGGCTCGTCGCCGGCGGCGACCGGGTTGCCGTTGGCGAGCAGGACCGGGAAGGTCGCCTTGTCGGCGTGCAGGGTCACGGCGTAGGTGGACATGACGTCCGGACGGTCGAGGAACCACGTGATGCGGCGAAAGCCCTGCGCTTCACACTGGGTGAAATAGCCGTCAGCCGAACGGTAGAGGCCGGACAGCCGGGTGTTTTTGTCGGGGTCGATGCGAACGACGGTTTCCAGCGTGAAAGCGTCGGGCAGATCGCTTAAGGTCAGCGAGCTGGGCGTTTCGGATTTTGGCCAGTTTTTCCGGTTGACCGTGACACTGAGGGTTTGCAGCTCGTCACCGTCGAGCACCAGCGGCTGGGCCGGGACGGCCGGGTTGCGGCGTATGGCCAGCGTGGCGCTGACCGTGGTGCCGCCGGCTTCGATATTGAAATCGAGATCGACGGTGTCGATCAGGTAGGCGGGGGCGGTGTAGTTCTTGAGGTAGACGGTCTGGGGCGTATCGGTTTTCATGGTTTGACAGGCAGCTGGGGAGGCTACCGATGATACGTCAAACCAGCACCCACAGCCTGCCAGGCAAGCTGTGGGGATTCAACTCGGGTTAGTGATCGCGACCGTGGCCGTGATCATGATCGCCACCCCGACCGCGGCCGCGGTCATCGCTGCGATCCCGCCCACGCTGCTCGTCGCGGTAGTCGTTGCGGTAATCCCGGCGCTCGTCACGGCGATACTCGGTGCGGTACTCGTGCCGGTCGTGACGCTGCTCGACTCGATAGTCGTGGCGATGGCCATGCCGCTCCCGGTAAACCGGTGCGTATTCCTGCTGGTACCAGTTGTCTTGAACGAAATAAACCCGTTCGCCACAAGCGTGGTAGCGATGGCAGTGCCGGCGCCAGTCACGGGCGTGGCCGGACGGGACGCGCAGATAGAGCGGCGGGCGGCCGACCGGCACGCGCTGAATCATGAGCGGTTCGGGGAACAGCAGGGGCGGTGGCGGAAAACCACCGATGTCGAGGCGGCCGTAGAAGCCCGGCTGGCCGATGTTGATCGAGACCTGGGCGGAAGCGGGGGCGCTGAACGCCGCAGCGGCGATCGTCGCCGCAATAAGAAAACGTTTCATGTGCAATTCCTTGATGGGTAGTGTCTCAATAACGCACGGTATCGAGGCATAGATGACATTGTGGCTTGAAACAAATTGTAAGTTTGTGCCAGCGTGTATCACCAAATCCTAACGCCGTTGCCAGACCTGCCAGCGTTCGCGGCCGGCAAAGACCGGGATCGAGTCAGCGACCGGGGTGTCTTCGATGCGCTCGAAATTGGCCAGCAAAAGTTCATCGAGCTGCTCTGGCTGGATGCCGAAAGGCGGGCCCTTCGGCTGATCGCAGAGGAAGAAGAAGCCGGCCAGGCGGCTACCCGAGGGCAGCAGTTCGGCGACGCGTCGGCCCCAGTCGGCCCACAGCTTGCGCGGCAGGGCGCAGAGGAAAGCGCGCTCGTAAATCAACTTGATGGGGCGGGCCGGCGTGAAGGTGAAGAAATCGGCGCAAACCAGTTCGACCGGAGCGTTGCCGAGAATGTTTCGCGCGGTCTCGATGGCGACCGGCGAGAAGTCCAGCGCCGTCACCGGCCAGCCGATTCCAGCCAGATGGGCCGCTTCCCAGGCACTGCCGCAGCCGGGGATCAGCGTGTTGAGCGGTGCTGGCTGGCGGGAGATGAAGGCGGCAAAGGCATCCGGCACCTTGCCGGCATCCCACGGCGTGATGCCTTCGCCGAAACGCTTGCACCAGAAATCCGGGTGTTCCGGACGCTGTTCCGGGGGCTTGATCGGTTCGTTCATGGTTTTTTCAGGGCGCGGGTCGATTGCTCGACCGCGTCTTCGAGATAGCTCTGGTAAAAGTCGGGCAGCCGGGCGCCGACGATCGGGGTGGCCAACTGGCGGCCATCCGGGCCATAGAAGGCAACGACCGGCACCAGCTTGACCTTCTCGGCGGTAGCGATGCGGGCGTGCGTCGAGGCGCCGCCCTTGAAGTCGGTGAGCGCCTGCGTCTCACCATCCTGGTTGATCTGCCGGATGACCACCAGATCACGGAAGCGCGGGTTGGCGCCGAGCGGTTTCAGGTAGTCGCGTTTGACTGCCTCGCAGTATTTGCAGTCCTGGCGGCTGTAGATGACGATCAATGGTCCGCCGGACCTGGCCGCCTGCGCGGCTTCGGCGCGCAGGTCGACGGCGGCGGGAAGGTCGGTCGCGCCCAAGGAGGGTGCGGCCAGCCATGCTAGAATCAGCCCTCCCAAAAGCCCTGTCCAACGCCTGATCATGTCCCGTCCTTCAAAGATTGTCATTGCCTCCCGCGAATCCCGTCTGGCCATGTGGCAGGCGGTGCATGTCAGAGAACGCTTATCGAGTTTAAATCCCGGGGCCGAAGTTGTCATTCTCGGCATGACCACCAAGGGTGATCAGATCCTCGACCGGCCGCTCGCCGAAATCGGCGGCAAGGGCCTGTTCATCAAGGAGCTCGAAGTTGCCATGCAGGAAGGCAAGGCACATCTCGCCGTCCATTCGATGAAGGACGTGCCGATGGTCATGCCGGAAGGCTTTGTGCTGGCCGCCATCTCGGCCCGCGAAAATCCGCGCGATGCCTTCGTTTCCAACAACTACGCGGCACTGGACGATCTGCCGGCCGGGGCCATTGTCGGTACCTCCAGCCTGCGCCGCGAATCCATCCTGCGCGCCAAGTATCCGCAACTCGTCATCAAGAGCCTGCGCGGCAACCTCGATACCCGCCTCAAGAAGCTCGATGCTGGCGAATACGACGCGATCATCCTGGCCGCCGCCGGCCTGATCCGCCTCGGTCTGGAAAATCGCATCAAATCCGTATTGACCGCCGAACAGTCGCTGCCGGCGCCCGGTCAGGGCGCGCTGGGTATCGAACTGATCGATGGTGCGGCCGACATGGCCGACGTTGTCGCCCCGCTCAACGATCCGGAAACGGCCCACTGCGTCAAGGCCGAACGCGCCTTCTCGCGCGCCCTCGGTGGTTCCTGTCAGGTGCCGCTGGGCGGTTACGCGATCATCGAAAACGGCCAGCTCTGGTTGCGCGGCTTTGTCGCGACGGCCGACGGCAAGGAAGTGGTCAGCGCCGAACTGCGTGGCAACCCGGCTGACGACGAAGCGCTCGGTCGACAGCTTGCCGAAACGCTGCGCGCCCAGGGCGCGGATGCCATCCTTGCCAAGCTGGCCTGTCACGCTTAAGTTGGCATGAGGCAGCGCGGCCCGCTTGCCGGCCGAACCATCGTCGTCACCCGGCCGCTGGCGCAGGCAGCGCCGCTGGCCGAGGCGATTGTGGCCGCTGGCGGCGTGCCACTGATTTTTCCGCTGCTTGAAATTTCGCCGGCCATCGATCCGCTGCCGCTGGCCGAAGCGGCTGCCCGGCTGGGCGACTACGCGCTGGCCGTGTTCATCAGCCCGAACGCCGCCGATCATGCGCTGCCGGTCTTGCTCGCGCAGCGCGCCTGGCCAGAATCCCTGCTTCCCGCCGCAGTTGGCCAGGGCACCGTGAAATTGCTGGCCGAGCGCGGCATCCACGGCTGCATTGCGCCGACCGAACGCTTCGATTCCGAAGCCCTGCTTGCGCTGCCGCAACTGGCTGCCGAGTGTGTTGCCGGCAAGCGCATCGCCATTTTCCGCGGTGATGGCGGGCGCGAACTGCTGGCCGATACGCTGCGCGAACGCGGGGCGACGGTCGATTGCATCACCTGCTATCGCCGCTCCGGGCCGTCCAATGGTGTGGCGCCACTGATCGCGGCATGGCGGGCTGGCCGCCTTGATGCGCTGACCGTATCGAGCAGCGAAGGGCTTCGCTATCTGGCTGATCGGCTTGATGCTGAAGGCCGCGCTTTCCTGCAAAAAACACCGCTCTTCGTCCCCCACGCCCGCATCGCCGAAAACGCCCGGGCTTTGGGTTTAAGCAACATTCTCCTCACCGAAGCAGCCGACGCCGGCATTCTCGCCGGCTTAGTTGCTTATAATTGGCCGGCATGATGCCCGAAAACGAAAATCCCTCCCCGTCGACAATGACTTACCTTCCGGCGCCGCCCGCCAAACGGACGAGCCCGTGGCTGTTTGTGGCGATTGCCGCGCTGGCGCTGGCCGGCTGGCAGTGGTTTGAAACCCGCCAGCGGCTGGTCGATGTCCAACAGGAAGTCAGTCAGAAACTGGCTGAATTCGACACCGGCAACAAGGAAGATCGCGGCGCTCAGAAACAGTCGCGCGAACAGATCGATGCCATGCAGGCCCGCCTCGGCGCCGTCGATGGCAAGATTGCCGAATTCCAGGCCCAGTCGACGACCCTGCAGGCGCTTTATCAGGACATCGCGCGTAGCCGTGAAGAGGTCGCCCTGCTCGAGGTCGAACAGGCCATCGTACTGGCCGGGCAGCAACTGCAACTGGCCGGTAACCTGCCCGTTGCCGTGCTCGCCCTGCAGACCGCCGATGCCCAACTGGCCCGCCTCGATCGTCCGGCCCATCTTCCCTTGCGCAAGGCGCTGGCCAAGGATCTGGCCCGCCTCAACGCCCTGCCCTTTGTCGATATGCCGGGCATCAGCCTGCGTCTCGAACAGGTGCTGGTCGGTGTCGACAAGTTGCCGCTCGTTTCCCACGGTCGACCGGAAAAAACGGTCGAAAATGAAATCGCTGCTGCGTCGCAAACCTGGTGGCAGCGCACCGGCGGTGCCATTTGGCAGGAAATGAAGGGGCTCGTTCGCATCCAGCGCTTCGATCGCGAGGATGTGGCGCTGCTGGCGCCCGGTCAGGGTTACCTGCTCCGCGAAAACCTCAAGCTGCGTCTGCTCAACGCCCGGCTCGCCCTGTTTGCGCGCGATCAATGGACTTTTCGCAACGAGCTCAAAGTCGCCCAGGACATGCTGACCCGTCATTTCGAGGCGAACGACAAGGCTGTGCAGACGGCCCAGGCCACGCTACGTCAGATGACGGCGACCGAGATCAATGTCGAGCTGCCGACCCTCAACGATAGCCAGGCAGCCTTGCGCAGCCTGCGTCCGGGCAAGGAAAAACGGTGAGAGGGCTGTTCTGGATTCTCGCCCTGTGCGGGCTGGCCGTCGCCGTAGCGCTCGGCGCCCGCTATAACGACGGCTACGTGCTGGTGGTTTTTCCGCCATGGCGAGCCGAGGTTTCGCTCAATCTTTTCATCGTCGCCTTGCTCGCCCTGTTCTTCGTGCTCTATGCCGCCACGCGTGCCCTGGCAGTCACCCTCGGCCTGCCGAAACGGGTGCGCGAATACCGCGCCCGGCGCCAGCGTGAAAGCGCAGGACTGGTCTTTCAGGACGCCGTTCGTCTGCTTTTCGAAGGCCGTTTTGGCCAGGCGCTCAAGAAAGCGACCGAAGCTCACGGCGCCGGCACGGCACCCGGCCTCTCGGCACTCATCGCAGCCCGCGCCGCCCAGCGCATGCGCGAACCGGAAAAGCAGCAATACTGGCTCGAACATGCCAAGACCGACGATCCGCGGACCGAGGCAGCAACGCTCATGCTCGATGCCGAAATGGCCAACGAGGCGCGTCGTTTCGACGAAGCGCTGGCTGCCCTCGAAAAACTTCAGGGCAAGCAGGGCCGCCACATCGCAGCCCTACGCCTCGAGTTGCGTGCCCGTCAGGGCGTCGGCGACTGGGACGGTGTGCTCAAGCTGGCTCGCCAGCTGGTCAAGCGCGATGCGCTGCCGCTGGAGGTTGTCCGCGAAATCCGCACCCAGGCCCATCTCGGCAACATCGCCAAACGGGTGGCCGATCAGGGCAAGCTGACGGCCTATCTGCGAACGGTGCCGGAAGATGAACGTGGTCGCCGTGTCGTCCTCGCCGCCGCAAGGGCGCTGGTCGCATTAGGCGCCGAGGCCGAGGCACAGAAACTGATCGAATCCGTGCTCGATGCCGTCAAGAACGAAGAGTGGCAACCGGAGCTGGTGGCAATTTACGGCCGCCTGACGAACAGCGAGCAGACTGCCCGTATCGCCAAGGCCGAAGGATGGCTGCGCCGCCACCCAGACGACGCCCGCCTGCTCAAGGCCCTGGGCCGCATGTGCCTGCGCCAGCGTCTGTGGGGCAAGGCACAAAGCTATCTCGAGGCTTCGCTGTCGGTTGAGCCGTCGCAGCAGGGGCATCTCGAACTGGCCCGTCTGTTCGATCAGCTGGAACGGGCCGAAGAGGCCAACAAGCACTACCGCGCCAGCGCACTGCTCGACGCCAGGTAGCTGTCAGGATCGAGTTTCACTAACAACTCGATCCTGAATCCTCGATCCTAGACCGCCCACTCCTGCGGTTTGAGGAAGACTTCGTAGAGCTCGGCTTCCGGCGTACCGGCTTCCGGCTGCCAGTCGTAGCGCCACTTCACGATTGGTGGCATTGACATCAGTATCGACTCGGTGCGCCCGCCCGATTGCAGGCCAAACAGCGTGCCGCGGTCCCAGACCAGATTGAATTCGACGTAGCGACCCCGTCGGTAGGCCTGGAAATCCCGCTCGCGCTCGCCGTAAGACACATCGCGGCGCTTGGCCAGAACTGGCAGATAGGCCCTGGTAAAGGCGTTGCCAACCGACTGGGTCAGGTTGAAACAGCGTTCAAAACTGCCTTCGTTGAGATCATCGAAAAAGATGCCGCCGACACCGCGCGGCTCGTTGCGGTGCTTGAGGAAAAAGTACTCGTCACACCACTTCTTGTATTTCGGATAGACCTCGTCGCCGAATGGCGCCAGCGCATCCTTGCAGGTCTGATGAAAATGGACCACATCGTCGCGTTGGCCATAATAAGGCGTCATGTCCATGCCGCCGCCGAACCACCAGACGTCTTCCTCGCCTTCCTTGCGGGCGACGAAGCAGCGCACATTCATGTGCGCGGTCGGGCAGTAGGGATTGCGCGGGTGCAGCACGAGCGAAACGCCCATTGCCTCCCAGGCGCGACCGGCCAGTTGCGGCCGGACGGCGGTGGCTGACGCGGGCAGCGACTGGCCGGTAACGTGCGAGAAATTGACGCCGCCGCCTTCGAAGAAACTGCCTTCCTCAATCAAGCGTGAAATGCCGCCCCCCCCTTCCGGGCGTTGCCAGCTGTCGGTGCGGAAGGGCTGGCCGTCGAAGGCTTCGAGTTCGGCAACGATGCGGGCTTGCAGGCCGGTGAAATAGGATTTCAGCTGGGTGGTGTCGATGCTCATTTAGGGTGTTTTCTGGAGTCTGTTGGTGGTCGGGCGGCGCTTACAACTCGTAGCGGTTTCGGCCTGCTGCCTTGGCCCGGTACATTGCGCTGTCGGCCTGGCTGACCAGTTGTTTGACGCTTGTCGTCCCGGCCTGTTCCGCGTTGCAGGTGGCAATTCCGATCGAAACGCCGACATGGATCTGCAGATCGTTGATGGTGATGGGGTCCGAAAGGGCATCGATGCATTTCTGGGCAACCCGCTCGGCCGCTTTCTGGGGCTTTTCCGTATCGGTGAGCAGGATCAGGAATTCATCGCCACCCAGACGAGCGACGGTATCCACATCGCGAACGGCGGCCTTCAGACGGCGGGCAATTTCGGCCAACACCCGGTCGCCGATGCCGTGACCGTGGGTATCGTTGACCGGTTTGAAGCCGTCGAGGTCAAGAAAAAGCAAGGCCAGACCCAACTGATTGCGCTGTATCCGGTGCAATTCATTTTCCAGCCGTTCGTCGATCAAGCGGCGATTGGGCAGGCCGGTCAGCATGTCGTGGTGGGCCATTTCCGCCAGACGTTGCTCCTGCTCCTGCAGGCGGTCCTGCAGCCGGTTGAAACTGTGCGCGACATCGGCCACTTCGTCTGCGGTATGGGTTGCCACGGGTTGCATCGGGCGTTCGCCTTCCGCCATTTCGTGCAGTTCGCGGGCGAGCCGCGCGATTGGCTGGAGCAGCCGGTTGAGCACGGCGAGCAGGATAATGATGCTCGGTAAGGAGAGCAGGGCAGTGATCAGCAGCGTGTTACGTAGCGTGTTCGAGACAGGCTCGAAGGCATCGCCGGTCGGTTGGCGGGCGACCAGTAGCCAGTTGGTACGCGGCACGTCGGCGGTAGCGACCAGTTCGTCCCGATTGGCTGCATTGCGAATGATCTTGATGCCGCGCAGGCCGTTAACCGCTGCATCGAGCACGGGGTCATCGTTGGTCTCAGGCATCGGCGTCACCGCTTGATTGACCTCGGAGGCAAGCACAAAGAGGCGATGCTGTGGGGCGATGAGCTGGTAGTGGCCATTTTTACCGGGGCTGGTGCCAAGTATCAGGTCGAGAAAGCCCGGGGCCGCCAGCGGGGCGACGCCGGCGAGAATGCCGAGCAGCTTTTGTTGGCCGTCGAAAACGGGAATGGCGATGACCAGCGCCGGCTCTCCCGTCGCCCGGGCGATCAGGGGTTTGCTGATGAAGGGCTGGCGGGTTGTCGTGGCACCGATGAACCAGTCTCGGTCGGCAAAGGATTTCGGCCGGGTTTTCAGGCGTGGCGCATCGCCGATGGTTGGCCCGCCATCGGGCGGGATTACGATCAATCCGATCGGAAACAGGGTATGGATGGCCTTGCGGTCCTCCAGCCATTTTTGCATTGCCGGTGGATCGCTGAAGAGCGCTTCCGGGATGTTCAGCGCAACCCGCTTCAGGCTTTCCAGGCGCAGCGTGACCTTGGCGTCGATATCCCGGGCAATGTAATTGACCGTAGTTAGTTGCTGGTTGGAGAGGACCTCCTGCATGTCGTCATGCAGGATGCGGGTGGCGAAAAAGGCGATGAGACTGATACCGGCCAGAAACAGCAGAACCGATACGACGGCAATCCGCATTTTCAGGCTGCTGCCGAAGGTCGGCATCATCGCCCCGATTCCTTAGCGGGAGATCGCCCGGTAGCCGATGTCCTTGCGGAACTGCATGCCATCAAAGCTGATCTGCACGGCGGCCTCGTAGGCGCGCTTCTGGGCCAGCTTGACGTTTTCACCCAAGGCCGTGACGCACAGAACGCGACCGCCACTGGTGACTACCTTGCCATCCTGCTCGGCGGTGCCGGCATGAAAAACATGAGCGTCGTTGCCGAAACTGTTGCCAGCCGGGAGTCCCTGAATGGCGTCGCCCTTCTTCGGAGTGTCCGGATAGTTGGCAGCGGCGAGCACGACGCCCAGCGCAATGCGGCGATCCCATTCGGCTTCGACCTGATCGAGCGTGCCGTCGATACCGTGTTCGAGCAGATCGACGAAATCCGACTTCAGTCGCATCAGGATCGGCTGGGTTTCCGGGTCGCCCATCCGGCAGTTGAATTCCAGCGTCTTGAGCGAGCCATCCTTGCCTATCATCAGGCCGGCGTAGAGGAAACCGGTGAACGGGATGCCATCAGCGGCCATGCCACGTACGGTTGGCAGGATGATTTCGCGCATGGCGCGGGCGTGCACTTCCGGCGTGACGCAAGGGGCCGGGGAGTAGGCACCCATGCCGCCCGTGTTCGGCCCCTGGTCGCCGTCAAAAATACGCTTGTGGTCCTGGCTGGAGGCCAGCGCCAGAACGTTCTTGCCGTCGACCATGACGATGAAGCTGGCTTCCTCGCCGTCGAGGAAGTCCTCGATTACGACGCGAGCACCTGCATCGCCGAGCTTGTTGCCGGACAGCATGTCGTCGATGGCGGCGTGGGCTTCGTCAAGGCTCATGGCAACGACGACCCCTTTGCCGGCAGCCAGGCCATCGGCCTTGATGACGATGGGCGCACCCTGCTTGTCGATGTAGGCGTGGGCTGCCACGGCATCGGAGAAGGTTTCGAAGCCGGCCGTAGGGATATTGTGGCGAGCCATGAAGCGCTTGGCGAAATCCTTGGAGGATTCGAGCTGGGCGGCTTCCTTGGTCGGGCCGAAGATCTTCAGGCCACGAGCCCGGAAAATGTTGACCACCCCGGCGGCGAGTGGCGCTTCCGGGCCAACCACCGTGAGGTGAACCTTGTTCTGTTCAGCGAAATCAGCCAGGGCTTCCGGGTCGGTGATGTCGAGGTTTTCCAGTTCGTGCTCGCGCGCCGTGCCGGCATTGCCGGGGGCGACGAAGACCTTCTGCAGGCCAGGCGTCTGCGCCAGGCGCCAGGCCATGGCGTGTTCGCGGCCGCCGGAACCGATGACTAGAAGTTTCATGGCTGATCTCTGTCGTTTCTGTTTTATTAGTGGCGGAAATGGCGGGCGCCGGTGAAGACCATGGCCAGACCGTGTTCGTCGGCTGCCGCAATGACTTCCTCGTCGCGCATCGAGCCGCCCGGCTGGATGACGGCCTTGGCGCCGGCTTCGGCCAGCACGTCGACGCCGTCGCGGAACGGGAAGAAGGCATCGGAAGCTACGACCGAACCCTGGAGCGACAGGCCGGCGTGCTGAGCCTTGATGCTGGCGATCTTGGTCGAATCGACGCGGCTCATCTGGCCGGCGCCGACGCCGAGCGTCATGCCGCCGCCGCAGAAGACGATGGCGTTGGACTTAACGAACTTGGCGACGCGTTCGGCGAAGAGCAGGTCTTCGATCTGCTGGGCGGTCGGCTGAACCTTGGTGACGACCTTGAGGCCGCTTGCCTGGGCGGTGAAATCATCCGGCGTCTGGACCAGCAGCCCGCCGCCGACGCGCTTGAATTCCAGCGCATTGAGGACACGGGAGATCGGCACGACCAGCACGCGCAGGTTGGCCTTGCCGGCCAGTGCGGCTTTGGCTTCAGCCGTGAAGGACGGGGCGATCAGCACTTCAACGAAGTGCTTGCGCTCGTTCATGGCGTTGACCACGTCGATGCCGACTTCGCCATTGAAGGCGATGATGCCGCCGAAAGCCGAGGTTGAGTCGGTTTTGAAGGATTTCTCGTAGGCGCCGAGCAAGGTGCCGTCGATGGCCACGCCGCACGGGTTGGCGTGCTTGACGATGACGCAGGCCGGGGCGTCGAAGGACTTGACGCATTCCCAGGCAGCATCGGAGTCGGCGATGTTGTTGTAGGACAGTTCCTTGCCCTGCAGTTGCGTGTAGGCGGCGATGCTGCCGGCAACCGGGTTGGTTTCGCGGTAGAAGGCGGCGGACTGGTGCGAGTTCTCGCCGTAACGCAGGATTTCGGTGCGGTCGAAAGCCAGTTGCAGCTTGGCCGGGAAGATGGCCGGGACCGGCGCTGCTTCGGCTGGCTTGGCTTCGGCGCCTTCGTCGAGGCCGGTCAGCCAATTGGCGATCATGCTGTCGTAACGGGCGGTGTGCGTGAAGGCTTTCTTGGCCAGGCCGAAGCGGGTCGCCAGTTGCAGGGCGCCGGCGTTGGCCTTCATTTCGGCGAGCAGCGGCGCGTAGTCTTCCGGATCGGTGACGATGGCGACGCCGGCGTAATTCTTGGCCGAGGAGCGAACCATGGCCGGACCGCCGATGTCGATGTTCTCGATGGCGTCTTCGAGCGTCACGCCGGCTTTGGCGATGGTCGCGGCAAACGGGTAGAGGTTCACGCAGACCAGATCGATGGTCGGAATGCCATGAGCTTCGATGGTCGCCAGATGTTCCGGCAGATCACGACGGGCGAGGATGCCGCCGTGCACCTTCGGGTGCAGGGTCTTGACGCGACCGTCGAGCATTTCCGGGAAGCCGGTGTAGTCGCCGATCTCGGTGACGGCGAGGCCGGCATCACGCAACATCTTGGCGGTGCCGCCGGTGGACAGCAGCTTGACGCCTTGGGCGGCGAGGCCCTGGGCGAATTCAAGAACGCCGGTTTTGTCGGAAACGGAAATCAGTGCTTGCTTGATGGTCATGGCGATTACAGTAGTTGGTGTTCGGTGAGTTTTTTGCGCAGGGTGTTGCGGTTGATGCCGAGCATCTCCGCCGCCAGCGTCTGGTTGGTGCCAGCCTTGGCGAGCACCACTTCGAGCATCGGTTTTTCGACGCTCTTCAAAACCATGTCATAGATCGCGCCCGGTTTTTCCCCATCCAGGTCGCGGAAATACTGCTCCAGTGCGTTGATGACGCACTTCCCCAAATCATGTTGGCTCATGCTGCCAACGCCTCCTCTTGAACATATTTTAAAGTGTCGTTTTCTTCCGCCTGGCGGATGAAAAACTCGTTCACTGCCTGCATCTGTTGTTCGATGCTGGGCAGGACGTTCATTTCCTTACGGAAGGCCGCCGAGCCAACCAACCCCTTGGTATACCAGGAGATGTGCTTGCGGGCGACCTTGAACCCCGTTTCCGGGCCGTAGAAAGCGTAAAGGTCTTCGAGATGCGCCAGCAGGATGCTGTGAATCTCCTTGACCTGCGCCGGCGGGAGATGCTCGCCGGTCTTCAGAAAGTGTTCGATCTCGCGGAACAGCCAGGGACGGCCCTGGGCGGCGCGGCCGATCATGATGCCGTCGGCGCCGGTGACGTCGAGGACATGTTTGGCCTTTTCCGGCGTCGTGATGTCGCCGTTGGCGATGACCGGGATTTTGATCAGCGTCTTGACCATGGCGATGGTGTCGTACTCGGCCTCGCCGGTGTATTGCTGGCAGCGCGTCCGGCCGTGGATGGCGACGGCACGGATGCCGGCCGATTCGGCGATGCGCGCGATCGTCGGCGCATTCTTGTTGGCAAGGTTCCAGCCAGTGCGGAATTTCAGCGTGACCGGTGTGTTCGGGACGGCGGCGACGACGGCGTCGAGAATGCGGCCGACCTGTTCTTCATCCTGCATGAGGGCCGAGCCGGCCATGACGTTGCAGACCTTCTTGGCCGGGCAGCCCATGTTGATGTCGATGATCTGGGCGCCGTTGTCGACGTTGTGCTTGGCTGCTTCGGCCATCATCTTCGGATCGGCACCGGCGATCTGCACCGAGATCGGTGCGACTTCGCCTTCGTGGTTGGCGCGGCGCAGCGTCTTTTTGCTGCCGTAGAGCAGCGAGTTGGACGTGACCATTTCCGAAACGGCCAATCCGGCACCCAGTTTCTTGCAGAGCTGGCGGAAAGGACGGTCTGTAACGCCGGCCATGGGGGCGACGAACAGATTGTTTCGCAAGGTAAAACCGACAAAATCCATGGGCGAAAAAGGGCGCGGGTCAGATCAAGGGAAGCCGCGCATTTTACCTGAGTCGGCGCTTAAAAAATAGTCAAATCGTGAAGCTCAGACTTAATAGCAGCGCGAAAAAGAGTTGCAGCCCGGCCGTTGCGGCGAGGATTTGATTGAAGACCGGGCCAGGTGCTTCGTGGTGGAAGCGGCGAATCAACTTGATGGCGAGCGGCAGTGATAGCAGCGGCAGGGCACACGGCCAGCCGAGGTCGGCGAGCAGTGGTAGCAGCGCGTAAGGGGCGAGCATTTCGGTGGCGTAAATGCGCCGTGTGGCCGGGCGGCCGAGGCGGACGGCCAGGGTGTTCTTGCCGCTTCTGGCGTCGCCGTCGAGGTCGCGGTAATTGTTGACGGTGATGACGGCAGCTGCGTGGATGCCGACCAGCGTGGCGGCGAGCAGGGCCATCGGCGTCAGGCTAAGCGTCTGCAGGTAATAGCTGCCGCCGACGGCGACCAAGCCGAAGAAAACGAAGACGAAAACTTCGCCGAGCGGCCCGTAGGCAATCGGCTTTGGCCCGCCGGTATAAGCCCAGCCGGCAGCCAGCGAGGTGAGGCCGATGGCGACGATGGGCCAGCCGCCATGCCAGACGAGGTAGAGGCCGCACATGAACGCCAACGCAAAACTGAGCCAGGCGCCGGCCTTGACCTTGTTTGGTGTCAGCCAGCCTTCGGCCGTGGCGCGTTTGGGGCCGAGACGGTCCGGCGTGTCGGTGCCGCGCAGGAAGTCGCCGACGTCGTTGAACAGGTTGGTGCCGATCTGGATGAAGGCCGCGCCGAGCGCGGCGGCGAGCAGCGGCAGCCAGAGCAACACGCCGCTGTCGTGCCAGGCGATGGCCGTGCCGACGAGGACCGGCGACAGCGAAACGGACAGCGTCTTCGGGCGGCAGGCGAGGAACCAGGCGGTGCTTGTCTTCATGCGTCAGCGGTGGAGTGGGCGGAGCGGCACTCTAACCGATGCCGGTTGTTTCTGCCTTTGGGCTGGATCAAGGCCAGGCGCGGGCGCCCCAGATCATGCGCTTGGCAACGAAATGGCGGGCGGGCGGGAAGATGTCGAGGGCGAGCAGGCCGAGTCCGCGGGCCAGCTTGAGCGGCGGAAAGTCGTTCGAGAAGCTGCGCACGATCTTGTCGGTGAAGAAGGCGCCACCCTGACGGTCGAGGCGGCGGCTGGCGGCGTAGTTCTGGAGACTTGCACGGTCAACGCCGTTTTTGAGCAAAATTTCGGATAGTTGCCAGGCGTCGCGGATGCCCAGGTTGAAGCCCTGGCCGGAGACCGGGTGGAGGGTTTGCGCAGTGTTGCCGATCCACACTTCGTTGTCCTTGACCAGCGTGTCGCGCAGGCGAAGAAACAGCGGGAAGCGGCTGCGCTTGCCCGGCTTGGCGAAACGCATGCGCTGGCCGAACTGGGTTTGCAGGGCGGCGATGAAGGCGTCGTCATCCATGGCCATGACGGCATCGGCCTTGGCCGGTGGCAGCGTGAAGACGATGGAGTATTCGTCGCCAAGCGGCAGCAGGGCGAGCGGACCGTCCGGGGTGAAGCGTTCCCAAGCGCGGTTTTCGTGGGCCGGGCGGCGCAACCCGTTCCCATTCTGGCGCCCCCCTTCAAGGGGTGGGAGCGGTGTGACTTCGCAGATCACGGCGTGCTGGTCGTAGTCGCTGACCTTGACGGCCGGGTCGTCGCCGGGAGTGCCTTCGGCGTGGACGACGAGTTTTGCCCGCAGGGTTCGCAGGTGGCCGGCGTGGCGCAGTGCCACGGTGACGCCATCGTTGGCGGGCTGGATGTCGAGAATTTCAGCTTCGGCCAGTACGGCGTCGGACGCCAGATTGGTCGCCAGCGCGTCGGCGAGGTCGCGGTAGCGGACGACGTAGCCGAGAGCGGGTAGATCGTATTCCCTGGTCTCGATCAGCGTGCGGCCGAAGCCGTCTTTCTGCGAGATGTGGATGGTTTCGATCGGGGTCGCGGCGCGCGTTGGCCAACTGTTGATCTGTTCGAGCAACTGGCGCGCGCCGTGCGACAGGGCAAGGGCGCGCGGATCGGTTTGTTGGGCCTGGAGGGGGCGCCGATCGAGCAGCAGGGATTTCTGGCCACCCGCGGCGAGTGCCAGGTGCAGCGTCATGCCGACCGGGCCGGCACCGATGATCAGGATGTCGACGGGTTCGATGCCGGTTTCAGTCATGGCGCATGACTTCCTCGATTTCGGCGACCATCTTCGGCGCCGTGGTGAACACGTCGCAACCGCTTTCCGTAACGCGCACATCGTCCTCGATGCGGATGCCGATGCCGGCCAGCGCCGGCGGAATGTCGTCGGCCGGGCGGATGTAGAGGCCGGGTTCGACGGTCAGTGTCATGCCCGGCTGCAGCGTGGTCCATTCGTCGCCGACCTTGTATTCGCCGGCATCATGCACGTCGAGGCCGAGCCAGTGGCCGGTGCGGTGCATGTAGAAGCGGCGGAAGTCGCCCTTCTCGATCAGGTTGTCGAGGTCGCCGTTGAGAAGTTTGAGATCGACCAGGCCCTGGGTCAGCACGCGTACGGCGGCGTCGTGGCCTTCCATGAAATGGCGGCCGGGGGCGGTGGCGCCGATGGCGGCGGCCTGCGCGGCGAGGACGATTTCATAGACGTCTTTTTGCGCAGCATTGAAGCGGCCATTGACCGGGAAAGTCCGGGTAATGTCCGCAGCGTAGCCCTCGACTTCGCAGCCAGCGTCGATCAGCACCAGCGTGTGGTCGTTGAGCACTTTGTCGTTGGACACGTAGTGCAGCACGCAGGCGTTGGCACCGCCGGCGACGATGGGTGTGTAGGCGTGGGCATCGGCACCGCGTTTGCGGAATTCGTAAGTCAGTTCGGCTTCGAGTTCGTATTCGGCCAGGCCGGGGCGGCAGGCGCGCATGGCGCGGGCGTGGCCGGCGCTGGCGATGTCGGCCGAGCGCTGCTGGATGGTGGTCTCGGCGCTGTCCTTGACCAGGCGCATGCGGTCGAGTTCGAAACGCAGGTCATGAATGGCCCGTGGCGCCCGTTTGCCGGCCCGGGTCTGGGCGCGGACTTCGTTGAGTGCCTTGGCGATGCGGGCATCCCATTCCGCATCGTGGCCGATGGCATGCCACAGCGTGTCGCGGTCGACGAGGAATTCGGCCAGTTTCTTGTCGAGCTGTTCGATGGGGTAGGCGGCGTCGAAGCCGAAGGCGGTTTTCGCCGCTTTCGGGCCGTAGCGATAGCCGTCCCAGATTTCGCGCTCTTCATGCTTTTCGCGGCAGAAGAGGATGGATTTTGGCTTCTTGCCGCCGATCAGCACGACAACGGCTTCCGGTTCCGGGAAGCCGGTCAGATACCAGAAATAGCTATCGAAGCGGTAGAGGTGATGCGCGTCGCGGTTACGGATGACTTCCGGTGCCGTCGGTACGATGGCGACGCCATCGCCGATGGTGTTCAGCAGGCGCTTGCGGCGGGCGAGAAAGTGGGCGTGGCTCATGCGGTTTTCAATTCCTGATCCAGTTCAGCCAGACGTTGTGGCGTTCCTACATCGACCCAGTGGCCGGCAAAGCGTTCCCCGGTCAGCGTGCCGCTGGCAATGGCGGCGTCGAGCAGCGGGCGGAGTTTCATGATGGTGCCGGATTCGACGCTAGCGAAGAAGGCTGGCGAGAAAACACCGATGCCGGCGTAGGTGAGTGTTTGCTCACCATTGGCGTAGATGACGCGCTCGCCGTCCAGACTGAAGTCGCCGCCGGCGTGGTGTGCCGGGTTGGCGACCATGACGAGATGGGCGGCCGGTTGCCAGCCTTCCACGGTCAACCGGGAAAATCGGCCAAAATCGAAGTCGCAATAAACGTCGCCATTGACCACCAGGAAGGGCTCGTCGCCGAGCAGGGGCAGGGCGGTGGCGATGCCGCCGGCGGTTTCCAGCGCGCCGGGCGGTTCGGGCGAATACTGGATGTGCAGACCCCACTGCGAGCCGTCGCCCAGCGTCTGTTCGATGAGCGAACCGAGGTGGGCGTGGTTGATGACGATTTCCTTGTATCCCGCCGCCGCCAGCCGTTCCAGATGCCAGACGATGAGCGGCTTGCCGCCGGCCACGAGCAGCGGCTTGGGTGTATGGTCGGTGAGCGGCCGCATGCGTTCGCCGCGGCCGGCGGCGAGGATGAAGGCTTTCATGCTGCGCTCAGCGCCGGTAGCCGATCTGCTCGGTGTTGCCTTCGAGCTTGTCGAGCAGGTTGAGCAGCGGTTTGAGCTGGACGTAGCGGCCGGCCGTCTTGCGGGCGTAGTTCATGAAGCGCGGCAGGTCTTCGCTGTATTTTTCCTTGCCGTCGCGATACTTGAGGCGGCAGAAGATGCCGAGCACCTTGAGGTGGCGCTGCAGGCCCATGAGTTCGTACTCGCGCCAGAAGGCGCCGAAGTCTTCGCGCACGGGCAGGCCGGCGGCACGGGCTTTTTCCCAGTAGCGGATGACCCAGTCGATTTCCTGCTCTTCTTCCCACGAGATGAAGGCGTCGCGGAACAGCGAGACGACGTCGTAGGTGATCGGGCCGTAGACGGCGTCCTGAAAGTCGATGATGCCCGGCGTCAGGCGCTCGGCGCTTTCGACGACCATGAGGTTGCGGGGCATGAAGTCGCGATGGACGAAGACCTTGGGCTGATTGAGTGCAGAGTTGATCAGGAACTTGAAGGTCCGGTCGAGCATGGACTTTTCACTGTCGTCGAGTTCGACGCCGAGGTGACGGCCGATGAACCATTCCGGGAAAAGATCGAGCTCGCGGCGGAGCAGCGTGGCGTCGTAGGGCGGCAGGGTTGATGCGGTCGATGAGCATTGCCATTTGACCAGCACGTCGAGCACCGGACGGATCAGCATGTCGGCCAGGCTCAAATCGGCGTTGAGCGCGTCGAGATAGCCGATGCGGCCGAGGTCGGTGAGGACCAGGAAACCGTTGTCGAGATCCTTGTCGAGGATGCGCGGCGCGGCGAGGTCGGCCTTGGCGAGCAGGCCGGCGACGTGGATGAAGGGTTTGCAGTCTTCTTTTTCCGGCGGCGCGTCCATCAGGATGCGCGTCTGGCCATCCGGCCAGGTCAGCCGGAAATAGCGGCGGAAACTGGCATCGGCCGAGGCCGGGGTGATGTGGACGGACTGTTCGGGAAAGCGACTGGCAACCCAGTCGGTAACAAGTTGATCGCGCGGCATGGGTTCCATAAGCGGCTAGGGTTCGCTTCGTTGTAAAATGGCGCGATTTTAACACTCGGGCATCGGCCGTTCCGGTCCCGGACTTCCATAGATTGCCTTGATGCCCGGTTTTTCCCGCCGTCCGCTTGCTGTTCTCGTGTGCTGCCTGTTTGTCGGGGCGCAGACGAGTCATGCCGCCGACGATGTCCTGCGCCTGCAGCTTTCGGGCGCCGGATTGCGTGCCGAGGCAGCCGAGGAGTCACCGGAAATCATGCTGCTGGCAGCGGCGGATATGCCGCTTCGTCTGCGCCAGGAGCGCCGTTTTAATGTGCAGGGCAAGAAACGGCAGACGTCGACGCCGGTTGCCGTTGGCATCGAATTTCCGGCAGCGTTGAAAAAGGATGATGAATACCCGCTGTTCGTCAGCGCCGAACAGATCGAAGGCCAGGCGGAAGACCTGACGGTGGCCGAGGGGAATGTCGAGCTGCGCAAGACGGGCTCGCTGATTCTCGCCGATCGCCTGACTTATCGCATGCTCGACGACGAGATCGAGGCTTTCGGCTCGGTGCGTGTGCTGCAGGATGGCACCGAGATCGAAACGCCGCATCTGAAGATGAAGCTCGATGAGCAGATCGGCTCGGCCGAGAACGTCAGCTACCGGATTCTCAAGGAAACACCGAGTCGTTTCTACAGCACGACGCCGACCGTCGTCACGGTCGCCGGCACCAACGCCAATACCTCCGGCGCGCCGATGATGCTCAATGTCGCGAACAGCTACGGCCTGCCGACGCAGTCGCCGCCGCAGCGCCCGACGGAAGCCAACGGACGGGCTGAGCGCGTCGATTTCGAAGGTGAAAACCAATACACCTTTTTCTCGAACTCGTTCTCGACCTGCAAGCCGGGCCAGGACGACTGGTATCTGCAAACCTCGGAAACGCACCTCGATTACGACAACAACGAAGGCACAGCCAAGCACGCCTCGTTGTGGTTCGGCGGCGTGCCGCTCTTCTATTCGCCGGTCGCCTCCTTTTCACTCAATGGTCAGCGCCGCTCTGGCCTGCTGCACCCGCATTTCTCGACCTCGACCCGTAACGGCCTCGACTTCACGCTGCCTTACTACTGGAACATCGCCCCGAACTACGACCTGACCCTGTTTCCGCGCTACATGAGCAAGCGCGGCACGCAACTGGGAATCGAGGCGCGTTATCTCGACTACAACTTCCAGGGGACGACCCGGGCCGAATATCTGCCCAATGACGAGTCGCTCAATCGCCAGCGCTACGGCTACCGGATCGAGCATGTGCACAATCTTGGTCGCGGCGTCACGGCAGCCATCAACTGGCAAGGTGTCTCCGACGATTTCTACTGGCAGGACATGTCGTCGCGCCTGTTGCAGACATCCGCGACCCAGTTACCCAAACAGCTCACGCTGAGCTATGCGCCGTCGCCCTGGCTGCAGAGCAGCATGCAGGTCCTGCGTTACCAGACTCTGCAGCTTGATCCGGCGGTGCCCATCACCCGCCCGTATTTTCTTGAGCCGCAACTCAACATCACTGGCTATCGGCCAAATGTGCTGCACACCGATCTCAGCGTGATCGGCCAGTTCTCGCGCTTTACCCATGTCGATAGCGCCAAGGTTCAGGGCGACCGCGTGGTGTTCTATCCGCAGGTCTCCCTGCCCTTCGTTCATCCGGCCTTCCAGATCACGCCCAAGGTCGGCCTGCATATGAGTCACTACGGGCTGAGCAATCAGCTTGCCGGGCAGGAGAGCAGCATCAACCGCGTTTTGCCGACCTTCACGCTCGATTCGACCGTGGTTTTCGAGCGCGAGGGCGACTGGTTTGGCAACGGCTATATCCAGACGCTGGAGCCGCGCCTCTATTACGTCAATATTCCGTATAACGACCAGAGCCAGATCCCGCTTTTCGATACCGCGCTCTCCGACTTCAACTTCGCCCAGATCTTTTCCGAAAACCGCTACAGCGGCTACGATCGGATCAATGATGCCAACCAGTTGACGGCCGGCGTGACAACCCGCCTGCTCGACGGCGAAACCGGTGTCGAGCGTTTCAAGGCGATGATCGGCCAGCGTCATTACTTCAAGCCGCAGCGTGTCGCCATCAGCGGCGAAAGCATCCGCTCTTCCGATTTCTCCAACCTGGTCGCGGCGGTCAACGGCCTCGTCGCACCGAAGACCTATACCGACGTGGCCTGGGAATACAACTACCGGGAGAACGTCAGCGAACGTTTCTCGGCCGGCGTTCGCTTCCAGCCGGAGCTCGGCAAGGTGTTGTCGGCCAGCTATCGCTATACGCGCAACCAACTGACCAATGATTCGACGGTGGACCAGATCGACGTCGCCGGCCAGTGGCCGATCTCCTCGAAGTGGTACGCTGTTGGCCGCTACAACTACTCCTTGCGTGACAAGAAGACCCTCGAGTCGATCGCCGGCGTCGAGTACAACGCCGGTTGCTGGGCAGTTCGCGTGGTCGGCCAGCGTCTCGCGGCGATTTCCGGTACTCCCAACGACACGCTGTTTTTCCAGCTAGAACTCAACGATTTCGGTAGTATCGGCACCAATCCGATAGGCCTGCTCCGGCGCAGCATTCCGGGCTATGGCAAGATCAACGAGCTGCCCAATAGCAGCAGCCTGCTCACCTCCCCATGAAGACCATGACCTCTTTTATTCGTTACCTGCTTGTCCTGATCTGCTGCCTCGGCAGCCTGCTGGCGCTTCCCGTGTCCGCCGCGCCGGAGGAACCCATCGAAGCCGACCGTATCGTTGCCGTCGTGGGTGACGAGGTCGTCACTTACTATGATTTGCGCACCCGCCTCGAAGCTGCCCTCAAGCAGTTGCAGAAGCAGGGAACGCCGCTGCCGCCGCAGGATGTGCTGGAGCGCCAGATGCTCGAGCGCCTGATCATGGAGCGCGTACAGCTGCAATATGCCCGTGATTCGGGCATGCGCGTCGATGACAACCAGCTCGAACAGGCCATCGGCCGTATTGCCGCCGGCAACAAGATGACCGTGCCGCAGTTCCGCGCCGCGCTCGAAAAGGATGGCATGCAGTACGCCCAGTTCCGCGAGGAAATCCGTAGCGAAATGGTGACCGTTCGTCTGCGCGAACGCGAGGTCGACAGCAAGCTGATCATTTCCGACGGTGAAATCGACAACTACCTTGCTAACCAGACGGCTACGGGCACCAGTGGCGAGGAGTATCAGCTGGCGCACATCCTGTTGCGCGCCCCGGAGTCGGCCAGCCCCGAGCAACTGCAAAAGTTACGTCTGCGCGGCGAGCAGGCCCTCAAGCGGGCGCAGGCCGGCGAGAACTTTGCCCAGCTGACCGCCGCTTTCTCCGATGCGCCGGATGCCCTGCAAGGCGGCGACCTCGGCTGGCGGGCGCTGGATCGCCTGCCCGCCTTGTACGCCGAAGCCGCAGGCCGGCTGCAGGCGGGCCAGGTCAGCGCACTGCTTCGCTCGTCGGCCGGCTTCCACATCGTCAAGCTGCTCAACAAGCGCGGCGGCAGTGCCCCGGCCTCGGTGCAGCAGACCCATCCCCGTCACATCCTGATCCGCATCAACGAAGTGGTTTCCGAAGCCGAGGCGCAGCGCAAGCTCGAGACCATCCGCGAGCGCATCGTGAATGGCGTCGATTTTGCTGAGCAGGCCCGACTCAACTCGCAGGACGGTTCTGCCGCCAAGGGCGGCGATCTCGGCTGGCTCAATCCGGGCGACACCGTGCCGGAATTCGAGCGGGCGATGGATTCCCTGAAAATCAACGAACTCAGCCCGGTCGTCCAGTCGCCGTTCGGCATGCACCTGATCCAGGTCCTGGAACGTCGCGAACGTGATGTTTCGGTCGAACGCCAGCGTGGCGTGGCCCGTCAGGCCCTGCGCGAGCGCAAGCTCGATGAAGCCTACCAGGACTGGCTGCGCCAGCTACGCGACCGCGCCTACGTCGAAAACCGCCTCGAAGAGAAGTGATGCGCCCGGTCATCGCCGTGACCAGTGGCGAGCCGGCCGGCATCGGTCCGGAGCTCTGCCTGCGTCTGGCCGGCTATGAGGGCGATGCTCAGCCGGTCATTCTCGGCGACCGGTTCCTGCTGGAAGCGCGCGCGGCACAGCTGGGTCTGAGCGTCAGCTTTCGTGATTTTTGCCCCAAAAATCCGGTTGACCGTGGAAGTCTCGACGTCGTGCATATTCCGCTCGCCGTACCCGCCCTGGCCGGCAAGCTGAACGCCGCCAACGGCGCCTACGTGCTGGCGCTGCTCGACCGTGCGCTGTCCGGCTGCCTGTCCGGCGAGTTCGCCGCGATGGCTACGGCGCCGGTGCACAAGGGCGTCATCAACGACGCCGGCGTCCATTTCACCGGCCACACCGAATATCTCGCCGAGCAGACCGGGACGCCGCTCGTCGTCATGATGCTGGCCGGCGACACTGAGCGCGGCCCGCTGCGCGTCGCGCTGGCCACCACTCATCTGCCGCTCAAGGACGTCCCGGCCGCGATCACCGCCGACATGCTGGAACAGACGTTGCGCATCCTGCACGCCGACCTGCGCAGCAAGTACGGTATCGCGCAGCCCCGTATCCTCGTCGCCGGGCTCAATCCGCATGCCGGTGAAGGCGGTTATCTCGGCATGGAAGAAATCGAAGTCATCACGCCCGTGCTCGAAAAACTGCGCGCCGAAGGCATGCAACTGTCCGGCCCCTATCCGGCCGACACCATGTTCACGCCGCCCATCCTCGCCCAGGGCGACGCCGTGCTCGCCATGTTCCACGACCAGGGCCTGACCGCGCTCAAATACGCCACCTTCGGCAAGGGCATCAACGTCACGCTCGGCCTGCCTATCATCCGTACTTCGGTCGACCACGGTACCGCGCTCGAACTGGCCGGCACCGGCAAGGCCGATCCAGGCAGCCTGTTCGAAGCCGTCGCCGAGGCCGCCCGCATGGCAAGTGCTCTGCTTCGCAATTAGACGAGCCATGAAAACTTGTCTTTGCGCCCCTGGCGTCGTTGCTCATCCTCGCAATAGCTGCGGCTATTGCTGTGGTTCGCGCCTAGCCAGGAACACAAATCCTGCGCTTTCATCGAGGCTCGCTAATCACGAAGCAGAGCACCTAAGGAAACCATCATGAAGGGTCACGTCGCCCGCAAACGCTTCGGCCAGAATTTTCTGGTCGACCACGGCGTCATTGCCGCTATCGTCTCGGCGATCAACCCGAAGCGTGACGATCTCGTCGTCGAAATCGGCCCCGGTCTCGGGGCGATTACCGAGCCGCTCATGCAGCGCGTCGATCACCTGCACGTCGTCGAAATCGACCGCGACCTGATCGCCCGCCTCAAAAAGCAGCACCCGCCGGAACGCATGACCATCCACGAAGGCGACGCGCTGGCCTTCGATTTCGCCAGCATCGGCAAGAATCTGCGCTTGGTTGGCAACCTGCCGTACAACATCTCGACGCCATTGCTGTTTCACCTTGCCGAGTACGTCGATGTCCTCCATGACATGCACTTCATGCTGCAGAAGGAAGTCGTCGAGCGCATGGTGGCCGAGCCCGGCAACGCCGATTTCGGCCGCATGTCGGTCATGCTGCAATACCGCTTCTACCTCGAATGGCTCATCGACGTGCCGCCTGAAAGTTTTGACCCCGCACCCAAGGTTGATTCGGCCGTCGTCCGGCTGATCCCCAAGCCGGCCTCCGAACTCACTGCCAGGAGCCAGGAAAAACTGTCGCAGGTCGTGCTGACTGCCTTCTCGCAGCGCCGCAAGATGCTGCGTAATACGATGAAGGGCATGCTCAGCGATGCCGGTTTCGCCGAGCTCGGCATCGCGCCGACGCTGCGCCCGGAAGATGTTTCGGTCGAGGATTACGTGCGCATCGCCAACTACCTGTCGGCCTCAGCGTAGTCGGCACCACGGGCCTGTCGCGCTTGCCACGGTCAACCGGAATTAAGGGCCAAAATTGAAATGTTCTGACCCAATAAAAAACCCGCCGAAGCGGGTTTTTTATTGGGGCTTGAAACCGGATTACTTCTGCGTCGGGCAGGTCTTGATGCCGAGCAGCGTGTAAGCCGGGCACCAGCCCATGAGCCCCGTTGCAAGGGGTACGATGCCGATGTAGCCCCAGACCGGCAGCAGGCCGGCCGCGGTGGCGCCGATCAGGCCGGCGCCGGCAACGATGCGAAGGATTTTGTCGATACCGCCAACATTTGCAGCCATGGTGTGTTCTCCGTCAGGTTGTGTGTACGCCGCCAATGTAACGGGCTGGCCGGGCAGCGTATGTAACTTGGGTCACAGAGCGGCGAGTTTTTGCAGCCCATCCCGGTCGACGACCGTGAGCGCCTCCCGACCCAGCGTGACCAGCCCCTGTGCCGAAAACCCCTTGAGCAGGCGGCTGACGATTTCGCGGACACTGCCCAGTTCGTCGGCCAGTTGCTGGTGGGTGACGCTGAGCACCGTTTCGTTGCGGGCCAGGATCAACTTGGCCAGGCGTTGGTCGAGGCGGGCAAAGGCGACTTCCTCGACCAGCTGCATGAGTTCACCGATGCGATCGGCGAACAGATGAAAGACGAAATCGCGAAACGGAGCGTGTTCGACCATCAGCGCCGCAAAGGCGCCGACCGGCAGGGCGAGCAGGGTGAGCGGCGTTTCGGCGATGCCGCGGGCGTTGTAGTCGGTGTGGCCGAGCAGGCAGCTCGATGAAATGATGCACGAGCCGCCGGGGGCGACGCGGTAGAGCATCAGTTCGCGGCCGCTGGCGGCCAGCTTGATGACCTTGATGCTGCCTTCAAGCAGCAGCGGGAAGCCCTGGCAAGGCTGGTGTTCGGCAAACACCTGGGTGCCGGCCGGCAGGTGCATCAGGGCCTGCGGCGGCAGCAGCGCGGCCAGCCGATCCGCCGGCAGGCCGCTCAGGGCCGGGTACAAATTCAGCACTTTTTCCCGGTTGACCGTGGAAAGCATGCTTAGCCGCCTACTTCGGCCCACACCGGGGCGTGATCGGATGGACGTTCGAGCTTGCGCGGCGCGCGGTCGATGCCGGCCGCCGTGCAGCTCTCGGCCAGCTGTTTCGAGAGCAGGACGTGGTCGATGCGCAGGCCCTGGTTTTTCTGGAAACCCAGCATGCGGTAATCCCACCACGAAAAGGTTTTTTCCGGCTGCTCGAAGAGCCGGAAGCTGTCGCTCAGGCCGAGGCTGAGCAAACGCTGGAAGGCGGCGCGTTCGGGAGGCGAGACGAGAATGCAGTCGGCCCAGCGTTTCGGGTCGTGCACATCGCGCTCGTCCGGCGCGATGTTGTAGTCGCCGCACAGCGCCAGCTTCGGGTACTTGACCATTTCCTCGCCGACCCAGACGGCCAGCGCGTCGAGCCAGCGCAGCTTGTAGTCGTACTTGTCGCAGCCCACTTCCTGGCCATTCGGCATGTAGGCGCAGATGACCCGGGTGTCGCCGACCGTGCCGCTGATCAGGCGCTTTTGTTCATCCGGAAAATGCGGGTTGCCGCAGACGACATCGGTGATCGTTTCGCGGGCGAGCAAGGCGACGCCGTTGTAGGTCTTCTGGCCGGAGAAGGCGACCTGATAGCCGGCCGCCTCGATTTCGGCGCGCGGAAAATTATGGTCTTCGAGCTTCAGTTCCTGCAGGCACAACGCATCGGGTTTGGCCGAGGCCAGCCAGTCGAGCAGGTGCGGCAGGCGGACCTTGAGCGAGTTTACATTCCAGCTGGCGATCTTCACTTGCTCTCGCCGCTCGCTGTCTTGGCTGCGCTCTTCGGATAGCCGGCGAGGTCGAGCAGGTTGTTGTAGGCGCCTGCTTCAAAGCCGCGGAAATTCTGTTTGCCGACCTTGATCGATGGAATGAAGACGTCGCCGACCAGTTGTTTCAGTTCCTCGAAGTCTTCCGGTTTTTGCAGCATTTTTTCGGTGAATGGCGTGCCGCGGCCGCTCAGCAGGTCGCGCGCATTCTTGCACTCGGCAACGCAGTCGGCGGAGGTGTAGAGCGTGACCGGGAACGACTCCATTGCCCGCTTCGTGGCAAAGGAAAGGCCATCGCTGGCTTCCGGCTTGCCGCCGGTCTTGACGACTTTTTTCGCGCTGCCCGGCGGGGGCGTGTCGGAAACGACGGTGTGGCCCGCCGAGTCAATCCACCGATAGGTATCGGCCTGCACGCCGGCAGCGGCCAGTATCAGGCAAAAGGGAAGCAGATAACGCATGGTGTTTCTCCCTGAAACGCTTAGGCAGCAATCATACCGCTATGACGAAGCAGTGCGTCGACGCTGGGTTCGCGGCCGCGGAAGGCCTTGAACGATTCGATGGCCGGGCGCGAACCGCCGACCGACAGGATCTCGTCGAGGAAGCGTTTGCCAACGGTGGCATCGAACGGGTTGCCGGCCTCTTCGAAGGCCGCGTAGGCATCGGCCGACAGCACTTCCGCCCACTTGTAGCTGAAGTAGCCGGCTCCATAGCCGCCGCCGAAAATGTGCGAAAAACTGTTCGGGAAACGGTGCCATGCGGGCGGCACCAGCACGGCGACTTCCTTGCGCACGTCGTTGAGCACGTCCATCACGGTCAACCCGGATTTCGGGTCAAAATCGGAATGGATCAGCATGTCGAACAGCGAGAACTCGATCTGGCGCACGGCCATCATGCCGCTCTGGAAATTCTTGGCGGCCAGCATCTTGTCGAAAAGTTCGCGCGGCAGCGGGGCGCCGGTGTCGACGTGGGCCGTCATGCCCTCGACCACTTCCCATTCCCAGCAGTAGTTTTCCATGAACTGCGAGGGCAGCTCGACGGCATCCCATTCGACGCCATGGATGCCCGACACACCCAGCTCTTCGCCGCGCGTCAGCAGGTGGTGCAGGCCGTGGCCGGTTTCGTGGAAGAGCGTGGTGACGTCATCGTGGGTGAAAGTCGCCGGCTTGCCGCCGACCGGGCGCGAGAAATTGCAATTCAGGTAGGCAATCGGCTTCTGAATGCCGTTGAGTACCCTGCGACGCGAGCGGGCTTCGTCCATCCAGGCGCCGCCGCGCTTGGTTTCGCGGGCGTAGAGGTCAAGGTAGAACTGGCCGACCAGATCGCCGGCCGGCGTTTCCAGCCGGTAGAAACGGACGTCTTCATGCCAGACCGGCGCGGTATCCGGTTTGACCTTGACGTTGAACAGGCTCTCGATGACCTTGAACAGGCCACCGAGCACCTTGGGCTCGGTGAAGTACTGCTTCACTTCCTGCTCGGAGAAGGCGTAGCGTGCCTGCAGCAGCTTCTCGGAAACATAGGCGGCATCCCAGGGCTGGAAGTCGGCCAGGCCGAGTTCATCCTTGGCGAAGGCGCGCAGTTCGGCGATGTCCTTCTCGGCAAACGGCTTGGCCTTGGCCGCCAGTTCGCGCAGGAAAGCGAGCACCTGAGCCGGCGTATCGGCCATCTTGGGGGCTAGCGAGACTTCAGCGAAATTGTTGAAGCCGAGCATTTTTGCGTCTTCAACGCGCAGTTCCAGCATGCGCTGGATGATCGGCGTGTTGTCCCATTCCGGCTTGCTCGAGCCATCGTGGAATTCGGCGGCGCGCGTCGCGTAGGCGCGGTACATGCGGGCGCGCAGTTCGCGGTTGTCGGCGTACTGCATGATCGGGCCGTAGGACGGGGCTTGCAGGCTGAAACGCCAACCGGTTACGCCAGCTTTTTCGGCAGCAGTCTTGGAGGCTTCCTTGGCGTCGTCGGGCAGGCCGGCGAGCAGGGCTTCGTCGGTGACGACTTCGGAAAACGCGTTGGTGGCGTCGAGCAGATTTTCGGCGAACTTGGCGGAGAGCTGTGACAGTTCTTCCATGATGGCCTGGAAGCGCGGCTTCTGGTCATCCGGCAACTCGGCGCCGGACAGGCGGAAATCGCGCACTTCGTTATTGACGATCTTCTTCTGTTCGACGCTCAGCGTGGCGTATTCGGCGCTGTCGCGCAGTGCTTTGTATTTCTCGAACAGCTTGAGGTTCTGCCCGAGTTCGGCGTAGAAGCGCGAGACTTCCGGCAGCATCTCGTTATAGGCCTCGCGCCAGGCCGGGATGTCATTGACCGAATGCAGATGACCGACGATGCCCCAGGCGCGGCCGAACGGCTCCAGACCATCGGACAGCGCGCCAGCGAAATCCTTCCAGGTGGCCGGCGTGGTATCGGCGGTCAGGCGCTCGATCAGTTCGCGGCCGGCGGTCAAAAGCGATTCGATGGCCGGTTTGACATGTTCGGGCTGAACGGTGTCGAAACGCGGCAGGTCGGAGAAGTCGAGCAGGGGATTGGCGGTCGTCATTTTTATATTCCAGGCAAGAAAAACGGGCGGTCAGGCCGCCCGTTGGATCTGGGGGCAGACCCCCTATTCTACAAGCTCGCGGTAGGCATGCCACGAGGCGTGGCCGAGAATCGGCATGATCAGGACCAGGCCGAAGAGCAGGGTGGCGAAACCGATCAGCGTCAGGCCGACAAGCATGGCTGCCCACAGCAACAGGGGTGCGGCATTGCGCATGAAGGCGCGCAGGCTGGTCATCATGGCGGTGGCCACGTCGGCATCGCGGTCAAGCATGAGTGGCACAGCAACGACGCTCAGCGCATAGACGAAAAGCGCCAATACGCCACCGAGCAGAAACCAGGTAGCGGTGAACGCCAGATGCTGGCCGTCGAAGATGATTTCGTTGAGGTAGACGCTGGCGATCGGTGCCGAGTTGGCGCCGATCAGGGCGAAGGCGACGGCGGAAAAACGTTCCCACATCAGCATGATGAGCGCCACGATCAGCCCGAAGAAGGCCAGCGACTGGCCGTTGCGGCTGAAGCACTTGATCGAGTCGATGAACAGGATCTTCTCGCCAGCTTCCGTGCGTCGGCTCAACTCGTAAAGCCCGGCCGCGAGTAGCGGCGCGACGAGGAAGAAGCCGGAAATGGAAACCGAGAGCAGATGTGGGCTCTGGAGCAGGGCGAGGATGATGAAGTCACCGCCCAGCGCGAAGAGCAGGCCATAGGCCAGCGAAGGCAGGGGGTTGGCCTTGACGTCCCGCCAGCCGGCGCGCAGCCAGAGTAAGGGGCGGTCAGCGGCAATGCGCCGGATGTGGGGCAAGGGCACCCCCTGGGCATGGAAATCGGAAAGCGGGTTCATGGCAGCCTCCTCTGTCAGGGTCACGGGGGTTTGACCGGAGGGAAGGGGCGGGGTTCAGTTGAATGGAGGGGGGCGGCCAACATCGGCTGGCCAGTCGTGCGACAACAAAATGGTTATTCACAATCCATATGTATAGTCTGAGTAATACAAATGACGCGTATGGCATATTGGCGTCACTAAACTTATAGTGGCTTACCCATATAAGGGAGACGGAGTTGAGCGTAAGACAGATTCACATTTTTATCAGCCATGCATGGGATTACTCGGATCACTACGAAACACTCGCCTCGTGGATATTTAAACAACGCTGGTCAGTAGGGCAGGCATCCTTGGACTTTCGCGATTTCTCAATTCCTAGAAGCAATCCGATTCACAACGTTCAAAGTACCCAAGCACTTAAGGAAGCCATCTTTGGGCAAATCTCGCGGTCTCATGTCGTAGTTATCCCGAGTGGAATGTATGCGCATTACAGCCGATGGATTCAGAAGGAAATAGATGGAGCAAAGTACTATCGAAAGCCAATATTGGCAGTAAATCCTTGGGGCCAGCAGAAGCGACCTGGCGTAGTACTCGATAATGCAGATGATGGCGTTGGCTGGAACAAGCAGCCGCTTATCAACACAATTTGGCAGTTGTACAAACGGCAGTATGGTTGATGTCATCCTGAATATTCCAAAGGTAGCTTTGGGCACAACCCAGCCTCTCAAAAATTCCCATCGCCCTCGTAGCGTTTCTTTTTCAGGGTTGGAGTCGCAAAACAAAAACGCCCGCATTATGCGGGCGTTTTTCTTGAAGCGACGGTCGCTTACAGCGTCTTGCCGGTGAGCTTTTCGTAAGCTTCGATGTACTTCGCGCTGGTCTTGGCGATGACGTCGGCCGGCAGTTTCGGGCCGGGGGCGACTTTGCCCCAGTCGAGGGTTTCGAGGTAGTCGCGGACGAACTGCTTGTCGTAGGACGGCGGGTTCTTGCCTTCCTCGTACTGGTCGGCCGGCCAGAAACGCGAGGAGTCCGGGGTCAGGGCTTCGTCGATGAGGTGCAGGGTGCCGGCGGCGTCGATGCCGAATTCGAACTTGGTGTCGGCGATGATGATGCCGCGGCCCTTGGCGTAGGCGCAGGCTTCTTCGTAGAGACGAATGGAGGCGATGCGGGCTTCGTCGGCCAGTTGGGCGCCGTTCTTGCCGGTGCCGGCCAGGGCTTCGGCGAGGTCGGCGGCGCAGTTGGCCTGGGCGACGGCGAAGGAGACGTTTTCGTCATGATCGCCGACGGCGGCCTTGGTGGCCGGCGTGAAGATCGGGGAGGGCAGCTTCTGGGCCATTTTGAGGCCAGCCGGCAGGGCGATGCCGCAGATGGCGCCGGTTTCCTGATAGTCCTTCCAGCCGGAACCGATCACGTAGCCGCGGACGACGGCTTCGATGGGCAGCGGCTTGAGGCGCTTGACGACGACGGCGCGGCCACGAACCTGCTCGCGCTCGTTTTCGGCGACGACGGTTTCCGGATCGATGCCGGTCAGCTGGTTGGGGACGATGTGGCCGAGCTTTTCAAACCAGAAATTGGCGACGGCTTGCAGGACTTCGCCCTTGCGCGGAATCGGGTCCGGCAGGATGACGTCGAAGGCGGAGAGGCGGTCGGTCGTAACGATCAGCAGCTTGTCGGCATCGACGGCGTAGATGTCGCGGACCTTGCCCTTGTTGAGCAGGGGCAGGCTGGTGATGGAGGACTGGAAGAGCGGAGTGGTCACGGCAGATTTCCCGAATGCAAAAAAGAAGGATTATAAATTAATGCGCTGTTTCACCGGCTTCGGCCGCCAATTTCTTGCGCATGCGGCGGGTGCCCCAGGCGACCAGCCCGGCGATGACCGGGATGGAAACGGCGGTGATGACGTCGGTGTTGAGGTGATGCAGCTCCTTCGTGCCCTTGGCCAGATACTGCACAAGCTGCGAGCCGTAATAGGTGAGGACGACGACGGAGAGGCCTTCGACCGTTTCCTGCAGGCGAAGTTGCAACTTCGCGCGGCTATTCATCTGGCCGAGCAATTCCTGGTTCTGCCGTTCGAGTTCGATATCGACGCGGGTGCGTAGCAGCTGGCTGTTGCGGGCGACACGGGCCGAGAGTTCTTCCTGCCGGCGGCTGATTGCCTCGCAGGTGTTCATGGCTGGCAGCAGGCGGCGCTGCATGAATTCGAAGAAGGTGGGCAGGCCGGAGATGCGCGTTTCGCGCAGTTCCTCGATGCGCTGCATGACCAGCCCGTGGTAGGCGCGCGAGGCGCCGAAACGGAAGGTGGTGCGGGCCACGGAGTGTTCGACATCGGCGGCCAGCGTGGACAGGGTGCCGAGCACTTCGCGTTCGTCGGTCGGCGACTTGGCCTGGCCGATGCGGTCCATCATGTCGGCCAGCTGCTTTTCGCCGATGAACAGCCATTTGCCGACTTCCTTGGCGACGGGCAGGCCGAGCAGCGACATCATGCGGTAGGTTTCGATTTCGCACAGGCGCTGCACGGTGCGACCGGTCTGGCGCTGGGTCATGCCTTCATTGAGGACGAGAAAGCGCGAGAAGCCGTTGTCGATCTTGAAGTCGGTAAAAATCCAGGCGGTTTCGTCGGCGACCTTGGCGGCGACCATCGTCCGGCCGTTTGGCGTCAGGCTGGCAAGAATTGAATCCGGGCTGATTTCGTCAGTCGACCGCAGTTCGACGTGGGTGGCGACGATCAGCTTGCCGGGGATGCCCGAAATCCACTCGGGTAGCACGGCGTCGAAGGCGGTGACGTCCGGGTGCAGTTCCTCGCCGCTGGTCAGTGGCCGGAAGAAGGTGTAGCACGAAAACTCGGTGTGCAGCTCCCAGCGCATGCGGAAGGCGCCAGTGTCGATCATCATGTGCGAATCCGAGCTTTCGATCGAATTGCAGACATGACCCTGGCACAGCTTGCTCAGGTTGTCGCGGGCGGCCGGGGCCTTGTCGGTGCTGTGCTTGAAGACCAGGTGCGAGACGAGCACGGCGCCGACCAGTGGTACCGGCGGTCGGGCATGGAATTCGTTGTTCAGGCGCTGGCGGAGCGGGTGCTCTTCCAGTTCGGAAAGCATCAGGCGTGGGTGCATGATCGAGGTCGGTGGTGTCATTGTTGCGGTGCAGCAGATTGTAGCGTAAGCAAATCAGGATGCGGTGCGGGCCGCGAGATAGCGCCCGAATTCGTTTTCCAGCCCCGGCGCAGCCTGTTCGAGCAGGAACTGGCGGAAGCGTTGGCCAGCCGGCAAAAGGCGCTTGCTGTTCATGTGCACGACATACCAGGTGCGCTCGATCGGCGTGCCGATGACGTCAAAAACGCTGACCTCGGCCGTCTTCAGTTCGAGCGGCAGGGTGTGCAGCGAAATGAGCGCGATGCCCATGCCAGCCATCACGGCCTGCTTGATTGTCTCGTTGCTGCCCATGCTGATCGTGCGGGCCGGTGTGAACAGGTGGTTCTTGAACATTTCCTCGGCAACGCGGCGGGACCCGGAGCCTTCTTCGCGGAGCAGGAAGGTTTCGTGGCGCAACTCCTGCAGGTCGAAGCGGCGAGCGTCGCGCAGCGGGTGGTCGGCCGGGCCGATCAGCACGTAAGGGTGGCTGGCCATCGGCTCGGCGTGGGCGTCGATCTCGACCGGGATGCGCCCCATGACGGCGAGGTCAATGGCGTTGTCCTGCAGTTTTTGCAGCAGGCTCTCGCGGTTGCCGACCGAGAACTGCACCTCGATGCCGGGGTGCGCCTGCGAGAACTGGGCGAGCAGGCGGGGCATGAAATACTTGGCGGTGCTGACCAGGCCGACCGACAGCTGGCCGGTTTCGCCACCGAGCAGACCTTGCAGGTTGGCCTCGGCATCCTTGATCTCGCCGAGCACGCGCAGGGCGTGGTGCACCAGCAGGTCGCCGGCATCGGTCAGCGCGACGCCGCGGCCCATGCGCTCGAACAGCGGCAGGCCGACGTTGTCTTCGAGCTGCTTGAGCTGCATCGAGACAGCAGGCGGCGTCAGGTGCAGCTCCTCGGCGGCGCGGGCGTAGCTCAGGTGGCGGGCGGCGACGACGAAGATCTGCAACTGGCGGAGCGTCAAGGTGCGGATGAAGTTCATGTTCAGGGTGGATTGGGTTTTTTGGGTGTTTGGTAAGGGGGAGTTTAACGCTGGGGAGGATTCCACGGTCAACCGGGAAAAATGGGTGAAATTGAAATGTTGTGGCTTCGATTGGCTTGGGGTTCCGCCCTTGTGGGGCGGCTTACTTTCTTTTGCTTCGCCAAAAGAAAGTAAGCAAAGAAAAGGCGACCCTGGGTCGGTGCCGGCTGCGCCGGTTCCCTGCGCTACTCGGAACGCCAGGCGGCTGCGGAACTCGGGCTACGCCCTCAAACAGTCCTCGCCGACTGCCCCCGGCCTTCCTGCGTTGCTCGGCACCTCCCAAGGGGCCCGGTAAGGCGTCCGTAGCCAAACTTGGGATTTCATTTTTTGGCTTTTTTTCCGGTTGACCGTGGGAATGCAAGTTCTGGCCGTACCGGTTGAGTTTGGACGCTTTTCGGGTCCCCATGAGAGGCGCTGAGCAACGTAGGCAGGCCGGGGGCCTTCGGCTTGCGTTGTCTGAGCCGCAGGCGAGTTTAGCAAGCCGCCCGGCCTGCCGAGTAGCGCAAGGAACCCGAAGGGCGCCGACCCTGGGGTCGCCTTTTCTTTGGCTACTTTCTTTTGGCGAAGCAAAAGAAAGTACGCCCGCCAGCAAGGCGGAAACCCAAGCCAATCGAAGCAGAGGCGGTGCAGATCAATGCAGAACGGCACCGCCCCGGCATGGGGCCAATTACGCCGCCGGCCGCAACTTATGCCGCCACCCCGGAAACAGCTGATCCGCATCCTGCGGAAACGATTCAAACGCCCGAGCAAACTCGTAATGATCCCGCGCCCATTCCACCGGATCCGCCCCGGCTTTCCAGCAATCGTAAGCCTGCCGCAGCGAGCGCGCCCCGGCTGCCGGCGAGTCAATGTGGCCATAAGCCCCACCGCCAGCCGTGTTGATCACATTTCCGTGCCCCAGATTCTCAAAGAATCCCGGCAGGCGCAGGGCGTTCATGCCACCGGAGATGATCGGCGTCGTCGGCTTCATGCCGTACCACTCCTGGTGGTAGACCGGACCCTGATAGCTGTCGCGCTCGATGATGTAGGCGCAGGCGCGGTCGTCCTTGTCGCCTTCCATCTTGCCGTAGCCCATGGTCCCGACGTGGATGCCGGAGGCGCCTTGCAGTCGGCTCATCTTGGCCAGCACGTAGGCCGTGTAGCCGCGCTTCGACGACGGCGAGGTGATGGCGCCGTGGCCGGCGCGGTGGTAGTGCAGGTACTGGTTCGGGTATTGCCGGCGGGCGGTGGTGATCATGCCCGGGCCGCCGACGTAGCCATCGACCAGAAAGGCCAGTTTGTCGGCATCCGGGCCGAAGGCTTCGAGGGCAAAGTCGGCGCGGGCACACATCTCGAAATGGTCGTCGGCGGTGATGTTCATCGAGAACAGCTTTGCTTCACCAGTTTCGTCCATGGCCCGCTTCATTGAATCATAGACCAGCGGGATGACCTTTTTTAGCGGCGCGAAAACCTGGTTGCCCTGCGGCTCGTCGTTCTTGATGAAGTCGCCGCCGAGCCAGAATTCGTAGGCGGCACGGGCGAAGGGTTCGGGGCGCAGGCCGAGTTTGGGCTTGATGATGGTGCCGGCGATGTAGCCGCCATCCTTGACCGGCCGGCCGAGCATGCGCCAGAGGTCGGAAATGTCCTTGGCCGGGCCGTCGAACAGTTCGATGCCACGGCGTGGCACGTAGAAATCGACCATCTTGGCGTGTTCGATGTCGCCCATGCCCTGGTTGTTGCCGATGGTCAGGGTCAGGAAGGAGGCCATCATCATGCGGCCGTCGGTCATGTTGCGGTCGAAGAGGTCGAGCGGGTAGGCGATGCGCATGTCTTCGCTCGCCTCGTCGATGTGATAGACCAGTGCATCGACGCCCTTGGTGAATTCGTCGGTGGTGCTCACCTCGACGTTGGTGCCGGTCGAGGACTCGGCGGCGAAGTGGGCAGCCGCTTCGAGGTAGCGGTGGCCGGCCTTGGGTTTCATCTTGTAGGCGCAGAGGATGTGCTTGCCCCCGGCGATCAGTTCGGCTTCGGTCAGGCTGAGGTCGGCGTAGCGGTTTGACTGGTCCATCGTCTTGTCTCCTGGTTTGTTCGTCGGGGAAAAGCTATGGACTGAATGCTAGGCGCGGCTATTGATAAATAATAGTCACGTGTTTTTATTGGATGGATAAGTGATTGCTGAATAGTTGGCGTCCTCCCGGCGATTCCGATTTTGGGCAATAAACCCCGTTGACCGTGGCAGGTTCAAGGATGTCGGGAGGCGGTGCGGAGTGGCGTAAAATGGTGGGCTGACCTAGGCGCCAAGGTGCCGGCCCGACCACTGACAAAGGGACTATGAAAGACTATTACGGATTGCTCGGCGTCTCGCCCGATACGACCACCGAGCTGATCAAGACGGCCTACCGCAAGAAGGCGGCGCAGTTTCACCCTGACCGCAACCCGGCGCCCGACGCGGCCGCCAAGTTCCGCGAGGTGCAGGAGGCTTACGAAGTGCTGGCGGATGTTGATCGCCGCAAGGTTTATGACGAAACCCGACGTTCCAGCCTGATCGACGATCCCCTGGCCGTAGCCCGCGAAATCTGGTCCAGCCATTTAGGAAAAATGCAGCAGTGAAAAAATCTTATTACTTTGCCGAACTGTCTTCGTCCTACGACGCCGAAATCCAGGACCTGCTCAACGATTCAGAGGGCAAATCGGCGCTGAAACACCGGCTCAAGGAAAAGCGTCAGGAGCTGACATCCATCCTGCCGATGATCGAATTCGCCCCGGAGATGGTCGTGCCGGTGTTCTATGACGCGTTTTCCTTCGCCAATCCGAAGGCGATGGCGGCGGTGGTCGACTGTGAGCCGGATGACGGCGATTTCCCCGCCTGGGATCATGTTTCGCCGCTCGTTACGGTAGCCGAGTGGGCCGCCCCGTATCTCGCCGCCGTGCTGGCCGAGCGTGCTGGCGAGGAATTCATGGTGACGGCCGCCAGCCTGGAATTCATCCGCCAATTCGACCACAGCGCACCGCCGGCTGCGGCCGAAGATGACGAGGATGCGGACCGCGAGCGCAGCGATGACGATGACGGTCGCGACGATGATGATGGCGAGCGCGACCTGGCCGAGGCCGGCGATGACTGGCTGGGCGAACAGGGCTTCGATTCGCTCAGGTCCTGATTCCGGGGCCGCAAAAAATACGATCTATTTGATAAGGCAAGACATGACGCATCCCGTTGTACTCAAGACATCCCAGCTCATCCTGGCCGGCGACCTCAAGGGCGCCGAAACGGCGCTGGCCAACATTGCCGACAGCGAGGGCGACGACGCCCTGGTCGAGGTCATGAACGATATCGCGCCGAAGGATTTGCTCGCCGTCATGCGCGGCTTTGATGGCTCCAAGCAGTCGGTCGTCAACATGCTCGTCACGCCCGAGCAGTTCGCCCGCGCCGTCATCCTTGAAACGCGCTACCGCGACCAGACTCACGCCGCCCTGCACGGCATGATGAACGCTGTGCTCTACCGCGATGAAGAGATGGCCGCCGAGTACCTTGAGGCGATCGGCGAGATCGAGGGCGGTTACGAAGTGCTGGCCAATTATTTCGCCGAACGCGACGACGAGTTCCTCGCTTTCGCCATCTCCGGCGTCTTCTCCGAGGACTTTGACGCCGAGCACGGTCATGAATCGAAGTCGATCTCGTGGCTCAACGAAAAGATCGAGGAGCTTGACGAAGCCCTGCATGAAGGCAATTCCATCGCCGGTTCGCGCCCCAAGGTGCCGCGTTCGCAAATCGCCGACCACGACTGGCAGGAAACCGCCTGGGTGCTGCGCTACGAGCTGTCGGACATTTTCGAGCAGATCGTCATCACCCTGCGCGACCGTTTGGCGCACCGCGTCGAAGTGCTCGAGGAAGGCGAAGCCGAGGACAGCAAGCCAAAATCCACCCCAGCGGCGGCAGTGGATGACGAGGAATCGGCGCTCTAAGGATGTCGGCAATGAACAAATCCATTGCGGTCGTCGATGATCGCCCATTTTTCGAGAAAGCCGTTCGCTTCGGGCTCGAGCACGGCATCCTGACGCGCGAAAGCATGGCCCGCATCGAAGCCGATGCGCCCAAGGGCATCGTCCAGATTGCCGACCATTTCGGCACCGCCTATCTGCGCACCGATCTGGAAAGCGCCGTGACGCGCATGGCCAACCTGATCAGCCTCTATCTCGAAGACTTCTCGAACGGTGACCTGCGCGCCGCCGCAATGTCCTTGCGCGACAACACGCTGCTCTCCCATTCGCGCGGCGGCTCCGAGATGCTCAAGCGCCTGCACGCGATGCCCGGCGAAACCAGCCTGCACGCGCGCAAAGTGGATGCGCAGGGGCAGAAAATATTCGTCAATGAGCGCAGCTTTGCCTTCCCGCTCAGCGTCGCCAGCTATCGGGCGCAGGTGGCGCAGTGCCAGGCCAACCAGATGCGCATCGACTTCGCCCGCTGGCTGGCGCGGCAATTGAACACCAGGCCGGAAGAATGCGAAGACTACAGCGCCGAGGAAGTCATCCGCTCGGCCATGCTGCTCCTCTACGTCGGCGCCAAAACGCTGGAGATGCCCTCGAAGCGCGAGTTCGTCAAACTGATCGAGGCGCTGCGCAAGAAGACCTTCAAGCACAAGCCGGCCACCGTCGATGCCTTCCTGCGCGAAGCCCCGCACGCCTTCCAGGAAATGACCCGGCAAGCCATGCAGGACTTCATCGATGAGGCCCTGCCGCGCCTCAAGTCGCCGGAAAAATCACCCGACGAAATCCTCCACGCCGAAGCCCAGGGCGCCTTCTTCGTCCGCGATTTGCCGGAAGAAGACGTCGTCGCCTACGACCGGCTCGTCGCCAAGGAATGGGTGCGCATCACCAAGGGCAACGCCGACGACCCGGCCGTGCTGGCGACCATCTTTCTCAACGTCGCCACCGGCCACCCGCCGAAGGCTGCCGCCCTGCTCAAGGAGGCGAAAAGCATCATCGCCGCCTTCCGCACCCAGGGTTTCGACAGCAAGGCGGTGCTCGCCTTCATCGACGAGCACGCCCCATTCGAGCAGCGCGAAGACCTCAAGCTGATGTGGTCGCAGGATTTGCAGCCCGATGCTGAAATCCATCTCGCCGACAACGATCCGCAAATGCCGGACAGCCACATGGACCGCGCCTTGCAGTATTTCCGCCAGAACTGCGTGGCGAACTGGAAGGGCAGCCGCTAGGGGGATTGCCACGGTCAACCGGAAATAACGGGCAAAAATGAAATGGATTGGCGAGCGCCAAAAAACCCGTCGCACTTGCCATCCGGCTGACGCACAAACTCCTTAAAATACGCAGCCATGAAATCACCGCTCATCTCGTTGTGCCGTTCGCTCGTGCTGGCCGTCCTCGCCAGCCTGAGCCTGAGCGCCTGCATAGCGACCAAAGCGCCGCGCTCCTACCAGTCCGAGGCCTTCTCCAGCGAAACGCCATTCCAGTACTACAGCAACCGGGATGCCGAAGCCGCCTGCGAAATCGGCAAGCGCGCCCTGCTCAGCCAGGGCTACCAGATCGAAGACGAAAAACCACAGAGCGTGCGCGGCGAGAAGTTTTTCCGGCCGCGGCCCGACGAGGCAAACCGGCTCAGCATCACCCTCGTCTGCCTGCCGAGCAGCCTGGGGTCGGTCATTTACGCCAGCGCCCTGGAAACCCAGTTCGAGATGAAAGCCAAGGGCACCAGCGCCGGCGTCAGCGTTTCAGCGCTCGGCTCGGTGTCCCTGCCATGGGCCATCGACAAGGACACCCTGGTCAAGGTCGGCGAGGAAACCGTGATCGCCCACGATTTCTACCAGCGGCTGTTCGAGCTGATCAAGTCGCTCGACAACTAGCCCGTCTATTTCCGCTCCGAATACGTCGGCAGGCGGATGGCGAAAACGACGCCGATCAAGCGCAGGGTGAGCACGACAGCCATGCCGCTCCAGGCGGCGATGACCGGCGACACGCCAAGCGCCTGCAGGCCGATCAGCGTCAGCGCCCCGCCCCAGGCGGCTGAGGCGTAGGGTTCGCCGGGCACGAAGATAAGCGGTACTTCGTTGCACAGCACGTCGCGCAGCACGCCGCCGACGACGCCGGTTGTCACGCCGAGCAGGCTGGCGACCAGCCAGGGCGCGTTGAGATCGAGCGCAATCTGGGTGCCGGTGATGGCAAACAGCGCCAGCCCGATGGCATCGGGAATCAGGAACAGGCGTTGTGGCAACTTGAGCCCGCGCACCACGAAGAAAACGAGCACCGTGGTGGCAAAAGCGACGAGCAGGTAAGTCTGGTTGCTGATCCAGAATACCGGGCGGTCGAGCAGCACGTCGCGCACCGTGCCGCCACCGAGCGCCGTCGCCATGCCGACCATGGCCACGCCGACCAGATCCATGCGCTTGCGCCCGGCATCGAGCACGCCGGTCACGGCGCTGACGGCAACGGCGGCAAGGCCTATCCAGTAAAGCAGGTTTTCCATGATCGAATGAAATGAAGCGGTAGCGCGAAGTGTAGCGGTTTGCGGCGGGCCGGGCATGGGCCGCAGGGAAATCGATAACTGTTACAGTCAGCGCCAGGCGCTCGGGTTATAACTGCCTGTCATCGCTGCTGGCCTTCTCCGCATTTTCCTCAAGCGCCCATGTCCCTCATCTCCAAAACCGATCAGCAACTGATCTTCCATCCCATCGACTTCACCCTGGCCGTGCTGCGCAACTTCAGCAAAAACCAGGGCTTGTTGCTGGCTGGCGCCGTCGCGTACTACGCGCTGCTCTCGCTGCTGCCGATGATCATTTTGCTCGTCCTCGGCCTCTCGCACTGGGTCGATCAGGCCGAACTGCTTGCCACCCTGCAGCGCTATCTCGAATGGCTGGTGCCCAGCCAGGCCGCCGCCGTGCTCGCCGATGTGTCGGGCTTCATCAACCACGGCGTCTCGATAGGCGTCGTCCTGCTCGGCACCCTGGTGTTCTTCAGCTCGCTGACCTTCTCCATCCTGCAAAAGGCCATGGCGCAAATCTTCGCCCATCGCCATGCCACGGTGAAACGTCATGCCGTCGTCGCCGCGCTCCTGCCCTACAGCCTGCTCCTGCTCGCCGGTGTTGCCCTGTTTGCCATCACCGTGCTGTCGGTCACCATCCAGAGCCTGTCGCAGGAAAGCATCACCCTCTTCGGTGCCGAATGGTCGTTGCGCCGCCTCTCCGGCCCGGCCTTCTACGGCATGGGGCTGGCCGGCGAAATCCTGATCCTGACCCTTTTTTATACCGTGCTGCCCATCGGCCGCACCCGCATCCGCCACGCCCTGCTCGGTGCGGCCGTCATCACCGTGATCTGGGAAGTCGTCCGTCACGTGCTCGTCTGGTACTTCGCCACGCTGTCGAGCGCCAGCGTCGTCTACGGCTCGCTGACCACCGCCGTCGTCGTCCTGTTCAGCATCGAACTGGCCGCGACCTTGCTGCTCCTCGGCGCGCAGGTGATTTCGGAATACGAGCAACTCGAATGCCGGTTGGGCGGCGCTGATCGAAGCGGCTGAGCTCCTCCCACGGTCAACCGGAAAAAACGGCCAAATTTGAAATTTCCCCGCATCGTTCCAGTCGCTTCTCTTCGGGATAGCGTTCGGCTTTTCCGTCAAATGATGAACTTTCGATAATCGGGCGCGTCGCACTCTCGTCGTCAGGCTTCATCTGGCCGACGATCCGCGAAGGAGATTGCGATGCTCGAGGCGTTGAAGAATTTTTGCGTCGAAATGTTGCGGCTGGCTGGATACCCTGAACTGGCGGACTGGCTTAACGATGCCGGCAGGAAAGCCGTCAAGGTCGTCGCCAGGGTGGTCGCGCGTAGCGTCGGTCTGAAAGGCAGGATCGATGACGAGGCAGCGAGGGAAATAGAAGCGATCAGGAACAGGGCGCCGGCCGGGCAAGGCGCCGGGGCGGTCGAGCGTGACGAGGACGATTCGATAGCCGGCCTGTATCTGCTCATCCTCAATAACATTGTCGCGGCTGGGCAAGCCTACCCGAGTCTGGCGCTCGACGGTTTTCTGCATGGCGACGACTGCGCCTCGTTATGGACGTTCGACAGGGGCGTTAGAAACCTTGAGTTGGCCCTCAGCATTGATCCGTTCAGCGGCAAGCCCTATATCGCGCTGCAAAATTCCGGGGTGGAAATTCATCTTCTTGAAAAGATCGGAGGGGAAGCGCTTATCGCGCTGAACACGCAGATCGGCAATAACCCGGATGTGCCACAAGCGGCATTGGCAACGACCGGCCGCCCGCGCGTCGTGGCCATCTACGAACATCACCTTGAAGTTGTCGTCTCGCAAGCTGTCGCGGCGCCGACCAAGCGCGACCCGGAACGAAAGAAGCTGCTCGAAACGAAATCGGAGATCGTCATCCCCGGTACGCATGAGGGTATTCAGGCGCTCATGAATTCATTGGCGCCGGCCTTGCTTGCCCGAGCCAGCAGTGCGGAGCGCCTGAAGGGCCTGGTCAAGGGCTCGGGCTGGAAATCCTGACCAATTCATGCGCCGCAATCCGGCGTCAATGCCCCGGTTCTGCGGTCAGCGGTGGTTTTTGCAGAAATTAGCGACCTGAAGGCGGGCGCAATCGACACCAGTCGCTCACGAAGGCTTGGGCGTCGCCATACCAGTCGGCGAAGTCCTCGGCGAATGACTGGGGATCGACGGTGAATTCATCCATGCCGCCGGCCAGCGGGTTGGGTTGCCGGGCGCGCTGGCTCATGCGTTGCAGCACGTCGCGCATACCGTCGATGGCGGCATAGCTGGCCAGCCAGTCTTCCTCGGCCATCAGTGACATGGCCGGGGCAACATGGGCGGGCAGATCAGTGGCGCGGGTTGCGATGTGCCGATAGATGCCGGCGCAGTAGTCGGCCAGGTGGGGCGGACCAGGCCAGTCGCGGGCGAGAAGGTGGTCGTAGAAGATGTCGATGAGCACGCCGGCGTAGCGTCGGCGGGCTGGCGATATGCGCTGGCGGCTGCGCTGGAAGGCCGGGTGGCTTTCAGCGTGGCTGTCGATTGCCCGATGGAGCGCGACGCCGCGCGCCAGGTCGGGCGGCAGTGCGGCGGGGAGCGGGCCCTTGATCCAGTCGCCGATGACCCCGCCGACGATCAGCGCCGGATCCTGCTCGGCCAGTACGGCATGCGCGAGAAAATTCATCAGCCAGTCGTTTTCAGATTAATACCGGGTGGGCGGCCGTGGCCGGATGCGATAAAAGCAGGCGTGCTCGATTTTCCGTGAATCGCTCCGGAGATTGGCTCGTGCATGGCAGGGTTTATTGTGGAAAAGCCGACTTCCACGGTCAACCGGGAAAAACAGCCAAATTTGAAATCAGTTCCCCAGCACCTGGCACCGGGTTTCCGGCCGGCTTACTGGGCGGCTGCGGGTGTTTCGATTTCAGTCAGCGTCAGGTAACCATCCTGAGTGTTGACGACCTTGTAGATGGCATCCGGCTTGGCCTGGGCTTTTTTGAGCACGGCCTGCCATTCGACTTCGGCCGAGCGCAGGCCGTCGATCTTCTTGTGCAGCGTGGCAACGCTGTCCGCCAGTTCGGTCTTGAGTTCTTCGTTGAACTGCTCGACCTTTTTGGCGGTCGGGTTCATGGCGATCAGCACCGTGTTGACGAGCGTCAGGACGAGGGCCACGCCGACGAGGATCACCGTCAGCTTGTCGAATGATCGGGCCTTGGCCGGTTGTTCCTGGCTGTCCTTGGTTTCTTTTTCGCTCATGCTCTTGCTCCCGGGTTGCTTGGTATATCAGCTATTACGGCCGATATGGGGGCGAACTTGAGGTCTGCGTGGCGGTTCGCGCCGGCGGGCTTGCTACGGTCAACCGGAAAAATGGCCAGAATTGAAATTGTTGGGGCAGCGATGGTGTCCACCTTCCTATCGTGCGGTGGCTGGCAGTTACTGCGGGCAGGTGGCCGGATCGCTGAAATAGGCGCCGATGCCGATGCTGCGCAGACGCTGGAGGTAGCAGTCATGTTGCGCGGCCCAGCGATACCCCTTGTCGTCTGTGAGCAGGCCGGGCAGGTTGGTGAGGTCGATTTCGGCCACGCGCAGGTCGTGGCTGCCGGTGGCTTCGACCAGGCCTTCAACGAGCAGCAGGTCGGAAATGAGGTAGGCGGCGTGCCTGGGTTCGCTACCGAGCCGCGTGGCCATGTTGTCGAGGCTGAGGCCGGCGTTCAGTTCAAGCGTGGCGCGGAGCAGCGTGGGGGATATTTCGCCAAGCGCCGGGCGGTTGAACTGGCGGGCGACGGCCGGCGCGACGCCGCGCGTGACGGGTCGGCTGATCGCTGTCATCGTGGCGCCTTGCGGCAGATCGCGGGAGATGCCCTGCAGGCGGCTACGCAGCAGGCTGCGGGCGCTGTTCACTTCCTGCGGCGTCATCGGCTGCAAGGCGCAGGGCAGTTCAGCTGACTGGCGCAGGGCCTTGCACAGCTCGCGGTGCCACAGTTTCTGGCCGAACAGGGCGCCGAAGGAGTGGCTGGCGCCGGCAATCTGCAGGCTGCCGCCGCCGATGTCGAGGATGTGGCTGGTCGTCAGCCGCTCGCCCAGCAACTGGCGGGCGCCCTGGTAGCCGTAGGCGCCTTCCTGGCGCTGGGGAATGACCAGCACGGCGACGCCGCTGGCCTTGCGGATGCCGGCGAGGTCGACGGCCAGCAGTTTGCGGTCGGCCTGTGCGGCGATGCGCCAGGCGGAAAATCCGCCGCCCAGTTGGGCGCAGTTTTGGCTGAAACCGCCGCTGGCCGGCAGATCGCGCAGCGCGGCGATGGTTGGCGGGAGCGTTTCGGCCAGCCCGCGCCCGGCCGACAGCGGGCCAAGGTAGTCGATGTCAGCCCGTAACACTTCCGCCCGGCCGGCTTGACCGGCGCGGATGCCCGAGGAGCCCATGTCGAAGGCGATGCGACAGGGCTCGCCGGCCGTGGCGATGGCGGCCAGCAAGCAGCCAGCCAGCCCGGCGAGCAGGGCGCGCAGGGCGCGCAGAGGTGGCACGCCGTTCAGAGGTGCAGATAGCCCATGACGCCGGCGACCAGACCGAGGGCAGTGGCACCGTAGACGCCAACCAGCATCCAGCGCTTGCGGGTAAGCAGGGTGATGGCGGAGAGGGCGATGGCGATCTGGATCAGCGTCGTCGCCAGTGCCCAGCGTTCATGGACATGCATTTCCTTTTCGCTGTGTTCGTCAGAGGCCTTGGCCTGGGCTTCGAGTTTCTCGGCCTCGACCTTGATCTCTTCCTTTTCCTTCTTGTAGCGCTCGATGGCCTGCTTGAATTTTTCCTGCTCCTCGCCGTGGGTCAGGACGACCGACAGTTCGGCCAGATTCTGCTTGTTGCTCTTGGCCTGGTAGTAGTTCCACTGGTTGGAGGCCGACGTTTTTTCGATGGCGGCATCGTTCTTGTAGAGCAAGGCGGCGTTCTGCGAGTGGCCGCCCATGTAGCCGAAGATGGCACCGACGGTCGACAGGACGGCAGTCAGAACTGCGATGCGCGACGTGAAATTGTCGCCACCGTGCTGGGCAACGTGTTCGACTTCGTGGTCGTGCGGGCCGTGAACATGAAAACCGTGTCCGGACATTGTCTTTCCTTTTTTGCGGGTTGGTCTGCAGCTAGGGAGGGGCTGCGAAGAGCCGCATTTTATATCCGGCCGGGGTCCGGAGTGCTATTGCGCGAGCAGGCGATCAAGCGAGGTGTCGCCAAGATGCTCGACAACCGTCACGGCACCACGGAAATCCTGGCCAGCGGTGTACTCGCTGGCCGTGATGAGGCAGCGCAATCCCGCGGCCAACGCCGATTTGAGCCCATTTTCCGAATCCTCGATGGCAAGGCAGGCATGGGCCGGCAGGCCGAGGCGGTCGAGTACCCAAGTGTAGATGTCTGGCGCCGGTTTCTTGGCCGGTACGACGTCGCCGGCGCCGATGACCTCGAACCAGCTGGGCGATTCGTCGCCCAGACTGGCCTGGAGCAGGGCAATGACGTTTTCCGGCGAGGTCGTCGTGGCGATGGCCAGACGGATGCCAGCCTGCCGAGCTTCAGCAATCAGGCGGGAGATGCCTGGCCGCAAGGGCAGGCCGCCCTGTTCAACGAGGCGCACGTAATGCGCGGTTTTGGCGGCATGCAGCGCCTTGATCCGCGCCTCGAAATCGTCGCGGGCGGCAATTTCGGGGGCGTGGCTTGCGGCGTAGTGGCGGATGCGCTCCTTGCCGCCGGTGATCGCGAGCAGTTCGCCGTACAGCCGTTCGTCCCAATGCCAGTCCAGCCCGAAAGCGGCGAAGGCGTGGTTGAAGGCGGGGCGATGGCCGTCGCGCTCGGTATCGGCCAGTGTCCCGTCGACGTCGAAGATCAGGGCTTTGAGGGTGTCCATGCGGGCAACGATAGCCGGGGGTGTGGGTGGCGGCCAGTCAGGATTTCTGAAGCAGCTGGTAAGCCCCTCGTTAATAAACGATGGCTTACGCAGGCGATAAGAAAGTCTGACTGTTACTTAATTAACAAGTCACTTATCTTGATTGTCAATGCGGTAACACAAGAATGATTGGAGACACCATGCAATTCGGCCGTACGACCCTCTCGAAATTCGTTATTGAAAACACCCGCGCCAGTCACGGCGAACTCGGCGCGCTGCTCATCGACGTCGCCGCCGCCGTCAAGACCATCTCGGCGATGGTCGCCAAGGGGGCGCTGGCCGGCCACCACGGCGCGCTGGACAGCACCAATGTCCAGGGCGAGGTGCAGAAGAAGCTCGATGTGCTGACCAACGAAGCCATCCTGCGTCACTGCGAGTGGGGCGGCCAGCTGGCTGGCATGGCTTCGGAGGAAATGGATGATCCGTACCCGATCCCGGCCGAATACCCGCGCGGCCGCTACCTGCTGATTTTCGACCCGCTCGACGGCTCGTCGAACAGCGACGTCAATGTCTCGGTCGGCACCATCTTCTCCATTTTTGCCCGGACGAATGCCGGCGATGCGCAGCTTGGCGATTATCTCCGTCCGGGCTGCGAACAGGTCGCTGCCGGCTACGCCATCTACGGCCCGTCGACGATGATGGTGTTGACGCTAGGCAATGGCACGCACGGCTTCACGCTCGACCGCGAAAGCGGCAACTTCATCCTGACCCACGCCAACATCCGGGTGCCGGAAGACACCCGCGAATTCGCCATCAACACCTCGAACGAGCGCTTCTGGGAGCCGCCCGTGCAGCGCTACGTCAGCGAGTGCAAGGCCGGCAAGACGGGCGTGCGCGGCGAGGATTTCAATACGCGCTGGATCGCCTCGATGGTTGCCGAAGTGCACCGCATCCTGATCCGCGGCGGCATCTTCATGTACCCGAAGGACAGCAAGGACCCGAGCAGGCCCGGCCGCCTGCGCCTGCTCTACGAAGCCAACCCGATGGCGATGCTCATCGAGCAGGCCGGCGGCGCCGCGAGCACTGGCCGCCAGCGCATCCTCGACGTGGCGCCGGACAGCCTGCACCAGCGCGTTCCAGTCATTCTCGGCTCGAAGAACGAGGTCGAGCGGCTGGCACGCTATCACCATGAATACGACACCGGGGCTGATCGCCCGTTTGTTTCGCCGCTGTTTTCGGAACGCTCCTTGTTCCGCGATCAGGCCTAGGGCAAAGAAATTCACATCTGCAGGGAGAAACAAATGTCCGTCAAACACCCCATCATCGCCATCACCGGTTCATCCGGCGCCGGCACCAGCACGGTGATGCAGAGCTTCCAGCACATCTTCCGTCGCGAGTGCCTCAAGGCGCAGATCGTCGAGGGTGACTCGTTTCATCGCTACGACCGCCTCGCCATGCGCGCCGAAATGAAGGCGCAGGAAGAGGCCGGCAATCGCAATTTCAGCCACTTCGGCCCGGAAGCCAATCTGCTTGAGGAATTGCAGGACCTGTTCATCGCCTACGGCCAGAACGGCACCGGCAAAGTCCGCAAATACCTGCACGATGCCGGCGAGGCCGAGCCTTTCGGCCAGCAGCCGGGCACCTTCACGCCGTGGCAGGAAATCACTGTGGCGACCGACCTGATGTTCTACGAAGGCCTGCACGGTGCCTACGCCGATGACAGGATCGACATCGCCAAGCAGGTCGATCTCTGCGTTGGCGTCGTGCCGACCATCAATCTCGAATGGATCCAGAAGCTGCATCGCGACCAGAAAATGCGCGGCTATTCGCAGGAAGCGGTCACCGACACCATTCTGCGTCGGATGCCGGATTACGTCAGCCACCTCTGCCCGCAGTTTTCACGCACGCACGTCAATTTCCAGCGCGTGCCCATCGTCGATACCTCGAATCCCTTCATCGCCCGCGACATCCCGACCGCCGACGAAAGCATGGTGGTGATCCGCTTCGCCAACCCGAAGGGCATCGACTTCCAGTACCTGATCAACATCCTGCACGGCGCCATGATGACCCGCCCGAACACGCTGGTCGTCCCCGGCGGCAAGATGGGCCTGGCCATGCAGATGATTTTCACGCCGATGGTCCTGCGCCTGATGGACCACAAGCGGCGCGCCTAGGAGCTTTTCCTTCCCGCTGCGGCGGGAAGGAACCCGGAAATGCAAGGAAGCGCATCCCCGCTCGTCCGGGGATGGCGAACTGCAAGCTGAATTTGGAAAAAAATGGAGACAAGCATGGACCGCAACCAGACCGAAACCACCTTCCGCCGCGAACTGGCCAATGCCGTCCGCTTCCTCGCCATCGACGCCGTCAATCAGGCCAAATCCGGCCACCCCGGCGCGCCGATGGGCATGGCCGACATCGCCGAAGTGCTCTGGCGCGACCACCTCAAGCACAATCCGGCCAACCCGCAATGGGCCGACCGCGACCGCTTCGTGCTGTCGAACGGCCACGGCTCGATGCTGCTCTACGCGCTGCTCCACCTGAGCGGCTACGACCTCGGCATCGACGATCTGAAAAGCTTCCGCCAGTTCGGCAGCCGCACCGCCGGCCACCCGGAAGTCGGCCACACGCCCGGCGTCGAGACGACCACCGGGCCGCTCGGTCAGGGCCTGACCAACGCGGTCGGCATGGCGCTGGCTGAAAAGCTGCTGGCCCAACGCTACAACCGGCCGGGCTGCGACATCGTCGATCACCGGACCTGGGTTTTCGTCGGTGACGGCTGCCTGATGGAAGGCATCAGCCACGAAGCCTGCTCGCTGGCCGGTGTCTGGGGCCTCGACAAGCTGACCTGCTTCTACGACGACAACGGCATTTCTATCGACGGCCACGTCAAAGGCTGGTTCCGCGACGACACCCCGGCCCGCTTCCGCGCCTATGGCTGGCATGTTGTCGGGCCGATTGACGGCCATGATTCGGCGGCGCTCAGCGCGGCCATTGCCGAAGCCAAAACGGTCACCGGCCAGCCGACGTTGATCGTCTGCCGCACGCAAATCGGTTGGGGTTCGCCGCACAAGGCCGGCTCGCACGACGTGCATGGCGCGCCGCTCGGTGCCGACGAAACAGCCGCCACCCGCGCCGCGCTCAACTGGCCGCATGCGCCGTTCGAGGTGCCGGACAGCCTGCGCGCCGCGTGGAATGCGCGCACCACGGGCGCCGCTGCCGAAGCCGGCTGGCACAACAAGTTCGCCGCTTACCGCGCCCAGTACCCCGAACTCGCCGCCGAGTTCGAGCGCACCCAATCCCACGGTCTACCGGAAAAATGGCCCGAAATTAAAAGCGAGCTGCTCGCCGCCGCCGGCCGCAAGGAAGGTGCCGTCGCCACCCGCAAGTCGTCGCAGAACTGCCTCGATCTGCTGGTCGACCGCGTGCCCGAACTGCTCGGCGGCTCGGCCGACCTGACGGGTTCCAACCTGACCGCCGGCAAGGGCAGCATCGCCCTGCACGAGGCCGGCGAGCGCCAGGCCAACTACGTTTCCTACGGCGTTCGCGAATTCGGCATGACGGCGATCATGAACGGCGTCGCCCTGCACGGTGGCCTGATTCCCTACGGCGGCACCTTTGCCGTCTTCTCCGACTACGCCCGCAACGCCATCCGGATGAGCGCGCTCATGAAGCAGCGCGTCGTCCATGTCCTGACCCACGATTCCATCGGCCTTGGCGAGGACGGCCCGACCCACCAGCCGGTCGAACACGCCAGCAGCCTGCGCATCATTCCCGGCCTCGACCTCTGGCGCCCCTGCGACGAGCTCGAAACAGCCATCGCCTGGGCCGCAGCGCTCGAGCGCCAAAACGGACCTTCCGCCCTCTTTTTGTCGCGCCAAAACCTGCCGCAATACGGCGGCGCGGCGAGCCGGGCGGAAGGTGCCAGCCGGGGTGGCTACGTGCTGTCTGAAGCTGACGGCCAGCTGCAGGCGGTGATCATCGCGACCGGCTCCGAAGTCGCCATCGCCATGCAGGCGCAGGCCATCCTGAAAGCTGGCGGGGTTGCCGTGCGCGTCGTCTCGATGCCCTGCACGCGGCGCTTCGACCAGCAACCTTCGACATGGAAGAAGCTCGTCCTGCCGCCGGAAGTCTGCCGCGTCGCCATCGAAGCCGGGCAGACCGACTTCTGGCACAAGTACGTCGGCCTCGACGGCGACGTGCTCGGCATCGACGAATTCGGCGCCTCGGCCCCGGCCCCGGTGCTCTACGACCACTACGGCCTGACGGCGGACAACCTGGCGCAGACGGTGCTGCGCACCATCGTCAGCGCCGGGGGCAGCGATGGCGACTTCTGATGCCTGATCCGACGCCCGCCTAGCCCGGCCAACCCCAATTCAAGCCATCCCGAACGCCCGTTGCTGCGGGCGTAAGGGACCGGCTCGTTCAAGAATTCTTAATCATCAGGAGACAACACCATGCCAATACGGGTGGCAATCAACGGCTTCGGCCGGATCGGGCGCATGGCCTTCCGGGCCATCGCCAAGGAGGCGGAGTTCGCCGACATCGAGGTGGTCGCCATCAACGACCTGCTCGAACCGGACTACCTCGCCTACATGCTCAAGTACGACTCGGTGCATGGCAATTTCGACGGCGAAGTGGCGGTTGACGGCAACGACCTGCTGGTCGATGGCCGGCGCATCCGTCTGAGCGCCGAGCGCCATCCCGAGCAGCTGGCCTGGGGCGAAGTCAAGGCTGATGTCGTGATCGAGGCGACCGGCCATTTTCTCAACCACGAAGGCTGCGCCCGGCACATCGAGGCCGGCGCTCGCAAGGTCGTCCAGTCGGCGCCAGCCAAGGATTCGACGCCGATGTTCGTCTACGGCGTCAATCACCACACCTACGCCGGCGAGGACATCGTTTCGGCCGCCTCGTGCACGACCAACGGCCTGGCCCCGGTGGCCAAGGTGCTCAACGACAACTTCGGCATCAAGCGCGGCCTGATGAGTACCGTGCATGCCGCCACCGCCACCCAGAAAACCGTCGACGGCCCTTCCGGCAAGGACTGGCGCGGCGGGCGCGGCATTCTGGAAAATATCATCCCGTCCTCGACCGGCGCGGCCAAGGCCGTCGGCAAGGTCATCCCGAGCCTGAACAAGAAGCTGACCGGCATGGCCTTCCGGGTGCCGACCTCCGATGTCTCGGTTGTCGACCTGACCGTCGAACTGGAATGTCCCGCCAGCTACGAGGAGATCTGCGCCGCCATGAAGGCAGCCTCGGAATCCGGCCCGCTCAAGGGTGTGCTCGGTTATACCAGCGACAGCGTGGTGTCGACCGATTTTCGCGGCTGCCGCCTGCCGTCGATCTTCGACGCCGGAGCAGGCATCGCCCTTGACCCGACCTTTGTCAAAGTGGTGGCGTGGTACGACAACGAGTACGGCTACACCTGCAACCTGTTGCGCCTTGTGCGCCATATTTCGCACTGAAAGGACACGCCATGGCTCTTATTTCCCTGCGCCAACTGCTCGACCACGCGGCCGAGCACAGCTACGGCCTACCCGCTTTCAACGTCAATAACATGGAGCAGATCCAGGCCATCATGCAGGCCGCCGAGGCCTGCGACAGCCCGGTCATCCTGCAGGCCTCGGCCGGCGCCCGAAAGTACGCCGGCGAGCCTTTTCTGCGCAAACTGGTCGAAGCTGCCATCGAGCAGTACCCGGACATCCCCGTCTGCCTGCACCAGGACCACGGCACCTCGCCGGCCGTTTGTCAGCAGTCGATGCGCAGCGGCTTTTCGAGCGTCATGATGGACGGCTCGCTGGGCACCGATGGCAAGACGCCGACGACTTACGCCTACAACGTCGAAACGACGCGCAAGGTAGTTGAAATGGCGCATTACATCGGCGTTTCGGTTGAAGGCGAATTGGGCTGCCTCGGTTCGCTGGAAACCGGCGAAGCGGGCGAGGAAGACGGCATCGGCGCGGCCGGCAAGCTCAATCACTCGCAAATGCTGACCGACCCGGAAGAGGCCGCCGATTTCGTCGCCAAGACCGGCGTTGACGCGCTGGCCATCGCCATCGGCACCAGCCACGGCGCCTACAAATTCACCCGGCCGCCGACCGGCGAAATCCTCGCCATCGACCGCATCAAGGCCATCCACGCCCGCATCCCGAACACCCACCTGGTCATGCACGGCTCGTCCAGCGTGCCGCAGGAATGGCTGGCGGTTATTCGCCAGTACGGCGGTCAGATGAAAGAAACCTACGGCGTGCCGGTCGAGGAAATCGTCGAAGGCATCCGCCACGGCGTGCGCAAGGTCAATATCGACACCGATATCCGCCTCGCCATGACCGGCGCCATGCGTAAGGCGATGGCCGACAAGCCGGAGGAATTCGATCCGCGTGCTTTCCTCAAAGCCGCCGTCGTGGCAGCGCGCGACATCTGCAAATTGCGTTTCGACGCCTTCGGCTGCGCCGGCCAGGCCAGCCGCATCAAACCCGTGTCACTGGAAAAAATGACTGCCGCCTACCGCTGACCAAACCGAGCATCACTCTGCTGTACCTTGCGTTTGCGGCCCCGAAGTCCGGGGCCGCCTTTTTCGGAGGCACCATGAGCCACGCAGATTTCATCATTGCCCCAAGCATCCTCTCCGCCAATTTCGCCAAGCTCGGCGAAGAGGTCAGCAACGTCATTGCCTCGGGCGCCGACTGGATTCACTTCGACGTGATGGACAACCACTACGTCCCCAACCTGACCATCGGGCCGCTGGTCTGCCAGGCCATCCGGCCATGCACCACGGCGCCAATCGACGTGCACCTCATGGTCAAGCCCGTCGACCGCATCATCCCCGACTTCGCCAAGGCCGGCGCCAACATCATCACCTTCCACCCGGAAGCCTCCGACCACGTCGACCGTAGCCTGTCGCTGATCCGCGATGCCGGCTGTCAAGGTGGCCTGGTTTTCAACCCGGCGACGCCGCTCGATTACATGGATTACGTCCTCGACAAGATCGACGTCATCCTGCTCATGAGCGTCAACCCCGGTTTCGGCGGCCAGAAATTCATTCCCGGCACGCTGGCCAAGGCCAGACAGGCGCGGTCCAAACTCGATGCTTATGAACAGGAAACCGGCCGGCGCATCCGCCTCGAAATAGACGGCGGCGTCAACACGGCCAACATCGCCGAAATCGCCCGCGCGGGTGTCGACGCCTTTGTCGCTGGCTCAGCCGTCTATGGGGCAGGGAAGGATTGCGATCCGCATCGCTACGACTCGATCATTGGCGCGCTACGCGACGAACTGGCCACTGTCTGACGAGCGACTTATTTGCCCCGCGACAGCCATTTGAGGAGCATGGCAAATAGCGCATCGGGATCGACCGGCTTGGCGATGAAATCGTTCATGCCGGCTTCCATGCAGCGCTGTTTGTCCTCGAAGAAGGCGTTGGCGGTCATGGCGGCGATCGGGATGTCGCCGCCATGCGCCAGTTGTCTGATCCGGCGGGTTGCTTCGAGTCCGTCCATGCGCGGCATCTGCATGTCCATCAGGATCAGGTCGCACGGCGTTTCCTGGACGTGCTGGACGGCTTCTTCGCCATCGACGGCGACGATGATCTGCAGACCGGTTTCTTCGAGCAGGGCGAGCATGACTTCGCGGTTGATCGGCTCGTCCTCGACGAGCAGGAGGCGCCGGCCGGCGTAGCGTTCGCGCAGCAGGATTTCCGCCTTTCCGGTCTCGGTGGCTTCCGGCGAAAGTGTGGTGCCGGCCATTTTGTCGAGGCAGGCGGTGAACCAGAAGGTGCTGCCGACGCCCAGGGTGCTGGCCACGCCGGCGCTGCCGCCCATCAATTCCGCCAGTTTTCTGGTGATGGCCAGCCCCAGTCCGGTGCCGCCGTACTGACGCGTGGTCGAGTTGTCGGCCTGTTCGAAGTCGCTGAACAGCCGCGGGATAATATCGGCCGCAATGCCCGGGCCGCTGTCTTCGACTTCAAAGCGGAGCAGGACCTTGTTGCCGCTTTCCGCTTCAACCCGAACGCGCAGGGCGATCTGGCCGGCTTCGGTGAATTTGACGGCGTTGCTGGCGTAATTGAGCAGGGCCTGCTGCAGGCGGGTCGGGTCGCCGCGCAGGTGGGCCGACGGTGCCTGCACTTCCTGGATGATCTTGATCTGCTTGGCCTCCGCCCGCTCGTTGAGCATCGAGGCGACGTTGCCGAGGATGGCGCCGAGATGGACTTCGGTTTCTTCCAGTGACAGTTTTCCGGCTTCAATTTTGGACAGATCGAGAATGGCGTTGATGATTTCCAGCAGGTGTTTCCCGGCATTCTCGATCTTGTCGAGGTAGCTGCCTTGTTGCGGCAGCAAGCCGGATTTGCGCAGGATGTGGGTCATGCCGGTGATGGCATTGAGCGGTGTGCGAATTTCGTGGCTCATGTTGGCCAGGAAGGCGCTCTTCGCCACGTTGGCGCTTTCGGCTGCTTCCTTGGCCATGCTCAGTTGCTCGGTCCGTTCGTCCACGAGCTTTTCCAGATGTCGGCGGTAGTTCTCGAGTTCAGTGACATCCTTGATGGCACCATAGAGGTGGTGTCGGCCGGACGGTGCATCGTCGACCTGAGCGACGTTGCGCAGAGCGCGGATCGAACCATCGCGGTGCTTGATGCGCAGGATGGTGTCGCTCGATTGCCCCGGTTGTAGCCCGGTGACGGATTGGTCAAACAGGGGCAAATCTTCCGGCAGGACGAAGGGCCGCCAGCATCCCCGTTGCAGCAGGTCTTCCGCTGAGTCGCCGAAGACCTGTTCTGCCTGGCCGCCGACCCATTCGAATCTGAATGCGCCGTCGTCGCTGCGCAGGCACGAGTAGATCAGGTCGCTGGTCAGCGCTGAAACGTGGCGGAAGCGATTTTCGCTTTCCTGGAGCGCCAGCTGGGTATGCCGGCGTTCGGTCACGTCGGTGCAGAATCCCATGACCCGGTTTTCGGGCAGGGTGATGGTCCGCAAGGTGGCGTCGAACAGGCTGCCATCCTTGCGCTGCAGGGTGATGTCCGTGTCGTACAGCCGCGCCTGCTTGATGGTTTCGTACTGCTCCTCGTGCTGGGGCTGGGCGCCGGGCGGCGCAATGTCGCCGATGGTCATGCTGAGCAACTCTTCCCGGCTGTAGCCCACCATCCGGCAGGCGGCCGGATTGACGTCGAGATAGCGTCCCTCGGCGTTGGCGACGAAAATGCCTTCGGGGGCGGCCTCAACGTAGTTCCTGAAACGCGATTCCGAGGCCAGCAAAGCGGCCGTGTCGGCCATTTTCTGTCGCCAAAAACGAAGCAGCAGAATGGCGGCTAAGATGCTGAGCACGAAAAATACCGTCAGGAACAGGATGACGTTGCGCTTCTCTTCATTCCAGACATCCAGGTAATCCTGAGGGGCCATGCCGACGGTCAGGATGAACGGCAGGCCGCTGACTCGTTGAAAGGCGTAGGTCCGTTCAAACCCATCGGGTGCCTTGAGCGTATGAAAACTACCCTGATCGAGCCCGGTGTCCTGCACGGCCAGATACTCGCGGGAAACACTCTTGTCGCCAATCGTGCCGCCAGCCCCGTCAACCGCAGGAAATCGGGTGATCAGGGCGTTATCGAGGTGGCGAAGAACGGCCGAACCGTGCGGGCCGAGCCTGGGTTTGCCCAGCTGGTCAAAGAAATGGCTGATCGGCACCGCCGCATTGACGACACCGGCAAACCGGCCGTCGGGGCTACGATAGGAGCGACTGAAGACGATGACCCAGAGCTTGGAGACCTTGCCGACCACGGGCTTGGTGACGATCATCCGTTGGCCGGGCGTAGCCCGCTGTTCGGCGAAAAAGGGGCGGTCGGCATAGGTTTCGGGGACGGCCTTATTCACCCCTTTGCCCCACAGCACCCTTCCCGCGCTGTCGCTTGCCCTGAAACCATCGACTTCCGGCAGGCGTTCTGTCTGCACGGCCAGAATGTGGTTGACCGCTTCGTCGTTCAGGCCGCCGTGCGTTATCTGGTGCTCAAGCGCGTCGACGATGCTGAGCAAGGCCAGGTCGATCCGGCGCCCTGAATCGCCTATGTTCTGGGCGAGAAGCGCCGCCAGGTTGGACGTCGTATTGCGTACCTGCTCGACCGTTCGTTCCCGGCTGTAGATCAGGCTTTGGGCACCAATCAGGATAATGACAAGATTGGTCAGCAATACCCCGGCCACCAGCCAGACCACGAATTTTCTGCTGGGGGTCGATAGAGAGGTGGCGTCGGGCTGACTGGCTTGCGGCATTGATGCTTGACTGGCGTACCTATCGGTTATCCCGCCCGGACCCAGTCCGGCTGGAATATCGGTGATGGATTTTTGCGGATGACGGCAATGCGGGTTTTCAACAAAAGAGCCACGTTATGCCACGGTATTCAAGTGCTTTGTCGCCGGAGAATTCAGCTTGATATCGTACCCGATTCGGCGCGACTTGGCGGAAGGCGATCCTCCGCTGCCCGAAGCCTGTTTGCACGGTCAACCGGAAAAAATGGCCCAAATTGAAATCGTTATTGGTGTCATCAGGATATGCATCATCCATTTTTCGCCCGAACTTTGCCACGATACGCAGTCTAAAGAACGCCGAGTGCATTTCATTCCCGGTTCTGCCAGCGCCGCACTCCCTCGAATATCAATGGAGGCCCAACATGCCGAAATGGATCAACCTGCTGTTCCTGTCCTTCTTTACCGCTGTTGCGGGCGAAGCATTTTTCTTCACGTTCATCGACCCGAAACTGCTCTACCTGTTTGGCGAGCCAGTGTACTGGAGCCCGATGGTGGTCTACTCCCTCGGCTTCTTCATGTTCTGGGCGCTGACCGGCATCACTGCTGCCTTGGTTGCGCTGATGCTCAAACCAGGCGAGGAGGTTAACCGGGAAGGTACGCATCGGACTCATCCGGCCTGAACGGGCGTTGCCATGGCCGGGGCTGAAGATGCCCCGCGCCGTTTTCAGGGGGCGTCGGCGTAGCGCCGGCGGATGTCCTCGACTTCGGGAATCATGTTCAGGAACAGTCCCAGCAGATCAGGATCAAAGATGCTGCCGGATTCCTTGCGCATGAATTCGACGGCGTCGGCCGTACTCCAGGCGTGCTTATACGGCCGCTCGCTGGTGAGTGCATCGAACACGTCGGCAATGGTCACGATGCGCCCCTCAAGCGGGATGGCATCGCCGGCAAGCCCCCGCGGATAGCCGCTGCCATCCCATTTTTCGTGATGGGTCAGGGCGACGATTCGGGCCATTTGCAATAGTTCGGATGGATGGTCGCCGATGATCTCGGCGCCAATCAGCGTGTGGGTCTTCATCAAAGCCCACTCCTCAGGATCGAGCGGGCCGGGCTTGATGAGGACGCGGTCAGGAATGCCGATTTTTCCGATATCGTGCATCGGTGCAGCATTGAGCAAAAGATTGGCCTGGCGCTCCGAGACGCCGGCCGCACGCGCCAGCAGGCGTGACGACTTGCTCATGCGAATGACGTGCATGCCCGTTTCGTTATCCCGGTATTCGGCGGCCCGCCCCAATCGGCGGACGATTTCGATGCGCGTTTCGTCAAGTTCCCGGGTGCGCTCCTGGACCAGCCGTTCGAGGCTGTGGCTGCGGTTATGGCGTTCAATATGGAGTTGGACGCGCAGACGGACGATGGCGGCATGGCAGGGCTTGTGCAGAAAATCGACGGCGCCCAGTTCGAGTCCCCTGGTTTCATCCTGGACTTCGGTCAGCGCTGTCACGAAAATCACGGGAATCTCGCGGGTGACGATATCCGCCTTGAGTCGCCGGCAGACCTCGTAACCGTCCATCTCCGGCATCATGACGTCGAGCAGGATCAGATCGAACTGTTGCTGCCGAACAATCTCGAGCGCATCGGCCCCGCTGGTGGCAAACATGACGCGATAGTTGTCGCGCAGCATGCCTGCCAGCGTCGAAATGTTTTCGGGCACGTCATCGACGACCAGTATGGTGCCCAACAGTTTTTTCTCTATCGCTTCACTCATTTCAGCTGCCTTGGGCTGGTGGTGACAATAATTGGCGCAGACTTGCCAGCCGGGTTTCCGCCAACGGATAGTCATAGCGGTCGATAGCCTGACGAACTGCTTCCCAGGCGACGCGATGAGACGACGTGACAAAGTACGGCGAGGTTTCGTCAACCAGGTCGTCGGCTGCCGTATCGCGCAGTTTCAGCATCTCAGCGAGCTTGCCCAGCAAGGCTTTCGTTTTTTCGGTATCGACGGCCGAAGCTTCTGATAAAGGGCTGCCGGCGTCAATCAGATCGTCGACCTCTGACAGCCCGTTGGTGACCACGTTCAACAGATCAAGAAGCTGCGGCAAATGTGCGTCGCATTTGCCGCTGTCGTGGGTTGCCACCACCGTTTCGAGGGCTTCGGCCGATTCACCAAGATCGGTCGCACCGATGGTGTGGGCGACGCCTTTGAGTGAATGGGCCAGTCGCATGGCCGTCAGCCAGTCTTCGGCTGCCTGCGCGGCCCTGAACTGAGGCCCGAAGTTGAGTCCCTGTGTATCGCGGAATTGCTTCAGTACCCGGACCAGCAATGGATGTCGCCCGCCAACATGGGCCAGCCCAATCGCCAGGTTGATACCCGGAAATACCGGCAGGGATTTTTCTGCCGAAGGCGCGCTGCGGTGAACCATGTCCGTTGTTTTGGCGCCAGGAATATCCGGGAAAAATTGCGCTATCTGTTCGTACAGAAGCTCCATGCGCACCGGTTTGGGTACGTGTGAATTCATGCCCGCGGCCAGGCAGGCCTCCTTGTCCTCGACCATCGCATTGGCCGTCAGGGCAATGACCGGGATTTTCTCCCAGGCCGGATTTTCACGAAGCTTCCGGGTTGCCGTAAATCCATCCATGATCGGCATCTGGCAGTCCATCAGGATCAGGTCCGGCGCTTTGCGCGATACCGCGTCGAGTGCTTCAACGCCATTCGAAGCGACGCGCACGGTGATGCCGACATCGGCCAGCAAGGCGCAGATGACTTCCTGATTCACCTCGATGTCTTCGACCAGCAGAATATCCAGTTTGCGAAACCGCGACCATTGGCGATCGGCAGCCTTGCGGCGGTCGGGTTTTGGCGATTGCTGGGCGGCGATGCCCAGACAGCGCGCCAGTTCAACATAGACGTGGCGGGCGCTGACCGGCTTGGCGAGCAGGCTGTCGATTTCATGGCCAATCTCGTGCAGCTCTTCCTGATGGCTGTAGGCGGTTACCAGCATCATCGGCGGGGGGGGCGAGTTCCCGGTGGAGAGCGCAGCGCGCAAGCGGTGAATGGTTTCGATCCCGTCTATCCCGGGCATGCGCCAATCGACCAGGCAGGCCAGATAGCGCGCGCTGTCGTCCGCCGCCAGGGCCAGCGCAGCCTCAGCGCAATCTGCCGTGCGCACCGTCAAGCCCAGTCTTTCGATGATGTGCGCGAGGAGTCGCTGGGCAATCGGGCTGTCGTCGACCACCATGACCGGACGGTCAGCATATTCGGCCAGCCTTTCAGCCAGGGCGGCGACCCCGGAGCGCCGGTCGGGCCCCAGGTTGGCAAATCTGGCCGTGAAATGGAACGTGCTGCCTGCGCCGGGTGTGCTGATGACCCATATTCGTCCGCCCATCCTTTCCACGAGGTGCCGCGAAATGGCCAGGCCCAGCCCCGTGCCACCATAGCGGCGCGTTGTCGAGACGTCGGCCTGGGTGAAAGGCTGGAAGAGCTTTTCAACTTGTTCCGGCGACATGCCAATGCCTTCATCGCGAATGGCAAAGTGCAGCTCGGCCCACTCCGTGTCGAGGAGTGTCGTTTCAACGGTGACGACGACGTTGCCGCCAACAGAAAACTTCAATGCATTGGTGACCAGATTGGTCAGCACCTGCCCCAGTCGCAAGGCATCGCCACCCAGCAAGTGCGAGTCGTTGTCGATCTCGTAACTCAGCTCGATGCCATGATTCTCGGCGCGCAGCGCGGTGACGGCCGACAGCTGGTCGAAAACGGTTTCCAGGGAAAATGGCATGTTTTCCATCTGCAACATGCCGGCCTCGATCTTCGAGAAATCGAGAATGTCGTCAATGATGTGGAGGAGGGCATCAGAGGCCGTTTTTATCTTGGACAGATAGTTCCGCTGACGCTCATTCAAGGCGGTTTCAAGGCACAGGTCGGCCATGCCGATAATGGCGTTCATGGGCGTGCGGATCTCGTGGCTCATGTTGGCGAGGAACGAGCTCTTGGCCTGCGTGGCAGCCTCCGCCTCGTCGGCACGATGAGCCAACTCGGCCTCCATCTGGCGCTGGGGCTTGATGTCCCGCGAGAATCCGACCGTCCCGATGACCGTCATGTCGGCGTCGAGAATCGGAGCCCGGAAGGTTTCGTAGCAGGTATCCGGCTGATTCGGCAGGGCGCCTTCGATGGTTTTCTGGCTACGGCTCACGATCACTTCCAGTTCTTCGGAGCGATAGCGCTCGGCGGCATCCCGGGGCCATACGTCAAAATCGGATTTCCCCAGCAACAGCGCTCGGCTCATGCCGGCGACCTGGGCGTAGGCTTCGTTGACCGCCATGAATTTTCCCTCGGCATCCTTCAGCCAGGCCATGTGCGGAATCGTGTCGATCATCGCCTGCAGTGATTGCGTCTGGTAGCGTATTTCCCGCGTTCCGGCCTCGACCAGGTCTTCGAGATGCTGGCGGTGCAGCTGCAATTCCTCGGCATTGCGCTTGAACTCGGTAATGTCCTGTTGCACGGCAACGTAATGGGTGATTGCGCCGTCGATCTGGCGAATTGGCGCAATGACGGAAAGCTCTACGTACTCGCTGCCATCCTTGCGCCGGTTGTGGAGTTCGCCTCGCCAATTGGCACCACGCTTCAGCGTCTCCCAAAGATCGGCATACACCTCGGGAGGCGTTTTGCCGGAGCGCAGCAAACTCGGCTTCTGACCGAGTGCTTCGTCGCGGCTGTAGCCGGTTCTTTCGACGAAGGCGTCGTTTACATACTCGATTTCGGCATCGAGATTGGTGATGATGATGCTCTCCGGGCTCTGCTCGACGGCGAGCGAGAGCTTGCGCAGCATGAATTCCTTTTCCCGTACCGGGCGCAGGTCGAGATAGCTGACGATAAAGCCGGTTAGTTCGCCCTGTCCAACTTTGATCGTCCCCACGTTGGCGACAAAAGGAATGCGTCGGCCGTCCCGGCTCAGACGCTCGACTTCGCCGCTCCATGTTCCGGTCGCCAGCGTTTTCTCAATGACTTCGGCATGCGCCCGTTTTTCCGCTTCGCTTGGTGGCACCAGGTAGCTGATGGGTTTGCCGAATAGATCGGCCAGTTGATATCCGAAGACTTGGCTGAAGGCCGGATTGATATAGCTGATGCAGGCATCGGCATCGGCGATCAAAAGCGGTTGCGCCGACTGGCGCACGGCCTCGCTGAAGAGATAGCGCTGGGATTCAGCGACCTTGCGCTCGGTAACGTCGAAGAATGAGGCGAGAAATCCACCTTCGTTGGCAATGCCGGAAACAACCACTGAGCGAACCTCGCCACCCTTGCTTCTGATTTCATATTCGACGGCCGGAATATCGGCGTCTTCGTTGCGGGCATGGTCGAGGCCGGCCCCCCAGTTGGAGCGAACCCAGGAGGCATAGGCCAGGTCGGGATAAGCCTGTTGCCACCAGTCATCCAGCGTTGGAATGTCGTTAATGGTGTAGCCGAATAGCTGGGTAAAGTGTTCGTTGAGATCGACTACCGAGCCCTTGGCGTCGACCAGGGCCATCGGTACCGGCGCGTGCTGGAACAGGTTCCGGAAGCGCTGCTCGCTGAGGCGGAGCAATTCCTCCGTCCGTTTGCGCTCGGTAATGTCCTGGATCGTACCGTGCAGGTTGATGATTTTGCCGTCGGCATCGCGCTGGCCCTTGCCGCGGGCGGTGATCCAGCGGTGACTTCCGTCGGGGCGTACAACTTCCGCATCGCATTCGTAGGAATCCCCTTCGGCCAGACCTTTCTCGACACAGTTCGCAAGATGAGTCCAGCTCTCCGGGGTGAAGTAGGTCTGGACCTCAGGGTAGCCTGCCGCGGGCAAGCTGCGATCACGGCCGTAGATCCGATAAATCTCGTCCGACCACCAGTGGACACCGCTTGCCAGATCCCATCTCCAGGTGCCGATCTTGGCCAGTCCCTGTGCTTCCCTGAGTGCCGACTCGCTTTCCTGCAGGGAAGCTTCGGCCTGGGCGCGTGTCGTGACATCTCTTGAAATGCCAAACAGGCCGACGATTTTTCCCGAGCTGTCAAATACCGGCCCTTTCGTTACCAGGAAAACGTGGGGCTTGCCCTCGAGCGTCGTCACGTATTCCTCGTGCGTCTGCGTCCGCCCCGCGGCGAGGATTGCCTGATCAGTCTGGATAATGCTGAGGGCAGAGCTTTCCGGGAAGAGGAAGTGGTCGTCGCGGCCGATGATTTCCTCGACAGTCCGCCCGACAAAAGCCGCTGCGGCAGCGTTGACCAGTTGGTACCGTCCTTGCACATCCTTGACGAAAACAGCGTCCGAGGTTCCGGCAACCACGGCATCCAGCAGGTCTCGATCCGCTTCGCCGCTGGCCAGTGAACGGCGCAAGGCTTCGCTGAGCAGGCTGACGGCGATGCCATTGGCGATCAGGAAGGACCATTGAAACAGATAGGGCTTGCTCTCGATGGCAAAACTTCCGATCGGCGGAATCGCCTGGTAGTTAACGCTCAGCGCGGCCAGCGCGGTTGCCAGCAGCCCCGGCCCAAGACCTCCAAGCAGGGCGCTGAGGATGATCGGCAGCATGAAGAGAATCATCATCGGCCGATCATCGAGGGCATGCGCTACGCTGCTGCGCAGGAACAGCATGGCCAGCGTGATCGCCACGGCAAACGCATAGGTCAGCCAGCGCGGCCGGCGACCGGGCGTTACCCCGGTGGCGAAGGTTTTCAGCAGCGAGTCGGAGCGGCTGGCCTGACGGGCAGGGACGGCGCGCAGAGCGAAGAAGAAAACGCTCGCGCTGACAAAGACAAACAACACACCCTTGGCGGTCGATAGCCAAACAATCGACTCGATGTCGGCAAATAACGAGAGGAGCTGGTCGGAGAGAAAAATCCAGGCAGTAGCGAGCGCCGCGTACGCCGCGGTGGCAAGCTGGATGAATCTGTCTCGATCCGTTGTGTTCATTGGCAAACCTGCGAAAAATATCTAATTCGCTATGTTAGCAAGCAAATTGAAAAATGCACGGACCCGAATCTGCCGCGCAAGCTTAGGCCACGAACCGCGTTCCCATTCTCTTAGATGCCTGTCATCAAAGCCGGTTCTGCCCATCGCCGTTATATTGAGTTCGGCCAGGCTGCTTGGTTCCGGCTATTCTTGGCCCGCATCACATTTGCCGCCCTGCCCGACGAAGGCATTTTCCGGGCGCAAAAAAGCCGCCCGTAGGCGGCTTGCACGGTCAACCGGAAATTTTGGTTTATTTCACAATTTGGTTGAGCTCGCCCTTGGCGTAGCGCTCGGCCATCTTTTCCAGCGGAATGGCCTTGATCTGGCTGGCGCGGCCGGCGCAACCGAAGGCTTCGAAGCGGGCCAGGCAGATTTTCTTGGCGGCTTCGCGGGCCGGCTTGAGGTAGTCGCGCGGGTCGAACTTGCCCGGGTTCTCGACCAGGTAGCGGCGGATAGCACCGGTCATGGCGAGGCGGATGTCGGTGTCGATATTGACCTTGCGCACGCCGTGGGCGATGCCCTTGACGATTTCCTCGACCGGCACGCCATAGGTTTCCTTCATGTCGCCGCCGAATTCGCGGATTTCGGCGAGCAGTTCCTGCGGCACGCTCGACGAGCCGTGCATGACGAGGTGGGTGTTCGGGATGCGGGCGTGGATTTCGGCGATGCGGTCGATGGCGAGGATGTCGCCGGTCGGCTTCTTGGTGAACTTGTAGGCGCCATGGCTGGTGCCGATGGCGATGGCCAGCGCGTCGCAGTTGGTCTGCTTGACGAAGTCGGCAGCCTGGTCCGGATCGGTGAGCAGTTGCTCGCGGGTCATGTGGCCGTCGGCGCCGTGGCCGTCTTCCTTGTCGCCCTGCATGGTTTCGAGCGAGCCGAGGACGCCGAGCTCGGCTTCGACGGAAACGCCGATGGCGTGGGCGAACTTGACGACTTCCTTGGAGACGGCGACGTTGTATTCGTAGGACGAGGTGGTCTTGCCGTCGGCTTCAAGCGAGCCGTCCATCATGACCGAGGTGAAGCCGGAGCGGATGGCGCTCATGCAGACGGCTGGGCTCTGGCCGTGGTCCTGGTGCATGACGATGGGCAGGTGCGGATAGGCTTCGAGGGCGGCCAGGATCTGGTGGCGCAGGAAGGGCTCGCCGGCGTATTTTCGGGCGCCGGCCGAGGCCTGCATGATGACCGGGGCGTCGATCTGGCTGGCGGCTTCGCAGATGGCCCAGACCTGTTCCATGTTGTTGACGTTGAAGGCGGGCAGACCGTAGCCGTTTTCGGCGGCGTGGTCGAGCAATTGGCGCATGGAGACGAGCGGCATGGGAACTCCTGTTCGATTTCGTGTTTAGTTGATCTGAGTATTTTAAAGGATTTGATGTTCGCCAACGCGGACGATCTTGAGTGTGTTGGTACCGCCGGTGGTGCCGATCGGCTCGCCGATGGTCAGGGCGATGAGGTCGCCTTTTTCTACGACACCACGATCGATCAGGAGTTGCTCGGCTTCGGCCAATAGCAGATCGCGGTCGGTGTGCTGCTGCTTCATCGACAACGGGCTGACGCCGCGGTAGAGGACCATGCGGCCGACTGATTCGGCGTCGGGCGTCAGCGCGTAAATTGGCACGCCGCAGTTCAGGCGACTCATCCACAAGGCGGTGGAGCCGGACTGGGTGAGGGCGGCGATGGCCTTGACCTTGAGGTGATGTGCCGTCCAGATCGCCGCCATGGCGATCGACTGGTCGATGCGCGTGAACACGCGGTCGAGAAATTCGCGGTCGAGGGTGACTTCGGCCGAACGCTCCGCTTCGACGCAGATGCGTGCCATCGATTCGACGACTTCGACCGGGTATTTGCCGGCCGCCGTTTCGGCCGAGAGCATCACGGCATCGGTGCCGTCGAGCACGGCGTTGGCGACGTCGGACACTTCAGCGCGGGTCGGCACCGGCGACTGGATCATCGACTCCATCATCTGTGTCGCCGTGATGGTCAGCTTGTTCTTGTCACGGGCCATGCGGATCATTTTTTTCTGCAGGGCGGGGACTGTCGCGTCGCCGACTTCGACGGCGAGATCGCCGCGGGCGACCATGATGCCGTCCGAGGCATCGAGAATTTCGGCCAGGTTGGTGATGGCTTCGACGCGCTCGATCTTGGCGATGAGCACAGCGGAACTGCCAGCGGCCCGCAACAACTGGCGCGCCATGTACATGTCGGCGGCGCTTTTCGGAAACGAAACGGCAACGAAATCGACGCCGATCTGCGCCGCGGTCTTGATGTCGTCCATGTCCTTGGCGGTCAGCGCCGGCGCGGTCAGGCCGCCGCCCTGGCGATTGATGCCCTTGTTGTTGGACAGTTCGCCGCCAACCAGCACGCGGGTATGGATTTCATGGCTGCGCACGCCGGTGACTTCGAGTTTGAGCCGGCCATCGTCGAGCAGCAGGATGTCGCCGAAGACCACGTCTTTCGGTAAATCCTTGTAATCCAGCCCGACGCGGTCCTGGCTGCCAAGCGTGCATTGCGCGTCGAGGATGAAGGCTTCGCCGACGACGAGGGTGATCTTGTTGTTCTCGAACTTGCCGACACGAATCTTCGGCCCTTGCAGGTCGCCGAGGATGCCGACGGTGCGGCCGAACTTGGCGGCAGCAGCGCGGATGCCGTCGGCGCGCGCCTTGTGGTCGTCGGCCGTGCCGTGCGAAAAATTCATGCGGACGACGTCGATGCCGGCTTGCACCATGCGCTCGAGCACTTCCGGCGTCGATGAGGCGGGGCCCAGCGTGGCAACGATCTTGGTGTGGCGTGACATGTCTTCTCTATCCCTTTTTTTATTTGAATTTTGGCCAATATTTCCGGTTGACCGTGGAAATGCCACGGTCAACCGGAATTTGCGCCTTATTTTGCGGCGCGCTCTTCGAGAACGGCGATGGCCGGCAGGGTCTTGCCTTCGAGGAACTCGAGGAAGGCGCCGCCGCCGGTCGAGATGTAGCCGACATCGTCGTGGATGTTGAACTTGGCGATGGCGGCCAGCGTGTCGCCGCCGCCGGCGATGGAGAAGGCTTCGGAGTGGGCGATGGCGGACGCCAGCATCTTGGTGCCGCCGGCGAACTGCGGCAGCTCGAAGACGCCGACCGGGCCGTTCCAGACGATGGTGCCGGCGTTGGCGATGATTTGCGACAGCGCGGCGGCCGTCTTCGGGCCGACGTCGAGAATGCGGTCGTGGGCATGCACGTCGTCGACCGAAATCTTGTTGGCGCGGGCCAGGGCGGAGACTTCGTCGGCGACGACGACGTCGACCGGCAAGGGCACTTCGGCACCGCGTTCCTTCATGATGTCCATGATGGCGTGGGCTTCCTTGACCAGATCGGCCTCGGCCAGCGAATCGCCGATGCGCTTGCCGTGGGCGAGCAGGAAGGTGTTGGCGATGCCGCCGCCGACGATCAGCTGGTCGACCTTGCTGGCCAGCGACTTGAGGATGGTCAGTTTGGACGACACCTTGGAGCCGCCGACAATGGCGACGAGCGGGCGTTTCGGGTTGGTCAGGGCCTTGGTCAGGGCGTCGATTTCAGCGCCCATGAGCATGCCGGCGCAGGCCACCGGCGCGTACTTGGCGATGCCGTGGGTGGTCGCTTCCGCGCGGTGGGCGGTACCGAAGGCGTCGTTTACATAGATGTCGCACAGCTTGGCCATTTTCTGGGCCAGTTCGTCGTTGTTCTTCTTCTCGCCCTTGTTCACGCGGCAGTTTTCGAGCAGGACGACTTCGCCCGGTTTGACTTCAAAGCCGCCATCGACCCAGTCGGCGATCAGGCGAACGGGAACGTGCAGCATCTGGCCGAGCCGCACGGCGACCGGGGTCAGGCTATCTTCGTGGCGCAGTTCGCCTTCGGTCGGACGGCCAAGGTGGGAGGTGACCATGACCGCCGCGCCCTTTTCCAGGCAATACTTGATCGACGGCAGCGAGGCACGGATGCGGGTGTCCTCGGTGATGTTGCCGGCTTCGTCCTGCGGCACATTCAAGTCGGCGCGGATGAAGACGCGCTTGCCGGCTACGTCGAGGTCGGTCAGTTTGATAACGTTCATGTCTATCTCCTTGGTTTTGATTAATTGCGATTCTGTGGCCACAGCCGCGACCAGTGGTCGGCGACTTCGAGCATGCGGTTGGCGAAGCCCCATTCGTTGTCGAACCAGACGAAGAGGTTGACCAGATGAGTGCCGGCAGTGCGTGTCTGGCTGCCGTCGACAATGGCCGAATGCGGGTCGTGATTGAAATCGATCGAGGCGTGCGCAGCCTCGGAATAGGCGACCAGCTTCTTGAGCGGGCCGCGCGCGGCGTCGGCGAGCAGGGCGTTGATGCTGTGCGCCGAGACCGGGCGCTGGGTGCTGATGGTCAGGTCGATGGCCGAGACGTTCAAGGTCGGGACGCGGATCGCCTTGGCCTGCACCTTGCCGGTCAGTTGGGGCAGCAGACGTTCGATGCCGCGGGCCAGCCCGGTCGATACCGGAATGATCGACTGCATGGCTGAGCGTGTGCGGCGCAGGTCGTCGTGGTGATAGCCATCGATTAGCGGCTGGTCATTCATGACCGAGTGCAGCGTCGTGAGCAAGGCCTGCTCGACGCCGACTTCGCGGTCGAGCAGATCGAGAATGGGGACGATGGCGTTGGTCGTGCAGGACGCGGCCGAAACGAGGCGCTCGCTGCCGGTCAGCGTGTTCTGGTTGATGCCGGCGACGATGGTCGCATCGACATCGTCGCCGCTGGCGCCGGGATGCGAGAGCAGGAGGCGCGGGCAGCCGGCATTGATGAATTTGACCAGATTTTCCCGTTGACCGTAGAAACCGGAGCATTCGACCACGAGGTCGATGTCGCGCCAGTCAACGGCCTCCGGCGTGCGGGCGTGGCTGATGCGGATGGGGCGACCGTCGATGATCAATTGCCCGTCGGCAACGTCGACGCTGCCGGGAAAGCGGCCGTGCGTCGAGTCGAAACGCGTCAGGTAGGCCATGCTCTCCAGATTGGCCGGCTCGTTGATGGCGACGACCTGGAGATCGTGGGTGACGCAGGATTCCTGTAAGGCACGCAGAAAGCAGCGACCGATACGGCCATAACCGTTGATGGCAAGACGCAGTGGCATGAAGTGTCGGTCGCGTTCCGTGGCAGTTTACTTCGGCTGTTCGCCGGTGGTCTCGGGGTTGTACTCGATATAAACCAGATCGAGCGGGGCGTTGCCCTTGCAGATGCGGAACGGGTACATCGAGACCGTGGCGTTGAAGTCGAGCTTGCCCAAACCCTTGAAGTGGGCTTCGGCTCGGCCGCGATCGTCGCCGAAATAGAAGGGGATGTTCTGTTTGCCCGTGCACCAGCTTGATTCGCTGGTCGGCTTGCCGACGATGGCAATGACTTCCTCGTATTTCATGCCGATCTTCAGCTTGCCGAACGGTGAGTCGGGCGGCGGATTGCCGACGATCACCGCTTCAGCGGCCTCTTCTTTTTTGACCGGCTCTTCGGCAGCGCCGACGACCGTGGAGAAAAACAGTGCGGCGGTGGCAGCCAGGAAGGTAATACGGTGCGTATGGTGCATCTTGATTCCTCCAGAGGTTACGGTTGGGGCGAAACAAAAGGGGCCTTGCGGCCCCTTTTCTGAAACAAACAGCTTACTTGGCGGCCATCCAGGCGCGGGCGGCGTCGAGCATACGGCAGGAGTAACCCCACTCGTTGTCGTACCAGGCCAGAACCTTGACCAGCGTGCTGCCGTCTTCGCCTTGAATGACGCGGGTCTGCGTCGCATCGAAGGTGGAAGAAACGGTGGTGTGGTTGAAGTCGGACGAGACCAGCGGGTCGTTGTTGACGTCAAGCACGCCTTTCAGCGGGCCGTTCGCGGCGGCGGTCATCAAGGCGTTGATTTCTTCCTTGGTGGTCGAGCGGCCGGCGGTGAAGGTCAGGTCGACCAGCGAGACGTTGATGGTCGGCACGCGTAGGGCGAAACCATCGACCTTGCCCTTGAGTTGCGGCAGCACCAGGCCGACGGCGGCAGCAGCGCCGGTCTTGGTCGGGATGATGTTGGCGGCAGCGGCACGGGCGCGACGCAGGTCCTTGTGGCGGACGTCGACGGTGACCTGGTCGTTGGTGTAAGCGTGGATGGTGGTCATCAGGCCCTGCTTGATGCCGATGCTGTCAGACAGGATCTTGGCGACCGGAGCCAGACAGTTGGTCGTGCACGAAGCGTTGGAAACGACAGTCATGTCGGACTTGAACAAGCCTTCGTTGACGCCGTAGACGATGGTTGCATCGACGTCGTCGCCGCCCGGAGCAGAGATCAGCACGCGCTTGGCACCCTGTTCGAGCAGCGGCTGGGCCTTGGCCTTGGAGGTGTAGGCGCCGGTGCACTCGAGCACGATATCAACGCCGTGGTCGGCCCAGTTGATGTCCTTCGGGTTCTTGGTCGAGTAGAAGGCGATCTTCTTGCCGTCGATGATGATGCAGTTTTCACCTTCGGTCTCGACGCTGGTGCGGAAGCGGCCATGCGTGGTGTCGTACTTGAGCAGGTGCGAGTTGGTCTTCAGATCGCCGGCGGCATTGATGGCGACGACGTCGAATTCATTCTGCAGACCCTGCTCGTAAATGGCGCGCAGCGTGCAGCGACCGATACGACCGAAACCGTTGATTGCAACCTTGATAGCCATGTAAAAACTCCCTCTCTTGAAAATCAGGACAACAGTGCCTTGGCCGTCTTGACGACGTTGGCCACCGTGAAACCGAACATGTCGAACAGCTGGCCGGCCGGCGCCGACTCGCCGAAGCGGTCGATGCCGATCACGGCGCCATGCAGGCCGACGTACTTGCGCCAGAAGTCCGGATGCGCGGCTTCGATGGCGATGCGTTTCTTGCAGCCGCCGAGGACGGAGGCCTTGTATCCGGCGCTCTGGCGGTCGAAAACGTTGGTGCAGGGCATGGAGACGACGCGCGTCTTGATGCCTTCGCCAGCCAGTGCGGCCTGGGCGTCAAGTGCCAGCTTGATTTCGGAACCGGTGGCGATCAGCGTGAGCTGCGCTTCGCCATCGGCTTCGGACAGCACGTAGCCGCCCTTGGCGATGTCGGCGTCGGCGACGTTCTGGGTCACGGTTGGCAGATTCTGGCGCGACAGGGCGAGCAAACTCGGGCCATTTTTCCGGTCGACCGCGGCAGTCCAGGCGATGGCCGTTTCGGTCGCATCGGCCGGGCGCCAGACGTCGAGGTTCGGGATGATGCGCAGGCTGGGGATATGCTCGACCGGCTGGTGTGTCGGGCCGTCCTCGCCGAGGCCGATGGAGTCATGGGTATAAACCATGATCTGGCGCTGCTTCATGAGCGCTGCCATGCGGATGCCGTTGCGGGCGTAATCCGAGAAGACCAGGAAGGTCGCGGTGTAGGGCACCAAGCCACCATGCAAGGCGAGGCCGTTGGCTATGGCCGTCATGCCGAATTCGCGCACGCCGTAGTAGCAGTAATTGCCGCCCTCGGTTCGGGTGACACCCTTGCTCCCCTTGACGAAGGTCAGGTTGGAGCCGGCCAGGTCGGCCGAGCCGCCGAAGATTTCCGGCACGGCCGGGACCAGTGCGGCGATGGCGTTCTGCGAAGCCTTGCGGGTGGCGATGTTCTCGGCCTTGTCTCGGCAGGTGGCGAGGTAGGCAGCCTTGGTCGCTTCCCAGTTGGCCGGCAGTTCGCCCTTGATGACGCGGCGCTCGAACTCGGCGGCTTCGACCGGGAAGGCGGCCTGATAGGCCTTGAAGCGGTTGCTCCAGTTTTCTTCAAAGACTGCACCGGCCGGCTTGCGATTCCAGTCAGCGTAAATGTCAGCCGGGATTTCAAAGGGGGCGTGCGTCCAGCCGATATATTCGCGGGCGGCGGCGATTTCATCCTTGCCGAGCGGGGCGCCGTGGCAGTCATGCGAACCCTGCTTGTTGGGCGAGCCGGCGCCGATGGTCGTCTTGCAGCAGATCAGGCTCGGCTTGTCGGTAACCGCCTTGGCGGCGAGCAGGGCGCGTTCGATAGCGTCGGAGTCATGGCCATCAACGCCGGCGATGACGTGCCAGCCGTAGGATTCAAAGCGCTTCGGGGTGTCGTCGGTGAACCAGCCTTCAACGTGGCCGTCGATCGATATGCCGTTGTCGTCCCAGAAGGCGATCAGCTTGCCGAGGCCGAGTGTGCCGGCCAGCGAGCAGGCTTCGTGCGAAACACCTTCCATCAGGCAACCGTCGCCGAGGAAGGTGTAGGTGTGGTGATTGACGATTTCGTGGCCCGGCTTGTTGAACTCGGCGGCCAGCACTTTCTCGGCCAGCGCGAAGCCGACGGCATTGGTGATGCCCTGGCCGAGCGGGCCAGTCGTTGTTTCAACGCCAGGGGTATAGCCAAACTCCGGGTGACCAGGGGTTTTCGAGTGAAGCTGACGGAAATTCTTGAGGTCGTCGATCGACAGATCGTAGCCGGTCAGGTGCAGCAGGGCATACACCAGCATCGAGCCGTGGCCGTTCGACATGATGAAACGGTCGCGATCGGGCCAGTGCGGATTGGCCGGATTGTGGCGCAGGTGGCGACGCCACAGGACTTCGGCGATTTCAGCCATGCCCATCGGGGCACCCGGGTGGCCGGAGTTGGCCTGCTGGACTGCGTCCATGGCCAGGGCGCGGATAGCGCCGGTCAGGGAAGAAAACTTGGGGAGATTGCTGACGCTCATGATCCGGAAATCCAGCCTGCTGAAAAGGTGAAATTATCCGGCAAAAGGCCTGTTTTGGGTAGGGCGAAGATGGCGTCCGGCAGGTAAAAAACCTGCCGGACCACTGCGCTACATGTTCGGGTCGTAATTAATCATCATCAAGACGCCACGGCCGCCACCCCAGCTTCCGCCGGTATAGGAGACGCTGCCCTGTCCACGATAAACAACTTCGTAGCGATGACGGTCGGTACCGTAGTAGAACGGGATGAATGCCTTACCGGTCGGCATGACGCGAACATCATTGCTGGTGCCGCCGAGGATGCGCTCAACTTCGGGCTGCTCCATGCCGATGATCAGGCGGGCCCACTTGCTGCCCGGCGGAATGTTGCCGTAAACCTCGCCTTCGAAGGTGCCGTCCCGCGATTTCATCATGCGCGGCTTGCCTGCTTCGGCCGGCTTGGCGGCTTCCTTGGTTGGAGCCGGGGGCGGGGCTGCTGCCGGTTCGGCTGCCTTGGCGGTGGTTGCCGTCTTCGGCTTGGCGGGCTCACAATCGACCGTCGCCGCTTCTGTCTTCTTGGTCGTCTTTTTGCTCGTTTTTTTCTTCGTCGTCGGCTCCGGAGCACATTCCGGTTTTGCTGCGACCGGGGCGGGCGCCGGTGCAGCTGCGGCCTGAGGCGGCGGTGCCGCCTCTTCCGGCTTGGACTCGTTACTCTTGCAGCCAGCCAGGATGGTGCCGGCGGCGAGGAGAAGCGCAATGCTCAGTTGTTTCATCGCTTTGTCCTATGACGGTGTCGAATGGGTGAATGTAGCAGGTCAGCCGGCGTGATAGCCAGTGACGCGGTCGACTTCGTTTTTCGATCCAAGTATGACCGGCACGCGTTGATGAAGTTTCGCCGGCTGGATGTCGAGGATACGCTGGCGGCCGGTGGTCGCGGCGCCGCCAGCTTGTTCGATCAGCATGGCCATCGGGTTGGCTTCGTACATCAGGCGCAGCTTGCCGCCCTGGCCCTTGAGCTTGCTGTCTATCGGGTACATGAAAATGCCGCCGCGGGTCATGATGCGATGCACGTCGGCGACCATCGATGCGACCCAGCGCATGTTGTAGTCCTTGCCGAGCGGCCCTTCCTTGCCAGCCTGCATTTCGGCGACGTAGCGCTGGACCGGGGCTTCCCAGAAACGCTGGTTGGACATATTGATCGCGAATTCCTTGGTGTCGGCTGGAATCTGCACATTTTCCTGGGTCAGGATGAACTGGCCCAGCTCGCGGTCGAGGGTAAACACGGCGACGCCATCGCCGACGGTCAGGACGAGCAGTGTGGTTGGGCCGTAAACCGCGTAGCCAGCTGCAACCTGCGCCGTTCCCGCCTGCAGGAAGGCAGCTTCGGCGGCTTCGGGCGTCGACAGGTCGGCGCCCTCCGGGCATTTGAGAACCGAGAAAATCGTGCCAATCGAGACATTCACGTCGATATTCGACGAGCCGTCGAGCGGGTCGAAGGTCAGCAGGTATTCGCCTTGCGGATAGCGGTTGGGGACCAGGTGCGGCAGGTCCATTTCCTCGGAGGCCATGGCGGCGAGGTGGCCGCCCCATTCATTGGCATCGAGCAGGATGTCGTTGGACAGGACGTCGAGCTTTTTCTGGGCTTCGCCCTGCACGTTGTCGCTGCCGGCTTCACCGAGCACACCACCCAGCCCCCCCTTGCCGATGGCGATGGAGATGGCCTGGCAGGCGCGCGAAACGATTTCAATCAGGAACTTGAGGTCGCCGGTGATGACGCCCTTGTTGCGTTGCTCTTCGGTGAGATAACGTGCCAGCGTGCGCTGTGCCATGAGAACCCCTGCTTCAATGACAAAAGCGCAATTTTACTCTGCCGGACACCTCGCGTGCAGGAAGCTAAACGCTGCAGCGCTATACATGGGCTTGCTCATCAGGAAGCCTTGAACCTCGTCACAGCCGTTGGTACGCAGCAATTCAAGCTGGTCATGGGTTTCGACGCCTTCGGCAATGACTTTGAGACCGAGCGAATGGGCCAGGGCGATGGTGCCGAAAGCGATGGCGCGGTCGTTGAGGTCGGTTTCGATATCGGCGACGAAGGAGCGGTCGATTTTCAGGTGATCGATCGGGAAGAGCTTGAGGTAGGCCAGCGAGGAGTAGCCGGTGCCGAAGTCGTCGATGGCCAGCGTGACGCCCATGCGGCCGAGGCGCTCGAGAATGTGGATGGCTTCTTGCGGATTTTCCATCACCGAGCTCTCGGTGATTTCCAGTTCAAGCAGTTCGGCCGGCAGTCCGGACAGGGTCAGCGCGTTGGCGACGGTTTCGCAGAAATCGCGACGGCGTAACTGGCGGGCCGAGACGTTGACCGCCATGCGCAGGGGTTTTAGTCCGGCGTCGATCCAGCGTTTCATTTCGCGGCATGCCGTGGCCAGCACCCACTCGCCGATCTCGACGATGATGCCTGTTTCCTCGGCGACCGGGATGAAGCGGGCTGGCGAAATCATGCCCTCAGTCGGGTGATGCCAGCGGAGCAGCGCTTCGACGCCGGTCGGCACGGTGTCAGCAGCCTGGAATTGCGGCTGGAAGCAAAGCGCCAGTTCGTTGCGGGCGATGGCGTGACGCAGCTTGTGTTCGATGTTGAGGCGTTCCGAGGTGATCTGGTTCATCTCGGTGGCAAAGAACTGGAAATTGTTCCGGCCTGCCGCCTTGGCGTGGTACATCGCCGTGTCGGCATTCTTCAGGATCGTATCGCCATCAGGGCCATCGTCGGGGAAGATGCTGATGCCGATTGACGGGCTGGTATGCAGTTCGTGCCCGTTGGCTTCGATAGCCGAGGACAGGGCGCCGATAGCCTTGCCGGCAACGACAGCGGCGTCGGCGGCTGACGAGATACCGGGCAGGATGATGACGAATTCGTCGCCGCCCAAGCGGGCCACGAAATCGGTCTCGCGGACGACCGCAGACAGGCGACAAGCCACCTCGCGCAACAATTCGTCGCCAACCTGGTGGCCGAGGGTGTCGTTGATGATCTTGAAACGGTCAAGATCGAGAAACATCATGGCGATCTTCCAGCCATGGCGCCGTGCTTCGGGCAGCAACTGGGCAAGTCGCATGAGCAGGGCCATGCGATTGGGCAGGCCGGTGAGCGCATCATGCTGGGCGATGTGCCGCATGCGTTCCTCGGACTGCTTGCGTTCCGTGATGTCGGCCAGAATCCAGACGTAGTGCGCCGGCAAGCCGGTCTGCGGGTCGTCTACGCGGTTGACCCGGGTGCCGGCCGGGAAATTGTCCCCGTTTTTGCGGGTGACTTCGAGTTCGCCCTGCCAGGATGCGCGCAAGACCAGATCGCGCTCGAAGACGTCCGGCGATTGTCCGTCATCCAGCGTGATCAGTCCGTAGACGGTTTGCCCGAGCAACTCGAAGGTTTCGTAGCCGGTCATCTGGGTGGTGGCTGGATTGATCGACAGGATGCGATGCGCCTCGTCCGTAAAAATGATGCCGGCCGGGGTGTGGGTATAGACTTTTTGCGCCAATTGTTCGCGTTCGGCGCTGGCGCGCTGCTCCGAAATGTCGGTGTAGGTGGTGATGAATCCCGCTGCCTGCTCGTTGATGAAGAGCGGTTCGTTCTGGATCAGATAGGAGCGCCCATTGGGGCGCGTCTCTTCCAGACGGTGGGCTTCGAATTTCCCGATCCGTGCTGTGATGCGCTCAACCAGTTCATTGATGTCGCCTTGTCCGTAGTCACCGCGGACAACAGGAACGCGGATTACCTCGGAGAAATGCATGCCCGAGTAGATGGCGTCGGGGGGCAGATCGAGGGCCTCGATAAAACCCTGGTTCCAGACGCGCAGGCGCAAGCGTTCGTCGAATACGCTGATGCCCTGCGGCATGGTCGTTACAACGGATTGCAGGTAAGCCAGCTGACGTCGCAGTTCGACAGGGTTTGACGAGGATGTATCCAGTAAATTCAACGAGGATGGCCGGCAGAAAAACGATGCGGAATCATAGCCCAGCCCTCAAGGTCTTGCCATCGCCGCAAGTGGCTTTTTTGATTTCTGATAATTGTTTGCTATATCTGCCATTTTATCGAGCAGCCGATCGACGCGATCTGCTCGCGAGGCCCTTCGCCGCTTCTGGCTATTTCACACATGGCTTCGTACAGTTCGCGCGGTGCATCGGTTGCTCCCGGATTGCGTCCGGAAGCGTCCAGTCGACCGCGGTACTGGAGTTCTAGCCTGGCGTTGTAGCCGAAGAAATCGGGCGTGCAAACGGCGCCATAGGCTCGGGCGATTGACTGGGATTCGTCGTAGAGGTAGGGGAAGGGGAAGGCCAGTTTGCTCGCCCAGCGTGCCATCGATTTTGGCGAATCTTCCGGGTAGACCGTGACATCGTTGCTCATGATCGCGACACAGCCGATGCCGTGCCGGGAAAGGTCGTGGCAGTCCCGGATCAAGCGGTCAATGATTGCCTTGACGTAAGGGCAGTGGTTGCAGATGAACATCACCAGCAGGCCGTTTGGGCCACGGCAACTGGCTAGAGTGTGGCGCTTGCCGTCAACGCCGGGCAGATCGAAATCGATTGCCGGGCGGCCAAAATCGCACACAGGTGGGTTCAAAGCGACCATGTTTTTCCACTCCAAAACGCATTTCGCCCATAATAGCACCGATGAATTTACCCCGTTTTTATTGCCGAGAAGCCCTTTCGCCGGGGGCTCACGTTGAATTGCCGGAGCCCGTGGCACGCCTTGCGGTTAGAGTATTGCGCCTGCCGCCGGGGGCGTCGATGACGCTCTTCGATGGTCGTGGCGGCGAGTATCCGGCGCATATCGAACGTATTGAGCGCGACCGGGTGATGGCCGTTTTGGGCGCCTGGAAAGAAGCGGAGCGCGAATCGCCGCTGGCCATTACGCTGGTTCAGGCTCTGCAGGCCGGTGACAAGATGGATTTCACCATCCAGAAAGCGGTTGAACTCGGCGTTTGTCATATTGTGCCGGTCGAGAGTCGACGCAGCGTCCTGCGGCTGGCTGGCGAGCGAGCTGCCAAGCGGGTGGCCCACTGGCAGGGAGTGGTGGCGTCGGCTTGCGAGCAGTGTGGCCGTAACCAGGTCCCCTTGGTTGCGCCGCTCGAGAAACTGGAAAACTGGCTGGCCAGGCCGGCGCCTGGCGTGTTGCGCCTGATGCTGGCGCCGGATGCCGAACAGACGCTGGCGGCCATCCCGCCGGCCACAGAGGTGCAACTGCTGATCGGGGCCGAAGGGGGGCTCGATCCGCAGGAGATGATCGCTGCGCAGTCGGCAGGCTTTCAGGCGGTACGCATGGGGCCGCGCATCCTGCGCACGGAAACGGCGGGCCTGGCGGCGCTGGCAGCGATGCAGGTTCTTTGGGGTGACTTCAGGGGGGGGTAGGCAATGTTTGAATCAGCGGAACTCGGCCACAAGATAGACAAGGAAACCTTTAAGAAGGAAGTGCCGAAGCTGCGCGCCGCCTTGCTCGATGCGCAGTACGACATGCTGGAGAAAAAGGAGTTTCCGGTCGTCATCCTGATCAGCGGTGTCGATGGCAGTGGCAAGGGCGAAACGATCAACCTGCTCTATTCGTGGATGGACCCGCGCCACATTTCGACGCTGGCCTTTTCTGCTCCTTCCGACGAGGAACGTTCCCGCCCCTACATGTGGCGCTACTGGCGTGCGCTGCCGCCCAAGGGCAAGGTCGGCATCTTTGCCGGTTCCTGGTATTCGCAGCCGATTACCGACCGGATTACCGGCAAGATGCGGCGTTCCGAGATGGACGAGCGTCTCGACGACATCAATCGCTTCGAGGCGATGCTGGTCAATGAAGGTGCGCTGGTCCTGAAATTCTGGTTTCACCTGTCCAAGGACGGCCAGAAGACGCGGCTCAAGGCGTTGGAGAAAAATCCAAACACGGCCTGGCGGGTCACTAAGGAAAGTTACGACCGGCTGAAGACCTATAACAAGCTCCAGGAAGTGGCCGGCCACGTGCTGCGTGTCAGTAACACAGCCCACGCACCCTGGATCATCGTTGAAGGTACCGACGACGAATATCGTTCGCTGACTGTAGGCCGTATCGTGCTCGACGCCATGAAGCGCCGACTGCAGCAGGAGGGGCGTCAGCAGGTGCCGGTGGCGCCGCCGATTGTCCATGCCATCGATCAGAAAAATGTGCTCAGTGAGCTGAACCTGACGCAGAAGCTGGCCAAGAAAGATTACGAGAGCCAGCTGGCCAAGTACCAGTCGCGCCTGTCGGAGCTGGTGCGCGACCCACGTTTCGTCGGCAAGCGTTCGCTGGTCCTGGTTTTTGAAGGTTCGGATGCGGCTGGCAAGGGGGGGACCATTCGGCGCATCGGCGCTGCGATGGATGCCCGGCAATACCAGATCGTGCCGATTGCCGCGCCGACCGAGGAAGAGCGGGCTCAGCCGTATTTGTGGCGCTTCTGGCGGCATCTGCCGCGCACCGGGCGGGCGGCGATTTTTGACCGCTCGTGGTACGGCCGCGTGCTGGTCGAGCGGGTCGAGGGCTTTTGCACGGAGGCCGACTGGCTGCGTGCTTACGCCGAGATCAACGATTTCGAGCACCAGATGGTCGACTCCGGCGCTATCGTCGTCAAATTCTGGCTGCAGATCAGTGCCGACGAACAGTTGCGCCGTTTCAAGGAGCGCCAGGACACCGAGTTCAAGCGCTTCAAGATCACCGACGAAGACTGGCGCAATCGCGAAAAGTGGGACGACTACGTGTCGGCCGTTTGCGACATGGTCGACCGCACGTCAACCGGGCTGGCACCCTGGACGTTGGTTGAGGCCAACGACAAGAACTTCGCCCGGGTTAAAGTGCTGAAAACCCTGTGCGAGCGCCTCGAAACGGCACTCAAAGACGACGACGGGAAATATTCGGACAAATGAGCGATACCCCTTACGACGAGCATTTCGTCTCCTGGTTTCGGGCGGTCACGCCCTACATCAACGCCTTTCGCGGCAAGACCTTCGTTATTGCCTTCGGTGGCAAGGCGGTGGCCAGCGAGTTCGCCAAGACGCTGGCCTACGACGTCAATCTGCTGGTCAGCCTGGGTATCCGCCTGGTGCTGGTGCATGGGGCGCGACCGCAGATCGAGGAAGAGTTGCGCGAGAAGAATCTGGAGTCGGTTTATCACCGCGGCTACCGGGTGACCGATGCCGAGGCGCTCGACTGCGTGCTCGATGCGGTGGGCAGCGTTTATCTCGAAATCGAGGCCATGCTGTCGCAGGGGTTGCCGAATACGCCGATGGCCAACAGCCGCATTCGCGTCATCGGCGGCAATTTCATTACCGGGCAGCCGATCGGCGTGCTCGACGGCATCGACATGCAGTACGCCGGCAAGGTGCGCAAGGTCGATAGCGAGGGCATCAACGCCCAATTGGGTCTGGGCAACATCGTGCTGCTCAACTGTGAAGGGCCGTCGCCGACCGGGGAAATCTTCAACCTGCAGATGGAAGAGGCGGCCGAAGCGGTGGCCATCGCCATCAAGGCCGACAAGCTGGTTTACCTGACCGATAGCCGCGGCGTCACCGACAAGGAGGGCGAGCTTCTCGATGCCATGACGGCCGACGAAGCGTCGCAAATGCTGCGCGATGCCGACTGGCTGTCGGCTGACATCAAGCGCTACCTGCCGTGCGCGGTGCGCGCCAGCCGGACTGGCGTCGGCCGCGTGCACCTGATCGGCTTCGAGCAGGATGGCGCGCTGCTGCGCGAGCTATTCACGCACGATGGCGTCGGCACGGTGGTCACCCGCGAATCGCTGGAAAACATCCGCGAAGCCAAGCCGGATGACATCGCCGCGCTGATCGCGCTGATCGAACCGATGGAGCAGGAAGGCATCCTCGTCCATCGGCCGCGCGAACTGCTCGAGCGCGAAATCGACCGCTTCTCTATCATGCTGCACGACGGCATTATCGTCGGCTGCGCCGCGCTCTACACCCATTCCGAGGATGAGGCCGAACTGGCCTGCCTGGCAGTCAGTCACGAACACCGCGAATGGGGCTACGGCGAGCAGTTGATGCTGCGCATCGAGCAGCGCGCCCGCAAGGCCGGTATCAAGCGGCTGTTTGTGCTGACCACACGCACCGAGCACTGGTTCGTCGAGCGTGGCTTCAAACTGGGGTCGGTTGACGACCTGCCGGCCAATAAGCGCGACATGTACAACTATCAGCGGCGTTCCAAGGTGCTGTTCAAGAAGCTTTAGGCATTATTCCTGATTGAATATGATGTCGGGTTTTTTTACATGTGGCGAAACAGGCCATGACGCTTGGATTATGCTAAAACAATGAATTCAGTGGCTTAAATCCATATGGCATGATTGTTGCGAAATACGGCGGATTGTTCGATTTTTTGAGGAATGTCGCCCGTGAAAGTAAAACCAATTATTGCCGTACTGTCATCGCTCGGTTGCCTGGTTGCCTTGCCTGCGCAGGCAACGGTGGTGGCTTCCGGGGCTGGTTCTGTGCTTGGACAAACATATAGCTTCGGTCCGACTTCTGGTACGGCATATGCTGCGGATTCAGGGTATGTATCCGATGGAGTTGGTTCTGATGCCTATTCCAGCGCTTGGGGCAACGCTTCTGGAAGCTACCGTGCTGGTGCTTCCGGGAACGGGACCTTTGAGAGTCAAGGGGTATTCAATCGGGAACTGACGATTGCCAACAATACCGGGTTTGCTACCCAGTACAGCCTCAATGTATTCATCTACTACGGTAGCCTGAGTATTTCCAATTATGCCGCTGCGAATGGCAGCGGTTGGGCATCGTATGGTCTCGATATCACCAAGAATGGATCTGTCAGTATCTTCGATAGTTACGCCAAGATCGACAATTTGGGAAATCTTGAGCGTTCCGGCGCCATATTGAATAACGGCCAGCAGTCGACTGGCGGTAGCTGGGTTGAATATTCGTGGGGCGGCACCAATGTGACGCTTGACCTGGGTCTGCTTGCGGCAGGGGAGTCGATGACCATCGATTTTGATCTGGTTTCAACGGCTCATGGCGATTTTGACGTTGTGAATACCAGCTATAGCTGCGGCGGCTACGGCGGTTATGGCGGTTATGGCGGCTACGGGGGGAGTGGTGACTATGGCGGTACCTGCAGCACTTCTGATACCGGCAATGTGTACGCCTCGCTGGGTGACCCGAGTAAACCGAGTGACACCCAAGGTGAAGGCTTTTTCACCGTTTCCGGGGTAAGTGCCAACCAGGTTCCTCTACCAGGCACGCTTTCCCTGCTTGGCTTGGGTCTGCTCGGTTTGGTGACAGTCCGACGAAGCGTATCCCGTACTTGACGGTTTCGCTGGTTTCGATACTTGATGGGCGCTAAAGGCGCCCATTTTTCATGGATAGGTAATATGGCAACAGTTGCACTGATCTGGGAGTTGGGTTCCGATTACGGGCATATCGGGCGATTTTTGCCGATTGCCCTGGCGTTGAGAGAGCGGGGGCATCGCCCGGTGATGATTTTGCGCGATATCTCGCGCGCCGACGAAATGCTCGGGCCGCATGGTCTGGAATATCTGCAGGCGCCGCTGTGGTTACCGCCAGTGCAAGGCTTGCCGCCCGCACTGAATTTCACTGAGAGTCTGTTCCTGTTCGGTTTTCTCAATGCCAGGGGGCTGTTGTCGGTTGCCCGGGCTTGGCGTGCCTTGCTTTCGCTGCTGAAACCTGACCTGATGCTTTTCGATCATGCGCCAACTGCCTTGTTGGCCTGTCGGGGCCTGGGTGTGCCGAGAATGGTCACGGGCAACAGCTTCGCCGTCCCTCCTCGCGTGTCTCCCTTGCCGCGCTATCGTTGGTGGGAAAAAAAAGGGGATCCGGTGCGCGAAAGGGATACCGAGCAACGCGTGCTCAGCAATGCGAACGAAGTGTTAAAGGCGCTGGGCTGTCCGGAGATAGCCCAGGTTGCCGATATTTACGAAGCCGAATCGACACTGATTACCGGGGCGCCGGAACTCGATGTGTATGGGGGGCGCGCCGATGGGGATTACATCGGGGCGATCAACACGCTTGGCCATGGCGTTTCCCCGGTGTGGCCAAGTGGCGGCGGGGCCAGAATTTTTGCCTACCTGAAACCGCACTACGCCGGTTTTGAGTCAATTCTCGGTGCGCTGGGGCGTACTGAAGCTAGCGTTCTGGTTTTTGCTCCCGGCGTGGCGCCGGCCGTGGCTCGACGTTTCGAATCGGCCAGGCTGGCATTCAGTAGCAAGCCGCTGTTGATGGAGGAGGTGCGCGAACAGTGCGACCTGGCTATCTGTCACGCAGGCGGCACGGTCGACGTCATTCTGGCCGCGGGCAAACCGCTCGTTTTGTTCCCGATGCAGATGGAACAGGCAATGACCAGCCGTCGTTTCGAGTTGGCCGGTTGCGGTGCCTGGCTCGAGTCGGGAAAAAGCGTCGCTGAAATCGAGCGGGTCATCCGCAAGGTGCTGGGGTCGCAGGAAATTGCCGCCAATGCGCGAGCTTACGCTGAGCGTAACCGTCGCTTCGACCAGCAGTACAGCTTGCAAACCTTTCTCAAGGTTTGCGAGACGCTGTTGCAGCGCAGCCACGTGCTTTAAGTTTCTGCTGCAGCCTTTATAATCCCTGCATCAACCCCCACGGAGTTTCACATGGCACGTACCGTCAATTGCGTCAAACTTGGCCGCGAGGCCGAAGGCCTTGATCAGCCGCCTTACCCGGGCGCGCTCGGCCAGCGAGTTTTTGAAAATGTTTCGAAGGAAGCCTGGCAGCAGTGGATCAAGATGCAGACCATGCTTATCAACGAAAATCGTCTGAACCTGGTCGATGCCAAGCATCGCAAGTATCTGGCCGAGCAGCTCGAGAAGCATTTCTTCGGCGACGGCGCCGACAAGATTCAGGGTTACGTTCCGCCGGCCGCCTGAGTCACCGGACGTTCATCAAAAATCCCGCTGTGGCGGGATTTTTGTTTTTCAGGCGATCTTGCTCAGCGCGTAGAAAATCAGCATGCCGCCACCCATGGCGGTGACGGCCAGGATGGCGCTGGTCCGCTTGAGGCCGCTGGCCTGTTCTTCGATGAATTGCTCCAGCCCGTCGAACAGCACGGGAAAGGCGGCGATGTCGCTGTGGTTCTGCTTGTTCATGGGTTCTCCTTGATCAGCCGGTCTTCGGCTTGGCCTGCCGCGCCACTATCGCCAGCCAATATTGCAGGGGCGTGAAGGATTTTTGCCGTCCCGGTTGCGGGGCGCGGAATGCCACGGTGAACCGGGAAAAAAGGCCAAAAATGAAATCGCTAGAATTTCCGCATCAACAAATGCCTGCCGTCGATGGCGCTGTTGCGCACTTCGGTGAAGCCGAGCTCGCGGAAGCGCTTGGTCTTGGCGGCTGAAACGAGGATGCGACCGGATTTGAAGTTTTCTTCCAGCCACGCAATGCGCGCCTTGATCAGGGCGCGGCCGATGCCCTTGCCGCGGCGTTCCGGGCTGACCGCCGAGAGGTAAAGAATGTGCGTGGCGGAGGCCCAGTCGGCAGCCTTGACGCCGCCGACGGCGATGATTTCACCGGCCTCCATGGCGACGAAAAATCGTCGGTAGAAGGCGCCGTCATCGCCGCGCAGTTCCCTGGCGACGCGTTCGGCGCTGTAGCGCTCGGGGTCGGCGAAGGCGTTGAAGATCAGCGTTACGCTCGCTTCGAGGAGCGCGGGACTGCGGGTGTCCAGCGTGTCGATGCGAATTTTTCCCATCGTGCTCGTCAGCTCGCGATGGGCTGAACCTGGCGCAGGAGCAGTCCGAACTCGGCGGCACGGCGGGCAGTTTCGCGGTTAATCTCGGATTGTTTCTGGCCGAAGGCATCGCGCTCGCGGCGACTGCTCGTCGCCGCCTCTATGCTGCGCAGGCAGCGCCAGCGTTGCCCCTGGCGGGTCGGGAAGAGGCGCATTTGTTTCTTCTCATGATGGACGCGGCAGCAGTAGCAAAAAACGGTTTCAGTCATCACAGCCTCCGTGCGTTGCAGATGTGGGGCAGCATGGATGGCCCATGTTTCGGGAAGATGACGGAATATTGTTGGCCTGCTGTCGGCCAATGGCGTTGCCACGGTCAAGCGGGAAAAAGGGCTAAAAATGAAATCTGCCCGATGCTCCTCCGCACGGGGCTGCGCGGGGCTCAGTTGGCTCGTGCGGTGTCGAGCATTTGCGCCATCAGCGCGTACAGTTCATCGGCCCGGATCGGCTTCGATACGTATTCATCCATGCCGGCGGCGACGCAGATCTCGCGATCGCCCTGCATGGCGTTGGCGGTCATGGCGATGATGGGCAGGCGCTTTTTGCCGTGCTCCTGCTCATGTTTCCGGATCAGCCGTGTTGCTTCCAGGCCGTCCATGACCGGCATTTGCATGTCCATCAGGATGAGGTCAAAGGCAGTCGTGCCATTCGTAACGAGATCAAGCCCCTGGGCCCCGTTTTCCGCCAGCGTCACGCGGTAACCGCGGCGTACCAGCAGGGCGGTCGCCAGCTTCTGGTTCACCCGGTTGTCTTCCACCAGGAGGATTTCGGCATTGCTGCCGGCGTCTGTCGGCGACGACTGCGGGTTGTTGCCGTCGGGGCTGGCGGTCGCCTCCTCGGCTATGGGCAGTTCAATCGAAAAATGAAAAGTGCTGCCCTGTCCGGGTGTGCTTTCCAGCCACATGCGGCCACCCATCAGCCGAACGAGATCGCGTGAAATGGAGAGCCCGAGACCGGTTCCGCCAAAACGCCGGCTGGTCGAACTGTCTTCCTGAGCGAAGGCCTCGAAGATGTGCGCCTGCTTTTCGAGCGGGATGCCGACGCCGGTATCGCGGACGGAAAAATGCAGGCGAGCCAAGCCACGCGGCAGGCTTTCCGAACTAACGGTCAGCTCGACCTCGCCCTGATCGGTAAATTTGATGGCGTTGCCGAGCAGGTTGAGAAGCACCTGTCGAATGCGCAGGGGGTCGCCGCGCAGGCGCCGTGGAACGTCTTCCTGAACTGTCGCGCTGACTTGCAGATGCACCTTTTTCGAATTCAGGGCCAGCGGTTGAATGGCATCATTGATCACATCGGGAAGATCGAAATCAATGTTTTCGATGCCCAGTTTCCCGGCTTCGATCTTCGAAAAATCGAGGATGTCGTTGATGATGCCGAGCAAGGCACTGGCCGACGACTGGACGGTCGTCAGAAAATCGCGCTGTTCGGCCGAAAGCTCGCTATCGAGCACCAGGTTGGTCATGCCGATGATGCCGTTCATCGGCGTCCGGATTTCATGGCTCATGTTGGCGAGAAACTCGCTTTTTGCCCGGTTGGCCGCTTCGGCCGCATCGCGCGCCTGCATCATGGCCAGGCGGATGGCCTCCCGCTCGCTGACCAGGCGGGAGATCGTCGTCGTCAGTTCGGCAATATCGTCGTCGCTGACCGGCGTGTCGCCATCCTGCAGATGGCCGAGGCCGGACAGCAGCTCGCGCAGCGCGCTCAGCGCTTTTTCGCGGGAGGCCAGCTCGTTGCGCAGGCTGCCGGCCGTGCGGCTCAGCAGCTCGAAGGTCGGGCGAAACTCAAGCGGCACATCGGCTGGCGAAAGGGCTTCGACATCGGACTTTTCGGCCGAATGCAGCTCGAACAGGCGGATGCGGTCGAGGGCGCTGAGCCAGCGCTTGAGCGGAAACCAGATCAGCACGAGGCCACCGACAAAACCGGCGACGGCCAGCTCGGCAGCGGCGAGCACGAGATCCCAGATGGGCCCGGCAATGCTGTCGACCGCGAAAGTCAGGCGGAGCACGCCGTAATCGATGCCGCCGGCCGAAATGTTGCGATTCACGTCGTAAAGCTGGCTGGCGATCCGCTCATGCAGCCAGGCTGGCGGCATGTTCCCGGGTTTGGCCTGATTGGTGCTGCGGATGACCCCGCCATCAAGGTCGATGAATGTCGCAGTGTCGAACTGCGAGCGGGCAATGGCGCGTTCCAGGGTGCGGTTGATCGTGTCGTAGTCGCCGATCACCGCGCTCTCGCTGATCACCTGGGCGACCACCTCGACGAGCATGGTCGACGATTCCTGCGCATCCTGAACGCTGACCTGGATCTGGGCCTGATAAAACAGGACGAGCCCGATACCGATGAACAGCAACAGGGTCGCCGAGTAGAGCCAATAGACGCGGGCGACCAGCGTCTCGGGCAGCAATCGGGAAAGGAGCGACTTCACGTCGGCCAGGGCTGGAGGTTAGCGCAGAGAGGCCGGTACCGACTGATAGAACTTGCGATAGTTCGCATAGTCGGCGTTGCTGGACGGAATGAAGTAAACATCCTCGCTGAGTCCGGCATTCTGCGATGCCTGATGCAGGATTTCCCGGCCATTGGCGTTGAGAACCATGCCATGGAAAGCGGCTGCCACTGCCTTCAAGTCCTTTTCCGGCACTTTGCCCGAAGCCATCAGCGCGAGATCGTGATAGCCCTCAGACGACCACAGGACGCGGAACGCCTTTTTCTCGCGGGCGGCATAGCCTTCGATCAACTGCGAATTGCTGCCGACGGCCTTGACCTTGCCGGCGAACATCTGGGCGAACGCCGCATTCTGGTTGCCGCCGAAGACGACCTTCACGTCGATGCCCTTCGACAGCAAATGGGCGTAGGGTACCTTGTAGCCGATGAAGGCCTCGGGGCCGGCGAAGGCCATTTCCTCGCCCTTCAGCTGTTCAAGTCTGGTGATTGGCGAATCGGCCGGAACGGCAATCTGGCCCTGCAGGGGGGCGGTCTGGCGGCGACCGAAAACCTTCCAGCCGAGCTTTTCGCGTTCCGGGCTGAAAAGATGGTTGGTAAAAGCGAAATCGACTTCATGTGCCAAAACATAACTCGTCGTGTCAGCCGAGGTGCGGCCAATCTTGAGCTGCAGCTTGACCCCGCTTTTTTCCGAAACGTAATTGATGATCGGATTCCAGTAGGCTGCTGTTTTGTTGATATCCCATTGATTGACCGGGGAAAACCGATAAGTCGGGGCTTCTTGGGCGAAAGCACTGGCAGCGAAGGATACGGCCGCGATACAGCTTGTTAGAAAGCGAAGCATGGGAACCCTTGGTGAAGCGATACAAATTGAATATTTGTTGATTTTAGTGGTTATTCTAACAAGTTCAAGGTCTTGCGGCTGGGGGACTCAGCGCTTGGTCAGCGCCTGGTCGATCTGCAGCGCCTTCTCCTCGATATCGGCATCACTGTCGGCATAGCGCTGACTGATGGCAAAAAACGCGTCCTGAAGGGTGACGAAGGCATCGGCGATGTCCGGGTCAAAGTGCGTGCCGCGCCCCGCCGCAATCAGTTGCACGGCCTTGTCGTGCGGCATCGCTTCCTTGTAGGGGCGGCGGCTGATCAGCGCATCGTAGACGTCGGCCACGGCCATGAGCCGGGCTGAAATCGGGATGGCGTCGCCGACCAGGCCTTCCGGATAGCCGCTGCCATCCCACTTTTCCTGATGGCTGTAGGCGATCTCCTTGGCGTAGGCGAGGAATTCGACATTGACGCCCAGGCGGGCCTCGGCGGTGGCAATGGCGTCACGGCCCAGCGTCGTGTGCGTCTTCATGATCGCGAATTCTTCCGGCGTGAAACGGCCGGGCTTGAGGAGGATATGGTCGGGAATGCCGACTTTGCCGATATCGTGCAGCGGCGCCGATTTGAAGAGCAGCTTGATCGTATGCTCGGTCAGGAAGGCCGAGAAGCGGGGGTGGGACCGCAGTTTTTCGGCCAGCGCCTGTACGTAAAACTGGGTGCGGCGAATGTGGTTGCCCGTTTCGTTGTCACGCGTTTCGGCCAGGGAGGCCATGGCCATGATGGTCACGTCCTGAATTGCCTCGATTTCCTCGGCGCGGCGGGCGACCTCGCTTTCCAGATAGGCTGCCTTGTCTTCCAGGAAATCGGCTGATGCCTTGAGCTGGAGGTGGGTCTTCAGGCGGGCGAGAACGACCTTCTGCTTGATCGGCTTGGTGATGTAATCGACAGCGCCCAGCTCGAAGCCTCTTTCCTCGTCCTCGCTCGAGACGTTGGCGGTCAGGAAGATGACCGGGATGTTGGCGGTCAGCGGGTCGGCCTTGAGGCGGGTGCAGACTTCGTAGCCATCCATCGCCGGCATCATGATGTCGAGCAGGATGAGGTCGGGCAGCGCCTCGGTTTTCAGCATCGCCAGCGCCTGCGGGCCGGAGGCGGCCTCCCGGACGATGTAGTGCTTCTTGAGGACAGCCGACATCAGGGTCAGGTTGAAGGGCGTGTCATCAACCACCAGAATCGTCTTGCTCGGCGTTTGATGGGTTGGCGCGGTCATTTCGCAATCCTTGGCAATCGTGTGTGGCTTGCTGCAAGGCAGCCGTTATTGCGCAATTTTAGAACTTTTCCGGCGTGAAGACTGAGCTCATTGTCGAAGCTGGCTTAGCGCGAAGGTCGATCGTCCATTTCAGTAGAACAGCTGCGCCAGGTCGAGCGTGGCGCGTTTTCCAAGGCTGCTCCGGTGCCTGTCCAGCCAGGCCTGCGCATGTTCGCGGCCGCTGTCGCGCAGGCTCTCGAAAAAGGGCAGGTTGACGGTCAGCTTGCTGCCGGGCGGCAGTTCGCCAAGCAGGGCATCGGCCGTGATGGCGTGGAAGCGCAATTGCGCAATGCGCCGCTCAAGCCGGCCGACTGGCAGCATTTTGAGCAGCCACGCCGGCAGGCTCGAGTTGCCGGCCTCCTCGCGCAGATGGGCGAAGGTGCGCATTTCGCGCAGGAAGGTCGAGTTGAACGACAGTTCGAGCAGGCGCTGCCGGATGTCCTCGGCCGAAGCGGGCGTTTCGGCGTAACGCAGCGGCGTGAGCAGGACGAGCAGGATGTCCGGTGACGCGCACTGCCAGGCCAGGGGAAAAACGGCCGGGTTGGCGCTGTAGCCGCCATCCCAGTAGGGCTCGCCGTCGATGACGATGCTCCGGTGAATGGTCGGCAGGCAGGCCGAGGCGAGCAGGGTGTCGACCGACAGTTCGTGGTTGCGGAACAGGCGCAGCTTGCCGGAGTTGGCGTGGGTGGCGGCGATGAACAGCTTGACCGGGGCGGCGCGGCGCAGGCGGGCAAAGTCGAACTGTTCGCCGAGAATGTCGCGCAGCGGGTTGAGGTCGAAGGGGTTGAGCTGCTCGGGGCTCAGGTGATTGGTCCATTGCAGCATGAGCTTCAGCGCCGGGCTCATGCCGGCGTCGCCGGACGCGGCAAAGGGCGAACTGGCCGCCACACTGGTCCAGAAGCGGGCCAGGGTTTCACGGGCGCCGTCGCGGCCACCGGTCATCAGGCCGTGCGCCAGGCACAGTGCGTTCATCGCTCCGGCGCTGGTGCCGCTGACGCCCTCGAAGTCGATGGCCGAATCTTCAAGCAAGGCGTCGAGGACGCCCCAGGTAAAGGCCCCGTGTGCGCCGCCGCCCTGCAGGGCGAGGTTCAGTGCGGGTGTCGTGCCGGTTTTTAGGCGCATGCCACGGTCTACCGGAAAAAACGCCCAAAATCGAAATCGCCAGCGGCGCTCATGGCCGTTCGACGACCGCTTCGACAATGGGGGCGGGCGTCACCGACGTCGGCTGCTGGAACGGATTGCCTTGAATCAGCACGATGGCCGCCGTCGGCGCCGCGGCCAGGGCGAACAGGATGACGGCAACCATCGCCGCGCGTGGTTTGTCGACATGGACGACGGATACCGAGAGCAGGGTCAGAAAGCCGAGAAAGGCCATGCCCAGCCATTTGAGCGGATTGACGTGGGTCTGGCTGAGGCCGATGCGCAGGTCGCGCTCGTCGCGAATTTCGATGGCCTTGCGCAGCATCAGCGCCTGCACGTTTTCGCCAGCCGCGCTGGCGATTTTGGCGCTGGCCAGCAGCGTAAGCAGCGCGTCGGCCAAGGTCGTTACTTCGCTGCTCGACTGGCGCGCCGCCAGCATCGGCCATTCACCGGCACTGGCCTTGCCGTAGCGCGACACGGCGTTGCGCACCTCGCCGCGCAGCGGTTCGGCCAGATGTTCGGAGAGCACGGCAATGCTGCGCAGCGAATCGGCTTCCTTGAACACGGCATTCATCGCCCGGTCGTGGGCGCTCCACGTGTCGTTGGCGAGAAAGGCCAGGGTCAGTCCGAAGAGGACGCCGATGATGTTGATGAAGGGCGGCGCCACGCCCTGTAGTGAAGCGATCCAGCCCGCCCAGCGCGGCCGGTGCAGCGCCCACTGCACGGCAGCGACAGCGGCAAAGGTGCCGGCGACGGCGAGGAAGGCGTAGCCGTAATGATCGTAAATGTGCCAGTTGCTCGTCGGCATGCTCGGAGAGTCCGTTTCCTGATAACAGCTGGTGAGTCCGGGCGCTTCCGGTGGAAATTGGCGCCCGGCGGTGAAAGGCAGACGAATCAGCGAATGGTGCGTACGCCTTCGGCCGTGCCGAGCAGCAGCAGGTTGGCCGGGCGCACGGCGAACAGGCCGTTGGTGACGACGCCGGTGATCTGGTTAATCTGTGCTTCGAGGCCCTTCGGGTCGGTGATGGCCAGGCCCTTGACGTCGAGTATCAGGTTGCCGTTGTCGGTCACGAAACCGTCGCGCAGGACCGGTGTGCCGCCCAGCTTGGCCAGTTCGCGGGCGACATGGGCGCGCGACATGGGGATGACCTCGACCGGCAGCGGGAACTTGCCCATGACGTCGACCAGTTTCGAGGCGTCGCAGATGCAAACGAATTCACGCGCCACGGCGGCGACGATCTTCTCGCGCGTCAGCGCGCCGCCGCCACCCTTGATCATGTTGAGACCGGCGTCGATCTCGTCGGCGCCATCGACGTAAACGGGAATGTCGTCAACGTCGTTGAGGTCGAAAACCGTGATGCCATGGCCTTCCAGGCGCTTGCGCGTGGCTTCCGAACTGGCCACGGCACCCTTGTATTTGTCCTTGAGCGGGGCCAGGGCGTCGATGAAGAAGTTGGCCGTCGAGCCGGTGCCGACGCCGATGATGCTGCCGGCCGGTGCCGTCTGCGCGACGTAGTCGGCGGCGGCCTGGGCGACGGCCTGTTTGAGTTCGTCCTGGGTCATGCTGTGCTCCTGAATTGGCTTGGGGGCATTTTACCCCGTCGATTTGCTCCCGAACTGTCACAAAAGCTTAACCTTGGCGTGCTTTCATAATGGCTAAACTAGCCATACTGTTTTTCAGGGAGAGCGCGATGAGCGAAAAAACCAAAAAAGCCCCGGCTACCAAGCCTGTTGCAACGCCAAAGACGCTCAGGAAGCTGGTGCCACGCACGGCACCAAAGGCCGAGGTGAAACCGCTCGAGGTTGTTGCCGAGGCCATTGTGGCGCCAGCAGCCAAGCTTGCCCCCGCGCCGGCACCCGTTGCGACCGAGAAGCCGGCGCCAGTTGTGGCCAAATCAGCGCCGGCCGCCAGCAAACCCAAGGTGGTTCGCAAGCCGACTCAGGTCGAGGAAACCGTCGCCAAGCATCAGAAGGTGCTGGCTGACGCCCTGGTCAAGGCCCAGGCGATCAAATACGATCAGCCCAAGGTCATGAAGCAGGAAGCGAAGGCCGCCAAGCCGGCCAAGGCCAAAAAAGTGAAGCTGGTTCGTGACAGCTATGCCATGCCGGACAGCGAGTACGCCCAGATCGGCGAGCTCAAGAAGCGGCTGAGCGGGCTGGGGAGTGACGTCAAGAAAAGCGAGCTGCTGCGTGGCGGCATCGCGCTGCTGGCAGCGTTGAACGATGCCGAGCTCAAAGCGGTGATGGGGCGCGTCAAACGCATCAAGACTGGGCGTCCGGCCAAGTAGAAAAAGCAATGGGATTTCGATTGTTACAGCCTGTCATTTGGCTGTAACAATCGCCGGGTAATCTTCGCTGCGTTGTCCAATCAACCCTGTGCAGGAGTTACCCCATGCTGAATTCCAAACTTGTTTCCGCCCTCGCGGTCGCCGGTGTCGCCCTGATTGGCGCCCAGTCCGCCCAGGCGCAAGTCATCAAGATCGACGGTTCTTCCACCGTCTACCCGATCACCGAAGCGGTGGCCGAAGAATTCCAGAAAGCCAAGAAGAACGCCATCAAGGTGACGGTTGGTATTTCCGGTACGGGTGGCGGCTTCAAGAAGTTCTGCCGTGACGAAACCGATATCTCCAACGCCTCGCGCCCGATCACCAAGGCCGAGATGGATCTGTGCAAGACCGCCGGCGTCGAATACATCGAAATGCCGGTCGCCTTCGACGCACTGACCGTCGTCGTCAATCCGAAAAATGCCTTCCTCAAGCAGGCCACCGTCGCCGAAATGAAGGCGCTGTGGGAGCCGGCAGCCCAGGGCAAGGTCATGAAGTGGAACCAGATCAACCCGGCCTGGCCCGATGCGCCGGTCAAGCTGTTCGGCGCTGGCGCCGACTCCGGCACCTTCGAATATTTCACCGAGGCCATGGTCGGCAAGGCCAAGTCCTCGCGCGGCGACTACACCGCGTCCGAAGACGACAATGTGCTGGTCCAGGGCGTCTCGCGTGACGTCAATGCCATCGGCTATTTCGGCTACGCCTACTACGCTGAGAATACCGGCAAGCTGAAGGCCCTGCCTATCGTCAATCCGAAGACTGGCAAGGCGGTCGAGCCGTCGGCGGCCAATGTCGAAAACGGCACCTACGCACCGCTGTCGCGTCCGATCTTCATCTACGTCAAGGCCAAGTCGCTGCAGAAGCCTGAGGTCAAGGAATTCGTCGAGTTCTACATGAAGAACGGCGCCGCGCTGACCAAGGAAGTCAAGTACGTACCGCTGCCGGCCTCCGCTTATACCGGCAATGTCGAGCATATTAAGAAGAACAAGATCGGTACCGTGTTCGGTGGCCATAATGAAATTGGCATTACGATTGAAGACCTGATGAAGCGCGAAGCAAAGATGTAAGCTCCGATCTGGCGGACCTCGGTCCGCCAGGCGCAGAAGCCCGGCCACGGTCGGGCTTCACTCCGAAAGGAATCTTCAAGTGAATCACGCCATGTCTGCCAACAACCCTTCCGAGCTGCCTGTGGTCAGCGACCGCCTGTCGCATAAAGCCATGCGCCACGTCAGCGAGCGCATCATCGAGGCGCTGCTTTTCGCTGCCGCGGCGGTGTCCGTGCTGACCACCGTCGGCATCGTTTATGTCCTCGTTTCCGAGTCCGTCCAGTTTTTCCAGCAAGTCAGCATCGTCGACTTCCTGACCGATACGCAATGGACCCCGCTTTTCGATGATGCCCATTTCGGCATCATGGTGCTCATTTCCGGCACCCTCGTTTCCTCGTTCGTTGCGCTCATCGTAGCCATTCCGATGGGGACCATCATCGCCATCTACTTGTCCGAATTTGCCCACGGCAAGGTGCGCGAAGTGGCCAAACCGATTCTCGAACTGCTCGGCGGTATCCCGACCATCGTTTTCGGTTACTTCGCCCTGCTCATGGTCACTCCGCTGCTCCAGAAGATTTTCCCGGAACTGCCCGGCTTCTCGCTGCTGTCCGCCGGTCTGGTCATGGGCATCATGATCGTGCCCTACATCGCCTCGTTGTCCGAGGATGCCATGCGCGCCGTGCCGATGAGCCTGCGCGAAGGTTCCTACGCGCTCGGCTCAACCCGCCTGCACACGGCCTTGCACGTCGTCGTGCCGGCCGCTTTCTCCGGCCTGGCCGCCTCCTACATCCTGGCCATTTCGCGCGCCGTCGGTGAAACGATGATTCTCGCCGTGGCCGCCGGCATGCAGCCGAACCTGACCTGGAACCCGATGGAGCCGGCCGCGACCATCACTTCGTTCATCGTCCAGGTCGCCCTCGGCGATCTGCCGCACGGCTCGATCGGCTACCAGACCATCTTCGCCGCCGGCCTGACGCTGATTCTGATCACCCTGATGTTCAACATTCTCGGCCAGTGGCTGCGCCGCAAATTCCGGGAGAGCTACTGATGCATGCCAATTCCCTGACAACCGAACAAATCCGTGCCCTGATCGCCAAGGGCAAGCTCAAGGACGCCATTTTCAAGGTGCTCGGCATCTTCTGCCTGGCCGTCGCGCTGCTCGTCATCGTGCTCCTCGTTTCCGACATGGTGGCCAAGGGCTCGGAGCGTTTCACCGTTGATTTCTTCCTCAACTTTGCCTCGCGGCGCGCCACGCAGGCCGGCATCCTGTCTGCCTGGGTCGGCTCGCTGCTCGTCATGCTGGTCACCGCCCTGGCGGCTGTGCCGATTGGCGTGGCAGCGGGTGTCTATCTCGAGGAATACGCCAAGCGCAACTGGATCACCGAGATCATCGAGATCAACATCACCAACCTCGCCGCCGTGCCATCCATCGTTTATGGCCTGCTCGCGCTCGGCATCTTTGTTTACCAGTTCGGTTTCGGTCAGAGCATCCTGTCGGCCGGCCTGACGCTGGCGCTGTTGATCCTGCCGATCATCATCGTGTCCACCCGCGAAGCGATCCGCGCCATTCCGGCCATGATCCGCGAAGGCTCGATGGCGGTCGGCGCGACGCGCTGGCAGACCTGCCGCTACCACATCATCCCCTACGCCATGCCCGGCATCCTGACCGGCGTCATCATCGGCCTCGCCCGCGCCATCGGCGAAACGGCGCCGATCATCACCATCGGCGCGCTGACCTTCATCGCCTTCCTGCCGCCGGTGCCCTACACGACTGGCGCCGATGGCGTGACAGCCGGGATGTTCGACTGGGTCATGTCGCCCTTCACCGTGATGCCGATCCAGATCTTCAACTGGACCTCGCGCCCCGACCCGGCCTTCGAAGTGAATGCCGCCGCCGCCGGCTTCGTGCTGATGGCCATGGTCCTGACCATGAACGGTATTGCGATTTATCTGCGCTACAAGATGCGCAAGAACATCAAGTGGTAATTCCACGGTCAACCGGAAAAATTACCCAAAAATGAAATCCGAAATGGAGTCTCCGATGCAGATTCACGACACGCCCCAACTCAAGGCCGAAGCCCGTAACCTCAACTTCTATTACGGTGAGGCCAAGGCGCTCAAGGGCATCAACATGCCGATCTACGACAAGAAGGTCACCGCCCTGATCGGGCCGTCCGGCTGCGGTAAATCGACCTACCTGCGCAGCTTCAACCGCATGCATGACCTTTACCCGGGCAACCGTTACGAAGGCGAGATCCGCTTCTTCCCGGACAATACCAACCTGCTGTCGCCGGAAGTCGATCCGATCGAAGTCCGCATGCGCGTCGGCATGGTTTTCCAGAAGCCGAATCCCTTTCCCAAGACCATCTACGAAAACGTCGCCTACGGCCTGCGCGTGCGCGGCGAGAACAATCGTCGCGTCCTCGACGACAAGGTCGAACACGCCTTGCGCGGCGCAGCGATCTGGGACGAAGTGAAGGATCGCCTGCAGGACATGGCGCCGAACCTCTCCGGCGGCCAGCAGCAACGTCTGTGCATCGCCCGCGCCCTGGCCACCGACCCCGAACTGCTGCTCTTCGACGAGCCGACCTCGGCGCTCGACCCGATCGCCACCGGCGCCATCGAGGAGCTGGTGCATGAACTCAAGAAGCGCGTGACCATCCTGATCGTGACCCACAACATGCAACAGGCCGCCCGCGTTTCCGACTTCACGGCCTACATGTACCTCGGCGAGCTGATCGAGTTCGGCAAGACCGACGAGATTTTCATCAAGCCGCAAGACAAGCGCACCGAGGATTACATTACGGGTCGCATGGGCTAAGCGCACGGTCTACCGGAAAAAGGAACGAAAAATGAACGAAAGCCAACACCTTTCCAGCCAGTTCGACGACGAACTGAGCCGCCTGCGTACCCATGTGCTGCAGATGGGCGGTCTGGTCGAAACCCAGGTTTCCGCCGCCATCGAGGCGTATTCGACGGGCGAGATCGCCAGCGTCAAGACCATTGTCGAGACCGACCGCAAGGTCAATGAACTCGAAAAGGCCATCGACGACGACTGCGCCCACATCATCGCCAAGCGCCAGCCGACCGCCTCCGACCTGCGCCTGATCCTCGGCATCAGCAAGATCGTCACCGATCTCGAACGGGCCGGCGACGAAGCGAAGAAGATCGCCAAGGGCGTCCGCCGCATCTACGAAAACGGCCACCTGCCTGGTCAGTACGGCGTCGGCATCCGCCATCTGGCCGAAGCGGCGCTGACCATGGTCCGCCAGGCGCTCGACGCCTTTGCCCGGCTCGACACGCCGCAGGCGGCGCACGTGATTCAGGCCGATACCGACGTCGATGCCGAATTCAAGTCGATCATCCGCCAGCTCATCACGCACATGATGGAAGACCCGCGCACCATTACCACCTCCATCGACATCATCTGGATCGCCCGCGCCATCGAACGCATCGGCGACCACGCCAAGAATGTGTCGGAACAGGTCGTGTACATCGTCGAAGGTCGCGACATTCGCCACACCAAGGAGAAGGCGCAGTGACTCCGACGATCCTGGTCGTTGAGGACGAGCCGGCCATCCAGGAACTCGTCACCATCAACCTCAAGCACGCCGGCTTTCTCGTGGCCCGCGCCAGCAGCGCCGAGGAGGCCGAATCGGCCATCCGCGCCGCCCTGCCCGATCTGGTGATCCTCGACTGGATGCTGCCCGGCCAGTCCGGCGTCGCGCTGGCCAAGAAAATCCGCGGTGACGAACGGACGCGCGAACTGCCCATCATCATGCTCACGGCCCGCGTGCATGAGGAAGACAAGGTGCAGGGCCTCGAAGCCGGCGCCGACGACTACATCACCAAGCCTTTCTCGCCGAAGGAAATGGTCGCCCGCGTCCGCGCCGTGCTGCGCCGCCGTGCCCCGCACCTGGCCGGCGAAGCCGTCGAGATCGGCAGTCTGGCGCTCAACCCGGCGACCCATCGCGTGCTGGCCGGGGGCCAGCCCATCGAACTCGGGCCGACCGAATTCCGCCTGCTCTTCTTCTTCATGACCCACGCCGAACGCGTCTACACCCGCGCCCAGTTGCTCGACGAAGTGTGGGGTGACCACGTCTTCATCGAAGAGCGTACGGTCGATGTCCATATCCGCCGACTGCGCGCCGCGCTGGAAACGTCCGGCAACCACGAACGGGTCGAAACGGTGCGCGGTACGGGCTACCGCTTCCGGGGAGCCTGATCAGGGTGTCGTCGCAAGTCATCCGCGCCCTGGTGCTGGCCCTGCTGTCGGCGCTCATCGCCCTGCCGGTCGGCCATTTCGTTGCGCCCTGGGCCGGCTGGTCGGTCTTCTGCGCCGGTCTCTGCCTGCAGATGATCTTCCATTTTCGCAACTTCGCCCGGCTCGATCGCTGGTCGCACCGCCCGGTCGTCGACGCCAGCCTCGAAGGCGAGGGTGCCTGGGATGGCATTTTTGGCCGTCTCTACCGCCATGAAAAAGACCTGCGCGCCCAGATTTCCGATCGCGACGATCAGATCGAGCGCCTCTTTGCCGCGCTTCAAGCGCTGACCGACGGGGTCGTCGCGCTCGACCTCAACCAGCAGATCATTTATTGCAACACGACGGCCGAAGATCAGTTGGGCTTGAAGTCGGAGGGCGATCGCGGCCAACCCATCGTCAACCTGGTGCGCCAGCCGGAGTTCGTCGCCTATCTCGAGGCCGGCGATTTCGAGCGGCCGCTGACCCTGCGCTCCGATCGCGGGACGGATCGTGTCTTGTCGATCCACGTCATTCCCTATGCCGGCGACCGCCGCCTCATGCAGATCAAGGATGTCACGCAGAGCGACCGCCTCGACCGCATGCGTCGCGATTTCGTCGCCAATGTCTCGCACGAGCTGCGCACGCCGCTCACCGTGCTGGCCGGCTTTCTCGAAACACTGCAGGAAATCGACCTCGACCGCGACGACCAGCATCGCTATCTCGAGATGATGGCCGAACAGTCGAAGCGCATGGAATCCATCGTCCAGGACTTGCTGACGCTGTCGTCCATCGAATCGGCGCCGCCGCCGAGCACTGATCTGGTCGATATGAGCAACCTCGTCGACAAGCTGCGCCGCGATGCCGAAGCGCTGTCGGCCGGTCGCCACACCATCGTCGCCGACTCGGATGGGCTGTGTGACCTGCGTGGTTCGGAGCCCGAACTGGTCAGTGCCTTCGGCAACCTCGTCGCCAACGCCGTGCGCTATACGCCGGCTGGCGGCACGGTCAGGATCGAATGGAAAGTTACCCCGCAGGGGGCGGAGTTTGCCGTCGAGGATACCGGTATCGGCATTGACGCCAAGCATATCCCGCGTCTGACCGAACGTTTCTACCGCGTCGACCGTGGCCGTTCACGCGATGCCGGCGGTACCGGCCTCGGGCTGGCCATCGTCAAGCATTCGCTCAATCGTCATCAGGCCCAGCTTGATATCAGGAGTACGCCGGGCGTTGGCAGCCGCTTTGCGGCGAAGTTTCCGGCCGGGCGTCTGGCGCGCATGTAATCCCTGGCGGGGTGCCGTCGCTTTAGAAGGGGCGGCGTGAACGACATCGGGGGCTGATATCGATCAGCCCCCGATGTCGTTCAAACAGCAGTTTTAGCGGAAAAAGCGTCCGAGCAGGCCGCTGATGAAACCGGGGCTGGGTTGTTTCTCGATGGTCGCAACGGCCGCCGGGCCGTGGTCGACCCCGGTCATCTGCTTGACTGCATCGGCGTAGTCACGGTCCTCGTTGGAGATGTGGTTGATCAGCCACTTCGACAGCATCGTGTGCAGTTCATCAACAATATCTTCGCCCTTGGCGGCGCGCATCGTGATGTCGGTGACGCGGCGAATGAACAGTTCATGAACCTTCTTGTGCGGCTTGAGAAACTTGTAGCCGGCTTCTTCGAGCATTTCTTCCTCGAAGCCGAAATGCGACTGCGTGTAGTCGATCAGCTGCTCGATGATCTCGTTCACCATCTTCTTGTCGAGCTTCATCTTCGCGATTTCGAGATCGTTGATGTACTCGACGATGCGCTGGTGCTGGGCATCGATGACTTCAATCCCGGTTTCGAGCTTTTTGTCCCAGATGATCGGCATGACTGTTCTCCTGACATTTTTACAATGTCAGGAGTAAATAGCAGTTTTGGGGTGTTTCAGTTGACGTGCGTCAACAGTGCGCCAGTGGGAGCGTGACTTACTTCACGCTTTCCTTTTGATTTTGGGCGGAATTTCCGGTTGACCGTGGAAGTGTGTCGTTTCCCATGGTTTCAGGCTTTGATCGGCCGCACCTTGCCCGCGGCCAGCTTGGCACGGCTCCGGGCCTCGTCGGTGGTTCCGCCATTGGCCACGGCGACGCCCATGCGACGTTTTTTGAAGGCTTCCGGCTTGCCGAACAGGCGCAGGTCGGTACGTGGCACGGCCAGCGCTTCTTCGAGGCCGGCGAAGGCAATGCCGGCTTCGTCCATGCCGCCGTAGATGACGGCCGAGGCGCCGGGTTCACGTAGCGCCGTGTCAACAGGCAGGCCAAGGATGGCACGGGCGTGCAGTTCGAATTCCGAAAAACGCTGCGAACAGAGCGTGACCAGCCCGGTGTCGTGCGGGCGCGGGCTGACTTCGGAGAACCACACCATGTCGCCCTTGACGAACAGTTCGACGCCGAACAGGCCGCGTCCGCCGAGGTTGCCGGTCACGGCCGCGGCGATTTCCTGGGCGCGGGCCAGCGCGGCTGGCGTCATCGCCTGCGGCTGCCATGATTCGACATAGTCGCCGGCAACCTGGATGTGGCCGATCGGTTCGCAGAAGTGAGTGACCACTTTGCCGCTAGAGTCGCAGGCGCGAACGGTAAGCAGGGTAATTTCGTAATCAAAGTCGATGAAGCCCTCGACGATGACGCGACCCTGATTGACCCGGCCGCCACTCGCCGCGTAGTCCCAGGCCTTCTGCACGTCGTCCGGGCCGCGCAGCAGCGACTGGCCTTTGCCGGAAGAAGACATGGTCGGCTTGACGATGCACGGGTAGCCGATTCCGGTGTCGATGGCGGCCTGCAGTTCGGCCAGCGAATCGGCAAATTGGTACGGCGAGGTGGGCAGGCCGAGTTCCTCGGCGGCCAGGCGGCGGATGCCTTCGCGGTTCATGGTCAGCCGGGCGGCGCGCGCGGTCGGGATGACTTCGGCCAGCCCGGCGGCTTCGATGTCGACCAGCATGTCGGTGGCAATGGCTTCGATCTCGGGCACGATCAGGTGTGGTTTTTCCAGTTCGACCAGCTGGCGCAGCGCCGCGCCATCGGTCATCGAAATGACATGGGCGCGATGGGCGACCTGGTGGCCCGGGGCGTTTTCGTAACGATCGACGGCGATGACTTCAACCCCCAGGCGCTGCAGCGCGATGATCACTTCCTTGCCGAGTTCGCCGGCACCGAGCAGCATGACGCGGGTGGCGGAAGGAGAGAGCGGGGTGCCGATTTGCATGGGGTTTCCTCGAATGAGCGGATTTGGATTTTGGCCGAATTTAGGCGTCGACCGTGCAAGCGTCAAGCCGGATGTCTTCCGGTGGCGGGCCGGGGCGCCACCCTGCCTTATAATGCCGCGATGCAATTCCGATCCCTGCCGCTATCCATCGAGCGTTTCCTGCTGTCGCCGTTCAGCCTGTTGCTGGCGCTCTTTCTGGCCTTCTTCCTGAACGCCTACAGCCTGCCGCTGACCGATGTGGACGAGGGGGCTTTCTCGGAGGCGACGCGCGAAATGATGGCGCGCGGCAACCTCGTCTCGCCGACGCTCAACGATGCGCCGCGTCACGACAAACCCATCCTGATCTACTGGGCGCAGGCCGCCTCGGTTGCCGTGCTCGGCGTCAGCGAAATCGGCTTCCGCCTGCCGTCCATTGTTTTCGCGCTGCTCTGGGTCTTCGCGCTGTTCCGCTTCTGTGTGCGCCACGGCAACCAGATGACGGCGCAGATCGCCTCGCTGGTCATGGCGCTGACGCTGGTCGTCGGCTTCATTGCCAAGGCGGCGATTGCCGACGCGCTGCTCAATCTGCTCATCGCGCTGGCCATGTTCGGCATCTACGATTATTTCTGCGCCAGCCAGGATGGCAAGCCGGAGGCCAGACAGCGCCGCCTGCTGTTCGGCGTCTATGCCGCGCTCGGCCTCGGTTTCCTGGCCAAGGGGCCGGTCGCCGTCTTCTTCCCGCTGCTCATCAGCAGCCTGTTCTTCGTTTCGGCCCGTGCGTGGCGCGACTGGGTTAGGGCCGTGTTTTTCTGGCCGGGCTGGCTGCTCTTTCTGGTCATCGTCGTGCCCTGGCACGTCGCCGTCTATCTCGATCAAGGTGACGCCTTCTTCCGCGGCTTCTACCTCAAGCACAACATCAACCGCTACGCCGACACGTTCGAAGGCCATGGCGGGCGCTGGTGGTACTACTTCGTGGTCATGCCGCTCGTCCTGCTGCCCTTCACCGGCTGGCTGCTCGCCATCGCCGGCAAGGTCGTCGGCCAGCTCCGCCTGAACGACCGCGACGCGCTGTTCGAGCGCTTCCTGGTCATCTGGTTCGTCGTCGTTTTTGCCTTCTTCTCGTTCTCCGGCACGCAACTGCCGCACTACCTGCTCTATGGCTGCACGCCGCTCTTCATCCTGCTCGCCCGCAACCGGCTCGATAGCGAGCGCCGCTGGCTGGCCTTCGTGCCGATCATCCTCTTCGCGCTGCTCCTCGCCGTGCTGCCTGACGTGCTCGCCTTCGCCGCCGGCAAGGCCAGCCGGCCGTTCGAGAAATTCCTGCTCGATGGCCTGGTTGCTGCCTTCGCTGACGAAGCGCGCTGGCTCTTGCCGCTGCTGCTTGTCGCCGTCGCCGGCCTCGCCGTCTGGCGCCGCCTGCCGGTCTGGCAGGGGCTGGTCATCGCCGGCCTGCTGCAGGCCGCGGTGGTCGCCGTCGTCATCGCCCCGCGCGTCATCGGCGTGACGCAGGGGCCGGTGCGCGAGGCGGCCATGTTTGTCAAAGAGAGCGGCGAAACCAATGTCGTCGCCTGGCGCATCATCATGCCGAGCTTCAGTGTCTATCGGCAGGCAGCGACGCCGACCCGCGTGCCTGAAGCCGGCCAGCTCGTGTTCACGCGCACCGACCGCAAACATGAAGTGCAGGCGCTACTGGCGCCGGGGCTGACCCTGCGCGACGTCTATCAGCGCAGCTTCGTCACGCTGGCCCGTGTCGAGCCCGAAGCCAGGGCCAAGCCGTGAACGATCAGGGGCTGCATAGCCGCAATCGGCTTTTCGACGCCTCCATTGCCGGCCTCTGTCTGTGTTTCGCGCTTGGCCTGCTGCTCATCGGCCAGACTGGCAGCTGGTATGCCGGTTTCATCCCGGCCCAGCAGGCTAGCCAGGTCCTGCCGCCGTGGCTGTGGGAAAGCCTGACGACGCTTGGCGACGGCCGCGTCCAGCTCGCCCTCATGTTGCCCTTCTGCCTGCGCTACCCGCGCGTCTTCTGGGCGCTGGTGGTCGGCGCGCTGCTCGCCGGCGCCATGAGCCGCGGCCTCAAGATCTGGTTCGACCTGCCGCGCCCGGCCGCCGTGCTCGACGCCGGCCAGATCACCATCATCGGTGCCCGCCTGACGGCGCACAGCTTTCCGTCCGGCCATTCCGTCTCGGCCTTTTCCTTTGTCGTCGCCTGGCTCGCCCTGCTCGGCTGGGGGCGCGCCCTGCCCATCGTCTTCATCGCCGCGCTGGCGGCATTTTCGCGCATCGCCGTCGGCGCCCACTGGCCGGTCGATGTGCTGGCCGGCTGCCTGATCGGCCTAGCCGGCGGCTGGCTCGGCCTGCGTCTGACGCGCCGCTTTCGCTGGGGGCTGGGCATTCGGGCGCACTGGATTCTGGTCGGCATTGCCGTCATTGCCGTGGCCACGCTGCCCTTCGACGGCCAGGGCTACCCGGATACCCGCCCGTGGCGCATCGTCGCCTGCCTGTGGGGGCTGGGTGGCTTTGTCCTGTTCTATCTGCGACCGCTGCTGAGCGGTGGCTGGCAGGCAGCGAACCGGCCGCTGCAAGGGCTTCTCGCGACAGACCGGACGGGCTGATTCACGGTTTTCGGAGCACGATCGGGGATCTTCCGGCGGGGTATGCTGTTTGCAAAAACGGTCAATAATTTGTACTGTCCGTTTTCTCGTCCGAAACGGAAATCATGCCGCCGTCCATTTTCAAATACGTCGATATCGCGCGCCTGGTCGGTGCCGGCTTGAAGTGCCCGACGTGCAATGGCACGGACTGCCGGCATTCAAGATGGCATTCGAAGCAAGAAAAACTGGGCTCGGCGGGTTTCCGACCTTATCGCTGCAACGACTGCACGCATCGCTTTCTGGCTCGCGATAACGCGGCCGTGGAGCGGCTCCTGATCAATGGCACGGCCGCCCTGCTGCTCTGTTTCGGGGTTTGGGTGGTGGCCGATCTCTGGCTGGAAAGCGTCGATCAACCGAAGGTCGTGCGTGTCGTGCAGGCCGCGGCGACGCTCCCGGAAGAAGGTGCGACGGGCGCGCCGGCTCGGCTTCCGGCCGGTGGCGTGGCGGCCGAGGCCAGCGACGATCCGGCAAGACGTGCCCAAAAACAGCAGGAAGCCGCCGAGAATGGTGACGCCGGCGCGATGCTGCAGTTCGGGCGGGACCTGGCGACCGGGAACAATCGCCCGAAGGATGTCGCGCAGGCAGTCAGATGGGTGCAATTGGCGGCGGCGACAGGCAACCCCGAGGCGATGCTCGAACTCGGGCGGTTTTATCGCGATGGCGTGGGCGTGACGCCGGATTCGACTCGCGCCTACGTCTGGCTCACGCGAGCCGCCGATGCCCGGCACACGGATGCCGTGCTCGAACGCGAGGCGCTGGTTCGCACGATGGGCGAAGAGCCGCTGAAGGTGGCGAAGGAAATGTCCTTGCCGATCTCGCCCGCGGCAACCGTCATCCGACCGAAATAGCGAATTTTCGGGAGCCTTTCCGGACAGCGCTCTTGAAGCCCCGCTTGCCACGGTCAACCGGGAAAATGGCCCGAAAATGAAATGCGGCGGGAAGCGCCGCGCCATGACGCATTGGCGTCGCAACAAAAGCTTAACGAAGCGGTAACTTCGGGGTCACGGGCCGGCCGTATCGTCCGGCCATGCCCAAGGTCAGAAGCGTTTTTCTCTCGGACATCCACCTTGGCACGCGGGCGTGCCAGGCGGACAGACTCCTCGATTTCCTGCGCGAACATCCGGCCGACCAGACTTTCCTGATCGGCGACATTGTCGATTTCTGGGCGATGAGCCGCAGCATCAACTGGTCGCCGGCCCAGAATACCGTCGTCCAGAAGCTGCTGCGCCGAGCCCGGCATGGTGACCGCGTGGTTTTCATTCCGGGCAATCACGACGAAGTGCTGCGCGATTACTGCGGCATCGTTTTCGGCGAGGTCGAGGTCATCGACGAACTGGTGCACGAAACCGCCGATGGTCGGCGTTTCCTGCTTATCCACGGCGATCAGTTCGACCAGGTGACGCGCCACCATCGCTGGGTTGCCGTGCTCGGCGACAAGGCCTACGAACTGCTCGTCCGCATCAACACGCTGCTCTCCTGGGGGCGGCGCAAGCTCGGCATTGCCGGCTACTGGTCGCTGGCCGGCTACGCCAAGCGCAAGGTCAAGACGGCGCTGAGTTTTATTTTCGATTTCGAGGAATCGGCCATCCACCACGCCAGGGAGCGCGGCCTGGACGGCGTCATCTGCGGCCACATCCACTGGGCGACGATCCGCGAGATCGACGGCCTGACTTATGTGAATTGCGGCGACTGGGTCGATTCCTGCACGGCCATCGTCGAACACTTCGACGGCCGGCTCGAACTGGTCACCTGGGGCGAGCAAAAGCCGGTGCCGATGCTGGCTGCCCCGGTTGTCCAATCCGTTGCTGAAACTGTAGAGGCCTGACATGCGAGTTCTGATGGTTTCCGACGTGTATTTCCCGCGCGTCAATGGCGTCTCGACTTCCATCGAGACTTTTCGCCGCACCTTGGCCGGGCAGGGGGTCGAGGTCAAACTGGTCGTCCCGCGCTATGGCCAGGAGGCCGACGAGTCCGGCATCGTCCGCGTCGCCGGCCGGCCCGTGCCGGGCGACCGCGAAGACCGGCTGGTCGGCTGGCGGGCAATGCACCGTGCCGTACTCGAGGCGGCGGAGGACTGTGACCTGATCCACGTCCAGACCCCGTTCGTCGCCCACTACGCCGGCCTCAAGGCCGGGCGCACGCTGGGCCTGCCGGTGGTCGCGACCTACCACACGCTGTTCGAGGAATACCTGCAGCACTACGCCAGGCCGATCCCGCCGGGCTGGCTGCGCGGTCAGGCGCGCGCCTTCTCGCGGCGGCAATGCAATCAGCTCGACGCCGTCATCGTGCCGTCGACGGCCATGCGCCAGCGGCTTGAATCCTACGGCGTGACATCGCCGATGCACGTCCTGCCCACCGGCATCCCGCTGGCGCAATTTGCCGGCGGTAGCGGAATGCGCTTTCGCCGGAAATTCGGCATTGGGGAATCGCGGCCGATGGCACTCTTCGTCGGCCGCGTGGCGCATGAAAAGAATATCGGCTTCCTGCTCGAAGCCCTCGTTCAGGCCCGGCAGATTCGCCCCGACGCGTTGCTCGTGATCGCTGGCGAAGGGCCGGCCATGGCCGATCTCAAGGCGCAGACCTATGCGCTGGGTTTACAGGCTGCCATCCAGTTCATCGGCTACCTCGACCGCCAGCAGGCGCTGCCCGACTGCTACGCGGCGGCCAATGTCTTCGTCTTTGCCTCGCGCACAGAAACGCAGGGCCTCGTCCTGCTCGAAGCGATGGCGGCCGGCGTGCCGGTCATCGCGCTATCGGAAATGGGGACGACCGACATTCTCGCGCCGGCCCGAGGCGCCTTTTCGCCGCCGAACGATCCGCGTGCTTTTGGCGAAGTGCTCGGCCAGTTCCTCAAACATCCCGAATCGTGGCGCCACCTCGCCGAAGAGGCGCCAATCTACGCGCGGGAATGGTCCGATGTGGCGATGGCCGAGCGGCTGGCGCGTCTTTACGGCGAACTGGCCAATTGCAAAATTGGCCAGAAATTCCGGTTGACCGTGGCGATCTAAAAAAGCGTCGGCGAGATCAGGCGCAGGCCGACCGAGAACCAGTGCTGGTCGCTGAGGGCGCCAAACTGGCTGCCGTAGGTCGTGTCGATCTGCACGTGGCCGGGGACGATCCAGTAACGGACGCCCATCTGGAAGAACGGATTGCCCTTGTCCTGGCCGTAGCTTTCGGCGATCAGCCAGGCCCGGTCGGTGATCTGGATTTCGCTGCCAAGGCCCCAGGTCAGGCGGTTTTCCTGGTTTTCGCGTTCGCGGGTGTAGCCGAGGTTGGTGTGGATGACCACCCGGTCGTCGGCCAGCGAAAAACTGACCGGCACATAGAAATAAGGGTTGCCGGTGTGCGCGCTGCCCGGCTGCGTGGCGTAACCGGCGGCCAGGCCGATGCCGTAGCCGTTGGTTTCGAGCGGCTTGAGCAGGGTTTTGCCCTGAATGACCATGGCCCCGCTGTCCTGATGGCTGTCGGTATAGGCCAGCGCACCGCCGAGAGTCAGTTCGAAATTGCCGCCCGGATTGCAGGCTGGCAAGGCCCAAAGTTCGCGCTGGCTGCCATGCAGGTGCACCCAGGATTCGACCTGGCAGGCGCCGGCATCGGTCAGTCGGGCGTCGTCGGTAATCATCGGGCGGGCGGCTTGGGCGGCAGGCACGATGGCGATCAGGCAGAGCAGGGTGGAAAGAAGGCGCATGGGCGAAATAGTCAGGAGCGTAGGGGTGAATTGTGACAGAGCGATGACTGATCCTGTCATCAAAGCTTAGCGCGGCCTGACTAAGGTGGGCACTTTCGCGGAGATCTCATGCAGGAACCCTCATCGAACGAACTCGGCCTCGATCCGGCCAACGAATCGCCCTTCAAGGGCAAGACCGGACTGCGCCGGGTGTGGAATGCGCTGAGCTACTCACTGGCCGGCCTCAGGGCTGCCTACCTGTGCGAAGACGCCTTCCGCCAGGAGGTCATTCTCGCGGTGTTGCTCATTCCGGCCGCTTGCCTGCTGCCCGTGCCATGGCTGGGCCGTGCCCTGATGATCGCCAGCGTGCTGCTCGTCCTCGTCGTCGAGTTGCTCAATTCGGCCATCGAAGCCGTGGTCGACCGGGTGAGTCTGGAAAACCATCGTCTGGCCAAGCGCGCCAAGGATATCGGCAGCGCTGCGGTGCTTGTTTCGCTGATTCTCGTCATGGCCGTCTGGACCTGCGTGCTCATGGAGATCGCCTGATGTCGCTGAGCATTGCGTTTGTGACCGAAACTTTCCCGCCCGAGGTCAATGGCGTGGCGATGACGGTCGGCCGGCTGGTCGGCGGCCTGCGCGAACGCGGGCATCGGGTCAGCGTTATCCGGCCGAAACAGGGCAAGGCCGATGCCGGCAGCGAACACGAACTGGCGCTGCCGGGCTTGCCGTTGCCGGGCTATCCCGGCCTGCGCTTCGGCCTGCCGGCCGGGCGTCGGCTGGCTCGGCAATGGCGCCAGCAGCGACCCGATCTGGTCCATGTCGTGACCGAAGGGCCGCTCGGCTGGTCTGCCGTCAGCGTCGCCCGAAAGATGGGCATTCCGGTCACCTCGGGCTTTCACACCAATTTCGACCGCTATAGCGTGCATTACGGCATGGGCTGGATGCGCCCGGCCGTCGCCGCCTATCTGCGCACCCTACACCGGCGGACGCTGGCGACCATGGTGCCGACGGCGGCGCTGGCTGCCGATCTGGCCGGCGAAGGGCTGAGCGGCGTGCGCGTTGTCGGCCGCGGTGTCGATACGCAGCTTTACGATCCGGCCCGGCGCAGCAAGGCCTTGCGCCGGCGCTGGGGCGTCGAGGGCGAAGGCCCGGTCTGTCTTTACGTCGGGCGGGTGGCGGCCGAGAAGAATCTGGCGCTGGTCAAGAAGACCTTCGCCGCCATCCAGGTCTGGCATCCCAAGGCCCAGATGGTCTGGGTCGGCGACGGTCCGTCGGCCAAACAACTGGCCGTCGATCACCCGGATCACCATTTTGCCGGCATGCGTCTCGGCGAAGATCTCGCCGCCCACTACGCCAGCGCCGACCTCTTTCTCTTTCCCAGCCTGACTGAAACCTACGGCAACGTCGTCGCCGAAGCGATGGCCAGCGGTTTGCCGGTCATCGCCTACCGTAGCGCAGCGGCAGCCGAACTGATTGCCCAGCAGAAAAATGGCATGGTCGCCTCGCCCGGCGATGAGCGTGGCTACGTCGAGGGCGCGCTGTGGATGCTGGAAGAATCGGAACGCCTGGGGCGCATGGCCGAAGCCGCCCGGCAGACGATGCTGCCGCGCAGCTGGGCCGGCGTCGTCGAGAGCTTTGAGAACGTCGCCCGCGAAGCGCTGGCGACTCAGCCCTGAAGCATGTGCAGTTCAACCACCGCCGGATCGTCGCCGTGATCGATCAGGATACGTTTGACGCGATCCTGCCAGAGTTCGCCGAATAGCTGCTTCTCGGCCGGGCTGGCCGTGCCATGCACGACGGCCGGCAGCAATTCACCGAGGCGCGGATCGGCCGGTATCAAATTTGGCCGAAAATTCCCGTTGACCGTGGCATGGGTGTCGAGCCGGGTAAAACTCATGCCGACGCTGCCAGCGACGCCAAATTTGAGCAAGCCGCGTCGTACATGCTGGCCGCCCAGCCCCTTGAAGCCGCCATCGCCCGCCGCGCCGGTCAGTAGCGTGGCGACACTGGCGATGACGCCGGCGACGCCGCTATCAACGCTCTCATGCATGGCAACGGCGATGTTGCCGCGCACGGGAATCTCCTCGCCGTACAGCGCGCGCAAGGCCCGCACGCAGGTCAGCCAGGCGCCGGCCACCGTCGGGCAGGAGTGCCCGGCCAGTTTGACGGCATCGGCAAAACTGTATTCGATCAGCCCGCCCTCTGCCGCGCCGAGCAGTTCGGCCAGCGGGTCGCGCAGCGTGATCGTGGGAACGCGGGAAAAGAATTCGGGAAAGGCCATGGTGATCTCCTTGAGCCGGCAGTATGCGCAGCCGGCCGGAGCATGGCCTTGATGTCGGTCAGGCGCGCTGGATCAGCTCGATCTTGTAGCCATCCGGATCTTCGACGAAAGCGATGATCGTCGAGCCGTGCTTCATCGGCCCGGCTTCGCGCACGACCTTGCCGCCGCGTGCCTTGATTGCCGCGCAGGCGGCGGCCGCATCGGGCACGGCCAGCGCGACGTGGCCGTAGCCGTTGCCGAGCTCGTAGCTCGGCGTGTCCCAGTTGTGGGTCAATTCGAGGACGGCTTCCTTGGCTTCGTCGCCGTAGCCGACGAAGGCCAGCGTGAAGCGGCCTTCCGGGTAATCGGTGCGGCGAATCAGCTGCATGCCGAGGATTTCGGTGTAGAAAGCGATGGATTTGTCGAGATCGCCGACGCGGATCATGGTGTGCAGAATACGCATGCGTTTTCCTTAAAAGTGGGGGATTTGCCGGGCCAGCTGGCGCAGTTCGAGGCGGCGCGCCTTCCAGTCCGGGCAGAGTTGCTCCACCACAGACCAGAAGCGCGGGCTGTGGTTCATTTCCTTAAGGTGCGCCAGTTCGTGGCAGACGACGTAATCGACGATGGCCAGCGGCATGAGGACGAGCCGCCAGTTCAGCGCGATGCCGCCGTGGTGGCTGCAACTGCCCCAGCGCGTGCGGGCCGAGGACAGGCGCAGCGGCGGCTGCACGACGCCGAGCCGCGGGGCATGGATGGCCAGGCGTTCGGCGAAGACCGTGCGGGCTTTCTCGCGCAGGGCTTTTTCAAGCAGGTCGCTGGCCGTGTGGGTGATGTCGGGGCGCAGATAGAGCGTGCCGGGGCCGAACTGCCAGCGGCTACGGCCAACATCGGTGAAGGCGATGGTCAAGGGCTCGCCGAGGCTAAAAACCACGGTGCCGTCGGTGATCTCCAGCTTGCTGGCAGCCGGCCGGTCGCGCCAGGCGGCGAGCTTGTCGAGCACCCACTGGCCGTGTTCGTGGATCAGGTTTTCGATGTCGCCGATGCGCGCCCGCGTCGGCGCGCCGACGCGCAGGCCGCGGTGGTCGATGGCGAGGCCGATGGTCCGGCGCTGGCTGCGCCTGAGCTGGTAGGCGACAGCCTGGCCGGCAATGACGATGCTGCGCGCCGGCTCAGGTGGCGTTGTGCGAGGCATCCGAATAGCGATGCGGCGAAATGCGGTGCATTTCGTCTTCGATCCAGGCTTCGGCCCGTTGATTGACCTCGGCCTCGGTCATGCCGGTGGCGTCGAAAGCCGGGCCGATGCTCATCGTGACGGTGCCCGGCGTCTTGAGGAAAGCCTGGCGCGGCCACAGTTCACCGGCGTCATGGGCGACCGGCACAACCTTGCAGCCGACACGGGTGGCGAGGTAGGCGCCGCCCGGCTTGTAGCGTTTTTTCTGGCCCGGCGCGACCCGCGTGCCTTCCGGAAAGAGGATGACGTAGAAGCCCTGCTTGAGACGCTCGCGGCCCTGGATGACGACCTGATCGAGGGCATCTTTGCCTGCGGCGCGGTCAATCGAGATCATCTTCATGGCGGCCAGCCCCCAGCCGACGAGTGGCACGCGGAGCAGTTCCTTCTTGAGCACGAAGACGCAGTAGGCGCCGGCCGGCACGAGGTCCTGGATGGTCATCGTTTCCCAGGCCGACTGATGCTTGGCGAGAATGACGCAGGGCTCCTTCGGCATGTTTTCAAGACCGATAACCCGGGGCCGGATGCCGAGGATGTTTTCGACGCCGAACTGGATGCCGAGGCGCCACAGTTTGCCGAAGCGGTAGCCCCACAGCCCGCGCAGGGCGAGGGCGGCGATGACGACGAGCGGTGCCGTGAGGATCGACCAGACGACGGCGTAGGCCATGAACAGGGTGGAGCGCACAGCCTTCATGTTTTGCTCCCCTTGAGGATGGCGTCGACCGCGGTCGACAGGTCCTTGAATTCCAGCGTACCTTCGGGCAGATCGCCATCGGCCTTGGTTTTTTCGCCCTTGCCGGTCATCACCAGCATCGGCTGGCAGCCGAGGATGGCACAGGCCTGCAGATCGCGCAGCGAATCGCCGATGGCCGGGACGCCCTTGAGGTCGACGTTGAGCGTTTCGGAAATGCGCTTGAACATGCCGGCTTTCGGTTTGCGGCAATCGCATTTGGAATCGGCCGCATGCGGGCAGTAAAAAATGGCTTCAATCCGCCCGCCGAGCGCCACCACAGCCTTGTGCATCTTGCTGTGGATCTGGTTCAGCGTTTCCATGTCGAACAGGCCGCGGCCGACGCCCGACTGGTTGGTCGCCACCACCACCCGGTAGCCGGACTGCGTCAAGCGGGCGATGGCTTCCAGACTGCCCGGAATCGGCTTCCATTCGGCCGGTGTCTTGATGAACTGGGCAGAATCGAAGTTGATGACCCCGTCGCGGTCGAGGATGACGAGCTTGGCTGGCATGGCGTTCTTCCGGTTCTCAGGCAGACAGCTTGGAAATGTCGGCGACCTTGTTCATCGCCATATGCAGCTTGGCGAGCAGGCCGAGACGGTTGGCACGCAGGGCCGGATCGTCGGCATTGACCATGACGCCGTCGAAGAAGGCATCAACCGGGGCGCGCAGAGCGGCCAGCGCCTGCAGCGATTCGCTGTAGTCGCCGGTAACGAAGGCGGCATCGGCCTGCGGCACGACCTCGACGAGGGCGTCGTGCAGGGCGATTTCGGGGGCTTCCTTGAGCAGGGCGTTATCGACCGTCGGTTCGACCGGGTTTTCGACCTTCTTGAGGATGTTGCCGACCCGCTTGTTGGCGGCGGCCAGCGCGGCAGCTTCCGGCAGCGCGGCAAAGGCACGCACGGCAGCGAGGCGTTTGGGAATGTCGCCGAGGCGTTGCGGCCGCTGGCTGACCACGGCATCGACTTCCTGTGCCGTGTAACCCTGCTCGCGCAGGCTGCCGGCCAGGCGGTCGTAGATGAAGTCGGCAAGCGCCGCTTCGGCACTCTTAAAACCATCGACCGAGGCAAAAGCGCTGCCTGCCACGGTCATCAGGGAATTCAGCGGCAAATCCAAATCGCCTTCGCTGAGCATGCGGATGGTGCCCAGCGCGTGACGACGCAGCGCAAACGGGTCGCGGTCGCCGGTCGGGATCTGGCCGATGCCGAACATGCCGACCAGCGTTTCGAGCTTGTCGGCCAGCGCGACGACCGTGCCGACCATGCCGCGCGGCAGGCTGTCGCCGGCGAAGCGCGGTTTGTAGTGGTCTTCGATGGCGTCGGCAATGTCGGCCGCGAGGCCGTCATGCTGGGCGTAGTAGCGGCCCATGATGCCCTGCAGTTCAGGGAATTCGCCGACCATGTCGGTGAGCAGGTCGGCCTTGGCCAGCACGGCAGCCTGTTCGGCCTGCAGCGCCAGCGCATCGCCACCCAGCGACTGACCGATGGCGCGGGCAATCGCCGCGACGCGCTGCATGCGCTCGCCCTGGGTGCCCAGCTTGTTGTGATAAACGACTTTGGACAGGCCGATGACGCGGCTTTCCAGCGATTTTTTGCGGTCCTGATCGAAAAAGAACTTGGCATCGGCGAGGCGCGGACGCACGACGCGCTCGTTGCCGCCGATCACGGCCGAGGCATCTTCCGGGCTGATGTTGCTGACGACGAGGAACTTGTTGGTCAGCTTGCCGGCGGTATCCAGAAGCGGGAAATATTTCTGGTTGGCCTTCATCGTGAGGATCAGGCATTCCTGAGGCACGGCGAGGAATTCTTCCTCGAACTGGCCGACCAGCACGTTCGGGCGCTCAACCAGCGCGGTGACTTCGTCGAGTAGCGCATCGTCGTCGATTGGCTTGCCGCCGGCCTTGGCTGCTGCAGCCTCAAGCTGACGGGCGATTTCGGCGCGGCGCTCGGCGAAGGAGGCGATGACGGCGCCGTCGGCGGCCAGCTTGGCCGCGTATTCGTCGGCGTTGGCGAGAACGACCGGATCGACCTTGGCTTCAAAGCGGTGCCCATGCGTTTCGCGACCCGAGTTGAGGCCGAGAATGGCCAGCGGCACGATGTCGCTGCCATGCAGGGCAACGAGGCCATGCGCCGGGCGGACGAAATTGACGCTGCTCCAGCCATCCTGCAACTGGTAGGTCATGACCTTGGGAATGGGCAGCGCGGCGAGCGCGGCTTCGAGGGCCTTCTGCAGGCCTTCGGACAAGGTTGCGCCCTTGGCCAGGCTTTCGTAGAACAGCACGTCGGCCTTGCCGTCGTTTTCGCGGCGCAGGTTCGGTACGCAGGAAGCGTCGGCGCCGAGGGCGGCGAGCTTCTTGAGCAGGGCCGGCGTGGCGTTGCCGGCGGCGTCGAGGCCAACGGCGACCGGCATGAGCTTCTGGACGACGGGCTTATCGGCGGCAACGGCTGCGACGTCGGTAACGTGGGCAGCCAGGCGGCGCGGCGAGGCGTAGGCGGTAACGACGGCGCCATCGGTGGCCAGGCCATCCTTTTTCAGCGCGGCAGCCAGCGTGGCGGCAAACACTTCGCCGAGCTTCTTGAGCGCCTTGGGCGGCAGTTCTTCAACGAACAGTTCAACGAGCAGGTTTTTCGACGACATATCAGGCAGCTTTCTTTTCATTCTGCTCGGCGAGCTTGTTCAGGACTTCGGCGGCCCATTCCTTGGGCGCCATCGGGAAGCCGAGGCGGGCGCGGGAATCGAGGTAGGCCTGGGCGACGGCGCGGGCCAGGTTGCGGATGCGGCCGATGTAGGCGGCACGTTCGGTCACCGAGATGGCGCCGCGGGCGTCGAGCAGGTTGAAGGTGTGGGCGGCCTTGAGCACCTGCTCGTAAGCCGGCAGGGCGAGCTGGTTGCCCATGAGGTGTACGGCGGTTTCTTCGTGCTTGCCGAAGGCGTGGAACAGGAAGTCGACGTTGCTGTGCTCGAAGTTGTACGCCGATTGCTCGACTTCGTTCTGGTGATAGACGTCGCCGTAAGTCAGGCCTTCCGTCCACGTCAGGTCGAAGACGTTTTCGACGCCCTGCAGGTACATGGCCAGACGTTCGATGCCGTAGGTGATTTCGCCGGTGATCGGCTTGCAGTCGATGCCGCCGACCTGCTGGAAGTAGGTGAATTGGGTCACTTCCATGCCGTTCATCCAGACTTCCCAGCCGAGGCCCCAGGCGCCGAGCGTCGGGTTTTCCCAGTCGTCTTCGACGAAACGGACGTCGTTCTTCTTGAGATCGAAGCCGAGCGCTTCGAGCGAGCCGAGGTAGAGCTCGAGGATATTGTCCGGCGCTGGCTTGAGCACGACCTGGAACTGGTAGTAGTGCTGCATGCGGTTCGGGTTTTCGCCGTAGCGGCCATCCTTGGGGCGGCGCGAAGGCTGGACGTAGGCAGCTTTCCACGGCTCGGGGCCGATGGCGCGCAGGAAGGTGGCGGTGTGGCTGGTGCCGGCGCCGACTTCCATGTCGTAGGGCTGGAGGAGGGCGCAGCCCTTGTCGCTCCAGTATTGCTGCAGGCGCAGGATGATTTCCTGAAACGTCGGTTTTTTGGTGGTGCTCATCGGGTGCAATCGGTGATGTTCTGAGACGCACGATTTTACTTGCTTTTGCCATGGATGGCGCGGAACGAAGCCTGCGGCATACTGTCTTCAGGGTATCTGAATAAAAAGCAGGAATGAAAATGGCGGAATCGACGAATAGGCAACGAACCACCCTCGCTGGCGGCTGTTTCTGGTGTCTCGAAGCAGCATTCGAGCAGCTCGAAGGTGTCGTTTCGGTGCTCCCCGGCTACATGGGGGGGCACGATCCGCGGCCGACTTACGAGGCGGTGTGCCGCGGCGACAGCGGCCACGCCGAGGTCGTGGAGATCGAGTTCGATCCGGCGAAAATCGACTTCGAGACGCTGCTCACAGCCTTCTTCACGATTCACGATCCGACGACCTTGAACCGCCAGGGGCACGACATTGGCACGCAATACCGCTCGGCCATATTCTTTCACGATGCCGGCCAGCAGGCCATCGCCGAGGCGATGATCGCCCGCCTCAACGGCGATGGCATCTGGGGGGCGCCCATCGTTACCGAGGTGACGCCGGCCTCTACCTTCTTCGTCGCCGAGGAATATCACCATCGCTATTTTCAGCGCAATCCGTACCAGGGATATTGCGTCGCCGTGGTGGCGCCCAAGGCACTCAAATTGCGCCAGGTTTTTGCTGACCGGATCAAGGCCGGCTAGGCAGTTGCCCGGCGTTTCCACGGTCAACCGGAGAAAATGACCAAAATTGAAATGTCGTATTGCGGCCTGTTTTTAACGGGCCGGCGGGGTATGGTTGCCACGGTGTTTGTTGCGGCGATGCAACACTGAATCCCCTGTGTGCTGAGTCCTGGATTGACAATAACTATATAAATCAATACACTGGAATCAATGCTGCGGTGCAGCATCGGTTTCCGTGGCAATCCTGTCGTCTGGCTGCGGTCTCCAGTGCCCCTTTTTCAGGAGCCTGGCCGATGTCGTACCCCCTGTAACCGTTCGCTTGTGAAGACGTTTTTCGCCAGTGGCAACAGTGAAGGAGGTCGCATGTTTACCTCAACAGTTTTTCCCTCTTCGATGCTTCGCCTGTCGGCGCTCGCGTCCTCAATGTTTCAGAAGTTCCTGATGCTGGCCGGCGTGTTTTTTGTACTTGCCCTGGTCGGTATCCAAAGTGGCAATCCCACCATGCTCGGCGGCCTGAAGTTCCTGCTGCCGGCGAGTGAAGAAGTGGCGCTCGATGACGAACTGGCGGTCGAGGAAATCGATCTCGCTGGCGAAACCCTCAGTACCCGGATGCGAGGCGCGATGGAGTACGTTTCTCATCGCTATCGCGTGGCGCCGGATGCGCTCGAGCCTATTTTTGCCACGGCCCAGTCGGCTGGCCGGCAACTGCACCTCGATCCGCTGCTCATCATCGCCGTCATCGGCATCGAGTCGCGCTTCAATCCGTTCTCGGAAAGCGTCGTCGGCGCCAAGGGTCTCATGCAGGTCATGCCGCGTTTCCATCAGGACAAACTGCCGGAAGACGCCGATCAGGCGGCCTTCCTCAACCCGGTCATCAATGTCCAGGTCGGCGCCAAGGTGCTCAAGGAATCGATTCGTCGCTACGGCGGGCTGGAAAACGGCCTGCAGCAATTTGCCGGGGCGACCAGCGATCCGGAGCGGCGCTACGCCAGCAAGGTGCTGGCTGAAAAGCAGCGTCTCGAACAGGCCGTCCAGAAGTTCAGAACGACCTGATCGCGCCTCAGTCCGGCGGGTTGATGAACGCCATCAACTCGCGGACGAAGCGCTCGCGCTGCCACTGGTGTGGCGAATGGTCGGTGCCCTCGTAGATGCGCAGCACGGCGTTCGGGATGGCGTCGGCCACGTATTGCGCTGTCGACGCATGGTAGAAATTGCTCTCGCCGCCGTAGACCAGGAGGGTCGGCAGCGGGATGTTGGCCAGCACGTCGCGATAATCGGCGGCGGTCAGGCTCAGCCAGCAGTTGATCAGCGGTTCCGGGTTCTGCGCCTGCAGCGCGGCACGTGAGCGCTGCCAGCCGGCGGCGTTCTGCAAATACTTTTCCTCGGCCCGCTTGTTGAGGCCGTGCGCCGTCAGTTTGAGCACGCCCTCGGCGAAATCGTCACGTAGCCACGACACCAGCTCGTCGTTACGGGCTGCGCCGAAATCACCGTAAATCCCGTATGCCCAGTCGTCGGCCGTGAGCAGCTTGGGCGACTGGTCGATGAAGCAGAGCTTGGCCAGGCCGTGTGTGCTGTGGTCGCGCAGGTATTGCCAGAGCGTCAGCGCACCCATCGAATGGCCGACGGCGGTGGCTTCGTCGAGGCCGTAATGGTCGATCAGGTTGCGCAGATCGCGCGCCATGCGCTCAACGGTCGCCGAATCCGGATGCGCCAGCGTGTGGCCGCCATGGCCGCGTGCATCCCAGCGATAAACACGGTGCCGCGCATTGAGTTCGCCCATGAAGGGGAACCATTCCTGGCTGCTCGACGTCCAGCCATGGAGCAAGATCAGCGGCGAACCCTCGCCGGAAATCTTGAGGTGAATCTTCTCGCCATCGTCGGCCACGAAATGCGTCATCGGTCAGCTCATTGAAATCGCAAAGCCGCCAGTATAATCGCCGCCATCAATACGCAGGAGTATGGAAATGTTCGACTGGAGAGACTACGGCAACGGCATCATCGCCTTCGACGCCGGCTATGTGCGCCCCATCCTGGCTGCCATTCACATGATCGTCGACGACGGCCGCGTCGCCTTCATCGACACCGGCAGCAACGACTCGCTACCCAACGTGCTCGAAGCGCTGAACAAGGTCGGCCTCGGCCGCGACGCCGTCGATTACGTCATCCTCACCCACATCCATCTTGACCACGCCGGCGGTGCCGGGGCGCTCATGCGCGAATTCCCGAACGCCAAACTCGTTGTCCACCCGCGTGGCTCGCGCCACATGGCCGAACCGTCCAGGCTCGTTGCCGGCGTCACCGCCGTCTATGGCAAGGACTACGTCGAGAACGTGTACGGTGACATCCTGCCCATTCCGGCCGACCGCATCATCGACGCCCACGAAGGCCTGAGCGTCCAGCTCGGCGGCCGCGAACTGCTCATGATCGACACCCCGGGCCACGCCAAGCACCACATCTGCATCGTCGACCAGAAGGCCAAGGCCATCTTCACCGGCGACATGTTCGGGCTGTCCTACCGCGAATTCGATGTCGACGGCCGCCAGTTCATCCAGCCGACGACCAGCCCGACCCAGTTTGACCACGCCGAGATGCGCGCCTCCATCGACCGCCTGCTGAGCTACGCGCCGCAGGCCATGTACCTCACGCACTACGCGCAGGTGCACGATGTGCCTGCCCGCGCCGCCGACCTCCATCGCCGCCTCGACGCCCACGTCGCCATCGCCGAAGCCCACGCCACGGCCAGCGAAACCCGCCACGCCGCCATCAAGCAGGAACTCACCGCCTATCTCCTGGCCGAACTCCGCACCCATGGCTGCACCCTGCCTGACGCCACCATCCTCGACATCCTGGCGACCGATATCGAGCTCAACGTCCAGGGGCTGACCTGGTGGATGGATCATCGGGGGTGAAAATCCCTAATCCGTGGCCGTGAGGCAATGCCACGGTCAACCGGAAAAAACGGCCAAAATTCAATTCCATCGGCCGGTGCCTCGACGTTAAAAAGCCCGAAAGTGATCCGCTTCCGGGCTTTTTATTTTGTGGCGAGGCGGTTCAGAGCATGGACCACTCCGCATCCTGCCTGCCCGGCGGGTGCAGTTCGGGGCGTCCGGGCTTTGGCGCAGCTTTTGGCTTGCCAGGCACGGGCAGGGCGCGGGCGAAATTGTCGAGCTTGAACGAGGTGACCTGTTGCTTCAGCTGTTGCGCCTGTTCCTCCAGCGACTCGGCGGCCGCTGCGGCTTCTTCGACCAAGGCGGCATTTTGCTGGGTGACTTCGTCCATCTGCGCCACGGCCTTGTTGACCTGCTCGATGCCGATGGTTTGTTCGACCGAGGAGGCGCTGATGCCGGCGACGATCGTGGACAGGCTGGAGATGGCGGTCATGATTTCGTTCATGCTCTGGCCGGCTTTTTCGGCCTGGCTGGTGCCGTGTTCGACCTTGCTGGCCGATTCGCGGATGAGCGCGGCAATTTCCTTGGCGGCCTGGGTTGTGCGATGGGACAGGGCACGGACTTCGGTGGCGACGACGGCAAAGCCTTTGCCCTGTTCGCCGGCGCGGGCGGCTTCAACCGCGGCGTTGAGGGCGAGAATGTTGGTCTGGAAGGCGATGCCTTCGATGACGCTGATGATGTCGCCGATCTTGTGCGAACTGTCGCGGATTTCGAGCATGGTGGCGGCCGAGGCATTGACGATCTCGCCGCCGCGCTGGGCGATTTCCGCGGCCGACTGGCCAAGGTGGTTGGCCCGTTTGGCGCTGTCGGTATTCTGCTGCGCCGTGGCGGTGAATTCCTCGATACTCGCCGCCGTCTCTTCGAGGCTGGAAGCCTGTTCCTCGGTGCGCACCGAGAGGTCGCTGTTGCCGGCGGAGATTTCCTTGGCGGCGGTTGAGATCGTCTCCACGGCGCCGACGACGTTGCCGATCAGCACCTGCAGCTTGGCGACCGTGGCATTGAGGCCTTCGGCTGTTTCCCCAAACAGCCCCGGATAGTGTTTTTCGATCTTGTGGGTCAGGTCGCCTTCGGCCAGTGATTGCGACACCGACGAGATGTCGGAAAGCGCCTGCTCAGCCGTGGCGCTCAGGCTGTTGAGCAGGTCGATCAGTGTCTTGGCATAGCCCTGCTTGCGCGCGGTATCGATTTGATGGGCAAAGTCGCCCTGTGCCGCGGCATCGACGATGGCGCGAACCTCATCGACCACCTGCGCCAGCGCGCTCACCGTGGCGTTGACGGCGCTTGCCGTCTGCCCGAACGCGCCGGGGTAATTTGCCTCCACTTTTTGCGAAAGATCGCCGGCGGCCAGCGCCGAGGCCACGCGCGAAACGTCCTGCAGACTGGTGTCGGTGACGACCATCAGCTGGTTGAGGGCGGTGGCGATTTCCTGGCCGAAGCCCTGTTTGCCAGCCAGGTTGATCCGCTTGCCGAGATCGCCCTTTTCCGCTGCATGAACCATCTGGCGGATTTCATCAACGAGACTGCCCAGGCTGCCCTGCATCTGCTTCATGGCGGCCAGCATGCTGGCCGAATCGCCCGACTGCACGACGACCGTGCCACCGAGGTCACCCCGGGCGATGCGGTTGGCCACCTCGACCGCGGCAGCCGGTTCGCCGCCGATCCGCCGGTTGAGCGACGTGGCCAGCGATTTCATGCCGAGAACGACGAGTGCACAACCAAGAATGCCGGCAATGCTCGCGAGAATGCTGCTGTTCCGGCGGGTCTCCTGCAACTGCTGCATCGACGTCTCGGCAAACTGGCTGGCTACGCCGACGGTTTCCTCGACGCCCGTCCGGTGCGCCTCGTAGTGCTGGCGCATCTGCTTGAGCGAGGCTTGGAGCGCAACCGTGTCCTGGGCGGCCACGGCTGGCAGAAAGTTCTTGTCGAGTTCGGCCCAGAACAGCTCGGCCTGACGGCGCTGCTCGCCGAGCAGCTTCTGTTTGACGTCAGCCTCGAGATCGCTGTCGCTCCAGAACGTGTTGCGCTCGTCGTAATCCTTCTTCAGGCGCGCCATTTTTTCGATCAGTTTCGGACGCTGATCGACGGCTGCGCTGGCGATGTCGTAGGCGACCAACTGGGCTTCGATGACATACAGCGGCGGCGGCAGGATATCGGCGACGACATCCTTGCCCTGTCCCATCAAGCTGGCAGCTGACGAGACTTTTTGCAGGGCGGCGATGCCGACGCCGCCAACGATGAGCAGGACCGCAAAGACCAGCAAGGAAATGACGCGCAGAAATTTACCCAGCGGCATATTTTCAAGGGATTGCATGCTCATTCATCCTGTGGTCGAGGGGGGAGAAAGCGGCAAAGCGCAAGCGAGCGGGAATTCAGCGCCCAATTATAGGGTGAATTTTCTCGCTGGATGTTGGCGTTCCGAGCCTCGACAGCGCCGCTTCCACGGTCAACCGGAAAAAGTGCCCAAAATTGAAATCAGTGGGCGGAGGCCCGGGCCGAATCAGCCAGTGTGCTGGCGTCTGCCCATTAGCCCGATGAGGGCCAGGCTTGCTATCAGCCCCAGCGCGAGCCAGTTGCCGAAGCGGGCATAGGGTGTCATGCCTTCGTAAGCGCGCACGTCGCCGCGCAACACACCGGTCGTGAAGGCCGGCAGGACGGCATCGACATGGCCCTGGGCGTCGATGATCGCCGTCATGCCCGTATTTGTAGCGCGCAGCATGGGCCGCCCGGTTTCGGCGGCGCGCATCTGGGAAATCTGCAAATGCTGCGGCTGGGCCAGCGAATGGCCGAACCACGCGGTGTTCGACAGATTGGCCAGAATGCCGGCCTGCGGCAGGGCGCGGATGATCTCCTCGCCGAAGACGTCTTCGTAGCAGATGTTGGCCGCTACATGCTGGCCGGCCACGGCCAGCGGCGTCTGCACCTCCGGGCCGCGCGTGAAGGAGGACATGGGAATGTTGGCATAGGCCATGAACCACGCGAAACCGGCCGGGATGAACTCGCCGAAGGGCACCAGATGATTCTTGCTGTACACCTGCAGCGGTGAGCTGCCGAGGCTGACGGCGCTGTTGTAGTAGCCTCGGTCGTCGCCGGTCAGGGTGCCGAAAATGAGGTCGCCATTCTGGCGTTGGGCCAGGGTCTTGAGCTCGTCGAGATAGTCGGGCGGAATCTGGTCGATGAAGGCCGGGATGGCTGTTTCCGGCAGCACGGTCAGTTGCGCTGGGTTTTGCGTGATCAGGTCGCGATAAAGGTCGAGTGTGCGGAAGAAGGCTTCCGGGCGGAACTTCATTTCCTGCGGCACGTTGCCCTGGATCAGCGCGACGCTGATCGGCTCACCGACCGGCGTCGTCCAAGCCACCTGCTGTAGCCCGAAGCCGCCAATGGCGAGCAACGCCGCGAACGGCGCGCCGACCCTCCAGCGGACAAGCAGGGCGCCGCTCAGCGCGACGAGCAGCGACAGGCCGTGCACGCCGATGAGCGGCGCGAAGCCGGCCAGCGGGCTCGGCGCCGCCTGCGAATAGCCGACGGTGAGCCACGGAAAACCCGTGAAAATCCAGCCCTTTAGCCAGTCAGCCGCGGCGATGAGCGCCGCGAAGAAGACGGCTTGGCGCCAGAAATCGGCCGGCTGCCAGCGCTTGAAGGCGTAGCCGGCGGCCATCGGAAACAAGGCCATGACGGCGCAGAACAGGAAGGCGGCCGGCCCGGCCATCCACCACGGCATGCCGCCGAAGACCGAGAGGCTGACGAAGACCCAGGAGACGCCGGTGCAAAAAAAGCCGAGGCCGAAAGCCAGGCCGGTCAGCAAGCCCTGGCGCGGCGACTCGGCCACGCGCAGCAACTGGAAGAAGCCGAGCCAGACGAGGGGGGCCAGCCAGAACAAGCCGAAGGGCGCGAAGCAGCCAACGCCGACGACGCCGGTCAGGGCGGCGATCGGGTAGTGTCCGGCCGGGTGTTCAGCCAGCAGCGCCTTGAGCACCGGCTTGCGGCGTGGAGGCCGGCGTGACGAGCAGGGTGTACAGCCGGCGGCTGTCGGCGCGCAGGACCTGGAAGCGGACACCGTCGATGTCCATCACTTCGTTGCGCTTCGGTACGCGGCCGAGGTGACGCAGAACGAGACCGCCGACGGTGTCGAATTCCTCGTCGGAGAAGGTGGTCTTGAAGGCTTCGTTGAAGTCCTCAATCTCGGTGCGCGCCTTGACGCGGTAGCGGCCGGTCGAATCGAGGCGGATGTTGTCATGCGCTTCGTCGAAGTCGTATTCGTCCTCAATGTCGCCGACGATCTGTTCGAGCACGTCCTCGATGGTGACCAGCCCGGCAACGCCGCCGTATTCATTGACGACGATGGCCATGTGGTTGCGCGAGACGCGGAATTCGCGGAGCAGCACGTTGAGACGCTTTGATTCGGGGATGAAGACTGCTGGGCGCAACCAGTCGCGCAGGTCGAAATCCGGTTCGATCTGCAGGCGCAGCAGATCCTTGGCGAGCAGCACGCCGAGCACCTTGTCGCGGTCGCCGTCGACGACGGGAAAGCGCGAGTGGGCGGCTTCGATGACGACCGGCACGATTTCGCTTAGGGGGTCGTCGACGTCGATGACGTCCATCTGGGCGCGCGGCACCATGACGTCGGTGACACGGGTGTCTGAGGCGGCCAGCGCGCCTTCGATGATGGTCAGCGCATCGGCGTCCATCAGGTTGCGCTCGTAGGCGCCATGCAGGATTTCTAGCAGTTGCTCGCGGTCGTCAGGCTCGCGCAGCAGCAGGGAAGTCAGTCGTTCGATGAAACTCGGTTTACTGTCACTGTCCATGATTTAATTAAACTGCATACGGGTCTGGATAACCCATTGCAGCAAGAATCTCCCTTTCTTCGTCTTCCATTGCCTGGGCATCATCGTCATTTTCGTGATCCCAGCCCTGTAAATGCAGCATACCATGCACCGTCAGGTGCGCGTAATGCGCCGCCAGCGGCTTGTTCTGCTCGGCCGCCTCGCGTGCCACGACGCTCGGGCAGATGACCAGGTCGCCCGTCACCACCGGCTCGGTGTCATACGGAAAGGACAACACGTTGGTTGCGTAATCCTTGCCGCGGTACTCGTTATTCAGTGCCTGGCCTTCATCGGCGTCGACCAGGCGGATCGTCACTTCACCGCCACCGACCAGCGCAGCGCGTGCCCATTTCACGAAATCCGCCCGCAAGGGTAGGCCCTCGCGGTTACAGGCGTATTGCACCGACAAATTAAGACGTTTGGTGGGATTCATAGGCTTCGACGATGCGGGCGACCAGCGGGTGGCGCACGACATCTTCCTTTTTGAAATGGGTAAAGGCCAGTCCGCGCACGCCTTTCAGAATTTCGGTCGCTTCCTTGAGGCCGCTCTTGTGGCCCTTGGGCAGGTCGATCTGGGTGACGTCGCCGGTCACCACTGCCTTGGCGCCGATACCGATGCGGGTCAGGAACATCTTCATCTGCTCGGGCGTCGTGTTCTGCGCCTCGTCGAGGATGATGAAGGCGTGGTTGAGCGTGCGTCCGCGCATGAAGGCGAGCGGCGCGATCTCGATGGCGCGCTTTTCATAAAGCTTGGCGACGCGGTCGGCGCCCATGAGGTCGTAGAGCGCGTCGTAGAGCGGCCGCAAATACGGGTCGATCTTCTGCGTCAGGTCACCGGGCAGGAAGCCGAGGCGTTCGCCGGCTTCGACCGCCGGGCGGGTCAGGATAATGCGTTCGACCAGATCGCGCTCGAAGGCATCGACAGCCGAGGCGACGGCGAGATAGGTCTTGCCGGTGCCGGCCGGGCCGATGCCGAAGGTGATGTCGTGTTCCTGGATGTGCTTGAGGTACTCGACCTGGCGCGGCGTGCGGCCGTGCAGCTCGGTCTTGCGCGTGATCAGTTGCGGGCCGTCGACCGGGCCTTCGGCGCGGCGCGATACGCGGCGCACCGGCGCATTGAGCAGTTCGATGAGGCCGAGCTGGATCTCGTCGACGGTCAGCGTTTCGCGCGCCATGGCGTAGAAGTGCTGGAGCGCTTCCACGGTCAACCGGGATTTTTCGCCAAAAACGGAAAACCGTTCGTTGCGCCGACGGATGACGACATCGAAGGCGGTTTCGATCTGCCGGATGTTTTCGTCGAGTGGGCCGCACAGATTGGCCAGCATGGCGTTGTCGACCGGCGTCAGCGCGATCTCGATCGGCTTGGTCTTGGGGGCGGGTTTGGCCCGCGCGGCCGGCTTAGTCTTCTCGGATGACAATTTCGCCTCTCAGCGTGTGCGATAGCGAAGACGTGATGCGGACATCGACGAAGGTGTTGATGAGGCGCGGATTGCCAGCGAAATTGACGATGCGGTTGTTGTCGGTGCGGCCAGCCAGCTCATGCACGTCCTTCTTCGACGTGCCTTCGACCAGCACGCGCTGGATGCTGCCGACCATCGTCTGGCTGATCGCCTGCGCCTGTTCATCGATGCGTTTTTGCAGGCGCAGCAGGCGGGCCGATTTGGTTTCAGCTGGCGTCGAATCGTCGAGTTCCAGCGCCGGGGTGCCGGGGCGCGGGCTGTAAACAAAGGAGAACGAACTGTCGAAACCAACCTCGTCGATCAGCTTCATCGTCTTCTCAAAATCCTCGTCCGTCTCGCCGGGAAAACCGACGATGAAGTCCGACGACAGCGAAATGTCTGGCCGCGCGGCGCGCAGCTTGCGGATGATCGACTTGTATTCGAGCGTCGTGTAGCCGCGCTTCATGGCCGCCAGCACGCGGTCGGAACCGGCCTGCACGGGCAGATGCAGGTGCGATACTAGCTTCGGCACCTTGAGGTAGGTGTCGAACAGGCGCTGCGTCATTTCGCGCGGATGCGAGGTCGTGTAGCGAATACGCTCGATGCCCGGCACCTCGGCGATGTATTCGATCATCATCGCCAGATCGGCTTTCTCGTCCGTCTCGGCCATGTCGCCGCGATAGGCGTTGACGTTCTGGCCAAGCAGGGTCACTTCCTTGACGCCGTGGGCAGCCAGGTCGGCGACCTCGGTCAATACATCCTCAAACGGGCGCGATACCTCGCCGCCACGCGTGTAGGGGACGATGCAGAAAGTGCAGAATTTCGAGCAGCCTTCCATGATCGACACGAAGGCCGAGGCGCCCTTGATCTCGGAGGGCGGCATCGAATCGAATTTCTCGATTTCCGGGAAGGAAATATCGACCGCCGCCTTGCCCTTCGCCTTGCGCTCGGCCATCAGTTGCGGCAAACGATGCAGGGTCTGCGGACCGAAGACGATATCGACGTAGGGCGCGCGGGCGACAATCGCATCGCCCTCCTGGCTGGCAACACAACCGCCAACACCGATCACCAGATCGGGATTCAGCTTCTTGAGGTGACGGACCCGGCCGAGGTCGTGGAACACCTTTTCCTGCGCCTTCTCGCGCACGGAGCAGGTGTTGAACAGGATGATGTCAGCTTCTTCCGGGTTGTCGGTTCGGACAATCGCTTCGGAGGCATTGAGCACGTCGGCCATCTTGTCCGAATCGTACTCATTCATCTGGCACCCGAAGGTGCGGATGAATAATTTTTTGGGCATGGGTAACACTTCGCAAATCGGTGGGTGCCGCTTAGGTCATCGCGCAGCACAAAAGTTCGCCATTATAACCGACCCGAAATTTGGTTGACCCGCCAACCCCCGCAAACTATAATCCGCGCCCTCAAGCGTGGTGATGTAGCTCAGTCGGTTAGAGCGATGGATTCATAACCCATAGGTCGGCAGTTCGATTCTGCCCATCACCACCAGCAATACGAAAACCCGCTGATTCGTCAGCGGGTTTTTCTTTTTCGGGCTCTGATTCTGGGCCGAATATTGCTAGTACTACCTCGTGGTGTTGTTTTCCCGAAAGCGAGGTGCGTCATGCATGATCATCCGAACTCTTTTGATGCAAATTCCGGTCTGACTGAAGAGACCATGTTCTGGGTGCGCCTGGCGGCGTTTGCGGGCGTATCGGAGTATGTATTGTCGACGGGTGCTTCGTTGCAGGATGCGGAGGAGTGGCTGTTTGGCTATTGCCTGCCCGGCGATTTGCCGTCGCGCTATGCCAGTCTTTCCGGCGGGGCGGCGAATCCGCGCATTCTGGTTTGACGGCGACCGGGTTTTGCCGGAGGGTGTTGTTTTGTCGACAAAACGGCAAGCGCCAACGCACCGCGGTGGTGCATTGGCGCTTGTGGAGGGCGGTTGATCGAATCGATCAGGCCGGTGCCGAACTGCGGATCAGGTGGTCAAACGCGCTGAGTGACGCCGTTGCGCCGGCGCCCATGGCGATGATGATCTGCTTGTAGGGCACGGTCGTGCAGTCGCCGGCGGCGAAGACGCCGGGGAGGCTGGTCTGGCCCTTGGCATCGATTTCGATCTCGCCGAAGCGGCTCAAGTTGAGCGTTCCCTTGAGCCAGTCGGTGTTGGGCAGCAGGCCGATCTGGACGAAGATGCCTTCGAGTTCGACGTGCTTGATCTCTTCCGTGACGCGATCCTTGAACGTGATGCCGTTGACTTTCTGGCCGTCGCCGGTGACTTCGGTGGTTTGCGCCGATTTGATGACGGTGATGTTGGGCAGGCTGTAGAGCTTTTTCTGCAGCACGGCGTCGGCACGCAGGGTGTCGGCGAATTCGAGCAGCGTGACATGGGCGACGAGGCCAGCGAGGTCGATGGCGGCCTCGACGCCGGAGTTGCCGCCGCCGATGACGGCGACGCGCTTGCCCTTGAAGAGCGGGCCGTCGCAGTGCGGGCAGAAGCAGACGCCCTTCGCCTTGTATTCCTTCTCGCCGGGGACGTTCATCTCACGCCAGCGGGCGCCGGTGGAGAGAATCACCGTCTTGGCCTGCAGCTTCGCGCCGTTTTCGAGTTCGAGCGCAACCAGGCCGCCATTTTCGCTGGCCGGGATCAGCTTGTTGGCGCGTTGCAGGTTCATCACGTCGACGGCGTATTCCTTGACGTGCTGTTCCAGCGAGGCGACCAGTTTGGGGCCTTCGGTGTAGGGCACGGAGATGAAATTCTCGATGCCGAGGGTGTCCATGACTTGGCCTCCGAAGCGTTCGGCGACGACGCCGGTGCGGATGCCCTTGCGGGCGGCGTAGATGGCTGCTGCGGCACCGGCCGGTCCGCCACCGACGACGAGGACGTCAAAGGTTTCTTTCTTGCCGAGTTCTTCGGCGGCGCGGGCAGCGGCGCCGGTGTCGACCTTGGCGAGGATTTCCTCGATGAGCATGCGGCCGGCACCGAATTCGGCACCGTTCAGGTAGGTGGTCGGCACGGCCATGATTTGGCGGGCATTCACTTCATCCTGGAACATCGCGCCGTCGATCATCGTGCTCGTCACACCGGGGTTGAGCACGGCCATGAGGTTGAGCGCCTGCACGACGTCCGGGCAGTTGTGGCAGGACAGCGAGATGTAGGTTTCGAAATCGAAGGTTCCGGGCAGGGCCTTGATCTGGTCGATGACCGACTGTTCGACCTTGGGCGGATGGCCGCCGGTCTGGAGCAGGGCGAGAACGAGCGAGGTGAATTCGTGGCCCATCGGGATGCCGGCAAAGTGAATGCGCGGCGTTTCGCCGGGCAGGCCGACGGCGAAGGACGGGCGCAGGGCAGCTTTGCCGTCTTCACGCAGGCTGACCTTGGGCGAAAGTTCGGCGATATCAGTCAGCAGTTCGCGCATCTCCTGAGCCTTGGCGCTGTCGTCGAGCGACGCGACGAGTTCGATGGGGCGCTGGAGTTTTTCGAGGTAGGCCGCGAGTTGGGCCTTGATGGTGCTGTCGAGCATATTGTTCTCCCTGTGCTGAATTTCACTGGTTTTTCGATTGCCACGGTCAACCGGAAAAAAGCGCTGAAATCCAAATGATCGAGCGGGGTGTCCCGCTCGATCCTCAAACCTGAAAACGACTAACTACTTAGATTTTGCCGACCAGATCCAGCGACGGAGCCAGGGTCTTTTCGCCTTCTTTCCACTTTGCCGGGCACACTTCGTTCGGGTGCGAGGCAGTGTATTGGGCGGCCTTCAGCTTGCGCAGGGTCTCGGAGACGTCGCGGGCGATTTCGTTGGAGTGGATTTCAACGGTCTTGATGATGCCGTCCGGATTGATAACGAAGGTGCCGCGCAGGGCCAGACCTTCTTCCGGGATATGCACGCCGAAGGCGTTGGTCAGAGCGTGCGTCGGGTCGCCGACCAGCGGGAACTGGGCCTTGCTCACGGCCGGGGAGGTTTCGTGCCAGACCTTGTGCGAGAAGTGGGTGTCGGTCGTGACGATGTAAACCTCGGCACCGGCCTTCTGGAATTCGGCGTAGTTGTTGGCGGCGTCTTCGATTTCGGTCGGGCAGTTGAAGGTGAAGGCGGCCGGCATGAAGATCATGACCGACCACTTGCCCTTCAGGCTGGCTTCGGTGACTTCGATGAACTTGCCGTTGTGGAAAGCCTGGGCCTTGAACGGTTGAACCTGGGTGTTGATGAGGGACATCGATTTCTCCTTGGTGGGTTAAGTGTTGAACACGGATCGAATATTAGGGACTGCTCGACTATTGATCCAATTGATTGCATCAATGTGTCCGATAGCTATCGCCGATTGTGACAATGGCATATTCTGACGCAATCCTAGTTAAAAAGAACTAATAAATTCGGTGCGTTGGTACTAGCTTGAATGATCCAAGGGTATTGATTTGATACGCATCAATTCCATACCCCGGTCGTATCGGGAACATTGCTTCCCACGGTGGCATTGGGCTGCCAAAGCTTGAGGAGGTGGGCCGGATGAATATATCCAGCGCCATTATGTATGTCGCTCCAGAGCGTCTTTACGAGGCGTGCGAGGCATTGCTTTTGATGAAAGGCGTGGAAATTCACGCCCGGAGTGCGGAGGGCAAGGTGGTCGTCACTCTGGAGGATGACGACACGAATTCAGCTGCAGATAAATATGTAGCCCTGCATGGTGTACCCGGCGTCGCGTCGGTGGCCATGGTCTATCAATACAGCGACGACGAATCAGTAGATACCGAGGAGGTAAAGGCGTGAAGCTCAATCGACGCGATTTCATCAAGGCCAACGCAGCAGCGGCGGCCATGTCAGCGGCAGGCTTGTCCGCGCCCGGTACGGCTGTGGCTCAGGGCAAGGACGAGATTCGATGGGACAAGGCAGCCTGCCGTTTCTGTGGCACCGGTTGCGGTGTGTTGGTCGGGACGCAGGACGGACGCGTCGTGGCTACCCAGGGCGACCCGGATGCGCCGGTCAATCGTGGTCTGAACTGTATCAAGGGCTATTTCCTGTCCAAGATCATGTACGGTGCCGATCGTCTGAAGACGCCGCTGCTCCGGATGAAGGATGGCAAGTACGACAAGAACGGCGAGTTTGCGCCGGTGTCCTGGAAACAGGCCTTCGACATCATGGAAGAAAAGGCCAAGGCGACGCTCAAGGCCAAAGGCCCGAACGGCCTCGCCATGTTCGGCTCGGGCCAGTGGACGGTGTGGGAAGGCTACGCCGCGTCGAAGCTCATGAAGGCCGGCTTCCGCACCAATAACCTCGACCCCAATGCCCGCCACTGCATGGCCTCGGCCGTTGCTGGCTTCATGCGCACCTTCGGCATCGACGAACCGATGGGTTGCTACGACGATATCGAGCATGCCGACGCCTTCGTGCTGTGGGGCTCGAACATGGCCGAGATGCACCCGATCCTGTGGACGCGTATTACCGACCGCAAGCTGTCGAACAAGGGCGTAAAGGTTGCCGTGTTGTCGACCTTCGAGCACCGCTCGTACGAGCTGGCCGACATCCCGATGATTTTCAAGCCGCAGACGGATTTGGCGATCCTCAACTACATCGCCAACTACATCATCCAGACCGGCAAGGTAAATCAGGCTTTTGTCGACAAGAATATCAATTTCAAGAAGAGCGCCACCGACATCGGCTACGGCCTGCGTCCGACCCATGCGCTGGAAAAAGATGCGACGAGCAACGGCTACCCCGGTGCCGACGGCAAGCCGAAGGGCGACACCGGCAAGTCCGATCCGATCACTTTCGACGAATTCAAGAAATTCGTCTCGGAATACACCGCCGAGAAAGTCTCCAAGCTGTCCGGCGTTGCCGAGAAGGATCTTAAGGCGCTGGCCGAGTTGTACGCCGATCCCAAGGTCAAGATCATTTCCTTCTGGACCATGGGTTTCAACCAGCACACCCGCGGCACCTGGGCCAACAATCTCGTCTATAACATCCACCTGCTGACCGGCAAGATTTCCGAGCCGGGCAACAGCCCGTTCTCGCTGACCGGCCAGCCGTCCGCCTGTGGCACAGCGCGTGAAGTCGGTACCTTCTCGCATCGTCTGCCGGCCGACATGGTTGTCACCAACCCGGAACACCGCAAGCACACCGAAGAGTTGTGGCAGCTGCCGGAAGGCACGATTCCCGACAAGGTTGGTTACCACGCGGTCGCCATGGCGCGGGCACTGAAGGACGGCAAGGTCAATTTCTACTGGCAGCAGTGCAACAACAACATGCAGGCCGGGCCGAACATCAACGAAGAGCTCTATCCGGGCTGGCGCAAGCCGGAGAACTTCATCGTCGTTTCCGATCCGTACCCGACGGTGTCGGCGATGGCCGCCGACCTCATCCTGCCGACTGCCATGTGGGTCGAGAAGGAAGGTGCCTACGGCAACGCCGAGCGGCGCACCCAGCTCTGGCGTCAGCAGGTCAAGGCGCCGGGCGAGGCTCGCTCCGATCTGTGGCAGGTCATGGAATTCGCCAAGCGCTTCAAGATGGAAGAGGTCTGGCCGGCCGAGTTGCTCGCCAAGGCACCGAAGCTCAAAGGCAAGACAATGTTCGACGCGCTGTTTGCCAATGGCGTGGTCAATAAGTACTCGGTCAAGGAAACGCAGGCCGGCTTCGACAACGACGAATCCAAGCACTTCGGCTTCTACGTCCAGAAGGGGTTGTTCGAGGAATACGCTTCGTTCGGCCGTGGCCATGGCCACGATCTGGCACCGTTCGAGCAATACCATCAGGCCCGCGGTCTGCGCTGGCCGGTTGTCGATGGCAAGGAAACGCTGTGGCGCTTCCGCGAAGGTTATGACCCGTACGTCAAGAAGGGCGAGGGCGTGAAGTTCTATGGTCACAAGGACGGCAAGGCAGTCATTTTTGCGCTGCCCTACCAGCCGCCTGCCGAGTCGCCGGACAAGGAATTCGACATGTGGCTGTCCACCGGTCGTGTCCTTGAGCACTGGCACACCGGCACCATGACCCGTCGCGTTCCCGAGCTGTACAAGGCCTTCCCGGATGCGGTTGTCTTCATGCATCCGGATGATGCCAAGGCGCGTGGTTTGCAGCGCGGCATGGAGGTCAAGGTGGCGTCGCGGCGCGGTGAAATCCAGCTACGCGTCGAGACGCGCGGTCGCAACAAGCCGCCGCGTGGCCTGGTCTTCATCCCGTTCTTCGACGCCGGTCGCCTGGTCAACAAGCTGACACTCGACGCCACTTGCCCGATTTCGAAGGAAACGGACTACAAGAAGTGCGCCGTCAAAGTCACGCGGGCCTGATGGGGTCGGATTCCACGGTCAACCGGAAAAATAAGCCAAAAAGCGAATGGAGCCTCGGCTCCAAACGCTCATCGGAGGTAATGAATATGAGATTGATCACTGCACTGGCCCTGGCCGCCGGCATGCTCCTGGGGGGAGTTGGCGGCGTCAGCGCGCAGGAATTGCGGGTGAATGAGATCGGCATCGAGTCGATCGAGGGGAATTCCAAGGTCGATATGTTCCGGCCCGAGAAAGATCAGGCCACGATCCCGCGCAACTTCCAGAAACAGCCGCCGCTGATCCCGCACAGCATCAAGGGTTACAACATCACCCAGAACTTCAACAAGTGCATGGACTGTCACTCGAAGGAGCGGGCCGACGAAACCGGGGCAACCAAGGTGGCGAAATCCCACTATCTCGACCGCGAAGATAAGAAGCAGGCCAATATCTCGCCGCGCCGCTATTTCTGCATGCAGTGCCACGTGCCGCAATTCGACGCCAAGCCGCTCGTCGCCAATACCTATAAGCCGGCCACCAAGAAGGGGGAATGATGAGTCTCGATAAATTCACGCCCGCATGGGTCAAGCGCATCGGGCTGGTCACCGTATTGGGCCTGTTCGTCGCCGGTATCGTTTTCTGGGGCGGCTTCAACTGGGCCCTGGAATCGACCAACAAGGAATCGTTCTGCATCTCCTGCCACGAGATGGAGGAAAACGTCTTCCGCGAGTACCAGAACACGGTGCACTACACCAATCGTACTGGCGTCCGCGCCACCTGCCCGGATTGCCACGTGCCCAAGGAATGGGGGCCGAAGATGATCCGCAAGATCCAGGCTTCCAACGAAGTGCTGCACAAGATCCTCGGCACCATCGACACGCCGGAGAAGTTCAACGCCAAGCGCGGCCAGCTCGCCCAGAACGAGTGGCGACGCATGAAGGCGAACGACTCGCAGGAATGTCGCAACTGCCATCGCTACGACTACATGGACTACACCGAGCAGGGCAACCGGGCAGCCAAGCAGCACCCGCAAGCCTTCACCGAGGGGAAGACCTGTATCGACTGCCACAAGGGCATTGCCCACCAGTTGCCGGCAATCGACCAGCACATCGGCAAGCAGAATGACGGTGCCGTGGCAATCTCGCATGGCGAAAAACCGGCTGAGGCAGCCAAGGAAGAAGAGAAGCCCGCAGCCAAATAACACCTTTGCTGATGGCATCAAGACAAACCCGGTCGCGTGCCGGGTTTGTCGTTTTTGGGCTGAATGAGCTTCCTTGCGTATGAAAATTACAAATATTCACGCAATCGCCTGCAAATAGGCGCTCTCAGGGCAACACTAATTCAAAAAGGTATGCTACTTTTGTCGTGCTGCCGTTCCGACGGCCAGTTTTCTTAAACATTGATAGGTAACTAGGAGGCACTTAGATGAATAAATCCGAGCTGGTCGAAGTTGCTGCAAAAGAAGCTGGTATAACCAAGGCTGCTGCTGACAAGGCGCTGTCGGCCATCATCGGCGCGGTGGTCAAGACCGTGACCAAGGGGGAGTCTGTTACACTCGTTGGCTTCGGTACTTTCAAGTCCGCCAAGCGCGCAGCGCGCACCGGCAAGAATCCAAAAACCGGCGCTACGTTGAAAATTCCCGCTACCACGGTTCCGAAATTTACTGCTGGTACGGCTTTCAAAGCCTCGGTCGCAGCCAAGAAGACCGCTGCTGCCAAAAAGAAGTAATCCAGTGTTATGGAATGCGGAGGTCGTCCTCGACGGGCTCCGCTTTTTTTAAGTTGCAATGAACAATCCCAATCCAGAAAATCCCCCCGAAGCTCCCGTTACGGTAGCCCCGCAGCCTGATACGCGCCGCCGCTTGCGTGACCTGCTTTCGATTCCCGAGCGTGATCGAACCGACGAGCAGTGGGACGAAATCATCGAGCTGGAAATCCAGCTCGCACCGGGTAACCGTGTTTCCGGTAATGAGCCGCATGGCGGCAATGCTGGCCGTGGCAACATGCAGCATGGCAAGCCGGGCGGCAACGCCGGCGCCGGTGGCGGTATTGGCCAACAGCAAAAGAAGCATCGCCCGCGTACCAACAACAATCGCCGGCCGCGCCAGAACAAGCCGCAAACGGGCGGTGGCGGTGGCACCCCCGCCTGATCTGCTTGTTTCATTCTCCTGAAACGGCATAATCGCCGTCATGCAGCAGTTTGATCTGATCATCGTTGGCGGAGGCCTGGCCGGTGCTAGTCTCGCCTTGGCCTTGCGCGACACGCGCTTGCGCATCGCGCTCGTAGAAAATAACGCGCCGCATCTCCCCGATGGCTGGGACTCGCGTATTTACGCCATCAGCCCGGCCAATGTTGCATTCCTCGAATCGATTGGAGCGTGGCGTCACTTGGATGCAGCAAGAGCGGCGCCGATCCGTGCCATGGAAATCCACGGCGACGGTATCGGTCGCATCGACTTTTCAGCGTTTGAGACCGGCGTTTCTGAACTGGGCTGGATTCTCGAATCGTCCCAGATGGCATGCGAGTTCTGGGAAAGTGCCAAGCGCCAGGGTAATCTGACGCTTTTCTGTCCAGCTCAGCCGGATGGGCTGGAGTTGCGCCACGACGCTGCTGTTTTGCGCCTTCGCGATGGTACGATGCTCTCGTCTCGCCTCCTGATTGGGGCGGACGGCCGTGATTCGTGGGTGCGGCAGACTGCTGGGCTTGATGCCGTTAATACGCCGTACGGCGAAAAAGGTGTGGTCGCTAATTTTGCCACTGAAAAACGTCACAACAACACGGCATTCCAGTGGTTTCGTGACGATGGTGTGCTGGCCTACCTTCCGTTGCCAGGAAATCGTATCTCCATCGTGTGGTCAACACCAGATGCCCATGCGGATGAACTCTGTTCTCTGTCGTCTGAACTGCTCTGCGAACGAGTTGCTGAGGCTGGTAGTTGCGCGCTGGGCAAGCTGGATGTGCTAACGGCACCGGTGGCTTTCCCCTTGCGCCTGATGCGTGTGCCGCAAACTGTCGCGCCACGACTTGCGTTGGTTGGGGATGCGGCTCATGGTATTCATCCTTTGTCGGGGCATGGCATTAATCTTGGTTTTCAGGATGCCATGACGCTTGCCGCGCAATTGGCTGCAACGCAGCCATGGCACGATATTGGTGAGGAGCGCTTCCTACAGCGTTATCAGCGCGCCCGGCGCGAGGAAACCGTATTGATGCAGACAACGACAGATAGTTTGCGTCGTTTGTTCAAGAACTCATCGCCGGGGGTGCGCCCGTTGCGCAATCTTGGGCTGAATCTGGCCAACGGCCTGCCGTTAATCAAAAATGCCCTGGTGCGGTATGCTCTCGGCGCCCTTTAGGAGAATTGCATGTTGAAAAAATTGCTGCCGATGGCTTTGGCAATCGCGTTCAGTCTGAATGTTGCAGCCGATGAGGCGGATATTCGGAAGATGATGGAAGCCAAGCTCGGCACCAAGGTGGAAAGCGTCACCAAGTCCGGTTACATGGGGCTTTATGAAGTCTACGCCGACGGCAATATTTTCTACACTGACGAGAAAATGTCGGCCATCGTGGTCAGCGGGCAGCTGATCGACGCGAAAACGATGAAGAATGTCACCGACGAGCGAATGAAAAAGCTGACGGCGATCAAGTTCAGCGATCTTCCGCTCGATCGCGCCATCAAGCAGGTGCGCGGCGATGGTAAACGTGTGCTAGCCACCTTCGAGGATCCCAATTGCGGCTATTGCAAGCGTTTGGCAAAGGAATTGCAGAAGCTGGAAAACGTCACGATCTACACCTTTCTGTTACCCATTCTTTCCGAAGACTCGGTTAAAAAGTCCAAGCAGATCTGGTGCTCCGGCGAACGAGCCAAGGTATGGAATGACTGGATGATCGATGGCAAGGCGCCTGCTGGTCGTGAGGATTGCGACACTACTGCCGTTAGCAAAAATCAGGAATTTGGCCGCAAGTTGAATATCACCGGCACGCCGACCATGTTCTTTGCCGATGGTGAGCGGGTTCCCGGTGCAATACCACTGGCCCGAATTGAGCAGAAGCTCAGCCAGACCAAGTAGCCCAAGGAGCTTTGCAACTGAGGCGTCCTCTCGGCGCCTCTTGTGATTGTCGTATTCGGAAGGCATGATTCCCGAATGGGTATAACTTCCTCCGGACAATTGATCGGCCGAGCCTTCGGGCCGCGTGTCCGGCTGGTTCTGTTTTTTGTGTTCACCTGGCTTGGCGTTGCCCTGTTGCTGGCGTTTTTGCTGCATGAAGGGCGACGTGAGGCGGAGCGTAAAGCGCCTTCTGTCGCGCTCGGCGTTACCTCTTTGCTGGAGGCGCGCCTCGCCGCGACGATGCGGCGCCTTCAGGGCAACCTGGAACACCTTGCCGCTTCGCTCCCGCGGGAGGCTTTCAGGCCGCTTGCGGTCGAGCGCTTTCGGGAAACTGTGGTCAATGAACTGGAGCTCTTTTCGGGACAATTTCCGGAAGTGAGCGGTTTTCGGGTCATGGATGCTTCTGGCCATCTTCTCTACGCATCCGGCGTTGCTCAACTGCCCACCGAGTTTGTCGGTCGCAGCTATTTTGGTGCGTCCGAGGTTCAATCCGGCATTGCACTTCATTTTTCGGAAGTGATTGTTGATAAAGCCTCCGGTCGCTCATTTCTGTTCGTTATCCAGTCGGTGCGCGATACTCACGGCGATTTGCTTGGACTGGTGGCGGCCCCCCTTGATCTTGATGTGTTGGCGAAAACATTCGAGACGATCAATGTTGGCGCAAAGGGCATGCTCGGTATCTGGCGGGCTGATGATGGTCGGCAGATTTTGCAGCGGCCAGTTGTTTATGGCCGGGTTAATCAGGCATCGGAAGGTAATCCGCTGTACAGGCGGATCGAATCCGGCGAAAAGTCCGGCACGATGCGTTTGCCGGAGATGCTCGACGGCATTGAGCGTGTCTATGCGTTTCAGCGCATCGCCGACTATCCCTTGTACGTTGAAGGTGGCCTGGCGGTCGACGATTACCTGGCTGAATGGCGCCAGATGCTGTGGATTGCCCTTGTTTCGGGGCTATTGTTATTTCTGTCCCTGTCTCTGGTCCTGATTCGTCTGCTGCGCGCGGAAAACGAAGAAGAGGTGATTGCCGGCAAGCTGGCCGAGAGCGAGGCTCGCTATCGCATGCTGGCTGAAAATAGCCATGACGTCATCTGGACGCTCGATATTCCGTCCCGGCGCTATACCTATGTCAGTCCTTCCATAACCGACATGTGCGGCTATTTGCCGGATGAGATTGTTGGCCAGACGATCGACGCCCGACTGACGTCCGAATCGGCTACACGGCTGGCCCAGGATATCGACCAGCGTCTGCGCCGAATTGCTGCAGGCGACAAGACGGCCAATGTTGTTGTCACCGAGCTGGAGCAGGTTTGCAAGGATGGCGAGGTGATTTCGACGGAAGTCGTGTCGAGCTATCTGCTGGATGGCGATGGTGTCGCTCATACGATTCTCGGGATAACGCGCAATGTCAGCGAACGCAAGGCGGCTGAGCAGGCATTGAGGGAAACGAATCGGCAGTTGCATGCGCGAATCGAGGAAATTGGTCGCTTGCAGGTGGCGCTACAGGAGCTGGCGGTGCGTGACAGCCTGACGGGGCTGTACAACCGGCGGTACCTTGATGAAACGCTGGAGCGTGAAGTTTCCCGGGCGCGCCGGGAGGGCAATCCGCTGTCGCTGGTCATGCTCGATATCGACTATTTCAAGCGGGTCAACGACACCTATGGGCACCAGGTGGGTGACGAGGCCTTGCGGATCCTGGCAACGACCTTGCTGGCTGATATCCGGACGGAAGACGTGGCCTGCCGCTATGGTGGCGAGGAGTTTCTCATCCTGCTGCCCAACATGCCGCTGGAAACTGCCGTTCAGCGCGCCGAGGCGTGGCGGAGGTCGATTGAGGAGTTGTCTATCGCCCTTGGTAACTTCCACATTACTTTTACCATTTCCCTTGGGGTGGCTGCTTATCCCGAGCATGGCAAGACGCCTGATGATCTGACCCGATGCGCCGATCAGGCGCTCTATCACGCCAAGCACGAAGGTCGAAACCAGATTTCCATCTTTTCCGCCTGATTTTCTGGCTGCCGGCTTGATGCCGGAGCGGTGGCTCGGTCGCTGCGCACATTCCACTTTTTACCACGTCGGCATGCGTTGCCATGGAATGTTTTTGATTTCCCTCAACTCCTGATAAGTCACTTTAAGTGTCAATGTTCTTGCATTGATTTTTAAGGATAATTTTTCTCAAAATTCGTCGCGGAAAATTTCCGTAAGTCCTTGTTGCGTAAGAAAAAATCCCAATTTCTCGCTTGACTGAGCAGTGTTGTTGTTCTAAAGTGGGAAAACGTGTTGAAAAGTGGGTAAACGGGGAGCGAGACGAGGGATGTTCGAAGGCGCGGCAGCACTGAATCTGGATGCGAAGGGACGGCTTGCCATACCGGCAAGGCACCGTGAGTCCCTGCTCGCCGCCAGTGAGGGTGGGCTGGTCCTGACGGCGCATCCGCATCGTTGCCTGCTGCTTTACCCGTCGCCGGCCTGGCAGCCGATTCGTGAGCAGATCCTCAAGGCGTCGAGCCTTGATCCGCGCTCGGCTTCGATCAAGCGCGTGCTGGTGGGTAACGCCCGTACCGAGGAGCTGGACTCCGCTGGCCGCATCCTGGTCGCGCCGGAATTGCGTGAGTACGCCAAGTTCGAAAAGACCGTCTATCTGGTCGGCATGGGAACGCACTTCGAAATCTGGAGCGAGGCCGGCTGGAAGCAGCAGAATGACCTGGCAGCGGAGGCGCTGTCCGGCGATCTGCCGCCGGGCTTCGGGGATCTTGTCCTGTGACCCGCGGTGCCGCCCATGTGACGGTACTGCTCGAGGAGGCGGTGGGTGCCCTGGCGATCAAAGCCGACGGCATCTACGTTGACGCCACCTTCGGGCGCGGCGGCCATAGCCGCCGGATTCTTTCCGAGTTGAATGAAAAAGGCCGCCTGGTGGCGGTCGACCGTGACCCGCAGGCGATTGCCGCCGGCGCGGCTATCGATGATCCCCGGTTTTTGCTCGTGCATCGTGCTTTCGGCGAACTGGCCGAGGCGGCGGATGAGGCGGGCGTTAGTGGTGTTGATGGGGTTTTGTTTGATGTAGGGGTGTCGTCGCCGCAAATCGACGACGGGGAGCGTGGCTTCAGCTTTCGCTACGACGCGCCGCTCGATATGCGTATGGATACGACGCAGGGTGAGACGGCGGCCGAGTGGCTGGCGCGGGCTGAGATAAGAGACATCACGGAGGTCATTAGAAATTATGGCGAAGAACGGTTTGCTTTCCAGATTGCAAAGAAGGTTGTGGCTGCTCGGCTCGAACAACCTATTGTCACAACAGGTCAGTTCGCGGCCCTCGTACGCGAGACCGTGCGCACCCGTGAGCCAGGGCAGGACCCGGCGACGCGCAGCTTTCAAGCTTTACGGATTCATATCAATCAAGAGCTCCGCCAGCTGGAGGTAGCGCTGCCGCAGGCGCTCGAGTTGCTCAAGCCGGGTGGTCGACTGGTGGTGATCAGCTTTCACTCGCTCGAAGACCGCATCGTCAAGAACTTCATGCGTAATGAATCGGTGGCTGATGATCTGCCGAAAGGCTTGCCGTTGCGTGCCGACCAGTTGCCTAAGCCAAAGCTGCGTCTGCTTGGCAAGCCTGTGAAGCCGTCCGCCGCCGAAATCAGTGCCAATCCGCGGGCGCGCAGTGCTGTGATGCGCGTCGCCGAGAAGCTGTAATGCTGCGTTTCAATGTGATCCTCCTCATGATCGTCGTCTTTTGCGCGTTGGGTGTCGTGACCTCCCAGCACCGTGCGCGCAAGCTGTTCCAGGCGCTCGAGGCGGAGCAGGAGCGGGCGCGGCAACTTGATGTGGAATACGGTCAGTTGCAACTGGAGATGTCGACCTGGGCCAATCATCCGCGGATCGAAAAGATCGCCCGTGAGCGCTTGCATATGGTGACGCCGAATTCGGCGGTGCCGAAAGGGGCGCGCTGATGGTCGTGCGCCGTCGCCCGCAACGCGGTCATCGCTTTACCGAAAGCCCGGTGCTGCAGCTGGCCTTGCAGGGCTGGCGTTCGCGCACGGTTGGGCTGCTGCTCATGGCCGCCTTTCTGGCGCTCGTGGCGCGTGGGTTTTACCTGCAGGTCATCAATAACGATTTTCTGCAGCAGAAGGGCGATTCGCGTTATCTGCGCGACATCGAGATTTCCGCTTCGCGCGGCAAAATCGTCGATCGCAACGGCGACATGCTGGCCGTATCGACCCCGATGAAGACGATCTGGGCCATTCCGGCCGATGCGCGGACGATGAATGGCGAGCAGAAGCGCCAGCTGGCCGGCATGCTCGACATGAACGTGCGCGAGCTGGACGGCAAGATCGCCTCCGAAAAGACCTTCACCTTCGTCAAGCGCCAGGTGTCGCCGGAGACGGCCGATCGCATCGGCGCCCAGAAATTTCCCGGCGTGCATCAGGAAAAGGAATACCGCCGCTTTTACCCGACCGGTGACATGACGGCCCACATCGTGGGTTTTACTGGCGTGGATGACAAGGGGCTGGAGGGGGTCGAGCTGGCTTTTCAGAATAGCCTGCTTGGTCGTCCGGGCAGCCGCACGGTAATTCGTGACCGGCGCGGCAACATCGTCGAGGACGTCGGTGCAACCAAGCCGCCGCAGGATGGTAAGGATGTTCGCCTGGCCCTCGACTCCAAGATTCAGTACCTCGCCTTCAGCCAGCTCAAGGCGGCGGTCGAGGCCAACAACGCCAAGGCGGGCGGCGCCATCGTCATCGATGCGCGCACTGGCGAAATTCTGGCACTGGCCAATTGGCCGACGTACAACCCGAATAATCGCGAGCGCCTGTCCGGGGCGCAATTGCGCAACCGTGCCATCACCGACACTTTCGAACCGGGGTCGGTGATGAAGCCGTTTACGGCGGCTCTGGCGCTGGAAAAAGGCAAGGTTCGTTTCGATACGGTCATCAACTGCGCTCCAGGTCGCCTGACTATCGGCAGCGCGACGATTTCCGACGCCCACCCGCATGGCGCGCTGACTGTCGCCCAGGTCATCCAGAAGTCCTCCAATGTTGGGACGACCAAGATTGCCCTCGGCTTCGCCCCGAAGGAAATGTGGGACATGTTCGACAGCGTCGGCTTCGGCCAGGCGCCGAACCTGGGCTTCCCGGGTGAGGTCAATGGCCGTCTGCGGCCTTGGAAGAACTGGCGGCCGATCGAGCAGGCCACGATGTCCTACGGCCATGGCATCGCCGTCAGCCTGGTTCAGTTGGCCCGCGCCTACACGGTGTTTGCTCACGATGGCGAACTCATGCCGCTGTCGCTGACCAAGGTCGAAGACGCGCCGCCGCATGGCGTTCGCGTCTTCTCGCCGCAGACCATGAAGGAATTGCGCATCATGCTCGAGATGGCCGTCCAGCCCGAAGGCACGGCGCCCAAGGCGCGCGTGGCCGGCTACCGTGTTGGCGGCAAGACGGGGACGGCCTACAAGATCGAGGGCGGCGTTTATGCCCGCAAATATGTAGCCTCCTTCGTCGGCATCGCGCCGATCAGCGATCCGCGCCTGGTCGTCGCCGTGATGATCGACGAGCCGACCGGCGGCGCCCACTACGGCGGCGACGTGGCCGGCCCGGCGTTTTCGCAAATCGTCGGCGGTGCGCTACGCACCCTCGGTGTGCCGCCAGATGCGCCGATCCAGGTGGCCGATGCCTCGTCCGGAAAGGGCAAGCTGTGAGCAGCCCGCGCGAACTTCTCGACCGCCTCGAAGCCATGGGCGTCGTGCCGACCGGTGTGGCCGATGACAGCCGCCAGGTGCAGCCGGGCGACCTTTTCCTGGCTTATCCGGGCGATCTGGCCGATGGTCGTCGCTACATCGCCGATGCGCTGGCGCGCGGTGCCGTTGCCGTCTTCTGGCAGCCCGGTGGCGATTTCAATTTAGGGCAAAATTTCCCGTTGACCGTGGCAAACCTGGCGGTAGAGGCCCTGCGCTCGCTCGCCGGCCCGCTCGCCCACGCCGTCTATGGTCACCCGAGCGAAGGGCTGTCGCTGATCGCCATCACCGGCACCAACGGCAAGACGACAATCAGCCAGTGTCTGGCCAAGGCTTATGCCAAGCCCTGCGCCATCATCGGCACGCTGGGCGCCGGCTTCCCGGATGCGCTGACCGAAACCGGTTTCACGACGCCGGAAGCGACGACCCTGATGCGTTATCTGGCGCAGTTCCGGGCCGCTGGTGCCGCGGCCTGCGCTCTGGAAGCCAGCTCGATCGGCATCGAGGAAGGCCGTATGAACGGCGCTCGCGTCGATGTCGCCGTGTTCACCAACATGACGCGCGACCACCTCGACTACCACGGCACAATGGACGCCTACGCCGAGGCCAAGAAAAAGCTCTTCCACTGGCCGCGCCTGCGCACCGCCATCATCAATCTTGATGACGAATTCGGCCGCCTGCTGTCGCGCGAAACGACGGCCATGCGTATCCTCGGCTACGCCATCGGCGAACAGCGCCGCGATTACCCGGCGCTGGTGCGCGCCGAAAACCTCGTCGATACCCCGTTCGGCCAGCGTTTCAGCCTGGTCCTGCCGAATGGCCGGGCGGCGGTCGATACCGCGCTGGTCGGTCGCTACAACATCTCCAACCTGCTCGCCATCGCCGCCGTGTTGCATGACGCCGGCGTCCAGCCAACTGAAGTGGCGCGCCGCCTGTCCGAGCTGACGCCGCCGCCGGGGCGCATGGAACGGGTCGGTGGCAATGGCGAACCGCTCGTCGTCATCGATTACTCGCATACGCCGGATGCGCTCGAAAACGCCCTCGGCGCCTTGCGCCCGGTGGCCGAGTCGCGCGGTGGCAAGTTGTCCGTCGTCTTCGGTTGCGGCGGCGACCGCGATCCCGGCAAGCGTCCGCAGATGGGCGAAGTGGCCGAGCGCCTGGCCGACCGCGTGCTGGTTACCAGCGACAATCCGCGCAGCGAAGATCCGTTGGCCATCATCGCCGCCATCGTCGCCGGCATGAAACAGGCCGAGGTCGAAGCCGACCGCGCCGTTGCCATCAAGCGCGCCATCCTCGAGGCCGAGGTCAGCGATGTGGTTCTGCTTGCCGGCAAGGGCCATGAAATCTATCAGGAAGTTTCCGGTGTCCGTCATCACTTTTCCGATATCGAGCAGGCCAGCGCTGCGCTGGCCTTGCGTCGTCCTCAATCGAAGGAGGTAGCGGCATGAAGTGGCTGCTCTCACAGGTCGCCCAGGCGACAAATGGCCGACTGGTCGGGCGCGACGTCGATGTTACCGGCGTGTCGACCGATACCCGTACTGTTGGCGATGGCCAGTTGTTCATCGCCCTGAGCGGCGAGCGCTTCGATGCCCATGATTTTCTCGATCAGGCCGTGGCGGCAGGGGCCGTCGCCCTGCTGGTGTCCGATGAAGGCAAGGTGCCGGCGGGGGTTTCCGCCGTCGTCGTCGATGACACTCGTCTCGCCCTCGGCCGTTTCGCCGCCGCCTGGCGCGCCCAGTTCACGCTGCCGGTGATCGCCGTGACCGGTTCCAACGGCAAGACGACGACCAAGGAAATGGTCGCCTCGATTCTCAAGGCCGCTTACGGCGCCGCCGTGCTGTCCACGCGCGGCAACCTCAATAACGACATCGGCCTGCCACTGACCTTGCTCGGCCTGCGTCTCTCGCACCGCGCCGCCGTCATCGAGATGGGTATGAACCATCCCGGCGAAATCGCCTACCTGGCCCCAATCGGTGCGCCGACCGTGGCGCTGGTCACCAACGCCCAGCGCGCCCACCTCGAAGGCATGGGCGACATGGACGAAGTGGCGCGCGAAAAAGGCAGCATCTTCGGCGGCCTGCTGGCGAACGGTGTGGCCGTGATCAATGCGGATGACACCTACGCCGACTTCTGGCGCGGCATGGCCGGACAACACACGGTGCGGACATTCGGCATCGACCACGCCGCCGATGTGCGTGGCGTCGTTCGCCAGCATGGACTTGAAATCGCCATCGAACTGAGTGCCGCCGAGGGGCAGGCAGCGATCACCCTGCACATCCCGGGGCGTCACAATGCCCGTAATGCCGTTGCCGCTGCGGCCGCGTGTCTGGCCGCCGGCGTGCCGATGGCGGCCGTGGCTGCCGGGCTCGAAGCATTCAGCGGCGTCAAGGGCCGCCTGCAGCGCCGGGTCGGCAACAAGGGCGCCGAGATCCTTGACGACACCTACAACGCCAATCCCGATTCGGTCCGTGCCGGCATCGACGTGCTGGCCGCCACCATCGGCCGCAAGCTCCTGGTGCTGGGCGACATGGGCGAAATTGGCGAGGCCAGCGGCCAGTATCACGACGAAATCGGCGGCTACGCCAAGAGCCAGGGCATCGACCGCCTGTTCGCGCTGGGCGATGCGGCGCAACTGGCTGTCCGCAACTTCGGCGAAGGCGCCCGCCACTTCTGCAACATCGAGAAACTGATTGCTGCGGTCGACAAGGAACTGGGGCCGGAAACCACCGTGCTGGTCAAGGGCTCACGCTTTATGAAAATGGAACGCGTGGTTGATGCCATCGCCGCACCGGCCACCGTCGAGGAGACACACTGATGCTGCTGGCACTTGCCCAATGGCTCGCCCAGGACGTTCGTTTCTTCAACGTCTTCAACTACATTACGCTGCGTACCGTGCTGGCGGCGATGACCGCGCTGCTCATCTCCTTTGCGGCCGGCCCCGGCGTCATCCGCTGGCTGGCCGCCAAGAAGATCGGCCAGGCGGTGCGCAATGACGGGCCGCAAACCCACCTCGTCAAATCGGGCACGCCAACCATGGGCGGCGTGCTGATCCTGATCTCGATCGGCATCACGACGCTACTCTGGGGCGACCTGACCAACAAGTACGTGTGGACGGTGCTCGTCGTCACCCTCGGCTTCGGCATCGTCGGCTGGTACGACGACTGGAAGAAGGTCGTCTATCGCGATCCGAAGGGCCTGTCGGCTGGCTGGAAATATTTCTGGCAATCGCTGCTTGGCCTGGGCGCCGCGCTCTTCCTCGCCTTCTCGGCCAAGTCCGGCGCGCAGACCGAACTGATCGTGCCCTTCTTCAAGACCATCGCCTATCCGCTCGGCATCGTCGGATTCATCACGCTGACCTATTTCGTCATCGTCGGCACCAGCAACGCGGTGAATCTGACCGACGGCCTCGACGGCCTGGCGATCATGCCGACCGTGATGATCGCCGGCGCCTTCGCCATCTTCGCCTACGTCACCGGCCACGCCGTGCTGGCCAAGTACCTGTTCATACCCTACGTGCCCGGGGCCGGCGAGTTGTGCATCCTGCTCGGCGCCATTGCCGGGGCCGGGCTCGGCTTCCTGTGGTTCAACGCCTATCCGGCCGAGGTCTTCATGGGCGACGTTGGCGCGCTGTCGCTCGGCGCGGCGCTCGGCACCGTCGCCGTCATCCTGCGTCAGGAAATCGTGCTGCTCATCATGGGCGGCGTTTTTGTCGTCGAAACCCTGTCGGTCATGCTGCAGGTCAGCTACTTCAAATACACCAAGAAAAAATTCGGCGAGGGTCGTCGCATCCTGCGTATGGCGCCGCTGCATCATCACTTTGAACAAACGGGCTGGAAGGAGACGCAGGTCGTCGTCCGCTTCTGGATCATCACCATCATGCTCGTGCTGGTCGGGCTGTCTTCGCTGAAGCTACGCTGATGGAACTCAAGGGCAAACGCGTTCTGGTTGTCGGACTCGGTGAGTCCGGACTGGCGATGGCCAAGTGGCTGCATCGCCAGGGCGCGTTGGTTCGCGTCGCCGATTCGCGCGACAACCCGCCGAACGTCGACGCACTGCAACGTGTTGCCCCGGGCGCCGAACTGATTGCCGGGCCGTTTGTCGAGGCGTCGTTTGCCAGCGCCGATCTCGTCGCGCTGTCGCCGGGCGTTGCCAAGGCGACGCCGGTGATTGCCACGGTCGACCGGAAAATAGTGTCAGAAATCGAATTGTTCGCCGCCGGCGTGCGCGAACAGGTGCCGGGTTCGAAAATCATCGCCATCACCGGCAGCAACGGCAAGACGACGACGACCGCGCTGACCGCCCATCTGCTCAACGGCGCCGGCGTGCCGGCCATCGCCTGCGGCAACATCTCGCCATCTGCCCTCGATGCGCTCATGGATGCACAGGATGCCGGCACTTTGCCGCAAGTCTGGGTCGTTGAACTGTCCAGCTTCCAGCTCGAAACAACGCATCACCTGAACGCCGCAGCCGCCACCGTCCTCAACGTCTCCGAAGACCATCTCGACCGCTACGACGGCAGCCTGGCCAACTACGCCGCTGCCAAGTCGCGCGTCTTCCAGGGCAAGGGCGTCATGGTCCTCAACCGTGAAGACGACTGGTCGATGGCCAACGGCCGTTGCGGTCGCACGATGGTGACCTTCGGCCTGAATGCGGCACCGCGTGCCGTCGATTATGGTTTTGCCGACGGGGCAATCTGTCGCGGCAAGGAAAAGCTCGTCGCGCTGGCCGACCTCAAGCTGTCCGGTCTGCACAATGCCGCCAATGCGATGGCGGCGCTGGCGCTGTGCGAAGCCATCGGCGTCGCCCCGGCCGGCCTGATCGAGCCGCTCAAGACATTCAAGGGCCTGGCGCACCGCGTCGAAACTGTCGCTGAAATCGACGGCGTGCTCTACGTCGACGACTCCAAGGGCACCAACGTCGGCGCCACGCTCGCAGCCATCGAAGGCATGGGCCGCAAGCTGGCCATCGTTCTCGGCGGGGACGGCAAGGGCCAGGACTTTTCCCCGCTCAAGCCGGCCCTCGAAAAACATGGTCGCGCCGTGGCGCTGATCGGCCGCGACGCCGCCGCCATCGGTATGGCGCTCGAAGGCAGCGGTGTGCCGACCCGCATCCTTGGCGACATGGCGTCCGCCGTGCGCTGGCTTGCCGCCCAGGCCAAGGCTGGCGACTGCGTGCTGCTCTCGCCGGCTTGCGCCAGCCTCGACATGTACAAGAATTACGCCCATCGCGCCCAGGCCTTCATCGATGCCGTGAAGGGGCTGCAATCATGATGATCGGCGCCCTCGACTCGCCGCGCCGGCAAGTGGCCGAGATCGACTACGCCCTGCTGTGGAGTGTGTTGATCCTGCTTTTCGCCGGCTTGGTCATGGTCTATTCGGCCTCCATCGCCATCGCCGAAGGCGGCCGTTTCACCGGCCATCAACCGGCCTACTACTTGGTACGCCACGGCGTCTTCCTGTGCATCGGCCTGGTCGCCGCTGCCGTCACCTTCCAGGTGCCGCTGTCGCTGTGGCAGAAGAACGCGCCCTACCTGTTCATGATCGGCGTCGCCCTGCTCGCGCTGGTACTGATCCCCGGCATCGGCCGCGACGTCAATGGTGCCCGGCGCTGGCTGTCGCTCGGCTTCGCCAACCTGCAGCCGTCCGAACTCATGAAGATGTTCGCCGTGCTCTACGCTGCCGATTACACCGTGCGCAAGATCAACGTCATGCATGACCTCAAGCAGGCCTTCCTGCCGATGTTCGGTGCGATGGCGGTAGTCGGCATGCTGCTGCTCAAGGAGCCGGACTTCGGCGCCTTCGTCGTCATCATCTCGATCGCCATGGGCATCCTCTTCCTCGGCGGCCTCAAGGCGCGGCTTTTCGCTCTGCTCATCGTCGGCCTGCTCATTGCCTTCGCAATCATGATCATCGTTTCGCCCTACCGGCGCGACCGCGTGTTCGGTTTCATGGACCCGTGGGCCGATGCCTACGGCCGCGGCTACCAGCTGTCGCATTCGTTGATCGCCTTCGGGCGCGGCGAGTTGTTTGGCGTCGGTCTTGGCGCTAGCGTCGAAAAACTCTTCTACCTGCCGGAAGCGCATACCGACTTCCTGCTCGCTGTCATTGCCGAAGAACTCGGTTTGGTCGGCGTTGTCGCCATCATCGCGTTGTTCGCCCTGCTCGTGCAGCGCGCCTTCGCCATCGGCCGCCAGTGCGTGCAGCTCGACCGCCTCTACCCCGCACTCGTCGCCATGGGCATGGGTATCTGGTTCGGTGTCCAGTCCTTCATCAACATGGGCGTCAATATGGGACTGTTGCCGACCAAGGGCCTGACCCTGCCGCTCATGAGCTTCGGTGGTTCGGGCGTGCTGGCCAACTGCGTGGCGCTTGCCATCCTCCTTCGGGTGGATTGGGAAAATCGCCAATTGATGCGCGGGGGCAAGCTATGAGCAAGACCATCCTGATCATGGCGGGCGGCACCGGTGGCCACATATTCCCGGCGCTGGCCGTTGCGCACGCCATGCGCGATGCCGGCTGGCGCGTCGTCTGGCTGGGCAACCCGGACGGCATGGAAGCCCGTCTCGTGCCGCAGCACAGTTTCGAGATGGTCAATCTGAAATTCGCCGCCCTGCGCGGCAAGGGCATCCTGCGCAAGCTGTTGCTGCCGCTCAACCTGCTCAAGGGTTTCTGGCAGGCGCAGAAAGCCATCCGTCAGGTACAGCCCGATGTCGTGCTCGGAATGGGGGGGTACATCACTTTCCCGGGCGGCATGATGGCTTCGCTGCTCGGCAAGCCGCTTGTCGTCCATGAACAGAATTCGGTGGCCGGGCTGGCCAACCGCGTACTGGCCGGGGTGGCCGACCGCATCGCAACGGGTTTCCCCGATGTGCTCAAGAAAGGCGTTTGGGCCGGCAACCCGGTGCGGCCGGAAATCGCCAAAATCGCCCCGCCGGCCGAGCGCTTTGCCGAGCGCACCGGCGCCTTGCGCGTGCTGGTCATCGGCGGCAGCCTCGGTGCCCAGGCATTGAACGAGATGGTGCCGAAAGGCATGGCCCTGCTGGCCGAAAGCGACCGGCCGCAGATCGTCCATCAGGCCGGCGAAAAGCATATCGAGGCGCTCAAGGCCAACTACGCTGCGGTCGGCGTCCAGGCCCATTGTGTGTCCTTCATCGAAGACATGGCCGGCGCCTACGAATGGGCCGATCTGGTCATCTGCCGGGCCGGCGCGCTGACCGTGGCTGAGCTGGCCGCCACCGGCGTGGCGAGCATTCTCGTGCCCTTCCCGCATGCAGTCGACGATCACCAGACCGGCAACGCCAAATTCCTGGTCAATGTCGGCGGCGCCTTCCTGCTGCCGCAAAGCGAACTGACGCCCGAGTCCATCGCGCTAATCCGCAATTATTCCCGCGGACAGTTGCTGGAAATGGCCGAAAAGGCCCGCAGCCTGGCCAAGCCCGATGCCACCGAAGAAGTGGCGAACATTTGTGCAGAGAGCGCGAAATGAAACACAAAGTCAAACACATCCACTTCGTCGGCGTCGGCGGTTCAGGCATGAGCGGCATCGCCGAGGTGCTGGCCCACCTCGACTACACGGTAAGTGGTTCCGACCTGGCGGCAAGCGCAACCACCCGCCGCCTCGAAGGCGAGGGCATCAAGGTCATGATCGGCCACGCCGCCGAAAACATCGCCGGGGCCGATGCCGTCGTCACCTCGACTGCCGTCAAGGCTGACAATCCGGAAGTCGTCGCTGCCCGCGAGAAGAAGATTCCCGTCGTGCCGCGCGCCCAGATGCTGGCCGAGCTGATGCGCCTCAAGCACGGCATCGCCATCGCCGGCACACACGGCAAGACGACCACCACCAGCCTCGTCACCAGCATCCTGGCCGAAGGCGGTGTCGATCCGACCTTCGTCATCGGCGGCCGCCTCAATGCGGCCGGCGCCAATGCCCGTCTCGGCAGCGGCGACTTTCTTGTGGCTGAGGCCGATGAGTCCGACGCTTCCTTCCTCTTCCTGTCGCCGGTCGTCTCGGTCGTCACCAACATCGACGCTGATCACATGGAAACCTACGGCCACGACTTCGAACGCCTCAAGTCGGCCTTCGTCGATTTCCTCAACCGTCTGCCGTTCTACGGTGTGGCGGTCCTCTGCGGTGACGACGCCAATGTGCGCGACATCATGCCGCGCGTGCCGAAGCAGATCATCACTTACGGCCTGTCACCGGAAAACAACTTCTACGCCGAGAACATCGTGGCCGAAGACGGCCGGATGCGTTTCGACTGCGTGCGCGTCAATGGCTCCACCTCGCGCCTGGCCATCACGCTCAACACGCCGGGTTTGCACAACGTGCTCAACGCGCTGGCGGCCATTGCCGTGGCCACCGAGGTGCAGGTTTCCGATGCCGCCATCGTCAAGGCGCTGGCCGAGTTCAAGGGGGTCGGCCGCCGCTTCCAGCGCTACGGCGAAGTGGCCTTGCCGGCCGGTGGTTCCTTCACGCTGGTCGACGACTACGGTCATCACCCGGTCGAAATGGCGGCCACACTGGCCGCCGCCCGCGGCGCCTTCCCCGGCCGCCGTCTCGTCCTGGCCTTCCAGCCCCACCGCTACACGCGGACGCGCGACTGCTTCGAGGATTTCGTCAAGGTGCTGAGCACGGTCGACGCGCTGCTGCTGGCTGAAATCTACGCTGCCGGCGAAGCGCCCATCGTCGCTGCCGATGGCCGCTCGCTGGCCCGCGCCCTGCGCGTTGGCGGCAAGGTCGAGCCGGTTTTCGTCGAGGACATCGCGGCCATGCCGCAAACGATCATGGATGTCGCCCGCGATGGCGACGTGGTGTTGTGCATGGGCGCCGGCTCGATTGGCGCGGTTCCCGGGAAAGTGGCAGGCCAGTCATGAACTTCCACGGTCAACCGGAAAAAATGCCCAAAATTGAAATGCAGTCTGGAGCCAAGCATGTCTGATTTCGGCAAAGTCGCCGTCCTCTTTGGTGGAACCTCCGCCGAACGTGAAGTTTCACTGAACAGCGGTTCGCGCGTGCTCGCCGCGCTGCAAGGGCAGGGCATCGACGCTCACGCCTTCGACCCGGCCTCGCAGCCGCTCGACGCGCTCAAGGGCTATGACCGCGCTTTCATTGCGCTGCACGGCCGCCATGGCGAAGACGGCACCATCCAGGGCGCCCTCGAAGTCATGCACATTCCCTACACCGGCTCCGGCGTGCTCGCTTCGGCGCTGGCCATGGACAAGTTCCGCACCAAGCTCATGTGGCAGGCGGCCGGCCTGCCAATCCCCGAATACGCGCTACTGACGGCCGATTCGGACTTTGCCGACATCGAGGAAGAGCTCGGCCTGCCACTCTTCGTCAAGCCGGTTCACGAAGGCTCGTCGATTGGTATCACCAAGGTCAAGGAGCGCGGCGCGCTCAAGGCCGCCTACGAAATCGCTGCCAAGCTCGATCCGCTGGTCATCGCCGAAAAAGGCGTGCTCGGCGGCGAATACACCGTCGGCATCATCGGTGACGAAGCCATGCCGATCATCAAGATCGAGCCAGCTACCGAGTGGTACGACTACGAAGCCAAATACAACCGCGACGACACCAAGTACCTGTGCCCGTGCGGCCTGCCGGAAGCCAAGGAAATGCAGATCCGCAAGGGCGCGCTCGAAGCCTTCCGCGTCCTCGGTGGGCGGGGCTGGGGTCGCGTCGATTTCCTGATGGACGAAGAGGGTAATCACTACTTCCTCGAAGTGAACACGGCGCCCGGCATGACCGATCACTCGCTGGTGCCGATGGCGGCGCGTGTTTCCGGGCTCGAATATCCGGCGCTGGTGCGCCGCGTGCTCGAAATGGCCGCAAACGACTGAACGAGACGATGAATGTGGAACAAACCGCACCTGCTCAACGCCATCGCCGACCTGCTCATGCTGGTTGCGGCGGCGGCGTTGCTGGCCGCCGGCGCGGTCTGGCTGGTGCGCGTGCCGTCGCTGCCGGTCAAGCACGTGGTGTTTGCCGAAGCCCTGCCGCACACCAAGCGCGGCGAGGTGGAGCAGGTGTTGCCGGCTTCGCTGAAAGGCAACTTTTTCAGCCTGAATCTGGAAATGGTGCGTGGCTCGCTGGAGAAATTGCCCTGGGTGCGCAAGGTAGAAGTGCGTCGGCAGTGGCCCGATCGTCTGGAAATCAGGATCGAGGAACACAAACCCGTAGCGCGCTGGGGCGAGGGGCGGAGCGAACTGGTCAACAGCTATGGCGAGGTGTTTGCCGCTGCCTTGGCGGAGAGCGAAGCGACCAGCTTGCCGTTGCTCTACGGGCCGAACGGGACGGCGCAGGAAGTCTTGAAGCATTACAGCGAGTTTGTCGGCTCGTTCGGGACGGTCGGCGAGAAACCGGTGCAGGTCACGCTGTCGCCGCGTCTGGCCTGGCAACTCAAGTTGCAGAACGGCATGTTGGTGGACATCGGGCGGGAGCAGCCGAAGGCGCCGGTCGGTGTGCGTCTGCAGCGCTTTTTGGAAATTTATCCGGAAACGGTCGCCAAACGGGCGGTCCGGCCGGCGGTCGTGGATTTGCGGTATCCGAATGGTTTCGCCATGCGCGTAGCAGGCGAGGGGAAGGGAAAGTAAGCATATGAGCAGGGACAACAAGGATCTGGTCGTCGGTCTCGACATCGGGACGTCGAAGATCGTCGCGCTGGTCGCCGAGATCAACCAGGAAGGCCATCTCAACGTCATCGGCATGGGTTCGCAGGATTCGCGCGGCCTCAAGAAGGGCGTCGTGGTCAATATCGAAGACACCGTGCATACGATCAGCCGCGTCGTCCAGGAAGTCGAGCTGATGGCCGACTGCAAGGTGACCAACGTGTACACAGGCATCGCCGGCAGCCACATCAAGAGCTTCAACTCGAACGGCATGGTGGCGATCAAGGACAAGGAAGTCACCCAGACCGACGTCGAGCGCGTCATCGAAACGGCCAAGGCCATGCCGATCCCGGCCGATCAGGAAATCCTCCACATCCTCACCCAGGAATTCGTCATTGACGGTCAGGACGGCATCCGCGAGCCGATCGGCATGAGTGGCATGCGCCTCGAGGTCAAGACGCACATCGTTACCGGCGCTGTGTCGGCGGCCCAGAACATCGTCAAGTGCGTACGGCGCTGCGGGCTCGAGGTCAATGATCTCGTGCTGCAACCGCTGGCCTCGAGCTACGCCGTGCTTTCCGAGGACGAAAAGGATCTGGGCGTCTGCCTCATCGACATCGGCGGCGGCACGACCGACATCGCCGTGTGGACGCAGGGCGCCATCCGCCATACCTCGGTCATCCCCATCGCCGGCGATCAGGTCACCAACGACATCGCCATGGCCCTGCGCACGCCGACCCGTGAAGCCGAAGACATCAAGTGCAAGTACGGCTGCGCCCTGTCGCAACTGGCCGATGCCGCCGAGAACATGGAAGTCGCCGGCGTCGATGATCGGCCAAGCCGCAAGCTGAGCCGCCGCGCCCTGGCCGACGTCATCCAGCCGCGTGTTGAAGAGCTCTATGAGCTGATCCAGAACGAACTGCGCCGGGCCGGTTTCGAGGAAGTTTTGTCCTCCGGCATCGTCCTCACCGGCGGCGCCAGCGTGATGCCGGGCATGGTCGAACTGGGCGAAGAAATTTTTCACATGCCGGTTCGCCTTGGCAACCCGAAATACACGGGCAGCCTGGCCGACGTCGTGCAAAACCCGCGTTTCTCGACCGCCTATGGCCTGCTGCTCGAAGCACAGGCGCAGCGCAAGCGCGGCCAGAAGATCCAGGAAAAGCAGGGCTTCAAGGACGTCTTTGACGGCATGAAGTCGTGGTTTGCCAAGAATTTTTGATTTGTTGTTGAACCGATTTTTCAGAGGAGGTAGTCATGTTTGAGATCATCGAGAAAGACGAAGAAGCCGGTACGATCATCAAGGTATTCGGCGTTGGTGGTGCGGGTGGCAACGCCATCGAGCACATGATTCGCGAAGGCGTCAGCGGCGTCGAGTTCATCGCCGCCAACACCGATGCCCAGGCCCTGAGCCGCAATGCCGCCGCGAGCAAGCTGTCGCTCGGCAAGACCGGCCTCGGCGCCGGCGCCAAGCCGGAAGCCGGCCAGGCTGCCGCCGATGCGCATCGCGAAGAAATCCGCGCTTCGCTGGAAGGTGCCCACATGGCCTTCATCACGGCAGGCATGGGTGGTGGCACGGGTACCGGTGCTGCTCCGGTCGTCGCTGAAATCGCCCGCGAAATGGGTATCCTGACTGTCGGCGTGGTCACCAAGCCGTTCAGCTTCGAAGGCAACAAGCGCATGAAGTCGGCTGAAGCCGGTATCGCCGAGTTCTCGAAGCATGTCGATTCGCTGATCGTCATCCTCAACGACAAGCTCATGGAAGTCATGGGCGACGACGCCGATGTCGACGATTGCTTCCGTGCTGCCGACGACGTGCTGAAAAATGCCGTTGGCGGTATTGCCGAAATCATTACCTACCCGGGCCTGGTCAACGTCGACTTCGAAGACGTCCGCACCGTCATGGGTGAAATGGGTCGCGCCATGATGGGCTCCTCTGCTGCCGCCGGCGTCGATCGCGCCCGCATCGCTGCCGAGCAGGCCGTCGCTTCGCCGCTGCTCGAAGGCATCAACCTGTCCGGCGCTCGTGGCGTGCTGGTCAACATCACCGCTGCCAAGGGCGGCCTCAAGATGAAGGAAGTCAACGAAGTGATGAACACCGTCAAGGCCTTTGCGGCTGAAGACGCACACATCATTTTCGGTGCGGTTTACGACGAACTGATGGGCGATGCCCTGCGCGTTACTGTCGTTGCCACCGGTCTTGGCCAGGTTGCTGCTGCTCGCGCCAGCAAGCCGGAAGTCTTCACCCAGCCGGTTCTGGTCCAGGCTCAAGCGACCGGTACCAACGATGCCGTCGCTTTCGGCTCCGCTCCGGATTATTCGCATCTGGATGTGCCGGCGGTTCTCCGTGGTCGTGGTCAGCGTGGCGGTGGCAACGTGACTGTAGAAGCACTGGCCAGCAGCGGAGTCGACCGTTACGACATCCCGGCTTTCCTGCGCAAGCAGGCGGATTGATGTAACAAAAACTCTCTCTGAAAAAGGGTGGTGACGGCTTGTGTTACAATCCGTCACCTTCCCCAATCATTCAAGCACTTAGCATGCTCAAGCAACGCACGTTGAAGACAGTCATCCGCGCCTCCGGCGTCGGCCTGCACGGCGGTGTCAAGGTCAACATGACCCTGCGCCCGGCAGCACCGGACACCGGCATCGTCTTCCGTCGCGTGGACCTCCCCGAGCCGCTCGATATTCCCGCCCAGGCTTTCATGGTCGGCGATACGCGTATGTGCTCCTGTCTCGAAAAGGACGGGGTCAAAGTCGGTACCATCGAACACCTGATGTCAGCCCTCGCCGGCCTCGGCATCGACAACGCCTGGATCGATCTGGATGCGCCCGAAGTGCCCATTCTTGACGGTTCGGCTGCACCGTTCGTCTTCCTGATCCAGTCTGCTGGCATCGAGGAACAGAACGCTGCCAAGAAATTCATTCGTGTCACCAAGCCCATCGAGGTTCGCGACGGCGACAAATGGGCGAAATTCGAGCCTTACGACGGTTATCGCTTGACTTTCTCCATCGTTTTCAACCATCCGGCCATCGACAAGTCGGCCCAGAAGGCCGAAATCGATTTCGCCGAGCAGTCCTACACCCGCGAAGTGTCACGGGCTCGTACCTTCGGCTTCATGCAGGAAGTCGAATACCTGCGTGAAAATGGTCTTGCCCTCGGTGGCGGCCTGGAAAATGCGATTGTTCTCGACGAATTCCGCGTCCTCAACCAAGACGGTCTGCGTTACGGCGACGAGTTCGTCAAACACAAGATTCTCGACGCCATTGGTGACCTCTACCTGCTGGGCCATCCCCTGCTCGCCGCCTATTCGTCACACAAGGGCGGCCACGCGATGAACAACCAGCTGGCTCGCGCCCTGCTCGAACAGCAGGACTGCTGGGAAATCGCCACCTTTGAAGAAACCGAGCATGCACCCAGCGGGGTCACGCGCTGGCTGGCTCAGGCGGTGACGGCCTAAGTCGCCATGTGGCTGCTACGCCTGCTGGCGGCCATTCTCGTCATCGGCATTGGCGCCAGCCTGCTGATCTACACCTTCAATGGGAATCGCTATTACCTGGGTCTGGCTGGTCGCCTGCTCAAGTACGGAATCATCTTCGCCCTGCTGATTTTTGCGCTCATGTTTGTCGAGCGTCTGGCGATCATTCCGCTCTAGCTGCGTGCTTCAGCAGGCTGTCCAGGGCCTTCCGGAGCGGCCCTTCCGGCAAATTTTCTGCTGTCGATTGCAGCATGCCAAAAGCCTTGTCGGAGATCGGTTTTTGAGTCGAAATCATTGATTGAGAAGGAATTTGGCGGGGTTGAACTTTTACCTCGATGCCGCTACACTCCGCCCCTCCTTTCGATAACTCGTTGCTCAAGCGCTGACTCAACTGGCGAATCTTGGCGGCGACCGCGCCGTTATCGGCGTGGATAATGATTGTCCCCAACTTGTAATTGGCAACGTGAGCCGAGTGGCGCAGCCCTGCCGGGGCGACCGCTTCGAAGCGACGCGAGAGCTTGAGCAGCAACCGGGCATGGGCCATGACCCTGCTCGCGGCAGCGTCTTTGTCGAGATAGTGCTCAGGCCCGTTGTACATTGGAGGTTCCATGCAGATTATTCTGGTTTCGCGCCACCTGAAGGCGGCGAGAACAATCACTATTATGCCTCGCCATCTCTTGGCGGCGTTGTTCGTGTTTTTGGCGCTTGTTTTTTCGACCTCTGCTCTGTTCTCCTGGTTATCGGTTCACCTGCGCCTGCCGCTGGTCGAAGATTTGATGCTGTCCATGCAGCAACAGGAGGCCAGAAAGACGCGGGAGCATCTCAACAACAATCTGCAGTTGATGGCGACCCGACTGGGTGAGTTACAGGGCAAGGTCATGCAACTTGATACCCTGGGTGAGCGTATGTCCGGACTGGTCGGCATCAAGCGCCAGCCCGTGGCCGATGTGGCCAGGCCCGGTCAGGGCGGGCCGTATGTTGCAGCACCGATGTCGGCCATCGAGCTTCAGCGCGAGATTGATCGCCTGGCCGGTGAGGTCGAGCAGCGCAGCGACGATCTGGCCTTCCTGGAATTCAAGCTGCTCGAAAAGCGGGTCAAGGATCGCTTGTTGCCGACGATATTGCCGGTCAAGGATGCGGCTCTGGGGTCGCCCTTCGGGCAGCGCAACGATCCGATTGCCGGTTTGCGTTCCATGCACGAAGGGATCGATTTTTCTGCCGAGCCGGGTACGCCGGTTGTCGTTGCCGCCGATGGCGTGGTGCTGTCGGCCGCTTTTCATCCCGAATACGGCAACCTGATCGAAGTTGACCATGGCGAGGGCCTGACTTCCCGCTACGCCCATCTTTCGCGCATGGACGTTCTGCCCGGTTCTTTGATCAAGCGCGGCACCCGGATCGGTGCCGTCGGCAATACGGGCCGGTCGACCGGGCCTCATCTCCATTTCGAGGTGCGCATGTTGGGCGTTGCCCAGAATCCGGCGCATTTCCTCAAGCAGGGTGACGAGTACGCCCTGCTCAAGCGCCGCTAAGCTGTCGCGAATCCCCTTGATTTAGGTCGTCATCATCGGGTCATGGGGGCGTGTTAGAATCGTCGCTTTGCCGCGCTGCGCCAATCCGCTGCACAACCTAATTCCATCGCGATGATATCCGGCCTACTCAAAAAGATTTTCGGCAGCCGCAATGACCGGCTGATCAAACAATATTCCCAGGCAGTCAAGCGCATCAATGCGTTTGAGCCGGCCATGAAGGCACTCAGCGACGAGGCTTTGCGCGCCAAGACGGACGAGTTTCGTCAGCGTTATGCCCAGGGCGAGTCGCTCGATGCAATGTTGCCTGAAGCGTTTGCCGTGGTCCGCGAAGCCGGCGTCCGGGCGCTGGGCATGCGCCACTTCGACGTTCAGTTGATCGGCGGCATGGTCTTGCACGACGGCAAGATCGCCGAAATGCGTACAGGTGAAGGCAAGACCCTGGTTGGTACATTGCCGGCGTATCTCAATGCCATTTCCGGCAAGGGTGTCCATGTCATCACGGTCAATGATTACCTGGCGACCCGCGACTCGGACTGGATGGGGCGTCTGCATCGTTTCCTCGGCCTGACTGTCGGCGTCAATCTGTCGCAGATGGATCACGAGGCCAAGCAGGCCGCTTACGCGGCCGACATTACCTACGGCACCAACAATGAATTCGGCTTCGACTACCTGCGCGACAACATGGTCTACACGGCCGGCGAGCGCGTCCAGCGCGAGCTGAATTTCGCCATCGTCGACGAAGTCGACTCGATTCTCATCGACGAGGCGCGTACGCCGCTCATCATCTCCGGGCAGGCCGAAGACCATACCGAACTCTACCTGCGCATGAAGGATGTCGTCCCCAATCTGACGCGGGCGATGGAAGAGAATGGCGAAGGCGATTACTGGGTCGACGAGAAGGGGCATCAGGTTCACTTGTCGGAAGCCGGCTACGAACATGCCGAGCAATTGCTGGCCGAACACGGTCTGCTCAAGGAAGGCACTAGCCTTTACGACGCTGCCAACATCACGCTGATGCACCATCTCAATGCCGCGCTGCGTGGCATGACGTTGTTTCACAAGGATCAGCATTACGTCGTGCAGAACGACGAAGTGGTCATTGTCGACGAATTCACGGGCCGCCTGATGGTCGGTCGTCGCTGGTCCGATGGCCTGCACCAGGCTGTCGAAGCCAAGGAAGGCGTGAAAATCCAGGCCGAGAATCAGACGCTGGCCTCGATCACCTTCCAGAATTACTTCCGGATGTACAACAAGCTGTCCGGCATGACCGGCACGGCCGATACCGAAGCCTACGAATTCCACCAGATCTACGGTCTGGAAACGGTGGTCATCCCGACGCATCGGCCTATGGTCCGCAAGGATATGAACGATCTGGTCTTCAAGACCGCGGATGAAAAGCACACGGCGATCATTGCCGATATCAAGGATTGCGCCAAGCGCGGCCAGCCGGTCCTGGTTGGCACGACCTCAATCGAGGCTTCGGAGCTGCTCTCCGGTCTGCTCGACAAGGAAAAGCTGGCGCATCAGGTTCTCAACGCCAAGCAGCATGCCCGCGAAGCCGAAATCGTCGTCCAGGCCGGTCGTCCCGGCATGGTGACCATCGCTACCAACATGGCCGGTCGCGGTACCGACATCGTGCTCGGCGGCAACATCGAGAAGCAGCTGGCAGCCATTCGCGACGACGAGTCGCTGCCCGTGGCCGAGCGCGAGCAGAAGGTCGCTGCGATGAAGGCCGAGTGGCAGGAAGTGCACAACGCTGTGCTCGCTTCTGGCGGTCTGCACATCATCGGTTCCGAGCGTCACGAGTCCCGTCGCATCGATAACCAGTTGCGCGGCCGCGCCGGTCGCCAGGGCGATGCCGGTTCTTCGCGCTTCTACCTGTCACTCGACGATCCGCTTTTGCGCATCTTTGCCGGCGAGCGTCTGCGCTCCATCATGGACAAGCTCAAGATGCCGGAAGGCGAAGCGATTGAGCATCCGCTCGTCACCCGTTCGCTGGAATCCGCGCAGCGCAAGGTTGAAGCACGCAACTTCGATATTCGCAAGCAATTGCTGGAGTACGACGATGTTTCCAACGACCAGCGCAAGGTGATCTACCAGCAGCGCAACGAACTGCTGGAAACGGACGATATTTCCGAAACCATTACCGCCATGCGCCAGAGCGTTATCGCCGATGTTTTCCGCACCTACGTGCCGGCGGAGTCGGTCGAGGAACAGTGGGACATGGAAGGGCTTGAGCGCGCCCTGGCTAGCGAACTGCAGATCAATGCAGCGGTTGCCCAGTGGTTCAAGGATGAGCCGACACTGTCCGACGAGGAAATTCTGGCCCGTATTACCAAGGAAGCTGACGAAGCCTATCAGGCCAAGGTCGATCTGGTCGGTGCCACCAACTTCCAGCAGTTCGAGCGTAACGTCATGCTGCAGAGCCTCGATAGCCACTGGCGCGAGCATCTTGCCGCCCTTGATCATCTGCGTCAGGGCATCCATCTGCGCGGTTACGCCCAGAAGAATCCGAAGCAGGAGTACAAGCGCGAAGCTTTCGAACTGTTCGAAGGCCTGCTCGACCTCGTGCGCAAGGAAGTTACCCGTATCGTCTTCACCGTGCAGATCCGTTCGCAGGAAGACGTCGAGGAAACAGCGCCGCACGCCGATGTACAGAACGTCCAGTACCAGCATGCCGGTTTTGACGAGGTGTTGGGCGACGCAGATGAAGCTCAGCAGCCTGCAGATGCGGGGCCCAAGGTTGGGCGGAACGATCCCTGTCCCTGCGGTTCGGGCAAGAAATACAAGCACTGCCACGGAAAACTGTCCTGATTTTTGCTGATTCCCCCCAAGGCACCCGCGAGGTGCCTTGATGCTTTTGGAGCCATGAGAATGCCTGTCAATTACGCCACCCCCGCCGCTGATCAACTTTTCCCGGTTGCCGGGGTTCGTCTCGGTGTCGCCGAGGCCGAAATTCGCAAGAAAAACCGCCGTGACCTGACCCTGGTGGCGCTTGATGCTGGTTGCACGGTGGCCGGCGTGTTTACGCAGAACCGCTTCTGCGCGGCACCGGTGCAGATTTGCCGCAAGCATCTGGCCGCCGGCACTGAAATCCGCGCGCTGGTGGTCAATACCGGCATTGCCAATGCCGGGACCGGTGAGCCGGGCCGTCAGGCGGCGCAGGAAACGTGTGAAGCGGTCGGCGAACTGCTCGGCATTTCAGCCGGGCAGGTCCTGCCTTTCTCGACCGGCGTCATTCTCGAACTTCTGCCGGTCGAACGCATCAAGGCCGGCTTGCCGGCGGTGTTCGCCGACCTCAAGGCCGACAACTGGCATGCTGCGGCGCACGGCATCATGACCACCGATACGGTTGCAAAGGCCGCATCGCGGATTGTCACGGTCAACGGGAAAAAGGTGACAGTTTCGGGTGTTTCCAAGGGCGCCGGCATGATCAAGCCGAACATGGCAACCATGCTCGGCTTCCTCGCCACCGATGCCAGCATCGCCCAGCCGCTGCTCGACAAGCTCGTCAAGGAAGCAGCCGACGCCTCGTTCAACTGCATCACCGTCGATGGCGATACCTCGACCAACGATTCCTACGTAATGATCGCAACCGGCCAGTCCGGCGCCAGCTTTGCATCTGAAGCCGATGCTGGCTGGGCCGAGGTCAAGGCTGCGATCATCGCCGTTTCGATCGAACTGGCGCAGGCCATCGTCCGCGATGGTGAAGGGGCGACCAAATTCATCACCGTTGCCGTTCAAGGCGGTAAGGACGTCGAAGAATGCCGCAAGGTGGGCTACGCCATCGGCCATTCGCCGCTGGTCAAGACAGCTTTCTTCGCTTCCGACCCCAACCTTGGCCGGATTCTGGCGGCCGTCGGCTATGCCGGCATCACCGACCTTGATGTCGATGGCGTCAAGGTCTGGCTCGACGATGTGCTGGTCGCTGAAAAGGGTGGCCGGGCAGCCGCCTACAAAGAGGAAGATGGCGCCCGTGTCATGGCACAGGCCGAAATCACTGTGCGTGTCGATCTTGGGCGTGGAGCGACGAAGGCCAGCGTCTACACCTGCGATTTTTCCTACGACTACGTCAAGATCAACGCTGATTATCGCAGTTAATATGCCGCTTCCGGCAAGTTCTTGCCATGGTGTAATTAGGGTTATTCAGAATGAATTGGCTGTCTTGTTCAAGCGATATAGCCTTGCCCCCTCATTTTGAAAAACTATGGAAAAATATTTTTGAAAAGAGGGGTTTTTTTCAAGCTCCAAGCATAAAGGCCCATCTGCTATTACGGCATCAAAATTCCTTTTGGATAGCTCCCCGGCAAACTTGTGCGGTTCATTTGAAACAATGTCAAGGTGACGCCACGGCCCGAAAGCATCACCCCATATGGGATGCGGCGCATAGTAAATGGCGTCAGTGAGGCCGCCAACTATATATATGCGCCCCATTTTGTTCGCATTCGCATATTCCAATACCGAGTAGCCTGGTATTGCCGCTTTTAGTATTTCTCTCCGTTCCTCATCGTTCGTGGCGATGCGACTCCAGTAGCGCTTGCCGGCTGCTCCCGAAGAAATAATGAAGGCCATAAAGATAATCACCCAAGCGATATTCTTTATGGAATAAATGCTTTCTGATGTGGTGCGCCCCCATAGGAAAAAGAAGGCGCGCTTGAATAACAAGCACCACTGTTCAGCAGCTAACAGGGCGAGAAATGGAAATACAGGCATCAAATATCGCGGCAAATGCGACGTCACCATCCAGATCAGGACCGTATAAGTGCATAGTGAGAAGATCGCGACGTGGACGGGAGACTTGCGGTTGCTAGACGAAAATAAAGATAGAACCGCTGGCCATAATAGCCAATTGGGGAAGCCGGAATGTCGCTTTAGATCGGTAAACTGGTTAACGTAGTCTCGATGGTCCCAGTCGAAAAATCCAAAAATATTCCCTCCCATTGGGTCGAATGGATCTCCCGTCAAGATCGCATTTCTGAGATACCAATATAGACTGGGAATTAGCAGAGCGATTGTGGCCATTAACCACGAACTAACTCTGCGATCAAACCAGACTAATGCCAAGCCGAAAAATGGCAGAAAAAGCAGTCCTTGATATTTTGATCCGATAGCAACTCCCGTAAGAAAAGCGGAAATTGCGAGCCAGCGTCGATCCTTTTGTGAGTTAATCCACCAATAAAAAGCCACTGAGGCAGACAGGACGTATAGGGTTACTCCCATGTCTACATTGGCTTTGCCGAAGTCGCCTCTGAGAATTTGTATCCAGATAATTGTCGAAACGACCCCAATGGTTACATTGAAATATTTGGCACCTAATCTATAAGTTATTATTGCGACTAGCAGGCCAGCTAACATATTAAACATGTGCGTGAATACATCGTCGTATATGACATACGCGCCGGCAAAAAGTAGATTGTAGTTATAGGGAAACCATGGGTAGCGCAGCCACTCATTAATTCCTAGACGACCAGATTGTGCCCATTGCTGTGCATGGGGAAGGTGATAGAGCAACTCATCCCCTGGAAGCGGGGGGCTTAGTGGGGCCAATATGGTTGGAATGGCAAACATCATTACCAGTAAAAAGCCGTAACGCTCTGATTTGCTTGATTTCTGCCACGCCTGGATAGACCAAAATAGAAAGTGCCGTTCCCTACGCCTCCATTCGAGGACGCCAAGCATGCCCGCGCCGAGCAATAGAGCAACTAACCAGCTATATAGGAGAAGACCGCTAACAGCGAGGCATTGCAAAGCAACAATGAAAATACCCTGTCCGATGACTAGGGCAAATGTGGCACTTAGAATGGAGTCGCCAACGGGTAGCTTCAGTAGGCGGTTCAGGGAGAATTGGCCCAGTCCCCAAAACGACCAAAGTATCGCAAAAAAAACTGTGTAGTGTTCGCAGATGAAATATATTTTTGAAGCCATAAATTATTATCTTCAGTGAACAACGCTACGGAATACTAATTTCGAAGAGGTGTAGTTGACGCCTAATCCTGCTATGGATCCAATAGCCACGGCTAACCAAAGAAATGAAATAGGGAATAGATCCAATTTAACGCAAATCACGAATACGCCATAATTCGCTATGGCCCCAATAACCATGAGCCCAATATAACGCAACCATTCAGCGTGATTTGCCCTGTGGCGGACTTGAAAAGTGAATCGCCGATTCATTATCCAGGTGCCGCTCGCCGCAAAAATAAAAGAAAAAACTCTGGCGGTATATGGGTTTATATCGGCTAATGCCACAAGTAGTTGCAGTATGCCCGCATCTATGAAGAAGCCAACTCCCCCAACCAAGCAGAAGCGCACAAACTGGCTCAACGCTCCACCTGAGGCGGGGGGATTTGCAAATAGGCTAGACGCTTTGTTTCGTGTCGGCCGCGTGTGACCGTATCCAGAATCAACCCGCAGGTAATCGAGACAAAAGCGCTTAGCATAATTCCGGTGGCTAGAATTGCTGTCGGAAATCGGGGGACTAAGCCGGTCTCAATGTAGGTTACAAATAGTGGTATGGATATTCCCAGCGATCCTAGGCATAGGCCAATTCCCAGAGTGCTAAAGAACAACAATGGGCGTTCTTGGCGAAATAGTTTCAAAATCGTCATTAAAATCCGAACGCCATCACGATAGGTATTAAGCTTGCTAAATGATCCTTCGGGACGAGATTTATAGGGCGTATCAATTTCCTTGATCGACATTTTTAGCTCAAGCGAATGTACAGTGAGCTCTGTTTCAATCTCAAATCCAGTGGATAACGCAGGAAATGACTTTACAAAGCGTCGGGAAAATACGCGATACCCTGACAAAATATCGGTAAACGAACGGCCAAACAAACGGGCAACGCATTCCGTAAGCAGGTAGTTGCCGAAGCGATGGCCTTGACGATAAGCTGCTTTTTCGTCTGTTATACGACGACTTACCACCATATCGAGGCTATCTGCAAAGAGCTGATCTACCATGCTTCGCGCACTAGGGGCGTGATAGGTGTCATCGCCGTCCACCAAGACATATGCATCAGCGTCTATATCGGCAAACATGCGTCGCACCACATTTCCCTTGCCTTGCAACGGAACATGGCGAACAATTGCCCCTGCCTGCTTGGCGACCTCAACGGTCCGGTCACGGGAATTGTTGTCAAATACATAGATCATGGCTTCCGGTAGTGCAGAGCGAAAATCACGGACTACAGCGTCGATAGCAACCTCTTCGTTATAGCAAGGTATCAATACGACAATTTTGGGTTGTTCATTCATGATTTGTTGATGGGTATGTTGAAAGTTGGCTGCAATATAAACTAACTCCATTTGTTTTTTGCATAAGCTAGCTGTTTCTGGCGTGGGCAATATCCCGTGAGGCTCAGGCTTACCTTCGAGCTTTATCCCATGCAGAAAGGTTTTCACTTTGCAGAAAACCATTCAGCAAATGATTGCCCTTTGTTGTTTTGTCTGTTGGCAGGCATTATACCTTCGGTGAACAGGTCCATCTCAAGGGGCAGAATGAAAAAACGGGTATGGTCCAATTGTGTACTGCATGCTATTGCGAATTGCTAATTCTTTGTGGACTGCAGCGCCGATTTACTCCGTTCCTCGAATCAATATATGACCCACATTCGCCGCGACCTGGCCCGCAATATGCTGGCCATCCTCTTTATCCTCGGGCTGATTGGCCTGTCGGTCTGGGTGTTGCTGCCGTTCCTGGCGGCGACAGTCTGGGCAGTAATGATCGTGGTCGCCACCTGGCCGCTCTTCAAGTCGCTGGAAGCGCGGCTGGGCAACCGGCGGGCGCCGGCCGTGGTGATCATGTCGATGGCCATGCTGCTCCTGCTTGTGCTGCCGCTGTGGATGGCGGTCGATACCATTCTTGAGCATTCGGAGCAGTTGACCGCGGTAGGCAAATCGTTCGCCGTCGATGGCCTTCCGCCACCACCGGCTTGGGTCAAATCCCTGCCGCTGGTTGGCGAGCGCGTGGCCGCTGCGTGGAGGCAGCTGGATGCGGCCGGGACAAGCGGAATCGTCACCAAAGTGACGCCCTACGCAGCCGATACGGGAAAGTGGGTACTCGCTCAGGTTGGCGGTGTAGGTGGCATGCTGATCCAGTTTTTACTGGTCGTGATCATTGCGTCGATTCTCTATTCCGGTGGTGAAACCGGGGCGCGTATGGCACGCCGTTTCGGCCGCCGACTGGCCGGTGAGCGGGGCGAAAATTCGATCATCCTGGCCGGTCAGGCGATTCGTGGCGTGGCGCTCGGCGTCGGTGTGACTGCCATCGTCCAGACCGTGCTCGGTGGTGTCGGGCTGGCCGTGGCCGGTGTGCCGTTCGCGTCATTGCTCTCGGCTGTCATGCTCATGCTCTGTATCGCCCAGATTGGCCCCACGCTGGTGTTGTTGCCAGCTGTTGGCTGGATGTATTGGATGGGCGATACCGGTTGGGCAACGGCGCTGCTGGTGTGGAGCGTGATCGTCGGCAGCCTCGACAACTTCCTGCGGCCCATGCTGATCAAGCGCGGTGCAGATTTGCCGCTGCTGCTGATTTTCGCCGGTGTTATCGGCGGTATGCTGAGCTTCGGCCTGGTCGGCATCTTTGTCGGCCCGGTCGTGCTGGCCGTGACCTACACGCTGACGCTGGCCTGGATCGAGGATGTGCTCGGCAAGGATGCGCCCCAACTTTCCCCCGTGCTGCCTGCTTCAGAGCTTCCTCAGTCGGATCATTCGGAACCAGCCGCCGGCTAGTGCTGGCTGGTCGTGTTCCAGCGCCAGGCCTGGGGCTTCGCTGAGTAAGTCTTCAAAAACCACGTCGAGCCGCGTCGCAATTCGGCGCACCAGCGGGTTGATCAGGCGGCGCAGAATTGCAGGCTGTCCCCGGCGCAAAAACTTGTCGAAGACGAGCGCCTGCCCACCGGGTTTCAGCACCCGCTCGATTTCCGCGAAGCAATGGGCCGGTTGCGGCACGACGGCCAGAATCAGGTGCAGCACGGCGCAGTTGAAGGAAGCGTCGGCGAATGGCAGGCGCTGGGCATCCCCCTGCACAGGAACGAAATCGACATGGCCGGCCCGCGGCAAGGCGCGGCGCAGCATGGCCTGATTGAGGTCGAGGCCGACGTAATGGTGCTGCGGTGGTAGATGGGGCAGATCGAGCCCGGTTCCGACGCCAGCCAGCAGCACTTTTCCGGCCTCCTTCGGCAGAGCCGACAGGCTGCGCGCCCGGGCGGCGTGCGTGGCCCGGGCAATCGCCGCATCGTAGAACGGCGCGATCAGCGTGTAGCTGTGCTTGAGGCTCAATGCAGGGCGCGCGGGCTGGCCAGGACGAACTCGGGAATCTCGGCTTCGAAATGCGTGCCGTCCTCGGCCACCATCTGGTAAGTGCCTTTCATCGTGCCGATGGCCGTCGTCAACGATGAGCCGCTGGTGTATTGGAAGCTCTCGCCCGGCTGCAGCAGGGGCTGCTTGCCGACGACGCCGAGGCCGCGCACTTCCTGCACCTCGTTGTTGCCATCGGTGATGATCCAGTGCCGCGAAACGAGTTGGGCCGGCACGCTGCCGACGTTCTTGATGGTGATCGTGTAGGCGAAGATGTAGCGGTCATTTTCCGGGTCGGACTGCTCCGGGATGTACTGCGGCATGGGGTGAATTTCGATTTGGTATTTGTCGGTGTCGGGCATGGGATAATTTCGTCTATCTGTTTTTGTTCAGGGAAACATCATGTCAGCCAAAGATTACGTCATCGCGCCGAGCATTCTGTCCGCCAATTTCGCCAAATTGGGCGAAGAGGTGGCCAACGTCATTGCCTCGGGCGCCGACTGGATTCACTTCGACGTGATGGACAACCATTATGTTCCCAACCTGACCATCGGGCCCTTGGTGTGCGAGGCGATTCGCCCATGCACCACGGCGCCGATCGACGTGCATCTGATGGTCAAGCCGGTAGATCGCATCATCCCCGATTTTGCCAAGGCCGGGGCCAATATCATTACCTTCCATCCGGAAGCCTCCGATCACGTCGATCGCAGCCTGTCGCTGATCCGCGATGCCGGTTGTCAGGGCGGCCTGGTCTTCAACCCGGCGACGCCGCTTGATTACATGGATTACGTCCTCGACAAGATAGACGTCATCCTGCTCATGAGCGTCAATCCGGGATTCGGCGGCCAAAAATTCATCCCCGGTACGCTGGCCAAGACGAAGCTCGCTAGAGCCAAGCTCGATGCCTACGAAAAGGAAAGCGGCAGGCGCATTCGTCTCGAAATCGACGGTGGCGTGAACGCCGCCAACATCGCCGAAATCGCCCGTGCCGGCGTCGATGCCTTCGTCGCCGGTTCAGCCGTCTATGGCGCGGGCAAGGATAGCGACCCGCATCGCTACGATTCGATCATCGGCGCCCTGCGCAGCGAACTGGCCAAAGTCTGATGCATTTTCAATCCGTAACTTTCGACCTCGACGGCACGCTGCTCGATACCATTGCCGATCTGGCCGAGGCTTGTCGGCTCATGCTCGACGAAGTCGGCGCCCCGCCGCGGACGCAGGCCGAGGTACATAGTTTCGTCGGGAAGGGCATGGCGGTTCTCGTCGAGCGCTGCCTGACCCACGAGCAGCCGCCGAGCGCCGAACAGCTGCACGCCGCCATCGAGTCCTTCAAACGTCACTATTCCACGGTCAACGGGAAATATTGCCAAATTTACGAAGGTGTTCTCGACGGCCTCGATGCCTGGAAAGCCAGTGGCCTCAAGATGGGCGTCGTGACCAACAAGCCGGGCATGTTCACCGAGGCTCTGCTTGAGCGCATGGGCCTTGCCGACTATTTCGACGTGGTTGTCTCCGGCGATACGACCGCCCACAAGAAGCCGCACCCCGAGCCCATCCTGCACGCCTGCCGTCTGTTCAACGTGCGCCCGGATCGCAATCTGCATATCGGTGACTCCAAACACGACATCCACGCCGCCCATGCCGCTGGTTGTCTCGCCTACGCCGTGCCCTACGGCTACAACGAAGGCGAGCCGGTGGACAGTGCCGATTGCGATGCGCTAGTATCCGATTTGCTTGTCGCCTACCGGCAAGCCCTTACTTTTCAAGACCTCAAACACAAATGACGACTCTGCGTAACTGGAACGAATGGCAAGGTTGGCGTCGCTGGCGCCCTTGATCTCCTTTCGCGCGCCCTCGTGGCGCTCTGCTCCAGACCGCAACACCCTGTCATTTTCGAGGCTTCCCCATGACTGAAACCGAATTCAACGCGCTTGCCGCGCAAGGCTACAACCGTATTCCCGTTACGCTGGAAACGTTTGCCGACCTCGACACGCCGCTGTCGATCTACCTTAAGCTGGCCAACGCGCCCTACACCTACCTGCTCGAATCGGTGCAAGGCGGCGAGCGTTTCGGCCGCTACTCGATCATCGGCCTCGCCGCCCAGACGCGCATCGTCGTCAATGGCCACCAGGTCATGGTGCTGACCGGCAACCGGGTGGCCGAGCGCGAGGACGACACCAACCCGCTCGAGTTCATCGGCAAGTTCATGGAGCGTTTCCGCGCCGCCCCACAGGCCGGCTTGCCTCGCTTCTGCGGTGGCCTGGTTGGCTGTTTCGGCTACGACACCATCCGCTACGTCGAAACCAAGCTGACGCGCACCAACAAACCGGACGACATCGGCACGCCCGACATCGGCCTGCTGCTCTCCGAGGAAATCGCCGTCGTCGACAACCTGTCCGGCAAACTGACGCTGGTCGTCTTCGCCGAACCGGGCTTCCCAAGCGCCTACCAGAAAGCGCGGGCACGGCTCATGGAACTGCTCGCCAAGCTCCGCACGCCGGTCGTCATCCCGAGTGAAAAGCCGGTTCATTCAGAGCCGGCCGTTTCGGTTTTCGGCGAAGCGGCTTTCAAGAAAGCCGTGCTCAAGGCCAAGGACTACATTACCGAAGGCGACGTCATGCAGGTGGTGTTGTCGCAGCGCATGACCAAGCCGTTTGGCGCCAGCCCGCTGGCGCTCTACCGCACGCTGCGCAGCCTCAATCCGTCGCCCTACATGTTCTACTTCGATTTCGAGGATTTTCATGTCGTCGGCGCCTCGCCGGAAATTCTCGTCCGCCTCGAAGGCGACCGCGTTACCGTGCGCCCGATTGCCGGCACGCGCAAACGCGGCGCCTCGCTCGAAGAAGATGTCGCACTGGCCGCCGAACTGCTGGCCGACGAAAAGGAACGCGCCGAACATACGCAATTGCTTGACCTCGGCCGTAACGACTGTGGTCGCGTCGCCAAGGTCGGCTCGGTCAAACTCACCGAAAACATGATCGTCGAGCGCTACTCGCACGTGATGCACATCGTTTCCAACGTCGAAGGCCGCCTGCAGCCGGGACTGGACGCGCTCGACGTGCTGCGCGCCACCTTCCCGGCCGGCACGGTATCCGGTGCGCCCAAAGTGCGGGCGATGGAAATCATCGACGAACTGGAACCGGTCAAGCGCGGCATCTACGCCGGTGCCGTCGGCTACCTCGGTTTCCATGGCGACATGGACATTGCCATCGCCATTCGCACCGCTGTGGTCAAGAACAAGCAGCTCTACGTCCAGGCCGGGGCCGGCATCGTTGCCGATTCAGACCCGAATTCGGAGTGGGTCGAAACCCAGAACAAGGCCCGCGCCGTGCTGCGTGCCGCCGAACTGGCCGAGCAGGGGTTGGATACACGGGTTGATTGATCTGCGTTATCAGCCGCGCCAAAAGAGCCGCCTGAACATGGGCGGCTTTTTTGTGTCCACCGTATGATGTGGCCAAGGTGTCGGAATTCCGATGGTCGTTTCGGTGAGGTGTCGGAATTCCGATATTCAGGTCCGCGCCTTGTGAAAAAATACTTTATGAATCATTGGCTTGAGATTTTTTGTGCCCCCGATTTTTCTGGCACGCTAGCTGCGTAGTAAACACCAACGGAGCCGGGCAACGGCTTCTTTAAAACTAGGAGACGACATGAACCGATTTGCCATTGCTGCTGCACTCGCCACTGTTTTGGGCACCGCTGCCGCCTTGCCGGCCCAGGCCCAGGAATCCGCCACCCTGAAAAAGATCAAGGAAACCGGCAGCATCACGCTGGGTCATCGCGAATCGTCGATTCCGTTTTCCTATTACGACGACAAGCAGCAGGTCATCGGCTATTCGCATGAACTGATGCTCAAGGTTGTCGATGGCATCAAGAGCGAACTCAAGCTTGCCAAGATCGATACCCGTCTGATGCCGGTTACCTCGGCCAACCGCATCACGTTGATCCAGAACGGCACCGTCGATATCGAGTGCGGCTCGACCACCAACAATCTCGAGCGCCAGAAGCAGGTTGGCTTTTCGACGACCATTTTCGTCATCGGCACCCGCCTGCTGACCAAGAAGGATTCCGGCATCAAGGACTTCGCGGACCTCGCCGGCAAGAACGTGGTGACCACCGCCGGCACCACCTCCGAGCGCCTGATCCGCAAGATGAACGAAGAGAAGAAGCTGGGCATGAACGTCATCTCCGCCAAGGATCATGGCGAAGCCTTCCTGACTCTGGAAACCGGCCGTGCTGTCGCCTTCATGATGGACGATGCGCTGCTCTATGGCGAAATGGCCAAGGCCCGCAAGCCGGGCGACTGGATCGTCACCGGCGCCGCCCAGTCGAAGGAAGCCTACGGCTGCATGGTGCGCAAGGATGACCCGGCCTTCAAGAAAGTGGTCGATGCGGCGCTGACCAAGGCGCTGACCTCGGGCGATGCCGAGAAAATCTACACCAAGTGGTTCCTCAACCCGATTCCGCCCAAGGGCCTGAACCTCAACATGCCGCTCTCGGACGAAATGAAGGCTGCTTTCAAGGCGCCGAACGACAAGGCTTTCGAATAAGTCTCCCTGCCCCTCTCTGCTGAGACGGAGAGGGGAAAGAGCAATGTCGTCGAGGAGATAATCATGGGTTACCAATGGAACTGGGGCGTCTTCCTGCAGCCGAGTGCGAGCGGGGACGACACGTATCTGGGCTGGATGTTCGCCGGCTTCAAAATGACCATCGCGCTGTCGCTGAGCGCCTGGGTCATGGCCTTGCTGCTCGGCGCGCTGGTCGGCGTGCTGCGCACAGTGCCGAACAAGACGCTGGCCGGGATCGCCACGGCTTATGTCGAGTTGTTCCGCAACGTGCCGCTGCTGGTGCAACTGTTCATCTGGTATTTCGTCCTGCCCGAACTGTTGCCGGCCAGTATCGGCAATGCCTACAAGCAGTCCAATCCGGTGTTGCAGCAGTTCCTCGCCTCGATGGTCTGCCTCGGCCTGTTCACCAGCGCCCGCGTCGCCGAGCAGGTGCGCGCCGGCATCAACTCGCTGCCCAAGGGCCAGAAAAACGCCGGTCTGGCGCTTGGTTTCACGCTGGCCCAGACCTACCGTTTCGTGATGTTGCCGATGGCTTTCAGGCTGGTCGTCCCGCCGCTGACCTCGGAATTCCTCAATATCTTCAAGAATTCCGCCGTCTGCTCGACCATCGGCCTCCTCGAACTGGCCGCCCAGGGCCGCCAGCTGGTCGATTACACGGCGCAGCCCTACGAGTCCTTCATCGCCGTGACGCTGTCCTACATCATCATCAACGTCACCGTGATGACCCTGATGCATCGCTTCGAGAAGCGCATCGCGGTTCCCGGCTATATCGGAGGCAAATAATGACTTACGAATTCGACTGGTCCTCCATCCCCGGCGCCTTGCCCTTCCTCTGGGACGGCATGAAGATTTCGCTGGTCATCACCGCCCAGGCGGTGGTCATCGGCATCGTCTGGGGCACGCTGCTGGCCATGATGCGGCTGTCGTCGGTCAAGCCGCTGTCGTGGTTTGCCGCCGGCTACGTCAACCTGTTCCGCGCCGTGCCGCTGGTCATGGTGCTGCTCTGGTTCTTCCTGATCGTGCCGGAGTTTGTCGGGCAGCTGTTCAATATTCCGAAGGGGACGGACTTGCGTTTGTCTTCGGCCATGGCCGGTTTTGCCCTGTTCGAGGCGGCCTACTACTCCGAAATCATCCGCGCCGGCATCCAGAGCGTGCCGAAGGGGCAGATTGCCGCCGCCTCGGCGCTCGGCATGAACTACGCCCAGGCCATGCGCCTCGTCGTCCTGCCGCAGGCTTTCCGCAACATGGTGCCGCTGCTGCTCACGCAGGCCATTATCCTGTTCCAGGATACCTCTCTGGTCTACGTCTCGGCGCTCGCCGACTTCTTCGGCGCCGCCTACAAGGTTGGTGACCGCGATGGCCGGCTGGTCGAGCTGCTGCTCTTTGCCGGTGCCGTCTATTTCGTCATCTGCTTCTCCGCTTCGCAGATCGTGAAGCGCCTCCAGAAAAAATACCACCCGGCCTGATGGCCGCCAGGAGAATCCCATGATCAAGATTGCCAACGTCAGCAAGCATTACGGCAGCTTCCAGGTGCTCAAGGATTGCACCACCTCGGTCAGCAAGGGCGAGGTCATCGTCGTCTGCGGCCCGTCCGGCTCGGGCAAGTCGACGCTGATCAAGTGCGTCAATGGCCTCGAGCCCTTCCAGTCCGGTGAGATCGTCGTCAACGGCATCTCGGTCGGCGACCCGAAGACCAACCTGTCCAAGCTGCGCGCCCAGGTCGGCATGGTCTTCCAGAACTTCGAGCTGTTCCCGCACATGAGCATCACCCAGAACCTGGCCATCGCCCAGGTCAAGGTCCTCAAGCGCAGCCAGGACGAGGCGATGGACAAGGGCCTCAAGCTGCTCGACCGCGTCGGCCTCAAGGCCCAGGCCGACAAGTTTCCCGGCCAGTTGTCCGGTGGCCAGCAGCAGCGCGTGGCGATTGCGCGGGCGCTGGCCATGGACCCGATCTGCATGCTGTTCGACGAGCCAACCTCGGCCCTCGACCCGGAAATGGTCAACGAGGTGCTCGACGTCATGACCGAACTGGCCCACGAAGGCATGACCATGATGTGCGTGACGCACGAAATGGGCTTCGCCAAGCGCGTCGCCAACCGGGTGATCTTCATGGACCAGGGCGCCATCGTCGAGGACGACAGCAAGGAAACCTTCTTCGCCAATCCGCGTTCGCAGCGGGCGCAGAATTTCCTCGCCAAGATTCTGCACCACTGAAAGCCGGGAGCCAGCCGCCCATGGACGATAGCCTGAACCGGCTGGCGATCAGCTTCTTTCTCGGTGGCCTAGTCAGCCTGGCGACGATCACCAACCCGCTGTCGAAGATTCCCGTCTTCCTGACGCTGGCCGCCGATCTCGAAGTCGGCGCCACCTCCCGGGAAGCACGGCGTGCGTGTTTTTACGGTTTTTTGCTGTTGACCGTGGGATTGTTCGCCGGCGTCTTTATCCTCGAAGTCTTCGGCATTTCCTTCGGCGCCCTGCGCATCGCCGGCGGCCTGACCGTGGCGCTGATCGGCTACCGCATGCTGTTCGGCACGAGCGATGCGGCGTTGGTTGGTGGTGGCGGCAGCTTCGCCTTCTTTCCGCTGGCCATGCCGGGTATCGCCGGGCCGGGGGCGCTGGCCACGGTGATCGGGATTTCCAGCGAGATCGCCGAACTGACTGGCGGCATGCAACGTTTGACGGCCTACGCGGCAACCGTGGCCAGCATTGCCGCGACCTGCCTGCTGATCTGGCTGGTTCTCCGCTCGGCGCGCTGGGCATCGCGCCGGCTGGGGGCGGAGGGCATCAACGTCGTCGCCCGCCTGACCGGCTTTCTGCTCATCTGCATCGGCGTCCAGTTCGTCGGTTCGGGCATCCGCAGTTTCATGGCCGGTATCTGAGCGTGCCGAATCGGTCCCCAGCCAACGCGTTTGGGAGGTTTCCCAACTTACAATGAAGCACTCATTCCCATTCTGATCATGCCCGACGCCCGCCAGCCCATCCCGATCTCCCTGACCAAGCCCCATCGCGTGCTCGGGGTGGTGGCTGTGCTGGTGCTGATCCTGGTGACCGCCTTCTTCGCCTACCGGGTTTCCGAGCAGCAGGGCTTCAACCAGATGCGTGACGAGGCCAGCCACCAACTAGATATTCTGGCAGCCGCCATCGACAGCGAAGTGACCCGCCACGCCTCGATTCCCAGCGCCGTCGAACTCAATCCCGACGTTCTCGCCCTGCTGCGCGCCCCGGCCGAGCGACAGGACGTGCTGCAGCCGCCCGCCAACCGCTTCCTGCAAAAATTGAATGACAGTCTCGGCGGCCCGGTCATTTTCGTGCTCGACACCACGGGGCGGGTGGTTGCTTCGAGCGACTGGATCTACTCCGACAACCTGCTCGGCGCCGATCTGTCCTACATGCCGCTGTTTCGCGGTGCCGTCGCCGGCACCCCGGGCCGGCACTACGCGGTGGACAACGTGCGCAAGGAGCCGGGCTATTTCTTCGCGCTGCCCATCCGTGACGAACAGCAGGACTGGAAGGTGATCGGCGTCGCCGTCGTTAAATCCAGCCTGCATGAGCTCGAGCGGCGCTGGCTCGGCCAGGAGGCGCCGGCCCTGATCGTCGACGCCAACGGCATCGTGCTCCTCGCTTCGCCGCCCGAATGGCGCTACGCCACGCTGCAGCCGCAAAGCCCGGAAGCCCTGGCGCGCATCAGCCAGGAGCAGTTCGCCGGCCAGCCGCTCGGTGTCACCACGCTCGATATCGCCATCGACGCCGCGCAGGAGGGCACTGTGGTCCGCCTGTCGCGCCAGCTGAAAACCGATCCCGGCCCGCTGCAAGGTGCCAAGTCCTATCTCGCCCTGAGCCGCCACCTGCCGGGAACGGCCTGGCGCATCGTCGTCTTTTCCGACCTGCGTCCGGTCTTCGTCCAGGCCTCGACGCATGCTGCACTGGCCGCCGCGGCCATCGGCTGCTTCCTGCTCTGGCTGCTCTTCCTGAGCCAGCGCCGGCGCATGGCGCGCGGGCGCGAGGAGGCGCGTGCCATGCTCGAACAGGCCAACCAGGAACTCGAACGCAATGTCGCGGCGCGTACCGCCGACCTTTCAGAGGCGGTGGCCGGTCTGCAACGTGAAGTCGCCGAACGCCAGCGCGCCGAACAGACCCTGCGTGCCGCTCAGGACGAACTGGTGCAGGCCGCCAAGCTCGCCGTCCTCGGCCAGATGGCGACCGGCATCACCCACGAGCTGTCGCAGCCGCTCGGCGCCATCCGCACGCTGTCGGCCAATGCCGTCGAGTTCATGCATCGCGGCGACCTCGCCACGGCCGAAAAGAATCTCGGTATCGTCGGCCAGCTCGCGGCGCAGGCCGGCGGCATCATCACGCCGCTCAAGACTTTCGCCCGCAAGTCGCCGGCCGTGTCGGTGGCGGTGGACGTCGAACAGGCGGTCGATGCGGCGCTGTTCCTGTTCGACGCGCGGCTGAAAAAGCTCAATGTCACGGTCAACCGGAATTTTGGGCCAAAATCGAAAATCGCCTGGTGCGACCAGAACCGCCTGCAGCAGGTACTGGTCAACCTGATCGGCAATGCCATCGACGCCATGGCCGACGAGCCGATGCGCAACCTTGGCTTCAGCGTCGAACTCGCCAGCTCCGGCCAGCTCGCCCTCGCCGTCAGCGACAGCGGCTTCGGCTTCACCGAAGAAGCGCTCGAACATCTCTTCGAGCCCTTCTTCACCACCAAGCAGCCGGGCGAAGGTCTCGGCCTTGGCCTGACCATTTCGCGCGACATCCTGCGCGATTTCGGCGGCGACCTGCTGGCCGGCCCGGCGCCCGGCGGCGGCGCCCGTTTCGTCATCCTGCTGCCGGCCGTGCCGCCAGCCACCACCTCGCCTGAAAAGGGGCAACCATGAAGCCCGAACTGTCCGTCCTGCTCGTCGAAGACGATCCCAATGTCCGCCTCGGTTGCGAGCAGGCCATGCAACTCGCCGGCATCAAGGTCGATGCCGTCGGTTCGGCCGAAGAGGCGCAGCGCCGCCTGCGCGCCGGCTACCCCGGCATTGTCATCACCGACATGCGCCTGCCCGGCATCGACGGCATGGCGCTCCTGCGCTGGGTCGTCGAGCTCGATGCCGACCTGCCGGTCATCATCATCACCGGCCACGGCGACGTAACGCTGGCCGTCGAAGCCATGCGCAGCGGGGCCTACGACTTCATGCAAAAACCGTTCTCGACCAGCGACCTCGTCGACGTCGTCCGCCGGGCGCTGGAAAAGCGCGAACTTGTCCTCGAAGTCGACGCCCTGCGTCGCCGCCTCGACCACCGCGACAGCCTCGAATCCCGCCTGATCGGCCGCTCGCCGCAGATGGCCAAGGTCCGCCAACTGATCCTCGACGTCGCCGGAGCAGCCGTTGACGTGCTGATCTTCGGCGAAACCGGCACCGGCAAGGAAATGGTTGCCCGCTGCCTGCACGACCTCAGTCATCCTGGCCAGCAGAATTACGTCGCGCTCAATTGCGGCGGCATGTCCGACAACCTGCTCGACAGCGAACTCTTCGGCCACGAGCCGGGCGCCTTCACCGGCGCCCAGAAACGGCGCATCGGCAAGATCGAGTACGCCAGCGGCGGCACGCTCTTTCTCGACGAAGTCGAGTCGATGCCGATGAACATGCAGATCAAACTGCTCCGCGTCCTGCAGGAGCGCGTCATCGAACGCCTCGGCTCCAACCAGCAAATCCCGGTTTCCTGCCGCGTCATCGCCGCCACCAAGGAAGACCTCAGGGGGCTCTCCGACCAGGGAAAATTCCGCGCCGACCTCTACTACCGTCTCAACGTCGTACGCATCGAACTGCCGCCGCTGCGCGAACGGCGCGAAGACATCCCGGCCCTCTACGACGAATTCCTGCTCCACGCCGCCAAACGCTACAACCGCCCGCCGCCACCGCTCACCTCCGAATACCTGCGTCGCCTCATGGCGCAAGACTGGCCGGGCAACATTCGCGAGCTGCGCAACGCCGCCGACTGCCACGCGCTGGGCATCGGCCGCGACGCCATGGCCACCGGCACCGGCGCCGCCCAGTCGCTAACCGAAGCCGTTGAAAACTACGAACGCGGCCTCGTTGCAGACGAATTCACACGCCAGGAAGGCAATATCGCCCGCACCAGCGAAGCCCTCAAAATCGCCCGCACCACACTGCACGACAAGCTGAAGAAATACGGGTTGATTTGATCAGCGAGTTTTGCTGAAACCCGGCGGCGCAGGAGGGAAATGCTGGCGGCGGCATTTCAATTTTGGCCGTTTTTTCCCGTTCACCGTGGCATCCCCGTTCCTCTAAACAAACTCATCCACATTGACGCCAAGCGTGCTGCTTTCTGCCTTGGCCGACGGTTGAGCAGCCGTCGCTCCGCCAGCCGCGCTGGCGGCCTGTTTTTCCTGAGCCCTGAGCTGCGCAATCTGCGCCTGCAGTTGGGCGATTTGGGCCTGCAACAGCTTGATCTTTTCCGCGCTGTCTCCAGACGTATCCTTCTGCGCGGTCTTTAACTGTTTCTGCAAAGCCTGCAACTGCTTTTCAAGCGCCGCAATCTGCGAGCTATTTCCACTACCCGAGCTGGAGGAAGGGGATACGGCGGATGTACTTGGAACACTAGCAATCGATGTCATTTCAAGGCCTCATGCCGTTTGGTTTGGTAAACAGCTTATCGGCTTGAAGCAGTGCGATGCTGAGTGCGCCAACGGTAAAACTAGGTAAAGGTCGCCAGTGTCGAGGCTGCCATTCGTGTTAACGGGGGCTTGCGTTCGGTGCCGGTAGGGAAATAACAATGCGAAGCTGACCCCCTTTTACGCCGCCGTTACAAAACCAACTGCGTGCGAATCCATCCGGGCGATTGCAACACTATTTGGACCAGATTTGTCCAATGAGTACCCAGCCTTGGAAATGCAAAAAGGAGAGCGCGATGATCCACGAACACGTTGCACCTGAAACAAAAGGCGTTGCGGTGCAGTTACTTGCAACGGTTGACCTTGGCCCCGAGATTGATGGCATGACAGGGCTTCAACTTCGCATGCGCATGGTGACCATTGATCCCGGAGGCGTTTTCGGCCCGGTTCACGACCATAAAGACCGACCTGGCACTGTCTACATTCTGCAAGGAACGATCACGGATCATCGAAATGGCGTCGCGACCGAATATGGGCCGGGCGTGGGCTGGCCAGAGGACAGGAACACCACGCACTGGCTTGAGAACAGAGGAACGATTGCGGCGGTGGAGATTTCGGTCGATATAGTCAGGCAGAAGTGATCATCAGCGGATGCCCTTCAGTCAGCCTTGCCTCCGAATGCGAACGTTAACCGGGAACGGCGATTGCCGTTCCCGGTGCTCTCCTTAGAACCAGTACTGATAACCCAGCGCCAGCCCGTAAGCCGAATCGCCCGGATTGACCGTGTAGTTGCCGGCCGAGCTGGTGCCCATCGGGACCAGGGCCGAGCCGGCGCTGTTCTTGTGGGCGGAGAAGATGGCGTAGACGGCGGATTGGGCGCCGATGCTTTCGACCCAGCCGAGGGTGGCGACGCTGCCCTTGTTGTCGGGATTGCTGTTCTCGGTCTTGCCTTCGCCGTAGGAGAGCAATAGCTTGCCGGTGCTGGTGACGGCGGTGCGGCTGCCGACCATCCATTCGTTGCGCGTCGTCTTGGCGGCGCCGTCCGGGGTCGTGACGGCATGGCCGTAGCCGGCCAGCAGCTTGGTTTTCATGATCTGGTAGCCGACGCCGATGAAGGCGTTTTCGGTTTTTGCCGTCGCGCTGCTCGCGTGGTCGTCGTCCTGGTAGGCGACGCTCATGTCGAAGGGGCCGTTTTCGTAATTGACGGCGAGGGCGATGGCATCCGAAGATTTGCCGGTTTCGCCGCCCAGTGCCAGCATGACATTGGCGCTCAGCCCCTTGAATTTCGGGCTGGCATAGACCAGCGAATTATCGAAACGGGTCGAGCCGGTGCTGACGTTGCCATCGGTGGTCGGCGAACCGTAACCCTGCTCGTATGCGTCGTAATTGATGATGGCGTTGTAGACCGGCGAGTACTGGCGGCCGGCGGTCAGGCGCCCGTATTTGCCTTCGATGCCGGCGTAGGCCTGGCGGCCGAGAATGCGACCGCCCTGGGCCAACGTGCCCTTGTTGAGGAAGATGCCGCTTTCCAGTTGAAAGACGCCGCGAACGCCTTCCGTAATGTCAGCACCGCCCTTGATGCCCAGGCGGGTGCCGTTGAGGCCGCCGGATTCGAGCGACAGGCGGTCGCCCTTGCCGCCGCCGCTGTTGTATTCGGTGAACATGTCGAGCTTGCCGTAAACGGTGACGTTGGCATTGGCGCCCAGCGACGAGTTGGAGAGGACCGGCGCCTTGCTGTCCGGCGCGGCACGCGGCGCTTCCTTGGCCTGGGCTTCAAGCTGGGCGATGCGGTCCATCATTTTCTGCATGTTGGCTTTGAGGTCGTCGATTTCGCCGGCCTGGGCAAGGCCAGGGGCGAAGGCCGAGCAGAGGCCGGCGGTAGTCATGGCGAGTACAAGTTTTTTCATGGTGCGATCCTTGATTCGAGAAAAAGTGGGTCCCTGCCGGCATCTGCGATGCGGCATCGGGGTCTTGTCTGAAACGGGGGGAGCCGGGCGGGCCGCTCGGCCCGCCGGTGGTTTAGCTAGTCAAACTGGGCTGGCTCAGTATTCCCAGAAAATGCGCTGGAGTTCCTTGCTGTCGCTGGTTTTGGTCAGGGCGACGGCGGCCAGGATGCGGGCCTTCTGCGGGTTGAGGTCGTGGGCGACGACCCAGTCGTACTGGTCGTCCGGCTGTTCGGCATTGCGCAGCACGAAACCGCCGGCATTGACGTGCGAGGAACGAATGATCTGGATGCCCTTGGCGCGCAGTTCGCGCAGGCCGGGAACAACGCGGGCGGCCACCGAACCGTTGCCGGTGCCGGCATGGATGATGGCCTTGGCGCCCTTGTCGGCCAGCGCGCGGTAGGCGGTGTCGCTGACATTGCCGTAGCCGTAGGCGATTTCAACCGGGGCCAGGGTGCTGATCGTCTCGATGTCGAATTCCGAGTTCATCGTGTGGCGCTTGGCCGGCAGGCGGAACCAGTAGTTCTTGCCTTCGACCACCATGCCCAGCGCGCCCCACGGGCTCTTGAAGGCTTCGGTCTTGATGTTGATCATCTTGGAGACGTCGCGACCGCTGTTCAGCTCATCGTTCATCGTGACCAGCACGCCCTTGCCGCGCGCATCAGGGCTGGCGGCGACACTCACCGCGTTCGACAGGTTGAGCATGCCGTCGGCCGACATGGCCGTGCCCGGGCGCATCGAGCCGACAACGACAATGGGCTTGTCGGTATGGACGACGAGGTTCAGGAAGTAGGCGGTTTCTTCCAGCGTGTCGGTGCCGTGCGTGACGACGATGCCATCGACGTCGCCCTGTTTGGCCAGCGCGGCGACGCGCTTGCCGAGGGTGACCAGGTGCTCGTTGGTGAAGCTTTCGGAAGCGATCTGGAAGACCTGTTCGCCGCGGACCTGGGCGACATCGGCGAGGGTCGGAATACCGGCGATCAGTTTGTCGACCGGCACCTTGGCCGCCTGGTAGGTGGCGCTCTTGGCAACATCGGCACCGGCCCCGGCGATGGTGCCGCCGGTAGCCAGAATCACGACATTGGGTTTGTCGGCAAAGGCGGGAATCGCCTGACAGAAGGCTACGGCGATCAGCGCGCAGCGGGCGAGGAAGCGGTTCATTGAATCTCCTTGTGCATTGAAGAAACCCGGGGTTGGTTTCGTGCTTGTTAATCAGCACGGGCCGTGCCAGATGTTTGGAGGGTGCTGTATGTTTTTATGTGATTGATTTAAATGGAAATGGTTTTATGGTGCCCGGTGTTTTTGACGGAATGTCGAGGCTAGGCCGGTGGTGGCCATCGGTTTTTCGATGCGTGAGTCTGCCGTCTCAGAAGATTTCAATCAGTTGCTTGACGATCAGCACGCTGACCACGCCGAGGAAGGCCTTGCGGATGAAGCCGGCGCCGTGCTTGAGCGCGAGGTGGGTGCCGACGTAGGCGCCGGCCAGGTTGCAGGCCGCCATGGTCAGGCCGACTGCCCACAGGATGGGGCCGTGGCTGGCGAAGAAACCGATGGCCGAAACGTTGGTGGCGAAATTGACCACCTTGGCGCTGGCCGAGGCGCGGATGAAGTCCATGCCGAACAGGCGGACGAAGCCGAAGATCAGAAAACTGCCGGTGCCCGGACCGAAGAAGCCGTCGTAGAAGCCGATCAGCAGCCCGAACAGGGCGCCGCGCCAGAGGTCGCCGGGGCGCGGTTCGTGGGTTTCCTCCTGCCCCAGACTCTTGCGCAGGAAGGTGTAGATGGCGACGGCCAGCATCATGACGACGACCAGCGGGCGCATGGCTTCGCGCGGAATCCAGGCAACCACGGCGGCACCCAGCCAGGCGCCGAGCAGCGCGGCGGCGGTGGCGGGCAGCACCAGCCGCCAGGGAATGCGCACAGCGCGGGCGTAGCGCCACAGCGAGGCGCCGGTGCCGGCGATGCTCGATACCTTGTTGGTGCCGAACAGCGTCGGGATGCCGGTCTGCGGGAAGGCGGAGAGTAGCACTGGAATCTGGATCAGACCGCCGCCGCCGACCACGGCGTCGACCATGCCGGCGAAGAAGGCGGCGGGAGCGAGGATGAACCAGTCGATAGTCATGGCGATCTCAAAAAAAATAGACCCGGAGCGGGGCTCCGGGTCGGGAAAGAGGGTTCGGCGCGAGGGGGGCCGAACCCCAGAGGAGGGATGGTCAGGCGGTGACTGCTACGGCGTCCTCGCCGGCAACCGGCAACGCGTCATCGATCTCGGCAAGGGACTCATCGATCGGATCGATGGCCTGTTCCCACTTGGCGACGACGGCGGTGGCGATGGCGTTGCCCAGCACGTTGGTTGCCGTGCGCCCCATGTCGAGGAAGTGGTCGATGCCGAGAATCAGCAGCAGCCCAGCCTCGGGCAACCCGAACATCGGCAGCACGGCGGCCACGACGACCAGTGAGGAACGCGGTACACCGGCAACGCCCTTGCTCGAGATCATCAGGACCAGCAGCATGGTGATCTGCGTGCCTAGGCTCAACTCGATGCCGTAGGCCTGGCCGATGAACAGCGCGGCAAAGGCGCAGTAGAGCATCGAGCCGTCGAGGTTGAAGGAGTAGCCGAGCGGCAGCACGAAGCCGGTGATGCGGTCCTTGACGCCGAATTTCTCGAGCTGCTCCATGAGCTTGGGGTAGGCCGACTCGCTACTGGCCGTCGAGAAACCGAGCAGCATCGGGCTGCGCACCAGCTTGAGCAGGCGGAAGACTTCCTTGCCGAGCACAAAGTAACCCGCAGCGATGAGCACCAGCCAGAGGACGGCGAGGGCAATGTAGAAGCTCGCCAGCAGCTTGCCGAAGACGACCAGCATGCCCAGACCCTGCGTCGTGATGATGCCGGCGACGGCGCCGAAGACGCCGATCGGGGCAAAGCGCATGACGTAGTCGGTGACTTTCAGCATGACGTGCACGACTTCTTCCATCGTGTTCACCAGGCTGCGCGCCGCTTGGTTGTGCAGGTGGCCGAGCGCCAGGCCGAAGAAGACGGCGAAGACGAGGATCTGCAGGATTTCATTGGCCGCCATCGCCTCGAAGAAATTCTTCGGGAAGACGTGGGTGATGAAGTCCTTGAGGTTCAGCGCGCTGGTTTTGAGGCCGACCGCGGCACCGACTTCGGGCAACGGCACGCCGAGATTGGCGCCCGGTTGCAGCAGGTTGGCAAAGACCAGACCAAGCGCCAGCGAGCACAGCGAGGCGGCGACGAACCAGCCGAGCGCCTTGGCGCCGATGCGGCCGACCGTCTTCGAGTCGCCCATGCCGGCCAGGCCGACGACCAGGGTGGCGAAGACGAGGGGGGCGATGATCATCTTGATCAGGCGCAGGAAGATGTCGGTCAGGATGCCGAAGTAGCCGGCGATTTCCTTGGCGGCGGCCGGGCCGCCGGCCAGCGTGTTGCAGGCATAGCCGACAATGACGCCGAGCACCATGGCGATCATGATCAGGGTGGTCAACCGGTTCATTTTCATGATGGTTTCCTTGTTGTGTGCATTGAATGAAGGATGCTGGCTCAGGCCGCCCGGGGCAGGATCATCTGCGGCTTGGTCAGCACTTCCGGGCGCAGCACGTCGGCCAGTTGCTCCGGGCTCATGAGCTTGCGTTCGAGGACGATCTCGGCGACGCCGCGGCCGCTCAGGTGGGCTTCGGCGGCGATTTCAGTGGCGTTGGCGTAGCCGATGTACGGGTTCAGCGCGGTGACAATGCCGATCGAGCGTTCAACGCTGGCGCGCAGCGCATCGCGATTGGCGGTGATACCGTCGACGCAGTAGTCGGCCAGCGTCTTGCAGCCCTTGCCGAGGTGCAGCACGCTCTTGAATAGGCTGTGGGCGATGATCGGCTCGAAGGCGTTGAGCTGCAGCTGGCCGGCTTCGGCGGCGAAAGTCACAGTGGTGTCGTTGCCGATGACTTCGAAGGCGATCTGGTTGACCACTTCCGGAATCACCGGATTGACCTTGCCCGGCATGATCGACGAGCCGGCCTGGCGCGGCGGCAGGTTGATTTCGCCGAAGCCGGCGCGCGGGCCGGAGGAAAGCAGGCGCAGGTCGTTGCAGACCTTGGACAGTTTGACGGCGACACGCTTGAGAACGCCGGACAGTTGCACGAAGCTGCCACAGTCCTGCGTCGCCTCGATCAGGTTGGGTGCGGTGAGGACGGGAATGCCGCTGATCTCGACCAGCTTGCGGCAGACGATGGCGGCGTAGTCCGGATGGGCGTTGATGCCGGTGCCGATGGCCGTGGCGCCGAGGTTCATCTCGCGGATGAGCAGGGCGGCTTCGCGCAGGCGCTCCTCGTCTTCGCCGAGCATCACGGCGTAGGTCGAGAACTCCTGGCCGAGCGTCATCGGCACGGCGTCCTGCAACTGGGTGCGGCCCATCTTGAGCACGTCGGCGAATTCCTCGGCCTTGCGCTCGAAGGCGCGGCGCAGGTAGGCCATGGCGTCGACGAGGCGGAAGATGCCGACGTAGGTGGCGAGCTTGAGCGCGGTCGGATAGACGTCGTTGGTCGACTGGCTCATGTTGACGTGCTCGTTGGGGTGCAGGTACTGGTACTCGCCGCGGGCGTGGCCGAGGATTTCGAGCGCCCGGTTGGCGATTACCTCGTTGGCGTTCATGTTGGTCGAGGTGCCAGCGCCGCCCTGGATGACGTCGACGACGAATTGATCGTGCCACTGGCCGTCGATGACTTCGCGGCAGGCGGCGGCGATGGCGTCGGCGCGTTTGGCGTCGAGCAGGCCGAGCTGCCGGTTGGCCTGGGCGGCGGCCTTCTTGATCTGGGCCAGGGCGCGAATGAGGTCGGGATAGACGGCGATGGAGATGCCGGTGATGTCGAAATTTTCCAGGGCGCGCAGGGTGTGCACGCCGTAATAGGCTTCGACCGGTACTTCGCGGTCGCCGAGCAGGTCGTGTTCTAGGCGGTGGGTGGGTTGTTGGGTCATGTTGTCTCCTGTGCGTGTTGTAGTCGGGCGAGGATGCCGTCCGGTCCTCCTTCCATTGCACGCGCCATGCCAGCGACAACCATTTTGTCGAGCCTTGATTCTTATGGGTTTTTTTGGGATGAGGTGGTGAGAGTGCCGGATTTCCGAGGTTTAGGCAGGGCTGGCATTCGGATTTCCGAGGGGCTCGCTACGCGGTTGGATTGATCGGGCGCGACCCAAAAACAAAAAAACCGCCAATTTCGGCGGTTTTTGATTTTGGGCATTATTTCCGGTTGACCGTGGGAATGCTCATTTTTCGCTCGGCGGCAGGCATTTCAGCCGCCGGAAAACCCATTCCGTCAGCCACAGGCTGAAATAGGTCGCGAACCACGCGAAGATCGTATCGGACAGGAAATGCCCGCCGGCCGTCATGCGCACCACGGCGAGCAGCGCGCCGGTAGCCAGGCTGGCCAGCAGCCAGCGGCGCCGCACGGCCGGCGCGCCGAGCCAGCCGAAGGCCATGACGAAGGCAGCGGTGGCGACATGACCGCTGACGAAGGAGCAATTCTTGGGGCACTGGTCGCTCGGCACGAAGGCCGGGGTGAAGGTGAGCGGGCCGTTGAATTCAGCCACCGTCGCCGGCCGCGCCCGGTGCCAGCCATCCTTGAGCGTGGCGTCGACCAGCAGAACCGGCCCGAGTAACGCGGAAGCAAGCAGGAAACCGAAGGTCGTCCGCCGGGCGTGCAGCCAGCGCAGCCGCTTGACGTTGCTCAGCAACAGGCCGCCGGTGAGGATGACGAGGAGCGCCTGACCTACACGCGGCGTGCCGCGGTAGAGCATTTCGAACAGCGGCCAGTTGCCACCGGAAAACGCCCATTTGCCATCGTGGAAGAAAACGCGGCTGGCGGCCAGGTCAATCCCCGGAAAGGCGACGAATAGCACCGCCAGCAGCGCAAACACGACGCCGGCGACGCGAAGCTCAATAACCCTTGAAGTCATGCAGCAGGTAAACATCCATGTCGCGGCTGGTCGTGGCGTCGAGCGGCGCTTTCAGCGTGGCGAGTTTTTCGATGCTGGCGAAGCGCGGGGCGAAGTCGGCATCCGGCGCGGTGTCGGTGATCAGGAGCGCATCCTTGCCGACATAGGGGCGCAGGTCGGTCGTCAGCTTGTAATGATCGCTGGCGATGCCGGACGGGTTCCAGCTGGCGGCGGCCGGCTTGAGGTCGCGCAGTTCGTAGAGCATGTGGGCGAGCAGGGTGCGGTTGTCGGCGACCAGCACGCTGTCCGGGTGGGCTTGCATGATCGGCTTGAGTTGCCGACCCAGTTCGTCCCAGCCCATGGCGCGCTTGAACGGGTTTAATTTTGCCTGTTTTTCCGGGTTGACCGTGGCAATGACCTGCGGCCAGTGATAGACGAGTCCGACGATCAGCAGATTGACGGCCAGCCCGGCGATCAGCCACTTTTTCTTCTCGCGCTGCAGCAGCCAGGCCACGGCGGCGATGACGGCCGGCGCAAAAGCGGGCGCCGCCCAGTTGGCGTTGGCGCTGCTCTTCATGGCCTGCGCCGAAACGACGATCCACAGCGGTAGAGCAAACCAGAGCAGCAGGCGGGTCCGGTCGTCGCGCCAGCTTTCGCGAACGCGCACAAGTAGCAGCACGAAAACGCTACCGAAAATCGGACCGAAGGCGATCCACTGCGCCGCCCAAAATTCGCCGAGCGAGGCTAGTCCGCCGCCAGCCGCGCGGTTCAGGGTGATGTCAGCGGTGTGCTTAAGTGTCGGGAAATCGTGGGTGAAATTCCAGACGATGTTCGGCGACAGGACGAGCAGCGCCAGCCCGACCGCCAGCCAGGGCTTGGCCGATGCCAGCCGTGGCCGATGAAAGGCAAGTAGGAACAGGAAGGCCGCACCGAGCCAGGCTGCCATCGTGTATTTGGAGAGCAGGCCGAGGCCGCAAACCAGCCCGAGTAGCAGCCAGTCGCCCCAGGCATCGCTGTCCAGCGCGCGCAGGAAAGCCCACAGCGCGAGCGCCCAGAACAGCGTGAGCAGCGCGTCGGTCGAAACAAACAGGCCGAGCCAGGAAAAAATCGGCAGCGTTAAAACAGCAATGGCCGACCAGAAGGCGACGCGCTCGTCGTAGAGCCGGCGGGCAATCGCCCAGCAGGCAGCGGCGGCCAGCGGGTAGCAGAGCATGGACAGCGCCTTGACGCCGACCAGCCCGTCGCCGAACAGCGCGGTGGACAGCCAGATCAGCGCCGCGACGCCGGGCGGTTTGGAGAAATAGCCCCAATCCAGATGCTGCGCCCAGGTCCAGTATTGCGCTTCATCGACGTAGAGCGTGATGCCCAGATTGGGCAGCAGCCAGAAGCGCCAGGCGAGCAGGGCGGCCGTCAGGCCAAACAGCCATTTCACGCTGTTTTTGCCGTTGACCGTGGAAGTCACGCCGACTTGTGCCAGCCTTCGTCAGCCGCCAGATCGCGTTCCGGGCGCGCCGAGTAGGAGCGGATGGTGCCGGATTCGAAATAGATGCGGGCCAGCAGTTCGGACAGCACGCCGGTCGTGATGAAGTGGATGCCGGCGATCAGTGTGCCGATGCCGACGATGAGCAGCGGACGGCCACCGATGTTCTCGCCGAGGCCGAATTTGACCCAGGCCAGCCAGGTCATGATCAGACCGGAAAGGGCGGTCAGGCCAAGGCCGATGCCACCGAAGAAGTGGCCTGGGCGGGCGCGGAAGCGCATGAAGAAATAGACGGCGATGAGGTCGAGAATGACGCGGAAAGTCCGCGAAATGCCGTACTTGGAAACGCCTGCCGTGCGCGCATGGTGCGTCGTCGGCTCCTGCGCGATGCGGCGCGGTGTGGTGACGGTAGCCAGCCAGGCCGGGATGAAACGGTGCATTTCGCCATACAGGCGCACGCTCTTGATGACGCTGCCGCGGAAAGCCTTGAGGCTGCAACCGTAGTCGCGCAGTTTGACGCCAGTCATCCGGGCGATCAGCTTGTTGGCGATCTTCGACGGAATCTTGCGCAGGAACAGGCCATCCTGACGGTTCTGGCGCCAGCCGGCGACCAGGTCGAGGTCTTCGTTGATGAGTCGGGCGACCATGCGCGGAATGTCGATCGGGTCGTTTTGCAGATCACCGTCCATGGTCACGATCACATCGCCACGCGCCGCATCGATGCCGGCCTGCATGGCCGCCGTCTGCTTGAAATTGCGCGTCAGCTCTACAACGCGAACGTGCGGCCCGTATTCGCGCGAGCACTGCACGGCGCGATCTACCGTCGCATCGCTGCTGCCGTCATCAACCAGCACCAGCTCCCACGGATGGTCGTAACCCTCCAGCGCCTCATGCACGCGCTTGACCAGCGGCGCGATGTTGTCTTCCTCGTTGTAGAACGGGACGACGATGGAAAGGCTGTGCGGGGGAGTTGAAAGTTCGGCGCTCATGGCTTGGTCCGGCGGGAAAGAGGGCATTTTAATCCAAAAGCCCACATCCGGCTGCGAGGAGGGGCTTTATTGTAGAATCCGCGATCTGGCAAAACGTATCGAATCAAAGCGCTGCGGCCGCGGACAGTGTTTGTTCCCCGGCCAAGTGAAGCCAAATCAACCTCAAAAATTAATCGCTGCTCATGCATCCCCAATTCGTTGCGCAATGTATCGCTTCGGCCAATTCGGCCAATGCCCAAGGCCAGTATTCTGCAGCCATCGGTTGGTGCCAGAAAGCGATTCGCCACGTGCCGAAACTGCCGGAGGCCTGGTACAACCTGGGGGTGGCGTATCGAGGGCTAGGTCAGAATGAACAGGCTGTCGGTGCGCTAAAGCAGTCTGCTACGTTGGTTCGCGATAACGCCGATGCACAGAACAGCATAGGGTATCAGTTGCTCGAGCTGGGCGCCTTGCCGGATGCCGAAAGATGCCTCAGGCGAGCCCTGTCGCTGGCACCACGCTATGCTTTTGCCCACTCCAACTTGGGTATGCTCCAGGAAAAGATGGGTAGGCTTGGGGAGGCTGAGGCGTCTTTCCGGACGGCCATCGAAATCCAGCCGGATCTAGCGCCGGTATATCTCAATCTCAGTGCTGTACTGAATAGACAGAAGAAATATGTGCTGGCCGAGGCTGCGGCCACCAGGGCTATCGAGTTGGATGCAAGTTCCTCCGAGGCATGGAACAACCTTGGTGGTGCCTATTCCGGGCAGAACCGTTTTGCGCTGGCCGAAGCCGCCGCCCGCAAATCGCTCGAGATCGATCCAAAGTCCGTCGAAACCTGGCGAAATCTCGGTGAGTCGCTGCTCGATCAAGATAAGCACCGTGAAGCAATTGATTGTTTCCTGGAAAGCCTCAGGCTTGATCCCCAAGGAGGTCGCGTCCTGAAGGGGGGCGGTTTGTCCGACCCGCATGGGGAACGTGTCCTGGGAGGGTTGCTCAGGGCCAGAATGCAGATTTGCGATTGGGGTGGTTTTGACGAAGCACTCGGTGTCGTCGTTCAACAAGTGGCCGATGGCAGGAACGTCATCTCACCTTTTTCGCTTCTCGCGCTTAGCGACGATGCTACATTGCACCGGAAAGCAGCGGCGCGCTATGTACAGGATGAGCAGTCTGGTGCAAGCGATCTAGGGGCGTTGGTAAAACAGCCGCGCCATGACAAGGTGCGTATCGGATATTACTCGGCCGATTTCCACAATCACGCCACGATGTACCTGATGGCTGAATTGTTCGAGCAGCATGACAAGAGTCGCTTCGAATTGATCGGTTTTTCGTTCGGGCCGGATATTCAGGATGAGATGCGCGGGCGCGCATCTGCTGCCTTCGGCCGGTTCATCGATGTGCGTGATCGCTCTGACCAGGAGGTGGCGCAACTTTCACGCGATTTGGGTATCGATATCGCCGTCGATCTCAAGGGCTACACCAAGGATTCCCGGCCGGGAATCTTTGCTTATCGGGCTGCGCCAATCCAGGCTAACTATCTTGGCTACCCGGGAACAATGGCGGCCGATTTCATGGATTACATCATCGCCGATCGCGTACTTGTTCCGGAAACGAGCCAGTCTCTCTACACGGAGAAGATCGTCTATTTGCCGAACAGCTATCAGGTCAACGACGCGCAGCGAGAAATTTCCGCTAGAGAGTTCACTCGTACGGAACTAGGCTTGCCTGATAGGGGTTTCGTGTTCGCCTGTTTCAATAACAACTACAAGATTACGCCGTCGGTTTTTGCTGCCTGGATGCGCATCCTTAAGCAGGTTCAGGGGGCGGTGTTGTGGCTTTTCGAAGCCAATTCGGATGTGGTCGCCAATCTTCGCAAGGAAGCAGCCGGGCATGGCGTGGATGCCGAGCGGCTGGTTTTTGCCCGGCGTTTGCCTTTGGCTGAACACTTGTCGCGCATACGCAACGCGGATTTGTTCCTGGATACCTTGCCGTACAACGCCCACACAACGGCAAGCGATGCGCTCTGGGCTGGCTTGCCTGTGCTCACATGTTGTGGGCAGTCCTTCGCAGCCCGCGTGGCGGCCAGTCTTCTCAACGCGATCGGTCTACCCGAGCTTGTCACGGACTCACCGCGGGATTACGAAAAAATAGCCGTCGAGCTGGCAAATGCTCCAGAGCGCCTCCAGTTGATCAGGGAAAAACTTGCCCGCAACCGCCTCACAACACCCTTGTTCGACGCCTGTTTGTTTGCCCGCCACATCGAAGCTGCGTACCTCTTGATGTATAAGCGCTGGCTGGACGAACTTTCCACCGACCACATTTATGTGGGCCAAGAGGCACGGAGCGCGGGTTAAAATCATCTGATGCAGCAAATTTTTTCTTTGGCAAACCTGACTCGTTTCGATGGCGGCAATTATCGCTTTATGCAGGATGGCGTCTCGCCGTGCAAATTCAGGGGGGGGCAAATCGGGGCGTGCGGTGCCGATTTGCAACTTGCTGTTGATGGCTTGATGAAATAAATCAATTGGTTGGAAAAATATATGCTGCTGATGATCGATAATTACGACAGCTTCACCTACAACATTGTCCAGTACTTTGGCGAGCTGGGGCAGGACGTCAAGGTGTACCGCAACGATGCCATCACGGTCGACGAAATCGCCCGTCTCAAGCCCGAGTACCTGGTGATTTCCCCCGGACCTTGCGCCCCGGCTCAGGCTGGTATTTCGCTCGCGGCGATCCGCGAGTTCTCCGGCAAGATCCCCTTGCTCGGCGTCTGTCTCGGCCATCAGTCGATCGGCGAAGCCTTTGGTGGCAAGATCGTGCACGCCAAGCAGTTGATGCATGGCAAGGTGTCGCCGGTGCACCACAAGGACATGGGCGTCTTCAAGGGGCTGCCCAACCCTCTAACCTGTACTCGCTATCACTCGTTAGCCATCGAGCGCGAATCGCTGCCCGATTGCCTCGATATCACCGCCTGGACCGACGATGGCGAGATCATGGGCGTTCGCCACAAAACGCTGGCCGTCGAAGGCGTCCAGTTCCACCCCGAATCCATCCTGACCGAACGCGGTCACGACCTGCTCAAGAACTTTCTGGACGAATTCAAGCAATGACCCCGCAAGCCGCCCTCCAGCGTGTCATCGAACACCGCGAAATTTTTCATGACGAAATGGTCTCCCTGATGCGCCAGATCATGAGCGGTGAAGTATCGCCGGTCATGATCGCCGCCATCATCACCGGCCTGCGCGTCAAGAAGGAAACCATCGGCGAAATCGCTGCCGCCGCCAGCGTCATGCGTGAGCTGGCGACGCCGGTCAAGGTGCCCTACGACAAGCATTTCGTCGACATCGTCGGCACCGGCGGCGATGCCGCACACACCTTCAACATCTCGTCGACCGCGGCCTTTGTTGTTGCTGCGGCCGGCGGCAAGGTGGCCAAACATGGTGGACGCAGCGTTTCGTCCAGTTCCGGCGCGGCCGACGTGCTCGAGGCGCTGGGCGCCAACATCATGTTGTCGGCTGAGCAGGTTGCCGCCTGCATCGAGGCAACCGGCTTCGGCTTCATGTTCGCGCCGAACCACCACAGCGCCATGAAACACGTCGCGCCGGTCCGTCGCGAAATGGGCGTGCGCACACTGTTCAATATCCTCGGTCCGCTGACCAACCCGGCTGCGGCTCCGAATACGCTGATGGGCGTATTTCACCCCGACCTCGTCGGCATCCTGGTCCGCGTTATGGAGCGCCTGGGGGCCGAGCGCGTCCTGGTCGTGCACGGCAAGGATTGCCTTGATGAGATCTCGCTCGGCGCCGCCACGATGGTGGGCGAGCTGCGCGACGGTGAAATTCGCGAATACGAAATCCACCCGGAAGACTACGGCCTGCAAATGCAGTCGCTACGCAATCTCCGTGTCGGCAGCGCCGAAGAGTCCAAGGCGAAGCTGCTCGGCGTGCTCGGCAACGAGCCTGGTCCGGCCCGCGAAATCGTCTGCCTCAACGCCGGTGCCGCGCTCTATGTTGCCAATGTCGCCGACAGCATTGGCGACGGCATCGTCAAGGCGCGCGAAGCTATCGCCAGCGGTGCGGCGCGCGCCAAGCTGGAAGAGTTTGTCCAATGCACGCAACGTTTGGCCGTCAAATAAATGTCCGACATTCTCAACAAGATCATCGCCACCAAACGCGAAGAAATCGCCGCTGCACTGGCCGTCAAACCACTTGCCGTCGTTGAGGCAGAAGCTGCCGCCCAGCCCGCGCCGCGCGATTTCGTCGGCGCCATTCGCAGCAAGATCTCCCACGGTCAACCGGGAATAATCGCCGAAATCAAAAAGGCCAGCCCGTCCAAAGGTGTCATACGCCCGGATTTTCATCCGGCAGATATCGCACGCAGCTACGAACAGCACGGCGCCGCCTGCCTGTCCGTGCTGACCGATCGCCAATACTTCCAGGGCTGCCCGGAATACCTGCAAGCCGCTCGCGCCGCCTGCAAGCTTCCTGTGCTGCGCAAGGACTTCATGGTCGACGCCTACCAGGTCGCCGAAGCCCGCGCCATGGGCGCCGACGCCATCTTGCTCATCGCCGCCGCGCTGACGCTGACTGAATTGCAGGCCCTCGAAGCGCAAGCCCACGCCTATGGCATGGCCGTTCTCGTCGAAGTGCATAACGGCGAAGAACTCGACGATGCCCTGCAGCTCAAAACTCCGTTGCTCGGCATCAACAACCGCAACCTGCGCACCTTCGACGTTACGCTGCAAACCACCCTCGGCCTGCTCGCACGCATTCCGGGCGACAAAATCGTCGTCACCGAAAGCGGTATTCTCGAGCCGGAGGATGTTGCCCTCATGCGCAAAAACAATGTTCAGGCCTTCCTCGTCGGCGAAGCCTTCATGCGAGCGTCGGAGCCCGGCCCAGAACTGGCAAGGCTATTTGCTTGATTCTGTTGCGCCAAAACAACATAAGCCGTCTTAGCCGCCCAATCTTGCTAATCACCGGTTGCTAGGGCGTTTCGCTCTTTGCGACAATCGATGCCAACTTCTCGATCCGAGAGGTAAAGCTTAATTCGGTTTTACTGCTGGATTAAAAACTAACCACTAAGGAGATTTTCTGATGCAAAAGAAGATTATTGCTCTGGCCATCGCTGGTCTGGCTTCTACCGCCGCTTTCGCCCAAACCAATGTCACCATCTACGGTATCGCTGACGTTGGCGTTGCTCAAACCCGCTCCAATGGCAATCTGACCCAGACCGCCGTTATCTCTGGTGGCCTGTCCACCTCCCGTATCGGTTTCAAGGGCGTTGAGGACTTGGGCAATGGCCTGAAGGCTCTGTTCACCCTGGAATATCGCCTGGATCTGGACAAGAACGCCACTATTGGTAGCTCCTTCGTTACCACCGGTGCCAACGCTTCCGGCCCGGCTCGTCAGCAATTCGTCGGCCTGACCGGCGGTTTCGGTACTGTTATTGCTGGTCGTCTGCAGACCACCGCCTTTGATTGGCAAGGCAAGTACATCACGCTGGCTGCGACTGCCTTCGATGCTCACAACAAGCTGACCGTGCCGAATTTCCGCATCAACCTGCAGAACGATGCGCGTGCTGAAAACGCCATCGCTTACGTTTCGCCGTCTTTCGGTGGTGTGACTGTTAATCTCAACCATGCTTTCGCTGTTGAGCAGCCAACTACTGCCACGGCTGGCAACCTGAGCGCCACGCTGGTTGGCGTTTACTACGACAACGGCCCGCTGTCTATCGGTTTTGTCGGTGAGAAGCTGCAAGGTGGTGGCCAGGCAGCTCTGGGTGCCTCTACGTATGAATTGACCGAGCGCACCGATCTGGCTCTGGGTGCTAGCTATGACTTCGGCTTTGCCAAGTTCACCGGCGCTTACCAGACTACCAAGAACAACGCCTCGACCGCTACCGGTGATACGGCAAAGTTTGACTCCGTTTATTCTATCGGTGCTCAAGTTCCGGTTTCCGCCAAGGGTAAGGTTCACGTTCAGTTCGCTCAGAGCAACTACAAGAGCGGTATCTACAGCACCGGTGCTAATGCTGGTACTGGCGGTCACCTCGCCGATAACAGCGGCAAGGGTATCTCTGTTGCATACACGCATGACCTGTCCAAGCGTACGACGGTTTATGCAGGCTACAGCTACCTTGATAACGCCGGTACGGGTATCGCCTACAACTACGGCACCGCTGTTGCGTCTCCTTCTACCGGCGCGGCCGGCACGGGCCAAGCTGGCGGCTCGTCCAACGTTATCGCCGCTGGTCTGCGTCACTCCTTCTAATCTGGTTTATTCCAGTTGGAAACAAAACGGGAGCTTTGGCTCCCGTTTTTTTTGCGTTGTTACAACAATAAAGCTCAAAAAGTCAGCAAATCCATTTAAATGGAGTGGTTATTGACTTAGGTCAAAATGCATAGTCACTTAGTCGGTACCATGCCCTTTTTTATACCGCTGATAGGGAGTGTCTATGTCTAATAAGTTCATTGCTGCCGCCATGATTGCCGCCGGCATCATCGCTGCTCCGGTTGTTGCTCAAGCTGACGATACCGGCCTGATGGTCCGTGCCCGTGCTGTGTATGTCACTTTTGATAATAGCCAGAATCAAGGTCTTGGTGACACAGCTGTCGCTCTTGGTGGCCACGAAATCAGCGCTAATGATCGCCTGATCCCTGAAGTTGATTTTAGCTGGTTCTTTACCAAGAACATTGCGGCCGAACTGGTCCTGACCTATCCGCAGACCGTCAACATTCAATTGGATAATACCTATATTGGCAAGATCAAGGCCCTGCCGCCGTCTCTGGTCCTGCAATACCACTTCACCGACTTCGGTGCCTTCAAGCCTTACGTTGGTCTGGGCGTGAACTACACCTTGTTCTCCAGTCGCGACAACATCATCGCCGGGGCAGCAGGACAGGCTACCGTTGAGAACTCGAGCGTTGGCATGGTTGGCCAGATTGGTTTCGACTACATGTTCACCAAGAGCTTGGGCCTGAACTTCGACGTCAAGTACATCCAGATGGAAACGGACGTTGTCCTCAAGGCTAGCGGTACTAAGGTTGGTGCTCTGGGCCTCAACCCGATTACGACTGGCGTTGGCTTGACCTACAAGTTCTGAGCAAACGTTGCTCGAATAAAAAAAGGCGCCTTGCGGCGCCTTTTTTGCGTCTGCTCCCAAGCCAATGAGCGTCGGGGTGGGGGTCAGCCAAGCAGGATCAGGTTGTCGCGGTGAATGAATTCCGGTTCGTCGACATATCCGAGAATGGTTTCTATCTCGGCGGTTGATTTGTGTGTGATGAGTCGTGCTTCGCCGCTGCCGTAGTTGCAAAGTCCACGCGCTACTTCGTGGCCTTCCGGGCTGATGCAGGCAACTGCCGAGCCGCGTTCGAATTCGCCTTCGGCGGTAATGACGCCGATTGGCAACAGGCTTTTTCCGGCTTTCAGGGCGTTGACTGCGCCGTCGTCCAATAGCAGGCGCCCGGCGAGTTGCAGGTGGTCGGCCAGCCATTGCTTACGGGCGGCGAGCGGCTGGGTTTGCGAGACGAGCAGGGTGCCGACTGGTTCCCCGGCGGCTAGGCGGATGATTGGATCGATCTCGCGGCCGCTGGCGATGGCGGTGTGAGCTCCACTCCTGGCGGCGCGTTTTGCAGCAATAACCTTGGTGATCATGCCGCCGGTGCCGATGCGGGTGCCGGCACCGCCGGCCATGGCTTCGAGCGACTCGTCGCCGGCCGTGGCTTCGCTGATCAGGGTGGCGCTCGGGTCCTTGCGTGGGTCGGCGGTGAATAGGCCGATCTGGTCGGTCAGGATGATCAGCGCGTCGGCTTCGATCAGGTTGGCGACCAGCGCGCCCAGCGTGTCGTTGTCGCCGAACTTGATTTCGTCGGTGACGACGGTGTCGTTCTCGTTGATGATCGGGACGACGCCGAGTTCGAGTAGCGTGGTGAGCGTCGAGCGGGCGTTGAGGTAGCGTTTGCGATCCGCCAAATCGTCGTGGGTGAGCAGGATCTGTGCGGTGTGCAGGCCATGCTTGCAGAAGGCGGCTTCGTAGGCTTCGACCAGCCCGGCTTGCCCGACGGCGGCGGCGGCCTGTTTTTCATGCACGGTTTTCGGGCGGCGGCCCCAGCCCAGGCGTTGTACGCCGCAGGCGACCGCGCCGGACGAGACAAGGACGATCTCGCGGCCAGCCTCGCGCAGCGTGGCGATCTGGCGGGCCCAGTCTTCGATGGCGGCCAGGTCGAGGCCGGCGCCGTTATTGGTGACGAGCGCTGAGCCGACTTTGACGACGAGGCGTTTGGCGTTGGCGAGGCGGGTCTTGCTCATCATTCTTCCGTGCTGTCGTCTTCGGTATCTTCGTCTTCGTCAGGAATTTCCGGGCGGGCCATTTGCTCAAGGGCTTCCTGGATGGCGTAGATCAGTGGCTTGGTGCCGTCGCCGCTGATGGCGGTGATGGGGAAAACCGGGCCGTCGTACTTGGTTGCCTTCTTGTAGGCCTTCAGGAAGTCCTTGACAGTTTTTTCGCGGTTTTCTTCAGGGATCAGGTCGAGCTTGTTGAGGACTAGCCAGCGCGGCTTGTCGGCGAGCTCGGGGTCGTGCTTGATGAGTTCGCCGACGATGGCTTTGGCGTCACGCACGGGGTCGGCATCCGGGTCGATGGGGGCGATGTCGACGAGGTGGAGCAGGATGCGCGTGCGCTGCAGGTGTTTGAGGAAGCGGATGCCAAGGCCGGCGCCATCGGCGGCACCTTCGATGAGGCCCGGTACATCGGCCATGACGAAGCTCTTTTCGGCGCCGACGCGAACGACGCCGAGGTTCGGGTGCAGCGTGGTGAATGGGTAGTCGGCGACTTTCGGGCGAGCCGAGGAGACGGCGCGGATCAGCGTGCTCTTGCCGGCGTTGGGCAGGCCGAGCAGGCCGACGTCGGCGAGGACGCGCAACTCCAGCGTCAGTTCGTGTTCTTCCCCTTGCTCACCGTTGGTTTTCTGGCGCGGGGCACGGTTGACCGAGGACTTGAAGTGGATGTTGCCGAGGCCGCCCTTGCCGCCCTTGGCGATCAGGACTTTCTTCTCGTTAACATCGAGGTCGGCCAGGATTTCGCCGGTGTTGAGGTCGGAAATGACCGTGCCGACGGGCATGCGCAGGATGATGTCGTCGCCGCCGGCGCCGTAGCAGTCGGCGCCGCCGCCGTTTTCACCGCGCTTGCCGATGAATTTGCGGGTGTAGCGGTAGTCGACCAGGGTGTTGATATTGCAGTCGGCAACCACGTAGATGCTGCCGCCACGGCCACCGTCGCCGCCGTTCGGGCCGCCCATCGGGATGTATTTTTCGCGGCGGAAAGTTGCGGCGCCATTGCCGCCGTCACCGGCTTTTACGTAGATCTTTGCTTCGTCGATGAACTTCATTTTTTCCGCCTCTATAAACTAAAAAGCCCCATCCAGCGGACGGGGCTTTTGCTTCCGCTAGTCCGATTTACTCGGCAGCCGGAACGATGGTGACCACGCGGCGCTTCTTCAGGCCCTTGACGGAGAACTGAACCACGCCGTCCTTCAGTGCGAACAGGGTGTGATCCTTGCCGCAGCCGACGTTGTCGCCCGGGTGGAATTCGGTGCCGCGCTGGCGAACGATGATGTTGCCGGCCAGGATGAATTGACCGCCGTAGCGCTTGACGCCCAGTCGTTGGGCTTGTGAGTCGCGGCCGTTACGTGAACTACCGCCTGCTTTCTTGTGTGCCATTTATTAGCTCCTTGAACTTAGGCCGCGATCGCGTCGATGCGCAATTCGGTGTAGTTCTGACGATGGCCTTGATGCTTCTGGTAGTGCTTACGACGACGCATCTTGAAGATCTTGACCTTGTCGTGGCGGCCGTGGGAAATCACGGTGGCTTTGACGGTGGCGCCAGCAAGGAAGGGAGCGCCGATCTTTACCGACTCGCCTTCGCCTGCCATGAGGACCTGGTCGAGAGTAACTTCTGCGCCAACGTCTGCCGGTATCTGTTCTACTTTAAGTTTTAGACCATTGGTAACGCGATACTGCTTACCGCCGGTTTTTATGACCGCATACATGGGTTGGACTCCGAAAATAAATCTAAAGGGTGCTACAAAGAACCGCGCATTATACGGAAATTCTCTGAGAAGTCAAAGCCTTGTCGGGTCGCTGTGGTAAACTTTCGGTCTTCGAAAAAAGGAGCTTCTCATGGCTGAAATCACTACCGCCTCCGGGCTGGTCTATGAAGATACCGTTGTCGGCGATGGCGCCGAGGCCAAGGCCGGACAGTACGTCACCGTGCACTACACGGGTTGGCTGACCAATGGCAGCAAGTTCGATTCGAGCAAGGATCGTAACGATCCGTTCGAGTTTGGCCTGGGGCAGCGTCAGGTTATCGGCGGCTGGGACGAAGGCGTTCAGGGCATGAAGATCGGTGGCACGCGCAAGCTGACCATTCCGCCGCATCTGGGTTATGGCGCACGCGGCGCCGGTGGCGTGATTCCGCCGAATGCAACGCTGGTTTTCGAGGTTGAACTCCTCGGCATCCAATGAGCGGTTCTGACGATCCGTGGGCGAAGTGGCGGCAGCCGGAGGCGGCTGAGCCAACAGCTACGCCCGAGGCTGAGCGGAAGCCTGTTTCCACGGTCAACCGGGAAAATCGGCCAAAAATGAAATCGGCCGAGGCGGCCCCAGCCAAGGCCAAGCGGTCAGCGCCGGCAGTCGATGCGCCGGTGGCCGAGGAAAAGACGGTCGATCCGACGGGGACGCTGGGCGTTCGTCGTTCCGTGCCGCGCGAGCCGGGCAAGAAGCCGCTGCGTGGCGGCTCTTCGCTCAGGAAGCCGGCGGCATTGAAGGCGGCGCCGCTTGCGCCGGCTACGCCTGCCGAGTGGAGCGTCAAGGCGGATCGTCCGGAACGGAACGCCAGGCCGGCTCCGGCAGCGAAGCCGCCGGTCGTGCGCGATGGCCCGCCGCCGGAAGGCGTGCGGCTGTCCAAGGTGATGTCGGAGCGCGGCCTGTGTTCGCGGCGTGAGGCGGATTTGTGGATCGAGCGCGGCTGGGTGTTCGTCGATGGCGAGCGGATCAGCGAGCTGGGCACGCGCATCGATCCGAATGCCGACGTGGCTATTTCGAAAGAGGCCAAGTTCGATCAGGCCAAGCAGGTCACGGTGCTCCTCAACAAGCCGGTCGGCTATGTTTCCGGCCAGCCGGAGCCGGGCTTTACGCCGGCGATCACGCTGATCACGGCGGATAACCAGTTGAAGCAGTCGGGCGATCCGGAGTTCAAGCCGTGGATGCTGCGCAGTCTGGCGCCGTCCGGGCGGCTGGATATCGATTCGACCGGCTTGCTGGTGCTGACGCAGGATGGCCGCGTGGCCAAGAAGCTGATCGGCGACGACAGCCAGGTTGAGAAGGAGTACCTGGTGCGCGTGTCGGGCGAGATGATCAAGGGCGGACTCAAGCTGCTCAACCACGGGCTGGAGCTCGACGGTCAGGCGCTCAAGCCGGCGCGGGTCAAGCAGCTCAACGAGGACCAGCTGCATTTCATCCTGAAGGAAGGCAAGAAGCGCCAGATTCGCCGGATGTGCGAACTGGTCGGTTTGCGCGTCATCGGGTTGAAACGGGTGCGCATCGGGCGCATCAAGCTCGGTGAGCTGGAAATCGGTCAGTGGCGGTTTCTGCGGGCTGACGAGGCTTTTTGATTTTGGCCCTTTTTTCCGGTTGACCGTGGAAGCGGTCAAGCCAGCAAAAACGCCGGCCGGTTTTTAACCGGGCCGGCGTTTTTTATGCAGTTCAGCGTGATCAGGCGGCGGGGCGGACCGGCGGCATCATCAGGCATTCGCCTTCGATGACGGGCTTGCCGCCCACGGTGCACACGGTGTCGAGAATCACGCGATTTTTGGCGGTGTTCACTTCGCGCACGGTGACGGTGGCGGTCACGGTGTCGCCCGGCTTGACCGGAGCCTTGAACTTCAGGGTTTGCGACAGGTAGATGGTGCCGGGGCCGGGCAGCTTGTTGGCCAGGGTGGCGGAGATGAAGCCGGCCGACAGCATGCCGTGGGCAATGCGGGTGCCGAACATCGTGCCCTTGCAGTATTCCTCGTCGAGGTGGGCCGGGTTGACGTCGGTCGAGATGCCGGCGAACAGGATGATGTCGGCTTCGGTAACGGTCTTGGATGTGCTGGCGGACATGCCGGGTTCGAGCTGGTCGATGTAATACGTCATGGCTGGGCTCCTTGTGCGGTTTTGAAGATGAAAACGGGACTCTAACATACGTTAGCGTATGGTTGTTTACTCGGTGCGCAGGGCTTCGACCGGATCGAGCCGCGCCGCGTTACGGGCGGGCAGGACGCCGGCGGCGAGGCCGATGGCGATGGCGATGCCTTCAGCGAGCAGGACGAAGCTGATTGGTGTGTGAACCGGCAAGGCCGGCAGGGCAAAGTGAATCAACTGAGCGAGGCCGAAGCCGAGGATGAGCCCGAACAGCCCGCCGAGCGCCGAGAGGGCAACGGCCTCTCCGAGGAAGAGCGCAAGGATGGTCCGCCGCGGCGCGCCGAGGGCGACGAGCAGGCCGATTTCGCTGGTCCGTTCGGTGACGGCGATGGTCATGATGGTGACGATGCCGACGCCGCCGACGAGCAGCGAAATGCCGCCGAGCGCGCCGACGGCCATGGTTAGCACGTTGAGGATGTTGGACAGCGTTTTCAGCATTTCTTCCTGGGTCACGATGGTGAAATCCTCGTGGCCGTGCCGGTCGATCAGGTGGGTTTTCAGGCGCGCCGCGACGAGCGCCGAGGGGACGCCTTCCTCGGCGGCGATGTTGATTTCATCGACGCCTTCGCGGTTGAACAGCTCCTGGCCGCGGGCAGCCGGAATGAAGGCGGTGTCGTCGAGGTCGATGCCGAGGAACTGGCCCTTCGGCGCCATGACGCCGATCACCCGGAAATGCAGGCCGCCGATGCGCAGGCGCTGGCCGAGCGGGTTCTCGCTGCCGAACAGCTCGCTTTTGACTTTTGAACCGAGGACGACAAAGGCGCGGGCACTCATTTCATCGTCGGCCGGCAGGAACTGGCCGCTTTGCACGGTCGACCGGAAAATTTGCGGCAATTTGGCATTCACGCCGTAGATCAGGGTGCGCCGGGTTCGGCCGTTGCCCTCGACTTCGGCATTGCCGCGCACGTTGGGGGTGACGGCGACGACGTGCGGCAGGCGTTCGAGCGATTTGGCGTCGTCGAGCGACAGTGGCCGGGCACTTGATGGAAAGCCGGAAGGCGAGCCGCCGGTCTTGGTTTTGCCCGGTGCGATGGTGATGACGTTGGTGCCGAATTGCGTGAATTCGCCGAGCACGAAGCGATGGATGCCTTCGCCGATCGAGGTGAGCAGGATCACCGCCGCGATGCCGACGGCGATGCCGAGCAGGGTCAGGAAGCTACGCAGGCGCTGGGCCGTGATGGCGCGGATGGCGAGCTGGAGGGCGTCGGCAGTCAGCATGGCTAGTGTTTCATCAAGGCCTGTACCGGGTCGAGCCGGGCGGCGCGGCGGGCGGGCATGACGCCGAAGATGAGGCCGGTGGCCAGTGCCGTGCTGAGGCCGGCGATGACCGCCCAGTCGGGCGGATAGGCCGGAAAGACCGGGAAGAACTGGCGCAGCGCGAAGGCGCCGAGCTGGCCGAGCAGGTAACCGACCAGCGCGCCGACAGCGGAGAGCATGGCCGCTTCGGCCAGGAAGGCGAAACGGATGGTGCGTGCCGTGGCGCCGAGCGCCTTCAGGAGGCCGATTTCACCGGTGCGCTGGGTGACGGCGACGAGCATGACGTTCATGACCAGGATGCCGGCGACGGCCAGGCTGATCGCGGCGATGCCGGCGACGGCCAGGGTCAGCGCGCCGAGCAGCTTGTCGAAGGTGGCCAGCACGGCGTCTTGCGTGATGACGGTGACGTCCTCCTCGCCGCGGTGGCGCTGCTTGAGCGTTTCCATTACCTGTTCCTTGGTGCTCGGGATGGCGTCGCGGCTGTTGGCCTCGATCATGATGCGGAACAGGGTGTTCGAATTGAACATGGCCAGGGCCAGGGAAACGGGGACGATGACCAGCTCGTCGGTGTTCATGCCGAGGCCTTGGCCGGTCGATTTGAGTACGCCGACAACGCGCAATCGGCGGTCGCCAACGCGGACGATTTGGCCGATGGCCGGGTTGGCGCCGAACATTTCCTCGCGGATCTTGGCGCCGATGACGGCGACTGAGGAGCCGCGATTCCAGTCTTCCTCCGGCAGGCCCAGGCCCTGGGCGATCTCGAAATTGCGGATCGGGATGAACTCGGCGGTTGAGCCGGCGACCATGACTTCGCGCAGCTTGCCGCCGTAGTTGATTTCCGAGGTGCCGACGGCGAGCGGGGCGACGCGCCGGGTACCAGGCAGGCGACGCAGGCTGCCGGCATCGTCGATGGTCAGGTCGCGTGGCGTGGTCGTGATGGCATTGGCCGGATTGAAGCCGCCGGTGCCGGAGCGGCCGGGCAGCACGATGACGAGGTTGGTGCCGAGCGAGGAGAACTGGCCGACGACGTAACGTCGGGCGCCGTCGCCGAGCGCGGTGAGGATGACGACGGCGGCAACGCCGATCGACATGGCGAGCACCGACAGCGTCGTGCGCATCGGGTAGCCCGTGGCGGCGTCGCGGGCGAAGCGCAGGGTGTCGGTCAGGCGCATGGGCGACGGGAAAGTGAGGTTTCCACGGTCAACCGGAAATTTTGCCCAAATTCGAAATGTCGGCGGCGGCCGAATCCGACTTCAGGCGACCGTCCTCCATCACCAGCTGGCGCCGGGCGCGGGCGCCCATGCCCTGGTCGTGGGTGACGACGATCAGCGTGACGCCCGTGGCATTGAGCGCTTCGAGCAGATTGACCACCTCGTCGCCGGTATGGCGGTCGAGGTTGCCGGTCGGCTCGTCGGCCAGAATCAGCGCCGGCTGCATGATGGTGGCGCGGGCGATGGCGACGCGCTGGCGTTGGCCGCCGGAAAGCTGGTCCGGCTTGTGGTCGGCACGCTGGTCGAGGCCGAAATCCTTGAGCGCCTGGGCCACGCGCTTGTTGCGCTCGGCCAGCGGAATGCCGGCCAGCGTCATGGGCAGGGCGATGTTTTCGGCGGCCGTCAGGCGTGGCACGAGGTGGAAGCTCTGGAAGACGAAGCCGATGCGCGTGCTGCGCACGGTGGCTTGTTCGTCGGGCGACAGCGTCGTCACGTCGCGGCCTTCGAGCCGATAGGTGCCTTCGTTGGGCCGGTCGAGCAGGCCGAGCAGGTTGAGCAGCGTCGATTTGCCGGAGCCGGACGGGCCCATCACGGCGACGTATTCCCCGGCCTCGATTTGCAGGTTAAGCTCGGCCAGCGCGTGGACCGTGGTGTCGCCGAGCAGGAAGCGACGTTCGATGCCAGAAAGTTCGATCAGCGCCATGCGCCTACTTTGCCTTGGCCAGGGGCTTCTCGTCCGGCGTCACCTTGGCGCCGGCCTTGACGCCTTCCTTGTCGAGCGAGGTGACGATCCGCTCGCCGGCGCTCAGGCCTTCCACCACCTCGGTGTATTCCCAGTTGGCCAGCCCGGCCTTGATCAGCCGTTCTTCGAGCTTGCCGCTGTCGGCGTTGAAGAGCAGCACCTTGCCGCCCTCCTGGATGGCAGCGGTCGGGATGCGCAGCACCTTTTCGCGGCCGGCGAGGACGATCTCGACATCGGCGCTGTAGCCGACGAGCAGCTTGCCCGCCTCGGCCGGTTTCTCGAAGTCGACCTCGATGTCGACAGTGCGCGCCTGCTTTTCGACGGCGGAAACATAGGGCGCGACGCGCCGCACCTTGCCGGGAAGCACCTTGCCGGGCAGCGCGTCGAGCGTGATGCGCACCGGCTGGCCGATCTGGATCTTCGGGGCGTCAACCTCGTCCATCGGCGCCTTGACGTAGAGACACGAGTCGTCGATCAGGTCGATGGCCGGCGGCGTCGGCACGCCGGGGGGCGAGGGGGTCGAGTATTCGCCGAGTTCGCCGACGATCTTGGCGACCGTGCCGTCGAACGGGGCGTAGAGCGCGACGCGGCCCTGCTCGACGCGGGTCGCCTTGAGCTTGGCTTCGGCCTGCACGATGTCGGCCTTGGCCGTGTTGCAACTGGCGCGGCGGACTTCGGCATCGGTTCGCGCCGCTTCTTCCTTGCTGGTCGAAACGAAGCCCTTCGCACGCAGGTCGGATTGCCGTTTTGCCTCTTTTTCGGCGTTGACCGCAGCAATGCAGGCCTCTTCGCTGCGTTTGGCGCTCAGGGTGATCTGCGTCTGGGCCAGCGCCGCGTTGGCCTGCTGGTCGTCGTTCCAGAGCTTGAGCAACAACTGGCCTTTTTTGACCTTGTCGCCTTCCTTGACGTTGAGCACTTCAATCCGTCCGCCGACAATGGTCGACAGCTTGGTGCGCAGGCAGGCCTCGACCGTGCCGGCGCGGGTGTTGGCCAGCGTGGCCTCGACCTTGCCTTCGGCCACCTCCTTGAGTACGACGGGCAGCGGCTTCGGCCGGGTGGCAGCGTACAGGCCAAGGCCGATGACAACGATGACAGCAAGGATGATGGCAATGCGACGCATGGTGTTCCCTATCGAAAACCGGGCAGCCAGCCGGATTGTTCATGGCCCCAGACCGGTTCGAGAGCGCCTTGGTAGAGTGCTTCGATGACCGGAGGTTCCTGCCATGGTTCATTCATGAAGGTCAGTCCGATCTCTTCCACCGTGCGGCCCGACCAGTAATGTTCGGCCACGTCGTCGAGGGCGCTGAGCGACAGGCTGTGCGGCAGGCGCAAGTAATCCAGCCAGCTCGCATCGTGGAAGGAGCAGATGTAGGCGCCCTTGGTCCGTGAGCAGGCCAGGTTCTTGCCGAAGACCTTTTGCGGATGCTTGAGGCGGAAGGTCGTCGCATCGGTGCGCGTGGCAAATTGCAACAGGGCGTGCAAGCGGCTCGGAAAGTGGTTGTAGCGCCGCTGCCGGAAATATTCCAGGTGATATTCGGCAAAATAATTCTGGACGGATAGCAACTGATCGCCGGGCGTCGGGGCGCCACCTTCCGGCGCGGCCAGCGTGCCACCGAAAGGGCTGCCCTTGAGAATGTCCCAGCCCGGCAGCTCGGCGCCGGGTTCAAGCCAGCAGAAGAGCTCCAGCGTGGCGGTGTCCTTGATCAGATTGTCCATGGACCTAAGGGGTGGGGGCGAATGTCGCTATTCTGACCGATTGACCGTTTTTGGCCAATCGAAGGCTGCGCAACTGGGAATCCAGATGTCCAAATATATGCAAACTGGAATATGATGCAAACTGGAAAGATATACGTGGGGAGGGCGTTCAAGGGCTAATCGTCGTTGCCTGTGCTTCGGGTTTTTTGAAGGGGTATCGTGATGCCTTGTTGCGTTTTGGTTAAATGAACCTGCGGAAAGCCTTTTTCAGCGTATTGATCGCGCTCGCCGGGGTGCTCACCCTGATCGCCGGTGCCACCTTGGGCGCCCTGTCGGCGTACGAAGACTCCCAGGTGGCGGCAAGGCATCGCCAGGACTCCATGGCGCTCATGGGTTCGGTTCGTCATGAGGTCGATTTGCTCAGCCGTCTGGTCAGCTCCTACGTCAGTACGGCCAACCCGCGCTACCTCATCTACTACTACGATATCCTGGCCATTCGCGAAGGTACGAAGCGCGCCCCGGATGCCGTTCCGGACACCTTCTGGGAGCAGGTCATCGGTGGCACGCTGGCCTACACGACGCCGCCTTCCGGGCCCGGCGTAGCCCTTGCCGAGCGGACCAGCTTGCTTGGTTTTGATCAGGGCGAGGTGGCTATCCTCCGCCGGGTTTTTCTGATCAGCGACCAGATGAAGCAGGTCGAGCAAATCGCTTTTGCCGCGACACAGGGTTTGTACGATCCGGTAAAACGCGAATTCGTCTCGGAGGCGGAGCCGCAGCGTGATTTTGCCAACGCCTTGCTGCATGAGGCCCGCTATCTGAAGCTGCGCGCCGAACTGGCCATTGCGGTCGAAGAACTGACTCGCCAGGTCGACGAACGCACGACAAAAAATCTGGCGCGGGCCGGAGAGCATCTGTTGCGCTGGATCATCGCGGCCTTGCTTCTGCTGCTGGCGGCCGGCGTCGTGATGGTGATCTGTTACAACTATCTGAAAAAGCATCTCCTGGCGCCCTTGACTGCCTTGCACCGGACGGCGACGGCTTTGGCCGAAAAATCGTTCAGCGAGCGTGTCGGCGATCTCAAGGGAGTCGAGGAAGTAAAAGCGCTGGCCGTGACCATCGACAGCATGGCGGCGGCCATCGAGGCCGATATCGCACAACGCGAGCTGGTCCAGCGTTCGTTGCGCCAGGCGCGGGCACGGGCCGAGGTGGCGGCTGAGGCGAAATCGATTTTCCTGGCCAATATGAGCCATGAAATCCGGACGCCGATGAATGCGATTATCGGTATGGCCTATCTGGCCCTGAAGTCGGGCTTGCCGCCGCGCCAGCATGACTATGTCTCCAAGATCCATACTGCAGCCCGTTCCTTGCTCGGGATCTTGAACGACGTTCTCGATTTTTCAAAAATCGAGGCCGGCAAGGTGGCGCTGGAGGCCGTTCCCTTCGATCTGGAACTGGTCGTCCAGAATGCGCTGTTCATGGTGCAGCAACGGGCCGAGGGAAAGCACATCGAATTGCTCCTCGATTTTCAGCCGACGCGGAATCTGCATCATCTGATGGGGGACCCGCTGCGCCTGGGGCAGGTCTTGATCAATTTGCTCTCCAATGCGGTCAAATTTACGGAAACCGGCCATGTTCGCCTCGTCGTCAGCGAACGGGACAGTGACCAACTGACATCAACCATTGTCTGCCGCGTCGAAGATACCGGTATCGGGATGACGGCGGAGCAGATCGGCCGCCTCTTTCAGGAGTTTTCCCAGGCGGATGGTTCGACGACCAGACGCTATGGTGGCTCGGGTCTGGGTTTGGCGATTTCAAAGCGGCTGCTGGCTGCAATGGGCAGCGAAATCAAGGTTGAAAGCGAGCTCGAACGTGGCTCGGTGTTTCATTTTGCCATGCAGCTTCCCCTCGACCGGTCGATTGAGGCGCCAGGCGAGGCCGAGTCGCCAATCGACTGTCAGCGGGCACTCGTTGTTGACGACTATCCGCCGGCACGGGAAAGCATGGCTGCGATGCTGGTCGCGATGGGGTGTGAAGTGGTGGATCAGTCGCCGGGGGGGCTCGATGCCCTTGCTCGCCTGACGAGAGCGAGCAACGACGGAGAGGCTTACGACTTGCTGCTGCTCGACTGGCTGATGCCAGACATGTCAGGCGGCGAGCTGATAGAGGCACTCAACTCGAGAGGCGTATTGCTGCCAGCGCGGACCCTGGTTGTTTCGGTGGCCGATGCTTCCTTGTTGCGCCAGGAAGTCGATCACAAGGGGGTGACCGACGTGGTCCAGAAGCCGCTGTTGCCAAACGTTCTGCGCCGTATATTTGGCTCTGGCGTTGAGCTGGCGCCAGCGACCAGGCTGGAGCATCTCATCCCTCACCCGGGCTGTCTGCAGGGGATGTCCATACTGCTGGTCGAGGACAATGAACTCAATCAACAGGTGGCCGGGGAAATTCTCAGGGGATGGGGGGCGAGCGTGGATATCGCGGCCAATGGGCGAGTCGCTCTTGATCTGTTGTCAGCAGAGGGGCCGGAACACTACGCGGTGGTCTTGATGGATCTTGAGATGCCGGTCATGGATGGCCGGGAGGCAACGCGCCGTCTGCGCGAGGAGGAGCGTTTCCAAGACTTGCCCATCATTGCCATGACCGCCCATGTCGCCGGACAGGGCATGAAAGACGGCTTGGCAAAAGGGGTCAATGGCTATATCGCCAAGCCTTTCGAGCCGGAAGAGTTGCTGGCCATGGTGCAACCCTATTGGCGTGGCTTGATCGGAAATGCCCTGCCTCCTGCCGAGCCAGGAGAGGCTGATCGGGCCTTTATCGCCACCCTGGCGGCTATTCCGCAAATTGAATCGGCGGTGCTTCTGCGCCGCTTTGAGGGCCGGTTACCATTTTTGGCTCGAACCTTGCGCCGTTTTGCCGAAGATTGCCACGGTTGGTCCGACAGGCTTGATGCGGCCTTGGCAAGTGGCGACCTTGATGCCGCGCAGCGTCAGGTCCACTCGCTCAAGGGGCTGGCCGGTACATTCGCCATGGGCCGTTTGCAATCCGCGTTGTATGATCTTGAAAATGTCATTAAAGGTGGTGTTGTCGAGCCCTTCGGGGAAATAGCTGAGGTCGATGCGCAGTTACAACCCTTGCTGGTCGGAATTGACCGAATGCCAGTCGATGCGCCGGGTTCAACTGTCGCTGCGGACGAGCGGCCGATCGACGTTGTCCTTGCCCTGTTGCGCGAACAGCTCAGTGAGGGGGATGGTGAAGCCGAAGAGGTCTGGCGCATGAACAAGGGGCGTTTGGTCGGTTTGTACTCGCCGCGGCAGGTGGCGCTCATTGATCATGCTATAGGACAATGGGATTTTGATCAGGCGTTGCTCATTCTCAGCAGCGCCAACCAAGGTGGGGGCGGGCAATGATGAGAAATGGTGCAACGATATTGGTGATCGACGACACGCCAGCCAATCTCAGCCTGCTCAACCAGTTGCTGCGTACCCACTACCGTGTCAAGCTGGCCAACGGCGGCGCCAAGGGGCTGGAACTGGCGGCCAGCGCACAACCGGACCTGATCCTTCTCGATATCATGATGCCGGATATGGACGGTTACGAAGTCTGCAAGCGTCTGAAGGCCGATCCGGTAACGGCCGGCGTCCCGGTTATCTTCCTGACCGCCAAGGCCGGAGCAGACGACGAGGAGTACGGGCTGGCCATGGGGGCGGTCGACTTCATTCGCAAGCCGATAGCGCCATCCGTGGTGTTGGCACGAGTGCGGACTCATCTGCAAATACGGACCTGGCAAACTTTTCTCGAAGACAAAAGCGCCTGGCTGCAAAGTGAGGTTGAACGCCGGGTCAACGAAGTCCTGCGTCTCCAGGAGGCTTCGATTCGCGTCATGGTGTCGCTGGCTGAGTTCCGCGACGAATGCACGGGTAACCATATTCGCCGAACTCAGGATTACGTTCGCCTGCTGGCCGAATATCTGAGCAAACAGGAACGTGACCGCGAATTTCTGACTGCCGAGCATATCGACCAGATCGCCAAGGCGGCGCCGCTGCACGATATCGGCAAGATCGCCATTCCCGACCATATCCTTCTCAAGCCGGGACGGCATACGCCCGAAGAGTTCGAAATCATGAAGACCCATTCGGTCAAAGGCGAGGGGATGTTGCTGCGCTCGCAGCATGAGCTGGGTGAAGATAACCTGATGCTGTTGTATGCCGCGCAGATCGCACGCAGCCATCACGAGCGCTGGGATGGCTGTGGTTATCCGGACCAGTTGGCCGGCGAAGCTATCCCCTTGCCGGCCAGACTGATGGCGGTAGCCGATGTCTATGATGCGCTTCGCTCCCGCCGACCCTACAAGCGTGCCTTTGACCATGCAGAAGCTGTAGATGTCTTGCGTGAAGGCCGCGCCAAGCATTTTGATCCGCTGCTGATCGATGCCTTCATCACCCTGGAAGCTACCTTCGCCGAAATTGCCATTAAACTGGCCGACGAGTGAAGTTGTCATGCCCCAAATGAACTGTTGCTGATATGTCTCGAAAACTCCCGAATATTGCGCTGTTGTCCATTCTGAGCGCCTTGGTAATGCCGGCACAGGCTGTCGACTGGACTTGGTCGGGCTTTGGCACGATTGGCTTTGCGCAGTCGGATCAGGCTTACAAATATCAGCGCTTTATCGACAACCACGGTACGCTCAAGCGCGACAGCATTCTGGGGGCTCAGCTTGACGCCCGCTTTTCGCAACAATGGAGTGCTACGGTTCAAGGCAAAGTTGGCGCTGCCGACCATTCCGATTCAAACCTTGAGGCCTCGCTGGCCTGGGCTTTCGTGTCATGGCGCCCGAGTGACGACTGGCTCGTTCGGGTGGGCAAGATTCGCTTGCCATTGATGCTCAACACCGAAAATAACGACGTTGGCGCCACGTTCGATTTCGCGCGCTTGCCGCAGGAGGTCTACTCGATCTCGCCGCTGACCGATCTGGTCGGCATGGGGGTAAGCAAGACCTGGTTTGGCGACAGCATGGACTGGATCGCCGAGGTCTATGGTGGCAAGGTGACTACGCCCTGGCGGTATTACGGGCGCGAATTGAGCCCGGTTCATCCTTATCCAGGCAGTTGGTTCCTGGACTACGACATCAAGAGTACGGGGCTGGTCCTGACGGCGCGCAGCCTGGATAACACTTTCCGGGCCGGGGCGCATCGTGTCGAAGTGTCGAGAGGTGGCGCAAAAATAGGGCGACCGATCGTTTACAACGGGGTGTTCTATTCGTTTGGCAGTGGCGGTGATGAAAAACTCATCATTCCGCTGTTCACCGCCGGGGCAAGTGTTCTGTTGCCCGCCGGAGTCAGGATGATCGGCGAATATGCCTGGATCAAGGTAGGCAGCTCAAGTGAGGGGTTGGATCGTTGGGGCGCCTACCTTTCGCTCTCGAAGCGGATCGGTGCCTGGACGCCCTATGTCTATTACGCCAAAGCAAAATCCAGGGATTCGGCTCTCGAGAAATATCAGGTTATTAACAGCAACCCGTATGGGGCTACACAGAAATTCATGGCTGATATCATCGTGCCGTACGATCAGTCGACCGTGGCGTTGGGGACGACTTATCGGCTGACATCAAGCGCCCTGCTCAAGGCTGAATGGTCGCAGGCAAACACCGGGGTTGCCTCCAGTCTCGTCGATGCGCCTTCTGGTGGCGACAGTTCGTACAAGCATATCAACGTCTTTTCTTTTTCCTACAACTTCACCTTTTGAGCGGCTTGATGCGCCGTATTTTTTTCCTGATCCTGATCCTGTGCCAGCCAGTAGCGGTTCTGGCTGAGGATGCGCTCGTCTTCATCGGCTATGCCGGGCTTCCTCGGACGGATCTGCCGACGCTGCAGCGCCTTTATACCGGCCGGGTCGTTTCAGTTGGAGAGCAGACGGCAACACCGGTCAATTACCCGGCAGGGCACCCGCTGCGCGAGCGGTTCCTGGCCGCGATCATGGGCCAGAGCGAAGAACAGTACACCGGCTATTGGCTGGTTCGTCGCTATGTGGGCAAAGGCGCGCCGCCGCTGGTGTTGCCGGATGTCGATGCGGTTGTGGCCTATGTGCTGGCGACGCCCGGTGCTGTCGGCTACGTTCCCGTGTCAAAAGTGCCCTCCGGCGGGAATGTGATTTTCAAGCGTTAACTCGCTAGCTTTTTTTTGCCGGAGTGATAAGCTGGATTCGTGTTGTGGTTTGTAGCAAGCCCGGCATGAAATGGCAGTACCCGCTACGCTGCAGGAGATTCTATGGCCGTATTCAATAGAAGTTTTCTTGAGATTACCGTGTAGTACTCCGTAACGGCGAATAGCCGAATGCCCCAGCCGAAAGAGCCGGGGTCGCAGTAAACGAAGCCCGTGCCTGAACAGCATGGGCTTCACTTTTTCCGGGATTTAAAATGTCGATTCAACGTCACGGCACGACTCGCCGCTATTCCAACAGCGTTGTTCATGGTGGCACCGTTTATCTCGTCGAGGTGCCTGGCAACCTCGATGCCGACCTTGCCGCACAGACCGAAAACCTTCTGGCCAGCGTAGAGTCGCTGCTTGCAGAGGCCGGTAGCGACAAGTCGCACCTGCTGATGGCGACGATCTATCTGGCCGATATGGCCGATTACGATGCGATGAATGCCGTGTGGGACGCCTGGGTCCCGGAGGGCTGCGCACCTACCCGCGCCTGCGTGCAGGCCAGGCTTTCGCATGCCCAATATCGGGTGGAAGTGGCGTTGACCGCAGCCGTCATTCAGGTTTGAACTTCGGCGTTGCAGTCGCAGCCTTTGCCGGCCGCGATCCAGCGGGCGAGCAGTCGCCGGACAAGCGCTTCGGCACTTGTGGGAAGCATGCCGAGATAGGTTCGTGGATTGACCAGTAGCCCGCAGTGGTAGCGTGTTTCATCGGCGGACCACTGCAGCGCCGGGCACGGCCCTTTTTGTTGCAGGAAGCGGAGGCGGGCGGCCGGGCAGGTTTCCAGCGCGCAGCACACGCCGCAGCCGTTGCAGGGCAGGCCTTCAGATGGTTTGGCCGGGGCGGCCGGGTGGAGATGAATGGTTTGTTCTTGCACGTTGCGTAATGAACCATGTCCAGCCAAATTGATCAAACACCTGCAATTTTTTGAAAGGAACCCACGATGACCAAATTGATTTCTGCATTGCTCGCTGCAGCATTTGCACTGACCAGCGTTTCTGCCCTGGCTTGTGGTGACAAGGCGAAAGATGAAAAGCAGATGAGTACGCCGGCCAAGCCCAAGGTTTAAGCGATCTTCGCCAGCGCGCAGGCGGCTTCGGCTGCCTGTTTTTGTTTACGGCCGGGCGAGGAACAGTTCCGGATCGACCGGGGTGTTGTTGAGAATCACCGCCCAGTGCAGGTGCGGGCCGGTAACGCGGCCGGTGGCCCCAACGGCGCCGAGCGTCTCGCCCTTTTTTACTTTCTGCCCGGCGCGTACATCGGTACGTGAAAGGTGCATGTAGGCCGTGATGAGCCCCTGGCCGTGGTCGACGAAAACGGTGTTGCCGTTGAAGAAGTAATCGCCAACGTTGGCGACGATGCCGTCAGCCGGTGCGGTGACCGGCGAGCCGGTGCCGACGGCGACATCGAGGCCGGCGTGTGGGTTGCGTGGCTGGCCGTTGAATATGCGGCGCAGGCCGAAGCGGGAAGAGAGCGGGCCTCTGGCCGGCAGGGCAAAATCGGTGGCTGGCGGCGCGCTGGAAAATTGGCGCTTGATCGCCTCGGTGATTTTTTGTTCGCGCTCGATTCTGGCCAGATCGTCCGGGTTGGGCTCGACCTTGCGCTTGTCCTTGATGGTCAGACGCTGTTCCGGGTAATTCCTGATATGTACGCTGATTTGCCGGGTTTCCACGGTCAACCCGGAAAAAACGCTAATTTCGAAATCGCCGGGCAGGGTGTCGAGCGGAATGCCGAGCAGCGCGAACCAGCGACCGTTGTCGCGGACGATGGCGATGGGCTGCTCGCCCCAGCGGGCGGTCGGCGTGGTCTGGCTGCTCGGACCGAGATCGATGACGGCGATGCCGCCGGGAACCGGCGAATGTTTGGGCAGGGCGACAGCGCTGGCGGCGTAGCTCAGCAGCAGGGCGAAAAGAAGACGGGTGATTTTCATGAATGGCTCTGGCTGGCCCACCACAAACGCAGGCGCAGCCCGATTTCACTGGTGTAGCCGATGGAGGTGCTGCTGATATTTCCGTCGGGGGCGACGATGACGAAGGCCGGAACGCCCTGGAAGCCGTATTTCGCGAAAATTTCGGAAGCCGGGTCAGCGATGGTCGGCCAGGCATATCCTCGTTGGCGCAAGGTTTCGGCGACTTTTTCCGTGGGCCCGGACTGCATGGCGACGGTGACGAGCGGCCAGTCGGCGTTGATGCTGCTGACGTTGCCGGCATTGGCTTTGCAGACGCCGCACCAGTCGGCCCAAAAGTAGATCAATAGTGCCTGGCCTGGATGCTGCTGGCGCCAGGCCGTCAGGTCGAAAAGCTGACCATCGATCTGTAGTCCGGAAAGTTGCGGTGCCGGGCCGTGCGGCGTGTTGCGCAGCTGCCAGGCCTGGAAGGCGGCAAACAGGACGAGAAAAATGGCCGCTTCGCGGACCCAGCGGCGCCAGCGTGGCGCGACTGGGTTGGCGTGCGTTGTCTCGGTCAAACAGGCGCCCGGGTTACAGGCGGTCGGTCTTGAAGGTGTTGCACTGGTTCATGTCGCCGCTTTCGAAGCCGGCCCTGAACCAGCGGACGCGCTGCGCCGAACTGCCGTGGGTGAAGCTCTCCGGCACGATGCGGCCTTGCGCCTGCTGCTGCAGGCGGTCGTCGCCGATGGCCGAGGCGGCGGTCAGCGCGGCCTCAAGGTCGCCCGGTTCGAGGACGCCTTTCATGGTGTCGGTGCGCTTGCCCCAGACGCCGGCCAAGCAATCGGCCTGCAATTCCATGCGGACGGACAGCGCGTTGCTCTCGGCCTTGCCGGCGCGCTGGCGGGCCTGATGCACCTTGTCGGCGATGCCGAGCAGGTTCTGCACGTGGTGGCCGACTTCGTGGGCGACGACGTAGGCCTGGGCGAACTCGCCGGGGGCCTTGAAGCGGTCCTTCAACTCGCGGTAGAAGGCCAGGTCGATGTAGACCTTGTGGTCGCCCGGGCAGTAGAACGGGCCCATGGCGGTCTGGCCGGTGCCGCAGGCGGTCGGCGTGGCGCCGGTGAACAGGACGAGGCGGGGGGCTTCGTATTGCTTGCCATTCTGGCGGAAGGCATCAGTCCACACGTCTTCGGTCGACGCCAGGACCTTCGAGACGAAACGCGCCGTTTCGTCGTTGGCCGGCGGCTTGTGGGCGACCGGGGCTTCCTGGCGAGCAAGCGGGGTTTGCTCGATGAAGCCGAGCAGGGTCATCGGGTTGATGCCGGTGAAGTAGCTGACGACCAGGGCCAGCACGATGCCGCCAATGCCGACGCCACCGCGACCGATGCCGCCACCACCGTCACGGCGGTCTTCAACGTTGTCGCTCTCGCGGTAGTCGTCCATGCGCATGGCGGTTTTTCCTTAGCGGTATTGATTGATGGCGTCGCGGGTTTCCTGCGCGACCTGGCGGGCGGCAGCGGCGAAATGTTCGTCCTTGCCGGCGTAAAGAATGGCACGCGAGGAGTTGATCATCAAGCCGGTGCCATTGGCCGTGCGGCCGGCCTTGACGGTCGCTTCGATGTCGCCGCCCTGGGCGCCGATGCCCGGGACGAGCAACGGCACGTCGCCGACGATGGCTCGGACGCGGGCGATTTCAGCCGGGAAGGTGGCGCCGACGACGAGGCTGATCTGGCCGCTGGTGTTCCATTCGTGCGAGGCCAGTCGGGCGACGCGCTCGTAGAGTCGCTCGTGGGTGTCGGGACCGCCGACGTCGAGGAATTGCAGGTCGGAGCCGCCCGGGTTGGAGGTCCGGCAGAGCAGGATGACGCCCTTGTCCGGGTAGGCCAGGTAGGGATCGACCGAATCGCGGCCCATGTACGGATTGACCGTGACGGCATCGGCCTTGTAGCGCTCGAAGGCTTCGACGGCGTATTGCTCGGCGGTTGAGCCGATGTCGCCGCGCTTGGAGTCAAGGATGACCGGAATGCCGGGATGCTTTTCGTGAATGTGGGCGATCAGCGCTTCGAGCTGGTCCTCGGCGCGATGGGCGGCGAAGTAGGCAATCTGCGGCTTGAAGGAGCAGACGAGGTCGGCCGTGGCGTCGACGATGGCGGCGCAGAATTCGAAAATGGCTTCATCGCGGCCCTTGAGGTGGGCGGGAAACTTGGCCGGATCGGGGTCGAGGCCGACGCAGAGCAGCGAGTTGTTCTTTTGCCAGGCGGCGGCGAGTTGCTTGATGAAGGTCATGCGACGTCCTTGTGCTTTGCAGACGGTAAATAACGGGAGAATTTTTCCGGCAACAGGCAATTCTGCAGGCTGCGCTGGGTGAACAGGAAGCGACCGTCGCAGACGAAGCCAAGCTGCTGCCAATCGACTTCCTTGTTCAACATCATCGTGCATTCGATCAGGTCGCGGCGGGCAATGCGCGTGTTCTTCGGGAACAGGGCGAGGATGGCGCCGTCGAAGCTATGGCAGTCGTGCAGGAAGAAAGGTTCCGGCTTGCGGGTGCGGCCATTGACGTAGATGCGCGGCAGCTCGCTGACCGGGAAGGCGCGGCCCCACTGCCACCAGTTGCGCTCGTCGAAAGTCTTGACGCGGCGGGCGAGCAGTTCGTCCTTGTGCTTGTCGAGATGGGGATGCTTGATGCCATACAGCATGCGGCGCGTTTCGCCGGTTTCCACGGTCTTCGAGAAGACGAATTCCATGTTGCCCTTGGGGTGCGTGTAGATGTGGTCGGCCCCGGAGACGGCGCCGACCTTGACGGCAAACACGTCGGCGAAGCGCACGCTGTGGTCGTCGCGCAGGAACATGAGCTGGCCATCGGCCTCGACGAAGCGGCGACCATCGGCCATGCGTCTATCCTTGCGGCCTTTTTCGAAGCGGAAGATGGCGCAGTTGGGCGTGGCCCCGTCGAAGACGCGAACGTCGCCTGTTTCGTAGAAATGCGTGATGCTGCCCTGGTCGAACAGCCAGCGATTGAGCTTGCGGGCGGCGGTCAGCTTGATGAATTCGCGCGGCACGATGAAGACCAGCTCACCGCCCGGCTTGAGGTGGCGGATGCACTTCTCGATGAAAAACAGGAAAAGGTTGCTGCGCGCATCGAACAATTCCGATTTCAGGCGTTTTTTCGTGTTGACCGTGACATCCTGAAAACGGACATATGGCGGGTTGCCGATGATGCTGTCGAATTGCTCGCTGAGCGGGTAGGCAAAAAAGTCGTGGACCAGCGCGCCTTCGGGGGCGACGTGCGGGTCGATCTCGATGCCGACGCAGTCGGCCTGGCGGACCTTCAATTCGTTGAAGAAAGCGCCGTCGCCGGCCGATGGTTCCAGCGTCCGGCCCTTGTTCGTGCACAGGTCGAGCATGAAGGCCACCACATTGGGCGGCGTGAAAACCTGGCCGAGTTGTTCGACGTCACGGGGCATGGCTCAGTCCGGCTGGCTGTCTTGTTCGGCGGCTTCGGGCTGGGCGGGGGCGACTTTCGGCTGGTCAATACGCCCTTTTTTCTCCCAGTAGCGCGTGTTCTTGCTCTCGTCGGCGAAGCGGTAGCGGCCGGCCAGTTCGCAGCCTTTCATGCCCGGGTTGCACGGCAGATTGTTGATCTTGAGACAACGATCATTGACCTCGTGCGGGCAGCCCCATCCGCCTCCCATGGCCTTAGCTCGCCTTGCCCCACGAATCCTTGAGCGTGACGGCCCGGTTGAATACGGGGGCGCCCGGCTTCGAGTCAACGCGGTCGGCGACGAAATAGCCGTGGCGCTCGAACTGGAAACGCTCTTCCGGCTTGGCGTCGCGCAGGCTGGGTTCGAGCTGGGCCGTGATGGTTCGGGCGGAATCGGTGTTCATGTCGTCGAGGAAATCGCGCTCCAGGTCGGGCGCGTCGCCTTCACGCCGGGCGCCGGGGGCGGGTACCTTGAACAGGCGCTCGTAGAGGCGGATTTCGGCGGCATAGGACTGAGCGGCAGAGACCCAGTGCAGATTGCCCTTGACCTTGACGCTGTCGGCACCGGGCGTTCCGGATTTGGTTTCTGGCAGGTAGTTGCAATGCACGGCGATGACCTTGCCGTTTTCATCCTTGTCGCAGCCCGTGCATTCGACCACGTAGCCGTAGCGCAGGCGCGCCATGTTGCCGGGGAAGAGGCGGCGGAAGCCCTTGCTCGGGACTTCCATGAAGTCTTCGCCTTCGATCCACAGTTCGCGGCTGAACGGCACCGAGCGCTGGCCGAGTTCCGGATGCAGTGGGTGATTTGGTGCGTGGCACTCCTCGAGCTGGCCTGCAGGGTAGTTGTCGATGATCAGCTTGACCGGGTCGAGCACGGCGATGCGGCGCTGGTCGGACTCGTTCATGACCTCGCGCATGGCATCTTCGAACAGCACGTAGTCGATCAGCGAATCGTTCTTGGTGACGCCAACACGCTCCATGAACAGGCGGAAACCGTCGGCTGAATAGCCGCGGCGGCGAGCGCCGACCAGGGTTGGCATGCGCGGATCGTCCCAGCCGCTGACGTGTTTTTCATCGACGAGCTGGATCAGCTTGCGTTTGCTCAAAACCACGTAGGTCAGGTTGAGGCGCGAGAATTCGATTTGCTGCGGCAGCGGGCGCTGGAGCAGGCCGGCTTCGGCCAGTCGTTCGAGCAGCCAGTCGTAGAACGGGCGCTGGTCTTCGAATTCGAGCGTGCAGATCGAGTGGGTGATGTTTTCCAGCGCATCTTCGATCGGGTGGGCGAAGGTGTACATCGGATAGACGCAGTACTTGTCGCCGGTGTTGTGGTGCGTGGCGTGGCGGATGCGGTAGATGGCCGGGTCGCGCAGGTTGATGTTCGGTGCGGCCATGTCGATCTTGGCGCGCAGGATATGGGCGCCATCGGCAAATTCGCCGGCCTGCATGCGCTTGAACAAATCCATGTTTTCGGCGACGGAACGGTCGCGGAACGGCGAGTTCTTGCCCGGCTGGGTCAGCGTGCCGCGATTTGCGCGCATTTCGTCGGCCGACTGGCTATCGACGTAGGCGTGGCCGGCGCTGATCAGCGCTTCGGCGCATTGCAGCATCCAGTCGAAATAATTGGAGGCGTAGTAGAGGTTGGTTTCGCCCTCTTTCTCCCACGAGCAACCGAGCCATTTGACGGCGTCGATGATCGAGTCGACGTACTCCTGGTCTTCCTTCTCCGGGTTGGTGTCGTCGAAGCGCAGGTGGCAGCGGCCGCCGTATTGCTGGGCGAGACCGAAGTTGAGCAGGATGGACTTGGCGTGGCCGAAGTGCAGGTAGCCGTTGGGCTCGGGCGGAAAGCGGGTACGCAGCTTGGCGGCGTCGAGCGGTGCCGCGGCATGATCGGCGGCTGTGCCGGGATGGCCAGCCCAGTGGCGCTGGGCGTGCTTGCCGGCGGCGAGGTCGGCTTCGACGATGTTCTTGATGAAATTGGCGGCGGGGGCGACTTCAGGTTTGTTGGGGCTGCTCACTTTAAAACCTCTGATTTCAATCGCGCCATTTTAACGGTTGAGGCCCTGAAACCGCTAAAATTCGCCATATGTCTGCGTTACATCACCTTTCTGCGCTCAACTTTCTGGCTGTCGGCTTTGGTGCCGCGCTGGGTGCCTGGGCACGCTGGTTCCTTGGCCTGGCGCTGAACCCGTTGTTCATCGCCTTGCCGCTCGGGACGTTGACGGCCAATGTGATCGGCGGTTACCTGATTGGTGTGGCCGTCGGCATTTTTCACATCAACACGCATTTTCCGCTGGCCTGGAAGCTGTTTGCGATTACCGGCTTTCTCGGTGGCCTGACGACCTTTTCGACCTTTTCGGCCGAAGTTGTCGAACGCCTGCTGGCCGGCCAGCCCGCCTGGGCTATCGGCCTGGCCTCGGTGCATCTCGCTGGTTCGCTGACGGCAACCTACCTTGGCCTGCTCACCGTCGGTGCGACGCGTATCTGGTCCTGATCGCCACGCCGTTGGCTGCCGGGTGGCTCGGCAAATTTCAAATTTGAGCGTTTTTTCCGGTTGACCGTGGCAATCGATATGCACTGTCGTTGGCACGGTGCGATCTGACGTGATCAAGCCGGGCGGGGGCGCCTGTGTGCGACGATCACGGTTTGCTAGCGCTGGTAGCGAGGCGTCGGGGGCAGAGGAAAATTTGGCGAACGCCATCGGTCAATCAGCCAATGGCACTTGCCCTGATTCACACCACGTAGAACAGGATCGCGATGAAGTGCATGAGGCTGCCGGCGATGACGAAGAGGTGCCAGATGCCGTGCCAGTGCCGGAAGCGTTCGTCGAAGGCGAAAAAGATGATGCCGACGGTGTAGAAGACGCCGCCTGCCGCCAGCCAGAGAAAGCCGGCCAATCCGAGACTGGCCAGCAGCGGCTTGATGGCGACGAGCACGATCCAGCCCATGACGGCGTAAATGACCAGCGACAGGATGCGCGCTTCCGAGCGCGGCTTGATTTCCTGCAGCATGCCGACGATGGCCAGCGTCCAGACTATCCCGAACAGCCACCAACCCCACGGGCCGCGCAGGCTGATCAGGCAGAAGGGCGTGTAGCTGCCGGCGATGAGCAGATAGATCGACAGGTGGTCGAGCTTGCGCAGGATGCGTTTGAACGGCCCGCGCACGCTGTGATAGACCGTCGAGATGCTGTACAGCATGACCAGCGTGACGCCATAAACGACGACGCTGGCTGTTTTGAGCGCATCGCCGCTGAACACGGCGGCGACGATCAGCCAGATCGCCCCGCTCAGGGCGAGCAGGGCGCCGACCAGGTGGGTCCAGGCGTTGAAGCGTTCTCCGTAATACATCGGCCTAGGGCTGCTGGGCCAGGGCCGCTTCGAGGAGATAGGCTTCGAGTTGCTGGTCGTATTCCTTGAGGTGTTCGAGCAGGACCTTGTGAATATGGTCGATACCTTCAATCGCCACCACGCAGTTGCCATCTTCCGAGAAGACGAGGCGAATCGCCTTCAGCTGCTGGGCGATGTCCATGTGCGCCTGGTTGTGCGCCATGCGATGCGCTGCAGGCACCCGGTCTTCCATGAACATCGATTCGATCAGGTTGTGTTTCAGCGTGGTTTCGACGAACGAGCGGAACATCTGCTCGATATTGCCGTGGCAGACCCCCTGTCGGGTCGGGTGGCATTCATTGCAATTGCTGATTTTGCCGCGTTCCGTGCATTCGGAGCGGATGCGATCAATCAGATGCAGCATGTGTCCGTGGTCCCGGCGGATTCGTTCGACCGCTTCTTCGCCAATCGATGGCATGACTTTGTTTCCTTTCGGGAAAACATTGCAGCACAGGGCTGCGGTCAAAATGTTCCGACATTGCCCTGACTTGATGAGTCAAGTAGTGGACTTAGGTTGTTTCTTTGAAAAACAGTTCCGGTTCGTGTGATTTGATGCTGCGGAAGATGGCGATCGCTTGATCGAAACGAAATATGCAGGAAGTATAAGCCGCGCAGTGGTGGGTGATGTTGCCTGAAATGAAACGAAACTGAAACATTGGCGCAAGACAATGGCTTCGTTTGCACCTAACCACTTTCAGGAGATTTTCATGCGTTCCCTGCTTATCGCTGCTGCTGTTGCTCTTTCCTTGACTGCTTGTGCCACCCAGAGCACACCGCCTGTTGCGGCTCCGGCGCCGACTGCTATGGCGCCGGCACCGAAGGCTCCGGAATGCTACAACGGCGATTCCGGCAAGTTCGAAGCCATCGCTTCCGTGGCGACGATTTCCGGCGTCAAGGTCGTCTGCGAAAAGACCAGCGATGGTAAGAACGCCCAGTGGATGGGCATCAAGAAATAGTCGGCCCGTCGTTTCTTCTGACGCCGCTCTCCGGGGTGGCGTTTTTCGCGGGCGAGGGAGTTCCTCTGGGCATTTCAAATTTGGGCGAAATTTCCGGTTGACCGTGGCAACCCGCGGCAAGCGGTGGTGCCGGAAGCGGTCTCCAGCAATTTTGTCCCAGGCGGCGAGGCATCCCTTTGGCGCGGTAAAATCGATCCCCCGATTTGCTGTGCCAATGAATGAAACCAGAGAAACCCGCCCGCGCTGCCGAACTTGCCGAAAACCTTTGCCTGAGCAGCGATCTCAAGCGCCTGCGCGGCATGCAGCGCGAATTGCTACGGTCAACCGGAAATAAGCGCGAAAAACTGCAGGCCGATCTCGCCGCTTTGCTCGAGCGTTCGCGTGCGTCCGTCGCTGAGCGTCGGGCCCGGCTGCCGAAACCGGAATTTCAGAGCGACCTGCCGGTCAATGAACGGCGGGCTGACATCGCCGAGCTGATCGAGAGAAATCAGGTCGTCATCGTCTGCGGCGAAACGGGTTCGGGCAAGACGACGCAATTGCCGAAGATTTGCCTCGATCTCGGGCTCGGTGCGCGCGGGCTGATCGGCCACACCCAGCCACGCCGGCTGGCTGCCCGCTCGGTCGCGACGCGCTTGGCGCAGGAATTGAAGACGCAGGTCGGCGCTGGTGTCGGCGTCAAGATCCGCTTCCAGGACCGCTCGTCCCCGGAAAGCTGGGTCAAGCTCATGACCGACGGCATCCTGCTCGCCGAGTCGCAATCCGACCCTTACCTGAACGCCTACGAGGCGATCATCATCGACGAGGCGCACGAGCGCAGCCTCAACATCGATTTCCTGCTCGGCTACCTCAAGCAGTTGCTGGCCAAGCGGCCCGACCTCAAGGTCATCATCACCTCGGCGACCATCGACGCCGACCGCTTTTCGACGCATTTCACGGTCAACGGAAAAAAAGCGCCGATTATCGAAGTCTCCGGCCGGCTTTACCCGGTCGAGGTGCGTTACCGGCCGGTCGAGGATCTGGAAAAGAAAGACGACGAGCGCGATCTGTACGATGCCATCGTCGATGCCGCCGACGAGGTTTCGCGGCTCGGTTCCGGCGACATCCTCGTCTTCCTGCCCGGCGAACGCGAAATCCGCGAGGCGGCCGAGGCCTTGCGCAAGCACGCGCTGGCCCGCCCCGGATTGTCGTCGGCCCACGCCCCGGAAATACTGCCGCTCTTCTCCCGCCTGTCGGCCGGCGACCAGGACCGTATCTTCAAGCCCTCCGGCGGTCAGCGGCGCATCGTGCTGGCCACCAACGTGGCCGAAACTTCGCTCACCGTTCCGGGCATCCGTTACGTCATCGACACCGGGCTGGCGCGGGTCAAGCGTTACTCCTACCGCAACAAGGTCGAGCAGTTGCAGATCGAAAAGGTCTCGCAGGCGGCGGCCCGGCAGCGGGCCGGACGTTGCGGCCGGGTGGCGGCGGGCGTCTGCATCCGCTTGTACGACGAGCCGGATTTCAACGCCCGGCCACCGTTTACCGATCCGGAAATCCTGCGTTCCAGCCTGGCCGGCGTCATCCTGCGCATGAAGTCGCTGCGCCTGACCGACGTCGAGAGCTTTCCGTTCATCGAGCCGCCGCCGGCCAAGGCCATCGCCGACGGCTACGCGCTGCTGCAGGAACTCGGCGCGCTCGACGACGACAATGTGCTGACGCCCATCGGCGCGTCGCTGGCCAAGCTGCCGCTCGACCCGCGCATCGGCCGCATGCTGGTCGCGGCGCGCGACCTCGGCTGCCTCAAGGAAGTCATGGTCATCGCCGCCGGCCTGTCGGCGCAGGACCCGCGCGAACGACCGCAGGATCGCCAGCAGGCCGCCGATGAAAAGCACAAATTGTTCGCCGACGAGAAGTCGGAATTCCTCGGCTGGTGGAAGCTCTGGAACTGGTTCCAGAACGCCGTCGAGCACAAGAAATCGAACAAGCAGCTAATCGACAACTGCCACGCCCATTTTCTGTCCTACCTGCGCATGCGCGAATGGCGTGAGGTGCATGGGCAGTTGCATGCGATGGTGACGGAGCTGGGCTGGAAGGAAAGCGAGCTGCCCGGCACCTACGACGCCATCCACCAGGCGCTGCTCGCCGGTCTCCTCGGCAACCTCGGCTGCAAGGCCGACGAATCCGGTTTCTACCTCGGCGCCCGCGGTATTCGTTACCTGATCCACCCGTCGTCGCCGCTGCAAAAGAAGGCCGGCAAGTGGATCATGGCGGCCGAGATTACCGAGACGACACGCCTCTTTGGCCGCTGCGTTGCCCGCATTGAGCCGGACTGGCTGGAGAAAGTGGGCGCTCACCTAATCAAGCGCCAGTACTTCGACGCGCACTGGGAAAAGAAGTCGATGCAGGTCTCCGGCTGGGAGCGGACGACACTCTACGGCGTGGTCATCAACCCGAAACGGCGTATCCATTACGGCCCGATGGCACCCGCCGAGTCTCGTGAAATCTTCATCCGCCAGGGGTTGGTGGCCGAGGAAATCGACGAGGCTTTCGCCAAGCGCTGGCCGTTCTTCCAGCACAACCAGCGGCTGATCCGCGAGATCGAGCACCTCGAACACAAGCAGCGCCGGCAGGATGTGCTGGTTGATGACGAGCTGATTTTCGCCTTCTACGACTCGATCATTCCCGAAGGCATCCACAACGGCGCGACCTTCGACCACTGGCGCAAGGAAGCCGAGCGCGAGACGCCGAAGCTGCTCTACCTGGCGAAAGACGACCTCATGCGTCACTCGGCGGCCGGCGTGACGACCGAGGCCTTCCCGCATCACCTCAAGGTCGGTGGCGTCGATTACACGCTGAGCTACCACTTCGAGCCGGGGTCGCCGCGCGATGGCGTGACGCTGACCCTGCCGCTCGCCCAGCTCAACCAGATTCCCGTGCTGCGCATGGAGTGGCTGGTGCCCGGGCTGCTCAAGGAAAAACTCGTCCAGCTGATCAAGACGCTGCCGCAGAAGATCCGGGCGAAGGTCGTGCCGGTGCCCGAGTTCGTCGAAGAGTTCATCGCGGCCATGGCCGGCAATGAAAAGAAGATGAACCAGGGCCTGATCACGCCACTCATCGACTACATCCTCGAAGCGCGTGGTCTCAACGCGCGCGGCTGGGCGGTGACGCCGGATTCCTTCCGGCCCGACGCGCTGCCCGCCCATTTCTCGATGAACTACAAACTCATCGACGAGCATGGCCGCCAGCTCGACATGAACCGCAGCCTCGTCGCCCTGCGCGCCGAATGGGGGCGCGAGGCCAAGCAGGAATTCGCCGAGCTGCACGAAACGCCGTCCGAATTCACCAACCTGACCGACTGGACTTTCGGCGAACTGCCTGAGCTCATGGAAGTGCCGGTTGCCGGCCAGACCGTGCTCGGCTACCCGGGCCTGACCGACGAGGGCGAGAGCGTCAGCCTCAAGGTCTTCGATTCGGCCGAGGAGGCGGCCGAGGCGCATCGGGCCGGCCTGCGCCGCCTGTTCATGCTGCAGTTCAAGGATCAGGTGAAGTATTTCGACAAGAACATCCCCGGCCTGAGCCAGATGGCCATGCAGTACATGGCGCTGGGCAGCGCCGACGACCTGAAGAAGCAGATCGTCGAACTGACCTTCGAGCGCGCCTGCCTGACCGAACCGCTGCCGACGACGCCGGATGCCTTCAAGCGTCGTTGCGGCGACAGCAAGGCGCGGCTCGGGCTGATCATGCAGGAAATCTGCCGCCTGGTCGGCACCGTGCTGACCGAATGGCAGGCGGTGACCAAGAAGCTGCCGGCCTTCAAGGCACAGGCCGCCGCCGTGGCCGACATCGAGGCGCAAATCAAGCGCCTGATGGGCAAGAACTTCGTGACCGACACGCCTTTCGAGCGCCTGCAGCACTATCCGCGCTATTTCAAGGCTGTTGTCGTCCGTCTCGATAAACTCAAGGCCAACCCGGGACGTGACGCGCAACTGATGGTTGAATACACGCCGCTGTGGACCAATTACGAACGCCGCGCAATCCAGCTCGCCAAACTCGGCACGCTCGATCCGCAGGTCGAACAGTTCCGCTGGCTGCTCGAGGAATTGCGCGTCGGCCTTTACGCGCAGGAGTTGCGGACGCCGGTGCCGGTGTCGAGCAAGCGGCTGCAGAAACAATGGGAAGGAATCAAGAATGGGTGACGTCATGCTGGCCTTGGCGCGAACCTTCGCCAACCTCAAAAGCGGCAAGGTCTGGCTTTACGTGCTGACGCCGGCGCTGTTCTCGTTGTTGCTGACCATTGCGCTGGCCGTCTGGGGGCTGGGCTGGATGGTGCAGCAGATGATGGATTACCCGCCGATGACCCTGATCGTCGGCTGGGGCCTGGTCTGGGTGGCGCATATCCTGGCCTACCTCGGCGGCTGGATGGCGATCTTCGCCGTCGCCTACCTGACGGCCTCGCTGCTGGCGGCCATCGTCATCATGCCGCTCATGCTCAAGCACCTGTCGGCAACCGAGTATCGCGACGTCGCGGCGATGGGCAAGGACAGTTTTGTCGCTGCGGCGGTCAACAGCGTTCTGGCTTCTGTCATCTTCATCGCAGCCTGGCTCGTCACCATTCCGCTCTGGCTCATTCCCGGCTTCTCGCTGCTCATTCCGCTGCTGCTCATGGGCTGGCTGAATCGCCGGACTTTCGCCTACGACGCGCTGTCGATGCACGCCACGACCGGCGAATGGCAGGAAGTTCGCACCGGCCACAAAACGCCGCTCTTCATGCTCGGCCTGACCATGGCGCTGCTCGCCCATATCCCGTTTGTCGGCCTGCTGGTGCCGGCGCTGGCAGCGCTATCATTTGTCCATTACGGGCTGGAAGCGCTGCGCCGGTCGCGCGGCGGGGCGGTCGTAACAATCGAAGGAGAACGTGTATGAGCCGTACCTTTGGCGCCATCATCATTGGCGACGAAATCCTCTCGGGCAAACGGCAGGACAAGCATTTTGCCAAGATCGCCGAACTGCTTGGCGCGCGTGGCCTGCGCCTGAGCTGGGTCGAATACCTCGGCGATGACCGCGAACGTCTGGCGGCCACTTTCAAGCGCACGATGGCCGCTGGCGACGTGGTGTTTTCCTGCGGCGGCATCGGCAACACGCCGGATGACCACACGCGGCAGGCCGTGGCGGCGGCGCTCGGTGTCGATCTGGAATTGCACCCGGAAGGCTTCGAGGAATTGAAAGTCCGATTCGCCGGCGAGGAAATCACCGAAAAGCGCAAGCTGCTCGTCACCTTCCCGGCCGGCGTGCAGATCATCCCCAACCCGTTCAACCGCATTCCCGGCTTCATGGCCAACGACCATTACTTCGTGCCCGGCTTTCCGCAGATGGCGCACCCGATGATCGAATGGGCGCTCGATACTTTCTATCGGGATCAGTTCAAGGCGGTCGACGGCATGGTCGAAAAGGCCTTCCTGCTGACCGGTCCGACGGCCTACGAAAGTGCGCTGCTCGACCTCATGGAACGCATCGTCGCCGAATACCCGACGCTGCGTCTGTTCTCGCTGCCCTCGCTGGTCGGCAAGGAGCGTAAGCATCTGGAGCTCGGCGTCGAAGGTGCGCCGGATCTCGTCGACAAGGCGATGGACGAAATACGTGTCGAGGTTGAACGCCGCGGAATTCATTGGGTCTGGCGGCCCTGATCTTTTTTCGGGCTTCCACGGTCAACCGGAAAAAACGGCCAAAACTCAAATCTCGCAAAAGACAGACGTAAAAAAGCCCGCGATTCCCGCGGGCTTTTTTGTCAGCGCAGAACGCTGGAATTACTTGGCAGCAGCCTTCTTGGCGGCAGCGGCCGTGGCGCTCTTGGCCGGGGCGGCAACCTTGCCGGCGGCAGCCATGTTGGCTTCGGCGATGTCGGACAGTTGCTTGGCCATGCCGGTCATGTTGTCGAAGGCCTTGGTCGAGGCGTTCAGCATCGACTGCATGGTGGCTGCGAAAACGTCACCACCGACCGGTGCGGAGGTCTTGGCCTTTTCGACGGCGCTGTTGATGTTCTTGGTGAAGCTGCCGTACTGGGCTTCCATGACCGAAGTGACTTCCTTCTGCATTTCGGCGACCAGTTCGTAGACGCTACGCGAGTAGTCCATCCACTTGGCGGCGTTCGGCTGGGCCAGTTCGGTGTTCAGCTTGGCAACAGCGTTGGCATCCTTGGCGTTCAGCAGTTGCTGGCTACCGGCGATGGTGTTGTTGAAGAATTCGCGGGAAGCGGCCATGTTCAGGGCGGTCAGACGCTCGACGCCGTCAAAGGCGGTGCGCAGCAGGGTCGTCATGACTTCGGCGTTGGCTTTTTGGGCGGCGGTCAGTTGTTCGAAATTCGGGTTGCTCATTGTCATCTCCAATTTTATTTGCGGGTTTTGGTCAAACAAACCCCCGCGTTTCGGCGGGGGCTATTACAGCTAATTACTTGCCAGCCTTCTTCGAGGCCGCGGCAGTGGCGCCAACAGCCTTGACGGTGGCGTTGGTGGCGGCAGCGACGTTGGCTTCGGTGATCTCGGCAACCTGCTTGGCGGCCTTGTTCATGTTGTCGAAAGCGGAAGTGGCGGCAGCGATGGCGGACTTGACGGCAGCAACAGCAACGTCAGAACCAGCCGGAGCGGACTTGGCAGCCTTGTCGAGCAGGCCGGCAACGGTCTTCTGGAAATCGCCGAACTGGCCTTCGACCATCTTGGAGAGTTCTTCCTGGGTCTGGGCAGAGATTTCATAGACGGAACGCGAGTAGGCAACAGCCTTCTCGACATTCGGCTGGGCCAGCGAAGCCTGGATCGACAGGGCTTCCTGGACATCCTTGGCACCCATCAGGGCCTTGGCGCCGGAGACAGAGTCTTCGACCAGCGAACGGGCGGTGTTCAGGTTCAGGGCAGCGATGCGCTCGGCTGAAGCCAGGGCGGTGTTGGCCAGGGAGAGCAGGGAATCAACGGTAGCCTTGTTGGCGGACGCGAATTGCTCGGGGGTGGTGAAGTTGAAAGCCATGGGTTATCTCCAGAATTAAAAGTTTATGCAGAACAGTCTTAAACCGTTGCAGCGCTATCCCATGAAGCGATGTTGCACTGCACCATGACCTTTATTATAGGGATCATTGTTGTATTGTCAACATTATTTTTGTGCACTGCACAAAAATAAATAAGCCCATGTAAATCATGGGCTTGGGAGGCTTTGTCGGCACAGTAAACACGCTGGTTTACGCAGGCATCTGCCTGCCGACGCACTGCTATTGTGCGTTTTGCCCACCGAGGTTGCCCGCACCCTTGAGTTCCAGGCGTTCCCCGCTGCTTGCCGGTTTCGTATCGCTGTCCTTGCCCTTCGGCTGGATGACGACGCGAACGCGTCCCGGCGGCGCCTTGGGGTCGCGCGTTTCGCCGGCCGTGACCAGATATTTTTCGCTGACCGCGTCGTACCAGATGTAATCGCCGCGCACTTGATCCTCGCCGCTCTTGACCCAGGCGCGGTGGAAGAGTTCGACGACTTCACTGTTGGTGTTGTATTCGATGCGCTCGCCTTCGCCTTCGACGTATTCTTCCTTGCCGTCGCGCTTCTGGCGGAAGCGGGCGAGTCCGTTCTTGCCGCCGAAAGCGGTGCCCTTCTGGAAACCATACTGGTCTTCCTTGATCACCACGCGGTCGGCTTTCAGGGTCATTGTGCCCTTGGTGATCAGGACATCGCCTTCGAGGATCTGGATCTTTTTGGCGTCGTCGATCGAGACGCGGTTGGCCTCAAGCAGCATCGGCTTGTTGCGGTCAGCCCGTTCGGCAAATGCCGGCAGGCTGAGCAAAAGGCAGAGGGTGAGCGTGGCGAGTCGAATGGTCATGGCGCGGCCCTGGGTCTGATGTATTGCCCGCGAACCTGCGATTGCAGGACGAGGGTAGAAGTGTTGTTGTCGATATGGATGCCGACGCCCTTGACCCAGGACGGCCCCTGGGTAATTTCCACCGGGCTGCCGGTGAAGGCGATGCCGGCCTCAGGCTGGGCGGTCAAATCGGGCATGCGGGCCACCATCTCAAGCCGGTCCGGCGTGGCTGCTCGGGTTACGCTGACATTGTCCCAGAGAAAGATGGTTTCGCCCTTGGCCGTGACCTTGGCGTGATCGCCGGTGACGACGACTTGCGAGCCTTCTGCCCGATAGCTGGTCAGCGTCGGCGACTTCAGTTCGGACGTGTCGTCGTCAGGGTAATGCACGAGATAAGGGGCGGTGAGCCGGTATTTGATCTGGCCGTTCTGGTCGAAACGGCGCACGGTGAAGTTCTCGGCCATCGCATCCGGATCATGGCGGAATTTGCCATCGTGATTCGAATCGCCACGGTCAACGGTACTTTGCAGCCAAAAACTGAGTCCGGCCAGGATCAGCAGCACAATCACCGGAAAGAGTTGGCTGGGCCAGTGTTTCATTGCGCTTCGAGGTAGGGGGCAAAGGCCGCGTCAAGCTTGCCCTGGGCGGCGAGAATGAATTCGATGGCCTCGCGCACGGCGCCTTTGCCGCCGCTGGCTTCGGTCACCATGTGGGCGCGTTCCTTGACAACGGGGCGGGCATTGGCTGGCGCAATGGCCAGACCACAGCGAGTCATGGCCGGCAGGTCGATCAGGTCATCGCCCATGAAGGCGAGTTCCGACCATTGCAGCCCCAGTTGTTCGAGCAGTTGGCCGGAAACGGCGCCCTTGTTGCCAACGCCATGGAATACGTGCTCGACCCCGAGATCCTTGGCGCGGCAATTGACGACATTCGAGGTGCGACCGGTGATGATGGCCACCTTGATGCCGGCGCGGCGCAGCAGCACAACGCCGAGGCCATCCTGGACGTTGAAGGTCTTAAGTTCGTGGCCGTCGTCGGTGTAATGCAGGCCGCCATCGGTCATCACGCCGTCGATGTCGAAGGCGACGAGCTTGATGTTGGCGGCGCGGGCGTTGATGTCCATCAGATGACCTTGGCGGTAAAGAGATCATGCATGTTCAGGGCTCCGATCAGGTGATTGTCGGCATCGACGACGAGCAGGGCGTTGATGCGCAGGCGCTCCATCATTTCGACAGCTTCGACGGCGAGGCGGTCGGGGCCGATGGTGCGTGGAGCGGTGTACATGACTGACGCGATCTCCCCTTGCAGCAGGTCGATGCGTTTTTCAAAAGAGCGGCGCAGGTCGCCGTCGGTGAATATGCCGAGTACAACGGTGGCGGGATCGGTGATTGCCACCAGCCCCAGGCCGCCACGCGACATGGCAATGATGGCGTCGGTGATCGGGGTGCTGGGGGCGACGGCCGGCACCTTGTCGTCGGCGCGCATGACGTCGCGGACATGGGTGAGCAGGCGGCGACCGAGCGAGCCACCTGGGTGCGAGCGGGCAAAGTCATCCGGCCCAAAGCCACGGGCGTCGAGCAGGGCAACGGCCAACGCGTCGCCCAGCGCCAGGGCTGCCGTTGTGCTGGCTGTCGGCGCGAGGTTGTGCGGACAGGCTTCCTGGGCAACACCGGCATCGAGATGAATATCCGCTTCGCGCGCCAGCGTTGACGTCGGCACGCCGGTCATCGAGATGATCTTGGCGCCCTGACGTTTGAGAGCTGGCAGGATGCTGAGCAGTTCACCCGATTCGCCGGAATTGGAGAGGGCGAGTAGAACGTCGTCGCGCGTGATCATGCCGAGATCACCATGGCTGGCTTCGGCCGGATGAACGAAATAGGCCGGGGTGCCAGTGCTGGCCATGGTGGCGGCGATCTTGCGGGCAATGTGGCCCGATTTGCCCATGCCGCTGACGATCAGGCGGCCGTGGCTGTTCAGGATCAGCTCGACGGCGCGCGAAAAATCCTCGTTTATCCGGCTTTGCAGGGCGTTGACCGCAGCCGCCTCTATGCTCAGGGTCTGACGACCCAGTTCCAGAGCGCGTTCCGGCGAGAAGCGGGCGGTAGATTGGCTTGGGTTCATGAGCTTGCTGAGGTTATGATGGCCGAAGTATACCCGACTTCACGCAACGACCTTGAGCGCACTCTCCCTCGTCCTTCTACTGCTCGGTGCCTCGGTTCTGGCCGTGGTCATCTTTCGTCGTTTCAATTTGCCGCCGGTACTCGGTTACCTGTTCGTCGGCAGCGTCATCGGTCCGCATGCCCTGAACCTGATGAACGACGTCTATCGGGCCGAGTCGCTTGCCGAATTCGGCGTTGTTTTCCTGATGTTCTCGATCGGCCTCGAGTTCTCGCTGCCCAAGCTGTATGCGATGAAACGCATCGTATTCGGCCTCGGCATGCTGCAGGTTTTACTGAGCATGACCCTGATTGCGGGGCTGATCATGCTCTTTGGCATCAGCTGGCAGCTGGGCATCGCCCTCGGCGGCGTTTTCGCCATGTCGTCGACGGCTGTTCTGACCAAGCTGCTGGTCGAACGCCAACAACTCGATTCGGCGCACGGCCGAGAGATCATGGGCGTCCTGCTCTTTCAGGATCTGGCCGTGGTCCCTCTGCTGGTCATCATCCCGTCGCTGACTCAGCCGCCGGAAAAACTGGCCATGCTGTTGGCGGTGGCCTTGTTCAAGGCTGTCGTTGTGCTTGCCGTCATTCTTGTCTTCGGCCAGAAATTGATGCGCAAGTGGTTCCATTTCGTGGCGCGCGCCAAATCTTCAGAAGTGTTCGTCCTCAACGTGTTGCTGATTACGCTAAGCCTGGCCACCATCACCGAATTGGCTGGCTTGTCGCTCGCCCTCGGGGCATTTGTCGCTGGCATGCTGATTTCAGAAACCGAATACAAAATGCAGGTGGAAGAAGACATCAAACCCTTCCGTGATGTCTTGATGGGTCTCTTCTTCGTGACCATCGGCGTGAAGCTCGACCTGCATATTCTGGTTGGCTTGTGGTGGCAGGTTTTGCTGGCGCTGGTCGCCTTGTTGCTGATCAAGTCGCTGGTTGTCGGCCTGCTTTCGTGGCGCTTGGGCTCTTCGCAAGGCAATGCCATCCGTTCCGGCCTGTGGCTGTGCGCCGGTGGCGAATTCGGTTTCGTTCTGCTCGGCGAAATCATCAGTATGCCCAGGGAAATCCAGCAGGTCGCGTTGACCGTGCTCGTCCTGTCGATGCTTATTGCGCCGTTCATCGTGCAGTACAGCGAGCGGATCGTGGTGCGCTTCGTCGCCAGCGAATGGATGATGCGCTCGATGCAATTGACCAAGATCGCGGCTCAATCAATGGGTGCAGAAAAGCACGTGATTCTCTGCGGTTTCGGTCGGAGCGGTCAGTACCTTGCTCGCTTCCTGGGCCAGGAAAATATCACCTATGTGGCCCTCGATCTCGATCCGGATCGCGTCCGGGAAGCAGCGGCAGGTGGTGAAAATGTCGTCTATGGCGACGTCGGCAGAAAAGAAGCATTGATGGCTGCAGGCCTGATGCGGGCCAGTGTCGTCATCGTCACCATGGGCGACACACCGTTGGCTGAGAAAGTTCTTCACCACGTTCAGGATTCACGCCCGGATTTACCCGTGGTGGTTCGTACCCCGGATGAACGCGACATGGAGCGCCTGACAAGAGCGGGAGCAACCGAAGTCGTGCCGGAAGCACTGGAGGCCAGCCTGATGCTGGCCTCGCATGCACTGGTCCTGGTTGGGGTTCCGATCAATCGTGTGCTCAAGCGCATTCGTCAGACACGTTCCAAACGCTATAGCTTGTTGCGTGGGTTTTATCGCGGTATCTCGGACCGTGATTATGACGAAGATGATGAACATCACCCGCGCCTTCATTCCGTGCTCCTGGTTTCAGGTGCCGCAGCCATTGGACAGACACTGGATGCGCTGAATCTTGATGAACTGGATTGCGAAGTCAGCGCCATCCGTCGGCGTGGTATCCGCGCCCTGGAGCCGGCCCCCGAAACGCGGCTGGAGGAGGGGGATGTCGTTGTCGTGCTTGGTTTGCCGGAGGCGGTGAGCGCAGCAGAGGAGCGCCTTCTGCAGAAATGAAAAAGCCCGCAGGAGCGGGCTTGGAGTGTCTTGCTCAAGCTGGCATTTTATGAGGCAAAGCAAACCGAAAATAGTTGGCTGTCCTGCGCGGTGCCGGCGACAATATTTTCAAATTGTGCAGGAGCTGCTTGGCGATCTGCGACAACGCGTATTGAACCCGTTTGGGTGTTGCCATCATCCATCATGATGTCAATCTGGCGTGCATAGCGTCCTTGAATGCCGGAAGAGCAGATATAAAATGATCCGTTCCATCCCGCAATAATCGGATCTCCCGTAATGCCTATGTCACCGCCTTCGGCATTTCTCGGAATGTAATCTGCTGCACCGAGGGTTGCTGTTCCGGTTGCCAGGTTTGCGACTCGCACGTGCTGCCAGAACATGTAGGACTCGTCAGTCTGAGCGGCACCGATCCAGACGCCGTTGATTCTGCCATCGCCCAGCCCTGCGGGCGGATTGGCCGGGGTGCAGGCGGCAACACGAGCGCACGCAGCTGTCGCTCCCAAGTGATCCGTTGCCGCGCGGTCGTCGCCGGGAAGTGCACGGTATTTGTCTTGGTAGGCATAAACAAAAGCTGAAATGCTTCGGAAATCGTTGGCTAGATTCTTCACCTTCGCGCTGTTGATCAACTCCTGCCCTTTAAGTACACCGCCCAGCAATAGTCCGATAATGACAAGGACAATGGCGATTTCGACAAGGGTGAAGCCTTTTTGTTGGTATTTCATGGCATGCTCCAATTGAGTTCTGAGTATTCATTCGCAAATTTCGTGCCTATGCGTTTTGGCGTATATTTGACAGTTCTTTACAAAAAGCCAGGTGGCAAGTGTCGAGATATGGACAGGTTGTCTGAAATATGAACACCGCGAGCGTCGGCCAAATCGCCAGCCGCCTGGCTGCTTGGCCGCATTTTCTGCTGGCTACCCATTTGTTGATGCTGCATGCGCTGGCATTTGGCGGGTGGAAGATTCCAGCTGTTCGTCTGTTGTGGGTCGTTGCTCTCGGTCTTTTCCTTATTTGGCAACCCTTTGTCGCCGGCGAGCGTCGAATCGAGTTGCGGCAGGGGGGCGTTCTGCTCGGCGTGGTTCTGGTGTCCACGCTCTTGCTCGGGCCATGGCTGTTATTGATCTGGTGCGGAGCGCTGGCGGCAGCGATCGGCGGGCGTGTGCTGGGGACCGAAAGATCTGGCGAGCGTTCGGGTTATCTTCTGGCATTCGGTTACCTGGTCGGTATTACTGTCCTCGGCGTGGTTCCTGAGATTTCGCCAGCTGTCGCCATTGATCCGGTCTTGCGGGGCGTACTTGCCCGTTTCATGCCGATTTTCCTACCTGTCCTGCTTGTTTTTCCGGCCCGTGCTCCGCAACGCAAGTCGGGCGAAGCGTTCGATCTGTTCTATGGGGTCATGGTTTTCCTCGTCCTTGCCGTTTTTGTCCTGGGCGCGCTGGCATACATGCTGGTCGGCGGGGCCGGCTATGTCGAAGCATTGTTCAAGACTTCGCTGGCTGTTGCCGGGGCCTTGCTGGTCGTGGCCTGGGCATGGAACCCGCGTGGCGGTTTTTCCGGAATTGGCTCGGCAATCTCTCGCTATATGTTGTCGCTCGGCATGCCGCTTGAGCAGTGGCTCGTTCAGCTTTCGGAGGAAAGTGAGCGACATGCCGATCCGGCGCTGTTTCTCGATGCAGTCATGCTGCGGTTGCAAGGTATACCGTGGGTAGTCGGCGTTTCGTGGTGCGCCGGAGAGCGTACCGGACAATCCGGCGAGCAGACCTCGTACGCACACACTTACCAGGCGGGCGATCTGGCGTTGTCGGTTCATTTTCATCACTCGCCGTCACCGGCTATACGCTGGCATGTCGAGTGGTTGTTGCGCCTTGCTGTCGAGTTTTATTTGGTCAAACTCCAGACGCACCAGTTGCAGCGTATGGGCTACGTTCAGGCCATTTACGAAACTGGTGCGCGGGTGACGCACGATGTCAAGAATCTGCTCCAGTCCTTGCAGGTGCTTTGCTACGCCGCGAATCAACCGGGTGATCCTGCCGAAGTGGCGGCCTTGCTGGGCAGGCAGCTACCGCAAATTGCCGATCGTCTGAAGGCGACGCTGGATAAACTGCAGTCACCACAAATCGAGCGTCTTGAGATGGTTGATGCCAGTGAATGGTGGCGCCAGTTCAAGGAGCGTAACGAACATTTGCAGGTCGATTGGCAGGAAGACGCCGCTACTGGTGGCTGTTTGCCTGGCCCGCTATTTGACAGCGTGGCAGAAAACTTGTTGCAGAACGCGCTGGCCAAGCGCATGCGCCAACCGGGGCTGACCATCCGCGTGTTTTTTGCTGATGGCAGCCTGACGGTCTCGGATGATGGTGAGGCCATTGCGCCCTCTTTGGCTAGCGCCTTGTTAAAAGAGCCGGTCAACTCCGAAGACGGACTGGGAATCGGTTTGTATCACGCAGCCCGGCAGGCTGACGGGGTGGGCTATTCACTGGTCCTGGCTGAAAATAGGCCGGGGCGCGTTGCCTTCACCTTGGCGGTCCGCCGATAGGTTGCTTGCTATGTACGTAAGCCATTCAATCGATAAACGACGGTATTACCCTTGCCCTTGAGGTAGAGCGTCAGTGGTTCATCGAAAGAAAAGTGCTGGGCTAGACGCAGGTGGGTGGTTGCGTCGACATGGATCATTCCGGGGGTGCCTTCGCTGGTGATCCGGCTGGCCAAATTGACGGTGTCGCCCCACAGGTCATAGATGAATTTCTTCTTGCCAACGACCCCGGCAACGACCGGCCCTGTGCCGATGCCAATACGGACGTCGAGGTGCATGTCATTCACCGTGAAGTCGCGATGCAACAGGTCGCGCATGGCGACTGCCAGTTCTGCGATGGATCGGGTGTAGTTGGTCTGTTCGTTATTGAGGCCGCCGGCGACCATGTAGGCATCGCCAATGGTCTTGATTTTCTCCATGCCATACTGCTCGGCCAATTCGTCGAATGACGAAAAGATCCGATTGAGCATGGCAAAAACCTGCTGAGGTGTCAGTCCTTCGGCGATACGGGTGAAATTGACGATATCGACAAACATGATCGTGACGTCGGCAAAACCGTCGGCGATGGCCTGGCTGTCGTGTTTGAGGCGTTCGGCGATCGGGCCGGGCAGAATGTTGAGCAGCAGGCGTTCGGAGCGTTCCTGCTCGTCCTGCAGGAGGCGATGTGTTTCTTCGAGGCTGGCTTGTGTTTTGGCTTTTTCCTGGACCGCATAGCGCAGGAGCAGGTACACGATGCTTGAGATGGCCGCAAAATTCAGCGCAAAGAAAAAGACGCTGGTTCGTATCGATATCTTGGGGGCGTTGCTGGCCAGGCTGTCCGCCAGAAAATAGTCGAAAAAGCCGGAAAGTGCCGTCAGGAAAATGTAGGCGATGAACCAGGCGAGCGACTCGCGAACACCGAAGAACAGGACCGCACCGATTGGGGCAAGCAATCCCCACAAGCTGGTACCGCTGGCCGTGATGAAGTTGCCGATACTCCATTGCACGGCGAACGGCGCGAAAAGAAAGAGCGCCAGTTGCGAATAGCGGAAGAGGTCGAAATTGCCGCTGCGAAAGTAGTAGAGCAGGTTGCCGACGAGCAGCAGCTGGAAAACGAAGGGCGCATTCGCCGAAAACTGCGGCCCCATTTGGCCATAAAGGAAAAGCCAGAGCATCGAGCCGGTGCATACCAAGCCGGTGGCGAAGACCAGCAACGACTTTTTCAGGCGTGTCTCGGCATCATCTTCGGGGCGAACGCCGCCGGTGCGCAGGGCAACAAGAAATGGTTGGCGATTCACAGGGGAGTTTGATGTAGACGGGAGTGTCCGAGTAGTCCAGTTTGGCAGTCAGCCAGGCCCCGGTCAATATGCCGAACGGCTCGCCCAAGCAATAACTATGGGAGTTTTCCGACGGCAACCATGCGTGACTTGAGCACGGTGGGAATGATCCAGGTGACTAGGTCGTCGAAATTGTCGGTGGGGGTGTGGGCGATGAAGGTCGGATTGATATTGGCCTCGGAATCTGCATTTTCGGCTTCGTCGCCAGCTGCGCCAGGCAATTGGGCTCCGTTTGGCAGGAAGGCGCCGGCACTACGGCTGCCGTGGCTGACAATGACGGCAGGTACGTCTGAGGCAATGTCCAGTCCGTTGTCCCTGACGTTGGCGGTGCCTGAATTGTCTGCCGGCACGGCTGTCGCGCTTCCGGTTGAGATCGTGAAGCTTGCCTGGGCATCCGCGGCTAATGCAGCGGTGAATTTGCTGCTGACAAAGTAGGTGAAGCGATTTCCCCAGGGATCGGTCTCTGCCAGACCCAGCGTTACCCAGGGTACAACGCCAAAGCGTGAGGCGTCCGTACAGGGCGGCGTGCGGGCCTTTCCTGCGGCAGGATCGGAGTTGGGCAGGTTGGCGGGGGCCGGGCACGGCAGGCGGCCGTTCGTCATCGCATAGCCGATCAGTGCTTCGCGGATGGTTTCCAGTTGCTGGCGCGCTTCCTTGTTCTGCATTTGCTCGCGTTGGCCGGAAAGGCCGAACATGAGGCCGCCGGCAAGCAAGGCGACGATGACCAGAACAATGGTCAGTTCGACGAGTGAAAAGCCGGACTGCGGCTTGAGGGAAGCGTTAGTGGGCGAGGCGGTCATTGAAGGTGATGATTGGGCGTTTTGCTGTGGGCGGAGGCTGACAGGCCGGGCCGAGTGCTTCAAGGTCGGAATCGGTCCACATTTTTAGTGGCCCGGAGGTGAAGGTCTTGATCGGTGTTTTTGCGTCGCCATCCCGTGACGGGTGGCTGTTGCCGTTTTCCAGATAAGTGGCAGTCGATTTCGGTATTGTCCCGGGATCCTGAGTTTTCCATTCGCAGGGGGCGTTGGTGTAACTCCACGCCCTTCTGCCGGCGGCAAGTACGACGTGCAGATAGCTGCCCGTGCCATTGATGCTGAGTTGTCCGACCGTCGGCCGGATATGCTCGCTGATCTGGTAGAAGAAAAGCGTGTTCCAGGCATTGGTGGCCCACCACGATTTGCTTCCGGTCGGGGCCGCGAGAAAGGCGCAGGCCTTGCTATACCAGACCGTGGGAAGGGCGGCGGCGGCCATGCTGCTGCTCAATGAGGAATCGAGCTGCTGGGCTGCCGTGAGCAGGGTATTGAGCAGCCCCTGGGTGGTGGCGAGGGCCGCGTTCGCATCCGCGAGCAGGCTGTCGCTGGGGTTGGCGAGATATTTGTCCAGTCGCGTCATGCTGCCTGTTTCGCCATCGAGGCTGTTGAGCAGGCGGCTGGCCGCGGTGTAGGCAGAATTATCGCTGTCTTCCTGGGTGGGGACACCGTTGATGATGCCGCGGCGGGCCTGGGTGGCAATCTTGTCCGCCTGGTAGGCGGCGATGTCGCTCCAGTAGATGACGGCCTTGACGGGCGTGCGCAGCGACCGGGCTGAGGTGACGTTAGCCGGCGCCTGGAGGGTGGCGCTGGTCAGGGACTGGCCCAGCGTTTTCAGGGATTCCAAGGCGACATTGTCGTTGAGCGCTTGCGCCAGTTGGTTGAGCGCCAGCGTCGCCTGGGTGGCGCTGGCCAGGATCGCGGCGGCGGTGCTGTCCACGCCCGCTGCGGCATTTAGCGCGTTGTCGAGGGCGAGCAGGCTGGCGGCGCGGGTGGTGGTCATGAGTGCCGTGCCGGAATTTAGCGAGTTCACCAGCGTTTTGGCGGCGTTCAATGTTGTGCTCAGTTGGGCGCGGGTGGCAGCGGTGTCGCTGGTGGACAGCACTTTTTGCAGCACGGTGATGTCTTCGGCCCGGAAGGCGACGTCTTTGATTGAGATTATCGCCGTGGCAAGAGTTTGGTTGCGGTTGTAAAGGTCCTGTGTGGAGATAAGGGCCGAGTCAATCGCTGGCTGATCGAGGGTTTTTTTTGCGGCGTTGAGGTTAAATGCAGCGATGCCGGAGGCAGTGAACGCGGCACCGATCTTGGTCTCGATATCGGGGTTGGGGGTAGAGGCAAAATTCAGCAGGCGGTTATTGAGTTCGTTGACCGTGGTGAGCACTTTGGTCAGGTTACTTGCGCTCGGTGCGGCGCTGGCGATCTCCAATGCAGCGGCCAGGGTGGCGTTTTGTGCTTGCAGTTCGCTCAGGAAAATGTCGAAGCCGCTGTTGCCCAAGGCTTCCTGAAGCGTCGTGAGGCCGGGCAATGCGCTGGCAATGGCGCCTGGCAGCGTCCCGGCCAGTGGCGTGAAGACGCTTTTGTTTACGGTCGCGCTGGCCAGGGTTTCGTCCAGTGTGTTGAATTGCTGGCTGGTATTGAGGGCGCTGATATTCAGGGCCAGGGCGACGGTGTACAGGCGATCGAAGAGCTGGCGGGCATAGGCCGCTACCTGTTGCAGTTGTTGCAGGTTGGCCGCCTGCGTGGTGGCTGCTGCCACGGTCGACGGGAAAATCAGGCTGTTTTTTGAAAGCGTGAGCTTGGCAATTGCGTCCTTGAGTGCGACATCCGGGTTGCCGGGCTGAGTGTCGGCGACCATGCCGAAGAGGCTGTCTTCGACACCCTTGAAAATACTGTTGGAGAGTGGTGCCGGCCACGGGAAAGCCTTTTGCACATTGTCGGGGCTGTTCGAATGCTGCTCAAGACAGGTGCGCAGCTCGTTGGCGATGCGCTGTTCGACGGCAGCCATCAGCTCCTGGCGGGTAATGGCGATGACGATATCGTTGTCGTCGGGCTGGCTGAGTGCGTTGCTGCGGTCGTGGTTGAAGAAATAGTCGTCGCCATCGGCGTTGCGAGCATCAGGCGCGCCACGTGTGGCGATGATGACGGCGGCAATGTCGTTACTGCTGTTTCCAACAGGAACGTCGAGGCGAAGCGTGGTGGCGGTTTCGCTATTGAGAATAGTGTTGCTGTTTTTGCCGCCAAAGGCTGGGGTGATGTGGAAACGGAAGTGTCCGCCCTGCGCATCGGTGTTTTCGGGGAGGTCCAGCGTTTTCCAGGGAAGCCAGCCGCCGTAGGCTTCGCAATCGTAGGGCGGCATCGGGGAGTTGCCGTCGTCAATCAGGTCGGGGCAGAGCAATCGCCCCGGGCGCGTGGCATCGTTGACGGCGTAGGCGATGACGGCTTCCTTGGCTCTCGCCAGGCGTTGCAGGACGGTGTCGCGTTCCTGGTTTTGCGTGCCACCGAGATTGCTGCTCCGATAGAAAGCATAACCGCCGGCCAGCATGAGCATGACGAGCAGGGCGAGCAGTGCAACGCCCCTCTGCGCGGAGGGCGGGGCATGGTGAGTCATTTTGTGCGGCTGCCGCGTTTTATGTCGATGCGGCCGCTGCCGATGACGCTTTCGCGCTCACCGGTCGCCGGGTTGAAGGTGTCGCCGACCGGCACGCGCGGGGGCGGGGTGGTGCCTTCCCAATCGGCTTCGCCGTTGATCCAGCGGGTACGGCGCCCGTTGCTGCTGCGCACTTCGCCGTTGATGGTCTGGCTGGCCTCGCTCTCGCCGGCATTGGGCAGGAAGCCAGTGTTGTGCTGGCGCTGGGCATCGAGCCTGGCCCGTTGCTGCGGGTCGAGGAAAAGGCGGCCGAGCGAGGTGTCTGCGGCAAAGCCGGGCGGCATGGCCAGTGCCAGAAGGAGAGGGGCGATCAGGCGGGCGGGGTTCATTTTTTGCCGTTCCCCGGGCGGGCTGTCAGCCACTGCATGTCGCATTCGGCGCCGAGCTGGGCCATGACTTCGCGGCCATCAACCTGGCGCGGCAAGGGCGCCAGCTTGCAGCTACGGACGATGACGAGTGCCTTGGCATTTTTCTCGATGCGGGCAAGGAAGTTCAGCAGGTCTTCTTCGTGCAGGAGGCGGAGCTTGACGTGGAGCGGGCTGCTGAACCAGCTGTAGGCAGCGTCCTCTCCCTTGTCGAGGCTGGTTTGGGCGCCGAATTCATAAGTCATGCCCGGAATGCGCAGCTCGCGCTGTGTTTCGCGGAGCAGTTCCATCCAGTCGAGCCGTTTTTCCTCGCCAGTGATGCCGGAGTTCTGCAGTTGCTGCAGGAGCTGCGTCCGGTCCCTGATTTCCTGTTCTTCGGTGCGGACCTGGCGCAGGCGCTGTTCGATCTGGTTTTTGGCAGCGGTGGCGACGCTGCGCTCCTGCTCGGCCTTGCCGGCGTCGAGCTGGCTGCCCCAGACGAGCAGGCCGGTGACGATGAACATGGCGAGCGCGGCGAGCAGCGGCAGCCAGAGTTTCGGGAGGTCGCGGCTGCTCAGTTTCATGGCGCGACCTTCCGGACGATTTCGACGGCAAACTGCCGGGGCTGGGCTTCTTCGTCCAGTCCGTCGCCGCCGCGCAGGGCGCGTCCCGATTCGATGTCGAAGGGCCGTTGCAGCACGTTGATGGTGTTGGCGGGATCGGCACGCAGGGCGTCGACAAATTGATCGAAGACGGCCAGTGTTTGCCGGGTCGTCGCCCGGTCAAGATGGATGGTGCCGCGGACGGTGGTGATTTCCGGCTCGTCAGCCTGGCTTGCCACGGTCAACCGGGAATTTGGCCCATTTTTCCAATCGATATCTTCCAGCGTGATGGCCGGCATGCGATCGAGAATCCGGCTCACCATGCGGTAGCTCGGGGTCGGCTGGCGCTGCTGGCGGATCAGGTCACCATAACGACTGGTCAGTCGGCGTAGCGTCTCGTGGTCGACATCCAGTTGCGGGAAAGTGGCTGAAATTTCCTGATAACGCCGCTTGAGATCGGATTCGTTGGCGCTCAGGGCGCTGGCTTCAGCGCGCAGGTTTTGCGCATCGTAGGTTGCCTTGGCGGCAAAAAGCACGCCCCCGAGCAGGGCCACCAGGCCGGCGGCGATCAGACCATGGCGGATTTGCGCCAGGCGGAAATGATGGCGATGCGTTTCGCCGGCGAATTGCTGGGCGGGCGGGGCCGTCGCCAGCAGGTGCAGGAAGAGCTGGTCGCTGCGATTGTCGGCGGGCAGCGTGCGCAACTTGAGCTTGCCGGCGGCGACATGGCTGTCGATCAGCCTGAAGCTCAGCGGGCTGCGTTCCGGGCAGGCCTTTTCGATGGCCGGAAGGGTTGCCGGATGGGCGACGATGAAGGCCGGCAGGCTTTCGTCGCGACCGATCAGGCGCTGGCCGATCAGGTATTGATGCAGCTTGCCCGATTCCGCCGCCAGGGCACTGGCGATGCCGGCGATGCTGCTGTCGGTGAGCGGTGCCATGCGCGAGAAATGGGCGTGACCGTCGACAAGATAGGTCTCGCGGATCGAGTGATCCTGCACTGTGAGCAGCAGGCAGCGGCTGCTTGCCTGGCCGAGCTTCTTGAGTAACTGGCCGCCGAGCTGGGCCACCGTGTAAATGCCGGCCAGCGGTACCTCGGCGTCGCTGATCCGGCGCAGCCATGGCTCGAAGTGAGCTGGATTGGTCAGGGCCGACAGCAGCAGTTTTTCGTTCTTGCGCTGGCTTTTCTCATAGCCCAGAGAAATGGCCGCCGCGAGTGGCGTGCCGAGAAAGTGCTGGCCGATCTTGCGGGTAATCAGCGTTTGCCGGTCGCTGCCTTGCAGGAAGGGGATGGTCTCCAGCACATGGCCTTCCTCGGCGACGTTGGCCAGCAGCGAAAACTGGCTGCCGCTGTGCTCACTCAGGTATTCGGCAAACAGCCGCAGGCCTTCCTCGTCGTTGTCGAACACGCCCTCGGCGCGCAGGCTGCCTTGCTGCCAGGCGTGGGCCGACAAGCGATGGGTGTTGAGGTAGAGGAGGCGGCAGCTCACGTTTTGATCTTGCTGATGACGTCGTAAATGGGGCCGATGACCGACAGCATAATCCAGCCAAGCAGGGCGCCCATGAAAAGCGTCAGCATCGGCTCGATGAGTGCCTGTGCCTTGCCGACCGATTCCTTGACGTCACGGTTGTAAAAGTAGCTGACATTGAGCAGCGCCTTGTCCAGCCCGCCTGTGCTTTCGCCGATGCGCAGCATGCGCACGACGAGCGGCGGAAACATGCCGACATCGTGGAAAGCGCCGGCCACGTTCTGGCCTTCGCGGATCGATTGCTCGACGCGCTCGAGCGCCTTGCGCACGACATGGTTGCCGACCACGGCCTGGGTAGTTCGGATCGACTCAAGTACCGGAATGCCGGAGGCGTAGAGCATGGCAAAGGTGTTGGCGAAGCGGGACAGGATGATCTTTTTGAGGATTGGGCCGACGACCGGCAGGCTCAGTTTGATGCCATCGAGGCGAAAGCGCGCCAGCGGGTTGCTGCGCAGTATGGCCTGCGCGGCAATGAGGGCGATGATGGGCAACGCCAGAAAGACATACCAGTAGCCGACCAGCAGGTCCGAGATGAAAAACAGCAGCTTGGTGTGCGGCGGCAGCACCTGTCCCATGTTCTTCACGAACAGCTTGAGCTGCGGGACCATGTAGATCATGAGAAAGAAGGTGGCGGAAAGCACGATGGTCGCCACGAAAGCCGGGTACATGAGCAGCTTTTTCGTGTGCGAGGCCAGTTCGTCCTCCCATTTCAGCGATTCGGCCAGGCTGGCCAGTACGTCCGGCAACTGGCCGCTGGCCTCGCCAGCGCGGATCAGGTTGCAGAACACCTGGCTGAAAATTTCCGGATGGGCGCTCATCGCCTGTGACAGGGTCTGGCCGCCTTCGATGCTTTCGATGAGCCCGGCCATCACCTCGCGGAAGCGGGGATGGTCGACCGAGTCGCGCAGGTCGGTCAGCCCTTCGAGGATGGGAACCCCGGCGCGGGTCAGGTGCTCGAGATGGAAACAGAAATTGATCAGTTCCGGCCGCGGCACCCGCTGCGCGCCAAACAGCGCGCGGTGCTTGATGGGCGAACCGGTGATCAGGTCGAGATTCATGCGCTTGAGGCGCATTTCGAGATCGACCAGATTGATCGCGTCAAGTCGTCCGTAGGTCATCCGACCTTCGATGCTGACCGCCTTGTAGTCGAACAGCACGGTTACATCCGATCGGTCAGGTCGACGACGCGGGCCAGTTCTTCAAGCGATGTCGTGCCATTGAGCACGCGCTGCATGCCGTCGTCGGCCAGCGTGGTGAAGCCTTGAAGCAGCGCCCGTGCGCGGATCTCGTGGGTGGTCGCGCGGCGGGCGATCAGTTCGTCGATGCCGGCGTCGATGCGCAGCAGTTCCATGATCGCGATCCGGCCGCGGTATCCCTGGAAGTCACACAATTCACAGCCAGTGGCACGGAACAGCACCGGGCGCGGCCCTTCGCCAAGGTCGGCCAGCAGGCGGATTTCGTGTGGTTCGGCATGGTACGGCGATTTGCAGTGCTCACACAGCCGGCGGATCAGGCGCTGGGCGATGATGCCGATGATGTTGCCGGCCATCACGTCGGGCAGCACGCCGATGTCGAGCAGGCGCGGCACGGCGCCGATGGCCGAATTGGTGTGCAGAGTCGTGTATACCTGATGACCGGTCATTGCGGCGCGGAAGGCCATTTCGGCGGTCTCGGCATCGCGTACCTCGCCGACCAGGATGACGTCGGGGTCCTGGCGCATCATCGAGCGGATACCGTTGGCGAAATCGAGCTTGGCCGTTTCCGAGACCGAGGTCTGGCGCACCATCGCCATCGGGTATTCGACCGGGTCTTCGAGGGTCATGATGTGAATGCCCTCGGAATTGATGTGATTGAGCACCGAATACAGCGTCGTTGTCTTGCCACTACCGGTCGGGCCGGTGACGAGGATGATTCCCTCCGGCCGAGAAATCATGAGCTTGAGCTGGTGAAGGTGTTCCTCGGCCAGGCCCAGGCCCTCCAGAGGAACGATGCCCTTCTGCCGGTCGAGAATGCGCAGGACGATGTTTTCGCCATGGATGGTCGGCTGGCTGGCGACGCGAAAGTCGATCGGCCGGCCGGAAACCGTCAGACTGATCCGGCCATCCTGTGGCGCCCGCATTTCGGCGATATTCATGCCGGATAGTACCTTGATGCGCACCGTCATCGCGGGCCAGTAGGATTTATGCAGGGCGCGGATCTGGCGCAGCATGCCATCGATGCGGTAACGGATGCGCAGGAAATTGGCTTCGGGTTCGAAGTGAATGTCCGAGGCCTCGCGCTTGACCGCATCGGTCAGGATCGAATCGATCAGGCGAACGACCGGCTGGCTGTATTCGTCGTCGGTTGCCGACAGGCTCTGCCAGTCGATTTCGCCGGTTTCGATCTCGTGCAGGATGCCGTCGATCGACAGCTCGTGGCCGTAATACTGGTCGATGGCGTGGTCGATTTCCGATTCGCTGCCGAGCAGCGTCTCAATTTCGGTGCCTTCTTCCAGTTGGCTGCGCACACGGTCGAGGCCGACGATGTCGTTGATGTCCGAAATCGCCAGCGTCAGGCGGCGGTTCGGGCGGTCGTAATCAAGCGGCAGCAGGTGGTGGCGTTTGGCCAGTTCGCGCGGCACCAGCTTGAGGGCCTGCGGGTCGACAACGGCGTGCGAGAGATCGACGCTCTGCTTGCCGAGGTTCTCCGAGAGCGCCTGGCGCAGCGTGGCCTCGGTGACGAAGCCCAGCGAAACCAGCAACTTGCCGATCGGCTGGTTCTGCTTCATCTGCTCGAGCAGCGCGATGCGCAGCTGATCTTCCGAGAGAATGCCTTCGGAAATCAGGATCTGGCCGAGCGGGCGGTGCTGGAGGGCGGAAGTGCTCATGGGCGTTACGGCTGGCGCTCAGGTTGCAGTTCGTCCAGTCGCTTCTGGACGCTGTCGCGGGAGAAGCCAGCCGGGCGTTTGGCTGATGCTTCCAAGGCCAGCCGATAGTGCTGGGTGGCGAGGCGTGCTTGGCGCAGGTGATCAAGGCTGACGGCCAGATTGAACAGGTAATCCGGATTGTCGCCATCGGCCGCGACCGCGTTGAAATACACCTGCTGCGCTTCGGCCCAGCGGCCCTGGCGAGAATACAGATTGCCGAGCGCGAAATTGAGCGGCGCCGATTCCGGCTGGCTGGAAAGGAGTGATTTCAAACGGCTTTCGGCCGTGTACGGGTCGGCACTAGCCGACGGGTTATTCAGGATGGCGGCCTGGGTTGCCGGATCGCTCGGATTGGCGACCAGCGCTCGCTGACGCAAAGCGTCCGCATCCGCAGAGCGGCCCTGGCGCTGGGCAATGGCGGCCAGGGCGAGCAGGGCATCGGTATTGTTGGGGTCGCGCTGCAACAACTGTTCGAATTCCCGGCGGGACTGCTCGGTATCGCCGCGTTGCAGGCTGGCGTGACCGCGAATGAGACCGCCGTCAGCCTCCGGCTGCGTGCGAGTCAGGCGAATAGGCGGCTTGGCATACGTCTCGCCATCGGGCGGCGCCATGGGGGCGATGCGCGCTTCCCTGCGTGGAAAAAGCGGTGTCGCCGCTGGTTCAGGAGCCACTTCCACGGTCGACCGGGAATATGGGGCAAAATCCGAAGGTGCTGCAACTTGAACGGCAGGCGCCGGACGGGGGGGCGGTGACGGAGCGGCCGGTGGCGTTGCGCCAGGCGTGCTGACGGCCAACGAACCCCGGTTCATCGTGTTCATCTGGTACCAGACATATCCACCGATGCCGACACCGGCAAGACTCAGCGTACCCAGCGCCAGCCAGAGCGGTAGACGCGACGGTGTCGCGGCGGGTTCCTTGGCTGCAAAGGCATTGCGCACCGCTTCGCGCTGCTCGGACGATTTGGCCGGAGGCTGGGCGCTGCTGCTCTGTGGCGCAGTTGCGGCCGGGCGAGCTTCGGGCAGTGTCGCCGACCTGGCCAGTTCGGCGTCGACCGCTGCAAGGTGCGATGCCAGGTCCGGCAGCGGATTGGCTCCGCCCTTGGCAGGTTCCGAGGGAATCGGCTCAAGGCTGAGCAGGTCGCTGGCGGTTGGCAACATTCCACCCTGCGGATTGCGGGCAGATTCCTGCTTGGCATTTTCCGCCCGTCTCAGGGCATCCATCAGCAGGCTCATGGGCAGCCCTCAGCGGCTCGGAACGATATTGAAGGGCTGGGCTTCATTCGGCTGGGTGAAGAAATTCTGCCCGGGAAGGTGGTCGCGCAAGGCAGCGAAATCACCGTCCAGGCTGGCGTCCTTGATGACGACGGGACGCAGGAAGATGACCAGTTCTGTCTTCTGGGCTGCGTTGTTCCGGTTGTTGACTAGCTCGCCGGCCAGCGGGATTTGTCCGAGCAGCGGAACGCGCTGATTTTGGTAATCGATCTTGTCTTCCATCAGGCCGCCGAGAATGGCGATGTTGCCGCTGGCAACACGCATCACCGATTCAATTTCGCGGGTTCGGATTACGGGGACCAAATTGCTGATTTCATTTTTCTTGAGATCAGGATTTGGGTCGAGTACTTCTCTGGCAACTGAGGTGATGGTCGGGCGTACGTTGAGGGTTACGGCATCGCCATCACTGATTTGCGGCGTAACACTGACGACGAGACCAACTGAAACTGACTGTGGTGTTGTCGTGTAAGTCGTCGTCGTGCCGACATTGGCTGTAGTGGTGGTGTCGGCCTTGACGCTGAAATAGACGTAGTTCTCTACCACCTTCAAGAGGGCTGTCTGGTTGTTCATGACAGAGACGCGCGGGCTGGAGAGTACTTTGGTCGTTCCGAAGGTGTCCAGCATCGTAATCAGGGAATCAGGGTTGCCCCCCCTGGTATACGTGAGATTGGCTGCATTCTTCGTCAGCGTATTGCTTATAAAGCTGACCGTTCCACCACCGGCCAGCTGCGTCCAGTTAATGCCTTGTTGATATCCATCTTTGAGCGTGACTTCGACGATGGTCGCTTCGATCAGGACTTGCTTTCTCGCCGAGTTGGCAACCCGATCGACAAATTCCTGAATCCGGTCATGTTGCCGTTGGGTGGCGCGCACAGTAATGACACCGCTTTCGGCGTTCATGATGACCGAGGCGGCTTCACGGAAGGTGCTACGGCGCTCGATGGATGTGCCGGAGGCCTGGCTGGCTGAGTTCGGATTGGGGTTGGCCTGCAGGGCGTTGGCAATCGCCTGGGCGGCCCGTTGCCCATTGCCTTGGGGCAAGGCTGCGGCGCCAGTGGATGTTTGTGCCGTTGATTTTTCAATCACGGTTTCGCTCGATCCTTCCGGCAATATCTTGTCGGTTTCGCGCAGGATGTCCTTGATGTTCTTTTCCAGCGATTCCCAGAACTGGTTGCGGGAGCTGTTTTCAATGCGGGTGTTGGAGATGTTTCCTGTCGTTCCCCCGGTGCTCGGGGCCGCGCTACCACTGCCACCAGTCGAGGTTCCCGTGGCGATCTGGGTATTTGTCGACACCGTGCCCGTGACGTTACGCGCCATGTTCACGTAATCGACCTTGTAATGCTTAAGGAAGGGCGAGTCGGGCATGACGGCGAGGTTCGGGCCATCCAGCTCGAAGCGCATGTCGACCTGTTTGGAAATCCGGGTCAGCAGTTGTGGCAAGGTCTGGTCGATGGCATTCAGGGTGACTGTGCCGGTGATGCCGGGGTGGATGTCGACGTTGACTTTGGCGTCGCGGGCCAGGGCAAAGAGCAGGTCGCGGACCGGAACGCCATTGACGACAACGCTGTAGGTTTCTGCCTTGCGGCTGGGGCTTGGTTTGGGCAGGGCCAGCGTTTGCTGGACCGGGGCGGGAATGTTTGCTGTCGCGGCTACGGGGGCCGAGCTTTCGGTGTTCAGGTGACCCTTGAGCGGTTCGCGCGGAGTGGGTGCCGCACAGGCGGCCAGCAGGATAGAAGCGAGCGTTGCGCTGATGAAACCGATTTTCATCGGGTTTTGCCTTATCTGAACAGGATAGTCACGGGTCACAGGGTATCGCTATGATGCTAGCACGTTAATTGGCGTGGCAACACGGTTTGGCGGATGCTGTTCGGCTATCGTAATTTGCTGATCTGTCGCGGAAACGGTTGTGCTGCCTTGATCGACTCCGGCAGGCCCTGCATGGCTCGAACAGCCTCCTCGCGACTTTCGTAATCACCAAAAATCACGCCGACACGATCTCGCCCGGAGAGACTGGAGCGATAGGCGCGAATTTGTGATGGGTCGAGCACGCTGCTTGCCCGGGCGAGGAAGCCTTCGATCTGGCCGGTTTGAGTGGCGTCAGTAGCCAGCAACTGAATGAAATAATGATTGTTCTGGGCGTCCTCAATCCACTGGTCATATTGCCCAAAATGCTGACGGGTCAGTGGAGCAAAGCGGATTTTGTCCGTGCTGGGTGGGGGGCTCTGTGTTTCGGCGCGCAACGGTCCCGGTGCCGGGCGCTTGCTGATCTGGACGGTCGGATTGGTTTGCGGGGCTTCTCCGGAGGCCTGCGCGCTGCCCGGAGCTGCTTCCCTGAAAGTACCCGGTGGTCCGCTGCTAATGAACAGGGCGAGCAGTGCCACGACGCCGGCACCACCAGCCCCCCAGAGCAGAGGCTTGGGGTTGAACGGGGCCTTTGGCTTCAATGGTGAAAATCGTGCATCCTGGGCGGCGAGCTTGATCTGGTTGCTGCCAACTTCGTGGGCGCCGCTCGAATAGGCCGCCAATAGCGCCTTGTCGGCAAGAATGTTGATGCGTCGCGACAAACCCTCGGAAATCTTTGCGATCATCGTCACCGCTTCCGCCGTGAATGGATTCGGCCCGTGGTAACCGGCGGCGCGCAGACGAAATTCGATGTAGGCCGCAACGTCAGCCTGCTTGAGTGGTGTCAGGTTGAAGTGCTGGGTGATGCGTTCGCGCAACTGGCGCATGTCGGTGGCCGCGAGGCGTTCATCCAGTTCGGGCTGGGCGAAGAGGGCGATCTGCAGGAGTTTCGCGGCTTTGGATTCGAGGTTGGAGAGCAGGCGGATTTCTTCAAGCGACTCGGCCGGCATCGCGTGCGCTTCGTCGATCAGCAAAACCACGCGTTTGCCCTTGGCATAGCGCTCGATCAGCGAATCCTGCAAGGCCCGGGTCAGCGAGTGCGTGGCCTTGCCATCGGTCGGGATGCCGAGTTCGTCGGCGATGGCGCCGAGGATTTCCTGCCGTGAAAGCGATGGGTTTGCCAGATAGAGCGTTTCGACATTTTCTGGCAAGCGTTCGAGCAGCATCCGGCAGAGCATGGTTTTTCCGCTACCGACTTCACCGGTGACTTTGACGATGCCTTCGTCCTGGGTGATGGCATAGATCAGCGCATCGAGCGTTGGGCCGCGGTTGGCGCCGGTGAAGAAAAAGTCGGTGTGCGGCGTAATGCGGAAGGGGGGCTCGCGCAGGCCGAAATGGTCGAGATAAAGGCTCATCGGCGGGTCCAGCTTTCCATGCGGTTGTAAAGCGTCGTACGGTTGATGCCGAGGCGGCGGGCGGCTTCGCTCATATTGCCGCCACTGAGTTCAATGGCCGCCTCGATATAGCCGCGTTGCCAAAGCTCAAGGGTTGCATCCAGGTTAAGCGGCGATGCTTTTTCAAGGTGCCGGCGCGCCGCCAGCCTGACCTCTTCGATGTCGCCGGCAACCAGCATGGCCGTTCCGGTCGCTGGCTCGGGGGGGTCGAAATGATCGAACTCGGCGCGTAATTGCTCGGCGGTGACAGTTTGCCCCGGGTAGCGGGCGCTAAGACGAATGGCGATGTTGCGCAGTTCGCGGACGTTGCCGGGAAAGCTGTAGTCCAGCCAGAGGGACTGGGCCGAAGCGGCGAGCTGAAAGGGTTCGGAGCGAACGCTGGCGGCGCAGCTCTTGCGAAAATGCTCGAGCAATAGCAGGCGGTCCAGCCCCGTTTCACGTAGCGGTGGAACTGCCACGGTGAACACGGAAAGACGGTGAAAAAGGTCAGCCCGAAATCGCCCGGAGCGCATTTCCTGGCGCAAGTCGCGATTGGTCGCCGCAACGATACGTGCCGTGGAAACCCTGGTCTGTGTTTCGCCGACGCGCTGGTATTCGCCGTTTTCGAGTACACGCAGGAGTTTGGGCTGCAGGTCGAGTGGCAGTTCGCCGATTTCGTCGAGGAAGAGCGTGCCACTGTCGGCATCCTCGAAATAGCCGGACTTGGCGCTGTTGGCGCCGGTAAAGGCGCCCTTGGCGTAGCCGAACAAGGTTGGTTCAAGCAGCGTTGGCGAAATGGCCGCACAGTTCAGGGCGAGAAAAGGTTTGTCGTGGCGATCGGTCAGGCGGTGCAGGTAGTGGCTGGCGACAATATCCTTGCCGCTGCCTGACTCGCCTTCGATTAGCACGGGGTAGGCTAGGTTGGCATATTGTCCGAGTTGCAGGCGAAGGCGCTGCATGGGCAGGCTTTCACCGATCAGTCCGCCTGTCTGTGCTGACTGAGTTTCATTGCAAAAACGCAGCGCCTGGCGGAACAGCTCGCTGAGACGGCCCGGGTCACAGGGCTTGGCAACGAAGTCGACGGCGCCCAATGTGCGCGCGTGGCGGGCGTTGCTTTCGTCGCTCTGGCCTGAGAGAACAATGATTTTCATGTCCGGCGACAGGGCCAGCAAATCGCCGATCAGGGCAAATCCCTCGTCTGGGCGGTGAGGGAGTGGGGGAAGGCCAAGGTCGACCAGGGCAAGCTGAGGCGGTTGCCTGAGTTGCCGGAGCAGCGTCAGGGCGTGCCCTCTGGAGTGGCTGGTGAGAACATCATATTCCTGCGCGAAGGCGAAGCTAAGCGATTCGCTTATGAGCGAGTCATCGTCAACAATTAGCAGAAGTGGCTTGGCTGATGGCAAGAGCGCAACATTCCATGTGAAATTTTACCGATTATAGCCTCGTCGTTTCCCGGTGATGGAGGGGGTTTCTGCTAAAATCGCCCGACTTTTTCCAGGGAATATGCTTTGTCTGACGACATTCTTGTCGATATCGAAGACCTCCAGTTTGCCTATGACGGTCAGCCCGTGCTGCAGGGAATCAACATGAAGATTCCGCGTGGCAAGGTCGTGGCCATCATGGGGGGCTCCGGTTGTGGCAAAACGACGTTGCTGCGGTGCATCGGCGGCCAATTGCGGCCGACCGGCGGGCGCGTTCGTCTGGAAAAACATCAGGTGTGCGAGATGTCGGAGGCGGAGTTGTATCGTCTGCGGCGCCGGATGGGCATGCTTTTTCAGTTTGGAGCCCTGTTTACCGACATGTCGGTATTCGAGAATGTCGCCTTCCCGATGCGCGAACACACCGACATGTCGGACGAGATGATCCGCGATCTGGTGCTCATGAAGCTCGAGGCAGTGGGTTTGCGCGGGGCGCATAAACTGATGCCGGGCGCGTTGTCTGGCGGCATGGCCCGGCGGGTGGCGCTGGCTCGTGCCTTGGCGCTTGATCCTATGCTGGTGATGTATGACGAACCATTTACCGGGCTCGATCCGATTGCCCTGGGCGTCATCGGTCAGTTGATCCGCAAGTTGAACGACGCGCTCGGCGCAACCTCGATCATGGTAACCCACGATATTCAGGAGTCCCTGCTGATCGTCGATTACATCTACTTCATGAACGGTGGACGGGTGGTAGCCGAGGGCACGCCTGATGAAATTCGGGCTTCAAGTGACCCGTTTGTTCATCAGTTCGTTCATGCTGCGCCGGATGGCCCCGTCCATTTTGACTATCCCGCCCTGTCGGTGCGTGACGAGTTTTTGGGCGTGGCTGCCCATGTTTGACCCGATTTCCATCATTCGGCAACTGGGCCACGCGACAGTTGATCGCATTTGGCGACTCGGGTTCGCCGCACGATTCCTGTGGGCCGTGCTCATGCATTCGGGATCTTCTTTCCGTCGCCTGCCGCTGACCCTGCGCGAAATATATTTCAGCGGTGTGCTGTCGCTGCTGATTATCATGGTTTCGGGACTGTTTGTCGGTTTGGTGCTCGGGCTTCAAGGGTATGAAATCCTGCAACGTTTCGGCTCCACCGAGGCGCTGGGAACTCTGGTTGCCTTGTCGCTGACCCGTGAATTAGGGCCGGTTCTGGCCGCCATCTTTTTCGCTTCGCGGGCAGGTTCGTCGGTGACTGCAGAAATTGGCCTGATGAAGGCGACCGAGCAGTTAAAAGCGATGGACATGATGGCGGTCAATCCGATAGCCCGTGTCGTGGCGCCGCGTTTCTGGGGCGGTGTTATCTCGATGCCGCTGCTGGCCGCCATATTTTCGGCCATGGGGGTCCTTGGCGGATGGTTGATTGGCGTCGTCGTCATCGGCGTCGATGATGGTTCCTACTGGTCGCAGATGCAGGCGAGCGTCGATTTTCGTTACGACGTCTGGAACGGCGTGGTGAAGAGTTTTGTCTTCGGGATTGCCGTTTCCCTGATTGCTGTTTTCGAAGGTTATGACTCGGTGCCGACGGCCGAGGGTGTTTCGCGCGCCATTACGCGCACCGTGGTGACTTCAGTGCTGACTGTTCTGGCGCTGGATTTTGTCCTAACCTCGTTCATGTTCCGGGGAGCCTGATGAATCGTACTGTCCTCGACCTGTGGGTCGGTTTTTTTGTGGCTATCGGCTTGGCAGCCCTGCTTTTTCTGTCGCTCAAGGTGGGGAACCTGTCGTCATCACATTTGTCAGAATCATACGTTTTGAAGGCCAAGTTTGATAATATTGGTGGCCTGAAGGTGCGTGGTCCGGTCAAAAGTGCCGGAGTGGTGGTTGGGCGGATAGTCGATATCCAGTTCGATTCAGCGACCTACGAAGCGGTCGTCAGCATGACGATTGACGGGCGCTACCACTTCCCGAAAGACACCTTTGCGTCGATCAATACGGCGGGTCTGCTTGGCGAGCAGTACGTCGGGTTTGATGCTGGAGGCGATGAAAAGATGTTGTCGGCCGGTGATACGATTGCCAAGACGCAATCAGCAGTTGTTCTCGAAAAATTGATCAGCCAGTTTCTATTCAGCAAGGCAGCGGACGGACAGGACAAGAAATGATGGACTATTTTTACGCATCGGGAATTCGCAGGGCGCGGCGCCTGGCCCTCGGGGCTCTTGCCGTCGCGTTCGCTTGCTCCGGTGCGTTGGCCGAGGAAAATCCGCGTGACCCCTACGAGGCTTTCAACCGTCCGATGTTTGCTGTCAACGAGGCCATTGACAAATATGCCGCCAAGCCAGTAGCCCAGGCTTATGACAACGTGGTCCCGTTGCCGGTCAAGGCCAGTGTCGGTAATTTCTTCGGCAATGCCGGCGATTTGTGGGTTGGAGTCAATAGCGCCCTGCAAGGGAAGTTTGGCGATGCGGGTGTCGATCTGGGGCGCCTGCTGATCAATTCGACGGTCGGTATTTTTGGTCTTTTCGATGTCGCCAGCGAATTGGGGCTCGAGCGTCATGATGAAGATTTTGGCCAGACCCTTGCCGTTTGGGGCGTGGATGGTGGCGGTTACCTCTATTGGCCCATTATCGGCCCGCGCAATGTGCGCGATACGGTCGGTTTTGCGGTTGGCACCTACGCAGACCCGGTGATGTATGTGCGTCCGGTGTCGGTGCGCAATAGTATGGCGGGTTTACGTTTTGTCGACGTCCGCGCCAGTTTGCTGCCCTCCGACAAGGTGGTCGAAGAGGCCGCACTCGATAAATACGCCTATATTCGCGATGCTTATTTGCAGCGTCGCCGCAACCAGATTTTTGACGGTCGCCCGCCGCGGCTGGATGACTAATAACTCACCTGAGGAATGATGAAAAAGCTATTTGCCTTGTTTTTTGCCGGATTCGTTGTCAGCGCCGCCTGTGCCCAGGAGGCGCCGGATGTACTCGTCCAGCGTGTCACTGACGATGTGCTGGAGATTATTCGCAAGGACAAGGATATTCAGAACGGCGACACACACAAGGTTATCGAGCTGGTCGACAAGAAAGTCTTGCCGCATTTCAATTTCTCGCACATGACAGCGCTGGCGCTCGGCAAGGAATGGCGCAAGGCCAGTCCGCAGCAACAGCAGCAGTTGACCTCCGAATTCAAGACGCTGCTGGTTCGGACTTACGCTAACGCCTTGACTGGCTACAAGAATCAGAAGGTGGTTTACAAGCCCATCAAGATGGCGCCGACTGATACCGATGTATTGGTCAGGACCGAGGTTCTGCAGCCAGGTAGCAAGCCGGTCCAGCTTGATTACAGCCTGGAGAAGCAGGATTCAGGCTGGAAGGTCTACGATGTGGTGGTGGCCGGCATCAGCCTGGTGACTAACTATCGCGACCAATTTGGCCAGGAAGTGCGTAATGGAGGCATCGATGGCCTGATCGCTTCCGTGGCAGCCAAGAACAAGTCTCTGGAAGCGAATTCCAAGAAATGATCGATCGTGAAGCGGGGCGCCTTGTCATCAAGGTGCCGCTGGTGATGACCAATGCGCGCGGCCTGCTCGAAGCAGGCCGTTCTGCTTTGCAGCCGGGGGAGCAAGTGTTTGATTTCTCGGAAGTGAGCGAAGCGGATTCCTCGGCGCTTGCCGTCATGCTCGGCTGGCTGCGCGCGGCGAGCCTTGCACGGTCAACCGTAAAATTTGCCAATATTCCAAATGGCGTTGTTTCGCTGGCTGAGTTGTACGGCGTGACCGAACTCCTGCCCCTCTCCTGAGGAGGCATTTCATGATTCCTGCCGTTTCCATCGTTGACGTCGTCAAGCATTTTGGTTCGCTGCAAGCTCTGGCCGGCGTGTCGCTCGATATTGAGCCGGGTGAGTTCTTCGGCTTGCTCGGCCCGAACGGCGCGGGCAAAACGACGCTGATTTCCTCGCTGGCCGGGTTGATTCGCCCCGATTCCGGAACGATCAAGGTGATGGGCCACGACGTGATCCGCGATTTTCGCGAGGCACGGCGCTTGCTCGGCGTGGTTCCTCAGGAATTGGTCTTCGATCCCTTCTTCAATGTTCGCGAAACGTTGCGTATTCAGTCCGGCTATTTCGGCATTCGCAAGAACGATGACTGGATTGACGAGATTCTCGAAAACCTCGATCTGACCAGCAAGGCCAACGTCAATATGCGTCGCCTGTCGGGTGGCATGAAACGACGCGTTCTCGTTGCGCAGGCTTTGGTGCACAAGCCGCCGGTCATTGTGCTCGACGAGCCGACCGCTGGTGTCGACGTCGAGCTGCGCCAGGGGCTGTGGCAGTTTATTCGTCGCCTCAATGGCGAGGGTCATACGATCATCCTGACGACCCATTACCTTGAAGAGGCCGAAGCGCTATGCAACCGCATCGCACTCATGAAGCAGGGGCGGGTTATCGCGCTGGATACGACGGCCAATCTCATGGCAGCCCATCCGGGGGCATCGCTGGAAGACGTTTTCGTGCGGACGATGCAGCAATGATCGGATTCCTGACGCTCTTCGAAAAGGAGTTCCTGCGTTTCTGGAAGGTCAGTTTCCAGACCGTAGCCGCGCCGGTCCTCACCGCCTTGCTCTATCTGCTTATATTTGGCCATGTGCTCGACGAGCATGTGCAGGTGCATGGGGTGCGTTACATCAGCTTTCTGGTGCCCGGGCTGGTCATGATGCAGGTCTTGCAGAACGCCTTTGCCAACTCGTCATCGAGCCTCATCCAGGCCAAGATTACCGGTTCCATCGTATTTGTTCTGTTGCCGCCGATTTCCTATGGCGCCTTTTTTGCCGCCTACGTGCTCGCTGCCGTGGCGCGTGGCTTGTTGGTCGGTATCGGCGTCTTGCTGGCAACGGTGTGGTTCGCCGAGCTGAAGGTCGTCGCGCCGTGGTGGACGCTCGTCTTTGCGCTGTTCGGCGGGGGCTTGTTCGCGGCGCTGGGCGTGGTTGCCGGTATCTGGTCCGAGAAGTTCGACCAACTGGCCGCCTTTCAGAATTTTCTGATCATGCCGCTGACCATGTTGTCGGGCGTTTTCTACTCGATTTACACACTGCCCACATTCTGGCAGGGGCTATCGCATTACAATCCCGTTTTTTACATGATTGACGGCTTTCGTTATGGCTTTTTCGGCGTCTCCGACGTGGCGCCGGAAACCAGTCTGGCCGTCGTCGTTGCCTGCTTCGCCGCCGTGTCCATGCTGACCCTGCGCCTGCTGAAGCGTGGCTGGAAGCTCAGAGGCTGAACAACATGATGCACCCCGATCAAATCAAGCAACTCATTCAGGCCGGCATGGCCTGCGAATACCTCGACCTCGATGGCGATGGCCAACATTTTCAGGCGACCGTGGTGAGCAACGAGTTTGCCGGCAAGAACCGCGTGCAGCGTCAGCAGCATGTGAACAAAATACTGAAGGAAAAATTCGACTCTGGCGAATTGCATGCCCTTTCCTTCAAAACATTGACCCCGGAAGAATGGAGCGCGCAGCGTGGATAAGTTGTTGATTGAAGGAGGCAAGGTCCTCTCTGGCGAAGTGGCGATGTCCGGTGCCAAGAATGCCGCATTGCCGATTCTCTGTGCTTCGCTGCTGACCGCTGATCCGCTGCACCTGACCAATGTGCCGCATCTCAACGACATCTCGACCATGCTACGCCTGCTCGGCGACATGGGCGTTGGCGTGACGATGGATGGCGTCGATGGCATGGAGCTCAACGGCGGTGGCTTGAATAACGCCGTGGCTTCCTATGAAATGGTCAAGACCATGCGCGCCTCGATCTTGGTGCTCGGCCCGCTCGTCGCGCGCTGTGGCGAAGCTCGTGTCTCGCTGCCCGGTGGTTGTGCCATCGGTGCTCGGCCGGTTGATCAGCACATCAAGGGGCTGCAAGCCATGGGGGCCGAGGTCAAGGTTGAGCAGGGCTACGTCCATGCCAAGGCAACCCGCCTCAAGGGCGCCCGCATCTGCACTGACATGGTTACCGTGACCGGTACCGAAAACCTCATGATGGCCGCCTGTCTGGCCGACGGCGAGACGATCATCGAAAACGCCGCGCGTGAGCCGGAAGTGGTCGATCTGGCTAACTGCCTGGTGTCAATGGGGGCCCGTATTTCCGGCGCAGGCACTGACGTCATCCGCATCCAGGGTGTCGACAAGCTGCACGGTGCAACGCACGCCATCATGCCGGACCGCATCGAAACGGGTACCTATTTGTGTGCTGCCGCTGCCACCGGCGGCGATATCCGCCTGCTCAAGACCTCGGCTGCCTATCTCGATACGGTCGTCGACAAGCTCATGGACGCGGGTTGTGAAATTACCGTCGAGCGTGATGCCATTCGCCTCGTCGCCCCGCAGCGCCTCAAGGCGGTGAGCCTGCGTACGGCGCCGTACCCGGCGTTCCCGACCGACATGCAGGCGCAGTTCATGGCCATCAACTGTATCGCCGACGGCGTCGCAACCATCCGCGAAACCATTTTCGAAAACCGCTTCATGCACGTCAATGAGCTCATGCGTCTTGGTGCCAACATCCAGATCGAGGGCAACAACGCCATCGTCCGTGGTGTTGAGCGTCTGGAGGGGGCGACCGTCATGGCGACCGACCTGCGTGCCTCGGCATCGTTGGTCATTGCCGGCCTTGTCGCTCAGGGCGAGACGCTCATCGACCGGATCTACCACCTGGATCGCGGCTACGAACGCATCGAGGAAAAGCTTGCCAAGCTTGGCGCTTCGGTCAGGCGCGTTCATTAACCCGGCCTTGTCTCCGCGCTGAAATTTGCAACTTTCTGCGTTCGGGTGCAGAAAGTTGCAAAAAAGGCTTGGCGTATTCCAAATGCTGGCCCATACTCCGAGCCTCGGGATTTCCAGGCAGTGTTTTGTTCCTGCGCCGTACCACGGTTTGTCAGCTCTCCTCGGTCTTGGTTCTCGTGTTTTTGTGGCGCAAGCCCGTATTTTTATTTTAGGAAGCTATCAAATGGCAAACGGTACCGTTAAGTGGTTCAACGACTCCAAGGGTTTTGGTTTTATCTCCCCGTCCGAAGGTGGTGAAGACCTCTTCGCTCACTTCTCTGCAATCCAAGGCAACGGTTTCAAGACCCTGGCCGAAAACCAGAAAGTGACCTTCGACGTCGTGAACGGCCCGAAGGGCAAGCAGGCTGCAAACATCCGCCCGGCTGAATAAGTCCGCGGAGTCGCCTGACTCAAAGAAAGCCCGGCTTGCCGGGCTTTTTGCTTTTGTGGCCGGCCGTTTTGCGGCTTTGCGGTAAAATCATTCTTTTGCCACGAGAAAAACCGTGACCGGCATCACCATCGCACTCTCCAAGGGCCGCATTTTCGATGAAACCCTGCCGCTGCTTGCTGCTGCGGGCATCGTTCCAAGCGAAAACCCCGAAACTTCGCGCAAGCTGATTATCGATACGAACAATCCGGATGTGCGTGTGGTGATCGTTCGCGCCTCCGATGTGCCGACTTATGTCCAGTACGGTGCCGCCGACCTCGGTGTGGCTGGCAAGGACGTGCTTATCGAGCATGGCTGTGAGGGGCTCTATTCGCCTCTCGACCTGAAAATTGCCAAGTGCCGCATGATGGTTGCCGTGCCGGAAGGCTTCGACTACGCCAATGCCGTACGCCAGGGGAATCGTCTCAAGGTTGCCAGCAAGTACACCAAGATCGCGCGTGAGCATTTCGCCACCAAGGGTGTTCATGTCGACCTGATCAAGCTGTATGGGTCGATGGAGTTGGCGCCGCTGGCCGGCTTGGCCGATGCGATCGTCGATCTCGTTTCGACCGGCGGAACGCTGAAGGCCAACAAGCTGGTCGCGGTCGAGCATGTTGTCGAAATTTCGAGCCGGCTGGTGGTCAACCAGGCCTCGCTCAAGGTCAAGCGCGAAACCCTGCAACCGATCATCGACGCCTTTGCTCGGGCGGTGGAGAAATAAACCTTATGGTCGCGATCAAACGTCTTTCCACGGTCGACGCCGATTTCAAGGCAAAAATGGATGCGCTGCTCGCTTTTGAGGCAGCGCAGGATGAAGGCATCGAACGTACCGTCATCGGCATTCTGGCCGACGTGAAGGCGCGCGGTGATGCCGCGGTCGTCGAGTACAGCAACAAGTTTGACCGGCTCTCGGTTGGCAGCATGGCCGATCTGACCTTGTCGAAGGCCGAGATGCAGAAGGCGCTCGACAGCCTGCCGGCCGAACAGCGTCAGGCGCTGGAAGCGGCGGCCAACCGTGTGCGCGTCTATCACGAAAAGCAGCGGCTCGAAGGCTGGTCCTACACCGAGGCCGATGGCACGATGCTCGGCCAGATGATCACGCCGCTCGACCGTGTCGGACTCTATGTGCCGGGCGGCAAGGCAGCCTATCCGTCTTCCGTGCTCATGAATGCGATTCCGGCCAAGGTGGCTGGCGTCAAGGAACTGATCATGGTTGTCCCGACGCCGGGCGGCGAACACAACCAGCTGGTGCTGGCGGCCGCCTGTCTGGCTGGCGTCGACCGCGTGTTCACCATCGGTGGAGCACAGGCGGTTGGCGCGCTGGCTTACGGCACGGCGAGCATTCCGCAGGTCGACAAGATCGTCGGCCCTGGTAACGCCTATGTGGCGTGCGCCAAGCGCCGGGTATTCGGCATTGTCGGCATCGACATGATCGCCGGCCCGTCGGAAATTCTGGTGGTGGCCGATGGCTCCGGCAATCCGGACTGGGTGGCGATGGATCTGTTCTCGCAGGCCGAGCACGACGAACTGGCGCAGTCGATCCTGATTTGCACCGATGCCGGCTATATCGAACAGGTGCAGGCGAGCATCGAAAAGCTGCTGCCGACCATGCCGCGCCGTGAAGTGATCGAAACCTCGCTGACCAATCGCGGTGCGTTCATCCTCGTGCGCGACCTCGAGGAAGCGGTCGCCATCGCCAACCGCGTGGCGCCGGAACACCTCGAGTTGTCGCTGGCCGATCCCGATCCGTGGGTCAGCAAGATTCACCACGCCGGGGCCATCTTCATCGGTCACTACACCTCGGAATCGCTCGGCGACTACTGTGCCGGCCCGAATCACGTGTTGCCGACATCGGGCAGTGCGCGTTTCTCGTCGCCGCTCGGCGTCTATGATTTCCAGAAGCGGACGAGCCTGATCAAGGTGTCGAAGGCCGGTGCCCAGACGCTGGGGCGTATCGCCTCGACGCTGGCGCATGGCGAAGGTCTGCCGGCGCATGCCAGGTCGGCCGAATTCCGACTCGAAAATTGAATCAAATTTCCGGTTGACCGTGGAAGCGACTGAATCGAAAGACCGCCCGGACCTCCGGGCGCTTTTTTTGGGATTTTCGTCGGTTGGCTTGTCCGGTTTCGGCGGCGTGCTGCCCTTCGCGCGCCGTATGCTGGTCGAGGAACGGCGCTGGATGACGGCCGAGGAGTTCAACGCCCAGCTCGGTCTCTGCCAGTTCCTGCCCGGGCCGAACGTGGTCAATCTGGCTGTCGTCGTCGGCAAGCGCTATCAGGGGGCGCTTGGCGCCATCATCGCGCCGGTCGGCCTGCTCGGTGGGCCGTTTGCCATCGTCCTGCTGCTCGCGCTACTTTACGATCATTACGGCAGTCTGCCGCTGGTCCAGAGCATGTTGCGCGGTGTTGCCGCCGTCGGCTGCGGCCTGCTTTTTGCCATGGCCTGGCGCATGGGGGCGGCGCTCAAGGACAAACCGTGGTTTTTGCCGTTCACGGTGCTTGTCGTGGCGGCCATTGCTGGAATGCGCTGGCCGATGCCCATCGTCATGGTCGCCGGGCTGGTGCTTTCTGGTGGCGTCGCCTGGTGGCGGCTGGGGAAAAGATGATCGTCGTCGACCTCTTCCTCGAGTTCGCGCTGCTTTCATTTGTCGCTTTTGGCGGCGCCACGGCGTTGTTGCCGGAAATGCATCGCGTCGTTGTCGAGAACCATCACTGGTTGGACGACACGACCTTCACCCACCTCTACGCCATCGCGCAGGCGGCGCCTGGGCCCAACGTGCTGGTGGTGACGCTGATCGGCTGGGAAATCGGCGGCCTGCTGGGGGCGCTGGCGTCGACGGTGGCCATGTGCCTGCCGATGAGCGTGCTGATTTATTTGCTCATTGATCGCTGGGAAAGCTTCGCCGGCAAGCGCTGGCAGAAGGCCGTCAGCATTGGCGTGGCGCCGCTGGCGGTTGGCCTGATTTTCTCTGGTGCGACGCTCATTGCGCAGGCTGCGCAATTTGGCTGGGCGGCGTGGCTGCTCGTCGCGGCGACCGTGGTGGCCAACCTGCGGAGCAAATTGCATCCGCTCTGGTTTATCGGCGTTGGCGCCGCGTTGGGTCTTCTCGGGCTGATCTAGCCGCGTCGTTCACGCTGGATGGTGCGCAGTTCGTCGAACAGGTTGGCCAGGCGGTGCGATTCGTCGGAGAGCTCGAGCAGGATCAGGTTGGCGTCCTCGGCCAGGCCGTTGCTGCTTAGTTCCTGAATGTCGCTGGCCAGGCTGTGAAAGCGGGCGTGGCTGCGGATCAGTGCCTGGAATTGCGGCAAGGCGCGCGAGGCGTCGTCGGCGGCGGCGATGGCGTAGCCGAACATGCAGCCCTGATGGTCGGACAGCGGCATGGCGGCGTAGCTGCCCCGGGCGAAGGCGTTCATGAACTGCCGGCGCCAGGTGTTGTGCAGGCGGATGGCTTCGTCGAAATCGATACCTTGCATCGTCTTCTCCTCAGGCCAGGATGGCTTGCAATGTTTGCGTCAGCGCCTGGCACTCGGCGTCGGTGCCGACCGTGATGCGCAGGAACTGGTCGATGCGCGGCAATTTGAAGTGGCGGACGATGATGCTCTTGTCGCGCAGCGCCTTGGCCAGCTCGGCGGCATCACGTTGCGGATGGCGGGCGAAAATGAAATTGGCGCCCGAGGGCAGGACCTCGAAACCGAGACCGCGCAGCTCGGCGGTCAGCGTGTCGCGCGTGGCGATCACGGCGCGGCAGCATTGCTCGAAATACGCCTCGTCTTCCATGGCGGCGACGGCGCCGACGATGGCCAGTCGGTCCAGCGGGTAGGAATTGAAGCTGTTCTTGACGCGCTCGAGCGCTTCGATCAGGGCCGGGTGGCCAATGGCGAAACCGACGCGCAGCCCGGCCAGCGAACGCGATTTGGACAGCGTGTGGATGACCAGCAGGTTGTCGTAGCGGGCGACGAGCGGAATGGCCGTGTCGCCACCGAAGTCGACGTAGGCTTCATCAACGACGACGACGACATCCGGATTGGCCTTGAGGATCTGCTCGATGGCGTCGAGCGCCAGCAGGCGACCGGTCGGCGCATTCGGATTCGGGAAGATGATGCCGCCGATTTCATTTTTGGCCGATTTTTCCGGTTGACCGTGGAAGTCGTCCGGATTGATGGAAAAGTCCTCGGCCAGCGGCACGGTGCGGTAATCGATGCCATACAGGCCGCAATACACCGGGTAGAAGCTGTAGGTGATGTCCGGAAACAGGATGGGCGCCTCGTGCTTGAGCAGCGCCATGAAGACGTGGGCCAGCACCTCGTCCGAGCCGTTGCCGACAAAGACCTGTTGCGGGCTGATGCTGTGGCGTTTGGCCACCGCGGCCTTGAGCAGGTCGGCGTTCGGGTCCGGGTAAAGGCGCAGGCGTGCGGCATCGTTACCAAGCTCCGCCTGAATCGCCGCCAGCACCTTGGGCGAGGGCGGGAAAGGGTTTTCGTTGGTATTGAGCTTGATCAGGTTGGCGATCTTGGGCTGCTCGCCCGGGACGTAGGGGGTGAGGTCGCGGACGACCTGGCTCCAGAAGCGACTCATGGGGTTTTCACGGAAGGCGTAAAAGTAGGCTGAAATGGTATCATGGCCCTCCGTTAAAAGCCTTTTGCAGCCTTAAACCATGCGGCAAGCCGAAATTACTCGCAACACGCTGGAGACGCAGATCACCGTGCGGCTCAATCTCGATGGCACCGGTCAGGGCAAATTTGCCACCGGCGTCTCCTTCCTCGACCACATGCTCGACCAGATCGCCCGCCATGGCTTGATCGACATCGACATCGAGGCGGTAGGCGACCTGCACATCGATGCTCACCACACTGTCGAGGACATCGGCATCACCTTCGGCCAGGCGCTGGCCAAGGCCTGGGGCGACAAGAAGGGACTGACCCGTTACGGTCACAGCTACGTGCCGCTCGACGAAGCACTGTCGCGCGTCGTCATCGACCTCTCCGGCCGGCCGGGGCTGGAGCTCAATGTCGAGTTCTCGCGGGCGGTCATCGGCAGTTTCGATGTCGATCTCGTGTCCGAGTTTTTCCACGGCCTGGTTAACCATGCCGGGGTGACGCTGCACATCGACAACCTGCGTGGCAAGAACGCCCACCATCAGGCTGAAACCATCTTCAAGGCCTTTGGTCGCGCCCTGCGCATGGCGGTCACGCCCGACCCGCGCATGGCCGGCACCATGCCGTCGACGAAAGGCTCGCTGTGAGCGCTGGCGGTAAGGTCGACGGCGCCATCGCCGTCATCGACTATGGCATGGGTAACCTGCGTTCCGTGTCGAAGGCGTTGGAGCACGTGGCCGGCGGCAAGCCGGTCGTCGTCACGGCCGATCCGGCCGTCGTCGCCGCCGCCGAGCGCGTCGTTTTTCCCGGTCAGGGCGCCATGCCCGACTGCATGGCCGAACTCGACGCGCGCGGCCTGCGCGCTGCGGTGCTGGCGGCCGCCAAGTCCAAACCTTTCCTCGGCATCTGTGTCGGCGAGCAAATGCTCTTCGAGCACAGCGACGAAGGCAATGTGCCGGCGCTCGGCGTCTTTCCCGGCAACGTTAAGCGTTTCCCCGATGAAAAGATGCATCTGCCCACTGGCGAGCGCCTGAAGGTGCCGCATATGGGCTGGAACGAAGTACGCCAGAAATCGCATGCGCTGTGGAACGGCATCGCCGACGGCTCGCGCTTTTATTTCGTGCACAGCTACTTTGTCGAACCGGCCGATCCGGCGCTGGTTACCGGCACTTGCGAGTACGGCGTGCCCTTTACCTGTGCGGTGGGGCGGGATAATATCTTTGCGGTTCAATTTCACCCCGAGAAAAGTGCTCGCGACGGCCTGCAACTCCTGAAAAACTTCGTTGCCTGGCAACCCTGATTCGCTTCTGTCGAATTTAATCTCCTAGAATCCCATGCTGATTATTCCCGCGATTGATCTCAAGGACGGCCAATGCGTCCGTTTGAAACAGGGCCTGATGGAACAGGCCACTGTCTTTTCCGATAGCCCGGCCGAACAGGCCCGCCACTGGCTTGCCCAAGGCGCTCGTCGTCTGCATCTGGTCGACCTGAATGGTGCCTTTGCCGGCAAGCCGAAGAACGCCGCGGCAATCAAGGCCATTCTGGCCGAGGTCGGTGACGACATTCCCGTCCAGCTCGGGGGTGGCATTCGCGACCTCGACACCATCGAAGCCTGCCTCGACGGCGGCCTCTCCTACGTCATCATCGGCACCGCCGCGGTCAAGAATCCCGGTTTCCTGCACGACGCCTGCGTCGCCTTCCCCGGCCACATCATCGTCGGCCTCGACGCCAAGGACGGCAAGGTGGCGACCGATGGCTGGTCCAAGCTGACCGGCCATGATGTCGTCGACCTGGCCAAGAAATACGAAGACTATGGCGTCGAGTCGATCATCTACACTGACATCGGTCGCGACGGCATGCTCACCGGCCTCAATATCGACGCCACCGTGCGTCTGGCCCAGGCCCTGACCATTCCTGTCATCGCCTCCGGCGGCCTGACCAACCTTGATGACATCCGCGCCCTGTGCGCGGTCGAAGGCGAAGGGGTGGTCGGCACCATTGCCGGTCGTGCGGTGTATGACGGTTCCCTCGATTTCAAGGCGGCGCAGGAACTCGCTGATCAACTGGGCGCCTGATGCTCGCCAAGCGCATCATCCCCTGTCTTGACGTCACGGCTGGCCGCGTCGTCAAGGGCACCAATTTTGTCGGCTTGCGCGATGCCGGTGACCCGATTGAAATCGCCCGTCGCTACAACGAGCAGGGGGCCGACGAGGTTACTTTTCTCGACATCACGGCGTCGTCTGATCAGCGCGACATCATCCTGCATATCGTCGAAGCCTGTGCCGAGCAGGTTTTCATTCCGCTGACCGTCGGCGGTGGCGTGCGCAAGGTCGAAGACGTTCGCCGCTTGCTCAACGCTGGTGCCGACAAGGTGTCGATGAACACGGCCGCGGTGCAGAACCCGGATCTCGTGTTCGAGGCTTCGAGCAAGGTCGGTTCGCAGTGCATCGTCGTCGCCATCGATGCCAAGCAGGTGGCTCCTGGTCAATGGCACGTCTTCACGCATGGCGGCCGCAACGATACCGGCCTTGATACGATTGAATGGGCTAAAAAGGTGGCCGCTCTCGGCGCCGGCGAAATCCTGCTGACCAGCATGGATCGCGACGGCACCAAGAACGGTTTCGACCTCGCGCTGACCCGCGCTGTTTCCGATGCCGTGTCGATCCCGGTCATTGCCTCGGGTGGTGTTGGCAACCTGCAGCATCTGGCTGATGGCGTTTCCGAAGGTCGTGCCGATGCCGTGCTCGCCGCCTCAATCTTCCATTTTGGCGAATACACCGTGCGCCAGGCCAAGGAATACATGGCCGCCCGCGGCATAGAAGTACGCTTGTGAGCGACCTCGACAACGCCCTGAGCTGGCTGGAAGCCTTGAAATGGGACGCTGACGGCATGATTCCGGCCATTGCCCAGGATGAAAACGGGCGGGTCGTCATGTTTGCCTACATGAACCGCGAATCGCTGCAGGAAACGCTTCAGTGCGGCAACGCGGTATACTGGTCGCGCTCGAGAAAGCGCCTGTGGCGCAAGGGTGAGGAGTCGGGGCATTTTCAGAAAATCCACTCCATCCGCACCGATTGCGATGGCGACGTTTTGCTGTTGAGCATTGAACAAGTGGGCGGCATTGCCTGTCATACTGGCCGCGAGAGCTGTTTTTTCAATGAATTGAACGGGGACCGCTGGGTTCCCGCTGATCCGGTTCTGAAAGACCCGAAGGAAATCTACAAATGAGCACCCATGACATCCTGCACCGTCTCTCCGAGACGCTGGCTTCGCGTCGGCATGCCGATCCGGAAAAGTCCTACACCGCCAAGCTCTTTTCGGAAGGTCCTGATTCGATTTTGAAAAAAATCGGCGAGGAATGTGCCGAGCTGATCATGGCCGCCAAGGATGGCAAGCGCCTCAATATTGTCTGGGAATCCACCGACGTGATTTATCACGTGCTTGTCCTACTCGCCTTCTATGGCTTGAGCATCGAGGACGTTTCGCAGGAAATGCGCCGCCGCGAGGGCATTTCCGGCATCGATGAAAAGGCTTCCCGGGGCGCCAAGTGAGCGATTGCATTTTCTGCAAGATCGTTGACGGGAAGATCCCTGCCCAGAAGGTCTATGAGGACGAGGATATCCTCGCCTTCAACGACATCAATCCGGCGCGGCCCGTACATGTTCTGGTGATTCCGAAGAAGCACATCACCTCGCTGGCGACTGCCGGAGCCGAAGACGCACCGGTTCTCGGCAAGATACTGGCCAAGGCCAACGAAATTGCGGTAACTCAAGGCAGCCCGGACGGTTTCCGGGTGATCATCAATACAGGACGTGTGGGGCAGCAGGAAGTGCCGCATCTGCACGCGCACATCGTGGGCGGACCGGAGCCGGTCGGTCCCATGCTCAAACGCATTTAGGAGACACATCATGGGCAGTTTTTCCATTTGGCACTGGCTGATCGTTCTGGTCATCGTCATGCTCATTTTTGGTACCAAGAAATTGCGCAATGTCGGGCAGGATCTGGGCGGCGCCGTCAAGGGTTTCAAGGACGGCATGAAGGACGCGACGGCGGGTGACAAACCAGCCGATGCAGCACAACCGACTCAACAGGTCAGCGGTCAGACCATCGACGTCGAAGTCAAGGAAAAGACCAAGAGCTAGGATCGGGCTGCTGGATTTTAGGATCGCGTGTTTGGAGCATGCTCCCGGATTCTAAAAACTTGCTCCTCAATCCTCGTTCCTGAAAAACTATGTTCGATATCGGCTTTTCCGAATTGATGGTGATCGGCATCGTGGCACTGATTGTCATCGGCCCCGAGCGCCTGCCCAAAGTGGCTCGCACGCTGGGGCACCTGCTCGGTCGCGCCCAGCGTTACGTCAACGATGTGAAGTCGGACATCAGTCGTGAAGTGCAGCTCGACGAATTGAAAAAACTGCAGTCGCAGGTTTCCAATTCGGCGCGCGAGCTCGAAAGCTCGGTGCGCAGCGAATATGAGTCGGCGCGCAGCGCGATTGAAGCACCGGCCAAGGAGGCTGCTGCCGAGTTGCAATCGACGGCTGCCTCTCTGACGGAAACCCTGCCGGTCGCAGACGCCACCCATAAGCCTGCGGCATGAGCGATACGCCGGAAGATTCCTTTATTTCGCATCTGATCGAACTGCGCGACCGCCTGTTGCGCAGCCTGATCGCCATCGCCGTCGTGCTCGGGGTGCTCTGCCTTTATCCCGGACCAGGCGAGATTTACGACATCCTCGCCGCCCCGCTGACGCGGGCCTTGCCTGAAGGCACCAAGATGGTCGCCATCGGCGTCATCACGCCGTTCATGGTGCCGCTCAAAGTGACGGCGATGGTCGCCTTCATCCTGGCCTTGCCATTCATTCTTTACCAGGTCTGGGCCTTCGTGGCGCCCGGCTTGTATGCGCACGAAAAGCGCCTGGGTATTCCGCTGATCATTTCCAGCACCTTGCTGTTTATCGCGGGCATGTCCTTCTGCTATTTCTTCGTCTTCGGGCAGGTGTTCAGCTTCATCAACAGCTTCGCGCCGAAAAGCATTACGCCGGCGCCGGATATCGAAGCCTACCTGTCCTTCGTGATGACCATGTTCCTGGCCTTCGGCATCGCCTTCGAGGTGCCGGTGGCGCTCGTCATGCTGGTCAAGCTCGGTGTCGTGACGGTCGAAAAGCTCAAGGAATGGCGTTCCTACTTCATCGTCGGCGCCTTTGTGGTCGCCGCCGTGGTGACGCCGCCCGATGTGGTTTCCCAGTTGGCGCTGGCCATTCCGATGTGCCTGCTTTACGAGTTGGGTATCCTGGCCTCGCGGCTTGTGTCGCGGCCGGCGCCGGTGGAGGAGCTCGCCACGGTCAACCCGGAAAATGCGGCAAAAATGGAAGCCGAAATGGACAAGGCGGAAGAAGAGTTCCGCAACCTGTCCAAGGACTGATCAGGGCTTTTTCACCGGCCCCGGTCGGGTCGCCAGGGTTTTGACCGGCGATCCCTCCTCGAACCACCACAAAGTCCCCGGTGGCATGTCCGTCCACGCTTCGTTGTCCGTCAGCGGTAGAGTGGCGATGACGGCGACGCGGTCGTTCGGCGACGTGACATCGCTGAAATCGACCGTGATGTCCTGATCTTTGAGGTGTGCTTGGGCAAACGGTGCCTTGCGCACGATGTGGCTGAGCTTGGTCGAAGCATGGGCGAACAGGCAGTCGCCGTTCGAGAGCAGGAAGTTGAACTCGCCATGCTGTGAAACTTGCAGCGTCAGCTCATGCACCGCATCGAACAGCGCACGGCGCTCCGGCACATGGTTGCCGAATCGCTGGCGCAACTCCTGCAGTAGCCAGCAAAAAGCGCGCTCGCTGTCGGTCAGGCCGACGGGAATGAAGCTGCCATCGAGTTGCGGCATGAAATCGAAAAGGTTGCCGTTGTGGGCGAAAATCCAGTAGCGGCCCCACAGTTCGCGCATGAACGGATGGGTGTTTTCGAGTCCGACGGCGCCCTGCGTTGCCTTGCGAATATGGGCGATGACGTTCTTCGAGCGGATCGGATAACGGCGGACCAGTTCGGCGACCGGCGAGGTGCTTGACGGCTGTGGGTCGAGAAAAAGGCGGGTGCCTTTGCCTTCAAAAAAGGCGATGCCCCAACCATCCGAATGCACATCCGTGGCGCCGCCACGGGCCTGGAATCCGCTGAACGAAAAGCAGATGTCGGTCGGCACGTTGCAGTTCATGCCCAGAAGCTGGCACATGGCTTACTCTTTTTCGGCGCGCATGGCTGGACGTTTGCCGATCTTGACCTGGACTTCAACGATGGTCTTGTCGCGGCGCAGGCGGAATGCCGAACGGTCGTCCGGGGTCAGGGCGGCAATCAGGTCGAGCATGACCTGCGGATCCTTGACGGCTTTGCCGCCGACCGAGAGCAGGACATCGCCCGGGCGGATGCCGGCCGTGTCGGCCGGGCTGCCGCGTACGACACCGGCGATCAGGGCACCTTCGTTGTCGGGCAGACCGAAGGATTCGGCCAGTTCGGGCGTGATTTCCTGGGCTTCGACGCCGATCCAGCCACGCGTCACGGCACCGGTGCGGATGATCTGTTCCATGATGCTGCGCGCGCTGGAAACCGGGATGGCGAAGCCAATGCCGAGCGAGCCGCCGGTGCGCGAATAGATTGCCGAATTGATGCCGACCAGGTTGCCGTTGACGTCGATCAGCGCGCCGCCCGAGTTGCCGGGGTTGATCGCGGCATCGGTCTGGATGAAGTTCTCGAAGGTGTTGATGCCCAGGTGTGAGCGGCCGAGAGCGGAAACGATGCCCATGGTCACCGTTTGGCCAACACCGAACGGGTTGCCGATGGCGAGCACGACATCGCCGACACGCAGGTTGTCGAGCTGGCCGAAGGTGATGGCCGGCAACTTGTCGGCCTTGATCTGCAGGATGGCGAGATCGGATTCCGGGTCGCTGCCGACGATCTTGGCCTTGTAGGTCTTGCTGTCATTGAGCGAAACCTGGATGTCGTCGGCGCCGTCGATGACGTGGTAATTGGTCAGGATGTAGCCGTTGGGACTGACGATAACGCCAGAGCCAAGGCCGGAGTTGCGTTGTGGCTGGCCTTCCGGGCGCTCGCCGAAAAAGTGGCGGAAAATCGGGTCATCGAACAGCGGATGGCGTTGTTGCTTGACTTCCTGCGTCGTGTAGATGTGCACGACCGAGGGCAGGGCGGCGCGGGCAGCTTCACGATACGAGCCGGTCGGCGTGACTTTGCCTTCGTCGCCGCTGGCCGGCGCTTCCTGCACGGCCAGGACCGCCTGTCGTTGCGGCAGCCACTCCGGTTTGAGCGTGGTGACAACGAACAGAATGGCCAGCGCAACGGTGACCGTTTGTGCAAAAATCAGCCACAACCTCTGCATGGAAATTGTCTCAATGAAGCGTGAAGAATTGGTGAACTATCTGGACGGGCTATTAATGCCCGGAAAGTTCCGGGATTATTGCCCAAACGGCCTGCAAGTGGAAGGCAGATCCGAGATTACCCGCATTGTGGCTGGCGTAACGGCCAGTCAGGCGCTGCTTGATGCGGCCGTCGAACGTGATGCTGATGCCATTCTTGTGCACCACGGCTATTTCTGGAAAGGCGAGGATGGCCGGGTCACCGGTATCCGACGCAAGCGTCTGGCGACGCTGCTGGCCAATGACATCAATTTGCTGGCCTATCACCTGCCGCTCGACGCGCACCCGGAGTTCGGCAATAACGCTCAGTTGGCGAGCCGGCTTGGCTGGGTTCCGGAGGGCCGTTTTGGCGAACAGGATATCGCCTGGCTAGGAACGCTGGCTGAGCCTCGTGACTTGTCGGCGCTGGCGGAGAAAGTGGCGGCGGTTCTCGGTCGGGAGCCGCTGATCATCGGCGAAGGTGTCCGGCCAATTCGGCGGATCGCCTGGTGCTCCGGCGGAGCACAGGGCTATTTCGAGCAGGCCGTTGCACTCGGCGTCGACGCTTTCATGTCCGGTGAAATTTCAGAGCAGACTGTTCATCTGGCCCGCGAGAGCGGGGTGGCCTACTTGGCAGCCGGGCATCACGCCACCGAGCGTTACGGGGTTCAGGCGCTGGCCGGGCATCTGGCGCAGCAGTTTGGCATCAACTGCGAATTCGTCGATGTGGATAACCCGGTCTGAGGTGTCTTAGCTGGGACGTTTGAGGCCGTAGGCATCGACCAGGATGCGCATGAGTAAAGCGATCTCTTCGACGACTTCGAGCGGGAAACCATTGCGCTGTCCCGTCCGGATATCGTGGACCAAGCTGAATAGGTAGTCGACGCTTTCCTGGGTGCCCCACAGTCGAGCGGCCTTATGGATGACGTGTGGGAAGTCCTCCAGGGTTTTTAGCCCGGAGATGGGGGTGGTCGAATCATTCCAGGCGGGAATCCCGGCATTGAAGTGGCTACGCATTTTCGCTGCCAGCGCTTCGAACTCTTCGCGCATGCCGCCCCGGCGGTAGAGGTCGAGCAACATGCTCCACGGCTCAATGCTCTTGGGGAGCGTTTCGTCGATATGTTCCGCCAGTGTCTCGGCGGCACCGCGCAGGCGTCCGAAGGCGAGCATGATTTCTGCCAGCTCCAGAACAGAGTCCTCATCCTCCATGTTTCCTTCAGTTACTTCGGCTTCCGACAGTTGGGAAACGTCGCTATCGGGCAAGGTGGGGACCGGAAAATCGGATGTTTCAGGCAGCTGAGGAGCGGCATCCTGTGGCGCCAGTTGAGGCGTAGGTGCCTCGTCAGGCAGCGGTGTTGCTTGGCCGCCTCCATTCTGGGAAGCGGCGGCACGGTCGCTGGCGAAGCCAAGCGGTGCTCGCGCTTCATTCGGGCGCCGGCGTTGACCAAGATAGTGCGCCATACCGAACGAAAAGCCCGCTCCGACACCTGCACTGAGCAGTAACTCGAGCCAGTTGGTTGGTGTTGGAATATTGCTCGCCATGGCAGTGGTGCTGACGGCTGCTACAGTGGTGGGCGTATTCAACGCTTGCGACAACTGGATGCGGTTCTGTACCTCGATGGCTTTGGTGGCGAGATTGAGAGCCTCGTCCATCTTTTCCATTTCGCGTGTGAGTTGGTGCAGGGTGGTTTCGAGTTTGAGGAGTCGTTCCTCTGTTTCGGCGATGGTGGTGAGGCCGGAGTTTCCCTTGCTGCTGGGGGGCGGAACCTCGGTTGCTGAGCCGAGCACCAGGCGGTCTGCCCCGCTTGGCAGGGCGATGGCAGGGGCCGGCTTGGGTTTGCGCGGCTGAGCTGGTGGCTTGGCAGATGGCGGTTCGCGATCGCTGACCTGTGTTTCGGCGGTATTCGCAGCCTTCTGGCGTGGCGGCGTACTGCGTGGGCGGGCGGGGATGCGGACGGTAGTTCCTTCAGGGAGCGGTATGTCGGCATCCAAGCTGGGGTTGGCTCGTTTTAAGGCGGCCAGCAGGCGTTGGCGTTCGGCAGGCGTTGCTGGCTCTTGGGCGTCGGCGATGCCTTCGAGTGTTTCACCTTCGCGGGCCGCCATCTCGGCGTAGCGGCGGGGTTTATTGGCAGACGGAAAAGCATCTGTGGCGATCGCACTTTGCGGTAAGGCCATGGGGGCTTCCGGCATCAGCACATACGCGCGCTCGACGTCGTAGCCACAGCCGGCCCGCAGACCGATGGTGAAGATGGGGTCGCTGATGGAACGGGTGCCGATGATCTGCAGGATATAGGCTTGGCCACGGCGAATCAGGCGTGGTTTCCCGGCAGTGACGACAGGAAGTTCCGATCCGCGCAAGGCAAGCAGTGAAAAACAGGCGTTAAGTGGCGGTTCGTTGCTGCTGGTCAGGATTGGAACTTCTGCCATCAGCGGCTCGCCGATGCGTGATTGCAGCGACATTTCACCGAAGCCGATGGCACTGGCTATGGTCGGCGCGAGTGCGGCGCTTAGTGCGAAAATACTGGCTATTTTGTGTCCCATGATGCTTCTCGCGATTCGTTTTGTACTTTTTTGAAATCTAACACTTTAGGCATAGATGTGCGGTGAAATATTCCACACTTCAATTGGAAACAGGAGGTCTTGATCATGAACTTTGTTTTTGCCCCGCATCCCATTGCCAGCGTGCCGATTGCCGGTAGTGAGCAGCTTTTTCCGGTGCGCCGCATTTTTTGTGTTGGTCGCAACTATGCCGAGCATGCCCGTGAAATGGGGGCCGCCGATCAGGCAGATGGGCGGGAGCCGCCATTTTTCTTCACCAAGCCAGCCGATGCGCTGGTCTGCGGGGTTGGCGAGTTACCGGTGAAATATCCGCCGCTGACCAAGAACCTGCACCACGAAATCGAAATGGTGGTTGCGCTAGGTGCCGGTGGCGAGAATGTTCCGGTCGACGCGGCTCAGAGTCTAATTTTCGGCTATGCGGTTGGGCTCGATCTGACGCGTCGGGATATCCAGGCGCGGGCGAAAGAGAAGAGCCATCCGTGGGATATGAGCAAGGGCTTCGATCATTCGGCGGTGGCCAGTGAAATCAACCCGACATCGGCTTGCGGGCACCCGCGAACCGGGCGCATCTGGCTGACGGTGAATGGTCAGCTTCGCCAGCAGGGAGATTTGTCCGAGATGATGTGGAAGGTGCCCGACATTATTGCCAACCTGTCGACAATGGTTCGTCTCGAGGCTGGTGATTTGATCTATACCGGTACGCCGGCCGGCGTCGGTCCGCTGCAGATCGGTGACGTACTGGAGGCGGGTGTTGACGGTGTTGGGAACCTGAGCGCCCGCATCGTCTGAAATGGATCGTCCCGTCGATGAGCGGGGCGTCCTGGATTATTTCGGCCGCTTGTCGATGACCCGCTTTGCCTTGCCGATCGAGCGCTCGACGCCGCCTTCCTCGACGATGTCGATCTTGGCCGAGATACCGATGTAGGACTTGATGTGGTGCTGCAGGTCGTGCGCGACGAATTCCTTTTCGGCGCCGCTGGCAAACTGGTGCTCGCGCTTCAGTTCGACATTGACCTTCATCGAGTCGAGGTGGCCGTCGCGGCTGACTTCGATGACGTAATGCGGCGACAGCTTCGGTTGCCTGAGGATGAGCTCCTCGATCTGCGACGGGAAGACATTGACGCCGCGAATGATCAGCATGTCGTCCGAGCGGCCGGTGATCTTGCCGATGCGGCGCATGGCGCGCGAGGTCGGGGCGAGCAGGCGGGTCAGGTCGCGCGTGCGGTAGCGGATGACCGGCATCGCTTCCTTGGTCAGCGAGGTGAAGACGAGTTCGCCCTGGCTGCCTTCGGGCAGCACTTCGCCGGTGACAGGGTCAATAATTTCTGGGTAGAAGTGGTCTTCCCAGATGACCGGGCCGTCCTTGCTTTCAGCGCATTCATTGGCGACGCCCGGGCCGATGACTTCGGACAGGCCGTAGATGTCGATGGCGTCGATGCCGAAGGCGTTCTCGATTTCGCCGCGCATGGCGTCGGTCCACGGTTCGGCGCCGTGGATGCCGATGCGCAACTCGGTGCTGCGCGGGTCAATGCCCTGGCGACGGAATTCGTCGGCGATGTTGAGCATGTACGACGGCGTGACCATGATGATGTTCGGCTTGAAGTCACAGATCAGCTGGACCTGCTTTTCGGTCTGCCCGCCGGACATTGGAATGACCGTGCAGCCCAGTCGTTCGGCCCCGTAGTGGGCGCCCAGACCGCCGGTAAACAACCCGTAGCCGTAGGCGACATGGACAATATCGCCGGGCCGGCCGCCCGAGGCGTAGATCGAACGGGCGATGAGGTCGGCCCAGGTGTCGATGTCCTTCTGCGTGTAGCCAACGACGGTCGGCTTGCCGGTCGTGCCGCTTGAGGCGTGAATGCGCGCCACCTTTTCGCGCGGCACGGCGAACATGTTGTACGGGTAGTTGTCGCGCAGATCCTGCTTGGTCGTGAACGGAAACTTGCTCAGGTCGGCCAGCGATTTCAGGTCGTCCGGATGGACGCCGGCGGCGTCGAATTTGGCTTTGTAATACGGCACGTTCTGATAAACGTGGTTCAGCGTCCACTTCAGGCGCTCGGTTTGCAGGGCGACGATTTCGTCGCGGCTGGCGTTTTCTATGGCGTGCAGGCCCAGGCTCATTGTTCTCTCCCTCCGGAACCATAAATTCTGAAGCGGCAGCCGGGGAGGACGGTTGAGACAGATCAACTGTGCCCGATTTTAATTTTGGCCTTTTTTTCCGGTTGACCGTGGCAACGGGCTGCCAGGCCGGCTGGCCGCCTTGTGCGACAATCCCGCCCCATGTTTCGCGCCGCCGCGCGTGGCCTGATGGCCCACGCCCTCCCCATCCTGATCGCCCAGCTCTCCTCCATCGGCATGATGGTGGTCGATACCGCCGTGCTCGGCCATGTCAGTTCGCTCGATCTGGCTGCCGTGGCAATCGGTGGCGGCATCCACGTGTCGATCGTCTTCGCGCTGGTTGGCATAGTCCAGGCAGTGTCGCCGCTCGTCGCCCACCTGCATGGCGCCGGGCGCGATGACGAGGTGGCCGGCGTTCTCCAGCAAGGTTTCTGGCTTGCCATGCTGCTCGCCGTGCCGGGCATCGCGTTCCTGACCCATCCCGGCGCCGTGCTCGGCATGGCCGACATGGATGCGGCGGTCGAGGCCAAGGTTCGCCAGTATCTCGCCCTGCTGGCCTGGGGTTTGCCGGCTTCGCTGTTCTATCGGACGTTCTGGGCTTTCTGCAATGCCTTGGGCAAGCCGCGGGTGCTCATGGGTATCGGGCTGTTCAGCCTGGCCCTGCATGCACTGCTGGCCTGGGGCTTCGCGTTGCAGGGCTGGTTGGGCGAACCGCTCGGCGTCGTTGGCTGCGCGCTGTCTAACATTTTGATTGGCTGGCTGGCCTGTGTCAGCGCTGGCGCCTATCTCGCCTTCGGGCCGCTTGGGCAACGCTATCGGCCATTCTCACAATGGCAGTTGCCGCACTGGGCCACCTGGCGCGAACTGCTGCGCATTGGCGTGCCGATGGGTTTGTCCAATCTGGTTGAAATCACCTCGTTCACGCTGATCGCGCTGTTCGTTGCTTCGCTCGGGGCAACGGTGGTGGCCGGCCATCGCATCGTCGCCAATCTGTCGGCGCTGATCTACATGATGCCGCTGTCGCTCGGCATCGCCACCATGGCTGCCGTTGGTCAGGCCGTTGGCGCGCACGATGCGGTGCGAGCGAGGGCAACCATACGGGCCGGGTTGATCCTGGCTGGTGCGTCGTCTTCCGCTGTCGGTCTTCTGCTCTGGCTCTCGGCCGAACCGCTGGTCGCTGCGTATACCGATGACCCAGCGGTCCGCGCCGTGGCCATGAGCCTCATTGTCTATGTCGCCATCTATCAGTTTTTCGATGCGCTGCAGACCATCGCCGGCCACGTTTTGCGAGCCTACCGGGTGACTTTCGTACCGATGCTGGTCCAGATATTCTGCTTCTGGGGAGTTGGCCTGCTCGGTGGCGCCTGGCTCTGTTATCGCTGGGCAACGCCGCTCGGTGTTGCCGGCTTCTGGCTGGCGTCCGCGCTCAGTCTGCTGCTCGCCGCGGCGATGCTGCTCCCCCTGCTGCGCAAGGTGGTAGTGGCGACGGAATCATTCCCATAATTATGAATTTCGGCCTGCCGAGATTGTTAACGTCTGTGGTAAGATTTTGAGTTCAAGCCGGTATAACCGGGTGGGGTCGGGGGAAGTTTCGGCCACTGCTCATTGCTCGCAACTCAACTAAACGCAAGGAAAGCGCATGAAAATTCACGAATATCAGGGCAAACAACTCCTGAAGAAATTCGGCGTTACGGTTCCGCGCGGGATTCACTGCACGACCGTCGAAGACGCAGTCAAGGCAGCCGAAACCCTGGGCGGCAAGGTCTGGGTCGTCAAAGCCCAGATTCACGCTGGTGGCCGTGGCAAGGGTGGTGGCGTCAAGGTCGCAACATCGCTGGAAAAGGTGCGCGAGTACGCCGGCCAGATCCTCGGCATGCAGCTGATCACGCACCAGACCGGCCCGGAAGGCCAGAAGGTCCGTCACCTGCTGATCGAAGAAGGCGCTGACATCCAGCACGAATACTACGTCGCTGCGCTGACCGATCGCGCTACCCAGTCCGTTGCCATCATGGCGTCGTACGAAGGCGGCATGGACATCGAAGAAGTTGCCCACAAGACCCCGGAAAAGATCGTCAAGGTTTTCGTCAACCCGCTGGTCGGCCTGACCGACGAGCAAGCTCTGACCCTGGCCAAGGGCATGGGCATGAACGAAGCCTCGATTCCGCAGTGCATGGATACGCTCAAGAAGCTCTATACCTGCTACATGGAAACGGATGCTTCGCTGGCTGAAATCAATCCGCTAATCCACGAAGGCGACGGTACCGTCAAGGCCATCGATGCCAAGTTCAACTTCGACTCCAATGCGCTGTATCGTCAGCCGGAAATCGTCGCCATGCGCGACCTGGATGAAGAAGATCCGGACGAAGTCGAAGCCTCCCAGTTCGATCTGGCCTACATCTCGCTCGACGGCAACATCGGCTGTCTGGTGAACGGTGCCGGTCTGGCCATGGCCACCATGGACACCATCAAGCTGTTCGGCGCCGAGCCGGCCAACTTCCTCGACGTCGGCGGCGGTGCCACGACCGAGAAGGTCACCGAAGCCTTCAAGATCATGCTCAAGAACCCCAAGGTCAAGGGCATTCTGGTCAACATCTTCGGCGGCATCATGAAGTGCGACACCATTGCCGAAGGCGTTGTTGCTGCAGCTAAGCTGACCCACCTGAGCGTGCCGCTCGTTGTGCGCATGAAGGGCACCAACGAAGATCTGGGCAAGAAGATCCTCAAGGATTCCGGTCTGCCGATCATTTCTGCCGATTCCATGGCCGAAGCCGCCACCAAGATCGTTGCTGCGGTCAAGTAAGGAGCTATTGAATGTCCATTTTCATCAATAAGAACACCCGCATCATCACCCAGGGCATCACCGGTAAGACCGGCCAGTTCCACACGGAAAAGTGCCAGGAATACGCAAACGGCAAAGAATGCTTCGTTGCTGGCGTGAACCCGAAGAAGGCTGGCGAAAGCATCTTCAATATTCCTATCTTCGGTTCCGTCAAGGAAGCTGCGGCCGAAACCGGTGCTACCGTTTCCGTCATCTACGTGCCGCCTCCGGGTGCTGCCGCTGCGATCTGGGAAGCTGTTGAGGCCGACCTCGATCTGGCCATCTGTATTACCGAAGGCATTCCTGTTCGCGACATGCTGATCCTGCGCAACAAGATGAAGGAAAAGGAAGCCAAGGGCGGCAAGAAGACCCTGCTGCTCGGCCCGAACTGCCCTGGTCTGATTACCCCGGACGAAGTGAAGATCGGCATCATGCCGGGTCACATCCACCGCAAGGGTCGCATCGGCGTCGTTTCCCGTTCCGGCACCCTGACCTACGAAGCCGTTGGCCAGCTGACCGAAATTGGTCTCGGCCAGTCGTCTGCCGTCGGTATCGGTGGTGACCCGATCAACGGTCTGAAGCACATCGACGTCATGAAGGCCTTCAACGACGATCCGGATACAGACGCGGTCATCATGATCGGCGAAATCGGCGGTCCTGACGAAGCCGAAGCCGCCATGTGGTGCAAGGAAAACATGAAGAAGCCTATCGTTGGCTTCATCGCTGGTGTTACCGCTCCTGCCGGCAAGCGCATGGGTCACGCTGGTGCGTTGATCTCCGGCGGTGCCGACACGGCTGATGCCAAGCTGGAAATCATGGAAGCCTGTGGTTTCACCGTGACGCGCAACCCGTCCGAAATGGCCAAGCTGCTCAAGGCCTTGCTGTAAAATTCGAGCCTAGCTCAACCAAAAAGGCGGGCCTCGTGTCCGCCTTTTTTTCGCCTGGTTTTTATGGAAATTGATTTAACTTCTGCCGTTTTCTGGGTTGCCGTCGGCCAGATCATCCTGATCGATATCGTGCTTTCTGGTGACAACGCGGTGGTCATCGCACTGGCCTGCCGCAATCTTTCCCCAGAGCAGCGGCGGACCGGTATTTTCTGGGGCATCGCCGGGGCGGTCAGCCTGCGCGTCGTGCTCACTGTGTTTGCCGCGCTGGTCATGAACCTGCCGTGGCTCAAGCTCGTTGGCGGCCTGCTGCTGGTATGGATTGCCGTCAAGCTCATGCTGCCGGAAGACGAGGAGGGGCACGACATCGAGTCGTCGGCCAATCTCTGGGGGGCGGTCAAGACCATCGTCGTCGCCGACTTTGTCATGAGTCTCGACAACGTCATCGCGGTGGCTGGCGCGGCGCATGGCAGCCTGGCCTTGCTGCTTTTCGGGCTGGCCGTCAGCATCCCGCTCATCGTCTGGTCGAGCCAGCTGATCCTGCACTGGATGGAACGTTTTCCGTCCATCGTGCTGCTTGGTGCCGGTTTGCTGGGTTACGTAGCGGGACAAATGATATTTTCCGATCCGGGCGTTACCGCCATCCTCCCGCCGTTGCCAGTATGGTCAGCCAAGGCCGCTGGGGTGGTGGGCGCGCTATTGGTCGTCATTGTCGGACGCTGGCTGGAGCGACGGATTCTCGCCCGCCAGGACGTCACCATCGTTTAGGGGAAAATCGTGGCCTTGTTTCTTTCGGAAAATGACGTAAAAAACCTGTTGACCGTGGAAATGGCCCTGGAAGCGGTCGAGTCGGCGCATCGTGACCTGGCCAACGGCCTGGCCATCGATACCCCGCGGGCGCGTAGCCGTCTGCCGCAGACAGTGCTGCACATTCTGCAGGGTGCGCTTCCGGCGCAAGGAGTGATCGGCTACAAGGCCTACACCAGCAACAAGAGCGGCAACCGTTTTCTGGTCCATCTGTTCGACGCGGCGACAGGGCGGCTCAAGGCTGTCATCGAGGCTGATTATCTGGGCATGATCCGCACGGGCGCAGCAAGTGGCGTCGCCGCCCGCTGGCTGGCGCGGCCCGACGCTGCCGTGGCCGGCGTGTTTGGCGCCGGCTGGCAGGCTGAAGGCCATGTTCGGGCGATCTGTTCGGCTCTCCCGCTGGAGCGCGTCAAGGTCTACAGCCGCAAGGCTGACAAGCTGCAGGATTTCTGCCGGCGCATGAGCGAAGCGACGGGTGTCGCCGTCGAGTCGGCCGATAGCGCCGAAGAAACTGTGCGCGGCAGCGACGTCATCGGTACGGTGACGACAGCGGCCCTGCCACTTTTCGACGCCGCCTGGCTGGAGCCCGGCGCTCACATCAACGCAGCAGGTTCCAATTCGCTGATTCGGCAAGAGTTGTCGGAGGCGGCCATTCGTCGCTGCGATCTGGTCACCGTCGATGCGGTACCGACGGCGCTGGCTGAGGCTGGTGACCTGCTCCCCTTGCTGGAGAAGGGGCGCCTGCATTCCCGCCTGTTGGTCGAGCTCGGTGAGGTGATCATCGGGCGCCATGCCGGTCGGACGTCGGCCGAGCAGATCACGCTGTTTGAGTCGCAGGGAATGGCCATTCAGGATCTTGCCGTGGCGTTGCGTGTGCTGGCGGCGGCCGAGGCCAGCGGGCTGGGTCGCCAAATGCCCATGGAATGAGGTTTGACCGAAACGCAACGACAGGTAAGAATGTCACGATTTTGTGACTCCAATTCCTAGGGGGCACAGCCATTTGCGGAGAAAGCATGTTCGGGGGAGCGAGGCATTCAGCAGCGATATATCGCGGGACACGAGCGGGTCCGCCGATGCTTTTAGCTGAACATCCGATGTGCCGCACATCTCTTTCGACAGAGTTTCCCTGATGAAACTGGCTGATGCCCTGGAAATCGTGATGCGTACCGATCCGGGCATGATTCGTTCGCATAACGAAGATGCCATCTACGCCGATGCCGGTCTTGGCGTGGCCATCCTGGCCGACGGCATGGGCGGCTACAACGCCGGGGAGGTCGCCAGTGGCCTGGCGACGACCCGACTGGCCGAGGACATGGCGGGCGTCATCAATTCCCCGGCTGTGCTGGGCAAGGGGCTGCATGATGCAGCCGTTGTCGAAGCACATATCGTCAATGAGGTGAAGGCCGCCAATCTGGCCATCTTCAATGCAGCCCAGAGTTGTTCACAGTACACGGGTATGGGCACGACGCTGGTTCTGGCCTGGTTTTACAATAATCGGATGAGCGTCGCCCACGTTGGCGATTCGCGCCTGTATCGTCTGCGCGACGATAAATTTGAGCAGCTGACGCGTGATCATTCCCTCTTACAGGAACAGCTTGATAATGGCATTATCACTGCTGAACAGGCCCGCTATGCGGAAAACCGGAATCTGGTGACCAGGGCGCTCGGGGTCGATCCCGAGGTCGAGGTTGAAGTTCACGATTACGACGTACGTTCAGGGGACATCGTGTTGCTGTGTTCCGATGGATTGAACGACATGATCGAGGACCACGATATTGCGGTAACGCTGCAGACGTTGGGCAGCAACCTGGCTTTGGCGGCGGATCATCTGGTTCATACGACCAATGCCAACGGCGGGCGAGATAACGTCTCGGTCATTCTGGTCAAGGTAGTCGGCGATTTCGCATCGCCAAAGGGTTGGTGGCAGCGGCTACTGACCCGTTTGCAGTGATATGGGGAAGGCAAGATGGCAAAACTGATCCTCTCGATGGATGGTCTGGTGCTCAAGGAAATTCAGCTCAATCAGGAGCGACTGACCATTGGTCGCAAGCCGCAGAACGATATCCAGATCGACAATCTGGCGATCTCGGGCGAGCACGCCGTGGTCGTCACCATTCTCGCTGATTCCTTTCTTGAAGACCTGAACAGCACCAACGGAACGCTGGTCAATGGCCAGCCGATCAAGAAGCACTTCCTGCGCAACAACGACATCATCGAACTCGGCAAATACAAACTGAAGTACATGGCCGATCTGCAGGCTGGCGCCGCTGCCAGCGATTTCGAAAAGAACGCCGCGATCCGTTCGGGTTCGCTGAAGTTGCCCTCGGAGCTGCAACTGGCACCAACCGAGAGCATGACCCGGTCGAGTATCGGCATGGCCTCCCAGCCCAAGGCCCCGGTGCCGGGCATGTCAGCCGCCATACAACTCCTCAATGGCCCGAATGCCGGCAAGGAGCTTGATCTGACCAAAACGCTGACCACTCTGGGCAAGCCCGGTTTGCAGGTGGCGGTGATCGCCAAGCGGCCACACGGCTATTTCATCACCCATGTCGAAGGGCGGCAGTTCCCCATCGTCAATGGCAAGGCGCTCGATGCGCAGGCTGTTCCGCTCGGTGACCATGATGTGATCGAGATCGCCGGCATCAAGATGGAATTTTTCATCAAGCATTGAAATTGATGGTTTTTTGACCGGCGACAGGGCTGTTTCGGGATCCCAAGGTTACAATCCGAGTCGGCCAGCACCCGGGTGACCCGAGGGGCGGCCCAACTTATCGGCAGGCCCAACAAGCATGAAGCTCCGCGTACTCGGCTGCAGTGGTGGTATCGGTGGCAGACACCAGAGAACTACGTCGTTCCTCGTTGACCACGACATCCTGATCGACGCCGGTACTGGCGTCGGCGAATTGTCGATAGCGGAACTTGCGGCCATCGATCACGTTTTCCTCACACACGCCCATCTCGATCACGTTGCCGCGCTGCCGATGATGATCGATACCGTGGCTGATCGCCGCGACAAGCCGCTTACCGTGTACGGCACCGAGGCGGTGCTCGACAGTCTGCGCAAGCATATTTTCAATTGGGCGATCTGGCCTGACTTTTCCGAAGTTCCCTCGGCCGAGCAGCCCTTCATGCGCTATCGCAGCATCGAATTGGCAGAGACGGTTTCGCTGGTCGGGCGTCAGGTTTCGGCGCTGCCGGCCAATCACACTGTGCCGGCTGTTGGCTATTGCCTCGATTCCGGTGCCGCCAGTCTGGTGTTTTCTGGCGATACCGGGCCGTGCGAAGCGTTCTGGCAAGCCGTGAATGTCGTTCCCAACCTGCGCCACCTGATCATCGAGTGCGCCTTCCCCAACCGCGAGTCGCGATTGGCAGAGATGTCCAAGCACTATTGGCCGGATGTGCTGGCGGCTGAACTGAACAAATTGACGCGCCCCTGCCAGATTCACATTTCGCATCTGAAACCAGGGCAGGTCGAGGTCACTATGGAAGAAATTAACCGCTGTCTTCAGGCGTTTTCTCCCGGCATGCTGCAAAACAACCAGATTTTCGAGTTCTGACTGAGACGCCCTTTCATGGAAACCTCGGACGACCTGTTTCGCCGCCTGGAACAGCTCAACGATATCGGTGCCTCGCTGTCCAGCGAGCACAACATCAAGCTGCTGCTCGAAAAGATTGTCCTCGCCGCCAAGCAGATCACCAGGGCTGATGGCGGAACGCTCTATCTGTTGTCGGATGACAAGCGCCACCTGCATTTCGAAATCGTCCGCACCAGTTCGCTGAACCTGGCCTTTGGCGGCTCCAGCGATCAGCCCACCTCGGGCAAGTTCCCCGACCTGCCGCTCTATCGCCACGATGGCTCAGCCAACGACTGCATGGTCGCTGCCTACGCCGCCATAACGGGCAAGACGGTCAATATCGCCGATGCCTATAGCGCCGAGGGATTCGATTTTTCCGGTACGCGCCAGTTCGACGCGCGAACCGGCTATCGCTCGCAGTCTTTCCTGACTGTGCCGATGAAGGATCACGAGGGCGAGATCATCGGCGTGCTGCAACTGATCAATGCCCTCAGCCCGACCGACGGGGCGGTCAGCGAATTCTCCCAGGCCGACCAGCGTCTCGCCGAATCGCTTGCCTCGCAAGCCGCCATCGCGCTGAGCAACCGGCAACTCGTTGAGCAACTCGAGGCGCTCTTCGAATCCTTCGTCAAGCTCATCAACCTGGCCATCGATGAAAAGTCGCCCTACACCGGCGGCCACTGCCAGCGCGTGCCGGAACTGACCATGATGCTCGCCGAAGCCGCCGATGCGACCAGCGAAGGTCCGCTCGCCGACTTCAAACTGACCGACAAGGACCGCTACGAACTGCGCATCGCCGCGCTGCTCCACGACTGTGGCAAGGTCACGACGCCGGTGCACATCGTGGACAAGGCGACCAAGCTGCAAACCATTTACGATCGCATCCATCTCATCGACACGCGTTTTGAAGTCGTCAAGCGTGACGCCGAGATTCGCAAATGGAAAAGCATCGCCGAAGGCATGGGGCCGGCTGAGGCCGAGCAAATCTGTTTTGATTTTTGCCAAAAAATTCCGGTTGACCGTGAGATTTTGCATCGGGCCAATATCGGCTGCGAAAAAATGGCCGATGAAGACATTGAGCACGTCCGGCGAATCACCGCCGAGTATCGCTGGCGCAACGCCGACGGCGAGGATGTCCCGTTCCTCAGCGATGACGAACTCGAAAACCTGACTATCCGCTCCGGCACACTGACCTGCGCCGAGCGCGACATTATCAACTACCACATCGTCGCCACCATCAAGATGCTCGAACAGCTACCGTGGCCGCGACACCTGAAAAACGTCCCCGAATACGCCGGCGGTCACCACGAACGAATGGACGGCAAAGGCTACCCCAAAGGCCTCAAGCGCGAAAACATGAGCTGGCAGGCTCGGATAATGGGCATCGCCGACATCTTCGAAGCGCTCACCGCCAAGGATCGGCCGTACAAAGAAGGCATGAAACTCTCGGAAGCGCTGGGCATCCTCGAACGCTTCAGCCTCAATGGCCATATCGACCCCGCCCTGCACGAAGTTTTCATCGGCAGCGAGGTGTACCGCCGATACGCCAGCGCTTTCCTGAAAAGCCATCAGGTCGACTGCTGAATCATCGTCGGGCTATCTGGCTGGTGTTGTATTTGCCATATTTACTGCTTGAAGTCGCTATGCCTGCCGCATTGCGTCCACTCAGGGTGACGCAAATTGGCACGTCTTTCGACGCGTCTGGATGCTAGATTTTTTTACGGTTAGCAACAAAAGTCGCCAAAGCCATGAATGAGAAGGGATTCTCGAAAATATGGGTGGAATCGATGCTGCTTTTCCAACTCCTGGCACGGAATCTGTTATAGGTAACTCAGCGGCCTTCCGCCTTGTCACTAAAAGGAGATTCAAATGAAGAATGTTCAAAAAGGTTTCACCCTGATCGAACTGATGATCGTCGTCGCCATTATCGGTATTCTGGCCGCAGTCGCTCTGCCGCAATATCGTAGCTATACCCAGAAATCGGCGGATGCGGCATGCTTGGCTGAAGCAACTGCTGTTTCCCGTGGCGCTGCTGCGGCCGCCGCAAATAACGATGCAGACCTGCTTCCTACCACCACGCTTACCGCCTGTACGGGCACTCTGCCAACTTCTGCAACTTGGACGTCTACAGCGGTAACGTTTAATACGGCCAATGGTCGTGGCGTTGCCGGTAAGGTTATCAGTTGCAATTACACCACCGGTACTTGTGGACTTAGCTAATAGAATAATCTGAATATTCAACCCGTTGGGTTGAGTAACGAACCGGGGCAAATGCCCCGGTTTTTTTTGGCGGAAATTCTATTTTGCGCATATGAACGGTTCGATATTCGTGTCTCAAAGGACAGTTGTGTTCCCTTTTATTGCGCGTGTTCCTGTGGCGGTATCGCTTGCCTTGAGTTGGTTGATCGTCAACCATCCAATGCCTTGGCCTGCGTTTTATTCCGATGCTTTGGCCGCACTTGTGCTCTGGGTCGTATCGCTGGTTGTGCTGGCCAGGCGAGGAAAATCCGTTTCCGTTCCCATTTTGTTCTTGTGGTGTTTCGCCGTAGCGCTGCTTCCGTGGTTGCAGTTTGGGAAAGGTGAAATCTATTTCTTCGGCACAGCGTGGATTCACTCACTTTATCTGCTTGGGTTTGCCGTTGCAGTACTCGTAGGCTACGACTGGGAAAGAACGGCAGAAGGTGAGTGTCTCGATTTCCTGTTTTTGGCCATTGTCATGGCTGCCACCCTTTCGGTCGTCATGCAACTTATTCAGTGGATGGCGTTGGATATCGGTTCGATATTAGTTCTGCAACCGGGAAGAGACCGCTATGACGCCAATCTGGGGCAACCCAACCAGTTGGCCTCTCTGCTCCTGCTGGGATCATGCGGTGTAGCCTGGGGTTACGCTCGCGGTTTCCTGAGGGCTTCTGTTTCGGTTGTGTTGTTGGTTTATTTGCTGACAGGCGTTGCGCTTACAGGGTCGAGAACGGCATGGCTCAACGTGGCAGGATTGGCAATTTTCCTGCCGATGTTCTGGCAAGAAAGAAGGCCTAAGCATCTACGACTCACCTTGGTTGCTCTTGCGGGGTATTTTTTTGCACTCAGCCTTTCATTGCCAACGCTAAATCATTGGTTGTTTGGAGGCGAGGCGGTTCTGCGCGAAGCATCCGATCCGCTCCGCTTGATGATCTGGCGCATTTTCGCCCATGCTGTCATCAAAGGTCCTTTCCTTGGTTATGGCTGGGGTCAGTCGATTTCCGCTGCGCTGATGAATCCAGCATATCCTGACCAGACAGTGTTGTCTTATGCGCACAATCTTTTTCTCGATTTGATGGCCTACAACGGTCTGTTGATCGGCGGATTAATATCGGTCGGGATCATTTATATTTTCTGGTGTTTTCTAAAACACATTCGGCGTCCCGAGGCCACGATTCCCTTTGCCTCCGCGGCAGTGCTGCTGGTACATGCCATGGTTGAGTATCCGCTGCATTATGGTTACTTTCTGCTGCCCTTCGGGATGTTCGTGGGGATATTGTGTTTTCATTCGCATGTGCGGGAAATTGGGGGCTTGTCCAGGCGGGGACTTGTTGCGGCTCTGTTGGTGTTTGGCGGTGCGTTGATAATTACCATTCATGACTGCCTGGAAGCCGAGCGGACCTACTTCGCCATTAATTATTCGAAGCGAAACAAGGAAGTACCTGTTGGCGAGCGACCTGTGTTGTATGTGCTGGATCAATGGCAGGAACGCCTGCGATTGGCAAACATGTTTCGCCCTGCGATTGAAAATGGTGCGAATCGTCAATGGATTTGGAGTGTGCTGGTTACAACCCCTGACCCTGCATATGCACTCAATCTGGCTCAGAATTATGCAGCCAATGGTCAACCGATGGAGGCACGTTATTGGCTGGAGTTAATGTGCAAAATAGCTCCCGTTGAGGTGGCCAAGCGACTTGAAGGCGAATGGCGCGTGCTTCGAAATGTTGAGACTATCTATGCAGCTGTCGATTGGGGTGCTTGTTCCGAGTCAAGATAAACGATGTTGTGACTTGGTGTAATGTGGCATAGGGGGCTGACCCCTATTTAAAGAAGACTAGGAATGATTTGTGCTGAACTGAAGATGCCATGAGTGGGGCGATTAAGCCGAAGGTGCTGTCGATCATTGTCGCCTTTTTGGCTGCAATTGCTGCCTCCGTGATATTTTTTGCCCATCCTGATCTTACATGGCATGATCAGCAGCGACTGGGGCAGGTTTGTATATCGATCGGGGCTTTTGTCGGCATTTTGTTGCTCCGGCTCCCCGCCGTTGTTAGTGTAAACCGAGTTTTGGTTTTGCCTGCAGTGGGTGTTCTAGTGCTTGGTTCCTTGTCTGTTTCTTTGGCCTTGAATCCATTTTGGGCCGCAGCCGAGTACGCTTTGCTGCTAGCGGGTATTGGTTTAGGAGCTTTTGTTTTTTGCCTTATGCGCGAATTTGGAGATACCGCTGACCTAGTTTTGGGCGGCATTTTGCGTTTGTTGTTGGCAGGAATGGTTCTCCAGTTTTATGTCTCGGTTGTCTCGGCGATGGCTCATGCCGAGCTATTTTTTGCACCGTGGAGCCTGCTGCATGGCTTCTCGAACATGCGATTCGAAGGACAGTTCTTAACTATTGTAGTGCCGTTGTTAGGGGCTTCCATGTTTATTCCTAACGAGAGTAGTCTCGGTTACCCCCGTTGGTTGGATATCTTTCTGATGGTTTCTCTCGCGGGGATGGTTTTCGTGGCCGGTACCCGAGGAACGATTGCTGCTTGGTTGGCTGCCTCAATCATCTTTTGGTGCTTGACTGGGGGAGCGAGAAACATTGCAAACCGCATGTTCTTGATATTGGTGACAGGTTTTGTTCTCGCTTGGTTGGTCTTGTTCTCGGTTTCTTGGGTGACAGGTCAACCTGCAGATTACCGCTTTGCTGGTGAGCAGGTGTTCGGTTTGTCGGCAAGAGAAATTCTTTGGCAACATGCATGGGCCAAGATTTTAGAATTTCCCTGGCTTGGAATCGGGCCAATGCATTTCGCTTCGTTGAAGAATCCGGTCGCAGCCCACCCTCATCAGGCGCTGTTGCAAATCGCCAGCGAGTGGGGGCTGCCCGTATTTTTAATGATCACGGCCACTGTTGCGATCTGGTTATTCAAAGTCTTTGCCGAAGTTAGATCCGGTGATGCCAAGGCAGGTAGTGATCTCAGGTGGGCGTTGCTGTTCGCTGTCTTGGCGTCCATGGTCCAAAGCATGGTCGATGGCGTTTTGGTGATGCCTTATACGCAGCTATGGTTGGCGATTGTGGTCGGTTGGTGTTCCGCTCGGTGCCTTCCCGTGTTTCAGGGTGAGACAACGAAGGTTCCAGGCTGGCTTCCTCTGCTACTGTGGGGGGCGGCCAACGTATTACTGGTTGCTGTTGTGGTGATGAGTTACCCTAGCCTTGTCGGTGCGCCTGAATATTGCGGCGGTGGACCTCGATTCTGGTGTAATGGTCGAATATAGTCCTGCAATTGTCTTTGCTACGGTCAACTGGAAAAAATGACCAAATTCGAAACTGCGGGCTGTAGCCAGTAATTCAATTCGCCTGCATGTACGGCTGCTTCTTATTTACGGTGCCTTTTGCGCCAGCCAGGTTTGCAGCGACTCTGGCAACTCACTAACCAGCAAAGCGTGCCGGCCTGTTATCCAGCCGTGGATCGGGCCGGCCGGGCGCCCATCCAGGGCTTCCGTGATCAGCGTATTGGCGGTGATGTGGTCGTTGATCAGGCCGAGTTCGTCCTGAAGTTGCGATAGCGCGGCCAGATAGGGGCTGAGCTTTCGTTGTGGCAGCAAGGGGGCGAAGAACTCCAGCGTGTAGCGCAGCTTCTTGAAGGTGATGCGCATTTTGTGGCGCTCACTTGGTGTGAGCTCGGCGTGTCGGCGGGCCATGCGCCGGGCTTTCCGGGCGTGGCTGCGGATTTGCTGCTGGGCGAAATCCTTGATTGGCATCGGTAAAGTGTCACTCAGTGTATAAACAGCGGCGGTGAACTCAAGCAACAGGCGCGGATACTCCGTGACGGCAAGTAGGCCGATGACGGACTTTCGTGCACTGCTGGCGCGGCGTTGTGCTGCTTTGCGCAGGCGTTTGATGTCGCGGTTGTCCGGAAAGGCTTCGGCAATGGGGGGCAGTGTTTCTTCGAGGAAAACGTCCCAGTTGCGCGTGTCGCCCAGGGCTCCGGCCAGCGTTTGCCAGGTCTGGCCATAGGCGGCGACAAATTCAGGCGGCAGTACCGGGGCGAAGAGCTTGATCGCCGAACGCAGACGACGTAGCGCAACGCGGGCCTGGTGGATGAATTCTGCTTCGCCACCCAACAGCAGCCCTTTTTCGTTGCGCTGGAAATGTTCCAGGCAGCCTAGCGCAATGCTGCGAAAGGCTTCGATGGGCGTTTGCCGCTCGTTGATCGACACCGGTTTGCTTTTGAACGGCCGAAGCGGTTCGTCGAGAAAAAGCATGTAGCCACGCTCGGCCTTGCTGGCGATGGCGGGGAAGAGGTCGAAGTTTTCCTGAAGTTTTCGGGTCAGGTTGAAGATGTCGTCGACCTGGCCCGAAAGCAGTTCGAGCTCGATTTCGCAGATCGCTGTCTGGCGGCCACGGCTTTCGATCTGGCCGCGGTCGATGGCGAGTTCGATCAAGGATTCGCCAAACGGCACATGCCAAATCTGGCGTCGAAAATCGGTTGTGAAAATGGCTTCGAACTGATCGATGCGTCGCTCGAGAAAGTCGCGGAAGTCGTCCGCGTCAACGTGGCTGAAATCGAAAACCCCCGGCGTTGCCGGCGCTTCCCATTCGCTGCGCATGGCCAGTCCGCCACTGGCCGGCTCGGCCGATTTGACGGTGCACAGCCATTGCCAGCCTTTCTTGCGGAAGCGCACGGCAACGCGCCGGGCGTGCAGTTCCAGCGTTGGAGTGTCGAAATAGGTGTTGAGCAAACGTAGCTTCTGCGAACGGATGTTGGCGAGCAAGGGGTGATCGGCCAGCTTGCGTGCGGCTTTTGGGCTCAGTTGAAGCTTGAGTTCGATTTCAGTGCTCATCGTTCAATTCCTCGGGACGGCGGGGCCGGTTGCACCATCGAAGCCCAGTTCGGGCAGGATGGCGAGTTCTTCGGCGGTCTGGACGCCTTCGGCGATAACGGTCAAACCAATATTATGCGCGATGCTGCACAGTCCCTTGATGAAGGCCTGGTTGCCGGTTTGGGTATCGATGGCGCGGATGAAGCTGCCGTCGACCTTGAGGTAGTCGAGGCCGATGCCGTGCAGCCGACCGATCTCGCTGAACTGCCGGCCAAAGTGCTCGATGCCGAGGCGGCAACCGAGGGGGCGCAGCGCGTCACAGAAAGCATGGAATTCATCGAAATGCTGGAAGACGCCGATTTCGGATACTTCCAGCCAGAGGCGAGGTGCCAGGTCCTTGCGGGCGGCGATCTGGGCGAACAGTCGGGCGCGGAAAGAGGCGTCGAGAATGGACTCTCCCGACAGGTTGACCGCAACAGCTGGGGCTCCGGCGGCAATGCGTTCCAGCGCCAGACGGGCGGCAGCCAGATCGAGCTCGGTGGTCATGGATAGGCGTGAAGCCATCGGCATGAAACTGCCGGCGGTCAGCCATTCACCGTCCTCGGTCGTTTGCAGGCGGAGCGGGCATTCGAAGTGCAGCAATTGTCCAGCGTTACCAGCTACCGGGAAATCGATCAAACGCAGGCGCTGGGTCTGGATGGCGCCTTCGAGCAGCTTCTTCCAGTCGGAGTTTGAGGTGGCGTGCTGATCGCAATCGCTCTCGGCACGGCACCAAGCCAGCCCGCTCTGGCCCTCGGCTGATGCCAGCGCGGTGTCGACGCGAGACATCAGGCTGCCTATCGTCTGGCCATGCAGATAGACACCGCTGGCGATATGGCCGATGCGTTCGCCATCGATCAGGCCGGCCGCGGTCAGATCATTTAGTGCGTGCAGCAGTATTTCGGCATAGGGCGCCGGGTCCTGAACGCCTGGCAGTAGCAGTGCGAAATCAGCGCCGTTCAGGCGGGCTGAGGCGGCATTGGGTTTTTCCGCAGCCAGTCCGTTCAAGGTGCTGCCGAGTCGACGGAGCAGTTCATCGGCCATTTCCCGGCCGGCCCGCTTGTTGATGCCCGCCAGGTCAGCCAGCCGTAGCAAGACCAGCGAGCCGGATGCTGCTGCGTCGTCGTCGCTGAGGGCGGCGGCCAGCTGATTCATGAAAAAGGCGCGGTTGGCCAGGCCGGTCAGGCTGTCCTGGTTCGCTTCACGGCGAACCTTTTCAAGTCGGGCGGCCTCCTCGGCAAACATGGCCTTGAGGCGGTCGACCATGGCATTCATCGCGCTGGCTAGGCTCTTCAACTCGGGCGTCGCGGGTTCCTGGATGGTTGTGAAGCGTCTTTCGCTGATAGCTTGGGCTTGGCCAACCACCGCGTCGAGTGGACGGCGAATACCGCGCAGGAATTGCATGCCAATCAGGCCCATCAAGCCACCGCCAATGGCAAACCAGCCGAGTAGCTTGAGGGCGCCGTGCCACAGTTCTTCATAGGCAAAATGGCTGTGGCTGACCAGTTCTATCATGCCGAACTGATTCCAGCCCGAAGAAACCTGGGCTTGCCCCGGTAACGAGTCAATCGGGAAAAGGCGGATGAACCAGTCGGGCACCTTTCCTGAATCCTGCGGGCTGGATTTTTCAATCATGGTCTTGCCATTGGGATCGATCAGCCGAACAGCCGCATATTGGCCGCTGTCGAAGACGGCCGCGACCTGCAGCTCGACCGTCACCGGATCCTTGTCCAGTTGCGACATCGAGAGGGCCAGCGTGGCGGCATTGTCGTTGTTCTTGATAGCCAGTTGGCGTTCCAGATAGTGGCGAGCCGTCAGCGTGCTGACAATGAAGCTGCCGGCAAACGCCATAACGGTGCTGGCGATGACCGCGAGCCAGAGTTGTCGGAATAAGGACATGTTGATTACCTCACTGGAAGCCTTCAGCGCGCGCCCGGGCCAGCAAGTCCTGCCAGCGCGAAAGATTGCTCTTGCTGGACTGATTGCCGGTGCCCTGCCACAGCCCCGCGCTGTTGAAACTGAAAATCGGTGAAAGATCGCTGCGCCGGGAGGCGGGCAGGATCTGGGGATTCAGGTTGTCGAGGACCAGCGGGTCCGCGGTCGGCGTGGCGTAATAGGCCAGCACCATGTGCGCCTGGAGGAACGTTCCCGCCGGGCCGGTCTGCGCGGCTTTGACGTAAACCAGACGCAGCTTGTTGATTGGTATGCCGAGATCGATCAGCGAGTAATACTTGGCGATGGAGATATCCTCGCAATCGCCTCGTCCCTGGCCTATCGTCTCCGTAGGTGTTGCCCAGTAGTCGCTCTGCCCCCACACCGACATGTCATCATCAAAGGCAATCCGCCGATTGATGAAGTCATTGACGCGCCGCAACTTCTCCGTTTCGGAGGCCTTGAGCCCTTCGCCGAGCATGCGCTGCCAGTCGAGCAGCAACGGCACCCGGTCGGCGCCAAAGCGGCTGACCAGTACCTGCTGCAGCCGGTCAAAGTCGATGCCCAGTGCCAAAGGCAGGCCGCTCAGAGCGAGCATGCCTATGGTGGCGACAGTGGCCAGCCAGCGGAGCAGCGTAGTGTTTTTACGCAATGGACGCGTCAAGTCGTTGAATTATCAGGTTGGAAACGTCGGTTATTTCACAGTCGCCAAATGGCTAATCTCTATAATCCGGCCAAAACCCTGTTGATTATCCCCCATGAAAATGAAAAAACTCGTTTCCTTGCTGCTAACCATCGCATTTCCTGCCCTTGCTAATGCAGCAGAGGCGATGCCGAGCGGCGTTGCCGTCCCCGCGACCCTGAAAGAAGTAGCGCAACGAGCGGTGTTGAACAGTCCTGAAGTGACCTCGAAGTGGCACGCCTACCGGGCGGCCGAAGAAGAAATTGGTGTTGCGCGAGGAGGCTACCTGCCGCGCGTAGACCTCACTGCCGGCAGTGGCCGCGAAAGCCTGCGCCAGCCCACCGCCGCTGACCGCGACTACACCCGCAGCGGCGTCATGCTCAGCCTCAACCAGATGATCTTCGACGGCTTCGCCACGAGAAACGAAGTCCGCCGCCTCGACAAAGCCCGCATCGTCCGCTACTACGAACTCCTCGACGCCTCCGAAGCCACCGCCCTCGAAGCCGGGCGCGCCTACCTCGACGTTCTGCGCTACCGCCACCTCGTCGACCTCGCCAAAGACAACTACATCCAGCACAAAGCCACCCACGACCAGATCGAACGGCGCACCCAAAGCGGCGTCGGCCGTCGCGTCGACCTCGAACAAGCCGGCAGCCGTCTCGCCCTGGCTGAAATCAACCTCATCACCGAAAGCGCCAACCTCCACGACGTCAGCGCCCGCTACCAACGCCTCGTCGGTGCCCAACCCGCCGACGCCATCGTCCCCCCCGCCGAACTCAACAACGCCATCCCGGCCCAGGCCAAAGTTGCCCTCGACACCCTGCACCGCAAAAACCCCGCGCTCCTCGCCGCCACCGAAAACATCGAAGCCGCCCAATACGAAATCAACAACCGCCGTGGCGCCTACTCCCCCAAACTCGACTTCCGCGCCCGCACCGACAACACCCGCAACTACCTCGGAGACACCGGCGACCGTCACCACAACGTCGCCGAACTCGTCGTCAGCTGGAACCTCTTCAACGGCGGCTCCGACCGTGCTCGCGAAAAACAGACCATTGAAAAGAAAAACCTCGCCTTCGACCTGCGCGAAAAAGCCTGCCGCGACACCCGGCAAACCCTCCTCATCGCCTACAACGACGTCCTGCGCCTCAAAGAACAAGCCATCTTCAACGCCCGCCAGGTCGCCCTGCTGGAAAAAACCCGTGACGCCTACCGCGACCAGTTCAACGTCGGCCAGCGCACCCTGCTCGACCTCCTCGACACCGAAAACGAACTCCTCGCCGCCCGTCGCGCCAACGTCAACGCCGACACCGACCTGACCCTCTCCTACCTGCGCACCTACGCCGGCATGGGCACGCTCCTCGAACAACTCGGCCTGCAACGCCTTGACACCGCCACCCCGGGGCAGGACGAACTCGCCGACGTCGACCCCAGCCAACTCTGCCCGAACGACCCCATCGCCCTCGGCGTGCCCGACCGCAACGAACTCAACGCCAAAGCCGCCGCCCTCAACGCCAGCCGCGCCCCGCTCGTCGCCGCCGCACCCATCGCCCTCGGCCCCGAAGCCGGCATCCAGAACCAGGTCAAATCCTGGGCTGCCGCCTGGTCGGCCAGAGACTACGCCGCCTACAGCGCCTTCTACGCCCCGACCTTCACCCCGGACGGCGGTCTGACCCGCGAAGACTGGGCCCAGCTACGCCGCGGCCGCATCTCCACCCGCGGTGACATCAACGTCGAGATTCAGGACATGAAAATCCGGATGGACGGCAACGACCGCGCCTTTGCCGAATTCCGTCAGGTCTATCAGTCCAAGGGCTACAACGACACCACGCAGAAGACGCTAGAGATGATCAAGGTCAATGGCAAGTGGCTGATCAACCGGGAAACCTCGGTGCCCTGCACCGGCAATACCGTGGGCGGGTGCAAGGGGCTGGTCAAGTAAGGCGCCTGCTGTCGGTGGGAACACCGACTGCCAAAGACAAAGGCCATGCGATGCATGGCCTTTGGCGTTTCAGGGGGGCGTCGAAATCAGGCCAGCAGGCTGGCGTTCAGCGTATAGGTCCCGATCAGACTGGCTTCGGCCAGAATGTGGCCCTGAATGGCAGCACGGACTTCAGGTCCGCCGAACTTGCCATCGAGCGGCAGCGTTTCAATATCCAGGGCATACAACGTGAAAATGTAGTGATGGATGATTTCGTCGTTCCACGGCGGGCAGGGGCCATCGTAGCCGTAGTAGTCGCCGTTCATGTCGTGGTCGCCGGCAAACCAGTCGGTGTAGTTGTTGATGCCCTGCCGGCAGTCTTGTGCCGTCTGCGGCCCGGGTTTGCCGCGTGGCGTGACTTGATGACTGAATTCGCCCTCGGCAATCGAATTGAAGGTGGCGGGCAGGTCGATCAGGACCCAGTGGAAGAAATCGACGCGGGGCAGGGCGGCGGGAACGGTCCTGTCTTCCTGGTTGACGTCGTCGCCCTTGCTCGGGACATCCGGATCGTGGCAGATGAGTACGAAGGATTTTGTGCCAGCGGGGGCTTCGCTCCATGCCAGGTGAGGATTGACGTTTTTGCCAAGGCAGACGTGATGGGCCGGGTCTGGTGTGCAAAAGGAGAAATCCCCTGGAATCGCTTGCCCGTTCTCAAAGCTGGTGCTGGTCAGTTTCATCGTTACCTCTCCCGTGTTACGCCGCCTGGCGTTTGAAGTCGCTCAGGCGGAAGCCAAGAATCCGAAGTGTGACGAAATAGGCGCTGGCGCCAAGCGGCACCAGCCAGGCTAAATGGATTGTCCGGTCGACAAAGCTCCTTTGCAACCAGCTTGTTTCCAGGCCCATGCCAAACCATAGAATGCCGCCCATGACGATCAATGCGAGTAGCAGCTTGCTGCTGAAAATCAGCCACCCCGCCTGTGGCTGATAGATTTCCAGGCGGCGCAGGCCGCGATAGAGCATCAGCGCATTCAGGCAGGCCGCCAGACCGATCGACAGGGCCAAGCCGGCATGCTCCAGCCAGCCGACGAAGGCGAGGTTCATGATTTGCGTGGCAGCCAGCGAGATCAGTGCAATGCGTACCGGGGTCCGGATGTTCTGGCGGGCGTAGAAACCGGGCGCCAGTACCTTGACGAGAATCATGCCGGTCAGCCCGACGGTGTAGGCAACCAGGGCTTCGCGGGTACGGAAGACGTCATCGGCCGAAAAGGCGCCGTGATAGAACAGGGCCGAGATCAGCGGTACGGCCAGGATAGCCAGAGCCAGGGCGGCCGGTGCGGCGAGCAGCAGGGTCAGGCGCAGCCCCCAGTCGAGCAGGCGCGAATACTCAACGGGGTTGTTGCTGGCGTGGTAGCGGGACAGCGAGGGCAGCAGGATCGTCCCCAGTGTGGCGCCGAGCATGCCGGAAGGAAACTCCATCAGGCGGTCGGCGTAGTACAGCCAGGAAACGCTGCCTGATTGCAGGAACGAAGCAAAGATGGTGTTGATCAGGAGGCTGATCTGTGAAACCGAAACGCCGATCATGGCTGGCGCCATCAGTTTCGTTATGCGGCGAACCCCAGGGTCGGCCCAGGCGGCGCGCCAGTTGAGTGACGGGCGGGGCAACATGGCAATTTTTTTCAGGGCGGGGATCTGGATTGCCAGTTGCAACAGGCCGCCGAGAAAAACCGCCCACCCCAGCACCAGCACCGGCGGGTCGAAATAGGGGGCGGCAAACAGCGCCATGCCAATGATGGACAGGTTGAGCAGAACGGGTGTGAACGCTGGCAGCGCGAAGCGGCTCCAGCTATTGAGAATGCCACCCGAGAGGGCAACCAGCGACATGAAGAAAATGTACGGGAAGGTGATTCGGGTCAGCATCACCGTCAACTCGAACTTGCCTGCGTCTGCTACAAAGCCGGGGGCAGAGACCCAGACCAGTAAAGGGGCGGTTGCAATGCCGATGGCCGTGACGGCAAAAAGCGCCATCGACAGCAGGCTGGCGACGTGGTCGACCAGTGTGCGCGTATTCTCCTCGCTGCCCTTGTTCTTGTATTCACCCAGGATGGGAACGAAAGCTTGAGAAAAGGCGCCTTCGGCAAACATCCGGCGCAGCAGATTGGGCAGCTTGAAGGCGACAAAAAAAGCATCGGTAGCCAGTCCGGCGCCGAAGCTGCGGGCAATGACGAAGTCACGTGCGAAGCCGAGAATTCTTGAAAGCAGGGTCATGCCACTGACCGTGGCCAGCGCGCGTAGCAGGTTCATGTGATATGGGTGTTGCTGAAAAGCGTGATTCTACGCTGTGCCTTCTACGAAGGCCGTAAAAGGCATTCAAGATGGATTTGTTGATGCTAAAGCGAGGGATTCCGAATGCGCCTTGTTGCCCGTATGGATCAGCTAATGTAGAATTCGCGGCCTTGGTTTGCCGCTTTAGCTCAGTTGGTAGAGCAGTTCATTCGTAATGAAAAGGTCGCCAGTTCGATTCCGGCAAGCGGCACCATCTTGATTTAGCCCACCTCGCGTGGGCTTTTTCATTTCCGTGGCGCTATTTACTCGCGATTGAGCGTGACCCGATTCCGGCCGGCATTCTTGGCGGCATAAAGACAGGAATCAGCTGATTTGACCAACTGTTGCGGTGCTTTGTCCGCGCTCGGTTGTGTGCAGGCGACACCGAAGCTGCAGGAAACACGGCCGTCGATGCCGCGTTCGTGTGGGATGCACAGATCGCGAGCTGACTGGCGCATGCGTTCGGCCACCGCGTAGGCGCCCGTGGCGTCTGTGCCGGGCAGGATGGCAACGAACTCTTCGCCGCCATAGCGAGCAACAGTGTCTTCGACACGAAACAGCGATTCGCTGAGTGAGCTGGCCACCGCCTTTAGACAGAAGTCGCCGGCCTGGTGGCCATAGATGTCATTGAATTGCTTGAAGAAGTCGACGTCGCTGAGGACGATGCTGAGCGGCGTGTCATTGCGGATGCAACGCTTCCACTCGACCGCCAGGGTGTCGTCAAAATGGCGTCGGTTGGGGATGCCGGTCAGGCTGTCGAGAATGGCGATTTCCTTGAGCTGACGATGGACTTCGCAGATTTCCTGTTGCCGGGTAGATATCCGCAGCATGGCGCGTACCTTGGCTAGCAGCACGACTTCCGAGACTGGCTTGGCGAGGAAGTCGTCGCCGCCGGCCAGGATTCCCTGGGCGAGCGTGTCTTCGTCAGCCACCGACGAAAGGAAGACGATTGGCGTCCATGGCGAAATTCCCGTTTCAATTCTGGATAGCTCCCAGGCGCGGATTCTTCGTGTCAGCTCGATGCCGTTAGTGTCTTGCTGGGTGGTGTCGAGCAGAACCAGACCGGGTGAGGCTTCGCGGAACATCTGTAGCGCCTGGTCGCCGTCGCCGGTGGCGATGGTTTTGACTTCTGGCAGTTGGCGCAGGCACTCGCAAATCAAAGCCCTGTTGCTCGCCGACGGGTCGATGACGAGTACGGTCGGCCGGCTTCGGTCGGGGGCGATCAGCTCGGACATGATCGGATAGCCTTGGTTGGTCAGGATATTTACCGATCATAGCACCGTGCCGGCTCGAGATCGACTGCCGGGGCATTTTCGAACGCGGTGTCGAGGAGTAATATGTGCCTTCTTTCCATACGGTACCGTCTGGAAAACGATAAATATTCAGGAGATGCTTGCGATGCAAATTCAGGACAAGGTATTTTTGGTAACAGGGGCTGGCTCCGGACTGGGAGCGGCGACCGCATCTGCTTTGGCGGAGGCCGGAGCGAAAGTGGTGTTGGTCGACCTGAATCGTCAGGCTGGCGAAAAGATGGCGGCTGAACTGGGCGCAAACACCTGTTTTGTCGAAACGGATGTGGCCAACGAGGCTTCTGCGGTCAACGCGATAAATACGGCTATTTCCAAATTTGGTGCATTGCACGGCCTGGTGAATTGCGCCGGTGTCGCGCCGGCCGAGAAGGTGCTTGGCAAGGAAGGCCCGCATCGGCTGGAAAGCTTCGCCAAGGTCATCAACATCAATCTGGTTGGTACGTTCAACATGATCCGCCTGGCGGCCGATGCGATGATGAAGCACGAGCCGGATGCGGGCGGTGAGCGTGGTGTGATCGTCAATACTGCCTCTGTCGCCGCCTACGAAGGTCAGCTCGGCCAGGCAGCCTACGCCGCCTCGAAGGGTGGCATCGTCGCACTGACACTGCCGGTTGCCCGTGAGTTGGCGCGCAGTGGTATCCGCTGCGTGACCATCGCTCCGGGTATCATGGAAACGCCGATGCTGCTTGGTATGCCGCCCGAAGTGCAGGATTCGCTGAACAAGATGGTGCCGTTCCCGACGCGCATGGGCAAGCCAGCCGAGTATGCGGCGCTGGTCCGGCACATCGCCGAGAACGCGTATCTGAATGGCGAAGTCATCAGGCTGGATGGTGCCATCCGGATGGGCGTCAAATAAACTATACTTCGGCTCCGTCCTTGACCCAAAAGGCACTTCGGTGCCTTTTTATTTGATGCCCCCCGCTTCTTGCTATCACTGTGGCCTGCCGATTCCCGATGATGTCGATCTGTCGGTGAAAATAGGCAGCGAGCCGCGGGCCATGTGCTGTTTCGGCTGCCAGGCGGTGGCGCAGTCAATCGTCGATAACGGCCTGGCGGACTATTACCGCAGTCGCGATGCGATGCCCGAGTCGCCGCGCGAGGCCATGCCGGCGATCCTCGATCAGCTGGTAATGTACGACCATGCCGAGTTCCAGAAAAGCTTCGTCAAGGAGCTTGGGCATAACGAGCGCGAGGCGTCGCTGCTTCTCGAAGGTATCACCTGCTCTGCCTGCATCTGGCTCAACGAACAGCATGTCGGCCGCCTGCCGGGGGTGACGGCCGTTAACATTAATTACACGACGCGCCGGGCGCGCGTACGCTGGGACGACTCTCGCATCAAGCTCTCGGACATCCTCGCCGCCGTCGCCGCCATTGGCTACCGCGCCTACCCGTACGATGCGGCCAAGAACGAGGAGATTTCCCGCAAGGAACGGCGCGACGCCATGTGGCGCCTGTGGGTCGCTGGTTTCGGCATGATGCAGGTCATGATGTACGCCTACCCGGTTTACATCGCCGACGGTGATATGGCACCCGACATTGAAAGCCTGATGCGCTGGGCCAGCATGTTGCTGACCATGCCGGTCATCTTTTATTCCTCGGCGCCGTTTTTCCGCAATGCCTGGCGCGATATCAAATTGCGTCGTGTCGGCATGGATGTGCCGGTGGCGCTCGGTGTTGGTGCAGCGTTTGTCGCCAGTTGCTGGGCAACGTTTGTGCAGGCCGGAGAGGTCTATTTCGATTCAGTCACGATGTTCATCTTCTTCCTGCTCGGCGGCCGGTATCTGGAAATGACGGCGCGCCAGAAGGCGGTGAGCGTCACCGAAGCGCTGGCCCGATTGCTGCCGGCGTTTGCACAAAAAATGCCCAAATTTCCGGTTGACCGTGGCACCGAGCAATGTGTCGTTGCCGATCTGCGTTCCGGTGATTACGTCATGGTCCGGGCCGGAGATATTGTGCCGGCGGACGGCCGGGTAATCGAGGGCATCAGTTGCGCCAACGAGGCCTTGCTGACGGGGGAAAGCAAGCCCGTGTCGAAGTCGCCTGGCGAGGCGGTGACCGGTGGGTCGATCAATGCCGAAAGCCCTTTGGTTGTACAGGTCGAGCAAGTTGGTGAGGGAACGCGCTTGTCAGCGATCATCCAGTTGATGGAGCGGGCTGCAGCGGAGAAGCCGAAAATCGTCGTGCTGGCCGATCGCATCGCTAGCTATTTCGTCGCGGTCCTGCTCGCCGTGGCAATTCTTGTTGCCGTCGGCTGGTATTTCGTCGATCCATCGAAGGTGTTGTGGATCACCGTTTCGGTGCTGGTCGTAACTTGTCCGTGTGCACTTTCTCTGGCCACGCCGATTGCGCTGACGGTGTCGGCCGGTGCCCTGGCCAAGGACGGTTTGCTGGTCACGCGCGGGCACGCCATTGAAACGTTGGCGCGGGCGACACACTTTGTCTTTGATAAAACAGGTACCTTGACCACGGGGCACATGCACCTGGTGGATGTTTTGCCGACTGCGGGCGAGAGCCGGGATGCCTGTCTTGCCATGGCCGCCGCGCTTGAGCACGCCTCCGAGCACCCTGTGGCGAGTGCACTCCGTCAGGCCGCAGGGGAAGCCTTGCCCGAAACATCAGCGGTAATTAGTGAGCCCGGGCAGGGTATCGAGGCGCTCGTGGCCGGCCGCTGTTGCCGCATCGGCCGCCCCGCTTATGCGCTGGCCCTGAGCGCCGCGAAGTTGCCGGATGCTGCCACTCAATGGCTGGAAAGCGGTGACACTGTAGTGGCTCTGGCTGATGAGACTGGCTGCCTTGCCCTGTTCCGGATCGGCGACGAATTGCGCCAAGAGTCGCTTTCCTTGATTTCAGAACTTCGGGCTGCCGGGAAGAAAGTCATTCTTCTGACCGGCGATGCGCCTGCCGTAGCACATCTGGTAGCCGGCAAGCTCGGTATCGCGGACGTTCGGGCCGGTGTTACGCCTCAGGGCAAGCACGATTGCGTCACCAGTCTCCAGGCTGAAGGCGCCGTCGTCGCCATGCTTGGTGATGGGGTCAATGATGCGCCGGTGTTGGCTCAGGCGCAGGTATCGATTGCCATGGGCGGGGGGGCGCAACTGGCCAGGACGCAGTCCGATTTCATCCTACTCTCGGAGAATCTGGACCATTTGCGTCACGGACTAAGGCGCGCCAGGAAAACGTTGCAAGTGATTCATCAGAATCTCTGGTGGTCCTTCGCGTACAATTTTGTCGCCCTGCCATTGGCCATCGCTGGTTACGTAACCCCCTGGATTGCCGGTATCGGCATGTCGGCCAGTTCTTTGTTGGTCGTCCTTAACTCACTGCGCATTCAGCGCGTGGAGACAGATTGATGGAAAGCGTATACCTCCTCATTCCGGTGTCGGTCATCCTTGTCTTCGGAATCGCCATTGCCTTCTGGTGGTCGGTGCGCAGCGGGCAATTCGATGATCTCGAGGGGCCTGGCTTTCGTGTTCTGATGGACGAGGATCAGCCCCAGACGACCGACGATGCCAAGGAACCCAACAAACGAGAGAATGTTTGACCTGCGTCAACGCTCGAGGTGCTTGCGCTTGGCAATATGCTCACATTGTGAAGCGAAAGTTTCACAGCAATTCTCTGTTGGGGTTGGGGTGCGTTACGACGCACCCTTTTTTTGTCCACGCGCCGGGCATCCTCTGCAGCGCCTAGATATTTCGGAGTATCTGCCTTAGATAATAGGTAGGTTGATCTAGGTCAAAACAGCGCCCCTGAACTAGAATAACATCGCTTTCCATGTGCCCCCTTGGGTTAAGGGAGGTGGGCATTCCGTTTTTTCTTTACGAGAGGTGGGTTCATGTCTGGAACGAAAACCACATATAACGATAAAGTCGTACGGCAATTCGCTGTCATGACTGTTATTTGGGGCATTGTTGGCATGCTGGTCGGTGTCATCATTGCTGCGCAGTTGGTCTGGCCGGAGCTGAATATTGGCTTCCTGCACTTTGGTCGTCTGCGCCCGTTGCACACTAATGCGGTTATTTTTGCGTTTGGTGGTTGCGCCCTGTTTGCAACGTCTTACTGGTGCGTTCAGCGCACTGGGCACACCCGTTTGTGGGGTGGTCCGCTAATTCCCTTTACTTTCTGGGGTTGGCAACTTGTCATTCTGCTGGCTGCTATTACTTTGCCGTTGGGTATTACCCAGGGCAAGGAATACGCTGAGCTGGAATGGCCTATCGATATCCTGATCACGCTGGTCTGGGTTTCCTACGCAATCGTTTTCTTCGGCACCATCGGCAAGCGCACCGTTTCCCACATTTATGTGGCTAACTGGTTCTTTGGCGCGATGATCATCGCCGTCGCCCTGTTGCACTTGGGTAATAGCGCTGCGTTGCCGGTTTCTTTCCTGAAGTCGTATTCGGCTTACTCCGGTGTTCAGGATGCGATGATTCAGTGGTGGTATGGCCACAACGCCGTGGGTTTCTTCCTGACCGCAGGCTTCCTCGGCATGATGTACTACTTCGTGCCGAAGCAGGCTGGTCGTCCGGTTTATTCCTACCGTTTGTCCGTGGTCCACTTCTGGGCTCTGATCTTTACGTACATGTGGGCGGGTCCTCACCATCTTCATTACACCGCGTTGCCTGACTGGACCCAGTCCGTCGGCATGGTCTTCTCCCTGATTCTGCTGGCTCCTTCGTGGGGTGGCATGATCAACGGCATCATGACCCTGTCGGGTGCCTGGCATAAGCTGCGCGACGATCCCGTCCTGAAGTTCCTGATCACTTCGCTGTCCTTCTACGGTATGTCCACGTTCGAAGGTCCGATGATGTCGATCAAGACCGTCAATGCGCTGTCGCACTACACGGACTGGACTGTTGGTCACGTTCACTCTGGCGCTCTTGGCTGGGTGGCGATGGTTTCCATTGGCTCCATGTACTACCTGCTGCCGAAGCTCTTTGGTAAGACCGAAATGTATAGCACCAAGCTGATGACGACCCACTTCTGGATCGCGACGATCGGCACCGTGCTTTACATTGCTTCGACCTGGATTTCCGGTGTGATGCAGGGCCTGATGTGGCGTGCGGTTAATGCAGACGGTACGCTGGCTTACAGCTTCGTCGAGTCCGTCAAGGGTTCCTATCCGTTCTGGGCTATCCGCTGGTTGGGTGGTGTTCTCTTCCTGTCGGGCATGCTGATCATGGCTTACAACATGTTCAAGACCATGGCTGGCGGTAACACCAAGGACACACCGGTGATCGTTCCGGTTGGTCATCACGCCTGATTAGGGGGGAATAATAATGCTCAAGCATGAACAAATTGAAAAGAGCGTAACGCTCCTCATCATTCTTACGCTGTTGGTTGTGATCTGGGGCGGTTTGCTGGAAATTGTTCCGCTGTTCTTCCAGAAGTCGACCACTACGCCGGTTGAAGGTACGAAGCCGTACGACGCTGTTCGTCTTGCCGGGCGTGACGTCTATCTTCGCGAAGGCTGCTACAACTGCCATTCGCAGATGATTCGTCCGTTCCGTGCCGAGACCGAGCGCTATGGTCACTACTCGGTTGCCGGTGAGTATGTCTATGATCACCCGTTCCAGTGGGGCTCCAAGCGTACCGGTCCTGATATTCATCGTGTCGGCGGTCGTTACTCCGACGAGTGGCAGCGTGCTCACCTGATCAATCCTCGTGACGTGGTCCCTGAGTCCAACATGCCGGCATTTGCCTTCCTGGCAAATACCAAGGCCAAGGATTCGGTTGGCGCCGATATTGAGAAGAAGATGCAGGTCATGCGTACCTATGCAAATGTCCGCGGTATTCCGACCTACTCCGACGAAGAGATCAAGGGTGCCAAGGCTGCTATCGGCGACAAGACCGAGCTCGATGTCCTGATTGCCTACCTGCAGGGCTTGGGTACGGCGCTGAAGAACGTCAAGTAATAGCCATGGACATCAACGATCTGCGTTCCATCGTTACGGTTGTCGGGTTGCTCTGCTTCCTGGGAATCGTGGGGTGGGCCTACGGCAAGGGTAGCAAGAAGGGGTTTGAGGAAGCTGCCAACTTGCCGTTCGCGGAGCATGATGATCAGGGAGTGACGTCAAAACCGTCGCACCCCCGCTGAAAAAAGGAAAGCAAATGAGCGATTTCGTTAGCGATTTTTGGAACCTGTACGTAGTTGTAATCGTGCTGGCAAGTATCCTTGCCTGTGCGGTGCTCCTGATTGTGCAGGGAAAGGCGACGTTTACCCCGGGCAAGACCATGGGGCACGTTTGGGATGAAACCCTCGAGGAATACAACAATCCAATGCCGAAATGGTGGAGTTGGATGTTTGTAATCACCGTTATTTTTGCTCTGGTTTATTTGGCCCTGTATCCGGGGCTTGGTAACTACAAGGGTATGCTCGGCTGGACATCTGGTGGCCAGCACAAGGCAGAAGTCGAGAAGATGGATGCTACGGTCAAGCCTTTGTTTGACAAGTTCATGGCCATGGATGTCAAGGCTGTGGCCGGTGACAAGCAAGCCATGGAAATGGGCAAGCGCCTGTTCCTGACCTACTGCATGCAGTGTCACGGTGCCGATGCTCGTGGGGCCAAAGGTTTCCCGAATCTGACCGATGCCGACTGGCAATATGGTGGCGAGCCGGAACAGATCAAGGAAACCATTTCCAATGGTCGTATGGGTGTCATGCCTCCGCATGAGCAGTTGGGCGCAGACAGCATCAAGGATCTGGCCAACTATGTCCGTTCGCTGTCAGGTCTCCCGAATGACTCCGTCCGTGCTGCCAAGGGTAAGGAAACTTTTGCCTCTGCCGGTTGTGTCGGTTGTCATGGCATGGACGCCCATGGCATGCAAGCCGTTGGTGCTCCTAACCTGACCGACAAGATCTGGTTGTATGGTTCTTCTGAAGCGACCATCACCGAAACGATCACCAAGGGTCGCCAGAATCAGATGCCAGCCTGGAAGGAATTCCTGGGTGAGGCCAAGGTGCATCTGCTTTCAGCCTACGTGATTAGCCTGAGCCAAGGCGCCAAGTAATTGGTATTTGCGGGGCGGCTTGGCCGCCCCGTTTTTCATTTTAATACACTGATTTGTATCTAAATTGCGTTGAAGTGGCGTCCGGCAATGCACGTTCAGCGGAATTTAGATACGGATAAGACAATGACTGAACCCTCCAGTAATAGTCCCCACATCAAATCTACCGATACCCAGTCGGTAGTGTCTTTTTACGAGAAGCATAAAAAAGTCTATATCCGCGACGTCAAAGGGTGGTGGAACAACTGGCGCTGGATCCTGGTCTGGGTTACGCAGATACTTTTTTATTGTGTTCCCTGGCTAGAGTGGAACGGTCGGCAGGCTGTTCTGCTCCATCTGGTTGAACGAAAATTCTATTTGTTTGGCTTGGTCTTGTGGCCACAAGATGTTTTCTACCTGGCATTGCTGTTGATCGTTTCCGCTTATGCCTTGTTTTTGTTTACGGCAATTGCGGGGCGCTTGTTCTGTGGGTATGCCTGCCCTCAGACGGTGTACACCGAAATATTCATGTGGATCGAAAACAGGATCGAAGGAGACCGTTCGGCCCGCATGAAGTTGGACAAGGGGCCGCTGACGGCCAGAAAAGTCCGCCTAAAGGTGGTAAAGCACGCGATCTGGTTACTGATTTCCTTGTGGACAGGCTTTACGCTGGTGGCTTATTTCACGCCGGTGACTGAACTTCTGGCAGCGCTTCCTTTCGATTTCTCAGGATGGGAACTATTCTGGACGTTCTTCTACGGTGGCTTTTGTTATATGCAGGCGGGTTTTCTCCGTGAGCAGGTCTGCAAGTACATGTGCCCTTATGCGCGTTTTCAAGGCGTCATGTTCGATCCGGACACGCTGATTATTACCTACGATCCGGAGCGAGGGGAGCCGCGCGGTGCTCGTAAGAAGGCTGTAGATACCAAAGAGTCAGGTCTTGGCGACTGCGTGGACTGCGGATTGTGTGTGGTCGTTTGTCCGACCGGCATCGATATTCGCAAAGGCCAGCAATACGAATGTATCGGATGCGGTGCTTGCATTGATGCCTGTGACCCGGTAATGGACAAGTTGGGTTTGCCCCGAGGGCTTATCCGCTATACTACGGAAAACGCACTGGCCAAGCATTTCACCCCCAGAGAAGTGATCGCGCATCTTATTCGACCGCGGATCATTCTTTACACGGTAATTTTGACGGCGATCACCGTCGCGGCAACATGGTCTTTGGCGGTTCGTGTGCCACTCAAGGTCGATGTTATTCGCGACCGTTCTCTTTTGGCGAGAGAGGCGGATGATGGGCGTATCGAAAACGTCTATAACCTGAAAGTCATGAATACCACCGAGGAGCCCAAGCGCTACGCGTTGTCAGTTGAGGGTATGGAAGGGGTGGAGATTGTTGGTGACCGTATCGTTGAGGTTGCCAGTGCAGAGAACCATGAAGTGACTATAGTCGTTCGTGTTCCTCCGGAGTCCGGGAAAAAAGGCGCGAACACCATTTATTTTGATATCAAGGCACTGAACCACGACAAGATTGCGGTTCATGAAAAAGCCTCATTCCTGATGCCCTGACATGAGTAATTCAATGACATTGAATAATGACAATCGACCTTGGTACAAGGAGCGCTGGCCTTGGTTTTTGATGGCGGGGCCAAGTATCGTAATTGTTGCCGGCTTTATTACGCTTTGGCTGGCCATTGTAAGCAATGATGGTTTGGTAACGGACGACTATTACAAGCAGGGGCTTGCGGTGAACCAGAGCCTGCAGCGCGACCATCAAGCTGGCAGCCTTGGCTTGCAGGGCGATGTGATGCGTTCTGGCGCCAATTTGCGACTCCTGCTCCGCGCCGATAGCGAAGCAGGGCTACCGTCGGAGATTGTTCTGAAACTGGCGCATCCAACCCGTGCCGGGCAGGATCAGTTGGTCAAGATGACGATGGAAGGACCAGGTTTTTACAGCGGCATACTTGCCGCGGATATTTCAGGGCGTTGGCTTGTGTCGATTGAGGATCCCGCTGCTAAGTGGCGCCTTCAAGGCGAATGGCAAGCTGATTCGTTGGAACCGTTGCGTCTGAAGGCGCGGGCGGGAAAGTAGTTTTTTAATTGTTACTGGGAGGTGACATATGGCGTGGGAACTTTTGTTTAGCAGCGATTTCGGTTTGATGAGCTTTGCAGTCATCGTCGGCGTTTTGGTCATCGGTGTGGTTATGGGCAAAATGTACTCCAACAAGATGGAAGAAGACGCACGCAAGGCTGGCAAGTAACATTGCTACTGATCTCATCGCTCTCTGAGCGGTGCGTGTCATGAACCCCCGATTGGCTTGGCTGGTCGGGGGTTTGTTTTTTGGTGCAGGGAGCGGTAAACCTAAAGCATGTTGATCCGCGCCTTGTTCATTTCTGCTTTGTTTCATTTCGTGATTTTTCTATCGGCGGATCATCTTGAGCGCGTTGCTCCGCCAGCAGTATCAGGGCCTGGAATCGGTGTTCTGGAGATGCGTATTGCTTTGCGCGAGAAGCCGCAAGTGCTTTCACCAGCGGTTACTAAGCAGGGAGTATCGGATGTGGTGCCTGAATCAGCTGTTCAAAAATCCGATTTTGTCCCAGAGAAGAAAACAAAGGATTTGAATATTGGCCGTTTTTTCCGGTCGACCGTGGAAGTTGCCAACTTGAATCATACGGATGCCAGTCGATCCCCTGATATCAAGTCTCCTGAGCTCCCGTCCGCCTCAGTAGAGGAGCTCGGGCAATATCGCTTGAATGTGGCGCGGAGTGCCCGACAGTTCAAGGTTTATCCATCGCTAGCACGGGAAAATGGATGGGAGGGGGTGGCCCATGTTACCGTTGCTCTGCCATTTGACTTGGGACGCCCTGTCGTCTCGCTGGGTCGGTCGTCCGGCCACGCGGTTCTGGATCGTCAAGCGCTTGATATGGTTGAGCAGGCGGTAAGTCTGGCGCTCATGCCGGAGGGCTTGCGCGGCAAAGGGTTGAGCATTTCGGTCCCGGTGGAGTACCGCCTTGCCGATTGAGGATGCTCAGGGCGCCGGAAGCGCTGTTTCGTGAAAGTCGTAGGTGCCCTTAGCGCGGTCTGCGAGGTAGCGCTCGAGGCACAGTTTAACGCTGTGAAAGGCCAGTGCGTCCCACGGAATCTCTTCGGGATCGCATAGACGGACCTCAAGGCTCTCCTCTCCCGCTGCAAAGTGCGCGTCAACCATGCGGCCGCGATAGAACAGATGGACCTGATTGATATGGGCAATGCTGATCATGGCGAAGGGTGCATCAATCAATATCCTTGCCCCTGCCTCCTCGTGTGTTTCGCGAATTGCAGCCTGCGAAGTGGTTTCACCATTCTCCATAAAGCCGGCTGGTAGCGTCCAGAACCCGTGTCTTGGCTCGATGGCTCGCCGGCACAAGAGGATCCGGTTGTCCCACTCCGCGACGCAACCAACGACTAGGCGCGGGTTTTCGTAGTGGATGTGGCCGCATGCATTGCAGACATGCCGAGGTAGCGAGTCACCCGGCGGGATGATAAAAGTAACATTCGCGCCGCAATGGTTACAGTATTGGATCATGGGGTTTGGATCAGCGTGACAATGCGTCCAAGTCTACCACCGGGGCTATTGGCAAAGCCGAGGATCGACGGGTGTCGATTCTCTCTTTCTTTGCACTCGGGCAATTCAAGTGGCTACAATAGCGAAAACCAATTACTGGGCGGATCTGCGCTGGTTCTGGCTGGCGCGACAGGGGGCTTTGCATGTTTCTGATTGTTGGTTACGTCATCATTCTGGCTTCGGCGCTGGGAACGTATGCACTGCATGGGAGTCTCCTTGCCCTTTGGGTGCCGACTGAATACGTGGCGATTATCGGCCTGACGATCGGCTATTTCGTTGCCGCAAACGATATCAAGATCATCAAGGCAACGGTCGGTGCCGTTCCTGGAATCCTCAAGGGATCAAAATACAACAAGGCATTCTATGTCGATGCTTTGGCCATGCTTTTTGAAATTCTTGGCAAAGTGCGCAAGGAAGGCTTGATGTCCATCGAAGGTGACATCGAAAACCCCGAAGCCAGCCCGATCTTCAGCAAATATCCCAATCTGGTGCACGACCATCATGTGATGGAATTTACCTGCGACTACCTTCGCATGATGGTGGGCGGCAATCTGAATACAGTCGAAATCGAGAGCTTGATGGACGTCGAGCTGGAAACGCATCACCACGAGGCTGCTGAGCCCGGGCATGTCGTGTCCAGCATCGCCGGTGCCGTGCCCGCCTTCGGTATCGTGGTAGCGGTGATGGGGGTCGTCAACGTAATGGGTTCGGTCGGCAGCCCACCGGCTGTTCTCGGCAAGATGATTGGCGGGGCCTTGGTCGGAACCTTCCTCGGTATTCTTATTTCCTATGGTTTCGTTGAGCCGGTAGCCAAGCTCCTGGAGCAAAAAGCGAATGAAGGAGCCACCATCTACAAGACCATCAAGATGGTTCTTCTGGCTTCCATGTCTGGTTATGCTCCTCAGGTCGCCATCGAGTTCGGCCGGAAGACATTGGGATCACACGAGCGTCCCAGTTTTATTGAGCTTGAGGAAGAGCTGAAGGCTCGCAAAGGCAAGTAGCCTTTCGCCCGACATTAAATAAATACGATGAGCGACGATTCCACACGCCCAATAATCATCAAGCGCAAGAAGGTTGTTGCGGGTGGCGCACACGGTGGCGCATGGAAAATTGCCTATGCCGACTTCGTGACGGCGATGATGGCTTTCTTCCTTTTGATGTGGCTGCTTGGCTCCACTGCCAAGGGGGATTTACAGGGTATTGCTGATTTTTTCCAGAACCCTCTGAAGGTTTCCAGCCAGGGAGGTAGTGGTTCAGGAGATGCCACCAGCGTACTTCAGGGGGGCGGCAAGGATTTGACGCGCCAATCGGGGCAGGTCAAGCGCGGCGACGTCGAGGCCAAAAAATCGACCTCCTTTTCCAAGGAGGCTCAGGCAGAGTTTCGGCGCAAGGAGCAGGAGCGCCTGGAGAGCCTGAAGGCTGACATTGAAAAAATGATCGAGCAGAGTCCCCAGTTGGCACAGTTCAAGAAGCAGATGCTGCTCGACATAACCTCTGAGGGGTTACGCATCCAGATTGTCGACGAGCAAAACCGCCCGATGTTTGATTCCAGTAGCGCCGACCTTAAACCCTATACACGGGATATCCTGCGTCAGATCGGCAAGGCCTTGAATGGGGTTGCGAACCGGATCAGTCTGGCTGGACATACTGATGCCTCGCAGTTTTCTGGCGGTGAAAAAGGTTTTTCAAATTGGGAATTGTCAGCCAATCGCGCAAATGCGTCACGGCGCGAGTTGGTGCTTGGCGGCATGGACGACAGCAAGGTTTTGCGCGTCGTCGGATTGTCATCGACTGTCCTTTTTGACAAAAATGATCCGCTGAACTCTGTTAACCGGAGAATCAGTATTGTTGTCCTGAATCGCAAAACAGAGATAGCTATTTTGCAGGAAGAAGGGCCTGAGTCCGAGGCAGGTGGCGAGGAAGGGATTCTTCCAGAGGGATTAAAGCTACCCATGGGGAGTAAAGGTACCGCTGGTTGAAATGCCGGCCAGCTGCGTCTGGGCGCCAGCTATCGGTGGTAGCGGATAGCTGTATTTTTAGCTAGCCAGGGTTTTCACCTCTGGCCAAGGCAGTGTAGTGAAGAAAAAACAGGGGAATATTTTGCGAAACAGCGTAATTCCAGGAAAAACCTCGGCATTGTTTTGAAGCCAACGCTTGGTACTTTGGCCATATTTCGCAAAAACTAAGTGCTGCTTCGCAAGAAATGGACAATAATCCGTTAGTCAAACAGGCTTCACCAGTAGGGAGCCAGAGTTGTTCTGATTTTTATCGAGGAAAAAAATGGCAAAAACCATTCTTGCAGTTGACGATTCCGCATCCATCCGTCAGATGGTGTCCTTTACCCTGAAGAGTGCTGGTTACGACGTAGTCGAAGCTGTCGATGGTCAGGATGGGCTGGACAAAGCCAAAACCAAAAGCATCAATCTGGTGCTGACTGACCAGAATATGCCGCGCATGGACGGGCTGACGTTGATCAAAAATCTTCGTGGAATGCCGCAATATGCCTCCACCCCCATTCTGATGCTGACTACCGAGTCTTCGGATGCGATGAAATCGCAAGGGCGAGCAGCCGGCGCCACCGGTTGGCTGGTTAAGCCTTTCGACCCCCAAAAACTGATCGAAGTCGTACGCAAGGTGATCGGCTAAGTTAAGCCGGCGGACCTGTAACAGGGCGGGTCTTTTGCATTCAATTTTCGGCTTCCAGGATACTGGGCGCCGAGATCAGGGGGTGGCATGACTATCGACATGAGTCAGTTCTACCAGGTTTTTTTTGAGGAATCGGCAGAGCACTTGGCAACGATGGAGGGGCTGTTGCTGGAACTGGATATTGAAAATCCGGATTCTGAGCAACTTAACGCGATCTTTCGTGCCGCACATTCGATCAAGGGGAGCGCGGGGACCTTCGGTTTTACCGATCTGGCCGAAACGACTCATATCCTGGAGAACCTGCTCGATCGCATTCGTAAGCAGGAGTTAGGTCTTCGGGCGGATATGGTCGATGCCTTTCTGGAGTCAGGCGATCTTCTGCGCGAAATGCTTGAAGCCCACCAAGGGCGAGGAGAGGTCGATCCGGCTGTTGTAGCCTCGATTTGTGCTCGCCTGCGTCAGTTGTCTGCTGACAAACCCGCAGCACCACAGTCGGCGATGGTCCAGGCTAGCGTAGCCACAGAGCAAGAAAAGCGGGGTGGTGCGCGAGCTTTCGACATACAGTTTGTGCCAACAGAGGTCTCGGCCAAGGGCGATGGTATTTCGCATTTGCTCGAAGCGCTCCGTGGTCTGGGGACTTTGGAAATACTGAGTCAACCGGCCTCGGATATGAACAACGTCGGATATTGGCAACTTCGCCTGCGAACCGAGGCTGGGCAGGATGACTTTGCGGATCAGATTGATTTTATTGCTGAAAATGGTGCCTGGCGTGTAGTCGAGGAGTCCGTGCTTGATGACCAGGACGGGGCTTTCGGCTTTTTCGGGGATTCTCCGGGGGTACCTGACGAGAACCAGAGCTATGGCTTTTTTGAGCCGCTCGATAGTGGGCCATCTCTTGCGCCGTCTATCCCGGTAGCTGTGGCCGAGGATGACTCTTATGGTTTCTTCGATCCGCTTCCGTCAGCCGGAGGGGGGCTGGCTGTTGTCGACGCAGCAGGAACTGAAGATGGTGATGGCTACGGTTTCTTTACCCCGCTGGTAGGTCAGGTTGCTACGCCGCCGTTGGCTGAAGAGGGGGATGGATTTGGCTTCTTCGAACCCCTTCCTCCTGTTCCGGTTTCAACGTCCCCTGCGTCGCCAGTTGCTGCGGAAAATCCTGTTGCCCCGAAGTCGGCTGAGAAGAAGACCGAGGAATTCCATGCCCGGCCAGCCAAAGTGGCGCCCGCGTCAGCGGGGGACTCTTCAATTCGCGTCAGCGTCGAAAAAGTGGATCAACTAATCAATCTGGTTGGCGAACTGGTCATTACGCAGGCGATGTTGCTGCAGACGGCAGCGCAGATGCAGGAAAATGCACCAGAGCGCCTGGTCAACGGCTTGGCGCAACTGGAACGAAATACCCGCGATTTGCAGGAATCCGTCATGTCTATCCGGATGATGCAGATATCATTCGTTTTTTCGCGTTTTCCTCGTGTTGTCCGTGATCTTTCCGCCAAACTGGGCAAGCAGGTCGAACTAAAGACTTCCGGCGAAACAACGGAACTGGACAAAGGTTTGATCGAGCGGATCGCCGATCCCTTGACACACCTTATCCGCAATAGTCTCGATCACGGTATCGAATTACCAGAAACCCGTATCGCTGCGGGCAAGAGTCCGGTCGGAACAATTACCCTGAAGGCCTATCATCAGGGCGGCAACATCGTCATTGAAGTGGGTGACGATGGCGCCGGCCTGCCTCGCAACAAGATATTGGCCAAGGCCCGCGAACGTGGATTGCCGGTTTCCGATCAGATGACAGACCAGGAGGTTTTCCTTCTGATTTTCGAAGCAGGCTTCTCGACGGCCGATCAGGTGACTGATGTGTCCGGGCGAGGAGTGGGTATGGATGTCGTCCGCCGCAATATTCAGTCGATGGGCGGTCGGGTTGAGATCGAATCCATGCTGGGCGTGGGGACGAGAATGACTGTCCGTTTGCCGCTGACGCTGGCTATTCTTGATGGAATGTCGATCTCCGTCGGAGATCAGACCTACATTTTGCCGCTTTCTTATGTGGTTGAATCTTTCCAGCCGCAGACCGGTGACATCAAGACTTTATCAAATCAGGCACGGGTCATTCAGGTTCGGGGTGAGTATTTGCCCGTCGTGGTTTTGCACGAATTGTTCAATATCAAGTCGTGTTCTAGCAATTTTACGCAAGGCATCATGGTTGTTGTTGATGCTGATGGAATTAAGGCAGCGTTGTTTGTCGATGCGTTGGTTGGTCAGCATCAGGTTGTAATCAAGAGTCTGGAGGCAAACTATCGCCGCGTACAGGGTATTTCCGGTGCGACCATCATGGGCGACGGCCATGTGGCGCTGATTCTTGATGTGTCGGCTATCGCCGGCATGGCAAAGACAAGCCTGCAAAAAGCCGGCTGACAGTTGAATTGAGGAGCAAGAGATGGAAGCGATGACGCATGGTGGTGGGGCGGCCGGCGAAGACGATCTGGTGCCCAGTGAATACCTGACTTTCACGCTGGGCAGCGAAGAGTACGCAATTGATATCCTCAAGGTGCAGGAGATTCGTGGCTACGAGCAGCCGACGCTGATTGCCAATGCCCCTGCATTTATAAAGGGGGTGATCAACCTGCGAGGCATCATCGTTCCCATTGTCGATCTGCGCATCAAATTCAATCTTGGCAAGATCGAATACACCCCATTCACCGTGGTGATCATTCTCAATATAGCGGGGCGTGTGATTGGGGCCGTGGTCGACAGTGTATCTGATGTGTTTTCTCTGACGCGTTCGCAAATTCGCCAAGCACCTGATTTTTCGGGGACTTTTGATACAAAGTACATACTTGGCCTGGCAACGATCGATAGTCGCATGATGATCGTGACTGATATTGAGCGCTTGATGACCAGTGCCGATATGGCGCTCATCGATTCGGCCAGCGAATAACGTACAGCCCTCGACCAGGAGTAGTGGCATGTTGAATTTACGCAATTACAAGATTGGCACTCGCCTGATCTTGACCACGGTTGGTGCATTGGCCCTGATGATCGCGTTTGTTGCGATTGCCTGGCTCAGCCTGAATTTGATTAGCGACAAGGTTGATCACATCGCTAACAACAATATCAAGAAGACTGAGTTGGCTGTCGACATGCGTACACGGAATCTGTTGATCGGCAGACACGTGCGTACTGCGTTGATCTATGAGGAATCCGAGAAGCAACTGGGTGAGGAGAAGAAGGTCAGTGCTGATCTTCAAGCCTATATGACGTCAGAAAATCAGCTTCGGGAAACACTGGTCACGGCGCGCGGAAAGGAAATACACGAGCGCGTCGTGCTGGCCAGAAAAGCGGCAGAGCAATCTATTTCCCGGATGTTCGTACTGATAAAGGCTGGGAACCGTCCCGAGCTTGAAGATCAATTTTTCAATAGTTTTCGCCCAAAAATGCAGATTTGGTTCGATGCAGTGGACGAAATATTGCAGCTCCAGAGAGAGAATAATCTACGCGATTTAGCGGAAATTGAATCAGTTAAGTCACGTGTCCAGACCTCCATGTTGTTGATGATTGGCTTGGCTCTGATCGTCATGATTCCGGCCGGACTGTGGGTGACGCGCCAGATTACCGGCCCCTTGGGGGCGGCTGTCGGCGTGGCGGATGCCGTTGCTGCGGGCAATCTCGATAACAGCATTGATGTGAGCGGTAACGACGAGCCTGCGCAGTTATTGAATGCGCTCAGTCGCATGCAGGCAGATATCAAGGCACGTACGGAAGGTGAGCGTCGAGTGGCCAATGAGGCGCTTCGCATCAAGGTGGCTTTGGATGTGACATCAAACAGCGTGATGGTTGCTGACCCGGACGGCGTGATTGTTTATTGCAATGCTGCTGTGCTGGAAATGATGCAAGTGGCCGAGGCCGATATTCGCAAGGACCTTCCGTCATTCAGGGCCAATTCGATTCTGGGCTCCAATTTCGATATCTACCACAAGAGCACGGCCCATCAGCGCAACCTGCTGGCAGGCCTGAAAGGCATGCATCGCACACAAATCGCGGTTGGCGGTCGTACGTTCAGATTAGTGGCCAGCCCGATTGTCAATGAACGTAACGAGCGTCTCGGAACCGTTGTTGAATGGACGGATCGTACCGCTGAGGTCGCTGTTGAGGAGGAAGTTGGCAGCATTATTGCCGCCGCGGCTTCCGGTGATTTCTCGCGCCGCATTGATGCCAGCGAGATGAGTGGTTTCTTCAGACACATTTCTACTGGGATCAATGATCTTCTCGAGGTGAATAGTCAGGCGCTGGCTGATGTAGGGGCAATGCTGACGCGACTGTCACAAGGGGATCTGACCCGCAAGATCGATACCGAATACCAAGGTGTGCTTGGCCGCTTGAAGGATGATGCCAATGTCACCGTCGATAACCTTCAGGAGATCATTTTCTCGATTAAAAGTGCGACCGATGCGATTAACACGGCTGCGCAGGAAATTGCCAGCGGTAACCAGGATTTGTCGGGGCGAACCGAGCAGCAGGCATCGAGTCTCGAAGAAACTGCGTCGAGCATGGAGCAGTTGACCAGCACTGTCAAACAGAACGCCGACAACGCGCGTCAGGCCAATGAACTGGCGAGCAATGCTCAGCGGGTCGCTGAAAAAGGCGGCCAAGTTGTCGGGCAGGTTGTTGAAACCATGGGGGCAATCCACCAGGCTTCGAACAGAATTTCTGACATCATCAGCGTAATTGACGGTATCGCGTTCCAGACAAATATTTTGGCTCTCAATGCGGCGGTTGAAGCGGCTCGTGCGGGTGAACAGGGCCGTGGTTTTGCCGTGGTGGCAACTGAAGTTCGAAATCTCGCCCAACGCAGTGCGGCTGCGGCCAAGGAAATAAAGTCCCTGATTTCCGACTCTGTCGATAAGGTACAAACTGGCGGGCGTTTGGTCGATCAGGCAGGTCAAACGATGGGTGAGGTCGTGGCCAGCATCCAACGTGTCGCCAAGATCATGTCTGATATTTCCTATGCAAGCCGCGAGCAAACTGCTGGTATAGAGCAGGTTGGCCTGGCTGTTAGCCAGATGGACGAAATGACGCAGCAGAATGCCGCGCTGGTCGAACAGGCAGCAGCGGCAGCCGAAAGCCTCGAAGAGCAGGCGCGCAATTTAGCGGAGTCGGTAGCGGTATTTCGTCTTTCGGGTGGCTTGATCGTCCAAGGGCAGTCTGAACTTGCCGGCCTGGACTTTGATGGAGCGATAGCTGCGCATGGAAAATGGAAGCAACGCCTGCTCGATTATGTGGCCGGTGGTGATGAGCAACTGGACCCCGCTATCGTAGGACGTGACGACCAGTGCGCCTTGGGTTGCTGGATCCACGGCGATGGCCGTGCGCTGCGCGGCAATTCCAAATATACCGAGCTCAAGGGGGAACACGCGGGATTCCATCGCTGCGCGGCGGATGTCATACGAACCCAATTGGCTGGCAATAGCGACGGCGCGCGGGCCCAAATATCCGGCGAATTTACCAATCGATCTGCACGCGTCATCGGATTGCTGGAAAGCATGCGAGGAGGAGGGAAAAATCCGCCTCCGAAGCAATTGACCGCAGCAGCTCCCAGGACTGTTTCCCCGGTCAAAATGCCGGCGCTCGTTGCGCCGGATGATGACGAGTGGGAAGAGTTTTAAGACAACAGGGTCATAGAAAAATATGCGAAATAATCAGCCTGTGACGAATGTGGAGATTGAGGTGGATGACTACCACCTCATCGCTTCCAAGACTGATCTCAAGGGGCAGATTACCTATGTCAATCAAGCTTTTATTGACATCAGCGGGTTTTCTGAGTCGGAGCTGATCGGTCAGCCTCACAATATTTTGCGCCATCCGGATATGCCATCTGAGGCATTTGCCGATTTGTGGCAGGACCTCAAGCATGGTCGTCCGTGGACCGGCATGGTCAAGAACCGGTGCAAGAACGGAGACTATTACTGGGTTTTAGCCAATGTGACGCCGCTGCGTGAGAACGGTACGGTCGTCGGCTATATGTCTGTGCGTCGGAAGGCGAGCCGAGAGCAGATTTCTGCAGCTGAAATGGCGTATTCGGAAATCCGCGAAAAACGTGCAGGCGGCAAGATCATCTCTCATGGCAACGTGGTTAGAGGCGGTGGGCTCGGGGTTCTGCGGCGCTGGATGTCTGATGCGTCATCCTCCCAAAAAATTGTACTGGGAATGTTGCTGGGGTTCGGGATCATTCTGGGGGGGGCGACCAACTTGCTTGGGGGCCACCTGGCAACGCTACTGGATGTTCAGGGGCGCGAAAGTCTGAGAAATGATGTGGGTCTGATCCGTGTCATGGTTGAAACGAACCTGACGGCTCTGCGCAAAGAAGCCATTCAGTTGAACCGTGGCTTTGCGATGTCCTTTCAGGACGATATTGTTCTTGAGGGGGGCGAAGAGCAAGGAGTCCTTCGTACGTCCAGAGGCGATGTCCTGAACGGAAAGTTCGAAATAGTCGATCGTTTTACTGAGAAAACAGGTGCGGTTGCCACAATTTTTAGTCGCAAGGGTGATGACTTCGTCCGGGTTTCGACGTCAGTCAAAAAAGAGAATGGCGAACGTGCCGTTGGTACCAACCTGGCCAAGGAACATCCGGCTCTGGCTGAGCTATTGGCAGGGAAGCCCTATGTCGGACAGGCAACTCTCTTCGGAAAGGCTTTCTACACCAGTTACACGCCCATTTTTGCAAAGAGCGGCAAAATCATAGGTGCCACATTTATCGGGCTTGATATCTCGACAGAGCTGGAAGCCCTTAAAAAGCAGATTCGCTCATTGAAGGTGGGGGAGACGGGTTATTACTTTGTGCTTGATGCAAGCAAAGGTAAGGACTTCGGTAATCTTCTCGTGCATCCAGCCAAGGAGGGAACCAACGTTCTTGGTGCCAAGGATGCCGGTGGTCGCGAGTTCATTCGCGAAATGCTGGAACGAGGTAACGGGGAGATTAGTTATCCATGGATCAACACCGAATTGGGTGACACTGCAACACGGGAAAAGATTGTGGTGTTTGACACACTGCCTGATGCCAAGTGGCTGATTGCCGGTGGAACCTATCTTGACGAGTTTCACGCCCTTTCAAGTCAGACTACCCGCTATGTCGTGATCGGCGGACTGATCCTGGCGTTGCTGCTTGCCGCATTTCTCTACCTGCTTATTTCGAAGCTGATTGTCCGGCCGCTGCAACAAAAGGTTCTGCCCGTTTTTAACGACCTAGCAGAAGGTCGATACGATACGCGACTGGATGTCGGGGCAAATGATGAGGTTGGCCAGGTCCTTCAGGGGCTCCAGTCGATGCAAATGCAGCAAGGATTCAATGTTGCGGAGGCGCAGCGTATTGCCAACGACAATCTACGCATTCGCATTGCGCTGGATTGCGTTTCAGCCAATTTGCGGATTGCCGATGACGAAGGGAAGGTGATCTACGCTAACAAGGGGCTGCTGACAACCTTGCGCCAGATTGAGCCTGGTCTGCGTGAACAGCAGCCGAATTTCAGCGTTGACGGGTTCATCGGCAGCAATATTGGCGTGTTTTATCAGGATCCGGCTGCTGCACTCAAAAGCTTGCGTGAGTTGCAGGGGACTCGCCAGACAGAACTCGATATTGGCCGGCGGATTTATAACATCATTACTAACCCGATCATCAATGAGCGTGGCCAGCGCCTCGGTACCGTGGGCGAATGGGTTGATCGTACGGCCGAATTGAATGCCCAGCGATCAGTGGCTGATCTCGTATCGCGTGCGTCAGCCGGGGATCTCGGGGCGCGCCTCGATACCTCTTCGCTGGAAGGCTTTTACAAGGAGCTTGGCACAGGCATCAATAGCTTGGTTGAGACCAGCGGCGCGGCGATTGGCGAGATTGCCGATCTTCTGTCTAGAGTGGCGGATGGCGATCTCACCCAGACGCTGACTAGCTCGTATCAGGGGACCTTTGGTCGCTTGCGCGATGATGCGAACCAGACTGTCACGCAGTTGCGTAATCTGGTCGGCGAAATTCAGTTGTCTGCGCAAATGATCAATACGGCTGCCAAGGAAATTGCATCGGGCAACCAGGATCTGTCCGGGCGGACTGAAGAGCAGGCGAGTAGCCTCGAAGAGACGGCGTCGAGCATGGAGCAACTGACCAGCACGGTGAGGCAGAACGCCGACAACGCACGTCAGGCAAACGAACTGGCTGGTACCGCCCAGCGGGTTGCCGATAAGGGCGGCGAGGTGGTGGGGCAAGTCGTCAACACCATGAGTGCAATCCATCAGTCGAGCAGCAAGATCGCTGACATCATTGGGGTGATCGATGGTATCGCCTTCCAGACCAATATTCTTGCCCTCAACGCGGCCGTCGAGGCTGCACGGGCGGGAGAGCAGGGGCGCGGATTTGCCGTGGTGGCCACCGAGGTGCGAAATTTGGCTCAGCGTAGTGCTGCCGCAGCAAAGGAAATCAAGGGTTTGATCTCAGACTCGGTCGACAAGGTCGAAACAGGCAACAAATTGGTTGATCAGGCAGGCCGAACGATGGAAGAGGTCGTGTCGAGTATCAAGCGTGTGGCCAAGATCATGGGTGATATTTCCGATGCCAGTACCGAGCAGAGCGCGGGTATCGAGCAGGTTAGTTTGGCGGTAAGCCAGATGGATGAGGTGACGCAACAGAATGCGGCCCTTGTCGAGCAGGCTGCGGCAGCGGCCGAGAGCCTGGAAGAGCAGGCGCATCAACTGACGCAGACTGTTGCGGTATTCCGGATTGGCGACAGCAACATGACTTCGCGCCTTGCCTCGCCACCGCCTCGAATCGAGCGCAAAGCCGAATCGGCAATGAAAACCGAGCCGCCTCGAGGTCCAAAGGCACAATTGCAACATGTCAGTCTTGATGATGAGTGGGAAGAGTTCTAGCCATGGCTGATATTCGAAATCCGGCTCAGCCTGTATCTACTATCCTGTCATCGTTGTCAGCCAGTTTGCCCGCTCGAGATAGTACGGCGAGGGAGTTTACGTTTTCGACGACTGATTTTGAGCGCGTTCGCAAACTGATCTACCAGCATGCGGGGATTTCTTTGTCGCCGGTCAAGCAGGATATGGTCTATTCGCGTCTGGCGAGACGTCTGCGCGCAACGGGAATGCGTTCTTTTGCCGAGTATCTTGACGGGTTGGAACGAAATGGCGGCGATGAGTGGGAGCGCTTCGTCAATTCGCTGACGACAAATCTGACCTCGTTTTTTCGCGAGCCGCACCACTTCCCGATCTTTGCCGATCACATTCGCAAGATTGGCACGAAACGCCCTATCCGGGTCTGGTGCTCGGCGGCATCGACGGGGGAGGAACCCTATTCGATCGCGATGACCGTGGCTGAAACCTTTGGCTCCAATGTCTCGCACATCTCGATCGTCGCTTCGGATCTCGATACCAATGTGCTGGCGACTGCTGCCAAAGGCGTTTATCCCGTCGAACGGGTTGAAAAATTGTCACCGGAGCGTCTGCGTAAATTCTTTCTGCGCGGCACTGGCAGCCAGGATGGTTTCGTTTCGGTTCGTCCCGAGTTGAAGCAGATGGTCAGTTTTCAGCGGACCAACCTGCTGGACACGAGCTATGCCGTCAAGGGGCCGCTCGATGTCATATTTTGCCGAAATGTGATGATCTATTTCGACAAGCCAACTCAGTACAAGATTCTGTCGCGCTTTGCTCCGATGATGCAGCCAGACGGGCTGATGTTTGCTGGCCACTCGGAAAGCTTTTTGCACGCGGCCGATCTTTTCAAGTCCCAGGGCAAGACAGTTTATGCCCCGGTGCAGGCTCGATAGGGAAGGCGCCGGGTGCAACACTCCTACGATGAACAGCTAGCGACAAATCGATACTTCGACCGGAAGTTCGGTCTTGAAGCAGCCAAAATATTGCCGGGCGAATACTTCGTTTCCAACAAGGAAGCGCTACTGGTGACCGTTCTCGGTTCATGTGTTGCCGCCTGTATTCGTGATGCCGACTCCGGAATTGGCGGGATGAATCATTTCATGTTGCCGGATGATGGTGGTCGCAGCCCGCTTGCGATGTCGACCCGCTATGGTACCTACGCCATGGAAGTGCTGATTAATCATCTGCTCAAGCTGGGCGCACGACGCAATCGTCTTGAGGCCAAGGTATTTGGCGGGGGGGCTGTCATGGCGAGCCTGGCGAGTAGTAACGTCGGCGCCAAAAATGCGGAATTCGTCCTTGATTTCCTGAAGACCGAAAAGGTTCCTGTCGTCGCCAAGGACTTGCTGGATTCATATCCCCGGAAAGTCTATTATTTTCCGCATTCAGGACGCGTTCTGGTCAAGAAATTGCACCGAGTGCACAACGAAACCTTGTTCAGCCGCGAAAACGATTACAAGGTACGCCTGACCGGTTCTACCATCGAAGGCGATGTCGAGTTGTTCGTTTGACACGGTCAACCGGAAAAAAGCGCCAATTTTGAAATTTTTCTCAATAGATGCCCATGAAAATTCGAGTCCTGATCGTTGACGATTCGGCATTAATGCGTGGCTTGTTGAGCAAATTGGTCAGCATGGGGCCCGATATGGAGGTGGTGGGGGCGGCACCTGACGCCCAAACTGCCCGTGAAATGATCAAGGTGTTGAATCCGGATGTCATGACGCTTGACGTCCATATGCCCAAAATGGGAGGGCTTGAGTTTCTCGAGCGCTTGATGCGCTTGCGGCCTATGCCGGTTGTCATGGTGTCGTCGTTTACCGAATCTGGTTCGGAGACCACGCTGAAAGCCCTTGAGCTTGGGGCTGTAGATTTTATAGGCAAGCCACGGGCTGATAGTGGCAGGAGCATGGAAAGCTATGCAGAAGAATTGGTCGAAAAAATCCGCGCTGCCAAAGGCGCGCGTTTGCGTGGGTCAATGAGTTCCACCGCCGCTCCGCCGTCGTTAGCGACGCATACCAGACCCGGTTTAGCCGCGAGTGGAAAGATCATCTTTGTCGGCGCATCAACCGGAGGAACCGAGGCGATCAAAGAGTTCCTCATGGGGATTCCAGCGGATTGCCCGCCCATTCTCATCGTTCAGCATATGCCGGAATCCTTCACGGCCTCATTTGCCCGTCGTCTGGATTCTCTGTGCGCACCTCGCGTCGTCGAGGCGCAAGGGAATGAAAAGATCGAGCCGGGTAACGTCTATGTAGCGCCGGGACATTCACATTTGCTCATTCGACGGGGCAATTCCGGCTTCCTCACCGAATTGGCCCCGACGCCTCCGGTAAATCGTCATCGCCCATCCGTCGACGTACTGTTTGATTCGGCTGCCGCCTTGGTTGGGCGTAAGGCAGTTGGCGTTATTCTTACCGGAATGGGCAAGGATGGCGCTCAGGGGTTGTTGCGCCTGCGTCAGGCTGGCGCGAGAACTTTTGGTCAGGATGAGGCGAGCTGTGTCGTATACGGAATGCCGCGCGAAGCTTTTCTGATTGGCGCAGTCGAAGAGCAGTGCCCGCTCGAAGATATGGCGCGGCGGGTGATTTCCGCGATTTGTGTTTGACCCACCAGCCGGGCTTGTTGCCGATGGTTAAAGGATTAAACTAGAACTCGATTCGTTTTTTTTGGGATAGGAAAACAAATGCAAGCAAGCATTCTCAATGAATCCGGCAAGGTCACCATCAAACTTGTCGGTCGTTTTGATTTCAATACTCACCGCGAATTTCGGGCAGCCTATGAACCCTTGGTCGCCGATTCTGCTATTCGATCTGTCGCTGTGGATTTCGCCGGGGTCGATTATCTTGATAGCTCGGCATTGGGTATGTTGTTGATGTTGCGCGACAAATTGGGCGGAGCAAACAAGGAAGTGGCACTCACTGGTGTTCGCGGCAACGTAAAACAGGTGCTAGATATTGCTAATTTTGGTAAATTGTTTCAAATTTCCTAAATGTTCGGTCCAGTAGACCGTTAATGGAAGATGGGGTGGGCACCCAAATGGTGCTGGCAGCAGGTTCGTCGCTGGGAGACGATGAGGTTGGAAGAGGCTGTTTTTGGGCTTCTTGCTTCCGAAGTCGGCCGGATACGCAACATGCGAGAGGATGACAATGTCTGAGTTATTAAAGAATATCGACGCGCGAACAAAACTGGCGGGCACCAACAAGCTCGAGATTCTTTTGTTCTTTCTCGGCGTGGACCAGCGTACGGGGCGTCGCGAGACCTATGGCATCAATGTCTTCAAGGTACGCGAAGTCATGCGTACCCCGGTGATTACCGCTGCCCCCGATATGCCCGCCTCAGTAGAGGGCATGGTTAGTTTGCGCGGTGCGCTGGTACCGGTCATCGACCTCGCCAAATATTCGGGCATATCCCCGGAAACGCCTCGCGAAATAATGATCGTTACCGAATATAACGGCCACACCCAAGGCTTTCTGGTCGAAGGAGTGGATACCATCCTTCGCCTGGACTGGAGCAAGATGCGCGTTCCTCCGGAGATGCTGACCTCGCAGACTGGTGGTTTGGTGACAGCCGTTACCGAATTGGAAGACAACCGTCTGGTGATGATGATGGATGTCGAAAAAGTCCTCTCGGAAACCACCAGCATCGACAACGAGATCATGTACCGTGGCGTTGTCGCTGTGGACAAGCCGGACAGCACGGTCTTTTATTGCGATGACTCGAGCGTCGCTCGCAAGCAAATTGAACGTACGCTTGCAGCCATGGGCGTCAGGGGCATCTCGGCGGTGAATGGCCGTCAGATGTGGGAAGAAATGGAGAAGGTCGCGACCTATGCGCAGTCCGTAGGCAAGCCCGCGTCGTCCATGATCAGTCTGGTGCTTACTGACATTGAAATGCCCGAAATGGATGGCTACATCCTAACCAAAAAAATCAAGTCGGATCCGCGGTTCAACGGGATACCCGTCATAATGCATTCGTCATTATCCGGGATGTCCAACCAGAAGTTGGGCGCATCAGTGGGGGTTGATGAATATGTGCCAAAGTTTGAGCCCCTGCGTTTGTCTGAAACATTGGCGCGGCGATTGGGCGTGGACACGATGCCGGTTCGTGCGGCTTGAGATAGCAGGAGTTGGCGATGGAACTCGTTGAGAACAAAAACCTGCTTGATAGCGTTGATGCGCGGACGCGACTGGCGGGTTCCAACAAGATGGAAATTCTGTTGTTCTCGCTCGGAACGCGCGAGATTTTCGGTATCAATGTATTCAAAGTCCGCGAGGTCGGCCGGACTCCACATATTACCAAGACACCCAACATGCCGCGTGGTGTCGAGGGGCTGATTTCGTTGCGCGGGAATGTCATCCCGGTTCTTTCATTGGCACCGTTCATGCAACTCGATGCGCCAGCCGGACTTGGCAAGACGATGATGGTGGCTGAGTATTCAAAGCGCACTTTGGGCTTTCTGGTCCACGATGTCGATCGGATTATTCGGGTCGACTGGGAGCGCGTGAAGGCGCCGGAAAGCGTGCTGGCGACGAATCAGGGATTGATCACCGCCGTCATCGAATTGGAAAGCGGTGGACTGGTTTCCATTCTTGATGTCGAGCAGATTCTCGCCAATGCGTTCGGTGAGGCAATGATTGTCGATATCACCCCCGCAAGAGTCGATCCGGATACAAGCGTATTTTTTGTTGACGACTCGATCGTCGCTCGGCGCAAAATCGCCGAGGTTCTGGACAAGCTCGGGGTACGTCATAAGCACGCTACCAATGGCATGGAGGCTTGGACGCGCCTCCAGGGTATTGCCGCCCATGCAACCCAGATGGGGCAAAGCATCCGCCAAGATGTTCGGTTGATTCTGGTGGACGCTGAAATGCCCGAAATGGATGGCTACGTTCTGACCAAGAACATAAAATCGGACCCCCGTTTTGAGGGCGTACCAGTGGTCATGCACTCCTCGCTCTCGTCGGAGGCCAACCGGGCCATGGGTAAATCTGTTGGTGTGGATGCTTACGTCGCGAAATTTGATGCCGAAGCACTGGCCGATACCTTGCGTCCGTTGATTGAACGATAAAAACTTAGTTTCTGGAGTACTGCATGGCAGCCGATCCCAAAATGAGATTTCTGGTGGTGGACGATTTTTCCACCATGCGTCGAATTGTCCGAAACCTATTGAAAGAGCTAGGTTTCACGAATGTCGATGAGGCCGAGGATGGTGCTATCGCACTACAAAAATTACAGGGCGGTGGTTTTGAGTTTGTTGTGACTGACTGGAATATGCCGAATATGGATGGGCTTACCCTGTTGCAATCCATTCGGGCGACACCGAATCTCAAGCATCTGCCTGTGCTTATGATCACAGCTGAAGCTAAGAAGGAAAATATCATTGCCGCAGCTCAGTCGGGGGCCAGTGGCTATATCGTTAAACCTTTTACTGCGGGAACGCTTTCGGAAAAGCTGAACAAGATTTTCGAAAAAATGGGTCAGGCCTAAAGGAAAATCATGTCTGCCAATAACGATTCCGACGACCTTGAAGCGCTTTTTGACTCTATCGCTGCCAGCAGCGTGGCGGCGCCAGCACAAGCGCCTCCCAAGGCAGTAGTTGCGGCACCGGAGGCATCATCTGCTGATAGCGATGATTTGCAGGCCTTGTTCGATAGCGTTGCCGCAAAGGCGGAGGTCGCACAGCTTAGTCCGAGTTCCGTTGAGCAGGAGGGCAGTTCTGGTGAGGGCTGGTCTCAACAAGAAGCCGTGTTCAACAGAATTGGCCACATGGCTCGCGCGCTTCATGACACTCTGGGTTTGCTTGGTTACGATAAATTGCTTGAGAAGACAGTTTCTGCGCTTCCCGATGCTAAAGACCGTCTAGCCTATGTTGCCAATCTGACAGAGCAGGCCGCATGCCGCGTTCTGAACGCCACTGATATTGCGAATCCACTGGTCGATGAGCTCGAAAATAGTGCCCAGGCGCTGGGAAAACGTTGGGATCAGGTCTTTGCTAACAAGATGGGGGCTGTCGAGTTCAAGCAATTGGCAAGTGACACGCGTCTGTTCCTAAATGAGCAGCTACCTGCAAAAACACGCGGGACGCATGCCCAATTGACGGAAATCATGATGGCTCAGGATTTCCAGGATTTGACAGGACAGGTCATCAAGAAAATTGTCGCCCTTGCCCATGAGTTGGAGTCCGGCTTGATGACAGTCCTTATCGAGGTGTTGCCGGAAACCAAGCGCACAGAAGAGGTGGCTAGTCTGATGAATGGTCCGGTAATCAACGCCGAAGGGCGTACCGATGTTGTGGTTAACCAGGAGCAGGTTGATGACCTGCTGGACAGCCTCGGTTTCTGAGGAAGATAAAAATGAGCGACTTTGGCGGAATGGAAGATCTGCTGCAGGATTTCCTGCAGGAGGCTAATGACCTGTTGTCCGATGTGGATAACAAACTCGTTGATCTCGAAAAGATGCCTGATGATCGTGCATTGCTGAACGATATTTTTCGAGGCTTTCACACTGTCAAAGGCGGGGCGGGTTTTCTCAATGCCACCGAATTGGTGACGCTTTGCCATCTGACGGAAAATCTCTTCGATCGCTTGCGCAATGGCGAAATAGAGCTGACTGCCGAGTTGATGGATGTCATCATGGACGCCACAAAAGGGGTGCGCGAAATGTTTGGCGAACTGGGGCAGATGGTTCAGCCCCAGCCCGCCGACCCAGCGGTAATCGCCGCATTGAAAGGTGTCTTGAGTGTGGGGCATGTTACTGCTGACGCTCCCCAGCCAGCGGCGGAAGCGCCGCAATCGTCGGTTTCCGTACCAGGTGAGCCTGACTGGAATGTATTGCACGCTGCAGTCACGGGAGAGGCAGGGGCTGCGACACCTTCGAGTGAGGTGATTACCAAAGCCGAGACTGCCGTGATGGAATCGGTTGTGGCGCCAGGCTCCGTGATGGCTCCGGTGGCCGCTGCCGCCTCCCCATTTGGACGGCGAGCAACAGATAAACCTGGGGGGCAACCTACTTCTGCCCGTCGGGCAGAAGAGCGTGGCCGTGAAAATACAATTCGAGTAGATACTTCGCGTCTTGATCAGGTTTTAAATCTTTCAGGCGAAATAGGGCTGACCAAAAACCGCTTGACGAGTCTGCGGGCGGATATTCTGGCTGGAAAGAATGACTCGGAAACCCTGCATGCATTGGATCAAGCAGTAAGCCAACTAGACCTGCTCGTGTCGGATCTGCAGAATTCGGTAATGAAGACGCGGATGCAACCGATTGGCCGGCTTTTCCAGAAGTATCCACGGATCGCCCGCGACCTTGCGCGGCAACTGGGTAAGGATGTTGAGCTGGTTCTTGCCGGAGAAGAAACTGAAGTAGATAAGACCATGATCGAGGATCTTGCAGATCCCTTGATTCACCTGATTCGAAATGCGGTAGACCATGGCGTCGAGATGCCGGATGAGCGCCAGGCCGCAGGAAAGCCACCAAAAAGTCTTGTCCGTCTTGAGGCGCGCCAGGAGGGCGATCACATCGTCCTGATCATTGCTGACGATGGTAAAGGTATGAATGCGGAACGTATCCGCGCAAAGGCTACTGAAAAAGGATTGATTTCCGAAGAAGAGGCCAACACGCTTGATGAGCGCCAGAGTCTCAATCTGATCTTCATGCCGGGTTTTTCTACCAAAACACAGATTTCGGATGTGTCGGGGCGTGGCGTGGGTATGGATGTGGTCAAGACCAATATCCAGAAGCTGAATGGCTCTATTGAGATCCGTTCAGAACCAGGTAAGGGCTCGGTCTTCATTATTTCGCTACCGCTGACGCTGGCGATTTTGCCGGTGCTCCTGGTGTTGCTTGGCGATCAGCCATTTGCATTACCGCTATCACTCGTACGCGAAATATTGCCAATCGAGCAAAGCCGGATTCAGGAGGTAGGCGGGAAGGAAACCCTGGTTGTTCGAGGGGAGGTTCTGCCGGTAATTACCCTCGCTCGTCTCCTTGGTTGGCCGCTTGAGCGATACCCCGAGTACGGAGTGTTCATGCAGACGGCGGAGCGCAGTTTCATTTTGGCGGTCGATAGCTTCGCGGGGCGTGACGATGCAGTGATTAAATCGCTTGAAGACTTCCGCCCAAAAGGGGTCGCAGGGGTTACGACTCTCTCCAATGGACAGATTGTGTTGATTTTGGACATGAAGGAGTTGTTGTCCGACCTCGGTCAACATTCTGATTTTGGTTCGGCTGTGCGGGCGCTTGATTTCGCCTGATTACTGTTTTTAGTCAACGAGTTGAGAGGGAGCTTTGCTCCCTCTTTTCTTTTGGAGGTTTACTCTGTTGTCATGGGGTTGCGAGTGGCATCTGAGAAACAGAGTAAATAAACACACGTACCTATATAATTTTTCTCGTTTTTTCCTATAATAGCCATAACATAAACCAAAGATGGCTATGGCCGAAGATAGCGACCTCGAGAAAACTGAAGAGCCTACAAGTAGGCGAATCGAGCAGGCCCGCGAGAAAGGTCAGGTCCCTCATTCTCGTGAGCTCGGTACTTTTCTTGTTCTGATTGTTGCGGGTGCAACTTTTTGGATGATGGGCGGATGGCTCATGCAGCGCTCAATGGTGATTGTCAAAAAGGGTTTCACCATCGAATCCGAGGTTATGCGTGAGCCGGCATTGATGCTGCCCCGCTTGGTTGAAATTTCTGGGGATGCACTGTTTGCGTTTTCACCTTTACTTGGCCTGATCTTGTTTGCTGCTGTCTTGCCCCCGTTTTTTCTGAATGCCTGGGTGTTCTCGCCGCAGGCAATAGCGCCCGATTTCAATCGTCTGAACCCCCTTAGCGGATTTGGCCGGATGTTTTCCTGGAATAGCCTGATGGAGCTGGGTAAGGCTGTTTTGAAGGCAGGTCTGCTTGGCGGGGTTGCTGTTGCGTTGGTTTGGAAAGAGCGTGACGAAATATTTGGGCTGCTGAGTGAGCCGCTTGATGCCGGGATTGCACATGCCGGAAATCTGGTTTCGTTTTCTTTTCTGCTCATGGCTGCAGCGCTAGTGGTGGTTGTTGCTGCCGATGTCCCCTTCCAGCTTTGGCAATACTTCGATAAGTTGAAGATGACTAAGGAAGAGGTCAAGCAGGAAATGAAGGAAATGATGGGGGATCCGCACGTCAAGGGGCGTATCCGTAGTTTGCAGATGCAGGCAGCGCGCAAGCGCATGATGACGGCGGTGCCGACAGCCAATGTTGTCGTGACAAATCCGACGCATTTTGCAGTAGCTCTTGCTTATCAAACAGGTATGGCAGCACCTAGAGTGGTGGCAAAGGGGGCGGGGGCGATAGCACTAAGGATTCGGGAGTTGGCCCATGAGAATGCCGTTCCGATCATGGAGGCTCCGCCACTGGCGCGTGCGCTTTACAAGCATGCCGAGCTTGATTCAGAAATTCCCTCCGCCCTGTACAGTGCAGTCGCGGAGGTTCTTGCTTATATCTATCAGCTAGCTAACTGGCGTCAGGTTGGCGGTACCTACCCAGTGCCTCCGCGTGATTTGCCGGTGCCGCCAGAGCTAGTGCCGGAGGCCGCGTAAATGGCCGCGCCGTCATTCGGGATGCAAAACTTCATTGGGCGAATGAACGTGTCCCAAATGGCTTCGCCAGTCTTGATTTTGATGATTCTGGCGATGATGGTTTTGCCGCTTCCCGCTTTTGTGCTGGATGTGTTCTTTACGTTCAATATCGCAATATCAGTGCTGGTGTTGCTCGTTGCGGTCAATACGCAAAAAACGCTGGAATTTTCAGTCTTTCCGACAGTGCTGTTGGTCACGACGCTGCTTCGCCTGTCTTTGAATGTTGCGTCGACCCGAGTGGTCATGCTTGAGGGACATACGGGGCCTGATGCCGCCGGGAAAGTGATTGAGGCATTTGGTCATTTTATGGTGGGCGGAAATTTTGCCGTCGGTATCCTCGTGTTCATGATCCTTGTGGTGATTAATTTTGTTGTGATTACCAAGGGTGCGGGGCGGGTGGCAGAGGTGTCGGCGCGTTTTACGCTTGATGCGATGCCCGGTAAGCAAATGGCCATTGATGCCGATCTAAACGCCGGTTTGATCGGGGAGGAGGATGCACGCAAGCGTCGTTCGGAAATATCCCGCGAGGCAGAGTTTTTTGGGTCGATGGACGGTGCGTCAAAGTTTGTGCGCGGCGACGCCGTGGCCGGCATCATCATCATGCTGCTCAACGTTGTGGGCGGACTGATTGTTGGTGTTTTGCAGCACAACATGGAGTTGGCCCAAGCTGCCAAAAATTACACGCTGTTGACCATTGGTGATGGTCTTGTGGCCCAGATTCCGGGATTGATCATTTCTATCGCGGCCGGCATGGTTGTTACTCGGGTCTCGGATGATCGCGATATCGGCCAGCAGGTTATGGGGCAGATGTTCCGGAATGCCAAGGCGATTGGAATTACCGCTGCGATAGTTGGGATCCTCGGGCTTATTCCGGGTATGCCAAACCTGGTTTTTCTGATGCTGGCTTCTGGTATGGGATGGATGTCCTGGCGGATGATGGAGAAAGAAAAACGGATTGTTGAAGCTCCGGTAAAAGTGGCGCCGGCGCCGCTTCAAGATGCCTTGGAGGCGACATGGGGTGATGTCGCCCCGCTGGACGTACTTGGGCTTGAGGTCGGCTATCGTTTGATTCCCTTGGTTGATAAGTCTCAGGATGGGGAGTTGCTGCGTCGAATTCGTGGCATTCGCAAGAAATTTGCGCAGGAAGTCGGTTTCCTCGTTTCTCCTGTGCATATTCGAGACAACCTCGAATTGAAGCCTAATGCCTATCGGATTCTCTTGAAGGGTGTAGAAGTTGGTCAGGGAGAAGCCTTTGCTGGTCAGCTCATGGCAATCAATCCTGGCCGTGTGGCGGGGACTTTAAATGGTGCCGTTACGAAGGATCCTGCATTTGGTCTTCCTGCGGTCTGGATTGAACTCGGTCAGCGAGAGCAGGCGCAAGCCTATGGCTATACCGTGGTGGACGCCTCGACAGTGGTTGCCACACATCTCAATCACCTGATTTTAACGCATGCCGGTGAACTGCTTGGTCGTCAGGAGGTTCAGCAACTGCTTGACCATCTCGCCAAGGAAATCCCAAAGCTGGTCGAAGATCTTGTTCCCAAGATTCTGCCGCTTGGTACCCTGCAAAAAGTACTGCAGGCAATGCTCGAAGAGGGCGTTCATATTCGCGATATGAGGACCATCATCGAAACCGTTGCCGACCACGCAACGCGTACCCAAAATGCGGACGATCTTTCCAGCCAGGTGCGTATCGCCCTTGGCCGTGCAATTGCTCAGCAGCTGTTCCCTGGTAACAGCGAAATGCAGGTCATGTCTCTCGACCCGACGTTGGAGCGTCTCTTGTCGCAGGCGGTTGCCGGTGGTTCTGAAAATACCAGTTTTGAGCCTGGGCTTGCTGATACGCTATTGCGCGAGACAGCCTTGGCTGCAGGGCGCCAGGAAGCTCTTGGATTGCCGGCTGTGTTGCTCGTGCCGGCGAGCCTGCGCCTGCTCCTGTCCAGATTCCTGCGGCGTACCGTTCCGCAGTTGAAGGTGCTGTCCCACAACGAAGTTCCCGAAACAAGAATTATCAAGGTGACCTCGATCATCGGAGGTAGAGCATGAACGTCAGAAAATTTATCGCCGCCAATGCAAGGGATGCCTTGCGGAAGGTTAAGGAGACGCTAGGTAACGACGCGATCATACTTTCCAATCGCGGTGTGCCTGGCGGCGTCGAGATTATGGCAGTAGCGGCACGGGATATGGCAATGATTGTTCCTACATCGGTAGGAGAGCGTGCTGTGCCTGAACGGGCAGTGATGGATAGCCATCCCGATGATGACTATCGCGTGGCACTGAGTTCGGCGCGAGCGAGAATTTCTCAGCCTCCACAGCCGACCGTGGTCCCGTCGCCAGCTCCTTTGCAACGCCAGATGCATCCTCAGAAGCCATTGTCAGCTTCAGTCAATGCAGGAATACCTCGAACCGGGGCATTGCGGCAGATGGAAAATAATCGACTAAGTTCGTCGAGCGTCGCACCAACGAGAGCTGCACCGGTTGCGTCTCCAGCGGCTACTACACCAGCCCCCTCTGCCCGGCGAGGAGAAGCTGAAGTCGTTCCAATGGAGGTGATGGACGAAATCCGTTCACTGCGCAAAATTGTCGAGCAGCATCTGGCTGGTTTTGCATGGGGGGAAGCTGCCCGCTCAGAGCCTGTAAAGACCGATATTTTGCGCCAGCTGCTTGATGCGGGATTTTCTCCGCAGTTCTCTCGCGAGTTACTTGTTGACCTGCCGCGCGAAATGAATGGGCAAGAGGCGATGGCTTGGGTCAAGGGGGCGGCTGATCGTTCGCTCCTTACGATTGGTAATGAAAATGATATCGTTGATCGGGGAGGCGTTTACGCGCTTGTTGGTCCGACTGGCGTAGGGAAGACGACGACGACAGCCAAGCTGGCGGCGCGTTGTGTGCTACGCCATGGGCCAAGCAAGGTTGCACTCGTGACTACCGATGGATATCGGATTGGCGCCCATGAGCAACTGCGTATTTATGGTCGTATTCTTGGTGTGTCGGTTCACTTGGTCAAGGACGCCAATGAGCTCCGCCAGACCCTGACGGAGCTCCAGCACAAACACATGGTGCTCATTGATACGATGGGGATGAGCCAGCGAGATAAACTGGTGCCAGAGTTGACCGATATGCTTGCCGGATGCGATGTTCAGCGCTTGTTGTTGCTGAACTCCACTTCCCGTGGAGATACTCTGGATGACGTTGTGCGAGCCTATGCAGGTGAGACATTGGCCGGATGCATCCTGACTAAAATTGATGAGGCAGCCAGCCTGGCGACAGTACTGGACGTCATCATGCGCCACGGACTGAAACTCCAGTATGTTTCCAATGGGCAACGAGTGCCTGAAGATCTGCATCTGCCCAATCGCAGCTATCTCTTGCATCGTGCGTTCAAGGACGTTCCGGAAAGCTCTCCTCACAAATTCGATGGTCTTGAACCCGGGTTAATGATGGCAAGTGCCGGCATGGTCGCGGTTGGGGGCAGTCGTGGCTGACTTTCGTGTTGATCAAGCGGCAGGATTGCGTCGCCTGCTGGGCGGTGGACAGCAGTTGCAGGTCATCACATTTGTTGCAGGCTGTGATGGAGTCGGACGCAGTGTGGCCGTAGCTAATATCGGCGTTGCCTTGGCGCGCCAAGGCAAAGAGGTTTTGATTATTGATGAGCACGCATCTGGTGACGATATTGCGTCTACTTTCGGTATGCAGGCTCGGCATGATCTATTGAATGTGGTTCAGCGCGAAATGTTGCTTTCGCAAGTCTTGCTTCAGCCTATGCTGGGATTACGGGTTCTGCCGGCAGCTCGGGCTGCAAGAAAACTGGGGCGGCTATCGCTGCCGCAGCAGCAGACCTTGCTGGATGCCATGTCAGGCCTCGAAAGGCCGATCGATGTCATCCTTGTTGATGCCAGCATTGCCCATCCGAACGGTTTTTCGCCATTTGGGCTGGTGTCACAGGAAGCGGTTGTGGTGCTTTCTGGGAGTAGCTCCTCGATCACTGAGGCATATTCGCTCATCAAAAAAGTGAGCCATGCTTTTTCGCGGAAGCATTTCCGTATTTTGGTGAACAAGGTTCGTAGTTACGCCGATGCGCGCTCGATTTTTGAGAACATTGCACAAGTTGCCGCTCAGCGGGGTGTGGCGCGCCTCGATTTTGCTGGAGCTATTCCGCTTGATGAAGCCCTGCGCCAGTCGGCTCAGCTATGTCGTCCAGTACTGCTGCAAGCGCCCGATTCGGCTTCAGCTGTGGCGTTCCGGGATATTGCATCGGATATGTTGTATTGGCAGCGTAGTGAGTGCGAAGCTGCAGGTGTCGGCCAGTTCATGCAGCAACTGTTACACTTAAGCCAACGAATAACCCCTAACGTACTACGAGCCTGATGTATACCGCTGCCGGGCAGCCAGATAGGGATCAGCTGGTTCAGCGCTTTGCTCCGCTGGTGAAGCGTATCGCCTATCATCTTATGGCGCGCCTGCCGCCCAGTGTCCAGTTTGATGATCTGGTACAGAACGGTATGCTTGGTTTGCTTGACGCAATTGACCGGTATCAGGAAGGGTTTGGGGCGCAGTTCGAAACTTATGCAACGCAACGCATCCGCGGCGCAATGTTGGATGGCCTGCGGGAAAACGATTGGTTACCTCGTAATTTGCGCCGGGAGTTGCGGCGGATCGAAGCGACGATCAACCAACTCGAGCACGAACATGGGCGCGCACCCTCAGAAAAGGAGCTGGCTGATGCGCTGGGTATGTCATTGGCTGATTACCAAAGAACGCTTCAGGATGCACGCGGCCATCAGATAGTCTATTACGAAGATTTTTCCGGTACAGATGACGAGGATTTCCTCGAGCGGCACTTTACTGATAACGATGCCGATCCAGCGAGCATTCTGGAAGATCGAGGTATCAAGGAGCAACTTGTATTGGCTATTGGCCTGTTGCCAGAGCGTGAAAAATTGATGATGGCTTTGTACTATGAGCAGGACTTGAATTTGAGGGAAATCGGCGAGGTCATGGGGGTTACCGAGTCTCGTATTTGTCAGCTGCATACTCAGGCAATAGCACGTCTCCGTAGCCGTATTGTTGGAGAGGTTCCCGCTGCCGCGAAACGTCGCAAGGAGAAGGCTGGTGGATAAGATCAGCCTGGCTGGCCTCGCAATCAGCATCATTGCGATCATCGGTGGTCAGTATCTTGAGGGCGGCAGCATTGGCTCCCTTGTTCAGCCAACAGCCTTGTTGATCGTGCTCGGTGGCACCCTGGGGGCTGTGTTGCTGCAGAGTCCGATTCACATCTTCAAGCGGGGAATGAAGATGGCAAAGTGGGTTTGGATCCCCCCTGTCATTGAGCAGAAGCGCTTGATAGAACAGATTCTTAACTGGAGCCAGATGTCGCGTCGTGAGGGCTTGCTTGCGTTGGAGAATTATATTCCGGGCATAAAGGACGAGTTCGCACGCAAGGGGCTTCAACTCCTTGTTGATGGCGCAGATCCGGAGAGAATCAGGGAGTTGCTTGAGGTCGAAATAGGTACCTTTGAAGATGAGTGGCGCCAGTCGGCAAAAATATGGGATGCGGCAGGCGGCTATTCCCCGACGATAGGGATTCTGGGGGCCGTGATGGGGCTGATTCACGTCATGGAAAACTTGTCTGACCCAACCAAGCTTGGCGGTGGGATCGCGGTCGCTTTCGTCGCAACAATTTATGGTGTGGGCTTGGCCAACCTTGTCTATTTGCCCATTGCGGCCAAGCTCAAATATTACGTGACGCGCATGGTTTCATCACGCGAAATGCTGGTTGACGGTCTGGTTGGTATTGCCGTCGGTGACAATCCCCGGATCATTGAGGGGCGCCTAAAAGGCTATCTTCACTAATGGCTCGCAAGCGTCGCGAAGAGGAACATGAAAACCATGAGCGCTGGCTGGTCTCCTACGCCGACTTCATCACCCTGTTATTTGCATTTTTCGTTGTTATGTATGCTGTTTCGTCTGTCAACGAGGGCAAGTACAAGGTGCTGTCCAACTCGCTGACGAACGCCTTCAACAACAAAACCGGGGAAACCGGTGGGCAGCCAGTAGCGGTTATTCAGGGAGCGCTCCCGATGCCTCCGCGGCCCGTGATCAAAGTTGAGAAGGTGCCCGAGACGGTCAAGAATGAGGCAAAAAAGGCCGAGCAACGGCAAAAGATGAAGAATGTGGCTGGCAGTATCATGGAGGCGTTGCAACCGCTTGTAGCCGCAGGCAAGGTTCGACTGCTGGAGACAAGCCGTGGGGTGACTATCGAAATAAATGATAGCGTTCTTTTCTCTGCTGGTCAGGCGCGTCTTCAGCCTGCATCAATTAGCGCGATGGGTGTTATCGCGCAGGTCCTCGCCAATACGGATTATCCGATCACAATTGAGGGGCATACCGATAACGTCCCGATAGCTACCCCGCAATTTCCATCCAATTGGGAATTGTCTGCCATGCGAGCGACGACCGTGCTCAGGCTGTTCAACGAAGGGGGGGTAGGCGCCGAGCGACTTACGGCAATTGGTTATGGGGAAACCCGGCCCGTGGAGACGAATACAACACCTGAAGGGCGGGCCAGAAATCGCCGCGTCAGTGTCATGATTGATTCAAATCGTCCGGAAGAGCCCACCGAGATAAACGAAGCGCCAAAGACAATTGGTCGCTGATCTGGGTGGTTTTAAAACTTAAGCTGAGTCGATAATTCGACTGCCTGTGCTCATGGCGGCTTGGCCGCTGCTGCTATATAGCGATTGGTCAGCTTGGCTATTTGTCAGTATGGAAAGCGCCTCGCTGGTTTTCTGATGAAGCACATTGATCAGATTTCCATTTAGCTCGTTTATTCCACGGGCTTCGCGCGCCTCTTTCAGCAAGCTCTCCCAGAGCATGAGTGACTCGGTTTCCTGTGGGTGCACCGAAAACCATTCCTGCATGTCAATGGTGATCTGATCGCTCTTTGAAAGGGCGCGTGCGCGCTCTGCTCCTGCTTGATTCAGGCATTCAACCAACGACAGCTTTTCGATGTTAACTTCTGCCAAACCATCCGTTTTGCCGGAACGCAAAATTTCCTGCTCGCGCAGTAGCGCGTTTCGAAAGCGCGTGACCAACTCGGCTTCCCGCTTTAGTAGTGTTGCTGCGACGGTCATCAGGCCTTACGTTGAGAATCAAGCAGGTCGCGGGCAGACTGGATGAGTCCTTCGGCGATTGCTTCTGGATTAACCTTGAAGCGGCCTTGGGAGATGGCTTCCTTGATCTCCTGGATGCGCGCGGCATTGACCGGCGGTTTCTCGCTGCTTTGCAAGGTTCCGGCGAGCTGGCTCAGACTCACTGATTCAGCGGTCGTTGCAGTTTCTTGAGGTGAGCGGCTGACCGGGCGTTGTGTCACTGGCGCCGTGCCAAGCTTGTATGTGCTGTCTATTTTCATGATGTGGCTCGCAATGCTTTTTGATCTTATACGGTATATCGGCCGTTAATGCCGAAACTTTAGCTCAAAATTCGACTTCCACGGTGCTGTCTGCTTGGGCCGTGCCAGTTATTGTCTGTCCGGAGTTCATACGAATTTGCGCGGGCTGCCCGATAGCTGCATTGTTGATCGCTTTACCTTCTGCGCTGACGGAGAAGCCGTTGCCTTTCGAAATTACCCGTACGGTTTGGCCTTGTCGGATGACTATTGGGGCTACTAGCTGGTCGAAGCGTATGGTCTGGCCAGCTCCCAGTGAATTGCGAACAGTTTTTCCGACTACGCCAGACGGGTCGCTGGCCACGCCAGCTGGAAAATGGGAGACATCCCCGCTTAGTGTGACCAAGTCGGATTCCTTGATCACTTGACCGGCAATTAGTGGTCGGCTAGTCGTGACATAGTTGCCGGCCACGGCAATTTGAGCCGGTACTAGAACCGTCCAGCTATTTGGCGACAAGCAACGAACGCCGATGTGGGTTCGTCCGATAATTTTGCTGCCTTGCGGGGTAAATGCCTCAAGCGCGGAGCAGGGCGAGAGTCTGCTGGCATCAATCTGCCCCATTGTGATCGTGGTTTTGCCGGCAAGGCTTTTCGTTTGCAGACGAATGTGTTGTTCGGCTGTATCGAGAATTGTCGCCGAGTCTGCGGCAAGGGCGAGTAGGCCATGGGTTAACAACCAAGGCAGGGCGAGGAAGCGCATGGACATAGATGCATTTTGCCCTATTGAGACGGCAATGGCTCGCTAATTTATCAATGGCATGAACTATGCTTTTGATGGACATCGATTGTTGGAGTTGACGATGTCAAACATAGCCCAAAATTTCTCGGTTCTAAGCAAGGCGCTCGATTTGCGTAGCCAGCGCCATCAGGTGCTGGCATCGAATATTGCCAATGCCGATACCCCGAATTTCAAGGCTCGCGATATTGATTTCAAGTCGGCAATGCAGAACGCCTTGGCAGGTCGTGCCGACGCTGGGGCGTTGAGCATGGCGGTGACGTCCGGCGCACATCAGCGGGGAAATGGAATGAGCGGACCTGGCGCTTTGCAATATCGAACAGAGACTCAGTCTGCTGTTGATGGCAACACGGTTGATATGGATGTCGAGCGCGCTCAGATTACCGATAACGCCCTCCAGTACCAGATTCTTACCCAATTTATCAGCAACAAGTTCCAGAGCCTGCGTAGTGCGATGGCTTCCAGCCAGAGCTAGGGAGAGTTTGAATGAGCTTGTTTAACGTTTTTCAGGTGTCTTCAAGCGCGATGACGGCGCAGTCGATGCGACTCAATGCGGTGGCTTCCAATCTGGCTAATGCCGACAGTATCGTCTCATCGGATGGCAAGCCTTACAAGGCCAAGCAGGTCGTGTTTGAAGCGACACCTATGGGCGGTGCTGGCGATATTTCGAAAGGTGTACGCGTGCGCCAGGTGGTTGATGATGCATCACCTCCGCGTGTGGTGTACGACCCAAAGAATCCGGCGGCCGATGAAAAAGGCTACGTCAGCTTCCCGAATGTCAATGTGGTCGAAGAAATGACCAACATGATTTCTGCCTCGCGTTCGTATCAGACGAATGTCGAGGTGATGAATACCGCAAAAACCATGATGCTGCGTACCTTGCAGATCGGTCAATAAGGAGACGAATCATGAGCAGCGTTACGAGTAATTCCACGGTGAACTCGGTTTTGCAGCAACTTTCAGAAAGCAAAACGTCGACGACCAGCGCAGCCGATCAACTGGGCGACCGCTTCATGACCATGCTGGTTACCCAAATGCAGAATCAGGATCCGCTGAATCCGATGGATAACGCAGAAATTACCAGCCAATTGGCTCAGATCAATACCGTCAAGGGTATCGACAGCCTGAACAGCACATTGCAAAAACTGCTGACCTCCTACAGCGAGGCGCTCTCCATGCAGTCCTCCTCGCTGGTCGGCAAAAATGTCCTTGCCGCCGGCAATTCTCTGCCGCTTGGTGATAACGGTGCGTTGGGCGGGGTAAAGCTGGATGGCGATGCCGACAAGGTCAGCATCATCATCAGCGATGCCAAGGGCGTCAAGGTAGCTCAGGAAGAACTGGGCGCGCAAAAGGCTGGCGTGATCGACTTTGTCTGGAATGGAAAAAATGCCGACGGAACCCGCCTAGGGAACGGAACTTACCAGTTCTCGGTGCAGGCCACTCAGGGCGCGAACAAGGTGACGGCGAAGGCACTTGAGGTTGGCACGGTATCTGCTCTTGTAAGAGGGCAGAACGGCTTTCAGCTTGAAATCCCGGGCACTGGCCTGGTCGATTTCAGCGCCGTCGAACAGATTTACTAAGATTGAGTCAAGGGGTACATCATGGCATTCCAACAAGGTTTGAGCGGTCTGAATTCCTCCTCCAAGGCGCTGGACGTAGCTGGCAATAACATTGCCAACGCATCCACCGTTGGTTTTAAGTCCTCGGCGACTCACTTCGCTGACGTTTATGGCGCGTCGCTGCAGGGTGGCGGGGGGTCGCAGATTGGTATTGGTTCAACGCTGGGTGCCGTGATGCAGCAATACACGCAGGGCAATATCACGTCGACCAATAACCCGCTGGATATTGCGATCAACGGGACGGGCTTTTTTGGATTGACCCAGAATGGCTCAGTCAGCTATTCACGCAACGGCCAGTTCCACCTGGACAAGGATGGTTTCATCATCAACGACCAGAACCGCAAGTTGCTTGGTGTTCTCGCTGATTCGACCGGCAGTATTCCGCAGCAGCCGCCGACCGATCAACTCAAGGTTGATTTCGTGACCGGTACGCCGAATCCGACATCTGACGCTGCTGTGACGGCTAACTTGGACTCCCGTCAGTCTGCCCCTGCTCAAAGTCCATTCAATCCGGCTGATCCGGATACCTACAATAGTTCTACTGCAATGACGGTTTATGATTCCTTGGGGAATCCACACACCTTGTCCTACTATTTCCTAAAAGATACTTCCGTTGATCCCGTAACTACGTTGCCGAAGGTTAATACTTGGACGCTCTATACGCGTCTGGACGGCGCGGCGCCAACAGTGGCTGAAGCGGCGGGTACGGTAACTTTTAACTCGTCGGGTGTGCTGACTTCGTCGGGTTCGCTTGCCAAAACTTATAACGTAGCGACCGGCGCTGTCAGCCCCCTGACTTTCAATATTGATGTTTCAAATATGACCCAGTTCGGCAGCCCGTTCGCTGTCAACGACCTGACGCAGAACGGCTTTGCGCCGGGCAATCTGGCAGGTGTCAGCGTTTCGAAGGAGGGTATCGTCCAGGCCCGCTACGACAATGGTCAGACGCGCGATATCGGTCAGGTGGCTCTGTTCAACTTCCGCAATCCGAATGGTCTTTCCTCTATCGGTAACAACCAGTGGTCGGAAACGGCCGATTCCGGTCAGCCGACCCCGGGTAATCCAAATACCGGTATTTTCGGTGTGCTGCAAGCCTCGGCAGTTGAGGAGTCGAACGTCGACCTGACGGCCGAGTTGGTCAATTTGATTGTCCAGCAGCGCAACTACCAGGCCAGCGCCCAGTCGATCAAGACGCAGGACCAAATCCTGCAGACACTCGTGAATATTCGCTAATTTCGATTTTTGACCTTTTTTCGAGTTCACCGTGGATCGCCTGATTTATACCGCCATGACCGGTGCCAAGCATGTCTTCATGCAGCAGGCCGGCACCGCCAACAACCTCGCCAATGCCAGCACCGTTGGGTTCAAGGCGCAGGAGCACCGCTTCCGGGCGGTGCCTATTCTGAGCGATGCCATGCCGACGCGTGCATTCGTGGTCGACGCGTCGGTCAGCGATGTTTTCAGCGAAGGCCCGGTGATGTTTACTGGCCGCAATCTCGACGTTTCAGTTCAGGGGCGTGGCTGGCTGGCGGTACAGGCGCCGGATGGCAGCGAGGCTTACACGCGGGCCGGTAGTCTTGACGTCGATGTGACGGGGCTGCTGCAGACCAAGAGTGGCTATGCGGTGGTAGGGGATGGCGGTCCGATCAACGTGCCGCCCGACAACACCATTGAAATTGCGACTGACGGGACGATTTCGGTGGTGCCCAGCTTTGGCACGCCGAACAATGCGAATGCGATCGGTCGTCTGAAGCTGGTCAATCCTCCGGAAGCAGATCTTGTTCGCGGTGCTGACGGCTTGTTCCGTCTGCGCAGCGGGCAGCCGGCAGAGGCTGATGCAACGGTGACTGTCGCCTCGGGTTCCCTGGAAGGCAGCAACGTCAATGTGACGGATGCGATGGTCAACCTGATCAGCCTTTCGCGCCAGTTCGAGATGCAGATCAAGATGCTGCAAACCGCCGACACCAATGCCCAGCGCGCCGATCAATTGCTTTCACTGAATTCCTGATAGGACCCGATCATGATCCGTTCCCTGTGGATAGCCCGCACCGGACTCGACGCCCAGCAAACCCAGCTCGACGTCATCGCCAACAATCTGGCCAACGTCGGGACCAACGGCTACAAACGTTCCCGGGCGGTATTCGAGGATTTGCTTTATCAGAATCTGCGTCAGCCGGGTGCTCAGTCCTCCCAGCAATCGCAGATTCCAACAGGCTTGCAGCTGGGGGCGGGGGCTCGTCCGGTGGCGACGGCTCGCCTTTATACGCAGGGCAATCTCCAGAAAACGGACAACACGCTGGATGTGGCTGTTCAGGGCAATGGATTTTTCCAGATACTGCTTCCGGATGGAACGACTGGCTATACGCGGGATGGCTCGTTTCAACGAGATAACCAGGGGCAGATCGTTACGTCGGACGGCTACCCGCTGCAGCCGAATATCACGATTCCGGCCAATGCCCTTTCGGTTTCGATCGGAACGGATGGCACCGTGACGGTCACGCAGGCCGGAACGGCTGCCGCGACACAGATCGGTTCGATTCAATTGGCTACGTTCATCAATAACGGCGGCTTGCAGGCGATCGGTCAAAATCTATTTCTGGAAACGGCGGCAAGCGGAACGCCAACGCCCAACACGCCTGGAACGAACGGCGCCGGTGTGACCAACCAAGGCTATGTTGAAACTTCCAACGTGAATGTTGCCGAAGAGCTTGTCACCATGATTCAGACCCAGCGTGCTTACGAATTGAATTCGAAGGTGGTCTCCACCTCCGATGCGATGCTGGGGCGCCTGACCCAGCTATGAGGTGAAATCATGAAACGTCTGTCTTTGCTGGCTGTTGTTTTGACAAGTGCTTGCGCGACGACGCCGCCGACCAATGTGCACCAGCCAATGTCGGCCCGCCCGGTCGTGCGTATGGAATCGCCGGCCACCAACGGCGCGATCTACCAGGCCGCCTACAGCCGTCCGTTGTTTGAAGACCGGCGAGCGCGTTTTGTCGGCGATACGATCACGATCAAGATTTCCGAAAGCACGACCGCATCGGCGGCCAACGCGAACAAGCTGGACAAGTCGAACACGCAAAAAGCCTCGGTCAGTGCGCTTTCCGGGTTGCCTGGCAAGGGATTGCTCGGCATGGACCTCGGCGCAACGAGTTCGACCGCGTTCAGCGGCAAGGGCTCGGCGGCCAACAATAACGTATTTAACGGCAGCATTACGGTGACGGTTATTGATGTCATGCCAAACGGTAATCTGCTGGTTTCTGGCGAAAAACAACTGGCGATCGGTGAGGAGCAGGAGTTCGTCCGTATTTCCGGGGTGGTTAATCCCAGCTTCGTTGATTTCTCCAATACGATCGAATCTTCCAAAGTGGCCGACGCGCGAATTGAGTACAAATCGGCCGGTCAGATCAGCGATGGTCAGATCATGGGCTGGATGGCACGATTCTTCCTTAATGTTCTCCCATTCTAGGGAATATTCAGGCGGAGGCAGCACATGAAGACATTGGGTGGCAATTGGTACCGGCAGGCGGCAATAGTCGCCGCTTGTCTTCTGCCGCTTTGTGGCCAGCCGGCATTTGCCGAGCGCATCAAGGATCTTGCATCGATGCAAGGGGTGCGCAATAACCAGCTGATCGGTTATGGCATCGTCGTCGGTTTGGACAATACCGGCGACCAGACGACACAAACACCGTTTACGACCCAGGCCATGGGCAACATGCTGTCCCAGCTCGGCGTCAATCTGACGGCAGAGCAGGCAACGAAGCTTCAGCTCAAAAATGTGGCGGCTGTCATGGTTACCGCGGTGATGCCGCCATTCTCCAAGCCGGGGCAGGCCATCGACATTACTGTCTCATCGATGGGCAATGCGAAAAGCCTGCGTGGCGGCACTCTGTTGATGACGCAACTGAAGGGGGGCGATGGTCAGGTCTATGCCGTCGCTCAGGGCAACGTTCTGGTTGGCGGTGTAGGTGCCTCTTCTGGCGGTTCCAAGATCGCGGTCAACCACCTTTCGGCGGGACGAGTGCCAGCCGGTGCCACGATTGAACGTGATGTTCCGACGGCAGTAGGTCAGGGCGGGTTTGTCTACTATGAGCTGAGCAATACTGATTTCGGCACCGTGCAAAACATGGTGGAGGCGATCAACCGGGCAATGTCACCGGGGACAGCTCGTGCTGTCGATGGTCGGCGAATTGCCGTGCGCGCGCCGGACGATGTCGACGCGCGTGTTGCCTTCCTCGGGCGCCTTGAGAATCTGGATGTTAAGCCTGCGGTGGGGAGTGCGCTGGTTGTCATCAATCCACGGACCGGTTCTGTGGTCATGAATCAGAAGGTCACTCTTGACCCTTGTGCGGTGGCGCATGGCAGTCTCTCGGTGATTGTCGATGCCGGAAATCAGGCGATCGGGCAACCGGCCGACATCCAGGTCAAACAAGGAAATGGCAGTCTGGTGAACGTCAAGGCGGGGGCTAATCTGGCCGAAGTGGTCAGGGCGCTCAATGCCCTTGGCGCCAATCCGCTCGATCTGCTTGCCATTCTTCAAGCGATGAAGGCGGCTGGGGCATTGCGCGCTGAGCTCGAAGTCATCTGAGCGGCGAACAATTCGATGAAAATCCAGGACACGCCTAACCGCGCAGCCTTTGATGTGCAAGGTTCGCAGGATTTACGCAGCCAGTTTCAAAAAGATCCGAAACAGGGCCTGAAGGTCGCTGCCCAGCAGTTCGAGGCGCTATTCCTGCAGATGGTCATGAAGAGCATGCGCGATGCAACACCGCAGGACGGTATGCTCAACAGCGACCAGTCGCGTTTCTATACCGGCATGCTCGATCAGCAAATGGCCCAGAACATGGCCTCGAGTCGGGGTGGCGTTGGTTTTGCCCGCTTGATCGAACAGCAATTGGGGCAACATCTGACCACTGCCAAAGGGCAGGGCGAGCTTCAAGGACCGGCAAATGCTGCCGCCAAGGATTTGCCACTTGCCGTTTCCGACGTAAGTCATCTGCAGCACAAACCTGTGCTGAGTAGCCTGCCAACCTCTGCCTCATATGGAGCCAATTCCTCCGTGACTCCCGTGGTCAGTCAGGAGGCGCCTGCCTCATCGCGCGAGTTCGTCAATCGCGTCTGGCCGCATGCGGTTGAAGCCTCACGGTCAACCGGAATTCCGCCCGTTTTCTTGATTGGTCATTCGGCGCTTGAGAGCGGCTGGGGACGAGGTGAGATACGGAAGCCGGATGGGACGAACAGTTTCAACCTGTTCGGCATCAAGGCCGGAAAAAGCTGGACGGGCGAGACCGTTGAAGCGGCCACCACCGAGTATGTCGATGGGCAGCCGACCAAGGTGACTGAACGGTTTCGCGCCTATGCATCTTACGAAGAATGTTTTCGTGACTACGCCAATTTGCTCCGCAACAGCCCGCGCTATACCGGTGTGATCGGGTCTCAGGATGGCACAGAGTTTGCTCGACGTTTACAGCAAGCAGGGTATGCCACTGATCCGATGTACGCCGACAAGCTGTCGCGCATTATCAATGGCCCGACACTGCGCCAAGCACTTATCGGTTGATCCGCCCTCAATATTCTGGGTTCGGGGCCGTTAACAAGGCGGTAGAGTAAAGGAATTGCCATGAGTAGTGGAATGCTATCAATCGGGATCACCGGGATCCATGCGGCGCAACTGGGGCTTGAGGCGACTCAGCACAATATTGCCAACGCCAATACACCTGGCTACAACCGTCAATATATTCTCCAGTCGGCTGGCATTCCCCGGCTTACAGGCTCTGGTTATTTCGGGAGTGGCACGACGGTAGATACCGTTCGTCGTGCTTACGATAAATACCTGACGGCCCAGACCTTTGCTGCCCAAGCTACTGCATCCGAATCCGCGACGCAGCTGGCTAAACTTGGTCAGATCGATAATATGCTAGGTGATCCGAATTCTGGGTTGGCTACTGCCATGCAGGATTTCTTTACCGGCGTTCAGCAAGTAGCGGCCAACCCCTCGCTTGTTTCCGCCCGTCAGAGCATGTTGTCTTCTGCCCAAGGTTTGGCAACCCGCTTCAGCGCAATGTCGGGCCGACTTGGCGAGCTATACGACAGCGTCAATGGCGAAATCGCCAGTGAAGTCGAACTGATCAATGTCTATGCCCAGCAACTGGCTGACATCAATGACCAGATTACGAGAGCAGAAGCCGCTACAAGCCAGCCCCCCAACGATCTGCTGGATATGCGCGACCAGATGGTTGCAGATTTGAACAAGCACGTGCGGGTGACGACCGTTGAGGACTCGATTGGCAATTTCAATGTATTTGTCGGCAATGGCCAGCAACTGGTGGTTGGTACTGTAGTCAACAAACTGGTGCCGATGACCTCAAGTTCCGATCCAGAGCGGGTTGTTGTTGGCTTGCGCGGACAATCAGGAACTGTTCAGGAGTTGTCGGAAAGCATCATTGAAGGCGGTGCTCTCGGTGGCCTGATGAAGTTCCGCAGCAATTCCCTCGATGATGCTACCAATGCGCTGGGGCAAATTGCTGCTTCGGTGGCCCTCACCTTCAATGCGCAACATGCTTTGGGACAGGATCTGGAAGGACTGAATCAGACCTCATTGACGGCGGGATTTCAGGCGGATTTCTTCACCTATTCTCAGCCCAAGGTGCTGGCCGGTAGCGCCACCGCAAATGCAGTAACAGCCAATTTCTTGCCGCCTTCAATGAAGGTAGTAAATGCAACAGGGAATGCATACGAACTGACATCGGATGCTGGTACAGGCAATTTCAGTCTGAAACGGCTTTCTGATGGGCAAGTCTGGAGTGCTGCCGACATGACAGCATTGAGTGGGCTTGTGTCAGCAGAGAAGGTGGATTTGAACCCAAGCAATGGCAGTTTCTACACAAATTTGAGTGGAAGTGATTATGCATTGCGCAATGACGGAACAAACCTGACGTTGACTCGCCGGACTGATGGAAAAACGTGGAGTACCCCTGCAGGAGCTGGCGCAGTTACGGCCATGAATGCTTTGATTACGAGTGAGGGTTTTAGTATTGGCGGAGCTACCCCTACGGCCAATGTTGATTACCTTATCGAACCCACTCGCGATGCGGCACGAAATTTTCAGGTCAATTCAACGATAGCGTCTGATGTGAAGCGGATTGCTGTGGCAGCGCCAAGCGTGACGAAGTTGGGCGCGACCAATACTGGGTCGCTAAAAGTTAGCCAGAGCACGGTTAGTCCCGGTTACTCACTTTCAGATTTGCCAAAATTCACTTTCAGCACTGGACTGACGCCCGCCGCAGACGCCTTTGCAATTGATATTCCCGGAGCAGTGACAGCCGTTTATGCAGATGGAAGCTCCGTTTCGGGTGCCGCTGTTTCTTCGATTAATCGATTGAATTCCGGATCAGAGCTGACACGCATTACCTACAACGGCATTTCGATCGATATTTCCGGCTTGCCGGCTAATGGCGACAGCTTTAGCATTGCGGCCAATACCGGCGGTGTTTCCGATAGCCGTAATGCGGTCAAGCTGGCGGCACTGCAGACACAAAATGCGATGGAGGGAGGCAAGGCAACCTTCCAGGGGGGCTACGCTAGTCTGGTCAGTGGTGTCGGTTCGGTCACTCGCCAGGTCAAGATCAGTGGCGAGTCGCAACAGGCCTTGCTCAAGCAGAACGAAATGGCCCGTTCGGCCGTGTCCGGAGTCAATCTCGACGAGGAGGCAGCCAACCTTATCCGTTATCAGCAAGCCTACCAGGCCTCGGCCAGGTCTCTGGACATTGCTTCGAAGCTGTTTGATACGCTTCTGGGCATTACCAACTAAGGAGTGACATCATGCGTATAAGCACCTCGATGATGTTCGATACGGGCACCCAGAACATGCTGCAGTTGCAGACGGGTTTGTACAAACTGCAGAACCAGCTTTCTACCGGACGCCGTGTTCTGACCCCTGCGGACGACCCCGTTGCGGCCGCACAGGCTTTGGTGATTAGTCAGCGTCAATCGATCAATAAGCAGTTCATCGATAATCAGGGCAACGCCGAGAGTCAGCTTGCCGGGCTGGAAAGTCGTCTCGCCGGGGTTGGTGATTTGCTTCAGGCAGTCAAGGCGCGCGCTGTCGAGGCTGGCAATGGCGCCTACAGCGACAGTGATCGGCGCACGATTGCCGCAGAGATTCGTGAGCGTTTTGATGAGTTGGTGGGATTGGCCAATAGTTCCGATGCCATGGGCGGTTACGTGTTTTCCGGGTTCCGTGGTGACACCCAGCCATTCTCAACGACCGGTACTGTTGGCAGCCGGACAACGGTTTATGACGGAGACGATGGTAGCCGGCAATTGCAGGTCGAAACCGGGCGCATGATGGATGTTAGCGAATCGGGTCGGGATGTCTTTATGAACATCCCGCAGGGTAATGGCCAGTTCAAATTCTCGGCCATTCCGAATCCGACCAATCCCGGAACTGGTGTTCTGGGTGCCTCCTCGGTTATTTCCGGCTTCAATGGCAGCAGTTATGAGTTGAACTTCAACGGGAACGGAACATACGATCTGAAAGAGATCACGAACGCCGTTCCAGCCGTGACAACCATTACAGCTGGTGTAGCCTACACCAGCGGTGAAGATATCACGCTGGGGCCGGTTGGGCAGCAGTTCAAGATAAGCATCTCCGGTGCACCGGCTGCGGGCGACAAATTTGTCGTTAAGCCGACCGACAATCAGGATATTTTTAAAACCCTCGACAACATGATCAAGGCGCTGGAGGGGAATGTTTCATCCAGCCCCGCCAGTCGTGCTGCATTCCAGAACCAGATGACGAACATTGGCGAAAATCTGGATCAAGCGCTGGATCACCTCTTGAGCAAGCAGACTTCAATTGGCGCGCGGCGCCTTGAGTTGCAGTCGCTCACCGACGTGGCGTCGGATATGAACATTCAATACAAGCAAGATATCGCCGCGCTTCAGGATCTTGACTACACCCAAGCCATTTCCGATATGGCCAATCAGAAAATGGTGCTTGAGGCAGCGCAGCTTTCTTTCAAGCAAGTTAGCCAGATGTCGCTGTTCAACTATCTATGAAAAAAATTGGCGCCGCACTTATTGCCGCTTCCTGTCTTGCCGGTTGCGGGGGAACACCCCTGATTCCAAATGAAACCATTCAGCTTACGGCCAAGACCGGGATTAGTTTGTCCTCGTTGGCCACGGCTGCCGTGGTCGGGGCAGCGATTTATCTGGTTTACGATCCGCTGGCGCCCAACTGGGAGATCGAGGAATCCAGGCTGTCGCCGGATGTCTATCGCTTCTCCATGAAAATGAAGCGCTACCATACTGGCGGGGCCGGTGAATCAGTGCAGATACTCAAGCGGCGCGCCAGCCAGTTGCAGTATGAGAATGGTTTTTCCAGCTATCAGATTCTGGAATACACCGAGGGTATTGACTCTCATACCATTGGCGCCCGGCGTATGGCGGAGGGAACGATACGGCTGGTGCAACGTCAGGATGCGGATTCGTTCAAGTTGAACGAGCGCAACTGACTACTGGCTGGCGGGAACCGCGAAGCCAAGCGTTGCGCTGAGAGCGTATTCGTAGAGCGCCTGTAACGGTGTTCCCAGATAGTTCATGCTGATGGCCAGTGAAATGAAGCCGCCGAGCATGGTGAGGGGGAAGCCCAGCGCAAAAATGTTCAGTTGGGGGGCTGCTCGGGTGAGGACTGCCAATGCAATGTTGGTGATCATCAGTGCGACAACGACGGGAAGCGAGAGCAATACTCCGACCGAAAACATTTTTGACCCGAGTTCGACCAGGTTCAGCCAGCTAGCCGCAGCCAAGGGTGTCGCGCTGACCGGGATAGCGTAAAAGCTTTGCGCCAGTGTGGCGACATACATCAGATGCCCATTTAGTGAGAGAAACAGCAGGAAGCTGATGAGGCCAATGAACTCGCCGATGACTGGCGTTTGCGAGGAGCTCAAAGGATCGTAGGCGGTGGCGAAGCCAAGTCCCATCTGCGCACCGATGAATTCGCCGGCCAAATCGACGGCGGCGAAGACAATGCGCGCAGCGAAGCCCATGCCGATGCCGATCAGCATTTGCTGCGCAAGTATCCACAGTCCGGCCAGTGAACCAGGGGCAACGACGGGCATCGCCGGTAGGGCGGGGGCAATGGCCATGGCGAGGCCGATGCCCAGGATGAGCCTCGTGCGTCGGGGGATTCCGGCCGAACCCCAGAGTGGCGAGGTGGCAATAAACGCCAGAATGCGGGTCAGGGGATAGGCAAAGGCAACAATCCAGGCCTCGAGTTGTGCCGTGGTTATGCTGAGCATGGTCAGCCGATCAGTTGCGGAATGCTCTCGAACAGTCGCTGGATGTAGTCGATCATGTATTCCAGCATCCAGGGGCCGACGAGGATAAGGACCAGAAACATGACGACTAGTTTCGGAACGAACTGCAGGGTCGCTTCGTTGAGCTGGGTCGCAGCCTGAAAGATGCTGACGATCAAACCGACGACCAGGGCCGAGAGCAACATCGGCGCGGCCATGACCAGCGTGACCTCAATGGCCTGTCGGCCGATTTCCATGACGACGCCTGGCGTCATGGGTTGAAGCTTTTGACCAGGGAGCCGATGACCAGATGCCAGCCATCGACCAGAACAAAGAGCATCAGCTTGAAGGGCAGGGCAACCATGACGGGCGACATCATCATCATGCCCATCGACATGAGCAGGCTGGCCACCACCATGTCGATGATCAGGAAGGGGATGAATATGATGAAGCCGATCTGAAACGCCGTTTTCAACTCGCTGATGACGAAGGCGGGTATCAGCACGCGCAGGGGAACATCGTCGGGTTTTTCAATTTTGTCGACCTTGGCGACGCTGGCCAGCATGGCGATGTCAGCTTCACGGGTCTGGCGCAACATGAAACTGCGCATCGGAATCGCGGCCCGCTCGCCGGCCTGGGCGATATTGATCTTGTTTTCCGATAGTGGCAGGTAGGCGTCGGTATAGACCTGGTCGAGGGTTGGCGACATGACGAAAAAGGTCAGGAATAGCGCCAGTCCGACCAGTATCTGGTTGGGGGGTGACGTTTGCGTGCCCATGGCATGGCGGAGCAGGGAGAGCACGATGATGATGCGGGTAAAGCTTGTCATCATCAGGATGGCGGCAGGCAGGAAGGTCAGCGCAGTGAGCAGGACCAGTGTCTGGATGGTCAGGGTGTAAGTGGTCCCTCCGCCGCCGGTAGGTGTGCTGGTGACTGACGGCAGTCCGCCAGCTGCCTGGGCAAGCGCGACAAGAGGGGGAAGCAACAGGCTGAGCCCGAGGATGACTCGCCTAAGCATTGTTCTGGCGTTCCTTGATGGACTTGAGCCATTGGGCAAAAGGTGCTTCAGTAGGGCCCGTAGTGGCCTCAGCGTCCATGGTGCTTCCCTTTGGGAGTTGATGCAGCGTGCGAATCTGCCCGGGAACGATGCCGATGACCAGCCAGCTGTCACCCACTTCAACCAGCACGATGCGCTCACGTGGCCCTAGCGCAACACCGCCGATAATCTTCATCCCACCCTGGCCAAACCCTTTGCCACCTGACAGCTTGCGGGCCAGCCAGGCGGTGCCGAAAAGCAGTCCGAGAATGAGGAGCAGGGCCAGCGTAGCCTGCACATAGGTGCCAGCCGGGATGCCGGGACTGACGGCGTCGCTACCCCACGCGGTGATGGGCAGCAGCAGTGGAAAGAGAAGGCGCAGCAAGTCTGGAATCGCGTTCAAAGTGATTTAGGCCGCTATCTTAAACCCAAACCTGAAAATTGACTTTGCCACGGTCAACCGGAAATTTTGCCTGATTTTGAAAGGTTGACCGCGCTGCGGATTGGGCCGCAACGCAGCGCATCAGCGGTTTAGCTTACGCATCCGCTCCGAGGGCGTGATGATGTCGGTCAGGCGGATACCGAATTTGTCATTCACAACGACCACTTCGCCTTGCGCGATGAGTGTGCCATTGACCAGGACATCCATCGGTTCGCCAGCCATCGCATCGAGTTCGACGACAGAGCCGTGAGCCAGTTGCAGCAGGTTCTTGATGGTGATCTTGGTCCGGCCAAGCTCGACGGTAATCTGGACGGGGATGTCCAGAATCATGTCGAGTTCGTTCATGATCCCGCCCTGACCCAATGGCGCCGAGAAGGACGGGAAGATGTCAGCCGGTTGGGCTGTGGCCGCGGCGCCATCGCTGACCACCTGCTCCGCCATGGCGGCAGCCCAGTCGTCCTCGCTGATCTGGCCGGCGTCTTCGGCAGGGGTTTCCATGTTTTCGATATCGTCAGCCATTTTTCTCTCCCATCACCGGTTCCCCGGGCGGTGCGTCGGGCGAAGCGGCGATGAATCGCTCGACTTTAAGTGCGTATTGGCCGTTTTGCTGGCCATAGGAACATTCCATCAACGGCACGTTATCGACCAGTGCCTCTATTTTGGGCGACAGGTTCAAGGGGATAACGTCGCCCTCCTTGAGATTCAGAATTTCGCGCAGCGATATTTTCCCCGTGCCCAGGTGTGCGACGATTTCTACCTCCGCACCCTGCAATTGCTTGCGCAACGTGCCGATCCAACGCTTGTCGGTCGACAGCTGGTCACTTTGCATCGTGCTGTAGAGCAGGTCGCGGATCGGCTCAAGCATCGAGTACGGAAAGCAGATGTGCATGTCAGCCGTCGCGCCACCAAACTCAAGCGTAAAAGTCGTTGAGACAACGATTTCGGACGGCGTTGCGATATTGGCGAACTGCGAGTTCATCTCCGAGCGGATGTACTCGAAGTTGATGTCGTAGACCGGTTTCCATGACTTGCTGTATTCGGTGAATACGACGTTCAGCAAGCCTTGGATGATGCGTTGTTCAGTCGCCGTGAAATCACGTCCTTCAACGCGGGTGTGAAAGCGCCCGTCGCCACCGAACATGTTGTCGACGACCAGAAACACCAGATTCGGATCGAACACAAACAACGCGGTGCCACGCAATGGCTTGGCAATGACCAGGTTCAGGTTGGTCGGGACGACCAGGTTGCGAATGAACTCGCTGTATTTCTGGACACGGATCGGGCCAACCGATATTTCCGCGTTGCGATGCATGTAATTGAACAGGCCGATGCGCAGGTAGCGTGCGAAGCGCTCGTTGACCAGTTCCAGCGTCGGCATCCGGCCACGGACGATCCGTTCCTGGGTGCCAAGATTGTACGAACGTATCCCACCGCCGTCCCCATCGCTATCTTCGGGTTCGTCGGTTTCACCGGTGACGCCCTTGAGTAGGGCGTCAACCTCGTCCTGGGATAGGAAGTCTCCCGCCATGGATCCTTACTGAATGATGAATGAAGTGAAGAGGACGGCCTTGACCGGGCCATCCGGGACTTGCGCCGCCCCTTTCTTGCTTTTCACGGGCGGTTCGATCACCGAATTGATCTCTTCCTTGAGCGCTTCCGCGAGCTTTTCCTTGCCTTCCTTGGGCAATAATTCCGAAGCTTTTTTCGACGACAGCAAGAGTGTCAGATTATTGCGAATCTTCGGCATCTTGGTTTTGATGTCGGCCTCAGCCGTTACATCTTCAACTTCCAGCGAAAGCGCTACCTGTAGATACTGATCGCCTGTTTCGGGCACCAGATTGACGGTAAATGCATCCAGATTGATGAAGACCGGGTGCGCTTCCTTGTCTTTTTTCTTGTCTTTCTTTTTGGCAGGCTTGGCCGTTTCTTCGGCCGTTTCCTCGTCGTCCTCGGCGTGGTCGCCCTTCTTGAGCAGCATGAAGGCTGCGCCTCCACCCAGAACCAGCAGAAGAACGACAGCAAGGATGATGATCAGCAGTTTTTTGCTTTTTTTCGGGGGGGCTTCTGCCCCTTCTTCGGCTGGCTTGGCATCCTTGGCCATTGTCTCTCCCTATCTACTCGATCATGACGATCCGGTTATGCGAACAGGTCTACCAAACCACGTCCCCGCTGAATAGGTATTCCGGCCGGGTTGGAGCTTGCGTGACTATCGGGCGAAAGTATAGCGTTTTCCCCGGTGGAGCGGGCTTCATTGCCAAATTGAAAAGGAGTTTCGCGGTTCTGCGACGGTAATTGGGTTCCAACATTCGCTTGGCCGAGGCTGATGCCTGCATTCGAGAACATTTCTCGCAGTTGGGGCAGGGAGTCTTGAATGGCCAGGCGGACCTCCGGATGGGGCGAGGCAAATGCGGCGCTGGTTTGATCGCCATTGATCGAGAGGGTGATTTGAATCGGTCCCAGTTGCGGTGGGTTGATGTTGATCTGGGCGACCTGCTGGTCGTTTTTGGCCAGCCAGACCACGCGGGAACCAAAGTCATGACTCCAGTTTGGCGAATGGATGGAGCTGGCGACGGCCGGGGGGGGCGCAGCTTGCGTTGCCGCCGCTGTTCCATTTGACGCCGCGGTGGCCGCCAGTGCTGTCGCGAAGGCTGGCGTTGCGCTGCTGTTGCCGGGATTCGATTCGCCGGCAAGAATTGCCGCATTCGCCGTGTCTGAACGTGGCGGAATCCGCGACTCGGTATTGGGGGGGGCTAGCGTGTTGCCGGAGGGGAGTGAGCCCCTCTGTTCAGGCAATGCCGGGCGCCCTTCCTTATTGGAAGAACCAATGCTATCAGCCTTGGCCATGTGAGGGGCGGTCTCCGGCTTGTTGCGGTCAACGTTCTCCTGGGGGCGGTTTTGAACCGGCGGAGTGGTCATGGGTACGATGTACTGGGCAACCAGGCTCGGATCAGTCGGGGTGGTGTCGGAGTTGTCCCCAGCTTTTCGCTCCTTGTCGCTTTCTTCTTTCTTGCGATCTGCCTCGGCGATGGTCGTCGTCGGCTGGCTGGTGCTGGCGGATAGTGCTGCCAGAACATCCTCGGCACTTCCCTCGATGGCCGGGGCGCTGGGTAGCGATTTCTCATCACGTGTTAGCGTGGCCTTGTCCTTGGCCATACTCGTCTGCGCGATGATCTCGCCCAGCAATTCAGTTTCCGGTTGTTGGTTTGCCGAGAGGCCTTCCGCGGCAAGGGAAGCCGTAGTAGTCTGGCCTGGAGACGGAAGCTGCTCAGCCAGCAGCGCAGCGAAGTCCAATGGCAAGCCTTTTTCTGTCAGCATTTCTCCAAGACCGGGCAAAGGCGCTTTTCCGCCGATGGCTGCAATTAAATTGGAAACTGCAGGAATGCTCATGATCAGACCTTGAGGTGCATGGAGATGCTATCAAAGTAAGCAAGGCATGTGCCTGATATTAGTCAGCGTCTTCCTCGTTGCGCACGGCGTATTTGCGTGCCGAATGTTCTTCCTGGATTTTTTGTTGCTGCTTGTTGTCGAGAACTTTTTCCCGCACGTCGTGGCGATGCGAGAGGGTGTCAATGGCTTTCAGGCGCTTGTTCTGCTCTTTCCAGTTTTGTTGACCGCTAGCCGTATTCTGCTCCGAATGGCGAACGGCCAGCGTTTGCTGGCTGATCGCCTCGTCGATGCGGGCGAGAAAATCCTGGTAATTTCGTAGCGCCATCGGTGTGAGTCCTTGCAGGCATGCCTCACGCAACTTGGTGGCATAGTCAGCGCGATAGTCCTCCAGCATCTGAAGGCGGTTGCGGGCACTTTGCTCGGCAGCAATCAACTCGCCAAGCTGACGCGTAGCCTCATCGGTACGGGTCTGCATCAGTTCAAGCAAGGGCTGCAACGAGAATTTGGCGGCCATGGCTTAGGGGAACAGGGCTGAAAGGGCGCTGACGCTGCTTGCGAAATCGGACTGTTCAGTCAGTTGCTGCTGAAGAAAGGCTTCCATGCGTGGATAGAGATTTATTGCCTGATCCAGCACCGGGTCGGAGCCGGGTGAATAAGCGCCAACCGAAATCAGGTCACGCGAGCGCTGGTAGCGGGCAAAAAGCACTTTGAAACGACGAATCTGATCCAGTTGCGAGGGTTCGATTAGGTTAACCATGGCGCGGCTGATCGATTGCTCGATGTCGATGGCCGGATAATGTCCAGCATCGGCGAGCGTCCGCGATAGGACGATATGACCGTCGAGAATGGCACGTGCCGAATCGGCAATCGGGTCCTGCTGGTCATCGCCTTCGGCTAGAACGGTATAGAAGGCCGTCATCGAGCCGCCGCCTTCAGGACCATTGCCAGCCCGTTCAACGAGTTGTGGCAAGCGGGCAAACACCGATGGCGGATAGCCTCTGGTCGCAGGTGGCTCACCGATGGCCAGGGCGATTTCCCGTTGCGCCATGGCGTAGCGGGTCAGAGAATCCATGATCAGCAGAACCTGTTTTCCCTGATCACGAAAATACTCGGCAATGGTCGTCGCATAAGCGGCTCCCTGTAGACGCATCAGCGGGCCGGTATCGGCCGGTGCCGCAACAACGACGGCCCGGCGCATGCCTTCTTCACCCAGGATCTGCTCGATGAACTCTTTCACCTCCCGGCCGCGTTCGCCGATCAGTCCGACGACGATTACTTCGGCCTCGGTGTAGCGAGCCATCATGCCGAGGAGTACTGACTTGCCAACACCAGATCCGGCGAAAAGCCCCATGCGCTGACCGCGGCCAACCGTCAGCAATGCATTGATGGAACGAATGCCAACGTCGAGAGGGTGTTCAATGGCCGCCCGTGTCATCGGGTTGATCGGGCGGCTTTGCAGGGGGCGGGTCAGGTTTGACCGGAGCGGACCCTTGCTGTCGAGTGGGCGACCAACGCCGTCGAGAACACGGCCCAGTAATTCGTCACCAACCGGTCCCTGCTTGGCGCGGTCGATAGCCCGGCGTTTGTGTTTGACCGGAAAGTCGACCCGGGGAGCCGGGTTGGGGGGATCACATGCGATGACACGAGCGCCTGGCGCGAGTCCGAAGACGTCGTCAGAAGGCATCAGATAGAGCTTTTCGCCGGCGAAACCGACTACTTCTGCTTCAACCGGTGCTCCGCTGGCCGGGAAGACGTGGCATGAACTACCTAGCGGCAGCTTCAGGCCCGATGCCTCCATGACGAGGCCGTTGATCCGTGTCAACCTGCCTGCCGGCCAGAGCGGTTGGGCGGATGCAGCGGAAAGTTGGCAGCCCTCGAGAAAACGCTGCCAGCGCCCGACGTGGTCGGGTAGCGCTATCAAGGTTGCTTCACCCATTCCGACGGGGCGACGCCAATAGACTCAAGCACGCGTTTCCAGCGTGTTTCGATTGTGGCATCGACCTCGCTTGCTCCGGCGACAAGCAGGCATCCCCCAGGCGAAATCTCCGGCGCATCAATGATTTGAGCACCAGTTTGGGCGAGTTGTTCACCGATCTGCTCGCGAATCAATCCGGCGTCGGTTGGGTTCAGGCGGAGAACGACGTGGGCGTGATGCAGGGGCAGTGCCGTCAGTGCCTCGCGAATTACTGGCAAGAGCAGTTCGGGGCGTGAATTGACCGCACCTCGGAGCACCTGCGACGCCACTTCAAGGGCGACGTTGAGTACTTGGTCAGCGACGTGTTGGTCGAGATGGGCGAGTGATATCTGCAGGTTGCCAAGTAGTTCGGCAAATTGCGCGGTTGTTTCAGCAACCGTTGTCGCCATGGCCTGCTGGCCGGCTTCAAGTCCCTCTTGATAGCCGATGCTGTAGCCTTTGGCGCGAGCTTCGTCGTGAATGCGTTCAACATCTTCAGTGTTGCTTAAGTCCTGCGTGACAGGCACTTCTGGCTGGCTGGGGGGGGCGGAGGGGGCTGCTGCAGGAGGGGGGCTAGCTTTGTCGACCGACAACTGGCTATGTGACACCGGCTTTGCATCGAGCGAGCCGATGTTCCAGCGCTGGTAGCCCGCGAGCTTGTCCTTTGGTATGACGCCTGCCATCTCGTGTTAGACCATTTGTTCGCCGCCGGCTCCACCAAGGACGATTTGTCCTTCGTCTGCCAGGCGACGCACCACCTTGAGGATTTCTTTCTGCTCGCCTTCCACTTCGGAAAGGCGGACTGGGCCTTTCGACTCCAGGTCTTCGCGCAGCATCTCTGCTGCACGTTGCGACATGTTCTTGAAAATCTTCTCGCGGAGGTCGGGGGAGGCTCCCTTGAGTGCGAGGATCAACGAGTCCGACTGAACTTCGCGCAAAATGAGCTGGATGGAGCGATCGTCGATCTCCAGCAGGTTTTCGAAAACAAACATCTCGTCGAGAATCTTCTGGGCGAGGTCCGGGTCATACTCGCGGATTGCGTCGACGACTGAAGTTTCGTTGGCAGTGCCGATGAAGTTGAGAATTTCGGCAACGGTACGTACACCGCCCATTGCTGTCCGCTTGACACTGGTCGAGCCGGACAGGATGCGCATCATCGCTTCATTCAATTCGCGCAGCGCGGTGGGCTGAATCCCTTCCAGTGTGGCGATACGCAACACCACGTCATTACGCAGACGCTCGGTAAAATGATTGAGAATTTCGCTGGAGTGGTCGTGCTCCAGATGGACCAGAATCGTGGCGATAATCTGTGGGTGCTCGTTCTTGATCAGGTCGGCGACGGTCGTTGCATCCATCCATTTCAAGCCCTCGATTCCCGATGTCTCTCCACCTTGGAGAATTCGTGAAATAAGGTTCGATGCCTTGTCGTCGCCCAGCGCCTTGGTCAGCACGGAGCGAATGTAATTGTCGGTATCGACGTGTACGGCAGCATGTTCTTCGGCATTTTTGTGGAACTCGTCGAGCACGCCCTCGACTGTAGTTCGCGGCACACTCTTGAGCGCCGCCATGGCGTGTCCGAGTTTCTGCACCTCGCGTGGTCCAAGGTGCTTTAGGACTTCGGCTGCATGGTCTTCGCCGAGGGCGATCAGCAGGGTCGCGCTCTTTTCCAGCCCGTCTTCAGCATTAGGAGGCATTGGCGCCCATCCAGTCCTTGATGATGTTGGCGACTGCCTTTGGATCAGCCCCGGCTATGTCGCGTGCCTTCTGTACCTTGGCGGCATAGTGATCGATCCGGACGTGGTCTTCGCCTGCCTCTCCTTCGAGGCCGGCAATCTTGACGTGTGCTGCGGCACCGGCAACGCCCTCGGCTGTTGCCGCAGCCTTGCGCTCGGAGGCCGAGGGGAACATGGTTTTCAGCGAAGGCTGGATAATCTTCAGGAACAGGAAGGCAACAACCAAGGCGATCAGCAGGTATTTGAAAATATCCTTGGCATAGGAGATGGTTTCCGGATCTTTCCAGAGTGGCATCGAACTGTCGATCTTTTCTCCGGCTGTAAAGGGGGCGTTCGCAACCGAGATCGAGTCGCCGCGTTCCTTGTTAAAGCCCATCGCCTCGCGGACCAGTTCGTTAATCTGTTTCATTTCCGGTTCGGGAATCGGCTTGTTGACCGGTTGGCCGTTCTTGTCGATGTCCTTGCGATGATTGATGACCACTGCGGCTGACAGGCGTCGGATGTCGCCCATGCCTTGCTTTGTGTGACGGATAGTCTTGTCTACTTCGAAATTAACCGTAGCGGCCTTGCTTGTGTTGATCGGCTGGCCAACGGCATTGAGCGGTGCCGTGACGCCAGCGGCGTCGAGCTTGCCTTGAATTTCGGCTGCTTTTCCCGTTTGGCTGGGAGGGGTACCGGTTGCCGGCTGCGTCAGCGGTGCGGTTGCAGGTACCGGTGGCTGGTTGGTTAGTGCGCCCGGAACACCGCCGGCCGCCTGGTTTACGCTGGCCGATTCATTGGTTTGACGGCTACGAATGGCGGTGGTTTCCGGCGTATTGTTGGGACGGTAGCTCTCAGCCGTTTGCTCGCTTTGGGAAAAATCGATGTCGGCTGCCACCTGAACCTTGAAATTTTCACCACCCAGCATAGGCTTCAGGATGTCCTCGATCCGTTTGATGATGCTGCTCTCGATATCCCGAACATATTTGACTTGTGTGGCATCAAGGCCGGCTTCAGTCAGTTTGTTTTTCAGTTGTGAAAGCAGCGCCCCGGTCTGGTCGATGACGGTGACGTTGGTGGCCGGCAGTTGCGGTACGCTGGATGAAACTAGGTGTGTAATGCCGGCGATCTGTGCGCTATCCAGCGTGCGTCCGGGATAAACGTTGAGCATTACCGATGCCGTCGGTTTTTGCTCTTCGCGGACGAAAACCGAAGGTTTGGGAATGGCCAGATGGACGCGTGCCGACTGCACTGCGCCGATTGACTGAATGGTACGCGCCAGTTCGCCCTCCAGTCCGCGCTGGTAATTGACCTGTTCGGCAAACTGGCTGATGCCGAATTTCTGGTTTTCCATCAATTCGAAGCCAACCATGCCACCACGCGGCAGGCCTTGTGAGGCAAGCTTGAGGCGAATGTCATGAACGCGGTCTGCGGGAACCTGCAGTGCGCCATTGTCGCTGTAGCGGTGGGGAATATTTTGCTGCTCGAGAACGGTGACGATCGTCCCGCCATCCTTTTCGTTGAGATTGGAGAACAGGGTTTTCCAGTCTGGTTGCCGGCTCCAGAGGATCGCGCCGACGATGATGGCGATCATGGCGGCCGTTGCCACCATGAAGACAAGCTTCTGCTGGCCGCCGAGCCGGTCGAAGGCGTCGCGCAGACGTTCCACCGGATTTGCTGCCGGTGCGTTTCCTGCTGTCGTCTCAGTTGTTGCTGCCATCAATAGCCGGTCAAATTGCGGTGAAACAGAAGAAGAATCAATAGAGAAGCCAAATTATCCTAGAAATATTCTACTATTACCCGCGCTGAATTCACCCTTTCTTTTTCGATGTTGCCGTACAGGTCAATCTCTTGACACTCGATACAGACACCAAGACCGCTGAGTTGCAACGGGCATTTGCCATGTTCAATCAGGTTTCGGCCGAGCTGACCCAGGCTTATGAGGCCCTGCAGGTTCGCGCCGCCTCGCTGACAGAGGAACTGGCGATTGCCAATGGTGAATTGCGTCGGCAATATCAGGAAAAAGAAGCGCTTTCCGAGCGTCTCTCGTCCTTGCTTGACGCCTTGCCGGCCGGTGTGGTGTTACTCGATTCTGCGGCCATCGTTGTCGCGGTCAACCCTGCTGCCATGGCAATTTTCGGAGCGGACATGATCGGGCAGCATTGGGGCGATGTGGCGCGGGCCAGCTTGGAGCCGACAATGGCTATTGGCGAGTGGTTGCACGGCGATAGCCGGTTGTCGATTGGGGAAAGCTCGCTGCCTTCGGCGGGTGGAAAAATTCTACTTATCCACGATGTGACTGCCGCCCACCATATGAAAACCGAGCTGGAGCGCAGTCAGCGCTTGGCGGCCATGGGTGAAATGGCTGCCTCGCTGGCGCATCAGTTGCGTACGCCGCTGGCCGCTGCGTTGCTTTATACCGCCAACCTTGGCCAGGCAGGCGTTCCGGATGAGGCGCGGGCGCGCTTCTCCGAAAAGGCAAGCGGCCAGTTGCGTCGTCTTGAGCGGTTGATCCAGGATGTTCTGCTCTTCGCGCGGGGTGAGAGCATTGGGCGGGATGTCATCCCCGTGTCCGATTTGCTGGCCGAGGCCGCTCAGACAGTCGAGCCATTGATGGGGGAGCACGGTCTCGAATTTTCGCTGGATGATGCTTGTGCGGGGGCGGTTATTGTAGGCAGTCGCAAAGCCTTATTTGGGGCGCTTGTCAATTTGCTGGAAAATGCCATGCAGGCGACAGCTGGGGGCGGCAAAATTTGCCTGTCCGGCAATATTCGCGGCGATCTTGTGGCGCTTGGCGTGCGCGATAGCGGACCGGGTGTATCGCGTGAAATGCAGGCACGGATTTTTGAACCGTTTTTTACGACCAAGGGGCAGGGGACCGGCCTCGGGTTGGCCATTGCGCTTGGCGTGGCGCGGGCGCATGGCGGCACGCTGGAGCTATTTTCCGAGCCGGGCGACGGCGCCGAATTTGTCATCACCTTGCCGGTTGCACCGGTAGAGAGCGAATCTGAACACCATGGCTGAACACAGTTTGCCCATTCTTGTTGTCGAAGATGATCCTAGTCTGCGTGAGGCGATTGGTGACACGCTGGAGCTTGCCGGGCGCCCCTACGTAGCCGTCGATGGCGGTGAGGCAGCCTTGAAAGTGCTGGCAGAACAAGCTTTTTCGATTGTCGTCAGCGATGTGCGCATGATGCCGATGGATGGCATCACTTTGTTGAAGGAGATTCGGGCTCGCCTGCCGCATTTGCCGGTGGTTTTGATGACAGCGTATGCCGAGGTGGACAAGGCGGTCGATGCCATGCGATCGGGGGCTTGTGATTTCCTTCTCAAGCCTTTTGAGCCGAAGGCCTTGCTCGCCCACATCAATAAATATGAATTGCCGGGCACCGATGATGGCGCTGGTGTTGTTGCCATCGACCCGGCCAGTCGTGAATTATTCGCCATCGCCCAGCGCGTGGCGCAGACCGATGCAACGGTTCTGCTTACGGGAGAATCGGGGGTTGGCAAGGAAGTGGTCGCTCGCTTTATCCATCGGCAGTCAGCGCGTCGGAACGGGCCGTTTGTGGCGATTAACTGCGCGGCGATTCCGGATAGTTTGCTCGAGGCGACTTTGTTTGGCTATGAGAAGGGGGCCTTTACCGGTGCCCAGCAGGCGCAGGCCGGGAAATTCGAGCAGGCTCAGGATGGCACGTTACTCCTCGACGAAGTCACCGAGATGCCGATGGGGCTCCAGGCCAAGTTGCTCCGTGTTTTGCAGGAGCGCGAGGTGGAGCGGGTGGGCGGCAAGAAGCCGGTAGCGCTGAATATCCGCATTGTTGCCACCTCCAACCGCGATATGGCCGAGGCGGTGGCCAAAGGTGTTTTTCGCGAGGATCTGTTTTACCGCCTCAACGTATTCCCGGTGGCCATTCCGCCGCTACGTGAGCGGCCGCTCGATATCGTGCCGATCGCCCGCTATTTCCTGGTCGAGCATGGTGGTCGCTTTGGTCGGAATGGGGTCCGTTTTGGAAATCTGGCTGAGCAGGCGCTAGTGCAACATGGCTGGCCGGGCAATGTCCGGGAGCTGGAAAATGTGATTCAGCGCGCCCTTATTCTGTCGACCGGGTCGGAGATCGATGTCGATCATCTGCGTTTGGTGCCTGCTGTGGCTGGAATTGTGGCCAAGGCTGCGGTGCAAAGTCCGGTGCCAGAATCCGATAAAAGGGTCGATAATATGAAAGATCTGGAGCGCGAACATATCCTGCGCACCTTGGCTGAAGTCGATGGCTCAAGAAAGCTGGCCATTGAGCGCTTGGGGATTTCTGAACGGACATTGCGCTACAAGCTGCAGCAGTACCGGGATGAAGGGTTTTTTAAGGATTGAAGTTGGCCTGACTATTGCTTGTGTTGATGCAGGATTAAGGAGCTGGTTATGGACACCCAAGGTATTGAGCAAATGTTAAGCGTGCTGCGGTCTACTGCAGCGCAGGCATCCGGCAAGTCGGCCGAGAGCGCGGCTAGCGGTGCGGCTGGTGGGGTGGATTTTGCACAGGTGCTGAAGTCTTCAATCGACAAGGTCAATCAGACCCAGCAGCAGGCTGACACGATGGCGGAAAAACTTGCCGCTGGCGATACCACCCAGAATCTTCATGAGGTGATGATAGCGCTGCAGACGGCCAGTGTTTCCTTTCAGGAAATGGTTCAGGTACGCAATAAACTGGTCACGGCCTATCAGGACGTGATGAACATCCAGGTTTAAGCCGGAGCTTAATATTCCAGTTCCGAGCGGAGCGCTTTGCGTTCACGTTCCAGGCGCGTGATGTAGCGCTCGATGAAGGCTAGCCGGGTTCCCGGCAGGCTGACAAATTCGCAGCCAAGCCGCAATTGTTGTTGGCCGTCGATCATCTCGATTTTCAGCACTTCACAGACCCGCAGATTGACCGAAAGTACGCTTTCGCCCGGAATTTCCAGGCGGCAATCGTGAAACAGTTCCCCTAACGAAAATAGTTCGGCATCGTCTACCGGACCCAGCAAGCTAAGTCCGCCACCGCTCAGGTCAAATAACGGGTAATCGACGACTGAATGGCCGCCTGTGGGATTCGGGACGGCAAGCTTGCAACGCAGGGGCGTGACGTGGTGCGGCGTTTCGACGCGAAAGAATTCGCGTCGCTGCAACCGCAGGATCGAGGCCGGGATTGGGGCGATCAAGGCTTTTTTGCCATCAATGGTCGCCATCGACAAGCCGGGTAGGCGAATCTGGATCTTGATGCGTTCCAGCGGGGCAGACAGCGTGATCCGAGCGGCCTTGAGGGCTGCATCGTTGCTTGCCACATGATTGGATCCGTCGAGAACCAGCTGGTTTGCGTTTTCGTCGATCGACAGCAGCGTCGAGAGAAAGAATTCCTTGCCGTCGTCCAGATAGACCGTGATCAGGGTGTGATGCTTGAGCAGGGCGCGCAGATGAACGGAAATTTCAGCGCGGTTGTGGAGGAGGTACTTGCCGTAGGTGGCGGGTTGGTCGATTTCAAAAACTGGAACCGAAACTTCGTTCTGGGCGAGGGTCATGAAACCTAAATTATGGTGGAGGTTGAGCGGACAGGCCGATCTGCGTGGCTGGGCTGCCGTGTTCAAGACGGTAAAGCCACGCCAGTAGTTCTGCTACCGCCATGTATAACTGGGGGGGGATGCGCTCGTCAATATCCACCTGGGTTAGCAAGGCGACAAGTTCCGGTGATTCATGGACATAAATGCCGTGCTCCTTGGCGCGGGCGATGATCTGCTCGGCAATCAGCCCCTTGCCTTTGGCGACGACGCGCGGTGCGGCATCGGTCTGGCTGTAGGCCAAAGCGACTGCCTCGCGGGTAGCGTCAAACCCCGGCTTGGCCATGATCTACGTGTAGTTGGGTGAGCGTCAGCCCAGCCGCTTCCAGTTGCTCGCGAAGCGGCTGGATACTGTTGCGCAGGGTCGCTTCGCTGGCTGGGTTTTCCGCGCTGACCGAAACGGCCAGTGTGCCGCCTGCGCCCAGTCGAAGGGTGACATCGATACCACCGAGGGCGGGCAAATCCAGTTTGAGGCGGGTCTGCCACTGGCTGGCTTGTTCGTTATCCTGTGACGGCTTCGATTCCTGATCGCCGGAAATTTCCCACCACATCGGTTGCCCCGGCCAAACCTGGCCTTGCCAGACAAAGTTCTGCGTCGCCAGGCCATTCAGCTGTTGTTGAACCAACGGTACCAGCTCGCGCTGGACGGGATTTTCGTTCGGGATGGCTGCTGTGCTAGTCGAAACCGCAGCATGTGGCGCGGGCGACGTAGTCGCAGCGTTTGAATTCAGAGGCAAACCTTCGATTTTTTCGCCAAAATTCCGGTTGACCGTGGAATTCGTATGAAGCGCTTGCGCTTTGTCAGCAGTCTCTCTGGGCGGCGACTGCACCAAAACGTCTTCATCCGGCAAAACCGTTTCGGTCGTTTGCGTTGCGGAAATTGAGGGGCGCAGCAGTTGCTCCTGGGAGATGTCACCAGCAAGCTTGTTTCCCGGTGGAAAATTTGAACTGCGATTGATGAATTCTGGCGCATTCAAGGGGGCCGGGGAAAGTTTGCCCTGTGGTTCCTGCAGCAACGCTGCGGTGGGCAGTTGTCCGCTAACCCAGCGTGCCTGATGTGCTTCATAGAACATGCCGCTCTGGCTGAGTGCCTGTTTCAATACGGGCGCCAGATCAGCCGCGGATTGGGGCATCACTTCGACCAGCGGCTGGCTGCGATTAAGTGCGGCGGGTGCCGCCTGTTTTCCTTCCCCTTCCAGCGGTGTCAGCAAATTGCCGATGACTTTGCCCGCGGTGCTCAAGGAGGTGCTGACCGATTCGGGGGGGCTGGTGGCTGCTTTTCCCGAAGAGCGATTGGCTATGAAGGCAAGAATAAGCTTGCCATCGCTCTCCGCAACTTCAAGTTCGAGGGTGTCGCCGGCTTTTGCTGAAAAAGGCAGCGCCAGTGTGATTTCGCGTTGGGCGACGACGGCACGGTATGTGCCGTTCGGCAGCATGGCCTGAACTTCGGCCAGTATGCGCTGGCCGGGAACGGCGTTGCTGAGTACATCGGCAACGCGCTGTGCGGCCGGGACAGGGGCTGTTTGCTGGGACTGGAGCGCCCCGGTATCGGGCAAGACCAGGCGCAAACTGCTGGCAACGTCGGGCGGAATCATCCTGGGTGATTACGACAAAGGAGCAAGGCGGGACAACAGCTTTGCCACATCCTCGCGCCAGGGGGTTACGTACTCCATAACCTCCCGATCCAGGCCTTGAATTTCCCGAATGATTTGCGCCACAGAAGCCTGCTCGGCAGGCGTCATGGCTTGGTTTGCCAAGCTTAATCGGGCGATGAGTGTGGCGCGTTGTTCCTGCGCCATAGCGAGCGGTTCCCACGCCTGCTGTTTGGCCTGTTCAAGCATTTGCCGGGAAAGCTCCAGCAAGGTGGTGTAACCAGCCACGCTCATGGATTACGCCGCAGCCTGTTCGCCGGGCGTAATTTGCGCCCAGGCTTCGCGCAGGCTGCCTAACAACTCGGACACTTCATCGAGCGCGGCAACATTGTTTTTCAGGTTTGCGAACAACAGGCGCTGCGCCATGTATTCATACAGAGCCGCAAGGCGCTCAGCCAATTCACCGCCGGCTTCCATATCCAGGCTGGCGCGCAGGCCGTTCGTGATCAGGTCGATAGCCTTCGATATAGCGGCCCCTTTTTCGGGGATTTGGCCACCCTGCATTTGAATGCGGGCCAGGGAAACCGCAGCCAAGGCACCGTCAAACAACATCAAGACCAGACGGTGCGGGTCAGCAGTCTCGACAGCTGCATCGACTCCCACCTTGGCATAACTCTCTGCGGGGCTACGCATCATCCCGAACATTATTTTTATCCTTTAATTTCAAGCTGCGCCGGGCAGGTTGGCTAGCTGCTGGGTTAGATACGAACTCGTCTTGTTCATGCTGGCAACCAGCGTATCCAAGGCGGCGAACTGTTTGCGATAGCGGGCCTCCACTTGGGTTAGACGATCAGCCAAGGCTGTCTGACGCTTGCCGATGTCCTTGATCAATCGGTTGGTGCTATCGGTCGCGGCTGTAATGTTGCCGGAGGAGCCGACCAAGCCTTCCAAGCCGTTCTTGAAGCGGCTACCGAGACTCGATACGAGATCGGTTACGCCAGCGTAGTCGGCTGCAACGGCTGCATTGAGCTTGGTTGTGTCGAGCTTGAGAGAGCCGTCTTTTTGCAGCGAAACGCCAATATCTGTGAGCGTCTGGTACGCAGAGCTTCCACCAGCTGTTGTTTGGAGCAGCGTTCTGACCTGATTCTGCGCGCCACGTAAGGTGCTGTCACCTTGGAGCGCTCCCGCCTTCTTAGTGCCCGCATCATAGTAGCCAAGGTCTTTCATCGACTTGGCTGAATCGTTATAGGCTTTGACGAAGCTATTGATTGCTGACGTTAAAGAGGTTGTGCTGTCCTTGGTTACCGTCAGGCTGGTGGGGGTCCCGACATTCGTTTTGGCCAGTGTCAGGGTTACGCCATCCAGTATCCCTGTGACGACATTGGTGCTACTGGTGGCGGCAATCCCGTTTAGCTTGAAGGCAGCATTCGCTGCAGCCTGCCCGCCATTGGCGGCTGCCTGTGAAAGCGTACCGGAGCCTGCGCCGGAGGGGTTGAAATCCAGCCCGCCAATTCCGGAAAGTTTCATGACGTTGGCAGTGCCTGTCTTGGTGCTGGAAAGCACCAGTTGTTTGCCATTCGTGCCATTAACAATGGTTGCGCTGACCCGGCCATCGGTGGCTGCTTTGTTGATGGCATCGCGCACGTTTTCCAGCGTAGCGCCGGCGGCTACCGTGACATTCAATTCACGAGTCGCATCGGCGGCAAAAGCTAGGGCCGGGCTGGTGCCTGTCAGTGCCCCCAGTTCGATTTTTAGCGTGCCGCCTGTCGCCAGTCCTGCCGCCAGCGCTGCCGTGCCCGCTATGTTGGTCGAATCTGGACTGGTTAATCGGTGCGCGCTGGCCAAGGCGCTAACTTCAAGACTGTAAACACCTGCAACTGCACCGGTTGAGGCGGTGGCTGATGCGATGGTCGTGTCGGCCACACTGGCCGAAAAGCTGGCGTATTTGTTGAGGGCGGTTTGCCCGGTAGCGGGAATAAAACCCTGGGCAGCTGTTTGCAGTGATGACAGGGCGCCCTTGAGCGAGCCCAGCGCTGAAATTCGTGCCTGATAGGAGGCTTCTTTCGTTTGCAGAGCAATTAAAGGTTGTTGCTCTGCCTGCATCAGGCTGGTGAGCAGGCCATTGAGGTCAAGCCCCGAGCCAACACCGAGAGAAGAAACGGCCATGATGAGCCTCCACGTTTAACGTTGGCGCTAGTTTACGCCTTTTGCTGCACCAGCAAACCCTTCATCTTGTCGATGGCTTTGGCAATGCCCAGCATTTCCTCGGAGGGAAACTGACGGATCACGTCCTTGGTAGCCAAATCAATTACCTTGACGATAGTCTTGCCGGTTTCGTCATCCAGATTGAACTGAATCGAATTGTTGATCGGTTTCAGGAAGTCGTTGACCTGCTTGACGGCATCTTCAAGCTCCTGGCGGCTCGCTTCGGCTTTTTGTGTCTGACTTGGTGCCTGCTCGGTCTGAACGCTGGAGGCGCTGCTGGCCTGTGCTGCGCGTGCCTGACGAACCTCGACGGCTGGTGTTTCGGCAGCGACGGGGCGAGCGGTGGCGCCGGGCAGACTGTTGATGGAAGAGATGTTCATTGCCAACTCCTTGATTTACGGGCGAAGGGCGCGGGGCGTTTCCGCCACCGCGCCCGGTTCGTTTAAGCCGGGCGCGTGGCCAGGCTTGAGTCAGGATTAGCCGCGCAGCAGGGTCAGTACGTTCTGCGGCAGGGCATTGGCCTGGGCCAGCATGGCGGTACCGGCTTGTTGCAGAATCTGCGAACGGGTCAGATTGGCTGTTTCAGAGGCGAAGTCGGCATCCTGAATACGGCTACGGGACGCGGAGATATTTTCAGAAGCAGTCTGAAGGCTCGTGACCACAGCGCTGAATCGGTTCTGCAAAGCACCGAGGTTGGCACGGGAGCTGTTGAGTTGCTGGAGGGCAGCGTCAACCATGCTCAGTGAGCTTTGCGCGCCGCTAGCGGTGCTGATGTCGATTGCAGAAATTGCATTCAATGTGCCGACGTTCGAAGCAGACAATCCGGTCCGTCCTGTTCCGTTGGTGCCGCCAATAGTGATCGTCGGGGATGCAGAGACCAGCGTTAGCGTGCCTTGAGTGGTGGCGGCAGCAAGGCCTACGTCAGCAAGCGCACCGGTAACAGCACCGTTTGATGAAAGAGCAACGGCAATGGCGCGTCCGTCGGCAGCCGTCAAGTCAATGTTGCCTGAAACAATGGCGGCTGTTACGCCAGTCTTGTCGCTAATGTCGTTGATTGCATTGACCATGGAGGCTTTGTCTGTAGCTAAGGTGCCAGTATCGGTAACCAAAGCAGTGTCGAATCCATTAATGCTTACGGCAACAATGTCGCCCGCGGTAGCTGCAGTGCCTGCAGCACCAGCCACTGTGGTGCTGGCAGTGGCATATACGCCAGCATTGGCCGAGTTGATTGCGGCTGCCTTAGCCCACGCCGAAATTGCGGTTTGTCCTGCGCCTGCACCAGCAACTGAGGCGCCAACGGCAACGCTATTTACCGTCAGATCACCTGCGGCAATGGCGCTATTATCGACAGCGGTTGCCGTAGTGACCTTGTATCCACCAAGGTCTGTGGCTCGGGCGCTACTCAGATTGCCGACGGTGATCGTCTCTCCTGCGTTGGCGCCAACTTGGAATGATTGGTTGGTAAAGCTGCCATTCAGTAGTTTCACGCCGTTGAAAGCGGAGGTCGTTGCCACACGGTCAATTTCAGCAATGAGCGACGATACTTCAGAGTTAAGAGCCTGGCGGTCTGAGGCGCTGTTGCTGGCATTCGATGCCTGAACAGCCAATTCGCGGATGCGTTGCAGGTTATTGGAAATTTGGGTTTGATCGCCTTCAGCCGTTTGTGCCAGAGAGATGGCGTCATTTGCATTTCTGGCAGCTTGGTTCATGCCATTGATTTGCGACGTCATCCGAGACGAGATGGCCATACCTGCCGCGTCGTCTTTTGCGCTGTTGATGCGCAGACCGGTGGAGAGGCGTTGCAGAGAGGTCGCCAGCGAACTTTGCGAGGTATTCAGGTTGCGTTGAGCATTTAGCGACGAGATGTTGGTGTTGATTGTTTGGGCCATTTTGTATCTCCTTGGATCAGTTGATCTGTTGGCCAGCACTGGGTGCCAGCCGCTTTAAATCTGGGTGGAGCGATCAATTTGTTCCACCGTTGATTCAATTTACGGAACTGACAGAAAAAACTTTAGAGATATTTTTGGTGTTTTTTGCGGTTGACCGTGGCAAGCGGTCAATGGGTGGCTACGAGGCTTGGTTTTCAACCGTGACGACGCGGTTCTTGCCGCTTTGTTTGGCTTTGTACATCGCTTCGTCGGCCCGTTTGATGACTGTGGTTTGCGTGTCTTCCGGGCGCAATTGGGTTACACCGGCGCTGAATGTGATCAGTACTTTGTCGTTGCCATGCAGGAAGAACTTTTTGGTCAGTTCGCGCTGGAGGCGAGTGAGGGCGCTGGCGGCGTCGTTTAGTGGCGTGTCCGGTAGCAGGATGATGAATTCTTCGCCGCCAAAACGGGCGACAGTGTCTTGCGGGCGCAGGGTTTCGCGGCAGATGGTGGCGAGGTGGATGAGGGCTTCGTCGCCGGTGTCGTGACCCATCGAGTCGTTCAGTTTCTTGAAATTGTCGATGTCGATCAACGCTACGCACAGCGAGGTTTCGTGGCGTGTCGCCCGGGCGGCTTCCTTGGTGAAAATTTCTTCCAGGCCGCGGCGGTTGAGGACACCGGTGAGTTGGTCGTGGCGGACGAGGTCGCTGGTGGTTTCGAGCTCTCGTTCAAGTTCACTGATGCGCGCTTCTGACTCCTGCACCTTTTTCTGGGTTGAGCGTAGTTCGTCGCGTGAGCGCTGGGCGTTGATCTGGATTGTCCTGGTTTCGCGCATGACTTCACCCAGCACGCTTTCCAGCTCGGAGATGTCGGTGGCGGAACTGATTTTCCCGGCGCAGCTTTCAATTTTGTCGTGATAGTCGGAGGTTGCATCGGCGAAGTCGGCGAGGTGATCGACGAAGCCGGCCAGCATGCTCTTGATCGCATCCCGTGCTTCCGACAGGCTGGCCTTGAGCTGGCTTTGCTTGTAGAGGACTTCTTTCAGGCGTCGTTCGGCATCATCGAGGGCGCGTTGCGACAGGGGTTTGTCGATAATTTCCCGGACGACCTCGATCTGTCCGTGCAGCCAGTGGTCATCGAGAACAAGCTCGGTGATGTTGCCGACGAGCAGGCGGAGCAGGCCGAGGAGGCTGTGGCGGAGTTCGGTCTGGTCTTCGGCGAGCAGTTCGAGCTTGAAAGCAAAGCGTTTCAGGCGAACAAGGAATTCCTGCAGCTGCAACGGGGAGATGGCGCTGCGGATGTCCTTAGCCAGGGCCTTGGCGTCTGTCGACAGCTGCGGACTTTCGATCAGCTGAGTGGCCATCGCCGTTTCGAGCGTAAAGGCAAACAATTCGCGCAGTTCGGGTAGCAGATCGGCGGTTGCCACGGTCAACCCGGAATTTGGGCTGATTTCGACATTGCTCGCTTCGGCAGGGTTGGCTACCTCGGATTCCCTGCCTTGTCCCCACGAGCGCAGCAGGCTTTGCAAGCGGGTGAACAGCGAGTCGGGATTGGCGGCGTTGCTCGTCAGCACGTGTTCCAGCGACTCACGTTTGCGGGCGGAGGTCAGGCCCGGGTGTTTGGCGTCCCACTGGCGCAGGAGATCCGCTATCACCTCTGACCAGGCTAGTTTTTGCGATTCGGCAAGTCCGGCTACGAAATCGCCCAGGTACTTCTTGTAGTCATCCCAGCTGGCCAACTTGACTGCCTCGTCGAGCTGGCGGGCCAGGCGCAACTGGTCGGGCGAGGCCTTGGGCAGGGCGGCCGCGAGTGAGCGCAATTGCGATTCCGGAAACGAAGCGCCGGCCGGCTTGGTGCCGGCGATCTCATGATAGAGCGTCTGGTAATTCTCCGGCGATGGCGGAATGCGGCGTGCGGCGAGCAGGCGCAGGGTTTCCCGGGCGATTTCGAAGGGATTGGTGAGTGTGCTCATGTCGAAATTTGAATGTTCAAGCTATAATCGCGCCCCATCACTTGGGCCCCCGTAGCATGAAGGTCGTGCAGTTGATTTGTAATCATCAGGTAGCGGTTCGATTCCGTTCGGGGGCACCAGTAAAATAAAACAGTTAAGCCATTCTTCGGAATGGCTTTTTTGTTTTCTGGGATTGTTTGGACGCCCGCTGAATTTTTCCCATCAATTTATCTCTCGGCTGCCTGGGCAAGTTCTTCGAATCATACCTGCATGGCGAGAGCCTGTTGAGTGAGTTGGGGGGATCCTGGCGTTCTTTGTTTGAGGCTATGCCCAATTGCATTACCCATTTTGAATTTAGGGGTAATATTCCATTGGTCTAATTGCAGGGGGCGTGCCGATGTTTTTCAATAAGCTGAATGGGCTTGTTCGTGGCCCGCGTGCGTTGTCGCCGACTCACCGGTTTGTCGAGAAGGTGGTTGCGGCCTTGGGCGAGTCGATTACCGGGGCGAACAATTTCGAGCCGATCCTGACGCAGGCCCTGCATGCGGCTGAGGGGTACTACCATCAGCAGGTCATGGCCATTCCGGGACCGTTTGAAGTTTCGGTCAGCGATCCGGGGAACAATCCATTTTTTTCGACGGTTTTTGCCGGGCCGGAGGATGTCCAGGCGGCGCTGGGTAGAAGCATCGAGATACGGGATTTTTTGCCGCCACTGGCCAGGGAAGGCAAGCTCGAGTTCTTCGGGCTCCTGGGCTTTCGTGAGCGGTCGGCGCGAGACGGTGAGTTGGACCTGCAGTTTGCCGATCACACCATCCGCAGTATTGGCTACAGCGAAGAATATTGCCGGGAAAGTCTGCGCAACTCGTGTCTGCATCGTCTGCTTGGCCAGTTCCGTGAGCATGTTGAAATTCTGCGGAACCGGGGGCGCCTCCTCAAAACGGAGTGGAATATTGAAAATGGCGTGAACGTGTCAACTGCCAAGGATGGTCAGGCACCGGAGTTTGTACTGGCTGAGCGGGAATTGCAGCCCGACAATTTGCTGAAAGGTTTGGTGGCCTGGCTGGAAACGCCCGAAAATCACCTGAGCCTGGGGCCGAGCAATATTGCCGTCACCGACCCATGGCAAGGCAGAAAAGAGTTGCCGGTGATGCGTTGCGCCGACCGACGCCACTGGGTGGTCAGTCTGGTCCAGATGTCTGTTCAGGATGCCATGGATGCACTGGCCAGCGAGTCTCGCTGTCATCGCTACATTCTGATCTAGGTCTAACCGCTTTCTTCCGGAACTGTTTGGCTCTCTTTTCATCGAACCGATACGCGTATTCCACGCAGACAGTCGGGAAAGGAATTGACATGAATGCCAGCCTGCACACGATGGACAATCTGTTTGCCCAACTGGGATTGCCGGACGACCCCGTGGCGATTGATGGTTTCATTGCCAGCCATCGCCCGCTGGCGCATGGCGTCGCGCTTTATCGCGCGCCATTCTGGACGGCTGCTCAGCGCGCTTTCCTGAAGGAAGAAATCATGGAGGATGCGGACTGGGCAGGTGTCATTGACGAACTCAACGTTCGCCTGTCGTAAATCGTCGGTTGCTTCGCCGATCAGAGCGCTGACCAATCCTTCTTGGGGGGTAGCGCAACCCGGGGAATCGGGCCGCGCTCGGCGGCGATGACGCGGTCCATGACCTCGTAGAGTTCCTTGATGAGCTCCGCGCCAAACGCCTTTTCGATGACCTTGTATTGCTCGACGATGAGCGGGCCGAGCTCCGACACCAGTTGCTCGCTCTTCGGCGTGAGGCGGACGATGACCCGGCGCTGGTCTTCCGGCATACGCTCGCGGGTGACCAGGTTCATTTCTTCCATGCGCGACAGGACGCCGGTCATGCTCGGGCTCAGGATGTGGCAAATCTCGCAGATTTCCCGCGGCTCGAGTTGCTCCGTTTCGCTCAGCGTGCGCAGAATTCGCCACTGCTGTTCGGTCAGGCCGAAGTGCGAGATTATCGGGCGAAAGTGGCAGAGCAATTCTTCCCGGGCTTTCAGGAAAAGTTGCGGCAGGTTTCGGTAAGCTAGCTTGCGCGACATGAACAGACGCTCTCTGGAGGTGGTTTGAGTGCATTCAACAGGAATACATGCCGAAATGATACCAGTTGACTGGCTAATATGTTAGTGATTGAATCGGAACGCTTCGGATCGGGGGCTGGTCTTATCTTGAGAGAACTGGATTGGAACGTGGAATGAGCTCAGCGCCGCTTCAGGCCATACCGGACATCCATATCGGGCGGGTGTACGACCAGCGCGATCCGGAATGTGAAATCCATTATGAAACCTTTGGTCGCCTGGCGGACTTTTTCGGCCGCAATACGCCGCCGCATCGTCACTACTGCTTTTATCAGATTCACTTGTTGGTACGCGGCAGCGTTCGCCTGAGCCTCGATGGACAGGTTTATGGCGGCGATGCTCCGCTGCTGATTTTTACGCCGCCGACCATTCCGCACTCCTTTTATTCCGAAGAGGATACTGACGGCCATGTGCTGACCGTGCGTCAGGAGGTGGTGCGCAGCTGGTATCGCGAAATGCCGGGGCAGTGGCCAGATGCGCTGCTGCGCGAGCCGGTCTTTTTTGAGCTGAGCAGCCTGCCGGCCGGGAGTGCCGCTGATTTTGCCGCGCTGCTGCAAACGATCGAATTGCTGCAAGGTGAATTCGACAAGGATGCCAAGGGGCATTCAGCCCTGTTGCTGGCGCTCGGCGAATGCGCTTTTATCCATCTGAGCCGCTTGCTGTTGGCCCGAGAACCGCTGGCGGCTCAGCGTTCTGAGCGAAGTGAGGACTTACGACTTTTTCTGAGCTTCTGCGATCTGGTCGAGGCACATTTCCGCGACCACTTGACCCTGACTGAATATGCCGGTCGCCTGTCGGTGACCGAGGCGCGGCTCAACGACATTTGCCGGCGCATGGCCAACCTGCCGTCCAAGGAGGTGGTGCACGAACGCCTGGTCCAGGAGGCGCGGCGCCTGCTGCGCTATTCCGCGGTGCCGGTCAGTGAAATCAGCTACCAACTTGGCTTTGTCGACCCCGCCTACTTCTCGCGCTTTTTCGCCAAGCGCACGGGGACGCCGCCCAGTCAGTTCCGTCTGAGCGGCCAAGCTTGATCAGGTTACGAAAAGTACAAGTCATTTCCCTAAACGTCCATTCATTAACATCTTAGCAAATGGCTTAATACGTCTCATCAGAGCGCGGCATTGAATGCGCCAAAAAAGGAGTGAGACGACATGGCAGAAAGCAATTTCGACATCACGCGCAAGTTCGTTCGCGTCATGCGCACCCTGCCCAACGGCCTGATCGAATTCGAATTCGCCGTTGGTGATCCCGATGTCGCGGCCGAACTGGTCATGCCCAAGGCGGCTTTCGACGAATTCTGTGCCGCTAATCAGGTCGAATTGTTGACCTCCGAAAAAGCAGCCCCGCCCGATGCCAATGCATCCGACGCCGATTTTCACTGGAACCTCCATCAGGCAACGCACCAGCGTTTCCGCTAGACATTTCAATTTTGGCCATTTTTCCCGGTTGACCGTGGAAACCACCGATTTTTAAGGAGACAAGCATGGCAATAGATTTGAGGACGGTCAGCATCACACCGCTGCGCCAGACCTTTGGCCACCTGGCCCGCCGCATGGGCGCCGACAAGCCGGCTTCGCGCTACATCGAAGCCACCATGGACCTGCAGCCGGTGGAGAACTTCCACTATCGTCCGACCTGGGAACCGCAGTACGACATCTTCGATCAGACGCGCACGAAGATCACCATGAAGGACTGGTATGCGTTGAAAGATCCGCGCCAGTATTACTACGGCGCCTGGACGCTGGCGCGCGGCCGGATGCAGGAAATTGCCGAAGGCGATTTCGATCTGGTCGATGAAATGGGTCTGGCCGCTGCCTATCCGGCGGCCGGCAAGGACGAGGCGCTCAAGGTTTTCCTGCCGCTGCGCCATGTCGCCTGGGGCTCGAACCTGAACAAAGCCTATGTTTCCTCCTACGGCTACGGCATCGCCATCTCGCAGGCGGCCTGCTACGCCTCGATGGATCAGCTCGGCGTCGCCCAGTACGTGACCCGTCTCGGCATGGCTTTCAACGATCTTGATTCCCTGGCTGATGCCAAGGCCGCCTGGCTCAACGGTGCCGAGTGGCACGAGCTGCGCCGCTACGTCGAGGACCTCATGGTCGAAAAGGACTGGTTCGAGGTGCTCGTCGCCCAGGACTTCGCGCTCGAAGGCCTGCTCTATCCGCTCATCTACGAACGCTTCAACGAGAAGCTCAACGCCGCCTACGGCCCGGTCTTCTCGATGCTGACCCGCTTCCAGCGCGAGTGGTACGGCGAAACCACGAAGTGGATGGATTCCGTGCTCAAGGTGGCCGGCGCCGATAACGCCGACAACAAGGCGCAACTCGCTGCCTGGATCAAGCACTGGCGCGACCGTGCGGTTGTCGCCCTGAAGCCGGTCGCTGCGCTGGCCTTCGGCGCCGAAGCGGATGCCGTCATGGACGAACTGGTCCAAAACCTGAATGCCCGCGCCGCCAAGGCCGGTATCGCCCTGTAAAGGAAGCCGCATGTCCAACGCATTTATCGCATTCCAGAAGAACGACGAATCCCGCTGCATCGTCGAGGCCATCATCGAAGACAACCCGGGCGCCATGGTTGTCGATCAGCCGTCGATGGTAAAGATCGACGTGCCGAACCGCCTCGTCATCAAGCGCGAAACCGTCGAGGAGAAGATCGGCCGCAGCTTCGATCTGCAGGAACTGCAACTGCACCTGATCACCATCTCCGGTCACCTCGACGAGACCGACGACGAATTCACCCTGAGCTGGAATTCCTGATTCCCGCCGACTAGGAGCAAACACCATGGATATGAAAGTTGCCAAGAAGCTCGGCCTCAAAGAGCGCTACAGCCTGATGACCCGCGATCTGGCCTGGGATACCACCTTCCACAAGATGGAAGACGTCTTCCCGCAGACCACCTACGAAGGCATCAAGATTCACGACTGGGACAAGTGGGAAGATCCGTTCCGCCTGACCATGGACGCCTACTGGAAGTACCAGTCCGAGAAGGAGCGCAAGCTGTACGCCATCCTCGACGGCTTCAACCAGAACAACGGCCACCTGTCGGTCACCGATGCCCGCTACATCAACGTCCTCAAGCTCTTCCTCGGCTCGACGCCGCCGCTCGAACTGATGGCCGCCCGCGGCTTCTCGATGATGGGCCGCCAGATGAACGGCGCCGGTCCGCGCGTCGCCTGCCAGATGCAGGCTGTCGATGAGTACCGTCACTTCCAGACGCAGATCCACTCGATCTCGAACTACAACAAGTACTACAACGGGATGGACGAGTTCGCCCACCAGCAGTCGCGCATGTGGTACCTGTCCGACGGCAAGTCATTCTTTGACGACGCCATCACCGCCGGCCCCTTCGAGTTCATGGTCGCCATCGGCTTCGCCTTCGAATACGTGCTGACCAACATCCTCTTCGTCCCGTTCATTTCCGGCGCCGCCTACAACGGCGACATGGCGGCGATGACCGTCGGCTTCTCGGCCCAGTCCGACGAAGCGCGCCACATGACGCTCGGCCTTGAGTGCATCAAGTTCATGCTCGAACAAGACCCGGACAACCTGCCCATCGTCCAGCGCTGGATCGACAAATGGACCTGGCGCGGCACGCGCAAGCTGGCCTCGGTCGGCATGATGATGGATTACATGCTCCCGAAGCGCATCATGAGCTTCAAGGAAGCCTGGGAAATGTACGTCGAGGACAACGGCGGCTCGCTGTTCAAGGACCTCGCTCGCTACGGCATCACCATTCCCAAGTGCTTCAGCCAGACCATCGAGGAAAAGGAACACGTCTCGCACCAGTCGTGGATCGGTTTCTACATGAAGCCGGAAGCCACGCCGTTTCACACCTGGATTCCGACGCCGGACGAAATGGACTGGCTGTCCGAGAAGTACCCCAACACCTTCGACCAGTACTACCGTCCGGTGCTCGAGTACCTCGACCAGCAGGAAAAGGCCGGCAACCGTTTCAACAACAAGACGGCGCCGATGAACTGCCAGGTCTGCGTCAGCACCATGAAGTTCAACGAGCCGGGCGACCCGATGGAAATGTGCTTCCGCGAGTCGATCTACAACGGGGAGAAGTTCCACACCTGTTCCGATCACTGCAAGGAAATCTTCGACAACGAGCCGGAAAAGTACGTCCAGACCTTCATTTCCTCGCACCAGGTGCTGCAGGGCAATTGCGAGCCGGATGGCACAGACGTCAATGTGCCGGACTTCAAGCCGGGCCAGAACATGCTCGACTACTGGAAGCTCGACAAGCGCGCCCTCGGCGACTTCAACGGCTCCGAAGACCAGAAGAACTTCGCGCAATGGCGCGAGCAGGCTACGAAGAATTAAGGAGACAGCCATGACGATGTTGAAAACCCTCGCCCCGTACGACGTCAAGTCACGCGACGCGGTCGAAAATTACAAAGGCAAGCAACTTCTCTACGTGAACTGGGAACGTCACCGCATGTTCTCGCGTCCCTTTGTGCTCGCCCTGCCGCCGGAAACGCCGTTCTCGGTGATCATCGACCAGTACATGACCGACTGCTTCAGCTACCACCCGGACTGGAAGCAGATCGACTGGAACACGGTGGTCTGGCAGAACGGCAACACGCCCTTCACGCCGGACCGCAACAAGAGCCTCAAGGAAAACGGCATCGGCCACAAGGACCTGATCCGTTTCCGCACGCCGGGCCTCGACGGCATTGCCGGTACCGGCTACTAAAAACAAACGGTGCGCCGCGCGGGGAATCCGCGCGGTAGCCCGGTTTCACCCCGCGGAGATAAAAATATGAGCTACGAACTAAGCATCGAGCCGCTCGGCCGGACCATCGAGGTCGAGGACGGCCAGACCATTCTTGACGCCGCGCTGCGCGCCGGCATCTACCTGCCGCACGCCTGTGGTCAGGGCTATTGCGCCACCTGCAAGGTGTGCATCACTGATGGCGAAGTCGACCACGGCAATTCCTCCAGCTTTGCCCTGATGGATTTCGAGCGCGAGGAAGGGCTGGCGCTGGCCTGCTGCGCCAAGCTCGAATCCGACATGACCATCGAAGTCGAGATGGAGACCGACGAAGATGCGCGCGATATTCCGGTGCGTGACTTCCCTGGCGTGGTCAGCCGCATCGAGAACCTGACGCCGACCATCAAGGGCATCTGGCTCAAGCTCGACAACAACGAAGTGCTCGACTTCCAGGCCGGCCAGTACGTCAACATGAACCTGCCGAACGATCTCGGCCATCGTGCCTTTTCGCTGGCCAATTCGCCGTCGACCGGCAACGAGATCGAACTCAACATCCGCATCGTTCCCGGCGGCGCTGGTACCACCTGGATTCACAATGAACTCAAGGTCGGCGACAAAATAACGGTATCCGGCCCCTACGGTCGTTTCTTCGTGCACAAGTCGGCGAACGTGCCATCGCTATTCATGGCCGGCGGCTCCGGCCTGTCCAGCCCGCGTTCGATGCTGCTCGACCTGCTCGAAGAGGGCAGCGAACTGCCGATCACGCTGGTCTACGGTGCGCGCAATCAGGCCGAGCTTTATTACCACCAGGAGTTCGTCGATCTGGCAGCGAAACATCCGAACTTCACCTACGTTCCGGCCCTCAACGACGAGCCGGCCGATAGCGGCTGGACAGGCTTTCGCGGTTTCGTGCACGAAGCGGCCAAGGCGCACTTCGACAATGATTTTCGCGGCAACAAAGCCTATCTCTGCGGCCCGCCGATCATGATCGATGCCTGTATCACCACCCTCATGCAGGGGCGCCTGTTCGAACGTGACATCTACACCGAGAAGTTCTTCTCGGCCGCCGATGCCCAGCAAGTACGCAGCCCACTGTTCAAGCGGGTCTAGAATTTCTCGACACCACTACGCAACCTGAGTGCGTACTTTCCGGCCGCGAATTTCGCGGCCTTTTTTTTGCCTGAAAGGGCAGCGATTTGTCGGGGCGTTGTCCGGATGCCCTGACCCGAAAGGGGGCATCAGCGCGCCCAGGTGGTGCGCCAGAGCGCTGATGGCCGCAGCCGTTGGTGGGGCAATTGCATGCGCAGGCCTAATAATCAATGCCTTACGGTTGTTGTGAATTGGAGGCGATGGTCGGCACGGGGCTTGCGTTAACGCCACTCAAACAGCGTGAGTCAAACATGGTTACGTAGTTACGTTTTGTGGAACTCGTTGACTATTGTGTACTTTACGCTAATATATTAGCGAATAAGTTGCGGTCGTGACTCGCCTCTTTCGGAGAACTTTGATGAACCAGCTTTTTAAATCCGTCATCGATCATGGCCGTGTCGTTTCCCGTGTTCTGCAAAACGTCGATGTCGATGCCCAGGCGGGCGCGCTGATCTACAAGAACTGGGAGCAGCGATACGATCAATTGTCTGGCGGCTGTTTCAGTGGTTCATTGCAGGAGATGGCCTTTCCCTCCTTCACACTGATTCGCGAGACGAGCAACCGTGTTCTGTTGCAGAAGGGCTGCACGCCGGATGGCGTGTTTGCCATCGGCACCCTGATGACGACGGGCGATAGCGGCTTCCATTGCGGTGAGCTGATGGCGACGCATACGGCGGCCATTCTCGAGCCGGGTAGCGAATTCGAAATTCGCACGCCAGAATGCTTCGACCTGATTGCGGCTGTGTTCTCGCCGCGCGATCTGGCCGCTAATTTCGACGATCCGGGTTTTGACCAGCACGAACTGGAACTCGAGCTGCGCCGTTCCTGCAAGACCATCGGCCCGTCCAACACTCGGCAGCTGACCGATTTCCTGCGCCGCGTGTACGATTGCGGCCAGGTCGCCGCCGAGCACCTGATGATTCCCAGTAACCTGCGCCAATTGGAAGAAGAGTTCTATGGCGTCCTGATCGATCTTCTGCGGGCATCGCGTGCGCCAGAATCGCATGCCGTATGCCCGAATCGCGAACGTATTGTCCGCCGTTTTCGTTCGCTGCTCGATGCTTCGCCCGAGTCTGCGCTGAGCATTACCGATATTTGCGAAGAAATCGGCGTCACTCGCCGCACGCTGCAAAATGCGACGCAGGAAGTCTTCGGTATCTCTCCGCAACATTACCTCAAGGCCATTCGTCTCAATGCCTTCCGCCGTGCGCTCAAGGTGCGCGAGCCGCAGCGTGAATCGATTGGCGACGTTGCCGCCCGCTGGGGTTTCTGGCATCTGTCGCAACTGGCCCAAGATTACCGCAAACTGTTCGGCGAGCTGCCGTCGCAGACGCCCTGTATCCACGTTTCGTAGAGGCGCTGCGCCCAGGCGCGATGGACTGCCCGGCTCCCGCGCCGGTCTGGGCGCCGGAGTCAGCTTCCCGCTAACGCCTCAACCGCTTTCCTGCCCCCGATAGCCGAGTACCTTGGCGGCCAATTCGGTGCGGCTGGCCACGTTCATCTTGCGGAATACGCTGAGCAGATGCGTTTTGACGGTCGGCAGGGATATGACCAGTTCCCGGCAGAGCTGCTTGTTGCTCAGTCCGGCAACAACCAGCTGGACCAGCGTCGCCTCGCGTGCCGTCAGCGCGGGAAAGCGTTCGCCGATAATCTTCACGCTGGCCTGGCGCTGGGGAAAGGTTTGCGACAACGCAAAATCGCCGAGCGTCTTCAGGGCTTCTGCTTTCACCAGGTCGCGCCGGGAGAACCGTGGTGCATCGCCATGGCGCAACAGGGAGCAGCCGAGGATGAGGTCGGCATCGGATTTCAGGAATATCTCCAGGGCGTCGACGATGGCGTGCCGGTCCAGGAAGGCCGACTGGTATTCGGCATGTTCCGTCGAGCGCCGCGAGAACATCTGGCGCAGTCCGACTACCCAACGCCCCTGCGCAAGGCAGTGCATGGGCGCCAGCGGGTCGAGGTCGGCGAAATGCTGTTCGTAATCGTCCTGCTCGGCACCTTCCGTGTCGCGGGCCAGGAAGTGCTTGATGCGCAACTCCGGCCCGACGACGTAGGTTACCCAGCCGGTGCTGGAGAGTAGTGCCCCCGCGCTGCTCCCGAAGGCATGGGCGAAGCGGGAGAGCAGCTTTTCGCTGACAGCCGGATCGTTGGTCATTTTTTCATTGTTCATGGCGTGACTCAGGGTAAGGGGCTCACTTTACGCTGCCGACGAGGGGCAAGCCTCTCATACTTCCGGTCGATTTTCGTCGGTCCCGGCTTGGGGAATAGTGAGGTCTCCTTCACTTTTTCTGGAAACGAACACCATGACTGCTCCTGAATGGATCCCCGTCGGCGCCCTCGGCGACGCCTTCCTGCCCGAAAACAACTGCCTGCCGCCGGTTGCCGACCTGGCCGGGCGCACCTTCAATCTCCACTTTGAAAACGGTTGGGTCATCGAACACGCATTTGCCGACAGCGAACGCCTGACTTGGCGGATGACAGAAGGGGAAGGCGAGTCTCGCCAGGGCGAAGAACGCTACGTCGCCACCCGTCCCCGTGACGATATCTATTTCGTCGATTTCATCAAGAGCGGAGAGCGCGCCACCAGCGTGTCACTGGTCCTTGACCTGAAGCGCCGCACCTTCATCGCCGTGATCGGCCAGTTGCCGACTGCCGAAGAGTCCATGACCCCGTTCATCACCCGCATTGCGCAAGGCAAGGAGCTGACGGCGGTGAATGCCACCTTCCTGCGCGGCAGCATCGATATCCCCCTGACGCCTGATCTGCCCGTGCCGGAAGTGACGCACGATCTTCTTGGCAAGCGCGTCGAATACATCTACAGCCCGTTCGAGAAGTACGAGCACATTTACCTGAACGACCACTACTATGCCTGGCGTTGTTTGGCCGGGTCGGAAAAGGGGTTGGCCGATACCGATGCCTGCCACTACTACAAGATCGCCGACAACCTCTATCTGTTCGTCTGGCGGGAGAAGATCGTGCCGACTCTGGGCATCGTCATGGTCGACTTCGACGTCCTGAAAACCACCGGCAAGATTGTCGGCTACGAAAACAACGATTTCGGCAAGCTGCGCAATTTTACGGTTGGCGCCCGCGCTCGCTTGTTGTCGGTCATTCCGGCAGAGTAAGCGCATGGATCGTTCAACAAAACCTCTGGCCGGCAAGGTTGCCGTGGTCACTGGCGGCGGCAGCGGGATAGGCGAGGCCTGCGTCCGCTTGCTGGCGGAGCAGGGTGCCACGGTCGGTGTACTTGGGCGCCGCAGCGCGTTGGTGGAGACCGTCGCCGCCCAAAACGGCGGTTTCGCACTGGTCGCCGATGCCAGCAACGAAACGGATATGCAGCGGGCCATGGCGACGGTGGCCGAGCGCCACGGCCGACTCGACATGCTGATCGCCAGCGCCGGCGGATTTGGTCAGAGCGCCTGCGGGGAGACCAGCGTCGAGGATTGGCGCAAGGCTTTCGATGCCAATCTCAATACGGCCTTCATCAGTGCCCGTGAAGCGCTGCCGCTGCTCATCCCGCAGCGCGGTGCCATCGTTTTCGTCGCCTCCATCGCCGCCCTGGCGGCCGGTCCGCAGGTCTGTGGGTACACCACCTTCAAGCACGCCCTGATCGGCCTGTCCCGCTCGCTGGCCCGGGATTACGGCCCGCTGGGCGTGCGCTCCAATGTGGTCTGTCCTGGCTGGGTTCGCACGCCGATGGCCGATGAGGAGATGCTGCCGCTGATGGCGCAGCATGGCCTGTCGCTTGACGAGGCATATGCCCTGGTAACTGGCGACGTACCCTTGCAGCGCCCGGCCGATCCGTCCGAAATCGCGGAGGTCTGCGCCTTCCTCGCCTCGCCGGCCGCCTCCATCGTGACCGGCGCCGTGTTGGCCGCCGATGGCGGTTCCACCGCCGTCGATGTACCGACCCTGGCTTTTTCCCGTTGAGAGGCAAAACATGAACGCATCCCTCTTGTCATATCGCCACGATCTCGACTTCGCCGGGCGGACGGTCATCGTCACCGGTGGCGCCAGCGGCATCGGCCGTAGCATCGCGCTGGCTTTCGCTGCCCACGGGGCGCAGGTCGTCATCGCCGATCTCAATGGCGAAGGCGCCGAGGCTGTCGGCGCGGAGATTCGCGCGGCCGGCGGCAGTGCCACCGCGATGTGCTGCGATCTCGCTGATCCAACCGTGCCCGGAGAAATAATCCGAGCAGCTGCCGATGCATATGGTGGCCTCGACGTGGTGGTGCACAACGCGGCCTATTTCCCCTTGACCCCGTTTGCCGAGATCACGCCGGCCCTGCTCGCCAAAACCTTCGCCATCAACGTCGGCGCCGCTTTCGGGCTGCTGCAGGCGGCGCTGCCCTGCTTCCCGGCCGTTGGGGGCGGGCGTATGCTGGTCACGTCATCGGTGACCGGGCCGCGCGTGGCCTACCCCGGGTTGGCCCACTACGCCGCATCGAAATCCGGCGTTAATGGTTTCATCCGCGCCGCCGCGCTGGAAGTGGCCGCCCGTGGCGTGACGGTCAATGGCGTGGAGCCAGGAATGATCCGGACCCCAGCCCAGGACAACCTGGGCGGCAGCGATGTCACGTCAGCCTTGTGCCAGGGCGTTCCGCTCGGGCGCCTGGGGGAGCCGGCAGATATCGCTGCGGCGATGCTCTTCCTGGCTTCGCCTGGGGCTTCCTACATCACCGGGCAAACCATTATCGTAGATGGCGGCGCTCTGCTGCCCGAAGCCTGATGGCCCGAATTTCCCAGGAGAGCTTGGTTGATGGAAATGAATGAAGACAAGGCAGGCTGTTCCCAAGCGCAGCGGCGAACGCTGGGGGCGGGGACCCTGGCGGCCGTCATCGTCGGGATAGCCATTTCGCAGGTGGCGCTGGTCGGTGTGCTGCAAGGCGTCGGCGTGGCCGACAAGCTGCCCCTGTGGCTGATCGGCATTGCTTTCGCCTGCGCCTACCTGCTGGCCATCAGCTATGCCTTAACCTTCTCGGAGTTGTCACTGATGATGCCGTCGAGCGGGGGGCTGAGCACCTATACCGAAGTCGCCATCGGCAATTTCCCGGCGCTGCTCGCTACCTTTTCCGGCTACGTGGTGGTCAATGTCTTCGGCGTTCCGGCAGAGCTGATGCTGTTCGACAGCGTGGTGCGCGAGATCGGCGGCATCGACCTGCCCCCCAAGGTCATGGCTTTGTCGCTACTGGTCGTACTGGCCTTCCTCAATATCCGGGGAACCGACGTGTTCGCGGCGCTGCAAAACAGCACGGCCGTCGTCAAGGTCGGCTTGATCCTGGTCAGCGGATTGGCCATGCTCTGGATAGTGCCCGGCGACGTGCAGGTTGCCCCACTCGGGCTGGGGGCGGAGCAAAGCATGTCCAGTGGCAGCTTCGGCATGGTAGTGGGCCTGTTCTTCTGGTGCCTGGTCGGCGCCGAGTTCGTCTGCCCGATGATCGGCGAGGTGAAGAATCCCGGGAAGGCTATTCCTCGGGCGATGATCCTGGGCATCACCGCCCTGGCTTTCCTGTTCGGCCTCTATTCGCTGGGCGCCAGGCGGCTGCTGCCCCCGGCGTTGCTGACCGGCAGCGCCTTCCCCCATCTCGACTATGCACGCATGGCATTCGGGCGTATCGGGACGGCGATGCTTCTGTTTACAGCCGTTGCGGCAACGCTCGGCCTAGTCAATGCGGTTCTGGCAGGTATCTCCCGCCAACTGCAGGGAATGGCTCAGAATGGCCAGGCCTTAGGCTTCCTGGCATGGCGCCACCCCCACTACGACTCGCCCTGGGCGGCCATCGTGGCGATCACACTCGCTTTCGGGGCGCCGATCCTGCTCATGGGTGACCGCCCGGAAACGATCATGACCCTGGTCATCGCGGCGTCGACGTCATGGTTGATCGCCTATATCGTCGCCCACATCAATCTGATCGTCCTGCGGCGCCGCTATCCGCAGGCGAAGCGGCCATTCCGTTCCCCTTTCTTCCCGTTGCCCCAGGTGATCGGCATCGGTGGAATGCTCTATGTCATTGCCAGTAGCCCGGACGAGGTAACAGTCATTACCGGCTACGTCCTGGGCCTGGTTGCCGTTGCCTCGGCGTTGTGGACGCGCTTCGTGATGAAGCGTCGGTTGTTTGCGCCAGAGCCCTTTTTTTCCGATTCTTGATACAGCCTGAAAAGGGGCTCGCCGGATACTGACCTCACGCTCCCTAACGAGTCGATCGAGGTCAGAAAATGGAAAAAATCAAGAAGCGGCCCTGGCTGCTGGCGCTGCCACTCAGTGTGGCAGCAACGCTGGCTTTCGCCGGGCCAGACAAGCCGGAACCACTGCCGGAAGAAGAAATCAAGGTCGAGCACCTGACGCCGCCCGATGGCAATCGCCTGTATGTGACCGATTTTGTGTTCAATCACATGGCCGATGGTCGCGTGCATGTGGTCGATGGTCGTGCCGCGCGCTACCTGGGTATGGTGATGTCCGGTTTCGGTGCGCTGACCACGGTGTCGCCAGATGGCAAGGCCATTTATCTGGCGACGACCTATTACCCGCGTCTGTATCGTGGCCAGCGTAGCGATGTCGTCGAAATCCACGACAGCGAAACGCTGGAGCTGAAGGCCGAGATCGACATTCCGGCCAAGCGGGCTCAGGCCGTGGCGTACCGCAGCATGCTGGTTCCGAGCAGCGATGGTCGCTTCCTGTACGTGCAGAATGCGACGCCGGCCACTTCGGTGACGATCGTCGATCTGCACAGCCGGAAATTTGTCGGGGAAGTCCAGACGCCGGGTTGCTGGTCCATCCAGGCCTGGGAAAAAGGGCATCGCTTCTCCACCATTTGTGGTGATGGCACCATGCTCACCGTGACGCTGGACGACGCCGGCCAGGCGGTCAGCCGCGAACGCAGCGCCCGCTTTTTCGATCCGGACAAGGATCCGATCTACGTCCATCCGGAAATGATCGGCGAGGACCGCTACTTCGTTTCCTATTACGGCAACCTCTACAAGGTCAGCTTGTCCGGCGACAAGCCCGCGTTCACTGCGCCCTGGACCTTGCTGGAGGCGAAGGATCGCACCCAGGGCTGGCGTCCAGGCGGCATGCAGGTGACGGCCATGCATCGGGCCAGCGGGACGCTGTTTGTGAACATGCACGAGCAAGGCTACGAAGGCTCGCACAAGAATCCTTCGAAGGAAATCTGGGCCTTTGACGTGGCCAGCCGCAAGCGTGTTGCGCGCATTCCTTCCAATGCTGCGGTCTCGTTGGCGGCCAGCCAGAGCGACGCACCGCTGCTTTATTCGCTGAATCCGGAGAAGGGCGAAATCGTCATTCGCCAGATAGCGAAGGGTTATCCGAAGGTGAGCACGATGTCCGGTATCGGCGAAACCTCGGTCATCATGGAGGTGCGCTGAGATGGGAGCGACTAATCTGTTTTTCGACCCGGTCATCGTCCACGCCGCTGCGGCGGCCATGGGCATCATCCTGATCACCGGCGCGCTGGCCAAGCTGCGTGACCTCGAACTCTTCCGCTATGCCATCGAGAACTACGGCCTCCTGGGCTGTCGCGGGTCGGCGCTGCTTGCCCGTGTGCTGCCTGTGGTCGAATTGCTGGCCGGCCTGGCGTTGATCGTCGAGAGCACCCGTCTGATCGGCGTCCTGCTCGGCCTTGGCGTCATGGCCGTGGTCACCGGCGCGGTCGCCATCAACCTGCTGCGTGGCATGGGGCGACTCGAATGCGGCTGCGGCACCGGCGGCCAGCGCATTTCATGGGGGCTGGTGGTGCGCAATGTTTTTCTCTCGCTGGCCATCGCCTTGGCTGCTGCTGATGAAATGCCGCGCAACCTTGGCACCCTCGATTATTTCAGTGTCGCTGGCACCATCCTGGCCCTGCTGGCCCTCTACGCCTGCGTCAACCAACTGCTCGCCAATCAACCGCTTTTGAAGGAGTTGCAATCATGATGGATCCACTCGTCCTCTCCCTAATCGTCCTCTGGATCGTTGTCGTCGCGCTTGGCGTCTGCGTCCTTGCCTTGTCCCGCCAGATTGGCATTCTTTACGAACGCGTCGCGCCGATGGGGGCGCTGATGATGGATCACGGTCCCAAGGTCGGAGAACTGGCGCCGCCGGTTGAAGTCACCACCTGGGAAGGCAACGGCCTGACCATCGGCACCGCGTCGGCCAAGAGCACGCTGCTCTTCTTCGTTTCTCCGACCTGCCCGGTGTGCAAGAAGCTGCTGCCGATCATGCGTTCCGTTCAGGAGCACGAAGGGCGCTGGCTGAATGTGGTGCTGGCTTCGGACGGGGATCGCCCGGAGCACGCGACCTTCCGCGAAAAGTACGCGCTCGGCGATTTCCCGTACGTGCTGTCGCAGCCGCTGGGCATGGCCTACAAGATTTCCAAGCTGCCGTACTGCGTGCTGCTCGACGCCAATGGCTTTGTCCGCGCCAAGGGGCTGGTCAATTCCCGCGAACAGATCGAGAGCCTTATGACGGCTTACGAAAGCGGCATCGCCTCGGTGCAGGAACATATCGACCGTCAGCTGCTGGCAGCCGAAGCCCATCCTGAGAAAGCCTGAGCCATGGACTTCCTTAAACTACTCGACCGTTTCACCGAGCGCCGGACGCGCACGGTGGCGCAAAACGCTTCGCGACGCGGTTTTTTGACGGGCGTCAGCAAGCTGCTGGTGGCCGGTGCCTTCGCGCTGCCCGTGCTGCCCTTCGACCGCACCAACAGTGCTCACGCGGCGGGCGGCCATGGCGCCGCCAAGAAAAAGGCGGAGCCGACCGAAACCGATTGCGATTACTGGCGTTACTGCAGTGTCGATGGCTTTCTCTGTTCCTGCTGCGGCGGCACGATGACGACCTGCCCGCCGGGCTCGACGCCGTCGGCCGTCTCCTGGGTCGGCACCTGCCACAACCCGGCGGATGGCCGCGATTATCTCGTCAGCTACAACGACTGCTGCGGCAAGACGGCCTGCGGGCGCTGCTTCTGCAATACCAACATTCGCGAACGGCCGGGTTACCGCATGGGCGTGCATAACGACATCAACTGGTGCATGGCCAATCAGAGCAGCCACTACCACTGCACGGTATCGGTCATTGTCGGGCTGGAAGAGGGGCAGTCATGAGACATTTGGTTTTTGGCCTGTTTTTCGGGTTGACCGTGGGAATCGCCGGTGCAGATGATGGCAAGGCTGTGTATGACGCCCACTGTGCCGCCTGCCATCAACCGGACGGTGCCGGGGCGCTCGGTCTCGCGCCACCGCTGGCAGGCACCCTGGGCAAACGGCTGGCGGTGCCGGAAGGGCGCAAATACCTGCCCGGCATTGTGATCAGTGGGCTGGCCGGGAAAATGGAATCGAAAGGCGTGACCTACGAAGGGATCATGCCGTCCTGGCAGCAACTGTCGGACGCCGAACTGGCTAGCGTGCTTAACCACGTGCTGACGAACTTCAATGCAGCCGAATTGCCCGCAGACTTCAAGCACATCGAAGCCGATGAACTGGCTGCGACACGGGCGAAAAAGCCGACCGCCAAGGAATTGCGCGGCTGGCGGGCGGCATCTCAATAAGGAGCACGACATGGCCCTTGCTTCAATGATCCGTTGCGGCCTCTTGCTGGCTGCTCTTTCGGGCCTGCTGGCCGGCGAGGCCGTGGCGGATGCCGCCAAGAAAAACTACCGCCTGCACTGCATGGGCTGCCATCAGGCCGACGGTACCGGCTCGCCGGAAAACGGTATTCCCAGCATGCGCGACGAGGTCGGACATTTTCTCCGGGCGCCGGACGGGCGAGCCTATCTGTCGCAGGTGCCGGGTACTTTGAACACACCACTCAGCGACGGCGAAACGGCGGAGTTGCTGAACTGGGTCATGGCCAATATCGGCCGCAGCAGCATCCCGGCCGACTTCAAACCCTACACCGCCGACGACGTGCGGGCTTACCGGGCAACCGTGCCGCAGGACATTCCGGGCATGCGGGTTCGCCTGCTCAAGCAAATCGAGGGCATCCAGCTCGGATCGGCTCGCTAACAGGAATTCCCATGAACAATTTGCACAGTTTGCGCCGCGGCATCATCGCCACGGCCGGGGCGGTGTTCGCCTCGCTTTTCGTCTGCCTGCTCGCCAGTCCGGAGTGGCTGACCGGCTGGGGTACGGTCATTCTGGTTGCCATGGTGCCGGCCCAGATGGTCATCAGCCTGGTCTGGCAGTCCAATTACCCCAAGGTGCTGGCCGATCTGCCGCAGCCATTGCGCGGCATCGCCTTCACCGCGCTCAATACGCTGGTCGGCGCCGCCGTTGCCTATATTGCCTGGCAAACGGTGGGGGGCGCTTTGGCACTACCGACGCCATTCCTGATCATGTTCCTGATCTTCTCGGTGGCGGTCATGCTGGTACTTGTTGTGCCGCTGCAATGCTGGCCGTTCGCCCCGGCGATCCGCCACCCCGGTCTGATGGGCGGGACGCTGCTGGTTGCCGCCTATGCGCTGGCCTACGGCTTGTTTCGCTGGCTGTTCGATTTTGGCTTCCTGGCAGAAGCGCCTTTCTACCGGCCCGAACTCGATCCGCATGGCTTGTTCATGGCCTGGACGCCGCTGGTCTTCTCCATCGCCATGTTGGTGCCGGTACTCGGCCTGATCCTGTTTGACTTCTGGCCGCTGAGCGCGCTCGCCAGCAAGCTTCCGGTACTAGGCAAACAGCCAGTGTTCGGCCTTCTTTCCCTGGTTTTGGTCTTCGTCCTGGCCGGTAATTTGTGGGCCGGGTTCGTCGGGCAGGGCATGGACAAGGTGCTGTTCATGGTGCGCATCTGCGTCGCCGTCAATTTCGGCTATTTCATCCTGCTCGTCATGTTCGAAGGCGTGCCGGCGCTAAAACTGCCTCAACCCTGGCGAGGCCTGATTCTCAACGGCGCGGCAGTGGGTTTGGCGTTCGTCATGCTGCATCTCTACGAATTTGCGGCATTACACCGCTTCGATCTGCCTTCGGGTGGGCCGACTTACCCGCTCGAACTATGGTTGGCCTCGGCCATGCTCGCCGTGACCTTCCCGCTGATGGTGGTAATCGGCGGCTATTTTCAGTTCTGGCCGTCAGGTAAGGGAATGCAGGAGATCGACGATCTCATGCAGGAAGCAGAGCGTGCTTGATTTTTAATCCCGGACCAACCGGCTAGCAAACAATGGCTGAAGATGAAATGGTGGTGCCCAGGAGAGCGCCAAATTCAGCCATAAAACTTTTTGTTTCCTGCGGAGGAGCCTCCGTAAGCGAATTACTCATGAAGATACCTTTTCGCTGGCCAGAACCATGTTCATGAGCGTTTTTACGCAGGCTTCCTCCAAGCCAGCGAGTTCAGGATGTTGAGGCTTGTTGTCCGAGATCAGCAACATCAATCCTTCGATCTGCATCGCGACCAAGGCTGCCCTGAGCTGAACCTCGGAGTCGTCCAGCCCGGGGTTTGCCGCTGTGATCAGTCGGGCCAGATTGGCCCGGTGGTGGCTGTACATCCTGTCGAATATCTCGCGACCGATCGGGTCGCGGGTGGCGAGCGACCAGATTTCGACGAACAGCTTTTCCGACTCCGCTTTCTTCGTATCGGCCAGTAAATAGCGGATCGCGGCTTCCAGCCTGTCTCGAGGTGGGATGTCGAGTGTTTCGATGTTTCGATAGGTTGGGTCGTAGCCTTCCATGACCGATTCCAGCAGGGCCTGCAACAGGTTTTCGCGAGTCGGGAAGTAATGCTGAACGTTGGAAAGGGAAATCCTCGCCTGCTCGGCCACCTGGCGCATGGTCATTTCAGCGTAGCCGCCGTGTATGAACAAGCGTCGCGCGACATCAATGATTTCCTGCACCTTGGCCCGTCCCTTGGCAGTTTTGGCTTCGACTTTGGGGGTGGTGCGCTGCAGCGTATTTTTCATGGCACTAAAAAATTAGGTCGATAGACAAATTTTCTCATTAAACCCCGTTGACGAAATAGGTCGAATGACCTATTGTTCACTAACAGGTTAGTGAATGAACTAATTTGCTAATGGTGAAATACGGTTTGACCAAGGAGGGCGGTATGGATGATTTGAAAGCCAATGGCCAGGGCAGGCGGCGCTTTCTTGGTGGTTTGGCCGGCAGCGTTGGGCTGGCCGGGGTGCCTGGATTGGCCGCTGCAGCGACTCCTGGCACAGTCACCAAGCCGGGGCGCGACGCGTACGACGTGATCGTCATCGGTGCCGGGTTCGCCGGGCTGGCCGCGAGCCGCGATCTGGCGAAAAGCGGGCTCTCCGTCTTGCTGCTCGAAGCGCGCAACCGCATCGGCGGGCGGACCTTCACGTCGGCCTACCAGGGCAAAAAAATTGAATTGGGTGGCACCTGGATTCACTGGAGCCAGCCGCACGTATGGAATGAAATCACGCGCTACGGGCTCAATATTGAAGAAAGTCCCGGTGCGGCAGCCGAGACTGTGTCGTGGATCACTGCAGGTAAGCTGAAGCATGGCAAGGCTGAGCCGGTCTGGGAAAAAATCGCCAAGGCAATGGAGCGCTTCTGCAATGTCGATGGGCAAGGGGGGCGAGCGGTGCTCCCGCTGGCACACGACCCGCTGTTTCGTAAAGATGCTTTGGCGCGCTGGGATGCCTTGTCCCTGCAAGATCGTCTGGATTCGCTGCATTTGACTCGGGAGGTGCGCGATCTTCTGAGTCCGCAGCTCGGCATCAATTGCCACAATGAACTTGGGCAGGCCGGTTTCGCCGACATGCTGCGCTGGTGGTCGCTCGGCGACTTCGATATGGGTCGGATGTTCGACAAGCTGGGGCGTTACAAGATACGCGAAGGCATGGGGGAGCTGGCGGCTCGCATGCGGGCCGATTGCCCCTGCGATGTCGCCCTTTCCGAGCCTGTGGCTTCGGTAACTCGGTTCGAGGACGGACATCGGGTGGTGACCATCAAGGGGGCGGTTTATCGCGCCAGTGCCGTGGTCATGGCCGTGCCGCTGAATGTCCTGCAGACCATCACGATGACCCCGGCTCTGAGTACCGGCAAACAGACGATGGCGAACGAAGGTCATACCGGACGTGGCACCAAGTGCTACATCCATATCAAGCAAAAGGTCGGCAACTGGATGGGCATGGCGCCTTACCCCAGCCCGATTACGCTGACCTGGACCGAGCAGCAACGTGACGACGGTACCTTGCTCGTCTGCTTCGGACCGCCCGGCTTGCTCGACATTACCGACGAAGATGCGGTTCAGGCGGCACTACGTACCTTGTTGCCAAAGGCGGAAGTGCTTGGCGTGAGCGGTTATCAATGGGATGTCGACCCCTATTCTCGCGGTACCTGGTGCTGGTACCGGCCGGGACAGCTAACCGGTGGGCTGCAGGAATTGCGCCGCGCCGAACACGGGGTATTCATGGCTGGCTCTGACCTGGCGGAAGGTTGGCGGGGCTTCGTCGATGGTGCGTTGGAGTCAGGCATCACGGCTGCCCGTGATGTACGGGCGTACCTGAAAGGCTGAACATGAAAAAACTGATTGTTCTGTTCATCGTCGTGATGGGGGGCGCGGCGGGCGCCGCTGAATGCAACCTCGACAAAGGTCAGAAAACTTTCGCCAACAAGTGCGGCATCTGCCATGTCTCGGCGCTTGGCGTAGCTCATACGGTCGGTCCGAATCTCCACGGTATCTACGGGCGGGAGCCCGGCAAAGCTGCTGGCTTCAGCTATTCCGAAGCGCTTGCAGCCAAGCAGGGAGCCTGGGATGAAACTAGGCTCGATGCCTTCCTGACCTCGCCGAATACTGCCGTGCCCGGAACAGCCATGCCTTTCCAGGGGCTGAAGTCGGCGCCCGAGCGGCAAAACCTGATTTGTTTCCTGCAAACACTGAAGTGATTTTTAAGGAGTAATTCGATGCTCGCATTCATGCAAAAAATGGTTCTCGCGGCGCTGCTCGGACTGGCTATCTCGGGCGCGCAGGCTGGCGATACCGGTCTCGACAAGGCAATCGCCGAGCGCCTGAGCGTTCTTGAAAAAGCCTGGGAGAAGGGCGATGCGAAGACCATCGCCACCCAGGTATGGGGCAGCGATGCCGTCATTCACGGCGAAGGCCAGAAGGCGGTGGTCAATACGCCAGAGGGTATCCAGGGCACCATCGAGCACCTGCTGGCCGATACCCGCAAGGTCAAGCTCGATGTACACACCATTCGTCGCCTTGGGCCGGATGCTGTCTTGAGTTGGGTGACCTGGCATGTCACGCCGAAGACCGATGACAAGCCGTTTGAAGTTCGCTCGCTGTTCGTGTGGACGAAGGGCAAGGAGGGTTGGCGTATCCGGGCTGACATGTATTCGATGGGGTCGATGTAACGAAGCCGTCTGATCTGAATCAAGAAAAATTGCCGATTTTTGATAACGGACAAAGGGGGGTGATTTCTACACTGCCCTTAACCAGTGAATTTGGTTGCGGCCGGCCGGAGGGGTTGGTCTCTGTTCACCACACAGGAGATTGAAATGATCATGTTCAAGAAGGCCGGGGCCGCAGCGATCCTTGCCACTGTATTTTCTGCATCGTTTTCCACTCATGCCGCAACGGATGCCGAGGCCGCCAAGCTCGGCAAGGAACTGACCCCGGTCGGTGCCGAAAAAGGCGCCAACAAGGATGGTTCGATTCCGGCCTGGGTCGGTACTGAGGCGCCGACATCCGGTTGGTCCTACGGCAAGAGCCGGGCCGCGCACTTCAAGTACCAGGGCGACAAGCCGCTGTACACCATCGATGCCAGCAACGTCGATAAGTACGCCGACAAGCTGTCGCCGGGTCAGATCCAGCAGGTCAAGCAGAGCAAGGGTTACAAGATGGATGTCTATCCGTCGCGCCGGACCTGCGGCAACCCGGATTTTGTTGTCGAGAACACAAAAAAGAACGTGACTACCGCCAAGCTGGCCGCCGACGGCTGGAGTCTCAAGGAAGCAACCGTTCCCGGTATTCCGTTTGCTGTGCCCAAGACCGGCACCGAAGTCATGTGGAACGTCAAGATGAAGTACGCAGGGGTCGGCTTCGAATGGCCGACGCTGTACACGGCCTTGTCGCCTCGCCAGGGTTCAAGCGAGTGGATCGCCGCCACGTCGACCCAGACCTACTACTTCCCGTGGGGCAAGAAGGGTTCGACCCAGCTTTCCTCGTTGCCGCCGGTCGAGTATTTCACCTATTTCGCCTACAAGTCGCCGACGGCGCTGGCCGGGCAATCGCTGGCCATCACCAACTTCCTCGACAAGACCAATGAGGTTTATTACTACTTCCCGGGCCAGCGCCGCGTACGCCGCATGCCAACCTACGCCTACGATGCACCACAGATCGGCTTCGAGAACCAGTACACGATGGACGAGCCGCGCATGTTCAACGGCACCATCGAGCGTTTCGACTGGAAGCTGGTTGGCAAGAAGGAACTGATCGTCGGCTATAACGCTTTCGGCATGTATGACCCGAGCGTCAAGTTCAACGATGTCGCCAAGGATGATGGTATTGCCAGCGCTAACCGCCGTTACGAGACGCACCGCGTCTGGGTCGTTGAAGCGACCGTCAAGGCGGGTGTTCGCCACGTGGCGCCGAAACGCACCTTCTATGTTGACGAAGATAGCTGGGCCATCGTCGTTGCCGACGACTACGACGCTCAAGGGAAGCTGTGGAAGCTACGCGAGGGTTTTGTCATCCCAGTTTATGAAACCGGCAGCTGTGATAACCCGGCCTTCGTTCAGTACAACCTGATCGACAACCGCTATCTGGTGGATCAGAGCTCCCTCGGCAGCGGCAAGGACATGCGCTGGTTTGTCGAAGCCAACGATCCGAAGTTGAAGGAAGGTTTCTACACCTCTGACAACCTGCGTTCGATCAGCGAACGCTGATCCGGCGACCAAGACAACATACGGAGGGTAATCCGATGAAAATGACATTCAAGAAATCCGTTCTGGCGGCGCTGATGGCTTATGCTGGAAGCGCAGCCGCCTTGACGTTCGAGACCGAAAGCGTCTCGGGCAGCTTCGATTCGACGGTGAGCCTGGGCTTCGGCATTCGCGCCCAGGATCCCTCCTGCAGTCTGGTCGTTGCCGGGGCGAGCGGTAGCGGTGCGCCGGCTGGTTGTACGACCTGGGCAGGGGTTGGCGACCAGGGCAACATCAACTACAAGAAGGGCGATGCCTTTACGACCTATCTGAAGGGTACGCATGAGTTGCTGCTCAAGCTGCCAGATGACTGGAAGTTCATGGGGCGGGTCAGCTGGCTGCGTGACTTCTCGGCCACCAATACGACCGGTTTCGTCAGCGCCGCGACCGGCCCTAACGGTTACACCACTTCCCTTTCCGATGCGGCACATGACGATCTGGAGTTCAAGGCACGTCTGCTCGATCTGTGGGTCAGCAAGGAATTTTCGATTGGCGAGCAGCGGGCGCGGGTCCGCGTGGGTAATCAGGTGGTGAGTTGGGGCGAAAGTCTCTTTCTGCCCGGCGGCATCAACCAGACTAATGCGCTCGACATCATGCGTCTTTCCCAACCCGGCACGCAGTTGAAGGAGGTCTTCCTGCCGGCGCCGATCGTCAGTTTCGCTACAGGGCTGGGCAACGGCTTCAACCTTGAGGCCTATATCCAGACCAACTGGAATGACAGCTATTTTCCGCCGACGGGCAGCTATTGGTCGATGGTCAACGGCCTGGGCAAGGGCGATGCGGCCTACGGTTTGCCGAAGAAAAATGCCAAGGATTCAGGGCAGTACGGTGCGTCCTTGCGCTGGCAGCCGTCGGGTACTCAGCTGAACCTGGGGTTTTATGCAATGGCCTATCACGACAAGGTGCCGCAGCTGAGCTTCCAGAATGGCCCGGAATGGGTCTTCGCCGAGGACAGGCAGATGTTCGGTATTTCCGCCAATATGCCTGTGGGTGACTGGGCGGTTGGTACCGAACTCTCCTATCGCCCCAAGGATGCGGTTTCGCTCAATCCGAACCAGGATGGTTGTGCGCTCAACAATGGCCGCTGCTGGGTCGACGAGAAAAAATTCCAGTGGCACCTGACCGGTATCCTGAGCATGACGCCGGGTGACTATGGCGGCATCCTTAAGGCCTTGGGCAATGCCTCGACGGCTACCCTCATGGTCGAAGGCGTGGCGATGTACTACCCGAAGCTCAAGAAGTTCTATAACGGCGAGCCGATCAGCGCCGGGGTCTGGGGTTGGGGGCAGGAATACAATTTGGGCGGCACTGCAGAGTCAGTCGGCGACAAATTGTCGGCTGGCTACAATCTGGACTTCAGCTGGGTGTATGACGGCAATTTGATTCCGGGCTGGCAGGTGATTCCCGAGGTGTATTTCTTCCATGCCGTGAGTGGCCGTTCGCCCAATTCGACAGGCTTGTTCATGGAAGGCGCGAAGTCGGCCAATTTCATCGTGAGCTTCGTGCAAAACCCGGCCAACTGGCAGTTCGGCGTCAATTACGCCAAGTTCTGGGGTGGTTCGCGCGTCTTCGACCAGCCTTACGCCGACCGCGACTTTGTTGGCGCCTACGTATCGCGCAATTTCTGATGGCAGCGGGGGAGAGCGAATAATCGCTCTCCCGGTTTATCTATAAAAAAACATAAGAATCTCCAGCGGAAGAACAGAGCATGCTTAATCTTTTCAGCGTCGACGCAGTCGACCAACTGCTTACCCGGTCGCTCAAGGGCCTGGAAAACTTCTGTTTCCGGTTCCGTACGCCCTTCCTGATCTGGTTGGCCGTGTTTACGGCCTTCATGGGTTACTTCGCCTTCCAGTTGCGGATGGAGGCTGGTTTCGAGAAACAGATGCCTACCGGGCACGAGTACATCGAAACTTTCAACAAATACCGCAACGACGTGCTCGGCGCCAACCGCCTGAATATCGTCGTCAAGGCGAAAAACGACACCATCTTCACGCAGGCCGGCCTCAAGCGCCTGTACGACGTGACCCAGGCTGTTATCTATCTGCCCAGCGTTGATCGTCTCGGCGTTCAGTCGCTGTGGACGCCGAACAGTTTCGTCAATGAAATCACCGAGGAGGGCTTTCGTGCCGACCCGCTGATCTCCGGCACCATCACCCCGGACCAGCTCAATTCGGAAATCATCGCCGGCATCCAGCGTTCGACCAGTCAGGGCGGCTTTGTCGGCACGCTGGTCTCGCGAGACCAGACCAGCGCGATGATCGTCGCCGAACTGGCCGAGGTGGACAAGGACGGCAACAAGATCGACTACGTCGCCTACAACGACAAGCTGGAAGAGCTGCGTAAGAAGTTCGAGGACGCCGATTTCGAGATCCAGATCATCGGTTTCGCCAAGCAGATTGGCGACATTGCCGACGGCGCTTCGTCCGTGCTCGAGTTCTGCGCCGTGGCCTTGCTGCTGACGGCAGCTGCCGTCTATTGGTATTGCCACTCACTGCGCTTCACCATCCTGCCCATCGTCTGCTCCTTTACGTCGCTGGTCTGGCAATTTGGCGCCCTGCGCCTGCTTGGTTTCGGCCTCGACCCGCTGGCCGTGCTGGTCCCCTTCCTGGTTTTCGCTATCGGCGTCTCGCACGGCGTACAGCAGATCAACTTCATCGTGCGCGAACTGGCGCATGGCAAGACGACCGAACAAGCCGCTCGCGCCAGCTTCTCCGGCCTGCTGATTCCGGGCGTGCTGGCGCTGGTCACAGCTTTTGTTTCCTTTATCACCCTGATCCTGATTCCCATCCCGATGGTGCGCGAACTGGCGATCACCGCCTCGCTCGGTGTCTTCTTCAAGATCACCACCAACCTGGCCATGCTGCCGATTGCCGCCTCCTATTTCACCTTCACCAAGGAATACGCCGACAAGGCCATGATGAAGCGAGAAAAGCGGGCCCGCTGGCTGCGTGTCTTGGCCAAGGTCGCCGAACCGCGCAATGCGCTGATCGTCATTGGCCTGACTACGGCTGTCTTCGCGGTATCGGTCTGGCAGAGCAGCGACCGCGTCATCGGCACGCTGCAGCCCGGCGCGCCGGAGCTGCGTGCGGAAGCCCGCTTCAACCGCGATGCAGTGGCTATTTCGGAAGCCTACGATACCGGCCTCGACTGGCTGACCGTGGTCTTCGAAGCACCGCCCGATTCGTGCGAGAACGTGGCCATCGGCATTTATCAGGACCAGTTCGTCTGGCACATGCAGAATACCGAGGGTGTGCTGTCGGCAGTGTCCTTCTCCGGCCAGTTACGGACCTATAACGAGGGTTACAACGAGGGTAATCCTAAGATGGGGGTGATCCCGATCGATCCGGGCAACTACGCAGCACTGGCCACCGAAATCGGCCGGATGCGCGGCTACATGCGCAAGGATTGCAGCATGACGGCGGTGCATCTCTTCCTGAACGACCACAAGGCGACGACCATCAATCGCGTCATCGACAAGGTCAAGGCCTTCCGTGCAGAGAACAAGCTCGACGGCGTCACCATCCGCCTCGCTTCCGGCAATGCCGGCGTGCTGGCGGCAGTCAATGACGAGGTCGAGCGTAGCGAATGGCCGATGATGATGTACGTCTACGCCGCCATCGTCTTCTTGGTTGCCATGGTCTACCGCGACTTCCGCGCAGTGCTCGCCTGCTGCCTGCCGCTCACCGTCGGTACCTTCATCGGCTACTGGTTCATGAAGGAGCTGCAGATTGGCCTCACCGTCGCCACGCTACCGGTCATGGTCCTTGCTGTTGGCATCGGTGTCGATTACGCCTTCTATATCTACAACCGCCTACAGTTGCACATGTCGCAGGGCGAGAACATCGTCAAGTCACTCGAGCATGCGATTCTGGAAGTCGGCACGGCAACCATTTTCACCGCCATTACCCTGGCCATTGGCGTCGCTACGTGGGCTTTCTCGGACCTCAAATTCCAGGCCGACATGGGCAAGCTGCTCGCCTTCATGTTCATGGTCAATATGGTCATGGCGATGACGGCACTGCCGGCTTTCGCTGTCTGGCTCGAAAAACTTTTCCCGCGTCGCACGCCGGTTCGTGCCCCGGGCATCCTGAATCACTAAGAGGGAGCACATCATGCAACTGAAATCGATGACGCTCCGGACGAGCGCACTAATTCTGGCCCTGCTTGCCAGCACGCTGGCTCTGGCTCAAGCTCCGGCGGCGCTGGCCCCCTTGCAACCCCAAGCTGCCCGCCTGAGTTCGGCAGCCATGCTCGCACCGATGCAGGGGGCGACACGGGCCGGCAAGCGCATGGTGGCCGTCGGCGATTACGGCACCATCCTGCTCTCCGACGATGAGGGAAAAACTTTCCGCCAGTCGGCTAAGGTGCCAGTTTCCTCGACGCTGACGGCGGTCAGTTTCGCCGACGACAAGAATGGCTGGGCGGTTGGTCAGTGGGGAGCAATCCTGTATACGGCGGATGGCGGCGAGAGCTGGAGCATCCAGCGTCTGGAAACCCAGGAAGATCGTCCATTGTTCTCTGTCCATTTCTTCAATGCGCAGGAGGGCATTGCCGTTGGACTGTGGTCGCTGGTGCTGCGAACCCAGGATGGCGGAAAGACCTGGGCTGCGATGGATCTGCCAGCGCCGCCTGACGGTGGCAAGGCCGACCGCAACCTGTTCAAGGTCTTCGCTTCCAGCCAGGGCAGTCTGTTCATCGCGGCCGAACGCGGCATTGTTCTGCGCAGCAACGATCATGGTCAAACCTGGCAATACCTGAACACCGGCTACAAGGGGTCGTTCTGGAGTGGCGTCGCGCTCAAGGATGGTACTTTGCTGGTTGGCGGCCTGCGCGGTACGATTTACCGCAGTACCGATGACGGTCACTCTTGGCAAGCGGTGGTGAGCGGCAGCAAGAGTTCGGTCACGGACTTGATCGAAGCCACTGGCCGTGTCATCGGTGTCGCGCTGGACGGCGTTTCGCTGGAAAGCAGCGACGGCGGCACGAGTTTCACCTGGCGACAGCGCGACGACCGCCTGTCGCTAACGGCTGCGCTGGCCGGTACTCAAGGCGTGGTTCGTTTTTCCCGTCATGGCGTGATCGTCGACGGGTTCGGCAATAAACAAACCCAATAACAGGAGACGACATGCAAACCATTTCGATGCTGATCGACGGCCAGGCCGTTCAGGCAGCTACTACTTTCCCGGTCATCAACCCGGCCACCGGCGAGGCCTTCGCCCAGGCACAGGCGGGCAATGCCAGCCACGTCGATGCGGCGGTCAAGGCTGCCCAGGCGGCTTTCCCGGCCTGGAGTCGCAAGCCGGAAGCCGAGCGCCAGCAATTGATGCACGCTCTGGGCGCGGCACTCGAAGCCAACATGCCGGAACTGATGCGCCTGGTTACACTGGAAACTGGCAAGCCACAGGGTGGCCTGAACGGTGTCGGGGCGGGCATGGAAGTCGGCGGCTCGATCGCCTGGACGCATGTCACGGCCGACCTGGAACTGCCGGTCGAAGTCATTCAGGACAACGCCGAAGCGCGTGTCGAGGTGCATCGCAAGCCGCTCGGCGTGGTCGGCTCAATTACGCCGTGGAACTGGCCGCTGATGATTGCCATCTGGCACGTCATTCCTGCTTTGCGTGCTGGCAATACCGTCGTTCTTAAGCCGTCGGAAATGACGCCGGTGGCGACAGCCCGCTTCGCCGAACTGGCCAACGCCATTTTGCCGCCGGGGGTTCTCAATTTCGTCACCGGCGCCGCGGGCTCCGATGTGGGACCGGCCATGACTGGTCACCCAGGGATTGCCAAGATTGTTTTCACAGGATCGACAGCGACTGGCAAGCGCATCATGGCCAACGCCTCGGGCAACCTCAAACGCCTGACATTGGAGCTGGGTGGCAACGATGCCGGCATCGTTTTGCCGGATGTCGACGTCAAGGCCATCGCGCCGAAGCTGTTCGGCGTCACCTTCCATAACAATGGACAGACGTGTGCCTGCCTGAAGCGCCTCTACGTCCATGAAAGTATCTATGACGAGCTCTGCGGTGAGCTGGCCAAGCTGGCGCAAAGCACGGTGGTCGGCGATGGCATGAGCCCGGAAACCCAACTCGGCCCGATTCAGAACGCCACGCAACTGGCCAAGGTCGAGGAGCTGGCCGAGGACGCGCGGGCTCATGGTGCCCGTTTCCTGTGCGGTGGCAAACGCAAGGCTGGTCCCGGCTATTTCTATGAGCCGACGATCGTCACCGACATTGCCGATGGTGTGCGCCTGGTCGATGAAGAGCCTTTCGGCCCCATCCTGCCGGTCATCAAGTATTCTGATATCGACGAGGTCATCGTCCGCGCCAACAACAGCCCGAACGGTCTGGGGGGGTCGGTGTGGTCGAGCGATACTGCCAAGGCTGCGGCGCTGGCCATGCGCCTTGAGTGCGGTACGGCTTGGGTCAACGAACATGGAGCCATCCAGCCGGACGCACCGTTTGGCGGCGTGAAGCAATCCGGTGTCGGTGTTGAGTTCGGCCAGCATGGCTTGGCGGAATACACCTCCATCCAGACGTTGAAGGTCATGAAGTCCTAGTTTTTACCAGCGTTCATCTCTCCTCTGCGGAGTTTGCCGGCCGCTTCGTGCGGCCGGTTTTTTCTTCAGACAAATTGCACTCAAGAAAAAAGTCGTAAAAACCTGAAGAGGCTGTTGACTCACTAACATAGTAGTGATTTAATTTGATCACTAACATGTTAATAAACGTGGGCTGCACCCACACTCATCGAGGAGATGTCGAATGAACTACCGTAACCTAGTTGCCATTGGTGCCATGGCCGTTGCGCTGCCAGCTGCTGCCCAGGAAGTGACCTTGAAGATTGCACACTTCCTGCCTTCTGCCGCACCGACCCAGCAAAAAGTCCTGCAGCCGTGGTGCGACGAGATGGGCAAGCAGTCGAACGGCCGCATCAAATGCCAGTTCTACCCGGCCATGCAGCTCGGCGGTACGCCGGGCCAACTCGTCGATCAGGTCAAGAATGGCGTCGCCGACGTGGTGTGGACTGGCCCGGGCTACTCGGCCGGCCGTTTCCCCGCCATCGAAGCTTTCGAACTGCCGTTCATGGTCAAGGACGCCACCTCGAGTTCCAAGGCGCTGTGGAAGTATTACCAGCAGAACGCCCAGCCTGAATTCGCCGCCTACAAGGTCCTGGCTTTCCATACCGACGGCGGTCAGGCCGTGCATACAGCCAGCAAGCAGATTGTCGGTCTGACCGGCTTTGCCGGCATGAAACTCCGTACCTCGACCCGGGTCGGCGCCAAGACCCTGGCTGCCCTCGGTGGCCAGCCGGTCGCCATGCCGCCGGCGCAAGTCACCGAAGCCATCGCCAAGGGCGTTGTCGACGGCTCGCTCGGCGCCTGGGAACTGGTCTTCCCGACCAAGCTGTCCGAAGTCACCAAGTTCCATTTGCAGCCGGATGTCGGCGTGGCGCATCCGACGGCCACCGTGCTCACCGTGCTCATGAACAAGCAGAAATACGACGCCCTGCCGGCTGACCTCAAGGCCATCGTCGACAAGACGACCGGCGAAGTCATGGTCGGCAAGTTCGGCGCCATGTTCGACGATGTAGCGGCCGACACCCGCAAGCGTATCGCTGCTCAGGGCAACAAGATCACCACACTGAGCGCCACGCAGGTGGCCGCAATGAAGCAGGCGACGGCCAGTGTTGAAGACGAATGGGCCAAGCAGGTTGGCGAAAAGGGGCTGGACGGCAAGAAGCTGATCGCCTCGGCTCGCGAACTGACGGGCACCACCAAATAAAACAGGATCAAGGAGAACAGCATGCACGATCCGATGGGGATACCCCACGAACTGGTGGAGCACGACAGGATTGAGCACTACCTGATCATGGCCGGCAAGACGATGGCGATTTCAGGCGGTGTGTTGTTCATCGCCCTGATCGCCATGTCGCTGGTCTCGATCATCGGCCGCAAGTTGGGCTTCGGCTCGGTGACCGGCGATATTGAGCTGATGCAGGCCGGTACGGCCGTTGCGGCAACGGCATTCCTGCCGTACTGCACCCTTCTCGGCGAGCACATCAAGGTAGATTTCTTCACCGAGAACATGCGTGATTCACTGAAGCGTCCGATCGATGGTGTAGCCGAAGTCCTCTTCGCCATCGTCTCGGGTGTTCTGGTCTGGCGCACCATCCTGTCGGCCATCGCCACCCATGAATCCGAGGAGGTGACGACGCTGGTTTCACTGCCGCTGTGGATTCCGACCGCGTTGCTCGTGCCCGGCCTGTTTCTCATGATGATCTGCGCGATCTACCGGGCTTATGCCCATTTCCATCCGAGCAAGAACATTCCCGGAGCCCACAAATGAGCGGTACCGCAATCGGCCTGATCGGCTTTGGCTGCCTGCTGGCCATGCTCGCCATCCGGGTGCACATCACCATGGCGATGTTCATCACCGGCGCCGGCATCTATCTCGTCATGAACGCCGGAGAAACCTCCGGCTTGCTCTATACCCTCAATAACCTGGTCTATGCCCGGGTTTCCAATTACGACCTGGCGGTCATCCCGTTGTTCATCCTGATGGGCCAGTTCGCCACCCATGGCGGGCTGTCCAAGGCGCTGTTCAAGGCGGCCGGGACGTTGATCGGCCACTGGCGCGGCGGTCTGGCCATGGCCTCGACGGCGGCCTGCGCGGCCTTCGGTGCGATTTGCGGTTCCTCGCTGGCCACGGCGGCGACGATGGGGCAGGTGGCTCTGCCTGAGCTCAAGGCCGCCGGCTATTCCGGCAAGCTGGCTACTGCCACGCTGGCCGCTTCGGGTACGCTGGGCATCATGATCCCGCCGTCGGTACCGCTGGTCATCTATGCCGTGCTGACCCAGGAGTCGATCGGCAAGCTGTTCGTCGCCGCCGTCATCCCCGGCCTGATCGCTGCCCTCGGCTACATCCTGGTCATCGCCATCATTGTCCGTCGCGATCCGACTGCCGGCCCGGCGGGCGTCAAGGTGCCGTTCGGCGAGATGATCAAGGCCCAGATCAACATCATTCCGGTGCTCTGCGTCTTCCTCGTCGTCATCGTCGGCATCTATGGCGGCTGGGCCAACCCGACCGAAGCCGCGTCGATCGGCGCGGCAGCCTGTGGTGTCATCGCCGCGGTCTCCGGCGGCATGCGCACCAAGGATTTCCTGCAGAGTGTCTATGGCACGGCGCACGCCACCGGCATGATCTTCATGGTCCTGATCGGTGCCGACCTGCTCAACTCCAGTCTGGCACTGTCGCAAATGCCGACCGAGATGGCGACCTGGGTGGCCGGCAGCGGCCTGCCGCCGCTCGTCGTACTGTTCTCGATCCTGGTTATCTACATCCTGCTTGGTTGTGTCATGGATTCGCTGGCCATGATCCTGCTGACCATTCCCATCTTTTATCCGATGGTCATGGGCCTCGATTTCTTCGGCATGGGCGTCGAAGACAAGTCGGTGTGGTTCGGTATCCTGGCGCTCATGGTCGTTGAAATCGGCCTGGTGCACCCGCCGGTCGGTATGAATCTCTACGTCATCAACAAGATCGCCAAGGATGTGCCGATGACCGAGACGGCCTGGGGTGTCATGCCTTTCCTGGCCTCCGACTTCATCCGTATCATCGCCCTGGTCTTCTTCCCCATCGTGTCCCTCGGCCTGGTTCATTACCTCGGCTAACTGGAGCTTGTAACAATGATCAAACAAAACGTCAGCGGGTCGGTTTACGGCGTCGTCCTCAATGACCACGCCTCGGTCCGCAAGATCGGCGATGCGCTCGAAGCCGCACCATACAAGGGCGCGCCGAAAGCGCCGGCGATGTACATCAAGCCGGCCAATACCCGCGTTGCCTGCGGTGCCACGGTCAACCCGCCAAAAGGGGCAAAAACGGTAGAAGTCGGCGCCACAGTTGGCCTCGTCATGGGCCACGCTGCGGCTCGCCTGAACCGCGCCAATGCGCTGGACGCCGTAGCCGGCATCGTGCTGGCCGGCGATCTGAGTCTGCCGCACGACAGCTACTACCGCCCGGCGATTCGCGAGAAGTGTTTCGACGGTTCGCTGCCGATCAGTTCGGTCAAGCCGCTGGTTGATCTGGCCAATCTGGTCATTACGACCGAGATCGACGGCAAGGTCGTCGAACAGCGTTCGCTGGCCGATCTGGTCCGTGATCCGGCCCAACTGCTGGTCGATGTCAGCGAGTTCATGACTCTGAGCCAGGGCGACGTGCTGCTCGTTGGCGTCAGCTATATGGCACCGCAGGCCGGTGCCGGCAGCCAGGTGAAAATCAGCGCCGAAGGCGTCGGCAGTCTCCAATTCTCCATCGCAGGAGCACAAGCATGAAGCGCGGTCGCATTGCCTTTCAGGGCGCCATCCACGAAGTGACGCAGGCCGCTGACGGCCGTGTCGAACTGGCCGACGGCCGCCTGTTGAACGAAGCCGAAGTGAACTGGCTACCGCCGGTCATCCCAGGTGCCGTCTTCGCGCTCGGCCTCAACTACGCCGACCACGCCAAGGAACTGGCTTTCAAGGCGCCGGAAGTGCCGCTCGCCTTCCTCAAGGGGCCGAACACCATCGTCGGTCATCGCGCCAAGACCCGCCGCCCGGCCGATGCGACCTACATGCACTACGAGTGCGAACTGGCCGTCGTCATCGGCAAGAGCGGCTATCAGGTTTCAAAAGCGGAGGCGATGGAGATGGTGGCCGGTTACACGGTGGCCAACGACTACGCCATTCGCGACTACCTCGAGAACTATTACCGCCCGAACCTGCGCGTCAAAAATCGTGACGGCTGCACGCCGCTCGGCCCCTGGCTGGTCGATGCGGCCGACGTGCCAAATCCGATGGCACTCAAGCTGACGACGCGAGTCAACGGCAAGACGACGCAGCAGGGCACGACGTCCGACATGATTTTCGACATTGCGACACTGATCGAATACCTGACGTCCTTCATGACGCTCAACCCCGGCGACATCATCCTGACCGGCACACCGGAAGGCCTGGCCGACGTCAAGGCCGGCGATGTGATCGAGACCGAAGTCGAGGGCGTCTGCTGCCTGATCAACACCATCGTCGACGACGAAACGTATTTCGCCACCGTATAAAGAAAGCGAGAACAGCATGATCCAACACATCATCAACGGCCAGAAGGTCGGCAGCAAGGAAACCTTCGAAACCATCAACCCGGCCACCGGCGCAGTGATCGACACCGTCGCCAGCGGAGGCCAGGACGAAATCAACGCCGCCGTCGCTGCAGCCAAGGCTGCTTTTCCGGGCTGGGCTGCGACGCCGGTCAAGGAACGCGCCCGTCTGGTCCGTAAACTGGGTGAGCTGATCGCCGCCAATGTCGAGCCGATTGCCGACATGGAAACGGCCGACTGCGGCCAGGTCACCAACCAGACCAAGCGCGTGCTGATTCCGCGCGCTTCGGACAACTTCAACTACTTCGCCGAGCTGATCCAGCACATGCATGGCGAGACCTACGATTCCGACACCGGTCACCTCAACTACACGCTGTGGCAGCCGGTCGGCGTCTGCGCGCTGATCTCGCCGTGGAACGTGCCGTTCATGACCGCCACCTGGAAGACGGCACCGTGCCTGGCTTTCGGCAATACGGCCGTGATGAAAATGTCCGAGCTGTCGCCGTTGACCGCAAATCGCCTTGGCGAGCTGGCCCTCGAAGCCGGCATTCCGGCTGGCGTCTTCAACGTCGTTCATGGCTTTGGTGATAAGGCTGGCGAGCCGCTCGTCTCGCACCCGGATGTCCGCTCGATCTCCTTCACCGGTTCGACCGCCACCGGCAACCGCATCGTCAAGGCCGCCGGTCTCAAGAAGTTCTCGATGGAACTGGGCGGCAAGTCGCCCTTCATCATCTTCGACGACGCCGACTACGAACGCGCTCTCGACGCAGCGATCTTCATGATTTTCTCGAATAATGGGGAGCGGTGCACCGCCGGCTCGCGGATCATCGTCCAGGAAGGCATCTACGACAAGTTCGTCGCCGACTTCGCGCTGCGTGCCTCGCGCCTGACCGTCGGTGACCCGATGGACCCCAACACCATCATCGGCCCGATGATCTCCAAGGGGCACATGGACAAGGTCAATTACTACATCGAACTCGGCAAGCAGGAAGGTGCCAAGGTTGTCTTCGGCGGTGGGACGCCAGTTGTTGCCGACAAGTTCAAGAATGGCTTCTGGGTCCAGCCGACTGTCTTCGCCGACGTCGACAACAGCATGCGCATTGCTCAGGAAGAAATCTTCGGTCCGGTGCCCTGCATCATCCGCTTCAAGGACGAAGCTGACGCCGTGCGCATCGCCAACGACACCCCGTATGGCCTTTCGTCCTACCTGTGGACCAACAACACCGGCCGCGCCATCCGCCTGGCCAAGGCCATCGAGTCCGGCATGACCTTCGTCAACAGCCAGAACGTACGCGACCTGCGCCAGCCGTTTGGTGGTTCCAAGGCATCGGGCACCGGCCGCGAAGGCAATCACTACAGCTTCGAAGTGTTCTGCGAAGCCAAAAACATTGCTGTGTCGTACGGCAGCCACCACATTCCGCGTTGGGGCGTCTGACCATGGGCAAACTCGTACTCGCCGCCAAGATTACCCACGTTCCGTCGATGTACCTGTCGGAGCAGGATGGCCCGCACAAGGGTTGCCGTCAGGCCGCCATCGACGGTCACAAGGAAATCGCCCGCCGCATGCGTGAACTGAAGGTCGACACCATCGTCGTCTTCGATACGCACTGGCTGGTCAATTCCGGCTATCACATCAATTGCGCGCCATCGTGGGAGGGCATTTATACCTCCAACGAACTGCCGCACTTCATCAAGAACATGCCGTTCTCGTACCAGGGCAACCCGGCGCTCGGTCATGCCATCGCCGAGGCAGCCACAGCAGCCGGCGTGTTCACCCGCGCCCATGACGCAACCAGCCTGGCGCTGGAATACGGCACGCTGGTGCCGATGCGCTACATGAACGAAGACAAGCAGTTCAAGGTCATCTCGGTTTCGGCCTTGTGCACCGTGCATAACCTGCTCGATTCGGTTGAACTTGGTCGCGCCGTGCGTCGTGCCATCGAGCAGAGCGAAGGCAATGTGGCGGTGCTGGCCTCCGGATCCCTCTCGCATCGTTTTGCCCAGAACGGCGTTTCCGAACAGTTCCTGCACAAAGTCTGGGACCCGTTCCTTGAAACGGTCGATCACCATGTCGTCAATCTGTGGAAGAACGGCGACTGGAAGACCTTCTGCGGCATGTTGCCGGAGTACGCGGTCAAGTGCCATGGCGAGGGCAACATGCACGACACGGCGATGCTGCTCGGCGTGCTGGGCTGGGACCAATACGAAGGCAAGGCCGAAGTCGTGACGCCTTACTTCGGTTCGTCCGGCACCGGCCAGATCAATGTCGTTTTCCCGATTTAAAAGAGCTTAAAAGCCATCCGAATCCCCATAGAGAAACCATCAAACAAATCTTCAGGAGACAGATTCATGGGTGAAATCGTCATGGCCATCAAGGCCACGCATGTTCCTTCGATGCTTATTTCCGAGCAGCCCGGGCCGGCGCACGGCTGCCGTCAGGCGGCCATTGACGCCGAGCGCGAAGTCGGTCGCCGCGCCGTCGAGCTGGGCGTCGATACCTTTATCGTTTTTGATACGCACTGGCTGGTCAATGCCGGTTACCACATCAATAACAACGCGGTGCACAAGGGCAACTACACCAGCCACGAGTTCCCGCACTTCATCCAGGATCTGCCCTACGAGTTCCCGGGCAACCCGGAGCTGGGCGCGATGATCGCCGAAGAAGCCACCGCCATGGGCGTCAAGACGCGTGCCCATCAGGTTGCTTCGCTTGATCTCGAATACGGCACGATTTTGCCGATGCGCTACATGAACCCGGAAGGTAAGATCCGAGTCATTTCGATTGCCGGCTGGAGCACCTTCGGCAGCCTCGAAGAGTCGCGCATCCTCGGCGAAGCGCTGGCCAAGGCCGTTGCCCGCAGCAACTGCAAGGTCGCCATCGTGGCCAGCGGTTCGATGTCGCATCAGATCTGGGAAAACCGTCTGGTCGAGGAAGGCTTCAATTCGATCAGCCGCGAATTCAACAAGCAGGTCGACCTGCGCGCCCTGCAGTTGTGGGAAGAAGGCCAGTGGGCCACCTTCCTGCGCATGCTGCCCGAGTACGCCCAGTACTGCACCGGCGAAGGCAAGATGCACGACACCGCCATGTTGTTCGGGGCCATTGGCTGGGACAAGTTCCAGGGCAAGGCCGAGATCGTTTGTCCCTACTTCGAAAGCTCGGGTACCGGCCAGGTTGTTGTCAGCCTGCCGGTCGCCGGTATTCCGCTGGCCGCCCGCGGCATTGGCGCCGAAATGCCGGTTTCCTGACCGCATAAACCATTCAACAAGGAGCACGGAATGCCCCATCTGATTTACGAATACACCGACAACCTCGATGCCGAAGCCGACATCAAGGGCCTGTTGCTGAAATCCAACCAGGTGTTGATCGCCCAGGGTGGGGTACTTCCGATTGGCGGCATCCGCTCTCGGGCGATTCGCCTGACCGACTACTGCGTGGCCGATGGTACGGTCGATGATGCCTTCGTCCACGCTGTCCTCAAAATGGGGGCGGGGCGCTCCGACGAGGTCAAGAAAAAGATCGGCGACGATCTGTTCAAGATGATCAGCGAACACTTCGCCGCCATCTTCCAGAAACGCACGCTGGCGCTGTCGCTCGAGATTGTCGAGTTCAGCGAGGCCGGCACCTGGAAGCAGAACAATATCCACGCCCGTTACAAGAAGAACTAACCCCACCAAGAGGAAACAAAAATGCTGAGCAAAGACATTATTCAAGCTGCCGCCGAACGGCTGCACGCTGCCGAGAAGGCCCGCAAGGCCGTGCGCCAGATTTCGCTGGACCATCCCGAGATCACCATCGAGGACGCCTACGCCGTGCAAAAGGCTTGGGTGCAGATGAAGCTGGCCGAGGGCCAGAAAGTCGTCGGCCACAAGATCGGTCTGACCTCGCGCGCCATGCAGATGTCGTCGCAGATCAACGAGCCGGATTTCGGCACCCTGCTCGACGAGATGGTTTACAAGGACGCTGGCGACATTCCTTGTGAGCGTTTCATCGATCCGATGGTCGAGGTCGAGCTGGCCTTCATCCTCAAGGACCGCCTCGAAGGCCCGAACGTCACGATTTTTGACGTGCTGTCGGCGACCGATTACGTCGTGCCGGCCGTTGAGTTGATCGACGCCCGCTGCCACCGTATCGACCCGGAAACCAAGCGGCCGCGCAAGGTCATGGACACCATTTCGGACAATGCCGCCAACGTCGGCATCATCCTCGGCGGCCGTCCGATCAAGCCGATGGATGTCGATCTGCGCTGGGTCTCCGCGCTGCTCTACAAGAACGGCGTGATCGAGGAAACCGGCGTCGCCGCCGGCGTCCTCAACCACCCGGCCAACGGCATTTCCTGGCTGGCCAAGAAGTTCGCGCCGCACGGCGTGGCGCTCGAGCCGGGCCAGATCATCCTGGCCGGCTCCTTCACGCGTCCGGTCAAGGTTGTGCCGGGCGATACCATCCATGTCGATTACGGCCCGCTCGGCAACATCAGCGCCCGTTTCATCTAAAAAAGGACGTTGACCGTGGATATGCCCCTGAACCAATTCAAGCGCGCCCTGGCTGCCGGCGAAACGCAAATCGGCCTGTTCCTCGGCATGGCCAACGCCTATGCCGCGGAAGTGGTCGCCACGGCCGGTTTTGACTGGCTGCTGATTGATGGCGAACATGGTCCGAACGACCTGCAATCGATCATCGGCCAGTTGCAGGCACTCGGCCAGTATCCGGTCCGCGCCGTTGTGCGCACGGTCGATCATGACACGGCCCGCATCAAGCAACTGCTCGACGGTGGCGTCCAGACGCTGATGGTGCCTATGGTCGAAACCGCGGCCGAGGCCGAATCGCTGGTTCGCGCCATGCGTTACCCGCCGCATGGGATTCGCGGTGTGGGCACGGCGCTAGCCCGCGCCGCCCGCTGGAATGGCGTCGAAGGCTATTTCGCCAAGGCCGACCAGGAAATGTGCCTGATCGTGCAGATCGAATCGACGGCTGGGCTGGCCGGTCTGGACGATATTCTCAAGGTTGAGGGCGTGGACGCCGTGTTCATCGGTCCATCCGATCTCGCCGCATCGATGGGGCACCTCGGCAATCCCGGCCATGCCGACGTCAAGGCTGCGGTCAATGCCGCCATCAGCAAGATTTCGGCGGCTGGCAAGGCGGCAGGGGTGTTCTCGGCCGATCCGGTGGCCGCTGCGGCCTACCAGGCGATCGGCGCCAGCTTCCTGCTGGTTGGTGTTGATGCGCTGCTGCTACGCAATGCCTCGGTCGCTCTGGCCGACAAATTCAAAAAAGCGGATGCCGGCAAGTCCGGTGCCGCCTACTAAAACATCTAGGAGAACAGCTCATGCTGGCATTGAACGACACCAACCTGCTGCGCCAGGCCTGCTACATCAATGGCGCCTGGGTTGGCGCCGATAGCGGCGAAACCTTTCCGGTCACCAACCCGGCCACCGGTGAAACCATCGCCACCGTGCCGCGCTGTGGCGCTGCCGAGACCGAGCGCGCTATCGCCGCCGCCGACATGGCCCTCAAGACCTGGCGCGAAACCACCGCCGCCGAGCGTTCGCGCATCCTGCGCCGCTGGTTCGACTTGCTCATGACGCATCAGGAAGACCTCGCCAAGCTGATGACCGCCGAGCAGGGCAAGCCGCTGGCCGAGTCGCGTGGCGAAATCGCCTATGCCGCCGCCTACATCGAATGGTTCGCCGAGGAGGCCAAGCGTGCCTACGGCGAAGTCATCCCGTCACCGTTCAAGGACCGCCAGCTGGTCGTCACCAAGGAGCCGGTCGGTGTCTGCGCCGCCATCACGCCGTGGAATTTCCCGTCGGCGATGATCACCCGCAAGGTCGCTCCGGCGCTGGCTGCCGGCTGCACCATCATCCTCAAGCCGGCCGAGCAGACGCCGCTTTCCGCTCTGGCCTTGGCTGAGCTGGCCGAGCGCGCCGGCGTCCCGGCTGGTGTGTTCAGCGTCGTGACCGGCAAGGCTTCGGCCATCGGCGGTGTCATGACGGCCAGCCCGATCGTCCGCAAGCTGACTTTCACTGGCTCGACCCCCATCGGTCAGTTGCTCATGCAGCAGTGCGCCGGCACGGTCAAGAAGATGTCGCTGGAACTGGGCGGCAATGCGCCCTTCATCGTCTTCGACGATGCCGATCTCGATGCCGCGGTGGCCGGCGCGTTGGCTTCGAAATACCGCAACGCCGGCCAGACCTGCGTTTGCTCCAACCGTTTCCTGGTTCAGGACGGTGTTTATGACGCCTTCGCCGCCAAGCTGGCGACCGCGGTTGCCGCGCTCAAGGTCGGCAATGGAACGGAAGAGGGCGTCACCCAAGGCCCGCTGATCGACGATGCGGCCATCAACAAGGTCGAGGAACTGGTCAAGGACGCCATCGACAAGGGCGCCCGCGTTGTCACCGGCGGCAAGCGCCACGCGCTCGGCCGTACCTGGTACGAGCCGACCATCTTGGCCGACGTCGCCGCCGGCATGGCCGTGGCGAAGGAAGAAATCTTCGGGCCGGTCGCGCCGCTGTTCCGCTTCAAGACGGAAGCTGAAGCCGTCCAGATGGCCAACGACACTGAGTTCGGCCTCGCTGCCTACTTCTTCTCGAAGGACCACGGTCGCGTCTGGCGCGTTTCGAAGCAGCTCGAATACGGCATGGTCGGCGTCAATACCGGCCTGATCTCGACCGAGGTTGCGCCGTTCGGTGGCGTCAAGATGTCCGGCATCGGCCGCGAAGGCTCCAGCCATGGCCTCGACGAGTACATGGAAACCAAGTACTTGGCGCTGGGTGGTTTGTGATCGTTTCTCACCCACATTTCGGCATTGCCACGGTCAACCGGAAATTTTGCCCAAAAATGAAAAGTTCCGGTGGGCTGCGGCGGGGCGCTGAATGAGCCTTTCTGCTCCCGATACGGCCCGCGAGGGCCGTTTTGTTTTGCTGCTCGGTGCGCTCGTCGCCTTCGGGCCGCTCGCCATCGACCTCTATCTGCCGGCCCTGCCGGCCATCGCCAGCGGTCTGGCGGCGACGCCCGAAGCGGTGCAGTTGTCGATCACCGTCTTCCTCGCCGGCTTCGGCCTCGGTATGCTGTTCTACGGGCCGATCTCCGACCGCTACGGCCGGCGGAAAGTGATGCTCAGCGGCATCGCGCTGTTCGCCCTGGCCAGCCTGGCCTGCATGCTGGCGACCGGCGTCGAGCAGTTGATCGCCGCCCGCTTCGTCCAGTCGCTCGGCGGCGGGGCGGCTTCGGTGCTGGCCCGGGCCGTCGTCCGCGACGTGTACACGCCGACAGAGGCGATCCGCAAGCTGTCGCTCATGGCCATGGTCACGGCCATCGCGCCGCTCGTCGCGCCGCTGCTCGGTAGCGCGCTGCTGGCCGGCTTCGGCTGGCGCGGCACCTTCGCTGCCGTGCTGCTCTGGGGCATCCTGAGTTTTGTCGTCGTCTGGCGTTATCTACCCGAAACGCTGCCGGCCGAACGGCGCGGCCAGTTGCCGCTGGGCGCCGCTTTTGCCGCCTATTTTCATCTGCTGCTCGATCCGGTCGCCGTCGGTCTGCTACTCGCTGGCGGCATGTCCTTCGCCGCCATGTTCGCCTACATCACGGCCAGCCCCTTCTATTTCATCGAGCTCCAGCATTTCTCGCCGGCCGCCTACGGCGCGCTGTTCGCTACCAATGCAGTCGGCATCTTTGCCGCCAATTACGTGAATAGCCGCCTGGCCAAAAGCAAGGGGGCGGCGGTGATGGCCGGCGTCGGCAGCGCCTCGGGTTTTGCCGGGGCCTTGCTGCTGGGGGTGGCGATGAGCGTCAGCGATGCCGTGCCGGCGGTGATCGCCGGGCTGTTCGTCGTTGTCAGTATGACCGGCCTGCTCGGTGCCAACTGCGTCGGCCTGCTCATGGCCCGCTATCCGCAGAACGCCGGGGCGGCGGCCGCGCTGTTCGGCTCCAGTCAGTTCGGCTTCGGCATGTGGGCTAGCGCCGCAGTCAGTTACACTCACGACGGTAGCGGCCGACCGATGGCTTGGGTCATCCTGGCGACGACCGCTGCCTCGCTGGTCGGCTATCTGCTCTTCCGGCGTGCTTCGCGCCCGTAACCGACCACCGTTCAAACCCATGCCCAACCTGCACCCCGTCGCTCTCTATTGCACCGCCGCCCTCGGCGTGCTGCTTTTCTTGCTCGGCCTTGGTGTCTCCATCTGTCGTTTTCGCCGCGGTATTGGTGCCGGTCCGGCGCCGGAACGCAATGCCCTGCTCAACAAGTGCATCCGGGCGCACGCCAATACGGCCGAGTTCGCCCCTTTTCTGGCCATCCTCTTTCTCTATTTCGGCTGGCACGGGCCGTCCGAACTCGTCGTCAACCTGATCATCGCGGCCACCGTCTGCCGCTTCCTGCTGGTTATCGGCCTCGTCGCCTGGCCCAGTCTGGGGCGACCGAATCCGGCCCGCTTTGTCGGTGCGCTCGGCACCTATCTACTTGGCGCCGCGCTCTGCGTGGCCATGGCAGCGGGTTTCTAGGATGGCGCTGCCGGCCGGCATGCGGGCCTTGGCGCATCGCAATTTCCGCCTCTATTTCACCGGGCAGGCGATCTCCATTCTCGGTTCCTGGATCCAGCAAGTGACCCTTGCCTGGCTCGTCTACCGGCTCACCGGCTCGTCCGCGCTGCTTGGCATCACGGCCTTTTGCGGCTTGATCCCGCAGTTGCTGGTCGGCCCGCTGGCCGGGGCGTGGATCGACAAGCACGACAAGAAAAAATGGCTGGTCGGCGTGCAATCGCTGATGGCCGTGCAGGCTTTCGTGCTGGCCGGGCTGTGCTGGCTGGACTGGATCGGCACCAGTTTCATCGTGCTCATGGCGCTGGTCCTCGGTGTGCTGAGCAGCTTCGATGCGCCGCTGCGCCAGTCGCTGATCGGCAGCTTCGTCGGCAGCCGCGACGACCTGCCCAACGCGCTGGCCCTCAACGCCATGCTGTTCAACGCCGGCCGCTTCGTCGGCCCGCCGATCGCCGGCCTGCTCCTCGGCCTGACTTCGGAAGCCTTCTGCTTCGCCATCAACGGCTTTTCCTTCCTGGCGCTCATCGCTGCCATCCTGTGCGTGCGCGGCCAGCAGCCGCTGCGTGCCAAGGGCTCGGTCGGCCAGGTTTTCAAGGAGGGCGTACTCTTCGCCTGGCACACCTGGGTCGTCCGCATGCTGATCATCACGCTCATCGCGCTGAACCTGACCGCCTCGGCCTATGCCGTCCTGCTCCCGGTCTTCGCCCGCGACGTCTTCGCCGGCGATGCGACGACGCTCGGCTGGCTGTGGGGCGCCGCCGGCTGCGGGGCCTTCGTATCGACGGTCTTCCTTGCCACCCGCAAGTCGGCGCCGGCCGTGGTTTCCGCCGTGGTCGCCGGGGTGGCGATTGCAGCAGTGTCGTTGCTCGTCTTCTCGACCACGACCTGGCTGCCCCTCGCACTGGGTGGCATGGTCGGCCTCGGTTTCGGCATCTCGGTGTGCAACGTCGGCATCAACATGGTGCTGCAGAGCACGGCACCGGAAGCCTTGCGCGGTCGTGTCGTCTCCTTCTTCACCTCGGCCCGTTTCGGTTTCGATGCGCTCGGCGGTTTGCTCGCCGGCTTCGTCGCAGCGGGTTTTGGGGCAGGGCACACCTTGCTGGTCGAGGGCTGCGTGCTGCTCGTTTTCGTCGTTTTCCTGTTCAGCCGCCGGCAGCGCCTGCAGACGCAAATCGCTGCCGCCCATCAAGGAGCCAAGGATGGCCATTGAAATGATTGCTTCCCTCGATCTCGGTGCTGCCGAAGAAATCGCCGATCTGGCACTGGCCGAGGCGGCCAAAGCGGGCGTGAAGGTCTGTGTGGCCGTGGTCGACCGTGCCGGTCACCCGCTGGTTTTCAAGCGCCAGTCGGGCGCGCCGTTCCACTCCATCGATATCGCGCTCGACAAGGCCTACACGGCGGTCAGTTTCGGTTTTGCGACCGGTAAATGGGACAAGAGCCTGGCCCAAGGCGGCGAAATGCTGCGCCACGGTCTCATGCACCGCGACCGTTTCGTCAGTTTTGGGGGCGGTCTGCCGATCAAGCATGGTGGCGCGCGAGTCGGTGCTATCGGCATTTCCGGTGGTAGCGAGGCGCAGGATGTGGCCTTTGGCGAAGCGGCACTCGCCGCCTGGCAGCAAAGCCTGCCGGCGTAATCGGCCGGTAGCGTTGTTCGACGTATACTTCCCGTCTTTGAAATTCTGGAGCCAGCCATGCAGTACGGAGCGTTTTCGACCGATTCCCTGATGAGCATCACCAATCGCCCGGATCTCGTTTTCGAGCGCGGCGAGGGCTCGTGGCTTTACGACCATCAGGGCAAGGCCTATCTCGACTTCATCCAGGGCTGGGCGGTCAATACGCTCGGCCATTGCCCGCCGGAAATCGCTGCGGCGCTGGTTGCTCAGGCCGGCAAGCTGATCAACCCGAGCCCGGCTTTCTACAACGGGCCGATGATCGAACTGGCTGGCCTGCTCACCGCCAACTCGGTGTTCGACCGCGTCTTCTTCGCCAACACCGGCGCTGAAGCCAACGAGGGGGCGATCAAGCTGGCGCGCAAGTGGGGCCGGCTGCACAAGGACGGCGCCTACGAGATCATGACCTTCGGCCACTCCTTCCATGGCCGCACGCTGGCCACCATGTCGGCTTCCGGCAAAGCTGGCTGGGACACGATCTACGCGCCGCAGGTGCCGGGCTTCCCGAAGGCGACCTACAACGACATTGCTACGGTCAACGAGAAAATCGGGCCAAAAACGGTAGCCGTCATGCTCGAACCGGTGCAGGGCGAGGGCGGGGTGATCCCGGCCGACATCGAATTCCTCAAGGCGCTGCGCGAGCTGACCACGGCGCGCGGCATCCTGCTCATCGTCGATGAAGTGCAGACCGGCATGGGCCGCACCGGCAAGCTGTTTGCCTACGAACACGCTGGCATCACGCCCGACATCATGACGCTGGCCAAGGGCATCGGCGGCGGCGTGCCGCTGGCGGCGTTACTGGCGCGCGAGGAAATCTGCTGTTTCGAGCCGGGCGACCAGGGCGGCACCTACAACGGCAATCCGCTGATGACGGCGGTTGGCGCGGCGGTGTTGAAGCGCCTGCTGGCGCCGGGCTTCCTGGCAGGAGTCGAGGCGCGCGGCCAATATCTGTCGAAGCGCCTGCTCGTACTCTCGGCAAAACATGGCTTGCAAGGCGAACGCGGTTCTGGCCTGTTGCGTGCCTTGGTGCTGGCTGACGAGCGCGGCCCCGACATCGTCCGTCGGGCGCTCGAAGGCGGACCGAAAGGCCTGCTCCTCAATTCCCCACGCCCGAACCTGCTGCGCTTCATGCCGGCGCTGAACGTGACCGAGGCCGAGATCGACCAGATGATCGCCATGCTCGATGGCTTGCTGCAAGACTGAACCATGAGTCAGCCGGCAACTGCGGAGCATCCTGAGCGGGCGCTTGTCCGGCAGGCAATCGAGCAGAAACTGATCGATCTGCCGGTTACGACCAACCCGCTCGCCATCTCGTTGCACATGCGCATCCTCGAAGCGCGTGATGGTTGGGTACGCATTGGTTTTCGCCCGCCGGAGGCCTTCACGCAGGGCAATGGCGTCGTGCAGGGCGGCATCATTTCGGCGATGCTCGATTTCGCCATGATCTTTGCCGCCTTCTCGAAGGTGCCGCTCGATGCCACCGTGGCGACGGTATCGCAGACGACCAATTATTTCCGGCCTGTTTTTCTCGGCGAACTGGTGGTCGAAGCCGAACTGGAAAAAGCCGGCCGCACGCTGATCAACGCCCGCGCCTCCTTGTTCGATGGTGAGCGCTTATTGCTGGCCAGCGCTACGGCGCCGATTGCCGTGATCGCAGCCCGTAAACCTTAAAACGGGCTGGCGCGAGCCCGATCCCGACCGGGCTCGTCGCCGAAACGCTCGACCGGAAAGTCGAGCAGCGTGCGCAATGCCGTCGGTACGTAACGGCGGGAAATATCCGCATCGTCGCGCTGCCGCCGCTCCCCGTCGTTTCGGGGCCAAGGTTAACAAGGGCGCCATGTAGTGGTAAAACCACTCACCATTCAGCAACGATCCACCACCCGGAGAATCCGATGAAACCCGCACTCGAGCAGCAGGCGCTTGATCAGTTGTTTTTTGAAGCTCACACCTACAACCGCTTTTCGGATGAGCAGGTGAGCGACGAGACCATCCACACGCTATATGACCTGCTCAAATGGGGGCCAACCTCGATGAATACGCAGCCGGCCCGCTATGTTTTCGTACGCAGTCCCGCCGCCCGGGAGAAATTGCTGCCAGCTCTGATCGCCGGCAATGTCGAAAAAACGCGAAAATCCCCGTTGACCGTGATAGTTGCGACGGACAGTGTGTTCTACGAGCATCTGGCCGCCCAGTTCAAAGCCTACGACGCGACACCGCTTTTCGCCGGAAATACAGCATTGGCCGAATCCACGGCTTTTCGTAACGGTACCCTGCAAGGTGCTTACCTCATGCTGGCAGCACGGGCTCTTGGTCTGGACTGCGGTCCCATGAGTGGTTTCGATGCCGCCGCCGTAAATGCCGAATTTTTTCCCGATGGGCGCTGGAAGGCCAACTTCATCGTCAATTTGGGCTACGGAGCCGACAACGGCTTCCACCCGCGTGGTCCCCGTTTGCCGTTCGAGGATGTGGCCTGCATCATTTAATGCGCCGCTTTGTAGTTATTGATCCATGACACGGGATCAACAATTCCGAAGCAGGCCATTAGTCTTTCGGTAACAGGGGCTGCAGCTAGGATGACTGGCTGACCCGCGACATACGAGCCATTGTTACTGGTCAGGAATGTCATTACTGCAGTACTGTCATTGCTTTACTTGGGCGGTAGATGCTGCGTTGTGGGCTCTACTGCACCTACGGTGTCCAATAACGTTATTCAGCCAGGCTGCCATGGCCGAGGCGACGCGACAAGGTTTTCGCCGCTTCGAGCATCGCCTTGGCGACGGGACTATCCCATTCCACGTTGAATTCGCCGATTGAGCCCAGCGATGTGATCGCCGCGACCATGCTGCCCGTGTGGTCGTAAACGGGCGCGCTGAAACCGTTGATGCCGGGGGTCAGGCTGCCCGATGCGCGGCTGATCCCGTGCGAGCGAATTTCTGTCAGATTTTTTTCCAGCTGCCTGCGAACAGTCGTGATTGCCGTTTTTGTTGTCTCGGAGGTTTCCTTTAACTCCTCGTCGAGCTTCTTCTTTAAGAATGGAGAACGGCAGAAGGCTGCAAATGCTCGTCCTGTTGCGGAATTAGACAGCGGCAAAACGGTCCCGGCACGAAGCGTGATGGTAATGGGGCCGCCGGCATCGACGATTCGCACAATGGTTGCGCCGTGGTTTCCCCATACGGCGAGCGCCACCGTCTCCTGTATTTCTTCGCAGAGCGTTTCGAGAATGGGACCGGCCAGGCGGACCGGATCAAGACGCCCGAGCCCTGACAGTCCCAATTCCAGTGCGTAGCCGCCAAGGTCGTAGCGGCCACTGCTGTTGTCCTGCTCCACAATTCCAATGCGGAGAAAGCTGACCATATATCTATGGGCTTTGGCGGCGGGCATTCCCGCACCCTTCGCGATATCACGCAACATCATCGGGCGATTGGTAGCAGCCAGTACATTCAAAAGTCGAAAACCCACCTCGATGGATTGAATGCCCTGACGATCGCTTGCTGCTTTAGTGGCCATGATGGTTCTGACGTAAGGAAAGTATACATTTTATGCATCTATGAGCCCTTTGAGGTGGCGAATATAATGTTCCCGCAAATATATAAGGGGAGTGATATGCGGGCAGTTCTGGTTGCAAATCCGAAGGGCGGGGCTGGCAAGACGACGCTGGCGACGAATCTGTCTGGCTACTTCGCAAATAAAGGCAAGAAGACGACGTTGTGCGACCTGGATCGCCAACAATCATCATTACGCTGGATGGCGTTTCGCGACCCGGTATTGCCAGCCATTACCGGTTACTTTGCCGGGAACCAGATTTCCCTCAATTTGCCGAAAGAAGCAGACTGGGTTGTAGTTGATGCTCCGGCCGGATTGCAGGGATACAAGCTGTCCGATTATTTGCGGACTGTCGACAAGGTGATTGTCCCGTTGGTGCCTTCTGTTTTTGATATGGCAGCTACGGAGGATTTTTTGAATTCAATCCGCAGCGAAATACGTGGTCAGCGCGTAAAGGTAGGAATTGTGGCGATGCGGGTTGATCCGCGTACCCGAGCAGCAGGGATGCTTGAAGAGTTCCTGAAGCACTTCGATATCCCTATCGTTGCCTACTTGAGAAATACGCAGAATTACGTGAACGTGGCAGCAGCGGGAGCAACGGTATTCGATCCGCCACGGGCGAAGCATCGACGGGATGTTGAGCAGTGGTCATCGCTGGTTGAATGGATCGAGAAGAAATAATCAAGATTTATTACGATTGTCCTTGACGCACTGCAACAAGCTCTGGATAATGCGCCCTCTTCTGACGGACGCGGGATGGAGCAGTTGGCAGCTCGTCGGGCTCATAACCCGAAGGTCGCAGGTTCAAGTCCTGCTCCCGCAACCAAGCAATTAAGTGAATTTTGCTGTTGCTTGGTGGGTTCGAAAGAGAGCAAGAAATTTTGCAATAAAAGCTTGACGGGGTGAGAGAAGTTCTTCATAATCTTGCCTCTCTGCTGCAGACGAAGCGAAAGCGACGGCGCGGTGGAGTAAGAAGTTCTTTAACAATTTGGACAAC
>JAAXVL010000050.1 GCA_013335535.1 Azonexaceae bacterium
GGTGAATGACGTGCAGCACGTTGAGCAGCTGCCGCTTGTACTCGTGAATGCGCTTGACCTGGACGTCGAACAGCGCGGTCGGCTCGAACGTCACGCCGCATTCGGCCTGCACCAGATCCGCCAGGCGGCGCTTGTTGGCGAGTTTGGCCTCGCGCCACGCGGTGTGGAACTTCTTGTGCCTGAGCGCCGCCAGCGGCTTGAGTTTTTCCAGTTGCGACAAATCCGCCACCCAGCCTTCGCCGATCTTCTCCGTGATTAGCGCAGTCATGCCCGGATTGGCGTGGGCCACCCAGCGACGCGGGGTGACGCCGTTGGTCTTGTTGTTGAACTTGTCGGGCCAGAGGTCGACAAAATCGCGGAACAGGCCCTCCTTCAGCAAGCGCGAATGCAGCGCCGCCACGCCGTTGACCGAGAAGCTGCCGACGATCGCCAGCCAGGCCATGCGTACCTGGCGCGCATGGCCTTCCTCGATGATCGACATGCGGCGCTGGCGATCGATGTCACCCGGCCATTTCATCGACACCTCGCGCAGGAAGCGCGCGTTGATCTCGTAAATGATTTCCAGCAGCCGCGGCAGCAGGCGTTCGAACAGGGCGACCGGCCAGCGCTCCAGCGCTTCCGGCAGCAGGGTATGGTTGGTGTAGGCCATGCATTTCGAGGTGATTTCCCAGGCCGCGTCCCAGGCCAGGCCCTGCTCGTCCATCAAGATACGCATCAGCTCGGCGACCGCGATGGTCGGATGGGTGTCGTTCATCTGGAACACGTTGTCGGCGGCGAAGCGGCTGATGTCGCTGTTGCCCGCGGAAAACCACTGCCGCAGCGCGTCCTTGAGGCTGGCCGATGCCAGAAAATACTGCTGGCGCAGGCGCAGTTCCTTGCCGTTCTCGCTGCTGTCGTTGGGGTAAAGCACCATCGAGATGTGCTCGGCCTCGTTCTTCGACTGTACCGACTCGGTGTAGCTGCCGGCATTGAATTCGTTGAGGTCGAACACATCGGTGGCCGTGGACTTCCACAGACGCAGGGTATTCACGGCATGGTTGCGGTAACCGGTAATCGGCATGTCGAAAGGGATCGCCAGCACATCGCGGGTGTCGACCCAGCGCACCCGTTCGACGCCATGGTCATCCCGATAGTGCTCGGTGCGGCCGCCGAAGGAAACGCGCTGGGTGAACTCGGAACGTTCGATTTCCCATGGGTTGCCGTCGCGCAGCCAGTGATCGGGTTCCTCGACCTGATAGCCGTTTTCGACGCGCTGGCGGAACATGCCGTATTCGTAATGGATGCCGTAACCCATCACCGGCAGGTTGAGGGTGGCACAGCTGTCCATGAAGCAGGCCGCCAGCCGCCCGAGGCCGCCGTTGCCCAACCCGGCGTCGTGTTCCTCGGCAGCGATATCTTCCAGGTTCTGGCTGAAGCCTTGCAGACATTCGCGAACGGCGCCATCCAGCCCGAGGTTGAGCACGTGGTTGCCGAGTGCGCGTCCGATCAGAAACTCCAGCGACAGGTAATAGGCACGCCGGTTACCCGGCTTGTCACGAGCGGTATAGCTGTTCATCCAGTCGCTCATGATGCGGTCGCGCAGGGTCCAGGCCAGGGACTGGTAGCAGTACACCTCCGGGCATCCATGCAGGCGGCCCTGATGGTAGAACTGGTAGCGCACAAAATCCCGGCTGACGGCGGCGGCGTCGCCCGGAAGCGGATCGAGGATTTTGCAGGGCACGTTAGTGGATTTCTTGGCTGGCATGGTTTTCACCTG
>JAAXVL010000051.1 GCA_013335535.1 Azonexaceae bacterium
GTTCAGGTCGGTGACAGGGGTGAACTGCAGGCTGGTGAGCGTGGTGATGGAACTGTCATCGATGACGAGAGCCGAGAAGGCCGCGTCGGTGGCCACCTGGACCTGGTAGTGGTCGAAGGTCGTGCCGACCGGCAGGGTGACGTTGAGGACGTGTGTCAGGGTCTCCGTCGGCAGCATCATGGCGAGCGTCAGGAGCAGGACGCCGACGCGCGCGAGGTGGCTCCGTGTGACGGGCAGTCGCCCGTGCGCAGGCAGCCGCGGCGGTCGCTCGAGTTCGCGCATGGCCGTCCAAGGGTGAGAGCCCACGCCGGCGCGGGCCATTCGACCCCTTTTCGGTGCCTGTGCTGCGTTCGGTCTGATCCTGCTGGGGTTCTCGGTCGCTGCAGGCCAGGGCAGCGCGACCGCTCCTCAGCCTCTGGTCCTCGCCGAATATCAGGTCCGGTATGGATTGCCATGCCGTACGCAGCCTCCGCCGCCATACGACTCCAGAGATCCGGTGACGATTGCACGCCACATCAGCGCGGCGAAGGCGCGGGTACGAAGAGACATGTGGGACACCCGGTAAGTGTGTATTGGAAAAGTGAACGGGTTTACTGGACTTTTTCTTCCTTTTTCGCTTCGCCCATGCCTTTTAAGAAGCGGTCGAAGAATTCCACCTGCTTGCGGTATTCGATGATGGTGTTGGAACGCTTGCCCGAGCCGTGGCCTTCGTCCATGAAGATCAGCGAATCGACATAGGTGCCGCGATTGGAAACGGCCTGCAGAATCTGCCGCGCTTCATCAACGGGGACGCGCGGATCGTTGGCGCCGTGCACGACGAGCAGCGGGGTCTGAATCAGATCGGCCTTGTGAATGGGCGAGACCGAATCGAGGAATTCGGGATCGGTGAGCGGGCCGTATTCGGCTTCGCGCAGAGCGCGGCGATAGGCGGACGTATTCTGCAGGAAGGTTCGGAAGTTGGCGATGCCGACGACGTCCACGGCCGCGTTGAAGAGTTCGGGATATTCGGTGATCATGCCGAGGGCCACATAGCCGCCGTAGCTGCCGCCGCGAATGCCGAGCATGCCGGGTTTGGAGTAGCCCTGCGCGATCAGCCAGTCTGCCGCCGCCTTGTAATCTTTCAGCGAATCTTTGCGCTTCTTATAATTGTCGAGGTTCAAATAATCACGGCCATAACCCGACGAACCGCGCGGGTTGGGCGCGAGGATGCCGTAACCGTTCAGCATCATATACTGGAAGTTGCGGATGAAGCCCGGCTGAAACTGCGATTCGGGGCCGCCGTGCGCGTCGATGATAAACGGCACCGGCTGGCCTTCCTTGTAATACTTCAGGTTATAGGGGGCATCCAGGAAGGAAAAGCCCTGGCTGGCGACGGTGGCAATGGCTCGATAAGACACGTAGATGTTTCCGAGAGGATTGGAGCTATCTTTCATTATTGTTCACCCTTTTGATAGTTAAACCCGTTTCTTGTAAATGGATGCGAGCTATGGTACAATTGGCCTTCGTTGCATGAAGTGGCTATGCACTTCAGAAAAACTACTGCAATCATGGCAAGAAAGGATCCTTGAGATGGCAAAGTGTGAAAAATGTGGTAAGGCGACTGTATTTGGCCATAATCGAAGCTTCTCCCAGCGCGCGACAAACCGGACCTTCAAACCGAACCTGCAGAGTGTGTCGGTGATGGAGAGCGGGCGCCTGGTGAAAAAAGTTC
>JAAXVL010000052.1 GCA_013335535.1 Azonexaceae bacterium
ATGGCCGCCGTTTTCGACCATCACCGCCATCACGATCTTGGGGTCGTCGGCCGGCGCGAAGGCGATAAACAGGGCGTGGTCGCGATTGCGCGCGGCGACCCGGCTGGCGTCATATTTCTCGCCCTGGCGGATGCCGACCACTTGCGCGGTGCCGGTCTTGCCGGCGAACAGGTAGGGGGTATTGGCCCCGGCTTGCGAAGCGGTACCGCCGGGAAGCGTGACATCCACCATCGCCTCTTTCACCAGGCGCAGATGCTCCGGCTTCATGGCGATCTTCTCGAGCGGACGCGGCGCCGAGTAGCTGACCTGGCCGCTGGCCGAATCGCGCCAGGCACGGATGAGTTGCGGCTTGTAGACCACGCCGTTGTTGGCGATGGCCATGGTGGCGACCGCCAGTTGCATCGGCGTGGCCAGCACATAGCCCTGGCCGATGCCGGCGATCACCGTTTCGCCCGGCCACCAGGGCTGCTTGAAGCGTCTTTTCTTCCATTCCGGCGTCGGCATCAGGCAGGTCCTGGGGAAGGCACGCGAGTATGTCTTCGTCCCCCACGACCACTACATCGTAGCCGGTCTCTGACAGTCTTTTGACATGTTCCTGGGCCTTCTTGACGAACGGGCAGGTCGCATCGACAATTTCGAGTTTTTTGCGCACCGCCGCGTCGAGTTCTCCGGAAGCGACGCCATGAGAGCGTATAATGATTACACCATTATCCAGTTCGGAAATGCTCTTCAAAACCCCGACACCCATTTCCTCCAACTTCTGAACGACCTGAGGCGAATGGATTATCGGTCCGAGGGTAAAAGTCTTGCCGCCCTTGTCCGCGGCTTCAAAGGCCATTTGCGTGGCTCTTTTGACGCCGAAACAAAAACCCGCCTGTTGGGCAAGAATAATTTTCAATGTATTTTCATCCTTTTCACCGAAGCGAATCCGTGACGACACGTATGATAATTTTCATTTTCTCAGGGATCAAGCCATCCTCTCCCTGACAATCCCTTCCATACTGGTGAGCACTTCACCGATAGAAAGGGATGTCGTGTCGATCTCGACTGCATCGTCCGCTTTTCGAAGCGGGGCATGTTCACGCTGCTCATCCTGGGCGTCACGTTGAACAACCTGAGCAATAGTCTGCTGCAGCGTTATTTCTTCATTCTTCGCGCTCAACTCCAGGAAACGCCTTTTACCCCTCTCCTCCGCGGAGGCGGACAGGAAAAATTTAACGTCCGCATCGGGAAAAACCACTGTTCCTATGTCTCTTCCCTCCAGGACCACCCCTCCCCCTTCTCCCAGTTCCCGCTGCTTTTGAACCAGGGCCTTTCTCACCCCCTGCCTCTTCGAAATATCCGAAGCAAGAAGACTGATCCCGGGCGAACGGATCGCCTCCGTGACGTCCTTTTCGTCACACAAGACGCGAGGTTCTCCCTGATGGATGGAAAAAGCAATGTGGAGGGACAAGGCCAAGTGGGTGAGATTTTTCTCATCCTCTCGATCGACAGCCCGCTCCCTCGCCGCGAGCGCCACGGCCGCTGTTCGGTCGGCGAGTCTCTTCGCCTGCGCCTCAAGAGCCACGGGAGGCTCCCCTGAGCTCGTCTCGAGAGAAGCAGAAGGGCGCGGCCGTGTTCTGGCGCATGCACGCGCGGCTCATGGCGAGCGAGACCCACGATCGCGCGGCGCTGGAGCAGCACGCGGGCGCCGGGGTTGCCCA
>JAAXVL010000053.1 GCA_013335535.1 Azonexaceae bacterium
CGGCCAGACTGCCAGCGACGCCAACGCGTTCGGCATCCGGCTCAGAGCGGCACTGCCTATCGGTTGAGCCAGTAAGAACAGGAGAGAAGTCATTGCCAGAGGTATGTAAAAATCCAGGAAAGAACGGAGCGTAATAGCTGGACTGACTGTCGGAGCAGGCTTAAGCTCATAATTCAATACCGGTTTAACAAGCTTGTTTTCAAATTTTGCAAACTCATTCTTGAATACAAGGTCAACCCTTCCGATTGGTCCATTTCTTTGTTTTCCTATTATCACTTCGGCTTCAAGTTTTAATTCCTGGTATTCCGGATCGGTTTCATCTATTTTTTTTCCAATACTCATTATAGGTCTGTGTACAAACATTACAACGTCTGCATCCTGTTCTATTGCTCCAGATTCCCTTAGGTCGGACAACTGAGGACGGCTTTCTTTTCCCCGCTGTTCGGTACCCCTGTTCAGCTGTGCGCAGGCAACAACGGGAATATCGAGTTCCTTTGCGAGCGCTTTTAAGCTTCTTGAAACATAAGCAACCTCAAGGTCCCGTCTTTCGTGAAATTCGCCGCCCTTCATCAACTGCAGATAGTCAACGATCACCATACCAAGACCGGTTTCCGCTTTCTGGCGTCTGGCCTTCGAGCGCATTTCCAGCACCGTCAGGTTAGACGAATCGTCGATGTACATCTTTGACTGAGACAGCGAATTGCTCCCCCTCATCAGGCGCGGCCAGTCTTCGTCCTTGAAGAATCCTGTTTTCATGCGTCCGGCATTCACGCGTGCTTCAGAGGCCAAGAGACGCAGCGCCAGTTCCTCCTTCCCCATCTCAAGCGAGACAACCAGCACCGGTACCGGATCTTTTGCCAGACCTGCCGCATGCTGGGCTATGTTCATGGCCAGGGCGGTCTTGCCCATCGACGGCCTGCCGGCAATTATCACCAGGTTGCCAGGGTGGAAGCCGGCGGTCATCTCGGGACCGACCGTCTCATGCGCGACCTGAAGGCCGCAAAGGCTTGACTGCTATGCCAATCGTCGAAGACCTCCTTGTCAACCTGGCTGCCGGTTTCACCCAGACGCTGGGCGAGCCCGTGGAGCGGGCGGTGGTCACGGTCCCGGCCTACTACGGCGACGCCCAGCGCCAGGCCGTTCGCGACGCCGGGGAGCTGGCCGGGCTCGAGGTCGTGCGAATCGTGAACGAGCCCACCGCCGCGGCGCTCGCCTTCGGGTTCGGCAGGGCGCTGCAGCGGCGGGTGCTCGTCTACGACCTCGGTGGCGGGACCTTCGACGCCTCGCTGCTCGACGTGGACGGCGACGTCTACGAGGTCCTCGCGACCGGCGGCGACACCTTCCTGGGCGGCGTCGACTTCGACTCCCAGGTGATGGACCACCTGGTGTGGCGGTTCGTCGAGCGGCACGGCTACACCCCGCCGCGCGACCCGGTCGCCTGGCAGCGCATCCGCGACGCCGCGGAGGAGGCCAAGATCAGCCTCTCCGGCCGCGACCTCGCCATCGCCCACGTGCCCTACCTCTGCAAGGACCCGAAGGGCGCGGACCTCGAGCTCAAGGTCGAGGTGTCGCGGGCGCTGCTCGAGGAGCTGACCGAGGCGCTCGTGGACCGAACCGTGGCCGTCACCCGGGAGGTGGTCGCCGCCGCGGG
>JAAXVL010000054.1 GCA_013335535.1 Azonexaceae bacterium
CTCGACGAACAGCGCGTAGACCCAAACCACGATCTGGCCCTTGGGCTGCTGCTTGAAGTGCGGCTGCCGGTTCACCGTCCAACTGAGCAGCCAGGATGAGTCCTTCGCGGTCACGATGCCGCCAGTCACCACCTTGCCGCTGAACGGATCACGCTTGGCGATCTTCTGGATGTACTTCGGGATGCGCTGATCGAGCGTAGTGACGGTGGCCGACTCCCATTTGGTCTCGGGGATGTGCGAGCCGAACACGTCCGGGCGCCCGAACGCCGGATCCTTTGCGGCGATGCGCCGCCAAAGATCCCATGCCGGCGCAGGCCCTACATTGAGATTCGCCGGTGTGTGGTGGTCACCGTTGTCGGAGTTCTCGGTGAGCGAGCCGATGGTCATGAATACCAGGTCGTCGGGGCCGAGATCGACGCCGCCTTCGACGCCGTCCCTGCGCCAATGGACGCGGGTCGCCTGCTTGCGTCCAGGTGCGATGTTGAAATCGACATCGGTCACCTCGGTTCCGTAATGGAACACCACGCCATGATCCAGCAGCCACTTGACCAGCGGCAGCACCAGCGACTCGTACTGGTTGTACTTGGTGAACTTCAGCGTGGAGAAGTCCGGCATACCGCGGATTTGGTGGATGAAACGGTGCAGGTACAGCTTCATCTCCAGCGCCGAGTGCCACTCCTCGAAGGCAAACATCGTGCGCCAGTACAGCCAGAAATTGCTGCTCAGGAATTCCTTCCCGAATACCTCGTTGATGCGCTTGTTCTCCATCTCTTCGCGGGTGGCGAGGAAGAGCTTGACGATCTCCTTCTGCGCCTGCTCGCTGAGCGTGAACAGGCCGTCGGTATGCGCGTCCTCGCCTCGATTCACAGTGGCGCGCTGCAAAGAGGAGTTCGGATCGTCCTTGTCGAGCCAATAGAACTCGTCGAGCACGCTGGCGCCCTCGATCTCCAGCGACGGGATCGAGCGGTACAGGTCCCACAGGCATTCGAAGTGCTCTTCCATCTCGCGCCCGCCGCGAATCACGAAGCCTCTTTGCGGCTCCTTGATGCCGTCCAGCGCACCACCGGGCAACTGTTGCTGCTCCAAGATGGTGATTTGGTTGCCCGGCATCTGACCGTCGCGGATCAGGAAGGCCGCGCCCGCCAGTGCAGCCAGGCCCGAGCCGACAAACCATGCAGTCTTGTTCTCCACGCCCTTGGGTTTGCGCGGGCGGGCGAAGGCTTCGTAGTTGCCATTGCTGTAGTACATAAAGCTCTCCTTTTGTTTGCCCAACGGGGTTGGACATGACCCGCCGGTCGGTTTTTGGCCGGTCATGGTCTAAGGACGTGGATGGGACTCTCTTTTCACTCAAAAAATGAATCCGTCCCTCTTTTTCTTCGCTTTTTCCTTTGAAGGTTTGAAATTGGTTGAGACATGTTTTCTCCTATCACTGGAGTTATTGAGGGGAAGTAAACTTGAGGCCAACGATGCCTGCAAAGATGAGGGCCAAGCTTAACAGTCGAGCTATGGTCACCGGCTCATGAAATAAGGCAATACCCAATATTGCCGTGCCAATCGCGCCGATACCAACCCAAACAGCATAGGCCGTTCCGACAGGAAGCGATTTCAGTGCAAAACCGAGCAAAGCAAGACTGATTAT
>JAAXVL010000055.1 GCA_013335535.1 Azonexaceae bacterium
GTTAACGATCCTGGTCATAACGGCAAGATTGTTATTAAAAGAGGCGCTTCCGTCTATAGTCGGCAAACCGGCAGCAATAGCCTCCCATTTTGCTTTTTCAGATGCAAGCAGATCATATCTTGCTGACGCTACACTCTTGTTTTTATCAAGAGCATATTCAACTGCCTGATCAACTGTCAGGGACAGGGAAGCAGGTGCTTCCTGGGCAACGACAGCCGGGCTTACGGCAAGAAATAATGTACTGACAAATGCTACAAATCTTCTTTTCATATAGTCTCTTTTTACTTTTGGCATTTAATTGTTCATTCCGGACTCCACTTTGTCTATGAGCTTAATCCCGTCCTCCGTGGCAATACCCCGCAGATCACCCTTCACAAGCGTGAGCTGCGCGCTGTTCATCGCCACATCGGTGCCGCTGCCCATGGCGATGCCGACATCGGCGCGGGCCAGCGCCGGGGCGTCGTTGATGCCGTCGCCGGCCATCGCGACGACACGGCCCTCGGACTGCAGCTTCTCGACCAGCTTGAGCTTGTCGGCGGGCTTGACCTCGCCATGCACCTCGTCGATGCCCAGGCGCTGCCCCACGGCCCGCGCCGTGGTCAGGCCGTCGCCGGTGGCCATCACGACGCGAATGCCGGCCTTGCGCAGCGTCGCCAGCGCTTCGGCCGTGGTCGCCTTCACCGGATCGGACCCCGCCAGGATGCCCGCGAGTTTTTCGTCGACGGCCAGGTGCATCACGCTGGCCCCCTCGGCGCGCAGTGCCTCGGCCTGTGCCGCCATCGGCGCCACGTCGACGCCGAGTTGCTCCATCAGCGCGGTATTGCCCAGCGCCAGCGCCTTGCCGGCGAGGGCGCCGCGCACGCCGATGCCGGAGGCGGAATCGAATTGCTCGGGCTTGTCGAGCACGATGTTCTTCTCGCGCGCTGCCGTCACGATGGCTGCAGCCAGCGGATGCTCGCTGCCCTGGTCGAGGCTGGCGGCCAGGCGCAAAACCTCGTCGGCGTCGAAACCGTCCGCGCCGATCGCCTTCTCGAAGCTGGGCCGTCCTTCGGTCAGCGTCCCGGTCTTGTCGACGATGAGGGTGTCGACCTTGCGCAGGTTCTCGATTGCCGCGGCGTCGCGGAACAGCACGCCATGCGTGGCGCCGCGGCCGGTGGCGACCATGATGGACATCGGTGTGGCCAAGCCCAGTGCACAGGGGCAGGCAATGATCAGCACCGCCACGGCATTGATCAGTCCGTAGACCCAGCTCGGCTCGGGCCCGATCCAGGGCTTCGCCATCTCGCTCGCGATCGGGAACATCACCTCGCTCTTCACCGCCCTTTTCGTGTCGCACCTCATCTTCGACTTCGGACCGGATGTCTTGGCGCAGGCGATCCGTGTTTTGGGCAACACCTCTTTTGGTGGTGGCGATGGGGCCGTGTCATTTGGATCCACGGGTGCTGCGGGAGGAAATGGCGCCAACCTTGAAGACAGAGGCGGTTATGGATTCTCCATTGATTCGTCAGGACGTATTATCAGTGTTGGTTACAGTAAAAATGCTACTGGAAATTATGACTTGGCGATCTGGCGCTACAATTCGGATGGAACACCGGATACTACGTTTGGTGGTGATGGTGCGGTCAATTATGGCTTCCCG
>JAAXVL010000056.1 GCA_013335535.1 Azonexaceae bacterium
GGAACGTGGCCAGCGGAATGATTGCGACGAGCGCGAAGGTCGCCGCCAAGATCACGCCTGCCGTCGTAATCGCTCGCGATGTTCGGGGCATGGCATCCATGATCGCGTTCGCCAGTGGCTGACGGCGTACGCCCAGGCCGTCCGAGACGGCCCGCGCGTGGCCGCTCCGCGGCTGGGGCGCAGCGAGATCGTCAAGCGGGCCTTCCGTCCGCGTACGCTGGTCTATTCGGCGGTGTTCCTGATTCTGAGTGCCGCTACCGCCTGGTCGCTCACCCACCGGCCGCCGTTGCGCGTGGACATCGTGCGCGACCGCGGGGTGATGTCCCGCGAGGCCGACGATGGCAGCATCGAGAACGTCTTCCACCTGCAACTCATCAACACCAGTGAAGTGACCCGAACCTACGCGGTGAGCGTGGCGGGCATCGAGGGCATTCATCTGGCCCGCCCGGAGACGGTGACTGTGCCCGGCGCTGCCGCCGCATCGGCGACGATCACCGTGCGGGTGGGCGCCGAACAGGCCGAGAATCTGCATGGCGCGCGAGCCATGCGTTTTACGCTGGCCGATGTGGGGAGCCCCGATGTGCAGGTCGAGGAAGCCGCGAAATTCTGGCTGCCCTGAGCGGCCAGCCACTTGCGTGGCCGGTCGGGGCGCTGTTTCAGTGCTTGCGGCGGATGCCGAGCAGGCCCAGGGAGGCGAGCGTGGCGAGGGCCAGGGTGCCGGGTTCGGGAACGGTCATCGGCGCTAGCGTGACGTCGCCAACGCCATTCGGATTGCCGACATAGCCTGCACTGCCGGTCATGAAGGGGCCGACCAGAATTGCGTGCTGCCCGGTCAGGCTGGCGTCGAAGTCGATGACCAGGATTGCGCCGTCGGTCAGGCTGCCAGGGTCGGTGCCGATGGTGTGCGAGCCGAGCTGGTAGATCATGCCCCCGCCAGACATCAGTGACTGGAGAAAGTCGGCGTAATCGACGGTGAAGGCCCCGACCAGGGTGCCGCCGGAATAGGCGAGATGGAAGTCGGTGATTTCATCGGCCATGCCGGCAACGCCGATGACCATGCCGTCGCCGTCCAGATCGCTGCCGGTGAAGTAACCGGGTAGATCAAACTCGAAGCTGAAATGACCCTGGTCATCTGTCTGACCATCCAGGTGGAAAACCGGATTATCGGTATCATCGGTCTTGTGGCATTCACCCCCGAGCAACAACATAAAATGTCCGCAAGGAGTGACACCTACCTGAATTTTCTACGTCGGATGTCCGAACTGATTGCCAGCAAATTGAAGCTGCCCAAGACCACCCTTGAGGATCTGCGCAACCTGGAAACCATGCTTGCACAGATCGGGGATAAGATCGAAGCCTTCCAGCGTGAGCACAACAACATGTTGGCGCTTGCCAATATTGGACAGGTGATCAATTCGTCGCTCGAACTCGACGAAGTGTTGACCATCGTGATGGACAACATTGTGCGGCTCACCAAGGCGGAACGCGGCTTCCTGATGCTGCGCAACGATCAAGGCGAAATGGTTACAAGCATGGGGCGCAACTGGGAAATGGAATCGATCAACTCCTCCGAGTTGACCGTGAGCAAATCCGTCGTTGGGCGCGTTATCGAATCAGGCGAACCTCTCATCACCAC
>JAAXVL010000057.1 GCA_013335535.1 Azonexaceae bacterium
CTACTTCAAGAACAAGCAGGAACTTGTCTACGAATGCCACGAGCTTGCCATGCATTTGGGAGATCGCGTCTTGCAAGACGCGATCGCTTCGGAAAATACTGGTTTCGGTCGGATCTCGGTCTTCATTAAGAACTACATCTCGTTGCTAACGGATGAAATGGGCGCACCGGCGATCCTCCAGGATTTCTCCGGTATGACTGTGGCGGATCAGAAAAAAATCACTTTGCGTCGGCGAAAGTTTGATCAAGAGCTGCGCAAAGTGCTCGAGGGGGGTGTTCAGGATGGTTCCATTGCCCCGTGCAACGTGAAATTGGCGGTGTTCTGGTTCATGGGCGCTGTTAGCTCGATTACCCAATGGATGCATATCGATGGCAGCCTTGGAAGCGACGAAGTGGCCGATATTTTTATCGGTTTTCTTGCGCATGGTATTCGTCCCAATCAAGGGTGAATCTGCTTACTTGTCGCATTCCGGGCGACTATATGGTCGCGTCTGGACCAGGTGCGTATAAGACCCCCGAGCCACTCTTTTATTGTCGGCATAGGCATCTTGCTGCCCAGCGCTAGCTGGGGTCTCAGCGGTTGATCCCTGATGATTGCGATAAAGGTCAGGTTGCGGCGGAAGTCGACATTGACCAAGAAAACTTGGACGACCGCACGCAGCCTTTTGCTGTCGTTCAGCCGTCAAGTACGAACGGCAGCACCCAGCCTAAAGCCGCCACGCCTGAAGGTTCAGGGTTGGATGTCGTCAACTTCTGTTTGCATTCGAACGAAACTTTCTAGCTGACTAAGACGAGCCAATCCGGCCTGAGCAACATCGAAGCTTGGGCAATGTTCGATGCCGTACAGCAACTTGACATGGCACTTCCTAGGATCGTTGGTCTCGGACTGCCTAAGCTGCCTACTGCTGTTCCAGAATCTCCAGAGCCTCTTTCGCAATCGCCAGCGAGAGTTCCTCATGAAGAATCCCAGCCTTTAGCACCAAGTGTTGCAAACGACGTTCGCGACTAGGCTCCTTGCCGATGAAGTCGCGCCGTTCAATGCGCTGGTAGATGTCAAGCTTGGCCTGGTGCATCGCCTGCAGTCGGGCGATTTCCTTCTCAAGCCCCGTGGGGCCAACCGCAGCCTCGGCGCGCAGGCGCACCATGAGCTCGTCGCGCAGGGGCGTGGGGTCCTGCTGCTCGGCGATCCAGCGCCGGAGTTCCTTGCGACCTGAAGGCAGCAGGCGGAACTGGCGCTTTCGGCCGCGGCCCGTCTCCGCGGGCAAAGCCTCGATCCATCCTGCTTCCTCCAGCCGTGCCAACTCGCGGTAGATCTGCTGGTGCGTGGCGTGCCAGAAGTAGCCGATGGACTTGTCAAAGCGCTCGGCGAGCTCCGAGCCCGAGCAGGGGTGCTCGACAAGGGCAGTGAGAAGGGCGTGGGGCAGGGACATCGAAAGGGTGCGCCGGGAGGAAACTGCAAAGGCCGCCATCTTGCCTGAATCGGGAGGGTTCTTCATTGTTTATGCAACCAGTTGCATAAATGCGGGATACTGGCTATATTTGTGCAACTGGTTGCATAAAAAAGAAAGAGACCTGCGATGAACGCCATCCTGAAACCCGCCCCGGCCCCGCTGAAATCTCCGGCTGACAG
>JAAXVL010000058.1 GCA_013335535.1 Azonexaceae bacterium
CAACCCGAAGCCGCGCGGCAGGCCGAAAAAGCAGCCAGACGAAGCGGCAGCGCAGGAGGCGGGTCAGACAGAATTGCCGTTGTAACGTTCAGCCCCTGAAACAACTCGAGCCTGGCCCCTTTACCCCTTTACCCTCTCGTTCAGGCTCATACCTCGTTGGACAAGGCTGCGCGTTGTTTCTGGACAATGAATAAACTAAACTAGTCTAACCAACCTGGTGATTACGGAGACTGCAATGCAAACCGTCAGTTTGTTTGATGCCAAGACGCATTTGTCGCGTCTGGTCGACCAGATAGCTTCCGGTCAGGAGGACGAGATCGTCATTTCGCGCAACGGTAAGCCGGTGGCGCGGGTGCTTCCCATTCCGGCCGATGCGACCCGGCGCATCGGCATCGCCAGAGGCGAATTTGAGGTTCCCGACGACATCGACCAACACAACGCCGAGGTCGCCAAACTCTTCCTGGGCAAAGGCTGACCATGCGATTGCTACTGGATACGCAAATCGCGCTTTGGGCGCTGACGGGGTCGAAGCGTCTTGGCAAGGCCGCATGCGATCTGATCGAGGACCCCGCGAACGAGGTTTTCGTCAGCACCGCGACGGTTTGGGAGATCGCCATCAAGCACGCCTTGGGGAGGGGTGACATGCCGGTTTCGGGGACGCGCGCGGTCGCTCTGTTTGGTCAGGCCGGCTATCGTGAACTGCCGGTCTCATGGCGTCATGCCGCTACCGTTGAAGGATTGCCCGCTATTCATGCTGATCCGTTCGATCGCATCCTGCTGGCGCAAGCGATGTCTGAGCCCATGCGGCTGCTTTCCCGCGACGCGACGGTGGTCCAATACGGAGCCGTCGTCTTGGCGGTGTAAGACAGTCATGGTAACCGGAGGCCGCCCACCCGGCGCTTGGCATGGCCAGCCGCCTCTTGCAACACCTCGTCCAGATCGGGCGGCAGCAGAAGGTGTCCCGGTTCTTAGCGGAGGTGCTCGCGGGCAATCAGGCCATGCTCAGGGTCTTCGCCGGCAGCGGCTTGCCGATGAAACAGCAGCGTGACGGCACGGTGGTTCACGTGACGCTTTTCCTGGATGAAGCTCCTCCTGGTGAATTGAGGAAATGGGAGGCGCTTCGTGGCGACCGATTTTAAAGGGCTGCGGATCATCCGCAGCCAGGGTAACTCTTGATCCTCCATGTTCCCGATCATCCTCAGTGCGTGTGCGCTGGTGGCCGTCACGGTGGCCGTGCACGCCGGAGGACTCGCCGCGCTGCTCCGGGCCTTGCTGAGATCGCAGGCCCCGCCGCCGGCGCGCTTCTGGCCCCTTACCTGGCTGCTCATCCGCGTGACATGGGTGCTGATCCTGATCCACGTGACCGAGATCGCGGTCTGGGCGCTGTTCTATCTGTGGGCGGGATGCCTGCCTGATGCCGAGTCGGCGTTCTATTTTTCCGGCGTCACGTATGCAACGATCGGCTACGGCGATCTGGTTTTGCCGCAATCGTGGCGGATGCTCGGACCCGTCGAGGGTTTGACGGGCATCTTGATGTGCGGATTGTCCACCGGATTCTTCTTCGCCTTGCTCAGCAGAGTTTTCGGAGCGAAGTTCAAGGCCGAACCCCACTGAACGTATGAACCAGC
>JAAXVL010000059.1 GCA_013335535.1 Azonexaceae bacterium
GAAGCTGACTGAAAAGAGTAATTTGAAAGAAGCGTGGGACGCTCTATTCAAATATTTTAATCAGAATCATGGTAAAGGTAATGTTGGTTATAAAGCGGGTGAGAAAATATTCATACGTACCAATCAATGACTCCCCTGCCTCATACTCTCATCACCGTCCCATCCGGATGGAACAGGAAACTCAAGATTTCTTAACGCCCGAAGATTTTCGGCGCGCGAAGGCAGATCACTACCTGGACTACGCCCAGGCCTGCATCGGGATGTCCCGCTTTGGCCCGGCGCAGGAAGCCCTCAGCAAAGTCAAGGAACTTCTCCCGGAGGCTGAAGCACCCCGGGAGCTCTCCCGCGTCATCGCCGAGCGCCTGGAACGCCTCAAGCACCACAGCAACGGCAACGGACGGACTCGCGCCTCGACGACCCCGTATCGTGTTTGGCAACCGCGGTTCCGTACTTGCTGCGCTGGAGGCCGTCGGCATTGACAAAGACCAGCGGGTTCGGACTGGTGCCCAGGGCGAAGATGACCTGATCCACTTCCATGTCGAATTCAGAACCCTTGATGGGAACCGGACTGCGGCGGCCGGACTGGTCCGGTTCCCCCAATTCCATGCGAATGCACTTCATGGCAGCAATCCCGCCCTTGCCGTCGCCAATGATTTCAATGGGGTTGGTCAGAAAGTCGAAGATGACGCCTTCCTCTTCGGCATGATGGACTTCCTCTCGCCGCGCGGGGACCTCAGCCGGCGACCGGCGATAAACGATATGAACCTCGCCCCGCTCAACACCGTTGGCCTTCGCCCGCAGCGACTGCAGGCGCAGCGAACAACGCGCCGAATCCAAAAAAGCATTAAAAACACTAAAGGACACTTACAAGTATAGTCGATATGTACCAATAATGCACTTGCCGTATGGCAACATCTTTCCCATCAGCCAAAAAATCTATTTGGATCTCGTCATCGAAGGCGTAGGCACCAAAGTTCTAGTAGCCCAATTAGCAGAGAAATATGACACCATAGGCGTTGATGCTGTAGCCATGGCAGTCAACGACGTCATACGCTCAGGAGCCACGCCACTCGCCATCGCAGACAACATTCACGCCCAAGCCAGCGACCCGCAACTGGTGAAAGCGTGGCTCGAAGGCGTCGCCAAGGGCGCCGCGGACTCAGAATGTCCTGTGACGGGCGGAGAGATAGGCGACGTAGCCGAAGTAATACAAGGCTTAGCCGAAGGCAAAGTCTTCGACATGCTAATAGCGGCTGTAGGTCAAGTCTCCAAACAGGACGTAATCACGGGAAAAAACATCAAACCCGACGACCCGATAATAGGTCTCCGCAGCAGCGGGCTCCACAGCAACGGCATAAGCCTCGCCAGAAAAATCCTTTTCAGTCAATGGGGCGGAAAATACAAGCCAGACGCAAGCCCAGACGGGCTAGGCAGGGAAATAGCCCTTGAAGTTCTGGAACCCACCAAAATTTACGTGAAACCGCTCCTCGAAACAGCCCGAACCGTGAAGGTCAAGGCAGCCGTCCACGTAACTGGTGACGCTTACTTGAAATTCAACAATCTCAAGCGGTTCTCGCCTGGCATAGGCTTCGAATTCGACAA
>JAAXVL010000013.1 GCA_013335535.1 Azonexaceae bacterium
GCGCGCATCCGCTACAGCCAGCTGGCGGCCGGTGAGACAAAGGCGGTCGCCGGCTATCAAACCTGGCTGACGCAACGCCTGGGGCGCGGCGAACGGCTTGAAGACACGCGCAATGCCCGACCGGAAATCCGCGGTGCGCTCGACCGGGCCGAGCGATTTTTAGGTCTTTCCACGGTGTTGACCGTGGTTCTGGCCGCTGTTGCCGCCGCGATGGCGGCACGGCGCTACATGCAGCGCCATCTCGATGCCTGCGCCGTCATGCGCTGCCTGGGCATGACACAGGGCGGGCTGCTCCGCCTGCATGGCTGGCTGTTTCTGTGGCTCGCGTTGCTGGCGGCTGTGGTCGGCAGCATCGTCGGCTATGCCGCGCATTTCGTGCTGATTTACTGGTTGTCCGCCTTGCTCGTCCTCGACTTGCCCGCCCCCGGCTGGTTGCCGCTGCTTGGTGGGCTCGGAGTGGCCGGCGTGCTGCTTTTTGGCTTCGCTTTTCCGCCGCTCATGCAGTTGGCCAGCGTGCCGACCCTGCGCGTCCTGCGCCGCGAACTCGGGCCGCAGCAGGTGTCGTCGCTGGGGGCCTACGCTTTGGGGTTGGTCCTGCTTGCCGGCCTGATCATCTGGGTGGCTGGCGATTTCCGGCTGGGCGCCTATGCCGTCGGTGGCTTTGTCGCGGCCCTGGGCAGTTTCTGGGTACTGGCCCGGCTGATCATCGCCGCCATCGCCCGCCTGCGTGGCGGTGCCGGTTTCGGCTGGCGCCAGGGACTGGCCAGCCTGACCCGGCATGCGTCGTCGAGCGCGGTGCAGATTGTCGCGCTGGCCATCGGCCTCATGGCCATGCTGTTGCTCACGGTGATCCGCGCCGAATTGCTCGACGCTTGGCAAAAGTCCGTGCCGGTCGATGCGCCCAATCGCTTTGTCATCAACATCCAGCCCGATCAGCGCCAGCCCGTGGCCGACATGCTGCGCGCCAGCGGCGTCGAGGCGGAACTGCTGCCGATGGTGCGGGCGCGCCTGATCCGGATTGGCGGGAAGGAAGTCAGCCCGGCCAGTTTTCCCGAAGACGAACGGGCCCAGCGCCTGATCGAACGCGAATTCAACCTGTCTTGGCGCAGCGATCTGCCCGCCGGCAACCGGGTCACGGCCGGTCGCTGGTTCGCGCCGGACGACGCCGGACAGGGGCTGGCTTCGGTCGAGGAAGGATTGGCCAAGACGCTGGGCATCGCGCTCGGTGACGAACTGGTGTTCATGGTTGCCGGCGTCGAAAAACGCGTGAAGACGAGCAGCCTGCGCAAGCTGGCCTGGGATTCGATGCGCGTCAATTTCTTTGTCCTGACGCCGCCCGGCGTTATCGACGATGCGCCGGCCAGCTACATCACCAGCTTTCATCTGCCGGCCGAGCGGGCTGATGCCGCATCAGAACTGGTCCGGCGTTTTCCCGGCCTGACAATGATCGATGTCGGCGCCATCCTGCGGCAGTTGCAGGCCGTCATCGGCCAGGTGGCCGGTGCCGTGCAGTTCGTTTTCGTGTTCGCCTTGCTGGCTGGCGGCATCGTTCTGTATTCAGCTTTGCTCACCAGTTTTGACGAGCGCCGCTACGAGCTGGCCGTGATGCGCTCACTTGGCGCCCAGCGGGCCCAGTTGCGCCAGGCCATGCTGGTCGAACTGGGTGTCATCGGCAGCGTGGCCGGACTGATGGCGGCCATCGGCGCCATGTTGCTCGGGCGCATCGTCGGCCAGCAGGCGTTTCAGCTGGATTTGTCGTTCGGCCTCTGGTTACCGGCGCTGGCGACGCTTGGCGGTGGTTTGCTGGCGGTGCTCATCGGCTGGCTGGCGGTTCGCCAGTTGATTGCCACGCCACCCTTGCTGGCTTTGCGCAACGGCGCCTAAAACTCGATTTCAGTGATGTTGCGTTGCGCCAGCCGCTGGTAGCGCACGGTTTTGCTCATGCCGTGGATCAGGCCAAGGCCCTGACCGCCGACTTCCACGGTCAACCGGAAATTTTGCCCAAATTTTGAATTGTCGAAGGGCGGCGCTTCGTCTTCATAACGCAGGGTCAAAACGCCGTTATTGCGGCCAAGGGCCAGGCTGACCGGGTGCTCGCTGTCGCCGTGGTGGCCGTGGGCGATAGTGTTGGTGAACAGTTCTTCGACGACCAGTTGCAGGCGCAGCGCATCGTCGGCCGTAGCGCCCAGTCCGGCCGCCCGCTCCGTGATGCTGGCCATCAGCCCGGGAAGCTCGGAATAGCGTGCGCTGACAGAAATGTCCGTAAAATGTGCAGTCATCGAATTTTCAAGGTTTTCGCCATGATTAAATCACATTGGGTTGCGCTTTGTGCGCTGCTCGCCCTGTTGTCCGGCTCGCCCGCCTTTGCCGCCGAGCCGGCCGGCATGGTCAAGGTTGCCAAGGGGCAGGTCAGTGTCGAACGCGACGGCAAGAAACTGCCGGCCACCGTTGGCACCCAGATCGAAGTCGCTGACCGCGTGCGCACCGGCGCCGATGGTTCGGTCGGCGTCACCTTGCGCGACAACACTCTGTTGTCGGCCGGTCCGAATTCGCTGATCGTCATCGACAAGTTCGCCTTCGACAAGGCAACGCAGGACGGCAACATGTCGATCCGCATCCGCAAGGGAACGCTGTCGGTCGCGTCGGGCAAGATCGCCAAACGGACGCCGGAATCGGTCGATTTCCATACGCCGACCTCGGTGCTCGGCGTACGCGGCACTGAGTTCGTCATCGAAGTGGAAGGTGGCCACGATGAATAAGCCGACCATCTCCCTCATGCTGGCGGCGCTGCTGGTCCTGGCCGGCTGTGCCAGCGAGCGCGTCGTCCTGCTCCCGTCGGCCGATGGCCGGGCCAGCGCCGTTGTCGTCCGTGATACCCGCGGCGAGATCGTGCTCGACAAACCCTACGCCGCGGCCAAGCGCAGCATGGATGCCAACAAGGCTTACCAATCTTCACCGGACGAGGTCAAGGAGCGTTTCGCCGGGGCCCTGGGGGCGCAACCGCCCCGGCCGAGCAGCTATGTCCTGTATTTTGAAGCCGGTGGCAATGTCCTGACGCCGGAGTCGCAGGCGGCGCTGGCCACTATCCGCCAGGAAATCGCCGAACGCCCAGCCTCCGAAGTCATGGTCATCGGTCATACCGATCGCGTTGGCAGCGTCGAGGGCAACGACAGGTTGTCCAGGAAGCGCGCCGAAAGCTTGCGTGATCTGCTGATCGAGTCGGGGGTTCCCGCCGACAAGCTGGAGGCAGTTGGTCGCGGCGAGCGCGATCCGCTGGTGGCGACTGACGACGAAGTCGACGAGCCGAAAAACCGGCGCGTTGAAATCAGCGTTCGCTAGCCGTTTAAGCTGACTGGCCGCGCCACTGCAGCAATAACAAAGTCAGGTCATCCGCCGGCGGGTGGCCTGCTTCAAAGCCGCGCACGGCGTCGCGCAGCGCCGTAGTGGCGGATTGCAGGTCGGCCCCGGCGGTTTTCTGGATCGTCGATTGCAAACGCGCCACGCCAAACATTCCGGCACCGTCGCTGGCTTCGCTGACGCCATCGGTAAACAGGCAGATCCGGTCGCCAGCTTGCAGCTGCAGCTCGGCCGCCACGTAGGGGTAATCGCCGATGGCACAAAGCGGCGGGCCGGCCGTTACGGTGTCGATTCGCGACAACTGGCCGGCGCGTTGCAGGATGGGTGCGTCGTGGCCGGCGCACACGTATTCCATGCGGCCAGAGGCGACATCGAGCACGGCGATGAAGGCTGTGACGAAAAGGTATTCGGCATTCTCGCGACTCAGCTCACATTCAAGCTCACGGACGGCAAGGCCAAGATCGGCCTGGCGGCGCATCAGCGTACCGGTCAGTGTCTTCGAGATGGCCATGAACAGGCTGGCCGGCACGCCCTTGCCGGAAACATCGCCGATGGCCAGGCAGAGCCGTTGCTCATCGAGCATGAAACAGTCGTAATAATCGCCGCCGACGGCCTGGGCGGGTTCGAGGAGCGCAGCAACGGAAAAACGTCGTTCATTGGCGAAGAGCGTCGCCGGATTGGGCAGCATCCCCATCTGGATGCGGCGGGCGGCATCGATTTCACCGGCTACCCTGGCAGCTTCTTCGCGGCTACGCTGAAGCTGCGATTCAGCCTCGCGCCGCCGGCTGTCGGCAGCAACCAGCGTATTTCCGAGCAGCAGGATGAATACCGGCGCGAGTAGCAGGATCTGGCTGACACCGTCGAACAACCAGCGCCCGACAAAAAAGGCAAAGTAGCCACCGCCAATCAGCAGCAGGCTCATGGTGGTAAAGCTGATCACGGCGTAGCGCGGTCGAAGTACCGGAATCGTCCCGATGAGCAGTAGCCCGCCCAGCAGCAGCGTGGCGATTTCGAGCTGCGACATCCAGGCCGGGCGCTGCAAGGCATCGCCGCTGAGCAGGCTTTCGATGACCTGGGCGTGGATGTCGATGCCGGGCAGGCTTTCGCCAAGCGGCGTGATGATGCGGTCCTGCAAGCCGGTGCTGTTGAAACCGATGATGACGAAGCGGTCGTCGAATATTTCCGGGGGATGCACACCGGCCAGTACATCGGCGGCCGACAGATAGTAGTTGGCGTTGGCGCGTCCGAAATGGAGCAGCACTTCGCCGTTTGGCTGGGTCGGCAGCCGATAGTCGCCGATACGGATTGCCGTCATGCCACGGTCGTCACTTTCCGGAACGACGGCGCCGCCGCCGAGGGCCAGACGGACCATTTCGAGCGGCAAAGAAAGGAAGGGCAGCTGGTTGATGCTGCCGATGGTCGGCACGCGGCGCAGCACGCCGCGTTCGTTATTGGCCTGCAGCTGGCTTGGACTGGCGTTGATCAAGCCTTCGCCAGCCGCCGATTTTTCGATAAGCGGCCGACTGGCCAGCGCCCCGGCGTATTGCGGCAGATGGCGGTCGAGGCCGGCGCCCGGATTGAATTCCGGCAGCGGTCGGGCCGGTTGTGTCGAACCGGGCAGGGCCTTGCTCAGGCCGACGACGGCGAGGGCGGTTGGATGAGCACTCAGGGCGCGGGCCAGTTCACGGTCGGGATCGGGCAGCGTAGCCAGGATTTCAGGGGATAAACCGGGCATCCGGGCCGACAGGACCTCGGGGCTGTAACGGTCGCGCTCGGCAAAAACGATATCGATGCCCAGCGCCAGCGGCTTGCCGGTCTGGATTTTGTTCACCAGCTGGGCGACCAGGTCGCGCGACCATGGCCACTGGCCATGTTTTACCAGGCTCTGGCTGTCGATGCCGACGACGATGACCGGCTCGCTGGTGCGTGCCCGCGGCATCTGGCGCTGATATTGATCGAACAGGGCATCGCGAACGTTGAGTAGCGGCGTGCGGTCGATGCCGTTCAGCACCAGGGTGCCGACAATGAGCAGGAGCAGGGGAAAGGCCCGGCCACGTCCGGCCTGGATCGCCGCGAGGAGCAGTCCGGCCGGATGCTTCACAGGTCGATAGTCAGGCCGTCATAGGCGGAAATGATCTCGAGCGGAGCCCGGCTGCCCCGGGTGATCTGCTCGAGCCGCCGCGTTTCGGCGACCAGACGGGAAAGCTGCTTGTCGTCATGGACCGGTTCGTGGTGAAACAGGGCCAGGCGCTTGACGGCGGCCGCCTGACAGAGCTCGACACCGACGATGTTGCTGGAGTGCCCCCAGTCGGCCTTGACCGACACGGCCTCGGCCAGCGAGTACATGGCATCGAAAATGACGAGATCGGCTTTATGGAAAAACCGGCTGAATTCCCCATGTTCGGCCGGGTCATCCAGCTTGTGCTCGGAATCGGTCGAATAGACGACGGTGCGATCAAGGCTTTCAAAGCGATAGCCATAGGAATCGCCGGCGTGCATCTGGCGCTTGGGCGTCACGTTGATCCCGGAGACATAACGCGTCTCGTCGGGTTTCATGATGTCGAATTCGATCTTCGCGCCGGCCATGGCGTAATCGACGGGGAAGTTGGGCGACTGCATCTGCAGGCGGACGGCCTGTTCGAGATTGGCATGGCAACCGTGAATGACGATACGGTTGCCAGGGATGTACATGGGCGTGAAATACGGGAAGCCCATGAGGTGATCCCAGTGCAGATGGGAGATGAAGATATGGTAGGTCTGCGGATTGGGAACGCCGAAGCGGGCGATCTTGGCCTGGCCGAGTGGCCGGGCGCCGCTGCCCATGTCGCAGATGAAATGATCGTTGCTGTCGCCGACGATCTCGACACACGACGAATTGCCGCCAAAGGTGCCAGTCACCGAAAAGGGCAGCTGGTCGACGAATTCGTCGAGGGCCGCGCGGGTCTTGAAGTTCTTGCCGTTGGCTGCGGTCAGGGCGGCGACAATTTTTTCCCGGACGTCGCGGTGCGACAGCGAAACCGGCAGGGAACCGCGGGTTCCCCAAAAAACGACCTGATTCATGAGCCGAGAACCTTGCAGGCGGTTTCGACGCTCACATAGCACGGCACGATCAGGTTGAAGCGGCTGATGGCGAATACTTCCTGAACCATGGGCTGCAGGGCGGCAATCGCAAACACGCCTTTTTGCGCCTTGGAGCGGCGCGAGGCCATCATCAGCACGCGCAAGCCGGCGCTGCTGATGTAGTCGACCCCGGAAAAGTCGAGCAGGACGGAGGGATTGCCCTGAACACAATGATCAAGCAGGGGATCAAGTGCTTTTGTGAACTCTTCGCTCGTTGTGTGGTCTATGCGTCCGCTGACGGAAACGATCAGGACACCGGCCTGTTCGCGGGTGGGAAGATTCATCATCGCGTAGGGGAGGGCTCTTGGACAAAGGGCAAGTATGCCATGGCCCCTGGCGCTCTCAGGTAAAATATTGCATGGATTCAAATCAGCAAAACACCCGCCCGCTCTTCGGTTACCGCAAGTTCTGGGCACATCGTTTCGGGCCTGCCCCCTTCCTGCCCATGTCGCGCGCCGAGATGGAGTCATTGGGCTGGGATTCATGCGACATCATTCTCGTTACCGGCGACGCCTACATCGATCATCCCAGCTTCGGCATGGCCTTGATCGGGCGTCTGCTCGAAGCGCAGGGCTTTCGCGTCGGCATCATCTGCCAGCCGGACTGGAATTCCGCAGTCGATTTCAGGAAACTCGGCAAGCCGAATCTCTTCTACGGCGTTACGGCCGGCAACATGGATTCGATGGTCAATCGCTACACGGCCGACCGCAAGATTCGCTCCGACGATGCCTACACGCCAAACGGTGAGCCGAACAAGCGGCCTGACCACGCCGTGACGGTCTATGCCCAGCGTTGCCGCGAGGCTTTCCCCGGTTGCAACGTGATCATCGGCTCGATCGAGGCCAGTCTGCGCCGCATCGCCCATTTCGATTACTGGTCGGACAAGGTTCGCCGCTCGGTACTGCCCGACTCCAAGGCCGACATGCTGTTTTTTGGCAATGCCGAACGGGCCATCGTCGAACTGGCCCACCGCTTGGCCAAGGGCGAGAAGATCGGTGAAATCCGCGATCTGCGGGGCACGGCCTTCATGGCCCCGTCCGGCTGGTTGCCATCCGATGACTGGGATGTCATGGATTCAAGCTCGGTCGACACGCCGGGTCCGCTGATCAAGCACATCGACCCTTACGCCATGGAAGGCGATTCCAAAAATGGGCCAAATTCCCGGTTGACCGTGGAAGAGGGCCTGCCGGCGGGCGCCCAGCCGATCCGCATCGTTTCGCGTAACGAAAGGCTGGCGGCGCGTAAAGACAAGCGCGCGCATACCGTCGTTCGCCTGCCGTCCTACGAGCAGGTCAAGGATGACCCCGTGCTCTACGCCCATGCCTCGCGCACCTTCCACCTCGAATCAAACCCCGGCAATGCCCGGGCACTCGTTCAGGCCCACGGCGAACGCGACGTCTGGCTTAATCCGCCGCCGACTCCGCTGAGCACCGAAGAACTAGACGCAGTTTATGAATTGCCCTACGCCCGGCGCCCGCATCCGTCCTACGGCGACGCCAAGATTCCGGCCTGGGAGATGATCCGTTTCTCGGTCAATATCATGCGCGGCTGCTTCGGCGGTTGCACCTTCTGCTCGATCACCGAGCACGAAGGCCGCATCATCCAGAGCCGTTCCGAGGATTCGGTCATCCGCGAAATCGAGGAAATGCGCGACAAGACACCGGGCTTCACGGGCATCGTCTCCGACCTCGGCGGCCCGACGGCCAACATGTTCCACCTCAAGTGCAAGGACGAGAAAATCGAGTCCGCCTGCCGCCGCCTGTCCTGCGTTTATCCGGACATCTGCGAGAACATGAACACCGATCACAGCAAGCTCATTTCGCTGTACCGCAAGGCGCGGTCGCTCAAAGGCGTCAAGAAAGTGCTGATCGGCTCCGGCCTGCGCTACGACCTCGCCGTGCGTTCACCGGAATACATCAAGGAACTGGTCACTCATCACGTTGGCGGTTACCTGAAAATCGCTCCGGAACATACCGAGGAGCGCCCGCTCTCCAAAATGATGAAGCCGGGCATCGGCTCCTATGACCGCTTCAAGCAGTTGTTCGACCGCTTCTCGCGCGAAGCCGGCAAGGAGCAATACCTGATCCCGTACTTCATCGCTGCCCATCCAGGGACGGAAGATGAGGACATGCTCAACCTGGCACTGTGGCTGAAGAAAAACAACTTCCGCCTCGACCAGGTGCAGACCTTCATCCCGACACCGATGGCGATGGCGACGACGATGTACCACAGTGAGCGCAACCCGCTGCGCAAGGTCACGCGCAGCAGCGAGCACGTCGGGACCGTGCGCAACGGCCGCCAGCGCAAGCTGCACAAAGCCTTCCTACGCTACCACGATCCGGCCAACTGGCCGTTATTGCGTGAAGCGCTCAAGGAAATGGGCCGTGCCGACCTGATCGGCAATGGCAAGAAGCAGCTGATACCGGCCTGGCAGCCTGCTGGCACAGGCGGTACGCCGGCAGCATCCACCGGGAATATTCGTCGGAGTGGGCCTGTGCCGCGTCCAGGCATGCAGCGGCATCAGGGCTCCAGGAAAAAATAGTATTCATTGTGGGTTTGACGGGGCTGCGGTAAGTGGTGATACTTTAAAAAAAGCCGCATTTTCCGTAGCTTCGAAAGCCTTTTGCCCGCTCCTGCTGTCATAAGATCGGGAGTTATCGATAGCTCGTGCGGCATCAATACAGGATGGCCGGAGCAGACATGTACAGAGGACGAGACCACGAGAGGGGCGGTTGCCACGGTCGACGGGTGACCGATCGGCGGCCAGGCTTCGCCCAGCGTCTCGATCTTCATCTGCTCGACGGGGCGCCGCATCGCCTGTCCTGGGAGGATCAGCGGGCTCAGTACTGGACGCGTCTGCTGTTCTGCGTCCTGGCCCTGATGTACTTCAATTTTGGTGGCGATGCCCAGGTTCGGCCCTGGGCGAGTCTGCCCATCGTCAATGCCGTGATGACGATTTATGGCATCGAGATCCTGTTTTTCATGTGGCATGCAACGCGTGTGCCGCACGCCCCATGGCGCCAGAGACTGACCATGTGGGTGGATATTGCGGCTGCCTCTTTTGCCGCATTGGCCGATGCCACGCTAAGTTCACCCGGATTCCTCGTGTTCCTGATGGTCATCCTCGGCAACGGCATGCGTTACGGTCTCAGGCTTTTTGGCGAAGCTGTGATCGGCAGCCTGGGGGCCTCGATTGTCATCGTCTGGCTGCGCCTGCCCGATTACCTGGCTATTTTCTCGGTCAGCGCCATCTTTTTTCTGGTGTTTTTTGCCATCGTCGTTCTCTACTCCTATTCGCTGACCGCCAAGATTGAACGGGCTCGCCAGAAGTTGTCGCACGAAAGAAATGTCGATGCGCTGACCGGCATGCTGAACCGGCGGGCGCTCATCGAGCGGGCTGCCCAGCTTTTTCACTCGCCGGCGGCGCATGGCGGCAAGATTGTCGTGCTGTTTGCCGATCTCGATGGCTTCAAAAGCGTAAACGATACGCACGGCCATCATGTTGGCGACAAAGTGCTGGTTGCCGTGGCTGAGCGCATTCTTGACAACGTTCGCGATATCGATCTGGTGGCGCGCTATGGTGGAGATGAATTTCTGCTCGTCCTGCCGCGCACGACCCAAGAGGGCGGTGAAGTCGTTGCTCAGCGTGTGCGCCTGCAAATCAACGACTGGGCACGGCAGAACAACATCGATTTCAACGTGTCGATCGGTGTTGGCAACTACCCGGAACACGGCAGCGATCTGGAGTCCGTCATCGCATCGGTCGACAAGGCCATGTACCGCAGCAAGTCGAAATATGGGCGAGGCGGCATACTGCATGCCGAGAGGATTGGTCTCTCATCCTGAGCGGGTCTCTCGGCAATTCTCCTTGCCTCCGTTAAACTTGCCGGCTTTCCCACGAACTACTGCGAGTTGATTCATGACCGATCAGGCCTCCACGCCCACGACCTATGAAAAAATCGGTGGCGAAGCCACTGTTGCCAAGCTGACGGCACGGTTCTACGAATTGATGGATACCGTTTCCCATTTTGCGGAATTGCGGGCCATGCACCCGGCCGACCTTTCGGGTTCGCGGGACAAGCTTTTCATGTTTCTCTCCGGATGGTTTGGCGGCCCGGATCTTTTCGTCGAAAAATTCGGCCATCCGAAGCTGCGCGCCCGCCACATGCCCTTTGATATCGGCACGAAGGAGCGCGATCAGTGGGTCGCCTGCATGGCTCTGGCGATGGAAGATGTGGGTCTGAGCGAGGATGTTCGGAAAGTGCTGCTGAACAATTTCTTCAACACAGCCGACTTTATGCGCAATAAAGAAGGATAAAAAAGCGGCCGGGGATGCTGCGGCGCACCATCGGTGATAGAATCACGCCTTTGATTTTTCAGGCCTTCCCATGTCCGCTCGTCCGATCCGCAACATCGCCATCATCGCGCACGTTGACCACGGTAAAACCACCCTGGTCGACCAACTGCTCCGCCAGTCCGGCACTTTCGCAGCTCACCAACAACTGGTCGAGTGCGTCATGGACTCCAACGACCTGGAAAAAGAACGTGGCATCACGATTCTTTCCAAGAACACCGCTGTTGAATACCAGGGCGTACACATCAACATCGTCGACACCCCGGGCCACGCGGACTTCGGTGGTGAAGTCGAGCGCGTGCTGGGCATGGTCGATGGCGTGGTGTTGCTCGTTGATGCCGCCGAAGGCCCGATGCCACAGACCCGTTTTGTCACCAAGAAGGCACTGGCCCTCGGCCTGCGTCCGATCGTGCTGGTCAACAAGGTCGACCGCGATGGCGCCGATCCTGACCAAGCCGTCAATCTGACCTTCGACCTGTTCGACAAGCTCGGCGCGACCGACGAACAACTCGATTTCCCGATCGTTTACGCTTCCGGCCTGAACGGCTGGGCGGCGATGGAACTGGATCAGCCGCGCGAAAACATGATTCCGCTGTTCGATACCATTCTGCGCCACGTGCCGGCTCCGGACACTGATATCGATGCTCCGCTGCAATTGCAGATTACCGCCCTTGATTATTCTTCCTACGTCGGTCGTATCGGTGTTGGCAAGATCAATCGCGGCAAGGTCAAGACTGGTCAGAACGTGCTGGTCATGTTCGGTACCGAAGAAGAAGCGGCCGAGCACGAACGTACCCCGATCAAGGCCAAGATTGGCCAGGTTTTCGGCTACAAGGGCCTGAACAAGGTTGAACTCGAAGAAGGTCACGCTGGCGACATCGTTCAGATCACCGGTATCGAAGACCTGGTCCTCGGCTGTACCGTGACCGATCCAGAACAACCGGAATCCCTGCCGCTACTCAAGATTGACGAGCCGACGCTGTCCATGCAGTTCATGGTCAATACCAGCCCGCTGGCCGGTACTGAAGGCAAGTTCGTCACCAGCCGTCAGATTCGTGATCGCCTGCACAAAGAACTGCTGACCAACATGGCGCTGCGTGTTCATGACACCGGTAACGGCGATGTCTTCGACGTGGCTGGCCGCGGCGAACTGCACCTCGGGATCCTGCTCGAAAACATGCGTCGCGAAGGCTATGAACTGGCCGTCGGTCGTCCGCGCGTTGTCAAGAAGACCATCAATGGTGTCGAGTGCGAGCCGTACGAACTGCTCACCGTTGATGTCGAAGAAGACACCCAGGGTGGCGTCATGGAAAGCCTCGGCATGCGCAAGGGTGATCTGCAGGACATGGTGCCGGATGGTCGCGGTCGCGTCCGTATCGAATACCGTATCCCGGCCCGTGGCCTGATTGGTTTCCAGGGCGAATTCATGAACTTGACGCGCGGCAATGGCCTGATGAGCCACGTCTTCGACGAATACGCCCCGGTCAAGGATGGCAGCGTTGCCGAGCGTCGCAACGGCGTGCTGATCTCCCAGGACAACGGCGAAGCCGTTGCCTACGCGCTGTGGAAGCTGCAGGATCGCGGCCGCATGTTCGTGGTGCCGGGCGACAAGCTGTACGAAGGCATGATCATCGGTATCCACAGCCGTGAAAACGACCTCGTGGTCAATCCGATCAAGGGCAAGCAACTGACCAACGTCCGTGCCTCCGGTACCGACGAAGCCGTCCGTCTGGTCCCGGCCGTCCAGCTCAGCTTGGAAGCCGCTGTCGAGTTCATCGAGGAAGACGAACTGGTCGAACTGACGCCGAAGTCGATTCGTCTGCGCAAGCGTTTCCTGACCGAAATCGAGCGTAAGCGCGCGGTTCGCGGCCTGTAAGGATGTAGCGCAATTTTTGCCAGCCCCGTCGTATCTGGGGCGGGCAACATAAAAAGGCGGCCCGTGGGGTCGCCTTTTTGTTTTTGGTGTCGTTGTTTTTTGCGCCGTGCGGCCAATTTTCGACGCCGATCAGCGCCGTCCGCTTCTGCAAGATATACTCGTGAATTCCACGGTCAACCGGAAAAAAAGGCCAAAATTGAAATCAGCCGCCGGTCATCGACATGAAACGGACGACCTGTGGTGCATCCATTTGCTGGGTAAAGTCGTGCCCATAGGGCTTGATGCCCATGCTGTCGATAATTGCCTGGCGCAGGGCGGCATCATCATTTCCGGCGCGTAGCGCCGGTAGCAGATTGGCCGCATCATTCTGGCCGAGGCATGGGTAAAGCTCACCCTTGGCGGTAATTCGGACGCGGTTGCAGCTATCGCAGAAATTATGGCTATGCGGTGAAATGAAGCCGACGCGTGATTCACTGCCGGGAATGCGCCAATAGCGTGCAGGCCCGCCGGAATCCTCAGTGGATGGAATGAGCTCGAAATGGCGGGATAGTTTGCCCCGCGTTTCCTCGGAGGAAATGTAAGTAGTGCTTCGCCCGTGAATCTCACCCAGTGGCATTTCTTCAATAAACGAAATATCCAGTTCGTTTTCAACTGCAAACTTGACCAGATCGACGAACTCGTCATCGTTGGTGCCACGCATCATCACGGCATTGAGCTTGGTACGCCGAAAACCGGCTTGTCGGACCGCCGCGATTCCGCGCAGAACTTTCGCCAGGTCGCCGATCCGGGTGATTTTCCGAAAGCGTTCCGGATTCAAGGTATCGAGACTGATGTTGATGCGCTTGACGCCAGCTGCTCGCAAAGGGGCGGCAAAACGGTCGAGTTGCGAACCGTTGGTGGTCAGCACCAGGTTTTCCAGGCCGGGCAGCGCACCGAGGCGCTCAATCAGCCACATCGCATCCTTGCGGACGAGCGGCTCACCACCGGTGATCCGCAGCTTGGTGACACCCAGGCCAACGAATACCGAAGCCACGCGCAAGCACTCCTCAAGACTCATCACTGCCTGGCGTGGCAGAAAAGTCATTTCCTCGGCCATGCAATACGTGCACCGGAAGTCACAGCGATCAGTGATCGACAGGCGAACGTAGGAAATGCGTCGCCCGTATTTGTCGAGCAGTGTGCCTTCCTGATGCCCCATGGCTGAGGGGTCTATGCGGGGCGTGAAGTCGGTAAGGCCGACGGGTGTTACTTCCTGCCGGAGTGTTTCATTTTGCATGGCTGACGTTTCATGATGGCCTACCAAGAATCTATCTGCTGTCTGGACGGCGATTATCGATGGGGCACCGCCCTCCAGCAAGTAGAGACATCAAAAATCCAGAAAGTTTCTTGCCGCGAGAAATTGGCTGCTCTGGCAATGGATATCAGCTTTTCGGAATGGCCGGAAAACGCTTGCCTCCGAGATGCCATGAGGATGATGTTATCATCTCCCCCTTGGGCGTTAGGCCATGTGGCAATGAGTAGGGGAGGGTCTTGATAATGGAACAACAAAACAAAAAGCCCAACCAATTTGGCTGGGCTTTCTGATGTGTTTTTCTGGCTCCCCGACCTGGGCTCGAACCAGGGACCTACGGATTAACAGTCCGGCGCTCTACCGACTGAGCTATCGAGGAACAGAGATGCGCATTATAGGAGTAGAATCCTCTGCTGTCAAGCATCTTGTGGGTTTTTAAGAAGAAAAATCAGGTTTATGGATTCCAATTTGGTTTATGCAAAAACGCCAACTGGCGATGAGGCGGTTCGTCAGAGCACGCGGGTTGTCCAGCGCAATCTGCGTATGGTTTTGGTACAAGTCGACGGCAAAATGAGCGTTGAGGAGTTGACCGCAAAAATCGGCAATCCTCGGCTGGTTCAATCGGCGCTACGCGAACTGGAAGAAGGTGGATATATCGCGCCAACCGTAGATGCTGTGTCGGTTTGGGAAGAAAGCAAAAAGGCAGCTACGCTTGAGGCTGCCCAGAAACAAATGTCGCCGATGTCGCAGTTCTCGACCTTTGGACCAAAGTCACTAGGACCAGAATCCAAAAAAGGTGAGGGCACCTCGAGCACCTTTTCCTCGTTCGGCAAGCCGATTCTTCCTTCGCCAACAAAACTGACCGTTGAGGCGGTTCGGCCGGTTGCTACTGAAAGTCAAACGCCAGAGCTCCGTCCTTACCGGCAAAGCATGACCCCGGGGCGCAAATCACTGTTTGCCATTTTGGTGCTCCTGTCGATTTTGCTCGCAACCCTTGTTTTCTACCCATATGAGCGCTTCAGGCCCGGTCTTGAGGCATCGGCGACACGAATACTCAATACGCCGGTCAAAATAGACCAAATCGGCGTAGCGCTTTTCCCAAGCCCCTCTCTCAAATTGACAGGGGTGAATATTGGCGAATTGGCGGATGGAAAGATTGCCGAGGTGCGTATTTCGTCGCCCCTGTCCCTGCTGGGTGATCCGCCCCACCTGGTAACAAAAATTGAAGTCTCGGGTGCAGTATTGTCCGCCAATCGCCTTGTGTCCTTCCCGATGTTCATGGGGGAAGCGGCAGGCAATCGGGTGCTGATCATTCGAAAAATAGTGATTGATCATTTGCAAATAGGACTGGGTGACAACCTGGTTTTCAGCGACCTTTTTGGCGAGCTTGCATTTCGTCCAGACGGAGTCATCGAAAAAGCAAGCTTAGAGACAGCGGACCGTAGCATGCTCGTCTATGCCCAGCCTGGGGAGCAAGGCCTGGCTCTAAGTATTGAAGGGCGCGCATGGGCGCCGGCGGGAACGCCTGTTTCGTTCGCGTCTCTGCAAGCCAAAGGCTTGTTGCAGAAAAACAAGTTGCTGATTCAAAACATAGACACCACTTTCCTGGGGGGCATTCTTCGGGGAAACTGGCTTCTCGACTGGAGCAATGGCTTGTCAATGGCCGGTGAGGGCACTTTGAGCCGGCTCGATAGTCGCAAGGTTAGCGGGGCATTCGCACCATCCCTGAAAATCGACGGCGACATGAGCGGCACGATACGCCTGCGTTCCACTGGGCGTGACTGGGATAGTCTGTGGGGCAATGTTGAGGCAGTGTTGAGCACAGAAATCACCCGCGGCAACTTGCATGGCGTTGACCTGGGGGAGGCGGTTCGGCGTAGCGGGGTGTCGGAGGTGCGTGCCGGCTCGACCAAGTTCGACAGGCTACGCTCGACCATCAACGTTAGCCCCAAGCAGGTTGTCGGCCGTGATGTCAGAATGGACGCGGGGATGGTGACGGCGGTTGGCCAGTTCAATGCCGGACGCAATGGACAAGTTGATGGCACCATGGCTGTGACTTTGCAAACATCGGTGTCCAGCCAGAATGCGCCGGTTCATATTTTTGGCACCCTGCCTGACCTGAGCGCAACTACTCGAAAATAAAAAAGGGCGGAACCGAAGTTCCGCCCTTTTTGCTTTTGACGTTTTGGCGATCAGGCCTTGGTAACTGCTGCAATAGCCTTGGCAACGTAATCCAGATTCTTCGTGTTCAAGGCGGCCAGACAAATGCGACCAGTTGATACGGCGTAGATGCCGAATTCTTCACGCATGCGATCAACCTGGGCAACGGTCAGGCCGGTGTAGGAGAACATGCCACGCTGCTGAGCAACGAATGAAAAGTCCTGCGCAACGCCTTGGGCCTTGATGGCATCGACCAGACCGGTGCGCATGGCACGGATGCGGTCACGCATGCCGGCCAGCTCGCTTTCCCACATCTGACGAAGCTCTGCAGAGGCAAGTACGCCGGCAACGAGTGCGCCACCGTGGGTCGGCGGGTTGGAGTAGTTGGTGCGGATAACTCGCTTGACCTGCGACATAACCCGAGCCGACTCGTCCTTGCCCGATGTGACGATAGACAGCGCGCCGACGCGCTCGCCATACAGCGAGAAGTTCTTGGAGAACGAACTGGAAGCGAAGAATTGAAGGCCGGAAGCGGAAAAGGCACGGACGGCCACCGCGTCGGCATCAATGCCGTCGGCAAAGCCCTGGTAGGCCATGTCGAGGAAAGGCACCAGACCGCGGTCCTGGCAGATGGCAACTATTTCAGCCCACTGGGCATCCGACAAATCTGCGCCGGTCGGGTTGTGGCAGCAGGCGTGCAGCAGAATAATCGAGCCGGCAGCCAAGCCGTTCAGGCAGGCCTTCATGCCGGCGAAATTGACGCCGCGCGTCGCTGCATCGTAATACGGGTAGTTTTCAACTACGAAGCCGGCCGACTCGAACAGGGCGCGATGATTTTCCCAGGACGGGTCGCTGATGTAGACCTTGGCGTCCGGATTCAGGCGTTTCAGGTAATCGGCACCAATTTTCAGGGCACCTGTGCCACCGAGGGCCTGAGCAGTGATAACCTGACCATTGGCGATCAGTGCAGAGTCCTTGCCAAGCAGCAGGTTCTGTACTGCAGTGTTGTAGGCAGGATTGCCTTCGATCGGCTGGTAACCACGGGGCAAGGCGGCCTTGACGCGGGCATCCTCGGCAGCCTTGACAGCAGCCAGCAGGGGAATCTTGCCGTTATCGTCAAAATACACGCCAACACCGAGGTTGACCTTGGTGGTGCGCGCATCGGCATTGAAGGCTTCATTCAGACCGAGGATAGGATCGCGCGGGGCCATTTCCACCGCAGCGAAGATCGAAGAGGACATAGGAACTCCGTGAAATAATACAAACAATGTTCGCGCAGCCGATTTGCCGTGCGACGAAAAACCTAAGAATTTTAGCATGAGCGAAACCAACAACATCATTCCGGTTGCCTGCTTTGATGGAAGCCCCTTTCGATTGCATCAACCATTTCCTCCGGCGGGCGATCAGCCAGAAGCGATCCGGTTGCTCGTCGAGGGACTTGAGGATGGTCTGTCATTCCAGACCTTGCTTGGCGTCACGGGCTCCGGCAAGACGTATACGATGGCCAATGTCATCGCAAGGACAGGTCGCCCTGCATTGATTTTGGCGCCGAACAAGACGTTGGCGGCTCAGTTGTATTCCGAGTTCAAGGAGTTTTTCCCCGAGAACGCCGTCGAATATTTTGTCTCCTACTACGACTACTACCAGCCGGAAGCCTATGTGCCTTCCCGCGACCTTTTTATCGAAAAAGACAGCTCGATCAACGAACACATCGAGCAGATGCGCCTGTCGGCTACGAAAAGCCTGATCGAACGGCGTGATGTGGTTATCGTCGCCACCGTTTCCTGTATCTACGGTATTGGTGATCGCGACGAATACCACAACATGATCCTGACCATGCGTCTGGGCGACCGCCTGGATCAACGGGCCATCGTCAAGCGCCTGACGGATATGCAGTACGAGCGCAACGAGATGGACTTCCATCGCGGTACGTTTCGTGTTCGGGGCGATATCATCGACATTTTTCCGGCGGAGCATGCCGAGCACGCGATTCGCGTTTCACTGTTCGATGATGAGGTCGAAGCATTGCAATTCTTCGACCCGTTGACTGGCCATCTACTGCACAAGGCGCTTCGCTTCACGGTGTTTCCTGCCTCGCATTACGTGACACCGCGTGGAACGGTTTTGCGCGCTATTGAAGCGATCAAGGATGAGCTTCGCGAGCGCATAGACTTTTTTACCCGCAACAACAAGTTGGTTGAGGCGCAACGTATCGAGCAGCGCACCCGGTTTGATCTGGAAATGCTTGATCAGATAGGCTTTTGCAAGGGTATCGAGAACTACTCGAGACATTTTTCCGGGCGCAAGGCCGGGGAGTCGCCGCCGACGCTGATTGACTATTTGCCGGCTGATGCGCTGATGTTCATTGATGAGTCGCATGTCAGCATCGGTCAGGTCGGCGGAATGTACAAGGGGGACCGCTCACGCAAGGAAAATCTCGTTGATTATGGTTTCCGGCTTCCGTCAGCACTTGATAACCGTCCTCTGCAGTTCAATGAATTCGAGGCGCATATGCGCCAGACCATCTTCGTATCGGCTACCCCTGCTGATTATGAGCAACAGCACGCCGGGCAGGTGGTTGAGCAGGTGGTTAGACCTACTGGCTTGATCGATCCGGAGGTAATCGTTCGGCCGGCATCGACCCAGGTTGACGATCTCTTGGCAGAAATTGGTAAAAGAGTCGCTGTCGGTGAGCGGGTGCTGGTTACAACGCTGACCAAGCGCATGTCAGAGGATCTGACCGATTTTCTTGCCGACAATGGCATCAAGGTTCGCTATCTGCACTCTGATATTGATACTGTCGAGCGCGTCGAAATTATTCGCGACCTTCGCCTCGGCGAGTTCGATGTTCTCGTCGGGATTAATCTGTTGCGTGAAGGGCTTGATATTCCGGAGGTTTCACTAGTCGCTATTCTGGATGCCGACAAGGAAGGATTTTTGCGTTCCGAGCGATCGCTGATTCAGACAATTGGCCGGGCTGCGCGCCATATCCATGGTACGTCGATCCTGTATGCTGATACGATTACACGATCGATGCAGTACGCTATTGCTGAAACAGAGCGGCGGCGCGAGAAGCAAATCTGCTTCAACCAGGAGCACGGAATTACACCGCGCGGAGTGTCCAAGAGGATCAAGGACATCATCGATGGCGTTTATGATGCGGAATCAGTCCAGACCGAACAGAAGGCCGCCCAGCAGTTGGCACTGTACGAGACCATGGATGAAAAGACAGTGGCCAGGGAAATCAAGCGGCTCGAAAAATCGATGCTGGAGTGCGCGAGAAACCTGGAATTCGAAAAAGCGGCGGCAGCCCGCGACGAATTATTCCGGCTCAGGGAGCGGGTGTTCGGTGCGGCGCGACACGACCCTGACGGAGAGACAAAATGAGCTATCGCGTGCTACTTGTCTGCATGGGCAATATCTGCAGATCGCCGACAGCTGAAGGTGTTTTTAGGTATTTTATAAAAATCAATAATCTGGGATCTGAAGTTGAAGTTGATTCTGCTGGCACGCATGGCTATCACGTCGGTGAAGCACCAGATTCCCGGACGCAACGTGCTGCTGCGGCACGAGGCTACAACCTTTCGCAACTACGCGCTCGAAAGGTGGCTCGTCAGGATCTCGACTATTTCGATCTGATCCTGGCCATGGACAAGAGCAATCTCGATAACTTGATGCGCATGGCGACACCAGAGCAACAGAAACGCATCGGACTATTCATGAATTACTCGCAGAATTTCGACGATGACGAAGTGCCTGATCCTTACTACGGCTTGGGCCATGGTTTTGATCTCGTTCTGGACATGGTCGAAGATGCTTCACTAGGGCTCGTCGAGGAAATAAAAAAGAAACTGGCTACTTCCTGAGTGGCGGCAGTGGCCGGAAAAAGAAGAGGCTCCCGCGGGAGCCTCTTCTTCATTCAGTGCATCATCGACGCATTATTTGCCGGTTTCAACCATCACTAGCGGCTCGTTTTCGGTTTGCTCGGCGATGGACTTCTGCTTACGCGGGCGACCCAGCTTTACCGGAGCCTCGGCCTGCGTAACGGCTACAGCGGGAGCGGTTGTTTGAACCATAACCAATCCGCTTTCGGCCAAAGCCGAGCTCAGGTCGACCGGTTCAGGAGCAACAGCGACTGGCTGGATCACGGTTTCTGCAACTTGAGGTGCGGCGGCCGAAGTGGCCTCGACTGCTGCAGTTTCGATCGATGCAGCTAGCGCTTCGACCTGCTCGGCATGTTCGACAGTGGCGACAGGAACAACAGCTACTGGCTCAGCAGCGATCGGGCTTGCTTCAAAAGTCTCTATGATCGTTTCAGCGGCCACGGGTTCGGCTGCAGGGATGACGACGATTACTGGTTCCTGGCTGATCGGCTCGGCAACTGCTTGAACCGGGGCTGTTGATTCGCCAGTTTCAACGAGAGGCGTTACGGTCTCGGCTTCGCTACGCCGTTCACCGCGACCGCGACCGCCACGACGACCGCGGCGGCGATTGGCCTGTTCCTCGCTGTTGTTGGTCTCTTGTGCTTCATTGCCAACCAGCGGGGTGACGGATGCAGACAGATCGACTCCTGGTGCTTGCTGCGCCAGCTTGTTCTCGACGGCCTCTGCTTGCGGACGCTCGCCGCGACCCTTGCGCTCGCCACGTGGGCGACGCTCCTGACGTTCCGCATTACCTGCAGTCGATTCGTCCGAAGTTGCCTTTTCTGCATTGCGCTCATTTCGATTGCCGCGATCCTTGTTGCGTTCGCCGCGTTCATCTTCGCGCTTGGTACCGTTACGTCCGCCACGACGACCATCGCGGTCTCGGCGACCGTCACCGCGACTTTCGCGCGGCTTCTTGGCTGGCTCGGGAGCAACGACCGCTTCGACAGGCTTGGCTGGCGCGCGGAACCACGAGAATAGCTTGGAGAAAATGCCCGCTTCGGGCTTAACAGGTGCTGCAACCGGTGCGTCGGCTTTTTCCGGGAGGTTAGGGGCCGGCTGGTCGGGCGAAATGCCCTTGATTGCCGCTTCCTGACGCGGTTTGGCAGCTTCTTGCTGGGTCGCCTGCTTGATGGCTTCCTCAAGGGGCATGTCAACCATTCGGTAGGAAGGCTCGCGCACGTCATCCTGATTCAGGTCGTCATGGCGTAGGCGCGTAATGGTATGTGCCGGCGTTTCGAGGTGGATGTTCGGAATGAGCAGGATGGTGACTCTGTGGCGCAACTCGATGGCCTGAATATCCGGACGCTTTTCATTGAGCAGGAAGGTGGCAACATCGACCGGAACCTGTACGTGCACGGCGCCGGTGTTTTCCTTCATCGCTTCCTCTTCCAGGATGCGCAGGATGTGCAATGCTGCAGATTCGGCGGAGCGAATGTGGCCGGTGCCAGTGCAGCGCGGACAGGGGATGTAGCTCGTTTCGGCGAGGGCAGGGCGCAGACGCTGACGGGAGAGTTCCATCAGACCGAAGCGGCTGATTTTGCCCATCTGGACGCGGGCGCGATCAAAACGCAGGCCATCGCGCAGGCGGTTTTCGACCTCGCGCTGATTTTTCTGGCTTTCCATATCGATAAAGTCGATGACGATCAGGCCGCCGAGGTCGCGCAGGCGCAATTGGCGAGCCAGCTCATCGGCTGCTTCCTGATTGGTCTTGAGTGCGGTTTCTTCGATGTCGGCACCCTTGGTTGCGCGCCCCGAGTTCACATCGACGGCAACCAGTGCTTCGGTGTGATCGATAACGATGGCGCCGCCAGACGGCAGGTTGACCTGGCGGGCGAAGGCGGTTTCGATCTGGTGTTCGATCTGGAAGCGGGAGAACAAGGGCACGTCGTCACGGTAGCGCTTGACGCGATTGACGTTGCCCGGCATGACTGTGCTCATGAAGGCACGGGCTTGTTCGTAGACCTCGTCAGTGTCGATGAGGATTTCGCCAATATCCGGCTGGAAATAGTCGCGAATGGCGCGAATGACCAGGCTGCCTTCGAGATAGATCAGGAAGGCGCCACTCTGCTGCTGGGCGGCACCATCGATGGCTGTCCACAATTGCAGGAGATAGTTGAGGTCCCATTGCAGCTCTTCAGCCTGACGGCCGATGGCAGCAGTGCGGGCAATCAGGCTCATGCCGTTGGGTACTTCGAGCTGATCCATGACGTCACGCAGTTCAGCGCGCTCGTCACCGTCGACACGACGGGAAACGCCACCGCCACGCGGATTGTTAGGCATCAGTACTAGGTAGCGGCCGGCCAGCGAAACGTAGGTTGTCAGCGCAGCGCCTTTGTTACCCCGTTCGTCCTTGTCGACCTGGACGATCAGTTCCTGACCTTCCTTTAGCGCATCCTGGATTCGGGCGCGACCTTCAGTTCCTGGCTGGAAGTAAGAGCGAGAGACTTCCTTGAAAGGCAGGAAGCCGTGGCGATCAGCACCGTAGTCGACGAAGCAGGCTTCGAGTGACGGTTCGATCCGGGTAATGACACCCTTGTAGATGTTGCTTTTGCGTTGTTCCTTGGCGGCGGATTCAATGTCGAGATCAATCAGTTTCTGACCATCGACAATGGCGACACGGAGTTCTTCCGCCTGTGTCGCATTGAATAGCATGCGTTTCATTATTTTCGGGCTCCAGCGCACGGAAGCACGCTGCAACGAAACGCCCGGGCAGGCAGCGACAGTTTCAGTTATCGGGTTGCGTCATGAATGATGGTGTGCAAAGGCGATGGTGAATGTGCTGATCAACAAACGGTCGCGTGCTTTTTATTGAAATGCGCGACCTGAAAATTCCTGCAACGGGCAATCCGTGCGTGCTTACAGTGGGCTTATCCATTAACATCACTACTTTTGGTGAGTGAACTTAACCAGTCGTTTTACGTTGGTCTGGCCTGGGCAGTTGGCACAGGTGAGACTTTCGAGCCTGCCGCTTGGCGGTCGCGCTTTTAGCGCGAGGGCATAAACGGTCTGATGGTTCGGCATCTCTTGCAAACCGAGACGTAGAACGCAGGCAGTATATTAGAAAATGACCGGGGTAGGTAACAATTCAGTCACGCACGCAGTGATCGGCGAAGAAGAAGCGGGGCAGCGTCTCGACAACTTTCTCATTCGGTGTTGCAAAGGGGTTCCGAAGAGCCATATTTACCGGATTTTGCGGAGCGGTGAAGTACGGGTGAATAGCGGTCGGGTTGATGCAACCTATCGTCTTTGCGCCGGCGACAAGGTGCGGATTCCGCCGATTCGCATTGCCGAGCGGCCACAAAACGAGGTGGATGAAGTCGCCAAGGAGCGTGTCGATTTGCCGATCATCTATGAAGATGAGGCGATGCTCGTCATCGATAAGCCGGAAGGTATTGCCGTTCACGGTGGCAGCGGTGTCAGTTTTGGCGTGATCGAGGCTTTGCGCCGGCAGAGACCGCAAGCCAAGTTTCTCGAACTGGCGCACCGGTTGGACCGGGAAACCTCAGGCGTATTGCTCGTTGGCAAGAAGAGACTGGCCTTGACCGCGCTGCACGACATGTTCCGCGAGCACGGGGCTGGGGCCGACAAGCGCTATCTGGTTATGGTTAAGGGGCGCTGGATGAACAATACCCAGCATGTGAAGTTGCCGCTGCACAAGTATTTGACTGAAGGCGGAGAACGTCGTGTTTCGGTCAATCCCGAGGGCAAGGCTTCGCACACTATTTTTCGCCTGCTGGCGCGTTGGTCGGATATGAGCCTGCTTGAAGCGCAGTTGAAAACCGGGCGTACGCACCAGATTCGCGTCCATCTCGCACATCTCGGTTTCCCCATTCTCGGCGACGAGAAATATGGCGATTTCGCCTTGAACAAGAATCTCAAGCGCGATGGCCTGAAACGCATGGCATTACATGCCTGGCGGATGGCTTTTCGCCACCCGCTGACGGCCACACCGCTTGAATGCATTGCGCCATTGCCTGACAGCTTTGGTAGCTACATTGCCACGGTCAACCGGAAAAAAGACCCAGAATTCAAATCCGAAAATCTGGAAGAAATACTGCACAAACAATGAAATACGAACTGATTGTTTTTGATTGGGATGGCACCCTGCTCGATTCTGCAGGGGCCATTGTTCACGCCATCCAGGCGTCTTGCCGCGACCTGGGCTTGCCGGTACCGGACGATGCCCGCGCCCGCCATGTGATTGGTCTGGGGCTGGCCGACGCCTTGCGTCACGCCGTACCGGATCTGCCTCACGACAGTACGCCGGCGATGGTTGAGCGCTATCGTCATCACTATCTGGCTGGTGATCAGAGTCTCTCGCTATTCGAGGGCGTGCCCGAAATGTTGCAACGACTCAAGGCGGCGGGGCATATTTTGGCGGTGGCAACGGGGAAAAGCAGGCTTGGTCTTGAAAGGGCGCTCGATCATTCGGGGCTGCGTCCGCTATTCCTGGCTTCGCGCTGCGCCGATGAGTGTCATTCAAAGCCGCATCCACAGATGCTGCTGGAACTGATGGCCGAGTTCGGGGTGTCCGCTGAATCAACGGTCATGATCGGTGATACTTCTCATGATCTTCTGATGGCGACCAACGCCGGGGTCGACAGCTTGGCGGTAACGTACGGCGCCCATCCGCACGAACACCTGTTGGAACACAAGCCGGTAACCTGTCTGCATAGCGTGAAGGAGCTTGATCAGTGGCTGCAGGATTGCGCCTGATCTGTGCCGGTAGCGAAGTTGCAAATGCTGGGCGGGGGGTTCGCTTTATTGTCGAGCGCTACGGACGTACGACGCCGGCATTTGTCATACGTTTTCATGGGCAGGTGCATGCCTATTTGAACGAATGCGGGCATGTTCCTGCAGAACTTGACTGGCAACCCGGCGAATTCTTTGATGATTCCAAGCTATACTTGATTTGCTCGATTCATGGCGCACTTTATGCTCCGGAATCGGGCAGATGTCTCGGCGGTCGCTGTCAGGGGAAGGGTTTGAAGCCGCTGAAAGTGCGCGAGATCGATGGACAGATTTTTTTAGAGCAAGAAAATAATCATGGATAGCCCCCAACCGCCCAATAATGATTCCGCGTGGGAGCGGAAAACCCTCGAAAAACTGGTGTTTGCTGCTCTCGATGAGCAGCGGGCCCGTCGGCGCTGGGGGATCGCTTTCAAGGCCTTGGGTTTCGTTTACCTTCTGGCCGTGCTGATTGCCGTTGTCGATTGGGGGACTGGGGCTGAGCACCAGGAACGCCATACCGCCATGGTCACCCTTAATGGCGTCATCGAGGCCAAAGGTGAGAGCAATGCGGAAAATCTCGTTGCTGCGCTCAATAGCGCCTTTGAGGAAAAAAATGTTGCCGGCATCATATTGCGTATCAACAGCCCCGGCGGCAGCCCGGTCCAGGCCGGGATCATCAATGATGAAATTCGGCGCCTGCGTGGCAAGCATCCGGACAAATTGCTGTACGCGGTAGTTGAGGACATGTGCGCCTCAGGCGGTTATTACGTCGCTGCGGCTGCTGATGCTATCTATGTCAACAAGGCCAGTATCGTCGGCTCGATTGGCGTGCTAATGGACGGTTTCGGTTTTACCGGCACGATGGACAAGGCTGGTGTTGAACGTCGCCTGCTGACGGCTGGAGAAAACAAGGGTTTTCTCGATCCGTTTTCTCCCCAGGCGCCGCAACACAAGGCTCACGCCCAGACTTTGCTGAACGACATTCACCAGCAATTCATTGATGTCGTCAAAACCGGGCGTGGCAAGCGACTCAAGGAAACGCCGGAAATGTTTTCGGGTTTGATGTGGACGGGGGCTCAGAGCGTCCAGCTTGGACTGGCTGACGATTTTGGTAGCGTCGACTCGGTTGCCCGTGATGTCATCAAGGCAGAAAAAGTCCTTGATTATTCAGTCAAGGACAATATTGCAGAGCGCTTCGCCAAACGCCTTGGCGCCAGCACATTTGCCGGTTTCTGGAAGGGGTTTTCAGAAAGTGCCGCTGGCGTAAGTCTTCGCTAGAAATCAGGCTAGCAGCAGAAAAACTGTCGGACGCCGCTCGATTTCGGGCGGCGTTTGCTTTTTCCAGGCCGTGATCGAGCGTGTCAGCACGGACTCCCCCGGTAGGGTGAGATCGGTGGCGACTGTCAACCGGGTGCTTGGCAGACAGTACTGAAGAATCGCATCAAACATTGCCCGGTTGCGGTAGGGCGTCTCGATGAAAATTTGAGTCTGCTGACGCTTTTTGGATTCGCTTTCCAGGTCGCGCAGCATTTTTGTGCGCTCAGCTTCTTTTGCCGGCAAGTAACCCTGAAAAGCAAAACGTTGCCCATTCAAGCCGGAAGCCATCAGTGCCAGCAGAAGTGAAGACGGGCCGATGAGCGGCACAACACGAATATTCTCGGCTTGCGCCAGCGCAACGAGATTGGCCCCCGGGTCGGCCACAGCCGGGCAACCTGCCTCAGAAAGCAAGCCAACATCGTGACCGGCGCGTAGCGGCTCGAGCAGACGATCAAGTTCATGCGCCTTGGTGTGTTCGTTCAGTTCCTGAAGCTGCAATTCCTGTAGCACCACATCGGTTCCTGCTGCCTTCAGGAAAGCGCGCGCTGTCTTGGCCTGCTCGACGACAAAATGAGTCAGCGGGCGTATGGCAGCGAGAACATTGGCTGGAAGCGACTCTCGCGGTGCGGTTGGCCCCAGTGGTACAGGGATCAGATAAAGCGTGCCGGCCATCAGATAACCGCCACGCCTTGGTTGCGCAACATGTCGCACAGCGCAATCAATGGCAGTCCGACCAGGGCGTTGGGGTCGTCACCACGCATGCTGCTCAATAACGCAATCCCCAGTCCTTCTGACTTGGCTGCGCCGGCGCAATTGTAGGCTGGCTCACGGCGCAAGTAATTTTCTATTTCCTGTTCGTTTAGTTGTCTGAATGTAACGAGCATGGGCACCCCGCGAACCTGCGCCTCACCTGTTCTCGCATTCAAGAGGCACAGTCCGGTAAAGAAATTGACTGTCTTCCCGGACAGAGCGCGCAATTGCTCGACTGCTCGCTCGTGGGTGCCTGGTTTTCCGTATATTTTCCCGTCGACCGTGGCAACCTGATCGCTGCCGATAATCAGGGCGTCGGGGTGCGTTGCTGCAACCGCCTTGGCCTTGGCCTCGGAAAGCCGCAAGGCAATCTGCTCGGGAGTTTCTCCGGGGCGGGGGCTTTCATCGGTTTGAGGGTCAGCGACGTCGAACGGCAATCCGAGTCGGCAGAGCAGTTCGCGGCGAAATGGGGAGGTCGAGGCAAGAATGAGGTTCTGAGACATGAAAAATCCGTTACAACAAAGCGTTGCGGTGAATACTTGAAGCAGCACTTTGTTTTGACTTGGAAAGCCAAAAATAATATCATTCAATGTTTAGGTCGGAACAGTTCAAGATTGAAAAGGATTTCGGACGCTTTCGCTTTTGCCAGAGATGGTCGTGTTCTCGAAGGAACGCTGGCCGTTGAAGACCTTGATCGTCTGCATGATTTGCTTGCAGAAGTAGATGGAGAGGTTGCTTTCCATCTGGTGGGCTTCAAAGGTGATGGCGGAGAGGCCATGTTGCATCTGGTGGTGTCGGGAAAGCTCCCGCTAGCCTGCCAGCGCTGCCTGGAGGCCGTGCCTTTCGATCTTGATGTCGATAGCCTTCTGGAATTGATTCCTGAGGGTGCCGAATTATCGCAAGATGAACTGGAAGACGATTCCCGGGATTTCCTGCCGGTGGTACGCGAACTGGATGTGCTTGAGTTAGTTGAGGATGAAATCCTCCTCAGTCTGCCAGTAGCGCCGCGGCACGAAAAATGTGGTTTACCTGGTGCAGCTAATGCTGGTGAGCGGATTAATCCGTTTGCAAAGTTGGCTGGGCTTAAAGGTAAGCCGAACTGATTTTTTTGGAGTAAGAAAATGGCCGTTCAACAGAACAAAAAGTCCCCGTCCAAGCGTGGCATGCACCGCGCTCACGACTTCCTGGTCGCCCCCCCGCTGGCAGTCGAGCCGACCACCGGCGAAGCCCATCTGCGCCACCATATTTCCCCGGCTGGTTTCTATCGCGGCAAAAAAGTCGTCAAGGGCAAGGGCGAGTAATCGTTCAATGAAGGGCAGGCGGTTCGTAATGAGCCGCCTGCCTTTTATTTTGCCATGACAACCCGCATTGCCATTGATTGCATGGGGGGTGACCACGGTCCGTCAGTGACGGTGCCTGCGGCCATTCAATTCCTTGCGGAGCATCCGTCAGCCAATCTCGTCCTGGTCGGTCAGGATGATGTTTTGCGTCCGTTGCTCGGCAACCATGCCAACGATTCCCGCATCCGCCTTGTTCACGCCTCCGAAATTGTTGGCATGGACGAGTCGCCTGCGCTTGCCCTGCGCAACAAAAAAGATTCGTCGATGCGCATTGCCATCAATCAGGTCAAGGAAGGTGCGGCAGATGCCTGTGTTTCCGCCGGTAACACGGGGGCGCTCATGGCTATATCCCGATTTGTCCTGAAAATGTTGCCAGGAATTGATCGGCCTGCGCTTTGCGGGCCGCTGCCTACAGTAAATGGGCATACGCACATGCTGGACCTTGGTGCGAATGTTGATTGCACCCCTGAGCATCTCTTGCAATTTGGCGTCATGGCAGCAATGCTGGTGGCTGCCATGGAACACAAGGATGCACCGACGGTTGGTATCCTCAATATTGGCGCAGAAGAGATCAAGGGTAACGAGGTGGTCAAGGCAGCCGCTGAATTGCTGCGTGCCTCTGGCCTTAACTTTATTGGTAATGTTGAAGGTGATGGCATTTATCGCGGTGAAGCAGATGTCATTGTCTGTGACGGCTTTGTCGGTAACGTTGCCTTGAAGACATCTGAAGGCTTGGCTCAAATGTTGGCTTCGTCGTTGCGCAACGAATTCAAGCGCAATTGGCTGACCAAAATCGCTGCCTTGATAGCGATTTCAGTGCTCAACAACTTCAAGAAGCGATTCGATCATCGTCGCTACAATGGCGCTATCTTGCTTGGCCTAAAGGGTGTTTCAGTCAAAAGCCATGGCTCAGCTGATGTGCTGGCTTTTGGTAACGCGATTTCGCGTGCTTATGATGCGGCAGAAAACCGCGTGCTGGAGCGCATTACCAACCGCTTGGCCCAAATGGCGCCGACACCGGTTGTTGTCGTGGAGAGTGTCTGAATGTACGCACGCTTGATCGGTACTGGTAGTTATCTTCCGGGAACCCCCGTTACAAATGATGATTTGGCGGCGCGCGGCATTGACACCAATGATGAGTGGATCATCACCCGCACAGGAATTCGAAGCCGTTATCTGGCCAGTCCAGGCACTACCTCAAGCGAACTTGGTCTGATCGCGGCGCAACGTGCCTTGGAAATGGCGGGTATTTTAGCCACTGACCTTGATTTGATCATTGTTGCCACATCGACGCCTGATTTTATTTTTCCTAGCACGGCTTGTCTGATACAGGCTAAATTAGGTAACAAGGGCGCGGCTGCATTTGATGTGCAGGCGGTTTGCGCCGGTTTTACCTATGCGCTAGGGATTGCAGAAAAGTTTATTCGTTCCGGTAGCCACAAGAAAGCATTGGTTATCGGTGCTGAGGTTTTTTCCCGCATTCTCGACTGGAATGATCGCGGAACCTGCGTCTTGTTCGGAGACGGTGCTGGCGCAGTTGTGCTCGAAGCCTCCGACAAGCCGGGAATCATGGCTACGGCGATGCATGCCGACGGCAGCCAGAACACGATCCTGAATGTTCCCGGTCAGATTTGCGGTGGCCAGGTTACCGGTGATCCCTTCCTTCGCATGGATGGTCAGGCCGTCTTCAAATTTGCTGTACGCGTATTGGCTGACATTGCTGAAGAGGTTTGTCAGGTTGCTGGTATTCAAACCGGAGATATTGATTGGTTGATTCCGCATCAGGCCAATATCCGTATTATCGAAGCAACAGGGAAGAAACTCGGTGTTGACCGCAACAAAGTGATTGTGACCGTCGATCGCCATGGCAATACATCTGCCGCATCTGTACCGCTTGCGCTGGACGAAGCCGTAAGGGATGGGCGTATCCAGCGCGGTCAGAAAGTACTGGTCGAAGGCGTTGGCGGCGGGTTTACCTGGGGCGCAGCCCTTCTCGAATTCTGAAACAGGAGACGTAACGATGTCTTTTGCATTCGTATTTCCCGGCCAAGGTTCACAGAGCGTCGGCATGATGGCAGCCTACGGCGACTCGGTCGTGGTTCGCTCAACCTTTGACGAAGCTTCCGCCGCTTTGGGCGATGATCTTTGGGCCATGGTTGCCGAAGGTCCGGCTGAAACGCTGACCCAGACAGTGAACACGCAGCCAGTAATGCTGACTGCAGGCATCGCTGCGTGGCGTTTGTGGCTCGACAAGGGCGGTAAAATGCCAGCAGTTGTCGCTGGGCACAGCCTTGGTGAATATTCCGCGCTGGTTGCAGCTGGGGTGATTGACTTCAAGGATGCTGTGCCGCTCGTTCGCTTGCGTGCCGCCGCCATGCAGGAAGCTGTGCCAGTTGGTACCGGTGCGATGGCTGCCGTGCTTGGTCTCGACAACGCAGGAATCGCCGCAGCTTGTGCCGAAGCAGCACAGGGCGAAGTTGTTGAACCGGTCAATTTCAATGCCAACGGACAAACCGTGATTGCCGGACACAAGGCTGCTGTTGAGCGCGCCATGGAGGCTTGCAAGGCCCGTGGTGCCAAGATGGCTAAGGCTCTACCGGTGTCCGCTCCATTCCACTCTTCGCTGATCCGTCCGGCTGCAGACAAACTTGCTGCTCGCCTTGCTGAAATATCGCTTAAGGCTCCGCAGATTCCGGTGATCAACAACGTTGACGTTGCGATCGAGAACGATCCAGGACAGATCAAGGATGCGCTGATCCGTCAGGCCTACAATCCCGTGCGTTGGGTCGAGACTATCCAGTCTATGGCTGCGCTAGGCATCACGACCGTTGCCGAATGTGGCCCGGGCAAGGTCTTGGCTGGCCTGACCAAACGTTGTGCTGACGGGATTGTCGGCGTCGCACTGGCTGATGCATCTGCCATCGAAGCCAACATCGGCCTGGAGTAATCGATGCTGAAAGAAAAAATTGCCTTGGTAACCGGTGCGACACGCGGTATCGGTCGCGCCATCGCGCTGGAACTAGGGCGACAAGGCGCTACCGTAATAGGTACGGCAACCAGCGATGACGGTGCTGCTAAAATTTCAGCCTATCTGGCCGAAGCAAACATTGAGGGCAAAGGCATTGCGCTGAACGTCTGCGATGTTGCCCAAACAGATTCTGCGCTGGCCAATATTGCCAAGGAATTCGGTGCCATCACCATTCTGGTCAATAACGCAGGTATTACCCGTGACAATTTGACCATGCGGATGGGCGATGACGAGTGGGATGCGGTGATTGACACGAATCTCAAGGCGGTTTTCCGTCTGTCGCGTGGTGTCATGCGCGGCATGATGAAGGTCCGCTTTGGCCGTATAGTCAACATCACCTCGGTAGTTGGCTACTCCGGTAATCCTGGTCAAGCCAACTACTGCGCAGCTAAGGCTGGTGTCGCAGGGATGAGCCGTTCATTGGCAAGAGAGCTAGGTAGCCGCAACATTACTGTCAACTGTGTCGCGCCAGGCTTTATTGCTACTGACATGACGCATGCGTTGACCGAAGAACAGAAGCAGGCCATGCTGGCGACGATTCCTCTGGGTCGCGCCGGCACGCCAGAAGACATTGCCGGCACTGTCGGCTTTCTCGTATCCCCGGCTGCCGCCTATGTCACAGGCACGACAGTGCATGTGAATGGCGGTATGTTCATGGATTGATTTCCCGAAGCCCCGGCTTTTGGTAAACTAGTAACGTTTTTTTTTCGTACCCCTGAGGGGAAGGAGTTTTTCTAATGGATAACATCGTAGAGCGCGTCAAGAAGATCGTCGCCGAACAACTGGGCGTGAACGAAGCGGACATCAAGAACGAGTCCTCCTTTGTGGACGATCTGGGCGCGGATTCCCTGGACACCGTTGAACTGGTCATGGCACTTGAAGAAGAGTTCGAGTGCGAAATCCCTGACGACCAGGCTGAGAAGATCACCACGGTCCAGCAGGCTGTCGATTTCATCCTCGCCAACAAGAAGTAATTCTATTCTCGTTGACTTAGGCAAGGCCGGCCCCCATGGCCGGCCTTGCTACTTTTGCTTTCGGAGTGCACCTTGGCACGTCGCAGAGTCGTAATTACCGGTCTGGGCATCGTTAGCCCGGTCGGAAACACCGTCGAAGAAGCCTGGCAGAATATTCTTGCTGGCAAATCCGGTATTGCCGCTGTCACCAAGTTCGATACAACTACCTTTCCGGTTCAATTCGCTGGCGAGGTCAAGAACTTTGACATTACTCAATATATTTCCGCCAAGGACGCGCGCCGCATGGATGACTTCATCCATTTTGGCCTGGCCGCAGGCATTCAGGCTGTGCGTGATGCTGGCCTGGATAAAGAAAACGTCGTGGATCTCGAACGGGTTGGCGTTGCCATCGGTTCTGGTATCGGTGGTTTGCCGCTGATTGAAGCGACCAAGGAGGAATACACAGCCGGTGGCGTACGCAAAGTATCGCCATTCTTTGTGCCGGGTTCGATCATCAACATGATCTCTGGCAACCTGTCGATCGAGTTTGGCTTCAAGGGTCCGAATATCGCCCTGGTTTCTGCTTGCACGACCGGTACCCACTCAATTGGCGATGCCGCACGTATCATCGAATACGGCGACGCGGATGTCATGGTTGCCGGCGGTGCCGAATCAACCGTATCCCCGTTGGGGATGGGTGGCTTCTGCGCAGCTCGTGCCCTATCTACACGTAACGATGATCCGACCACGGCCAGCCGGCCATGGGACAAGGATCGCGACGGATTCGTGCTGGGCGAGGGGGCTGGTGTCATGGTCCTCGAGGAGTATGAGCACGCCAAGGCTCGTGGCGCCAAGATTTATGCCGAACTGGTTGGTTACGGCATGAGTGCTGATGCCTATCACATCACTGCACCGAACATGGATGGCCCGCGCCGTTCCATGGTCAATGCGCTGAAGAACGCCGGCATCCAGCCCTCCGATGTTCAGTATCTGAATGCCCACGGGACGTCGACGCCGCTTGGTGACAAGAATGAGTCGGATGCCGTCAAGGCGGCCTTCGGTGATCATGCCTATAAACTGGTGGTCAATTCGACCAAGTCGATGACTGGCCATCTGTTGGGTGGCGCCGGTGGTATCGAGTCCTTGTTCACCGTATTGGCTATTCACAACCAGATCTCGCCACCGACGATCAATATCTTCAATCAGGATCCGGAATGTGATCTCGATTACTGCGCCAATGTGGCGCGGCCGATGAATATTGAGTACGGTCTGAAAAACAACTTCGGTTTCGGTGGCACCAACGGATCGCTGGTTTTCAAGCGCATCTAAGTTTCATCGGCAGGAAAACGAACGGTGCAGTTTCCGATCATTATCGGACTGCGCCGTTCGCGTTTTCTCGATGCGCTCCTTCTGATTGTTGTCGTTTTAGCCTGCACAGCAATTTTCGGATTTCAGTGTTCTCCGGCAATACGGGCTATCTTGTTCTTGGCTGTCCAGTTTTTCGCGATTCGGGCGTTGTACGCCTTTGCTCCAGAAATCAAGCAAATTCGCCTCGAACGGAACGGGGAGATTTTCGTTTCTCGGGGCGACGAAAGTGAATTTGTACGGGCGACACCCAAACCAGGCGCGATCATTCACCCTTGGCTGACCGTTATCCGTTTTGCAACAGAGGACTCTCGAACTGCAACATTGATTGCCACGGTCGACCGGAAAAGTAGCGAAAATTTAAGACGCTTGCGGATGTTTATGCGCTGGCAGGCGAGTTTCAGGGCGACGAACGACGACGCTTGAGTACGGTATTTTTTGCCTTGGCCGCCATCGCCGGAAAATCCCGGGAGAAATGCAGGCCTCGGCTTTCCTTGCGCTGCATTGCACAACGAACGATCAAGTCAGCGGTGGCAACCAGATTACGCAATTCAATCAGGTCGTGGCTGACCCGGAAGTTGGCGTAGAACTCTTCAATCTCTCGCCTCAACAAGCCAATGCGGTGCTTGGCTCGCTTGAGACGCTTTGTTGTACGGACGATCCCGACGTAGTCCCACATGAAGCGACGAAGCTCGTCCCAATTGTGGGAGATCACCACTTCCTCGTCGGCATCTGTCACGCGGCTTTCGTCCCACAGCGGCAAGGTTGGAAATTGGCTAGTTTTGCTCGCCAGAATATCCTTGACTGCTGCTTCGGCAAAAACCAGGCATTCGAGCAAGGAGTTCGAGGCGAGGCGATTGGCGCCATGCAGGCCGGTGCACGATGCCTCCCCGGCGACATAAAGCCCGGCAACATCCGTCCTGCCGTGTAAATCACTGACAATGCCACCGCACGTGTAGTGCGCCGCAGGAACCACCGGAATAGGATCCTGAGCGATATCGATGCCGAGTTCCTGGCAACGGGCGTGGATATTGGGGAAGTGATTGCGGATGAAGTCCTCGCCCTTGTGGGAAATATCGAGGAATACGCAATCCAGGCCACGCTTCTTCATTTCAAAGTCGATGGCACGCGCCACAATGTCGCGAGGAGCCAATTCGGCGCGATCATCGTGTTCCGGCATGAAGCGGGTGCCGTCTGGCAGGCAGAGCAGGCCGCCTTCACCACGAACAGCCTCCGAGATCAGGAAGGATTTGGCCTGCGGGTGATAAAGACAGGTTGGATGGAACTGGATGAACTCCATATTCGCAACCCGACAGCCAGCACGGTAGGCCATTGCAATGCCATCACCAGTTGAGGTGTCCGGATTGGTTGTGTAGAGATAGACCTTTCCTGCACCGCCGGTTGCCAGCAGGGTGTTGGCGGCGCCGACCGTGACAACTTCTCCGTCACGGTTGTTTAAAACATAAGCACCAAAACAGCGGTTTTCGCCCGTACCCAATTTGTCGCCTGTAATCAGGTCAATGGCAATATGGTCTTCCAGAACAGTAATGCTTGGATTGGCACGAACCTTCTTGGTCAGCGTGTCCTGAACAGCCATCCCCGTGGCATCGGCCACATGAATGACGCGACGTGCACTATGACCGCCTTCGCGCGTCAGGTGGTAGCCAGCCTCATCCTTGGTGAACGGAACGCCTTGTTCGATCAGCCAATCGATGGCATGTCGCCCGTTTTCAACGACAAATCGCGTCGCTTTTTCATCATTCAACCAAGCGCCGGCAATCAGCGTGTCCTGAATGTGCGCTTCTATTGAATCACGACTGTCGAGGACTGCAGCAATGCCGCCTTGAGCCCAACCAGATGCTGAGTCTTCAAGACTGCGTTTGCTGACCAGCACGACTTTGCATTGAGGGGAAGCCAGTCGCAAGGCGGCCGATTGGCCAGCTAGCCCGCTTCCGATGATAAGGACGTCAAATTTCTGCACGCTGTTCTCTGTAAGAGTTGTTTTGGGCAAATATAGCATGCAGAAAACGATTCATCCGGTTACAGATGGTCACAAATAGGGATAAATACCTATCGGCTTCGCGAAAATGGCTGCGCTATACTTAAGCAACAAAGAAAGCAACGATCAAACCCCAGGGAAAACGAGAGCCATGAGTGAGCGCGAGATCGATCAAATACTGGTCGAGCGGGCGCAAGGCGGAGATAAGCACGCCTTCGACCAATTGGTGAGCAAATACCAGCGCAAGCTAGGTCGTTTGCTGTCGCGGTTTATTCGCGATGCGGCAGAAGTCGAGGACGTTTCCCAGGAAGCATTCATCAAAGCCTATCGCGCTCTTCCGTCGTTCAGAGGTGATAGTGCCTTTTATACTTGGCTATATCGCATTGGTATCAATACGGCCAAAAACTATCTTGTTTCACAAGGGCGACGAGCACCGACGACTACCGAATTCGACAACGATGAAGCGGAGACGTTCGAAGATGCATCGCAACTGCGCGACATCAATACGCCTGAAAGCCTGCTTCTCACCAAACAAATCGGGCAAACAATCAATGCAGCGATGGATGCGCTTCCGGAAGAGCTACGGACGGCTATCGTGTTGCGTGAAATTGATGGCATGTCTTATGAAGAAATCGCCGGCATCATGGATTGCCCCATAGGCACGGTTCGCTCGCGGATTTTCCGTGCTCGCGAGGCAGTGGCCGGGAAATTGCGCCCCTTGCTTGATACGTCGTCAGACAAGCGCTGGTAAGCGATGAGTACAGAACAAACTACTGTACATGCAGTTGTCCATACCCTGGATGGCAAATGGGCGCATGTCGAGGTTGAGCAGGGCGGCTGTGGACGCTGCCACGAAAAAGGCGGATGTGGAGGGCAGCATCTTACCCAGATGTTCTGTAGTGGCCCCAAAACCTACCGGGTGGAAAACACGATTGGAGCTGGCGTGGGCGATCGTGTAAAGATCGCAATTGCGCTTGGTAGCGTGAGTCGCTCCGCAAATTTAGCCTATGTTTTGCCGTTGACCGCATCAATCGGTGGGGCAGCAATGGGCGCTTTGTTCGGTAGCGACCTCAGTGCCATGATAGGAGGCGGAGTAGGGTTGGCTTTAGCTTTCCTCTACGTCATTGCCCGTTCGCGTAGCCAGGCTGGAAATATCACTGAACGTCCTCATATCGTTTCCCGTTCCTGATCGAATACTGGAGGTTATGTCGTCCATGAAGCGCCTGATTGCCTTTTTCTTCATATGCTTTCTTGGTTCGTTTGCCTACGCCCAGACCCGTGGACTGCCGGATTTTTCCGAACTGGCTGAAAAGCAGGGGCCGGCTGTCGTGAATATTAGTACGACCTATATCATGCGCGGACAGTCACAGGCGATGCCGTTTCCCTTTGACGAGAGTGACCCCGCCTTCGAGTTTTTCAAGCGGTTTATCCCAAGGAATCCCGGCGGAGCAGTGCCGCGCGACTTTGAAAACAAGTCGCTTGGTTCCGGCTTCATCGTTAACGGTGACGGCTACATCTTGACCAACGCTCACGTTGTTGACGGCGCTGACGAGGTAACAGTACGCCTGACCGACAAGCGCGAATTCAAGGCGAAGACGATCGGCGCTGACAAACGGACAGATGTTGCCTTACTCAAGATCAATGCAACCGGCCTTCCCGTTGTCAAATTGGGGGATCCGTCGCAACTGAAGGTGGGTGAATGGGTTGTCGCAATTGGCTCACCTTTCGGCTTCGATAATTCGGTGACGGCCGGAATTGTGTCCGCAAAAGGACGCTCATTGCCGCAGGAAAACTATGTCCCATTTATTCAGACCGATGTTGCGATCAATCCCGGAAACTCCGGGGGGCCACTGTTTAATATGCGTGGCGAAGTAGTAGGGATCAACTCGCAAATTTACAGTCGTAGTGGTGGCTACATGGGGGTTTCCTTCGCCATTCCCATCGATGTAGCCATGGAAATTCAGAGCCAGCTGCGTGCTTCTGGCAAGGTTAGCCGCGGTCGTCTTGGCGTCGTGATTCAGGAGGTGAACAAGGAGCTCGCCGAGTCACTAGGGCTGGGAAAACCGATGGGGGCTGTAGTGAACTCTGTAGAAAGCAACGGCCCGGCCGAAAAAGCAGGCATTGAGGCTGGTGACGTAATCCTCAAGTTTGATGGAAAGGCCATCAGCAGTTCTGCGGACCTTCCCCGCATGGTGGGTGTTACCAAGCCCGGAACCCGTTCTACTGTTCAGGTCTGGCGCAAGGGGGCAACCCGTGAAATTAATGTTGTCATTGGGGAAGTTCCTGATGACAAACTGGCCAGTACAAAACCGCAGCGCAGCGCCAAATCCGTTGAGCAGCCGGCCAATCGTCTTGGCTTGGTGGTTAGCGAATTGACGGCTGATCAAAAGCGTGAATTGAAAATGAATTCTGGTTTGCTGATTGAGGATGTCCGTGGTTCTGGTGCGCGTTCCGACTTGCGTCCGGGGGACATCATCATCGCGGTTATCAGCAAGGGCGCCACCACAGAGCTCAAAACTGTTGATCAGTTGAACAAGCTTCTGGCTCAGTTCGAGAAAGGCAGCAATGTCACGCTACTGATCCGTCGTGGCGAGATGCAGACCTTCATCACGATCAAGGGTTTGAATGGCAACAGTTGAACTGACCCTGATGAGTCGTGGCTACTGCCACCTTTGTCATGACATGGAGGAGGCTCTTAAGCCGATCGCTGAAGAGTTTGGCGCCTCAATTACCGTGCTTGACGTTGATGCAGACCCGTTGCTTGAAGTACGTTATGACGAATTGGTCCCGGTACTGTTGCATGGAGAGACCGAGCTTTGTCACTACTTTCTGGATGAGGCTAAAACCCGTGAATATTTGGCTGGAATCCGCTAAAATCGAGGGTCTTCTGAAAAGGGAAGGGCGCGGGACGGCGCCCTTTTTTACTGGCATCAATGGATCATATTAGAAACTTCTCGATCATTGCGCACATCGACCACGGCAAATCGACCCTGGCTGATCGCATCATTCACCTCTGTGGCGGTCTTTCGGACCGCGAGATGGAAGCTCAAGTGCTCGATTCAATGGATATCGAGCGTGAGCGCGGTATTACCATCAAGGCTCAGACTGCATCGCTCCGCTATAAAGCGCGTGATGGCAAGGTTTACAACCTCAATCTGATTGACACACCGGGACATGTCGATTTTTCCTACGAGGTCTCCCGTTCGTTGTCGGCGTGCGAAGGTGCCTTGCTGGTGGTTGATGCCTCTCAGGGGGTTGAGGCGCAGACTGTCGCTAACTGCTACACAGCGTTGGAACTCGATGTCGAAGTCGTCCCAGTCTTGAACAAGATCGATTTACCGTCGGCTGACCCGGAAAATGCACGGCAGGAAATCGAAGACGTGATTGGTATCGATGCGTCCGAGGCTGTCCTTGCTTCTGCAAAGACAGGTCTTGGGGTCGAAGATATTCTGGAGGCCGTCGTCGCGCGGATCCCCCCGCCGAAAGGTAACCCGGAAGCGCCGCTCAAAGCGCTTATTATTGACTCATGGTTCGACAACTATGTCGGCGTCGTCATGTTGGTGCGGGTTGTCGATGGGGTATTGAAGCCCAAGGACAAGTTGCTTTTCATGGCTACTGGCGCGCAACAATTGTGTGAACAGGTTGGCGTGTTTGCGCCCAAGTCAGAATCTCGAGAAGTATTGCGTGCCGGAGAGGTGGGCTTCGTTATTTCCGGCATCAAGGAGCTTAAGGCCGCCAAGGTCGGCGACACCATCACCACCATGGATCGCAAGGCAACCGAAGCATTGCCTGGCTTCAAGGAAATCAAACCACAGGTTTTTGCCGGGCTATACCCCGTTGAGTCAAACCAATACGACTCATTGCGCGAATCCCTCGAGAAGCTCAAGCTCAACGACGCATCGTTGCAATATGAACCAGAAGTTTCGCAGGCGCTAGGTTTTGGGTTCCGCTGTGGCTTCCTTGGGCTTCTGCACATGGAAATCGTTCAGGAACGCCTCGAGCGCGAATTCGATCAGGACTTGATCACGACTGCTCCTACCGTGGTTTATCAGGTCGTTATGCGGGATGGCTCAGTCGTCGAGGTTGAAAATCCGGCCAAGTTGCCGGATATTACCAAGACTGAAGAAGTCCGCGAACCAATCATCACGGCGACCATATTCGTGCCACAGGATTATTTGGGCAATGTCATCACGCTATGCAATCAGAAGCGTGGTAATCAGGTCGACATGCACTATCACGGCAGGCAGGTAAAGCTGGTCTATGAAATGCCGATGGCTGAAGTGGTGATGGATTTCTTCGACAAGTTGAAATCCTGTTCGAAGGGTTATGCCTCTCTTGACTACGATTTCAAGGAATACCGCGCCGCCGATGTTGTGAAGCTGGATATCCTGATAAACAGCGAAAAGGTTGATGCTTTGTCGCTGATTGTGCATCGCTCCAATGCGCAATACCGTGGACGTGAGTTGGCCAGCAAAATGCGTGAGCTTATTCCACGCCAGATGTATGACGTGGCCATCCAGGCAGCAATCGGTTCTCACATTATTTCGCGCGAGAACGTCAAAGCGATGCGCAAGGACGTGCTGGCCAAGTGCTATGGCGGCGATATTTCTCGCAAGAAGAAATTGCTGGAAAAGCAGAAAGCCGGCAAAAAGCGCATGAAGCAGGTCGGTAGCGTCGAAATTCCGCAGGAAGCGTTTCTGGCTGTGTTGCGCGTCGATAACTGAGAGTAGCGATGAACTTTGCCCTTATTCTGTTTGTACTGCTGGTCGCCACCGGTGTGCTGTACGCGGTGGACGTCCTTAAATTCCGAAAGTTGCGTGTCAAAAATGCCAAGGAGCCACTTTGGGTGGAGTGGGGTGCCAGCTTCTTCCCTGTCATCCTGATTGTTTTCGTGCTTCGATCGTTTTTGTTTGAACCCTTCAAAATTCCATCCGGATCAATGATTCCGACCTTGCTGGTTGGTGATTTCATCTTGGTTAACAAGTTTACTTATGGCATTCGTCTGCCGGTAATCAACAAGAAGATTATTGACATCAACTCCCCGCAGCGTGGCGATGTCATGGTTTTTCGTTATCCGGAAGATCCCTCACTCGATTACATAAAGCGGGTCGTAGGCTTGCCTGGTGATACTGTTTCATATCAGAACAAACGGCTGACTATCAATGGGCAACCTGTTCCATCGCAGAAAATCGGCGATTATTTGCACCCGGAGCGGCTTTATTACTCCGAGCAGTTTCTTGAAAAACTGGGAGAGGTCGAACATCGAGCCCTGAATGATGCCGACGCACCGGCTTTTGTTCCGGATGCAGCCCGCTTCACACATCGCGAAAATTGCACTTACAATGCAGCGGGCGTGAGTTGCAAGGTGCCGGAAGGCCACTATTTCATGATGGGCGACAATCGCGATAACAGCCGCGACAGTCGCGCCTGGGGATTCGTGCCAGAGGCAAACATCGTCGGCAAAGCATTCTTTATCTGGTTGAATTTCAGCGATTTCAGCCGGATCGGTTCGTTCAGGTAAGGGAATAAGATGAAATATCAACGTGGGGTTGCGCTGTCCGGTCTGATGTTCTGGAGCGTTGTGCTCATTCTGCTTGCTGTGCTGGGCATGAAAGTCGCTCCGACTTTCATTGAGTATCAGAAAATTGTTAAGGACATCAAGGCGACTGCGGCCAAATCAGGACCTGACTCAACTGTCGCTGATATTCGCAAGTCTTTCGATAAGTTCGCAGAAGTAGACACGCTCGATTTCAAGGCGAGTCAACTGGATATCACGAAAGAAAATGGCAAAATTGTTATTTCTTTCGAGTATGAAAAACGGATACCTCTGTTCTGGAATGTCACGCTGCTGATTGACTACAAGGGGTCGACTGCGGGATAAGGCATGACTGCGCTGTCTGTCGCTCATCAGCTTGGCCACTCGTTTTCCGATCAGCTTCTCCTTCGGACCGCGCTGACCCATCGCAGCTTTGGTTCGCCGAACAATGAACGCCTTGAGTTTCTCGGCGACGGCATTCTCGATTGCGCCATTGCCGCCGCCCTATTTCATCGTTTTCCGGATCTGCCAGAAGGCGATCTATCCCGATTGCGGGCAAATCTGGTCAATCAGGATGCTTTGCACCAACTGGCCCTTGGACTGAACATCAGCGACGCCTTGCGACTTGGTGAGGGCGAGTTGAAAAGTGGAGGGGCGCTGCGTCCATCCATCCTTGCGGATGCGCTGGAGGCCTTGTTCGGTGCTATTTATCTTGATGCCGGTTTTTTGGCCGCGCAGGCGGTCATCGATAAACTCTATGCGCCATTGCTTGCCAAGCTGAAGCCCGGAGAGTTTCAAAAAGACGCCAAAACCCGCCTTCAGGAGTGGTTGCAGGGGCGCAAAAAGCCATTGCCACGTTATCACTTGCTCGAAGCGACGGGCGCAGCCCATGAGCAACGATTCGAGGTGGCTTGCGAAATAGAATCCCCTTCTTTGCGAACTGTAGGTCACGGTTCAAGCCGGCGTATTGCCGAACAGGTTGCTGCCGACAAGGCTCTGAAAGAACTCGCTGCATGAAAAAATTCCGTTCCGGATATATCGCCATCGTCGGTCGCCCCAACGTTGGTAAATCAACGTTACTTAACAAGCTGATCGGCGAAAAAATCAGCATCGTCTCGCGCAAGGCGCAGACCACGAGGCACCGGATAACCGGCATCCTGACCAAGGACGATGCCCAGTTTGTCTTTGTCGACACCCCGGGTTTTCAGACGAAATACTCCAATGCCCTGAACCGTGCGATGAACCGCGGCGTAACGCAAACGCTGAGTGATGTGGACGTCGTTATATTTGTCGTCGAAGCTGGTCGTTACGATGCCAAGGACAAGGCTGTCGTTCGCCTGTTGCCCAAGGACAGGCCAGTCATCCTGGTAGTCAACAAGACAGATTTGCAGAAGGATCGCGCAGCATTGTTGCCATTCCTGGCCGAGGTTGCAGCCGATCATGATTACGCGGCCATCATCCCGGTCAGTGCGGCCAAGGGGCGGCAAACTGAAGATCTGCTGAACGAGGCCAAGAAGCATCTGCCCAACGAAGGCCTGATGTTCCCTGAAGATGATCTGACCGATAAAAGTGAACGTTTCCTGGCTTCCGAATACATTCGCGAAAAGGTCTTCCGCCTGCTGGGTGACGAACTGCCCTACGCCACGGCGGTCGAAATCGAGCGCTTTGAAACTGAAGGCAATCTGCGCCGGATTTTCGCCGCCATCGTCGTCGACCGCGAGGGACACAAGGCCATCGTCATCGGCAAGGGAGGCGAGCAACTCAAACGCATTGCTTCCGAAGCACGTCAGGACATGGAGCGCCTGTTCGACGGCAAGGTTTATCTTGAAATCTGGGTCAAGGTAAAGTCTGGCTGGAACGATGATGAGCGTCTGCTGAAGAGCCTCGGTTACGAATGAACCTGCGCAGCAAAGTCGACGGCCAGCCGGCTTACGTTCTGCACAGCTATCCCTTTCGGGAAACCAGCCTCATCGTTGAAGTGTTTTCCCGCGATTTCGGGCGGATGGCCTTGCTCGCGCGGGGTGCGCGCCGGCCACGTTCGGCCATCCGCGGTTTGCTCATGGCGTTTCAACCGATCGAAATCGGTTGGGCTGGCAAGGGTGAAGTATTAACCCTGATGAAGGCTGAATGGCAGGGAGGGCAGCCCTTGCTCTCCGGTGAGGCGCTATTCTGTGGCTATTACCTCAATGAACTGCTGATGCATCTGTTGCCGCGTGAAGACGCGCATGAGCAGTTGTTCGCCGACTACGCGAAAATGCTTGCCCGACTGGCAGCCGATCCATCGGGTAAAGTCCGGGAGGCTGACTTGCGTTGCTTCGAAAAAGCGCTCCTTCAGGAACTGGGCTATGGCCTGACCTTGAACCATGATAGTGGCGGCAGCCCGATACTGCCGGAGGCGTTTTACACTTATCGCATGGAACAGGGGCCGGTTCGCCTTGAACATGAGGAGGCGGCAGCTCAAGTCGTAATTGGCAAGACGTTGCTCGATCTCGACATCGAGGACTTTTCCGACCCGCGTTCACGCTTTGAAAGCAAGGCACTGATGCGTACGCTGATGGCCTATTATCTGGCTGGCAAAGAACTGGAAACACGCAAGATATTCAAGGAGTTGCAAGAGCTATGATTGAACTTGGCGTCAATATCGACCACGTGGCGACCATCCGCCAGGCTCGCCGGACTTATGAGCCGGACCCGGTATGGGGTGCCGTCGAAGCCCATCTAGGCGGGGCTGATGGCATTACCGTGCACCTACGCGAAGATCGCCGTCACATTCAGGATGCCGACGTTCGTCGCCTACGCGAAACTACCCAGATCAAGCTCAACCTGGAAATGGCCGCGACCGATGAGATGGTCGGCATCGCCTGCAGTCTCAAGCCGGAAATGGCCATGCTGGTTCCCGAGGGGCGTCACGAGGTCACGACCGAAGGCGGTCTCGATATCCTGGCGCAGGAAGCACGCCTGAAAACTGTCATCTCGCGGCTGGCCGCTGCAGGCATCGTGACCAGCGTGTTCATTGATGCCGAGGAGGCGCAAATCGAAGCTGCCGCTCGTATTGGCGCCAGCGTCTGTGAAATCCACACCGGTCCTTATGCCCATGCTTTTTACGAAAAAGGCCGTGATGCGGAAGCGCCCGCCGTGCTCGCCGAACTGAACAAGATTCGGCTGGCCGGGCAATTGGTGCGTCGACTCGACATGCGTTTCAATGCCGGGCATGCGCTCAATTACTTCAACGTCCAGCCGATTGCACGACTAGCCGGTATACGCGAGCTGCACATTGGCCACGCCATCGTCAGCAGAGCCATTTTCGTCGGCCTGCGTGAAGCCGTCCGTGAAATGAAGGCACTGATGCGCGAAGCTGCGAATTCGCCCGAATGATCTACGGCATCGGCACCGACATCGTCGCCGTTTCTCGCCTGCGCGGCATGTGGGAACGGCATGGCGACAGGGCATTGGAAAAGCTGCTGGCGCCGCAGGAAATAGAAGAATTCGCCAAGGCTGCTGACAAAGGCCGCTTCCTCGCCAAGCGTTTTGCCGCCAAGGAAGCCTTCAGCAAGGCGCTGGGCACTGGCGTACGCCCACCGGCGACGCTGACGGCGATGGCCGTCGGCCATGACGAGCTGGGCAAGCCGGAGCTGATCTTCCACGGTCAACTGGAAAAAATGCTCAAAAACAAAAACCTCATTGCCCATCTTTCGATCAGCGACGAAGCCGAATATGCTGTCGCCTACGTCATTCTGGAGCATGCATGACCCATTTGCCGCTCGGCCCACTGATGATCGACATCGCCGGTACCGAACTGACCAACCTCGACCGCCAACAACTCTGCCACCCGCTGGTTGGCGGAATCATCCTTTTCTCGCGGAACTATGCCGATCCTGAGCAATTGTCGGCGCTGACTGCGGCAATTCATGCCTTGCGCACACCCGCATTGCTCATTGCCGTCGATCATGAAGGGGGCAGGGTGCAACGCTTCCGTGACGGGTTTACTCGTCTGCCGGCGATGGCTACGCTGGGAAAGCTTTGGGACGAGAACCCGGAGGCAGCGCTCGCCGCCGCGCGCCAGGTTGGTTATGTACTGGCCGCAGAGCTGCGCGCCCGCGGTGTCGATTACTCCTTCACCCCGGTTCTCGACCTCGATTACGGTCCTTCGCGGGTTATTGGTAATCGTGCGTTCCATCGGCAGCCGGCTGTAGTCATTGCCTTGGCTGCCGCCCTCGGGGAAGGGCTGCACCAGGCTGGAATGGGAAGTTGCGGCAAGCATTTTCCGGGACACGGCTACGTCATTCCAGATTCGCACGTCGAATTGCCGGTCGATGATCGAGCCTTCGAAGCGATGCAGGAAGATATCGAGCCCTATCGGCAGCTGGCGCTGGACGGCGTCATGGCGGCCCATGTGATTTACAGCTGCATTGACTGCAATACTGCTGTATTTTCAAATAAATGGATAAGTTATTTGAGAAATGACATTAATTTTAATGGGGTCGTTTTTACCGATGACTTGTCGATGGCCGGTGCTGGCGTAGTCGGTAATATGCTCAACCGCGTCGAGACTGCCTACAGTGCTGGGTGCGACATGTTGCTGGTGTGCAATGCGCCCGATGTTGTCGGCGACGTACTTGAAAACTGGAAGCCGGAAGTCGATGTGCTGCGCGGGAAACGGGTCGAGGCATTGATTCCCCAGTCCGCAGCCAAGAACTGGCAAGCATTGCAGGCCGATAACAACTATCTGTCAGCCCAGCAGACCATCGCAAAACTCATGGCCTGAAATGCATTCGGGCAGCCGAAGCTGCCCGAATAAAGCACTCAAGAGGCCACTGATTACTTGACGCGGTTCTTGTATTCGTCAGTGCGGGTGTCGATTTCGATCTTGTCGCCAATGCTGACGAAAGCCGGAACCGGCAGTTCGAAACCGGTAGCCAGCTTGGCCGGTTTCATGACCTTGCCCGATGTGTCGCCTTTGACGGCCGGCTCGGTGTAAATCACTTCGCGCACGACGCTATTCGGCAGCTCGACGGAAATGGCCTTGCCGTTGTAGAAAACAACTTCGCAGGCTAGGCCGTCTTCCAGATATTTCAGCGCATCGGTCATGTTTTCGGCTTCGACTTCGAATTGCTCGTAGTCGGCATCCATGAACACGTACATCGGGTCGGCGAAGTAGGAATAGGTCACTTCCTTCTTGTCGAGGATGACCACTTCGAACTTGTCGTCAGCCTTGTAAACCGCTTCGGAAGCGGCGCCGGTCAACAGGTTCTTGAGTTTCATTTTGACAACAGCGGCATTGCGGCCAGACTTGTTGTATTCGCTCTTCTGAACGACGAGCGGGTCGGCACCGACCATAATGACGTTGCCGGAGCGGAGTTCCATTGCGGTTTTCATTCGGGATTCTCTAAGATCAGAAAAGGAAAAAACGTTAAATTATACATTGGCCGCGCAGAATTTGACGAGTGCGGATGCCAAATCGGGGTTCGCGGCCAGTCTTTCCGCCCATTGCCGGTTGTGGCGGGCAATGGCGAGCCGGTCGTCAACGAAGCCCTGCCAGGCCGAAGCGATATTGCGACCAAGGTTCCATGCGACGAACATCCGGCGCAGCGCTGTTTCTGTCGTCGCATCCATTCCGTCGCTGTAGCGCCTGAGAAACGCCTCCAGCTTGGCCAGATGAGCTCCGTCGTCCTGCGGATAAACGTGCCAGACAAAAGGCTTGGCCGCCCACTGGGCGCGCACGAAAGAGTCCTCGCCGCGCACGAAATTGATGTCACAGCGCCAGAGCAAACGATCAAAATCATCCATTGGCAGGAACGGAATTGTCTGAATCAGCGCGTTACCAAGCTGCCACGGCCCATTTCCGCCCAAATGAGCTTGCACCGCAGCCAGGGGTTTGCCTGGCGGTACGTGGCAAACCAGGTGGGTCGGCGAATCGCGGAAAGCGTCCAGCAAGGCGCCAACTGGAGCTGTGTCATAGCAAAACAGGCAGACCTCCAGTAACTTGTCGGCCGACTCTGGCAAGATGTGGCGCTCGCGCTCGGCGAACAAGCCGTTTTCCCGCAGTAATCCGCCAGTCTTTTCGGAAAATCCGGGGAAAAAGAAATATTTGACCAAGGGCAGGGAAGGATGGGGCGATGCCATGCCGTGACAGCCGTCGGCCCAGGGTTCTGACGTCATGTATTCAAGATTGATCCAGCACGGTTTGGATGAAGACTGACTCATGGCTGCCTGATAGTCGGCAGGCAGTTCGCAGCCGAACGCCTCGATAACGACATCAGCCCAGCGGTCGACCACAATGTTTTCACCCCAGCAACAAATTTGAACACCCTGATAGGACTGCACTGTTTTTGTTACATCCACAGACGGACATAATGGCTGCAGGCTGGCCAGATCATCGACCCACAAACGTACCTCGCGGCCGTGCTCGGCCACCAGTTGCCTGGCCAGACGCCAACAAACCCCGATGTCGCCGAAGTTGTCGATGACCCGGCAAAAGATGTCCCAATGAAGCTGCATGGCCGCCATGCTAACATCCCCGCCATGTCAATATTTCAAGATCCCACCGGCTGTACAGCTTGCCCTCGACTGGCCGAGCACCTTGCCAACATACGTCAGCGCGATCCTGACTGGCACGCTTTGCCCGTGCCCGCCTTTGGCCCAATTGATGCAGAACTGCTTGTCGTTGGCCTCGGCCCGGGCGAAAAAGGGGCCAACCGGACTGGCCGCCCCTTTACCGGCGACGTCGCCGGCGAACTTCTATATCCAGCCTTGCACCGCTTTGGCTTTGCCAGCCAACCTGAGCCCCTGGGCGCTGACCATTGGGCCAATCCGGCCATGCAACTCAGCAATTGCCGCATCACCAATGCCGTTCGCTGCCTGCCGCCAGCCAACAAACCGACAACAGCCGAAATTCGCCAATGCAACCGCCATTTGCAAGTTGAGCTGGCCGCCATGCCCAGACTCAAGGTCATCGTTGCCCTTGGCGCCATAGCTCACCAGGCGCTGCTTTGGGCTTACGACCTCAAGCTCAAGGACTTCACCTTCGGACACAACGTCAGCCATACCCTGCCGGACGGGAGAATTCTCGTCGACAGCTACCATTGCAGCGGCTATAACTGGCGTACCGGCAGGCTTTCCCGCGAAAGCTTCGAGGCGGTCTTTGCCGGGGTCAAAACCCGCCTCGCCTGAACCCGCACGATGAGTTTCGACGCCAAGGCTTTTCTGGCCACGCTGACCGAGTTGCCCGGCGTTTATCGCATGCTGGATGGCAATGGTGCCGTGCTTTATGTCGGCAAGGCCAAGAATCTCAAAAAGCGGGTTTCGTCGTATTTCCGGGAAAACGTTTCGAGCCCGCGGATTGCACACATGGTCAGCCAGATTGCCACCGTGGAAACCACGGCAACGCGCACCGAAGCTGAAGCGCTGTTGCTTGAAAACAACCTCATAAAGTCTCTCTCCCCGCGTTACAACATCCTTTTTCGGGACGACAAGTCCTACCCCTACATTGTTCTGACCAAAGGAAAGTTTCCCCGACTCGGCTTTTTCCGCGGCAGTCCGGACCGCAAGGCGGATTACTTTGGCCCCTATCCGTCAAGCTGGGCAGTTCGCGACAGCATCCATCTGATGCAGAAAATGTTTCGTCTGAGAACCTGCGAAGAATCAGTGTTTGCCAACCGCTCGCGGCCATGTCTGCTTTACCAGATCAAACGCTGCAGCGGGCCGTGCGTTGGATTGATCTCGCCGGAAGACTACGCAACCGATGTTCAACTGGGCTCGATGTTCCTGCTCGGCAAACAGCAGGAGGTCTCAAAACGCCTGAATCAGGCCATGGAGGCCGCATCCGAGCGTCTTGCCTTCGAACAGGCGGCGGTCTACCGGGATCTGATCCAGTCGTTGCATCAAGTGCAGGAAAAACAATTCGTTTTCAGCAGCAAAGGCGAGGATATGGACATTCTGGTCGCGCAAAAGGAAGCGGGGCAGTTGTGTGTCAATCTGGCGATGGTTCGTGGCGGACGACATCTCGGCGATCGCCCCTTCTTTCCGACCAACGCTGCCGAATCGGAGCCAGCCGATGCGTGTGCCGCCTTCATTCGCCAACACTACGCCATCCACCCGGCACCGGCGCGCCTGCTGGTCCACCCCTTGCCGGCCGAAGATGAGCCGGGTGAAAGCGAAGCGGTGCTGGCCGAACTGGCCGGGCGCCCGGTTCCTGTCACGCAAGCGCGCAGTCTTTCCCACAAAGCCTGGGTCGAGATGGCATTGCAAAACGCCAGATTGGCTATTCTGGCGCGCAGCCAAGCCACGGCCCAGCAGGAAAAGCGGCTCGCTGCACTTCAGGATGCGTTACAACTGCCAGAACCTATCGTTCGCATCGAGTGCTTCGACATTAGTCATACGATGGGCGAAGCAACTGTGGCCTCCTGTGTGGTCTATCATGAAAACCGCATGAAAAATTCCGATTATCGGCGCTTCAATATTCGCGACATCCAGCCTGGCGACGACTATGCAGCAATGCGTCAAGCTGTAAGCCGACGCTACGATGGCATTGCTGCGGGCGAGGGTACGGCGCCGGACCTGATCCTGATTGACGGTGGAAAAGGGCAGGTGGCATCCGCCTTTTCAGCGCTGGCCGATCTTGGCTTGAGCCATCTGCCGATGATTGGCGTCGCCAAAGGCGAAGGACGCAAGCCTGGGCTGGAATCACTCGTTTTTCCGGATGGCCGCGAGCCGTTACAATTGCCGGCGGAACACCCCGCGTTGCACCTGATTCAGGAAATACGCGACGAAGCTCATCGCTTTGCCATCACAGGCCATCGAGCCCAGCGCGGCAAGGCACGGAAAACCTCTACACTGGAAAGTCTGCCGGGCATTGGACCGGCCCGCCGAAAAGCCCTGGTTGTCAGATTTGGTGGCCTGCCCGGCGTGCTTGCCGCCAGCCCCGAACAATTGTCCGAAGTGCCGGGCATCAGCCGGGATATGGCTGAAAAGATACATTCCGCATTACACTGAACCATGCCCTTCAATTTGCCGATCCTGCTGACCTGGCTTCGTATCGTCGCGATACCGCTGTTGATTGCTGTCTACTACCTGCCGGCAGACTGGGCAACATCACATGAGCGTGATTTCGCCGCAACAGCCATTTTTATCGCTGCCGCCCTGACAGATTGGGCTGACGGCTATCTGGCAAGAAAACTGGACCAGACATCGGCCTTTGGCGCTTTTCTCGATCCGGTCGCCGACAAATTGATGGTTGCCGCCGCGCTTATCGTTCTCGTCGAACTGGGCAGAACAGATGCAATCGTTGCCAGCATCATCATTGGTCGTGAAATCACCATTTCGGCGTTGCGCGAATGGATGGCCAAAATCGGCGCGGCAAAAAGCGTCGCCGTCTCGATGCTTGGCAAGATAAAGACAGCAGCTCAAATGCTGGCCATTCCCATTCTTCTTTATTACCAGCCGCTGTTTGGCGTGGACATGCAAAAGTTCGGTAACTGGTTGATCTGGATAGCAGCATTGCTGACGCTCTGGTCAATGGGCTACTACCTGCGCATGGCCTGGCCAGAAATTGCAAAACGAACTGCAGAAAAGTAGGGGAGCAATGTTGACAATTCCCTTGTGTCGCCTATAATGCGCGCTCTGTTTCAGCGCGGCAGTAGCTCAGTTGGTAGAGCGATACCTTGCCAAGGTATAGGTCGAGAGTTCGAGACTCTTCTGCCGCTCCAGTTTTCAGGTCAAAGCCCTTGGCTTTGACCAAGTTGTAAAAGATTTTCGGATAGGCGCGATAGCAAAGCGGTTATGCACCGGATTGCAAATCCGTGTAGGTCGGTTCGACTCCGGCTCGCGCCTCCAAGGTTTTGCGGCAGTAGCTCAGTTGGTAGAGCGATACCTTGCCAAGGTATAGGTCGAGAGTTCGAGACTCTTCTGCCGCTCCAAATAGAAAAGGGAAAGCGCCGGTCGCTTTCCCTTTTTTCATATCGGGCGCCGATATAATTGATGCACCCAGCCTGGGTGGTGAAATTGGTAGACACAAGAGACTTAAAATCTCTCGCTCTTTGAGTGTACGGGTTCGATTCCCGTCCCAGGCACCACGATTGAATACATGATCATCTACGACCTTAGCTGCGACAATAATCACCGGTTTGAAGGGTGGTTCCAGAATGCCGGCGCTTTTGAATCCCAGTTGGAAGAAGGGCTTCTTTGTTGCCCTCAATGCGATAGCCACAACGTTCGTCGTGTGCCGTCCGCCGTGGCAATTTCCGGAAATCACCCCGAGCAGGTCAGTGACGCTCCTGCCATTCGGGCAAAAAATCCGACAAGTACTGCGTTGATGCCGGTTGGAACGCAAGCCATGGCACTTTATCGTCAGCTTATCCAGACCATCGTCAGTCATAGCGAGGACGTTGGCCAGTCGTTTGCCGATGAGGCACGCAAGATTCACTACAACGAAGCACCGCAGCGGCCAATTCGCGGTCATGCCAGCGAAGATGAATGCGATGCCTTGCGGGACGAGGGCATTCAGATTCTGAATCTGCCATTGCCGAAGGAAGAGGATCTGAACTGATCCTTTTTTTCTTCCCTTTATTTAAGTTTACATAATACAAATTATGCGCGATTTGGATGGTGCCGAATTCGGATGATGGAATAATTTGCCCGGCCTTTTCGTTAACCGAGCATCGATGAATTTTCATCGAACTAATCAAACGAAGGAAACGTGATGAGGGTCACTAGCCTTGATGGCGCGCTGCTCGATTTCTGGGTCGCCAAATCGGAAAACCTGAAGCTTCTGCCGGAGGCTACGGAAGACGGTCTGCGCTATGTCAACGGGAGTGGATATTGGCATCCCGACACCTACCACCCTTCGATTGACTGGTCCCAGGGCGGCGAGATCATTTCCAACGACTGGTATGCTATTGAGGATGCCCTGATCGAATGGTTCGGGCCCAACTGGCCGTTTATCAAGGCGATTATGGACACCCCGCTGAAGTGGTTGATGCGAGCCTACGTCAAAACCAAGTTCGGCGACGAGGTTGAGGAAGTCGAAAGCCATTTGCCCGGTCAGTGAAAATCCCGGCTCGAGGTTTCCAGTCGGCCCAGCCAGGCGGATAGGTCGACCAGTCGTTTGGCGACGAGATGGACGACTTCGCCTTCGATCTGCAACTGTCCGTAAATGCCGAGCAGTGTCGCGCCGAGTAATTCACGGCGTTGCTTCTCGACGAGTTGCGGATGGACGACGACATTGACCAGCCCGCTTTCATCTTCGAGCGTGACGAACACGATGCCGGTGGCCGTGCCCGGTCGCTGACGGCCGACAACGATGCCGGCCGTGCGGATCAGAGCGCGGTGGCCGGCCGTTTTGAGCATGCTGGCCGCGACGAAGCGGCGTTCGGCAAGGTGTTTGCGGAGCAGCGTGAGCGGATGTTGGCGCAGCGTCAGGCCCAGGCTGCGGTAGTCGGCGACGAGACTTTCAGCTTCGCTGGGGGCAGGCAGTTCGGTTTCCGGCTCGCTTGTGCTCAGGCCATCGAACAGGTCACCCTGCACCACCGCTGCCGTCGCATCCCAGGCTGCTTGCCGACGATGGCCGGAAAGGCTCTGCAGGGCATCGGCCGATGCCAGCAGGTCGAGGTCGCGGCGTTGCAGACCAGCGCGGGTGGCGAGGTCGGCAATATTCAAAATTGGGTGTTTTTCCCGGTTGACCGTGGAAATCCGCTCAGCCACGACCTTTGAGAAACCGCTGATTTCGCGCAGGCCGAGACGGACGGTGCCATTTTCGTCGATGCGGCTGTCCCACTCACTGGCCGTGACGTCGGGCGGCAAAACGTTGACGCCGTGGCGCCGCGCGTCCTGGATCAGCATCGACGGCGAGTAGAAGCCCATGGGCTGGCTGTTGAGCAGGCCACACAGGAAGATGGCCGGATGATGTCGCTTGAACCAGGCCGAAACATAGACGAGCAGCGCGAAGCTGGCGGCGTGTGATTCGGGAAAGCCATATTCGCCGAAGCCCTGAATCTGCTGGATGATGCGCCGGGCGAAGCTTTCTGGCAGTTGGTTGGCGGCCATGCCGGCGAGCAGTTTTTGCTCGAACGGTTCGAGCCCTCCCTTGCGCTTCCAGGCCGCCATTGCTCGGCGCAACTGGTCGGCTTCGCCGGGTGTGAAATTGGCGGCGACGATGGCCAGTTGCATGACCTGCTCCTGGAAAATCGGCACGCCGCAGGTGCGCTTGAGCACCTCATCGACCGCCGGAGAAATTTTCTCGATGCGTTCCCTCCTCTGCCGCCGCTTGAGGTAGGGATGCACCATGTCGCCCTGGATCGGCCCGGGCCGGACGAGCGCCACCTCGACGACGAGATCGTAGTAGCAGCGCGGCTTGAGGCGCGGCAGCATGGCCATCTGGGCGCGCGACTCGACCTGAAAAACGCCCATGCTGTCGGCGTGACAGAGCATGTCGTAGGTTTTCGGATCTTCCGGCGGGATATCTTTCAAATCCCACGGTCGACCGGAAATTTCGCCCAAAATCGAAAGCATGCGGCGGATGGCCGAGAGCATGCCGAGGGCCAGCACATCGACCTTCATCAGGCCAACGGCGTCGAGATCGTCCTTGTCCCACTGGATCACCGTGCGTTCGGGCATCGCCGTGTTTTCGACCGGGACCAGCCTGGCCAGCGGCCCGCGCGACATGACGAAACCGCCGACGTGCTGGGTCAAATGGCGCGGAAAACCGCGCAACTGGCCGGCAATCCACAGCCATTTCTCGACGCGTGGCGAGGTCGGATCCAACCCCTGCTCGGCGAAACGCTCGGGCAATTGCTCGCGTTTGTCCCACCAGGCCAGTGAGGCAGTCAGGGCGTCGATACGCGCCGTCTCGAAACCGAGCACCCTGCCCGCATCACGCAGCGCGCCCTTGGTCCGGTAAGTGATCAGCGCCGCGGCCAGCGCCGTGCGTTCGCGGGTGTATTTTTTGTAAATGTAGGCGATGACTTCGGGGCGGCGTTCGTGCTCGAAATCGACGTCGATGTCCGGCGGCTCGCCGCGCTCCTTGGAAATGAAGCGCTCGAACAGCATGCCCGAGCGATCCGGGCTGACTTCGGTGATGCCCAGCGCGAAGCAGACAATCGAATTGGCCGCCGAGCCGCGCCCTTGGCACAGGATATTGACGCTGCGCGCAAAGCAGACGATGTCGTACACCGTCAGGAAATAGGCTTCGTATTTGAGTTCGGCGATCAGCACCAGTTCGTGTTCGACGAGCTTCCGCACCTGATCCGGAACGCCTTGCGGATAGCGTTTCAGCAAGCCGCGCTCGGTTTCGTGGCGCAGCCAGGAGGTCGGCGTATGGCCGGCTTCGACGATTTCCTCCGGGTATTCGTAGCGCAATTCGTCGAGTGAGAAGCTGCACAGATCGCCAATCCTCAGCGTTTCTGCCAGCAGCGCCGGCGGATAGAGACGCGACAGGCGCAGACGGGTGCGCAGATGGCGCTCGGCGTTGGGAAACAGCGCGTAGCCGGCGTCGAAAACCGTCGTTTTGAGGCGCAGCGCGGTCAGCACGTCCTGCACCGGCCGCCGGGCTTTCACGTGCATGTGCACGTCGCTGGCCGCCACCAGCTGCAGGCTGCAAGCCTCTCCCAGCGCCTGCAGGCTCGCCAGCTTTGCCGCGTCGTCCGGCCCTGCGTGCAGTTCGACGGCGATCCACGCCCGGCCGGGAAAACGCTCGGCCAGCCAGCGTCCGTCGTCAATCGAGACCGCCTCGCCCGGCACCCAGAGCACCAGGCAATCGGGCACTGCGCCGTTCGACGAAACAACATTGAGGTCATGCCGTTGCAGCGTGTAAGCCCCCTTCTCCGCCCGTCGCCGGGCCAGCGTGATGAGCGCCGACAGGTTGCCGTAGCCCTCGCGGTTTTTGGCCAGGAAAACCAGTTTGAGGCCATCAACGGTCGTCATTTCGCTGCCGACAATCAGTTTCAGCCCGACCTGCTTGGCCGCCTGATGCGCCCGCACGATGCCAGCCAGCGAACATTCGTCGGTCAATGCCAGCGTCGTGTAGCCTTGTGCCGCGGCCTGTTCGATCAGTTCAGCCGGATGCGAGGCCCCGCGCAGGAAGCTGAAATTGGAGAGGCAATGCAGCTCGGCGTAATCGGGCAAGAACACGGCAACGGCTCATTTTTCAGCGTTCGGCCGGCGGCAGCGAGCGAATCCACTCGAGGGCGATACTTGCGCTGTTGCTTGGTGTTTCGAGATGGCCGCCGGGCACCTCGACCTGTCGCGCCGCCAGCGACTTGGGCAGGCGCTCGAAGACCCGGCCACCCATGTTCCTGAGCCCTGTTTCCTCGGCCTGGCCAACCACCCACAGCACGGCGGTGCCAGGCAGCACGGTGGCCGCATTGTTGCCGAAATTCATCGGCCCGGCCGGATCGAAGAAGTCGATGTAGGTCTGCGCGCTCATCTTGAGTTGCTTGAGACGACCGCCATTATTGGGATCGTCGAACCAGGCGGTTTCATCCGGCTTGCCTGCATCGATCAGGGCTTGCGCCTTGCTGCGACTGGCCGCCGTGAGGTTCATGAAATTGTTGCCTTCCGGGTAATGCCCCGGCGCCAATGCGACGATGCCATCCACCTTGTGTCGGCTTGCGTAGCGGACGGCACCCGCCGCCCCGAAGCTGTGTCCGGCCAGAATGATCGTCCGGGCACCCCGCTGGCGAAGCTGCCCGATCGCCGCATTGATCTCGTTTTCCATCGCCGCCACGCCGGCATCGTAGGAACGCCGGCCCGACCACGTCATTTCTGAGCTCACCACCAGCAACCCGGCCCGCTCCATGGCGCTGGCAAAGTCGCTGACATGCCCGGTTGGCTTGTCCCATTTACCGTGCATGATCACGATACCGATCGGCACGGCTTCGGCATGGACTGGCCCGAGTGGCATCAGAATCAGCCAGCACCACATCCACCAAACGATTTGCCGCATCACACCCTCCTTTGCATCCAAAAAGTCAGACTACCTCAGGCGAACAAGCCGTGCAGGAACCAGCCGTCGGCGTTCCTGAACACCCAGGCCCACTGGCCGAGCGGGTTGCGGGCGACGAAATAGTCGCGCCGCACGTCGCCGGTCGCCCCGCCCTCGCCTTCGTCCCACCAGCCGCTTTCCAGTCGCTCGGCGCGCGACAGCAGCTTGAGCGGACCATGCCATTGCGGGCTGCCGGCCCGTTCGGTCAAGGCCTGCGGGGTCGGCAGCAGCCATAGCGGGCGGGAAGGATGGCTGTCGGCTGGCTGCGGGCTCGTTTTCTCATCTTTCACGGTCAACCGGGAAAAACGGCCAAAATTGAAATTCACTTCCTGCATTCCGGTCGCGCACTCGGGGCGATGATCGGCCACTTCGCCGAGCGCCTGCACGGCGCCTTCGCCCAGCCGCGCACGCAATCTTTCCAGACAGGCCAGCGTGCCCTCACCGGCCGGCGCCTGCTCGAACAGATGGGCGCTAGCGCCGGGTTTGTCGACCAGTTCATCGGCCTGCAGGCGCAAGGCTTCGACCGGCGCCGTGAGGTGCAGCCGGGAAAGATGCTCGCGCAGCAGGCGGACGAAACGTCCTTCATCCGCCGCCGGTTCGGCGAAATTCAGGGCCAGCGAGGTCGGCGGCCCATCGTCGTGGGTCAGTTGCAGCGAACACCGCCGAACCAGCAACTGTCGGCCGTGCAACCAGCCGGCCAGGGCTGCGAACAGGCGCTGACCGACAAAGACCAGCGCCTCGGCGTGTTCGACCCGCGACGGCAGTTCGATATCGAGGGCGAAGCTTTCCGGAAAAACGAAGGATTTTTGCGGATCGGGCAGATCGCCCCAGGCGCGCAGCAGATCGTCGACCGGCCCGTTGCCGATGCGCCGCCGCAAGCCGGCGCCGGGCAACTTGCGCAGATCGCCCAGTTGCCGCAGGCCGAATGATTCGAGCCGGTTCGCTGCTTCATCGGGCCAGCCGGGAATGGCACAAGGCAAGTCGGCGAGCGCCGCCTGCATGACCGCCGGTTCGGGATAAATTCGGGCTGCACCAGCCCGCGCCAGCCAGTTCGCCCCGAGCGGCGTCGGCGCCACCGCCCAGCCGCTCGAATAAGCCTGTTCGGCACAACCGGCCAGCACGGCCGTCACGATCGCTTCAACGCCACCAAACAGGCGCAGACAGCCGCCGATTTCGAGCAGCAGTGTATCCGGCGACACCAGACTGATCGTCGGCGTGAAGCACCCGGCCCAGCAGGCTAGGCTGTCCAGCGCCTGCTTTTCGCGGGCTTCGACGCGTTCGAAAACGCTCAGCCCGGGTTGCAGGCCCAGCGCCGTCGACAGTTTCTGCCCGGCACAAACGCCGGCGGCTACTGCCTCGGCATCGCCCACCAGCACCCGCCCACGAGCGACGACCGCGCTAGGCGACTGGCGCAGCGGCAGGGCCTCGAGTGGTAACAAGGGAAAGTGCAGGGCCAGCCACAGCACGCGAAAGTCTCCCGACAACAGGACGAGGAATGGACAAGGCGAGCGGCCGGGAAACCGGCCGACCACGCCGCTTGATGATGCTGACCGACAACGCGCTCTCGCCCGCCAGCGCATTCAATACGACGCGCAACGGCGCTGGCGATGGCACCCTGGCTGTTGCGCTCGGCCGCCACAAACAGGCAAAGACGGAACGCCCCTCGGCGGCAATCTGCAGCCGGCGCAAGGCGCGGGCATCGATGTTTGCTTCCGGCCAGGCCAGCACGCCGGCAAAACCACCGCTGGCCAGCAGTTGTTCAACGCTCCAGCCCATGCTCTTGCCGGCCTGGACGACGACCAGCCGTTCCAGCGCTACGCCGGCCGCTGCCCAGGCCGGGGCATGCGGCAACCACGGTGGCGCAACGAGCGCCAGCCAGCCGCCATCAGCCGATAAACTGGCCAGCGCCGGTAACAGCAGGCTCATTTCGCCGACACTGCCACGGTCAACGAGAATTTCGGTCAAATTGCCCCGTGGCCAGCCGCCACCGGGCAATTCGGCATCAAGTTCGGGGTGGCCGCTCGGGATCGCGCTTTCCGGCAGCGAGGCCAGCGTGTCGCCGCGCCAGACATCGCCCCGGGCCAGCACATCTGCCAAGGCAACCGGCAACGGCTGGGCGTTCATGACAGTTTCGAGATCGCTCCGCGAATCAGGCCGACGGCGATGCCTTCGATGGCGAATTCGACCTCTTCGGGATTGACGATGATCGGCTGAAAATCGGGATTCTCGGCGATCAGCTTGATCTGGCCGCCGCTGCGTTCCAGACGCTTGACCGTGACTTCCTCGTCGATGCGGGCAACGACGATCTGGCCGTCACGCGCCTGGTTGGTCTTGTGCACGGCGAGCAGGTCACCGTCGTACATGCCGATATCGATCATCGACGTGCCACGTACCTTGAGCAGGAAATCGGCCTTCGGTGAAAACATGCTGGCATCGAAGGCGTAGCGGCCCTGCACGTTTTCAACGGCAAGGATGGGCGAGCCGGCGGCGACGCTGCCGATCAGCGGCAGGCCAAGCTGTTCGACGAGCCGGATGCCGCGCGCCGAGCCGGGTTCGAGCGTAATGGCGCCCTTCTTGGCCAGTGCCTTGAGGTGATCTTCGGCCGCGTTGGGCGAGGCGAAACCAAAGGCGCTGGCGATTTCCATGCGGGTCGGTGGCGCACCGAGGACTTCCAGCGTGTTTTTGATGAAGTCGAGAATTTCCTGCTGACGTGGCGTGAGTTTCATGGCCGGTCTCCGCTAAAAACCAATGCCTGTATTTTTGTACAGTAATTGGTTTTTGGCAAGTGGAAATTCAGGTCGGCAGGTCGAAGCCCTTGAGCTTGCGGTACATGTCCACGGCGTAGGAGTCGGTCATGCCGGCGACGAAATCGGCGACCTGAAGCAGACGGACATAAGGATCGCTATCGGGCTCGCCGCCGTGGCCGAGGAACTGCGTCGGCAGCAGCTTGAGCAGCATGCGTTCGCGCGTCGTGAAGCGGGCATGCCCTGCCCTCGCCTCGACGGCGTTGGTAAACAGCCCAAGCAAGGCACCAAGCACCTCGAAACCGGCCGTTTCGATCTCGAGCGCCGGACGGGCGGTGTAGATCGTTTCCTTGGCCAGCTTGAGAATAGCCTGCAGCGGATGGGCAATCGGTGAGCTTTCGAGCAGTTCGTCGTCAAACTTGCCGCTCAGGATGGCGTCCTCGTTTTCCAGGAAGACTGCGGCGGCGCTTTCGAGCAGGCAGCCGATGGCCTTGGCGCGCAGGTATTCGAGGCGCTCCTTGGGGTCGTGCAGATGGTGCAGCCGAGCACCATTGATGGTGTTGCCGGCCAGGTCGGCAAGCAGGCATTCGGCATCCTTGTAGGGCACGAAACCGAGCCGGGCAGCGTCTTCGAGATCAACGATGAGGTAGCAGGTGTCGTCCGCCACTTCGACCAGAAAAGCCAGCGGATGACGGCGCCAGGCGGTATTTGGAATTCGCTCGATTAATCCGGTTGACCGTGCAACGTGCTGGAATGCCTCGACATCCTGCTGGAAGAAGCCGAATTTCTTGCCGCTCTTGCCGTCCAGCTCGGTATCGAGATGCGACGGGCGCGGATATTTGGTGAAGGTCGCCAGCACTGCGCTGCTCAGTTGCAGGCCGCCGGGGTTGGCCGGGCTTTGCAGGCGGCTGACGATGCGGAAACCCTGGGCATTGCCTTCGTAGCGCTCGAAGTCAGCCTTCTGCGCTGGCGTCAGATCATGACGGTCGAGCAGGTTGGAATGACGAAACCACTCGCGGATGGCATCCTCGCCAGCATGGCCGAAAGGCGGATTGCCAATATCATGAGCCAGGCACGCCGCGGCGACAATGGCGCCGAAATCGCCCGATTCGACGTGCTGCAGGCCATGCCGGGCGATGATCTCACGGCCGACCACGGCGCCCAGCGAGCGGCCGACGCAACTGACTTCCAGGCTGTGCGTCAGGCGGGTGCGCACGTAATCGCTCTTGGACAGCGGAAAAACCTGGGTCTTGTCCTTCATGCGCCGGAAGGCGGAGGTAAAGACGATGCGGTCGTAATCCTGCTGGAAGGCTGTACGCTCGGCCGTACCGGGCGCCTTGCCGGCGCCCAGGCGTTCGCTCGACAGCAATTTTTCCCAGATTTTTCGTTTGCCCATGCTCTTTGAATTCGACGATGCGATGGGCTGCGAGTTTACTCTGCTTCGAGCGAAGCCCGCACGTGATCGGGCAAAGGCACCGATTTTCCGGTTTGCGTATCCATCCACACCACCTTGGCGGCACCTTCGGCATAAATGCGCTCATCGCCCTCGATGCGCATTTCAACGTAGGTCTGGCAACTGGAGCGGCCGATCGCACCGACAAAGGTGCGTACCTCGACGGTTCCCGGATAATTCATCGGAATCAGGAAGGTGCAACTGGCATTGATGATGACCGGTCCGGCACCGCCCGGCCGAACGGGGATATTCATTTCCTCGACCCACTCGACGCGTGCCTGTTCCATGTAGCGGAAATACACCGTGTTATTGACATGCCCGTAGGCGTCCATCTCGCCCCAGCGGATAGGCATCTTCGTGACGTGAATGAGCTTTTTCTTGTGTTCCATAACCCTGAATACTAGAGTGTTGTTGATCAAAATATTTCCATACTGTACCGTATTGAAATCAAGCCAACAATAAAACTAGGAGACATCATGGAACGCGAATCCATGGAATTCGACGTCGTTATCGTCGGTGGCGGCCCGGCCGGACTGGCTTCGGCGATTCGACTCAAGCAACTGGCGGCAGAAAAAGGGAGCGATCTGGGCGTCTGTCTGATCGAAAAAGGCGCCGAGATCGGCGCCCACATTCTGTCCGGTGCCGTCATGGACCCGCGCGCCCTGAGCGAACTGCTGCCCGACTGGCAGGCCAACGGCGCACCGCTCAATGCGCCCGTCTCCGAAGACCGTTTCTTCATCCTCTCCGAAACCGGTGCCACCAAGGTGCCGAACAGCCTGTTGCCCGACTGCTTCCACAATGAAGGCAATTACGTCATCTCGCTCGGCAACGTCTGCCGCTGGCTCGGCGAGCAGGCCGAGGCGCTGGGCGTCGAGATCTACCCCGGCTTTGCCGGTTCTGAGGTGTTGTTCGATGAAAACGGTGCCGTCAAGGGGGTGGCCACCGGCGACATGGGCCGCCTGCACGACGGATCCGAAGGTCCGAATTTCCAGCCGGGCATGGAATTGCACGGCAAATACACCTTCTTCGCCGAAGGCTGCCGCGGCCACCTCGGCAAGCAGCTCGAAGAAAAATTCAATCTGCGCGACGGCGTCGACCCGCAAACCTACGGCATCGGCCTCAAGGAGCTCTGGGAAATCGAGCCGGACAAGCACCAGCTCGGCCTCGTCATCCACAGCGGCGGCTGGCCGATGCAGCCAGACACCTACGGTGGCGGCTTCCTCTACCACCTCGAAAACAACCAGATCGCCGTCGGTTTCGTTGTCGGTCTTGGCTACAGCAACCCGCACCTGTCGCCCTACGAGGAATTCCAGCGCTTCAAGACCCATCCGGAAATCCGCAAGTTCCTCGAAGGCGGCAAACGTATCGCCTACGGTGCCCGCGCCCTGACCGCCGGCGGCCTGCAGTCGCTGCCCAAGCTGACTTTCCCGGGCGGTGTTCTGATCGGCGACGATGCCGGTTTTCTCAATGCGGCGCGCATCAAGGGCTCACATTGCGCCATCAAGACCGGCTCGCTGGCGGCTGAAGCCTGCTTCGAAGCGCTGGCCGGCGAACGCCAGCGCGATGAACTGACTGCGTATCCAGAGTCATTTAAAAACAGTTGGTTGTACGACGAACTTCATAAAACACGTAACTTTAAACCGTGGATGAACAAGGGGCTGGCCCTCGGTTCCATCATGTTTGGCATCGACCAGGTACTGCTCCGCGGCAAGGCCCCATGGACGCTGCACAACACCAAGCCGGATCACGCCAAGCTCAAGCCGGCCGCCGAGTGCACACCCATCGTTTATCCGAAGCCGGATGGTGTCATCACCTTCGACCGCCTGTCCTCGGTTTTCCTGTCGAGCACCAATCACGAGGAAGACCAGCCCTGCCATCTGCAGCTGAAGGACGCCAGCGTGCCGATTGCCGTCAATCTGGCGCAATACGACGCCCCGGAGCAGCGTTTCTGCCCGGCCGGCGTCTATGAAATCCTGCGCGACGAGAGCGGTGCCAATCCGCGCCTGCAGATCAACGCCCAGAACTGCGTGCACTGCAAGACTTGCGACATCAAGGATCCGACCCAGAACATCAACTGGGTGGTGCCACAAGGTGGTGAAGGCCCGACCTACCCGAATATGTAAGCCCGAACTGGGAAACGGTGTTCGCATAACGCGAATCACTGTTTCCCGGTTTATAATCCTGCGGCTAAACCCCTTAGGGAGAACAACACATGGGCTTTCTCGCCGACAAAAAAATTCTGATCACCGGACTGCTGTCCAAGCATTCCATCGCCTACGGCATTGCCAAGGCCTGCCATCGTGAAGGCGCGCAACTGGCCTTCACCTACCAGAACGAGCGTTTCGAAGATCGCATCAAGAAGTTCGCCGCCGAATTCGGCAGCGACATCACGATTCCGGTCGACGTCGCCAGCGACGAGCAGATCGAGAACCTGTTCGTCGAACTCGGCAAGCGCTGGGACGGCCTCGACGGCCTGGTTCACTCCATCGCCTTCGCCCCGACTGAAGCCATCGAAGGTGACTTCCTGAACGGCATCAGCCGCGACGCCTTCCGCATCGCCCACGAAATTTCGTCGTACAGCTACCCGGCGCTGGTCAAGGCCGCGCGTCCGATGATGCAGGGCCGCAAGAGTGCCGCGCTGGCCCTCTCCTACCTCGGCGCCGAGCGCACCATGCCGAACTACAACACCATGGGCCTGGCCAAGGCCAGCCTTGAAGCAGCCACGCGCTACCTGGCATTCTGCCTCGGCCCTGAAGGCATCCGCGCCAACGCCATCTCGGCCGGCCCGATCAAGACCCTCGCTGCTTCCGGCATCGGCAACTTCGGCAAGCTGCTCGCCTACAACTCGCACAACGCTCCGCTGCGTCGCAACGTGACCATCGAGGAAGTCGGCAACGCCGCCGCCTTCATGCTCTCCGACCTGGCCAGCGGCATCACCGGCGAAATCCTATACGTCGATGGCGGCATGAACACCACCGCACTAGGCAATGCGGATCCGCTGCCGGCATGATTGATTACCGGTTCACCGTGGCTGCATCGCCACGGTGAACCGGAAAAAAGGTGCAAAAACCAAAACGCCGTCCAGTGCAAACTGGGCGGCGTTTTTCATGCTTAACCGGGTAGATTGGCGGCAATAAAAAAGCGGGCCGCGGCCCGCTTTCTGTTTTTTCATCCGGCGCTTATTTTTCCTTCGACTCCAGAGCAGCCTGATTGACTTCCACCTTGTAGCGGCTGCGCAGAGCTGCCAGATAGAGCTGAACTTCCTCTTGGGCGGCCAGATTGCCCAGTTGCTTGAGCATCCCCTGCTTGCTCGCATCATCGAGCTTTTCGCCAGCCTGGATCTTGCTCAGCTTGAACAGCGCGTAACCTGTCCCCGGCAGTTCGACACCAGTGTAGGAAGGCAGTTTGCTGGTATCCATGCGGAAAACCGACTGTGCGGCCTGCGGCGGCAGCTGGCGGGCATCCATGCGCGAGACAGTCTTGGCGGCGCCCCAGGTCAGCTTGTCCTCACCCTTTTTCAAGGCTTCCAGGCGCGCTTCGCCATCCTTGCTGGCCAGAACCTGGGCTTCCTTGTTCTTGAGCAGCGTTTCAATGTTGGCCTTGACGCTGTCGAACGGCTGCAAGGCCTTCGCCTTGAAATCGACCAAACGGGCAGCAACCAGCGTATTGGTAGCGATTTCGACGGCTTCGGTGTTGCGGCGATTCTTGACGGAATCTTCCGAGAACAGTGCCGCCATGAGCTTTTCGTTACCAAGCACGCCATTGGCCGGATTGGCCTGGCGAGCGAGCCAGTCGGAGGATTTGACAGCCAGCTTGAATTTCTCGGCGACTGGCTTGAGGCTGTCCGACTGTTCGTAGACCATGTTGCTGAAGGTTTCGGCGGCTTCGGCAAACTTGCGGGAACTGGCGGCTTTCTTCAGCTCGGCTTCGATTTCGCTGCGAACGTCAGCCAGCGGCTTTTCCTTGGCAGCGTGGATGCCGGTCAGCTTGATGATGTGGAAGCCGAAATCGGATTCGACGACGCCGGAAATTTCGCCTTCCTTGAGGTTCATGGTGGTGTCCTCGAAGGACTTGACCATGGCGCCGCGACCAAAGAAGCCGAGGTCGCCACCCTTGGAGGCGGAACCCGGATCGTCGGAATTCTTTTTGGCCAGTTCGGCAAAGGCAGCCGGATTCTTGCGGATTTCGGCGAGCAGTTCTTCGGCCTTGGCTTTAGCCTTGTCCTTGCCCAGTTTTTCCGAGGCGATCAGGATATGGCTGGCGCGACGCTCTTCCGGTGCCTGGAAGCGGTCCTTGTGGCCGTCGTACCAGGCCTTGATTTCGGCCTCGGTGACCGCCAGCTGGCCGGCGATGGATTCCATCGACAGCACGACGTACTCGGCCTTGGCCTGCTCCGGCACTTCAAACTGTTTGGCGTTCTCGTCGTAGAACTTTTTGGCAGCATCGTCGGCCAGCTTGACCTTGCCGAGGTAGCTATCGAGGTTCAGGCGGAATTCCATAACCTCACGCTTTTCGGTCTGCAGGGCCAGCACACGGTCGGCGACGGAACGGGGAACGACACCGGACTGGCCGATGGCGCCGGCCAGCTGCTGCAGCGTCAGATCCTGGCGCAACTGTGCCTCGAAACCGGCCGGTGACATGCCCTGAGCGCGCAATGCGGCTTCGTAACGTTCGACCGAGAACTTGCCGTCGACCTTGAAGGCTTCGATCGCGCCGATGGCCTGGCGGATGGCGTTGTCGCCGGCCAGCATGTGTTTCTTGCTGGCCTCGATAACAAGCAGACGCTGGTTGATCAGGTCGTCGAGAATCGCCTTGCGGGCTTCGGGGTTTTCCAGCATTTTCGGATCGAACTGCGCACCCATCTGCGTGCGCAGGCGCTCCTGCTGTTCGCGCAGGGTCTGCTGGAACTGTTGCTGGGTGATCTTGACGTCGCCAATCGTGGCCACATCGCTACCAGAGCCCGAGTTGCGCATGTAGGAATCAACGCCGAAGAAGGCAAACGGCAGCGTGATCAGCGCCAGAAATACCTGGACGATTCTTTTGTTGTTGCGGACTGCGTCGAACATGAGGAGAAAAATCCTTCGAATGCGTTCAAAAAGACAAACGGAGCTTGCCCAAAAGGCCGAATGATACCGTAATTTACGGGGCCTCCCGTTGATTTAGGGGGTGGAAAAGATCGCTCCCAGGCGACGCACAGCGTCTTCGATTGTCGGTGTGTGCGGGTTGCCGCAATTGAGGCGCAGACAATTGCGGTACATGCCACTGGGCGAGAACAGATCGCCCGGCACGTAAGCCAGGTTTTCGCCAATTGCCCGCTGGTAGAGGTGGGTAGTGTCGATGTTTTCGGGCAACTCCACCCACAGGACGTAGCCGCCCTGCGGCTGGGTGATGCGCGTCGCTGCCGGAAAATGGCGACTGACGGCCAGGCGCATCGCCTCGACCTGCTGGTGGTAGGCACGGCGTAACGAACGAAGATGCCGCTCATAGGCGCCGGACTCCAGATATTCGGCCAGGACGTGTTGGGTAATCGGGTTGGTGCCACCGCTGGTAATGGTTTTCTGCAAGGCAATTGCGGAGTGGTAGCGGCCAGCCGCGACAAAACCGATGCGCAAGGCGGGCGACAGGCTTTTCGAGAACGATGAACAGAGCATGACGTTGCCCACCTTGTCGAATGCCTTGATCGGCCACGGGCGTTCGCTGCCGAGGTGGAGATCACCGTAGATGTCGTCTTCGATGACCGCGACGCCTCTTGCTGCGGTCAAGGCTGAAAACCGCCGCTTTCTGTCGTCCGGCATGACGCAGCCGAGCGGGTTGCTGCCATTCGAGACGATCAGACAGGCGGCGATGCCACCGTTGCGCGTCGCCATATCGAGCGCTTCGACCGACATCCCGGTGCGTGGATCGGTCGGGATTTCCAGCGCCTTGAGGCCGAGCGTTTCAAGCAGTTGCAGCATCAGATAATAGGCTGGCGATTCGACTGCCACGGTATCGCCCGGCTTGGTCACCGCCCGCAAACACAGGCTGAGTGCTTCGGTGCACGAATTGGTGATGACGAATTCCTCGGCCGGCAGCGGTCCGCCCCAGGCCAGCGAGCGGCGAACCAGCTGGCGGACCAGGGCCGGCTCGTCGGTATGGATGTGACTGCCGCCTTCGAGCAACCTGGGGTGGCGCCGCGCAACACCGGCGTACAAGCGCTGCAGGGCGGCGACCGGCAACAATTCAGGCGCCGGCAAGGCGGCGGCGAGTGGCGCGATGCCGGTTCTCGCTCCGGCGCGCAAGATGCTGACCAGCCGTTGTGAAATATCGACCGGGATGGGCTCGTCAGGCGTTGAACGCACCACCGGCTCGGCGCGTCCTGCCCTGGCGCGCTGGACGAAAAAACCGGACTGCGGACGCGCTTCAACCAGGCCGCGATCCTCCAGCAGGCGAAGCGCCTGAACTACGGTCGATACGGAAAGCCGGCGCTGGCTGGACAGGCGGCGCACCGATGGCAGACGGTCGCCATGATTCAGCACGCCGCTGGCGATCATGCCAGTCAATTCAGCCGCCAGTTGCTCATAACGCAGCAGTTCATCAGCCATGGGGCACCCATACAGTTAGCGTTGGCGACAACCAGTACAGTTCGAATTTATACAAACTGTATTGGTCACAATTTGAATTTATTGCGACTGTACCACCCGCTGTCGGGAACCTAAAATTTCTCCACAAAAACAGCGGAGAACGCCATGAACAGCCATCGGGTTTCGGAGGAAATATGCCTGCAACAAGACCGCCCCATCCGCCTGACTGACGCCGCCGGCACCCGCGTACGCTGCCTGCGCGGCACGATCTGGATTACCGTCGCCAATGAACCGGACGACGTATTTCTCGAGAGCGGTCAAAGCTACCTGATTTCCCGCGACGGCCTGAGCCTGGTCGAAAGGATAGGCACGAGCAGCATTCAACTGGAGAGACTGCGGGCGGGCGGCAAACTGAGTGGATGGCTCGATGGCCTGATCCGGCGCATGAAACGCTGGCCGGATCGGTGACGGAACTCAGTCGAACAGGTCCGGCTCCATCGGCAACAGATTTTCCCGCTTGACGGTCAGGCGAACGGGAACGCCCTGTTTGCCAATGGCCTCGACGACCATGCGCCCGGCTGAAGCTTCGGCCACGACGCGAACATTGCGCGTCGACAGGCGGGTGCGGCCACGGTAGGTCGCCAGCGTTCCGGCGGGGGGGAACCAGGCAGGTTTGGGGCGCGACATCGTGGGCCTTTCATCCTCGACGAGTGGCCAGAGCCTACCGCGGAAAAAAGATTTTCCGAATACTGTACATCCATACAGCTTTCGGCTATTCTGCACTCGAACGCCAAAACACTGTTCATTCATACAGTCACCGATAATCCGAAGGAGTCGCCCTCATGAAACGTCTTCAACAATGGTTCGATCTGATTGCCGGCATTTCCCACGACGAACATGCACGCCTGGAACAGGCCAGAGCCATCTTCGGCGCCACTGGCCCGGACGTCGAGCGGCTGCAGATGCCAGCCTGCTGGCGGCGCAGTTCCCGCGTCGTCATCCACTGACAGCTGAGACGTCCGCATTTCATTTTTGGGCAAAATTTCCGGTTGACCGTGGCAATTGGCCGCGAGCAAGCCATGCTGACTGAAAACCGTCTATTCCACGGTCAACCGGTTTTGCTAGGTGAAACGAAAAATGGCCAGAAATAAAAACGGAACTCCGCAGAGTTCCGTTCGAGATGTCGCTTAAAAGCCGGGCTTGATGACGCTCAGAACTCGTCCTTGACGATGGGGAAGCCCAGCGCATCCCAGTCGAGCATGCCGCCCCGATAGTAATAAATCTTGTCGACCGGAAAACCGTCGCGGACCATGGCATTGATGGCTGTCGGGCTTTGCGGGCAAACCGGACCATTGCAGAAGGCATAGACTTTCTTGGCCTTGCTGCAATCCCATTTGCCAGCCGTCTTGGTGCAGCCCAACTCATCCATGCGTCCAGACACCAGCGTGTAGGGAATGTGGTACGAGTTCGGGATGGTGCCCTTGATGCGGTCATCCGGCTCGCGCATGTCGACGATCATGGCGTCCTTGTCGTTCATCGCGTGCAGCATTTCGATTTCCGTTACAGGATGCACGCCGGCCACAGGAATCAGCGGCTGCAGCCAGCCCTTGTTCTTGGCGCAAGGCGTCATTGTGCGGGTAATCACGAACGGACCGTTCTTGGTCAGCACGACGAACTGCTTGTCCTCACCGATTATGCGCAGCAATTCCTTCTCCTGCGCCATGGCCCCCATCGACACGGCAAGAATCGCCGCACCCAGCAACGCGTTCTTAATCATCTATTCGCTCCTCCATTGGTTTTGATCTGACAACCACCAAACATAAGTGATTGCGTATATTGTAATTTACCAATGCGGTTGGCGCAAAAAGAAAAGGCGACCCGAAGGTCGCCTCCAATGGCGGTCGGATCGACTTATCCGACCCAGCGCCGCGCGTTGCGGAACATGCGCATCCATGGGCTGTCCTCACCCCAGTTTTCGGGATGCCAAGACATCTGCACGGTACGGAAAACACGTTCCGGATGCGGCATCATGATCGTGAAGCGGCCATCGGCCGTCGTCACGGACGTCAGGCCGCCCGGTGAACCGTTCGGGTTGTACGGATAGACCTCGGTCGGCTCGCCCTTGTTGTCGACGTAGCGCACGGCCGAAAGTGCCTTGGCCTGGTCGTCGGCGTTATCGAAGACCGCCCGGCCCTCGCCGTGCGAAACAACGATCGGCACTTGCGAGCCTTCCATGCCGGCGAAGAAGATCGACGGCGATTCGAGGATTTCGGTCATCACGAAGCGCGCCTCGAATTGCTCGACCTTGTTGCGACGGAAAGCCGGCCAGTTTTCGGCGCCCGGAATGATGGACTTGAGCGCGCTCATCATCTGGCATCCGTTGCAGACGCCTAGTGCGAAGGTGTCCTTGCGGTTGAAGAAGGCGGCGAACTCGTCGCGGCAACCATCGTGCATGAGGATGGTTCGCGCCCAGCCAAGGCCGGCACCGAGTACGTCGCCGTACGAGAAGCCGCCGCAGGCAACGAGGCCCTTGAAGTCCTTAAGGCTGACGCGGCCGGCCAAAATGTCGCTCATATGCACGTCGACCGAGGCGAAACCGGCGCGATCAAAGGCAGCGGCCATTTCGTAATGGCTGTTGACGCCCTGCTCGCGCAGGATGGCGACGCGCGGCTTGCTGCCGAGTTCGCGATAAACCAGGGTGAAATCGTCCTGCGGATCGAAGGTCAGTTTCGGCGCCAGGCCGGGATCGGTGACGTCGAGGATGCGGTCGAATTCCTGCTGGGCGCAGCTCGGGTTATCGCGCATCGCCTGCATCTGGTAGCTGGTCTCCGACCAGGCGCGCTGGAGGTCGACGCGCTTCTCACGCAGCACACGCTTGGCGTTGCGGGTGACGCGGATTTCGTCCCATTCGTTCATCGTGCCGACGAAATGGTAGGGCACACGCAGGGCGCGCAGAATCGGCGTGACCTTTTCGCGATCGGCGCGACGAATCTGGATCAGCGCACCGAGTTCCTCGTTGAACAGCGCGCGGACGATATGCTCGAAATCGCGGCCGGCCAGCAGGTCCGGGCGTTTCTCGGCACCATCGACATCGAGCGCCTGCGCATCGAAGCACAGGCCGTCGAGATCGAGCGAAACACCACGACGGCTGGCAAACGCCATTTCGCAGGCCGCCACGAACAGACCGCCGTCGGAACGGTCGTGGTACGCGAGCAGCAGGCCGTCTCGATTGAGTTTCTGCACGGCGTCGAACAGGCCTTTGAGCTTGGCCGGATCGTCAACATCCGGTGCATCGCTGCCGGTAGCGTTGTACACCTGCGCCAGGCAGGAGCCGCCGAGGCGGTTCTGGCCAAGATCAAGCAGCAGCAGTTCGGTTTCGCCCTGATCGACGGCCAGTTGCGGCGTTTTGGTCTTGCGCACATCGTCGACCGCAGCGAAAGAGGTGACGACCAGCGACAGCGGCGAGACGACCTGCTTCTTGACGCCCTGCTCTTCCCAGGCGGTGCGCATCGACAGCGAATCCTTGCCGACCGGGATCGACACGCCAATCGCCTTGCACAGATCGGAAACGGCTTCGACGGTGTCGAACAGGCGGGCATCTTCACCGGCGACGCCGCACGGCGCCATCCAGTTAGCCGACAGCTTGACCTTGCCGAGTTCGCCGACATCGGCCGCAGCTAGGTTGGTCAGCGCTTCGCCGATGGCCATGCGGCCGGAAGCCGGCGCGTCGAACACGGCCAGCGGCGTGCGCTCGCCCATCGCGAAGGCTTCACCGAGATAACCCTGGTAACCCATCGTGGTGACTGCCACGTCAGCCACCGGCACCTGCCACGGGCCGACCATCTGGTCGCGGGCAGTCATGCCGCCAACGGAACGGTCGCCGATCGAGATCAGAAAAGTCTTGTCGGCGATGGTCGGCAGACGCATCAGGCGATAGGCGGCATCCTTGAGTTCGATGGCCGTGGCGTCGAAGGAAACGAAAGTCTCCGGCTCATGCTTGACGTCGCGCGTCATGCGCGGCGGCTTGCCGAGCAGCGCTTCCATTTCCATGTCGACGGGATTGACGCCGAAATGGGCGTCGGTGACGGTCAGGTGGCCGTCGCCGGTCGCTTCGCCAACCACGGCAAACGGGCAGCGCTCGCGCTCGCACATCGCCTGGAATTCGGCGATGCGGTTCGGCGGAATGGCCAGCACGTAGCGTTCTTGCGATTCGTTGGACCAGATTTCGGCCGGCGACATGCCCGGCTCTTCGGTCGGCACCTTGCGCAGATCGAAAATCGCACCGACGCCGCCCGAGTGGGCCAGTTCCGGCAGGGCGTTGGAAACGCCGCCGGCACCGACGTCGTGCACCGACAGGATGGGATTGTTCTTGCCCATCTGCCAGCAGCGGTCGATGACTTCCTGCGCGCGGCGCTGGATTTCCGGATTGCCGCGCTGGACGGAGGCAAAGTCGAGGTCTTCAGCATTCGAACCGGCCGTCATCGACGAGGCAGCACCACCGCCCAGGCCGATCAACATGCCGGGGCCACCGAGCTGGATGAATTTCGTGCCGACCGGGAAGGTTTCTTCCTTGAACGACTGCTCGGCCTGGATGGAGCCCAGACCGCCGGCGATCATGATCGGCTTGTGGTAGCCGCGCACGGTGCCGGCCACGTCCTGCTCGTAGGTGCGGAAATAGCCGGTCAGGTTCGGACGGCCAAATTCGTTGTTGAAGGCAGCGGCGCCAATCGGGCCTTCGAGCATGATGTCGAGGGCGGAGGCGATGCGCGACGGACGGCCATAAGCCTTTTCCCAAGGTTGAATAGCATCGGGCAGATTCAGGTTGGAGACCGAGAAACCGCAGAGGCCGGCCTTGGGCTTGGAGCCCTTGCCAGTGGCGCCTTCGTCGCGAATTTCCCCGCCGGAGCCGGTGGAAGCGCCAGGGAACGGCGAGATGGCCGTCGGGTGGTTGTGCGTCTCGACCTTGGTCAGGATGTGGGTCAGTTCTTCCTTGTAGGAATAGCCGCGGTCGGCATCCGGATAAAAACGCTGGATAGTCGCGCCTTCGATGATCGAGGCGTTGTCGGCATAGGCCATGACGGTGCCTTGTGGCGCGGCGGCATGGGTTTCGCGGATCATGCCGAACAGCGTCTTGTCCTTGGCCTGGCCGTCGATGACCCACGAGGCGTTGAAAATCTTGTGGCGGCAGTGTTCGGAGTTGGCCTGGGCGAACATCATGAGTTCGACGTCGGTCGGGTTGCGGCCGGCTTTGGTGAAGACGTCGAGCAGGTAATCGATTTCGTCGTCGGACAGTGCCAGGCCGAGCGAGCCGTTGGCGTCGACCAGCGCAGCCTTGCCACCAGCCAGCACATCGACGGTATTGAGCGGCTTCGGCTCGAAATGACGGAACAACTCGCCAGCTTCGGCAAAACAGGGCAGCACCGATTCGGTCATGCGGTCGTGCAGCAGGCCGGCGACGATCTTCTTTTCATCGACGCTCAGCGTGCGGTTGTTGCGCACGACGACGTGGAAGGCGATGACGCGTTCGATGCGCTCGATGGCGTCGAGGTCGCAGTTCCAGGCGATGTCGGTGGCCTTGGAGGACCACGGCGAAATGGTGCCAATGCGCGGCGCGACGAGGAACAGTTCGCCGGCATCACTGCCAGCCGCCTTTTCTTCCAGCAGCGTCGCCAGCTTGGCGCGCTCGTCGGCATTCAGGGTGCGCTTTTGCGCCACGACATGCCAGTAATCGGCCACCACAGCTTCAATATCGGCGACGGCTGCCGTCAAGCGGTTGGTCAAGCGTTGCAGACGGAAGGCGGAAAAGGCGGCGTCGCCCTTGAGGCAAAGAATGTCGGCCATGGGGAGTGTGGTCTGGTTAGGCGGAGAGGCCGGCATTATACCCGAGGTGGCGGTGGGTGCCGGGTCGGTATGGCTCCCAGCTACGGTTGCGGCCAACTTTAATTTTGGGTCTTTTTTCCGGTTGACCGTGGCAACGGCCGGGGACTTAGCTGCCCCGTTTCAGCCACTTCAGGACGCTCGAAAAAAGCGTCTCGGGTACCACCGGTTTGGCGATGAAATCGTTCATACCCGCCGCGAAACAGCGCGCCTTGTCTTCGGCGAAGGCGTTGGCGGTCATGGCGAGGATCGGCGAATTGCCGTCGACCGCCAGTTGCCGGATGCGCCGGGTCGCTTCCAGACCGTCCATCCGGGGCATCTGCATATCCATCAGAATCAGGTCGTAGGGGGTTTTTTCGGCCATCGCCAGTGCTTCCAGGCCATCGTTCGCCACATCCACCTGCAAACCGGCATCGCCTAACAACGCGATGGCGATTTCCTGATTGATCGGTTCATCTTCGGCCAGCAGTATCCGACGCCCGGCATGATTGCGCAGCAACCCTGCCTCAGCCGTCTGCGGCAGCACTGAAACCGTCCCTATTGTGGCTGAGCCTTTTCTGAGCCTGACGGTGAACCAGAAAGTACTGCCAGCCCCGATCTGGCTGATGACGCCGGCCTCGCCGCCCATCAACTCGGCCAGCTTTCGGGTAATGGCCAGCCCCAGGCCGGTGCCGCCGTAACGGCGCGATATCGAATCGTCGGCCTGGGCGAAGCTTACAAACAGGCGTTCCTTAACCTCGTCTGGAATGCCGGGCCCGGTATCCTGCACCTCGATACGGACACGAACGCTGTCGTCGTTCTCGCTTTCCTGCCGCACACGCAGCGTTACCCCGCCGACTTCCGTGAATTTGATGGCATTGCTGGCGTAGTTCAATAACGCCTGCTGAATCCGCGTCGGGTCGCCCAGAAGTTTGTGGGAAAGCGTCTGAACGTCGCAGCGCAGAGTCAGATTTTTCGCGCGAGCCTGCTCTGAGAGCATGGAGGCAACGTTGGCCGCCAACGCGTCCAGATTGACCTGGCTTTCCTCCAGGACGAACTGGCCGGCTTCGATTTTCGACAAATCGAGAATTGCGTTGATGATTTCCAGCAAGTGCCGCCCGGCCGCGTCGATTTTCTCGAGCTTATCAGCCTGCTCGGGCGTGCAGCCCGAGCGCTTGAGCAGATGCACCATACCGGTAATGGCATTGAGCGGCGTGCGGATTTCATGGGACATGTTGGCGAGGAAGGAACTCTTCGCGACATTGGCGGCTTCCGCGGCCTCCTTGGCGACGGACAGCGCCGTTGTGCGTCGGGCGACCAGATCTTCGAGGTGCAGGCGATAGGCCTCCAGTTCGGCTTCCGCCGCCTTGCGCCGGGAAATATCCCGGGTGACGGCAAGCTGGATGACCTGGCCATTGTCTTCCATTGGAACGGCATGGGTCTCCAGCCAGCGCCGGCCGCCCTTCAGGCCGCACACCTCGAACTCCATCTGCACCGCAGCCCCGGCCAGCACCTTGCGATGCATCTCCGCAAAGGCATCGCGGTATTCCGGTGCGATCAACTGAAGTACATCCTGACCGGCCACCTGCGCCAGCGAATCGGCCTCGATCATCGCCAGACCTGCCTGATTCATCTGCAGCAGCAAGCCTTTTGCATCGACCATCTTGATGCATTCCGGTTCGTTGTCGATGATGGTACGTAACCGGGCCTCGCTTGCCGCGACATCGACCAGTGCCTGCCGACGCTCGGCATCAATGCGCGCCAGTTCGACCCGGGTTTCGGAAAGCCAGCCAAGCACGCTGTCTTCCATGCCCGCAGCAACCGGAACGGGGGTCGAGAAATCCCCCCGTCCGAGACGGGCAATGCGGGCATGCACCTCATCCAGCGAACCGCCAAGACTGGTTCGCAAGGCCCGGTAGGTGCGCCTCACCGACAACAGCAGGAGCAACCCGAACAGGATGAAAATCCCTCGCATCAGCAAGGCAAAATCTTCTGCATCACTCACCATTTTTTTGGTGCGCTCGACCATCAGGTCATGCAGTTCGCTTATCGGCCGCATGATGTCGGCCTTGGCCTGATGATAGGCCGTATCGTTCAACATCTGGCTGGCTTGCAAGCGAACGCGGTCACTGACGGGCGTAGCGGATTCGACCAGCGCCATGGCTGCGAATTCGGTGCGGGTCAGGGCATCCGATTTGTCCTTGGCCTGCGCCAGTTTGGCGAATTCCTGCTCGGAAAAACCGGCATGACGCATCATGTCCAGCAGGGAAACGATCTGCCCGCTCGACGGACGCGGTCTCTCGTCATCTGCGCCCACCATGTCCCAGTAAATATTCTGGTAATCCACCGGACGAGGCTTTCGGCCATCGCGAATATCGAGGATCTCCTGATAGTGCTGCTTGAACAGCGGATCACCGGTAATCACATAGCTGCGCACCATGCGCGTCAGGTCATCGGACGATTGCCGCAGCTCCTGCGCCAGCCAATAGGAACGAATGCGGAGTTCGTTAGCCTCGTCGATCCATTTCTCCGATCGCACATAGATCCAGAAGACGGCGGCAAACGTGACGAACACGGCCAGCATCAGCCAGAGGCTTCGGGAAAATCGGGAGGGAGTGGTAAGGGCGGAAATCATGTTTTATGGGTGCTTGGTGAATCATACCTGCTCGCAATGGCAGTGCGGAGACCGCTGACCGCATCGCAAAGTTGTAGTAGCCTTGCCACCCCTTTCGACGTCGAACCAGGTCATGATCATGACGCGTGAATTGCAACGCGCCACTTTCAACCGCTCTGCCCTCGTCCGCGTCCTGTCCGACACCCTCCCGGAAGTCCCTGATCCGAAATACGATTTCGGCGAACGACTCGGGCAGTGGCTGGACTTTTCGGATGCGCTGACGCTGTTTTCGGTCCTCAATACCGAGGCCGGCAGCGGCACGCCCATAGCTTCGGCAACCAGCGATTTGCCGGCACAACTGGCCCGCGTTCGTAGCAACCTCGGCGATTCGATCCACAACGACGGCGTTTTCAGTGCCGATCCGGACACCCCGGCGCGTATCCCCTTCCCAACGCCGCTGCCCAACGCCACGCCGGAAAGCGCCGCCGATTTCTCGCCCTATCACCGCTACTACCTCGCCCACCAGCGCGACATGAACGCCGCCATCACGGCCCTGCGCGCCAATGCCCGCAAGGCGCTGGCCGGCCAGTCGGCGGCAGGCAAACAACTGGCCGACCTCGACGCCGCTTTCGAGAAATTCCTGAGCGTGCGCGAACGCAACCTGCTGTCGAACATCCCGATCATGCTCGGCAAGCGCTTTGACCAGCGCTACGCCGAACACCGCGCCGCCCTGGCCGACGAATTTGCCAACGACAGCGCCGACGATCCGACCACCTGGACGCAGCCGGGCAGATGGCTCGAAGCCTTCTGCCACGACGCCCAGACCGCGCTGCTCGCCGAACTGGAACTGCGCCTCAAGCCCGTCGCCGGCCTGATATCGGCCCTCGGCAGCGCCGCACAAAACAAGGAATCAAAGCCCCAATGAACCGCAATCTCAGTCTCTTCGCTTTCATCCTCGGCCTGTTCGCCGTCGTCTGGGTCGCCATCGGCTACATCGGCGGCCATGCGTTGGCCTTCTCGGTTTCCTGCATCATCGCCATCGTCTATGTCGCCGGCGCCCTCGAAATGCGCCGTTTCCACGACAACACCACGGCCCTGGCCACGGCGCTGCGCAATATTCCGGACGACATCGGCCACCTCGGCGAATGGCTGCAACAGGTGCCGGCCGCGCTGCAAAACGCCGTCCGCCTGCGCATCGAAGGCGAACGCGTCGCCCTGCCCGGCCCCGGCATCACGCCGTACCTCGTCGGCCTGCTGGTCCTGCTCGGCATGCTCGGCACTTTCCTCGGCATGGTCGTCACGCTGAACGGCGCCGTGCTGGCGCTGGAAAGCACGACCGACCTGCAAACCATCCGCTCGGCGCTGGCCGCGCCGGTCAAGGGCCTCGGCGTCGCCTTCGGCACCTCGGTCGCCGGCGTCGCCACCTCGGCCATGCTCGGCCTCATTTCCGCCCTCTGTCGGCGCGACCGCCTGCAAGTTGGCCAACTGCTCGACAGCAAGATCGGCGGCGTGTTGCGCGATTTCTCGCTCAGCTACCAGCGCCAGGAAACCTTCAAGGCGCTGCAGGCGCAATCGCAAGCGCTGCCCGAACTGGTCGGCAAGCTCGACGCCATGATGAGCCAGATGGCCGAGCAGAATCGTCTACTTGGTGAGCAGTTGGCGGCCGGCCAGCAACGCTTTCATGAAGAAGCCAAGGGCCTGTACACCGGCCTTGCCCAGTCCGTCGACCAGTCGCTCAAGGCCAGCCTCAAAGACAGCGCAACGGTCGCCGCCGAAACCATCCAGCCTGTCGTCACCGCCACCATGGCGAGTATCGCCGGCGAAACGCGCGGCCTGCACGACAAGCTGTTCGGCACCGTCGAAACCCAGCTGGCGGGCATTGCCGGCCAGTTCGCGCAAACCGTGACCACCGTCAGCGATACCTGGACGCAGGCCCTGACCCGCCACGAAGCGGCGACCGACACCCAGCACCAGCACCTGCAAACGGCCCTAACCGCCTACGCCGACACCTTTGAGCAGCGCTCCGCCACCCTGCTCGCTTCGGTCGAAGACACCCAGGCCAAACTGCAGGCCGATGCCGCGCAGCAGCACGCTACACTGGCCGAAACCACCGCCGCCAGCCAGCAACAACTGGCCGCCACGCTGGCCAGCCAGTTCGACGGCGTCACGTCGCGCCTCGATCAGGCGGTCAGCCAAGTCGCCGACACCTTCGGCGAACGCACGCAGGCGCTGCTCACGTCCATTGACGCCAGCCACGCCGCCTTCGCCCAGACCACGCAGACCCAGCAGGCGGCAATCAGCGAGCAGGTCGCCGGCCAGCTCGACGGCATCGCCCAGCGTTTCGACGGCACCGTGCAAACGGTGTCGGAAACCTGGACTGGCGCGCTCGCCAAGCACGAACAGGCCAGCGACCGCCTGACGCAAGCGCTCGAACAAACGCAAACCAGCCTCGCCGACACCTTCGCCCAGCGCACCGCCGCGCTGCTCGCCGACATGCGCGCCACCCAGGCCGACTGGCAGCGCGACTGGGCGACCGGCGAACAGACCCGCCAGGCCAGCTTCACCGACGCCCTGACAGCGATGGCCGGCAAGCTCGAAGCGCAATGGCAACAGGCCGGCCAGGCCACGCTGGCGCAGCAGGAACAGATCACCCAGACGCTTGGCGATACCGCCCGCGACCTCGTCGCCGCCCACCAGCGCCAGGCCGAAACGACCATCGCCGAAGTCACCCGCCTCATGCAGACCGCCGCCGAGGCACCGAAGGCGGCGGCCGAAGTCATCGGCCAGCTGCGCCACGAACTCTCGGCCAGCATGGCGCGCGACAACAGCCTGCTCGAAGAGCGCAGCCGCATCATGGAAACGCTGGGCGCCCTGCTCGACGCCATCAACCACGCGTCGACCGAGCAACGCAGCGCCATCGACGCGCTCGTTGCCTCCTCGGCCGACCTGCTCGAACGCGCCGGCAGCCAGTTCGCCACCAAGGTCGAGAGCGAGGCCGGCAAGCTCGTCGAGATCGGCACCAGCATCACCGGCGGCGCCCTCGAAGTGGCCAGCCTCGGCGAGGCTTTCGGTGTCGCGGTCAAGCTCTTCGCCGAATCGAACGACAAGATGATGGCCGCCCTGCAACGCATCGAAGGCGGGCTGACCAAGTCGCTGACGCGCAGCGACGAACAGCTCGCCTACTACGTCGCCCAGGCGCGGGAAATCATCGATCTCAGCATCATGTCGCAGAAAAAAATGGTCGACGATTTGCAACGCGCCGCCGGTAGCGAGGCATAACGATGGAAGACATCGACGCCGCCGTTGAGCACAGCACGCCCGTCTGGGCAGTTTTCGGCGACCTCATGGCCGGCCTGCTCGGCGCCTTCGTGCTGATACTGGTCGGCGTGCTCGGCGTGCAGCTCGAACTTGTCACCAGCCTCGAAGCCGAAATCCAGAAACGCCAGCAGGAAGAACAACGCCGCGAGGCCCTCGAAAAGGCCCTGGCCGGCCCGCTCGCCTCGGGCCGCGTGACGCTCAACAACGGCAAGATCGGCATCAGCGGCAACGTACTTTTTGCGCTCAACTCCGACCAGTTGCAGCCGGAAGGCAAGCAACTGCTCAAGAGCTTGTCGCAACCCATCGCCGCCTACCTCGGCGCCAGCGAACAGATGCTCATGGTCAGCGGCTTCACCGACGACATGCCGGTGCGCGGCAGCAACAGCCGTTTCGCCGATAACTGGGAACTCTCCGCCCAGCGTGCCCTGACCGTGACGCGCACGCTGATCGAGGACGGCGTGCCCTCGTCGTCCATCTTCGCAGCCGCCTTCGGCTCGCAGCAACCGGTCGCCGACAACGCCGACGCTGAAGGCCGCGCAAGAAACCGCCGCGTTGAAATGGCGCCGGTGCCCAAGACCCGCACCAACGGCAAGGACGCCAATGGCTGAAACGGGTGATATGGACGATCACCTTGACCTCGACGCCCTGCGCGCCGGCGGCGCCGCCGACCGCGACCCCGTGCGCTTCGCCTACCTCGAAGCCCTGACCCGCCGCGTTGCCGGGCAGCCGGAAACCATCCGCCAGACGCTCAACGCCAGAATCAGCGCCGCCGCCAACGAACTCGCCAGCCGCCCAGCGCCTTCGCTAACAACAGCCGCGCCAACAAATGCAGCCAGCCCGCTCGCCGACCTGCTGGCCTACATCAGCGGCCAAGCCCACGAGCAGCCGGGCGCCCTGCAGACCGCCAACGAAATTCCCACGGTCAACCGGAAAATTCGCCCAAAATCGAAAACTGCCCCGGCCGCCCCTCGCCAGCAAGGCCCCGAACTCAAGTCCGTCGCCATCTTCCGCAACGAGTGGTCCAAGCTCAGCACCGAGCAACAACTCACCCAGACCCTCGCCCAGGCCCCGGAAAACGCCGGCCCCATGAATTCCCAGCATCTTGTCCTGCGCAGCCTCGAACGCATGCGCGACATCGCGCCGGATTACCTGCAAGGCTTCATGAGCTACATCGACACCCTGATCTGGCTCGACCATGCCGATCCGACGAAACCGGCAGCCGGGCGCACATCAGGCACCGAGGGCGAAAAGAAACCGCGCACGAAACGCGGCGTGGCGAAGCGGTCATCAAACCCTGCTGCTGATTGACAGCCCCGCCCGGCGTCACGATAATCCGCCGCTCTGCAGGAGAGAGAGTCGTAGACTTCCGCACTCCGCCGAAGGCGCAAACTCCCATAATCGCTCAGGCATACTGAACTGCAGAAATGATTCGCCGGCTGGAGAGTAGTTGCGAGCATTCCGATGCTTGGCAGCTCACCGAAGGGGCAGGCTCTTGTCGAGCCGAAACTCTCAGGTAAAAGGACAGGGGGAGAGGCGTCACAGAAGCACTCGAGTCGAGTCTTCTGCTTTTTGACGGAGTCTCGTCTGATGTTCGATAGTCTCGCCCTCGTTTTTCAGCCGCTTGCCATCAAGCAATTCAACCTGTTACTTGTTATCTATCTGGTCGCCATCACCGCCGAAGCCATGTCCGGCGCGCTCGCCGCCGGGCGTCGCAACATGGATTTTTTCGGGGTGGCGGTCATTGCCTTTGTCACTGCCCTGGGTGGTGGAACCATCAGGGATGTCGTTCTCGGCAATTTCCCGATTGGCTGGACGCAACATCCCGAATACGTCTATCTGGTGATTCTGGCCGGGCTGGCGACAACGCTGCTCGCCAGGTTCATGCACCACATGAAAGGCGTTTTCCTGATGCTCGATGCCCTGGGCCTGGTCGCCTTCTCGCTGATTGGTTGCAACGTGGCCCTGCAACTGGATTACCCCAGGGTGGTGATCATCATGGCCGGCATGCTGACCGGGATTTGCGGCGGTGTTTTGCGCGATGTGCTGTGCAATCAGGTGCCCGTCGTTTTCTGCCGGGAGCTCTATGCCAGCGTGTCGCTCCTTGTTTGCGCGCTGTTTCTCGCCTTGAGGTCGATTGGCGTCGAAACCGACCTCAACACGCTGGTGTGTTTCATCGCCGGTTTCGGATTTCGCATGCTGGCGCTGCGTTTTAGCTGGAAGCTCCCGACGTTTTCATATCAGCAACGATGGGATTAGCACCCGCTAGCGGGGCATTTGTTTAGCCAGTCGCCCCGCCAAATCGAGCAATTCGCCACTGTTTTCGAGGCCATCGAGAAAGCGTTGCGGAATGCCCGAGAGTCCGGTCTGAGCACCCGCCAGAGCACCGGCCAGAATGGCGCGGGCCTGATTTTGTCCGCCGCCATTGACGGCATGGAGTACGGCGGACTCGAAATCGTCATGGAACCGCGCTGCCAGATAGTAAGCCGCTGGAAACTGGTGATAGACCGCGCAGGGCATGCCGTAAATGAGAGAAACCTTCCAGGCTGGCTCGATGCGAATGCCTGGATCAATCGCCGCCATCGCAATTGAGGACTGGCTCAGCAAAGCATCCGGCGACGGGAAGCGACCGGCGGTCGGCGCTTCCGCCTGACCTGGCCGCGGTGCCTGCAAATTACCACTGGTGACGGCGTGGAATGGCAACTCACCCGACTTGACCCGCGCCATCAGTTTGCCCGAGATGCTCGAATCCAGTGGCTGCCCTTCAACCAGCATGCCGAGTACGGCACCGAAGGCGACCGTCATCGCCACTACCGTGCCGTCCGTCTGGGTTAGCACTGTATTGCGGGTGACGGCCGAGGCGAGTTCGGCCGGCTTCAAGGCGTAGCGGATAGCGATGGCGATGATGCGTTCAGCGGCTTCGGTCGTATCTGCATTGCCGGCCACCTGCCCCCAGGGCAATCCAGCCCTAACCCGCTTGCGCCAGGCTTCCCGTATCGACTGGCTGGTATAGCCGCCCGGTCCGTTCATCGGCGTGCCGTCGAGTTGCGGGAAGAATCCGGTGTCCAGGCGATGACAAAAGTCGGCTTCATCGTAGCAGCCGCATTCGACCAGAGACTGGACAGTCAGTCGCAACAGCAGCCCCGATTGTGAAAGCTGCCCCGCCTTCATTCCCGCATGATAGCGCCCTGTTTTTGGCGTCGTGTAGTCGCTGATCCACGGACCAAAATCAGCATGAAGTTGGTCCAGGTCGTAGTACCAATGCGGCCCCAGGGCGAGGGCATCGCCGATGAATGCCCCCATCAAAGCGCCCTTGGCGCGGTCTTCAAGGGAGAGTGCGGGCATCATGGCTCCGTTTTGATCAGGTTTGCTGAGTTGCTCAGTAGACAGCACCGTTGGCATTCGTTGACGTCATCACACCGTTGTTGACGTTGATTTTGTAGGTTGTTGGTGCGCTGTTCGCCTGGAACTTTTTCACCTCGACGTTGGTGAACGTCAGTGGCGTTGCCGGCTCCACGGTGAGGTTGCTATTTGCCGAAGGCTTGAGAATGTAGGCGGCGCCAAAACTTTTCGGGTTGCCCACGGCTTTGATTGCAGGCGGTGTAGCGCAGGACATGTCTTCGCACTCCATCAGCAAAGCTGTTTCCTGATCGACGCCGATGGCCTGCGCCACGGTGCTATCCGCTTTGTTTTCGACGATCGTCCGCCCCAGGAAACTGATCAGCCGACCCATGCGATCCCGATTCTGGAAGTGGGAATCGGTCACCACGGACATCAAGGGCGGGAAAGGTGACTGATTGTTCGTCCAGAAATCCGCGACCAGGTCGAGCGGGGCTTCCTCGGTTTGCAGCCAGTATTTGTACGGGTCCAGCAAGGCCTCGGGCGAGGTGATGGTGGCGGGAATGGCGACGTAATTGATCTGGCTGAGGATCATCATCCCGGCACTGGTTCCGCCAATCGGGATACCAAAATTTTTGGTCTGCGCCGAAATCAGGCTTTCCAGCGGCGTGCCTTTCCAGAAAGTGTAATAGTCGCCCTGATCCCCGCCGGTCAGCCAGATTGCCGCTGCGTTCTGGATATAGGTTGCGAAAGTGGCGATGTTTTCAGGGTCCATTGCGGTTTCCCTGTTCGGCACGACCAGCGTGACGACCGAAGCAACTGTCCCGAGTTTATAAATAAAACTGTCGTAGGCCGGATTCCCGCCAGCCCGAATGACCACGAAATTGCCTGGCGTGCCAGCTGAGCCATCGGCGCAGTGCGCCATCTTCTCGATCATCCAGCTGAACGCCTCCTTGACATCGAGTCCGCCGCCCATCAGCACCGCGGTGCGCGAAAACAAGGGATTGCTACGCGGTAGGGAACCGGGATTTGCCTCGCAGGGCAGCGTACCGACCGGCTTGCCATGCTGATAGACACTGACTTTTGATTTGTTGGCCGCTTCAACCGGCCCGAAGGCCGCAGCAAGAAAAATCCCGCCGAGCGTTGCTGCCAATAATTTGAGCTTTGCCCCGGCGCTTTTGCGTTGTTGTGGAGCGACAAACATTTGTACTGGCGCTTTCAATTTACGGTCCTTTCAAATGGGTTGCTGAGCTTCAAGGCCAGGGCGAGATTTGGATACCTCCCTGGCTGCCCCGATACGTAGATGACGCTGCGATATTAGACCAATGTTTTCCTTTCAGGGCCGCTTCCTCACAGGGCGCCAACAAGCCGTTATCGCCATTCCCACGGTCAACCGGAAAATTCGCCCAAAATTGAAATTTCAGTATTGGCACCTTGTGCCTCTCCCAAGGGAACCAAAGCCGTCGGTTAGCATCGAAATTGCTTGAACCACGGCCAGTGCCGCGATTTACGACAAAATCGCCGGTGGCCGATGGAAAACCGACAAAGCCCATTTTGATGAACGCCCCAGCACCCCGATTTTTTGCCTTCGACAACTCCTATGTCCGCGACCTGGCGGAGTTTTACGTTCACTGGAAGCCGACACCGGCCAGCCAGCCGGTTCTCATTCGCCTGAACGAGGCGCTGGCCAGCGATTTGGGCGCCGATCCATCGGCACTGGCGTCGCCAGCGGGCATCGAGGCACTGTCGGGAACGCGGATACCGGAAGGCGCCGAGCCAATTGCCCAAGCCTACGCCGGCCATCAGTTCGGCCAATTTTCACCGCAACTGGGCGATGGTCGGGCCTTGTTGCTCGGCGAGGTCATCGACCGCAAGGGCGAGCGCCGCGACATTGCCTTCAAGGGCTCCGGCCGCACGCCGTTTTCGCGCAACGGCGACGGCAAATGCGCCCTCGGCCCAGCCTTGCGGGAATACATCATCAGCGAGGCGATGCACGCCCTGGGCATTCCGACGACGCGCTCGCTGGCCGTCGTGGCGACCGGCGACATGATTCGCCGCGACCGCGCCCAGCCCGGCGCCGTGCTCACCCGCGTCGCAGCCAGCCATGTGCGCGTCGGCACCTTCGAGTTCTTCGCCGCTCACCAAGGGCCGGAACAGGTCAAGCGCCTGGCCGATTACGTCATCGCCCGCCATTACCCGGCGCTGGCCGCCAGCCCGCAACCCTACCTCGACCTGCTGACCGCCGTCGGCGAGCGGCAGGCCGAACTCGTGGCGCGCTGGCTCGGCGTCGGCTTCATCCATGGCGTCATGAACACCGACAACATGACGCTGTCCGGCGAGACCATCGACTACGGTCCCTGCGCCTTCATGGAGGCCTACAGCCCGAGTGCCGTATTTAGTTCGATCGACAGCGCCGGCCGCTATGCCTACGGCAAACAGGCCGGCATCGCGCGCTGGAACCTGGCGCGGCTGGCCGAAACCCTGCTGCCGCTCATCGATGCCGACACAGGGCGCGCTGTGCAGGCCGCCACGGCCGTCATCGACGCTCTGCCGGAGCGCCAGGCCGCGCATTGGCTGCGCGTCTTCCGGGCAAAACTCGGCATCGATGAAACGGGTGATGCCGAAGCCGACCGCACCCTGATCGACGACTTCCTGCTCATCCTCAAGCACAACCGCCTCGACTTCACGCTCGCCTTCCGCGCCCTGTTCCACGCGGCCGCCGACGACGCAACGCGCATCGACGCCCTGATGGCCGAAGCCACTGATTTCTCCACCTGGCGTACCCGCTGGCAGGCCCGCCAGCCGACCCGCTCCGCCGATCTGCTCGCCGCCATGCAGCACGCCAACCCCTGCTACATCCCGCGCAACCACCGCGTCGAAGCGGCGCTTGAGGCGGCCGTCGATGACAACGACCTGGAGCCCTTCGAACGCCTGCTCGCCGTTATCCAGGCCCCTTTCGACGAACGCCCGGAAGACGCAGAATACGCGGAACCCGCACCGACCGAATTCACCACGACCTACATGACCTTCTGCGGAACCTGACCCGGAGCCCACCATGACCGACACCACCACCGACCTGCTGACCTGGGCCGGCATCATCGACATCCTCCGCGACGGCAACCCCTTGCCACCGCGCCGCGACGAACGCAGCCCGGCCGACTGGCGCGAGGTGCTGACGCCCGACCAGTTCCACGTGACGCGCCAGCACGGCACCGAGCGCGCCTTCAGTTCGGCCATGTGCGCCGTCTTCGAGCCCGGCCGCTACGCCTGCGCCTGCTGCGGCACCGAACTCTTCGACGCGCAGAGCAAATTCGACAGTGGCAGCGGCTGGCCCAGCTTCACCCAGGCCATCGCGCCCGGCCTCATCGCCTACACCCTCGACAACACCCACGGCATGCAGCGTGTTGAAACCACCTGCAACGTCTGCGACGCCCACCTCGGCCACGTTTTCCCCGACGGCCCGGCGCCCAGCGGCCTGCGCTACTGCATGAACGCGCTGGCGCTCAAGAAACTGGCCTGAACACGCGATTTCACGGTCAACCGGAAATTTTGCCCAAAACTGACATCACCAAAGCCGCCCAAAACATGACCATCACGATCTACCACAACAACCGCTGCGGCAAATCCCGCGACACCCTCGCCCTGCTCAAGGAAAAGGGCATCGAACCGGCCATCGTCGCCTACCTCGACACCCCGCCCGACGCCGCCACGCTGCGCGGTCTGCTCCAGAAACTCGGCTTGGCCGACGCCCGCGCCCTGATCCGCAAGGGAGAGGCCGAATACAAGGAACTCAACCTGGCCGATCCAGCGCTGTCGCAGGACGCGCTCATTGACGCCATGGTCGCCAACCCGAAGCTCATCGAGCGGCCCATCGTCGTCAACGGCAATCGCGCCGCCCTCGGCCGCCCGCCGGAAAACGTGCTGACCATTCTGTAAGCCCTGCCAAGCCCGTACCCGGCCGGCTATACTGGCCGAACACCGCTTGCCGGAGTTCGCCATGCCTGCCTCTTCCGAGCAGTTCATCCTCGCCCTCGACCAGGGCACGACCAGTTCGCGCGCCATCCTGTTCGACCACCGGGGCAACATCCACGGCCTCGCCCAGCAGGAAATCGCCCAGCACTATCCGCAACCCGGCTGGGTCGAGCACGACGCCGATGAAATCTGGCAGGCGCAACTCGCCGTCGCCCGCGCCGTGCTGCGTGACAACGGGATTTCGGCCACGCAGATCGCCGCCGTCGGCATCACCAACCAGCGCGAAACCACGGTGCTCTGGGATCGCGCCACCGGCCAGCCGCTGCACCGCGCCATCGTCTGGCAGGACCGGCGCACCGCCAGCATTTGCGATGACCTGACGGCAGCCGGCCACGCCGACCTGTTCCAGCAACGCACCGGCCTCGTCCTCGACGCCTACTTTTCCGGCACCAAGCTGAAATGGCTGCTCGACCACATCCCCTGCGCCCGCAACCGGGCCGAACGCGGCGAACTGGCCTTCGGCAACATCGACAGCTGGCTGGCCTGGAAGCTGACCGGCCAGCACGTCACCGACCCGTCGAACGCCTCGCGCACGCTGCTTTTCGACATCCACCGCCAATGCTGGGACGACGAGTTGCTGGCGCTGCTCGACATCCCCGCCGCGCTGCTGCCGCGCCTCGTCGCCAGCAGCGGCGAGATTGCGACGATCAACGCCGACTGGCTGGGCGCCCCGATTCCGCTGGCCGGCATGGCCGGCGATCAGCAGGCCGCCACCTTTGGCCAGGCCTGCCTCGATATCGGCATGGCCAAGAACACCTACGGCACTGGCTGCTTCCTGCTCATGAATACCGGCGCGCAGCCCATGGCCTCGCGGCATCGCCTGCTCACGACGGTCGGCTGGCAACGCAAGGGCCAAACCACCTACCTTCTGGAAGGCAGCGTCTTCATGGGCGGCGCCACCGTGCAATGGCTACGCGACGGCCTCGGCCTGATCGCCAGCGCCGGCGAGGTCGAAACGCTGGCGGCCTCAGTACCGGACAACGGCGGCGTCTATCTCGTGCCGGCCCACACCGGCCTCGGCGCGCCCTACTGGGACCCGACGGCGCGCGGCGCCCTATTCGGCCTGACGCGCGGCTCGACCCGAGCCCACATCGCCCGCGCCGCGCTCGAAGCCATCGCCTTCCAGAGCGCCGAAGTGCTGCAGGCCATGGAAAACGATGCCGGCCAGCCGATCCGGGAAGTCCGTGTCGACGGCGGCGCTGCCCGCAACGACCTGCTCATGCAGTTCCAGGCCGACCTGCTCGGCGTGCCCGTCGTGCGGCCAAAAGTCACCGAAACCACCGCCCTTGGTGCCGCCTATCTGGCCGGGCTGGCCGTTGGCTTCTGGCAGGACGAAGCCGAACTCACCGCCCTGTGGCAGGCCGAACGCCGCTTTACGCCGTCGATGGCCAATGACCTGCGTGCAGCCTTGTTCGCCGACTGGCACCGCGCCATCCAGCGCACCCTCGGCTGGGCCAAGGCCGAATCATGAGCAGCCGCATCGACAGCCTCGCCACCCTGCGCGACCCGCGCCCGTGGGATGTCCTGATCATCGGCGGCGGGGCCAGCGGGCTGGGCGCGGCAGTCGATGCGGCAGCGCGCGGCTATCGGACGCTCCTCGTCGAAGCCCGCGATTTTGCCTCCGGCACCTCGATGTGCAGCACCAAACTGATCCACGGCGGCGTGCGCTATCTGCGCCAGGGCGACATCGGCATGGTCCGCCACGCCCTGCGCGAACGCTCCTTGCTACTCCAGAACGCGCCACACCTCGTCCATCCGCTCGCCTTCATCATCCCGGCCTGGAATCAGATCGACCGGCTGATGTTCGCCGGCGGCCTCAAGCTCTACGACCTGCTGGCCGGTGGCGACAATCTGGAGAATTCGCGCAGCCTGAACCCGCAGGAAGTCATCGCCGCCTTGCCTGGCTTGAAAAGCACCGGCCTGTGCGGTGGCATCCGCTACTGGGACGGCCAGTTCGACGATGCCCGGCTGGCCATCACGCTCATGCGCACCGCCACCGACCTCGGCGCCACCTGCCTCAATTACCTGCCAGCCATCGGCCTGCTCAAGACCAACGACCGCGTCACCGGCGCCGTGCTGCGCGATGCCGAAACCGGCGAGGAGTTCGAAGTCACCGCCCGCGCCATCATCAACGCCAGCGGCGTGCATGCCGACAGCGTTCGCCAGCTCGACGACGCCAAAGCCCAGCCGCTGCTGACGCCGAGCCAGGGCATCCACCTGGTTTTCGATGCCGATTTCCTGCCCGGCCAGCAGGCGCTCATGATCCCGAAAACCGAGGACGGCCGCGTCATGTTCGCCATTCCGTGGCAGGGCAAGGTGCTGCTCGGCACGACCGACACGCCGCGCCCGGAATTGCGCCAACTCGACGACCCGCAGCCGCTCGAAGCGGAAATCGATTTCCTGCTGCGCACGGCGGCTGGCGTCCTGACCCGGCCGCCGACCCGGGCCGACATTCGCAGCGCCTTCGCCGGCCTGCGCCCGCTCGTCCATCCCGACAACACGGACGGCAAGAGCACCGCCGCCTTGTCACGCGAACACGCCATCCTGGTCAGCCCGGGTGGGCTGATCACGCTCACCGGTGGCAAATGGACAACCTACCGGCTCATGGCCGAACAGGTCATCGACCGCGCCATCGGGCTGGCCGGACTGAACGCCGCGCCGTGTGCAACCCGAACACTGAAATTGCATGGCTACACGGAGGGGGCTGCCAGCGACGCCTACGGTACCGACGCCCCGCAGGTTGGCGCGCTCCCCGGTCACGACCAACGCCTCCACCCGAACCTCCCTTACAGCGAAGCGATGGTCCGTTTCGCCATCCGCCACGAGGCAGCGCGGACGATCGAAGACATTCTGGCCCGCCGGACACGCGCCCTCTTCCACGATGCAGCCGCCGCCGAAACGACCATTGAGCGCATTGCCGAAATCTTCGCGGAAGAACTGAAGCTGCCACCCGAACGGGTGCTCAGGATGACTGATGCGGCACGCGCCGATACTCGCCGCTTCAGGCTGCTTGCCTAACCGAAAACGCCGCGCCAGCAGCTTTGTCGCGGCTCGCAAATTGTGTGGCAGGCCACTAGAATGAAACGTCAGTCGATGGTTTTTCAGGCGACTTTCCTGCATCCAGACCACAAGAACCGCTTTGCAACACACTCAAAGGAACGCTCCGTGCTACAGGCCATTCTTGACCATTACCTGCTCCTCTCGGCCCTCATCGTGCTATTCCTGATCCTGGTGCCGGCGCTGGTCCTGCGTGGCCGCGGCGTACGCGACCCGTCCCGGCCGGAACGCCGGAGCCAGCCGCGGCCGGGCGTCGATCGTCGCGCCTAGAGCGCTGGGCCGATTCAAGAGAATTTCATTTTTGGCCCATTTTTCCGGTTGACCGTGGCAACGGGCCTTCCTGCCCGAAATCAGCCCTCGGCAACCGCTTTCAATATCAGCGGCACCAGCGCCTCGGGCAGCTTGATGCCGCCGCTCGTCGCGAAGGCCTGGGCGGTGGCCGACATTTTCTTCCACGTCTTGCGGATGATGCCGAGCCACTTCTCTTCGGTGTAATCGGCCTGCTGGCCGGCAAAACCCAGCATGTAGTGCTCGATGAAGACGAGGCAGCTGACGTCTTCGAGCAACTGCGTATCGGGATTGGGGTTGGTCTTGATGTCCTGCTTGCTGATCGCGGTTTTCACTTGCTCGACCATCGCCTCATCGTATCCGGCCTGGCGCATCAATTCGCCCGCCGTGTCGGCATGAAAGCGGTAAAGCCCGGTGCGCCAGGCAAAGTAACCGGGTTTGCCGAGCGGATAACTGCTGCGCGGCACCGTCCACCGCTTTATGTGCTGGGCGCGCACGGCGAGTTGGGCGACTTCGCTGGCCTCCGGGGCAAAGCGGCCGATCATCTCCGTCATGCGCTGCGCGTAGAGAAGTTCTTTCGGCAGCCCTTCATCCTGATTGGGATCTTGTGCGTTGGCGGCATCGAACAGGGCAATGGTTTGGTTGAAACGTTCCGGGTTGGCAATCATTGAATTCTCGCAGCAGCGTGTTTCATGTGGGTCGAAAAACCCTGCCAATGTAACAGGGCTTCATGTTTACCTCGCGCCGAAATGGCGCTCCGGACGCCACCGTCAATCACAACGCATAATACATAAGGATATACTCATGCCCGGCGCGTATCCGCCGACGGCGCGGCGCCGACTCCATCCAAAAAGAAGGGAACACACATGCACACAAGACTGGTTTTATCCTTACTTGCCACACTCGCCTGCCTGCCCGCCGTCGGCCATGCCCAGCAATGCCCGACCGGACATACCGCTGCCACCGTGACCGGCCGCGTCACGACGATGAACATTTCCCAGACCCGGCAAGTCGGCCAGATCTGCCTCGTGATGGTTACCGCCGATGGTCGCGAAGTGTTTGACGACTGCGGCGCGCTGGTCGGCAAGGTCACCGCGATGGATACGACGACCGGCGCGAGCACGGTGAACCACACCGCCGTCTTCGAACTCCTCGAGTCCTTCCAGACCTACCATGATGAAGTCCAGATCACCGGCGTGCTCGACAGCGATGCCGACGGCAATCCCTGCGCCTTCTCGGTCACCGAGCATATGACGCGCATCCGCTCCGGCACCGGGATTTTCTACGGTGCCACCATCGATGTCGTTGGCGAGGGCAGCATCAGCTTTTGCCCGGACAAGAACCTCAACACTTTCCTGCTCAACGGCCACGGCTGCATCCGCAACCGCCGCCGCTAATCGCCGCCATGGCTGGGCCAGCGCGGTTACCGACCGGGCTGGCCAAGGCGGAACTCAGCGCAGCACCGAGGCGTAGCCCTCTTCGGCCAGCACGTGGTGACGCAATCGACATCGCTCGGCGACAGCGCATGCGCCTGCACCGAAGCGGCCACATGGGCCGCTGTCATGCCGCGACCGGTGTGGTCAGGGCGGCAGCCAGCGCCTCGTAGCCGCCATCGACGCTGCACACGTTCGCATAGCGGAAATCGACGAACATCTGCGCAAAAACCTTGCTGGCGTTGCCGTGATAGCAATAAATCAGCACCGGCGCGTCCTTCGGCAGACGCTTCATCCAGGCCAGCAGCCTGTCCTCGGACAAATGCGCGGCGCCGTCGACATGGGCTTTCTGGTAGCTGGCCATGTCGCGCACATCGAAAACGAAGGGTGGCGGTTCAGCGCGCATCAGCGCGATGGCCTCGCGGGAGGAAATGCAGCGAAAAGCGGGTTTTTCAGCGGTGTTCATGGTTGGTCACGGTAAAAAGCAACAAACCATCCAACGCAAAAGCGATGCCACCCGCCGGAATGGCGGAAAAACAGGATTTGTCGCGTATCACCCGCTCCGCCGCACCCCGACTTGTCACCTTCGCGACAATTCCACGGTCAACCGGAAAAATGGCTGAGTTCTGAAATGCTCAGGCCAGCCAAAAACCGGGTCAAACCTCGCCGTTATGCACTGCGCTCAGGCGCTCGGAAACATATTCACCCCGCGCCGTCGAATTGTTTTCCTGCCCGTTCGTCGCGCACCAGGCGAAGAATTCTTCGGGAACGATCTGGTATTCAAGGGCCAGCACACCGGAACGCTGAAAATTGCGGCGGGCCAGCACGGCCATGGCCTTCCATTTTTCGAACGATTCCTCGAAACAGTCGGGATCGACAGCCGTCGCCCTGACCTCTGCCCAGGTTTCCGGGGTGTACCAGGTGACGCCGATAACAAGCGACTGGGTGCGGCGCTTGGCCTTGATGCTTTGATAGAGCGTGGGTTATCTCACCTAATAATGAGAAAACCCACG
>JAAXVL010000026.1 GCA_013335535.1 Azonexaceae bacterium
GGACTCCGAATTGCTAAAAAAAAGGCCGCCTTGATCGGCGGCCTCATGATGTTTCTGCCTAGGCAGAAACCCTTACCAGAGCTGCCACCAGGCCGTCTTGCTCTTCAACCCATCCTTGTAAAACTGGCTGGTCGGGAAGTTCTTCTTCATCACGCGATCAGCGTCATCGCGCAGATCGTTCATCCCCATCTTGTCGTAAGCGGTGACCAGAACGAACATCGCTTCTTCGATAGCAGGGGCTTGCGGATAGGTCTTGATTGCGTACTGGGCGCGGTTCGCCGCGGCAATGTAAGCGCCGCGCTTGACGTAGTAGCGGGCGACGTGGACTTCCAGCGAGGCCATCGCGTTGATCAGGTAGTTCATGCGCAGCGTGGCATCCGGCGTGTACTTGCTGTTCGGGAAGCGGGTGACCAGTTCCTTGAAGGCATCGAAGGCTTCGCGTGCCGCCTTGGGGTCGCGCTCGGTCGGGTCCTGAGTGCTGATTAAGGCGGTCAGGCCAAGGTCTTCGTTGAAGTTGACCAGGCCTTTGAGGTAATAGACGTAATCGACGGCAGGGTGGCTCGGGTGCAGCTTGATGAAGCGGTCGCAGGCGGCCAGGGCCGAACCGGGTTCGTTGTTTTTCCAGTAGACGTAACCCATTTCAAGCTGGGCTTGCTGGGCATAGCGACCGTAGGGGAAGCGGGATTCGAGCTTCTCCAGCATTTTTGCGGCCTTGTCCCAGTTGCCGTCGGCCTGCGCATCCTTGGCTTCGCCATAGAGCTTGCCGGCCGACCAGCCGGCGGTTTCGTCGATTTTGTCGGGCATCGAGCTGCAACCGGCGATGAAGGCGGCAATGAAAACAGCCATCAGCACGCGGAAGAGGGCGGGGAATGACTGGAATGCAGGTAAACTTCGCACCATGAATGATGATCCTGTTGAAAACTCCGGCGATTATAGCCGAACTGAACCGCTCCACTTGACCGTTCCTGATGCCAGTTTTGGCCGTCGTCTCGATCAGGTGCTGGCTGAGTTGCTGCCGCAACATTCCCGCAACCGTTTGCAGGGCTGGGTGCGTGATGCCTGCGTGCTGGTCGATGGCAAGCCGGAGACCGAACCCAAGCGCAAGATGATGGGGGGCGAACGGTTGCTGGTCAGCGAGCCGCACGATATCCGCAATCAGCCTGAACTGCCTGAAGACATCCCGCTCGACGTCGTCTTCGAGGACGAAACGCTGCTCGTCATCAACAAACCGGCCGGGCTGGTCGTCCATCCGGGCAGTGGCAACTGGAGTGGCACGCTGATGAACGCGCTGCTTCATCATGTGCCGGGGATCGAGGCGGTGCCACGGGCCGGCATCGTGCATCGGCTGGACAAAGACACGAGCGGCCTGCTTGTCGTCGCCAAAACGCTCGAAGCGCAGACCGATCTGGTTCGCCAGTTGCAGGCGCGGACCGTTCGGCGCATCTATCTGGCCCTTGCGGCTGGCGCGATGAAGCACGAAGGCACGGTCAACGAGCCGATCGGCCGGCACCCGTCGCAGCGCATCAAGATGGCCATCGTGCCGGAAAATCGGGGCGGCAAGCCGGCGATCACGAATATCCGCATTCTCGAACTCTTTCCCTACACTACTTTCGTCGAGTGTTCGCTGGAAACCGGCCGGACACACCAGATTCGCGTGCACATGGCGGCCATTCATCATCCGCTGGTCGGCGATCAGGTCTATGGCAAGCACAACCCGAAATTGCCTGAATTCCCGCGGCAAGCCCTGCACGCCACACGCCTCGGTCTCGTGCATCCGTTGACCGGACTGAAAATGCAGTGGGAAGTGCCGATGCCGGAGGATATGCGTGACCTTCTCGATTCCCTGCGCTACGGCTAATCTGCTGGTTCCGGACTGGCCGGCGCCAGCCCGTGTCCGCAGCTTGCAGACTTTGCGCGGTGCCGGTTGCAGTCTGGCGCCTTGGGACAGTTTCAACCTCGGTGATCATGTCGGTGACGATCCGGCCCATGTCGCCGCCAATCGGGCCGCGCTGCGCAAGCATTTGCCGGCTGAACCGGCGTGGCTCAAGCAGGTGCACGGCGTTGCCACGGTCAACCCGAAAAACGGCCCAAAATTGAAAGAAGCCGACGCGGCTTTCACGCGGGATTCCGGCGTCGTTTGCGCCGTGATGACGGCTGATTGCCTGCCTGTTCTGTTTTGCGACCGGGTCGGAACGGTCGTTGCCGCAGCGCATGCCGGCTGGCGCGGACTGGCGGCAGGCGTGCTCGAAGAGACCATGGCACAGATGGCCGTGCCGGCCGGTGAATTGCTCACCTGGCTGGGGCCGGCCATTGGCCCGTCGGCTTTCGAGGTGCGGGACGAGGTGCGCGCCGCGTTTGTCGCGCGTGATGCGCAGGCAGCAGAAGCCTTTGTGGCTCATGGGTCGGGAAAATGGCTGGCCGACATTTATCGGCTGGCCCGCCAGCGTTTGACCGCGGCAGGCGTCAGTTCAATCAGCGGCGGCGATCGCTGTACCTTCAGCGAATCAGCCGATTTTTTTTCGTACCGCCGTGATGGTGTGACCGGTCGCATGGCCTGCCTGATCTGGCTGGAGTAGCCAGCGACCGTTTAGGGGCGACCGGGTTAGTCCGGATTCGCCCCCGATTTGGCCGGCTATTTTTTCCAGGCGTCCGCCTGCACCAGCGAATCCTCCCGCCAGGCTTCCCGCGCCGCCTGGTTGGCCACCCAGTTCGGCAGGAACGTGAAGGCTTCATCAAGCAGATGTGGCGTGTGGCGACCCGGTGAATAGCGGGTCGAGCGCTCGTAGTATTCGCGCAAGGCCGGCTTGAAGTTGGGGTGGGCGCAGTTGTCGATGATCACCTTGGCACGCTGCTTCGGCGAGAGGCCACGCAGATCGGCCAGGCCTTGCTCGGTGACGACGACCTGGACATCGTGCTCGGTGTGGTCGACGTGCGACACCATCGGCACGATGCAGGAAATGCTGCCACCCTTGGCGCTCGACGGGGTCATGAAGATGGAGACGAAGGCGTTGCGGGCGAAGTCGCCGGAACCGCCGATGCCGTTCATGATCGAGGTGCCCATGATGTGGGTCGAATTGACGTTGCCGTAGATGTCGGCTTCGATCAGCCCGTTCATGGCAATGACCCCGAGGCGGCGGATCACTTCCGGGTGGTTCGATATTTCCTGCGGGCGCAGGATGATGCTGTCCTTGAAGCGCGGTAGATCGGCGTTCAGTTCGACCAGCGCATTCGGGCTCAGCGAAAAGGAGGTGGCCGAGGCACACGTCAGTTTTCCTGACTTGATCAGTTCGAGCATGCCGTCCTGCAGCACTTCGGTGTAGGCCGTCAGGTTTTCGAAGGGACCATCCTGCAGGCCGGCCATCACCGCATTGGCCACATTGCCGACACCCGATTGCAAGGGCAGCAGATTGGCCGGCAGGCGGCCTTTTTTGACCTCGTGCTGGAGAAACTCCAGGATGTGGCCGGCGATCAGTTGCGAATTGGTGTCCGGCGGCGAAAAGGCGGAGTTGCGGTCTGCCTTGTTTGTTTCGATGACGGCGATGACCTTGCTCGGGTCGATCTTGTAATACGGTTCGCCGATGCGGTCATCGGTCTTGAGCAGCGGAATCGGCTTGCGGTGCGGCGGCAGGGCGGTGCCGTAGTAAATGTCGTGCATGCCTTCGAGCGCCGGGTTCTGCCAGGAATTGACTTCCAGGATCACCTTGTCGGCCTGGTCGAGCCAGGTCTTGTTGTTGCCCACCGACGACGAGGGAATCAACCGGCCATCCTCAAGAATGCCCGCGACTTCGACGACGGCGATATCGAGCTTGCCGAGGAAGCCGCCCCAGACGAACTGGGCGACGTGCGACAGGTGGATGTCGATGTACTCCATCTCGCCAGCGTTGATGCGCTTGCGGCAGGTCGGGTCGGACTGGTAGGGCAGGCGCATTTCGATGCCATCGACCATGGCCAGCGCACCGTCGAGTTCCGGCGCCGTCGATGCGCCGGTCCACACGCCGATCTTGAATTTTTGCCCGTGCAGGTTGGCATCCATGATGCGCTTGGCCAGCGCCGTGGGAACCAGTTTCGGATAGCCTGCGCCGGTAAAACCGCTCATCCCGACATTGGCGCCGGATTGAATGAGATTGGCGGCCTCGTCGGCCGACATGATCTTGCTGCGCATGGCAGCATTAAGGATGCGTGAACCTCCAACCATGTTTCTCGATGCTCCAGTATTTTGGGTTATCAACAGATGACGAACAAAAAACGAATAAAAAAAGAGCCCGCATAAAGCGGGCTCAATCCAGATCCTAAGCGCATGAAGGTCTGGAGGAGACGGGGCGCAATTTATCAAAGTCGCCGTAAGGCAACGAACGAGTTATTTTTGTTTGATAAATTAGTATTTCTTAACCGTACGGTGTCTGGTTCAACGAGCCGCGTTATTTTCACCGGCCGGAGTGCTCGGAGTTGCGCTATCTGCAGGCTTGGCGGCCTCTTCCTGGGCAACGTTCGGCAGCGACGGCGGGGTGGCCGGCGTCGGCAACGATGGTGCCGCAACTGCCGGCGGCAATGCTGCGACGGACTCATCCTTTTTGCCGCAGGCGGTGAGTGCGACGGTAAGCAGTGCGGCAACGAGCAGTGACTTGTTCATGGTGATACCTTTCTTTCAGGGATGTTTGGCGGTGCGGCCCGATGTCGGCCGAGACGAAACATTAGTCAGCGCCTTGCCGAGCGGCAAACGACTATTTATGATGCAACGCTTTAGAAAAACTTAATCGTCAGTCGTGACCTATCGCCTGCCTCCGCTTTCCGCCATGCGCGCCTTCGAGTCCGCGGCGCGCCACCTGAGTTTCAAGAAGGCTGCTGAGGAATTGCACGTCACGCCGGCTGCCGTCAGCCAGCAGATCAAGACACTCGAAACTTATCTCGGTGTTGCGCTATTTCGTCGTCTGACCCGGGCACTCGAAATCACGGCTCAAGGGCGCGCCATGCTGCCCAAGATTCGCGAAGGTTTCGATTGTTTTGCCGCTGCTATCGACAGTACCCGAAGCGAAGCCGACGGCGTACTCACCGTGACGGCCCCACCGTCTTTCGCAACGCGCTGGCTGGTGCCGCGTCTGCCCCGGTTTTCGCTGGCCCATCCGGAAGTCGAGTTGCGCCTGTCCAGTCGTGGCGACAGCGTCGACAGGCGAGGTGAAACATTGTTGCTCGACAATGATCGTTTCGATCTGCGCGAGGCGGGCAGCCTGCTCGCAATTCGTTATGGCACCGGCAATTATCCCGGCCTGCAGGTGGAGCAGATCTTTGCGCCGGACTGGGTGCCGGTATGCAGCCCGCGGCTGCTCAGTGCGGAGCGCCCGCTGGCCGTTCCCCAGGATCTGGCGCGTCACGTGCTGATCCATGATGAAACCATCGGCGACGAGGAAGGCCAGCCGGGTTGGCAGGAGTGGTTTTCCTGTGCTGGGGTGAGCAACGTCGACGCCGAGCGCGGACCACGGTTTTCCAATGCCGTCCTTGCCGTCGAAGCGGCGCTCGACGGGCAGGGTGTGGCGCTGGCGCTGAAACCGCTGGTCGAAGCCGATGTGGCGGCAGGACGTTTGATTGTGCCTTTCGAAATCGCCGTGCCGTCACCCTTCGGCTATTTTCTCGTGATGCGCAAGGCGGTCGCCCAGCGTGATTCCGTGGCCGCATTCCGCCGCTGGCTGCTCGACGAGGCCCTCGCGGTTAAGCCAAACTGGCCGGCGGGCGTATAATCCGCGCCTTTCCCAAGTAGCAGAACCCCGTGAGCACTCTTTCCTGGATCATTGCCGTTTCGCTGGCCGGTGGCGCCTTGAGCGTGTTCGCCGCAGCTGCGGTGAGTCTCGCGCTCGGCGCGCATCGCATCAGCATGCTGATCTCCTATGCGATCGGCGCGCTGCTTGGCGCAGCTTTCCTGGAAATCCTGCCGCATGCACTCGAGCACGGCGACGTACAACGGACGACGGCGACCGTGCTGTTCGGGATCATGGCTTTTTTCGTCCTCGAAAAACTGGTCCTCTGGCGGCATTGCCACCACGATCACTGTGAGGCACACGATGCCCATGCTCCGGCTCATGACCATGGGCGCTCCGGCCTGCTCATCCTGGTCGGCGACACCTTTCACAATTTTGTCGACGGCATCCTGATTGCCGCCGCCTTCCTGCAAAGTACCGAACTTGGCATCGTAACGGCGATGGCCATCATCGCCCACGAAATTCCGCAGGAGGTCGGCGACTATCTGATCCTGCTGCATTCCGGCTACAGCAAGGTACGGGCGCTGGCCTTCAATCTGCTCTCCAGTCTGGCGACGCTGGTCGGTGCGATGCTTGCCTATTTTGCTTTGGCCGAATTGACCGAGTGGATTCCGTCGCTGCTCGCCCTCGGGGCGGCGAGCATGATCTATGTTGCGGTGGCAGACCTGATCCCTGGTCTGCACAAGCGGTCCGAACTCAAGGAGTCGATTCTGCAGGTGCTACTGATCGGCTCGGGTATCGCCTCGATTGCCATCGTCCAGACGCTGGTTGGCGAGTGATTCGCGATGCGCCCGGCGCTGCCGCCGGGCCTTGCTGCCGCCCAGCCAGAGCAGCAGCGAGCAGGGCATAAGCCCGTAAAACAGGAACGAAACGATGCCGGCGACGACGCTGGGTTCGTTGACCGCGATCAGCAATGTTACGTAGAGCCAGCCGATTGCAACAATGTACATATTGGGTGCCTTGAAGGGGGCCTAATTATGCATGCAAATTCATTGACAGCGCTGAATCGGGTATGGAGAATCCAAAGGCTCAAACCCATACAACAATAGAGACGAGTCTTCCCATGGCGCAGGGATCGAACAATAACGATGCATTCGCGGGTTCTGCCGCTCAGTTCATGCAAAACGGGCAGAACATGATGCAGCAATTTATGGACTATCTTGGCAAGGCCGGTGCGACGGCTGGTGCTCTTCCGCCGCCTGCGGTCGATCCGCAGGCACTGACGGCCCTGCAAAAACAGTTCATGGATCAGCAGATGTCGCTCTGGCAGTCGGTGCTGAACAAACAGCAAGGGCAGGAGCCAGCTTTCAAGGTTGCTCCCGAGCCCGGTGACCGTCGTTTTTCAGCGCCGGAATGGAAAGACAGTCCGATCTACGACTATCTGCACCAGGCCTACCTGCTCAATACCCAGTATTTGAAGCAAATGGTCGAAGTGATGCCGGCCGAGGATGCAAAATCCAAGGAGCGCATGCGCTTTCTGGCGCGCCAGATGGCCGATGCCATGGCACCTTCCAATTTTGCCGCGACCAACCCCGAATTCATCAAGCTGGCCCTGGAAACCAAGGGGCAGAGCATTACCGACGGCATCAACAATCTGCTTAAGGATTTCGAGAAGGGCCGTATCTCGATGACCGACGAGTCGGTGTTCGAGGTTGGCAAGAATATCGCGACGACCGAAGGCGCAGTAGTCTTCGAAAACGAGCTGATGCAACTCATCCAGTATGCGCCGCTGACACCGAAGGTTGGCACGCGGCCGCTGCTCGTCGTGCCGCCATGCATCAACAAGTTCTACATCATGGACTTGCAGCCGGACAATTCGCTGATCCGTTTCATGGTCGAGCAGGGCAACACGGTTTTCCTGGTGTCCTGGCGCAATCCGAAGGAAGCGCAAGGGGATGCCGGCTGGGATGACTATCTTGAACAAGGGCCGATTACGGCGCTGCGTGTCGTTCAGGAAATCACCAAGGTCAAGCAGGTCAATGCGCTGGGTTTCTGCGTTGGCGGCACGATTCTGACCTCGTCGCTGGCTGTTCTCAAGGCGCGCGGGGAAGATCCGGTTGCCTCGCTGACCTTGTTGACGACGCTGCTCGATTTTTCCGATACAGGCGAAATCGGCCTGTTCATCGACGAGAAGGGTATTGCTGCACGCGAAGCCACGATCGGCAAGGGCGGCCTGCTACCAGCCCGTGATCTGCAGAATACGTTCTCTTTCCTGCGCGCCAACGATCTGGTCTGGAACTACGTTACCGGCAACTACCTGAAGGGCGAAAAGCCGAAGGCCTTCGACCTGCTCTACTGGAATTCCGATTCGACCAACCTGCCGGGTCCGTTCGCCTGTTGGTACATGCGCAACATGTATCTCGAGAACAACCTGCGCGTGCCGGGCAAGCTCGACATGTGCGGAACGAAGGTTGATCTTGGCCAGCTCGACATGCCGGTCTATCTGTTGGCGACGCGCGAAGACCATATCGTGCCGTGGCAGTCGGCCTACCAGAGCACGCGCATTCTCGGCGGCAAGGTTCGTTTTGTTCTGGGTGCCTCGGGCCACATTGCCGGCGTGATCAATCCGGTCAGCAAGAACAAGCGTAGCTATTGGGTCAATGACGATGTGAAAAAGGATGCCGAGGGGTGGTTGACCGTGGCTGAAGAGAGGAAGGGGAGCTGGTGGGCTGATTGGGCCGACTGGCTCAAACCGTTGTCAGGAGAACAGCGGGCGCCGCGCAAACCGGGGAATGCCAAATACAAGCCGATCGAACCGGCACCGGGCAGATACGTCAAGGAACGCGCGGTATAAAAACTTCTCGAGAGGGTATAACAATGTCGCGAGTTGCACTGGTTACTGGAGGAATGGGTGGTCTTGGCGAGGCCGTTTGCATCAAGCTGGCCGCATTGGGCTTCAAGGTTGTCACGACCTATTCGCCGGGCAATGCCAAGGTTCAGGATTGGCTCAAGGGAATGAACAACATGGGGTATGGCTTCAAGGCCTACCCGTGCGATGTGACCGATTTCGATTCGGCGCGCGAGTGTGTCGAAGTGGTGACCAAGGAGGTCGGCGCCGTCGATGTGCTGGTCAATAATGCCGGCATCACGCGTGACATGACCTTCAAGAAGATGACCAAGGGTGATTGGGATGCGGTCATCCACACCAACCTCGATTCCGTCTTCAACATGACCAAGCAGGTCATGGACGGCATGGTCGAGCGCAAATGGGGTCGCATCATCAATGTTTCGTCGGTGAATGGCCAGAAGGGCGCTTTCGGGCAGACCAACTATTCGGCGGCCAAGGCTGGCATGCATGGCTTTACCAAGGCGCTGGCGCTGGAAGTGGCCAAGCAGGGCGTGACCGTCAACACGATTTCGCCGGGTTACATCGGTACCAAGATGGTGACGGCCATTCCGCAGGAAATCCTAGATTCAAAAATTCTGCCGCAGATCCCGGTCAATCGACTGGGCAAGCCGGAAGAAATCGCCGGCCTTGTCGCCTACCTCGCTTCCGACGAAGCGGCGTTTGTGACCGGGGCCAATATTTCAATCAACGGTGGTCAGCACATGTACTGACCGGCGTAATTTTTTACCCCGCTCTATTTAACAACAGGAAGGAATAACTATGACTCAACGTGTTGCTCTCGTTACCGGCGCTATGGGTGGTCTTGGAACCGCAATCTGTCAACAACTGGCCCAGGCTGGCCACAAGGTGGTCGCTTCTTACCACCCGCAGTTCGACAACAAGGATTCCTGGCTGGCTGAAATGGCTCAAGCCGGCTTCAAGGATTTCGTCTGTGTCGCCGGCGACGTTTCGTCGCTGGAAGATTGCCAGAAGATGGTTGCCGAAGCCGAAGCTGCTGCTGGTCCGATCGACATCCTGATCAACAACGCCGGTATCACCCGCGACCGCATGTTTGCCAAGATGGAAAAGGATGGCTGGGATGCCGTTATCGCCACCAACCTGACCTCGCTGTTCAACATGACCAAGCAAGTCTCTGCCAAGATGGCCGAGCGTGGCTGGGGCCGTATCGTGAACATCTCCTCCGTCAATGGCGTCAAGGGTCAGGCTGGCCAGACCAACTACTCCGCTGCCAAGGCTGGCGTGATCGGCTTCACCAAGGCATTGGCTGCCGAACTGGCGAACAAGGGCGTGACCGTCAACGCCATCTGCCCGGGCTACGTTGCCACCAAGATGGTCATGGCCATCAAGCCGGAAGTGCTGCAGACCATCGTCGACTCCGTGCCGATGAAGCGTCTGGCCAAGCCGGAAGAAATCGGCTACGCCTGTGCCTACCTGTCGAACGAGCTGTCCGGCTTCACCACCGGCGCCACGATCAACATCAACGGCGGTCTGTATTACCAGTAATCTTGCGACTTTCAGCATGAAATATTGCTGAATTTTTGCAATGCAACAAGAACGGGCGCCCTAAAGCGCCCGTTTTTTTTGCTATAATGTTGCGCTGCACACAAACCCGTCCTGAAGGATCAAAGCATGTCGGAACCGGTACGCCTGATCAAGAAATACCCCAATCGTCGTCTTTACGATACCAAGACGAGTGCGTACATCACGCTGGGCGATGTGAAGGAACTGGTCCTCAAGTTCGAAGCCTTCAAGGTGCTTGACGCCAAGACCGATGAAGACCTGACGCGCAGCATCCTGCTTCAGATCATTCTTGAAGAAGAATCGGGCGGCATGCCGCTGTTCTCGAGCGAACTACTCTCCGGCTTCATCCGCTTCTACGGCAGCACGATGCAGGGCATGCTCGGCAAGTACCTGGAAAACAACATGAAGACCTTCGTGGATTTCCAAGGGAAATTGCAGGAACAGTCGAAGACCATGTACGGCCCCAATGGTGGCGACAATACCCACATGCAGACGGATTTCTGGAACCAGTTTCTGAACTTCCAGCAGCCGGCCATGCAGAACATGATGACTGCCTATATGGATCAGTCAAAAAAAATGTTCCAGTCGATGCAGGACCAGATGCAGAACCAGACGCGGACCATGTTCACGGGCTTCCAGTACAACCCGGGCGACAAGCCAGAATAAAGCCTTCCAGCGGGCAGATCATCTGCTCGCTGCCGCTGCCGCTGCCGTAGACATTTCAATTTTGGCCGTTTTTTCGGGGTGACCGTGGAATAGTGGTTACAGCACGATCTGCGGCTCCGGTTCGCCTACGCGATGTGCGCACTTCTCGAAATAAGCCGCTGCGCGGTCTGGATTCGAAGCGTTCCTGAGGCACTTTGATCGCGGAATTTTCGCGTTAAGTATTTTCTGCAATCCAACTTTGTCGGCTAGCCCCGTTGGGTCCAAATACGATGCATATCCCCGCTACCGTGGCGTAAATATGTCGCAGGGATTTCCTGCTGTGTCTAGCCGAAAGGGCTCAAGCCTTGAAAGCCGAGTCCGGGGCTGGACGGTAATTGAAACTGTCCGCCGACAATGCACGGTGTGGCGCCCGTATCGTCGGTAAACCAGTCGGCCGTGGCCAGACCGTGTATGCCACCGGGTGCCACTGCGGCGGCGAGATGGGCGCAGGGGAGCAGGCCACAGGCGCTTTCCAGGCTGGATGTGATGACCACGTCGAGGCCAGAGGCGCGGGCGCGCAAGGCGAGTTCGACACTGGCCAGCAGGCCGCCGTGGCGGGCCGGTTTGATGACGATGCGACGAACCGGCGGGTGGCGGAAAAAATGGGTATCGAGCAGGTGAATCGATTCGTCGATGGCCAGCGGAAAGTCTGCGATCGACTGCAGTTTTTGCAGCAAATCCGGCGTCGGTTCGCTCAGCGGTTCTTCCAGGCCTTCTATGGGCAGGCCGGCGCAGCTAGCAACGAAGGTTTGGGCATCGGCAAAATTCCAGGCGCGGTTGGCATCGAGACGCAGCAGCATTCCCGTGGGCAGCGACCTGGCGAGTTGGTGCAGGGCAGCGATTTCGTCGCTGACCGGGCCAACGCCGACTTTGAGCTTGAGAAGGCTGAAGCCGGCGTTGGCAGTATCGATCAGTGCTTCCGCAGAGCATTTCAAAATTGGCCCAAAATTCCGGTTGACCGTGACAAAGCCCACCGGCGGCTCGCCGCTGAGCCAGGCATTGAGTGGCAGCCCGGCTTGCTGGGCAACTAGGTCAAGATGGGCGCATTCCTCGGCGAAGGCCGTGGCTGATGCCTCGCTGATGCCGAATTCGGGCAGCGGCGCGCAGTCGCCCCAGCCGGTCAGGCCGTCGGCCGATTGCAGGCGGAGCAGGCGGCCTTCACGCTGATTAAACTCGCCACGACTGGTTTGCCACGGGCGCTTGAGCGGCAGGGCGTAGGGCAGCCAGTCGGCACCGACAATTTTCACGGCCGTTTGCGGTACTTGCCGAAGTTGGGTGGGCGGCGCTCGAGCCAGGCGTTGCGACCTTCCTGGCCTTCCTCGCTCATGTAGAAAAGGCCGGTGGCATTGCCAGCCAGTTCCTGGATGCCGGCCAGCCCGTCGGTGTCGGCGTTGAAGCCGGCCTTGATCATGCGTAGTGCCATGGGGGACAGCTTGAGCATGTCGCGGCACCAGTTCACCGTTTCTTCTTCGAGTTTTTCAACGGGCACGACGGCATTGACCAGACCCCAATCGAGCGCCGTCGCCGCATCGTACTGACGGCAGAGCAGCCAGATTTCCTTGGCCCGCTTGAGGCCGATGGTCCTCGCCATGAGTCCGGCGCCGAGACCGGCGTCGAAGCTGCCGACACGTGGTCCGGTCTGGCCGAAACGGGCGTTGTCGGCGGCGATGCTCAGGTCGCAGACGAGGTGCAGAACGTGGCCGCCGCCGATGGCGTAGCCGGCAACCATGGCGACGACCGGCTTGGGTAGCCGGCGGATCTGCATCTGCAAATCGAGGACATTGAGGTGCGGCGTGCCGCCTTCGTCGATATAGCCTTCGGCGCCGCGCACCTTCTGGTCGCCGCCGGAACAGAATGCCTCGTGGCCGGCGCCGGTCAGGATGATGGCGCCGATGGCGTTGTCGCGATGGGCGCGGTGGAAAGCATCGATCAGTTCATTGACCGTTTCCGGACGGAAGGCGTTGCGCCTTTCGGGCCGGTTGATGGTGATCTTGGCGATGCCTTCGGCCGTTTCGTAAAGGATGTCAGTGTAGGCGTGGGCGTTTTGCCAGTTGATGCAGTGGTTCATGATTCGTCAATGATTGGGCAGAAAGGCAGAGTATAGCCGGGCCTTGGCGGGGCGGCATCGGCGCTGGAGACTGGATTTTGCTGTGTCGTCCGACTATGGTAAATCCATGTAATTGTCGTGCGTTTGAACCACGCCCGTGCAAAAATGTCTGTCTGGTGTTGTGCTGGAAATCTATCGTGAAAGAACGTCGCCGCTCCCCTCGTGTATTCCTCAAAGGCCATGTCTCCCTGAGCCTGGGGGGCATGCACCTTGAATTGCCGGCGGCTGACATTTCGGTTTCCGGTATCGGCGTGCTGATTGATTCGGCGGTCTTTGGCGCCAAGCCGAGCGGCGAAGTCGGGGTGTGCCGGATCGACTCACCCGACCTAGGCGGGCGGGTTGAAGCCTACGTCAGCATCATGCGCATGCGCCGCCTCGGCGAACGCCGGCTGGTCGGCCTGCGCTTCGAGTCGATCAGCGACGACGAACTCGAACTGATCCGCGAATACAAGCGGAAGTGCCGGGAAAACCCGGCAACTTCCTGATCGCTTCCGGCTTATGGCCGGAAAAAGCTTTCCAGATCCTGAAATACCGCGTGGTCGGCATTGTGCCGGCGAATGGCGATGACATCCTCGAGCTTTTCCACCTGCTTCATCATCTGCGCTAGCCGCAGGTCTTCGTTGACCAGCAGCCAGATACGGCTTTGCCGGCCGTCGCCGACCGGCAGGCAAAGGATGCCTTCGACGTTGTAGGCGCGTCGTGAAAACAGGCCGACGACGTGCGACATGACGCCGGCGTGGTTGTTGACGTCGATTTCCAGCACGGCGTGGGCGAGGGCGTTTTGTTCGTTACGGTTGATGGCGTTCATCTCAGGCTCCAATCATGTCGCGGTTGGCGGCGCCCGGCGGCACCATCGGATAGACCTTCTGCTCGGCGTCGATGCTGGCGTGAATGAGGCAGGGGCCGGGGCGGGAAATGGCTTCCATGAGCGTCGCGCAAGGGTTGGCCGAGGCGTCGAGATCGACGGCGGCAATGCCGAAGCCCTGGGCGATCTTGACGAAATCCGGCGACGACCGGAACTGCGAGGCGAACAGCCGTTCGCCGTAGAACAGCGTTTGTTGCTGGTGAACGAGGCCGAGCGTGGCGTTGTCCATGAGCACGATCTTGATGTTCACATTCTCCTCGGCGGCGGTGACCAGTTCCTGGATGTTCATCATGATCGAGCCATCGCCGGTAAAGCAGACGACGGTGCGCTCGCGTTCGGCCAGCGCCGCGCCGATGGCGGCCGGCACACCGAAGCCCATGGTGCCCAGTCCGCCGGAAGTCAGCCACTGACGCGGACGGCGCAGCGGGTAGGCTTGGGCGACCCACATCTGGTGCTGGCCGACATCGGTGGCGATGATCGCGTCGTCGTCGAGGCAGGCCGCGACGGATTGAATCAGGCCGAAATGGGAGCGCGGATTGTCGGTACTGTGCAGATCGAACGGGAACTCGGCTTTCAAGGCGTTTACACGGTCAACCCAATTTTTTCGCGAATTTTGAAATGTCGCCGGCAGCAACTGGCTGAGCGCTTCGCCGATATCGGCCGTGATGCCGATGTGCGCCGACTTGATCTTGTCGAGTTCGGCCGGGTCGATGTCGATGTGGATGATCTTGGCCTGCGGGCAGAAGGCCGCGACCTTGCCGGTGGCGCGGTCGTCGAAGCGGGCACCGACGGCGATCAGCAGGTCGCATTCGTCGAGCGCCAGATTGGTGTAGCGGGCGGCGTGCATGCCGAGCATGCCCAGCGCCAGCGGGTGATCGACCGGCATCGCACCGAGCGCCATGAGCGTCATCACGGTCGGCAGGCCAGCCTTTTCGGCGAGTTCGATGGCAGCCGTCGATGCGCCGGAATGGATGACGCCGCCACCGAGGTAAAGGATCGGTCGTTCGGCCGTGTTTATCATGGCTGCGGCCTGTTCGATGAGCGCCGAATCGGCGGCCGGAGCCGGCTCGGCGCGACCGGGTTCCGGCCATTCGCTGATCTCGATGGCCTGCATCTGCACGTCCTTGGGAATATCGACGAGCACCGGGCCGGGTCGGCCCGAGGCGGCGATCCGGAAGGCGCGGGGAATCACTTCGAGCACTTCCTCGGCCGACGAGACGAGGAAATTGTGCTTGGTGATCGGGATGCTCAGGCCGTAGGTGTCGACTTCCTGGAAGGCATCGGTGCCGATCATCGCCTTGGGTACCTGGCCGGTGATGGCGACGAGCGGGATCGAATCGAGCTTGGCGTCGGCGATGGCGGTCAGCAGGTTGGTCGCGCCGGGGCCGGAGGAGGCGAGGCAGACAGCCGGCAGTCCGGTGGCGCGGGCCATGCCCTGGGCCATGAAACCGGCGCCCTGCTCATGGCGGGCGAGGACGTGGTGGATGGCGGTCGACTGGCCGAGCGCATCGTAGATGGGCAGGATGGCGCCGCCCGGGATGCCGGCGACGGTGCGGATACCCTGGCGTTCGAGCAGACGCACGGTGATCTGGGCGCCGGTGAGAGTTTCTGTCATGGAGATTTCCTTTTGGTTGGTGGCGCAACCGGCGGGCTCCAAAAAACAAAACCCCGCCGGTTTGCGCCGGCGGGGTTTGGGGTTCTGTGCTGCTTCTGCTTACCCGATCCGCGACGGCGCGTGCATAACGACGCCTACTACGACTACGCGTACGACGACCGGTTCCACTGCGATGGCAGCGGTCAGGCGGACGGTGCGAAGTGCGTTCATGCGGATTTCCAGTTGATAAGCAAAATGCGATGACGAACTATGAAGGAGGCGTCGAACAAAATCAAGTCGCACCGAGTGGCCGCTCAAAGGCGCCTGCAACATATATTTACACGCGGCAATCTTGACGCGAACCGTGCCGCGTCGATTACACTTCAATCAAAGCTGTGATGAAATTCAAGTATTTGAAGTCATTCGAGAATTTGGAATGTAGATGGCAAACAAGCGCAAGGTTCTGGTTGTCGATGAGTCGAGGGTCATTCGGGCATCGTTGACCAAGCAGCTCTCCGATCGTTTTGAGGTGCGAGACGAGGACAACGATGAGTCGGCATGGCAGACCATGGTCCTTGATAGCGCCATTGCTGCTGTCATATCCGGCACGACGCTGGATCGAGACGACGGCCGTGGCTTGCTTGAACGTCTGCGCGACAGCAAGTTGTCGCGTTTGAAAAACGTGCCGTTTTTGCAGCTGGTTTCGAGCAGCTTTTCCGCTGCTGAACGACAGAAAGCCCGGAGTTTGGGGGTCACCGAATTCGTCGTCAAAGATTCGACCGAAGTGTCGATCGAAAGCATCGTTGCGGCCCAGATGGAGTGGCGCGAGGGCGCTGCCGAAGGGCGCGTTCAGGCGCCTCCGCCGGTTCCTGAGGAACCCGTCGAGCAGTATGGCGGCGAGTCCGACATCGGCATCAGCAATATCATGGGGCAGATTGCCGGCCTGGAACCATCCGAGCGCGACGCGCCCGAGGGCAACGATTACAGCAACGAAGACACGGTGCTCGCCGAGGAAATGCTTGAGGAATACCTCGCGAAAACCTTGCCCGAGGTTCAGGCCGGGCTTGGGGTCGGCGTCCTGGCCTTTGGCCTCGATGGCTATGACGATCTGATCGTTCGCTACGGGGCCGAACTGGCGTTCAGTTCGGCGCAGCGATTCTGTTTCCTGCTGTCCAGGAAAATTCGACCGGAAGACTTTATCGGGCAACTCGCCGATGGCCGGGTGGTGATTGTGACGCGATCGTCATCCACCGCGGTCTGTGCCGGATTTGCCAACCGGATCTGCAACGCGATGGCGAGTGCGCAAATCTCGGTCGAAGGCCAGCGCATCCAGCTGACAGTGAGCGTTGGCGTCGCGGTTGTTCCCGATGACGGGGTCGAGCTGTCGGAGCAAGCCCTGTTGCAACTGGCCTATGAGCGCCTCGATGCCGCCGCTCGTGCCGGTGGCAATCGAGTCGTGACCGTCTCGAATCAGCAGGCTGGCTCTGGTCGCTGCGAGGCCTTCGTGCCACAGCTCAAGGAGCTGCTGGCATCGATCGACCCCGCAGAATTGAGGCCTTGCCTGGGTACGGTCGGGATGCAATTGATGCCCATCCTCCGGGAGCTCGACAAGCACTTCCATTTCGCGTTGCCGATCGAGGAAATCAATAAGCGCCTGTGGGATCGCGCCCGGGCCGAGCGCATGGTTTCGTGATCGATAGAATCGGCATGAGCAGTCCTCACGGGGAAAATTCCATGACCGAAACGCAGAACGGTCGCGTTCGGCTCTTTCACGCCAGCCTGGTCTGGCCGCTGCAGCTTGAACCGATGGCGATCACTGGTAGCGAGGGGCGGCATTGGGAGGTTTTCGAGTCGCGGACGGAGACGCATCCATGGCGTCGGATCGACGACGAATTCATGGAGGATGCCGCTCAGTTCAAGGAGCGTCATTACCGGGAGTTTGTTTCCTTCCTGCCCTATGTGCAGCGCTTTCTCTACGGCGAAGGCCGCTCGCGCAAATCGTCGCCGGACGACCCGCCGGGTGGCTCGCCGATGCACGTTTTCCGGCGCAAGGATATTGCCAGTTTGCGGCTGACGCTGCGCAAGGGCCAGGTGCCGATCGAACTGAACATTGTTCATCTCGATCTTTATTTCTTCCACGATCTCGACGTCGCGCAACTCAATGTCGAGGTGCGGGCCAACGACCTGCCGCTCGATACCGTGCGCGACATCCTGTTCCGTTTCGGGCGGGCCTATCCGTCGGGTTGGGAAGAGGGCGGCGAGGGCTTGCACAACGTTTACCTTGCCGAATGGATAGGCATCGATGGTCAGGTTATCGCCCGATCCGACGCCGAAAAGCGAGAGAAGTACCTGAGCTATGTTTGCCAGCACCGCAGCCCGTGCATTTCCGAACACTGGGCCGGCCTGCTGCGGCCGATGGTGCTCGCTCATTCGGACGAAGAGGGCGATCTGCGCTATCGCCTGATCGAATACCAGCGCATGCCGGTCATGGCCTTTCTCGCGGTCAACCAGCCGCGCACGCTGAGCCGCGAGGAGTGGGTGCGCATCGGTCTGGCCACCATGCTGCACCCGAACGAAACGCTGCCGATTAACGAGCCGGGCGTCATCGAGTTTGAAAAACGTTACTGCCACGATCGTTTCTGGACGGACAGCGAAGCCGGGCCGAACACGCGCTTCATCTGTACCGGCAATGCGTTCACGGTGGTCGGCGATGCGGCATTTCCGTTTTTCGTCGATAGTGAACGCGGCGTTCTGGCGCAATTCCGCCACCAGTACTTCCTCGTTTTCCTCATCGCGCATTTGCATCGTGCTTCGTTGCTGGCGTTTTCCGAGGTTCTGGTCGATGCGGTCAATGACCTCGATATCCGCAACGATAATTCCGTGCGCCGCTTCAAGCGACGGATTCGCGCCAACTTTGAAACCTTCCTGCGCTTCACGCATCGCTACTGGTTCCATGAGCTATCCGAGCGACCGCACGTGCAGGCGATGTACCGGCTGTGTTCCAATCATTTGCACAACGACGCGCTGTACGACGATGTCCGTGATGAGATCCGCGAGATGAGCCACTACCTCGACAGTGACTCGCAGCGCCGGCAATCGAACACCGTCGTCCGCCTGACCGTGATCACCATTCTCGGTTTGATCGCAACGGTGACGACCGGCTATTTCGGCATGAACATCATTGCCTTCGGCGAAGGCTCGATGCTCGAACGTGGTCTGCACGGGCTGGTGGCCACCGCGGTATTCATCGGGCTGGTGCTGTTTGCTGTCGCCAAGTCGAAACGCCTCTCCGATTTCCTCGAAGCGCTTTCGGACGAACGTCTGACGCTGACCGGCAAGTTCCGCGCTTTGTGGGGCGTGGTCGGCAAGACCGAGCGCTGAATCAGCGCTCCGAAGGCGATTTCAATTTTGGCCGTTTTTTCCGGTTGACCGTGTAAGTCCGATTTCCTGCGCTGTTGCCGGGCCGATCAGCGTATCGGCAAGGCCGATCGGAATTTCGGCGCTCTGTTCGTCAATCGGGACACGCCCCCCCATGATTTCTGCCATTACCTGAGGCAATCGTGGATTGCGCCCAGGTTCAGCATAGCCCTGCGGGTAGATCGGCTGCAGTGTCGCCAGGTCATATTTGTCGGAGGCACCGAAGGTATGCAGCATTTCGTGGGCGATGACGACCGCGTTTTGGCGGCGCTGCAGGCGCGAGGCATAGGCATGGATGACGCCGATCTGCCCCTTGCTCAAGCCGGTCGAATGAGGAACCGACGACTTGAGATCGGGATCGTGAAAGAGCACGAACAGCCGGACATGCGGCTTCGGACCGTCGATCTTGTCGTGCTGCGAAGCCCACCAGCGTAGCTTCAGGCTCCACAGCATGGCATCCAGCGCGCCCGGCTGGCTTGGTCGCAACGGCGGCATTTCTGCCAGCGGCGGCGCAACGCGCAGTGCCACGGGCTGCAGGATGGCGAGGCCATGCTTTTCGGTCTGCTGCTGCATCCAATGCGCAATATCCATAAAGCTTTCGTTGTTCAGGCCGCTAATGTATTTGGCTGTGGCCGGAGAACTGTCGCCCGCAATCGGATAGATCGCGACATGAATCGTATGTTCCCAGGCCGTCAGCCGGGTGTTCGAGCGCCACGCGCCGAGGCCGACGGTGGCGAGGACAAGCAGCAGGATCAGGATGCGGAATTTGCGGAACATGGCAACTGGCGGGTGTTTCCTGGCGGAGTGGTGGTTTTCACGCAGAAGATGCGTGATCGGCAGAGCGAAAAATATATCAATTCAGGCCTTATGGGTAAATGAACGAGCAGTCAGTAATGTGAGCGGCATTGCGCTGAATGATTTAAACTACGCCGTTGGTCGTAATGTTTTTACAATCGTGTCATACGAGCAAATTTGCACGGAAGAGATATGACAAAGTTGCAGAAAGTCCTGGTCGTAGACGCTTCGCGGCTGGTTAGAGCCTCACTCGGCAAGCTTTTGCGCGGGCATTTCGATGTTTGCGAGGAGCGCGATGCCGAGTCGGCCTGGCAGACGCTGGTGCTGGATTCGGCGATCATCGCTGTTTTTTCCGGGCTGGATATCACCACGCTCGAGGGGGCTGGACTGGTCGAACGGCTCAGGGCCAGCAAACTGGCTCGCCTGAATCAGCTTCCTTACTTTCAGTTGATTTCCGACAGCTTCTCCGAGGATGGGCGGGAACAGGCGAAACAACTTGGCGTATCCGAGTTCATCCCGAAAAGAAGCGCCGGGCCCGAGTTTCAGAGCTTACTGCTCCGCCTGATCAAGCCTGACGTGGATCTGCCAGCCGATTCGGTAGCGCTTGCCGCCGACTGCGGTGAACAAAGCGAGGTCAGTTTGAATGACTTCCTGCAGCGCGTTGATAGTCTTCCTGACTTGAGTGGCGAGCCACCGACAAAGCAAATCGTTCCCGCAATAAGGCTATCTGAAGGTGGCAGCGGTGAGCCGTGCCTGCAAGACTCGCTGGCCCTCATTCATGATCCTCTGCCGCATGGCGTCCTGGTCTTTGGGCTGGATGGCTACGAAGATTTCAGGCTTCGTTACGGCTGGGATCTGGCCGACAAGATTGTCCAGAAAATACTCGGTTTGCTGGCGAGCAAGATCCACTCGAATGAAAGCATGTTGCCGCTTGTCGGCGGGCGCATCGCCATCATTTCATCGATGGCCGGACGCGATCAGTGCGAAAAATTTGCCCGCAGCGTTTGCAATGCGATGTCTGCCGCAAACATTTCAATTCAGGGCACGCGGGTCGCCGTAACCGTCAGCGTGGGCGTCGCTGCCTTGCCGGATGATGGTGCGGCAACGACCACCGATGAATTGTTGCATCTGGCGATCAGCCGCCATGATGCGGCGCATCGCTCCGGTGGTAACCGCGTGGTCTGCATGACCGGGTGCGGCGGTGACAGCATCAATCAGGAGGTATTTTTTGCGCGCCTGAAAGAGATGCTGGCGGAAGAAACGCTGCCCGAGATGATGTCCTGCAAAGGCTGGATCAGTGCGGTCTGCAAAAAATGTCGGAAACTGCGTGCGGCCGGTGAGCCACCGCTGTGTCCGAGCGGGAACGTTGAAGAAAACTGCTGATCTGTTTTTTGGTGACCAAACAAAAACCCGGCCTCGGCCGGGTTTTTGTTATCCAGAAATGGCTTATGCCGAGACCGGAATCTTGCCGATCTTGACCTGCCATTCCTTCGGGCCAGTCTCGTGCACGCTGACACCGGAGGAGTCGACGGCGACCGTCACCGGCATGTTTTCGACATCGAACTCGTAGATGGCTTCCATGCCAAGATCGGCAAAGCCGACGACCTTGGCCGACTTGATTGCCTTGGCAACCAGATAGGCGGCGCCACCGACGGCCATCAGGTAGGCCGACTTGTTGTCCTTGATGGCTTCGATGGCGACTGGGCCGCGTTCGGATTTGCCGATCATCGAGATCAAACCGGTCTGTTCCAGCATCATGCGCGTGAACTTGTCCATTCGCGTGCCGGTGGTCGGGCCGGCCGGTCCGACGACTTCGTCACGGACCGGGTCAACCGGGCCGACGTAGTAGATGACGCGGTTGGTGAAGTCCACCGGCAGTTTTTCGCCCTTGGCCAGCATGTCGGAAATGCGCTTGTGAGCAGCATCGCGGCCGGTCAGCATCTTGCCGTTGAGCAGCAGTTTCTGGCCCGGTTTCCAGGAGGCGACTTCGGCCTTGGTCAGCGTGTTCAGGTTAACCTGCGTTGCCGACTTGAGGTCCGGCGTCCAGGTGACGGCCGGCCA
>JAAXVL010000060.1 GCA_013335535.1 Azonexaceae bacterium
GTTTATAGACCGCCTCCGGCGACGGTTTGTAGCACTTCAAATCTTTCCAGTTGCGAATGCGCGGCATCAGCTTGATGCCCAGCAGAAAGGCCAGCCCGAACACCGGTGTGCTCTGCGCCTGGGTATCGACGTGCAGTGTGTTCGGCTGAATATCAGACTGATTCTTGGTCAGTCCGTCCAGGATGTAGATCGCCTCCCACACACCGCACGGGATGAAATGCGAAAACAAGGCGATGTAGTTGTCGCTGACGTGGTAGTAGGCAATGCCGCCGTAGCCGCCGTAGCGAATATGGCTCTCGGACAGCAGGTTGTTTTCGTACAGGTCCCACTTCGTGCCATCGGCGCCGGCCCGCTTGCCGTCGCCCCATAGCTTAGGCAGCCAGAAGCGGTTGTAGGCGTTGATTACGCCACAAATCGCCGCTTCGAGTTTTTCGGTGGTGACATGCCGCTGGTTGAGGAAAGCGATCTGCCGGTCGCTGACATCAGTCACGCTCTTCGCTACCTGCGTCGGCCCCAACCCGGTGCCATAGGCGAAGGTGGTCAGGATTTGCCGGCGCGCCTCATCGTCCAGCTTGCTTTCGTGTCCGCTCAACGGGCCAAAGAACTGGCCCCAGTTCAACCAGCGCATGGTATCGGCCAACACGTCGAGCATGGACAGGTCGAGCGCCTGCAATTTCTTGGTCAGCGCGGCCTCAACGGCCTCGAATCCGGCCGGTTCAGACTTCTTCAGTAGCCGCGACAACGTTGGTCGGCCGTCGACGATCTTGAAGCAGGTATTACCAAGGTAGTCCCGGTCCACGGCGTCGGCGGCTTCGACCAATTGCGTGCGCAGGTGATCGACGAATCCCTGACTATCTACCGGCAGGCCAACGAGTTCGCCGAATTCCGCCAGCGCTTTGGCGCATTCCTCCATCGGCAGCAGTTGTTCGCGGAAATCCGAGTAGCTGTCGCCGCCAGGCACACAAATGTCGGCAGACTTCAACTCCTGCACCAGTTGCCGACAGACGCAGACCTCAAGCTGGCGGCGGTTCACGCGGGTGGGTACCACCTTGTCGCTGCTCTCGCCGGTGACGAGCTTCCACCACTTCTCCGGAAGCCAGTCCAGATCCTGCAGCGTCAGTGCCGCATCGCCTTTGCCGCCAAGGGGAAGCCAATCCGCGTGGCGCCGATGGTTGGCCACCACGAAGGCCAGTGAGCGCTCGAAGTGTTTATCCTGGCTGGTGGCGACAAAGGGAAGTTTGGTCAGAATGCGGAACAATTCCCCCCGCTTTGGCTTGAAATGCCCCCACATGAAACGCGCTTCATTCTTGCCACCATACTCGGCATGGACGCGCGAGAACTCGCACAGGTCGGGCCGGGCGGTGACCAAGCGGCGTGCACTGGCAAGCTGCTCGCCCATCGGCTGGGCCGACTGAAGGACAGTATCCAGTTCCGCGAAACGCCGCAGGATTTCGTCGGTCTTGTCCTGGTTGGCCGTCAGATAGTCTTCCAGCTCCGTATCGGCCAGGTGTTGCACTTTCATCATCTGCTTGGAGAACACGTCGCACAGATCGTCGGTCACCCGCGCCAATTGCCGC
>JAAXVL010000061.1 GCA_013335535.1 Azonexaceae bacterium
GGCCAATCAGCGCAACAAGGAAATCGTCGACCAGGAAATGAAGCAGTTGCGCGACAAGGCCAAGATCGAATACCTCGGCAACTTCGCTCCCGCTGCCGATGCGAAAGCGCCGCCCGCCAAACCGGCGGAACCGGCTCCCAAGGCCGACGATACTGCCGCCGGCAATGTCGGCAAGGCCATCGGCGCACTGAAATAACGAGAGAGCCCACCCGATGAAACAACTGCTTTTCCTGGTCACTTTCTGCCTCAGCCTTGCGGCTTATGGACAAGCCGAATACCAGCTCGGCCCCGGCGACATCATCCGCATCCAGGTCTTCCAGAACCCCGACCTGACCCTCGAGACCCGCGTCGCCGAGAACGGCATCATCACCTACCCGCTGATCGGCGCGGTCAATGTTGTCGGCATCACCACGGCCGACGCCGAAAAGCGCATTGCCAAACAGCTCAAGGAGGGCGGCTTCGTGCAGCAGCCGCAGGTTTCCGTATTGCTGGTGCAAAACCGCGGCAACCAGGTTTCGGTGCTCGGCCAGGTCAACCGCCCCGGCCGCTTCCCGCTCGAAACCACCAACACCCGGCTGACCGAAATGCTCGCCATCGCCGGCGGCATCGCCGTTACCGGTGCCGATACCGTCATCATCGTCGGCCTGCGGGGCGGCAAGTCATTCCGCACGGAAATCGATGTCGCCGGCCTCTTTCTGGCCGACCGCATGGACGACGACATGACCGTCGCCGGCGGCGATGTCCTCTACGTCCATCGTGCCCCGATGTTCTACATCTACGGCGAAGCGCAGCGTCCCGGCTCCTTCCGCGTCGAACGCGGCATGACCGTGATGCAGGCCCTTGCCCAGGGTGGCGGCCCCACCGTGCGCGGCACCGAAAACCGCCTGCGTCTGCATCGTCGCGGCGCCGACGGCGCCATTGTCCAGAGCAGCCCCGTCCTCACCGATCCGATCCAGCCGGACGACGTGCTCTACATCAACGAGAGCCTCTTCTAGAGTTCCCCATGACACTGCAACAATTCCTGCTCATCCTGCGGGCACGCTACAAGATCGCCCTGTTTACACTACTCGCCATTGTTGGCATCACACTGGGCGTCAGCCTACAGCTGCCCAAGGAATACACTGCCAGTACCAAGGTTGTCGTCGACGTCAAGTCGCCCGATCCCATCATCGGCATGACCATGCCTGCCATGACCATGCCCAGCTATATGGCCACGCAGGTCGACATCATCAACAGCGAAAGGGTCGCGCAAAAGGTCGTCAAGCTGCTCAAGCTCGACCAGAACCCGACGATTCAGGAGCAGTGGCGTGACGGTACCGAAGGCAAGATTAGGGTCGATGCCTGGCTCGGCGCACTCCTGCAGAAAAAACTCGACGTCGAGCCATCGCGCGAAAGCCACGTCATCACCATCAACTTCAAGTCCAACGACCCGCAATTCGCGGCGGCCATCGCCAATGGCTTCGCCCAAGCCTATATCGACACCACCATCGAGCTCAAGGTCGATCCGGCGCGCCAGTACAGCCAGTATTTCGAAGGCCAGGTCAAGCAGCGCCGCGATGCGCACGAAGCCGC
>JAAXVL010000062.1 GCA_013335535.1 Azonexaceae bacterium
GCCACCTGCTCGATCTCCGAGTGGATCGCGATCATGGCGTCGCAGAAGCGGTCGAGCTCGGCCAGGGACTCACTCTCCGTGGGCTCCACCATGAGCGTGCCGGCAACCGGGACGCTCATGGTCGGTGCGTGGAAGCCGAAGTCGATCAGGCTCACCCTGACGGGGATCGAGAGCTTTTGGAGCTACGCCAAGTTTCGCTTGATCAAGCTGCATGGCGTTCGTCCGGAGTTCTTCTTTCTCCATCTCAAGGAATCGGAATGGCGCTGGCGTGGTCGACCCTAAACAAATCGCATCCGGCGCGGTTTCGCGCTTTGTCGCTTCTGACCGCTACGCCTATCAACACCTGGATGAGGTGCAGCTTGACTGGCTGCGAGCACAGCCTGCCAGTTATGTGTTGGATGATACGATGCTGATGTTCCACGGCGCACCGGGCGACGACCGCACCTACCTAATGACGCCCATCCTGCACTGCGCAAGCTGCGGCGAGATGCTGCGCGGGAAATCGTCGAACTTCGGAGCGGAGCGAACGCTGTCCACGACCACTGAGTCTGTGGATGAATACCGTGTCAAAGCTCCTGAGGTCATTAAACGGATGGCGATTGTAACGAATTTGCTGAATGCGCTTCCCGATGAGGGGCAAGGATCTAAAGATTTATTGACAAAACAGATTGCCACCAGTTTTAATGCCTGGGTTTCTGCGCTTGATCTTGAACCTTCCATGAAGGACGATGTATACAATAAATTCAAAACCGCAGTGGAAAACGCAATTCGGAGTACTCAAGAAGACTTTTCCGAAGCCGGATTTCTTCAAATCGAAACAATCACTCAAAACAAGGTGATGTAATGCTCGTAATGGTTCGTGCCGGTCGCCGTTAGCCAACTCGACGCGTAAAGCGCCTGTTCAAACGCGATCAGATAACCCCGGATCCAGTCGAGTTGCGCCGGAGTGACGCGTGCGCCCTTCAGATTGGCACGCGAAAGATCGGCGCCAGTTAAATCAGCCAGCAGCAGATTCGCGCTCTGAAGATCGGCGTTGGTCAGGTCGGCCCCGTGCTCTATGAGCGCTTTCTGGATGCCCCACTGCATGTGATGCAGGCTGGAGTGGCCTTGTTTTGCCACGCCGATGTGGCAGGAGCCGCAGGCTTTGTCGGGCTGGGCACTGGCCTGCCGCCGCAGCCCGCTGTGGGCGTCGGCGAAATCGACCGTGTTCGGCGTTCCGCCGTGGCAGGCAATGCAGCCCGGTTGGGCGTGAACGTCATCAAGAAAGGCGGTGTCCACCAAGACCTGCTGCCAGAGCGGCATGGTTCGAGTATAGGCGGTCGCTTGGGTACCGGTCAACGCACTCGAGGCCGCCACGGCGGGCGCGGGCACAAGCTGCTTAAGCAGAGTGTCGCTGGTATGACAGCCGATGCAGTTGTTGGACGAATCGGTTTGGGAGGCGGTCGCGTTTGGAGTTGTCTTCGTCTGGGGCGCTGGCCTTACGGAGACTGGCCGGAGGGACAAGTTACCCGGCTGGGTTGATTCAAGCGCGGCCTGTTGTCGGGAGATAGGCAGGGCTGAACGCAAGGA
>JAAXVL010000063.1 GCA_013335535.1 Azonexaceae bacterium
CGACCGTGATGAACCGCACCCCCAAGGGCGAGGTCAAGCAGCTCATCGGCGACGCCAAGTGGCAGATGCGGCCGGGCGGCCTCGGGGCCGCCACCGGCGGCGACGGGCTCCAGTATCACTACGCGGTACTGTCCGACGGCACGATCCACCAGACCCGCGACGCCGGCGATGTGCTGTGGCACTGCGGCAACAGCGTGGGCAACCAGTGGAGCCTGAGCGTGCATCTGCCCCTGGGCGGCCAGCAGGACGCCACCGAGCCGCAGTGGGCGGCCACGCTGACTCTGTTCCAGTGGCTGGCCAGCAGGCACCTCATCCCGGTGCAGCGCGTCCTGGGCCACAAGGAGTGGAAGAACACCGAGTGCCCCGGCCCGTTCCTGATGCGCCGGCTGAACCGCTGGCGGGCCGACGCGCCCGCGACGCACATCAACCTACGCCTCGAGGCGGCGGCCGACATCGGGATCTACGAGGGGCCGGGGATGAGCTTCCCGATCGCGCTCCAGTCCACCGCTGTGATGAAGAAGGGCGAGCAGTTCACCGCCGACGCGGTGCTGGTCGGCCAGCGCTTCAGCGGCGATGTGCGCTGGTTCCACCGCCTCGACGGCGTGGGCTTCGTGCCCTGGCCGAGCAGCCGCCAAGTTTAAGGAGGCACACGATGGGCCCCAACGGAGGGTTCAACCCCTACCGAGACGCGAACGGCGAGTTCGCCACGCCCCAGGGTAGCGGGAAGCCAGGGCGTTCGCGCAGTTCAAGGAGATTAACGCCGGCCATCGCGACGCAAATATCAAATCGATCTTCTACTATGCCCTGTTCTATCCCGGCGTGGATCTGATCGGCGCCATTGCCATCGGCCTGATAATCTGGTATGCCGGCATCGATGCGCTGGACGGTACAATCACAATCGGCACGGTCATTGCCTTTCTGCAATTCAACGAGATGTTCTGGCGGCCTATCAGGGATCTCTCGGAAAAGTACAATATCATGCAAACCGCCATGGCCAGCTCCGAGCGCGTGTTCAAGCTGCGGATCGCGCCTGAGACGCTGGTCGCGGCCTGGCGAACGCGACGCAACTCATGAAAAAATTCCTCCCCACTTAACATGTGTGAAAGGGGAATTCAGCACCTCCCGTTATAGAGGGCTTTCTCTAATTTTTCAACTCCTTTAGATCCACCCCCATCGTTTTCAAAAACGATCGATTTGATTCCATTTCGGATTGTAGGTAGGTTTCAAGCTCTTTTCCGCCCCGATATATATACTTCATGTCAAGAAACTTCAAGACCTTTTGAAAGCTTGCCTGTTCTGAGGCTTTCTTTAATGAATCCTCCAATTTTTTTCTTACACTTTCAGAAAGGCCCTTCGGGGCAACCACAATCAGGCTGAGGCCGGGTAAGTCATTGCACCCAAGCTCCTTTAGGGTGGGAACATCGGCAAAATCCGGGTTCCGTTCTTCCTGGTTAACTACAATGAGCATTCGAAGCTTACCCTGCCGGGTGAATCTTAGATGCTGGCCAGATCCGGCAAGAAATTGAACATGCCCGCCCAGGAGAGAAGTGATATCTTCCAT
>JAAXVL010000064.1 GCA_013335535.1 Azonexaceae bacterium
CATCTACGCTCCCGATCGAGAGAAGACAGTCCTCAAGAGGATCTGCGAGTTGAACCGAGGTCCCTTGCCGGAAAAGACCCTTGTGGCCATCTGGCGGGAACTGATGAGCGGTTCGTTCGCGCTCGAAAAGCCCCTGCGGATCGCCTACCTTGGCCCGGACGGCAGTTTCAGCCACCTGGCCGCCGTCGGCAAGTTCGGCAGCAGCGTCGAGTACGAGGCGGTCAACGAGACAGGCGGCGCCAGCGGCTACAGCCCCAGCTCGTCGGCCGGCTGTTCCGGCACCGCCGTCATCGGCGGCAGCTACACCTGCACGGGAACCTATTGTCATTCTCTCGGGACTTCGACGACCGCTCCGTTCGCAACTCCAAACAACAATGCCCTGGCCTGGAACGCCACTTCCGGATGCACTTCCTGTCATTCGGGCGACGCCTCGCAGGCGAACAAGATCGGGACTGCCAACGGTTCGGCGAACCACGCTTCTCACATCAACAACGCAGCAGTGATCGGGACCAACTACCAGTGCTTCGTATGCCACAACACGGTAGTCAGCGGCAACACCACGCTGCCGGTCAGCATGGATGCCATGGTCTACCATAGCCGATGCGTCAGCCATTGTTCTTGGGTTGCAGGATGAAATCCGTCGCTCAGAAGAATCACGGTACGACCACCGCCTCCATGGCGTATTGCTCGTGGCCCAGGGTATGAGCTGCCCGGAGGTCAGCCGTCTCTTAGGGGACTCACCGCGAACGGTGGAATACTGGGTTCGCCGCTTCGAAGAAAGAGGCTTGGCTGGCTTGGTAGAAGGGGAGCGTTCCGGCCGGCCCCGGCGCCTGACGGATGAGCAGATGGACGAAATTAAGCTGGTACTACGGCAGCCACCCGAGGCGGTGGGGATCGCAAGTGGCCTTTGGGATGGAAAAGGGCTATCTGCCTTCATTAAGAAGCGGTATGGGGCGACAATCGGGGTTCGCCAGTGCCAATACATGTTTAAATCCTTTGGCTTTCGTCGGCGCAAACCACGCCCGCTGATAGCCCGGGCCAATCCTGAGCATCAGGAGGCATATAAAAAAACTCCGTAGGCTTGCAACCGATCCGACTATTGATCTGTGGTCGATCGATGAGGTCCATTTTCAGCAACATGGATCGCGGTGTCTGATGTGGGTTCCTCCGGAGGAAAAGGACCCTGTATTGTTGCATCACCCTACCCGTAAGAGTGTGGGCTATTTCGGCGCTGTTCGTCTGCGGGATGGAAAATTGGTTTTCCAGAGAGAGGAAGGAAAGTTTAACGCCATCACAGTCCATGTGTTTCTCAAACGCCTCCGGCAGGCCAGTTCTCGAAGCGGGCGACGTGTTATTGTGATTATCGACAATGCCAAATACCATCATGCCAAGCTCCATGCTGACTGGAGAAACAAGCAAGCGCCTGATTTCATTTTTGATTTTCTGCCTCCGTACAGTCAATTTCCATAACCGCTCGATCGGATTAAGATCAGGACTGTACGGAGGCAGAAAATCAAAAATGAAATCAGGCGCTTGCTTGTTTCTCCAGTCA
>JAAXVL010000065.1 GCA_013335535.1 Azonexaceae bacterium
CTTTGACGAATGGCACCTTGATGAAATCGGCTATCAGTTTCATTCAGAGAACAGATCACGAAGCGTGCACATCAATAATAATAAAGGCACAGAGCTTCCAGTCGACATAAGTGATGAGCAAGTGTCTCAAGATCGACAGGCAGGGAGATTAAACGATAAGCTGTCGCTTCGGGTTATTGATCTTTTTGCCGGTGCAGGTGGTTTGTTTGCCGGGTTTTCCCACTTCTTTGGCCATCACTTCACGCCAGTTTGGGCGAATGACTTTAACTCTTGTGCGGCAGAGAGCTATAATGCAAATTTTGGGCATCATTGCAGGGTTGGAGACATTGTTGAGATTCTTGATAACCCCACAACAATCATCCCCAAGGCTGATGTCGTTATTGGAGGCCCTCCTTGCCAGGGATTCAGCCTTTTAAATAAAAACAAGGAGGGAGACGCACGGAAGCAGCTTTGGATACCGTTCATGGATGTTGTCAGGCTTTCCGGTGCTGACGTTTTCGTTATGGAGAATGTTCCCGAGCTGTTAAGTAGCCTGGAATGCAGGGAAATCTACGCTATGGCGAACGCAATGGGCTTTAAGCTGGTCAGTGCCAAACTCTGCGCAGCCGATTACGGTGTACCACAAATTCGGTGGCGTGCGTTTATTGTCGGGTGCAAATTTGCAGATCCCCAGGCTGTATTCCCTCCCAAAAAGACGCACTTCCCGCAAAAGGGGTACCGGCATATATTTGTTGAAAGCTATATTCCATACATCGCTGATGCTCGGCCATTCCGGACGGTCAAAGATGCCATAGGCGACCTGCCAGCGCCGCAAGGCACAACTATTCGCCTTGAAGCGCCACCATTAGACCTACATTTCGGTCGTACACCGACAGCCAAAAGTTTGGAGCGATACCGCTCAATACCCGAAGAGGGGATGAACCGCGTTGATCTCAAGCGAATAGCTCCAGAGCTGACGCCTGATTGCTGGATGCGGAAGAAGAGCGGCTCTCGCCGGCAATCGACGAGCCTGGTAGTTTGAGACGCAGCACGACCTCGCAAGTCTGAACATTCACTTCCATACGCTGTTTCTCGACGGGGTGTATGTGGACCGGCCCGACGGCGCGCTGCGCTTCGGTGGGTGACGGCGCCGACGCGCGTCGAGCTCACCCACCTGGTCGACACCATCGTGCGGCGCGTTGGCCGCTGACGGGGTTGACAAGGTAGCTGGATTTACGCTGCACGCTGGCGTGGCGGCGCGCGCGGCTGAACGCCAGAAGCGCGAACGGCTGTGCCGCTATCGCGACCTGCCGGAGCCGCGGCGGCGTTTTTTTTCTTTTCATAGAGATCAAACCAATCGTACTCTTCCGGCGGAAGGTCCTGGAGGGCTTCGCGCAGCGCGCTTTGGACCGACTTCAAAATATTCTTGCTGGCCCTTTCCTCCTCGGCCTTCTGCTGCTCCCGTATACGTTCCGCGAGCGCGCTTTCCAGAGGATTCAGGGCCGCCAGGAACCGGGCAAACTGCTCATCGCGGATGATGCCGTCGCGTGTGCCTGGCGTGAT
>JAAXVL010000066.1 GCA_013335535.1 Azonexaceae bacterium
GAGGACTTCCCTGAGTGCAGGGTTCTCACCATTCCGGCTTTGCAGTTTGCAGTTGACTGGGATATGCCTTGGACGATCACCGCCAAGGGATGGCAGGATGTACACCGGAGGCTTTCCGAAAAGGTCAAGAGATATGTTGAAGTGGTTGAAGGTGCGGGATTAAGACTGGCATTTGAAATTCTGCCATTCTCCGTCTTTGGTGGTATCAGCCGTTTCCTGGCCATCAGTAAAGAGATCGGCTCACCGGCCCTGGGACTCAATTTCGACACTGGCCACGGGTGGGCCTGCCGAGAGCTGCTGCCTTCGCTGCCCTTCGAACTGGAGGGAAGGATTTTTGGTTTGCATCTCGGCGACAACCTGAGCACTGAAAACGTCAAGATGGCGCCAGGAAAGGGCACGATCCCATGGAAGCCCTTGCTGAAGAGCCTTGTCAATGAGGCTGGGATCCCACAGAAAAACATCACGGTTTTTGAAGAAGACGGGCGGGTATTCGTCCGGCGGGCCATAAAAAAAGGATACAAGTACGATCTGGTTCTATTGGATGCGTTCGACCATGAATATATCCCGGAACATCTGCTCACCAGGGAATTCCTGGAAGACGTGAAGAAAACCATCCTGCCCGGCGGCGTTCTCGCGGCGAATACATGGGCCACCAGCCGCCTCTACGCTCATGAATCGGTAACCTATCAATCGGTTTTCGGTGAGTTCTTCAATTTGAAATATATCAGCAGGGTGATTCTGACGAAGCAGGATGGCCTCCCTTCCATGGAGGTCATAAAAAAGAACTCCGACGCGCTCGACGATAAATTGAAGCGGTTCGGGGTTGAGGCAAGCTGGTTGCTTCCTTTATTCTCGACCCGGCGGGACTGGCGCACCGGCGACTGAGCATCATCGATCTGGCCGCCGGCCACCAGCCGATGTGCAACGAGGACGGCACGGTCTGGATCGTCTACAACGGCGAGCTGTATAACGCGGCCGAGCTGCGCTCCGAGCTGGCGGCGCTCGGGCATCGCTTTGTCTCCGGCAGCGACACCGAAGCGATCGTGCACGCCTATGAGACGTGGGGCGATGCGTGCTTTGCTCGCTTCAACGGCATGTGGGGGCTGGCGATCTGGGACATTCCGCGACGGCGACTGGTGCTGTCGCGCGACCGCACGGGCATCAAGCCGCTATACCTCTGGCAGGACGCGGCGTGTTTCGCATTCGCGTCGGAGATCAAGGCCCTACTGGCGCTGGACCACCCCCGCCGTGCCAATGAGACGGCGCTGTACGACTTCCTGGCCGGCAACCTGAGCGATCACACCGACGCGACCTCATTCGCGGGCGTGGTTTCGTTGCCGCCCGCCCACACACTGACGCTCGATCTGACCACGGGCGCGGCGATCGCGCTGCGCTATTGGCAGCTCGACCCCGACCGCCAGCTTCGCCTGCCGTCCGACGCGGCCTACGCCGAGGCCTTTCGCGAGCTGTTCGAGGACGCCGTGCGCCGCCACCTGATCAGCGACGTGGCCGTGGGCACCTGCCTGAGCGGCGTGCT
>JAAXVL010000067.1 GCA_013335535.1 Azonexaceae bacterium
AAGAGGCGGCGGCGAAGGCAGGGGCCGGGGCATAGCGGCAGGGGACTGGCTCCCCCCCGCTTCCGCTTCCCCTTCCGCTTCCGAGCCCGATGCGCAGCCGTCGACTCACGAGCCGCCGGATGCGGGATCGACCAGGTCCTCGGCCCACCGATCCAGCGTATCGCACCAGTACTCGCACTGTGCCATCGAAAGGCCGTGTTCAGCAATGCAGGGCCCTTCGCCCACCCAGTTGTTCACCAGGATTTTAATCTTCCAGCTCGAATTCGGCATGAAGGCACCCTCCAGCGAAGAGGGCGGGTGGAAAAACCGCGGTCGGCGTTCCACCCGCCGGTGGTTGCATGCGGCTTACCGGGTGATGAGCACCCAGATCAGGATGATGTAGAAAACGCCCGCGGCGATGGTCCCGATCGTAAATATCGGATTGGGCTTTATCAAGTCGCGCGTCGAATCGCTGAAATACGAAGGCAGCTTTTTGGCTGTCAGATAGGCGATCGCGAACGCCACCACAGGCAGGAGGAACGTGCCCTCGACCCAGGCCGCGGCCTGTAAAAAATCCACCGGCACGGCATTAAACATATAGACCAGGAAGAAGTTCGCCAGCGTGCCGTACAGGAACCACATGCGGTAACGCCAGATGGGAGACAGCCGCCGGTAGCCTTCCCAATTGGGAGCACAAATCAGGATCAGCTTGTTGATGGTGCGGGCATAGCCGTCGTAGATGGTCGCCATGGTGCTGTAGACCACGCCGAACGCCCCGATCAGGTAGAGCCAATGGGCCCATGGGCCGAGGGTCTTGGTAAAGGTCTGCGACAAGGTGGTGATGAATTTCATTCCGCCGGGAGTGGTACCGGGCCCCATGATACATCCTTCGCAATAAAAGATGTTGAAATGTTTCCTGATAAAGTCGATACTCTCATCAAATTGCTTGATAGCTTTCAGAATTTCATCACTTCCATCAATTGTGACTATGCTGCCCTCAAGGATATCTTCACCCAGGTTGGCCGCCTGCAGGATTCCATTGCTTATGGGGAATAAGGAACCTTTATGGCCGAAAGGCTCATCAAATTCAGAGTACTCAATGTTGCTTTCCTTGATCCCGAATGTTATCAGTAGTGCGGAGATGGCTGCGAAGCCTGCGTCGACGAAATGAGCCGCCTCGTGGATCCGACCCTTGGCGGCCAGTCGACGGCCGCCCGCGAGCACGGACAGATCTTCTGCTACAAGTGCTCCGACACGGTCGCCCTGATGTGGGCCTGCGAGCGCGCGACCGGCTGGCGATATGCCGATCTGCTGAGCCATCATGTCTGGTCTCGCCTGGGGGCTGAGCACGATGCTTCCATCGTCTGCGACGCGCAGGGAGCTGCCACGCCTTTTGGCGGCATGTCCACGACGCTACGCGACCTGGCACGGTGGGGCCAGATGCACCTGGAGAACGGCACGCTCAATGGCCGGCGGGTGCTGCCCGAGTCGTTCATCCCCGACGTTCGCGACCACGCGGATCTGGAGAAGATCACCAAGGACTCTGGGCTGCTCGTGG
>JAAXVL010000068.1 GCA_013335535.1 Azonexaceae bacterium
CACTCAGCTTCGGGCCGGGCATCCTTGGCGGTCTGGTTGGCTGGGAGCCGAAGTACTTCATGCTTCAGGGGATCGATGACACGATCATGAGCACCCAGATTCCAGAGTATGTGTTCGCCATGTTCCAGGGCAAGTTCGCTATTATCACTCCAGCCCTGATTGCCGGCGCTTTTGCAGAACGGGTGAATTTCAAGGGATACCTGGCTTTTATCGCCTTGTGGAGCATTCTGGTGTACAGCCCGATCTGCCACTGGGTATGGGCTGCTGACGGTTTTCTCTTCAATCTGGGCGCGATGGGTGCGATTGACTTTGCCGGTGGTACGGTCGTTCACATCTCATCCGGCGTGACCGGACTGGTGGCGGCGCTTTTCCTTGGCGCTCGCCGGGGGTATCCGAGAAATGCCATGTCGCCGAACAACCTGGTCATGACGCTCATGGGCGCTGGTCTTCTCTGGGTGGGCTGGTTCGGATTCAACGCTGGCAGCGCCATCGCCAGTAACCTTGCGACGGCTCGCGCTCTCACGGTGACGCAGATGGCTGCGGCAGCAGGCGCATTCACCTGGATGGTTATCGAACTTGTGCACCACGGAAAGGCCACCAGCCTCGGCGTCGCTTCGGGTATTCTGGCTGGTCTGGTTGCAATCACTCCAGCTGCCGGTGTGGTTCCTCCTGCCGGAGCCTTCGCTCTTGGCGCAATTGCAGCGGTGTTTTGCTATGTCGCCATCCTGCTGAAGGGCAAGCTTGGCTACGACGACAGCCTCGATGCGTTCGGCGTTCATGGAATCGGCGGTATCGTCGGCGCTCTTTTCCTGACCTTCTTTATCCGTCCCTCCTGGATGGCCGATGCGGCCGCAAAGGTTGGGGGCACATGGACGGTCTGGCAGCAGCTTGGCGTACAGGCGACTGCGGTTGGCGTGACCATTGCTTATGCCGCCGTCGTTTCGCTGATCATTCTTTTCATCGTCGAGAAAACCATTGGTCTGCGCATCAAGGAAAATGACGAAATGTCCGGTCTCGACCACAGCATGCACGGCGAGCAGGGGTATGGCCTTATCAATCCTAACTAACAGGTAGCATGAAACTGATTACTGCAATTATTACGCTTGATCGGCTTGATCATGTCCGCGAGGCGCTGATACAGGCCGATATAACGAGGATTACCGTGAGCAGGGTGACAGGGCATGGCCGCCAGGAGGACATCGAGTTCTACCGCGGCCAGAAGATCGCTCCGAACCTGATTCCGAAAGTTCGGCTCGACATTGCGGTGAACGACCAGTTCGTCGATATCACGGTCGATACGATTTTGAACGCCGCAAAGCATGGGTTGGGTGAAATCGGCGACGGTAAAATCTTCATCACGCCGCTCGAACAGTGCGTGAGAATCAGAACCAACGAGCGGGGCGGCGCCGCGATCTGAATCATGATTCGCAACAATCCCGTCTGAAATGAGCGTCTGAAACAGCAGCGGGCCACGTCAAAGGTGGCCCGCTGGCGTTATTGGCGATTCCGGTTTTGCTTTTGACAGCTC
>JAAXVL010000069.1 GCA_013335535.1 Azonexaceae bacterium
GGCGTCCACCGCGCCCTGCTGGGCCAGCGTGGAGGCAATGTACTCGCGGCCGATGTAGTTGAGCGCCGCGCCGCCCAGCCAGCCCAGCGCCAGCCCGCCGATGCCGCCCAGCAAGCCGATGGCCCCCGCGGCCCGCTCCTGGAGCTGAAGCCCGGCACCATCGCCCTGGCCCCGCGTCGCAAGGGACCGTGGCGGGCGCCGGTGGCCGGCCTCGATGGCAACGAACTCGATGCCCTGCTCACCGACTACTTCCCCGCCGCCGCGCCGCTGTACAAATCACATCCCGGAAGTTACGAGATCGTTTTCCAACACAAGTTGTGGTACGCCGTCTATGCAGAAGCCCAGGCTATAGAAACCAGCGATGCGCAGGTGGCAGCAATAGGATCAATGGGCAATACACCTCTAATCGTCATCCGACATGGCAAGCCAATGTCAATGTTTAGCTCTCTACCTCCACAAGAAGCAGAAGAAATGGAACAAAAATGGCAAACCTTTCAGGAAGAGATCGCTAGACAGTCATCCTTCGGTCGAATCATTGTCGCTGAAGCCAGCGGTCATGGCATACAAGTTGAGCAACCGGCTATCATCGTAAAAGCTGTGCAGCAGTTATTGGAAAATCCGTAGAAAAACGGCTCAACGGGCCGCTAGGCCAGTCGGCCCAAGACCGAAAAGAAAAACACCCTACAGCTCGAGGCCATGCCCAAGTCTGTTATGCTCCAAAAGATACGAAAAATCACTGCAGCGGTTGCTGTCATTGCGGCAGCGGCAGTGGCGATAGCTTTCATCCAATGGCGGGATCAGCAAGTCAGGCGCTTACAAGCAAATAGTCTCGTCATTGAAACAGCGCAGGGACCTATCGAATATGCCCTGTTGGGCAAAGGACCGGCTGTCCTGATCTTGCATGGCACCATTGGTGGCTATGACCAAGCCCAAATCATTGCCGAGATGTTGGGCGCCGACTCTTATCAGTTCATTGCCGTCTCACGTCCTGGTTACTTGCGCACGCCTCTTTCTACGGGCGAAACATTTGAAGCGCAAGCCGATGCCTATGTCGCCTTGCTTGACCAAATCGGCATTGACAAAGTTGCCGTGATAGCCGTTTCGGGTGGAGGGCCGTCGGCGCTGCAATTTGCGCTGCGATATCCTGAGCGGTGTTGGGGCTTGGTGATGCTGTCTGCCAATTCCGATGTACGAGCTGGCGCAAAAAAAACTTCTGATAGCCGTCCAGCCTTATCGACTCGACGTCCCCCAGAGTTTATCTTGAACGCTATCTTCTCTGACTTTCCAAGTTGGATAATCATTGACCTGTCGAAGTTAATGCCGCACCCTTTTCTTGACAACTTGGTTGGCGCAGCATACACGGATGACATCGTGAATGATCCGGCGAAATTTCGGCTTTATAGCGACCTGGTAAACAGCTTTGCCTTACTTTCCCAACGACGTGTGGGCGCTTTCAATGACGGGATTCAGTTTACCCAGTTCACTAGTTACCCCTTTGAGAACATCACCACGCCAGTGTT
>JAAXVL010000070.1 GCA_013335535.1 Azonexaceae bacterium
CTGTTTGGCGGCAAAATCCAGAGTTTGCGTTTGGGGATTGAGTAGCAATACTGCACAGGCATCGACATGAATTTGCTCAATAATCTTTTGGACCAGCAGTTTAAGAATCAGGTTTAAATCCATCACAGTGGCAACTGCCTGGTCCACAGCGTGCAGCACATTCAGGTTTTCAAACTGCCGGGTTAGCTGTAATTCGGCCTGTTTGCGCCGGGTGATGTCGCGCATGGAGACAAGGCGCGCTATTTTACCCTCGTAGATAAGGTCTTTACTATAAGTTTCGACTGGAAGGGTTGAACCATCTGCTTTGAGCAATTCAATTTCATAAGTTTCGGTGCTGTTCTTATTTATGTGACTCAGAATGCGCTGGCGTGATTCGGGAGTGGTCAATTCCATGAAAATGGCTTCAACCATGGCTTGCATGTCGAGCAAGCTGAGGTGTATCTCTGAGCGGCCCATGTGAGACAGTGCAAGCAGATCGTCAATCAACTGCTGCTGGGCTTGGCTGAAGGTAACGATCCCTATGCTAAACCTGGATTGTTTGGGATCAAGCAGCCTGGTTAAAACCTCGCTAACAACAGCTGTGGCCTCGGCCCGATTGGTTCGGCTCTTTCCTTTATCGTATTCGCCTGTAACATTGCGGAACGAAACACCCAATTCCTGGTGGGGTGAAGGGAAAGTGAGCAGTCGGTTGCCGTAATAATGATAATTACTGAAGGCGATAAGACTCTCGTGACGGCTGCGGTAGTGCCAGCGAATCATGCGCTGTGGCGCGCCTTGACTCACGATCAGATTGAGGATGCTTTCCAAGCCGGCCTTGACGCTTTCGACTTCCTCATCTTCGTCACCATCCCCGATCATGGTGTCGAAGAAGCGGGTAGGGGGCAATTGCTTACTATCGCCGACCACCACCAGTTGTCTGCCGCGAGCGATGGCACCCAGCGCATCGACCGGTTTTACCTGACTCGCCTCGTCGAAGACCACCAAGTCAAAGCTGACGCTGCCCGGTGGCAGATAGGACGCAATGGACAAAGGACTCATCATAAACACCGGCTTAAGGACCTGGATCGCCAGTCCCGCGCGGGTCATCAGTTGCCGAATAGGAAGGTGACGAGCTCTCTTTTCGAACTCGCGCGCCAGTACCCCAAGCTGGCCGCCTCCCACGGTGTGCGGCAGATTTTCCCAGTGCCGCAAAGCCAGCTTGATCCGGTTGAGCTGCAAGAGGGTCCGATCCAGATCGCGAAACTGGCTGATGTCCCGTTCGTGCTTACCGCCGTCGAAATAGCGGATCGGTGGACGTTCTTCATACGCCTTGCGAATGAGGGCATCGAAGTAAGCGCGGAGCAACACGGCCTCCAGATGCGTACCCGCTTGGGGCCAATGCCGAGCAATCTGCAGGAGCCAGTCAAGCCCGGCGTCAGTCAACTCACTTGCATAATGGTTGAAGGCGATCTGTTGGGAGAGGGTGTCCAGATTTTCCAGCATCGACGCTACGACGCTGGCGCGAGCGCGCCAGTCGC
>JAAXVL010000071.1 GCA_013335535.1 Azonexaceae bacterium
CGCAGAACAATCTCGACATGGCGCACCGCGATCTGGCCGGCTGGACGATGCCGATGGTCTGTTACTGGGCCGGCGCAACCGTCTCCTGCGTGCAAAATACATGGACGCAGATCACGGCATTCTATTTCGGCTTCCCGGCAAGTTGGGCCTTGGACCCTTCAGACGGGACGCTGATTGCCGAGGGGTTAATCCCTCCCGTCGCTGGTTACACCTGGGAACCCACTCAAGTGAAAAGTGGCACTTATTATGTTTACGCCCGCGCCGATGATCTGCGCAACCTGCCCGTCGTGGTTTATGCGCCAGAGCCGGTGCATATTGAAAATATTCAGCCGCCCAGCGCCCCCGTGCGTCCCTACCTCTCCAGCGCGGGAAGTTCATCCGCCCCGAAGCCTGCTCCTGTCATGGGAAAGGTTCCCGCCCCGCAAGCTTATCCGTTACAGGACTCCGCGCTGGCGCAGCGTATCCGCACAGCAGTCAACGCCCGCCTCGGAAATCAGATCGACTCCCAACTGCTCGACACGATCATTCGGCGCGTCCTCGCCAGCACAGGACTGAAATAATGCTATTCGGCAGAGTGAAAGGCAACGCAGTCTGCACCATCAAATACCCTGGCACCGAAGGGCTGAAACTGCTCGTCGTCCAGCCGTTGAACAAGAAGCTCGAACCGCTCGGCGCATTGCAAGTCGCCGCGGATGTGGTGATGGCGGGTCCCGGTGATCTGTGTGTGATGGTCCGTTCACGCGAAGCTGCGCTTGCCATGCCGCTTGAGAAGTTCGTGCCGATTGATCTGGCGCTCGTTGGCATCGTCGATGAATTGGAAGTCAAGCCCGATGGTGAGTTTGAGTATACATTGAAAGCCGGAGCAAATCGGTTTACATAGTTTTTGTCGCGCTGAGCGGACACTGAGCGAGCGATAGCGAGATGAAGTGGAAGGCGAAGCGCCTTGCTCGCCGAAGTAGAGATTCTTCGCCGCTATGCGGCTCAGAATGACATGATAAGAGGACTCTTTGATACTTGGTAAAGTCGTCGGAACGATCGTTACCACCATCAGCCACCCAGATTTTAAGAATCGCAGGTTGCTGGTTGTTCAACCATTGGCTCTTCCAGATGACTCTCCAGAAGGGTATGTCATTGCCCTGGATAATTACCGACGCTACATTGCCGGCATCGACTGCTGTGACGAATTCGCTGTAGTTCAGTCTTTCCTGTGCTGGCTTAGGCTTGTTGAACAGGTTGAATAAAAGAATCATCATCAAACTGATTACAAGCCAAAGTGCTAGGTTCTTGTAGAACTGGTTCAAGAGCAACCCCCTGTATTAATAACTGTTCGGCGCAAGCCGAACATCTTCGAAAAGCGCCGTGTTTGTTGAATAAATTAAAGACGAAAAATATCACATCAGCCATGTGTTGACAAGCATTTAGGGAATCATAGCAGTATCCTGCATAAATTCAAGCAGCTTAACCTTTACTTTCTGGGCATCAGGACAATGCTGGCAAGAGTTCCCGCCTCTCCTG
>JAAXVL010000072.1 GCA_013335535.1 Azonexaceae bacterium
CAGGATGCTGGCGCCCCCAACCATTCCCTTGATAAACTCCTGCTCATCGACGCCGCTGCCATGCAGCGCGACAATCAGCGGGTACTCCGTGCCGGCATTGAAGCTTTCTGGCAGGTAGACCGAATAGGGCTGCAGCGTGTTGTCGATGTTCGATCGATGGGCGTATCGTTTGATGATATTTGTGCCGAAGACAGCCGGCTCTCCCTTCGCCAGCGCGGAACTCAGGGTGACGATATCGCCCCACCAAGCGTTCAAGGCCGAAATATCCTCGTAATTCGGCCTCTTGTAGAACTCATCGAGCCAATCAAACCGTATCTCCAGGTTCGGCAGCGAGGCTTCGATTGCCTCTTGACCCTCGTAGGCAGAAATAGCCTCCTTGGCCTCCTCGATCTCACCCTGGTTCATGACGAAAACATGGTCTGCATATTCAGAGACCGTATTCCCGTTCGTATCCTGGAAGGCGACCTGTAGGGTGTAGTCGCCATTAGCAAGATCGCCGATACTCAAGGGGAGAGTTCCCCGGTTGAGCCCAGGGTGCAGGTCCACTGTCTCTACAGCCTGCTGAATTGCCACTCCGTCGCGGAGCAGGTCCGCGCTGATTCCGGTTCGGTCTTGGCTCTTGTCGGCGTTGACCGCATAGCGTAGCTCGATCGTCTCTCCGTCCCGGAAGAAATTCTTCGCCAAGGTGGCGTGATAGCTGGCGTCCTGCGCCGTTTCCGGGTCGGCGGTTTTGAGAGCGAAAAACTCGCCTGCCCGTATCCTGGAGCGCTCCGTGTCAAAGTCTGCGTCAGGGTAAAGCATGACCGTCGTGCCGCCCGCCGCGCTATCCCTATCTGTGTAGACGAAGTTAAGCGCCACGTTTTCATAGATGAAGGGGCTGAAAGGCTTGAGGAGCTTGAGAGGGATGGCGACTTCATAGTCCACCCCGAGGTCGTGCTGCCGGAACTGGAACTCGACGTTTTGTATGTCGAAGGGCGGAAAATACTCGCCGTTGCCGAAAATCAAAAGCTTGCTTTCCTGGTCGAAAGCGAACTGGCGGACGTAGCTCGACCGCTCCTTGCTCTCATCCGTGACGAGGGTGAAGAGGAAGCCATCGCCGTAGCGCCAGGAGCGGTCCACCTTTTGAACGTCGTCGTCCACGGCCTTCACGGCCAGGTAGAGATTCTCCGAGTCGAAAGCAAAGGAGGCTTTGACATCCAGGTCAGGTGAGGGGGGCTGGAGTCGACCATTGTAGTAGCTGCTGACGGCGAGCCATTCCCTTTTCGTCCAGTCCGCAAGGTCGCCGTCGATCGTGATCTCACCGTTCTTGACCTGCGAAATGGTCTTGTCTTGCGCAGGAATGCCGCCGGGGGTGCTCGTAGCACTATCCGTTGCGGTGGGGCGAGGCGTCGGTGCGGGTGACGTGGAGGTTGGGACGGCGGTGCTGTGAGCGTCGACCCTTCCCGAAGGCACAGGTGTCGCTGTGGATGGAGGGCGCGTCGCGGATGGCGAGAAGCAGGCCG
>JAAXVL010000014.1 GCA_013335535.1 Azonexaceae bacterium
AGGCGGCGACGCCGCAGGAGACGGCGATGACTTCAGTGGCGATGCCGGCTTCCTTGAGACGCACGGCTTCTTCGATGGCGATTTCGTCGAAGGGGTTCATGCTCATCTTGACGTTGGCCAGATCGACGCCGGATCCGTCCGCCTTCACGCGAACTTTGACGTTGTAATCAACTACTCGTTTTACGGGTACGAGAATCTTCACACGCATCTCCTTTTAGTCAGTTCGATTTTTTGAATTAATGCTGCCCGTTTGACAGACGATGACTCAATCAGCACAATGACCATACTGTGTCGTATGGAAAAGCATACGGTAGCGTATGGAAAACAAACCTGTCAAGCCCTTGATTAAATCCTCATCAGTCAAACCTCGCAAGAGGGCTGCCGTTGCACGCACTCAACTCGACCCGGAACGCTGGGTGGATGAGGCGATCGATGTGCTGGCCCGCGAGGGTGTGACCGGCTTGCGCGTTGAAGTACTGGCCAAGCGTTGCGGCGTGACCAAAGGAAGTTTCTACTGGCACTTCAAGGATCGTCAGGCGCTGCTCGATACCGTGCTCGAACAATGGAAAATCGGCCGCATCCGTGACATCGAGAAAACCACGTCCGTAACCACCGGCCAGGAAAGCCAGCAACTGCACTATGCCATCGAGGTGTACGGTGCCAGCCGGAATCGCAAGGGCATGTCGATCGAACTGGCCATTCGTGACTGGGCACGCCATGATCCGCAGGCGGCAGCCGTTGTCGAATCTGTCGATCTTTATCGCCTCGAATGCACGCGCAAGCTCTTCGTGGCTTCAGGCATGTCGGATGCCGAGGCCAAGAGCCGCAGCCTGCTGCTCTACGCCTGCGTGTTCGGCCTGTCGCTCATGCATTACACGCACTTCGACGACAACCTGGCCGACCTCAAGCAACGCATCGCCGAGCGCATTATTTCCAGCTAGCCGGAACAGACGCCCGCGCCCCACCCTTTTTCCCAGGCCGCCAGATCGACGGCCAGTTGCTCTACCGTTGCCGACAAGGCGGCCACACCGCCACGCGCATCCTGGCTAGGTGCCGGTTTTTCAATTCTCAAATCGAGATCAGCGACCTGCCGACGTGAGCGGTCGAGCAAAATGGCACGCCCGTGCAAAACCCCATTGCTGTTTTCCGGCGTGGCAAATAGCTGGCTGAACTCGGTGATTTCGATGCGCAGGACACAGCGCGTCTGGCCCTGGCCGGCCATCGCATAATCAACTTGCTGCATGAGGCGCTGCTGGATCATCTGCGCTGGCGGTCCGGCCCAGCGCGCCCGTGCGTACTCACGCAGACGCGCGGCGTCGACATAGGTCAGACGATAGTCAATACCTTGCGAGTCGAACCACAGCGGCGCCCGCACTTCGAGCGCGAGGGGCTGCTTGCGTGCTGCCGCCAGCAATCTGGCCGGCGTCGGACCCAAATCATAAATCGCCAGCGGCGTGTCGCCACCGCGCTTGCCTGCCGTGAAACAACCTGAAAGCAGGCAACAAAAAAACAGGCCAGCCAGCCAGCGCATCCTATTTCTCCCCAGCCGCATTGAAGCCGGCCTCCCCCGGGCCGGGCACCTGGGCTGGCGCACCGAAAACCAGGCCTTGCGGCGTATCTTCGAGAACACGAAGAACCCGGCTCAACTGGCGCGAAGTCTGCGAAAAATCAGTCGCCAGTTCATTGAGGCGCGGCATCAGCGCCGATGTTCCGCCAGCCGAGGCATCACCAATGGCCACATCGAGCTTGTCGGTCGCCACCTGCATCTTGCCGATCAGGATGCGGGTGTCGGCAAGCAGGGGCTGAACCTCTCCGGCCGCTTGCGACAGATTCCTGATGTTGCGGTCGTCGAGCAGTTTTTTGACTTGCAGCAGCGTCGTATTGAGGTTCTCCAGAACTGGCTTCATGTTGCCGGAAGCTGCTTCAAGATTGACCAGGGTGGCTTTCAGGTGCGCACGATTTTCGTCGTCGAGCACGGCATTGGCACTGCTCATCAACTGGCGCGCCTGCTTGAGCGTGGCCATGCCGGTTTCACCCAGTTCTTCGAGCAGGGACGGAATCATCGTGATACGCGGCGGCTGGTCGTCGTTGGGGACGAGGGCCTCGCTGTCCTTTCCAGTTTCGAGCAGGAGAATATGAGCCAGCCCGGTAACGCCCTGATAGTTGAGTTTGGCCACGGTACCGCGGGTCAGCGGCACGTCATCGTTGACCGAGATGGTCACCAGAATGTTGCTGTAGTCCTCGGGGTCGAGGCGGATGTCGCTGACCTTGCCGACGCGGATGCCACGATAGCGCACCTGCGCCTGCGGATTGAGGCCGCCGATGTTCTGCTTGGTGACGACGATGTAGTCGTGCGCCGAATCCTTGCTCCCGCTCAGCCAATACACAGCCAGAAGTGCGGCGGCGCCGAGAAGTAGAGCGAAGATACCGGCGGCAAAAGCGTAGGACTTGTTTTCCATGGATGCCAATTAAAGCAGCTTCCGGCGGTCTGCGCCAAAAAAGCCGGTAACAAAAGGGTGATCGACGGTCATGACTTCGGCTTTCGGGCCGAAGGCGATGATGTGCTGATCGGCCAGCACGGCAACGTGTGTGGCCAGCCCGGCCAGCGTGTTGAGGTCGTGGGTGACCATGACGACGGTCAGGCCGAGTTCGCGCTGCAGGTCGCCGACAAGTTCGACAAAGTTCTGGCTACGATCAGGATCGAGGCCGGCGGTCGGCTCATCGAGCAGCAACAGTTCAGGCTCGAGCGCCAGGGCGCGAGCCAGGGCAACGCGCTTGACCATCCCACCGGAGAGTTCGGCTGGCATCAGTTTGCCGTGATTGGGTTCCAGCCCGACCATCGCCAGCTTGAGATGAACCAGGCGGCGAATCCAGTCGGCGTCGAGGCAGCGCAGTTCGCGCAACGGAAAGGCAATATTGTCGAACACCGACAAGGCCGAAAACAGGGCGCCATGCTGAAACAGCATGCCGAGACGCCGGCGCAGGTTGCGCTGCATCCTGACATCGGGCTCATTGAGATCGACGCCGAAAAGGCGAACGCTACCGGAGTCCGGCTTCAACAGGCCAAGAATTTCGCGCAACAAGGTAGTCTTGCCGCTGCCCGAACCGCCAAGCAAACCAACGATCTGGCCCTCCTCCACGCGCAGCGACAGATCACGATGGACCGTCCTGCCTCGAAAACTGGCACCAACGCCATTCAGTTCGATGACGGCCGGCCGGGTCATAGCTGCGGCACCCCGACATGCCGGGTGAACACGGCGAAAATGGCGTCGAAAAGGATGACCGTGGTGATCGCCGTCACCACGGCGCTCGTCGTGTTGGCCGACAGGCTTTCGGTATTGGGTTTGACGTGCAGGCCGAAATGGCAGGCTACGACCGCGATGACGAAACCGAAGACGACGCCCTTGCTCAGGCCAATGACCAGATTGGCCACCGGCACGGCCCGCGGCAGGTTGTCGAGGAAATAGATCAGAGACAGATCGAGCTGGAGCAGCGCAGCCAGCATGCCGCCGAAGAGCGCTACGGCCGAGGTCCACAGCACAAGCAGGGGCATTGCCACGGTCAACCCGAAAATCTTGGGTAAAACGACACGAATGCTGCGCGAGATGCCCATCGTGGACAGCACATCGATTTCCTCGGTGACTCGCATGACGCCGATCTGCGCCGTCATCGCCGACCCGGAGCGCCCGGCCACCAGCACGGCAACGAGCACCGGACCCAGTTCGCGAATGATCGAGATGCCGAGGATATTGACGATGAACAGGTCGGCGCCAAAGCTCTTGAGCTGCAGCGCGGAAAGGTAGCTGATGGTCACGCCGATCAGGAAGCCGACCAGCGCCGTGACGGCCAGCGCCTGCGCCCCCGATTTGTAGACGTTGGCGGTGAATTCCTTCCACGGCACATCCTGCGGATGGCGGACAAGGTAGCCCACATCGAGGAGCAACTGGCCAAACAGGGCAATCATGCCGCGCAGGTTGCCCAGCGCCTTGAACAGCAAGGCCCCAACCCATTCAGGGAAGCGCACCCTTGGCCTGGCCTGCTCGGGGATGTCCCGCGGCAATTCGGCAACGCGTAGCAGCACTTGCCGGTGCAAATCGTCAGCGACCAGCCCAGGCGGCCAGCTCGCGCCCCAGGTCCGCCACAACAGCACGGCCGCGGCACTATCGAGTCGCGTTACCGCCGACAAATCCCAATGTTCGATGCTGCTTGAGCACGCTGCCAGATCTGCCTGCAGCGCCGGCAATTGCGGCAGCATTTCGGCCAGCGTCCAGCAACCGGACAGCACCACTCTCCCCGGCTCGACCAGCAAGCGCGGGGATTGGCTCATGCGATCTTCCTTGTCGGTTTCGAGTGCAGGATATAGTCCCGCCCAAGCGGCTTCCAGACGCCGGCTTCTTCGCCAAAAGCGGCGGCGGTCCACGGATTGGCCGCCAGCCAGTCGGCGGGCACTTCGATGACATAGCCGTTTTCGCTGCGGCTGACGCGCCAGGCCGGGATAGCCCGGTCATCGCGCGTCCGGTGCAGCAGCACGGCCAGACGCAGGCAGAAAATAAGGTCCCATGCGCTGTCGAGCGCAGGAATCGCGCCCAGCTTCTCGAGTTTGCCGCGATGGCCGAGCACCACCATGGCCAGGCGCGCCTGATCCTTCTTGGAGAAGCCCGGCATGTCGGCGTAGGTCAGGATGTAGGCGCCATGCTTGTGATAGGCATTGTGCGCTACGGAAATCCCGATTTCATGCAGGCGGCAGGCCCACGACAGGAACAGGGCGTCAGCCTCGCTCGGCGCACCGTCGAACAACTGAGTCAGCGCTGACAGCGCCGTGGCTTCGACACGCTCGACCTGGTCGCCTTCGACCTGATAACGCCGGCGAAACTGGGCGACGGTCGAGTCGCGCATGTCGTGATGATGAAAACGCCCCAGCAGGTCGTAGAGCACGCCCAGGCGCAAGGCGCCATCGGCGTAGGACATCCGCTCGAGGTCGAGTTCTTCGAAAATCGCCGACATGATGGCGACGCCCCCCGGAAACACCGGCAGGCGGTCGCCCTTGACCCCTGGCAGATCGAGCGCTTCGGCCGAACCGGCCTTGATGAGCAGATTGCACAGCTTTTCCAGCCCGACGCGCGTGATGCCGCTTTCGTTATTCGGGTTCAGGCCATTCAGTTCGAGCACATCGGCAATCGCCCGCGCCGAACCCGAAGAGCCGATGGCTTCCTTCCAGCCCAGACGCTGGTAATCGGCAGCGATCAGCTCGATTTCCTTGGCTGCCGCCACCTGCGCCTCGCGCAGGCGCTTGCGGTCGATCCTGCGGTCCGGAAAAAAGCGCATCGTGTAGCTGACGCAGCCCATGTACAGCGACTCCATGAGCTGCGGCTCATGGCGCTTGCCGATGATGAATTCGGTGGAGCCACCGCCGATGTCGATGATCAGGCGCTTGTGGGCGGCCGACGGCAAGGAGTGCGAGGCGCCGATGTAAATCAGGCGAGCTTCCTCGCGACCGGCAATGATTTCGATGGGGAAGCCGAGCGCCTCTTCGGCCAGCGGCAGGAATTCGTAAGCGTTTTTGGCAACCCGCAGCGTGTTGGTCGCCACGACCCGCACCGCCCCCTTGTCCAAGCCGCCCAAGCGTTCGCCGAAGCGGCGCAGCGCATCCAGGGCGCGGGCCTGGGCCGGCGCATCGAGTCGCTTGTCCGGCATCAAGCCGGAGGCCAGGCGAACCGGTTCCTTCATGGAATCCAGCGTATAGATCTGGTTATCCACCACCCGCCCGACCTGCAGACGGAAGCTGTTGGACCCCAGATCGACGGCGGCGACGGTTTCGTAAATCATTTTGCTAAAGCCACAGAATGCTTGAATTGGCGGGCATTCTACCACCCGCGCCAAGGACGGATTGTGACGCCGGATTTAACGCCGTCAATAGGCCCGACTTCCACGGTCAACCGGAAAAAATGGCCAAAATTCAAATGCGCGGACAAAAAAAAGCCCGCCAACTTGCATTGACGGGCTTGATCAGGAAGAGCGACGCTTAGCTGGCCAGCGCGTTCTTGATCTGTTCCAGCGTCGAAGGATCGTCGATGGTGGTCAGATCGCCCGGATCACGGCCTTCAGCCAGCGCTTGCAGCGAACGGCGCAGCATCTTGCCGGAACGGGTCTTGGGCAGACCGGTCACGAAATGGACGCGAGCCGGACGGCCAATGGCCCCCAGAATGCTGTCGACCGTGCCGAACACTTCCTTCTCCAGCGCCTTGACGAGTTCCGGCGTAGCGACCTTGGAAGCATCCTTGACGACGGCGAACGCCATCGGCACTTGCCCCTTGAGCTTGTCCTCGACGCCAACCACGGCCACTTCGGCAATCGCCGGATGGTTCTGGATGGCTTCCTCGATTTCACGGGTACCCAGACGGTGACCGGCCACGTTGATCACGTCATCGGTACGGCCGAGGATGGTGAAGTAACCGTCCTCGTCCTTGATCGCCCAGTCGTAGGAGGAATAAACCAGCGGTTCCTTGAACAGCGTGAAGTAGGTCGACACGAAACGGTCGTCCTGACCCCAGACGGTGGACAGGCAGCCCGGCGGCAGCGGCGGGATGACGGCAGCGATACCCTTTTCGTTGGCGCCGCAGATAGAACCGTCTTCGCGGAAGATCTGCAGGTTGTAGCCGTAGACCGGGAAGGACGGCGAACCGTACTTGATCGGGGTCTTCTCGACGCCCGGCAGCGCGGCCAGCATCGGCCAGCCGGTTTCGGTCTGCCAGTAGTTGTCGATGACCGGCTTCTGCAGTTCGGTCATGAACCACTCGTGGGTCGGCTGGTCGAGCGGCTCGCCAGCCATGAAGACGTGCTTCAGGGACGACAGGTCGTACTTGTGCATGAAGGCCGGGTCCTGCTTCTTCAGCACACGGGCGGCGGTCGGTGCCGAGAACATCACGGTGACCTTGTACTTCTCGACGATCTGCCACCAGATGCCGGCGTCCGGACGCAGCGGCGTGCCTTCATACATCACGGTGGCCATGCCGGCGATCAGCGGGCCGTAGATGATGTAGGAGTGACCGACCACCCAGCCGATGTCCGAGGTCGAGAAGAAGGTCTCGCCCTCGCCACCGCAATAGATGTGCTTCATCGACGAGGCCAGGGCCACGGCGTAGCCGCCGGTGTCACGCTGCACGCCCTTCGGCTTGCCGGTCGTGCCCGAAGTGTAGAGGATGTAGGACGGCTCGGACGACTCCAGCCATTCGCACGGCACCTTGGCATCCATGAACTTGGCGCGCTCGGTAGCGTAGTCGACGTCGCGACCGGCAACCTTGTTGAAAGCCTTGTCCAGGCCACGATCGACCATCAGCACCTTGGCCGGCTTGTGTTCGGCCAGATCGATGGCTTCATCGAGCAGGTGCTTGTACGGCACAGCCTTGCCACCACGCATGCCGGCGTCGGAAGAAACGATCAGCGTCGGTTTGGCATCGTCGATGCGGGTTGCCAGCGAACCAGAAGCAAAGCCGCCGAACACCACCGAGTGGATGGCGCCGATACGGGTTGCGGCCAGAATGGCGAAGGTCGCCTGGGCAATCATCGGCATGTAAATCAGGACGCGGTCGCCCTTCTTGACGCCGAGGCTCTGGTAAATCGCCGCCATGCGTTCGATTTCGCGCTGCAGTTCAGCGAAGCTGTAAACCGTTTCCTCGTCGGTTTCAGTCGAAATGAAGATCAGCGCACGATCGTTCGGGCGCTTGGCCGCATGACGGTCAACCGCGTTGTGGCACAGATTGGTCTTGCCACCGACGAACCATTTGGCAAACGGCGGACGGGAATAGTCGCACACCTGGGTGAACGGCTCCTTCCAATCCACGAGTTGGGCCTGCTCGGTCCAAAACTCGTTCGGTTTTTCGATGGAATACTGGTGAAACTCCTTGTACGTCGCCATAAAACTCCCTCTAGCTAGGTTTTCCTGCACAACTCAACACAAAGAACGGATTAGTCATTTTTCATTTTCCGTTCGCACAAAAGTTTCTCAATCTCAGCGACCGGCAAAGCCAGCCCCATTTCCTGATTCATCAAGCGCATCAATGGGAGCAAGCGCTCCGCCAACGATGGCAGATGCGGAATCACCGGCGCCGCGCGACGGGCGGCCAGCAACTCCAGCGCGTGATGGATCGAAATCGGCCGCGACGCAGGCGACACGCCACCCGATTCCGTTCGGTTCCCGCCCGCCTGCATGGCAGCATGCATGCGCTCCCCGGCCAGGTCGAGCAAGGCCCCGGCAGAAGTCACCAAATCGGTCGGGACACTGGCCAGACCGACACTGACCGTCAACGCGACGGTCTGCCCCTGAACGGACAAACGCGCCACCTCGACCGCCTCGCGCACCCGTTCGGCAAAGGTCGCACAGAACGCCGGCGCGGTTCCCGGCGAAACAACCGAATACTGCCCGGCACCAAAATGACCAAGACTGTCTTCCTGACGCATCTTGCCGCCCAGCATCCTGGCAAAGCGGTTGCCTACTTCCTCGGCAACCTGACTCCCAAGCCGCTCGCACATCTTTTCGTAACCATCGAAGCCAAGCACCATCACGCTGACATCGACACCATGCCGCGTGGCATGCGACATGGCCTGGGCCGCCTGCAGTTCCAGATATTTCTTGGTGAACAGGCCGCTCACCGGATCCTGAACCATTTGCTCGCGACCGGCATCAAGATGTTCCTTGGCCTCGGTCAAGACAAGCAAGTTGTTCAAGCGGGTCAAAAGTTCCGTACATCCGGCGCCTTTTGTGACGAAATCGGAAACCCCCATCGCCTTGGCCTTGGCGCGCTCCTCCTCGGTTTCCTCACCGGACACCAAAATGAACGGCAATTGCTGCAGGCGTCTGAGCTTTGATGTACGGACGCGTTCCAGCAACTCATAACCATTGAGCTTCGGCATCTGCAAATCGGAAATCACGGCACGGATGGAATGATCGAGCACCAGCGTCTGCCAGGCCGCCTCGCCGTCGCCTTCTTCGCGCACCTCGTACTGCCCCTTCAAATGCTGAATGAGCGATATTCTGACCACCCGCGAGTCATCGACAATCAGGATGCGCGGCAACTCGGCCACGTCAGCCTCCGCCAATATCCACGACCACGCGACCCTTGGCCCGTCCCGCAATGTATTCGCCGAAGGTAGCCGGCAGATCGTCAAACGGAATCCGGCGCGACATGGCGGCCAAATGAGGGGGGCGCAAATCACTTGCCAGACGCTGCCAGACACCGCTCCGATAAGGTTCCCGGATATAACCCGAGTCGACACCAAGCAAGGAAACCCCGCGCAGGATAAAGGGCGCTACCGTCGTGTTCAGCGACATGCTGGCCGCCAGTCCGATGCTGGCAATGGTGCCCCCCTGCTCCATGGTGCTGGCAATCCAGGCCAGAACATCTCCCCCGAGATTGTCCACCGCCCCCGCCCAGCGCGCCCGATCCAGCGGCCTGATCTTCGACAGGTCCAGACTCTGGCGCAGCATGACCTCGGCAGCGCCAAGACCAAGCAAGTAATCCGCTTCGCTTTCCTTACCGGTCAGTGCCACCACGTGATAGCCGATCCTGGCCAGCATATCGACAGCCAGACTGCCGACGCCGCCAGTCGCGCCGGTGACGATGACCGGCCCCTTGCTCGGGCGCAAACCGTTTTCTTCCATGCGGACGATGGCCAGCGCTGCGGTGAACCCGGCAGTACCCAGAGCCATCGCATCATAGAGAGACAGGCCTGCCGGCAAAGGCACCACCCACTCACCCGGCACCCGGGCGAATTCGGCATAGCCGCCGTGGTGCGCGACGCCGATATCGAAGCTCGTGGCAATCACCTGATCGCCCGGCTTGAAGCGCGCATCACCGCTCTCAATGACCGTACCGGAGAGATCGATGCCGCCGACACAGGGGAAACGCCGGATGATCTTTCCTGCGCCTGTCGCTGCCAGTGCATCCTTGTAATTGATGCTCGAATAAGCAACCTTGATGGTGACATTTCCGGCATCAAGCCGGCCTTCGTCCATCTGGACGAAGCCACTGCTCACCTTGCCATCGCATTCTTCAATCAGCAGTGCCTTGAAGGAATCCATGTTTGCCTCGCGCCTCGGGAACGAAATTGTATTCATAATTACGGACTATGAACATAGTTGCAGATGCTGAATTTTCGTCGTCTTTACAGCTGACTGGTTTTCAAATATATTCCGCGGCTATGCATAAAGTACTGGTTTCATTTCTGCTCGCCTCCTCGCTGCTCTTCGGCGGGGTCGGTGCGTCGTCTGCAGCAGATTCAATTCGCAAACCGGAAGAGCAACAGTCGTTTTTTGAACGTTACACCAACGCAGCTCAGGATGTCATCCTGCAAGGCCTCAAGCTGGTTGGCGTGCGCTACCGCCTCGGTGGCAATGACGAAAGCAGTGGTCTCGACTGCAGTGGTTTCGTCCGACTCGTGTTCAAGGACAGCATCGGCGCCAGCCTGCCGCGCACAGCCCGCGAAATGAGCGAAGTCGGTCAGCAAGTTGACGCCAGCCAGTTGAAACCGGGCGATCTGGTATTTTTCAACACGATGCGTCGCACCTTCTCGCACGTCGGCATTTACCTTGGCGACAACCACTTCCTGCATGCTCCCCGCACTGGCGCTGAAGTTCGCGTCGAGAACATGGAAAGCAGCTACTGGATGGCGCGCTACAACGGGGCACGACGAATTCTCGAAGGTAATTAAACAAAAGCGGCTGGCCAGCCGCTTTTTTTACGCCACAAGAAGATAATCGTTCTCATTTACAACTCGCGTTGCAGCCGGTAAAGTGGATCCATTCTCATATCCAGCCGGAGTTCCTGCATGAAGCTGATGCCAGCCCTGATCGCCGCCGCAACCTTCACCGTTGCCTGCCCTGCGTTTGCCCAGGAAAAAATACTTAATCTTTATTCCGCCCGCCACTACCAGACCGATGAGGCGCTCTACGCCAACTTCACTCAGCAGACCGGCATCAAGATCAACCGGATTGAAGGCAAGGAAGACGAGCTGCTTGAGCGTATCAAGAACGAAGGCGCTAACAGCCCGGCCGATATATTCCTGACGGTCGATGCAGCCCGGCTGGCCAAAGCCCATGAACTCGGCCTGTTTTCCCCTGTTTCCTCCAAACAGCTCGAATCGCGCATCCCGGCCCACTTGCGTACCGACGACTGGTTTTCGTTTTCGACGCGGGCCCGGGTAATCGTGTACAACAAGCTCGCCGTCAAACCGGAAGATGTCCAGAATTACGCCGACCTGGCCAATCCGAAGCTGAAGGGCAAGTTCTGTTCACGCTCTGGCTCGCACCCTTACAACCTGTCGCTGATGGCATCGATCATCGCCCATCAAGGTGAAGCCAAGGCGGAAGAGTTGGCCCGCGGCATGGTCGCGAATTTCGCCCGCGCCCCTAAAGGCGGCGATACCGACCAGATCAAGGCAGTTGCCGCCGGTGAATGTGGTGTAGCGATTTCAAACACCTACTACGTCGCTCGCCTGCTCCGCTCAACCAAGATGGAAGAGCTCAAAATGATGGAAAAGGTCGGCATCGTCTGGCCTGACCAGAGCGGAAACGGCACTCACATCAACGTCTCCGGTGGCGGCGTGCTGAAAACGGCGCCGCATCGCGAAGCAGCCGTCCAGTTCCTCGAATATCTGGCCTCAGATCAGGCCCAGCGCTATTTCGCCGATGGCAATAACGAATGGCCTGCGGTCGACAGCGTCAAAGTGGCAAATCCGGCGCTGGACGCCATGGGCAAATTCAAGGCCGACAAATTACCGGTCAAGGAGCTAGCCATGTATCAGACCAAGGCCCAGATTATCTTCGACCGGGCCGGTTTCAAATAACGCCAGTTCTCGCCAAAGCCCCGGCAATTACCTACAATTCCCGGGGCTTATGGAACAAACTGGAATATGACCTTCAAAGGTTTCACAACGAATAAACTGATCGATGCAATCCGCGCTGGCAGCTTGAGCGGGGTGCTCAATGCACTGGACGATGGCGAAGACATCGAAATGCCCGACATGCATGGTTGTAGTGGTCTGCCGTTGCGTACTGCCTGTTTTGAGGGCAACCTCGCGATCGTTCGGGAGTTGCTTAATTGCGGCGCCAATCCAAACGCCATGGCCAGTGATGGGCCGGCCGCGCCGTTGCGCCTGGCATTAAGAAAAAAACACCAGGACATTGTTGATCTGTTGCTGCAAAAAGGCGCCATGCCAACCGATGGCATGGCCATCCCATCGCTACTTCAGGATGCGCCGATCATCCCCTTGCCGGAAGAAGTCATTACTTCCGCCGAGACTAAGCAGGACAACATAGTCGAATTTTCATCTTGCGTCATCGCTCAACCAACTGGTGAAGCGACCATTCCGCCGCCTCCAGACGGCAAGCTTGGCAACCTCATTGAATTTTCGTCTTCCGATTTGCCGCTCGCGACCAACGAAGCAGATACGCCGACTCAGTTCGGGACGGATACCAGCCTGCTGAGCATGGACTTGCTTTTCCTGGAAGAAGACGAGAACCAGAACGTTTCGGCACAGGCGCCAGAGAAGCGCTAGCGGACTGCCAGGCCCCAGGCAGAACTGAAGAAAGTCAGCTAGCGCCGGCGTGCTGCTGTAATCTGCCGCGACAGGGCGATCAGCGGCAGCAAGCCAACCGCCACGATGGCCAAGGCCGCCGTCGATGCCTCGGCCAGCCGCTCATCCGAAGCCAGCGTGTAGGCCTGCGTGGCCAGGGTATCGAAATTGAAGGGCCGCATGACCAGTGTCGCCGGCAATTCCTTCATCACATCGACGAAGACCAGCAAGCCCGCCGTCAGCAGACTGCCGCGCAACATCGGCATATGCACCCGGCGCAGGGTTTCGCCCTGGCCCAGCCCCAGGCTGCGCGCTGCGTCATCCATGTTCGGCGTAATCTTGGCCAGGCTGGACTCAACCGTGTGCAAGGCGACCGCGAGAAAACGCACAAGATAAGCGTAGATCAGGGCGGCGATGCCGCCGGTCAGCAGCAGACCGGGGTTGTGGCCGAACCATTGCGCCCATTGCCCGGCCAGCCAATTGTCGAGACGCGTCACGGGAATCAACACACCGACAGCGATGACAGCCCCCGGTACGGCGTAGCCCAGACCGACGAGCCGGTTCAAGCCGTTGGCGAAGGTCGTTTTCGACAGGCGAGCGCCGTAGCCCATGAGCAAGGCAAGCAGGACCGCGATGGCAGCCGTCACGCCGGCCAGCACGAAACTGTTGCGGGCAAGCACCAGAAAACGTTCACCGAACTGGGCATCGCCTTCGGTCAGGGCCATTTTGAGCAGCAGGATTGCTGGCAGAACGAAACCGAGCAGCAACGGTACGGCACAGGTCAGCGTCGCCAGCCAGCCTGACAAGCCGTGCAACTGTGCGCCAGCCATCGGACGATTGCGCCCGGTCGTGTTGTGATAGCGCGCCCTGCCTCGCGAGGTGCGCTCGGCCACGAGCAGGAAGAGCACGAAGGCAAGCAGCATGGCGGCCAGTTGGGCAGCTGCGACACGATCGCCGAGCGAGAACCAGGCGCGATAGATGCCGGTGGTGAAGGTATTGACAGCGAAATAGGCGACGGTGCCATAGTCGGCCAGCGTTTCCATGAGCGCCAGGGCAATACCGGCCACGACGGCTGGCCGGGCGAGCGGCAGGGATACGGCGAAGAAGCCTCGCCACGGGCCCATGCCCAGCGTTCGCGCCGCTTCGAGCATGCCGCTGGCGCGTTCGAGAAAAGCGGTGCGGGCAAGCAGATAAACGTAGGGGTAAAGCACGCAGATGAACATCAGTATGGCGCCGGGTAGCGTGCGGATATCCGGAAACCAGTAGTCGCCATGCTCCCATCCAAAAATGTCGCGCAGGAAGGTCTGCACCGGACCGACGAACTGCAGGAAATCGGTGTAAACGTAGGCCATGACATAGGCAGGGACAGCCAGTGGCAAGACCATGGCCCATTCGAAGAAGCGCCGGCCAGGGAACTCGTGCATGGCCGTCAGCCAAGCCGTCGCCACGCCGACGATGCCGACGCCGCACCCGACACCGAGGCAAAGCCACAGCGAATTGGCGATGTATTCGGAAAGAACGGTGTCGGCCAGATGCGACCAGGTGGCGCTGGTGCCACCGACAAAAATATTGAGGCCGACGCTGGCCACCGGCAAACCAGCGAGCAGGGCGACGACGATTCCAACCGTCAGCAGAGGGGAATATTGGGCGGTGCGCATGAGTGTGAATGCGAATTATAATCGACCACCTATGGCCCAACTTGAACTAAATGGCGTCGTCCAGCGCTACGGCAAGCACACCGTCGTCGACGGCGTTAACTTCCAGCTCGAAGCCGGCAGCATCGCCTGCCTGCTCGGCCCATCCGGCTGCGGCAAGACGACCTTGCTGCGTTGCATCGCCGGGTTCGAGGACATCGCCGGTGGCGAAATCCGGCTGCATGGCAAAGTCGTCAGCCAGGCCGGGCAGCGCGTTTCGCCCGAGAAGCGGCGGATCGGCATGGTTTTTCAGGATTACGCGCTGTTTCCCCATCTTTCCGTTGAAGCGAACGTTGCCTTCGGCCTCGGTCGCAATCCCGGCGAGGACGCCCATCTGCGCGTCCGCCAACTGCTGGCGACAGTGGGTCTGCATGGTCAGGGCAGCAAGTTTCCGCACGAGCTTTCCGGCGGCCAGCAACAGCGCGTTGCGCTCGCTCGCGCCCTGGCGCCACGGCCGGAACTGATCCTGCTCGACGAGCCGTTTTCCAACCTCGACGTCGGGCTGCGCGAACGGCTGTCAGCGGAGGTACGCGAAATTCTCAAGCGCGAGGGATCGACGGCGGTCATGGTCACGCATGACCAGCATGAGGCTTTCGCCATGGCCGACGAGGTCGGCATCATGTACGAAGGCCGCATCCAGCAATGGGATGTGCCCTACAACCTGTATCACCGCCCGGCCAACCGTTTCGTTGCCGACTTCATCGGTCAGGGCGTGCTGGTTACCGGCACGGTCGGTGACAACAACAGCGTGCGCATGGAACTGGGTACGCTGACGTCCGATACGCCGGTCGAGTGCAATGAAACCTGCACGGCCTGCGACAACGGTTGCAAGGTCGATGTGCTGTTGCGCCCGGACGATATCGTTCATGACGACACCAGCGCCGTGCAGGCCGAGGTGTTGCACAAGGCTTTCCGCGGCGCCGACATTCTGTACACGCTGCGCCTGGCCAGCGGCACGCAGGTTTTGTCGCTGGTTCCGTCGCACCATAATCATGCGCTGGGCGAAAAGATCGGCATCCGGCTTGATGCTGACCACGTCATCGCCTTCATGAAGCACGAGGAATGTGCCGACCCAGCCTGCGAGATCAAGCTCGAACAGCAAGCCAAGCCGATTACCTGGCTGGCCAATAGCAGCGCCAGCTGATTTTGCATAATCACGCATGATTCCGTTTCTCGGCCCGCACGACCTTTTTCCACCGGTCGCCATGGCCCGGGAAGAAATGGGCGGCCTGCTCGCTGTCGGTGGCGGCCTTCAGCCCGACCGACTGCTCAACGCCTACCACCAGGGAATATTCCCGTGGGGGACGGTCAATGGCTTGCCGCTCTGGTATTCGCCCGATCCACGCATGGTGCTTTTTCCCGACGAATTCCGGCTGACCCGTTCGCTCCGGAAAACGCTACGCGCCGGTAAATTCACGGTGCGCTTCGACACCGGTTTTCCCGGCGTCATGGACGCCTGCGCGACGACGCCGCGGACCGGCCAGGACGGCACCTGGATAACCGACGAGATGAAGGATGCCTATTGCCGGCTACATGAACTTGGCTGGGCGCATTCGGTCGAAACCTACGAGGGAGACACGCTGGTCGGCGGTCTTTACGGGCTGGCCATCGGCCGCATGTTCTACGGCGAATCGATGTTTTCCCATCGAACCGATGCCTCGAAGGTCGCCTTTGCCCATCTCGTGCGTTATCTTGTGGCCAACCAATACGGCATGATTGATTGTCAGATGCATACCAACCACCTCGCCTCGCTCGGCGGCCGCGAAATTCCGCGCGATGCCTTTTTGACCCGGCTATCGGCCTTGACCGTGGCCGAGTCGTCGCGCGCCCACTGGTCTGCCGATCAACTCGATCTCGCGTGGTAGCCATGGCCCAGCCTGACGACGCCGAACTGCCCTTCTCGCTGCTCCAGTACTACGCGACCTCGCCCTATCCGTGCAGCTACCTGCCCGACCGCGAGGCACGTTCGCAGGTGGCGACGCCGGCCCACCTGATCGACAGCGAAATCTACAGCACCCTGGTTCGGGCCGGTTTCCGGCGCAGCGGCATCTTCACCTACCGGCCGCATTGCGACCAATGCCAGGCCTGCGTGCCGGTGCGCCTGCCGGTCGCCGAGCTGCAGCCCAACCGCAGCCAGCGGCGGGCCTCAAAGCACCACGCCAACCTGCGCGCCCGCGAGCTGCCGCTGCTCTACTACGAAGAGCATTACCTGCTCTACAACCGCTACCAGCAGGCCCGCCACCCCGGCGGCGGCATGGACGAAGACAGCCACGACCAGTACGCCCAGTTCCTCCTGCAAAGCCGCGTCGACACACGCCTGATCGAGTTTTCCGAGAACAGCGTCGTGCGCATGGTGAGCCTGATCGACGTCCTCGACGACGGCCTGTCGTCGGTCTACACCTTTTACGATCCGGATGTCCCGAACGCCAGTTTCGGCACCTACAACATCCTGTGGCAAGCCGCCCAGTGTGCCGCGCTCGGTCTGCCCTACCTGTACCTCGGCTACTGGATTGCCGAAAGCCGAAAAATGGCCTACAAATCGGCCTTCCAGCCCATCGAAGGATTGATCGACGGGCACTGGATTCCTCTCCCCAAACCGGAAACCCCATGAACCTCCGCTCCCTGTCGGCACTGCTGCTGGCATTGCTCGTGCCTTTGTGCGCCTTCGCCGAAGACGAACGCGTTGCCTACACCTGCGACAACAACAGCCGCATCGACATTTCATTCTCGGCCGATTTGTCTGGCCGACCGCAGGCCGCGCTCCATTTCGCCGACCAAGCAGTTGTCCTGCCGCAAGTGCCGGCCGCGTCCGGCGCGCTGTATCGCAGCGGCGACATTCGTCTGGCCACCAAGGGCGACGACGCCATTTTCGAAGACGGCAAGGGCAACCTGCGCCGTTGCTCGCGCGGCAACACAGCGCCGGTCATGCCACAGGCCGCAGCGCGGCCAGCGGCGGCCAGCAGCTTCATCGATATTACCGGCACGGTCAGCTACCTTGCCCGCATCGCCCTGCCGCCAAACGCCATACTCAAGATTCGCATCCAGTCCGGCCAGCGGACGCTGGCCGATCAGCGCTACGAACTGAACGGCGCCCAAGTGCCGATTCCCTTCAGCGCGACGGTCGACCGCGACCTGATGGGGAAAAAAGCCAGGGCCACCGTCAGTGCGCGTATCGAGGCCGGCGGCAAGCTGCTGTTCGCCAGCGCCAAACCCGCGCCGGCCATCCAGAATGGCCAACCGGTTCCGGTCGACATCGTGCTCAAACCGGCACCCCGTGTCACGGCACGCTAAGCGCCGCGGCTGGGCGCTGGCCGGCGCCTTGCTACTATGCTCTGCAGCCCATGCCACGACAGACGAAACGGTAAGCTGTCACGTCAGCTACGGCGGGGCGACCACGATCGTCGAAGCTCGCCCCACCGCCTCGCCTTACACCGTGGCGCCGACCGACTTCGGCTCCTATCTGCAGTTCCGCATCGTTTTTCGCACCGAGCCGGCCGATCTCGCCAGCATCAAGCTGTACACCTACGCCCACCACAAGGACGTCGACGGCCGTCCGCCCATCCATCAGGCAACCTACGCCTACCCGCCGGTCAACGCCGGCCGCTACGGCTTCACCGGACTGAACCACGCCTACGAACCGCGCTACGGCCTCGTCCTCGACTATTGGTGCGAGCTGCGCGAGGGCATTTCAAAATGAGCCGATTTTTCCGGTTGACCGTGGCAACGGCCTTCCTGTTCGCCACCACCGTTCACGCCGAGCCAATGACGCTCATTTTCGCCGGCGACGTCATGCTCGACGACGGCCCCGGCCGGCTCATCGCCCGGTGCGGTGACCCGCTCGCCCCTTTCGCCAAAATCCTCAAGGCCGCCGACTACCGCATTGCCAACCTCGAAACCTCGGTCGCCGGAAGTGGCAAGCGCCTCGCCGGCAAGCCCTACACCTTCCGCGCCCACCCGCGCACGCTGCGCGTCATGAAAGGCCGCTTCGACGCCGTCACGCTGGCCAACAACCACGTTGGCGACTACGGCAATGCCGCCCTGCTCGAAACCATGCAGCGCCTCGACACGGCCGGCATCGCCCATTTCGGCGCCGGCAAGAACCTCGTCGAGGCCCACAAGCCGTTGTGGATCGAACGCCGGGGCCTCAAGATCGCCGTCCTCGGCTACAACGAATTCGCCCCCCGCGCCTTCGAAGCCGGTGCCAACACGCCGGGCACGGCATGGAGCGAGGACGATCACGTGATCAGCGACATCCGCGCCGCCAAGGCGGCCGGCGCCGACCTCATCATTCCCTTCATGCACTGGGGCTGGGAATACGATCCGGCCGCCAGCCCGCGCCTGCAAAGCTTCGCCCGGCGCATGATCGACGAAGGCGCCAGCATGGTCGTCGGCAGCCACCCGCACGTGACGCAAGGTGCCGACGTCTATCAGGGCAAGCCGATCATCTACAGCCTCGGCAACTTCGTCTTCGACGGCTTCGACGCCCCGGAAGCCAGAGTCGGCTGGCTGCTCCGCCTCAAACTCGACAAAACCGGCGTGCTCGAATGGGACACGCTGGCCGCCCACATGGACAAGCACGGCACCCCGCACCCCGTTCCCGGTGCCCTGAGCCCCTGCGGCAAGGCTGGCGACACGCAGCTTGCTCAGTGCCGGAACCCCTGAACCAACCCTGCCACAGAGAGGACAGCCCCCACATGGACACCCGCTTTCTCGACGACCTCACTCCCGGCCAGCGTTTCACCTCGCCGGGACTGACGCTGACTGAAGCCGAGATCATCGACTTCGCCTGGCGCTACGACCCGCAACCCTTCCATCTCGACGCCAACGCCGCCGCCGACTCGCCGTATGGCGGGCTGATCGCCAGCGGCTTCCAGAGCCTGGCCATCTGCTTCCGGCTGTTCATCCAGTCCGGCGTGCTGGCCGACTCGAGCATGGGTTCGCCGGGCATCGACGAGTTGCGCTGGCTGGCGCCGGTGCGGCCGGGCGATACGCTGCACAGCGAAATTGAAGTGCTCGAGGTCAAGCCGTCGAATTCGAAACCGGATCGCGGCATTGCCCGCCTGAAGTATCAGGCGGTGAACCAGCGCGGAGAGGCGGTGCTGACCTTCATCGTCATGCATCTGCTGCGCCGCAAACCGGACTGAAGCCGTCGCGCAGCGATTTCAATTTTGGCTGTTATTTCCGGTTGACCGTGTAAGTCGCGAGGGCGGACCAAACTTTACCCGCCCGGAAATATCGCGATGGTATGCTGTCCCGCGAACCATTTTTCGGGAGCCACTTCCATGCGCATTCGTCTTTACTCCATCCTCGTCCTCATCGCCAGCCTGCTCTCCGGCTGCGGTTACAACCAGATCCAGATCAACGACGAAGGCGTCAACGCCGCCTGGTCCGAGGTGCTCAACCAGTACAAGCGCCGAGCGGACCTGATCCCCAATCTCGTTTCCGTCGTCCAGGGCTACGCCGCGCATGAAAAGGAAGTGCTGACCCGCGTCACCGAGGCCCGCGCCAACGTCGCCGGCATGAAAGTCACGCCCGAACTGATCAATGACGAGGCCGCCTTCGCCAAATTCCAGAAGGCGCAGGGCGAGCTCTCCGGCGCGCTGTCCCGCCTGCTCGTGGTCGCCGAGAACTACCCGAACCTCAAGGCCGACGCCAATTTCCGTGATTTGCAGGCGCAGCTTGAAGGCACCGAAAACCGCATCACCGTGGCCCGCAACCGCTACATCGAGACGGTGCGCGTCTATAACATTTCAGTGCGCACCTTCCCGAACAACCTGACGGCCATGGTCATGGGCTACAAGCCCAAGGCCAACTTCACGGTCGAGGACGAGAAGGCCATTTCGACACCGCCGGTCATCAAGTTCGACGCCCCGGCTGCCGCCAAGTAAGCCTTGATGTTCCGCTGGCTCGCCGCTCTCTGTTTCGCGCTCTTGCCGCTGCTCGGCTGGAGCGCCAACGAGGTGGCGCTGCCGGCGCTGACCGAACGCGTCACCGACCTGACCGGCACGCTGTCGGCCGAGGATAAAGCCGGGCTGACAGCCAGCCTGGCCGCGCTGGAAAAGGACAAGGGCGCGCAAATCGTCATCGTGTTGCTGCCGACGACGCAGCCGGAAAGCATCGAGCAATTCGGCATCAGGCTGGCTGAAAAATGGAAAATCGGCCGCAAGGGGGTTGATGATGGCGTAATCGTCATCGTCGCCAAGAACGACCGGCGCATGCGCATCGAAGTCGGCTACGGGCTGGAGGGCGCCATTCCCGACGCCATTGCCAAGCGCATCGTGGCCGAACAGATGGCGCCGCGTTTCCGCGAGGGTGACTTTGCCGGCGGCCTGCGCGCCACCGTGGCGACGCTCGACAAGGTCATTCGCGGCGAACCGCTGCCCGCCCCCGTCGTGCACACCGCCGCGAGCGGCACTGACACTGGCGATGCACTGACCTTCCTGCTCATCGTCTTCTTCATGGCCGGCGTCATCCGCTCGATGTTCGGCCTCCTTGGTTCGCTGGCGGTGTCCGGTATTGCCGGCTGGCTGGCGTGGACCATCTTCGCCTCGCTCGGTCTGGCCGGCGGCGCCGCGCTGGTCGCCTTCGTGCTCTCCTTTATCCGCCTCGGCCGTGGAGGCTGGTCCTCCGGTGGTCGAGGCGGCTTCCCCGGCGGCTTTGGCGGCGGCTCCTCGGGTGGCGGCGGATTTTCCGGCGGCGGCGGTGGATTCGGTGGCGGCGGCGCTTCGGGGAACTGGTGAAACCATGCTGACACGCCTGCTCAAACACCTTTCATCGCCCGGCTGGTGGGCCAGACGCGCTTTCCGCGCCGACGATCTGGCAGCCATCGGCGCCGCGGTCAAAGCTTCCGAAATCAGGCATCGCGGCGAAATCCGCATCGCCATCGAAGGCCCGCTGCCGCTCCGCGCCCTGCTTCGCAACGAAACCTGCCGCGACCGCGCGGCAAATCTCTTCCAGTCGCTCGGCGTGGCCGAAACGCGTGAAGCGATCGGCATCCTCGTTTATGTTCAACTGGTCGACCGCCGGGTCGAAATCCTCGCCGACAAAGGCATTTCCACCCTCGTCCCACCCACCGAATGGGAAGCGATCTGCCGCCAGATGGAAAGCGCGTTTGCCATCGGGAATTACCAACGCGGGATGGTGGACGCCATCAAGCACATCACCACACTGCTCGCCCAGCACTTCCCGGCCAGCGGCGACAACCCGAACGAACTCGACGACGCGCCAACCATCCTTTGAGTGCAAGCTACAAGCTCGAACGTGCCGGCCAGGCAAGATTACCGGAGGTTCTCCCATGCAAGCATTGAACCTTAGCAAGGCCTTTACCCTGATCGAACCGGGGCCTGTCGTCCTCGTCACCACCCATGACGGCGGGAAAGACAACATCATGACCATCTCGTGGACGATGGTGATGGATTTCACCCCGGTATTCGCCATCACCACGGGCCAATGGAATCACTCCTTCGCGGCCCTGCAAAAGCATCGCGAGTGCGTCATCGCCATTCCCACCGTCGACCTGCTCGATACGGTCGTTGGCATAGGTACGTGCTCCGGAGCAGACACCGACAAGTTCACGAGATTCAATCTCACGCCACTCCGGTCCAAACTCGTCAAGCCGCCCCTGATCAAGGAATGCCTCGCCAACATCGAGTGCAAGGTCATCGACATCATCGAAAAGCACAACATCGTCGTGCTGGAAGCAGTCGCCGCCTACATCGACAGTGAACGAAAGGAAAGGCGAACGATTCACGCCGTGGGCGACGGCACCTTCATCGTCGACGGCCGCAAGATCGACCGGAAGAAGATGATGGCCGCCAAGCTCCCGCCGGGTGTTTAGTGTTCGACGGTTTGGCCAATGACTCAAAACGGCCAGGAGCGGATGGCTAACCATTCCCGAAAGCCGTCATTTGAATGACTACTTTGCATCTGCGGACTCAGGCCACTCTAATGCATCGGCTATTCTATGAGACGGGTGGCATCAAGAGACGGGTGGCATCGATAGCCATCGTATGGCATGGCTGAAATGTAGGGGCGATATAAAGAGCCGGAAATGGTTGTAGGGCTATCAAGGTTCACCGAACCAGACAAGCAATTGCTGGGCTATTTGTATTCCTCTATCCGTTCAAGGCTACGGCTGATACCTGGATCGTTTGGATTCAATTTTCGGGCCGAACGCAGTTCTTCTACCGCGCTTTCTCGTTTGCCTTGGCGGGCCAGAAGGACGCCCAATGCGTAATGCACTTCGGCTTTGCTTCCAGTAACTGCCATGCCGGCGCGCAGCAGTTGTTCGGCTTCGTCAAAGCGATTTTCATCTGCCAGCCACTCGGCGAGTTCCAGGCGGGCTGCAAGGAATCCGGGGTCCTGCTGCAAGGCGCGTTGATAGTGAACAAGCGCCTGTTGCAGTTGACGGCGCTGGCGGTGGAAATTAGCCAGGTTGAGCTGGGCGGCCGGCATATCGGCCATGGCAGTCTGCGCGGCAACGAAATCGGACAGCGCGCGGCGCAGGGTTGGACGCTGCGCCGACGGCACCAGCCGCTGGTCAAAGTTGAGCAGACTACGCGCGGCGGCGATGCGCACGGCGCGGACCGGATCATCGATCAAGGGCAGAAGCAGGCGCACGGCCCGCTCATCCTGCCAGGCGCCGACCACCATCGCTGCGACACTGCGCACCGCCGGATCGGGATCGCGTAGCGTGGCTACGGGGAGACGCCGCGGCGCCAGCTGGCCGAACAGTTCGCTGGCCGTCGCACGCACGATGCCCGGCTGCGCGGCGTCGACGGCCAGCCCGGCCAGCGCATCGAGCCCGCCCGGCTGCCGCTCGCGCGCCGCCATCAGGATTTCGCCGTAGTGCGGCGGCTGGCTGCGTTTTCCGAACTGTCGCTCGAGCACGGCCGACGCCCAGGCGGCATCGCGGTCCTGATGGCAGGTGGTGCACGCATTCGGCGTTTGCAACTGACGCGAAAGGTCCGGGCGGGGAATGCGAATCGCGTGGTCGCGCCGGCCGTGCACCACCATGTAATTGGTCGCCGGCATATGGCAGGCGACGCACTGGCTGCCGCTGGCGCCGGGCACATGGAAGTGGTGCTCGGGCGACTCGTAGTTACGTGCCTTGAGACCAGGAAAGGCCGGGTTGGGCGTCGCGCCATGACAGCGGGTGCACAGCGCATTGCCCTCGGCCAGCAGCTTGCCGCTGTGCATGGCATGACAGTCGGCGCAGGTGACGCCGGCCTGATACATGCGGCTCTGTCGGAAGGAGCCGTATTCAAAGACTTCGGCCAGTTGCTGGCCGTCGGGGTGATATAGATCGGGACGCAGCGTATCCGGCTGGTAGTTGTCGAGCAGTGCACCGCCGGTCTGGGTTTCCTCACGCAATCGGGTGCGCCGCGCGTGACAGGCGGCGCATTGATCGACGAGGGGCGCGGCGAAGGGAAGACCGTAGCCCGGCAGCCTGAGCGCGCGCTTTTGGCCGGCCGCCGCGACATGCCGGGCACCAGGGCCGTGGCAGGCCTGACATCCTACATTGGGGGCCGCCCAGGTCGTTTTATAAACGTCGGCTTGCTGATCGTAGCCCTTGCGCAAGGCGGTGGTGTGACACTCGGCGCACATCAGGTTCCAGCCCTGGTAGCGCCCGGTCCAGTGCAGGGATTCGCCGGGTTTCGCCGGTTCGTCGGCTTGCAGGTCGAACCAGCGGTGGCGCGCCGTGTCCCAGGCGATCGTGAATGCCTGCAGGCGACCGCCCGCCTGCGGCACGAGGTATTGCTGCAGCGGCCGAAGGCCAAAGGTGTACGCGACGGGAAACTCGCCGCTGCGGCCATCCGCCCCGGCCGAGGCAATGCTGAAGAGCCCCTGCCTGACGTGGAATGTCGTTGCGCCCGATGCGCCGGTAAATTTTTGATCGGCGAAGTTCGCCAGCACCGTCCCCGGCTCGGCCGCCTGCATCGCCTGGCTGTGTTTTGAGGTGCGCCAGTCAGCCGCCGTCGCCGGGTGACAATTGGCACATGCACTGTCCGCGACGTAACCAGGACGCACCTCGCCGTGGGGCGACAGGCTTGCCGCCGGCGCCGCCAGGGCGTTTACAAACGCGATGAGGCCGGCGATGCATTTGAGGCTGCGGCTCAAGCGGGGCGCGACGATGGAAGGCATGGGTCAGTCATCCACGACGGCAATATTCGATGAACGGCAGGCCTCGGCAATGGCGCGGGCCGTGGCTTGCATGTCGGCCAGGTGATTGCGGACGATCTTGGTTTTCAGCTTGTACTTGCGCGGCCAGACAAGGTTCATGCAGGCGATGACCTTGCCGTCGCAAATGATCGGCACCGCGATGGCGTCGAGCCCGTCGTCGAATTCCTCGATTTCCATGGCCCGCCCTCCGAAACGGGGGTCGCGCGAACCGTAGCCGCAGGCGCGCGTCTGCGCGAGGATTTCGTCGAGTTCATTCTTGAGCACCTGGCGACTGCGCGCGATCGGCGACGGATGCTGGCGGACGAAATCGAGCACAGCTGCCCGCTCCTCCGGCGAGCAAAAGGCCAGATAGGCGCGCCCCGGCGCCGACAGGATGATGTCGACGCGTACGCCAATGTCGTAGAGGGTGACGCCGAGGTTGCTTTGTCGCCGCGAGGACTCGCCCAGCTCCAGCTGATGATTGCGGACGACGAGGATATCGGAGGGCCAGAGCGCCCTTTCCCGTAGTTCCGACAGAAATGGTGCGGAAATTTCGGAAATGCGGGTTGAAAGTTCATCCGATCGCTGCCGCCCTGCCAGCGAAATGCTCCGGCGGAACAGCCCGTCGCCGATGGCTTTCCACACGTAGCCGGTCTTTTCCAGCGTGAGCAGGATGCGCAGAAGGCTGCTTTTCGGGATGCCGGTCCCCTGATGGAGCTCAGCCAGCGACTGGCCGCGATACTCTTCCAGGCTGCGCAGGACGATGAGGCCACGCTCAAGGGAATCAATGGTCTTCATGGGAATCCGGGAAACGGTAGCGGCCATTTCCAAGGAGCGGAAAGGGCCCTGAAAATTGATAGGCGCACCTTACTACTTCATCCACCAACACGCAAAAAGGGGCTCGCCCCTGGCAAGCCCCCGCATCGGAGTATCCGGTGATTATCCCCAGAACAGGGGGGCCGGCTTATTCCCCCACCTTCACCCGCGTGGCCTGCGCCGCTTCGACGGCGAGATCCTCGTAGTAACGGGCGCCGTTGCTGTAGCCCGGACGCTCAGCCAAATTAGGAATTTCCATGGTGCCCGTTTCAGCCACGTAGACATTCCACGCCGCGATCATTTCCTTCAGCCTGGCTGGTTCGCTGCTGGCCAGATTGCGGCTTTCGCTTCGGTCCCGGGCGATGTTGTAGAGTTCCCAGTCGCCGGTCCCCCATTGCTTGTTGGCAAAAACAATCTTCCAGTCACCCTTGCGCAGCGCCTTGCGGCCACCCAGTTCCCAGCCGATGGCGTCGGTCTTGTCATGGACCGCTGGCTTTTGGCCCTTCAGGTAGGCGACCATCGATTTGCCGCGTAGCGGCAGCACCGGCTTGCCGTTGTACTCGGTGCCAGGATGTTTGGCGCCGGCCAGTTCATAGATCGTCGGGGCGATGTCAGTTACGTGAGCCAGGCCCTGCTTGACGCTGCCCTTCTTCAGGCCCGGCCCCCAGACGATGGCCGGCACGGAGATGCCACCTTCGTACATGAAGGACTTGTAGAGCTTGAACGGCGTCGATCCGACCTGTGCCCAGCCCGGACCGTACTCGGCAAAGGAACCTTGCTTGCCGATGTGCGCCGTGCTGTTGTCCATGTCGCGATGGATCCATTCCCGGGTGCGGCCGACGTCATAGACGGAATTGCCGTCGGCACCATTGTCGGACATGAAGAAGATATAGGTATTGTCGAGCTCCCCGGTCGCCTTCAGGTAATCCATGACGCGGCCGATCTGGTGATCCATGTGGTCGATCATTGCGGCATAGACAGCCATGCGCCTGGCTTCCGATTCCTTTTGCTGCGGCGTCAGGCTGTCCCATTTTGGCCAGCTCGGGTGGCCTTCGTAAACCGGGGTGTCCTTGTTCACCAGGCGGAGATTCCGCATGCGCTCGAGGCGCTCCTGACGCAGACGGTCATAGCCTTCTTTGTAGCGCCCCTCGTACTTTGCAATATCGACATCTGGCGCGTGCAGCGGCCAGTGCGGCGCGGTAAAGGCGAGATAGCCGAAGAAGGGCTTGCCGCTGCTTTCGCCGCTCTTCAGGTAATCGATCAGCTTGCCGGCGAAGAACTCGGAGGAGTAGAAATCCTTGGGTACATCGACGGCCTTGCCGTTTTCGCGATAAACCGCGCGGATCGGCTTCTCCGGGTCGAGCGCGATGATGCCGCCCTGGTCGCCCCAATGGCTGGAACCGCCCATGGTCAGGACATAGGATTGCTCGAAGCCGCGACTCGCCGGGCTGAACTGCTCCGGCACGCCGAGGTGCCACTTGCCGGCCATGGCAGTCCGGTAGCCGGCATCCTTGAGCACCTGCGCCATCGGTACGACACGTTCGTTGAGATAGCCTTCATAACCCGGCCGGCCTTTCTGCTCGGCGGTCATCAATTCGGCCATGTCGCCGAAGCCGGCGAGGTGGTTGTCGGTGCCTGAGAGCAGCATCGCCCGCGTCGGCGAGCAGAAGGGCGAGGCATAGAACTGTGTCATCTTGACGCCGGTTTTGGCCAGCCGGTCAATATTCGGCGTGGCGATTTCGCCGCCATAGCTGCCGATATCGGTATAGCCGAGGTCATCGGCCAGGATGACGAGAATATTCGGCCGCTTTGCTGCCGCGCCGGGGGCTGCCGCCACGGGCGCGGCCAGGACGACGCCGGCGAGCAACGCAGCCGTGGTTGAGTATTTGAAAATTTGGGAAAGCATTTGTATGAGCATGTCAGTCCAGCCTCCAGGAATTGGAACAAGTTTGTGAGCGCCGCCTCGGCGGCCGTGAAGCCAAAAAACCCCCGCCCGAAAGCGGGGTCAAAAACCACGGCGACAAAGTCGCGTGGGGAGGTTTGATTCCGAAATCAGAAGCTTGCGCCGAGCGAGAAATTGATGAAATCGCGGTCGCGCATCACGTCATAAGCGCCGCCCCAAGCCGATTGCGCGGTGACATCGAGCCAGTACTTCTTGTCCAGCGTGGCGCGCAGGCCGACGGTCATCATCTTGCGCCCCTGGCTGAAGACGCCGTCGTCCGACCAGCCGTGAACGTCCTGGCCGAAGGCCACGGTCGGGGCAAGTACGACGCCGGGAAGCAGCCCGGCATAGCGGGCCGTGGCGCGCAGGCGATAACCCCAGGCATTGGTTGTCACATAGCCCGTGTTGGCGCACTGATCGGAGCTGGGCACCGAGCCACCCTGGCAGACGCCGGCCACCGGCCCCATGCCGAACAGGGTCGGCCGGCCGTAGCGCATGACGTCCTTGTCGGGCAGGGAATCGACATGGCGCATGGCGATTTCGCCGTAGGCCGTGAAGTCCTCGGCGCCCAGCACCCGCTCGAAGCTGCGCAGCGCAGCCAGCTGCATCTGGCTGACCTTGAAGCGGTCGTAGCCGTGGAAGACCTGGCCGGCCCCGGTATTCGTCGCCGCCGCGCGCAGCGGCGTGGCGGCGGCATAGTTGGCGAAGGCGTTGAGGATGTCCGGGCCGTTCAGCGACACCGCCTGGTTCGGGCGGTAGGTAAATTCGCCAAGCAGCGTGGTCTTGCCGAGCTGGCTGTTGAAACTCAGGCCAAAGACGTGAATGTCGTCGGGAAATTCGAGCAGGTATTTGACGTTGGTGCCGTTCGGGTCACCATTGACCAGAGGCGTTCCGGCCGTGCTCTTGATGGCGCTGACGTACGCCATGCGCGAGCTGTATTCGGCGTAGTTGACGGAAAACTGCGTGTTGATCGGCGCCACCTTGAAGCGGTAGGCCAGGCCATACTGTCCGCTGTCGCTGCCATGCGCGTCGTCGGCCCGCTTAAGGTACTGGCCCGCGGCATTGCGCGAGGCATCGGTGCCCGGTCCGACGAACACCTTGTTGCAGCCGCTGGCCTGAAAATCGACCGGGCTGGCGAAAGTGCCGCACAGGGGCAGCACGTTTTCGGCGCGGCCGAGCTGGTAGAAAGCCTCCAGACTGCCCATCTCAGTGGACAACAGCTTGCCGGAGAGCATCGGGATCGGTAGCAGGACTTCGCCCGGCAAGGCGCCCGGCCGTGCTGCAGCGGCCAGGTCGCGCGGCAGCAAGGCGGACAGCCCGCCGCCGAAGCTGTAACGCTCGCCCCAGCCGGCCAGCGTCTGGTTGCCGATGGCGACATCCGAGCGCAGTGCCTCGGCCATGAAGTTGGCCCGCACGTAGGCGTCGAGCAGGCTGATCCCGGCGGCGCGGGCGAGCGGGTTGGCACCATCCTCGCCAAGTGTGCTGCCCACCACATAACCGTTCATCAGGTTGCCATAAGGCATGCCATGCTCACTCAGCGTGTAGTCGTACCAAGCCTTGGCCCTGACCAGGCCCTCCAGACGCTCGCCCTTGAGGGAGGCTTCGAACAGGGCCTTGACCACCGTCGATGTCTGGTCGCCGCGCTTGAAGTTCAGGTTGCCATCGTCGTTGTTGCGCGCAGTGCCGACGCTGGTGTTGCCACGAAGCCCGACCGTCGCGGCATTGGCGTTATTGATCATGACCGGGTCGGACGAGGAGTTGCGGATCTGCGTGCCGATGCTCACGTCAGCCTTGAAGCTCCCCTTGGCGCCATTGATGTCGAACTCGGTGGCGGCCATGGCACTGCCCAGCGCGCCGCTGGCCGCGAGCAGCGTCACCAGGACAGGCAATGCCTTCGGCTTGTGGCGACGGTTGGTAAATTTCCTGTTCATTCTTTTCCCCTCCTTACAGGCGCGTTCGCCGGCTGAATCGTCATGCAGGGCCGTTGTGGCAAAACGCGTATGTTTAATTATTGAAATCGCGGAGAAGACTCCACGCCCGAAAACGTCAGGTCAATATCCAAAAAAATACAAACAAACAGATGCTTGGAGATTCATTTTTGAAACAGACCCGTGCTTTATTCGGCGCCTGGAGTTTGTCATTGAGAAAATCGTTTCTCAATGTTTAATCGCCTATCGTGCCACCCAGTGAAACGTTCGATGGTTTTCGGGGTGTATTCCGGCTGGGCTCGCGCGATGCTGTCGCCCCTCTGCGGCCTGGAATTCCGCCCCCGGCGGAATCGATTTCGGGCATATTAAGCAGCAATCACGCTGTCACTTTCACCCGACACAACCTCCCCCGCCGGCCACGGTGCGCCGCCGCGGGGCGTCCATTACCCAACTCAAGGCGCTACCCACTTCGTCATGCAAACGCTCCTCTCGGCCTGCGTCTTTCTAATGATGTTCTGCATTGGCCTCGATTTTTCCTGGCGGCAATGGCGACAGTTGCTGAGCGCCCCAAAGCCTATCTATATCGGGCTCTTCGCGCAGAACATAATCACCCCGGCCGTCGCCTTTGCTGTGGCTTGGTATTTTCGTGATACCCCCGAAGTCGCCCTGGCGATCATCCTGATCGTTGCCAGCCCTGGCGGCCCAGTGGCCAATGCCCTTGTTCATTACGCGGGGGCGCGTATCGACCTGTCGCTCTCGCTGACCACGATCAACGGACTGCTTTGCCTGTTCACCGCGCCACTGATTGCCGATTGGGGATTTCTGCTGGTCTCTGGCCGTGAAAGCGGCCTGCACCTAGCGCTGGCACAAACCATGCGCCATCTTTTTGTCATCATTCTGCTGCCCATTGTGATCGGCAGCAGCCTCAATCACTTCATCCCCCCCTACGCGAAACGACTGCGGGTGGTCACGCGTTACCTCACAATCACCTTGCTGACCGGTACGCTGCTGGTGTTTTTCGTCATGAACCTGGAACAGATTCACGTGAATTTCAACCAGGGATTGATCGCACTTTCGGCTTTTTGCACCCTGATGATGGCCTTTGGCCTGATCGTTTCCCGATTGTTCGGCTTGAACGAAACCTTCGGTTTTGCCATTGCCAATGAAGTCAGCGTCCACAATGTGCCACTGGCCTTGCTCATGGCGGAAGGCATTCTGAAACGCCCGGACCTGTCGGGAATCATCGTGCTCTATGTTCCGGTTATTTTTGTCATAGCCTTGGGAGGGGCGCAGTTCTATCGCTATCGCTTCGGATCCGTTTTGAAAGCGAGTGGAGGTTAAGGTCACAAAATAGTGGATACTCGTTTAGTAGACTTTGCCGACCCAAAACCTGCAGTAGCCCATCGACATTTTTTTATGTGCAGTCAAGCATCTATGGCCAACGGTTTTGAGCAAATAATTTACTCGGCCGAAGGTTGTCTTCGGCTTAAAGTGGCGAACCTGAGTGACAGCTGCACTCAATAAGCCGCAGCTGAATTGTCGCCAGGTTGAACGTCTCTTTTGGGCACGCCACAGCCATTCAATCTTGGCCAGCAAGCACCTTCTTCGCCGGCCTTGTCCAAGTAAAACAACACCTTCCGGATTTCAATTTCGGCCAATATTTCCGGTTGACCGTGGCATTCGCCATCAGCCGTTCTCTAGCTGTTCGAAGCTACAGAAATCACCTTCGCCCAGCGCGATATTGATCTGTTTGACCACGGCATGACTCGGCCCGCGTCGCGCCCAGGAGATCAGATTGAGCACGTCCATTTCTTCGCCGACGACCATTGCCTCGACCCGGCCGTCGGCCAGATTGCGCACCCAGCCAACGACGCCGAGCGCCCGTGCCTGCTCGACCATCGACCAGCGATAACCGACCCCCTGAACCCTGCCTTCCACGACGAGATGACGCCCGATTCTTGCCATTTTTCGCTCCATGCGGCACTGCCAACAAAGCCCGCATCTATACCAAAGGTCAGTGCAAAGTGCTAGATTGTAGGGCTTGCCAGACCGCGCTCCCGATAGAAAGGCGTGGCTAGCAAGCAGCATCGTAAAATTCTGCGCCACAGGCGCATCAGGGGAATAGATGTCGTCGCATAACAAGCAAGCCTTGCCGGCCATCACGGTCGCAGCCATCGGAGTCGTCTTCGGCGACATCGGAACCAGCCCGCTTTACGCGTTGAAGGAAATCTTCAACGGCCACCACCCGATCCCGGTCACCCCGGAAAATATCCTCGGCGTGCTGTCGCTGGTGTTCTGGGCGATCATCGTGCTGGTCACCATCAAGTACGTCGCCATTATCATGCGCGCCGACAACCGCGGCGAAGGCGGCTCGCTGGCCCTGCTCGCCCTGGTCACGGAAAAGGCCAAGAACCCCCGGCTGTCGTGGATCGTCACGCTGCTCGGCATCTTCGCCGCCGCCCTGTTCTACGGCGACAGCATGATCACGCCAGCCATTTCGGTGCTTTCCGCCGTCGAAGGTCTGGAAATCATCACGCCCGACCTCAAGCCCTACGTCATCCCGATCACGCTGGGCATCCTGACTGGCCTGTTTGTCATCCAGAAGCACGGCACCGGCGCCGTCGGCAAGCTCTTCGGGCCGGTCATGGTGGCGTGGTTCGGCATTCTGGCCACGCTCGGTGTGCTTCAGATCGTCCATAACCCGGCCGTCCTGCTCGCCCTCAATCCGCTGTTCGCCATCTACTTCATCGCTGAATATCCAAGCCTCGCCTTCCTTGCCCTCGGCTCAGTGGTGCTCGCCGTCACCGGCGGCGAAGCGCTTTATACCGACATGGGCCACTTCGGGCGTTTCCCGATTCGCCTCGCCTGGTTCGGCTTCGTCATGCCGGCACTGGTCATCAACTACTTCGGCCAGGGCGCCCTGCTCCTGGTCGAACCGGAAGCCATCGAAAGTCCGTTCTTCCACCTCGCCCCCGACTGGGCGCTGATCCCGATGGTCGGGCTGGCCACCGCCGCCACCGTCATCGCTTCGCAGGCGGTCATCTCTGGCGCCTTCTCGGTCGCCCGCCAGTCGATCCAGATGGGTCTGCTGCCGCGCATGCAGATCATCCACACCTCGGGCATGGAAGAAGGCCAGATCTACGTACCCTTCACCAACTGGTCGCTCTACCTGGCCGTCGTCGCGCTGGTCATCGGTTTCAAGAATTCGTCCAATCTCGCCGCCGCCTACGGCATCGCCGTCACCGGCACGATGCTGATCGACACCATCCTCGTCGCCTTCGTCATGGTCCTGCTCTGGAAGTGGAACAGACTGCTTGTCGCGCTCATTGCCGGATCGCTGCTCATCGTGGACATTGCCTTCTTCGCGGCCAACGCGATCAAGATCCCCCAGGGCGGCTGGTTTCCGCTGGCCATGGGCATCGTGTCCTTCACCGTGCTCACCACCTGGCGGCGCGGACGGCGCATGGTTTCCGATGAAATGGCCAAGCAGAGCATCCCGATGGACGACTTCCTGGAGTCCATCGACGATGTGCACCGCATCTACGGCACGGCCATCTTCATGACCAGCGCCAAGGACGGCGTGCCGCCAGCCCTGCTCCACAATCTGAAGCACAACCAGGTGCTACACGAGCGCGTCGTGCTGGTCACCGTGCAAACCATGCAGACGCCCCACGTCAACGACATGGAACGCATCTACCTGCACGACATGAAAAAGGGCTTCAAGCGCCTGATTATCCGCTACGGCTTCATGGAAAGTCCGGATGTCCCCGGTGCACTGGACCAATGCAAACGCTTTGGCGAGCGTTTCGACATGATGGAAACGACCTTCTACCTGTCACGCGAAACCATCGTTCCGTCGATGGCGCGCGGCATGCTGCCCATCCGCGCCCGCCTCTTCTCCATCATGTCAAAGAACGCGACGAGCGCCAGCGACTTCTTCCATATTCCGACCAACCGCGTCGTCGAACTGGGCACGCAGCTGGTCATCTGATGACACAAAGACCGGCCTGGCGCTGTCGCCCGGCCGGCAAGAATCAATGCAAGGCCTTGGCCAAACGTGGATGCGTGGCCACGTAGTAATAAAGCGCCGGGAGCACGAACAGCGTCAGCGCGGTTGCGGAAATCAGACCGCCGATCACCACCAGCGCCAGCGGACGCTGGGTTTCGGATCCGATGCCATGCGACAGCGCCATCGGCAACAGGCCAAGCATGGCCAGCAGCGCCGTCATGAGCACGGTGCGCAAGCGCGACAGCGCCCCTTCGAAAACCGACTGGTAGGCGTCCCTGCCCTGCTGCTTGAGCTGGTTGATGTAGCTGACCATGACCACCCCGTTGAGCACGGCCTGCCCGAATAGGGCAATGAAGCCGATGGCTGCCGACACCGACAGCGGTATGCCGGAAATGAGCAAGGCGAAGATGCCGCCGATCAGCGCGAAGGGAATATTGCAGATGATAATCAGCGCATCCTTGAATGACTCGAAGGCATCAAACAGCAGCACGAAGATGACGAGGATGGAGAGCGGCACGACCAGCATCAGGCGTTTCATGGCCCGCTCCTGATTCTCGAACTCGCCGGACCAGGCGATCGAATAGCCCTGCGGCAACGTAATCTCCTTGGCGTGCGCCTGCATGTCGGCCACCACGCTACCCATGTCGCGATCGCGAATGAAGACGCCGATAGCGACGACACGCTTGCCCGATTCACGCGCGATATTCATGGCGCCGCTGCCCATCTTGAAGTCGACGAGGCTGGACAGAGCTACCTGAGCGCCGGATGGCGTCGGGATCAGCAAATCCTTGAGCTGATCCAGTTGGCGCGATTTTTCGTCGAGGCGAACGACCACGCTGAAATGACGGTCGCCCTCCCACAACTCTGTAGCGGCCTTGCCGGCCAGCGCCGTCTCGACCACATCCTGCACATCCATGACATTGAGGCCGTAGCGAGCCGCTGCCGCGCGGTCGATCTCCAGCCGGTATTGCGGCAAATCGCCATCGCGGTCGATGAAGGCACGGACCACGCCCGGTACATTCCCGATCTTGTCGAGCAGCTGGTTGGCGTGCAGTTTCAGGGTCGACGTATCGTCGCCGAACAGCTTGATGACAATCTGTCCGTCGATCTGCGAAATGGATTCGAGAATCTGGTCGCGCACCGGCTGGCTGAAGGTTGGCTCAACGCCTGGCACATCGTTGAGCTTGTCCTCCATTTCCCGGATCAGTTGTTCTTTGGTCACGCCCTTGCGCCATTGAGCATCCGGCTTCAGATCAACCAGCATCTCGGTCATGTTGATATTTTTCGGATCGGTGCCATCCTCCGGACGCCCGCCTTTCGAAATCACGGCGTTCACCTCCGGGAAGTCGGCAATGATCCGGCGCAATTTGCGCAGTTCACTCTTGGCTTCGTCGACTGACACCGAAGTCGGTAGGGTGATATTGATCCAGATCGACCCCTCGTTGAGTTCGGGCAAAAATTCGGTACCGAGTTGCGGCACCAGTGCCGCAGTCAGCGCCAGCGCCCCCAGCGCGATGGCCAGTACGCGCCGGGCATTGGCCAGCACCCACTTCAAGGCGGGTTCGTACTTGTTCATGAACCAGTGCATGAGGCGCGTTTCCTCGTGCGGCACGTGGTTCTTGAAGGCGACCTTCGAGAGGAAAGGCACCAGTGTCAAAGAGAGAATCAGCGAAGTGATCAGCGCAGCGACGACCGAATAGGCCATCGGCGCAAAGATCTTCCCCTCGTGCCGCTGCATCGTGAAGATCGGCAGATGCGCCACCATGATGATGACCATCGAGAACACGGTTGGCCTGCCGATTTCAATCACGGCCTCCTGAATGGTTCGTGATTGCGGTTTATGGCTGCCTTCGCGGTGGGCCTCACCCAGACGCCTGAAGATGTTCTCAATGACGATCACCGCACCATCGACAATGATCCCGAAGTCCATCGCCCCAAGGGAAAGCAGGTTGGCCGGAATGCCGACGGCGGACAATCCCATGAAAGTACCGAGCAGAGCCAGCGGGATGATCGAGGCGACAATGCCTGCCGCCCGAAAATCGGCCAGGAACAGGTAAAGAACAAGGGTCACCAGCAAAGCCCCCTCAAGCAGATTCATGAAGACTGTTTTCAGTGTCTTGCTGATCAGCCAGGACCGGTCATAGAAGGGAACGATCTTGACGCCCGGGGGCAAACCACCCGCATTCAGCAAATCGACCCGGGCTTTCAGCGCATCAAGCGCCATCGAGGGATTCTCGTCCTTGCGCAGCAAGACGATGCCGGAAACAACATCATCATGATCGCCGCTTGCATCGCTGATCCCGACTATGCCCTGCTCCGGGACACGCGATTCGACCACCTCGGCAAGGTCGCGCACAAGCATCGGGCTTCCCTTGTTCTCGGCCACGACGACATGCCCGATATCGGCCGATGATTTGAGCAGGCCGATCGAGCGAATGAGGAACTGTTGCCGGCCCTGCGCCACCGAGCCGCCCCCGGCGTTGGCATTGGCCCGTTGCAGGGCATTGAACAACTGACCAATGGTCAGCTTGTAGTCGCGTAATTTGGCCAGATCGGGGTGCACCTCATACTGGCGAATCGGCCCGCCCAGCGAAACAACATCGGCAATACCAGGCACCTGCTTGATCTGACGGGATACGGTCCAGTCCTGAATGGCGCGCACTTCGCTCGGTTTCAAGCCGGGAGCTTCAAGGCGATAGCGGAAAATTTCGCCTGTCGCGGTGGCCGGCGGGGCAAGCTCAGGCTCTACGCCTGGCGGCAGATCAAGCCCGCGCAGGCGTTCCTCGACCAGTTGCCTGGCCATGAACAGGCTGGGTTTTTCGTCGAAGGTCACAACGATGAAGGAGAGCCCGAACTGCGTGTGCGAAAACATCCGGATCGAATTGGGCACACCGGAAAGTGCGATTTCGAGCGGGATGGTCACCTGCTTCTCGACCTCCTCCGGCGCACGGCCCGGGTACAGCGAAATGACCGTGACTTGGGTATCGGTTACATCGGGGAATGCTTCGATCGGGAGGGATCGAAATGCAGCAACGCCGACGCCGATGAACAGGACCAGTCCGAGAATAATGAACAGCGGTTCGTTGAGGGCGAATTTGACGATCCGCTTGATCATTTTGCGGCCTGACCTTCCGTGACAACCGGCTTGAAGAATTTGAGCAGGTGAAGATTGCCTTCGATCACGACCTTGTCACCGTCCTGCACGCCTTCCAGCAGATCGACCCAGCCATCACGCTCGCTGCCGGCCAGAACCTGCTGGCGACGATAGCGCCCGGCAGACTCCTCGACAAAGACAAAGCGCTTGTCGCCAAACAGGAAAACGGCAGCAGCCGGCGCCCGAAGTGCCTGGGTAGCTGGCAACTCGACCAGCGCATTGACGAACATTTCGCCCTTGAGCCGGCGATCGGCATTCGGGACTTCGCCACGCACCTTGATCGCTCGGCTGGCCGGATCGACAAAATCGGCGACATGGCGAATTACCCCCTTGAACCGCTCTCCCGGGTATTGCCTGGATTCAATCAACAGAGGCTGCCCCGTCTTCACATGCGCCAGGTCTGCCTCACCTGCATCAATCTGTATCCACAGGCTGGCGGGATCGGTAATCACAAACAGCGGGGGTGCAGCCTGATCCGGTCGAAATTCCATGCCCGGATTGAGATTGCGCTCGACGACGACACCGGCCAGCGGGCTGCGCACTACGTAGGAACCATCCCCCTCTCCACCCAGTCCCGCAAGGCGCCGACTGGCTCGCTCGGCCTCGGCCTTCGCCGAGACAGCGGCAGCCTCGGCCAGCTGCCAATCCTTTTCGGCAAGCACCCCGGCTTCGCGCAACAGGCGACTGCGCTCCAGCGCCTGCGTCGCCACCTGCGCATCGGCCCTGGCTTTACGGGCATCGGCCAGCGCCTGGCCGTAATCCGGCGAACTCAGGATGGCAAGCGGCTGTTTGATTTTGACCGGATTTCCGACGTCCACCGCAATACGCTGGACTCGCCCACCGAGTTGCGGGAAAACGCGAACCGTTTTTTCCTCATTCCACACCAGTCTTCCAGGCAAACGAAGCATCCCGCCCTTGTCACGCTCGACGGCCGCCACCTTGAGAAAGGTCGCCTTATCCGGCTCTGACAGAATGGCTCGTTCACCATCAATCCTGATCGCTGCCTCCTTGGTCGCTTCGGGCTCGGCAGAACAGCCGGCGAGGGCCAGCAGGATGATCGAGAGAGAGAGAATGTGCTTCATTTTGTTTTCCTGAATTCAGCCTGAATCTGCCAGTCCGACAATGCCTTGGCATAATCGGCGCGCGCACTGGCTGCCTCGATCTGTATCTGCCGCTGAGTGCGCCGGGCATCCAGCAAATCCATGAGGCTCATTGCCCCCTTGCTGTAGGCCAGTTCGGCCGCGCCAGCGACCTTTTCGGCGTCAGCCAGCAGCCCGCCTTCGAAACGCTTGTATCTGTCCCGAGCCGAAAGCAGCGCATTCCGTGCCTGGGCAACCTGCCCGGCCACCTGTGCCTGCTGCTGCTCGAGCTGAAGGCGGGCCAGATTGAGATCGGCTTCTGCTCTTTCAATGTCGCCCTCGTACTCGTGCCAGACAAACAAGGGAACACTGATGCCAAACCCCACGCTGTCCGTCGGCGCATTCTGCAAATTGCGCTCGTACTGGAAGCCAAGCGTCACATCGCGGCGTTTTTTTGCCTTGGCAAGATCGCGATCGGCCACAGCGGCATCCAGCCTTTTCCGTGCAGCGTCGAGATCGGGGCGCTCAGCCAGTGGCGCCTGATCAAGGGCTTGCTCTTCCAGCATGGGCCAGTCGTCGGTAGCCACCAAATGGCGGGCATCGGCCTCCCGGCCGATCAGATAGGCCAGCGCCACTTGCGCCTGCTCCAGCTCGGTCACGGCCTGCCTAGCGTCGCTCTCGGCCCGGGCGCTATCAATTTGCAGACGCGAGAGATCCACCGGAGCGATGTCGCCTGCCTTCAGGCGAAGCCGCCCGGCATCAACCGTCTTTGCATATAAAACTGCGGTATCGCGAGCCAGCATCAATTTTTGCTGCGCCAGGCGCAGGTTGTAATAGGCATAGCGCAGGACACCAATCTGCTGCCTGGCCACATCATCCATCTCGAAACGGGCGGCATCGAGTCGGGACTCTGCGCCTTTGACTCTCAGGTCACGCTTCCCGCCTCGCTCGATCAGTTGATCGATACGAAACTGGCTGTCCATTTTCTTGTCCTTCAGGCTGCCGGCACCAAAACCGGACCATGGACTGATCGACAGCACGTTAAGCGACACATCAGGATTGGGTCTTTGTCCGGCCACCCTGACATCGGCTGCCGCCCCCGCCACGACAGCCTGGGCCAGGTGAAGCTCTCGGCTGTTTTGCCGCCACAGCGCCTCACTCTCCTTCAAGCCAAGCGCCATCTGCCCCTGCGCAAAAGACATCAGGGGAAGCAGAAATACTAAATACAGTGAGCGTCGCATTGTTCGAAGACTTTAAGAGGAGTGCTATCTTAGGAAGTTAGCCTGACCACTCACTGACACACCAATGCATATACTGCTCGCCGAAGATGACGCCCTGCTGGCTGACGGCCTTGCCCGTTCCCTGCGCCAGTCGGGTTATCTCGTCGATATCGCAAGCGATGGCGCCGGGGCAGACCGGCAACTCGAAAACGGCACATTCGATCTGGCCATTCTGGACCTTGGCCTGCCATTTCTGGACGGTAGCGATGTGCTGCAAAGGCTGCGCAACCGGAAGCAGGCGATCCCCGTTCTTATTCTGTCAGCAAGAATCGAGTTGGAGGAGCGCGTTCGCCTGCTCAACCTCGGCGCCGACGACTATGTCGTCAAGCCGGTGGCACTGGAAGAACTTGAAGCCCGTGTCCGGGCGCTGATACGCCGCGCGCAGCCAAACTCCGAGCCACTCGTCGTCATCGGCAGACTGACACTCGACCTCACGGGCAAGCGCGCCTGGGTCGACCAACACGTGCTGGAACTGAATGCACGGGAATGGGCGGCGCTGGAGTTTCTCGCCGGACGGGTCAATCGCATCGTCAGCAAGGAGCAGATCGCTCAGGCACTGTATAGCTGGGACGAGGAAATCACCCCCAACGCCATCGAAAAACTCATCTCCCGCTTTCGTCTGAAACTCGAACCAGCCGGCATAACGATTCGCACAGTACGCGGGCTGGGCTATTTTCTGGAAAAACCAGTCGAAGATGATCGTGAAACCAGCTAGCCTCCGCCTCCAGTTGCTCCGCCGACTACTGCCGGCGATGCTTGTCCTGTTGTTATGCGGAGCGGGGACTGCATATTGGGTGGCCTGGCATAGCGCAACAAAGGCTTATGACCGTGCCCTGTTCGATACAACGCTGGCGATTGCCGACCAACTGAAGATGAGCGGAGACAAGCCGCTGCTTCCATTGACACCGCAGGCCCGGGCAGTATTGCTGCGCGACAATTACGACCAAGTTTACTATGCGGTTCGGGGACCGGATGGCGAACTTGTTGATGGCGAAGCCGGCCTGCAGCTACCCGTCTCGGTACACCATCGTCTCCCCGGTGGAGAGCGTCACTATTATTTCGACGGCTACGTCAATGACAAGCCCATCCGCATTGCAGCTCTTGAAACCGAAGTATCCGAACGGGTTTTCACCATTCTGTCCGGAGAAACGCTGGTCAAGCGCAATGCACTGGTACGCGAGATTCTCCTTGGGATGTTGCTGCCCGAACTGCTCCTGACCATCGCCAGCATCAGCGTCGTATGGTTTGGTATCAGCTCGGGACTGATGCCCCTGTCAAAGCTGCGCACCGAACTGGCCGAGCGTTCTCATGCAGATCTCAGCCCGATCCAGGTCGACGTCCCGGATGAACTGCAACCAGTAATCGTCGAAATAAATGAATTACTGAATCGACTCGATCATTCGCTGTCCAGTCAGCGCAACTTCGTTTCCGATGCAGCCCATCAGCTGCGTAACCCGATTGCCGCCTTGCAGGCACAAGTCGAAGCCGTGGCCAGCGAATCCCCGCACGACAAACAGAAATTTGGCGGGCTTTTAGCGGCCACCCAGCGCCTTTCACACCTCATCGACCAAATGCTGGCACTGGCGCGTGCCGAACCCTCACCGGCGCAAACATATTCAAAAATATCGCTGACCGAGCTGGTAGGCGTAGTGGCGGAAACCTGGTTACCAAAGGCGATTCAACAACAAATTGACCTCGGCTTCGAGTTGTCCCCGACCCTCGTTTCCGGAAATAGCCTTTTATTGCAAGAACTACTGGGCAATTTGCTCGACAACGCCATACGCCATACCCCGCCAGATGGCTCCATCACCGTAAGCTGCGGACAAAACGAGATGGGCGCATGGCTGACCGTCGAAGACAGCGGAGAGGGAATCCCTGAAATCGAATGGGAGTCGGTATTTGAACGGTTCTACCAGCTTCCGCGGGGTTTACGTGAAGGCAATGGCCTTGGCCTCGCGATAGTCCGGTCGATTGCCCGGCAGCACGGCGGAGAAGTCCTTGCCGGACAATCGCCCAAACTGGGTGGCGCCATGTTCAAGGTCACCTTGAATTATTCACATTGAGCCCACTGCAGGCATCGAAATATCACAACCGAAATCCGCACCCGTATCAGCAAAAACTGAAACTAGCGCAGATCAAGGTTGTCCGACACGCAAGCAGCAACAATCGCCCGATCAACCATTTCCGGATACCCGCATGAAGCGCCTGCTCTCCCTGCTTTTCGCCGCCAGTCTTGTCTTTCCGGCGCTTGCCGAGGTCCAGAGTTACGACCACCCGATCCACGATGCGGCACGGGCGGGCAGTGGCGACGATGTGCGCCGCCTTCTCAAGGCCGATCCGAAACAGCGAGAGGCGCGCACTGCACAAGGCTCGACGCCCCTGCATCTGGCCGCCACCAACCCGGACACGAGCGCCATGCAGGCGCTGATCGTCGCCGGCGCCAATGTCATGGCCCGCGACAACGACGGCGCTACGCCGCTGCACATGGCCGCCTATTCGAGCCGGGCCAAAAACGTACAAATACTGCTTGAAGCCGGTGCCGACCCCGTTGCCAAGACTGACAACGGTCGCGACCCCGGTTCGATGGCGCGCAAGGTCAAGGCCGACGAAGCGGCCGGCGTTCTTTCGCTGTGGGTACTCAAAGGTTGCAAGGCCGGCAAGCCATGCTGAAGGCCATTCCCTTGCTGCTCGCCATACTGGCGGGTAGTGCCGGCGCCGAATCGACAGCGCAGCTGCCTTCCGTCGAAGTATTCACCCCGACGGTCTGCCTGACCTGCATTGAGTGGGCTGAACACCTGCGCCAGAACGGCTTTCCGGTCAAAGTGACGCCGATGGCTGACATGGATGCGCTGAAACGCCGGCTGAAGGTGCCAGTGGACATGGAATCGGTGCCCAGCGCGCTAGTCGCCGGCTATTTCATCGAAGGCCATGTACCGGCCGAGGATATCAAGCTCTTGCTGAGCGAGAAGCCGCGAGCTCTTGGCCTGGCCGTTCCCGGCCTGCCACAGGGTGCGCCCGGCCGCGAATTTTCGAATCCGACCTGCGAAACGGCGTGCACGATGCTCGACAAGGAAGGGGTCGAACAGACCGTCCGCCGCGAATTTTTCGAGACTTTTCTCGTCGACCGCAAGGGCCGCTCATCCCGCTTCGCCCGCCACTGAGGGGCACCAGATCGGACGGCCCGCCACCAAACGCTCCGGGAGTGCAATAATCTGCGTTTTGTAAATGCGCTTATCCAACTTCCGGTTGTATCGACTTGTCCCAGCCCGCCTCCTTAATTGCAACCTCCATTGATTCACGGAAATCGGCTTTCCGTTTTATTGGCTGGCTGATACTTGGTGTTCTTGTCCTAAACACCGTGATGATTTCGGTCAGCGTCGTCAATCTGCTGAATCACAAGAAACGCACGGTGGAACAGGTGGTTGGCATGACCGACAATCTGGCCGCCCTGCTCGAGCTGAATGTTGCCGACTCGGTTCGCCGCGTCGATCTAGGTCTTCTCGACATTGTTGACGCGCTGGAGGGCCGCCTGAAAGACGGGCATGTCGACGCCGATGAAATCGAACAAATGCTCAGACTGCATGAGCAGCGCCACCCGGCTGTCGACGCCTTCCGCGTCAGCAATCAGCAAGGCAAGGTCGTCTGGGGCAAAGGAATTACGCCAGAGGCGGCGATCACCTATACCGACCGCTCTTTTTTCACCGAGCATCAGCGCAAGCCGGGGCAAAATCTGATCATTTCCGAGCCATTCCTCGGACGTGTATCGAAAATATGGGTGGTTGCGCTAACCCGCTCGTTTCGTCATGCCGATGGCTCGTTCGCCGGTGTCGTCACTGCGGCGGTCAATCTCGAGCATTTTACCGGCGTGCTGTCTACCATCAAACTGGGCGACCATGGATCAGCACTCATCCGCCACGAGAACGCTGCCTTGCTGGCACACTATCCGGCGGTCGACGGGTCGGCGGGACAAGCGGGAAACCAACAGATTTCTCCTGAATTCAAAGCGCAGCTTGATTCCGGAAAGGAAACCGGGATATTTCACACGGCAAATTCGCCGGATGGCGTCGTGCGAACCTTTACCTTTCACCGCGTTCCACAAACACCCTTTGTCGTCGCGGTAGGCATGGCGCAACAGGATTATCTCGATGACTGGAACATCGAGCTGCGCAATGCCACTTTGCTCATTCTCGGGTTCCTCTCGGCCACGGTACTTGGTGCCTGGCTGCTGCGACGCTACTGGCAGAAAATCCAGAATCAGACCCTGTTTCTGCATACGCTGATCGAAAGCGTTCCCGTCCCGCTCTTCTACAAGGACACGGCGGGGCGCTATCTGGGGTGCAATCGCGCGTTTGAGGATTCGCTGGGCAAATCGCGCGACGAAATCATTGGCAAATCCGTTTTTGACATGGCGCCGCCCGACATTGCCCAGCGTTACAAGGACAAGGATGACGAGCTGTTCAATCAGCCCGGCACCCAGACTTACGACTGGGTGACCGTCAAAGGCAGCGAGGCACGCAATGTCATTTTCCATAAAGCTACTTTCCGGCGCATTGACGGTGCGATCGCCGGGTTGATCGGTGCCATCACCGATGTCACCGAACTCAAGCAGGCCCATGCCGAGTTGCAGGCCCACCGCGACAATCTCGAGCAACTGGTAGCCGAGCGCACGGCCGAGCTGCAGCAAACCAAGGAGGTAGCCGAAGCGGCCAGCCTGGCCAAGAGCACCTTCCTGGCCAACATGAGCCATGAACTGCGCACCCCGATGAATGCCATTCTCGGCATGACCGGGCTGGCACTGCGCAAGGCCGAAGACCCCAAGCTGCAGAATCAGCTCGGCAAGATCGAGCTTGCTGCCAATCACCTGCTCAGCGTCATCAACGACATTCTCGACATCTCGAAAATCGAAGCCGAGCACATGCACCTTGAGCATATCGATTTCCGGATGGCGGAAGTACTCGACAATCTGCGCAGCCTTATTGGTCAACGAGCGGCAGACAAGGGACTGCTCCTGGAAATAGACTCGCCCCCGGAAATTGCCGACCTGTTGTTCAACGGCGACCCGTTTCGCCTTGGCCAGGTTTTGCTCAACCTATCGGCCAATGCCGTCAAATTCACCAGCCATGGCCGCATCGTCGTCCGCGTTCGGCTCTTGGAAAGCCGCGCAAACACTCTCGAAGTGCGCTTCGAGGTTAGCGATAGCGGCATAGGCATCGCGCCGGAAGATCAACAGCACGTTTTCAACACCTTCGAGCAAGCCGATGGCTCGATGTCGCGAAAATACGGCGGGACCGGCCTCGGCCTGGCCATCAGCAAGCGTCTCGTCAAAATGATGGGCGGCGACATCGGCCTTGAAAGCGTGCCGGGTGTCGGTAGCACCTTCTGGTTCACGGCAAACCTGCAGCGGGTTTCGGCAGAGGTCCGGCCAGCGGTCACGCAATTCAGGTACTCGTCTGAATCCACGCTCAAGGAGCGCTTCTCGGGCACCCGGGTCCTGCTCGTCGAGGACGAACCGATCAACCAGGAAGTGTCGATGAGCCTGCTCGAAGAAGCAGGTCTGTCGGTCGATCTGGCGGAGGACGGAGAAATGGCGGTTGCGATGGCCCGCCGGACGCAATACGCGCTGATCCTGATGGACATGCAGATGCCGAAGATGAACGGAGTGGATGCGACGCGGGCGATCCGCACCTTGTCCGGCTATGAGGACACCCCCATTCTGGCGATTACCGCCAATGCTTTCGATGAAGACCGGCAAATTTGCATCGAAGCTGGCATGAACGATCACATCGGCAAACCGGTCGTCACCGAGCTGTTGTTCGACACCTTGCTCAAATGGCTGAGCAGCCACCCGTTTGCGTTGCGCTAGCAAACCGCGATTCCACCGTCACCTGAATGCCTCGCACCATGGAACAGACTCTTCCGGAAAACCACCCTGACATGATCAGGATCGTCCAAGCCGCCCATCGCGACATCGCCGCGAAGCCGCCGAAAGGCCAGGCCAACTCGCTGGCCAATGCGCTTGCCTCAGCCCTCGGCAACGCCCCCGGCAACGACGAAGACCTCGAGAACATCGAGTTTCTGGTCTATGTCCTGTCGGTCAATCGTGCCTCCGGCGAGATTGACGACGATGCCTTCGAACGCTTGCTGCTGCGCATCGAGACACGACAAGGCCGGGCCGAACTGACCAGGCAATTCACCGAAGAACTTGAAGCCGAACACGGCTACGAGGACGAAGACTGAAATCTCCCGGAGAATCCCCGGCTACCGCGACGGACAGACCGTTACACCTTGCTACACAAGGCTCGTCATCGCCAACCGCGACATGATCGTTAAGCAGACATAGCACCCCAAACCCTGCGGAGAAATCATGATCCACAACCCGAATACCGAATCCACCCTGTTCATCCAGTCACTCAAGGGCGCTGGCGTCGCCATCAGCAAAGAGCGTGAAGTCATTGAACGCCTCGAGGAAGCACGCGAATGGCACTACGCCTTCACCACGTTGATCAAGCAGGGCGACCGCATCGGCATTAATTTCATGGCCAACCCGGACATGAAATCGGCCGAATTATCGGCTGAACTGCAGCGTGTCTTTGCCCAGTACCGCTTTTCCGACCAGACCGAATCCATTTTCGAAGCCCGGCTTCTGCACTGATAGCGCCAGAACCGTTAGCAGGATTTTTGCCGGTCAGGGACGCAGGAAATCGCGGTACATGGCCTCGGCCCAGGCGCTGTCCTCGCCGGCCGGATTCGGCTCACGCACCTGCTTGACCTGCTGCATCAGGAAACCATCGCCGCGCTGCCGGTAGCTGGTTTCGATGCGGGTATATTCGAGCGGCTCGACGCTGCTCACGACGTGGCAAACACTTTCCGGCAGCAACAACGGGTGCATCTTGCCGGTTGCGCTGGCCGCGATCTGTCGGGCAACGATGGCGCCCATGCGGTTGGCGACATGGCCGGTCTTCGGGTAATGGCCGAATAGCGGTGAGGCCAGACCGGCTGCATCGCCAATGATGAAAACCCGCTCGTCCGCCACGCTGCGAAAATTGACGCCTCCCTGATCGGCCCAGCCGGTCGCCTTTCCTGCATCATCGCGACGAATCAGCCCGGCCGGCCAGAGCAGGTCAGCCGCTTCCTGCGGCGGAGAGAGCAAGGCTTCGTCGAAGCGGATGTCGTCGACGTCGGTCATCACCGTCTTGCGCGCCAGATCGATCTGCCTGACTCTGGCGTGGTCGAGGTAGGTAATTTGCGCCTTGAAGCGCTCGAGCAAAATGGATTTGAAGGCCGGCATCAGCGGATTGGGATCGATGATGACCAGCTTGCCCGGAATCTTCTGCGTCTTGAGCCACCACGCAATCAGCATTGCCCGCTCGTAGGGCGCTGGTGGGCATCGGTAAGGCGCTGGCGGGATGGTCATCAGCAGGTCACCGCCTTTGAACCCGGCGAGGCGTTTCTTGAGCGCCGGCAGATCGGCGGCGTTGAGCATGGCGCCGGAATGGCGCTGACGGAGCTCAGCCACGGCCTGCGGGTCGTTGACCTGCCAGGCAGCGTAGTTTTCGCGGATGCCGGGAGCCAGGACCAGCCAGTCGTAGGGCTGGCGACCGGAAGGCGTACTCACGGTGCGTTGGGCGCGATCGATACTGTCGACGCTGGCTTGCACGAAGTGGTAGCCCCAGCGGGCGGCGAGCGCGGTGTAGTCGTGCCGTTCGATGTTGCCGGCCCCCTGATCGACCAGCCAGCGATTGCTCAGGGCGAACGAGGTGAAGGCCGGCTGGCGGTCGACGAGCGTAACCTCAAGCTCCGGGGCCAGGCGGCGAAGATGACTGGCGGCCGACAAGCCCCCCCAGCCGCCGCCAACGATGACGACGCGCTCACCGGCGGCACGCAGGGGCCGAACCAGCGGTAACAGCCCTGCGGCGAGCAGAAACTGACGGCGACCGGCTTTCATTGGTAGCGCAGTGCTTCGATCGGATCGAGCTGCGCCGCCTTCTGGGCCGGATACCAGCCGAAGAAGATGCCGACGCCAGCCGCGACGGCAAAGGCAATCAGCGCCGCACTGCCGGAAATGACAATGACCATGCCGGTGAAGAGATTAATGCCGAGCGCAACGGCCAGGCCGATCAGAAGACCGAGCAGGCAACCGGCAAACGAGATCATCACGGCTTCGAGCAGGAACTGACTCAGGATGTCCTTCTGCCGGGCGCCGATGGCCATGCGGATGCCGATTTCACGGGTCCGCTCGGTCACCGAAACGAGCATGATGTTCATGATCCCGATACCGCCGACGAGCAGCGAAATGGAAGCGATGGCACCGAGCAAAATCGACATCGTGCGCGTCGTTTCAGCCTCCGACTCAGCGGCTGCCGACAGGTTGCGCATGAAGAAATCATCGGGCGTGCCCTCGCGCAGGCGGTGGCGCTGGCGGAGCAGGCTGGTCACGTTGTCCATGACCTTGGGCATGCCTTCGGCGGAATCGGCCTGGACCATGATCATGCGCACCGAACCGAGGAAGGGCGTGCCGAACACCTTGCGCTGGGCCGTGGTGAGCGGAATGATCACAGTGTCGTCCTGGTCGCGGCCGTCGAGGTTCTGCCCCTTGCTGCCGAGCACGCCGATGACCAGGAAAGGGTTCTGCTGGATGCGCATGGTCTTGCCGACCGGGTCTTCGGCGCCGAACAGGTTTTCAGCCACGGTCTTGCCGATGATGGCGACCCGCGTCGACGAACGCACGTCGGAATCGCCAAAGCCGGCGCCATTGACGATGTTCCACGCCCGCGCCTCGAGATAGGCCGGCGTCGTGCCGACCACCTGCGTACTCCAGTTCTGCGCGCCATAAACCAGCTGGCGCGAACCCTGGTGCGTCGGCGCGACGTTGGCGACGCCGTCGAGTTCAGCCATCGCCTCGCCATCGGCCACATTGAGCGTCGGCCCGCCAGCCGAGCCACTACGCACGCCGGCCGTGGTGAAGGAGCCGGAAAGGACGATGAACAGGTTGGAACCCATGGTGCTGATCGTCTGCTGCACGGCGTACTGCGCGCCCTGCCCGATGGCCATCATGATGACCACGGCGCCGACGCCGATAACCATGCCGAGCATGGTCAGCGCCGTGCGCAGGCGGTTGGCGCCCATGGCCAGCCAGGCTTCGCCGAGCATGGCTTTCAGCATGGCAGCGACTCCCACGGTGAACCGGAAAAAACGGCCAAAATTGAAATGTTCGCGCTCATGCCGGTGCGTGCTCCGTCAAATGATCGCTGATGATCTGGCCGTCGAGGAACTTGACCTGCCGCTTGGCGTGGGCCGCGATGTCGGGTTCGTGCGTGACGAGCACGATGGTGATGCCCTCGGCGTTGAGTTCGCCAAACAGGCGCATGATTTCCTCGCTGGTATGGCTGTCGAGATTGCCGGTCGGCTCGTCGGCGAGGATCAGGCGCGGCGAATTGACGAGCGCCCGGGCAATCGCCACGCGCTGCTGCTGACCGCCGGAAATGCGGCTGGGCAGCGACTCGGCGTACTGGCCGAGGCCGACCTTGCCGAGCAGCTCGCGCGCCCGGGCCTGCCGCGTTTCCTTGTCGACGCCGGCATAAACCAGCGGCAAGGCAACGTTGTCCTGCAGGCTCATGCGCGGCAGCAGGTTAAAGCCCTGGAAAACGAAACCCAGCGTCCGGTTGCGCAGGATGGCCAGAGCATCCTTGTCCATGTGTGCAACGTTGTTGCCGGCCAGGAAATAATCGCCCATGGTCGGCGTATCGAGGCAGCCGAGCAGGTTCATGAAGGTCGACTTGCCCGAGCCCGAAGGCCCCATGATGGCGATGTACTCGCCCGGCTGGATGTCGAGATCGACGCCCTTGAGTGCCGGAAACAAACCTGCCGCCGTTGCATAGGATTTGCCCAGGCCGACAACCCGGATGACCGACTCCGTCATCAGAACATCCGCATGCCGACGCTGGACGGCTTGCCGCTCTGGCCGCCGCCGTTCTCGCCGGTAACGATGCGGTCACCTTCCTTCAGTTCGCCACCGAGGATTTCGGTGTTGCGGTTATCGGTAATGCCGAGCTGGACGCTGACCGGCTTGATTTCGTCGCCCGTCAGCACATAAACCGTGCCGCTCTGGCCATCGCGTTTCTTGCCCTTACCCGGGCCTTTCGGTGCGCCACCCTCAGCTCCGGAAGCCGGTGCCGCGGTTGATGCCGGCTTCTGCCCGTTTTCTGCTTTCTTGTCGGGGGCATCAGCCGGCTTGAAACGCAGCGCCGCATTCGGCACGAGCAGCACGCCCTCGCGCTTCTGCACGCCGATATTGACGTAGGCCGTCATGCCCGGCAGCAGGAGATGCTCGGGATTATCGACGTTGATGCGGACGTTGTAGGTCACGACATTCTGCTGGTTGGTCGGGTTCAGGCGAATCTGCTGCACCTCGCCCATGAAACTCCGGCTCGGGAAGGCATCGACGGTGAAACGCGCCTTCTGCCCTTCGCGGATGTTGCCGATATCGGCCTCGGCGAAGCTCGTGTCGATGCGCATTTCCGACAAGTCCTGGGCGATCTTGATCAGCGTCGGCGTCTGGAAGCTGGCTGCCACCGTCTGGCCCAGGTCGACCACGCGGTCGATGACCACACCATCAACCGGCGAGCGGATCACCGTGAAATTGAGGTTGGCGCGGTCGCGCTCGTTCTGCGCCCGGGTCAGTGCCAGCTGCGCCCGAGCCGACTTGAGCACCTGGGTGGACTGGTCGTATTCCTGTTTCGAGACGTACTCCTGGGCGAGCAATGACTTCATGCGCGCCTCATTGGCCTGCGCCAGATCCAGCGATGCCTGGGCGCTGACCACGCTCGCCGCGCTCTGCCGCTCAGCGGCCGAGACCAGCGCATCGTCAAGTTCAAGCATGACCTGGCCCTTCGTCACCTTGTCGTTGAAATCGACATAGAGCTTGCGCACGGTACCCGACACCTGCGTACCGACGCTGATCAGCACGACCGGATTGAGCGTGCCGTTGGCCGACACCGTCTGCGTCACGTCCCCCTTGTCGACCGTCGCCAGCTTGTAGCGGGTTTGCGGGTTCTGCGCCTCACGCTGCTTGCTGTACCAGACGCCGCCGCCGATCAGGCTGGCGGCTACGGTCACGCCGATCAGAATCTTGCCGATATGTTTCATGGTCTTCCTTCCGCTGCCGCTTGCAGCAGCGTGTAATCCAGCGCACCCATCGATTGGGCCAATGTGGCGCGATAAACATTCCAGTCGAGCTGCGCCTGAATGCGCTGCAACCGGGCGCTGGCCAACGCGCTCTGCGCCGACAACAGATCAAGCACGGTGCCGACGCCGGCCTTGTAGCGGCCAAGCGCGACGCGCTCCGACTGCTCGGCGCTGGCCACCAGATCAGCCGACGTTTTCAAGCTTTGCGTCGCCGTCGTCAGGCTCTGGTAGGCCCGCCAGACATCCAGCGCGATCTGGTTCTTGATGCGGTCGCGCTGGGCGGCACGCACATCGGCCTGAGCCGCGGCCGAACGCACACGGTAAGTCGTGTCGAAGCCGGTAAAGATCGGCACATTGAGCGTCAGGCCGATGCTGCCGCCCTGCGTGGTCACCCCGGCCGTGTTCTGCCAGCTCGGTCCGGCCGCCAACGACACGGTCGGCCGGCCCTGGGCACGGGCAATGTCGACGCTGGCCTCGGCCGCCTTGAGCTGTGCCTCGGCCGCTTTGAGGTCGGGTCGCCGCGCCTGCGCCTCGGCGATCATGGCGTCGACTTCCTTCTGAAAAGCCAGCTCAGCCGGCAAAACAGGCAGGTCGGCCAGAACAATTTTTTGCTGAGCCTCGAAACCGAGGGCGTTGGCCAGCGCACCGAGCGCATTGCGCGCATCACCCTCGGCCCGGATGCGATTGAGCGTTGCCTGCGACAACGCCGTCTGCGCCTGCAGACGATCCGCCGGCGTCGCCACACCGACGTTGTAGCGCGCATCGGCCGCCTGGAAACTCTCGCGCGCGGCACGCTCGGCCTCGTTCGCCGAAATGACCGCCGCCTGCGCCGCCTGCGCCGAGTAGTAGGTCTGCAACGCGGCAAGGAAAAGCGACTGCACCGTCGCATCCTGCGTCGCAGCGGCGGCATTGAGCAATTGCTGTGCATTGTCGACGCTGGCTGAACGTTGCCCGAAATCGAGCAGCAACCAGGACAGCGTCAGCGCCGCTGAGCGTCGGTTATACGAACCGTCGTCGAGCATGAAACGCGTTGCGCTGGCGCTGCCATCCAGATTTGGCAACCAGCCGGCCCTGGCAACACCAACCAGTGCTGCCTGCACCCGCGCCGACGCCCACACTTCGCGCGTCTGCGGGTGATTGCACAAGGCCAGATCGACGGCATCAATGGCCGTCAAGGCCGTTGCTGGCAGAGCCGTCGCGCAGGGCGCCTCGCCCACCCGGGCCGCCAGGCTCGGCGACACCTTGAGCGGCGCCATGGCGTCCGTGCCGAACGGATCGGCCAGACCGGCAGCCCACGCAGGGAATGCCACGGTCAACAGGAAAAAACAGGGTAAAAATCGCATGGGCAGAAGTTTAGCCTCGCCGAAAGAAATAAGTCGTTTCCGATTGTTTCAGAATTCGTATCGGAGCGATTATCGCAGCGGGGGACTGGGGCTGGGGTGGGCACAGATCAAGAAACACAGTCCTCAACTGGCGGCAACCGGCTTTCTCTGGTTTTGTATTCCGTTTTGCTGGCGGGCGGCACCCCAAGCCTGAGAAAGCCCCCCACATTCAGCACGGAAAACCAGCCTTCAGAAACATAGAACCCCCCGCAATACGGTAAAATCCTGCCCCACTATGCTCTATCCCCTTATCCGCAAATTCTTTTTCGCCCTCGACGCCGAAACTGCCCACGGCATCGGCATGAATGGCATCGATTTCCTTAACGCCGCAGGCTTCTCCTGCCTGGTCGCCAAAAAAGTCGCGCCGTGCCCGGTCGAGGTCATGGGCCTCAAGTTCCCGAACCCGGTCGGCCTTGCTGCCGGCCTCGACAAAAACGGCGACCACATCGATGCGCTGGCCAAGCTCGGCTTCGGCTTCATCGAAATCGGCACGATCACGCCACGCCCGCAGGATGGCAACCCGAAGCCGCGCCTGTTCCGTATTCCGGAAGCGCAGGGCATCATCAACCGCATGGGATTCAACAACGCCGGCGTAGACAAATTGCTGGAAAACGTGCGGCGCGCCGAATTCCCGAAAAACGGGGGCATCCTCGGCATCAACATCGGCAAGAACGCGACAACGCCGATCGAGAAGGCCGCTGACGATTACCTGATCTGTCTCGACAAGGTATACAACGACGCCAGCTACGTGACAGTCAATATTTCGTCGCCAAACACCAAGAATCTGCGCGAACTGCAAAAGGACGAGGCACTCGACGACCTGCTGGCGCAATTGAAGGCCAAACAGCTGCAACTGGCCGACCAGCACGGCAAATACGTGCCGATGGCGCTCAAGATCGCCCCCGATCTCGACGACGAGCAGATTACCGCCATCGCCGATGCGCTGCGCCGCCATCGTTTCGACGGCGTCATCGCCACCAACACCACGCTGTCGCGTGACGGCGTTGAGGGGCTACCGAATGGCGCCGAAACGGGCGGCCTGTCGGGCAAGCCGGTTTTCGAGAAATCGACGGCCGTGCAGAAAAAGCTTTCCGCTGCTCTGGCCGGCGAACTGCCGATCATCGGCGTCGGCGGCATCATGGGCGGCGAGGATGCTGCCGAAAAAATCCGCGCTGGCGCCAGCCTGGTTCAGTTCTACAGTGGATTTATCTACCGCGGCCCCGATCTGGTCAGCGAAGTGGCAGAAACCCTCGCTAACATCATGCGCAGGAAAACCATATAAGGTCAGCCATATAAGGCCATAACCGGCGCGCGGTTGTTTGCACTGCAGCAAAGCCCGATAATACGCGCCTCAAGCCTGCCTAATTCTATGAGCCACTACTTATTCATCCTCGTCGGCGCGGTGCTGGTCAACAACGTCGTACTGGTGAAGATTCTCGGTCTTTGCCCATTCATGGGCGTTTCCAAAAAACTGGAAACTGCCTACGGCATGGGCGCTGCGACGACCTTCGTGCTGACCATGGCGACCGGCGCCAGCTACATCATCGATCACTACCTGTTGATGCCGTTCGGGCTCGAATACCTGCGCACGCTATCCTTCATCGTCACCATCGCCGCCATTGTCCAGCTGACCGAAATGGTCATCGCCAAGACCTCGCCGACGCTGCAGCAGACGCTGGGCATCTATCTGCCACTCATCACTACCAACTGCGCCGTGCTCGGCGTGCCGCTGCTCAATGTGTCGAACGGCTACAACTTCATTGACTCGCTGCTTTTCGGGGCCGGCAGTGCTGCTGGCTTCTCGCTGGTGCTCATTCTCTTTGCCGGCATCCGCGAACGCATCGAAGGTGCCGAGGTACCCGTCCACTTCCGCGGGGTCGCCATTGCCATGGTTACCGCCGGCCTGATGGCGCTTGCCTTCATGGGCTTTGCCGGCCTGGACAAATACCAATAATGGACATCCTTCTCGCCATCGCCATCATGGCCCTCGGCGCCGTTGTGCTGGGTGCCGCCCTGGGTTTTGCCTCGATCAAGTTCAAGGTCGAAGGCGATCCGCTGATCGAGAAAATCGAGGCCATCCTGCCGCAGACGCAGTGCGGCCAGTGCGGCTACCCCGGCTGCAAGCCCTACGCCGAAGCCATCGCCAACGGCGACGAAATCAACAAGTGCCCGCCGGGTGGCAGCGAAGGCGTGCAACGCCTGGCCGACCTGCTCGGTCGCGAAGTCAAGCCGCTCGATGCCGAGGAAAAGCCCAAGCAGATCGCCATCATCGACGAGAACACCTGCATCGGCTGCACGCTGTGCATCCAGGCCTGCCCGGTCGATGCCATCGTTGGTGCCGCCAAGCAGATGCACACCATCGTCGCCCAGCAGTGCACCGGCTGCGAACTTTGCCTGCCGCCCTGCCCGGTCGAATGCATCCGCATGGAGCCCATCGGTGAAAACATCGACAACTGGAAATGGAAATACCCGGTCGTTGAAATAAAGGCTGCGGCCATGTCCGCCGGGGATACCCCCACCGGCGGTGCCGGCGGCATAAAAGAGGCCGCCTGATGTTGATGAACCTGTTCACATTCAAGGGTGGCGTCAAGCCGCCAACCAACAAGACACAATCCGTCACCCTGCCCATCGCCCAGGCACCGCTTCCATCGCGCCTCGTCGTGCCGTTGCACCAGAGCATCGGCGGGATGCCGCAGCCGGTCGTCCAGGCTGGCGACAAGGTGCTCAAGGGCCAGCTGATCGGCGAAGCCGATGGCTGGATCTCGGCCGCAGTCCATGCCCCGACCTCGGGCACGGTTCTCGAAGTGGCCATGCACGTTCAACCCCACCCGTCCGGCCTCGATGCGCTGTGCGTCGTCATCGAACCCGACGGCAAGGACGAGTGGATCGCCCGCGAGGCCGTCGATTACAAGTCACTGCCGCCGGAAGAAGTCCGCGAACGCCTGCAGCAGGCTGGTGTGGTCGGTCTCGGTGGCGCGGTTTTCCCGACCCACGGCAAGCTGACCGCCTCGAAGACCGTGCCGATGGAAGAACTGGTCATCAACGGTGCCGAGTGCGAACCCTTCATTACCTGCGACGACCTGCTCATGCGCGAACGCGCTGACGAAGTCGTGCGCGGCATCGGCATCTTCCGCGACCTGCTGCAACCGAAGAAGGTGCTCATCGGCATCGAGGACAACAAGCCGGAAGCGGCCGCCGCGATGCGTCTTGCCGTACAGGCACTCGGCGAGAGCTTCGAAGTCGTCCAGGTTCCGACCCGCTACCCGGCCGGCGGAGCCAAGCAGCTGATTCGTGTTCTCACCGGCAAGGAAGTCCCGGCCTCGAAGCGCTCGACCGACCTTGGCGTCCAGTGCTTCAACGTCGCCACCGCCTACACCGCCTGGCGCGCCATCGCCCACGGCGAACCAGTCGTTTCCCGCCTGGTCACGCTGTCCGGCAACGTTCACGCTCCGCGCAACTACGAAGTCCTGATCGGCACGCCGATGGGCGAGTTGCTCAAACTCGCCCAACCCCACCCGGATACCGACGGCATCATCATGGGCGGCCCGATGATGGGTTTCCTGGTGCCGAATGCCGATGTCCCGGTGGTCAAGGCGACCAACTGCCTGATCGCCCATTCCGAGCGCCTGTTCCCGCCCAAGGCGCCGGAAATGCCGTGCATTCGCTGCGGCTCTTGCGCCCAGGCCTGCCCGCACGAACTGCAACCCTTCGAGATGTACTGGTTCTCGCGCGCCAAGAATTTCGGCAAGACGCAGGAATACAACATTTTCGACTGCATCGAATGCGGCTGCTGCTCCTTCGTCTGCCCGTCGCGCATACCGCTGGTCCAGTATTTCCGCTTTGCCAAGAGCGAAATCTGGGCGCGCGAACGCGAAAAAAATGCCTCCGACCAGGCCAAGGCCCGTTTCGAATTCAAGCAGTTGCGTGAAGAGCGTGAAAAGGCCGACAAGGCTGAAAAGCTGGCCAAGGCCGCCGCTGCGCAAGCAGCCAAGAAGGCCGCCGAGGCTGCAGCTGCAGCGGCCGCAGAAAGCGGCACCGTACCGGCCGTCGCCGCCCCTGCCGATGCCCCCTCTGCCACGGTCAACCCGGAAAAAGAGGCAAAACGCGCCACCATCGAAGCGGCCATGGCCCGCGCCAAGGCACAGCGTGAAGCCGTTCAGCCGAAGAACACCGAAAACCTGACAGCGGAACAACAAAAGGCTGCCGCCGACATCGAAGCGCGCCGCGTCGCCGCCCACCTGATCGAGCCCGAGCCGGCAGCAGCAGCCGACCAGCCCGCCGCCCCGCTCGATCCCAAATCCTGAACCCTGGATCTCATAAAAGTGTTCGCCCCCGCCCCCTTCCTTCTCAAAGACGTCAGCGTCAGCCAGGTCATGATCCAGGTTTGCGTTGCCCTGATTCCGGGCATCGCCGCCTACGCCAGCCTGGTCGGTCCGGCCATCCTGGTTCAACTGGTCATCGCCACGCTCGCCGCGCTGGTCGCCGAAGCGCTCATGCTCAAGGTGCGCGGCAAATCGCTGGCGCTCTTCCTGACCGATGGCTCGGCCATCGTCACCGCCTGGCTCATTGCCCTGACTTTCCCGCCCCTCGCGCCGTGGTGGCTGGTCGTCACCGGCACCGTCTTTGCGGTCGTCGTCGCCAAGCACCTCTATGGCGGACTGGGCCAGAACCCGTTCAATCCGGCCATGGTCGCCTTCGCCGTGTGCATCGTCGCCTTCCCGGCACTCATGTCGCAGTGGCCAAGCGTCGGCCTGCAACTGGGGCTGATTGACCAGATGAACATCATTCTGGGCTGGGCGCCGCGCGTCGACGCCCTGTCCGGCGCGACGCCGCTCGACGCGATGAAAACGGCGCTCAAGCTGGGCGAAGGCAGTTTCGATGTCAGCACCCTGCTGGCCAATCAGGATATTTACGGCAACTTTGCCGGTCGTGGCTGGGAATGGGTCGCTGCCGGCTACCTGCTCGGCGGCCTGTGGCTTTGGCAGCGCAAGCTGATCACCTGGCACGTGCCGGTCGCCTTCATCGCATCGATGACCGTGCTTTCCGGCGCCCTCTGGCTCTACAACCCGAGCCAGTTCGCCAGCCCACTCTTTCACCTGCTTTCCGGTGGCGCCATGCTCGGCGCCTTCTTCATCGCCACCGACCCGGTTTCCGGGTGCACGACGCCGCGCGGCAAGCTGATCTTCGGCGCCGGCGCCGGGCTGCTCGCCTACATCATCCGCGTTTTCGGCGGCTATCCGGATGGCGTCGCCTTCGCCGTGCTGCTCATGAATCTCTCCGCCCCGCTCATCGACCTCCTCACCCAGCCGCCGATTTTCGGCATGAAGGAGAAGTCATGAGCGCCGCCAAGGAGTTTTCGGCGACCGGCATGGCGGCGCGCACCGCCGCCATCCTCTTCGTTTTCGTGATCATCTTCACCGGTCTGCTTTCCGGCGCCTACTTGTGGACCAAGCCGGCGATCGAAGCCTCGGCGGCCGAAGAAAAGATGAAACTGGTCGATGAAGTGCTGCCGCGCAGCGAATACGACAATGCCCTGCTGGAAGACACGGTCACGCTGCCGGCAACGGCTGAATTGACGCTGACCGATCCCACACTGCTCTACCGCGCCCGCAAGAATGGCCAACCCGTCGCCCTGGTTTTCGAAGCCGTCGCTCCCGATGGCTACGCCGGCAAGATCCGCCTCATCGTGGCCATTCGCGCCAGCGGCGAACTGGCCGGCGTGCGTGTGACGCAGCACAAGGAAACGCCAGGGCTGGGCGATTACATCGAGATCAAGAAGGACAAAAACAAGTCCCGGCCATGGATCACGCAATTCAACGGCATGTCGCTCGCCAAGGTTACCGACAAGGACTGGAAAGTCAGAAAAGATGGCGGCCAGCTCGATTCCTATGCCGGTGCAACCATCACCCCGCGCGCCGTGTCCAAAGCCGTGCTGAAGGCCGTCAAATGGGCCGAGGCCAACCGTGACCGACTGTTCGCAGAAGGAGCCGCCAAATGATCACGCGTGACGAATTCAAGACCATTGCCGGCAACGGCATCTGGAAGCAGAACACCTCCATCGTCCAGATTCTCGGCCTGTGCCCGCTGCTCGCCGTCACCACCAATGCCGTAAACGGCATCATGCTGTCGCTGGCCACGATCATCGTCATGGCCATGTCGGGCTTTGCCATCGCCAGCCTGCGTAACTTCATTCCGCACGAAATCCGCATCCCGGTCTTCATCCTGATCGTCGCGGCCCTGGTCACCGTCGTCGACCTGCTGTTCAACGCCAACCTGCACGAGCTTTACCTCGTGCTCGGCATTTTCATTCCACTCATCGTCACCAACTGCATCGTACTTGCCCGCGTCGAAGCCTTTGCCGCCAAGAACCCGCCGCTACAGTCGACCTTCGATGGCATTTTCATGGGTGTCGGCATGTTGTGGACCCTGGCCCTGCTTGGCGCCATGCGCGAATTTCTCGGCAGCGGCACCATCCTCGGCGGCATCGACATGGTTTTCCCGAGCCTGCAACCGATCCAGGTTTTGCCGGAAAGCTATCCCGGCTTCCTGCTCGCCCTGCTGCCGCCCGGCGCCTTCATCCTGCTCGGCTGCATGATCGCCTGGAAAAACTGGATGGAAGCCCGCGCTGCCGAGCGCAACAAGCAAAAGCCGCCGGCTCCGGTCGCCACGGCCGGGTGCCACTGATTCCGGAATTCAGCCCGCTGCGGGCCTGAACAGAAGCCCGCATGCGCATCGAAGCCATCCGCCAGACCCTGTTCGCCACGGGCGCCAAGGATTGCCACGTCGACCGCGTGCTGCGCGCCTGGGCTCAGGGCAAGCCGCTCACCGCCGGGCCGAGCCGCCACCCGCCGGAAACCTTCCTGCCGCTCGCCCTGCGCAACGCGCTGCCCGGCCTGCACAACGAACTCTCGGCGCTGGCCCGCGTCCGCTCCGAACACCCCGGCGACGATGGTTCGGCCCGCCTCCTCGTCGAACTGGCCGACGGCCAGACCGTCGAAAGCGTGCTGTTGCCGCGCGACGGCCTGTGCATCTCGACGCAGATCGGCTGTGCCGTCGGTTGCACCTTCTGCATGACTGGCCGCGATGGCCTGCTGCGTCAGGTGAGCAGCGGCGAAATGGTCGCCCAGGTCATCCTCGGCCGGGCCCGGCGCAAGGTAACGCGCGTCGTTTTCATGGGCATGGGCGAGCCCTCACACAACATGGAAAACGTGCTCGACGCCATCAATTTTCTCGGCACGGCGGGCGGCATCGGCCACAAGAACCTGGTTTTCTCGACAGTCGGCGACCACCGCGTTTTCGAGCGCCTGCCGCAGGAAACCGTCAAGCCGGCGCTGGCCATTTCACTGCATTCGACCCGCGCCGAACTGCGCGCCGAGCTGCTGCCCAAGGCGCCACGCATCGCGCCGAACGAGCTGGTCGAACTGGCCGAGCATTACGCGCGAACGACAAGCTATCCCATCCAATACCAATGGACGCTGCTCGAGGGTATCAACGACAGCTACGCGGAAATGGACGGCATCGCCCGCCTGCTCGCCGGGAAGTACGCGATCATGAACCTCATTCCGTACAACGCGACGGCCGCGCTGGACTACCGGCGGCCACCTGTCGAGCGCATCACCGAACTGACGCGCTACCTGCACGCCCAGGGCATCCGGACGACAGTGCGCAATTCCGCCGGGCAAGATGTCGATGGCGGTTGCGGCCAGTTGCGCGCTCGCGAGAGCGCCATCGCGCTGCCACGGTCAACCGGAAAAATCCTCAAAAAACGAAATACGCCGGACGCCGCCTCAGGCGTCTGAAGATTCGAGCACGACGCAGTTCTTACCGCGCTCCTTGGCGCGATAACTCGCTTCGTCGGCCCGCCGCATCAGGCTGTTTTCGTTGTCGCTCGGCTGGTGCCGGGCAACGCCGATGCTGACCGTGCAGTGAATGCATTCGCCATTTGCCGTGATGGTCTCCTGCGCTGCAAACAAGCCGCGCAGACGCTCGGCCAGCACCATCGCCGCCGTCGCGTCTGCCTCCGGCAGCAGCACAACGAACTCCTCGCCGCCGTAACGATAGGCGCTGTCGGAGCGGCGCAGGCATTGCCGAATGACCTGCGCCAGGTTCTGCAAGACCTTGTCGCCCTCGAGGTGGCCGTAGCGGTCGTTGATGCCCTTGAAATTGTCGCAATCGAGAATCAGCAAGGACAGCGGCCGGCCATAGCGCGTTGCCCGTTCGAGCTCTCCGGGCAGGCATTCGTGCAGATAACGGGCGTTGTAAAGGCCGGTCAGCGAATCGGTCTGGCTCAGGCAGCGATAACGCTCCTCGCTTTCGCGCAAGGCCAACTCGGCCCAGCGGCGCTCGCTGACATCCTGCAGGGTTTCGATGGCACCGACCAGTTCGCCCTGCGCATTGCGCAAGGGGGCGGCGGTGAAGAACAGCCAGCGGCCGTTTTCACCGAAATGCGGAAAGAAATCCTCGGCCTCGTAGCCACCGGGAATCAGCAGCGAGGGCTGGAAACGGCCGTGATACAAGCGGTCCACGGCATTCTCGTTGGCGTCGTCGAGGACCAGGTCGGCCATGATCGGCCGCTCCGACGAATAGAAGGCCTTCCACTGGCCGCGGGTGCCGATCACATCGCGCGCCAGCGTCCCGGTCATCGCCTCGCAGGCACGGTTCCAGTGCGTGACGCGGTGCCCGGCATCGATGACCAGCGTGGCCACCGAGGAGCCATCGACGATCTGCGCCAGATAGGCTTCGCTGTCGCGCAGCGCCGCCTCGGCCCGCCGTCGTTCGGTGACGTCCTGCAGCGTCTCGATGGCGCCGACGATATCGCCCGCCGCGTTGCGGATGGCCACGGCCGTGATGAAAAGCCAGCAACCGCCCTGGCCGAAGGCCGGGAAAAAGCCCTCCGACTCGAAGGCACCGTCGAGCAGTGCCGACGGCTTGATCTTGTTGGGAAAATCCCGTTCGGCTACCGCATCGAGGGCGCCATCGACGACCAGATCGGCCATGATCGGCCGGGGCTTGTCGTAGAAAGCCCGCCACTGCTCCGAGCGGCCAATCACCTCTGCGGCGGAAACACCGGTCAGCAGGGCACACGCCCGGTTCCAGTGGGTCACCCGGTGCTCGGCATCGATGACGATGGTCGCCACCGGGTTGCCATCGACCAATTGCGTCAAGGCAATGCTATTGCCATCGGCTGCACGCGGCATGGGGGTCTGCCTTCTCTGTCAGGTAGAATTGTTTGTGACAATATGGCGCATCGTGACGCGCCTGACAATCCACCCAGCCCCCCCCTTCGTGAAAAAAGCCACCATCGAGCAGTTTTACAGCCGCCTGCGCGACGCCAATCCGGCGCCGACGACCGAGCTGCACTACGCCACCCCCTTCCAGTTGCTGATCGCCGTCATCCTCTCGGCGCAGGCTACCGACGTCGGCGTCAACAAGGCGACGGCCCGGCTCTACCCGGTCGCCCCGACGCCATCCGCCATGCTGGCGCTCGGCGAGGAGGGCCTGATGGAATACATCAAGACCATCGGCCTGTACCGGACCAAGGCCAGGAACGTCATCGCCACCTGCCGCATGCTGCTCGAACTGCACGACGGCGAGGTGCCGGAAGACCGCGCCGCCCTCGAAGCCCTGCCGGGCGTCGGCCGCAAGACGGCCAATGTCGTGCTCAACACGGCTTTCGGCCAACCGACCATAGCCGTCGACACGCACATCTTCCGCCTCGGCAACCGCACCGGGCTGGCCCCCGGCAAGACGGTCGAGGAAGTTGAAAAGAAACTGGTTCGGGTGACACCCGACGAATTCAAGAAGGACGCCCATCACTGGCTCATCCTCCACGGCCGCTACGTGTGCAAGGCGCGCAAGCCGGACTGTGGACGCTGCGTCGTGCTCGACCTGTGCGGCTACCGGAGCAAGAGCGTATGAAGGCGGGAAGCGGCCTCGTTGCCGGCCAGCGCCCCGAAGCAGAGCTGGCCCAAGCCGCCGTTCAGGCCGCACTGGCCGCCGCCGGGCTGACGCGCGCCGACAACGTCATCCTTTTTCTGACCCACGATTTCAGCCGGAATCCGCAAGCGGCCGTACTCGCCGCAGCACGCGCCGCCGGCTGCCTGTCCGTTTGCGGTGGCACCGCAAGCGGGCTATTCACCGAGCGCGGCTGGCAATTCGACCAGCCGGCAGCGGCGGCTCTGGTCTATTCGACACCAGCCGGCCATACCCCGGCCGAATCGCCATTGCTCTCGTTCAGCGGTTACAGCCGGCTGCCCTTCGAATGGCAGGATGGCCCGGCGCGGGTCGGCCTGCTCGACAGCGATGCGGCCACCTGGTCGCATGGCCGCACGACAGAAAATGGCTGTGCCGAGTTTGGGCTGCCCGGCGTCAATGGCCGCCTGGTTCGCGCCTCCGGCCTGCGCCTGCTGGGCGAACCGCTGCCTGTCGAGCAATGCGCCGGCTACGATTTACGTCGGATCGGTGGCCACAACGCCGTCGACAGCCTGCACCGCGCCTTGCCGGCCGAATTGCGCGACCGCCCGCCGCTGCACCAGATCGCCGCCTTGCGCCAGGCCGACGCGCCGGGCATCGCCCTCCTCTCGGCCAATGCCGATGGCTCGCTGACGCTGGCCGAAACCCTGGACGAAGGCGAGACAATCACCTGGGCCATCCGCCAGCCCCTCGGCGCCGAGCAGGAAATGCGCGAAGCACTGCTCGCCACGGTCAACCCGAAAAAAACGCCGAATTTCGCCCTGATGTTTTCCTGCATCGGCCGCGGCCCGCTGTTTTACGGCAACGACGACCGCGACCTCGTCGCCTTCCGCGATACCTTCCCCGACACCCCGCTACTCGGCGCCTATGGCACCGGGCAGATCGCGCCGCTGGGCGGGCAGAATCGTCTGTTCCACAACACTGCACTCACCTTGTTATTCGAAAGCGCTCATGTTTAACCCCTCCCGCGAGCAGGTCCGCCTCTTCTTTTGCGACGCCTGGCGAAAGCATGTCGACCGTCTGCCGCTGGCCGGCGCCGAAGTCACGGCCGCCGACATCGCCGCCCGCCACCCCGAATACCACGCGCTATTGAATGATCCGAAAGGGGCTGTGGACAAAGAATGGACGCCGGAAGGCGGTGCCATGAACCCCTTCCTCCACCTCTCGCTACACCTCGCCATCCACGAGCAGGTCAGCATCGACCAGCCGCCGGGCATCCGCATGGCTTTCGAGCAACTGCGCGCCCGCATGGACCCGCACGACGCCGAGCACGTGCTGCTCGACTGCCTGGGCGAGACGATCTGGCGCGCCCAGAGCCAGGGCCAGCCGATGGATGCGATGGCCTACGTCGATGCGGTGAAACGCAAGGCGAGCTTGATTTAGCGGCTCAGCCGGCCGCGCAGCGCTCTTCCACGGTCAACCGGAAATAACGGCCAAATTTGAAATGGCCGCTTAACTATCGTCCGACGGCGGCGCCACCTTGATGACTTCTTCGAGCGAGGTAATGCCCTGGGCGACCTTGAGCGCGCCGGAAATGCGCAGCGGGCGCATGCCTTCGCGGAAAGCCTGTTCGCGCAGCTTGGGAATCTCGGTGAGGGGCTTGATCATGCGGCGAATTTCGGGCGAATTGACCAGGATTTCATAGACGCCGACGCGGCCGGAATAGCCGGTCATCCGACATTCCAGACAACCGACCGGCTGCCAGATCTGGGTCGGCTCGGCCGATTTCCACGGCGCGACCAGCGCCCGCCAGGCGGCACGCTGCTCTTCGCGCGGCGTCACGGCCTTCTTGCAGTGCGGACACAAGGTACGGACGAGACGCTGGGCCATGATGCCGAGCAACGTCGAGTTGATCAGGTAGGCCGGCACGCCGAGGTCGAGCAGGCGGGTGATGGCCGACGGCGCGTCGTTGGTATGCAGCGTCGACAACACGAGATGGCCGGTGAGCGCCGCTTGGATGGCCATCTCGGCCGTTTCGAGATCGCGGATTTCGCCGATCATCACGATGTCCGGGTCCTGCCGCATGAGGGCGCGTACGCCGTCGGCAAAGCCGAGCTCGATGGCATGGCTGACCTGCATCTGGTTGAACGAGGATTCGACCATTTCGATCGGGTCTTCGATCGTGCACACGTTCACTTCCGGCGTCGCCAGCTGCTTGAGCGTCGTGTATAGCGTCGTAGTCTTGCCTGAGCCGGTCGGGCCGGTCACCAGAATGATGCCGTTTGGCGTTGCCGTCATCTGCTTCCAGCGGCTCTGGTCTTCGTCGGAAAAACCCAGCGAGCGGAAGTCGCGAACAAGCACCTCCGGGTCGAAAATCCGCATGACGAGCTTTTCGCCAAAAGCGGTCGGCAGCGTCGACAGGCGCAGCTCGACCTCCTGCCCGGCTGGCGTCCGCGTCTTAATCCGACCGTCCTGCGGGCGGCGTTTTTCGATGACGTCCATACGCCCGAGCAGTTTGATGCGGCTGGTCATGGCGTTCATGACCGCCATCGGAATCTGGTAAACCTGATGCAGCACGCCGTCGATGCGGAAGCGGACGATGCCCAGATTGCGTCGCGGCTCGATATGGATGTCGGAGGCACGCTGATCGAAGGCGTACTGCCACAGCCAGTCCACGATATGAATGATGTGCTGGTCGTTGGCGTCGAACTGCTTGTTGACCTTGCCCAGTTCGACCAGTTGCTCGAAGCTCGACAGCCCGGACGTCACGTCGCCCCGGGCGTTGGCCTTCTTGACCGATTTGGCGAGGTTGAAGAACTCGACGAGGTAGCGGCTGATGTCCTCGGGATTAGCCATGACGCGGCGAATCTGCTTGCGCAGGATCTGCTGCAGCTCCTCGACCCATTCGCGCACATACGGCTCGGCCGTGGCGATGACGATTTCACGCGTCGTCACCTGTACCGGCAGAATGCCGAAGCGCGAGGCATACGCGCTCGACATGACCTCGGCGACGCCGGTGAAGTCGATCTTGAGCGGGTCGATGTACTGGTAGTCGACGCCTGTGCGGCCAGCCAGCCATTCGGTCAGGACTTCGAGGGTGAGCAGCCGGACGGGCGGACCGACCTGTCGCCATTTCTGGTCGGCAATGACAATCAGCGGATGGGTCTTGCCGCCATGCAGGCGACGCTCGCTCTTGAGCGCATCAGCCGCCTCCTGGCTGACCAGCCCATCCTCCACCATCCAGTCGAGCACTTCGGTCAGTGCCAGGCGATGTTCGCCGATATTCTTGTCACTCATGCGCGGCAATATAGCACGCAGCCGGTAACGATTTGTAACCAGACAGCACTCTGTTTGCACACCTTTACAACTTGCCGGGAACAAACGTTTCCATGCACCTAGAATGAAGTCGTACCCACCCGCAAGGAGCGAAAAATGAAAACCCGCCTCATGATGATCATCAGTGCCTTGATGGCTTCGCTGATCTGTCTGCCGGCCAGTGCCCAACCCGCCCAGGGACAAGGAAGCATGGGCGGCGGCATGAACGGCATGGGCCCTGGTGGCGGCGCCGGGATGATGCAAGGCGGTGGCCCGCGCGCCGGTGCGCCGCGCGACTGCAGCCTGGCCCCGAACCCGACGGCCTGCACCGCCCACCGCGAAGCCCGCGCCCAGGCCCATGAAGCCTGCAAGAACACAGCCGGCCCGCAACGCCGGCAATGCATGCAGGAACAGCGGCAGAATTTCGACTGCACCAAGGCCGGCAACCCGCAGCAATGTGAATCACGCAAGATGGCCTACAAGGAATGCCAGGGCCAGGCCGGACCGGCCTTCCGCCAGTGCGTGCAACAGAAAATGCCGCCGGTCGACTGCAGCAAGGCGCCCAACCAGGCTCGCTGCGACCTCCACCAGAAAGCACGCGCCGCCTGTCAGGACAAGTTCGGGCCGGAACACAAGGCGTGTCTGCGAGAACAGTTCGGCGTGAAATAAAGCGGGGAAATGCCGGGAAACCGGCATTTCAATTTTGAGCAGAAATTCCGGTTGACCGTGGCATTGCTGCAAAAACCGGAATTCTTCGGGGCGTGGCCAGAACCTGGCCTGAGCTTGCTGCTTGACGGCAGGCGCCTGCTACTGAAAGCTCAGCCAGCCTTTCGCTCGAAGCCCAGCTCAAACCAGAATGTGGTGCCGTGCCCAAGGGCGGAATCGACGCCGAGGCGCCCGCCCATCATGTCCACCATCTTCTTGCATAACGACAGGCCGAGGCCGGTGCCGCTGAATCGTCTTGTGGTGGAGCCATCTCCCTGGGTGAACGGGTCAAATAGACCGGGGATCACTTCACGCGGAATGCCGATGCCGGTGTCGGTCACCGCAAAACGAACCAAGACATTGTTTTCCGTTTCCGCCAACAGCGCCATGCCGACAACGATTTGTCCCTCTTCGGTAAATTTGACGGCGTTATCCACCAGCTGATCGATCACCTTGCCGAGTTTTTCCTGGTCGCCAGCAACCATATCGGGGACAGCCGGTTCGATTGCCATGGTCAGGCCAAGGCCCTTGCTCGATGCCTTTTCCATGATGCTGTCAATGACACACTGAACGGTCTCCCGAAGCGGAAACTCGGCCGGGGTGAACTCTTCCTTCCCGTGGGCAATCTTCGAAAACATCAGGATGTCGTCGATCATTCGCAGAAGGTCATGCGAACAGGTCTTGACGGTACTCGCATAGACCTTCTGTTCGTCATCTAGATCAGTCATCAACATGAGATCCGTCATGCCGAGAATGCCACTGAGCGGGGTTCGCAACTCATGACTCATCGTCGACAGGAAGGAGGTCTTGGCGACCGCCGCTGCAGAAGCGTGATGCGCCAATTCGCGGGTCTGCTCGAGCATGCCTTCAAGCGTGTTGTTGACGATTGACTGCTCGTCGTAGCTGTCCTGCAAATCCGACATCAGGCGTTGGATGGCTGACAAGGATGGCCTAAAGACAAACAGGAATTCAATGGCCAGAATGGTCAGCCCGATGGCCAGCATCATGTATTCAATACGCTGGAGCGAGAGCAGCTTTTCATGGGCTTCCTTGTCCAGCTGGAAGGTAATGGCATCCATGCCGACGAGAAAAGACTGCTCGTGCTCGAGCAAAACCGCTCCGGCCTGCCTGATCTCGCCAGGCGAACCCGGCGTTTTGCCCAAGACGTCGAGCAAGCCATCAATGGCCGACGACATTGCCTCCTGATGGGAGCGGATTCCTGCAAAAAGCTGCTGGATCTCGGGAGAAAGCGCCCGGGCAGGCAAACCCAGATCGGGGTCACCGTGACGCAAGCCGTTGTCAGCCCGCTTCCATGCCCGGAAGGCATCTTCAATTTCGCCGATACGGCGTTGCCATGCCGCCTGTTCTGTCTCGTAAGGAAGCGCCAGAACGGCTTTTGTCAGACGCTGGGACAGCATGCGCTGGCGGCCGGACAAGTTGATTACCCGCGCTTCATCTGAATTGCTGCTGATCGATCGCTGCAGGAGCCACGAGCCCGAGATCATGCAACAAGCGACGATAGCGAGTGCAACAAAATAAATGATCTTGAAGCGCTTGAGGCGCGAATGCATGAAAGCCCTTGTTGACGTGTGCACGGCGAAAGCACTTTGGCTGTCGCGGCAATTAAATTTGCAGCACTTTGCACCAATTCAGGGCAGGACTTTTTGCGTCTGGTCAATTTCTTGTGATTTTCGCGACAAGATGCGCTGCGCCCCTATCGCTGACGTAAGGGTTTGAGCAGACCCGACAAGCCGTTGTGGTCAATTTCCTGCATCAAAGCCAGCAAACGGCCGATTTCGCCGGGCGGAAAGCCTTCGCGAGCGAACCAGTTGAGGTAGTTGCCAGGCAGGTCGGCGATCAGCCGGCCCTTGTACTTGCCGAAGGGCATGCTGCGGGTAACAAGGAGGAGCAGGTCTTCGGGATTCATCGATAGCGGCGTTCAAGTCAGGCCGCCATTGTGCCAAAACTCAGCCGAGGCAGATCATCCATAGCGCTGTGGCTGTCAGCATTAGCGCAAAAGCCATGCGCAGTCGGCGCTCCGGCAGGCCATGCGCGATGCGGACGCCGTAGGAAACAGTCAGGGCGCCACCCAGCGCAAACAAGATGCCCATCTTCCAGTCGACCAGCCCGGCGTTTGAAAAGGTGAGCAGGGCGACAATGGAACTGGGCATGACCAGCGCGATAGCGAAGCCCTGGGCCACGGCCTGCGTCTGCCGGAAAAAGGCGACCAGAATGGGCGGCGTGATCATGCCGCCGCCGATACTGATCAGGCCCTGACAGGTACCACCGATCAGGCCGACCAGCGGAATCAGCCGTTCAGGCAACGCGAACGACCAGTTCGCGCGCCCGGCGCGCAAAGACCAAAGGCTATGAATAGCCAGCCAGAGGAGGAAAAGGCCAAAATAGCGCCGCAACTGGCTGGAGGCCAGGCTGCTCGCATAGTGCGCCGTCAAGGCCGTCGCCGTCACCGCACAGAGCACCAGCAGCGCGGTGCGCAGCTTTGGCAGCGGCTGGCGCTGGCAGTAACGCCACAGGGCAATGCTCAGGTTGGGCACCATCATGACCAGCGCCGTGCCTTGCGCCAGCTTCTGATCCATGCCGAACAGCCCGGTCATGACGGGAATGGCGATGATGCCGCCGCCGATGCCGAAGATGCCACCGGCCAGGCCCAGGGCGGCACCGATCAGCAGGGGCAAGGCAAGGCTCAGGACAACGATCATGGCTGGACTCGGAAAGAATGTCGGGCCATATTACTGCTTTGCACAAAGGCAAAAATATCGCTAAATTAACTTGATTCGTTAATTTTATTTATCAATAAACCGATGTCATCCGAACTCGCTTTCTTCAGCCTGCTTGTCGAGCAGGGCAGCCTGGCCCGGGCGGCGCGCGAGCTAGGGCTGACCGGGCCGGCCGTCAGCCGTCGTCTGGCTCAGCTTGAACAGCGCCTCGGCGTTCGACTGCTGACGCGGACGACACGCCGGATGAGCCTGACGCCAGAGGGCGAGCTGTACCTGGCCGAAAGCCGGCGCATCCTCGGCGAAATCGAGGCGCTGGAGCAGACGCTGACCCGCACCCGGGCCGAACCGCGCGGACTGCTCCGCATCCACGCCACCTACGGTTTCGGTCGCCGGCAACTGGCGCCCGCCGTTTCCGACTTTGTCCGTCAGTACCCGGCGGTCGACATCCAGCTCACGCTCGGCGATCAGGCTGTCATGCCGGGCGACCAGAGCTTCGATATCGCCATCCGCTTCGGCGAGCCGCCGGAGGCGCGCGTCGTGGCCCGCAAGATTGCCTCGAATCAGCGCTACCTGTTTGCCTCGCCTTCATACTTGGCCCGCCGTGGCCAACCGCTCGATCCGGACGATCTGGGCAGCCATGACTGTATCGTCATCCGCGAGGGCAGCGGCGCCTTCGGCACATGGACGCTGTGCGCCGGCAAGCAGTGTCGCAACGTGAAAGTGAGCAGCAAACTCAGCACCAATCACGGCGAGGTGGCCGTCGATTGGGCGCTCGACGGCCATGGCATCCTGTTGCGTTCCTCGTGGGATACGGCGGCCGAGCTGCGCGCTGGCAGACTAGTCCGCGTGCTGCCGGATTGGTCGGGCAGCCCGGCCGACATCTACGCGCTGTACCCGCAGCGCCTGAACCTGTCGGCCAAGGTGCGGGTGTTTCTCGATTTCCTGACCGAACGCTTCGCCGCCTACCGCAGCGCCGCCGACGGCAACGCCGAATTACCCTGGTAAGCGCGCTGAACGCCAGAGCGGGTAAAGGCCGAGCAAGCCGAGCAGCGGCCCGGGCAGGAGGAGCCAGGCGATGCTCATGCCCCAGTCGGCTATCCATGCCGTGCCGAGCTGGATGGAAAACATCGTGATGGCGAAACCGATGGAGTTTTGAAAGGCCAGCGCGCTACCGACGATTTCCGGCGGGCAGGCGCGGGCCGAAAGCGCCGAAAAATGCGGCGAATCGGCGACGACCGTGGCGCCCCAGAAGAGTAGCAAGGCGATCCTGGCGGTGACCGGCCAGTCGCCGGTCAGCGGAAACAGGGCGCAGCAGATGGCCGAGCTGGCCAGGGCCGCGGCAGCGACGCGCGGGCTGCCGATACGTTGGCTCCACCAGCCGCCGAACAGGCAACCGAGGGCGCCGATGCCGATGATGGCGAAGGCTAACCCGGAGAGTTGGCGGCTGCCCGCCTCGGCCAGGCCGCTCAGGATGATGAGCGCTGGCGTCAGCGTCCAGAAGGCGTAGAGCTCCCACTGGTGGCCGAAATAACCGAAGGCCGAGGCGCGGAATTCGCGCACCGAAAAAGCGTAGAAGACGCGGCCCAGGCGCAGCGGCGGTGCGCCGTGCCGGCGTTTGAGGTGCGGCCCGTCGCCGAGCCGGAAGATCATGGCTGCTGCCAGCAAGGCGAGGCCGGACGAAACGAGGATGGTCCCCTGCCACGACCACCCTGCCCCGGCCAGGCGGATGCCGTGCGGCAGCGCCGTGCCCAGCGTCAGCATGCCGACCAGCTGGGCCAGCGCGGCCCCGGCCCGCTCGGGCACCCAGCTGACGACCAGCTTCATGCCGAGCGGGTAGACGCCAGCCAGACAAAAGCCGACGGCGAAACGCAGCGGGACGGCCGCGGCCATGCCATCGGCGAGCAGGGCGAAGGCAGCGTTGCAGATGGCGCCGAGCACGGCACAGACGGCGAAGATCCGGCTCGCGGCGAAGCGGTCGGCCAGGCCGGAGATGGCGAAGGTCAGCGTGCCCAGGATGAAACCGAATTGGACGGCGTTGGTCAGCGTACCAATGTCGGCCGGCGCGATGCCCCAGGCGCGGATCAGGTCGTCGGCCGCGCTGTTGGCGGAGAACCACAGCGAGGTGCCGAAGAGCTGGGCGATGACGATGACGAGGACGGGGTTTTGCATGGGTGAATCGATTTCGGAAAATCGCGCTAGCTTATCGCCGATTTTAAGAATCACGCGAAAAAACGATCCGCCCGGCCTTCCAGTAAAATCGGCGCGCCATGACCAAACCTGCCACGCCCAACTATCTCGCCGGCTATCCCGCCCATCTGACGGATTCGGTGTGGCGCCTGATCGAACAGGGTCAACTCGGCAAGGTGCTGCGCCAGAAGTATCCGGAAGTGCATCAGGTGCGCACCGACAGGGCGCTCTACGACTACGTTCAGGAAATCAAGGCGACGTATTTGCGCAACGCGCCGCAGCCGAGCAAGGTGGCTTTCGACGGCAAGTTGCAGACGCTGCAGAAAGCGCTCGGCATTCACAGCCGGATCGCCCGCGTCCAGGGCGGCAAGCTCAAGAGCAAGCGCGAAATCCACGTTGCCAGCCTTTTCCGCGAGATGCCGCCGGAGTTCCTGCGCATGATCGTCGTCCATGAAATTTCGCACCTCAAGGAACCCGAGCACGACAAGGCGTTCTATCAGCTGTGCCAGCATATGGAGGCCGATTACTTCCAGCTCGAGTTCGACCTGCGTGCCTACCTGTGCCACCTGGCGGCCGGCGGCCCACCGTTGTGGGTGGCCGAGGTTTCCGGCGAAACTGGCTGATATCCGCGGTTAGCCGGGCTTGCCACGGTCAACCGGAAAAAATGGCCAAAATTGAAATGTTCTGCCACCCAACGGAGTAGAAAAGCATGCGCCCAAGCCTGATCAGATTGCTGCCGATCGCCCTCATCCTGCTCCTCGGCGGCTGCATGTCGCGCGGCATTCCGCAAGCCACCGGCAGCGGCGAACAGCCGGCGGCGCGCGCCGTGCTGCAGAAATCGGCGGAAGCGCATGGCCTGGCTGCCTTTCGCCAGATCGACGACCTCAGCGTCGGCTATGCCGGCGAATGGTATGGACTGGTGACCAAAGTACAGCCGACGCTGATCGACGCCGATTTCCGTCAGGGCTCGCAGGAACGGATCATCTTCAAGGGCGGGCCGCTCATCGGCCAGCGCCATCTTGGCCCCAAGGGCAGCAAGCAGGTCATCCGCCGCAGCGGCGACGTCCAGGTTTTCTACAACGATGCGCCGACCACCGACCGTGATGTGCTTGCTGCGGCCGCGCTGGTCGCCGACGGCTACCGGATGTTCCTGACCGGGCCGTTCTACTTTCTCGACGGCAACCTGAGCCTGGAAGTGGGCGAGGACGAAACCGTCGAAGGCCGCGCCTGCACGACGCTGGTCGCCGTGCGCCGCCCCGGCCACGGACTCTCAGCCGAGGATCGCTATCTGCTGTTCATCGACACCGAAAACCACCTGCTGCGCCGTGTCCGGTTCACGATGGAAGGTCTGGAATCGACGCAGGGCGCCATCGCCGAGGTCGACTTCTTCGACCACAGGGAGATCGCCGGCGTCACCTGGCCGACCCGCTTTTACGAGCGCCTGCGCAAACCAATCCCGAGCCTGCCGGTGCATGACTGGCGACTGATCGGGCTGGATGTGAATCGCGGCCTGAGCGAGGCGGACGTTGCCGGGCCAAGCTTTTCCGCACGGGCCGCCGAGGCCGCCCGCCCGATCAAATGAAGGCCATGAGCCAACTGACTGAACTGCACGTCGATATCGACGCCAGGGTAGCGAGCATCCGGGAAAGCAAGGCCGACTGGCTGTGCGGCAAGGGTTGCGATAGCTGCTGCAAGCGGCTGGCCGAGGTGCCCCAACTGACCTCCGTCGAATGGGATTTGCTGCGCGAAGGCCTGTCCGGGCTGGCGCCGGACCACCTGCAGGCCATCAGCCGCGAGATCGCCGCCGTAACCAGCTCAACGGCCCGCCCTGTCATCTGCCCGCTGCTCGACCGTGCTACCGGTGCCTGCCCGGTCTATCGGCACCGCCCGGTGGCCTGCCGCACCTACGGTTTTTACATGCAACGCGACCTCGGGCTGTTCTGCCGCGACATCGAAAAACAAGTGGCCGATGGCGCCCTGTCCGACGTCGTCTGGGGCAACCACGATGCCATCGACCGCCGGCTGGCCGGCTTGGGCGAAAGCCGTCCGCTGACAGCGTGGTTTGCAGGCTGGATGCACGACCGCCAGCCCTAGGCGCAACCAGGCAGTCTGCCTACAGCGCCTCGATCCCGGCCCGGATTTCATCCGCCTTGCCCTGTGCAGCGGTCAGGGCTTCCGGGCTCATCTTGGCGAGCTGGCGATAGACCATCCCCAGCCTCGGGTTGGCCGCCAGCCGTTCGCGGTTGCGGGCGAAAAAATCCCAGTACAGGGCATTGAACGGGCAGGCCCGCTCGCCAACGCGGGCCTTCTTGTCGTAATGGCAGCCCGTGCAGTAATCGCTCATGCGGTCGATGTAGGCGGCGCTCGACACGTAGGGCTTGGTCGCCAGCCTGCCGCCATCGGCAAACTGGCTCATGCCGACGGTGTTGGGCAGTTCGACCCATTCGAAGGCGTCGATATAAACGCCGAGATACCAGCCATGCACCGCCGCCGGATTGAGCCCGGCGAGCAGCGCGAAGTTGCCGATGACCATCAGGCGCTGGATATGGTGGGCATAGGCGTGTTCGAGCGACTGGCCGATGGCATGGGCCAGACAGCGCATTTTGGTTTCGCCGCTCCAGAACCATGAGGGCAGCGGCTGCTGGTGATCGAAGTAGTTCTGCGCCTCGTAGCCTGGCATGTTGGCCCAATACACGCCGCGCACGTATTCACGCCAGCCGAGAATCTGCCGGATGAAACCTTCCGCTGCGGCCAGCGGCACGAGGCCCGACTCATACGCTGCGGCCGCCCGGGCGACGACCTCGCGCGGATTGAGCATCTTGGTATTCAGGGCAAAGGAGAGCAGCGAATGGAAAAGCCGCCAGGCGCGATAAGTCAGCGCATCCTGAAAATTGCCGAAATGCGGCAGGGCCTCGTCAATGAAATCATCGAGTTGCTGCAAGGCCTCGGCCCGGTTCAGCGGCCAGCGAAAGCGCTGCGCGCTCGGCTCGCCAAAGCTGACCACACCGGCCTGCTGGATAGTCTGCCAAAGCGCCGAATGATCGTGCTCGCTGCGCCAATCGGCCGGCTCGCGCGGCAGGCCGGGCCACGGCTTGCGATTGTCGTGATCGAAATTCCACTGGCCGCCCAGCGGCTTGCCAGGGCTGGCCATCAGCACACCGTGGCGAACCCGCATCTGGCGGTAGAAATGTTCCATGAGCCATTGCTTGCGTTCGGCGAAAAGCTGCGCCGCCTCGTCGCGCCGGGTATGGAAATGCTCGCTATCGACCATCTGGCCGGGAATAGCGAGCTGGCTGACGTATTCGGCAAGCTGTCGATCGAGTCGCCATTCGTCGGGCGCCTGATACTCGAAGGTGCTTGCCGAATAGAGGACGATCAGCGCATCCAGGTTGGCTGGCAGCGATTGGCGATTAGCGGGGTCGTCAATCGCCAGGTAATGCACGCGATGGCCTGCCGCGCTGAGCTGCCGGGCGAAATCGCGCATGGCGGCGAAGATGGCGATGATCTTCTGGGCGTGGTGCAGCACGTAGTCAGTTTCCTGCCGCACCTCCATCAGCACGTAAACCACATTGTCATCGGGCAGCGAAAACCAGCTGTGTTCCGGATTGAGCTGGTCACCAAGGACGAGACGCAGCGTGGTCATGCTTTTGCCTGACGGTTTCGCCGGCAGCGCTCGGAGCAATATTTCACCTCGTCCCAGACCGCTGCCCATTTTCTGCGCCAAAGATACGGTCGACCACAGGCGAGGCAGACTTTGCCCGGCCGATCTGATTTTTTCGAGGTGCGCATTCGAAAAACCGCCTGACTCACTTCGTATCGTTGCGCTTCTGCTCGACCCAGATCAGCTTGTCGGTCGCGAAACCAAGCGCCCTGGCCTGACCGACCAGTTGTTCGCGAACCTCGGGCGGCAGCACCTTGTCGCGGGCGAGAATCCACAAATAATCGCGGTCCGGCCCGGCCACCAGCGACCAACGATAGTTCTGCCGATCGAGCGCTATCACGTGATAGCCGCCATAGAAAGGCCCGAAGAACGATACCTTCAACGAAGCCGTTCCGGGATCGCCGATGAACAGGGCGCGGCCGATGGCCTCCTTCCACGCCTGCTTCTGGGTGTCGTAACCCCGGTTGATGACCTTGACGCTGCCGTCGTCCTGCAACTGGTAGGTGGCATTGACGTCACTCATGCCGCGCTCGAAGGAATGGTCGAGCCGGGCAATTTCGTACCACTGCCCGAGGTAGCGGTTGAGATCGAATGAGGTGACCGGAGGTACGCCTTCGGGCGGGGCCGTCGAACAGGCGGCCAAGCTCAAGGCGAAAAACAGGGCGAGGATGGCAGAGCGAATGGGCGACATGAGCAGGCTTTCGGCAAATATTTCAGAAAAAGTCAGAACGGCACAAAATTAACTTTGTCCTAGACAAATAGTCATCACGATCGCAATAATAAGGCAATTATTGCTTTCGATAGCCAATCATTATTTTTCGTTCAGGACGAAACAACCCCCAGGAGCCCAGATGAACAAAATTGCACTGGTCACCGGCGCCGCCGGTGGTGTCGGGCGCGCAGTGGTAGCCCGACTCGCCGCCCAGGGTTGGCAACTGATTGTCACCAGCCGCCAGGCTGAACACCTGACGACAGCCTGTGGCGACCTGCACCTGCAAGTGGCGGCCGATTGCTCGACAGTAGCCGGCGCCCGGCACATTCTGCAGGCTGCCAAAGACCACCAGATGCTGCCGACCGCGCTGGCCCATTGTGTCGGCAATATCCGCCTCGGTGCCATGCATCGCATGAGCGAGGCGGATTTCAACGATTGCCTGAGCGCCAATCTGATCAGTGCCTTCCATACCCTGTCGGCTTTCATTGGCGCCCTGCGCGAGGCGCGCAGTCCCGGTGTAGCCGTACTGGTTTCATCCGCTGCTGCACGCATCGGCACGCCCAACCACGAAGCCGTCGCCGCTGCCAAGGCCGGGCTGGAAGGTTTGGTCCGTGGCGCCGCCGCAAGCTATGCCGCCAACGGTATCCGCATCAACGCCGTGGCCCCGGGCATCATGGATACGCCTGCCTCGGCCAGCATCATCGCCAACCCGGCAGCGCGCGAGGGCGCGGCCCGGCAATACCCGCTGCCTGGCATCGGCTCGCCGGACGAACTGGCCGAGTTGATGGTCTGGCTGCTTTCCGATTCGGCCGCCCGCGTCACCGGTCAGGTCTGGTCGCTCGATGGCGGATTTTCCAGCATCCGCCCCTTGGTCAAGTGAGGCTCATGATGACTGACAAGAATTCGGTTGCTCTGCCCCGCACCGTCGCCTGGCTCGGCTACGGCGGCCTGATCCCCTTTCTGACCCTGATGCCGGCCAGCCTGCTCGACCACCACCACGGCGCGGTGTGGAGCGATGCCCTTTACGCCTACGGGGCCATCATTCTGAGTTTTATCGGCGCGCTGCATTGGGGGCTGGCGATGAGCCTGCCCGAACTGACCGAGCGCCAGCGTTCGGCATGGTTTGCCTGGAGCGTCGTGCCGGCACTGATCGCCTGGCCGGCCGTACTCTTCTCGCCGCCACTCGCCGCGCCGCTACTGGTTGTCGGCTTCATCGCCCACTACCTGCAAGACCGGCGGCTGGCCCGCCAGGTGAGCCTGCCGGACTGGTATCTGCCACTCCGTCTTCGCCTGAGCTGCGTTGCCGTCGTCTGTCTGGTGGCGGGAATTTATGCAAATTGTGTTTAACTGGGGAAAACAGCCGGAGGTCACGCCATGAACCTGTTCAATCGTTTGCCCGGTTTCCCCCGCACGCCAGCCGGCAAGGAACGCGTCGTCCTCCGTCTGCTGCCCAGGACATTCCTGCTCGGCACGCTGCTGCTGGCCATCCCTTCTCTATTGGCCCGGCTGATCGCCAGCACGGAAGAGGCGCAGGGAATCATGACCACCGACATCTACGTCATCAGCCTGATCATCCTGCACTGGACGGTGGTACTCACTGTCGGCATTGCTGCCTTCATCGTCATGATGATGAAAGGCCCGGCCTATGTCGCCGATGCCTATCCGCTCGATGAAGCAGAAACGCTGGATGAAGCGCCAAAATGGAAACCAAACGGGAAACCGCATGGCCGATGAGCCGGTATCGAAGTCGTCGGCCGTTCCCCACGGCCGCTGGTCTCGCCTGGCCCGTCTGGGATCGCTGGCCGGCGGCGTGGCCGGCAACATGCTGGCTGAAGGTGCGCGGCAGTTTGCCCAAGGCAAGCGGCCGCAAATGCATCAACTGCTGCTGACACCGGCCAACGCCCGCCGGGTGGCCAATCAGCTGGCGCAACTGCGCGGTGCGGCGATGAAGGTCGGGCAGTTGCTGTCGATGGATGCCGGCGAACTGTTGCCGCCGGAATTGGCCGAAATCCTCTCCCGGCTGCGCGCCGACGCCATCCCGATGCCGATGAGCCAGGTCGTCAGCGCCCTCAACGCCAACTGGGGCGAAGGCTGGGATCGCCATTTCGAGCGCTTCTCGTTCACCCCGATGGCGGCGGCCTCGATCGGTCAGGTGCATTTTGGGCAGCGCAAGGACGGCAGAAAAGTCGCGGTCAAAATCCAGTACCCCGGCATCCGCCGCAGCATCGACAGCGATGTCGACAACGTCGCCACCCTGCTCCGCATTTCCGGCCTGATGCCGAAGTCGCTGGACATCAAGCCGCTGCTCGACGAAGCGAAAAAGCAGTTGCACGATGAGGCTGACTACCGCCGCGAAGGCGCCTGCATGATGCAGTTTGGCAGCCTGCTGGCCGATGCCGACGAGTTCATGGTGCCGGAGATGCACGACGATCTGACGACGGAAAGCATCCTGGCCATGACCCGCCTCGACGGCGATGCGCTGGAGAGTTTGAGCCACCTGCCGCAGGTCGAACGCGACCGCATCGTCAGCCAGCTTTTCCGTCTGCTGTTTCGCGAAATCTTCGAATTCCGGCTGATCCAGACCGACCCGAATTTTGCCAATTATCGTTACGCCGCCGAATCGCAACAGCTCATCCTGCTTGATTTCGGCGCCACCCGCGCCTATCCGGTGGCGATGGTCGACAGCTATCGGCTATTGATGAGCAGCGCCATTCGCAACGACCGCCCGGGCATGAACGAGGCTGCCATGGCCATCGGCTATTTCCAGCAGGACATCAAGGAAAGCCAGCGCCAGGCTGTGCTCGACATTTTTGCGTTGGCGTGCGAACCGCTGGGCCACGCCGGTCCCTATGATTTCGGAACGTCCGATCTCGGCATCCGCATCCGCGATGCCGGCATGGTGCTCGGCATGGATCGTGACTTCTGGCACACCCCACCGGCCGACGCGCTATTTCTGCATCGCAAGCTGGGTGGGCTGTATTTGCTGGCGGCGAAACTCCAGGCACACGTCGATGTGAATGCCATCGCCGCCCGTCTGCTCGGATGGAAAACGCCGGTCAGCGCCGCGCCAGACTGACTTCCACGGTGAACCGGAAAAAACGGCCAAAATTGAAACCACGCCAATGACTGGCGTGATTTCAAAACCGCTTAATTGGTCAGAATCCGCACCTTGACGGTTTTGCCCTTGACCTTGCCGGCTGACAGTTTGCGCACCGTTTCCTTGGCAACAGGACGCGCCACGGCGACGTAGGTGCTCTGATCAGTCACCGTGATCTTGCCGACCTGTTCGCGGGTCAGGCCAGCCTCGCCAGCCAGCGCGCCCATGACATCGCCGGGACGGATCTTGTCCTTGCGCCCGCCGAGCATGAGCAGCGTCGACATCGGCGGCACGAGCGGTGAATCGTCGGTGACTTCGACCGTTTTCAAGTCGAGCACGTCGAGCTTGCACTTCATCATCTCGGCGATGGTCGCCACCCGGCGACGGTCGCCGGAACTGCACAAACTCAACGCCCAGCCCTCCTCGTCGCCCCGGCCGGTACGGCCGATGCGGTGAATATGGATTTCCGGGTCAGGCGTCACATCGACGTTGATGACCGCTTCGAGCTGGTCGATATCGAGGCCGCGCGCCGCCACATCAGTCGCCACAAGCACCGAGCAACTGCGATTGGCGAACTGGATCAACACCTGATCACGCTCGCGCTGTTCCAGATCGCCGTTCAGCGTCAGGGCATGAATGCCGGCGTGGCGCAGGACATTGACCAGATCGCGACACTGCTGCTTGGTGTTGCAGAAGGCCAGCGTGCTGACCGGGCGGTAATGCTTGAGCAAGCGCACGACCGCGTCGAGACGCTCCTCGTGTTTGACCTCATAGAAGCGCTGGCGAATCTTGGTTTCTTCGTGCTGCTCAAGAAGTTTGACCTCCTTGGGCTGACGCAAGAATTGCCTGGCCAGTTGGGCGATCCCGTCCGGATAGGTGGCCGAAAACAGCAGGGTCTGACGCTGTGCTGGGCAGCGCTTGGCGACGTAGGCGATGTCGTCATGGAAGCCCATGTCGAGCATGCGGTCGGCTTCGTCGAGGACCAGCGTGTTCAACTCGTCGAGCTTGAGATAGCCGCGCTCCATGTGATCCATGATGCGTCCCGGCGTGCCGACGACGATATGCACGCCGTTTTCCAGACTGTTCGCCTGATTGCGCAGCGTCGAGCCGCCAACCAGCGAAAGCACCTTGATGTTCTCTTCGAAGCGGGCCAGGCGACGGATTTCCTGCGTCACCTGATCGGCTAGTTCGCGCGTCGGGCAAAGCACCATGGCCTGCACGGCGAAACGGCTGGTGTTCAGGCGATTGAGCAGCGCGAGACCAAAAGCGGCGGTCTTGCCGCTACCCGTCTTGGCCTGGGCGATCAGGTCGTTGCCGGCCAGGGCCAGCGGCAGGCTGGCCGCCTGAATCGGCGTCATGCTCAGGTACTCAAGCTGCGCCAGATTGGCCAGCATGGCCGGCGACAAGGGCAGCGTGTCGAAAGCCTGGCTGGCCGCGGTAGTTTCGCTCATGCCCGGCTCAAACCCGGCGCTTGCGCGCCGGCATCGGCTTGCGCTGGCGTTGGCCCGGTTTGTGAACTTCGGCTTCCGGCTTCGGTTTGGGCACCAGCAGGTTCTTGGCCGTCGTCTTTTCGGCCGCACGATACGCCTGAATGGCCGCCGTCACAGCGGCCGGATCGACCGTGATGCCGGCGTGCTCGCCCTTGATGTTGTAGGCCGAAAGCCGGTCCTTGATGGCAAACAGCAACTCCGGCGCCTCAGCCTTGCGCGGCAGGCCGGTCACGATAGCCTGCGCGGCTTCGGTCAGCACGAAGCCGTCGGCCTCGGTCTTGATCAGGCCAGACTTGCCCAGACGGTCAAAGGCCTCGACCAGCTTCGCTTCGTTGGGAATGTTTTTCTGCAGCAGATCGGCCGCCGACACGATTTCGACCAGCTCGGCCGGCCGCCGCTTCGAAGAAAGGGCCGTGGCAAGGATGAGAAGGGAGTCAACGTCGTGAACTGGGTGCATCGGAGTACCTATGAATAGCGGTGAAATGAGAAACGGCGGGGAATCAGCAGGTCAAAGGCTTAAAAACAGCCTGAAATCGGTTTCTCGCAAGGCCGCTAGTGTACCCGCTTTACCGTGGCGTACGGCGCGAAACCCAATGCCCGACGCCACGGTGAACCGGAAATTCATGCCAATTTCCACATGCAAAAAAGCCGCCAGTCCGGCGGCTTTTTTGCAATTTGGCTCGGCCTGCTTACTTGCCGGACAGCGCCATCATGAGATCGTTGATGCGCTTGACGAAACCGGCCGGATCGTCGAGCTGACCGCCTTCGGCCAGCGTCGCCTGTTCAAAGAGCAGCGCCGCCCAGTCATCGAAACGGCTTTCCTCGTACTTGAGGCGCATCACCGCCGGGTGCTGCGGATTGATCTCGAGGATCGGCTTCGAATTCGGCACGTTCTGGCCAGCCGCCTTGAGCAGACGGGCCAGGTTACCGGACGGGTCGTGCTCATCAGAAACCAGACAGGACGGCGAATCGGTCAGGCGGTAGGTGACGCGGACATCCTTCACCTTGTCACCGAGGGAGGTCTTCACCTTCTCGAGCAGCTCCTTGTACTCGTCTGCAGCCTTCTCAGCCTCCTGCTTTTCAGCTTCATCTTCGAGCTTGCCGAGGTCGAGCCCGCCCTTGGCGACGGACTGCAATTGCTTGCCGTCGAACTCGGTCAGGTGACCAACCACCCACTCGTCGACGCGATCCGATAGCAACAGCACTTCGATGCCCTTCTTGCGGAAGATCTCGAGATGCGGGCTGTTCTTCGCAGCATTGAAGGTATCGGCCGTCACGAAGTAAATCTTCTCCTGACCTTCCTTCATGCGACCGATGTAGTCGGCCAGGGAAACATTTTGATCCGGCGTGTCGTTGTGCGTCGAGGCGAAGCGGATCAGTCCAGCGATCTTTTCCTTATTGGCCTGATCTTCACCAACACCTTCCTTGAGCACGGCACCAAAGGCTTCCCAGAACTTGGCATACTTCTCCTTATCGTTCTCGGCCAGGTCTTCCAGCATCCCCAGGACCTTGCGTGTGCAACCATTGCGGATGCCGTCGATATCCTTGCTTTGTTGCAGGATTTCGCGCGACACGTTAAGCGGCAGGTCGGAAGAATCGACGACCCCGCGCACAAATCGCATGTAAAGCGGCATCAGCTGTTCAGCATCATCCATGATGAAGACGCGACGGACATACAGCTTGATGCCATGGCGTGCATTGCGGTCCCACAGATCGAACGGTGCGCGAGCCGGAATGTAGAGCAGTTGCGTGTATTCCTGCTTACCCTCGACGCGGGCATGGGTCCACGCCAGCGGATCTTCGAAGTCGTGGGCGACGTGCTTGTAGAACTCCTTGTACTGCTCATCGGTGATGTCGGACTTGGAACGTACCCACAGTGCGTTAGCCTGGTTGACCGTTTCATCTTCCTCGGACACGACTTGTTCGCCGTCCTTCCACTCCTCCTTTTTCATCACGATGGGCAGCGTGATGTGGTCGGAGTACTTGCGAATAATCGACTTCAGCTTCCAGCCGCCGAGGAACTCATCTTCGCCTTCGCGCAGATGCAAGGTGACATCGGTGCCACGCGTTGCCTTTTCGACCATCTCAACGGTGTAATCGCCCTCGCCGCCAGACTCCCAGCAAACAGCCTGGTTCGCTTCGACGCCAGCGCGACGGGAAACCACCGTCACCTTGTCAGCAATGATGAACGACGAATAGAAACCAACGCCGAACTGGCCAATCAAATGAGCATCCTTGGCCTGATCGCCAGTCAGCGCCGAGAAAAACTCCTTGGTACCCGACTTGGCGATGGTGCCGAGATGCTCGACCGCTTCGTCACGCGAGAGACCGATACCATTATCAGAAATAGTGATCGTACGCGCCGCCTTGTCGAAGGCAATGCGAATCTTGAGCTCGGAATCGTCACCGTAGAGCGCGCTGTTGTTCAATGCCTCGAAACGAAGCTTGTCACAGGCATCGGAAGCATTCGAAACCAGCTCGCGCAGAAAAATCTCCTTGTTGCTGTACAAGGAGTGAATCATCAGTTGCAGCAGTTGTTTTACTTCAGCCTGGAATCCCAGGGTTTCGCGATTTGCGTTCGCGGTTGCAGACTCGGACATGCTTGAAACTCCCAATGAAACATTAAGAACGTGGGTTAGGAGTTGGGGGCACTGAAATCAAATTCAAGAGGCAGAAAGACCGTGACTTTCTATTTTTTCTGCACGTAGAAAAGCCCCGTTAGCTGTGCTAACGGGGCTTTTTATGGGGAGTCTGGCGTTGACCTACTTTCGCGAGCGGAAGCTCACTATCATTGGCGCTCATCTGTTTCACGGTCCTGTTCGGGAAG
>JAAXVL010000003.1 GCA_013335535.1 Azonexaceae bacterium
TCTTCGCCGTGACCACCCTCTACACCGTCGCCACCTCCGGGCTCGGTCTCTACATCGCCACCCTGAGCCGCAACTTGGCCCAGGCGGCGATGCTGGCCATTTTCATCCTTATGCCCATGGTGTTTCTCTCCGGCGCCTGGACCCCGCCCGAGGCTATGCCCGCCGGTTTACGCGAGGCGATGTATCTGTCGCCGCTCTACTACTTCATCGAGATGGGCTACGGCATCCTGCTCAAGGGCGCGGGGCTCGACGTGCTGTGGGATTCGCTGCTGGGATTGACGCTGCTGGGGGTGGGGATCTTCGGTTTTGGCGTGCGCAGGTTCAGGCGGCAGTTTAGCTAGGCCATGACGTGAACCGGGTGACGAGCACCCTCTGTTCATCGGGCCACGTGATGTAGATCAGCTTCTGCCGCGCCGCCATGCGATGACCGATCGTCCCTGTCGATCACCGCGGCGTGCGAGGTGGCCGGCTAAGCGGCGCGGGTAGGGTAGTCCGTGTAGCCTTTCTCGCCGGGAGTGTAGAAAGTGTCGAAGTCCGGCGCGTTGAGCGCCAGCCCCTGTTGCCAGCGGGCGGGCAGGTCCGGATTAGCGAGAAAATCACGCCCGACCGCGATCAGATCCGCGCAACCGGCGTCCAGATCGCTCTGGGCGCGTCGCGCATCGTAGCCGCCAACTAGGATGATAGGGCCGCCGAAGGCCGTGCACATGGCATCCTTGACAGAATCCGGCACAACCGGTGCCCCCATGGCGGAATGATCCACGATGTGCAGATACGCCAGCCCCAGCTTGCCCAATTGCTCGGCCAGGTAGGTGTAGTCGGCCTCCATTTCCGCATAGGGCGGCATGTCGTTGAACACGCCATAGGGTGAGAGGCGTATGCCCACCCTGGAGGCGCCAATGACCTCGGCAGTGGCCAGGGCCACTTCCAGCACGAAACGGACGCGGCTTTCGATCGGGCCGCCGTATTCATCACTGCGCTGGTTGCTGGTAGGGCGGATGAACTGCTCCAACAGGTAGCCGTTGGCACCGTGCAGCTCGATCCCGTCGAAACCGGCGGCAATGGCATTTTGGGCCGCCTTGACGAAATCCTGCCGGGTTCTGGCGATGTCGTCGAGGCTCATCGCCTGGGGCACCGGGTGCGGCTGCATGCCCGCGCGGTCGGTATAGATCTCGCCGGCGGCAGCGATGGCCGAGGGGGCCAGTACCTGCGCGCCCTGCGGCAGATTGTGCGGATGGCCAATACGTCCGGTGTGCATGAACTGGACGAAGATCTTGGCGCCGCGGCTGTGAACCGCGCCGGTGACGCCCTTCCAGCCGGCCACCTGGGCCTCTGAGAACAGCCCTGGAATGCGCGGATAACCCAGGCCTTCGGGCGAGGGGCTGGTGCCTTCGGTGATGATCAGCCCGGCCAAGGCGCGCTGCGCATAATACTCGGCCATCAGCGCGTTGGGCAGATTCTCGATGGCGCGGTTGCGCGTCATCGGTGCCATGACGATGCGGTTCTGTAGCCGGTGGCCGGCGACGGTGGCCGGTGAGTACAAATCACGGTTGTTTTGAGTCACTGCTTTCTCCTCATTCATGGATGACGATGGTTGAAGGTCGATTGATATGGCCACGGGCGAAATCCCAAGAGATGCGCAGGAGGCCGGCAGGGGGTCGATCTCGGCGCTGTCCCAGGGCGATCTGGGTGTGCGGCGCGCAGGGTGTGGTCCACGGACGTTCGCCCGAGCGTGGCGATAATTCGAAGCTCATGGCCTGCTTCCATATTCAAAGGCGCTCCCCCACGGCGCCCATGACGTGATCTTCAATAGTCTTGCATTCTGGCTCGCCGGCGGCGGCACCGGCCACCACATGCAGGGGTACCAGGTGCTCCTCGCGTGGCTGGGCGTGGCGCGCGCCGGGCGCGCTATCCCAGGCGGCGAGCTGCCGATGGCGTGCCTGCGGGTCCGAGTCGGTGGTGGCCGCCTTCTGCCAGGCATCGAATTCAAGCCCCGCTACCCCTTGGCTGCGCCCGAACATGCCCGCCATCATCACCTGCAAGTTGTGGAAGCTGTTGCCCGAGTCGATGATCAGCACCTCTTCGTCGCCTAGCGGGGCGAGCACCGCTCCCGCGGCCAGGGGAGCATCGGGGTCGAGGCCGCTTTGCCCGTCGAAGGCGGTGGCAATGCTTGCATCCTCGAACAGCCCGGCCGCCCGCTCAGCCAGCAAGGGCGCCCACGGCGCCGGCCAGGTGAGGTGAGGTGCTAAGTATCGGTCGGAAAGCTGTGGTAATCGAACAGCAGTCCAGGCGCGGGGTGGGGCTGGAAGGTGAATACCGGTACCTCCCAGTGGGCCGAGATCACCAGCAGCGCCTTTGGCTGCGCGGGGAGACCGGGCGGCAGTCGTTCTAGGAAAGCGCTCAGCCACTCTCAAGTATCTGGCGCGTTCCAGTCTATGAAGAAACAGGGGGCTGCCGCCATGGGGGATTAACAGCGTGGGTTGGAGCATGGGCTCATGCCTACCAGGGCCGCGCGGTTGGCAGCCAGCCAGTCGCTCAGGGCTTGCGGTACACGGCCGGCGAGGCGTCGGACCGCATCGTTAAGCACGTTCATGTGGCCGGCGCGCACGTTAGCATCGAAGGCGACCATCAGCTTGACCAGCGGCGCGGGCACGCCCGCCTCTCGCATTCCAGCCTCTAGCGCGTCATCGGCGACCTGGACCACCTCGATGGGCTTGCCCTGTTGTTGGCTGATCGCGCCGGCCTGCGCGTCCGCGCTTAGGGCTGCCGGACCAGCGATGTCCAGGATCGATGACTGTTCTTCGGTGAGCAGGGCGCCCGCGGCGGCTGCCGCGCAGTCAGCGCGTGTCACATAGCCCACTTGCTCATTCCCGGAGGCGGTGTACCAGCGCATCGATGCCAGCACCGGGGGCTGCGTGAACAGTAGGTTGTCGAGATACCAGTTGTTACGCAGGATGGTGTAGGGGATGCCTGTGGCCATAATCGTCTCTTCGCTGCCACGATGATCGGGCTCACCCAGGGCATCGGTGGACACGATCAGCAAGCGATTGATACCCTTGAATGCTTCGTCCAGGCTGGCCGGGTCGTCGAAATCCACTCTGAGCTTCCTCTCGGCGGGGCCGCTGATCCGCGTCGGGTTCCAGCTCCCTGCTGTTACGTACCGAGCGCCGTGAGCATCAAGCGCCCGCAGAACCTGAGTTGCATGCTTGCCTGAAGCTCCGGTAATGAAAATCCGTGCGTCGTGAAAATTGGTCATGCTATTACCTTTCAGGTTACGATGAGGAACTTGGTTAATTCTAGGAATTGGCTTCAGACCGCACAAGAAGGCACGCGTATGTCACAAGGTAATCACAAGGAAACCTCCCCTCTGCCTTTGCCCACACACGGCGAAAGCTGTCCGGTGCGTGACGTGCTTGATCGGCTGGGGGACAAGTGGTCGGTCTTGATTCTGATCAGTCTCGCCAACAGCACCATGCGCTTCAACGAACTTATCCGTGCCGTACCCGACATCTCCCGTCGAATGCTGACCGAAACCCTGCGTCATCTCGAACGCGACGGCCTCGTCTGGCGCGAGGTCATCCCCACCACGCCGCCAGCGGTGCGTTACGGGCTCACGGTGCTTGGCACCTCTCTCATGCCTCCGCTTTGCACGCTCATCCGCTGGGCGGAGTTCCACCAGCCGGCGATCGCCGTAGCACGTGCCAGATTTCAGGCGCAAGTGCCGACGCAAGGGTCTGTGGGGTAGGTCAAGCTGCGCGTTGTGCTGCGTTGCGTTCCGCCTGGCCCACCAGAGGCCATGCCCGCCGGACTGCGCGAGAAGATGCAGCTCTCTCAGCACCACTACCTCCCGAGATAGAGTGCGGAATCCTGATCAAAGGAGCGTAGGTTCCAGCGGCTGCTTGGTTAGATAGCGCATCAGTGCTATCCGGTAAATTGAGAGTTTAGATCGCAGAAAGCCATGGTTGACGAGGGACTCCGAGCAAAATGAGGGGTAATGTCGATTTAATGGTGAAGGGCAGTTCGGGCAGGCTGATGGGTTTTTGCCCGGAGGCCGCCAATAATTTTCTGCCCTGGACGACCTTCGGCAGCTATGTTCAGCCCTGCGGCGAGCAGTTCCGCGCCATGGCCTTGATCCAACTGACCTACAGGGAGAACTTACGTGATATTGATCGTGCTAATGCAGTGTTTCGTTCTGTTTGCTGCTTAACCGCGAGTTGTCGCGAATGACCTTCTGCAGGATGTCGCGAGCGCTCTTGGTACAGATGAACGGCTTAGGCTTGGTGTTGTGATGGGCAACGTATTCGTTGATCGTTACCTCCAACTCGGCCACGCTGTTGAACACCCCTTGGCGAAGCCGCTCGGTGGTGATGTCACGGAAGAAGCGCTCTACCGTGTTCAGCCACGAGGCCGATGTCGGCGTGAAGTGCATGTTGAACCGCGCATGCTTGGCCAGCCACGCCTGCACCGCTGGATGCTTGTGCGTGGCGTAGTTGTCGGCAATCAGCTGCAGCGTCTTGTCCTTGGGCGTCTCTCGGTCGATCTTGCGCAGGAACTTGAGCCACTCGGCATGGGTATGGCGCAGCTGGCACTGGCCGATGACCTGGGCGTCCAGCACGTTGAGAGCCACGAACAGCGTGGCCGTGCCGTGGCGCTTGTAATCGAGCGTCATCGTTTGCGCACGCCCCTTCTTCAGTGGGAAGCCCGGCTGTGTGCGGTCCAGCGCCTGAACCTGGCTCTTCTCGTCACAGCACAGCGCCAAGGCGTGCTCAGGTGGGGACATGCACAGACCTAAGATGTCTTCGAGCTTCTCGACGAACTTCGGATCACGCGAGACCTTGAAGCCTCGCACGATGTGCGGCTTCAAGCCATTGGCCTGCCAGTGCCGCATCACGGTGCTGGCGCTGATGCCTAGCTGCGCAGCCATCTTGCGTGTGTTCTAGTGCGTGGCTGCCTCGGGCTGGGTCTGGGTGGTCAACAGGTCGTCGAGGTGGTAGCGATGATGCTCCTTCAGTGGCGCGACCAAGGCCCGATGATGCGTCAGTTGGCGCAAGTGATGGCTTTCCCGCTGGCACTTCGACAACGGTCAGTGCCGGTAGGATGACCCGCCGTTCACGTAGGGGGGGCAGCGCATGCTCGGCGAGCAGCAGCCCCTTGTCGGTCTGCATCCCAAGGTCGGTGAGCGTTTGCACCAGGAAGCGGAGGTCTGACAGGCCTACCGCCGACAAACCGAGATAGGCGCGCAGCTCCAGGAAGTGCTCGCGCCGTGTTTTGCCCAGGCGTGCTTCGGCCCTTACCTGCAGGGCTATCCATTCGATGAGCGCCTCCGGCAGCCGCATGTCGTTCGCCAGCGCGTACTCCGGATAGCGCAGCAAGACGAGCTGCACCGCGAAGCCAAGCCGATTGGCGTCGCCTCGGCGCTATCGGATCAGGGCCATGTCCGATTCGTTGAAGGTGAATAATCGGATCAGATCGTCCTGATTTGCTGGAGTAGGTTCGGTGTCAAAATGGCCGGCTTTCCCGCTACCACACGTCTTATGCGAAACCCTCCATGTGCTCTCAAGCCGTTTTCCCGCATCAGGCGCTCCACACGATGCTTGCTACAAGTCTCATCCGCTTCGCGAAGATCGAGAAAAACGCGAGGCGCACCATAAATTCCGTGGCTGCGGTCGAAAGAGGCACGAATCAACCGAAGCAACCTCGCATCTTCCTGATCTCGTTCGGAGATCGGCTTTTTAAGCCAAGCGTAATAGCCACTGGGCGCAACTTCGAGCACGCGGCACATGGCCTCAACGCTGTATCGCTTCTTGTTCGCCTCTATGAATTGGTAGGCAAGGCGGACATGACTGCAATTTCGTTTGGTGTCCATGAAGTCCCTCTCATGAGATGAGGATAGGTTATTTTTCCCTCTCCACTAAATCCTGGGAACTCCACCTGTCCATGCTCAGTGCACTGCCGAGCAGCAGAGAATCGACAATGTGTTGCAGGATGCTTGGAGGTGACCCGTCCTGAAAGAAGTTGACACCTTTTCATGAAATGAAAGGGGAAGTCAGATGGAATCAGGAGTTAGGCGGACACAGCGAGACTACACGTTGGCTTTTAAACTGGCGGTTGTCGAACAGGTAGAAAAGGGCGAGCTTACCTGCAGGCAGGCCCAAGATCGCTATGGCATTCAAGGAAAGTCGACAGTTCTGGCTTGGTTGCGCAGACACGGTCGCCAGAATTGGGATGCGATGGCACACTACGGTCGCATGAGTGACCCAAGCCAATCAGTAAAGAGCCTGACACCGGAACAGCGAATCAAGGAACTGGAGGTTCAGCTCAAGGAAGCCCGGGAGAAATCCCAATTCTTTGAAGCGGTTATCAATGTTTTGAAGAAAGACTACGGAGTCCGCGTCGTAAAAAAGCCTGTGGGCAAGTCCTCGCGCAAAAGTCCGTCGAAGGGCTGAGTGTATCGAGGGCTTGCCGCTATATGGGAATCAGCCGGCAGGCGCATTACCAGTGGCAGCACCGTCGGACGCAAGATGAGATCAAGCACGAACGGGTTCTCGAACTGGTGAAGGCCAAGCGGCTGCGCCAGCCCCGGTTGGGCGTGCGCAAACTGCATCACCTGCTGGGCCCGATGCTGGCAGCTGAAGGGCGTAGTCTTGGGCGCGATGCCTTGTTCGCCCTGTTGCGCTGGAATCGTCTGTTGGTGCCGACCAAGCGGGCGTATCACAAGACAACCGACAGCCACCATCGTTTCCGGCGCCATCCCAACTTGCTCAAAGCCGGTCCGGAGCAAGTTCGCCCCGAAGCGAGCGAGCAGGTTTGGGTCGCGGATATTACCTATCTACCGACCCGAGAGCACTGTGCCTATCTGAGCCTGATCACCGATGCCTATTCGCGCAAGATAGTGGGTTACCACGTCCATGGCAGTCTGCACACGACCGAGGTCAGCCAGGCTTTGAAGATGGCACTGAAGGGGCGCCAGGGAAATCAGCCCCTGATCCACCATTCGGACCGGGGTATTCAATATTGCGCCCACGAGTATCAGGCCATCCACCAGAAGCATGGGGTGATCTGCTCAATGACGGACGGCTACGACTGTTATCAGAACGCTCTGGCGGAACGGATCAATGGCATCCTCAAGCAGGAATTCCTGCTCCAAAAGCCCGATGATCTACCGCAGGCACGCCGCATGGTCAGTCAATCCATCGCTATCTACAACCAGGAAAGACCGCATTTCTCGCTACAATTGAAAACGCCCGATGAGGTTCATCGGGCGTCTTTACAGGCCACCAATTAAGTGAGCCTATCCGTCACAACAGGTGTCAACCTGGATCAGGACGAACTGCAGGCGGCTGGCCTCGTTAAATCCAAGAAAAATTCATGAGCCGACACTGACCAAAACCCCACTGCTGCACAGTTGGCTACCGCCGCATTCAGCCGCACTGCACCAGCCTCATCGCACCGGCTTATGATCCCGGTGCCCTCGTCAAGAAAGCCCGCTGCGTTGCCTGCCGCGCCGTCGACCAGAAACGCGTTAGCTCCGCCTGCAGGGACGTCGCCGCCAAGTACAAAAGCGACACCCTGACCATGATTTTCCCCTCAGATCCACTCCAGTTTGCCGCAGCTCATCAGGCCGACGCTTTTGCCCTCAACGGAGTCGCCGTTGTGTACGAGGACGTCGAAATTTTCTTTCTGTTCGTCCTTGCCGGTATCCAACAGCATTTGGAGAGAGAGCATAAAACGGGGACCGTATCAGATGAGCAGGAGGTCATTGGCCAACTCCGGCTAGGCTAGATGGCGAAGGCGAAACCTTTCTGGCAGGGATTCACGCTGACCAGGGGATTTATCTGGAGAACCCGCAGCCTGTCTTCCCTGAGCACACTTCGCCCCGGTGCAAAGCGACGCGTCTAAGCCGAGGTGCTGCCGGTTACCGACTAGGCGCGGGTGCAACCTGATAGCGCTTTGTGCAGGTTGTCGGTGCGCCCCGGCGAAAAGGGCGAGGTCATCGGCGAGTATCTGACTCGCCTGGCCTTCGTCTGGGATAGTAAGGCGCCGTCAGCACGCTGTTGGCATCCGCTAGTCCGCTGGAAAATTGATGGCAGCAAACTCAAGTTCTGTTTCGCCAACGCCAAGTCTCTGGCTTCATTGCGGCGACTGGCCAGCATGCAGGCCGACCGCCAGTTCGTCGAGCAGGCTTTCGAATATGCCAAGAGCACCTGCGGCATGGCCGACTATCAGGTCCGCAGTTAGCAGGCTTGGCATCATCACATGGCGGTGGTCTTGATCGTCTTGATGTTCCTGGCCAAAGAGCGTCTGGTACATCGGGAAATCACCGCTAGCATGCTCTCTAGTCGTGATCTGATCGACATCCAGCGCCACAAGTTACCGAATAAAGTGAGAACCAATTGACCTCGTTGCTATGATCGAGGAGCACCATTGAGTACGCCCCAAAGCTAAGCAATCCGCTTACCGGAAACAGGCCGAAACCCTTGGCGCATCAAATTGAAATCCAATCTGACAAAGTGGAAATAAACTGGCTGACATATGACATAGACTGCCAAAGCACTCGGCATTTCCAGATGGATGCTTTGGGAAAAGTTACGAAGAATGGTGATCCACGCAGAGGAAGGGTAGTTTGAAGCTTGGAGTTTTAGTATCGTCCCCCGTATTCGGGTGAATATGCGTGTTGATTGCCCGTTCGTGGGACGATTCCTCATCCTCGTAGATGAAAACACCCCAGCGCCCGTCCGGCCAATACCCCAACCACTAGTGGTACGCAAGGCAGCAGTAGCGGATGCAACGTCACAGGCAGCACGAAGCCGATCACCATTACACAGAGGATCACGATCCCCTGGCTGGCGTACAGAGTGAACATTTCTGGATCGTGCTGCTGGAACTCCTTGGCCTTGATGAGCCGTGCGAATCCGCCGTCGACGACTGAAGCCAAGACGAATACCACCAGCCAGGGCAGCCATTCGAGCAAGGTGGAGAGTCGATAGCTGGCGAGCAGGAGCAGCGCGTCGACGGCGCGGAAGTAGGCGTTGTTGAAGAGGCGCTGGTTGACCGAAGACATCTCCCTGGACACCGCGCCGTTCAAGCCCGCTGGCGAGGGCGCATCCTTTGCGGCAGGAATTGGCGTGACTTCGGCCGTCGAATCTTGCATGCGCATCGCCCGATCCAGCATGCGGGTGGCGGGCTCGGCGCCCCAGTAAACGGTAGCCGCCTCATGCTCGGCGCGTAGCTGCGCAAGGAATCGCTCCGGGGGATGGGACGACGGCATGTACAGCACCAGGACCAGCAGGACGAGCAACGACAACACGGCGACGGCACGAATCATGCGGCCGCCTTTGCCGGCACGTGGCGCGCATCCGCATCAGGATCGAGGATCGGAAATCGCCCCTTGATGATCCGGCCGCCCGAGACCGAGGCGAAATACTGGAGATTGGGCAGCTTGCCCAGTACTTCGGCTGGGACCATCTCCTCGAGACTCTCGGTTAGTTGAGCCGAATAGCTCGACGAGAAGTCTCCGAGGTGGGCATCCGAACCATGGCTGAGGCCGACGCGTAGCGTATGGATCGCCGTCTTGCCGAAAGTTTCGACCACGAAGTCCTGGGTCGGCCGGTCCTTGGTGCGTAGCGCGATCAGATTGTTGAGATTGCCCAGCGCCATGCGTGCCGCGTCCTCGCTGCCCAGCCGCTTGGCAAGGTCGGCCAGGGTTTGCATGGCGCAGGTGGTGAAAATGCCGCCCTCGGCGCCTTTGTTGAGTATCTCGATCAACGGCTGGTTGATGACATTGGCCACTTCGTCGACAAACAGCGCAATGCGCCGATAAATGCCCAAGTTGTAGCGCATGCCGGCCCGGGCCGCCTGGTCGGCCAAGGCCAGAGCGCCGATGGCCGAGGCGACCGACGGATCGGGCAGGGAATCGAGGCACATATAGAGCACATGTCCGGCCCGCTCGATCTTCTCGAAATTCATGATCGGCCGGGTGTCGTCGGCATCGAACGGGTCTGGTGACAGGCTGCGGCCCAGGTCTCCCGAGGTCAGCATCGACAGGATGGGCAGCAGGTTGGCGGTGATCTTCTGGTAGTGCTCCCGGTTGTGGCGGAAGGTGCGCACCTGCGCGTCGATTACCTTGTTGCGCTGGTTCTGGGCGATGTGGTGCTCGTAGTAGGCGACAAAAGCCATCAGGTCGGCGCTGGCGGCTTCCGACGGCCGCTTCAGGTTGCCGCGCTGGGCGTCGTTGAGCAGCTTCTTCATCGCCGACAGATCGTGCCAGCCGGCGCCCAGGGTCTGGTCATAGTAGCGGCGTAGCGATCCTTCCAGCACCGGTTCGATGCCACCCTCGATGTACTTGGTGAGTTTCACCAGGTTGGGCCGCTCTTCGATTTCGACCAAGCCCTGCACCACGACGTTGACGGCATCCCAGCCAAAGGCCGAGAAGGCCCCGGCCGTGTCGGGCGGCATGATGGACTGGATGCGCGAGGCGATTTCAGTGGGCTTCTGCCAGTTGAAAGTAAAGTCCAGCCGTACGCCGCGCTCCGGGAACGCCGGGTGGAATTCCAGGAAGGTATCCTGATCCCGGTAGTCTGTGCACGCGCGCTCGACCACGCGCTTTAGGCGCCGACTGTTCTTCGGGTCGATGACGATCACGACATCGCCGCGCCGGATCGCCTGGGTGATCAGGTTGGCCAAGGCGACGCCCTTGCCGGACTGGGTGGTGCCGACCAGCAGCGTGCCGCCCTCGAAGTTCTGCAGCGGCCGGTACAAGGGGACTTCCTGCGGCTCGACACCGTGGATGTAGGGCAGGCCGATCTCGGCGTCCGGTTGGGGCTTGGGGCCGTAACCGAGCAATTGCAGCCAGCGCGGCGACACCGCGAATTCCCGGTAGTCGATCTTGGCCAGTTCATAGAGCCGTTGCGAATGCACCGGCCGCCATTCGAAGCCGAAACCGAGGAATACCGAGGTCGGATCAGGGCACCAATGGGCCAGGTCGTCGGTACCGATGACCTCGACTGCGCGACCGCACAGGGAGGCGCGCAGGATCAATATGCGCAGCGCCTGGGCTACCCGCAAAATACTCATGGCCAAGCAGGCAAGGGCGAGCGGCAGCGCCAATTGTCGGGTAAGCATGCCGCAAATGCCGATCCCCACGAAATAAACCAGTGCCGCTCCCCAGGCGATGCCGGCATAAGCCTCATAGGCCCGGCGCCAAGGCATCTCGTAGCGACGGACCAGCATTTCAGCTGTTCTCTTCAGAAGACGCGGCAAAGGCGGCCGAATTGAGTCCGCTCACGTAGCGCAGATCAAGCACAATACCGATGGCCGGGTGACCATTGAACTCGTGGGACTGCGTTGGCGGGCCGTTTGGGGTCTGCTTCACCAGCATGTTGGTTTCGCTGAGGGCGCGCATGGCCTGGGAGGGTTGAACACCGCGGCGCACGAATTCATCGAGTGGCACGAAAAGCCCCTCGGCGACGGTACACACGATGGGCGGCCCCATGCCTTCGTTCAATGTACGAACGGCGTTGGCCAAGGCATCCCGCACCAGGGGATTCAAGCGCATGGGGGCTTGCAAGGCGAATGTGCTTTGGGCCGACGCCTGGGAGGGCGAGCCTGAGCCTTCCTCAACCGGCGTTGTATTGGTGTCGTCGCCGGCGGGCGGCGGAATCAGCGACAACTGGGGACTCCCCGGTGCTGACGTTGGGGCGGATGGTGTTGGTGGCGATCCAGCCGAGGCAGGTGTAGCCGGCGGCTTGAATTCCAGCGCTTGGGGCAATATTTCCGGTGGCGAATCGATTCCGCCGAGGATGATGGCTGACGTCGAGAATTTGGCGGCTTCCAATGGAGCCCTGGCGCCAGGCGGGAGGATGGACCAGGTCGAGCGCTCGGTGCCGGCCGCTTCGAAGACGCCGGCAGCCAGCAGGAGTTCCAGCATGGTTTCCGGTGCCTTGGGAATGCCGGCCAACTGGTCGGATTCGAGCAGTTGGTGGACATCCTCGGCGCCGCCAGGCCAAACCAGGAACAGGCCGTCTTGGCCCAACCAGAGGCGCGCCTTCTCGCGATTGGGGATCCAAGCCGGATGGCTGCTGGCGAGCCGACGCAGGGCATCGACCAGATAGCGCTCCAGGTGCGAGCCGTACTGCGGCGAACCGTAGCGGTCGGCGCTGGCCGCAAGGTTGCGGTCAATGACCAAGGCCAGTGAGCGGCGGACGAGTTCGTCCAGGACGTTGTGTTCGCGATAGATCGGGATGCCGTTGATACTGGCCAGCAGATGCGGGACGATGACGGTATTACCTTCAGAAAGATCGGCCATGACGGCCGGCGGTACGACCAGGGGGAGCGCGTACAGTCCCAAGCCGCGGGCCTCGATGGCCTGCGGTCGCCAGCGCAGGAAATAGCGTTCGGCGCGCTGGGTGGCCAGCCAGTCGGCCAGGGGAGTCAGGAAAGCCGGCCATGCCTCGCCGGCGGCATCAGTGACGATGACGTGGCTCATCAGGCGGTGTAATTCGCAGCACAGGCCGGCAATGAATGTCGCATGACGCCAGCGCGGTTCCAGTTGGCGGCGAGCCGAGATGCTCATCCGCCCCGAAAAAATATGCGCGTCAGTGCCTTGCAGACTGAAAAATGCGGTTTCCAGGCCTAGCCGCAGCAGTCCCCCCGGCTTGCTGAAGTAATTGTCGGCGGTCGCCGGCAGCAGATGCACGCAGGCGGCGTAACGGCGAATGAGGGGCAGTACGTCGCGTTCGAAGCTGTCCCGGTCGGTGCCGTAACACAGCTTGATGCGCGCAATCAGGTCGTTCTCGCCGGCAAGCAACTCTTCAATCGGCAGCGCGGAAAAACCGGGGTCGGAGGCGGGATAGGAGGTGATTGGCGTAGGCATGGCGGCCATGGCGGTACAGCGTCCAGGCTAGGAGAATGGCATGCCCGATTTTTCAATTAGCGGCCTTGCTTGTCCCGCCGAAACAGCCTTTATTCAGCAGGGGTTTCGCCCTCGGCGTCTAGGCTCAATTTATGAAAGAGCGCCAGCAAACCCTGTTGGCGCTCGATGCTCGCCATGGCTGGATGCGTCGGGTAGGAGGCCTGGATGCGATGGTCCATGGGGAAGCGCTCGAGCAGTTTGCAGAATGGGCATGTTTCACCCGAATGGGCTACGGTGCCGATCGCGGCGATGAATTCGCAGCCACAGCTCGGACAGGTCAGTATCGACAAGGTGGGGACTCGGGCCAGCCAAATGCCATCAAGGTAGGAGACGAGGTTGAAGGCGCGATCCAGGCTGATGCGGTAAGGCGGCAGCGTGGCGGCCTGGTAGGCCCGATAGGCGAGGACCAGTGCTTCGCCGGCAGTGAGTCCCTGCCTGCGCAACTGGCGATACTTGGCGCCGATGAGGCAAGCATCGGTGCGTAGGATCAGGTTGGCACTGTGATACCACTCGGTTGAGTCGGGCGCGCGCCCGCGCGGGATCGTCCGAGGGTCGGCAAAGAACAACCGTTGGAGTTCGCGTGGCGGGATGCCGGTGATGCAATGAATGGTCTTCAGGCGAGCCCCCAGCCCTGCCAATTGCTTGGCAAGCTGGATGGCAAGCAGGTGGCGGTCGCCGCGGGTGGACATCGGGGACTACCGGCCAATGTCGTTCGGGGTCGGGGGATGGACGAGCGCCAATGGTCCGGCCAGCGGCCGTGGGGTAGTCAACAAGGTCACCAGGTCGGCGCGTGGCGGGAACAGAGTCGTGTTGCCGATGTGGACCACCAAGGACCATAACTCATCCAGGCTCAAGCCGCGCAGGTAATCGGCCTGCGTCGCGTCCAGCGCGAACTTGCAGCAGGTCGAAGCTCGGTCATGCTGTAAACCGGCGTGGATGACGGCGAGCACATTCAAGTTGATCCACTCGACATCGGTAAGCGTCACATGACTCATGGTCCGGTCCTTCTAGTGAGATGGGACCACCGGCTGTGATGCCTGAGAGCTTGATAAACATTCCAGCGCGACTTTACAGCCAGGGTAAGGATGTCAGCATATGTATGGACTAACCGGAATGGCAATAGCATTTGCTGAAAAGCTTGAGTGGCGGCCGTCTTGCCACACGCAAGGCCCGATTCATGGCGTTGCTTGGCGAATGGTGCGCTCACCGGATGGGCTGTCGAGGCACGTCGGTACGTCACAGTGACGGCAGGAGAAAGCAATGATTTCAGGGTATCAAACGGAACGAGACGACGAAACCAAGATGGCTACTCAGGATGAGGGCGGTGCGATTCCCCATGGGGATGCGCCAGCTACTCTCGATCTGCTGCCCGGCGTTCGCCAGCGGCTAAACCAGCGGCTCGACCATGCCGGTATTCCTCAGCGTGGCCGACTGACCTACGTGGCGGCGCTGACCTACCGCGCGGTTCAGACGGTGAGTCGATGGTTCGAGTCCGAACGCCCCGGTCTGCCGGACGTGGAGTCGCTGGCGCGGTTGTGCGATGGCCTGGGGTGCAGTTCGGATTGGGTTTTGGGTCTGACGCCGGAGATGGGTGGAAACCCGGCGCTCCTGCATGCTTCGGCAACGGAATTGCAGTGGGTCGGCGAGGTACTCGAACGCTTACGCCGAATGCACCGCGATAGCGAGCCGATGCCGATGGTCGGGGATGAGATGGCGCCGTCGATCCACGATGGGGACATGCTGTTCGTCGATCGCCGCTACGACAGGCTGGGTGGCAACGGCGTCTATGCACTGGAAATCAACGGCCGCGTCTTGGTGCGCCGGGTCGAGAATCGCATGGGCACCGGGATCGTCTTCAAGTGCGACAACCCGGCTTATGACGACTACCCGGTCGCCGGTATGGATGCCGTCAAACGTATCGGACTGCGTGTCCTTGGCAAGATCCACGCCGCCGTCGGGGTCACGGTGTTCTGGAATAGTTGAAAGCCCGGCCGGGAAAACGAACCCCGGCCAGCTTTCAACGAATCTGTGGATCAGGCCGCTTCTGCCAGACCTTTCCACTCGTGGGCCGACAACTCGATCAGGCGGCCGCCCAGGGCTTCGAATTCCGTCGCACGGTCATAGTCCTCGACTTCCTGACTGTAGTGCGTTACCGCATTGACCAGGCCATAGCCGGACAACTGACCCTCAGCGATCAGATGGCGCAGCACGCCGGCCCGTTCGCCATCGTTCAGCGTGTAGCGCTGGGCCAGCACCTCGACCGTCTTCACAGGGTCGCCCACCAAGGGGATGTTGAGCGTCTTCTGGAGCTTCTGCGCCGTCTGGCGGAAGGTCGCTTCCGATACCGCTGCCTGCACGACGTCACGCACCTTCAGGAAGAAGGCCTTGTCGTCGGCAAGTAGCGTGTCGTCCTGATAGACCTGGATGCGTTCATCCTCGCCGCCGAGCGCGCGACCGACATGCGTCTTGCGCAAAGAGCGATCGGGGACGATCAGGCCGTTGCTGCACACTAGCCGGAACAGCAGTGGCTGCACCGAGAGCGTGCCCTGGCCGACTTCCGAGTTCGAGATGACGACACCGGCCTGGACCACGTCGCCGGGTGCCATCTCGACTTTCAGGCGCGGCGTGATGCATTTCAGATACATTTTGGTTTCGGTCAGTTCGACCGACTCGAAGCGTACCTCGGGCAACTGCTGCAAGATCGGCAGCACGCTCTCTGCCAGATCGAAGTTGTCCAGGCGGCGGTAGCGATCCGACAGCACGGCGCGCACCTGGCCATCCAGGGTGCGCAGCATGCGCCGGTCTTCCTCGTTCTGCAGCCAGGTATTCACGTTGCGGTCGAGCAGGGAGGGCTGATCTTCACGCATGCGCTCGAAATAGGCATACGGGATTTTCAGCTTGTCCGCCAGCTGGCGGCGCGCCAATGGCGTCACACCATAGTGCACCGGGCTGCCGCCTTCCTCGATGACGAGACGAGTCTCGCCCTGTTCGTCGGTGGCATGGCGTACCAGTGCCGACGGTACAATCAGATCCTTCTTCGAATGCAGCTGGCGCTCCAGTTCTTGGGCCAGACTGACGAGAGAACGTCCATTTTTCATAGCAATCTCCTTGTCGGAAAAGAAAAGCGGAGACGGCACTACCCGCATGCGGGGATGCACATCCCCGCCAGGGTCGATGACGAACTGGCGTATGCCGGTCCGGATAGGACGCGAAGTGAATCGCGCCGGAATTCCAGGGCTGTCTTTGCGGTGCCGTAAGGCGCCGCCTGGTGTGACAACTACCAGTGGAACGAAACCTTTTCAGTGGCACCGCATGTCACTGCAGTGCCGCTGAAAAGATGGGTGTGCGCGCCTCGCGGCAGCGCACACCCGGGTTGCTCAAGCGGCCTGTGCGGACAAGGCCTGCACGCGGCGGAGCCACAGATCGCTCCAGTCCACACCAGCGTCCTTGGGCACGAACACTTGCACCTCACGACTGCCCGTGCGATGCCCTTCGCGTTTCAGGCGCCGGGCCAGTACGTAGGCACCGGCTTGGCCGGCAAAGTCGCCATTGGCATCGTTGTCGGCGTAGATCCAGACCCGGCGAACCGAGTCGGGGATCCACAGTTTCTCCAGATTGCCTGCGTTCAAGCTGGCCCAGAAGGGACGTCCCGTGGCGAGATGGAGCGCGATGCTCTTCTCGATGCCTTCACTGATCCCCAGGTCTTCGGTTGCCTCGAAGAGACGAACCGCGGCCCCGTTGATGCCGGAAGACAGCACCTTTTTCGCGTCGGGCGCGGCCAGCTTGGCGCCGTCCTGGAGATAGGTCCGGTGCAAGGTGACCGCATGGCCATCTTCGCCCTGAATGAAGGCCAGCATGGCAGGATACTCGGCAACCTTATGCGACTTGCCGTCGGCATCCTTCTGGTAGTAGCTGAGCGCCGGATGGAAGCGCAACACCTTCGGATAGGCCGGCAGTGCAACGCCCCGGCCAGTCAGGTAGCGGTCGACTTCATCGCCAGCCGTGACCGGCAACGCTTCGTTCCATATCCGCTGCGCCAGCTTCTGCATGCGCTCTGCCGACGGCTCGCCGACTCGCGCCTGCGGCAAGTTGGGCATCACGCCCAGCCAGCGTTCGACCTCGCACAGCGCTGTATTGAAGTCCATGCCCAAGGCCCCTTGCAGCAGTTTGAAACCGCCGCCAGGGCCGCAACTGCGACAGAAGTAGTTCCCCTCTCCGAACTTGTCGGTGTACTGGAAGCGGTCTCTGCCGCCGCAGAACGGGCAGGGCAGGTTGCGCCGCGTGAGGATGCGTTGCTCTACGCCCAGGCTGGCCAGGATTTCCGTCCAATGACCATGGGCACGTTGTTTGGCCGATTCGACGCGGGCGGCGTAATCAGCTGACTGCATGGCAGTCTCCTGTTCCAGCCAGCAAGGCCACCGAATGGCCGGGGGCGGCACCATCGCCGACGGTGACCTCGAAAGTCTTGCCGTGCAGCAAGGGATATTTGCCTAGCCGCAGGTCCTGTAACAGCGAATCCAGCGTCTGTACCGGATCGACCGAACGCAGGCGACGGATCAGGTCGGCCAGAGCATCGCGGTCGGCCTCCAGGTCCGAGGAGATGAACTGATCGTTCTCGTCGATGAAGGACGAAGCCTGCCGTACGGGCTGGCCGGATGTCTCACCGGTCGGGATGTAGATCACATCCTCGTGGCAGACGCCGGCGTCGGTGATTTCAGCCACCTCCTTGGCGCTCCGCAGGATCACCGAGTCGCACAGGATTATCGTGGGCCAGACCCAGCGTCCTTCCAACTGGACGCGAATCTGTTCGGAAACCGCTTCGACCAGCACCGTTTCATCTTCCAGGAAACGCACGTGGCGCCATGCCCAGTGCTCGGAGCTCAGGCCGATCCAGTCGAAGATCAGAAAGCCCTTGGCCCTGGCCAACATCCAGCGTGCCGCGTTGTCGTCATCCAACCAGTCGAGCGAAACCAGGGTTACGGCGCCGCTCTCGATGGCTTCTCGGGTCGGAGCAGCGGCAATTTGTCGGATATAGCTGCGGTCATCGTCCTGGATCGGATAGTCGACAATTTCGTCGAACAACTCGGCCGGCAGCACATCGAGGTCGTTGAGCAGGTCCCAATGCCCCCAAGCACGCATCGCTGAGTAATAGATTGCGACGAATTGCTCAGGCAATAGACGAGCCTTGGCTGATTCCAGGATTTGCCGCCAACAGGCAGTCAACGCGGCTTTGATGCGCTTGCTCTGCACATCCTCATCGATCAATTTGTCGCGATCCGGCAGGCGCGCCATGAATTGGCGCGAATCCAGATGCACGACATTGACCTCGTCGTACGGACAGTAATCGGGCTTCATGACGCAGAAGCCCTGCAGGAAGACCAGGGTGTTGTAGCTGAACTTGCCGTCCTGCATCCCGGTGAGATGGACAGGCCCGATCGGGCTGTCCATGGTGGCCAGATGTGCGACGGCAAAGCGCCGCATCAGCGGCTTGCCGTTGAACAGCACATCCACCGGAAAACCCAGGCATAAGGTCTCGATGCGATCGCTCAAATCGGGCAGGTCAACGCCGTGAAGTTCTATCCTGGTTCCGGGGATGGCTTCGTCGACGAACACGACGTCGATGGGTGCTTTGGCCAGGGCCGCCGCGGTGTCGATGTCGACCCGCTGACGACCCGAGGCGACGAGACAGCGTGTCGCGGCATACAGGCACTTCGAGAAGCCGACCCCGAAAGGGCGTTCCTCGGCACTGGTGGCCGTATCCCAGCCCGACTCATGGAAACTCAGTAGTTTCTGGAAGTCGTCGAGACCATGACCATCGTCCTGCACCACCAGGATCTGCGTGCCGGCGTCGTAGTCGACTTCGATGTGCGTCGCCCCGGCACGGCGGGCGTTCTGCAATAGCTCGGAGACGAGCGTGAAGCGGTCGGTGAAGGCGTAGCGTTGGTTGCGCAAAGCACCTTCCTCGTTGAATCGAACCTGTATCTGCATGATGTGCTCCATGAATGCAGGCGGCACCGGTCCCGGCGGGACGGGCCCGCCAAGGGGAAGAAAACCAGTCAGCCGAGACGGCGAACGGGCGGAGTAAACAATTGGCCGGCGGCCAAGGCATCGATCAGGCTGTGCCGGTGGAATTCGTTGGGTAACAGGTACTGGGTGCTCATGACCCGGCCTGCGGCGTCGAGACGCTCGACCTTTAAGCCTATCGGGAGCCAGTGCACCCGGTAGACCAGCCAGTCGGCGCTGGCGATGACGAAGGTGCGACCGGCCAGGCCAGTGAGGACTTCGCTTTCCTTGACGAGGAATTCGATGTCCTCCGGCGCCTGGACGGTCAGCAGAGGTGCAGAGGCTCCTACAAGATGCGTTGCGGTATGCACGGTGCTCTCCTTAGAGTACGGACGGGAGACAGGGCAGATCGTCGGCAGACAATCCTGCATCCCTGTCCATGCCTGGTGAATCGAGATGCTGATCGTCGATTCGCGACGGGGCATTGGGCCCTGCAGGTAAATCCGTCAGGCAAGCGGCTCGCGTCCGTTCCTGGTGAATCTGTTCCAGGATGACCGCATCGTCGTAATCCAGACATCCGGTGATGCCGTAGAGGACGAAGATCGCCAGCAGGCAAAGGGCATCCTTGAAAGTGCTCATGACGACTCCTTCAAATAGGGTGGGCTTGCGCGTTGGCAGCAAGCCCGAAAAGGGAAGTGGGTTAGGCGAACAGGTCACCCTGGACGGACATCCGCTTGACCTGCTCGTTGATCCACTGGTGATTCCTGGCGAGCCGGGCCGCGACCCACGCGGGGTTGCTGATGACGGCGTCGCGTACCCAGTCGGGAAAGCGTTCGAGCGAGGCGTCCAGCCAGGCTTTCAGGTTGTGGCGGATGCGGTCGCGGATTTCCTCGGCGTCAACCCGACCGCAATAGGCGATGGGCGACAGGGGGCTGCAGCCGACCACATACAGGCAACTGACGAAAGAGAATGGCAGGCCGTCCTTCTCGCGCTCGCTGAACACCCAACGCAGGGTGTCGAATATTTCTTCGAGGGGCGTCGCCGGGTCGGCCAAACAACTGACTTCTGCCAGCAGGCGCCAATGCAGAAAGACGATGTCTTCCTCGCTCCACTCGATGGGAACATCTTCGCTATCGAGCAAAGCATGAAGAGCCGCACGATCGGGGATCGCTGCCGTGCGGTGGTGCGAAGTGGCCGCAAAAAAAGGAAAAATGGGTGGCAAAACCGGGTCCACGGGCGTGGGACGGGGAACTCGGGTGGGTACGCTCTGATTCAGCATCGTTGGCTCCAGGAAAAATTGGAGGCAACGCGCACCTCGACTGGGGCATATGCCCCCGTGGGGTGAGAAACTGCCGACCCGCTACGGGCGGAACGGCGCTATGGGGAGATGCTCCAGGGCTGGCTTGAACGGGCGGTGAGAACCGCAGTGACCGGTATGCCAGCTACCGATCAAGGAAGGCTTTAGAAGGAGGGGCGCTTATAGAGAGAGCCAATGGGCAGCATCTCGTCTCTGCTTCGAAAACACACCTTGGTGGAGTGGGGGCGACAGGCACCCTAATCGGTGCCGGCAAGATTGGTGCGCGCGGTAGCGGACAAAGCCGATGGCATACGAGACAGACAGAGAATTCCAGGGCTTGCCTTGTTTGAATGCAGGGCCAGCTACTGCATGACGTCAAGGTAGTGGTGCCGGATTACCGAGTCAATCCCGAAAAACAGTCCGAACCGGCCCCGATGCCGAAAGACCACTTAGGTTACGGCCATTTCCGGTGGCGAATGCGTATGCCGGCGTGGATGATCGCCCCGAACGCAGTATTTCGAGGAGCACGGGATGTCGGAGATCCAGATCGTCAAGGTGGACGAGGGTGGCGTCAACGCCCGTATCCTCGCCAAGGAGGCCAAGGCAGACTTTCGGCGCGTTGAAGCCGCCAGCCTGAAAATGCCCACGCGTTTCGCTAGCGCCGAGGGCAAGCGTTTCTTTGCACGGCTCTTCAATACCCTGCAACTCAATACTCACTTCATCTCGGTAATTGCTCGTACCCGGCTGGATCATGATGATGTGGCCAAGATCGAGGGCACTATCCGTGCCCAGATGGACGTGGTAAGCGAGAACTTGAACAAGGCCATCGACGGCGCCGAAGTGCTGTTCAAGGCACACGCCATCACCAGCACGGCGACCTATGACACTGTGCCGCTGGATGTTGAAGTTCATGTGCTCTCGTCGAGTGGCCGTCGTTTCCTCGAAGTGCTGGGCAAACTCGACCAGTTGATGCCACTTTTGCAGACCTTGGAAATCCACGAGGTGATCACCACCCAGGCAGTGGATATGCAGCGTGCGAGCCTCAAACGGCAGGTGCGCGACATCGCCAATGGTGCGCGCAATTTCGCCATGGGGCTGCGGCGGCGAATGAACGCCATGGGGGGGCACGATGGCGAGGGCCAAAGCGCGGGTGCCCGGCAGGAGGACATTGCGGTAGATAGCCCGGACAAACCTGGGGAAGAAGGCGACGGGGAGGTCGAACCGGCAGCGATGAATTCCGACACACGATTATTCGAATCCGAGGAAAGTGACCCCCCCTTGGTTGGCGACTAGCTGCAGTGTTTGCCATTCGCTCCCATTGCCGTTTCGACTGAGATTAAGTCAACAACTATGTTGGGGTAAATGACGACATAAGAAACCCTGTTTTGACGCTTCGGAGACCGTCATTCTTGTCGATTAAAAGGACAACATGATGGCGGTAAAGAAAAAAGACTCCGCTGGTCTGGCGAAGCACCTTGGGGGAAACCTATGCGAGCGGCGCAAACAGTTGGGATGGACACAGGAAACAGTTGCGGAGCGGGTCGGCGTGGATGTCGAAACCGTCTCACGCATTGAACGCGGAGCACATCTGCCGTCGCTGCCTACGCTAGACAGGCTTGCAGTTGCATTGTGCTGCTCTGTTGGCGACCTGTTGTCGAAAGAAGGACCTGCCGAGGCCAGCGAAGCTGCGACCTTTAGCGCATGGATTTCCGAACTGGGACCTGATGATCGGGCATTTGTTATGTCGGTTGTACGGAATTGTTGTGAACACTTGGGACAACGCTCGAAGTAGCAAGTATCCCTGCCGACGGGAGGAATACAAGGTTCTCAATGGCGTATGCGACGCACTTTAAGAGGCTCTTGTGAGATGTCGCTTGCACAAATCATGGCCCTTTCCGCCAAAGCAAGCTTGATCCTGGCTGGGTTTGCCCGCGATCCGGTTTTCGTGCTTCAACCTTGATCTCGGCGAGTCGGAAGGGGGGGTGCTACCTGTGCCATCTCCAATCGCTGGCTGGCGTGGCCTCTTTAGGCGGGCAGGTTTCGGAACTTCTTGCGTCTGCCTACGGCCGCCCATATTGTTTAGCCAGGTTCCACCTCGGCCAACCACGACGGCTTGGGCACCTTTACCGCTTTCATGGCGGCGTTGCAGTCGATACCTGCCTGTTGCCCGACGATCCACGGTAGCGTGTTCTGCGCGGCGCAGTGGTGGGTCGGCTGATTTTTCCCGATCCGGCCGCCCTTGGTGGTCATGGGATGAAATTCAATTTCTTGCTCATCCTTCCATGCTGTGCGACCGGGGCGCCGGCAGCATGCTGTCGAGTTTAGCGTCCCCTATTGGCTCGCAGCATCCTGACCTAGCGCGGCCACAACAGAGCAGGTCATGTCCCTTAACAGCACTAGCTGTGACGAGGTCTGGTCATGCCCAAAATCCGCTCCAGGGTTTCCGCTACGGCGGCGACTTCCAATCCTTTCTCAATTTCGCCCGCTACGCCGACTGCGATCCTGAAGTTGCCCGAGACTGGGTTTCTGCGTCAGCCCCAAGTACTGGCTTTCGTTCCCATTTCAAAATCAACTCTCTGGCGGCGCATTCAGGCGCGCACTTTTCCTGGCCCGATCAAGCTTTCAGAGCGAGTGACCGTTTGGCGCGCCGAAGATATCCGACGCTGGATCGCGCAGCAGGGGGCGCCGGTCTGATTCCCGAATCAAATATCGGAGATTGGCTCGTGGCGGCGTCGGTTACACCGCAAACGGGCCGCTACCGATCCACCACATAACGCATAGATACCGTCTCTGATCGGGGCGTCTGTTCGGAGCACGGCGCTTTTGATCTGATGACGAAATCCCGCACCTTTCCAGGCGATTCCGCCTGGCAATGGAGGCGTCGGTGCTTGAGTATTCGGGAAAATGTCGGTCGACAGATGATGGGAGAAGCAGGTTATGCAAGACAGCCAGGAGGTCAGCAAATACCACGAAAACGCGTTGCAATCGGTAGAGATGCTGCGGGCCGTCATCGACGGGGATACCTACGAAACGGTAGCCGTGCGTTTCGGTATTTCGCGCACGGCGGTGGAGCGGCGCATCAAGTCGGTTGCCGTCCAGCTTACCCAACTAGTGGGCGTGGACGGTCTCAAGGAAGAGGGCGCCGCATTTGTGCGCCGGTTGCGTCTGCATCGCGAGGCCATACTGATTGCGCTGGAGGGATTCGAGCCGCTGCCGCCAGTTGGTGCGCGCCCAGCGCGGGTATTGTCGGCGGTGGAGGTGGCCCAGGGCGCGGTGCGCATCAAGGGCCGTACCAGACGAACTTGGCATGATCTTGCCCTCTACTACATGCTGTTTGCCACCGGCCTGCGCCCTCTCGAAATCGCCCGGCTTGAGGTGCGCGACTACCTGAATGCCGACGGCAGCGTCTGCCGTGAATCGGAATTACGTGCCGAGGCTGCGATCAACGGAAAATTGAGGCCACTCTATTTCAGTAGTTACCGGCTCGATGATGCGCTGACGGCCTATTTTCGGGAGCGTTGCGAATGCGGGCACGGCGTTGGGGCACCAGACTGCTACCGTGGATTACGTGCGGACAGCCGCTTGTTTCTGTCGCCTAGTGGCGAGCCCTACCGAATCGCTTCAAACAATGGCGAGCCAGGGCAGAATCGCTTTGTATGCCGGGCTCTGCTGGAGATTTACCGCAAGTTGTTCCGCTACGCCGAACTCAAGGGCCTGAGTGCCCAGTCGGCACGTCTGACGGTGATCTCGCGGATGTATGAGCGTGGTGCGGAAGAAGATCAGGTCGGTGCCATCCTGGGTATCGGTGAGCGCAGCGCGGTGCGGGAACTGCTGCCCCGGCCGAAGCCGACGTTGGCGGAGTTGCTCGACGAACTGGTTTAAGTAAGGTCTGACCGCCATGGATCTACAGCGCTTTACCATCAAGGGCCGCGTAATCGGTGCAGATGATCCCCTGTTGCAGGAAGCTTTGGCCCAGGTTCATGACACCCTCGAACGGCCGCGCTGCCTGTGCATGCCGGGTGGCGTCGAAATGTATGTAGCGAGGCACCGCATGTTTTTGGTCAAGCGTATGCCAGACAGCGGCAGTGCCCACCATCCCGGTTGCCCGTCTTATGAGCCGGAAAGCCAGCAATCGGGCTTGGGCGAACTGCTAGGCGAAGCGGTGCTGGAAACTGAACCGGGACGGGTCGAGTTGCGAGTGGATTTTCCGTGGGCGCGGGTGGTTGGGCACAGTGTGCTGCGTGGCGAAGCGCAGGACGTGGCGGAGGTGGACGTGCCACAGCGGCGCATGTCACTGCGCGCCTTGATGCACTTTCTGTTCGAGCGCGCCGGCTTCAACCGCTGGAGTCCGGCCATGGCTGGCAAGCGCAACCAAGGCGTGCTGCGCAAATACTTGCTGGAGGCGGCCGAGGAGATCACGGTCAAGGGAGTGTCGCTGGCCGAGCGGCTGTATATCCCCGAACCTTTCAGTGAAAACAGCAAGGTCGAAGCCGCCCACCGCCGACGCGAGAAACTGGCGGTGTTACGCCCGTGCGATGGTAAGACGCCGCTAGCCATCGTCATCGGCGAATACAAGGCCAACGAGGCAACGGCTCAGGGGTGCCGGGTCTGGATTCGTCACCTGCCGGATGCGCCATTGCTAGTCCCTGGCCGCACTTGGGAACGCATTGAACGGGTCTTCGCGCCGCTCTTCGAAGCCCGTGATGCCGACATCGGCCACTCGGTGAGGCTGGTTATCGCCGCACTGATCTGCGCCCGCCGTGAATACACCTACGAGATTGATTCGGCGAGCCTGATGCTGACCAGCGAGCAGTGGATACCGATTGAGGGTGTGCATGAACTTCCCCTTGTCGATGCCCTGGTCGCTCAGCAGCGCCGCTTCGTCAAGCCGCTACGCTACGATGCACACAGTGCTGCACCATTTCCGAACGCGCTACTGCTGGATGCCGGGCTATCACCGGTGCCACTGCATGTGCTGAGCCGATTCATGAATCCCAAGGAGCGGGCGGCGAAAGAGAAAGCGATAGCGAGGGCGGGAGAAATCGCCTGGGTGTGGTCAACAGACCAGGCGATGCCATCCTTGAAAAGCATTTCGGATTCACGCTGACGAATGCCGGTGATTGCGCCATAGACTGGCAGATCGATCAGCAAGCGTTGGGAGGAAGTCGTCGCTATCACGTGTTCACGCAATTCCTTCCCGGCCTTGAAGGCGGGAACCCATTTTGCCGGTACCGCTACTGCCCCATCTGTTTTTGACGCAGGTGCTTCAGGGGGGCCGGTGGCGGCCGAATCGTTGCCGCCGGATGACGCCGAGGTCAAGGCGATGACGGCCGCCGACGCTCCATCCGCTGAGGAGCCGCCGTTGCGCGACGGGCGTCCCACCTTCGAGCAACTGATGGCCCGTGTGCAAGCCTACGGGATCGCACTGGATCGGTTCCAAGCGTATGCCGATCGGCGCTGGGGCCGGGGCTGGAAGATTAACCAGAACGGCCGTGCCCAGGCCTGGAATGAACTCGAGCGCTACGGCAACGATCCCCAGGGCTAGCTTGACAAGATCGAGAGCGAGATGCAGCTGCTTCGCGGGGGAGGACGGCATGATTCGCATCGCGCACTTCGCCGGTAGCTGCGCAGAGTGGGTATGCAGTACGCATGCTCATTGGTCCGATCTCCTTGTAACGGCAGAGCCTCCCGTAGGCAAGGCTGCGGGAGGCATTGGTCGGCAAATAGTGAATGGAAGTTGGGCGATGCATAGCGCTACATCAGCCCGCGTTCGGCAAAAGACAGAATCTGGTTACCCGCCACGACAAAATGGTCGATGACTCGCACATCCACCAGACTCAGTGCGGACTTCAAATTCTGCGTCAGCAGTTCGTCGGCTCGCGATGGTTCGGCCTCGCCCGATGGGTGGTTATGGGCGACGGCCAATGCTGCCGCGTTGCGGGCCAAGGCACCCTTGACCAGCTCGCGGGGATAAACGGAGGTCTGCGTCAGGGTTCCCCGAAACAACTCTTCCGCCTCAATTAGGCGATGGTGGGCGTCCAGATAGAGGACCAGGAAGACTTCATGTTCCAGCCCCGCACAATGCAAGCGGAGCCAATCGCGCAGTGCCTGCGGCGAAGACATGATCGGGGCGCTACGCATTTGATCGTGCAGGTCGCGCAGTAGCAATTCTCGAGCTACGTCGAGGCGACGGGCCAATAGGGATGCTCTTGGGTCATCCTTTGCGATCAAGACGGTCGGATTATAGAGGTTCGACTGGCCACTTGCCGACGGGTAGGCGAGGGGCGAAAGCAATTCGCTGACGAGGTCAGCACGGCTCAAGTCGGATATATTCATGGCGTTCTCCTCAAAAAAGCGAAAAAGGGGAACGCCAATCCCTAAGGGAATCGCTTTCCCCTGGGGATGAAATGTGCGGACGAGTCTATGAACAACGGGTCGGCACGATCAGTAAGGCAGGTATCGACTGCAACGCCGGTTCAGTACCGGGAACATTCCGTGATGGAACGTGCTAGTCCGATCAGTCTCCGGTAACGGGTATCTGGTTTCAAGGAGCGGAGAGGGGAGGCCATTTGCAAGCGCAGAGAATTCGACGGGCTTAACAATGGCGCTGACGACGATGGCCTCGTTCTCTCAATTTCTGGTTGATGCCGTCTCCCTGCACCCTGGCTACGGCAAACTCACCCTTGGGTAGGATGTATCCAAGTCATTGAAAAATGCGAGGTTCGATCGTCGTGCCACGCATGAACGCAACATAGGCGCCAGCCTTCCTTTCGCTGTTGCTTGGAACCCGATCCCCGCAGGGTACGGGCCCCACGGGGTTTGGGTGGTCTGCCGAGCAGAAGCGCGGCCGGAGTACGACGGCTGGCGATTTAGGCCGCCTGCATCGCCGACTGGAAAATTCGCTCACGCGTGACGTCATCGGCGACCACGATCTGCTCAGAAATCAGGCGGTCGAGTTTCAGCAGCAGGCCGTCTGCGTGCTCTTGATCATCAAGGCACAGGGACGGGCGCAGCCTTTCGATCTCTTTCTTGATGACGCGAAGCTCTTGAACGGCCGCATTCTCGGCATGCGCTTCGATGGCATTCAGGATGGCGGTGATGGTAATCATCAATGGCTTCCTTTCATTGCTGAGGAAAATGGTTGAGATGCCGACGCCGACTGGCGAATGCGGGTCGGCGGTACGGGACTGGGTCATGCAAAGCGGCCCGGGAGGCCACTGCATGGGTATTGGGATTCGGAGGAGCTGGCGCAGCACTGTGTAAGCAGTGGGCGTGTGAGGGCACCGATCCGTGGGCCGGGAGAAAAAACCCGGCATCACGGATGGGGCCGGCGTTTGCTCGGCGATTCTCGGGTCAGGCGGTCGCGCGCTTTGTGGTTGTGTTGGACGAGGCCTGGATTTCGGTGGGGGCGGGTGATGGCTCGGCACCGTGTTGTCCGAAAGCCGTACGAGCGGTGGCGAGCTTGGCCTCTTGGGTGCGACGGCCAATCTGGGCCACGGCCGGTTCCTTGGTTACTTGGGGGAGGCACTCGACGGCGAGGTCGCTGCCATCACGCAGTCCTGCCTGCAGGCTGCGCCAGGGACGGACGAACAGCCCGTGGCATAGTCGGCGGACGAACACTCCGATTCGCTGGTTGCGCGCCTGGCGGGCCTTGTACCGACGCAGGGATTCCTTGCAGTCCAAGTAGAGAGCCAGGTGGGTACGTTTCATTTCCGGATCAGACTCGAGTTGAGCCAGAACCTCATTGGCGATGACCGGGTCGCGGCCGACGCGCTGATAGAAGCCGATCCAGGCCCTTTCTTCCTCGGTTTCGATGCTGGAGCGTCGGACACGAGGACGGGGTTTGTCAGAAGACATGGTGTTTTCTCCAAAGACCCATGGAGAGGACACCTGTCCCTGGTCGGGGAGGCGGTGGTCTCCCCAGGTTGCACGGACCTGCAGTGCTGCTAAGCTGAACGCTCACAGGTCAAGAGGTGCCCACACATGCTGCGTGCAGGCAATGGACTACGGTTCACGCCCGACGAAATCGAGGCCTTTCAAAAACTTGGTCTCGACTTCGACGGGGCGCGAACGACGGACGATCTCGAACGCGAATTGGCCCGGTGGGCCGATACGCTGAACGACGAACGTCCCGATCTGCTGAAGCGGATTGCCGTTGAAATGGCCAAGGCCAAGGGCATTCCGCTACCCCCACGCTTGATGCGGGTGCGTTGATGGGCCTTTGCCGTTGTACTCGGCAATCCGGATCCAGCGGTCGGCGATCCGGTCCAGATAGACCAGATCGTCGGCTTCGATCTCACCCGACTCTCGCAAGCGGGCGATGACTTCCTTGACCAGGACCGGATCGTCCTTGGCCAGTTGAACCACAGTGGCGGCGATGCGCCGGCGGTAGAGGCTGATCGACATGATCAGACTCCCTACGTACGAGGCTCGGAAGCGTTACCGGTTCGTTCGGAGACGATCGGCAACGGCTTCAACAGCGCCGGAACAATCGGCATGGGCGGGGTGTTCTGAGCATAGCCAGAACCTCCCAACAACACAGCGACCGGACGCGGCGTCTTGATCGCGGGGATTGCGAACATGGTGTTCTCCTTCGGAAAAGAAAGGGAACACCCGTCCCTGGCGGGGAACTTGGGGTTCCCCGTTCGGGATGCGCGGCCAGGATGGCTGCGCGACTCAATACATGCCGAGCGGCACGTCTAACACGAAGGCCCACGATTCTTGCGAAACGGGGCTATGGCTTACTTCCGGGATGACCCGAAAGTCGTGCGGCAGCGTGACAGTCAGCTAGGCGGCTGAAAAAGATACTCGGCCATAAAAGAGGCCGGACCCGACCGAAGCCGAGGAACTCAAGAGGGCAGGTAACGACTGCGACGCCAGCGACGCTGGACTTCATGGCAACCAGAGTTGCCGATGAAGGCTGAGCAGACACGATGTCCGCAGAAAGCCCTTGCAGTATGGTGCTGGTTAGGTCTTCGGCTCAAGGCTGTCCGGTTGTTTGCCACATGCAAGCGTCCGGCGCCGAGATCGCTTCACGCGGAATTACCGTTTCCGAACTGTCCAGCCATAGGGAAACAGGATGCGTTCATGGCCTTGCTTGTCGCACAAAAGGTGGTCGATGAAAAGAAAACCCCCACAGCCTTTCGGTCGTGGGGGTAAGTGTAATCAAGCAGCTTGCCGTAGTTCTTCGCTATCGATTTTCCCGATGCCCGATTCGTCCTTGTCCAGGTCGAGTTGCCCGAGCAGTTCGCGCTGCCGAACCAGTAGATCGGTCAGGCGGCCTTCGTGCTCGAAGGGGCGGGTCAGTTCCAATCTTAGATCCTGCAGCCGCTTGCGCCGGGTTGCCAACAGCGTTCCGGCATCGGTGTGGTGCTTGGCTATCGATTCCAAAGTGCCAAGCAGGGTGGCGACGAGAGACGGACCCGTTTGATAGGGATCGGCCTGGTAAAGGCAGTGCCCGGACAGATAGAGATTGGGCACTTCACCGCTCCGGGTGGCTCGCACACCGAGATCGAAGCCGCCGAAGCGGCCGATGATGCGTTCGATCGGGCGGCTCGCCGTCTGCACTTCGTCCTTCGCGCACTTCACCTGGCCGCGCAGCGCCTCACCCGCGGCATCGGCGCCGACGATCCGCCGGCGGCCGAGTTCCAGGGTGATGTTCTGCAAGGTCGGGGTTTCCGCCCGTTCCAGATCTTGTGCATGGAGCGCGATCTTGTTCTCCAGCGCCTCGATCATCATCGGCAGCCGGCTCACCTCGCTCTCGTTGGCATAGCGCTGGTTGCGCCACACCGAGAACAGGGTGGCGAGCCTGGCCACCTCCGCATCGACACCGGCCTTCTCGATCACCAGCGGATTGCCTGATGCCAAGGCTTTCACCTCGGCATAGGACAGCGCCGCCAGTTCCACATCCTCCTGCGAGCGGATGCCCTTGTCGCCCGCCATGACCTGGGCGATGAAGCGTGCCTTGGTCTCCAACGTCTGCCATGAATAGCTGTCGAAGCTTTGCTGGGTGACGTAGCGGAAGATTTCCACCTCCTCGCTCAGGTTGCCCTGACGCAGGATGCGGCCTTCGCGTTGCTCCACATCGCAGGGACGCCATGGGGCGTCCAGGTGATGCAGGGCGACGAGGCGTGTCTGCACGTTGGTGCCCACCCCCATCTTGGCAGTGGACCCCAGCAGCACCCGTACCCGGCCTTCCCGGACCGCCTTGAACAGCGCGGCCTTCTGGGCATCGGAATCCGCGTCATGGACGAAGGCGATTTCCTTCTCAGGAATGCCCGCCGCCATGAGCCGCGCCCGCAAATCGTCGTAGACGCTGAACGCCTTGCCGCCCTTGGGAGACGACAAGTCGCAGAACACCAACTGCGCGCCGCGGAAGTCCATCGTACGCTGCCAGATGGCATGCACTTCCCGCACGCAGGCCGCGACCTTGCCGTTGTCGTCGAAGCGCGCCGTCGGCGCCACCAGCCGGAAGTCCAGCGCGGCCTTGCGGCCGTCGGTGGTCACCGCCAGCATGTTGTCGTCCTTCGGATCGACCTCGCCGTTGCGGATCGCCTCGGAGCGCAGCACCAGGCTTTGCACGAAGGCTTTCAACGACGGGCTGGCCGGGCAGGCGACGATGCGCGGCTTGCCGCCACGCAACTTGGGCACCGGCAGGTCCAGCATCTCGGCCGTACGGATGTCGGCCACTTCGCCGAACACCGCCATCAACTCGGGCACGTTGATGAAACGTGCGAAGCGCGTGTGCATGCGGTAGCCGCTGCCGTCCGGCGCGATTTCCAGCGCCGTCACGCTCTCCCCGAAGGTCGCCGCCCAGGCGTCGAACTGCTGCAGCCCGAGTTCCTCCAGCCGGTTGGGCTGCAGGTAGCGCATCATCGTGTGAATCTCGGCCATGGTGTTGGCCACCGGCGTCGCCGTCGCGAAGACCACGCCGCGCTGGGCATTGCCGTGGCGCTGCATGGTGTAGCGCGTCTTCAGGAACAGATCGAAGGCGCGCTCCGAACTGGTCAGCGGCAAGCCCGCTACCCGGGTCATCTTGGTGAACCGGTAGAGGTTCTTGTGCAAATGCGCTTCATCGACGAACAGCCAGTCGATGCCCAGTTGCTCCCAGGTCAGCAGGTCGTCCTTCTTGCTGTCTGAGGCCAGCTTTTCCAGTCGCGCCTGCCAGCTTTTCTTCATCGCCTCGAGTTGCTTGACGATCCGGTTCGACCGGTCGTTGCTTTTCTCGGCGCGTACCGCCATTTCTATTTCATGGATGATCTCCTTGATATAACCCTCGGTGAATTGCGGCGACAGCTTGATGCGCTCGAAGCTCGAGTGCGTGATGACCACCGCGTCCCAGTCGCCGGTGGCGATGCGCGACACCAGCTCGCGCCGGCGGTCGCCTTCCAGGTCTTCCTTCGTCGCCATCAGTACCGAGGCATTGGGGTAGAGCCGGACGAACTCCGCGGTGTACTGGGCCAGCATGTGGTTGGGAACCACATGGCAAGGCTTGTGGGCAAATCCCAGACGGCGCAGCTCCATGCCGGCGATGACGCAAACCGCCGTCTTGCCGGCGCCGACCACGTGGAAGAGGCCGGTATTGCCCGACTGCACGATGCGCCACACCGCGTTCGGCTGGTGCGGATGCAACTCGAAACACCGGGAGAAGCCGGGTAGCTTCAGGTGCGAGCCGTCGAAGTGCCGCGGCCGTGTCGCGTTGAACAAGTCGTTGTAGATGCGGCAGAGCCGTTCGCGGCGCTCGGTCTCCGAGAAGGCCCAGGTCGCGAAGCGTTCCTTGACGAGGCCCAGCTTTTCCCGGGCGGCCAAGGTTTCATCGGGATTGACGTGGTACTTGTCAGTCACCGGATCGCGGTCGCGTACCGTCGGCACCTGGACGTTCAGCGCGCACTGCACCAGTTCTATGGCGTTCATGCGCGAGGTGCCGAACTCCTGGGTCACCTTGACGTTCTGCCGGGCTTCCCATTCCCCGTAGGTTACCGACCAGGCGCCGGCTTCGGCCGAGTAGGCGACCTTGCAGTCCTTCAGCTCCAATACTTCCCGGACGAAGGTCTCGACGTCGTGGGCCGGAACCCACACCGCGCCCAGGCGCGGTTCGATGGCGGCCGGCAGCAGATCCTCCGGCTGTACCTTATCCAGCGCCTCGACGTTGCGCCGGTAGGCCGGTCCCGACAGTGCCGCCTGTTTGAGCTTCGTTTTCACATTGCCCGACAGGTAGTCGTCGGCGGTCTTCCAGTTCCCGTCCATCGGGTCCAGGAAGATGTGGCCGGCACCGGCCAGTACCTCCAATACTTCCGCTTCCGGTGCTTCCAGAAGCTCGGCCATGTAGGCCGGATCGACCCGGCCGCGCCACTGTACCGATGTGGCAAGGGCTTCGGTCGGCTCGCCCACGCGCTCGGGTTCGAGTACGCGGTTGAGGGTGCGCTGGGTGAATAATGCCGCCTTGCGCGCCGTCCCCGACTCTTCGTCATAATGCTCGAGGGACAGCAGCAGCGGATAGTCCGGGTCGCGCCGAAATGCCAACGCATTGGCCCGGGCCGTCAGGCAGCCGTACTTGGCGACGAAGCGGTCGTAGGTACCGTTGAGCATGGCCCGCAGGTGTCCTTGCGGGCCATCGTTTTCATCGGCCAATTGGGCATCGAGCAAGGCCCGGGCATGGTCGCGGATCGCACACATGCCGGTGATCCGACTTCGTTGCGTGGCATTAAGCTGGTCATGGACATCGACCAACTCGCCATGCTCGACCCGGTGTACCCGCCCTTGGTGCAGACGGAAGCTGCCAGGACGAGCACCGGCCTCAGCCGGGACGACCATACGGAGCGGCGCCACGGCATGCTTCACCGGTGAAAATACGCCGGTGGGCAGCAGGGCGATGCGCTTGCGCAACACTGCCTCCAGGTCGCCCTCGAAGACTGCCGTCGGGACTTCCTCGTAGCCGTTGCTCTCGCTGCGGATACGACCGATGCAGAACTCCGGGTGCCGTACGTACCAAGCGTTGATTGGCAGGTAGCGATTGGGTGGCGCCAGGGGATGCCGCAACTCGTTCGTCACCGCTGTGATGTCCAGCCACTCGGCTTCGACTGGCTCCAAGCGTTGCCGCTTGCGCAGAAACAGGATGTCGGTTTGCGCTTCGGTGGCGGCGATACTGGCGAAGGCGCCTTTGGGGAGGCGAATGGCGCCCAGCAGATGGACCTGGCTCGCCAGGTACTGGCGTACCGTTTTCTGCCGGGACTCCATCGTATGGCTGCTGGTGATGAGGCAGACCAGACCGCCGGGGCGCACCAGGTCGAGGGCACGGCCGATGAAGTAGTTGTGGATGCTGTAGTGGGCGTAGGCCCGGTTGCTCCGGTCGGCGACCTGATACTTGCCGAAAGGGACGTTGCCGATCACCAGATCGAACCAGTTCTCAGGTAGCGGCGTCTTCTCGAAGGGCGCGATGCATACGTTCGCACCACCGGGCGCATAAAGCGCCTGCAGGATGCGACCTGAGAGGCGGTCGATCTCGATGGCGCTGATGTTGCTGCGCTCGGCCAGCTCCTCCGGCATGGCGCCAATGAAATGGCCGATGCCGGCAGCGGGTTCGAGTACGCGGCCGCCGGTAAAACCGAAACCGCGTATCGCCTCCCACATGGCCTCGATCACATGGATCTCGGTGTAGTGGCTGTTGTTGACCGAGGCCCTTGCGGACTCATAGTCCTCGGTTGGCAACAGCTCCTGCAGTCGCCGGGCACGTTCTGCCCAGGCAGCATCATCCGTGTCGAGGTTGAAGCTCGCCGGCAGACCGCCCCAGCCAGTGTAGCGCTGGAGAGCCAGACGTTCTTCGGCATCAGGGCCACGGTTCTCGTTTTCGAGCCGGAACAGGGTGCCGATGGCTGCCAGATTGGCCTCAAACTTTGCAACGGCGCCGAGTGGATAGAGCCGGCCGTCACTGTTGAGGCGCGGCCACAGGACACGTGCTGCGGCCTCGACGACCTGACTGCTCGTACGCCAGTTGGGACGGGCAATGACCGTTGCCGGTTCGATCGGGGTGGTTTGCTCTGCAGCGTCGCCAGGGGTGACTTCAACGGTAGTGCGCGATGATGCTGCGATTGTGGAACTTACGGCGGGCGCATGGAGGATGGTCGGCCCGGGAAGGGCTGACGGGGAAGGCTCCTCCGGATCGAATCCGGGCAACCATAGAGTTGGCGCAGTGGAACGGCGGGCCATGGGTACGTTCTCCAAAAGAAAAATGGGGAACACACCGATCCCAAGGGAGGCGAGCTCCCCGGTGGGATGACAAGATTGGGCGGCAACCGAAGATTCGGCCGCCGGCAGGCGCGAAAAAAAGTGCCGGACTTCAGCGCGAAGCCGGCAGCATGGGTGACATGGGCGTGCCTGGATGCAGGAAACCAGCCGGCGGAAATCGGCTGGCCGGAGGCTCAGTCCCCGGCGAAATGCAACGCCGGGGGCAGGGTGGAAATGTCAAGGCAGGTAACGACTGCGGCGCCAGCGGAGCTGGGGCTTCCGGGAAACGGCTAGGTCCGGAAGGCCGTGCGGACATCATGCCCGCGGATTGCTCCTAGAGTCTGCGGCGGGGAGAGGGGCGATTCAACAGCCGGGCTGCATTTGCCATCAGCAAGCGTCGGAGGCGACGGTGCTGCCGGGTGGGGTATGCCGGTTGGCCGGCGAGCACCGGCGCGTCTCAGTTCGACTCAATGAGTTGACGCTTGAACTTGGGCGACAGGATGAGCTTGTAGGTGACGTAGGTGATGATTCGCGACGGATCGATTCTTGCCGGTGCGCGCTTTTCCTCGACGTCGCAGGCTTTCCAGATACCGAACATGACGATCTCGCTATTGGGTGAGCAATGAAAAAGGAATACGGGCAGTGATGTTTGACGGGCTCATCGAACCGAAAGACCGGCGTATCGGCCACTGGACGATAGGACAATCCAGTCAGCACGCATAAAGAAACGCCTCGGCAAGCCGAGGCGTTAGTGACGAAAAGGAGTCTGAAAGGAACGATGCCTGCCGGGGTATTTCCGGCTCTGACAGGGGCAGCAAGCAGTCGGACCGTGGCTATTGGAAGATGCGTGGCTCGACCGTCTCACCGCACATGAAGGCGACGTAGGCGCCAGCCTTGCCGATATCCCTGAAGCGTGCCACGACCTCTTTGCGACGATGGATGACTTCCCACGGGCGATCGGGATCTGCGCCGCGCCGGATCAGCAGGTCCGGTGCATGGTAGGCCGGGTGCCGGTACAAAAACTCGCCGCCATCCCATTCGATAATGGACAGCAGGCAGGCGGTCAGGATCGCACTGCCGCCGTCGGCACCGGCTTCGATCAGTAATGGCACTTTGAGCGTGCCCATCGACCGACCGATTCTGCCAACCACATCGTGCTCATCCAGCCAAGGCTCACCGGTTTTCAGGTCGCCGAGGATCAGGCGGACCGTGGTGCCCTTATGCCGGCAACGTTCCAGAACCCGGGCCGCTTTGGGATCGGTACCGGGGTCGAAGTAGGTCTGGACGGCCAGCGGCGAACATCCCCAGGCGCGTACGGCGGCCCGGTATTTCTCGTAACCGCCGAGCGTACCGATATCCTTGGCGCCAAAGGCGAGTTCCGGTCGCATCAAGAGGCTGGCGATCTGATCGGCATGGTCCCGCGCGTTGGCAAAACCGAAATACGAATAGCCGTGGCCGCGGTCCAGCACGTAGAGCTGCTGCTCGGTATTGAGCGTGACAGGGGTATCCATGGCGATCACCTCCCACATTCTAGGTCTACATCGAGCGGTTTGAGCATGCGGATACGCAGGCTGGCCACGTGGGTGCCGGAGACCTTGAAAGTGCCGGCCGGCAGTGCCTCGATGTCGGCTCCGACGTCGGTGGCGAAGGTCTGGAAGGCCAGTTCCGTCTTGCTTCTGCCGGTTCGCCAACCCGGTGACATCAGGCTCACCAGTACGCCGCCGGGGTGCAGGAAGCCCCACATGTGGATCACATGCGAAATATCCTGGCCGCGGGAGAAGGGCGGGTTGCCGATCACCGCATCGAAGCAACCGATGTCGGCCGGGGTGAGCGTCAGGAAGTCGCGCTCGATCACCTGAAACCCTTTGTCCCGCAGAATCTGTGCGCTCGGGCCGTAGTTCTCGACGGCGACGACTTCGGCGCCAGCGGCTCGGGCTTCGTCGGCCAGCACCCCCTCGCCGGCAGAGGGTTCCAGCACGCGCCTGCCGTGTAGATCGCCAGCCCGAGCCACGGTTGCCGCAGCGATCGGTGCAGGCGTGTAATAGGCCTGCCGGGCTTTCTTCGGATTGGGCTGGGCGCCTGCGCGCAACTGCGCCAGCAAGGTTTCGAGATCGCAAGCGGAGGCGAAGGTGAAACCGTTGCGGGCGTAGGTTCCGCCGGCGGAGAGGAGGATGGCCTTGATGCGCCCGTAGTACGCAAGGCGTTGCCTCGGCAGCTCGATGCGCCGGCCTTGTGCGGACAGCAGTCCGATTTCGGCGAGCAGGCCGGCATCGCTGTCGACGGCCTTGCTGGGACCTGTCATCAAGCGCGGATGGAGGTCTCGGACGGCTTTCTCGAAGCGCGCCGCCTGTTCTTCGCTCATTGCGATCAGCAAGCGCGAACCAATGATCTGCTGATACTTCAGCCACAGGCTGCGGTGCTCGGCGATGTATTCGACGAAATAGCTGTCGGCAACATGCGGATCGTGAAGGGGGTAGATCACTCCCGCGGCTTCGAGGCTGGCGATCAGCGTTTCGTCGAGACAGAGCGCCGTGCGGGGAGGGCAGATGGCCTGGATGTGGGCCACCCCTTGCAAGGAGGCGAGCCCCAGGATGGACAGTACGCTGCGGTCGCGGTGATCGGCGCGGACGAGACTGGCGAGGAACTTGGGAAAGTGTTCGGCCGTAAGGGCCGGAGAGAGCGCGGTGGACCAGGATGTCGTGGACATGTTCTGTGCTCCGAAGAGGCGAGAGATGCCCCGGCCCGAAGGGGGGAATCCCCCGTCGGGTAAAGGAAATAACCATGGCGGCTTGAGACCGGGCGTGCGTGATGCCTGGCCGGCCAGGAAACTGGAATCAAGGGCGGGTAACGACCGCAACGCCAGCAGGGCTGGATTTCACGTCGCCTGGCGGCAACGGTGAAGGCGGCGTGGACGCGATGTCCACGGAAAAGCAGGGTCAGTATGGCAGTAGCCGTTTCGGGTACGAGACCGCTTGCTCGCTTGCCCTCACCAAGCCCGCGAATGGCGGCATATGTGGTGTAGGCATCGTTCGTCGCGTCGAGAGTACGGAGAAATCGGGCTTGGGCATGCCCTTGAAACTCCTTCGTTCCCTGAGAGCATGAATTGTCGAATTCATGAAGGAGCGAAACATGACGAATGCCATCGTCACCGTCCAGGGCGGTCCCGTCGCGCTGCCGACCCTGCTGGGGCAGGGCGCAGCCCGCATCCCGACGGGGGGCAAGATTCGTCCCGGGATCATGGTACTGACCAAGAAGGCGGCCGAACTGCCTGGGGCCAAGGAAATCTACCAACAGGGCGTGGCCGACGGACACTCCTTCGAACAGATTGAGCGTGCCCTGAAGGATGCGCTGCCGCAGCTCAAGGCGCCGCTGGTACCGCGTAACGTGCCCTGGTTCACCGTGCGGGCGCAGGATTTTCCGAACCCCGAGGTGGCCCGGCAGATTCTTGATGCCTACGGCGAGGAGCGTGGACAAGGCCGGCGCCTGTACCGTTTTCCCGTGGTCTTTCCGGCCGATCACTGGCAGAGCGTGATGCCCCACGAACTGGCTGCCTGGAGCACCCACGAAAAGCGCTTCTGGTCGCAGTATTCGGCCGACGGCCAGGTACGCCACTGCATGTGCCATGCGCCGATCCCGATGGATGCCACCGGCCGGCGAACGATCCGCATTTTCGGCGGGCGCAAAAGCATGCTGCGCGAGGAGAACGGTGGTGTCTGCGATCCCGAGTCGTGCCCGGAGTACCAGGTGCGCCGGTGCAACCTGACCGGCCGCTTCCTGTTCTTCATTCCGGGCATCCGCACCATCAGTGCGCTGGAACTGCCGACCACGAGCTTCTACGCTATGAGCAATGCGATCCAGCGCTTCCAGGCCATCGGCCATATGCGCGGTGGGCGGGTCTCGGGCTTCCTCGGGCGGGCACGCGAGACTTTCTACTTCTCCAAGGTATTGCGCGACGTGTCCCACATTGATGAAGAGGGGCGGCCTGTGCGCGTGCCTCAGTGGATCATCGAACTGGAGGCGCCCATCGACGTCACGGCCCTGTTGCGCGACGATGAGGATCAGGAAACGGCAATCATGCAGGCGAGCCTGGCTGAGCAGGTGCTGGAAGGGGTGCCGGCAGCGGAGGTGCCGGATGAAGCGGAGGCGGTTTCTGCCCATGTGCCGACGACATCGCCGGGGATGGAAGAACCGCCCATGCGTCCGGGCAATCCCTCGCTCGAACAATTGTTGGGTCGCGCCGAAGCCATGGGCATCGATGGGGGGAGATTCCAGCAGTATGCGGACCGTCGCTGGGGCCGCGGCTGGAAGATCAACCCCCACGGTCGCAGCCGGGTATGGGACGAACTGGAGCGCCACGCGAACGACCCGGAGGGCTATGCCGACAAGATCGATTGTGCCCTCGGTCAGTCGGAGGGGCTGGCGGTCCGGCAGGGGAGGGCATGACCATGCGTATCGCCCATTTCTCCGATCTGCATTACGGCGCGGCGACGCTAGACGAGGCCGATCGCTGTTTCGGCGCAGCCATCGACCGGGCAATCGCCGAAGGGGCCGAGGTGGCCATCTTGTCAGGGGACGCCACCGATCATGGGCTCGACCTGCATGCGCCAGCGACCTTGCGCCTTTTTGCCCAAGTGCGCCGGCTGGCCGAGCATTGCCCGGTGCTGATGCTGCAGGGCACGTTTTCTCATGAACCGCCGGGGACGCTCGCCGTGTTCCGGTTGCTGGGGGCAAGCCATCCGCTCCATGTGGCGGAGCGCATCGAACAGGTGGCTCTGACGGCCGATGGCCGCTGGTTGGTTTCGGCGGGCTGGCGTTTCGAAGCCCTTCCTGCCGGGGCCAAACTGTTGGTGTCGTGCGTGCCGACCATCAACAAGGCCGTGGTGGCGGCCACGATGGGGGCCGCGGAAGCCGGCCAGGCCGCAGGCGAGCAACTGGCCCGGCTGCTCGCGGGATTTGCCCCTGGGCATCGGCAGGCCCGCAGGCAAGGTGTCCCCAGCGCATTGGTTTCCCACGGTACGGTGTTCGGCAGCATGACCGAACACGGCGTGCCCATGGCCGGCGCCGACCACGAATTCACCGCCGGCGTCCTGTTTGCGACCGAAGCCCAGGCCATCCTGCTCGGCCATATCCACCGCCATCAACGCTGGGATCAGGAGGGCGTCGCCGGCCGGCAGTGCATCGCCTATGCTGGGTCCATCGGGCGCTTCCACTATGGGGAGGAAGGGAATAAGGGCTTCCTCCTCTGGGACGTCACGCCCGGCGTCGCCGATTGCGCCCTGCTGCCGACGCCGGCGCGCCGTACCGTGGACATCGTGTTTGAGGGGCGTCCCGATCTCGAAGTCTTGCGTGATGCAGTCGAGCACCATGGCATCGAAGGCGCCCACGTGCGGGTGCGCTGGACGGTGGCCGACGAGGACCGGCACGCGGTGGACCGCGCGGCAATCGCGCGTCTGCTGGCCGGGGCGGTGCAGACCAAGCTGGAGGGCCGGATCGTTCCAGTGGTCCGGGCGCGGGCGCCCGGTATCAGCCTGCTGGATTCTCTGGGAGCCAAGGTGCGGCGCTGGGCCGAACTCACCGGCGTCGAGCCGGACTGTGTTTTGGCATGCCTGGATGCTTTGAGTGAAGATGGGCCGGCGGAGATCGCTGCACAGTTGCTGAGATCGGAATATCGGCCGGAGGTGCAGGATACTGGGGTGCCGGTAGCCGAATGTGCCTTGACTGCTTGAGGTTTGGGAAGGTGTACTACAAGTGTTTCGGGGTTGTAAGCTTCTCCTTGGGGACTTGAGGGCTGCCAGGAACAAGAAGCTCTGCCGGAAGCCGGCAAAAAAAATCCCCGGCCGCAAAAGTGAACCGGGGTTGGGTGATGAGACTTATGGCCGAGAGCCGGATGCGCCTTTCGGCTTGCTGGCTCGGTTGGAGTCAGTCTGTCGGGCCGGACTGGCTTGTCCTGTCTGGCATGTCGAAATAAATGCCCATTGGGTCAAAATGGCCTGGATAGCATTGGCACGGCCGGACTTGCACGTCTCGCTCGAACTCATTCAGGGTAGCCTGGCGATTGTTTGCCAAGTACCCATCAATCCACGCTTGGGTCTTTTGGGGTGGCGTGGGTATTCCGCCCTTGCGCGGAACGCATCAGCGTGCGACCGATACCATTCTTACGCGGAACAGTGACGACGTATCGAATGACAAAATCAGTCATTATTTTTTCCTTTCCCGCAAATTTTTCCGGATACAAAAAGTCACAAAGGGAACTCGTGCCCCTCAATGGCTTGCCTGGAGGATTTCAACCTCGATGCGGCGCCAGCGCCCATCGTCGATGAGGTCCATGAGGAGCGCGGCGAGGCTCATGAAATCCACCTCCTCGATGCGCGTGACGACGGTGCCGCCCTGGCGCAGTTCCACCACGTAGAGGTCGTCGCCCCGGTCATAGACGACGGCCACGCGTCCGGCGAATTTCTGCGTCGTCACCGTGAAGCTGATCTCCGGCGGCGTCTCGAAGAGCATCTCGTCTTCCGGATCGACCAGCGCGATGGCGTGGGCGTTTGCGTCGACCAGCATGTTCGCGATGGTGCGCCGCCCATCCGGCGTGGGCAGATTCTCCAACTGCTCTTTCAGATCGGACAGGTAGGGGCAGGTCGGCGTCACGGGAAGCGGGATGCACGCCGTCTTGCCGCCCAGCGTCAGCACGGTCATGGTGTGGACCTGGCCATCGCTGCCCGACCAGCTTTCCTGCCTGGGGGCATCCAGCCGTTCGCCGAAGAAGTCGCGACGGCAATACGGCGTGACCCGGACCTTGTCTCCCATGGAGGGGCAGCGGGTGGCCAACACCCGGTCGACCGCGACGAAGCTCGTGCGCGCCGTCTTGATGATGAAAGCCTCGTCGGTGATCGCCACGACGCGGCCTTCAGCCGGGCGAGGATCGACACGCAGTCCGAAGGCATTGCGCTGGGGTTGATCGTCGAAATACGCGCAACTGATCTGGCGCGCGTTCTTGGGAATGGCCGCCGCGACGAGCGTGGTCAGGCCGGCGCGAAGGGTTTCGCGATTCATGTCGTTTCTCCTGAAAGAAGGTAAGGCAGAGCACGTCCAGGCCAGGGCCAGAGAGGCCGAAAGGCCAGGACGTGCGCGGAGTCAGAGGGGGAAGGCTGCGAGCAGATCGCTGAAGCTTTGGTTGGCGGGCAACTCGGGCAGTCGGCCGGTGCGGTAGGTCTCGGGGACGTCGGCTAGCGACATCTCTCCGGCGCGCACGGCGCTATTCAGGACGCTCAGGCGTTCGAGCCAGATCAACTGGTAACGCGCGGCGGCGTCCCATTGGACCGGGGTGTTGTTTTCCAGGCCGTAGGCGTAGTCGGTGGCTACCGGGTCACTGTCGTCGTAGCGGACGCAGACCTCTCGGTAGCTGCCGAAATCGTGCGGAAAAGACTTGATCACCAAGGCGGCGGAGCAGTCCGTCGGAACGGGATGGAGACGTTCCAGCATCTGCTTGAAGACTTGGCACTGGCGCAAGGATTGCTCGTCGTAGTCGGGGCGTCCGACTTGAGCGGCGGATTCATCGGTCGGCACGGGGCCGATGTTCATGATCTGTGTGGACATCGAGGTGTCTCCAAAAAGAGGGAACACCTCCCCGGTCGGGGAACGTGTTCCCGTGTGGCGGGGCGCGCAAAGCGCGGTCACTGGAGGAGTTTCGCGGAAGGCAGGTAACGGCTGCGCCGCCGGCGAGGCGCCGGACCTCTCCAAGGAGGAGGGGGCGATCGGGGATCGCTTGAGACCGTTCCAGTCTCCTGGATCGAGTTGGGGGTGGAAATGCCTTGGCGATGGATGCCACCCACAGGCCCACCGGAAAGCGGTGATTTTCGGCGGGCATCGACAGACAGGTGGGCAGGGCGACGGCACCCCTTGAAGCCGGCCGCAGCGGTGGGATGCTGGAAGCTCTGAATCCAGGACAGGAGCACCCGGCGATGTATCCTCTTTCCCTGACCTTGAAAGGCTTTCGCGGCATTCGCGATGGCCTCGGGCTCGATGTCGTCACCCTCGATCTGGAGCGGCTGGCGGGCGATGCACAACTGGTCGCGCTGGCCGGGGCCAATGGGCGCGGCAAGACCACGCTGCTCGACAACCTGCACCCCTATCTGACGATGCCATCACGGGCTGCGGTGGCGGGGGCCGGCGGCTTTTCGTTCTACGATCAGGTCTGCCTGCCCGAGGCCGAGAAGGAACTGGTATGGTCCCACGTGGGGCGGCGCTACCGCTCGCAGGTCGTGATTCGCAACAACGGCCGGCGCGCCACCGAGGCCTACCTGTTCGCCCAGGACGCCGCCGGGCAATGGCGGCCGCTCCAGCTTCCCGACGGCACGGTCTCCGACGGCAAGACCGGTTCCTACGTCCGCTGTGTCGAGCATCTCCTAGGCAGCGCGGAAACCTTCTTCACCGCCGCCTTCGCCGCCCAGGGCAAGCGCCAGTTGAGCGCCTACCAGGCCGGCGAGATCAAGACCCTGCTCGCCGATCTGCTGGGCCAGGAAGACATCCGCAACGAAGGCCGAAAGGCCGGACAGGTGGTCGACCTGTTGAAGGCCGGGCTGGTCGCCGTGCGGCAGGAACTGGCTGGGCTCGACGCATCGTCGCAACGCCTGGAAGCCGAACGGCAACGACTGGCGGCGGCGCCGGCCCGCGTCGAATCCCTGACACGCACCCAGCGTGAACGGGGTCAGGCGCTGGACAAGGCCCGCAATCGGCTGGCGCAACTACAGGCCACCTTCGATCAATCCCGGGGCACCGAGACACGCCGCGCCCAGTTGGACACCGAGCGGACGGAGCTGATCCAGGCGGGCCGGCAGGCGATCGAGGCCATCAAGGCCCAGGAAAGCAGCCAGCGGCAGCGCCTCGAACAACTCGACCGGCGCGTCGCCACCCGCAAGACCCAGGCCGCGTCGCAGCGCCAGGGACTGGCCCGCCAGCGTCAGCAGTGCGAGGGCCTATTGGAAGCCGAGAGGGCAGTGCGCCGCGCCGTCCGTCGCGCGCCACTGGCCGACATCCTGCTCACCGCCCGTTCGGTTCGCGTACAGGCCGCCCGCGAGCGGCTATCGAGCCTGCGCCAATGCACCACCCAGCGCGATGCGGCCCGCCAACTGGTTCAGGCGGCTGAGCGGGAAGCCGGGCAGACGGTCTTGCGCTCGGAAGAGCTGGAGCGCCGTTTCGGGCTTACCCGCGAGGTGCCCTGCGCTGGGAGCAACCTGCAGGGGCAGTGCAAACTCTTGGGCGATGCGCGCGAAGCGCGAACCCTGATACCTTCCGCCCAATTCACGATCCGCCGGCTGGCCGGAGAGAAAGGGGCGGCCAAACGCGAGCTGGACCGGCAGGATGCCCAGTGGCTGCGCCTGAAGGACGCACCGCAGGAACTGGCCTGGGCCGAGATGCTGGAAACCCGGGCTCGGGACCGGGCCGTTCGCTACACCCGGCTGTCGGCGCGGGAAGGCGAGATTGCTCAGGCTCGGGCGCGGCTGGCCGATATCGACCGGGAATTGGTGGTCCTGATGCCTGCTGCCGGGGAAACGGATGCCGAAGTCCCGGAAGAGCGTGATGAACGCCAGGCTATCAGTACCGCTTTGCAGGCCCTGGCAGCACAGCATGAGCAGCAAGCGAAACACTACCGGCAGATGCTCGACCGGCTGGATGCTTCGCTGGCCGGCCTGCCACCGGCCTTCGACGGCCGCCTGCTCGCCGAGGCGCAGAATGCCGTGGCGGCCGCCCAGCAGGACGTAGCCCAGGCCGATCGCGATCACCTGCAGGCGGTCAGGGATGCCGAAGCGCTAGCCGCCCTGGATCGGCAGGCTGAGGAGCTGAACGATTGGCAGCAGGCCGTGGCGGCCCGCATCGCCAACGTGGAATCGCAACTGGGGAACTGGAGCCTGTTGGCCAAATGCCTGAGCAACGACGGACTGATCGCACTCGCCATCGACGACGCTGGGCCGACCCTGGCCGGGTTCGCCAACGATCTGCTGCTGGCCTGCTACGGTTCGCGCTTCACCGTGTCCCTGCTGACCCAGGTCGATACGAAGAAGGGCGAGCAGCGCGAGGGCTTCGTCATCGAGGTCCATGACGGGGAGTCGGGACAGAGCAAGCGGGTCGAGCAGATGAGCGGCGGCGAACGGGTCTGGATCAACGAATGTCTGGTGCGGGCCGTGGCGCTTTACCTCGCCCAGCACAGCGGCCGCTGCTACGGCACGCTGTTCAGCGACGAAGCCGACGGGGCGCTGGACCCGGCCCGCAAGCGCATGTTCATGGCGATGAAGCGGGAAGTGCTGCGCCTGGGCGGGTACGCACGCGAAATCTTCATCTCACAGACGCCGGAATTGACCGCCATGGCGGATGCGGTGATCGATCTGGATACGCTGGCCCGCGGTGCGCCGGTGACGATGCGGGAGGATGGGTTTTTCGCCACGCAGCCGTGACGGCTGGCGGCGGGTCGCAGATCATGTCGGATGACCGGCATGATTTGTCTTGATAACTTGATGACGATAAAAGAAAAAATCATGTTTCTTCAGCCAAGTAGTAAAATGATGGCTCGGTGTGCACGGAGGGTTCGCCATGAAGCTCGAAGATCGGATGCGACAGTCCATCCGGCGCCGCGCTGGCAATGTGGTGCTGCGCGCTGACCTCGCGAGCCTGGGCAGCGCATCGCAGGTGACGCATGCGCTGGGTGCATTGCAGCGCAGGGGGGAGTTGCTCCGCATCGGCTCGGGCGTCTACGCCAAGGCGACCCGCGATGCGGGAACGGGGCGTGTGCGGCCGCTGGTGGATTTCGAGTTGCTCGCCCGAGAGGTGGCGCAGAAATTCGGTGTGCCTTGGCGGCCACGGACCTTGAAGGCGCCCGAGGACCTTGGTGCGCCCGGCGGCGGAACAACAGAATTCGTGATCGAGACGGGTGAGCGCCGGATTTCGCGCAAGCTGTCGCTGGACGGTCAGGTCGTCGTGTTCGTCGGCGGCCATGGGCAGTCGACCGTGGGAAGCGGCAAGGCGATGCGTCGGCGGCTGAATATCCCAAGCGCCGGGGTTGCCGGTTTCGTGCAAGGCCTGGCGCGCCGGTTTAAGGTAGCCTATGCCCCGAACTCGATGGATCAGTGGGCCGAGACCGTCACCCGGCTGGCCGGCGACGAGGTTCATGCGGACGACACGGAAGACCTCCTGGTGGCACTGAAGCGCTCGGGCAAGCTGTCCTCCGACGAGATGACCTTGCTGCTGGTCAATCACTTGAGAGAGCGGAAGCACGGTGTTCGATCCGTTTAAGGACTACGAGCAGGCCGGCTACCTGCGCAACCGTTACGGGGAGAAAGACCCCGAAATCGTGCGCGAACTTGAGCACGCACTGTTCCGAGCGGGGCTGGACGACGCGCTGGGATACCTTGCGAAGCGCCGGGCGCTGACTTATCTGGACTTCCTAGAGGTCCATAAAATCCTGTTCGCGGCGTTCTACCCCTGGGCGGGACAGGATCGTGAGGTCACCACCCCGAACATCGCGGTGTCCAAGGTCGACACGGTGTTCAGCCATCCGTTGGATGCCCGGCGCGCAGTCGAGGAGGGCTTGCGCATCGGGCAGGACAAGGCCGCGTTGCGGCTGCGGCCTGGCGAGGTGATGGGATGGTTTGCCTACGGCCATCCTTTTCTGGATGGCAATGGCCGCACGATGCTCATCATTCACAGCGAACTTTGCCACCGGGCCGGCTTCTGCATCGAGTGGCACCGGACCCAGAAAACAGCTTACCTTGCTGCCCTGAGCGCCGAGATCGCCTCTCCCGGCAAGGGCATCCTCGACGCCTACCTGTTGCCTTTCGTTGGCACTGCCCGGGAGCGGCATCTGTGGGGCGGTGCGATCGGCGACATCCGGGGGCTGGACGGGCGCAGCATCGAGGACACTGTGGACGGCGAGTACAGCGATGCGCGAGTGGCGCATAAGTACCAGGCATTCGAATTGAAACGCGGCCGGACCGTGCCCCGCGATCGCTGACCGGCATGCGGGTGCCGCTGCCCGGCGTGCACTGGGCGGAATTTTGTCGAGTCTTGCCTGATAAATTCGCCCTTGACACCGGGCCGGCTAATGGGCGACTCCATTATTGAGATAGCTGCCTCACGCCTTGGACAACAGCCCCGCGATCCTGGGGCTTGATGCCGCCGTGGCGTCCATATCCTGGTTTCAGGAGGACGCCCGGTGCTTCAACTCGACTTCGCTTTCGACGATCAACTGGAGGAAATCCGCGAAGCGGAAGCGCGCGGATCGGTGGCCCGCGATCCGTCCATCGATGCCGCGCTGGCCGGCAACGCGCCAGTGTACGTCGGCGTTAGCGGTGGCAAGGACAGCCAGGCGCTGGCCTACCGCGTTCAAGCCCACCTCGACGATATCGGCCATGTTGGCCCGAGGGCGCTGATCCACAGCGACCTGGGCCGCGTCGAATGGCGCGACTCGCTGCCAGTGTGCGAGCGTCTGGCCGAGCGCCTGGGGTGGGAGCTGATCGTCGTGCGCCGTACCGCCGGCGACATGATGGACCGCTGGCTGTCGCGCTGGGCCGCCAACGTGGAACGCTATGCCTTGCTGTCCTGTGTGCGGCTCATCATGCCCTGGAGTTCGGCGTCGCAGCGCTTCTGCACTAGCGAATTGAAGTCCCAGATCATCGCCCGTGCCATCCGTGCACGCCATCCTGCGGGGCCGGTCGTGTCAGCGGTCGGCATCCGGCGCGAGGAGAGCGCCGTCCGCACCCGCATGCCGGTGGCCAAGCGGGATGAACGGCTTACCCGGGCGCGGGGCATCGGTTTGACCTGGAACGCGCTGATCCATTGGCAACGCGCCGAAGTGCTCGATTACATCCGCTCCCGTGGCGACGTGTTGCACGAGGCCTACCGCATCTACGGCAGCAGCCGGGTGTCGTGCGCATTCTGCGTCCTGGCTTCGCTGGCTGACCTGCAGGCGGCTGCCCGTTGTGTCGATAATATGGCGATCCTGCGGGAGATCGTGGAGTTGGAAGTGCGCTCGACCTTTTCTTTTCAGGGGAAGCGCTGGCTCGGGGATTTGGCTCCCGATCTGCTCGACCCGCCACTGCGCTCAAGGCTGGCCGAGGCGAAGGAACGCGCCGCCCTGCGTCAGACGGCCGAAACGCGAATTCCCCACCACCTGCTCTACGCGGCCGGCTGGCCAACCTGCATGCCGACGGCGGAGGAGGCACGGCTGCTGGCGGAAGTCCGGAGGCAGGTCGCCGAGGCGGTGGGGATTGAAGCGGGATATCTCGATGCTGCGGCGATTCAGGCCCGCTACGCGGCGTTGCTGGACGAACGCCGGCTGGTGGCCAGTCGGTGAATGCAGCCGGAGCGCCGTTCGGTATGGCCGAGCTACTGCCGCTGTTCGAATATTGAGCCGACAAATGCCGCCAGAGGCGGTAGCCGGAATCGGGCGGACCGCTAGGTCAGGTGAAGCTCCAGGAGGCCACGGAGCGGGGGAGGGAGTGCCTGGGGGGCACGGCGCACCAGTGCTTCCGAGCGGCCATTCGACCAGCGTAATTCGCCTTGCCGGCCATCCAGTCGAAGGATGCCCTCTTCGAAGGCCAAGCCCTCGCCGCTGTCGAGGGGCTGCAAGGTGGTTGCGCGCCGCCGCTCGATCCAGACCCATTCGCTCTCCGGGCTTGTGCGGGGCATCCGGGCGATCTCGACCAGATAGCCACGAGGCGATTCGAACAGGTTCAGCACGGAGTAAGGCGGGGACGACATCAACAGGGCAAAGCCGGCGGGAAACGGGATATTTTCTCACCTTGGAGGCCAATGACCCAATCCCATGAATGCTTCGCCCTTGCGTCAGGGACGCGGGATGAAATCCTTGGGGCATGGATACCTTACCCAAGCTGATCGGCCCCCTCTACCACGGCACCCGCGATACCGCCGGCCGCGCCATCCTGCGCGAGGGGTTCCGGCGTTCCCGCTCGCGCAGCTATACCGGCACGGGTGTTTGCCTGAGCGAATCGCTCACGGTCGCTTACGAGTACGGGATGTATGAAACGGCAGGGTGCGTGCTGGAGGCATGGCTTTCGCCATCTGCCCGGTGGACGGATCGGTTCGATGGCAAGGCCGGCAGCAAGGATGCCTGGGACGATTTCTTCGTTCGCTCCGGCATCGATGCCATCCGCGCCTTCGGCGGCAATGTCTGGGTGGTCTGGACGCCCGGCGTGCTGGTGTCGGTGTGTCGGCTCAGCCACCGCGAGGCCATCCGGCGCCTGTGCGCCGAGTTCGACGAGGATGGGCCTGCATGCGGCTACAACGCCGTCGTCTCCGACTACGCGAGTATCTGGTGGAAACAGGATGCCAGCGATCCGAACCTCACCCGTTTCCCCGATCACCACCGGCAGTTGAGCGAGCGCTTGACGCGCTGTGTTGGCCGTCCCCATTCACTGAAAGCCTGACATGTACTTGGAACAACAACTTTTAGAGCGAATCACCCCGGACGACCGGGGGAATCTGTATGAAGTCGCCCACTTCCTGCGCAAGGCCGAACGGGCATGGAACCAGATCGATCAGGGAAAGCAGTGCGAACTCAACGCCATGCACCACGACGAGGGATCGCTTGCGCTCAGTCTGCGCCGGGCGATGCAGGCGGTGGACGAATTGATCGAAGCGACCAAGGGGGCTGGCCGGCCGGCGACGAAATGACGGACGGCCAGCCCTGGCAGGGGGGCGCACGGTACGCCCCCTTGAATGTCGCCTCGCCCACGAGAGCATGAAGGTGTCCGACATAGGAGACTTTCATGGATACATCTGCCAATTCCGTACCTACCAACCCGACGCTGCCGCTGTCTCGCATCGTGCAGGGCAAGAACCCACGCACCTACTTCGATCCCGTCGAAATGGCCGACCTGAGAGCCGGCTTGCGGGCTGCCGGCCATGTCATCCAGCCCATCATCGTCCGTCCGATCCCCGGCACAGACCTCTACGAAATCGTGGCCGGCGAACGCCGCTGGCGTGCCGCGAAGGACGTCTTCGGCGACGACTACGACATGCCGGTCGTGATCGAGGCCTTGAACGACGAAGAGGCAGAGGCCATCGCCGTCATCGAAAACCACTACCGAGCCCCCATGTCACATGCCGAGGAGGCGCACGCCGCCAAGCGCCAGTTGCTGCGCCACAAGGGCGACAAGGAAGAGGCGGCGGCGAGCCTTGGCTGGAAGCCCGAACTCATGGAACGCCGGCTGGCGCTCCTGACCTGTACGCCGGCTGTCCTGGAAGCGCTGACGCAACGTCAGATTCAACTCGGCCATGCCGAACTGCTGGCCGGCGTTCCCCCCGACAAGCAGGACGCGGTGCTGACCGGCGTGCTCGCACACAAGGTGCCGGTGGGCGTGCTCAAAGAGCAGTTGGGCCGCTTCGCCCGCCAGTTGGCCGCCGCCATTTTCGACACCGCCCAATGCTCGGCCTGCCCGCACAATTCCGCCCGGCAGGCAGGCCTCTTCGACGAATCCTTGGGCGAAGGCTACTGCCAGCACCCCACCCACTACGACGAACTGACCCTGCAAGCCGTCGAGGCCAAGGCTCAGGGCCTGCGCGACCAGTACCCGCTGGTCCAGATCGTGAAGGCGACCGATGGCGGCGCCTACCTGCCGGTCGCAGCGGACGGCGAGTTGGGCGTCGGGGCCGCACAATATGCCGCCTGCCAAGGCTGCGCCTCGTTCGGTTGTGCGGTGTCGGCGCTGCCCGGCAGCTATGGCGACGTGACCCCCTCGCAATGCTTCGATGCGGCCTGCCACACACTGAAGGTGGCGGCTTGGCGCAAGGCGCAGCGTGAGAGCGGGCAAGAGGCCCCTGCAAAAAGCGGCAAGACGCCAGCCAAGCGCAAGTCGACCGGCGCAGTGAATCCTGCCGCGAGCAATGCGCAACCCTCGAACCAGACCCCGCAGCGGGTGAAGGACTACCGTGTTGCGCAATGGCGCAAATGGGCCGCGAGAGAACTGATGGCCCAACCAGAGCGCAACCGCCGCGTGATGATCGCGTTGACCCGCTCCGGCCATACCGGCGATGTCAGAACCATCGAGTTCGGGGCGGCGGCCAAGCGGATCGTCGGGCCGTGGGCGGTCGAACGCTTCGACTTTGCCGCCATCCTGTCCGAGGCCGAGGCTATCGACGCGCAGCATCTGGAGCAGTTGATGCTGGCAGTCACCGCCTCGGCGGCGTTCGGTGTCGGTTTGCGCGATCTGGACGCCTTGCTGAATTACCTGGAGGTCGACGAAGGCCGCCACTTCAAATGGAACGCCGAATTCCTCGGATTGTTCACCCTGAGCGAACTGGAGTCCCTGGCCGGCGAGGTCGGCCTGAAAGCGAAGATGGGGATGGCCTTCAAGCTGGCGCGGGCGAAGAAGAAGGGCGATTTCATCAAATCGCTACTTGCCGTGCCGGGATTTGCTTACGAGGGCACCGTGCCCGCCGTCATGCAGTACCCGCGCCGTGCCGTTTCGGCTGCATCCATCGTTCAGGAAAGCGACGACCTCCCCGTTGCGTCGGGCGAGTCGGCGGAAGAAGAAGCCCTCGCTGCCTGAACGCCGCATCTACTGGAAAACCCCCAATGCCTTCGTAGCATGGTCTCGAAGGCATTTCTTTTTGGAAGGAGCGTGACATGACGATGTTCGAAGAACTCTATGCGCTGGCGACCGGCGCCACCCTGACGATGGTACTCAGTGCCGACGAGAAAACCGGGCGGATGACGATCAACGTGATCCCGAAGCCGAAGAAGGACGCAAACGAACCGGCGCTGACCAAGGCATTGAGCCTGACGGCAACGCCAGCCGAGTTCGACGCCGGTTTCGTGGATGTGTTGAAGGGCTACCGGGAAATTCGCCAGAGCCTCGCCGAGCAGGCCGAAGCCACGCAGGAAGTGCTGCAAGCGGCCAAGGCAGCATCGGCGAAGAAGGCGGGCGAGGCGATGACCAAGGCGGTCAAGCCCGCCCCCGCGCCGGCCACGACGAAAGGCCCAGTCGAGGCACAGACTGGCACCGCCGATGATTTGGGAGATGACGACCTCGAAGAGGCCGGCAGCACACCGCTGCAAGTCGCCACGACGGCTCCTGGCAGCGATCCCTACGACCTGTTCGGTTGAGTCCCGGCCTTGAAAAGAAGTTAGGCGGCGAGAAACTGATCGCAAGGGCCTCCTCCTCGGGAGGCCGTCCAGACGACAGGAGTCCAACGATGAGCATTGCGATCAATGAAATCCGGCGGGTCTTCCGCTACAACGGTGTCGCACTACCCGACGTGCCAGGCATGGAGCCGAAAGAGGTCCGCGACCTCTATAGCGCCCAATATCCTGAACTCATCAGCGCCGAGATCGAGGCCGGCGAGGTCCGGGACGGTGTGCAGGAATTCACCTTTCGCAAGGCGGTCGGCACCAAGGGGCGGACCGCTGCCAAAGGCGAGCGGCTCGCCGCGCTCAAGGCTGCGGTGGCCGTGGAATCGGAGGGGCGGACGGACAGTACTGGCAAGCTCGTCCGGGCATTGAGCCGGCGCGGTACGCAGGAGCGCGGCAGCGCCTGGGGCGCGTTCGTGCTGCGCACCCGGCGCGATGGGAATGAACGCCATATGGCCCGCATCCTGCCGCCCAGCGACATGCTGGGACCACTGCCATGATGGCCTTGGCGCTGCCCAGCATCGTCCCGCAGGTGCCGCGCACCATCGCGCCGGGGCCGCTGCTGGCGGCGAATGCCAAGGTGTCGCGCTTCCTGATCGAGGCCGAGGCCTTTGACGAGGATGACATCCCGGCGACCTGGAGCGATTCCCTCGATGCGTGCCGGCAGGCGCTCGATGGCTGGCTCAAACGCCAGATCGGCGTACTGCATTGCCTCATGCCGCGCTTTGCCCTGCATATGGTGTCCGGCGATGGCGACTACTACCGTTACTACGGTAGCCAGCCGCCCAAGGACTTCGACTTCGGCGCAGTGGAAGCCTCCTGGTGTGAATACCATGAGCAGGAATGGCCGGTGGGGCCGGGGCTGGAGGCTCTCAGCGCCCATGTGCCCGGCTTGGGAAGCGTCATTCTGCATGTGTTGTGCCGCCAGAGCGCCTTCGTCTATCCGCTGTTCACGCCCGACATCGCCTGCGACGTGGCGACCTATCTCTACTGGTGCGGGGAGGATGACGAGGAAACCGCGCTCGACATGAACTGTGGCGAGGACGAAGAAGAACGCGAGGCGATGCGGGCGGAAATGGTCAGCAAGTCAACGTTGGAAGCGGCCTACCCGGCATGGGCGCGGCGTTGGCCCCGAGGGCTGGAACTGGCGCAGTGCGCCCGTTTCCTGCGCCGGGCAATCAAGCGGCTGTCCGATCCGAATGCCAAGGCGTTGGCCGAGGATGCGCTGGCGCTGGCCGGTCTGGAGATCGACGACAGTTTCCGTCCCGACATCGACGGCGAGTTCGTCGGATTCGGTGCCGTGCTGTCGTGGACGGAAGGGGACGTGACCACACGCATCTACGACGACCTCCTGAACCTCGCCCACCAAGGCGAATACTGCGAGCACATGGGCGAAGTCCGGGGGCCGCTCGACGACCCCGGTGCCTTTGCTGCGTGGCAGCGGGCGATGGCCAGCCGCTTCGCGGCTATCCGGCTGATCGACCGCTTGATTCATCGCCTTTCGGCCGGAAACTGATCGTGGAGGTAACGACCATGAACCAAGCCGAGTTTTTCATACAAGCCCCGAGCACCGGCACCGTCCATCTGCGCCGGGCGGTCCTGATCTACGACGGCCAGCAGGGCAGTGCGCTGGCCACCGTGCATGACATCGAAGAGGTCGACGGCGAAGCCGTCATCGGCGCCGGGCAGGCGATGACGCCGCGGGCGGCGATGGACCTCGCCAAGGCGCTGCTAAAGCGCGCCGCCCACGGCGGTTTTCTGCCGGAGACGGTACTCTACATGGATGGAGACCTGATCGTCTGGTGGGTGCCCCCGGCCCGCCGCCACATCGCCTTTCGCGTCGACGAGGAGCATGCCGAGGCCTTCGGCGGGCGGAAGCGCGGGGAGACGGTGCCCCATCCGGGACTGGTCTTTGCGGCATCCGGCCGGGTCTGGCGGGTATGGGCGGTGAAGGGAACAACCCGCCCGACCCCGGCCACGCCCATGTTCCAAGTGCCTTACTTCAATGTCGACGTGCGGGGCAACATCTGCCAGGGCAATGCACCCGTGCCCGAGGGCACGACGGTCGAGAGGATCGCTGCGTGGAACGATGCCTTCCTGCGCAGCTATTTCACCCACCCGAACGGCCCCGGCAAGCTGGTGCGCTATCGCGGCGGCGCTTACGCCTTCTGGCGGGACATGCTCGATGGGCGATTCCAACGCTTTCCCGAGCGGGTGCTGGTCGACGTCAAGAGTACGCTGGGTCAGCTACTGGGTCTGAGGGAGGGCGCATGATGGATGTGCGCGACTTCGCATTGCAAACGGCCTGCCCCGTCATTGCCGCCCCGCGCTTCGGTCCCTTGCCCGACATGGCGAACGGTCAGAGGATCATCCTCGCGGCCAACGGCGTCTTTGTGCAGGTCAAGCTCGACTGGCTGGACTGCATCCAGCGCCTCTCACCCGCGCTACCGATCCCGCTGCCCTACGGCGGCATCGAGGAGCGGCTGGCCTTCACCTTCGGCGTGTTGCCCATCCGCTTGATCGAGGCATTCATCGAAGCTGGTGGCCGGGGCCTGCCCAACGAAGTGGCGGGGGCGCTGATTTACTCGCGGCGCAGCCGAAACCTGCGCCTCGCGTTGTGCGAACCCATCGAGGTATCGCCGCACCAGATCGACTACCGGGTGCCGGCGATGGATGGCGACGAGACGCTGGCCGTCGATCTGCATACCCACGGCTACGGCAGACCGTTCTGGTCGGCCAAGGACGACGGCGACGATCAGGGCATCAAGGTGGCCGGGGTATTCGGCTGTCTGCACCATCCCAAGCCGCAAGCCCTGTTCCGGCTGGTGGTCAACGGCAGGTTCCGCCCCTTGCCCCATCCGTGGCAGGCCGACTCCGACACGGCGTGTGACGCGGCGCCCGACCTTGAGCCCGGCCTGTTGCGCCGGATGCTGAATTTCTACCAAGGAAGGAGGTTCGGACCGTGGAACACCTGATCGATCCTGCGTTGCTCGACCGTCGCGTCGGCATCCATCTGGTCGGCGTCGGCGGCAACGGAGCGCAGATGGCGGGCTGCCTTGCGCGGCTCGATATTGCCATGAAGGCGCTCGGTCATCCCCGCGGCCTGCACGTCACCGCCTTCGATGCCGACCGGGTGAGCGAAGCCAATGTGGGGCGGCAACTCTACAGCCCTGCCGACATCGGTCGACACAAGGCCATCGTGACTATCCACCGCCTCAACCAGTTCTACGGACTGGACTGGATCGCCCACCCCGTGCGCTACGAGGCCTTCGAGACGAACCGCTACTCGCCGCCGAGCGCCGACATTCTGATCAGTTGCGTGGATAGCCGGGCGGCGCGGCGGACACTGCATGAGGCCGTGTTCGACGGGGGCGGGCGCTATCGGTACTGGCTGGACCTCGGTAACACCGAGGCCAACGCCCAGGTGGTGCTCGGACAGGGGCCGGGCAGGGCGAAGGGGGAGGGAAGCCGGCGCCTGCCCTGTGTCACCGAACTGTTTCCAGAACTGTTGGACGCCAACGTCCCGGATGACAACCGGCCATCGTGCTCGGTTCGGGTGTCGCTCGCTTCCCAAGGTCTGTTCATCAACGACGTGGCCGTACGGTTTGCGGCGCAGTTGCTGTACGAACTCTTTTCCCAAGGGCGGCTTTGCCAGCACGGCGTGGTCGTCAATCTGGAGTCGAAACGGGCCGGCCCCATCGATGTCGATCCGCGAACCTGGGAGCGTTTCGGCTGCAGAAGCGTGGCCTGAACCTGCTCCCTGAGAACTTCAAGGAACCGGGGTTATCGCAACGTTTACGCGTTCCCGCAGTTCCTTGCCGGCCTTGAAGGCGGGAACCCATTTCCCCTGGACCGCCACTGCCGCGCCGGTTTTGGGATTGCGGGCCTGGCGGGGCGGACGGTAGTTCAGAGCGAAGGTGCCGAATCCGCGTATTTCGACGCGATTCCCGTCGGCCAGCGCGGCATGGATCGCTTTGAGAATTTCCGCGACTGCAATCTCGGCATCCTTTTGCACGAGTTTCGGAAAGCGTTCGGCAAGCAGGATGATGAGTTCGGAGCGGGTCATGCCGATATTTTAAGGTGAGGACTGACTTGGGCAAAGCGGCAGACCTTGCCCGAGGCCATACCGGTTCAGAAATCGACCTGACGCTGCCAAGCTGACGGCAGGAAGAAGGGGGCGAGCACAAAGGCGAGTCGGGATTACCGCTTTCCGTGGCTTCGTACTACCATGATCTCCATCGCATTTTCCGAGAGCGGCAGGTGCATCATGACCGACCACCCCATCATCAAGCAGTTCGAAGCACATGCCGAATTGCTGGACATCGGCGGCAGCGTCGAAGCGATTGACGATGCCATCGTTCAGTTGGCAGGGTGGATGGATGGTCTCGATCTTTCCGAGGATGATGAAGCACTACTCTGCCACATCGGGGCGGTGCTCTATCGCGAAGGACTGCGCCGCCGCATGGGAATGCGACCGTAGATGATCTACAGATTTAATAGGGTATCTGTAATCTGTGGTTGATCTTTGATGCTGCGTTACAGCGAAAGGATTTATTGCCTATGAAAAAGCCACTGGTGAAACCACGCCATCGGCCAGTTGCCCGGCCGATCATTACCATTACCCGTGAACAGCTTGCACTCCTCTTGGAGAGCATGCCAGAGCAATACCGCGGACTAGTCCGCGATGCTGTGGAGAACAAGACCCCACTCTCTGCGCATGCGCTACCAGCCGCCAAGCGTTACTCAGTGCTGCTCGCATTCAAAAAAGCAAGGGTGGCATTAGCTTTGCCTGAAATCTATTTCCATGATCTGACACGCGCAACCGTTTCCTAGAAACTCAGCGCTGCTCGGGAAAATTCTCGTCGCTGGATGTGCCCTGTGCATTGTCTTGCTGCTGCGCCCTTGGCGCTACTTGTGGGGCGAGTAGGCTACCTAAATAAGCGCCCGATGCCCTGATCCTATTGTGCCCGGCGAGATGCGCCGTCGAAAGTCGTGCTGCTGCATCCACATCCGGAGGAGCATCGCTTCCACCACGCACTGGCGGCGCCACGCCTGCCTTGTTGATGTAATGGTCGATCATCGCTTCATGGCGCAGTCCGTGCGCCGTGGCCCCCAATCCCTCTGCAGTGATGCCAAAGCGGGCCATCACGTAGTCGAAACGCCGCAGGTTGTGTTTCAGGCTATGGCGAGGATCGCCCAGGGGTGCGTCATCGCCCTGAACGACTGCCTGGGCGAACGCCAAAGCTGCGATGCGTTGCGCTGAATCCAGAGGCACGAAGCGTAGTCTTCCTCCCTTCGCGCCTTCCTTGATCCGCACGTAGCGATCCGCTTGGCGCTGTTCGAGCGGTAGCCCCGTTGCCTCGAAGGTGATCACGCATTGGTTGGGCCGGAACATCACCGACTCTTTGCGTCGCAGCCCCATCGCGCGGATGAGCCGTAGCGAAGCGCCGACGTAACGGTCATAAGCGCTTACCCGCTCGATCAGGGCATCGATGTCGATGCCAGCCGCCGACCAGCTCTTGTCACGCTGGGCATATTCGTGGCGCTGGTATTCGGCCGGTGTCAGCCCGTAGTGAGCCGGCTTGCGAATGAAGCCCGGCTTGCCCAGCCACAGCGCGAGTCCGCGCAGGAAACTGAGGTAAGTCTGGATGGTGGCGGGAGCGAGTTGCTCCTGCTGCCAGACCTTGATCATGGCCCGGATGTGGCGGTCGCCCAGGTTGCGCGGATCGGGTACGGTGGCGAATCGTGCCTTCATCTTGAGGTCGCGGAAGAATCGCCGCAGGAAGTCGGCCCGTTCCTGCCGCGTCTTGTGCGAGACCGTCTTTTCCAGCGCGGTGTGCTGTGAGTTGAATAGCTCCAGCAGGACGTCGAGCACCCGTAGCGGGTCGGCCTTGCCCGGACGGTAGCCTCCCAGTATCTCGGCTGGTGTCATCGATGCCCATTCGTGACGGCGCGGCGGTTGGTGATCGGCGGCGCGGCCGGCACTGATGGCGCCCTGGACCCGCCTACGGGTATGACGAACGTTGGATTCAAACATCGCAAATCTCCGAAAGTGAACCGTGTGCTGTCCCGTCAGCCCGCAGCAGATGTATTGGGTGGAATCTATCGGTTCAATACAGGCGCAGATTCCGTCGCGTCCGTAAGGCGTGGTCGAATTTTTCGGGATGGCGTGCGACCACGAGCACGCCATGCCTACCCAGGGTTTGCCGATGTCGCGCTTGACGCGCTGTCTCTGGCTCGGTCGGTCTTAAAAATGAAACGGTGATCTGTCCGCTTTCGCATTTCTGCGTTCGACGGGGTTGGAGATGCAGCCTCGCCTCGAAGGTGGGGACAACATCGGCGCGAAGGTCTCGCCTTGCGCCATAGGGGGATCAGTCCTCGATTCGTAGCGTCATTCACCTGCATGGGGCCGCCCCTGACCGAAAGTCCAGGGCAGTACAGGCGTACGAGCGGCTTCACACGGGGAGCCCAAGGGGGCTGCACGACGTGTGCTGCGCAATGCGCGTGCTCGAACAATGACGGGGAGCAGGGGCGCGGCATCGGGTGCCGGCCGTTGAACCGAATGCAAGACACGCTCTCGAGGAGCGTCCGACAGGGACTGCCGGCAAGGTCTGGCGTTGCACTACGGGTGGAGCGGCTTCGAGCATGGCCTCGGGGGCCATGCCAACCCGACTCAAGGTCGGGGCTGAAGAGGCGGGTAACGACCGCAACGCCTTTTGCTCCGCGATGGAGCAGGCCAGGAGGCCTCGGGAGCCCGTAGTTCACACCTTGAAGGAGCGAGGGTCAATGGGCTGACCCGCTGACAGGCCCAGGATGCCGGGGCTTGCGGATGGCACTTGAAATTGAAACTCAGGGTGGATTTATTTTTCGGGCGACGACCGAACCAAGGTGGAGTCAGGGCTTGACGGGCGCCAACTCGGCCTCTGGTTTCCACCGTGAGGGTTTCGAATCTGGACTATGACCTTCGCGAGGACAGTTACTGGAAATGTGCCCTTGACGCACCGCGATCTGGTGAGACCGTAGTGTGACGCGGAAGATGTTTCGGCGCTCGGCGCAGAAACTGTACTTCCATCGCAGTTCAGGTCGACTGGATTTCGGATGTGGTCGAGGCTGATTGCGATAGCCGGGCCAACCGGAGCGGATTTCGCGTGGACTGGCCGTATCGGGGTGCTGATGCTGGCCGCTCGCAAACCTATACAGGAGCCTCATATGGATTATGTCGTCAGAGCGGTGGATGTCGGTTTCGGCAACACCAAATACATTAGTAACGTGGCGGGTAGCGACATCCGCTGCGCCAGCTTTCCTTCGGTCGCTTACCCGACCATGCGCGAGCCTTCAGGCCAGCCCGGCTATGAGCGGCGCAAAACGGTCGCGATCCCGATCAATGGCCTCTTCTACGAGGTCGGCCCCGAGGTTGAACTGGCTGCGGACACATTTCGCGCCACGCAGATGCATGACCGTTACACCGAAACGCCGGAGTACATGGCACTGCTGCGAGGGGCCTTGGCCCTGATGAAACAACCGGCGATCGATCTGTTGGTCGTGGGGCTGCCGGTCGCTGCACTTACGACCAAGAAGAGCGCCCTCGAGAAGGCTGTGATTGGGACGCACGACATCGGCAGCGGTAAGACTGTGGTGGTCCACAAGGCCTTGGCAATCGCACAGCCCCAGGGGGCCTTGGTCGATTTCGCTGTCCAGCACGGGAAGATGACCACCATCGAGCGGGAGCAAAGCCTGATTCTCGATCCGGGTGCGCGCACTTTCGACTGGCTGGTAGCGCGGGGCATGCGCCTGGTTCATAACAAGAGCCACTCGGTGAACCGAGGTGTTTTCGACATCCTGCAAGCGATTGCCGCCGAAATCGGGCACGATATCGGTACGCCCTATAACGATATTGAGGCCGTCGACCTGGCTTTGCGCACCGGAAAGAACCCGGTGATCTACCAGAAGCCCTACGACATCTCGCGGGCCATGCCCATGGCGCATTCGATCGCCCAGCAGGCCGTGGCGTCGATGATGCGCTGGATCGACGCGAGCTACAGCTTTCAGAACATCATCCTGGTCGGAGGCGGTGCCTATCTCTTCAAGAAGGCGGTGAAAGAGGCGTTTCCGAAGCACCGCATCCTGGAAGTGAAGGACCCGCTGCATGCCAATGTCCGGGGCTTCCAGATCGCCGGCATGAACCATGTGGCCAAACTCTTCAGCGGTACAGCCAGTGCGGCACCAGGAGGTGCGTGATGGACGAGAAAAAAATGCCAGAGCACGAGACCATTCGCTTGCTGTTCGAGTTGGACCGGGCGGATGACCCACAGTTGTACGACGATCTGATCCGCTTCAAGAAGGGGACGAAGCGGATCAACCGATTGCGGCTGCTGGCACGCGAAGGGGTGATTGGTCAGTTGAGCCTTACCGGGGTCGGCATGGTGTCGCGCCAACTCCAGGTGGCTGGTGGGAACAGCCCTGCCGCAGAGTTGCCGGCAGTGCCAGCGATCGCCATGCCGCTTGCCTCTGAGGTATTCGGTGAACCGATTGCCGATCATTAATCGACCGCTGCGGATCAGAAGGGTCAGCGCATCGGAGCTTGCCCAGATGGGTGTTTGCGAGCGCCTTGTGCTATTCGAGCATCTGTATGGTCAGCGGCGTTCGGCACAACAGCGAAAGGGCATAGCTCAAGGTAATCGAGAGCACCGGCGATTCTTCCGGGAAGGACAGGGGCAGCCGGTGCGCAAGGGGTGGTGCTTCATTGCTACTCTCATTTATGGCGATGAGCGTGAGGTCTCGGTGCTGCGAGTATTTCGCGACCGGGTACTGCGTTCCTCGATATTTGGCCGAGGTGTGATTCTTCGCTACTACTGTGCAGCACCGCTCGTGCGCCGGATGCTCGTGGGACATCCGTGGCTGATTCAGCTGATGCGTGCTTTGCTTCGTCCTGTGGTCTGGATGGCGGCAAGGCTGGACCGGTGGAGGGCAGGGCGATGATTGAATTGACGATTGCTGGCGCCGTCTTAATCTTGTTGCTCATCTGGGTACTTCATCGTCCGGAACGCCGAGTGGATCAAGCTTGGTTGCCGCGGGAGTTGCGACAGGCGATGCTTGTCTACGCAGAGCAGCTATTCCGGGCAGATGGCCCAATAACCCTGACGGCGAGGGTAGACCGTGGATACCGTGATCTGGCTGGGGTCATTATCCTTGTCGAGTTGAAAAATCGGCAGCATGACCGCGTATTTCACTCCGACGTGATCGAACTCTCCGCGCAGCGAGTGGCTGTTATGGCGGAGACAGGAGGGCAGGTGGCCTTGCACGCCTATGTGATTGTGCAAGGGCCATCCGGCCGCCGCGTTGCTCACCAAGTCGGATTACTCGATGTTGTCGGGGTGGATGCGTTGATTCAACGGAGGGAATCGATTCTGATAGGAAGGGTAACCCCCGGACGTTCGCGTTCAGTTAATCTGTGCCGTAGCTGCGTTTTCCAGCGAAGGTGTACGGAGTTGCCGTAGTGTTTCGGTTCCCGAGGCGGCATTTTTGCGAACCCCTCGTGATTTCTTGGTAGGCGCTGGGGGCTTGGCGGCGGAGTCTGCCATGTTGTTCATATGGAGTGTCGCCAGGCGTGTCAAATGCCTACCAAGGGCCTTCCAGGCTGCCTGCATTTCGTGCTCGTAAGTATGCCGTTGGTAAACGCGCTTCGTCCGATTCTCTTCGATATGGTTCAGGCAGTGCTCAACGACGTCAGGTAACACATGTAGCTGGGTCATCATTGTGGCGCCAGTTCTCCTCAAGTCATGAGGTCCCCATTTTCCTCCTGGTAGCGCCAAGGCAGAGGTGGATTTGCTGCGCCGTTTCATTGGCTCGCTTGTGCGTTGTCTATCACCTAGCTGTTTGGTAATCGACTTGCTGGAAAGTGCTTTCTTGTGATCTCTGCCTGGGTAAACCCATGCGATATTAGGATTACTAAGTGCTTTCACCTTAAGGAAGTGCTCCACGGCGAAGTCCGACAAATAAATTTCGTGAGGTTTGCCATTCTTGGTTTCAGGGATGCGCCAGCGTCGGTTATCAAGATCAATGTCAGACCATTTTGCACTCGACAACTCCCCGATACGGCAGAGTGTTGCAAGAACAATCCAGACCGCAGCCTCTGTTTGCGGCATCAGTCTTGCGCTGGGCAATTGGTGGCGCAGCGTTTGAATTTCGGCTCGGCTCAGAACGCGCTCACGTTCAGTGTCCGGGCCGCCGATCTTGACCTTTCGGATACTGGCGGTTGGGTCGGCTTCGATGTAGTCTCGATCAACTGCAAACCTGAACATCTGCCGAACTAAAGAAAATACAAGTTTGGCCATCCGGTTCACTCCTCTTGCTAACAGAGGATCAGTGACCAGCGTAATGTGCCCTTTCTTGACATCCGTGACGAGGAGGGTGCCCAGCTTCGGTAGCACATCTTTCTCGAACATCCGCCGGACTTCTTTACCCCCATCTTTGCGGCGTATCAGATCGACCTCGGCCCAGTGCTCGAATAGCCCTTGGACGGTGAGCCTAGCCTGTTGGGCGACAATTTCGTCAAGCCGCTTCTGTTGTTTTTGTATTTCTTCTAACTGATCGACTTTTGCCTTGAGCCGTTCCGCCTTGCGGCGTTCCGTTGGATCGGATCCGCCGTCAACTTCGACTTTCAGCCGGTCTCGTTCGGAGCGGATCGATGCGAGAGATAGTTTTGGCCAAGCACCGACAGCGATTTGCTTCACCTTGCCGTCGAAGCGGTAGCGCCAATCGAAGTAAACCGACACTCCGTTGGTGCCACAGCGCACCGACCCAATCAGGCCACCGTCTTCGCGAAGTTTCTTGTCATGGTCCTTGTTGCCAAGTGCCTCAAGTTCCTTGACGGTCAGCTTACCCATGCTTGCCTCCTTGTCGGGGAGAGGTTAGTGGGGTAAAATTCCCCCCACATTTCCCCCCACAGATTTGCCGGATGTGGTTGGATTGTATGGGACGATGCTGGAATGGTAAAGGTGTTTTTCTACATACAAAACAATGTGTTGAGATGGTTTATGGGATGTCGTTGGATGCTCTGGGATGCGCTTTTACCCTGATGGGGTGCAAGGGGTCGCGAGTTCGAATCCCGCCGCCCCGACCAAGAAATACATTTAGTTTCAAACCTTTAAAGCCAACTTGCCAGAGTTGGCTTTAATTTTTTGCAAGTGCACTAGGCAGCAATTGTGCGACTTCTATTTAAATGATTCATTTTCAGAATCGTTAAAACAGGAGATCGAGAATCTGTCGTAGTGATCTTATTCGCTGCGTTAATCAATGATTCGATCTCGGCAGACGAATAAAGCTCGGTCACGTCTTTAATCTTGTGGCCCAACAAATTCTTTCGATCCTCAGTAGCAACGCCCGCTGCTTTTAAACGCCTACCAAACGTGTGCTTAAGGTCATGTACGCGCACGTTAGCAAAGCCGGGATGGGCTGGTGTTCCTTTCTCCTTCTCCCAAGCCTCTGCTGCCCGCCTGCGTGCTCCACGCCAGCCTGAGGCATTAATTCGATCAAGAGCTACCCCTTCATAGGGAAACACCCAAACCTCATCTTTGCCTCGTTGCCCGTCAATTACGGATTTGGCAACGTTATTCAGAATCACGACTCGAATTTCTCGATTTTTGACGCCTGATTTTGCTGTGCGCCCCCCGAATTCTTCGGGAATCAGAAAAACACTCGTATTCAATTCCGGCACCTTGACCTCATAGCTCCACTGGAGTTTACAGACCTCTTGTTCGCGGCACCCCGTATTCACTTTATAGAGACACATCTTCTGCAAGTGGTCAGGTAGTTCTTTAAACAGAAATTTCTGCTCTTCCCAGTCGAGCGGGTAGGGCTGTCTTCCGCCTTTTTCGCTCAGCTTTGAAATCATCGGCACAACGTCTAGCCAAGGCCGCTTTTTGTCGTCTCGCCACTTCCGTTGAGCAACATTCAAAATTCGAATCACTCTCTCCAGGGCGATATTGATCGTCCGGTTTGAGGCCGCATGGCTTTCCCTACCGCTTGGCAGGATATGGTCGTCCTGCTTCCATTCGATGAACGGAGCCAACGACTCGTCATCAACATGGCTTAGCGGCAAATCGCCAATAAATTGGTCTAGCTGCTCAAGGTAAGTGGCCGTCAGAGCAATCGACGGTTGACCTTTGTTTTCCTCTAAATACCGTGTTGCAGCCTCACGCCAAGTGCGTTCAATTCGCACACCTAACAATTCACGCTGTCGCAATTGCTCCAGCCTGTGAATCAGAAATTCCTCGGCTAGCTCCCGCGAGCTTGTTTGAGTGCTCTCGCGAATGAGTCGTCCGTTGAATACCTTGTTGATATGCCAGATTTCACCTTTGCGGGTGAGGCCTGTGATTGATTTGCGGGCCATTGTTTAGCTCCTTTCTTTTGGCACCGCTCACTGCGCTTTGCATCCTCCTGAGTCACGGTGCCTTTGTCAATTGCGTGGGTGGCTACGTAGCCGTCTGCCCATGCGTCCAGGTCGGCTCGCTCAAAGCCGACTCCGCGCTCGCCAATGGGGAATTCCCGCACGTTGGGGCGCACCGTTTTCTCAAATTCCGCTTCGCACATCGACAGGTACCCCGGCGCATCCTTCTTGCGGATCCAGCGGGGCAGCAGCGCTGCGCTTGTTGTTGCCATAGGTCTCTCCGGTTAGTTGAGACCAGATTACTGGCTGACTCACAAAGCCAAAATGGAGAACGCAAAACGTATCTATATATTCATCAAGATTACGTCAAAGTGTTTGCTTACGCGCTCATGTTTGTCGCCTGGATGTTCATGGAGTCATAGCATAGTTTCCGAAGAACTCTCGTAAATACAGCGTTGCGCAGTGATTATCGACGTAACTGCGTGCGGCATTGTGAAAAACAAAAGCGTTCCCTAGCTACAAATTAGGGCAAACATTTGTAGCAAAGTTTGTGTTACCATCAACTACAGATTGTGTATTTGTGCCACACAGGGAACGGACGGCGTTCCGTGTTTTGGAGGTTCGCATGCAGCAAACATCTATCGATATCGGCCAACTGATTGGTGGCATTCCCGGTAAGGCGAATGTCGACGCTTTCATTGATGCCCAAGAGGCTGCAACAGCGGCCATTGCGAATGCGCACAAAAGCTCAGCGGATGTTCGACGTCACTATCAGTTCGAGTTGCCGCTGGAGCAGCCTGAGGTTCGCCCTATTGGCAAAGCGATTCTCGAACCAGAGGAAAAGGCGTTTGTTCGAGACATCATTCTCGCTAAGCAGCCGCTAGAGGTCGGTCTCTCGCATAGAACCTGGTCAATCCAAGCTGTACGTGACTACATCGCCGCTGAGTACGAAGTCACCGTCTCACCTTCGTCGGCACGCAACTACATCAAGCAATGGGGCCTCTCTGCGCCTGCGCCACTCAATCGGAAGACTGCGCAACAGCGCTCATCGTTGGAGCAGGACTGGATGGTTGAGCAGTTTCCGAAGCTGAAAACCACGACGAAAGCTGCTGGCCAACGAATGATTTGGCTTTCTGCCAAGCAAGCAACAGGGCAAACAGGCACCTGCACGGTTGTTCATGCCGTATCAAACACAAATCGCAAAACGTCCTGGCTTTCACTTCCTGCGCACAATCGCATTGGCGTGCTGAACGACCTCTTTGATTCCATGTGCGATGGATTCACGGGGAAACCTCTGGTGCTCTTCGACGAATCGATATCAGAAGACTTTAAGGCGGAGATACAAGCGTTCTTGTCAGCAAAACATGGCAGCCGGAAGGATGGCGGTGGCAAGACCAAGAAGAAGCGTGCGACTTTGCCCAATGCCCAGAAATGGTTGATGTCGATTCTGGGCCTTAAGGCCGATTTCTGGCCCGTCATGATGACGGAGCTAGGGGATGACACTTCTAAGTGTGATCCTGAAGGCCAAAGGCGAAATGAGCGGTCATGCAGGCGATTTAATGGTGCCGATGACTACCTGGCGGAGGGCTTGATCGAGGTGTGCGCATCCGATCTTGCAAGCAATGCGGTCAATTCCGATGTATTTGAGGATGCAATCGGTTGGCTGACTAGCGAGAACAGCGATGTGCAGTCATTCCGCTGGTGTGCTGGCATCGTTGGTATCGAGCCTGACGCGTACCGTGCAGCGTTGATGCTGGAAATTGCCAAGACCAAAGTTCGCAACGATCCAACCGGCGAGAAGACTGCTCAAAAGCGTAAAGAAGCCCTCAGCATCATGACGCTTTACGTCTGATTTTGGCTTTGTTCAACCCGTGAGAGGCTGATCTGGTCTCAACAACGGAGTAATGCCATGCAGGACAACACTCAAAGCCGCAGGGCCTTCCTTGGGCTGATCGCAGTCTCGATTGCAGGTGCTTTCGTCCCTACGATCGCCCTTGCTCAAGAGGATATTGGCGAGATCAGTCAAACAGACGGGCGCTCGCGCAGCTCGGGGCAAGAATTTCCTTTGACCGTGCTCATTGGGCAACAAGCGGATCGAGGCAACGCCGGATTCTTGGCGAACCAAGCCTATAAACGCGGCTACGCATACATCAACCAGAGTAACCAGGGTGGAGAAGCCTATAGCTGGCAGGTGCCGCTTGGGTTCGTATTTAGTCCGAGTCTCCAGTGGTACGCACGATCATGGGATGACATTCTGATCTCATCCCAATGGTCGCTCTTTCGGAACGGGGTGGGTATCTACGAACTTGACGGCATGTTGGGGAGGCTGATTAACGGCATTGGCACCAGCGGACGGTTTAGTGCAGACCAGATTCGTGGGACTTGGTATTCGATGGCCGTTTCCGCTGCGTCGGTGAAGTTCGTCGCTAATTTGTCCTCAATGGTGTCGAGAAAACTGAAGGGGAAAACCTTTTCAAGTCTCGATGCTGGCTATCAGTATGTTGCCAATGAACTGGTCATGATCGGCTACGCCCAACTTAATCAAATGTTCAGCGATTGCCTTATCGATGCTTTGAATGATCGATATATTCCGCTGCAAAGCACTGGAAGCCTCAAAGAATCCAAGACGCTGATGGAATTTTCAACGCTGAATAATGGCAATTTCCGTTTTGTCGAAGGAAAAGGATGGGAGCAATACAAGGGAGTTCGCGTATTTAGCGCAGGCGAAGGCGTTATTGATGGTGCTGTAAGCAAAATTGCTATTAGCACTGGTCGCGATTCTACGTTCACTACCAAAGACAAGGGGCGGAAATGATCTCGAAAATTATATTCTTGCTTATTGTTATCTTCACTGGAAATGCCTTTGCAGGTGAGGGTGGGGTGAGAAACCCTATCTGGGAGGCTATCAGGGGCGTCAAGCCGCCGAAAATCCCTACATCACTTCCTGATGAAAATGGTCTTTACTCCGGGATGGGATTGTTGGATTTTTTGGCACGTTCCATTTATAAGCCATCCGACATCGATAAAGCAGCTCCGAATTATTTTAGTCACATCGGTGTGAAAAATCCGATTGATAAATACATTAAACCTGCTAAGGAAGAAAATCGTCAGGAGGCTATTCGAGCGATCGCAACGGATCAGTTTAGTGTTAATCCCGCTAGGCCTACGCTTCAACGCATGGGCGATGTCCGAAAATACGCCGAGTCAGTTCTTGCTAAAGGCGGTGAGCCTACCAAGGATTACATGAAGGTTGAAATCGGCGTGCCCCCTCCATTCGACAACTATTATCAGAATTGGGCGAGCTGGTTGATTGCCATTGCTCAGTCTGGTTCTCGTGGCCAAAAAGAGTGGCCATCAGGCACTGATCCTGTCGTTGGTGAAATAGGCTGGGGGCTAAATCTGACTCAAAGCAAATACGAGAAAGGAATTTTTTACTCCATCCAGCCGGAGGATAAAAATTACTCAATGACTCGTGACTCTGATTTTTCGCCGGACCTTTCAAGTGGCAGAGCAAGGGCGCAAATACTTATGCGGCAAACCGCATTTTTACTCTTTGCAATACCAAGAGTGCTCGGTGATAAGGTGGATTTCAGCTTTGCAGGAAATGGCCTGAAGATTATTTCTCGCGGTGATCCTGAGACTTATTCGACTAGATACATCAACTACGATGTTAATGAATCGGAGAGATATTCCTATGGTAGAAATCTAATCGAATCACTTAAACCAACACCAGAAATATTGGCGGAACTTAAGCAACTTGAAGAGGCAATATATCTTTGGCACTTTATGGCTTTATCTGAAAAAGGTCAGCCAATAAAATTCGCGTTCAAGGCACCAAATAGACTTTGGGTAATTGTCACCTTTACAGAAAATGGGATTGTTGCAAAGCCAGTAACTGAAGGTGAAGAGGACAAGTCATTGCCCCAGCTTGCACCATGGCATAAGCGTAGCAAGTCAGACGTTACTTGTTTTGGCTTTGGATCATGGTCAAACCCTTGTCGGGATTATTTTCTCAGTACATTTGGTGACAAGAAAATCCTTGGTGCGGTTGCCTGGGTGAGGTTTGTCAAAGATGCTGAGGCGGCAAAGGCTGACCCCTACAAGCAATAGCGACTCCAATTTGGCTTAGCAACAAAGGCGGCTTCGGTCGCCTTTGTTCATTTTGGCTTCTCCATTTGAGCTGTAGCTTGGGCTTATCCAACTACATGGAGTAGGTCATGAAAACTTTGGTACTCGCGGTAGCACTTGCATTTTCGTCGTTGTCGCATGCAGCAAAAATCGTCGACATTGGCGACTGCAAAGCTGATCAGTCGTCCAAATCCGATCAAGGGCGTTCTGTCGATGTCAGCGGAGGCACCTGGGGCCTGCAAGCGCTGGGAGCTTCAAGCAACCAGCAGATGCGAGCCTGCTCGGCGATCTTGTCTAAGCCGATCCTGCGACCGGGCCGTTGGTCAGACGATACGGATGATGCTCCGGATTATTTCCCGGCGACGAGTAACGCAACCGTCTGCCTGTTCGCCACCAGCAGGGCAACAGACATCCTTCTTGCCAAGCTATCGCGCAACGGCGTTTTGCCTCCTATCTCTGATCCGAAGGCGCAAAGCGTAGTAAGGAGCCTGCCTTTTGGAGAACTGCTTGCGCAGTCACAGGCCATTCCGTGGATCTCGAAGGCATCGCTCACCACCTACCGGAGCACATCGAACCTTTCCTGGTCGTGGTCTGGCACTGATTGGCTGTTCTCCACGGACAACGGCACGGTTTCGGCATTGCTCAGTAGTCGCCCCTGGTTTGACGCAGATCACGTCGAGGGCCGCAAAGTCACCTACAAGCAAGCGACTTCCGCATCTTCATCTTCCGGTTTTGCAACCAGTCACGGCTGCGCAGGAAAGCCGTATTGACCAAATTTTGGCTTTGCAAAACAGGGGGTAATTTGGATTTACCCCTTCGGGTTCCTTAAGGAGATTCAAATGAAGATGTTGAAAAAGACCCTTGCAGCAACCTTGGCTGCTGCGATGCTTTCGAGCACAGCAAATGCCACTACCGTCAAAGCCGATATGGTTGTGAGTGGAAATGTTATTGGCCTTGGATCAATTGCAACTGGCCCTTTGGCCCTCGGCGATCACACGAAGATCGAATTCAACAATCCTGCGCAAATCTACGCTCATACAGCCACGGTTAACGTCTCAGATGGGCACGCCTATCAGTTTTGCCCTGATACGCCGGGAGTTGCATGGACGTTGGGTAGCGGTACGGCCACAAACATCTCTGCGAGCGGTAATGAAGCTTGGCTTCTGGCGTATCGGGATGACGGCACGACACCACTGACACCAACTGCCTGTTGGGATCGCGTCGGTACTGGTACTGACGAAACGATAACGGTCTATCACCGCGTCAGCATTCCGGCTGGTGTGACCGGCAAGGGTGCCTTGTCCAAAACGCTCTCTTACTCGATTGTGTTTTGAGGAGAAGGGAAGCCATGAACCGCAAAATCCTTGCGTTAATCATGGCTTCCTCGGTCTTCTTCGGAAGCACCGAGGCAGCCACGCTCACAGCACCGACAAACGTCAGTGGCAACGTCGTTTCGACTTGCCAGATGACGACTACTCCAATCAGTTTTGGCACGATCAGCATCCCTGTCGGTGGTAGCGCGACAACAAGTGCCAATTTCGTTTTTGACTGTACAGGTGCAACAACCATTCTGTTGTACCCGGATGTAATCGGCAGTGCTCTTTGGAGTGGGGCCGGGAGGAACGTCTCCTCAAATGGCCAGAAGCTTTATTTAACCCTGACGGCGGATGGCGTTCCTTTACCCATCAGCGGGTTGTCGATCTTCAATTCAGGCGTCCGTCAGACGGTGGTCATTCAGGCAAAGGTGACACCGGAAACAAGCTATTCCGGGTCATTCAACGAAAACATCATTGTGACGGCAGTTACGAACTGACTGCTTTCAGTGACGTTGTTCTGCCAATAGTTACTGGGACTAACCAAAAAGGAATTTGAAATGGGAAAGAAAACAACATCTCTCGCTGTAATTACCCTTGTTTGCTGCGCTGCGGCGCAGGCAGCTACAACAAAAAGCCGTGAGCAGATTGACCTGAAGGGGTTGGAAGCAACGACTTTTGAGGTCTGCAACTACAACGACTTTCCTGCACGTCTGGATATTGTTCCTACCCAATACCCAGAGGGCGACACAACGAAACCAATGGTTTCGGCTTCGCACCTTGTTTCCGTCCGTCCAAGCTCGATCGGTACTGCTGAAAATCCAATTCCGCCAGTTTCTGCCGACAAGGATAACGGCTGCCAGACCATTACGGTTCGTGCCAAAAAGGGTATTGAACATGCGCAATTTCTTTATTTGTCTACATCGGTGACTCAGGTTGGTGAGCCGGATGTCATGGCTGCAAATACCCTTGCGGTAGTGCCTAAAGCCTACCAACTTGTGACGGTGGGCGTGAACAAGACGACAGACATTCCTGAGTTGAGTGGAGTGATTCAAGACGACGGGATCATCATCAAAAACGCGGGCAAGCGCCCAGTAATGGTTCAGGCAGTGAAAGTTGATGGAGTTCGATATCAAGTTTCAAAACTGCGCCAGATTTTCGCCGATGCAGAAGCCAAGGTCTTTATGTCACCTGAAACCATCACCGCTGTCCGAAATGCGATTAAGTCAGGAAAGGACGTCGTGATGCTGAATCACTACGGCGACCCAGTGCCAATCAAGCTTTAAGCACATGGCCATGTCCCGCCACGGCGGGACTTTTTTTGAACCACCCTGCATTAAGAGGGGTTGTTCTGCCAATTCTGTTATCGCAACAAAAACCTCTCAAAAGTGAAGCGATCGATAATCCTCATTGCTGTCATTTCCTGTTTTTCAGGAAACCTGCATTCGGCATTTGCTGCCGAGGATGGCGTACGCGTGCAAACCGAAGCGACAGTAAGTGACGGTGAGCAATGGGACGTTACTCTGTTTGTAAATGGCCAGAAAAGCACGGGGCTTGTAACCGTTAGCGAGAAAAACGGTGAAATTTTCATTGATGCACAGGATTTCCTGCAATTCAATGTCGATATTGGTCAAGGTTTCGTCGCGTTGAAAGGTCTTGACCCGAAATATGAGTTTAATCGCCGCAAGCTGACGATCACTACGACCCTTGAGAGTGCTCGTTTTGCTAAGCAAGAAATGGTTGTGCGAACCAACCAAGCTTATCCGTATCTTGAAACTGCCTACGGCGGCTGGCTTAACTACAACGTCAATTACGCAAATTACGGAGATCGAGCCGGGATTCAAGCGTTGCTAGATGGCACCATTTCAACGAAGTGGGGAAACCTTAACTCTCAGCACACCTATAACTCGCTCAATACAGAGCAGCCGTTTAAGCGGATGAGCACCACATTCCGCATGGAAGACCGTGAAACGCTTCGGGTAACTGAGCTGGGTGACACGATCTCCATTCCAGGCTACTGGGGATCGTACGTTCGAATGATGGGTATTCGAATTTCACGCGACTTCAAGCTCCAGCAAGGCTTCGAGTGGTTGCCATCGCACACGCTGAATGGCGAAGCAAAGTTGCCTTCCGTGGTCGATATTTACGAAGGCAGCCGCCGTGTTTACACCGGGAATGTTGCACCGGGCCTTTTTTCGCTGCCGTACACGCCGGTCACCAACACGGGCGAGGTGAGCGTCATCGTTAAGGACCAATTCGGCAACGAAGTGCGGAAGTCATACAGTCTGTTTTCATCGCCTCAGCAGCTTTCAAGGGGAGTCGACAACTACAGCGTTGAAATCGGAGCGCTTCGCCAGGCTGACACTTACGGCGAGATGTTTTTTGCTGGTCGCTATCGTAGAGGCGTTGGTTTTTCCGGAATACCTCTGTTGGGCTGGATTGATGACTACATTCAAAACCTGACGCTTGAAGGCCGTATCGAGGGCACACGCGGCAACACGCGGTTTGGCCTCGGGGCTGCGTTTGCAACCTGGTTCGGCAACATGAGCGTTGCCGGAGCGCTGGCGAAAACGGACCAAAAGACTTTTATAAGCGGCACGATGCCAGCGGCACAGGCTGGAAATGGCCAAGGGCAGCAAAGCCAAGCTGATGAGTCTGATTACAAGGCTTCGTCGGCCACACCGTCACTCTTTGTGGCTACCTGGGATCGAAGTTTTGACTTCGGGCATTACGGCACGGTATCAGGCTTTGCTAGCACGACGATGCCGACCAATTGGACAGCTATTGGTTCGGTATTTGGTGACGTGTTGAAGCCGCAAACCTATTACGGAGTCACCTACGCCCCGTCGTCTGGGAAGTATTCCGTGTCTTTTATCGGCACTCAGACAGGCGAGGGCAAAGAGAAATTTCTATCTCAGGCAATCAATGCGACAGCTCGGTTTGATTACGTCGATGTTGGGCTGTCGGTTGGAAAAACTGACGTTGGCAACACTGCGATGCTCACTTTGAGTATTCCGCTGGGGCGGTTCGGTATTAACGGAACTGCAATGGCATCCGTAGCAAAGGGCAGCTCCTATGCAAACTACAGCGGCATGAGCAATGAGAACAATGCCCGATACAACATTGGTGTTGGACAGGGCGAATCCGGACAACGCATTGACGCGTATGCCAGTGGAGATTTTCGCTACGGCTCGCTAACCGCCTCAGCGTCCAGTGCCAACGGTGTGAATGGTTATCGCCTGAGCGGTAGCGGCAGCGTTGCTTATGCAGATGGCGGTTTGTGGCTCGACAAGCAAATTGCCAATGGACTTGTGATTGCTGACACCGGTATTCCCGATTTGCCAGTTCTTGCGAGCGACGTCTATGTGGGTAAGACGGACGACAACGGGCGAATCGCGATTACGAGGACTACAGACCATATTTCACTTGCTGACGACCTCGGAGACTGGACGAAGACAAAGGACTCGTCAAAGCGCTTTTCGCAGCAGCGCGGATCAATCGGGCTGGTGAAATTAAGCGCGGACGCACCAGGGTATTCGCTGCTCCTCAGAGTCAATGGCCAGCCAATTGAAGCGGGTGAAATCCGTGTCGACGGCAAAGCATTTGCCTACAACGTAAGCACTGGGGCTTACGTTACCAAAATCGGGACAGGCAAACGAACCATCGAGGTCGTTGGTTGTAAGCGCGAGGTTGTCGTGCCTGATCTTGTTCCAAAAACCGACAACGAATTCGAAATCAAACTGGATTGTGGGACCGAAAAATGAGAGTGGCGATCGTTATTTTTCTGATAATGCTTTCCTGCCAAGCCAAAGCGGTGGTCTGCACAGTCAAGGATCAGGTCATTAACTTTGGGCAAGCAGCCTATTCCTCTGCGGTTGGTGCAGTAACTGTTCCAGTCACGGTCACGGTCAACTGCCCCTCTGGTTCTTATACCCTAAAGCCAAATTCAGCCAGCTTAGGGTATTTCACAATCCCTGTTTACCGGGAAGGTGCGGCAAACGGAAACCAGTACATGTACATCCTTAACCCAGGCGGGCAAATTATGAAGCCGCTTACACCGGCCACATTGATTACCGGTACGGGTAATGGAACTGATCAAACCTATAACCTGACAGCAGTGTTGAGCGGCACAAGCTCGCCAGGAAACTTGACTGCGTTTACTAAAACTGGCGCGTTCTCGATCACCAATTTCCAGCTTTTCGCCGTGGTCAATGGAACCACCTCATTTTCGGCGGCACAGTCCATTTCGGGAGAGGTTATCGGTTTCTGCGAAATCAGCGCGGTCGGCTCGCTGGCCTTCGGAACATTTAACTCACCAACGGTGCAATCAATCTACAACGCCGTTACGACCATTCAGGTGCGTTGTGACAACAATCTGGCGTACGTGCTCAAACCTGATGACAACCCTTCGCGTTGGAATTTGGACTCCGGGAAAGCACTTGATGTCTCAAATCCTCTACGGCCCGCAGACCCCGCAAAACTGGCTATGTACATCAAGACAACTGGTTCAAGCGTTTGGGGCATCTGGGGCGCGAATTCCAACTTCTATAACGGACTCGGTAACTCGACCTATCAAACCTACGATGTCAAAGGTGAATTGACTCTCTCTGCAAACTGGCATGGAACTATCGGATCGGTCCTGAAGGTTAGTTTGTTGCACTGACGAAATTTTGGCTTCACAAAACAGGGGGTAGCGTGGGTAAGTCATCTCAATTAGGAGGCTTACATGCGTCTAACCCCTGTTCTTGCAACACTGCTTGTTGCATTCCCGGCAGTAGCGTTAGCTGCCGCTGATACTGATGGTGTATTCGAAGGCATCAAACCCAAGCGGGTCGTTGTGGAGGTTTTTGACGCCACGCCTGAGTTCGTTTTCGACAATAAGTCACAGTCTGGCGGGCAGGGGGCGCGTGTTGGTTTGCTTTGGCAAATGCCACTGGCCCCTGAATCTTTCTCGATTCGAGGTGGATACGCGGTATTTCCAACCACAAAGTACGGTTATCCCGTCTATAGCCCAGACCATAAGCACAGTAAGTCGAGCCTCGATGATTTCTTTAATTTCATGGGAGACAAGCCGGTTCGAAACGGCGACCGGACGCTCTACGGCTATCCCAAGGAAGAGTTCGACATTATTTACGAGCCTCATGGGTTTGAATTCGGCGTAGATGCGTTAATTCCCGTAGCAGCCCAATGGGCGCTGGGCGCTCGCATGTCACTGTTTCTGGACATGTCCGGCGTTCCCGAAATCCATGGCTTCCAGATCGCCAACGCGAAACTCAAGCGCAATACCTCGGCCATTTATGGGATCACCCTGACCAGAGCAATCAGCAACGATGTTTCGATCGGACTCAACTACGACCATGCCGTGCTGACGTCGTACGTGCAAGGTGATCCGCAACCTTGGAACGAGTCAGGCCGCTACCTGTACGGTCGCCGCGATTCCAACATGTACAGCTTGTCCGTAAACGTAAAGCTCAAGTGATCATGCTGACCATCAAAAGCGTGATCGACGACAGCAATTTCGGTCGCAAAGTCGTCTGCACGAGCATTAGCCGGAATTGCTACTGCGAGATCCATCACCCGCTTGGTGTGACGGTCTTGAGCATCTTCGAGCTTGCAAACCAATTCATCGTCCAGGACGACGGTTGGCTGGCCAAAACGATCATTGATGCTGAAGACCGTCTGCCTTACGGCTGGCATTTCCGGAATGGACAGTTTTTCCGGACGTTCCAGGTCGACGAGACAGCCAACGTTATTCGCGATGTTGTCCAGCTACTCGAAGAAGATGTTTTACGTGCCTGCGTTCCGCCAATTCTGTACAGGGGTGCCCCGATGCACCCAATCTGACAAGGAGAACGAAATGGGAAAGATGATTTGGGGGCTGGTTGTAGCACTGCTGATCGCAGGCGCATTCAGCCCAGTTGTGCAGCTCGCCATCTTTGTGGTGGCGCTCGGAGTCTCGGTGGTAATCGAAAAATGTCGCAACGAATTGGAGAGCGGGTCGCTTTGGCGATAGAGGCAGTCCGGCTGGAGGGCTTGGCAAAAGAGCTTAAGTCGTCTGGCAAAGCGGATGAGGCTGCACGAGTTCGTCAGGAGTCGACGGTGAAAACCAAGGCAGCGGGTGACGAGTACAAAACCGTCAAATTTTTCGTCACGAGCGGTGGGAAGTATCTGCATCCGGCACTGTGGAATTTGACGGTCCATTAGCCAGAACTGGCGATGCGGGGAAGGGCGGGGAAACCCGCTCTTTTATTTTGGCTTTGCGGATCTGACGGTAGGTTAGGCAGATACAGATTTTGAGAGCAGCACCATGGATCAAGCAGCTTTACTAGACATCGCCATCGCGGAAACTCAGGGAATGAGAGACAAGCTCTCGTACCGGCCGTTTGCCATTTTCTGGCTGCTGGCTTCCCTGATCTGGAGTCTCGGGACCGTGGTCATGTCGTACCACTACGTCGATCAGCAGGCTCGTGCTGCGTACCAGGATGCCGCTGATAACGCGACGACTGCCCTCAATGACGCATACCTTGGGCTGTCAGGAAATATCCGGGATCTCCATGCAACGCCTGCAACGGTTGCACGCATCGAGTCGGTGCATCGCGTTCTTGAGCATTTCGCTCGGCATCCAGTTTCGCCTGCGTTGTCTGTGGGCGAAGCTCAAGCTCAAATCAGTCAGGCCAGAGTTGGGGACTTGAACAGAGAGTTGTCCGAGATCGCAAGCCAGAAGCATTCGATGGGGGTGATCTGGCTCATCAGCAAAAATGGTCGTGCAGTTGCCGCAAGCAATGCGGACACGCCCGAGTCTTTCGTTGGAACAGACTACTCTGACCGTGAATATTTCAAGGCTGCGATCGAAGGCCGGGATGGCAGCCAGTTTGCCGTTGGTCGAGTCAGCAACATGCCCGGACTCTTTTTTTCCGCGCCGGTAAAAAGCAAAGAGGAGATCGTCGGCGTGGTTGCCGGAAAAATCAGTCTCGACTTCCTGACGCACTGGGCGAACCAATCAAACGCCATCATCACTGACGAGAACGGAGTCGTCATCAGCGCGAAAGACAAATCATTGGTGATGAAAGTGGTGCCTGACGGCGCAGCGAAGGCGATGTCTCGCGATTACCTGGTCAATCGCTACAAGCGTCCATCGCTCGATGAAATCTCCATCCGTCCGTTCGAGTCAGGCATTGCTCAGTCGATTGCAAAAGACTTCGGGCTGGATGCGTACGGCGGCTTGGTGACGATTGGCGCGACGGGGAAACCGCTTCTGATCGCTTCAAAAGCGATTGATGATGAGTTGATCAATATTTCGACTGTGCAGCCGGTCGACGCCGTTAAGTCGCTCTTTAAGGACTTCGTATTCGTTGCATTGATCGGCTGCTTGTTCGGTGGGTTTCTAATCTCGACGCTGACGAACCTGGTCTATTGGTACCTTGATCGGCAGCTTGCAAGCCGTAACCGTGCTCAACGCCAGCTTGTGAGGCAGATGGCCGAGATCGATTCTCTGACCGGCGTTTTGAACAGCAGCGGGATCGAACAACGCATTCGAAAACTGACGCAGGACGGTGATGCTTCATGCCTCATGCTCATTGACCTGGATTTCTTCAGGGACGTTAACGACACCTTGGGGCGTGAGCGAGGAAACGATGCACTCCGTCAGATTGCACTGCGCATTCGGGCGGTGGTGCCCGACTCGGGGGCGGTGATCCGCTACGGCAGTGATGAGTTCGTGGTTTTGCTCAGCATTGGCAGTGAATCGGATGCAATCGAAACTGCGCAGCAGATACTGGATGCAATCAAGGTGCCGCTTGATGTCCTGGGAGAACAGCAAGTCATCACGGCCAGCATCGGCATCGCCATGTATCCGCAGGAGGGCACCACATCCGCTTCTTTGCTAAGCAATGCAGACGCTGCGCTCCATCGGGCTAAGCAAAGTGGAAAGGCCGACTACTGTGTGTATCGCGAATCCTTTCAGCTTGCTCAGGACAAAGAGCGCGAGTTGGCACGTGAAATCAGGCTTGGCATTGAGAAGGGCGAGTTCGAGGTCTATTACCAAGCCCAGGTATCGACACAAACGCATGCAGTGACCGGCTTCGAGGCCTTGTTGAGATGGAAGCATCCGACCAAGGGCATGGTTTCGCCAGGCGACTTCATTCCCATCGCAGAAAAATACGGGCTGATAGTCGCCATGGGCGAGGCTACGATCAAAAAGGCTTGTCGTCAGGCCGGTCTCTGGCAGAGCGAGTTTGGCCGTGATATCACCATCGCAGTGAATCTGCCGTTGATCCATCTGCGGCGAAACGATCTTGTCGAGTTGGTCACGCAGGAGCTTGCTGCAAACGATCTTCACGGAAGCGCTATTGAGCTTGAGATCACCGAGTCCATGGTCGGCAGCGATGCTGCATCGGTGCAGGCGAACATCGAAACCCTCAAGGGTCTCGGCGTGAAATTCTCAATCGACGACTTCGGTACCGGCTATTCGGGATTGTCGCGTCTCAAGGATTTTCCGGTTGATGCACTGAAGATCGACAGGTCGTTCGTCGAGAAGATGGTTTCAAACCAGTCCTACTTCAAGCTTGTGCAGGTAATCATCGGTCTAGCTAAGGTATTCGGTCTGCACGTTATCGCTGAAGGCGTTGAATCACCTGACCAGTTCGAGCTGTTAACCGCGATCGGCTGCAATTCTGTCCAAGGCTACCTGATGCATCGCCCGTCGCCGGTTGAAGAGGCGACTGAATATCTGCGCAAGTCGGTCAGTTGCCAACCAAGTCAGTGCAAGTGCCACCTCAGTCTCGCTGCGTAGCCGTTTTACACGAGGTCGTTCCGCCAATTAAGTACATGAGCGACACGTCGTCGCATTTACTGGAGATCAATCATGTATACGTTCAATCACCAAGCTTTCATGCTCGAAGCAAAGATCCTGGCCTTCGTCGTATTCGGCATCCTGTGTAACGCGGTAATGGCCCATAACTGGGTAGGGGTGAAATGGACACTGGGTGTGGCCGGGGCAATTCTCGTTGGACTGGCGATGCTGAACTCGCCAAAGAAGCGCGAGGCGCAGAGCGAAGCGCAAAGCACAATCAACAGCGCAGGGTTCTTTGGAATCGCAGTGCTCGCAGTGTTGGCCTTGATTCTCAATGGTGCCGTGGCAGCCGGAATCACCGTGGTTGTAGCAGTTGCAATGACCTCGTTGCTCAGTCTGCGCAACGGCTTTGGGATGTCACTTGGCAAAACCTTCGCAATCGGACTGCCAATGTTGTTCGCGGGTCAATTGATCTTCGAAACGCTCTACGTCTCGGCGATCTAAATTTTCAAGCTCCTTGTCAGTAGCTCCTTGGCCCGCTTCGGCGGGTCTTTTTTTGCGCGTTAGAATTGCGTCCATGAAAAACATGTTGCTTGCATCTCTATTGCTGCTCAGCCTTGCCGCCTCTGCGGAGACCATCGAGGGGCGTGTCATCAAGGTGAGCGATGGAGATACCGTCAATATCCTTGATGACGCACATCAGAAATACCACGTGCGACTCTCTGGGATTGATGCGCCCGAAAAGGACCAGCCATTCGGCAAGCGTGCTCAGCAGAAACTGTCAGAACTCGTCTTCGGCAAAACAGTGGTTTTTGAGTGGAGCAAGCGAGATCACCGTGACCGTCCCGTAGGCAAACTCTACGTTGCGCAGTCAGATTGCCCGAGTTGTGCCCCAATCGATACAGGCTTCGAGGTGCTTAAAGCAGGGCTGGCCTGGCACTACAAGCAGTACCAGAGAGAGCAGACGCCAGAGGATCGGGTTCTCTACGCAGAGGCGGAAGAGAGGGCCAGATCACTGCGCAACGGGCTTTGGTACGACGAAAACCCAACTCCCCCTTGGGAATGGCGCAAAGCCAAGAAAGAGGCGCACAAAAAAGCCCAGTAGGGTTATCTACTGGGCTTCTCGATAGGCAGCGTTGCTTATTTCTTCGCGACGGCAGCCTTGAAATTGGCACCAGCCGAGAACTTCGGCACGGTGGTAGCAGCAATCGACAGCTTTTCACCGGTCTTCGGGTTCTTGCCTTCGCGGGCTGCACGCTCAGATGCCTTGAAGGTGCCAAAGCCAATAAGAGAAACGGTATCACCGGAGGCGACAGCCTTGGTGATGGTGTCGATAGCAGCATCCAGAGCTTTGCCAGCAGCAGCCTTGGAGATTTCAGCCGTGGCAGCCATTTGCTCGATCAGGTCAGACTTGTTCATGCGGGTGGTTCCTTTTGTGGTTTAGGTGGGTCCATTATGCAGGGCGGGGAGGATACCCAAAATTCCTAAACGGCGTGAACGGAATCCCCGTTTTCTAGGACAATACTGCAACTCAGAAAAACAACAGGAAGTCCCGATGCCGCTGCTCAACTGGCTCACCCGCGATCAAGATATCAAGACATCATCAGCCGTCCCCTTCAGGTTATTGGAGTCTGACCAAAACCTTTCGTTTGGCGACCAGGACAGCGGGAACATGATGATCCAGGGCGACAACTTAGATGCTCTTAAGGCGTTGTTGCCGTTCTACGCGGGCCAGGTCAAATGCATCTTTATCGACCCTCCCTACAATACAGGCAGCGCCTTCGAACACTACGACGACAACGTTGAGCATTCCACTTGGTTGTCGATGATGTATCCGAGATTGGAATTGCTTCGTGATCTGCTTTCGGAGACCGGAAGTATTTGGGTCTCGATTGACGACAACGAGGCTCACTATCTCAAGGTGGTGATGGACGAAGTGTTTGGTCGGAAGAATTTCGTGGCCAACGTCCTGTGGCAAAAGAGAACATCCCCGGACGCCCGCATTCAGCTTGGCGCTGCGCATGACCATATCTTGGTTTATGCGAAGAACTCTTCCAAAGTCGCATTTAACAAGCTGACGCTTTCTGAAGACCAAGCAAAAAATTTCAAGAATCCTGACAAGGATCCCAACGGCCCTTGGACCTCGACTGATTTCACGGCTCAAGGGTGGCGACCGAACCAGATGTACAAGATCACGACACCTGGGGGCGAGGTTTATGAACCTCCTCCCGGTCGGTGTTGGGGCAACATCGAACCAGCATTTAAGAAGTTGCTGGCTGAGGGCGGAATGTGGTTCGGCAAAGATGGCAAGTCGCGGCCAAGGGTAAAAAATTACCTCAAAGACGTTGAGGGCGTTAGCTCATGGACTTGGTGGGTTAATAGCGATGTTGGTCACAATCAGGAATCCAAAAAGGAAATCCACCAGCTATTTGGCGCTGACAATGCGTTTGACACACCCAAGCCTGAGCGCTTGATTAGCCGTGTCCTGCACATAGCCACCAACCCCGGCGATATTGTTCTGGACTCATTCATCGGGTCAGCCACAACACCTGCTGTCGCACATAAGTTGGGCCTCAAATGGATCGGCATAGAGCTTGGTGATCACGCCATTACGCATTGCGTTCCTCGGCTCAAGAAGGTCATCGAAGGCGAGCAGGGCGGAATATCTGCCGCAGTAGGATGGGCTGGAGGTGGCGGTTTCACGTTTTACCGTCTTGGCCAGCCTGTATTTGACCTTGATGGGCAGATCAATCCTGGTATCCGTTTCAACCAATTGGCTGCGCATGTCTGGTTTGCTGAGACCGGCAAGGGCTTTGTGCAGGAGGTGAAATCTCCACTTCTGGGTGTGCATGATGAAACAGCCTACTACCTGCTGTTTAACGGCGTTCTTGGTGACCTTCGGCCTGCCGGTGGCAACGTTCTCACCCGGACGGTGATGAGAAAACTACCGCTTCACGACGGCCCGAAAGTGATCTTTGGCGAGTCTTGCAACGTCAGCGAAGAAGCGCTGCTGGCCAACCAGATCACATTCAAACAAATCCCTTACGACATCCCGGCGCGTTGATCATGAAGCTCAAAAATTTTCAAAAACGATCTCTCGAAACGTTGCAAAATTTCTTCGAGAAAACCCGTTTGATGGGGGACGCGGAGCGGGCTTTCCATTCGGTCACGCGGGATGCATCCGGGCGTTTGCCGCTTTACCGAAAAGTACCGGGTCTGGGAGAGATTCCCTATGTTTGTCTTCGGATTCCGACCGGGGGCGGGAAGACCATTGTTGGTGCTCATGCAATCAAGACCGTTGGCCGAAGCTTGATCGAAAAAGACTACCCCGTTGTTCTGTGGCTTGTGCCAACGAACATGATCAGAACTCAGACAGCGGACGCGCTAAAGAACACCTCTCACCCGTACCGAAAAGCGCTTGATGATGCCTTTGATGGCAAGGTGGCGGTGTTCGACATCTCCGACATCGACAACATCAGGCCGCAGGACATCAAGGACAAGGTGTGCGTGGTTGTTGGCACGATCCAGACCTTGCGGGTGGAAAAGACAGAGGGGCGAAATGCCTACGCGCACAAAGAGGCGCTTGAGTCTCATTTTGCAGCCCTAAAGCCTGCCGTCCTCGAAGGGATGGAGAAGGATGAAAACGGCAAGGTGAAATACAGCTTTGCCAATCTGATGCACCTCCACGAGCCAATGATCATCGTGGATGAGGCACACAACGCTCGTACCAGCCTGACCTTCGATGTCCTGGCCCGCCTCTCGCCCGCGTGTATTGTAGAGTTGACTGCTACGCCTGACACCAGCATCAAGCTTGGTAGCAACGTCCTGTATCGCGTATCCGCGTCCGAGTTGAAGGCCGAGGAGATGATCAAGCTCCCGATCAGCCTCACCGAACACAAAACAAGCTGGCAGGATGCCGTGACAGATTCCCGGCTCCAGCAGAAAAAACTACTGGACCTGGCTAAGCAGGAGCATGACTTTGTTCGCCCGATCCTATTGGTGCAGGCAGAAAACAAGGACAAAACAGCCACAGTAGAGGCCGTCAAGGCTTACTTGATGGAAGCTGAGGGGCTTGATGCTGACCAGATTGCTATTGCGACCGGAGAGCAGCGAGAGCTTGATGGCGTGGATCTCTTTGACCCAGCCTGCAAGATCGAAGTCATCATCACCGTCCAGGCGCTAAAGGAAGGCTGGGATTGCTCCTTTGCCTACGTTTTCTGTTCGACGGCCAACATTTCAAGCGCCAAGGACGTTGAGCAGCTACTGGGCCGCGTCCTGCGCATGCCGTACGCCAAGCGCAGGAAGGTGCCAGAACTCAATAAAGCCTACGCGCACGTATCCAGTCCGAATTTTGGCGAGGCTGCACGACACCTTCAGGATCGTCTGATCTCCATGGGCTTTGAAGAGGAAGAGGCGAAGCAATTTATCGAGCCACAGACTCCAGAACTCGATCTCGTTGTGCCGCCTCTGGTGTTGGCTGTCCAGAAAGCACCAGATTTATCGGCGCTCACGGCCCAAGAAAAGGCTGCGGTTGAGGTCAAAACTGACCAAAAAACCGGTGAGGTAACTGTTGAGATTACGGGGGCAGTTACCGAGGCAATGGAATTTGCGCTGGTTTCAGTTGCTCCCGAAGAAAAAAAGGAAGAGACCAAGAAGAAGATCGCCGAGCATCGGGCTACACAGCCCAAGTTCGTGCCTTCACCATCACAGAAGGGTGAGCCTTTTGTAATCCCGCGCCTGTGCGTTCGTATCCAGGGCGAGCTTGAGCTTGCTGAGAAGGAACTGATTCTCGATGTTGCGGGCTGGAATTTGAATGACTACCCGCCCGAACTACCGGAATTCCGGTTTAACGACACATCAAACACTTTCGAATTTGACGTAGACGGCAACCGCGTCACCTACGAATTCAAGGGTGACCAGCAGCTCGATCTGACCGGCGTCACGACTGACTGGAGCGTGAGCGAACTTACACGTTGGCTCGACAAAGAACTAAAGCAACCCGATGTCCAGCAAGCCGTAATGTTGGGATGGATCGGGAAGGCCTTGGCGTATCTCATCGACCGCCAAAAATTCAATCTAGCAACGCTTGGCCGGGCAAAATTTATTCTTGTTCGAGCACTGGCGGAAAAGATCGCAGCAGCCAGGAAGAAATCCTACGCTAAGGGCTACCAAGAAACGTTGTTCTCCCCGCAAGCAGCAGTGGAAACCAGTTTCGACTACGCGTTTTCCTTCCAGCCCAGTAACTATCCCGCGAACTGGTTCTATAAAGGAGGATGTAAGTTCCCAAAGCATTACTACCCGGTGCCAGGTGAACTTGAGGGCAAGGGGGAGGAATTCGAATGTGCTCAAGCTCTGGAATGGACGCCAGAAATTCGATTCTGGGTCAGGAATCTCGACTCGCGGCCACATGCTTCTTTCTGGCTACCGACTTCGACTGACCGCTTTTACCCTGACTTCGTGGCACTGCTCGAAGATGGCAGACTGCTCGTTGCTGAGTACAAGGGCGGTCTCACCGCACAGACCAAAGACACCGAAGAAAAGCGCACCATCGGCGAGCTTTGGGAGAGTAAAAGCGGCGGCAAGGGATTGTTCATAATCGTTGAAAAGAAAGACCAGCTTGGACGCGTAATGATCGAGCAATTGAAGGCAAAAATAGCCAAATAAAAAATAGGGAGTAGCGCAATTGGCATCAGCAGAAGCGAAGGTCCAAGAACTGGTAACGATGATTGAGCGCGGCGAACTGCGCTTGCCAGAAATGCAGCGGCAGTACGTCTGGAAGTCGACTCGTGTCCGTGATTTGCTCGACTCCCTATACCGTGGTTACCCCTCTGGTGCGATTCTCGTTTGGGAAACTGATGAAGCCGTACCCTTGCAGCAGTTTGCGGTGGCTCAACAGCAAACCCCTTACCAGAGTGTGCGTCTTCTCCTTGATGGCCAACAGCGTCTTACCTCTTTGTCAGCAGTAATTCGAGGCGAACCAGTTCAGGCTCGTGGTCGCAAGAGACCGATTGATCTGCTGTTTAACCTAGAGCACCCGGATACCCTAACTACCGTTACCGAAGTTGATGAAGAAGCCGATGACGATGACGATATCTCGGCAGAAGATCCTGATGCTTCTGAGGACGAACTACTGCAACGCTTCAACCAGATGACGTTCGTGGTTGCCACTAAGAAACTTGAGCAGTTGCCCCAGTGGGTCAAGGTCTCTGAGGTGTTTAAATCGGACAGCGATGCTCCTTTCCTTAAGGCTGCCGCGATCACGTCGTTTGATGATCCGAAGTATCTGAAATACAGCCAGCGTCTGGCCAAGCTCAGAGGCATCCGGAATTATTCTTACCGGATGGATATTCTTGAGCGTTCGCTTTCGTATGATGAAGTGACGGAAATCTTCGTCCGCGTTAATTCGCTTGGGGCAAAGCTGCGTAGCTCTGATCTGGCGCTTGCACAGATCACTGCCAAGTGGCGGCACTCGCTGGAAACGTTCCAGACCTTCCAAACCGACTGCGCAAAGCTTGGGTTTGATCTGGAGTTAGGTATCCACCTCAAAAACCTTATCGTTTTCGCAACGGGGCAATCGCGATTCAAAACCGTTGGGTCTCTAAGCCTCCAGGACTTGCAGGATGCCTGGGAGGAGTCAAAGGAAGGCATGCATTTCGCAATGAACTTCCTGAAGAGCAACGTAGGGATCGATAGCCCTGCGTTGTTGGCATCCCCTTTCATGATCATCGCGCTGGCCTACTTTGGCCATACACGTGGATACAACATTTCGGCTAAAGAAGAGAAGCTTCTTCGTTACTGGGCCTTGTTGGCTAATGCAAAGGGGCGGTTCTCCAGAGGCTCCAGTGAAACCATCCTTGATCAAGACCTCTCCAGTATCAGGAAACAGGATGGGTCGGTGCAGGATCTGATTGATCGTTTGCGTCAGCAGGTTGGTCGTCTAGATATCACAGCAGAGGAACTGGAAGGCCGTAACCAGCGTAGCGCTCTATTCAAGACGATGTTCCTTGCTTTCAGAGATGCCGGTGCAAAGGACTGGCGCTCAAATCTAGCAATCTCCCTAGACCATTCTGGCTCGCAGCATCGCCTTCAGTTTCACCATCTCTTCCCTAAGGCGCAATTGCGCGGACATTACACTCCACGGGAAGCTGACGATATTTCCAATCTGGCCTTCATCGGAGGCAAAACAAATCGGGCAATTAGCGACAAGTTGCCGGTTGATTACCTTCCGCCGATGATCAAGCAGCACCCAGAAGCATTTGAAGCTCAAGCAATTCCCGTAAATAACGATCTTCTGGCAATTCCGAGCTACAAGGCCTTCTTGGTCGAGCGCAGAAAATTGATCGTCGCCAAGATCAACAACTTTATTGGGAGCATCAACGATGACCAAAGCAATTAAGCAATCTGGCGGGATCATGGTTCGCGTCATCGAGGCGCTAAATGGTTTTCGTACCAAGTTTGGTTATTGGCCCAGCGTTCTTGCGATGGAGTCAGAGGCAATAGCCTGCCTAGCTACCGATCTCCTTACGCCGTTTGGTTTTTTTCTTCTCCAGTCACGCGTACAAATCGTGAATGGCCGCGAACAGAAAATCGTTGCAAAAGGGTTGCCTGGCGACGAGTTTGACTACGGTGAGGAAGGTTGGAGGACCGAGGGCAAACACGAACACGACGCACGTGCCTGGTTAGGTCTGATCGAAGAATACGAGTCTGAGAACGAAGACGACGAAGAGGAGTGAGGAGTCTTTATTGGCTAATCCGTGGTTGCCTGAAGTGGGGGCTTCCCTGCTTCCATCACCAAAGACGCCAACTCTTTCCCCGCCTTGAAGTGGGGCACGTATTTTCCGGGGACTGGTACTTTCTCTCCGGTCTTCGGATTCCGTCCAAGACGAGGAGGGCGGTAGTTCAGACTAAAGCTGCCGAACCCTCGAATCTCCACACGATTGCCATCGGACAGTGCCGAGGAAATACCTGACAGGATTTCTTGTACTGATACCTCGGCATCCCTCATTGTGAGATGGGGAAACCGTTCGGCAATGGTGGCGATGAGTTCGGAGCGCGTCATAGGGGCGGAATTTTCCTTCAAAATCAGCGTCCCGTGAAGCTTGTCGCGTTGTGGTTGATAATTGAATATTCCGAACGGATTGAACAGCATGGCAACCAAGCATCCAGTCACCAGCCCAAAGCTCAAGCTCGCATTTGATTTTGCCTGCGACTGTCACGACAGGCAGGTGCGCAAATCAACTTCGATTCCCTACATCAGCCACCTGATGTCGGTCTCGGCCCTCGTATTTGAGTATGGCGGTGATGAGGAGCAGGCGATTGCTGGACTGTTGCACGATGCTGTCGAAGACGCTGATACGGCTGTTGAAGCGGCGCGACGAATGGACTTCATTCAACAGAACTTCGGTGAGCGTGTTCTGAGGATCGTTATGGGCTGTACTGACGGTACCCCGAATGACTCTGGAAAGAAGGCTGATTGGAAAGATCGCAAGACGGAATACCTGAGGCACTTGGCCGAGGCTGATGCAGACACGCTTCTGGTCTCGTGCTCGGACAAGGTTCACAACGCCCGAGCCATCGTGAGCGACTTGCGGCTTGTTGGCGGTGAGGTGTTCACCCGCTTCAAGGCTGGCAAGGAAGGGACGCTCTGGTACTACCAGGAACTGTCCGCAACTTTCAATCGAGTCTTCCCCGGTCCCATTGCGCAGTCGTTGGATATGACTGTCGGTGAGATGGTGAAGATCGCTGGCTAGATTGCTTTGGCCCGGATGAGGTGCTGCCACTCCGTTGTGTAGCGCGGCGACATCCGGCCACGCTTCATCTTCCAGTCCTGCTCGATGCCTTCTGCTGCAACCCGAACTGTGCCGCGACCAAAGCGTGCGTTGAGCGTGTCCATGGCCTGCATGAGCTTCGCCGACTGAATCGGTTTCAAAGGGGCGGCAAATAAGTCGCCCTGGTGCGCAGTTCCCTCGGGCTTCAGCTCGACAAGCATCACGCAAGCTTTCTTGTACGCGTAGCCCTCCCTGAAAATCCGCTTCAGACCACGGATCGCTGCATTCACCAGATCACGAGTGTCTGACGTCGGATGCACGAAGGGAACGGTTATCGAGGGGAAATACTGAGGCTCGTCTGGCTTAAAGGGGTTGGTCTGTAGCTGGATCAGGATGCCACCTGCAACATGCCTTTGCTTCCTCAGCTTTTCTGCTGCGCGGCTTGTGTAGCTGGCCACAGCCTCTTCGAGTTCTGGGAGGTCGAACACAGGTTGGCCGAACGAACGGCTCGACATGATCTGCTGTTTCGGGGGCGCAACCTCATCGAGGGCTAAACAGGAAACACCTCGAAGCTCCATGACCGTTCGCTCAAGGACAACCGAGAATTCACGCTTGATGAGCTTTGGATCCATGGCTCGCAACTGCGCAACGGTATGTACGCCCATCTCGTTTAGCCTGGCAGAGATTCGCCTGCCAACACCCCAGACCTCACCGATCTCGATCTTGCCGATCACGGCTAACAATTCGCTTTCTGCTAAGCCTATCAATGAGCAGACGCTATTCCACCCAGGCTTCTTCTTCGCGACATGGTTTGCCAGCTTGGCGAGTGTCTTGGAGGGGCCAATGCCTACACAAACAGGGAGGCCGGTCCAGCTCCGGACCTTCTCGCGAATTGTCTGGCCAATGCCGGTGAGGTCGGAAAATCCTTCAAGACCGAGAAAGCATTCATCAATCGAGTACACCTCTTGATTGGGCGAGAACCCAGCAAGGATCGACATGACCCGATTGCTCATGTCGGCGTACAGCGCATAGTTCGAGGACAGGGCAACTCCACCGGCTTTCAGGAATTCGCGCTCGATCTTGAAATACGGCGTGGCCATCGGAATACCCATAGCCTTTGCCTCTGCCGACCGAGCGACAACAGCCCCGTCGTTGTTCGAGAGGACGACGAGCGGCTTACCAGCGAGCTTCGGGTTGAATACTCGTTCGCACGAAGCGTAAAAGTTGTTGCAGTCGACGAGCGCGAAGACAGTCATTTTTCACGGTGAAAAATCAAAGTTTTCGGCGCTGTTTGCGCTGCCGCATGTCGTGAATGACGCGGATCACGACACCCCATATCAGCACGCCCGTATCTGGATTGATGGGTATCGGTCGGTAGCTAGAATTGCCTGCTAACAAAACGCCGTGGCCGAGCTTTTTCACCGTGAAAAATCCATCGACCTCAGCAATTACGATATCGCCGATTTCCGCTGGCACCGACTTGTCGATCATCAGTAGATCGCCGTCGTGAATCCCGAAATCCTGCATCGAGTCACCCTCGACCCATGCGTAGTAGGTCGCCTCTTTGTGCTTCACCAAGTCGTTGAGATCTAGACGATGCTCGATGTAATCCTCTGCCGGCGACGGGAATCCGGCGCGGATCGCAGTTGCAAAGACAGGAAGCTCTAGGCGAGCTGCAACCTGCTCGGGGCGGAGCACTGAGACTGGATGGAGAGACGGGTAGGGCGTTTGTTGTTGCATACTGTAATTATATACAGCAAAGCACAGTTATCCATCCAGTACCGTCATGGTGCCTGTTTTTTGGGCAAACAACTGCCGGGCGTTACGGCTGGTGGATTCGCTCAACCGCCAACGGGGACTTATCCCCAGAAAAACTGGATAACCCGCTTGGCATCCTGATTTTGGCTTTCGAATCATGATGAGACGCTGGTCTGGTCAATAACAACCGAGACCGTCGATGAAAACCAAACCAAGCATGGCCCGTGGCATGACACAGTTCGCAATCCACCTTGAGCGTTACGTCCAAGCAACGAAAGCACTTACCGATGCCGTGGCCAGGCAGAACAAAGCCGTGGGCCAGATTCTGGGCACGACAACCAATGTCGTTACAGCCGTCCAGCATTTCAGCCACAACAAGTCGCTATCAGATTCCGGCCTTACACGAGGTCGTCCAGCCAAACCCTTTAAGCACTAATGCTTAAAGGAGAAATCGATGTTGAAAGTTATCGTTGTAATCATGGCTCTCATCGGAAGCTATTCCGGCAAAGAATTGGGTGATGCGCTATTGAAACATCTGCCCAGCATCCCTTCACCAACAGAGGCAGGCCAGATGGTTAAGGAATGGAAGCAAGGAGGGAAAGGGGACGAAAAAATATCGAGGGAGGAACGAGCCAGACTCCAAAAAGAGCGGGATATCCAAAAGCAGGAGGCTGTAGCCCGCAGGAAGGAGTCGAGTAGAGAGGCAGCGTTAGCTTTGCAAGATCGGATCGAGGCTGCGAAGCGCCAGAGGTATGAGCAGCAGGCAAATTCAGGTAATGAGTATGTTGTGCCAAGACAAGCAGTCGTCGCACCAGTTCGGCAAGTAGCCCGTGCCCAGCCGGTTCAGGATTCGCCGAAAGCCTTCGCAAGAATCCGCGATATCGAGGACGAGAATCCTCAGCCGATGAGATTGGCAGCGGCACCTGTTGTTCAGTGTCGTCACAACGTTGGCGGGATGATCGACCTCAGCGGAAATCTCAGATGTAACTGATTGCCGCACCACGCATGAAACGGGCTTCGGCCCGTTTTTTGTTGCCCGGCGATGGATGGCGGCAAGGGTTTAATAAGCGTGCGGCAACGGTTTAATAAGTCGCGGCATCGGTTTAATAAGTGGTTGGCAACGGTTTAATAAGCCTCCTAAAGATCTCTATAAAGAGATTAAAGAGACGTCGCCGTTTCGCCTGGCGGCGAACGTCGCCTGAAGTCAAAACCGTCTCGCTCTTCAACATTGATCGCATGCTGAAAGGCTGCATGGCTTAGCTTTGTCGGATAGCTACTCAACGTGATTCCGACAAAAGACCGAAGGTGAGGTTTTGAGTGCCGCAATGGCTTAGCAAGAAGGAGATGCTGGCAAATCTGCCTTTCTGCTAAGCCATTAAGGCCGATCAGAATGTGATTGCTATGGCTGAGGGGATAAAATAGCTTGCGATCACTGATTGCGTCCTTCGACCAAAAAAATCGAATCATGGATATCTCAACTCTTACTATTCCGCAGCTCAAAGAACTTCTTGCCCAGATTCCTAGCGAAATTAAGCGCCGCGAAAAGGAGGAGAAAGCTAGCATTCGCAAGGAGCTGGAAGCCCTTGCATCAAAGCACGGCTACTCATTGAACGATTTGTTGGATCAAGCCGAAGGCAAGAAAGTATCGCGGGGCAGCGTTGCGCCAAAGTATCGCAACCCGTCTGACTCGTCCCTCATGTGGTCCGGTCGTGGTCGCCAGCCGAAATGGGTCCAAGAATGCCTTGCTGCGGGAAGTACGCTTGAGTCGCTGGCCATCTAACTAGCCAACCTCATACCGGGCGAAGGCCCGTCGAACCCGGAGTGTCTGTTGTCAGGCCTCCGGGTTTTTCTTTGCAAGCACGTGTCGTTGGCGACACCGATTTTGGCTTTGCAAAACGCGGGGTAACTTGGACTGGTCTTTTTTCAAATCAGTCTGGAGAGTTGCCATGGCAAAAGCCAAACCGCAGCGGAGACCGACTTCTGGGTTTCCAAAGAAGCCGGGCGTTATTTTCGAAGCCCGGATCAACAATCGAATTTTGTACAGGCGTCTTCAGGCAAATGGCCCGACGCTAAACCAGCGCATCCTTTTTCTGATGGAAAGTCTCGGAGGGCGAGGGATTCCCAGCGAGATCATCAAGTCCATTCAGCAGAATGTGTCGGAGGCAGTTTTTTCCGCTATTAGCGTTGCGACAGCAAAGGCTGAAAAGCTGAAGGCGGTACTGGCCGACAAAAAAGTGCGAATCACTGAGCGTCAGAACCATCCGGCAAAGCTGCTTGCTTGCACCTCGAACACGCCAATTTATTCTGACTACATTGCGCTCATCGATACGCTCGACGAAGCAATCTGGATTATTGAAGGCTTGGCTACTGCACGCTTGATTAAGCAGGGACAAGACGAAGCTCATGTTCGCGAAATGCAGCGAGTGCTGGCGGAAACTGATACCCGGATTAATGCTGAATACTCGCGTGCAGTTGGGATCATTAAAGACGACGGCAAGGTGAACGAAGTGGTTGTTGCCATGCCGATCGATAAGTCCGTCGCGCAGTCTTCAGGAGTTGGGCAATGAACACCAGAACTCCTCCTCGTGCTGCCGATTATCTCAAGGGCGAATCTTCAGTGGCTCGCGGCAAGGCAAAAAAACGAAAGGTGTTGGTCTGGATTCTGCGATGGGGGTATTCGTCGGCAGACATCATTCGTCAGGTTTCTGGACGCGAGCGCAATGGTTACGCGGTGAAGCTTGCTCGCGAGGGTCTGGTCAAAGAATTTAAGGTGGGCAATCGGACGGGCAAGTTTTATGTGCTGACTCGTGACGGATTAGCCGAGGCGGTTCAAGAGTCAGAAGACGATTTGTACTACCCGGAAATTGATCACGCGAGAGTGCACGTCGGCCAGATGACTCACTACCTCCGCGCTCAAAAGGTCACGATCAATGCGTTGAGAAAAGGTTCGATTACAGACTACAAAACTGAGCGAATGTTTGCGCAAGGCGTGAAAGGGGAAAAGCGCTCAGATGTAATTTGGGTGACCAATGACGGTCGAGACGTTGGCGTGGAAATTGAGCAGTCCGGGAAGAAAAATCGTGAGCTAGACCAGTTCGTATATCGAGTAATTACATCGATGGACGATCAATCGGGCAATGAGTCGAAACTGAGCAGGACGGCGATTGTTGCTAAAACGGAGAGCATCCAGACTAGATACAGAAAGGCCATGCAGCCGGGAGCAGTGTTAAAGCTCTGGGAGAGGAACCCCAGTCGCAATGTTTGGGAGTCAAAACGAACAATGCGAGTGCCTGATTGGCTCATTAATCGCGTGTTTTTCACCTTGATGGATTAGCGTCAGTTTGCATGGCACTTTGCATGGCACCCTACATGGCACTTTAAGGTGCCATGCAAAGTGCTCAATAGCGGTGCCAAGTACAAAGCCCTCGGAGTAGCGATTCTCTGAGGGTTTTGTTTTTGTAATGCATTGTTTATTAAGTTGTTATTTCAAAATTTCTGAACTCATTTGATCTCGGCTGACTTTCGATTGCCTCGCAGACCGTGCATACCCTCGCCAGAACACCCCTTGCGAGCGGTAATGAAAAAGAGGGGCTTAAACCGCCCCCAAACCAAGCAGAAAGACGAATTCAACGAGGTGAAACTAAGGCCTTGAGGATTCTTCTAAAACTTCAAATCCTCCCCTCCCGGCATCGAGCCGGGAGGGTCGGGCCAACAACCGCGCTCACTCCGAACGAGCACCTTTCCGGGCAATTGATGCAGAGAACCTTCGCATCCTGGCATCGAGCCAGGCTGCTCGAATAACACCGTCACTCCGAATGACCGCAATCGCGTGCGATTGATGCAGAGAACCTTCGCATCCCGGCATCGAGCCGGGCTGCTCGAATAGCACCGTCGCCCCGAATGAGCTGTGTCACGGATGACACGTAGGCGACACGGCTACGACACATGGCCTATTGCGGGATGGGTGAACCGAATGGTTGCGTGTCGTCTGTGACACGTGCTCGACACACGGGAGGTGGGTGACGGGGAGGGGCGTGTCGTGTGTGACACGTAGGCGACACTTGGGGGCGGAGGAGGGGATTTTCGCGTGTTGTCTGTGACACGTGGTTGGTGAAACCGGGTGATTTTGGCTTGGTGCGTGTCGTCGGTGACACGATTTTGGCTTTGGGATTTCGGGGTTACGGTGGGTTGGTCACCTAACAAAGGAGTTACCAAATGCCGCAACACAATCCTGTTATCCGCTCTTTGGACCTTGGCTGGGGCCGGGTCAAAGCCAGCCAGAACGTTTCCTTCTCTGAGAAGGGGATGAGCTTCCATCCGCTGGCCTTTCACTCCATTGCCGTTCCGGTAACGACGGCTGTCATTCCCAAGGACGATGAATGCCTCTTCGAGAAGAGCAAGACCAAGTTCGTTGATGTTGGCGGTCAGATGTATGCCGTTGGACCGGATGCAAAGGACTATCTCGTAAGTGGCCTTGGTCGTGTCCTGACTGAAGATTACATCGATAGTAATGAGTACCTGGCACTGTCGAAAGCGGCCTTAGCCATGATGCATATTCCTGACAATGTGATTGATGTCCTCGTTGTCGGCCTGCCTGTTTCCCTCTGGGCATCGCGTCGTGCTGATCTCGAAAAAATGATGACTGGTTCGTTCAAGATTGATGGTCGAACGATTGTTGTAAAGAAGGCGTTGGTTGTTCGGCAGCCTCATGGAGCCTTTGCGGACTTTGTGTCCAGTTGTGATGAAAAACGCGCCGAGCGAATTCTCAAGAGAGAGATGACCTTGGTGTTGGACATTGGATCATTCACGTTTGACTGCTTCGTGATGATCGGAAACAAACCAGCCGAGCAATTCTCGTTTGCCGTCAATAACGGTGGCGTGGCCAGCGTCTTGTCCTTGCTGGTTGATCAAATTCACCAAGATCACCTGGTTAAATTTCCCAAGATTGGCCGTGAACGGTTCGAGAATCTTTCGTACGACATCGATAACTCGTTCCGTACTGGAGAAATTGTAGAAATCGGTCAAATTCCGCTGATCCATCAGCCGAATCACTACCTTCCGCTGATCCGTCGTCGTGCTGATAGCGTGGTTACTGAAACGTTGAAAAAGCTCGGCTCGAAAGATTCCGAGATCAACAACGTTGTGATCAGCGGGGGTGGGGTGATCTATTTCAAGGATTCCATCGAAGAAAAATTCCCCTTCCACAAACCTTACGTCAGCGAGAAGCCGTCGTTTGCAAACTGCCGTGGCTACGCCCTCATTGGCAAGTCTTGGTACGACGCCAACGCAAAGGGGTAAGCAATGCGGAAACAACGCGTGAATCTCTGCTTCAACGAGCAAGACAACCCCGATGTGATCCGGCTGCTAGATGCCAATGGGAGCGGTCGCCCCTCTGGCCTGATCCATGACCTCATCCGCAAGGGACTCATTCTGGAGAAGCTGCTGTCAGGCCAAGTCCTCAATGCGCTTGGTCCGTTGGCCATCGTCCAGTCAGAAGGGAAGGGCCAGACCCTTCCTTCTGAGAAGGTGGCTCCGGAGTTTGTGGCTGTTCCTCCTGCTAAGCCTGAACCGGTGGTCGAGATGGCGAAGGAGGCTGTTGTGACGGCTCCCGCTGATCCCGCTCCTGAACCCGAAATTCCCCCTGCGCCAGCCGTTGCGCAGTCATTCGACGATGAGGATGGTGGCGCAGTTGTTGTCAGCATGAGCGGTTTGTCCGGCCTTGGGGCTGATTACTGATCCAAATAATTGAGAGGAAATCACTATGTCTAAGTTGATTTTTGGTGCTGCTGGAATCATTGCGTTTGTGGTCTTCTGGCTTTTTGGGGGGATCAACAAGACCGTTGATTACTTTTCGCAAAGGACAAACATTCAGGTGCAGCAAACTTCGGATACCGTCCTGCATCGAAGCCAAGAGATCAGTTCCGGCAGGACAATCAATGACCCTGCTTATCTTGCTCGCAAGGCCGCTCGCGAGGAAGAGCAGGCAAAAACCGACCGCGTACTGTCGAAAGATCGGGCCAAGGCAGACACCCATGTCGACAAAGCTGAAAAGCATGCTGACGAACTGGAAACCCAAGGTGAGTCGCAGCCTAAGAAGATTGATCCGCTTGATGCATTTGCTCGGAGCAAGTGATGAGCAACGAGGTCAAGCGAGGCGGTGACCCAGTAATTGGGGCAACATCGAAAGCGCTTGGAAGAATCGCCTCCGCAGTGGGGGCGCTTCAAGCCAAGATCGATGACATTTCAAAACCTGCGGAAACGGCTGGCATTCAGTATTACCAGAAGGCAACAAAGCTGGATTATTTTTTGGCTGGGTTCCATGCCTGGGCAAACAAGAAGCAGTTGTTGATCAGCACATTGTTGTTGCTCGGCTTACAGATCGCCATTCTTCCCTTGCTGGTCGCGATGTTCATCGCTTGGTTGTTCCTTCCTCCTGGTTCAATCGATCAGTTCGTCACGATTCCGATGGCTCACGTTCTGGATTTTATTGGTCAAGGCGATTCGATCCTCTCATTGAACCTTGGGAAGGCGCTGGGGGTGGTGGAGCGATCGGCATCTGAAATCGCCGAGAAGACGGCAGGTAAATGGTGGCCGATATTCACCAGCGTCTTCCTATGTTGGCTGGTTGTTGTTTGGCCAACCTACCTGCTTACCAAAGCCTTCATCAAACGAATGATTGAGGTAGGTGTCCCGTTCATCGAAAACCTGTTCATTCGAGGTGCGAAGGTTACTGATGTGGCTGGCCTCAATTTGGCTATCCAAGAAGATGAGGAGCGAAAGAAAGCGAAGGGGATATGGAGTCCGCACCTTATCAAGATCAACTTTGGCGGTGTGATTCTGCCGTCTGATCGCGAATTGAGAGGCATCTATATCAACGGTACGACAGGCTCTGGTAAGACCGTTGCGCTGACGCATTTGGCTTTGGCTATCCAGATGGCGGGAGAGAAAGCCATTTTTCACGATCCGGCTCCAGAATTTGATGAGCTGTTCTATGAGGAGGGCCACAAAATCTTCAATCCCAATGATGCTCGCTACAAGCATGACTGGGATTTCTGGCTTGAATTTAAGTACGAGGATGACTTCATGGCGGTTGCTACAGCCTTGTTGCCCTACGAAGCTGAGGCGTCAAAGTGGATCACAGATGCCGCCCGAGCTGTTCTAGCTGGCTTTTTTATGAAGACCAGCAACTGGGAAGAGTTCAAACGCGTACTTTTCTCGCCGCTTGAAGAGAAGATTGATTTGCTTATTGATACGCCGGGACAGGGGATTTTGAGCCTTGCACGGGGGCACAAGGAAACAGACTACGCCCTCAGCGCAATCAAGAAGCTGTACGTCAAGATATTCTCGAAGCTCAAAGATCCTCTGCCTGGCATGGAAAAGTTTTCGTTCCGTCAGTGGGTGGCAAATGACGAAGATCGTCGCTGGATCTATCTGGTTAATCCTTCTGATCAACAGGATACCCTTGGGCCGCTCTTCACTTTGGTCTTCGAAATCATCGGCAGAGAGTTGCTGACGCTTAAGAAGAACAAGGAGCTGCCGCGTGACAAGCAACGCCGGGTATGGATCATTCTCGAAGAAAGCCCGTGTTTGCCGCCGATACCAATTCTTCCGAAGCTGACATCGACCGGTCGGAAATATGGCGCTTGCTGGGTCATCTTAACTCAGGATCTGTCGCAGCTAGAAGACAAGAAGAGCTACGACAAGGAAGTTGCCAAAGCTCTGCGGCAGACCTGTAACACCTGGCTGATCTTCCAATCTCCCGATGGCGAGAGTGCTGAACAGATTGCGAAGCAAATTGGTACGTTTGAGGAAGTCCAAAAGCAAGGATCGACAAGTGGCAGCTTCGAAGATTCTGATGAAAGTGGATATGGCCAGCGTGAGGGCATCGTTGAGCGCCAAGCCATTCTTCCGTCACAGATTCAGTCGTTGCCAGAGTTGAGTTGTTTCTTGATGTTGTTTGGAACTTTGCCAACTGCTCAGATCGAGCTTGAATTCTTGCCGATGGAAAAGCGTATCGAAGGTTATGTGCCAAGAGACGACATCATTATCAAGCGTGACTCTGAAGGGAGAATTATTCGTCCTGGTGAAGATTTGTCGAGCGAGACAGTCGTTGTAGAGACCGAAGTTCGTGAAATTAGGGCTGAAACAGTGACTGAGCGAGTTGCACCTGCTTCTTTACCTGCGCCAGCAACCTCTGAGGCCATTGCGCAGTCGATTGGCACCGTTGATCTCGACATGGTTCTCAATAATCTGCTTGGCGAACCCCTTCCTGCAAAGCCAGTCGTTGAGGAGGTTGAGCCGCCTCCACCTCCGATGCCGCCAAAGGAAGAGCAGCTAGACGACAGTTGGATGGATGCTTTCAAACCCTAACCTCAAGACCCGCTTCGGCGGGTTTTGTCTTTCTTGGGGGCGGATTTTGGCTTCGAGATTTCGGGGGTAGCTTGGTCTTGTGTGGCGGGACCACCGCCAATTCGGCTTAGCAGAAAGGAAATCATGACCCCAAAGACAATCGCCCTGGTCGTTGCGTCGGCTCTTGCCGTCACGGCTTGTGGGAACAAAGAACCGACTGGTGCTGGGATCGGCGTAACTGGATCAATCGAAAAAGCGAATGATGCGTCATCGACACTGGAAACAAAGTCCGGGGTCACTAACGATGCCAAGGCTGGAAACACCGTTGCAGCAGCCATCACTGCACGGAACGTGATTGCTGCAACGTTCGTCGAAATGACGAACGAGAACGAAGAGGGCTTCCGAAGCTTTCCATTCCAGAAAGTTAAGCCGAAGGGCTTGTTCCCCTACGACCAGTACGGACCAACCGCCCCCAAGGCGGACAAGGATGGCAATCGTCTCGCTCCGACTGAGTACCAACGCGAGCAGATGGTGTGGCTTGTTACCCATTACCTATCACCTGTCATCGGTGGATGGCCGGTGACTTACGGTCAGAGCCTTCGAGACTTGGAGAGCTACCAGTACCTGATTGCTGTGACTGGGGTCTTTGTTAAGAACCTATATGGGCTACTTCTCCCATATGTCCCAGTGACGGCAGCCCGTCAGCCGCTGCTTGCTCAGCAGGATATGCGCAAGGTCTGGAATGACATCCCGACTAAGGAGCTTTGCGACATTTGGGAAAAATCGATTGCCGAAACCCGCCTGCGCTTCAACAACCAGGATCTCATCGAGATCAATCAGCGCGATGCCACCGCCCCCATCCAATTCAAGATCGGCCTGCTTGAGATCCATGGTGACGCAAAGGGTTTTGCCTACAGCCAGGCGGGCATCCCCATGTTCGATGAGCAGCACCTGGGCGGTCGAAAGATCGAGCTGGCTATGGACCGTGGCGAGTCCACGACTGCTTCGACTGGTGTTACCGGAACCCAGAGTGTCGGAGCTGGCAACAAAAAGGCTGTCAGCGGTTCTGTCGATCTCAAGAGCAACTAAGGGAGAGGGCTTGGCAGGGGGCGGATTTCCTCTTTGCCGAGCCAACCGATGCCTTATGTGTGCTCGTTCGGCCAAATTAAGTATTGAAACTCAATAGGACAAAAAATGAACCACTCGAAAACCAATATTGCAATTTCGATTTTTAAATTGACAGCGCCGTACATATTTTTCATTGGATTGGCATTGTCCCTGTGCTTATCAACCGATCCCTTGGGTTTGTTCTTTGGTTTGATGATGTGGCTTTTGGGTTTGTTTGCAACCTTGGTGACTACCTGCCTCTTGATTGTTTTTGTCCTGAGGGTTCAACAGGATCTTTTAGAACTGAAGCGGCTAATTAAACACTGGAAAGAGGAGGGCACGGATTCAAATGAAATCGAATATATCCGAGGCAGCACCACATTAACTCAGAACCAGGACGGAGCCGAAAAATGATCCGGCAATCCGAGGCACTGAAAAATCTGTTCCAGAAAAACCGTCATGTCGGGATTCTGGCTGCACTTGCGAGATGCGACCTGGTGCGCCCCTGAAGCTGCGAAAACAGAGACGGGCTTGGCAGGGGGGGCGGATTTCCTCTTTGCCAAGCCAACTGCTGCCTTATGTGTGCCCGTTCGCCCAATACATATAGAGGGCAGCAATCGTAGCCCGCTATCACCGCCGAAAGGTGGCTTCTCAACAAACAAGGAGTTAGTTTCATGACTGAACTGCAATTTGGAAGTTTTGCTCACACCTGCGGACACGATGTTGATCTGTTCCCAACCCCGGCTGAGGCGGTCGCAGCATCCGGCCTCTCCGGGAGTGATGAGTGCAGCATCTATCGCTACGTTAAGAGCGACGGCGAGGTTAGCTGGGGCATCCGTGAAGGACATGACGGATGGGGTGTCCATGCAACTGCTGATGATGCAAGCGATGCACAAAACTGGTTTGAAGACGACTGGAGTTACACGGATTAACAATCTGGTTAGCGATTAGGGGCATGGCTTGGCAGGGGGGGCGGATTTCCTCTTTTGCCAAGCCAGTTGCTGCCTTATGTGTGCTCGTTCGACCAATACATATAAGCGGGTAGCGAAAGGCAGGCCCGATTTTTCAGGAGTAACTGACATGGAAATCCAAGCACTGATTAAAGCTGGCGGCGCAGAGTGGATTAAAGGCGAACATCACCGCGTGTATTTCAACAACTTGGCCGACCTGGCTGGGTTCGATGCTGATCATTACGCTTCATCGGGGCGGATATCGGGAGCCACCCTTAACGGCAAGCTGCTGTCGAACTCCAAGGCACAGGAAATTGAATCCGCTTTGAAATTCGGCAAGTTGTATTTTGATGTGAAGGCCGAGATATTTATGCATAGCATCCCAGACTGTCGGGAGATACAAGGCAAAGACCTCGCTGCGGCAATCATTGAGGAAATTAAGTCCCGCGCCCTGTAAAGGGACTGGAGCTATCACTGCAAAGCGACAGCTAGCTCTGAGATTGATCATTAAACAGCAATCAACTCACAAGGCCCGGCCAGTCCGGGCCTTCTGCATTTTGGCTTTCGAAATCTCGTGAGAGGCTGGATTGAAGGGGCGGATTCACCCCTCGTTTAACTCTCAAGGAGAAAATCAATGTCGTCCATCAGCAATGCTGTATCAAAAATCTTCGGTCTCGCAGAGGAAGCCGCCCCCAAGCTTATGTTTGGCGATGTTGAGCTTCCTTCCACCACAAAAAACATTCTGATCGCTGGCGGTCCAGGTTCTGGCAAGACCAATGCAGTCCGTCACATCCTTCCGCAGCTTCGCGAATCCGGCCAAAAGGTGATTGCCGTTTGTGACTGCGATGTTCTTGGCCATGAATTCAAGGAAGGCGACATCGTATTCAATCCGTTCGATACCCGGTTTCCGAACTGGGATCTGTGGGGCGAGTTTAAGTGTGCCTATGATTTTGACGTTGCGGCACGAGCAATGACAGGTGGTGATGAGTTTGCAACGCAGTTACTTGCTCGGTTCCTCAAATTCTCAAAGAGCTACGATGAATTGGCTTCTTTTATGAACCTCAGTGTGGGTGAAATCCTTGCAATGGTCGGATTTGCCCGAGATCAGAATGGTGAGGTTCGGCAGTTCACGCCGATTGAAGTTGTAAAGGCGCAGCGTATTGTCAGCTCGCTCGGGTTGTTTGCGCCTAAAACCTCTGGTGAGCCGGAGTTCTGTTTGCGCGAATGGGCTACCAACAAAGACGACAAGCGCTGGGTGTTCCTTCCTGTTCGTGCCGATCAGCAGGAGATTCTGAAGCCCGTAATTTCGTTGGTTCTCGAACTGGTGTCCAAGGAATTGCTGTCTAGTGAGCCGAAAATGGCACTTCCTATTGATAAGCGCCAAAGCGCTTGGATCATCGAGCAAGGGTGCCTGAATTCGTTTCCAGGAGCCGTAGAAATCATGGCCGTTGGCCATCGCTATGGTGTGAACACTCTTTTCGAAGCCTTCAGCATCGAGCAGCTTGAATCCGCGTTTGGGACGCCTGGCATCGGCAAGCTGTTCAATACCTATGCCGTCCATCGAATGATGTCTCACGAACATGCAGAAACGATGGCTCGTTATTTGAATGAGGAGTTCGCGTTCGGGGGAGAAGCAGGCTTCCCGCCGATCGTTTCGGCCTCTGAGCTGATGGCCCTTCCAAAGCTGTCCTGCCACGTATTCATCGAAGGCTACGGCGGCTCGGCCACCGTTCAGCTTCCAATCTACGGCATCTGAAAGTTGAGGTCACGGTTGGCTTGGCGAGGCATGAATTGCCTTTCTGCTAAGCCAATCGCTGCCTTACACGGCCCCGTTCGGCCAATAACAGATAACTGGCATGGGCTAGTGATGGTTTTAAGGAGAGAACAAATGATGTATTTCGATTTTCGCTACGTAGCGATCAGTGAACGAGTATTGGCGGCAACAGCCGGAATTGCTGACTCAGCGCTTCGGATTCAATCGATCGCACGCATGGTGGCCTCCAACTCTCTCAAGGAGTTCGGTGTAATTGGCTTTGAATTGGTGTTCCAAACTGCTGACGGACGGTTTCTCCAGGCATTGGTGCCAGTACAAGACGGCAACAAGGAGGTTGTGAAGAAGATGCTCGCAGGGGTATTTGAGCAACTGGGTGTCATTCGTTATTGCATCTCGATGGAAGCGAGCAGTGTTGAGCTTGGGAATGCCGTATTGATCAGCCAATTTGAACCGGGAAAACAACCTTGTGTTTGGTTGTTCCGGCAACAAAAGCTAAAGCGCGATCAGTTTGCGCTTCCTTTCCACAAGCCCAATCGAGCTGAGTCGTATTGGGACGGCATTGTTCAACGACCAGCCGCTGCTTTCTCCTAAGTCTGCCTTGCAAGGGGCTGTGGGCAATTTATACCGCCTTACACGCCCCCGTTCCGCCAATTAACCCAAGCAGAAGTTGTTTTCAAGCAATTTGGGAGGGCGGATCAATTGGCCGATTTAGATGACGATTTCGAAGATAAGGAAGACTTCGGCGGCCTCATGGGTCATGTCGAGATCATTCATGATCCTCGCGACTATGAGATTGTCGCAGCTTGGGAGCCAGGGCAGTGCTGTACCAACTGTGACTGCGGTAGGCCTCACCCGACCAAGGGCGGCATCTGGTGCAACGTTACGACTCAGAGCAAGCGCAAGGGTGCGCCTAGGGCGCTCAATCCGAAGCCGTACAACCACCGCTGCCGATCCTACATACCAAATGACCCGGCCAAGCTCATCTGGATTCGGGTACGCCGTGGGTTGAAGGTTTCCCAACACACGCCAGCGAACAGCATCTAATTAAGAGATCGAGTCCATTGCAGCCCCTTCAGAACTGATGAATCGCCATTACGACGAGCTGGATAGGCTTTAACAACCTGTTTCTGCAAAGCCAGATTATCTTGAACAGTTGTTGAAGCTTTCAAGGCTGGAGCGATCCGGGTTTTGTTATTTCGACTTGTCTGGCAATGAGTAGATTTTTACGTCCGGCTCAAGCTTTCGTTCCTTTTTCCAAAGGCGCTTATTCAGTTCCGGATCTGAAAATTCCAAGCTGGCTATTCGAGTGTTACCACGATCCCCTGGATGCTCTTGGATGTACTGTATGAAGCAGGTGAAATCGAGTTGCTTCTCGTCTGACTTCGGCTCTTTGAGCGTTCCTGTTCCATGGATCTCATAGAGAAGAGGCCCGCGCCGAGTCGCACTCACGACAGACTTTGAGACGCTATAAGTCGACCCTGGCTTGGCGATTCTGTACAGCCGCTCCTTTGTCCAAAAACGACAGGAAAAACCGGCTGTGTCGCTGTAGTCGTACTCAGGCGACCAGGCTTGAGCACTCATCGAGCAAAGGAGTAGGGCGGGGATCAGCAAGAAGCGAGATTTCGACATTGGGGGCGGCTGTATTTGTTGAGTCACGTCGCATTATCGCAGAGTGACTTTGGCATAGCGAAGTGCCGGAAAACAAGACAGAATCATGATCTTGATGAAACAGCCAAAGTTGAAGCCCATGCTCTTCAGACAGTCCTCTGCTAAGCCACAAAAGACGTTGCCGGTAGTCCGCTTGGATCTTGTTGATATGGAACAGGAGAAGCGAGATCAGCGGTGCATGTTGAGCTTTTACGATGAGGAATCCCGTCCCCCTCTCGGTTTGGAATTCGAGTTTCAAGCCTTCAATGATGCAGGTGATGCGGTTTGTTCGGGCAAGATCACCCATATACCCAACGCAAGTGTGATGGTGTGCGGGATCAAGACGGTTGTTGAGCAGCAGCGGAAAGGTTATGGGACTTCTACTGTATTGGGTCTCAGCAAGGCCTTTGGTGGCCTACCAATCGTTCCTGTGGATGAGCGGTATGACGGCCTTTCCTTCTGGCCATCGATTCGAGAGCGATTTGCTGAATCTGGCTTGGTCGAAATGCAAACAAGCGTCACAGATTCAAATAATTTGAGGGTGATGATTGAGAAGAGTGGCCAATCCAGAAATTACACCCCCAGCACTGCACTACCCTTGGTGAAAAATGGAATCTAAAACGGTAACTGAGGCCGATGTGGCAGCCTTCATGGAGGAGCGTCGTCTCATGTCAGAGGAGCGATTGAGAGTGGATGCGCTGGTCGCAAAGTACCGGAAGAACATGCCCCAGATCACTGCGCAATGGGATACCTCGGCCACCGCAGTTAATTACAATGACATTGACTTGGAATCCCTAAAGGATGGGGTCAGCATCTACCTTTGCTCGATGACTGATCTGTGGCAAGGCATTTACGATCCGGCCATCTATGACTCGAATACCTTGTGGTCACGAGTGCATGACCGCAGCAAGATCGCGAAGGTCATTGAGGCATGGGAGTCCGGCCAAGCTCTATCTCCCATCTTCCTCGTAAAACATGGCTCAAAGGATCTCGCTCTGGTGGCTGACGGCAAGCACCGCCTGACCGTATCGAGAGCAATCCAGGCAATCGAAATGCCATTTATGGTTCTGGGCGATGGCCCAGCCTGGGTAAGCAAGGCATTCCCCGGAGCGAAGCGAATCTTGTAGTCGGCATCCGGCTCGAAAAATGATTCGTGTGTAACAATCAAATATTCGCTTGGTATTCGTCACAATGGCACCTAGAACCTACGACACCACTTGCCTGACCGTCTGGCCTGAATGGGGCAGCTCTGGAATTTGGCACCCAGAGAAGCGGGGCGTTGATGGTCCCGTTCAGATGGTTGGATTCGACCAGATCGGCCTGCCTACGGCCATTGCGCAGCGGTTTGAGGCATGGATCGAGCGGTTTGACGATTACGCACCTGATCGCCCGGAAGAGTTTGATTGGAAAGCCTTCGATGCTGAGGGGCAGGCTCTAGCGCAGGAATTAGCAAATTCCGTACGGGGGCGGTTCGTCGTCGAGTACAAGCTGCAAGAGGTTGAGCCGTGCTGTTCCTGATGTCGATAATTCCTTTGCTGCTTGTCGGTGTCGGAGCAATTGGCATCTACGCGCTATCCCTGGCCTTCGGGAAATCTGATTCTGAAAACGCTCCTCAGCAGTTGGGTCTAGTCTCTGGTGCCAGCCTCTCTGACGACGATACCGACAAAGTTATGTGGGAGGCAGGGAAGCACGACATAGCAAAAGCAGTCGATGTCCAGTTTGCCCCCAAGCTACACGTTCGCGAGATTCGGACACCGGAGCAGATTCAAGAGGAAGAGCAGGTGGATGAGAAGACGGCGTTGGCAATGTCTTCCGAGGAGTTGGACGACTTTATTAAGCCAGATCGCCACGACCCCTACGACGACTTCACCACGCTCAATCCTGCAACGGGCTTACCAATGATGGGTGGTATTGGCGGGATCGACGTCGCAGGCAATCCCTACGGTTTCGATAACAACGACATGCACCACGATGACTCGATCAGTGACATGCATAACAACGACGACTGGCATAGATCGTCGTTTGACGATTGATTTCGAAATCTCTGCTGAGTTGACCGCCTGATCTCATGATTGATTTTTCAACAGAATTGGCAAGTAGCAGAAGTTCGCTTGATGCATGCCAACGTATGGTGAAGACAGTGAGTCACCCTTCACGGCAGGTTTTCTGCCAGGTAGCCACCACCAGCAGTTCCCTGCCAGCCGCCACAACACTGAAAGATTCACATGAAAAGGCTGTATCTGGATTTTAACGTCATCAGCTACCTGAGATCGGGGCTACAGCCGACATTGACTGCGGCTTTCAATCAATCTGCCAAGGATCAGTTGGTGGTCTTTAGTCCCGCTCACCTTGAGGACATCGCTGCCTCAGCGATGAGGGACATGACACCACAATCCATTACCAAGGCCGAAATCGAGTTCTTAGCGGAAATCGCCAACAGAAACGCGCTGCGCCCCATAGACCGTAATCGGGTCGTTCTGTATAGCGAATCACCGCAGGATTGCTATGCGCGAGTAGTCGACCAGTACGACGGGAATGACTTGGCTGAACAGATTGAGGCTGCCGTCATCGCCGACGCACATGACCAGCCAGCAGGGAGTCCAAAGGCCATGAACAACATCTCTCCTGCGGACATCCTGGGCAACATTATTTACCGCGAGAAAATTGTGCGCTCCCTTGTGGCCGAAGGAGTGATCGACAGGGACGAGCAGGGCGAAGCACTGTCCTGGCAATTCGACGACTTGAAGAATCGATTCAGCGTGTTCGAAGCCTATGTGAATCTAGCCGCAAACCTGTTGGAGAAAATTGGGTACTACAGGGAAGCCAAGGATAGGTCGCGTGCTCGTCTTCACGATGTTTCGCACATCATTTACGCGGCTTACTGCGACACATTTGTCACGGCGGACAGGAAGCTGGCAAAGAAAGCTCAAGCTATCTATAGCCTACTCGGCATCTGCACGCAGGTTCTTTCGGACAAAGAATTCGTTACTCAACCGTCGCTCTCTCTCCCTGATGATGACGGTGGCCGCCGCTGAAGGTTCGGTCAAGTTTCCAGCCCAAGGCTTGTCGCCAGCCCTGTCCTGACCGCCCGATAGGAGACCGATGAGAATGCATGGTCTAGTCAGTGCGATTTGATTACCATTTTCCAACCAGTTCCAGTTTTTCCAGCTTCATCACCCTTTGTGTTCCGTCATTACTTGTTAGGCCAAGCTCCGGCAGTATTGGCTTTGGAGTCGGCTTGAACCATTGCCGACAGACATCTGCCAGGTCACCATTTTCTGCTCGGCTCATGAACAGCTTGATCAACTCATTGGTCAGTGCCGGATTCACTTGAAGATAGAAGTCCCCTTCGCGCACCAACTCGAACGGTGAGTTGGCCATTTCTGATTTAGGCCTCTGGAACATCTTCCGTGGCAGGCGCAGTTTCGAGTCCGGGATTTTTTTGAGAAGGTTCTCCCGGAAGATCGGGGCCATGAGGTCGATGACCATGCCGTTGCACTCGATCCATGCGTGAAAGAACTTGTTGTCGCTCGCTACCACATCGTTTTCAAAAGCCTCCATGTCCGTAAAAGCCATCACAAAGTCAGTTGCATCATCGACACGGAAAAAGGCTGAGCCACAGACGGGTTGAGTCTTAAGCCCGAATTCCTTGTCGAGGATATAGCTGCCAACCATCGTGAAAAAGACGCAACCGTTGGCGGTATGAGCATCAACGCTGTTTAGGACGGTGACCAGAATACGGTGCAGCCGTTCGTAGTCGGCAAATGAGAGCGGGAGCGGTGTTGGTTTGGATTTCTTCATTGCTAAGCCAATTTTTCGGTTCAGTAGTAATTCAGGTTATTCAGCGTAGCGCATTGGCTTAGCAGAAAAGGCTGCTTCATCCATCCGCATTGAATATCCGTCGATTGTAAACGGGTAATACATGAGCTTGTTCAGCCAAGAAAGACACCACCAATCTTTCTTGGAGATAACGATGCTTGCAATCAATGTAGACCAGCGCTCGCCCGAATGGCTGGCTTGGAAATCACGCGGAGTCGGTGCTTCCGAATCTGGATCTATCGCAGCGGCAATCGGTTTGCTGCCGCAACCAGCCGCCTGGATGGACACCATTCAGGAGCTTTGGGAGCACAAGGTTGGCCTGCGCCCGCCAAAGAAGATGCATCCGGGGATGATGCGCGGCACGATGTACGAGGAAGATGCTGTGGCGTTCCACAAGGCCCAGACAGGCCTGTCGACCACACCGATCTGCGGTGAGATGGATGATCATTCGTTTGTCCAAGCTTCATTCGACGGCGTGACCTTTGATGACAGCTTCGGCATCGAGACCATTCTGGAAACCAAGGTGCCCAACGAAGAAGTCATGGGCTTGGCAGAGCAGGGGATTGTTGTTCCGTACTACCAGCCGCAATGTGCTCATCAGTGCCTTGTGGCCTGGGGTCACCCGGATTGCTGGCCGCAGGGAGCTGAGCACCACTTCGTCGCCTACCAGCCGGAAACCAATGTTGGGCACCTTGTTACCGTTCGCGCCGATCAGTACAAAAAGCTTGCTTCCGAGTTGCTGCCAGCCATCCAGTCGTTCTGGCGCAACGTCCAAGAGAAGCTGCCGCCCTGTGGCGATGCCTGGCTTCAAGCTGCGATCCGCTACCGTATTGCAGCCGCTGCGTTGGAGCAGGCAAAAGCGATGGAGGAGGCTGCCAAGGAGGCTTTGTTGGCTGCCTACCCTCAGGGTGAGGTCAAAACTTTCTCAGGGGGCGGTGTCACGGTCACCAAGTCAAGTAAGGCTGGATCGATCCAGTACGCACAGTACGTCAAGGATCAAAACGTGCCCGCCGAGGCGCTGGAAAAGTATCGCGGCAAAGAATCTTCGACCGTCCGAATCACGGTCAACGAGAAAACCCCGATGCCACAACTTTCTGATGCCGTGACGCTGGCTTTGAAGGAGTCAAAGGGCGATTTGCTTTTGGCTGCTTGACCGCCCGCAAACGAAACAGGCCCCGTGAAGGGGCCTGTCGAATGGTGGTCACTCAATAGACGGCGGGTCAGCCATCTTTTTGAACGTTTTCGATGTAACTCTCCATGTCGTCCAAATCTTCCTCGCTGTAATCGAGTTCGCCCTTGTGTTCTTTGCAAAGGCCTTGATCATCCAGGTCGTCTAAACGGTGGAGCACATCGGAATCACAGAAGCGACAACGCCCGAATTGAAATTTGTCCTTGGCACAGCTAGGGCAAACCCAGTCCGCATCATTCCCCGGCTTAACGTCACCGAGCGGCGAGCTTTGCGAACTGTGGGTACCACATTCGATGCATGCAGGCATCAGGCCGTCTTGAATGATACTGGCGATCAATGGAGCCTGATCGAGTTGAACCGGTGCGCCATTCATGCGTCCGATAACTTCCTTGATCTTTTCAATGTCACCGGCTTCATTGCCCAGCCATTGATCGTGAAAATACGGTCCCTTCGGATCGTCCTGCATTGCCTTGCGCGTGCTGTAGCCGAATGCTGCGGCAACGAGCATGTGAGCGTGGCCCGATTTGATTTCCGAGCTTGCGCCAAGGCGCTTGCTCTCATTGCGCAGATGGTCTGCCGCTTGTTTTGTGTAGTCGATTTCGATTTCGTGGCGCATAGATAGCCTCATTCAGTCATAAGTGTGCGTGCCGCGTGAGCGCTTATCCGGCCAATGCACAAGACTAAATAGACCTTGATTGGCCAACTTGAAACAAATGATTCGATGCTGTTTTTGGGTCACTCGTATCGTTGGTGCCACTCAGCATCCTGCGTTTTGGGTCGCTCACAACCGAGGCCGCAGATGGCCCAGCCCGCCGAAGCGGAACATACCGATCAGTGTAGCGCGGAGGATTCTTGTCGGCAAACAGATTATTTTCGAGTCTTCGAGGTGACAGAGCACGAAGGCCAACCAGTCGGAAATCCCGACATGATGTGTAATCAGTTGTTGCTGATCAGTTCCATGTGCTCATAGCCACAACGCTGGCAACTACCAATCACCAGCGTCTTGCCTAGTCCCAGATGTACTGATCGATCGACTCCGCCAAAGCGGTGAATTCCGACCCAGCAGCGCATCTTTTCCCAAATCGACATGATGAATCTCTCCTTAAAGGTTGAGATCCATCATCGATGAGGAACGGCAAAGCCAAAATTTTGGCTTCTCAGGGTGGCCGGTAACCTGAATTGGTCAAAGTTTCAGGGATTGGCCTTTGCGTTCATCCACTCACAAGCTTTCAGGAGTAATCGCGGCAGCCGGTTTTTACTGGCTCGCCAGCGTGATTGATTTTCCGGTAGCACCGCACATGGCTGTAGGTGTGCTCCTTGGATCTACCGCACCCGATTGGATGGAGATTCCTCGCTGGCAGCAGGATGGTGCCCGTAAGTCCGTCATTCCTCATCGCTCGATCACGCACTGGGTCGCCCTGTGGTCTTTTCTGCTAAGCATTGCAGCGCTGTGGCCATCACAACACGTCATCAAATACATCCTGGCTGGATTCGCCTTTGGTGGATTGATGCATTGCTTGCTTGATGGCTGCACGCCAATGGGAGTGCCGACAGTCTTGCCGTGGAGACGCAAGAAATCGCGTCGACGGTAGAAAGGAGCAAATTTTGGCTTTGCAAAACAGGGGGTAGCTTGGATTGGTCATCAACCAACGGAGAAATCCATGCTTCTTCCCATCCTCATCTCAGCCAGCCTGCTCGTCAGCGCATTGACCGCCCCTGTGCTCGTTCCGGCAGCTTTTGCGGTTGGAGCTGTTACCGAGCCAGTCGTTGCGCCCGTAGTGGCAGTTGTCGTTGCCGCTAACGTTGCTGACGATCAAACGCAATAAGGGCAGGGCCAAACAATGTTCAAGTCTTTTCAGGCGAAGCTCGGATACGCCTTGTACGTGAGTTCATTACCAGTCGGTGCAGGACTTTGCGTTGCTGCGGGGTACGCAATCATTGCAATCGCGCTACTGAAAGGTAGTTGGATGGTGTGCTCTCGAATGACTGGGCCGGGCATCCTTTACAACTGCTACTTCCTTCTCTCCCCAAGCCTGCTGTTTCAATCCTTGGCTGCTGGTCTGGCTGCTTCGATAGTCGCTTACTTTTTGATGAAAGCAGGCGTCGAAAGAGCAAAAACCTATTTGGATGAACCTGTCCAGCAGGATTAGCCGATGCCACCGAAAAAGCCCAAGCAGCCAGAGCAGAAGGCGACTGCTGAACAGTTGAAGGCACTCCAGGAGTTGTTTTCTGGAGCGCCTTCCACCCCCGTTGCGCAGTCGGAGCAAGAGCAACGGAATGCACTTGATCAGCTATTCCCCGGACTGCAACAAAAGCCCTTGGGGCTGCGAAAGGCAGAGGATGCTTTGCAGAAAGTGACTGTCGTCCAGAAGCGGCATCGCTCCCTCGACCCCTTGGAAGTCGAAGCACTAGCTCAGTCAGCGGTCTGCCAAAGCCACATGCAAAGACGCGCTGCGCAACGGCAGGCTGAGCAGAGGGCATGGCTGGCGAAGCTTCGGCAATCAAGCGGAACGGCATTGCAGGCTGAGGTAGGGCGGATTGCAAAAGCCCTGTCAGTTGGCCTGTATCAAGCCACCTACGAGCACTGGCTTCAGAAATAGGCCTTATACGAGGTCGTTCCGCCAAGAACATTAACCGGGTGGCTGTTGCTGCCTGGTATCAAACCAAATTTTGGAGAAGCATCATGAAGAAAACCATCATCGCAGCAATCATTGCTGCCACCGCCTCTGTTTCCGCATTTGCTGCCACATCAAACATGGGGGAGCTAGTCGAAGGAAAAATCGTTGAAAGCGCCACAGTTTCAGCAAGTGGCGTGGTTACAGGCTCCAATGTTAATTATTACATTGGAAAGCCAGGCGCTCCGGCAGCAGTTGGTGATGTCAGTATCAGGGAGCTTGAAACGAAGCCGATTGAGTATGGCCCTCACACAGCCGCTGAATTTCAGCAAATGACTTTCGAAACGAAGGTAACTGTTGTTGGACCGGCTGGAACCAAAGTTGAAATTTGCCCGGTATTCAAGGAGTCGGCACGCATAGGTAGCGACGGCGTCAACGTTGTTCCGCCTGAACATACCGGACAGGTTGTGATGCGCCTATTCCGCGATGACGGCGTAACGCCGATCACGCCGGATAAGTGCTGGCCGGTTGTGGCGAACGATGAGCCGGTGATGATCAAAGCCAAGGTGACACAGGTCGGAACGCATGTTGTGCCTATTGACGCGACTTTTCAGTTAATCAGCGTCAAGTACCGGTAACCAAACAGGCTTGGAGCAAGAAAATACCCTCTTAGGTGGGGGCGTTCAACCAATATTAAGTACAGGCAGCACATCGCAGCCTACCAACCAACATCAAGGGGTAGTCATGAATACCAAGCAACCCGAAAACAAGCCCGTCAAAATCTGCCCGAGCTTCGAAACGCTGAAGGCGATGTACAACATCCAAGTGACCCCTTGGAAGAAAAAGTAAGAGGTCAGACAAAAGGAAGCCGATCTGAATAAACCCAGGTCGGCTTTGTCGTTTCCGTTTCCTGATTTTGGCTTCTTGGTTTGAGCGGTAGGGTAGTTCCATATCAACCAAGGAGATTGCTATGTCCCGCCCCCCCGTACTGGTCGTTGATGACATGATGAGCATGCGCCGTGTCATCGTGCATGTCCTCAAGGCCATAGGCTTCACCGAAATCTACGAGGCCGAGCACGGTTTTGCCGCGCTGAGTGTTCTCCGAACAAAGCAAATCGGATTTGTCGTCTCCGATTGGAACATGCCTGAGATGGATGGCCTGACGCTGCTCAAGACCATCCGTTCGATCGACGCGATCAAGTCATTGCCGGTGCTGATGCTGACTGCCGAAGGCAAAAAGGAAAACATCATCGAGGCAGTAAAGGCCGGGGCATCCAACTACGTGGTCAAGCCATTCACGCCTGACACCCTGGCCAAAAAGGTTGAGCAAATTTTGGGACCACTTCAAATGGCAGCCTGAACTATTAATCAGAAAAAAGCGAAGTATTGCCGGATATATGTTCGGCTATATTGGTTACGTGCAGTTCAATACGAAAGGAAGTTTTGTGAACGCTATGCGCAATGAGCCAATCACCATTGACGGTACCGTACTGTCTCGCGGTGTCGAAGGCACGACCTCAGTAATTCGCAACACCTATATGCTGCTTGGCCTGACTTTGGTCTGGTCGGCTATTTGCTCGACGATCGGCACCAGCATCTCGTGGTCTGGCTTCGGAATGATCGGATGCATCCTTGCCGGATTCGCTGCGTTGTTTGCGACCATTAAATTCCGGAACAGCGGTTGGGGCTTGGTCTCGATCTTTGCCTTTACTGGCATTGAAGGGCTGTCGCTTGGTCCGACGCTCACACACTACCTGAGCATGGCAAACGGTGCTTCGATTGTGACCGAATCAATCGGCATGACGGCTGTGATTGCTTTTGCTCTCTCTGCTTACGCCATCAAATCTGGCCGCGATTTCTCGCGATGGGGCGGGTTCCTGTTTGCAGGCCTGATCACCGTGCTAATCGCCAGCATTGCATCGATCTTCTTCCCGGCAATGCAGGTTGCTGTTGCTGGTGTCTCGGCTCTGTTGTTTAGCGCCTTCATTCTCTACGACACCAGCCGCCTGGTGAATGGAGAGGAGGACAACTACATCATGGCTGCGGTTGGCATGTATCTGAACATCCTCAACCTGTTCCTTGACCTTCTTCGTCTGATCGCCGCTTTCAGGGACTAATCGCCCTCGATCAAGCTCAACAGCCCTTCTTAGGAAGGGCTTTTTTTCGCCCTCAGAGGCTCGGTCGCTCACTCCAGTTGCCTGTCGCCAACGCACTCTCCGCTTCTTCCTTGGTTGAAAACAGTTCGTTTGATTCGCGTTCGACATCGGTGCCGATGGCCCATTGACCATTTTGCTCAATCGGCTTCAATGCGCAGTCTTGGTTGTGGTCAAGCTTGGTCAGGTAACCGTTTTTGTATCCGAAGAGACGCCGGATTTTCGCCGCACAAGATACAGGCACGAGCACGGGCATGTATTCCACTCCGTAGCTGGCCAATAGCAAATATGAGCGATGTCGTCCTTGTTCGATCGTCAGGTCGTCAAAGTAACCTTTACCTGTCAGGTGATAGACCGGCATATCAAGGTCGGCGTTTTCCCGTTCAATTGCCTTGCTTAGACGGCCAACCTTATCGATTTCAGCCCAGAGGGCCGAAATGTCGTTATGGGTCTTCTCGATGTTCGCCACTACGGCTTTGCCATCGAGCAACACGACTGTCTCTTCATCGTCTTGCCAGACCTTTTCTGCTCCACGTGGAAGCATCAAAAGTTTGCGGAAATTTCCGCGATTTAGCAGGACGGTAAATTTGTTCAGCATGGGAATACTCAGTCAAAAGATAGGCTGCGGTATTATCCATGCATATCAACATAAACCTGATCAGCCGTGCGTCTTCGCGTACTCATCGCCGCAGCAATTTCCCTTTTCTGCCAAGCCGCCTTTCCAGGCCAGAACGACAACTACCCATTTTCCGTTGATAGCGAGAAGACACCTTACGGCCATCGGATTGTTGCACGCAACTCCGGACCCGCCCCCGTATCGGTCAAGGTTTCCCTGATCGATGCGCAGTACATTTCGACCGATCGGCAATTTCCGCTCTTTGTCGTTGTGCCTCCAGGGGGCGGGACTCTGTACCTGGGCGAGATCCATCCTGCCATGTCCGGCGTTGGATACACCTTCCGCACCCAATACACATGGACGCTCGGCGACTTCAACGCTGCGCAGTCACCGGATGCAATCTATCGATTGCCATATCGGGATGGGACGACTTTTCGCATTGGTCAGTCACCTGGAGGGCCGGTAACTACGCACACAAGCCCTGACAGCCAGTTTGCAGTCGATATCCCAATGCCCGAGGGGACGCCGGTCCTTGCTGCACGCGAAGGGACTGTGATCTACACCGAGGCCAACCAGGTCTATGGTGCTCAGGTGCCGGACATGATGGGGAAGGCCAACGAGGTCCGCATCCAGCACATTGATGGCACCTTTGCGGTCTATGCTTACCTCTCGCACGGGGGCGTCTACGTCTATCCAGGACAGCGCGTGGCTGCTGGCCAGCAGATTGGCTTAGCTGGATCAACAGGTTACTCGTCAGGACCGCATCTTCACTTTGCGGTGCAGGCCGTTCGCAAAACCTACGACAAGATCGAAACGGTCTCTCTGCCGTTCCAGTTCTACGTGGGGAATCCGCCAGTCGCCTTTGCGCCCCAATTCAATTTGCTGGCCAAGGCTGATTATTCCGCCCCCGGTGTGATTCCTGGTACTGATCCTACTCAAGTGGCTCGGTCATCGCAGACGATTCGATCGCAGCCTGCTACTGGCAACCCTGAGCTTGTTGTTTCGATTGAGGTTCCGACTGAAATACGGTCCTATTTGCTCAGGATTCAATCCTGGAAATGGTTTTCAGGGCTAGTTGCGCTAGTGATGGTCATTGTGTGGCTCGACAAGTTAAGGACTGCCAGACGCCAGCGAGAACTTCGAATTGTTCGAGAGCCAACGATTAGATCTCGGCCAGCAGAAGAGCCAATATTCCATGGCTTAACTCCCAAGGATAAACTAATTATTTCATGCTCAGGTGATCGGCAAAGAGCAGAGCAGCTTTTGGAGATCGAGTATCAGCGCTCACCAAATATTAACCAAGACGAAGCTGCGATCAGAGCATGGGAGCGGTTGCAGAATGGCCGTGCGTGAAGCTTGTGGGTGCAGATATGTCGTATGATTGCTCGGCATGGGGGCGGTCAGCTCAAAACACGACACGAGAAATTGAACGGGCCGATGAATAATACCAAATTACGCAAAAGCGAATTTTATATGAGTGAAGACACGCGGATAAAGTATTCCGATGCACAAAATGTTGCACTGGTAACGCAGGTTGAAAGTGTCTGCCCATTGTGCGCTGATCCACTTTTTATAAAAAAGGGGAAGAAATCATATAAGGCGTATGAAATTGCTCATATTTATCCATTAAACCCAACCGCTGCGGAAGTTGAGCTGCTTAAGAACGAAGAACGGCTAGGGGAGGTTAATGATGAGGAAAATGTTATCCCCCTGTGTAAGACATGCCACGGAAAATTGGATAATCCAAGAACAATTAAAGAATACCGGGAATTGTTGGAGATAAAAAAAGGCCTTATAGCTAGGTCGGGGCAAGAGGCAATTTGGAAAATTTACACAATTGAAAGCGATATTTCTGAAATTGTTGATTTGATATATTCAAATGATGATATTGTAAGTGATGTTGAAATTAATTTTAACCCCAAAGATATTGCTAACAAGACAAACGACACGATAAGCAGGCCAACGGTTCGGAAAATAAAAAATAATGTTTCTGGTTATTACATATTAATCAGAAATAAAATGAGTATGATTGACAAGTCGAGTCTTAATTTTTCCGATATTGTGTCAACTCAGATCAGAGGGTTTTACCTCAAGCAAAAACAGCTTGGCCTAGATCAGCAGGAAATATTCGACAATATTGTGAAGTGGATCATGGTTAAAACAAAGCCGAAGACGATTGAAGCGGCTGAAATTATTGCATCCTTCTTTGTTCAGAACTGCGAAATATTCGAATGATAGTCCCTAATAAATTCACGCCATTCGATAAGTCTATAATGGCACGCCTGCCGTGTGTTTTAACGGCACTGGATGACGAAATTCAAATTGCTGACCTTTTCAAAAAAGTTGAGTCAAACTTTGAAGACGTTGGCGAATTCGTTCTTGCGCTTGATTCATTGTATGTGCTCGGAAAAGTTGAGTTTGATAAGTCAAGCGGAAAGGTTCGGTTATGTTAAAAGAAATTCGCTGCAACAAATTCAATGAATCCCCTATTGTTTTTCACGATGGGTTGAATGTTGTACTGGGCGATGAGTTCGCCACTAATTCCATTGGTAAATCAACTATGTTGATGGTGATTGATTTTGTAATGGGTGGAGAATCATTCATTGATATCAACAAAGATGTAGTCAGCGAGCTTGGGCATCACACTTATTACTTTAAATTTGTGTTTGCTGATGTTGAATATTATTTTGGTAGAAGCACTAATAGGCCAGAGACAGTTTTTAAATGTTCGAATGAGTATGTTGAGCTTGATTCGATTGAAGTTGATGAGTTTCGCGGATTTTTAAAGGCTTCATACTCACTTGGCAATCTCGACGTAACCTTTAGAAGTGTTGCCTCCTTGTTTTCAAGAGTTTGGGGAAAGGAAAATCTTGAGCCACGCCGCCCGTTAGATAGTTTCAAGAAACAAAAGGCAAATGATGTTTTGACATTTTTGTTAAAGCTTTTTGATAAATACGATTCGCTGGTGCAGCTTCATGACGACTTGAAACTCAAGTTGTCGGATAAGCAGACAATATCGGCTGCACTCAAAAAGGACTTCGTTCCAAAAATTAACAAAAAGAAATATGTCGAGAATCAGGACTTGATTGTAAAGACAGATGCTGAGCTTGAAGATATTAAGAAAGAACTAGCTCTATATGCCACCAATCTACGAGAAATTGCTAATCGTGAAGTTGCAGAACTGAAGGAGGCTAAAGATAGTCTTCTGCTTAGCAAGGCTAATGTCGAAAGTCGGCTAAATCGAACTAGGTCGTCTCTGAGTAAAAATCGCTATGTAAAGAGCAAAAACTTTGAGGCATTGATTGCGTTTTTCCCAGAAGTTAACACAAGCAAAATTGCAACTGTAGAAGAGTTTCACAGCGATATTACGCGAATACTTAAGACTGAGCTTCAATCGAGCGAACGTTTGCTGCAAACTGAATTGTCGTTTATCAATGAAGAAATCGCCATTATTGATACGAAGTTGGCGGCAATTCTTAAAAATATTGAAAACCCAGGGCAGATTGTTGATCGTGTGTATTCGCTTTCAAGCTCCAAGCGTAACGCAGTAGATGAAAATAAATATTACGATTTGGAGATTAAGCTAAAGGATGAAGCTAAGACTGCGGAAGAGGCCTTAGAGGAAGCCAGGGTCAAGCAGTTAGGCCTAATTGAAGTTGTTATAAATAAGAAACTTCAAGATCTTTCGTCGATTGTTTATGGTCCAGTTAGAAAGAGTCCAAGTTTGGCCTTAAAAAACTCAAACTATGAGTTTGAAATATTTGAGGATACTGGTACTGGTAAAGCCTACTCAAACCTGATCTTGTTTGATTGGTCGATATTTCTTAGCGCAAACGTGCCTTTCTTAATTCACGATTCGTTGCTTTTCAAGAATATTGAGAACGCCGCTGTTTCTAATATGATTTTGTTGTATGGCGGTTCAAATAAGCAAACTTTCATTGCGATTGATGAGATAAAGAAATATGGTCCTATCGCTGAGGCGACTTTGAATAAATCCGCTGTGTTGAAGTTGTCAGATACAAAGGTCTTGTATGTTCTGGATTGGCGTAGGAAGGCACAATCGCAAGCTTAACGTGAATTGTTGATTACAAATCCAGGCTAGCGTTGGCGTTTTTGGCACCACGGGGATCTTCCTTGGCGGTCATCAGCTCAGGCTCAAACAACCGCAACATTGATCGTGCTTCTCCCTCGTTTTTGACGCTGAGCCAGTCGTCCCAAGCGTCGTCATCGAGTACCACGACTGAGCGCTTTTCATCACCTGGCTTGTGGAAGCGCCGCATCAGCGGGTGGTCATCGGCATTGATGGTGAGCATGCTCATTGACCAGGGAGGCAAGCCTTCTTTTTGCGTTCGTTCCCATATCCCAGCAATGCCAAAAGGCTTCCGGTCAGCACGCTCGATTCGCCAGCGAACCGGTTTTCCGGACTCATAATTTGGCTCGAAGATGCAGTCAGCGGGAATGATGCAGAACTGCCGCTTTTTCCATGCAGTCCGAAAACTTGGTTTCTCAGCAACGGTCTCTGATCGTGCGTTGTAGGTGCTGCGGGCGAGGGCAGGAGTTTCCGCCCAGCCAGGAACTAGCCCAAAACAAGCAGGAACCCAAAGCTTGGGATCGAAATTCGTCAGAGTAGGTGCGCGGCTGCCGGGGTAAGCCTCACTCAGGCTGAAATCCGGGGGCGGAAGGTCAAAGAACGAAAAATGCTCGAACTTTGGGGGGAGGTAGTTTGCGCACATTGGCAAATCATACCGCCCCCATGTGGGAAAATCGCCCGATGATGAATCAGAAAACTATCGAATGGACCGGCTCCGTGATGGGCCTGGTCGGCGCTTTCCTGCTCGCTCTAAACACCCAGATTTCCGGCTGGGGCTTCGTTGCTTTTCTTGTCTCAAACTTATTTTGGATCGCCTTTGCTTTGCGCCAGAAAGCTTGGGGCTTGTTGACGATGCAGGCAGGTTTTACCGCCAGCAGCGTGCTTGGCATTGTGCGCTGGCTTTAATCGAGAAAAAGTGGCCAGCCGCTATCTGGTCTGCCACTACTTGTTCTTTACGAACTGACCATGGCGGGTGCAACGCGGGTCTCATCTGGATTTCAAGAGCGGGGAGACTCATTCACACTCATTACCAAGGAACACCCCAGGACAGTTTTCAGCGCTTGGCTGCACTTGTCCTGGGTAGCAAAGTTCCAATCCTCATTTGTGCAAGAGGCCAGCACTTTGCGCGGGGGAGCCTTTCGGTTGTTCCGGTCCACGCCTAAATTTGCCGAGAGATAGCGGCACTCCAATTGTGCCGGTATTGGTTCCCGCTCAAAGTTAATTATACAAAATGCCAGCCGATGCCTAGCTGAGCGATATTCGGCTCTTACAGCCATGACCTCGCTCGAAGGTGCCGCTCGGACCCGCAGGGCTTGAGACCAAACCCTGTTCCATTCTTTGAGACCGCTGGGCAGACGGGCGGTCTTTTTTATGCCCCGGCTCACAAGGCCGGGGTGGGTACTACTCCAGGCAAGCTCGTGCGGTCGTGTGCGATGCACATTGGAGCGGCACGTTTTACCTGAATACAGGTTAATCATAAGTCGTAACTACCAGCCTTCCATCTCAATTCTTGGACTGTTGGTCCGTACAAATTCCGCTGATTTCCACACATCCAGCAGCTACAGAGTTGCGGGGTATGGACAGCTTTGCCGATCCATCTTGCGTTCTGCCACTGGTCAGTTCCGTGAAACCACCTACGCCTTTTCTTGAGCCGTGCAACATGATGACGCCGGAGCGCCCGTTTTAAGTCCTTCAATTTGCTTCTCCACATTCACCCCAAGAGCGTCATTGCCCTTGGGGACTCGCGTGGAGTAGCTGGTCCAGTGGTACTGAGTCATTTTTTCCTCGACTCTTCGTCGCTTTCGATCAGTTCGGGGTATTTTTCCCTTCCGTTTGGATTCCTGGCCAACGTTTCCAGTTTTTCCCATGCTTCCGGAGAGACAGCAGGAACGTTGGCTGTTCGAATCTTAAATGTTTTGCCGTGATTGATATGGGCAACGACATCTCTACCTCGCTCAAGGGATGACTTCGCTAGCGGATTTGGCGGATCTTCTTCCATATGTCTGAGCAGTCGCTGGGAATTCTCTTTGCTAAGCTTAGTTTTTGAGGGCAAATCCGCAGATTCCAGCGGGGCACCTCCAAGGCAGCCCATAGTCTGCGCTGCATGCTTCTCGATAGGTTTGTTTTTCCGCATATTTATCGCTTTACTGGCTCGCTTGAGCATCGCATTCAGTGATGGCATCAGCATCTCTATAAGTTGCGAGTCTGCATCATTCGTCATCTCTTCCCGTCGCGGCGACAGAAGACCGAATAAAACTCTGTTTGTTGGATTCCAAAAACTGCTGGATGCGATCTCTAACCTCAAGGGGGGACATCCCTTTCGTTGAAAAAGCAGGAGTCGCACCGAAAATTTCTTTTGACCTAGGCTGTGTCAATCCATTCAACCTTGGTCGATGAGTCAATTATTCTCATGGTTGATTAGGGGGCAATCGGATAGTGAATCGCCTCGTAAGCCTCGATAGCAGCAATCAAAGCCACGAATTCATTCCCCTCCTGTGAATCCGGGTCTGGCTCTTCGGGTAGATCGAAGAACGCCTCAGCCCTAGCGAGAGCAAATTCGTACTCAGCCTCGGAGGACAGCGATTGCTGTAGTTCAAGCTTCATAGCGCCACAAACAACTTGGCTGGGTAAGTCCAACCGCCGTCCTCGTTATCGATCCTCACGAATTTCGGACCAGCAGTGCAGGTTTGCCTTCTATAAACCTCGCCAACCATTAGCACTTCCTCGAAGCCCTCATTCGCAACACACCGAAGCCATCCCTCATTGCGCAGTTGGTCTGTCAGCATCTCAAGATCGGAAAGCACTTTCTCTGTTGCCTCTCCATCAGATGCAATGCCGATGGCCTTCTCTTTGAGTACCGCTGCGGCTGGGTGATCGTCAGCACGATCGAGACGGCCAAGGATGTGCTCTGCGGTGATGAGAGCGTGAGTAACCAGCTCTTCGAGGGAAGGGGGCGGGGGACGGCTCATATCGTCATAAGCCCTTCGAATATTGCGGCTAGAGACTGCTCGTCTGCTGGGCCAATAGCTGCCGCTGAAATGATTCCAAATTTGTCGCTAAAGTAAGCGGTACGGATCAGCGAGTCACGCGCCTGATCAACCTTTGATAGCAAAACGGTCGCAGTGGCTTTGTACGGTACTACGGCATATCTATTTTCTCTCCACGCGACTAGCTCGCTCTTTTCGAGTGGATATAGAAGAGACTGCGCAACCAGCCGACCGGTCTCCTCGGCGATGCCACTTAACGAAAGCGGCAGATCGGCGTTAAAAATGATGACCTGGCTGGTTGCCATGATTTCAGCAGTCTTCCTGACGAAACGCCTTTGTCGACGGGCCGCCTGAACTGGACGTTGGAGCATTGCTCAAAGCTCCGGGAAGAATGACTTCCAAAGCTTTGTGGTTGCTGACGTATTTCTGTGCGTCACGCTTACCTTTAGCCTTCACCGTTACTGCAAAGTACACGCAGCCGTTCATGAATGTAAGTCGTGAAGTGGCGATTCCTTTTTCGCCGCTCGTTACGTCGCGTACCTTGTCGCCAAGATTGACCTCAGGATGATCTGGGTTTTGGCAGGCAGACTCGGACAGACCTGCATCAATTACCTCAATGGTCTGGACATCCACGAAATACGGATCAGGAATTGTCTTGCCGTCACCCATGGGTTGGATGCCGATTTGTCGCGTACCAAACAGGGTTTCGCGCAGTTGATTTGCGGTGCCAATCAATCCCGTCACCTTGTCTTTGACCGTACTTCCAAGTTTGATTTCGTCAGCCATATCCGCCCTCTGATTGGTCTAAAAGAGGGGGAGGATAGGTCAAATTACGAATTTCACATAGATGACGTCAAGATATATAACGTCATTAAATCAATGTGTTAAGCACCTTAATTGGCGATTTTTCAGTTTTCTGCAAAAAAGGCTTTTGGTGCCTAACTCCGGTTGATATCTTTCGCTCCGTCCAATAAAAACAAGGAGCACACATGAACCGGAATATGTTTTCAGAATTCGCTGATCGCCTCGCTCGCTACGGAGCGGCAGGGGCCAACAACCCTCAATTCTTGCTTGGCAAAGAAGGGAAGTATTCCCTTCAGTACGTGCCGTTTGAGCATGTGAACAAGGCTGCTAAGCTGGTGATCGTCGGCATCACCCCTGGCCCAAATCAGATTGGCGAGGCCTACGATGCCGCGCAAAAAATGATCAATGCAGGCAAGACTGCCGAGCAGGCGCAGATTGAGGTCAAGAAGCTGGGGGCATTCAGCACCGAGACCATGAGGCCGAACCTGGTCAAAATGCTCAATCACTTCGGATTCGATCGCATTCTCGGAATCGGTGACGTGAACTCGCTTTGGCGTAGTAATGCTCACCTTCTGCATTCGACGTCGGTTGTACCGCATGCGGCCTTTTACGAGACCCGCGCCAAGGGCAAGCTGACGATCAAGCCGTTTGCTGGAGACCTTGATGAGGTGCTGGCCTGCAAAATTTTCCGCGATTGTTTTGAGTCCTGCTTCCTGCCAAGCCTGACCGAAATTAATCCTGACGCTATGTACATTGGACTTGGCAAATGCCCCGAGCAAGCACTTGAGTACGCTGTCCAGAACGGTTTCCTTCGCAAAGAACAAGTCCTGGGGGCGTTCAGTCATCCCTCAACAAACGGAGGAAGCAGTGTCGGCTACTACCTCCGCGAAAAGCGACTCGAAGATATGTCGCCAAAGGATCCAGTTCGTTCGCGTACCGAATGGCTTGATGCAGCCTATGCGCAAATGAGCAACGTCACCGCCAGTTTGAGGCTGGCGACGTAACCCCGGTGTTTCATGATGTACCTTTCGATGCAGTAACTTGCGGCGGGCTAGTCCCGCCGTTTTTTTTGGCACGCCAGGCTTCGAAATCAAGCCATCCGAAGCTCATGCAGTGACGGCCATTGTCGAGCTTGTAGGAATGCCCGCGTTCCATACCATCCATGCGCTCGGTCGCCAGCAACAGAGCAAGGCGAGGTGCTGGGCCAGTGACTGCGTTGCGCAGTTCCCAATGCTTGTCTGGATAGTATCGGCCACCGTCAAATCCCAAACTTTGGGCGTAAGCGTATGCAACTTCGTCTTTGGAAAATTCCAGCAGATCTTCCCCGACCGATTTCACTAGGTCAGCATCCAATTTTTCGCCAAACATCCTTTTTGCCAGAGCCTCGATATCGGCTTTCCTCTTTGCAACACGTTCGGTTTCGGCACGTTTGACCGCCCGTTCAGAGTTCTCCTTGCCAAGCTCAAAAACCCGCGCAACGTGAGCGAGGAGGTCGGAGCTAGCTTGGAGCTGGTCAAGATCCGCTTGTAGCTCGACCTGATGCGAATACGGCAATCGTTTGATGATGGCCATGACCTCACCGATTGCCGTGACAGCGCGGCGAGTGTTGACCTGTAGCCGTTTTCCGTTCGCCGCCGTACTTGTCCATTCGGGGCGAGAGAAGACCTCCGCCAGAAGAATTTCTTCGCGGCGGCGGTAACTGATTGCTTTGGGCTTGGCAGGGTGACGCGGCATAAATGGCTCCTTGGTTGTGATTGATCCAGACCAAGCTACATCCCAAAACCCAAGTCCAAAATTTGCCATCCCGATATGTTGGCTTCTCCGATCCAGCTTTAACTTCGAAGAAAACAGGCCTTACGTGCTTCCGTCCGGCCAAGAGTCCTGCGGGGCACTCCCGCCAATTTTGGCTTTGCAAAACAGGCCTTACTCTGGACTAACACCCAATCAGGAGAAATACAGCATGTGCAAATTTACCTACCCCCTTCTCGATAGCGCGGTCAGCAAGGTTGAGGAATCTGAGCGCATCGACGCTCGCATCATTATTGCGGTCATGTCTCTGCCTATCTTTGCCGCGTTTGCCGTCATCTGGATGGTGATTACCTGGACGAATCCACAGCCGCACCAAATCACAAATTTGCTGACTGGGCAGGAAGCGAAGGTGACTTTCAGTGATGCTTCACTCATTCCGGAGCGGATCAAAAAGGCAGAAGTCGAGCTGAAAAAGACCTCGAAGCAGGGCATCCATAAACCGGAATAAGGGGGACATCATGATTAAAGCTCTTATCGCAGCGTGCCTGATCAGTGCGTTTGGAGTCGCTTCGGCGGCTTCAACCTCGTCCAATGATATCGTGGTCTCTTTTGGCAAGGAGGTCCAGAACGGTTCTCTCTTCGCGTTTGCAACGAACCACACCAGTAAGCCACTGATGCTCAAAGCGGCAATTTATAAGGTTGGCGCGTTTCGAGAACCCAAGCCGTACGGCGAAGTTTCGATCAAAGCGAACGGCAAGCAGTACAACATGATCGAAACCGACCCGGCAGCCCTATTCGTTCCGAACACAACGGCGCTTTTCCCGATTCCAACAGAAGCTGGCGAGTACGCTGTAAAGCTCATCGCTTTTGACGATCAGCCATCAGGCAAAGAGTCGTCGAGTCTTCAGCTATTCAACGTACAGCAATCTGGGCAGCACTCCAAAGCCCTGCAATAGCTTGAGGTGAGTAGCCGTAAGCATTGGCAGTGGCTGTCAGTGCTTCGGTTGCGTTCTGATTGGCATCACGAGCCGTCATTGCAGCGTCAAGCAAGTCGTAATACTGCTCACCAAACATTGCTCTCCACGTTGGAATCAGTGCCCCCCATTTGCTTGTATCGGGAGGGCTTGCGCACCAGTAGCAGCGCACAACCTTGTCGCGGCGATTGAGCGACCGGAGTGATCCTGCCATGTCACTGACCGGGACGTGCTGCTTGACAGGTTGCGAAGGCGGGAAAAGCTTGGGTTCTGGGCGAACAACAGATTGGAACTTGTTCTCCGGGGGCGGTGCTGGAGTCCTCGCCACGAAGGTTTCCCATTGGGCGTTTGCATCAGCCAGTGCCAGCCGTTCCAGAGCCTGAGCGTCGGCAAAATGACACCACCTTCTTGCTGAGCCAGAAAGCGTGATGTGCTCTCGAAGCGTCTGAGGATCAGCCGTCTGGAGAACAGGATCCGTCAAATCGATTGCGATCTCGCCCATCACTGGTTCAGTTGGATCAGATGATCGCCTTGCTGTGGCAACCAGACGAAGCCGAATCTTCTGGCCATCGGCCAACGTCAGGATGGCGTCGGTGGAATCCATGAATTCGGCAGCCGTGACCTGGACGAGTTCTTCAGCGACCTTTGCCTTGCCGGTGAATTTTCTGCCGGATGGCGTTTCGACCTCTTGAGTGACCTCGAAAGAGGGAAGCTTCAATTCAGTGATCGACTTGACGATTTCTTTGGCAGCCGTCAGAACCGCGCTCGTTGCGCAGTCATCTAGCTCCGGCGCTTGGTAGTGGCGGAAGTGCGGACGCTTCTTCCAGTACGGGTTTTGAGCATTGACCGCCTCAAGCCGGGCACCGCAGCCAGGGCAAACGCAATTGCAGTCGAGGCCTGTCTGCACTTCCAAGATATAGCGTGCGACACCATTGAGGTCGTTGGCCCAGACGATCGTTGCGTTGCTCATGAATTTATTTTGGCGTTGCGGAAATCGAGGATGGAAGAAGTGAGATTTTTGATTGTTTCCTGAATGTCACTCTCGTACGCGATCACTTTAGATACTTTGATCTCCGGAGGTAGGGGCGGGCATTGGTCTGAAAGTTGAACGACAACAAGAGGCACCTTTGACGCGAAATCGCAAAGTGCCTGAGCATGCTCATCAAGGCCTCTTGTTTCTGTGCCAAGCAACAGTACACCTTGGGTGCTGAACAAACTTGATTGCTGCTGACTGGACTTGGTAATTGCTACGGTCGAAGACTTGATCTGGTAGTGCCAAAGGGCATTACCAACTCTCTCTGTCAGCTTCGCGATGTGGTTATCACCAAGCTCGTAGGAAATAATTGCGATGTTCTGACCAGACCATTCCTTGTATCCAATGGCTGATGGAGTCAGTCGTACGCTGGATGTACAAGCACGGATGAAATCTTCGCCGGTAGTCGAAAGCTTGCCGTTATGGATAAAACCTCTGTTGGTTAGATTTTGTATGGCAATACTTTGAAAGCTGCCTGGCTCGCCTTGTTTCAAGAAGTCTGACTCTTGAACGGTGGATCCGCTATTTGCCCCATGGGGAACCAGCTTGAAATGTTTTGCCACGAACGCGGTTCGAAGACTGACCAGTTCTTGAAGCGAAATATCTTTCAGCGAGAGGATAAAGTGACGCTTCCAGTTGTTAGGAACAGCTCCAACAGCAATCGATTTTGCTAGTGATGAATACGCTTCACCCTTTTCTGCCTCGATGTCGGCAACGCAAGCTCGAAGAATGGAATGGAAGTCTCGATCGTCAATCAGTGCATCTGCCTGGGCAGGATCAATTGCAGCGTTCCCATCAAGAAGATCTGCAAAAAAAGCATCGAGGGTTTCCTCGTCTTTTTTCCGAACGGCTTCGCGCATTGTTTCTTTGCGCAACTTGAGCAAATCGTAAAGAATTGACCCTCCATTCACAAAGCTCAGGGCACCCTTAAAGCCTGTGTCTCCAAGCTTTTCAAGCTCAGTGGGAGGGGTTTTTCTCGAACGGTTGGGCTTGTCGTTCATGAATTGCTGATGTTGCTGCGTTCGTCCAGCAAATCACCAACTTCCAAGCTCGGGCTGTAGCCACAGGGGATTGTCCAGTTGCCAGTATCGAACAGCTTTTCGATCTGGAGTTCGCCGGGCGCACGGAAGGCTTGGTTGAGAATCTGCTTTTGCACATAATGGTCGCCGTAGTGACCTCCGCACTCGCATATCGTCATGTAATAGTCGCTCTCGGCGGTCAGGCTGTGGCGAATCTCGAAGTTGGGGTGGCGTTTCGTGACTGCATCCAGCACATCGGCAGGCAAGTCTGCGACGTAGCTTAGCAAGTAACCATCGCCGTCTTCCTGAGGCTCATCAGGGTCAATCAGGCCCTTCGTGGCCAAGGCAGCAATGGTGTTTTCTTTACCGCAAAGGTTGCAGGCCTGCGTTGCGCTGATCAGATACAGGGGGCCGGAGATGGCGAGTCCGTCGAGGGTTTCCATGATGCTGTAGGAAGTGCGAAAACGAGCACTATAGCCCATCGGCATCAGAGTCAGCCAGACGGTTTACGGACAAACCCTGTCCTCCTTGCAATGCCCGGTGCGGTATGAGAATCCGTATCGCCAACACCGGCACAACCTACAAGGAGCAACACCATGAGCAAGCAAGGTACCCCGTTTAACGCAGCCGCCGTCAGCCGTATCACCAGTGCCACCGCCAAGGGTAACGGCGGTCAGATCCCGGCTGGCAGCTTTGCAGCCAAGGCTCAAAGCATTGCAGCGAAGAGCGGCGGAGCAGGCAAGGGATCTACGGGCGGCAAGAAGTAATCAGTCGGCAGGCTTGAGGAGGGGGAGCCAATACCTGTACCAGTGCAGGTAGCGGCTTACTCTCCAGTCATGGACTGTCTCAAAGCCAAATGGGAACAGTGGCTCACGATACCGACTCAGTGGGCCGATGATCCCCATCATGAAGTTGATGCGCCGAGTCGCTGTAGCTTTAAACCAGCTCAATCCCCAATCCTTGCGTCGAGGATTTCCCTTCTCTATGGCCTTGTCGCCGTACAGCTTGCGAAACATCGCATCGAGCACATCGAGTGATGGGAAGGTTTCACCGCTTTTCCAGCGCCGAAGCTGTCGCCTGGCCGAGCCGATATCGAAGTCCATCGCGGGTTTGTTTATCTGAGGGATGAAGCTGGCCAGTTCGGTACCAGCGCCCGAGTAATCGGCTAGCCAGTCAAAGAACAGGGCGTTTGGCTGACCCAGTTGTTCTGCCGACAGATCAGGGAACAGACCATCAAATTCTGGCTTTGCAGAGAGACCATCTACGGTCGCCTGAGCGTCAATTGCTGCGATTAGATTCAGCATCAGCTCAATCATTACCATGCATCGCAGGCCGGTCAGCTGTTCGATAGTTGATGCGTTGCGCAGTCGGTCGACCGCCCCCGGCCACAAATACAGTTCCATGATCGGGGCGGCTTCTAGCAGGTCAGCACACCGGTTAAGGTCATCTGCGACCCAAGCCTTGGTTGGCTCCTTTAGTGCTTCCTCAACGTCGACGAAGTGCTGCGAAATGGCATTGAGCTTGGGGGGCCACTGGTCACCTTTATTCGAGCATCCGTAAATGTAGCTTCGCCATGAACCCAGGTTGCCGACTTCTGATTCTTTGCCATCAAGCGCCTTCGAGAATTCGTCAGCCCAAGGAAAACCGAGGTTTTCCATGGCTGTTGGCAAAACTGCCTTGGCCCGTTCAAGGCTGATCTTCTTCTTGCGCCGCGTGTCCTGATACAGAGCAAGCATGGCCGGGTTGTCCTCTCCCAACAGCTCAGAAAGGGAAAAGCCAGTTAGCTCAAGCTCGATTGCTGTGTCCCAAAGAAATAGGTCTGAGAAATCAATCTTGCGAGGGCGTCCGGCACGACCGAATGAGGGAGGGGGCTTGGTGCTCAAGGTCTGGTGATGATGATTAATTGCCGGAATGCTACATCACAGCAGCATTAGGTGCGGTCGTTCGACCAAGAAAGAAAACACTTCTTGGAGAACATCATGCAAATCATCACCGTCACCTCGATCAAGGCTCCTCGCAAGCAGACCAACTGCTACTGCAATGCCTATAGCTTCCCGCATCGCGCCGGTAGCTGCACGAACAAGGCCGGTACCGTCGAGCGCAACTGCTCCGAGTGTTATCACGGGGTCAGGGTCTCTGACTACAACGGGACGGGGGATCGCTGGAACGCTGCCTACGAGTGCAGCGCGAAAGGCATCCGCCCCTGCGAAGACTGATTTTGGCTTTGTAAAACGAGGGGTAACTTGGTCGATATGTCCAACACCGCTTTATGCGAGGTCGTCCAACCAATTAAATCAGTACAGGTGGTTAAGCGTATTGCACATGCGCTCAGCGAATTCGCTGGCTCCTTAACCGACAGGGGATCGGGAATGTGCAGACCCCTGGCCGGCCGGAACAGACGGTCAGGCGGTTCAGTCCACTTCTCAAAGGCTCTGGCCTTCGAAAAGCGATCTGCGGCAGTCAATTCAGACGGTATGCGCAACCCAATCCATATCCAAGGAGAACATTATGAAGAAAACCATTATTGCAGCAATTCTTGCCGCAACAGCCGCTGGCAGTGCTTTTGCAGGATTTCCAGTCTCTGAGAAGAGCTGTTCGAGCGTGGCTGAGGCAATTTTCGATTCCGCGCCTGGTGTGTTTGAGAAAGACGGGATTGAAGGCCTTTCTGCCATCCAAGGAGCGTACTGCCGTGATTACGGCAAGGTGGAAGTGACGCTGGTGAATGCCAAAACGATGCAGTTACAAATTCGCAATGTCGACATCGGCAAAATTCTTTTCATCTCTTCTGGTTTGGCCAGCGAGATCGCGCAGATTAAGCCAGGCGAGAAGAAATTGGTGACTGAGATGGCTGAGTACGATGAGGCAAAAACCGAGATGAAGCATGTTGCTCGCATTGCCCGCTTTGATGATGTCGTATTCGTCGTTACTGGCGACACACTCAAGCGCAAGCAGGGCGAAATAACCTGGGCGAACTTGAGCGAAAAGAAGTCAAAAGCCCAGAACGCACTAGCAAAACACAACAAGGCATTTAGTGCGAGCGAGAGCGAAGCGTTGAAAACGGAGGCTGGTTTTAAGGCGAGCCAGGCGCATGGACAAGCAGGCCTGCGAAGCACAGAGCATAGCTTGCAGATGATGCAGCAGGCCATTCAAACGGCCTCCCAAGGCTCAAACATTGGCGAAATTGCGCGAAACGCGATCGCTGATGCAGTTCAGTTGTCAGCAAGCAATGGCGCTGGAATTGACGCCGGGCGGGCAGGGGCGCACGCCGAAGTGGCGTTGCTGCATTCAAAACTTTCAGCCAGCGAAAAAAGGCAGGCAGGGAATGTTGCTTTCAAAGCCGCCCTGTCCTTGTCGTCACAAGGGTTTGAGGGAGAAGTGGTTCGTAGTGATGACTTCCAGTTAGCTCAATCTGAATACATCAAGGCCATGGGTGATGCCATTGGGGGCTACTACGGTAGCGGATTCATTGAGTCCGCGAAGGCTGTTCAGCATGCGGGTTTTGAAGTCGGAAAACTCAATCAAATTAACTAACTTCTGGAGATTCCAAAATGCTCAAAATCCTTCGCGTTTCTGCGTTCGCTGCTGCTCTGTGCTCGGCAACTTTGCTTACCGGCTGCGTCTCTGGCGGAGCACTTGGCTCTCTCAATATGAGCGGCGTTTCTCTCAAGGAGAGTCAGCCTGCCTTCAATGCAGTTGCCTCCCTGGAAAGCGACAAATTGGCATTGATCGACAACCTCGTACTGACCGATTCGATTCTGTTTCGTCGAGTTGCAGGCTTGGCCAGCGCACTTCGTAAGCAGGGGGCGATTCAGGATGATTCAACGATCACACGGGCTGCCGCCGTCCAGGTGCTGATGGAAGACGCCAACAAGGGCAAAGCTGAAGCGATCACACGGTTGTCTCTGATCATCCCTAACTACAAGGCCCCTCGAAAACCATCCTGATTTCGGGTAGTTTGCTTCCCCAATGGCCGAAAACGGCCATTCAGAAAGCGAATTGCGGCAGTTCTCCGAACGGCATCTAGCGTCAGCGCCTTCCCCTACGTGGGGTTGGCGCGGCATCGCGCTACATCCATTTCAATTTTTACGGAGAACACGAAATGCATCGAGCTATTTCGCAAGTCGAAGATGGGGTGATTCCCTTCTCTCTTGCCGCAATCAACCTTGCTGAAGCCGTCCAGCCAGAAAACGGAACTATCGCCATTGTTGGTGATGCCGACCTGAGCGCCCTGGTTTCACAGACCCTTATCGATACGTACGAGAAGTTCGGACAGAAGCCGCAACTGGCCACGTTCGAGCACGCTGACGACACAACGCGACAGGCAATTACACAAGCCTCTGCAATTGTTGCTCTCAAACATGACTTCCAGACGGCAACGGCCCTTGTCGATGTCTGCGAGCACGGTTCCATTTACGAAATTATGGGCCTGATGGGTAACGAAGGCGTCGTTTGGGTCAAAGGAAGCAAGCATCTGACCCGCGTGGACATGAACTGGTAAGCAGGGAAATCGCTATGAAAAAATTTACTGCACAATCTCAAAGCACCTTTGATCACATCGTCAAAGCATTGCTCGAAGCGGGGGAAATGACCGCTGCCGATCTTGTGAAGCTTCTCGGTATGCGGAACTCAACTTTGCAGAAGTTCCTCGTGATCGGTGTGACGATGGGACAACTCAATCGAGTCCAACTGCCAGGTGGCAAAACGAGGCCGTTCGTGTACTTCCTGACCGATGCAGGCATTAAGTACGCTGAGTCGCTGATCAAGCCGAAAACCAAGACAGCAAAGGCAGAAAAGGTTGTTGTGCCGGAACCTGTTGAGCCTGCAATTCCGGAGCAAAACAGTGCGGTTGAGATGGAAGGTAGCGAGGACTTCCGCAAAGCAATTCGTCTTATTGCCAAGCCATTTGCTCTTGCTGTCGCAAAGGAAGTCGCAAATACGGTTTCAGACCTGGGCGTAGAAATCTTCGTCGAGGAGCTGCTGCGCGAGATACCAGCTCAACTTGTTGTTAAATCGGTCGAGCGCTTGCGCACCCTTGATATCGAGTCGATCACCACAACGACGACCGAGATGGTTGCAGCTCTGGTCAGGCCGAAAAAGCTGCGCGTCAGCGTAACCGGCATGACAGCCGAAGACGAAGCCAAGCTGCGCAAGGAGTTCGAGAAGGAATTTACCTTCGAGTTTGTCCCATCCAACGACTTGGCCTGGATCCTTCGAGCAGGGGAGCACGCTGATCACGTCGTTCTGATCACCGGTCGCCCGAATGTCGAATCAGCAAATGCTCGATTTAAGGAATTGGGCAAGACTCCGATGCTAGTCAGCGGTGGCTACAAAGAGGTCTCTGATCGACTGACTGATCTCTATCTCGAAAGCGTTGAGGCCATCTGAACGCCTGAAATGGCTTGGCAGAGAAGACTGTGGGGCAACCAAGGAGGAGGGGATTTCCCCTCCTTTTTTATTTGTGGATTGCGCAATTCAGTTGGTTACGAATATGTTCCGCTGCTACAAATACGACACACAATTTGTATTGTTAAAATACACTACGAGTAATAAAATGTATTCAATTCCTTAAATTACACAAAAGAGGTTTGCCATGATCAATCTGCCGCTTGAGACCGAAAAACAAGGTCTCTCTGTCGATAGCCTCGTCGTGAAGCTGATCGAGGAGACCGGCGACACTGAGCAGAACGTCATGTCGAGGCTCGTCGCTTGGGAGAGGAAAGGCCTCATCGTCATCCACCAGGAGCGGGATGCTGATGGAGAACTCCGCTTCTATGCCTGGAAGCGTGACCCTGAAGTGGTCAAGGCCGAAAAGCGCAGCGTCTGGCTTAGCAACATCATTGCTCTGGGTGGCTTCGAGAAAACGATCTTCGGCGACGTGCCGCAAGAAAAGGTCTACGAGGCAGTTGTCGGCAAGGGCTACAAAGCCGTCATGCGCGAAATCAAGAAGGGTGTCGGCATTGTTCGCGATGTGGTTGCTGAAGTGGTCGAGGTCGTCACCGAGGTTGCCGAGGCCATTGCCCCAGTTGTTGCCAAGGTCGTGTCGAAGCCGTTGTCGGCTCTCAAGAACTGGCTTGGCTTTGCAGCGATGCCTGTACCTGCCCTTGCTGTGGTTCGCATCGACCACTATCAGGCTGGCAACAACAGCCCAATCCGACGCGGCATTCCTTAGCCATGAGCCATTTCCCGGATTACGCGATCCTGTCCGATCAGTGCCTGTCGTTGGTAGCTGTCTGCCCTGCATGCGGTGATGAACATGGCAATGGCGACGAGTTGCTTTGCGAGGAGTGCATGGCAACAGCGGAAGACGAGACCGCTTTCTGTGACGTCGTTCCCCCAAGTATAGGGAAGGTATCCACTCCGGATCCTTGCAACCCTCTAGGAGATGTAAATGAGCAACAAGTCTGTTTCTGCTAAGCCCAGCAAGACTCTTTCCGTTCTGGCTGGATTGATGATTTCGTCGGTGGCAACTCTGATTGTCGGAAAGATTAAAGGTGTTGTGGTTTGCGGTTCCAGTGCCATCGGCGTTGGTTTCGAATGCAAATACAACCTGGCCGGTAACTACTGGATGTTGGCCTTTGAAGCCTCAGCTTTTGTAGCGTCAGTGGCTCTAATCCACTGGTTGAGCGCAAAAGACAACAAGCACCAGGCTCCCGACCTGATCGTCGACTAATGCCAGTCCAGTTTTTCACTAATCGCAACCAAAAAGGAGAGCTTGAGCTGATCACCGAATTCAGCTCAGGCCGCTCCTACGCGACGATCATCGGCAAGGAAACGCTGACCCTCAAATTCGAGAAGGGTCACCTTGTTGGGGTTCGTCGCGGCTAAACCAATCAAGTGGCACCCGTTGGGTGCCTTTTGGAGAGCATCATGAAGAAAATTATCGAAATAAACGTCGGGGGCATCCAGTTGCCTTCGTTCTACATCAGGAATCAGACGTCAGGCCTGTTCGAAAAGAATGGTGTTCCTGCCGCAAGCCTTCCTGACGGTATCACCCAAGAGCAGCTTGCAGAGGAATACGCAGAGAACCTTCACTGGCTCTCATTTCATGGTGCTGGATGTGACCTTGCTTACAGCAGCAATGGTAAATGGACAGTCATTGAGGCATTGCCCGGTGAAGGTCTTCAGATCCATGGTTCGATCGAAAAAGGAAAGTCGATCATTCCTGATATAGTAAAAAGGGCTGGTTTGATTGAAATCGCCAAGAGCGTATATGCCAACCCGAACGATCCGCAGGTTGCTCAGTTGCTTTTATCGGATGTATGGCTCAACGCTTCGCCGGATGAAAAGATAGAGCTAGCGTCAGAAATGCTGATGGGAAATCCCAAGTAGGCAAACCAGTCATTAAGCTATGCCAGTAAAATAGCCCGGACCAACCATCCGGGCTTTTTCTTTGAGCACTGACCGCACCCCAACATCAGACGAAGTGCTGCGCCGCGTAGGCCGCAATCTGGTGATCTTTCAGCAGATCGAGCACTTCCTGAAGTTTCTACTGTCCAGCCACCAACACAGCGGTACAGCAGAAACACTTCAGGCAAACGCGAAGGCGCAAGCAGAATGCATCAGCACCAAGACGCTTGGTGTGCTGGTCGAAAAATACAAGACGGAAATCCTTCACGACGCGGGCGAGGAGATTCCAGAGGTCGAGCGGCCCGCAGGGTGGTTCTCCTTCTCGTACCGATTGTCTGTCGAAAAGGAGTTTCTGGACTCCCTGCATAACGACCTCAAAGTGATGACCGACGAGCGAAACGCGCTTGTGCATCACTTCCTGCCACGCTGGCAGCCGGGTTCAGATGAAGCGATGGCCCAAGCGCTTGCCTACCTGGATACCCAGCGCGAGAAGGTGCTCCCGATGTTCGAGCACCTGAAGCGAAACATCGAGGGAGTCGAGGAGAGCAGACGGTATCTCCAAGAGTTTATTAAAAGCCCCGAATACGAGAAGCAGTTCGAGTTGATGTGGATCCAGTCCAGCCCTCTTATCGAACTTCTAAACGAGGTAGCCCAAAAATTTTCCCGCAAAGATGGCTGGACCTATCTGGCCCATGCCGGGGATCTGGCTGCCAAGGAATTGCCGGACGAGGTAAAGGCGCTCAAGGAGCGCTACGGCTACAAGACACTGAAAAAGCTGCTGATTGGCTCCGAGATGTTTGACGTCTTGGATGAGCCGCTATCGGATGGGCGGTTCAGGACTTTGTATCGTGTTAAGCCAGGAGCTAGTGACTAAATCGACAGGATGTCGCTATACATCCCATCACCAACACGATTTAGGAATTTCCATGCTTCTCTTCCACGGCACCCGCAAGTCTTTCAGCAAGTTTGACCCTTCATTCTTTGGCACAGGAGAGGGCGGGGTTTGCGTTGGCTTTTACTTTACCGAAAGCCTCAAAGGAGCCTACAACCACGCTTCTTCATATGCGCCTGGCACTGAGAGTCCTTTGGTCTATGTCTGCCGAATGAACGGGCCATTTTTAATGTTGGACAAAGAGAAGCCGATTTCAGAACAGTCTCCAGAGGTCCAGCAGCACTGGGAAACACTTCCCCTAGCCAATTATTTGGCAAAGTCTCACAGAGACTGGTTTGGCAACCTATTCAAGACGTTGCCCTTTGGAAATATGCAACTTCCGCCTATGGAGTTGGAGACCTATACCTACAACTTCCTAAGACGAACAGGCTTTGATGTCATCTACGACGGTGACGGTCCATTCACTGACGCTTATCAGTTTGGTCCATCGGTCATCGTGTTGAACGAGTCCAAAATTGAAATTGTTGAGGTTCTGCCTGTTGAGCACCTTCACGATGAAACCGTTGGTGCGCCCAAGGAGTACGAGCTTGCTGATTTTCCGGCCAGCCTTGGTACAACTGGTTTGCAAAGCCATCTCAGAAGAGTGCAAACACGATGATTAGCGCAGAAATTAATATTCACCCAGAAGACGAGCCTAGACCACCATTGCTTACAGGGCCGAAGCGTCAGCACTATCTGCCTCGCTTCTATCTTGATGGCTTTGCAAAAGATGGGCTGGTATCGATTTTTGACCGTGAGAAGGACGAGATTCGGCATCAACAGCCCAAGGACACCACGGTAATTGGGCATTTCTATACGATGGAAGATGACCTTGGCCGCAAGCGCTATGAGGTCGAGGCGATGTTGTCGGATTACGAAGGAAAGGCAGGATCGGTGATCAAGAAATTGGCTGCCAAGCAGGATATTGACGCTGAGGAACGAACTGATTTCGCCATATTCATAGCGCTGGGTGCAATGAGGACACCAGACATGGTGGACTCGATCAAGCACATGAACTCAGACTTGATCACCAACATTGCAAAACGGATGTACGCGGATGTTGCTGTAGTTGAAGCTCAACTCGCTGAGGATAAAGAACACGCAGGCTTGTCGGCGGAAGAATTGCGAGCACAAGCCCAGTTGATGGTCGAGTTGGCTCAAAATAACGGATTGACTGTCGAAACCAACGAGAAGTGGGCTGTTGCGACAGCCATCAAGATGTCTCTCAACGTAGCCCCTGTTCTAGCCGGTCGAGACTGGCTGGTTGTTCATAGCGTTTCGGACAAAAAATCATTCATCACCACGGATGCGCCGGTTCTGCTGACCACCGTTGCTCCCCGAGAAAACAATTTTTGGGGAATAGGCTTTGGTAACAGTGATGCCATGGTGCTTTTCCCCCTAACCAGCTCCTGCATCCTCATCATGCATGGCGACTCAGGAGGCTTTAGACATCTTGAATGCGATAGCGACTATGTTCGGAGGGTAAATATCGGGCTTGCGGAACATTGCCAGAGATTTGTTATTGGCAGAGATCAGAGGCTGGTGGCATCCCTTACAAACCATCTTAGTTTAGCCACCAAAAAGTGGCTTCCGAAATTTCGATCCAGCTAAGGTCAAGCGTTTTTCATCGCGATGAATTCGTCGATTAGGCGAACGAGGATGTCCTCTTCGTCTTCGTCGCTCAGGCCCAGTAGTTCAGCTACCAGTTTTACCTTGTTTGGATTGACCTTGCTTCGTGAGGAGGAGGGCGCAGCAGGCACGGCAGGAGCCTCTTCCCAAGGTGGTGTCGTGACAGTGGCCGCAGCAGTTTCAACAGGAACGGGAATTGGGGCTGCGATAACAGCAGGCTCAGCAGCAGAAGGCTCTTCCTTCTTTTTGCCTCGCCCCGTTTCTTCAGAGAGCGCGTTGTCGACGACCTTCTTCGACACCTTTTCTCCCTCCGGCAATTGCTCGATCTGTTCGATAAGCGTTTCAGCCTTGGCCTCATTCTTCTTGGCCAGCTTCTCGATCTGAATAGCTGCGCTGGTGCTTGAGATCTTCCCAGAGTCCAGCAACGCGGTGACCTTCTCGGACAGATTTGCAGCAGCGGTTGCCTGGCTCAACCAGGTAGGAGCACGTCCAAAATGTTGAGCAGCTTCTTCAGGCGTTGTGAAACGATCGGCGATGGCCTGGATAGCATTGGCCATGTCACGTGGCTCTAGGGCTGAGCGAACGCCAAGGCCGATGTTCTCAAATACCTGTATCTCAAGTGTGTCGTCCGGTGAACAGGCGCGGATCACAACAGGAACTGTCTTCTCGCCAGCCTGGATGGCAGCTTGGCGACGGCGCTCACCTACAACAACAGTGTAGCGACCAGGCTGATCGGCAGGACGAACGACGAGGGGATGGATGATGCCGACCTTCTGGATTGAATTCACCAGCCCCTTAATCGTGTCTTCATTGATGTTCTGGCGAGCATGCTTTGGATCACGATCAAGCAGCATCACATCGATGGTCTGAAATTGTGCTGAGCTGTCTTTGAAGGTCATGATCTATCCGCTGGCAAATGCAAAAGGGGCAGCATGGTGCCCCGTTTTCAAAGCTTTATCAATCCAGGTCGTGATGCTTGCAAAGACACTGTGTGTGTTTGCAATTCGTGCATTCGAACGGATTGTCCGATCCGACCTCGGTAACTAGATCTTGCATGTCGTCACCGATTCCCGAGATGTCGTGCTCGATATCAAACACGACGACTTGGCAGCCCTCGACAGGGCATTTGCGATAGTTGGAAAAGTTCATGGTTTGCTCCTTTGAGCAGAGTTGATTGAGCCACCAGCATCGCGTCACGACCGGTTCAAGTGTCAAAAACTGAGTTTTGTTGCGCCTTGGCAACACCATTTCGCCTGAACTGAAAATATTTTTCAGTCCGTCTAACCTCTGTTTTTGGCCTCAAATCTTCGTCCTGCTCGGACAAACCCCCAATCCTTTTTCCGTCATGGAATAAATGGCAATTTCTGCCTAAATTTTGTGCAAATCACGGCCAATTTGTAGCGATTTTGATTTCCATGTTGGAACAAGATCGTGATGGCAGGATTTGGCCTATCTTTGTCCATGAAAGACAAAGAACACAACAAAATCAACGACTTGCAATATTTTCAGATGGTTGATAACTTAAAAAACGTCATCTCAAGACCACTCAATCAATCATCTGGAGAATTCAATGTACGACCACCTGAAAGTCGGTAACGAAGTCGGAATCACAATCGCGAAATGCATCAACCACGCGTTTGATGGCGACATAGAGGACGCCGCTGAAGAACTTGCCAATGCGGTTACCGAGCTTGCGAAAATCAAGAGCGAAGCGTCCCGGCAAAGAGCCACCCAGTACGCAATAGAGGTGGCCAGAGCCTGGCTCGATCTTGATGATGGTCTCTATCCAGTTATCGAAGGCACTCGCGCCTGCGAGCCGTTCTGGAGGCCTCGCGTTCCGAAAGTCGTGACGCTAGACGAGCAGGTGTCCCTATACTCGGCTGGTGTTGTCCTGGCCAAGGCGCTTTCGTACGCATGCAATGGCAAACCGCTGGAGGCTAAGGCCACATTCCCGCTGGCCGTTGCGCAGTTAAACCAGCTTCCGACTACTGGCGATCGCTTCGATGCGTGTGACTACGCTCTCCAGATTGCCGATCGAGGTTGGGAGGCTGTTGCTGTGCAAGCTTGGCAAGACCTGATCGATGCAACTGAGCACGCAAACGAGACCTACGCCGACCTAGCTTTCAGCCACATGATTGTTGCTGTCGAAGATCTGGCGGCTATTGCTGATCCACAAGATCGTGCGATGGCCGTCGAGTTTGCTCGGCAACGAGTGAGTGCCGTGATGGGGGAGAAGTATCAGGAAGCATCACTGTTCTTCGTCCAGATTGTCGGCCAGCAAGAAGGGTGGAGTGCCACCCAAAAAGGCGTCTTCAGTGCTCTCGTTCAGCCAAGAGAAGTGACCCCGGCGCGTTTGCCTGGGTAACCTTCCTTGGAGAAATACATGAGCAAATCAAAATTCGCCGCAGCCCTGTTTGCCGCGTGCCTTTCCACCGCAGCATTCGCAGATCCTGGATATCAGCTTAGCTGGACCGACTCGAAGGCAGTCTCTGGCGCTTCAATCAGCAAACTCAAGATCCAGAACTTGACCAATCAGAAGGCCTGCGCCTTCGCCAGAGTGCTTCCGGCAGACGTTAGCAGTAGCGAGATGATCATGGAGCACGGCTGGAAAATCGTTGTAGAGAGCCTTGATGCTCCTGTCGAGGCGCAAGGTGAGGTTGTGTTTGACCTTGCCAAAATGAACCTCGTGATCGGCGACTCCTACGTTGTCGGTTATGGCGCTCAGCCATGCCCAGTTGAGCATTCAGGCAACCTGAAGGATGGGGCAGTCGTGGCAATCAAGCACTTCCGCGTCAATTGATGCTGCACACCAAAAACAACCGAGGCGGGCAACCGCTTCGGTCTTATGTGCACTCGTTCCGCCAAGAAGAGCATTGGGGCGTGTATCGCCCAGCTTTTCATTGGGTATGAACATGGACGAACTGAATGCTTTCCAAGCGTTAATAGCAACAGAGCAGTCTCTTCTTGGCGGAGCAATGCTGGATGCCGACTTGTACGACAAACTCGCCAGCAAGCTCTTTCCGCGTGATTTTTTTATTGAAGCGCACCGCAAAATCTTTGTTGGCATCAAGGATGAGCTTGAGGATCGCGGATCAATCGCACCGCTGCTGCTTGCGCGTCGTCTCGAACAAAACGGCGTCAAGGAAGCTATTTCACTTGTCTCATCGATTGAAGAGAAGGCTTGTGATCAAAGCAACTTCACCTGCTACCTTGAAATCGTCCTGGATGCGGCAAAAGAGCGAAACATCCATGGGCTTGGTCAGAAGGTAAAAGACGACACAGACAACGCAACGATCTGGGCCGAAAAGATCAAAGCAGAAAAAGAGCGCTCCGTTGATGACAGCGATGAATTTGATGCAAGAGCTGTATTGACCCGATGGGTTGAGCGTCAGCAAGTTTTGATCAACAACAAGGGCGAGCTGATCGGGTTAGCCACTCCGATCAAAGAACTCAATAAGCTGACGCTCGGCCTGCAAAAGACGGACATGATTGTTGTGGCCGCTCGCCCGAGTATGGGCAAGACCGGGTTTGCCATAAATCTGGCCGTGCATTGCGCTGTTGAGTCGAATCTGCCTGCAATCGTTTTTTCACTTGAAATGAGCGAGATGCCGGTCATGGACCGCGTGATGGCGATGCTTTCACACGTGCCAGTCAACACTCTCAAAACGCCACAATTGATGAATGACGACGAGTGGAACAAGCAGTCTGCTGCAATGGGCAAACTTGCAAACGCCCCGTTCTACCTTCTCGATAGCCCGCGATTCGCTAATGCTGATCTCATGCGTAAGCGTGCAAAAGATATCAAGCGCAAGCACGGAGGACAACTTGGACTGATCGTCATTGACTACTTGCAACTGATGAACGACGGGCAACATCACCAGAGTCGCGAGCGTGAAGTCGCCGAACTGAGCAAGGCGGTCAAGCGCATGGCAAAGGATCTGGATGTGCCTGTCGTCGTCCTCTCCCAACTCTCCCGGAATGTCGAGGGCCGTACGGATAAGCGGCCCCTGATGTCTGATCTACGCGAGTCCGGAGGCATCGAGCAAGACGCTGACGTGATCCTGATGCTTTATCGCGATGACTACTACGACAAGGAAAGCGCATCGAAGGGTGTAACCGAAATCATTATCGGCAAGCAACGAAACGGGCCAACCGACACGGTGATGGCAGCTTTTATGCCTGACTTCCAGTTGTTCGGGAATCTTGGGTTCGACGATCGGGATAGGGAAACACCCCATTCGCGTTCTGCTTTCGTACCAAAAGCAGTGTCACTTTCCGGCAAAAAAGTTTGGAGCGCAAAATGATCAACGATCTGATTCATCAAGAAGATGTTCTTGCTGTTAATAGATTTCCTGTATCCACAGCCGCAACATTCAGATCGCCAGTCTTTCTTCCTTGGATCAAGGCAACCGACATCATGATTCGAGATTACGAAACCCAGTATCGCCCGTGGCGCAAGGTTGATGTAATCGATAGGAAGGGAAATCAGATTGAGTCGATCGAGATCGACAAACCTCTGTGGCGTCGGCACAAGAACTTCTTGAACGCTCTCTTCTCAAACATCGTCCCGATTCCGCTTGAAAATGGTGGGTGCCTGTTTGTCTATTCAGCAAACTGGATGGCTACAAAGCTTGGTTATGAGCAACCAAACAAGCGACTCCAGGACGTTGATCAGATCGCATCGCAGATCAAGAGAACAACAATCAATTACAGACTGAAAAATCGGCCAGGCGTAAGCGAAGTCAATATTTTCGACAAGACAACCCGCATCACAGGTGATGATGTCGAAAAATATGGTCTGCCTGCGGAAGCATCGGGAATGCGAAGCGTGATTGTCTCTCCTGATTGGATTGAGCTAATTAAAAGCGATCAGCAGGTTGTCATGATGCCGGAGACAGCTCAAACCATCGCTCAGATTCCGGATGGCGCTTGGCAGTCAATCGTTGAAATCGCCCTTAGCCATAAGGATTTTTTCAATCAAAGGCTCGAAACATCGAAAGATGGGGAAACCATCGGAGCGATAGAGTTGATCGGCTTCAAAAAAGCGTTGATGTCCAAGAGCGCTTACTCGAAACAACGGAAAAACCTTATCACTCAGTCGGAATCGTCAGACATGGCGGCAAGATTGACTGGTGTTGTGATCGAAGAAGGCGCTGATGGATTTGTGGTTCGCCGGATCGATCAACACAACAAGGTTGGCCACATCTACATTTCTGATTGGACATGATGGAGAACGATTTAGTCCTCGTCTGATCAATCGGCCCTTCGGGGCCGTTTTTTTCTGGTCGGCTGCACATCAAGAAGAGAAAAGTTTCCCGGTAGAGGGAGGGGTTAAGACAAAAAGTTTCCCAGTAGAGGGAGCCGAGTTTCCCAAAGGAGGGAGGGAAAACTTCAAAATTTTCCCAGTAGAGGGAGTGAAAACACCAAAAGTTTCCCAGTAGAGGGAGGCGATCAAGAGATTTAAAGAGTTCTTTTCAAGAGAACTCAAGAGAAGCTTCGCTGTTTCGCCTGAGGGGCGAACAGCTCGCAACCACAAAACCATCCCGGCAAATTACGCCTGGTATCCGATACAACTTGGAGAGGCTTTGCTTTAGGGGAGGGCAAAGGATCGGGAGTCACGTCAAACGACTATGGGTAATTGATTCACCTTGTAGTGCTTAGCAAAATGCCAAGTCCAAAGGCGCAAGTGCGACAAATGCAAAGCTGCAACGCACTTTTTCCTGCTAAGCCTTCAACCCGCAGACCACGTACAACACGCCAAACTTCATCAGTACCCGCTTCGGTGGTTTTTTGGAAAAATTCGAACAGAAGGAACCCGGTTTAATCAGGTGAAGCCCTCAAAGTACCCGGTTTAATCATGCCTTCAGAGATATCAGTGACCGCACCGAGGCCACATGAAGCCAGCCGCAAGATCAAGCACCGTCAACATCTCAGCGTCTGTTTTGCTTAGCAAAAAAGCACTATGGCATCATTGGGCGAATATCCACTACAAGGGCAATCATGTTTCTTGGTATCGATAACGATGGCGGCCAAATTTACGAAGGCGGCGGCGCTCCCCAGTTTCCTGTTTTTCCCCGGCCTGCCATTAGCTTAGTGAAAGTCATTGAAACACCTGACGACTGGAACAATCTTCCGAGGGACATTTCGCACGCGCCATTTCCTTGGTGTTTCCGGGAAGATTCGTTTGACCCGGTAACTCGCGTCCGGAGAGGCAGGTTGTACGAGTCGTATCAAAATGCCCAGCCTCAAAGCTGGCCAGTAGCGGCGCATCCGTTCGATAACGAAGGTGCACGAGAGGTTGCAGCTAGCCGCCAGCTCGTTAAGCGCTTATTTACGTATTTTCCTTGTCAGACGATGACTGCTCGTCCCGATCGTGGGCATGGTTTGTTGCTCGCCATTGGATCGGGGCGGGCAGCTTCAGCTTGGCGTGTGATCCAGGTTGAGACGTTGATCGATCAGGATATCTTGGTGACTCTGAAAGCGATCTCGGCATTTGGAATCATCCCTGAAATCAATAGCATCAAAATTGCGCCTGCAAATCAACAATCAGTACACCAGGCAATCGATCGCGTCCTCGATTCGGCTTTCCGCGAGACCGCAATTTCAGTGATTGACCACTGCCGGAATGCAGCACAGGTTGTGATTTCTCGTTGGATGTTACAAGAGGGTGCGGATACCAAGGTTCTTGCGAAGGATCTTGATCAGGTTTGCAAGGCGGTTGAGGCGAAGCCATATAGCAAATTCGCAACTAGGGACGCAGCCAACATCATTCGGATACTGCATACCCGAGGGAAAGCCAACAAGCTGGAATCTGAGGGGCTGAGATTATCAGTCGAAGAGGATGCCGAGCTATCGATCCAAGCTCTGGGTTTCATCCTGCGGGAAGTCGGGTGGGCAAACTGACCGACCGGAGACGTTTGCAGAGTTGCCTTACCTGCTAAGCCTTGCGAACGCGAATCTGCCGCATAGGGTAGGGTGGGGCACCAAAGTCAAATTCTTGCCTCGAATCATAAGCTTTACGCTTATAAAACGAACCGTACAAAAGAAAAGAGGGGGCTTGCCAGTGGCAGCCCCCTTTTCCATGTCATCGCATTACTCCAGAACGATGACTTCAACTTCAAGCTCCTCAACGATGATGCCGTCGGAAGCCGCAACGTACAGGTCGAGATCGGTAGCCATTTTGAAAACTCCTTTGGATAGTGGGAAGCGCCCCCCGAAACCGGCTCGCTAGAACAGGCTTTGGTGGGACGCTTCTCACTGAGGAGCGTCAAAGAGTCTTGAAAATGGCTACAACGATGAATCGTTATAGCCATTCAAGACAAAAGCATCGACCTACAGAGCAACAACTGGCTTAACAGCAAAATTCGAAAGAACAGGTTTCTTGCCATTCATCCAGTGATGTTCTTGAAACGCTTTCAAAACAAGCTTTTGCGTTTCAGTAGTAGCAGCGCTAAACAATTCTTGCTGGCGATCACGTAGAAAATTCCTACGATTACGCTCGAACTTGTACTTTTCTTGAAAATCCCAATCGAAAGTTGCAAGTTGCTTGAAATACTTAGCTGTCGCTTCATCGACCTTAGGTGTTACAACTGAATCGTCTTCGAAGTCAAAAAACTTAAACATAACGACGACCAAGACCAAAACAGACAGTGAAAATGCATAAAAAGCCATGGTGAATCTCCTTAAGAAAAAACAAAAAAAGAGATGCACCTGACCCAAAGGGACAAGAAGCATCCCGGAGGGGTTTGAAAAACTACAATCAGACGAGCGCAGCAGTGATACGAACGAGCGGGGCGAGGATCTTAGAAGCAACAACGATCAAAGCACCGACAGCGAAAGCAGCATCAAGCGGCGTGGTCGGAACAAAAGCGAGAACGAATTTCATGATGAGTCTCCAAATAATTTAGAGACGCATCTGACCCAAAAGGGACAAGATGCGTCCCGAGTGGGTAGTAGTGAATTCATGTTTAAGCGAAAGAAAGCTCAAACTGATGTGACGTTGATACAGGCTGAGGCTTAAGCGAATTCCGTGGGGAGAGAGAAAAAATACAATCCAGCGGAATACCGTACTTAAGCGAACGTTGCTCAGGAGTGAGATTCGGTTCGAGAGCAAGCGCAACACGGCGGTTTGCTTCACGAGTCAGAATTTCAATACGAGCTTTTTGCTCAACGGAAAGGCGTTCAGTGATCATGATTAACTCCTAAAAAAATAAACAAAAGGAGAGAACCATGATCCTTGCGGGAACGTGGTTCCCGAAGGTGGTGAATCTAGCGCAGAGCGCGGTAATGCAGAGCGTACGAAACGCGGTAATGCAGAGCGAAAAAATCGCGGCGATGCGGTACAGCTAAAGTGGTTCCTATAATAAATAAAATTCGTATCGTGTCAACTGTTCGGATACTAATTAAATTTTGGCCTCGATTGTTTGGGTTTAGCCTGACGTTACCTAACTCAACTCGAAGGCAAGCATGTCAAAGTCAAAGCAAGTCCCTGGCGCACTTCTGATCGCAGCAATCAATGGAGAGATGCGCAAACGCAAGCAAACCCAAGTCGATACCGCAGTCTTGCTGGGGCTTAGCAAGCCTTACCTGGCAGCTCTTCTAAGTGGCGACAGGCCGTTATCTGGGCTTGGCAAAGACAAGATTGAATCCATTGCTCGATACCTTGAGATCCCTGCAATGCAAGTCAGGACGATGGCCGAGCAGATTCATGTCAATGAGTTCTTTTGCGAGACAAAGGTTGAGCAGGAGATCGATCAAGCCTACCAGCGGATGCTTGAAGACAGTCTTTGGTGCACTTTTGCTATACCCCTCGAACAATGGACTTCGATGACGCTGGAAGCCAAGCGGCTGATCGTTCTTCTATATGAACGGGTAAAGCACGAGGACTTTCTGACCAAGGCAATTCCGTTTCGGGTGGTTGATGCTTGATCGGGCCATTCTCGGCAACCAATCCGCCTGCGTGGCGGATTTTTTATGCGAGAAAAATTCATTGACGTAATACACTTAACGTCTAATAATCGGCTGATTGACAAATATATCGTACTCAAACATGTCCGAAGCCAATCAAGACAAAGAATTTAATCGTCAGACCCTCTCACGGCTCGCGTCGAGCTGGAGCAAAGTGTCGAAGTTCACTCTCCAGTATTACGCCGATGCAGTTCCAGTGACGCGATCAAATCTTTATGCCCAGGTGTCCGATCCTGAGAATGGCAAGCGCCTTGGCATCGAGGCATTGATTAGCGCTGCATTCGTCACAGGCGTACAGGTTGCTGAAGACGGTCAATGGTATCTAGTCAATGGCCATGCCCAGCAGTGGCCATGGAAGAAGGACGACGCTGAAGACGTCTCTGCGATCCAGGCTTACCTCAAGCAGGTTCACGAACGGCTCGGTGCGAAAGCACCATTCAAGATTACCGAAGTCTCGGTGATAAAAAATCGCTACTACCGGGCCAACCGCGAGTATGCGCTGATCGAGATCACTGACCGAGCTGGCAACGAAATGTCGTCAATGATCTACTCGGACAGCAAAGAGCAGATCAACATCGCCATCCAGGTCTTTCTTGATTCAGGCGTCTGTGAGAAAACCAGCGATGAAATTGTCCTCTCACCTGAGATGGCATTGCAGCTCATCCATGGCCCGATTCCGAAGCCGCAGCCGGTTCCAAAGGTAGAGGACGTTAACTGGAATGAGTGGATGCCCATGGTCTATCGCTGGCACCTGATGGGCTACACCCCCCAATCTATCGATTCAATGATGGCTTTGGCGAGAGGTGTTACGCCGCCCGCTGAAAGCAAAAAAGTCGTTGGATCAGGCTTTGCGCCTGGTAGCGAGACCGAGCAAAAACCTTGGGGCTTTTGATCAAATTTTCACGGTGAAAATCTGGCGATGAGTGACCTTTCCGCAGGTGAAAAGCGCCGACTCGAAAAGCTGTTCGGCATGGGGAGCGGCTACGTTCTCAATTTCAGCGACCGGACGTTTGGCGAGTTCTTTGAGGACATTGCCAGGCTAGATATCGATCAGGAGAAATACCACGAGCAAGGCAGCTCAAAGGCGAAGCGTCTTCGGACATTCTGGCGCATCGATTCCAATCATCTGGTGGGCAAAGTCACTGAGGCCATGATCCAGTATGGCTGGGAAGAAAAATGCTTGTGCGGGTCAGATGACCCCAACCTGAAAGACGACTGCTGGAAAATTGCTCAGCGTCTGAAGTCTGATACTCCCGTTGCGGAGTTGGATGCACTGTCTGCTATCAACGACGAGAAGGATTTCGAAGTCGTTGCGCAGCACGTGAAAGATGCAATCGAGAAGAACCAGCCCGAAGCTGCCCTCGACCGCCTGCACATTTTCACGGTGAAATTCGTACGTACTTTGTGTGAGCAACACGGGATTGAAGTGACCCGTGAGAAGGCCCTGCACAGTGTCTTCGGGGAGTATGTGAAGAAGCTCAAGGAAGAGGGGCACCTGGAGGCGCAGATGACTGAGCGCATCCTCAAGTCTTCCATCTCAGTGTTCGAGGCTTTCAACCACGTGCGAAACGACAAGAGCTTGGCGCACGACAACCCAATCCTCAATTACGAAGAGGCGCTGCTGATCTTCAATCATGTCGCAGCGACTATCCGCTTCATCAAAAACCTCGAAGTGCAGATTGCGCCGCCTCCGCCAGCCAAGAAATCAGTGAGCTGGGACGACATCGAGTTCTGATTTTTCACGGTGAAAAAACATTAGCCAGCATGTCTACCTACCGCTATCGGCAATATCGAAATGCACTCAAAAGTACCCCATTTGTTGGGCGCTATATGCCTTACGAGAAGGATGGGCTACCTGATTCTATTCCGTTCGAGTGGATGGCTTGGGTAGAGATGCACCAAGAGTTTTCAAGGGAAATTTCTAATTCGATCAATGAGTTGACTAGATTTACACACCATCTTGCTGCCTGGCGAAATGTTGCAGCTCCACTCAATGACCAACAAAAATTTCAACTTGCCCATGAGTTCATTTCTCCTCTTGCAACATTGGCGCTAAATCTTCCGTACGTGATCCGTTCGCGATTGATTTTTGCAACTGCGCATCTTTGCCATCAAGCAAACAAGGCAAGAGAAGGATTGAAATGGACGGACGATCTGCCGCTCGATAGTGAAATCGTCTTTGCTCAGGCTGACCAGTATGGCAAGCCATGGAAGCCCTACTCAAAGCTTAAAGTTGCCCTTGAGCGCATTGGTGACAAGGCCTTTCAGGTCGCAACTGGTGATTTTCGAAATGCCTACAACCACCGTTTCTCACCGAGAATCCTTGTCGGTCAAACTCAGATCGTCACTCGGAAGGTTGAAAAAGGGACGGGAAAGGTAAGTTACGGTTACGGTGGAATTGATCCACTTTCTTTAGATCTGATCGTAAAACAGCTTGAAGTGGTGTGTGAGCACTGCTACAAGGCCTTCGATGGCTTCCGAAAGATGGTGAAAGAACACGAGAAGGCCATAATTGGCACCTTGTCACCTTAGCCGATAAAAGCTTAAGCAGTCTGGGTCGCGTTACTACTAACACTCCTCGTATCCAAGTAAGCTGCCAAAGCGTCAAACTGCCGATCTGTCTGGTCGCTCGGATCAACAAACATCAACTTAAACAGGTTGCGGATGTTGTCGGCTGTCACCTCTGTTGAGGTTGGGTCGAAAGTCTTGCCGTTGGGGAGAGTTACCTGCTGGCCACCCATTCCAATCCGGGACATACCTACGAGCATCAGTCCATGTGCTGCCTCGTGATTCCCCTTTGCCACCATCTCGTCGTACAGAGCTTTTTCGCCAGTCGATAGGTAGGACATCGTGTTCACGAAGCCACCAGCTTTCTGCATGTAGTCCACTTCGTCTGCGGTGAGTGAGTCGAAGCCATCCAGGCCGCTGGCCTTCATTTTTTCCTGCAACTCAATAAAGCGCTTGTCGTTCTTCACCAGGTATTCGGTGTCGGCTTCAGTGCGCTCAACGCCTGGCTTTGCTTTGATCTCGGCCAATCGCTGTTTAATTGCAGCGTCTTGGGTGTTCGACGCCTGTGATTTGCTTAGCAGGGCAAAAGCTTCGTTCGAGATTGATACCTGATCGGCATTATTTGCCGTGTTGCCGGTCGACGTTTGCCTAGTTGCAGCCGTTCTTGTTGCCGCGCCATAAGCTGCCATCACGTTGTTCAAGCCTTGGATGATCATTTTTCTACCCTCCAGATTTTTCTGTTGGCTAGTTGCAATTGGCATGCCAGACAAAACTACCTGTCCGGCAAATCACCGTCTTCTGTTCCTCCGTCCCGCCAAGAACCTCATCTTCACAAATGAGGTTCAGTCATGACCAAGGCTTACATCCAGACGCTGTTGCAGCGTCCAATCGCGTTTCATCGTGTTTTTGTTCCACTGGGCGGCGTCACCGGAGCACTCTTTCTCAGCCAACTCCTTTATTGGTCCGATCGTGGCAGCGAAGGCAACGGCTGGATCTACAAAACGCAGGCCGAATGGACTGACGAAACTGGCATGACGCGCCGGGAGCAGGAAACAGCTCGTCGCCAACTCCGCGAGGCTGGTGTGATCGAGGAAAGCTACAAAGGGCTGCCAGCCAAGTTGTTTTACCGGATCAACTTCGATGCGCTGTCCGAGTTCATCGAGGGCCAGGTCAAAGTTGCGGAAACTCGTACATCCAAGGATGGCGGAAACGTACATCCTGTATGCACAAAAGCGCCATCCAAGCGTGGCGGAAAGCGCCAGTCTACTAATAAGACAGAGATTACTTCAGAGACTACAGCAGTAGCAGAGCAAGCCTTGTCGGAATGCGGAAAGCAAGCTGCTGCTGCTTCGTCTGTCGATGAGAAATTGGAGGTGGCTCGGAAACGTGGTGCGGTGATCGAGAGTGAGGAAGACCAGCTTGTTCTTGCTGAGCTAATTGCTGAGTTTGAGTTGCCGAAGGTGCTTGAGGCGATCGATGCGGTTCGGCACGAAGATCATCGACGTGCTTACGCGAGCACGCTCAGGAAGAAGTTGAAAAGCAGCGTGGCTTTGCAGAAAAACAAACAGGCGGTCGAGAACTCGATGAAGTTTGAGATCGACACTGAGGACAAGATTAAGGCCAAAGCAGAAGGATCTGACTGGCTCGCAAATCTGGCTCGTAAGAAAGCTGCGAAGCAACAAATTGCTGTTGAGGGAGTGTGATGATGAAGATGCGTGCAAACGATGTTGTCGCTGTGCAACCTGAGTTCGTGAAGATCGCCGGAGCGTTGGGAGGGGTGATGCTCTCCCAGCTCTGGCAGTGGTCGGATTTCGAGTTGAATGCCTGGGTATGCAGAACAGAGTCTGATTGGGTGGCCGCAACGGGGTTGGACTCGACCATGTTGATGAAAGCTCGCAAGCGGTTGGAGTCTCATGGGCTGATCGAGGTGAGCAACGACCGCCTGGGTGTCAGGATCAATGGTGCCGCGTTGGAGGAAGCGATCAGGCGGGTAGGGCAGTGACCGGGTGTTAATAGTCTATTAACGACACCAGAAGGGGGCCGACTGCGATCGTTTCTGTTCGCTTCCCTCTGTATACGTATACAGAGGGTGTGGCTCTGCGAAGAACGTGTGACCTAAGCCCGGTGGAGAGGTTACAATGCGGCCCGCCTGATCTTCTTACTGGTGGAAGCGATCTGGCGATGTCGGTCTTATAGTTTTTTGGTTGAGATGGTGGAAAGCCGCATGGATACAGGGATACGCGCAGATGCGCGAAGCCTGGAAGCCATGCAAGTGCACTCGCGACTTTTGCGCGACTCTCCTGAAGTCTTATGAAGCCTTATGAAGTCTCAGTGCAGTGAGCGGTACATCATAAGATGTTGATTCATAAGAGGTCAGGGTGCTACCCCCATGCATGGGGTGCAAGGGGTCGCGAGTTCGAATCCCGCCGCCCCGACCAAGAGAATCAACGAGTTAGGCCAATCTTCGGATTGGCCTTTTTCGTATCTGGGGTTTCTGTGAACCAGAATGACAGGATTTTTCATGCAGTCTGCAATATTCGTATTCGACTGAGATGTTACGGAAGTACCCGAAAAAGGCTTGGAAGATCGCTTTGCTCAGTCTGTCGCTTTGCTCAGTCTGGCTTCAGTCGCATGAAGTGATGAACGGTATACGGCTGGTATATTTACTTGTCTTTAACGTGCCTGTAATGCTGGCTTCCTAGGATAATAAGATTTTGTCATGGTTTAACTTGATGCAGACCCGATTCGCTAGTGCTTTGAAGCAAGGCTCAATTTTTCTGTTTCTGGTCGTTTTGGTCAGTGGGTGTTCCCATCCGGCCTACCGGGATGGCCTTGATTTCATGGCTGCCGGCAAGAAGGAAGAGGGCGTCGCCTCGTTGGAAAAAGCCGCGCGCGATCGGCCGCGCGATGCCGAGATTAAGGCAGCCATGATTCGCCATAAGGGCGAGTCGGTCGATTCTTATCTCGATGATGCCGATCGCCAGCGCTCGGCCGGAAACGCCGATGCAGCCGAAGCCGCCTACCGACGCGCACTCGGGCTCGATGGACGGAATACGCGGGCTATTCAGGGGCTCGAACAACTTGCGGTCGACCGAAAAAATGCGGCCAGTCTGGCTCAGGCTGAACAGTTGTTGAAGAAGGGCGATCTGCTTGGCGCCGAGCGCGTGGTGCGGACCGTGCGCGCCCAGGACACGCTCAATCCGGTGGCGCGCGGTTTGCAGCAACGGATCGATGTGTTGCGCGAGAAGGAAATGAATCCGTCGTCCAACCCCGCCGTCAAGGCTGCGCTGGCCAAACCCGTCGTTCTGGAGTTTCGCGATGCTTCGCTGAAGTCGGTCTTCGAAGTTCTTTCGCGCTCGTCCGGCCTCAATTTCGTATTCGACAAGGACGTCAAGGGGGACACCAAGGTGACGTTCTTTGTCCGCAACAGTCCGCTGGAAGACATCCTGAATCTGATCATGAAGACCAATCAGCTGGAAAAACGCCAGCTCAATGACAACAGCTTCCTGATTTACCCGAACACGCCGGCCAAGGCCAAGGATTATCAGGAGCTGGTGGTGCGCAGCTTTTATCTGGCGAATGCCGACGTCAAGCAGGCGCAGAACCTCGTCAAGACGGTGGCCAAGAGCAAGGATGTCTTTGCCGACGAGAAGCTCAATCTGCTGATCGTCAAGGACACGCCTGACGCCATGCGCCTGGTCGAGCGTCTGATCGAGTCGCTCGATCTGGCCGAGCCGGAGGTGATGCTGGAGGTAGAGGTGCTGGAGGTGACGCGCAGCCGCCTCAATGAGATTGGCGTGGATTGGCCGGATTCGGTGGGCTATGGCGCGTTGCAGCAGACAATTACCACGACGACGAGCACGGCCGCCGGGATTTTGCAGAATGTCGTACCCGGCGGGACGCTGACTCCGGGCAATATCAGTCTGAAGGGAGGGGGCGGTCTGACCAGCTTTGTCGCCAACCCTGGTCTGACGCTCAACCTCAAAGGACAGAACAGCGATACCAACGTCCTGGCCAATCCGCGCATTCGCGTCAAGAACCGCGAGAAGGCGAAAATTCACATCGGTGACAAGCTGCCGATCTTCACTACCACGTCGACTGCCAATGTCGGCGTTTCAGCATCGGTGACCTATCTCGACGTCGGCCTCAAGCTCGACGTCGAATCGAATGTCACGCTCGATGACGAAGTCTCGATGAAGGTCGGGCTGGAGGTCAGCAGTATTACCAAGGAAGTGACCGGGCCGTCCAATTCGCTGGCTTATCAGATCGGCACGCGCAGCGCGAGTACCACGCTGCGCCTGAAAAATGGCGAAACCCAGGTACTTGCCGGCCTGATCAACGACGAGGATCGCAAGTCCACCAGCCATATTCCGGGGCTTGGCGAGATTCCGGTCATTGGCCGGGCCTTCGGCAGCCAGCGCGATTCCTCGGTCAAGACGGAAATCATCCTGCTCATCACGCCACGCGTGTTGCGCAATATTCATCGCCCCGATTTCGGCCAGCCGGCCTTGCCGTCCGGGACCGAATCGGCGGTCGGCGCGCCGCCGATGACCATCAAGCTGCAGGGGGCGAAATCGCTGACCATTTCGCCGCGGGGTGGCGTGGCGCCTGTCGCCGGTGGTGCGCCGCGTTTCGGCGAGCTGCCCGCTGATCCGGGGATGCCGTTGCCGCCCCCCGTTTTCGAGGGTCTCCAGCTTGGCGGGCCCGGTGAGGTGGTTGCCGGGGGCGAGGTTGAAATTGGCGTCATGGCGCCGGGGCAAAGCAGTGCCCTGATGGCTGACGTGGCCTACGACCCGACGCTGCTTGAGGTGATTCAGCCGGCGGCGATTGCCCCGGGACGCATTTCGCTGCGTATCGAGCAGGGGCATGGCAGCCTTCGTCTGCGCGCGCTGCCGGGCGCCAGGGGTGAAACGAGGATCGACGTGACCGGGGCGACGCTGGAAAGCGGTGAGCCTTACTCTGGCGTCACCGTTTCGCACGCGCTCAAGCTGAACTAGTCATGACTGGCAAGGCTGGCCGGGGTTTTACCCTGATCGAACTGGTTATCACCGTCGCCATTGTCGGTATTTTGGCGATGACGGCGATGCCGATGATCGAGATGACGGCTAGGCGGCAGAAGGAAGTGGAGCTGCGCGCCGCATTGCGGGAAATTCGCGGTGGGCTAGATGCCTATCGGCGGGCCGTCGATGAGGGCAAGCTCGAGAAGAAGATCGAGGAGAGCGGCTATCCGCGCCGACTCGAAGACCTCGCCAGCGGTGTCGAAAACCAGCAGGATCCGAACAAGGCCAAGCTCTATTTTCTGCGCCGCGTGCCGCGCGATCCGTTTGCCGATGATCCGGCCAAATCGGCGGAACAGACCTGGGGCAAGCGCAGCTATGCCAGCCCGCCCGATGCGCCGCTCGAGGGGGCCGATGTTTTTGATGTCTATTCGCTGGCCAGGGGCGTTGGTCTTAATGGCACGCCGTACCGGGAATGGTGAGCCATGAATTCCCGTAAAAAAGGCTTCACGCTGATCGAGCTGCTCGTTGTCATGTCGGTGATCGCAACGCTGCTCACCATTGCCGTGCCGCGCTATTTTCAGCACCTCGACCGGGCCCGCGAAGCGTCGCTGCGCGAATCGCTGGCCGTCATGCGTGACGCTGTCGACAAATATCGTGGCGACACCGGGCGCTACCCGGAAACGCTCGAAGAACTGGTCACCAAGCGCTATTTGCGCAAGGTGCCGCCCGATCCGATTACCGAAAGTACTGAAACCTGGGTCATCGTGCCGCCACCCGACGAACCGGGACAGAAGAAGGTCTGGGATATCCGCAGCGGGGCCGAAGGGCAGGGACTCAGCGGCAGCGATTATTCGACATGGTGATTTGCCACGGTCAACCGGAAATTTCGGTCAAAAATGAAATCGGCCGCCAGGCCGGTTTTACCTTCATCGGCCTGCTCTTTGCCATCGCCATCGCTGGCATTGCGCTGGCTGGTACCGGCATACTGTGGCACATGGAAAGCCGCCGCGAGAAGGAAAAGGAACTGCTCTTCATCGGCGAGGAATACCGCCATGCCCTCAGCAGCTATTACGACAAATCGCCGGGTGTCGCAAAACAGTTTCCCGAAAAACTTGAAGACCTGCTCCAGGACAAGCGCTTCCCCATTCCGGTCCGCCACTTGCGCCGCATCTATCGCGACCCGATGACGCTAGACGGCCAGTGGGAACTGATTCGCCAGGAAGGCCGGATCATTGGCGTCGCCAGTCGGTCACCGGACAAGCCGATCAAGGTGGCGGGATTTTCGGCTGATCAGGGTGATTTTGAGGGGGCCGAGCGTTATTCCGAATGGCGATTCATCAGCAACGGGGCTGCGCAGCAGGCTAATCCCGATGACAATTCCGGGCTGCAAGCCGGTGGCGCCAAGCTCTGGCAGTAGCACAGCCGGCTTGCCAGCCGGGGGAATTTCGATAAAACGGGTGGGACTCTGATCGTAAATTCCGGCGATCGCGCCAGGGTTTTCAATTTTGGCCGGAAATTCCGGTTGACCGTGGAATTCGCCGGGAAAGACGCTCAGACGCTCAGCTACCCTGCATCCGGCGGTAATGCGCGACGACCAGCGGCACGTAGCGCCGGGTCTCGGCGTAGGGGGGCAGGCGGCGGCCATGGCGGATGACGGCATTTTCGCCAGCGTTGTAGGCGGCCAGCGCCAGTTCCAGGTTGTTGTCGAACAGCACCAGCAGATCGCGCAGGTAGCGGGCACCGGCGCGGATATTTTCGCCGGGGTCGAGCAGGTTTTCAGTGCCGTAGCGGCGGGCCGTGGTCGGTAGCAACTGCATCAGGCCGGTCGCTCCCTTTGGTGAAACGGCACTCTGGTTGTAGCCCGATTCGACGGTGATCACGGCATGCAATAACTTGGCGTCGACGCCGGACTCACTGCTGGCGCGCATGACCGAATCGTGAAATGGCCGCTGGCCGTAGGGCAGGGCGAATACCCCGCGGGGGGCGCGCAAGGCGGCACGGGCCGGCTCGAAACGGTCGGCCAGAACCAGCCGGTAGCGCCTGTCGTCCGGGATGTTGCTCAGGTGCTCGACACCGTCGTCGTCGACAAAGCCGAAAATGCCGCTGACCGCCTGTGCCTCGAATGGGGCAAGTGCCGTGACAGCAAGGCAGAAAAGGGCTGAGTTGAGGCGCATGGTCGAATCATAATCCAGTTAAGCGCCCAGCTTGAACCGCAACTGTTACGGGGAGTTGACGCGCTGCTGATCGGGTTCGGCAAGCAGCGAGTTACGGCGGCGTCATGGTCATGTAACGCAGCTTGCATAGTATTATGGCCCCCGATTCCTAATCTCGTTTGGCGAACCCGTGCTGCAAAACTCAATTTCCCGAATTCTTGACCGCCTTTTCGCGCCCGGTATCCTTTCCCGCCTGCGCCAGGGCGGATTTACGCTGCTTGAGCTGCTCGTCGTCATGGTCATCATCGGCCTGCTCGCCGGCTATGTCGGGCCGAAGTATTTTTCGCAGATCGGCAAATCGGAAATCAAGGCGACGCGAGCCCAGATCGATGGCCTGGAAAAGGCGCTCGACCAGTATCGCCTTGATGTCGGTCATTACCCCAACACCGAGCAGGGGCTGGCCGCGCTCAACAAGCGTCCGGCCGGCGAGAGCCGCTGGCAGGGGCCCTACCTCAAGAAGGAGGTCCCGCTCGACCCGTGGGGCGCAGCCTACCAGTACGCCCAGCCCGGAGAACACGGCGATTTCGATCTGTTCTCCTTCGGCAAGGATGGCAAGGCCGGCGGCGAGGACGAAAACGCCGATATCACCAACTGGTAAGCTTCCAATAACAATGGATTACGACGTGATGGCGATCTTTCCCGGTCGGGGTGTTTGCCGACTGACGGTGGCGGCCGAATCACCTGAACAGCTTGCCGCAGCGCCGGCCTTGCAGGGCGGCGTCATCGTCTCGTCGCGGCCCATGGGCCAGCGCAGCGGGCGGGCCGGCGGCGGCAAGTTCCCGCTGGCGCTGTTCACCCGGCAGATGCTCTCCTTGCTCAAGGCCGGGCTGACCGTCGTTGAAGGTCTCGAGACGCTGTCCGAGCAGGACCAGGGCTCGGCGACCGCCGAGGTGCTGAGCCGCCTGCTCGGCCACCTGCGTGAAGGACAGTCGCTGTCGACGGCCATGCAGTACCACCCCGAGGCGTTTCCCGATCTTTACGTGGCGACGGTCAGGGCCAGCGAACGCACCGGCGATATGCCCGAAGCGCTGCAGCGCTACATCGTTTTCCATGAAAAACTCGCCGATCTCAAGAAGAAGATCGTCAGTGCCGCCATCTACCCGGTGTTGCTGATGACCATCGGCACGCTTGTCACGCTCTTTTTGCTCGGTTATGTCGTGCCGCGCTTTGCGCTGGTCTTTGCCGATAGCGGCCGGGATCCCGAAGGACTGTCCCGCCTGCTTTTCGCCTGGGGCGGCTTCATCAATGACCACGCTGCAGGACTGGCGATTGGCGTCGTGCTGGCCATCGTCGGTCTGGTCGGTCTCTTTTCGCTGGCGCCGGTGCGCGCCGCCGTCGCCCGCGCCGCGTGGAGCGTGCCGGCTCTCGGCGAACGTATCCGGCTGGTTTTCCTCGCCCGGTTTTACCGAACTACCGGCATGCTGCTGCGCGCCGGCATTCCCCTCAAGACCACGCTCGGCATGGTCGCCGACATTCTGCCTGTCGCCTTGCGCGGCGGGTTGCTGCAGGCTGTGGCTGACATCGAGCAGGGTCGGGCGTTTTCGCAGGCGGCTGAACGGGGCGGCCTGACCACGCCGGTGGCGTTGCGCATGATCGCCGTCGGCGAACGCAGCGGCCAGCTCGGCGACATGATGGAAGCCGTCGCCACCTTTTACGACGAGGAAATCAACCGCCTCGTCGACATGTTCACCCGTTTGTTCGAACCCCTGCTCATGGCGGTGATCGGCGGCGTCATTGGTGGCATCGTGCTGCTGCTGTATATGCCGATCTTCGAACTGGCCGGTAATTTCCAGTGAATACACCAAGGGAGGCGCACTTGCCGATGGAACGTCAGGAACACGATGTCCTGCTCGGCGAGGCATGCCAGCTGGCGGCGGCCGGTCGTGGCCTGCCGGCGGTGATGGCTGCGCTGCAGGCCGATTTTGGCCAGAGCGAAGAGGCGGCCGGTGAATTGACGGCCCTGGCCTTCGGCCTCAATGCCATCAGTCTGGCCGAGCTTTCCGAACACGCACTGGCCCTCTCGCTGGCGCCGTTTGCCGAATTCATCCGGCGTCAGGCGCTGGTTCTCGAAGCCGGCGAGGCCTATCTGATCGCCACGCCCAATCCCTTCGACGTTGCCGTGCGTGACTGGCTGGAAGGTCTGGTACCGCTTGGCAAGCCGCTGCTCTGGCGCCTGGCGTCGCCATCGGTATTGACCGCCTTCCTGGCTCGCGAGGAAACCCGGGTCCGGGCGCTCGACGGCAGCCTGAGCGGCGAGGGCGGCCAGATTGCCATCGGCTCGGTGGCCGAAGACCTCTCGTTGCAACGTATTTCGGAAGATGGCAGCACCGTCGTCCGACTGCTCCGGTCGACGCTGCACGACGGTCTGAAAGCCGGGGCCAGCGACATTCACATCGAGGCCAACAATCGCGGCCTGGCCATCAAGTACCGCATCGACGGCGTGCTCAACTACGCCGGGTCGATTGACGGCAGCGATACCGCCGAGCAGATGATTTCCCGCGTCAAGGTGCTCTCCGAGCTCGATATCTCCGAGCGCCGCGTGCCGCAGGACGGCCGTTTCAAGGTCAGCTGGCAGGGCCGCGAGATCGACATCCGCGTCTCCATCATGCCCAGCATCTGGGGCGAGGACGCCGTGCTGCGGGTGCTCGACAAGCAGGCGCTGACCGATCACCTGCAGGGCCTGCGCCTCGACGCCATGGGCTTCGACGCCGACATCATGGGGCGCATCCGCCGACTGGCCAGCGAACCCTACGGCATGGTGCTGGTCACCGGCCCAACCGGTAGCGGCAAGACGACGACGCTCTATGCAGCGCTGAGCGAAATCAATCGTGGCGAAGACAAGATCATCACCATCGAAGATCCAGTTGAATACCAGCTTTCCGGCGTCCTACAGATTCCGGTCAACGAGAAGAAAGGCCTGACTTTCGCCCGCGGCCTGCGCTCCATTCTGCGTCACGACCCGGACAAGATCATGGTCGGCGAAATCCGCGACGCGGAAACCGCGCAGATTGCCGTGCAGGCTGCGCTGACCGGCCACTTGGTGTTCACCACGGTGCACGCCAACAATGTTTTCGATGTCATCGGCCGCTTTTTGCACATGGAAGTCGACCCGTACAACCTTGTCTCGGCGCTCAACGGCGTTGTCGCCCAGCGCCTGATCCGCACGCTGTGCCCGGCCTGCCAGCAGCCCGCCACGCCGAGTGCAGAGGATCTGAGCCATGCCGATATCGATCCTTCCGTCGGCGTCGACTGGAAATTCCGCCGTTCGGTCGGCTGCGGCACCTGCCGCGGTACCGGCTATCGCGGCCGCAAGGCCATCGCCGAACTGCTTGTCCTCAACGATGAAATCCGCGAGCTGATCATCAGCCGCGCCCCGATCCGCCAACTCAAGGAAGCTGCCCGCCGTAACGGCACCCGCTCGCTGCGCGAAAGCGCCCTCGATCTCGTCCGCGACGGCATAACCAGCCTGGAAGAAGCCAACCGTGTCACTTTCGTGGCTTGAACGCCTGACCCTCTTCATTCACCCGCAGCGCGTCGTTCTCGAACGGCAGCCGTGGCGCGGTGCGCCGTCCAGCCAAACGGCCGAGGTCGTGCCGCCAGCGCCGGGTGAAGCCGACTGGCAGCCGGTGCTGGCTGCTGCCGAAGCCTTGCTCAAAGCCGCTGGCAAAGGCGCTGCCCTGCGCATCGTCATCGCCGACCATCTGGTCCGCTACACCTTGCTGCCGTGGAGCGACCTGCTGACCGGCAAGAAGGCCCGGCAGGAGATGGCCCGCGCCCTGTTGCGCAACGCATTGGGTGAGCGGGCCGCGGCGCTGGATATCGCGCTCGACCGTCCGGCCTTCGGCAAGAACGGCATTGCTGCCGGTATCGACCGCCGGCTGCTGGCCGGCCTGCGCGCTGCCGCCAAGGCCCGGTACCTGCGCCTGAGCAGCGTGCAACCGCGGCTGATCGCCGAGCTGGCGGCCCAGCAGGCGCAACTCAACGATGGCTGGCTGGCCTGTCTCGATCTGGGCTGGCTGACGCTGGCCGGCATTCGTGACGGCGAGATTGCCAGTCTGCGCAATCACCGCGCCAGCACGACGGAGCCGGCGATTCTTGCTGGCGAGCTGGCCGGGCTGCTCGCTGCAGAGTCTTCCACGGTCAACGGGAAAAAAGTGCTGATTTCGACATCTGCCGCCGCCGCCCCGAAGCTGGCTGGCGGCTGGGAAACGACGCTGGTCGCACCTGTCGTTGGAGGTGCTCATGCGTGATCTCGGCCTGGATTTTCAGCCGCGCCGTCCCGGCCTGCTTACGGTCGTCCTGCTTCTCGCCGGCATGGTGCTCTGCGCCGATGCCTGGCTTGAAAACCGCACCCTGCTCAGCCAGCAGGAGGAAGTCGAAGCCCGCTTGGCCCAGGCCAAGCGCCGGGCTGAACGGCTCGATGCCGGCCGCCGCGATAGCCGCCCGGAAAACGTGTTTTCGGTCGAAGAAGGCAAAACCCTGCGCCAGACCATCGGCCTCATCCGCATCGACTGGGAAAAGCTTTATCGCAGCATCGACGCGGCAACCGGCGAGGACATCGCCCTGCTCGCCATCCGCCCCAGCGCGGTTGGCAAGACGGTGCAGATTTCCGGCGAGGCGCGCAACATAGCGGCGGCGCTGGCTTTTGTCGAAGCGCTGCGCCGCGAACCGCTCGACAAAGTCGTCCTGCTCTCGCACCAGATCAAGCAAAGCGACCCGCAACAACCCATCCTCTTCGAGATTGCCGCGACATGGCTGACCGGTTCCTGAATCTGCTGTCTGCCCGCCTGCGCTTTGCCGCGGCCAATTTGTCGGTGCTGCCGCTGATCGCCTTTGGGCTGGTGGTTGCCGCCGCGCTGACCCACATTGTTGTGTTGCCCGGCCGCGAAGCGGCCATTGAGGAAGGTGAGCGTCGCCTGGCCAGCCTCGAACGTAGCACCCGCCGCGCCGCGCTGGAACGCAGGTCCGAGCGCGTATCGCCGGAAGACACGCGGCAGCGCCTGCTTGAGCGTTTTCCAACCGAGGACCAGCTCAACGCCGAACTCGGCCGTCTGCTTGAACTGGCGACCAAGGAAGGCCTGCACGTCCCGACCGGCGACTATCGCCTGGTGCCGGGCAAGGATGGTCTTTTCGACCGTTACGTGCTGAACCTGCCGGTCAAGGGCAGTTACCAGACCATCCGCCGCTACGTGGCGACGGTGCGCCAGGAATTCCCCGATCTGGCTGTCGAGGACATCAGCCTGCGCCGTGAAAACATCACCAGCGCCGAGGTCGAGGCGCAATTGCGCTTCATTCTCTTCGGCCGGAGGAAGGCGGCATGACGCCGAAACAACGCTGGATGATCCTTGGCAGCCTGCTGGCGGCCACGCTTGTCGCCGTCTATCTGGTTGATGACGAACCAGCGCCAGAAAAAAGCAGGCGCAAAGGTAGCGTGGCCAGTAAGGCAGCGGCTTCGTCGCTGGACAGTCGGCGGGCCGCGACGAGGGAGCGGACGTCCGAAGTGGCCGCCGCTCCACTCAATTTTCCCGAGCCGGCGCCGCTTGATGGGAACAAGACGGAGGAGGGAAAGAAGGTCATCGACCCTTTCCGTAACAAGAACTGGTACCTCGCGCCACCGCCAGTCAAGCCGCCCAAGCCGACGGCACCGCCACTGCCCTTCCAGTATCTCGGTAAGCTCAAGGAGGAGGATGGAACCCGCGTCTTCCTCAACCAGCAGGGAAAACACATTATCGCCAGGGTGGGCGATGTGATCGATGGCATTTACAGCGTCGAGGATATTTCCAGCGGGCAGATGACGCTGCTATATCTGCCGCTCAAGGAAAAGCAGATCTTGGCGATTGGTGCCGACAAATAACAGTGCCCGTTGTTCGGTAAGCCGAAACGAAAAATCCCGCACCGAGATGCGGGATTTTTGTTGTCTGCCCGGTATTAGGTTGCAGCTGACTTAACGAAATTAAATCAGCGGGTTACAAATAAAATGACTTCGAGGCCATGCGACGTCCCGTCCGAATTGAGTAGCACGTGACTTTGGAGTCCAATCCCACCATCAAGGATTTTGGACGAAGATTAATCTCCCTCACAAAGAGATTCTCCAGTGCTAGATAGTCCCTGCCTAGATGCCAATACGCTGGCCAATAGATTCAGAACGTCGATCTGGTGTGAGGGTGATGCGGAAAGATAGGAACAGTCACGAGTATCGCTCGATTAGCCAGTCTTCAAAACTACCTCTCGGTAGCGGTCGGGAGAAAAGGAAGCCTTGAAGCACATCGCAACCGATATTGGCCAGGAATTTCTGTTGCGCTTCTGTTTCGACTCCCTCGGCGACGACCGATAATCCGAACCGGCGAGCCAGTGTAACGACGGCTTCTGCCACTGCTGCATCTGTTTCAGACTCAGGCAGGTGCTGGACGAAACTGCGGTCCAGTTTGAGGACATTGAGCGGCAGGGTGCGCAGCATGGCGAGTGACGAATGACCAGTGCCGAAATCATCCATGGCGACCTGAATGCCCCTGTCGCGCAGGCGTTGCAGGACTTCTATGGCGCCTTCCGGGTGGGCCATCGCGGCAGACTCGGTAATCTCCAGCTCGATCCACTCATTGGCGGCACCGGCCGCGGTCAGAATACGCTCCAGGCGGTCGGCCAGGTCGGTGGCGTGAAATTGGCGAGGCGAAAGGTTGACCGCCATGCGTGGAACCTCGATGCCTTGCTGGCGCCAAATGACGATCTGGCGCGCCGCTTCGGCCAGCGCCCATTCACCGAGTTCGGTGATGATGCCGGCTTCTTCGGCCAGCGGGATGAATTCGACCGGCGAGACCAGTCCTCGTTCCGGATGGTGCCAGCGAAGCAGTGCTTCGACACCGGCCAGACGCCCGTCGGCGGAACGAATCTGCGGCTGGTAGAAGAGTTCGAGCTGATGGCGAGCCACGGCGCGGCGCAAATCGGTTTCCAGCGCCAGGCGGTGGCTGGCCCGCCGGTTCATCGCCTCGTCGTAGAAACGGAAGGTATTGCGCCCGGCTGCTTTGGCAGCATACATCGCCGCATCGGCATTACGCAGCAGGCTTTCGATATCGCTGCCATCGTCGGGATAGAGCGCCAGTCCGAGACTGGCTGCAACGTCGATATCGCGGCCACCGGCATGTACTGGCAGCGCCAGTGCCGCGAGGATTCGGCCGGCGATCCCGCCCGCCGCCTCGGCGTTACCCGTGCCTTCGAGTAGCATGACGAACTCGTCGCCGGCCAGCCGGGCCAGGGTATCGGCGCCGCGGCAGACCGCCCCCAGGCGCTTGGCGACTTCGATCAGCACGGCATCACCGGCCGCATGACCGAGGCTGTCATTGACCAGCTTGAAACGGTCAAGATCGATGAAGCAGACGGCAAAGCCGTTGCCGCGGTCAGCCCGGGCCAGGGCCTGGTGCAGCCGGTCGTCGAACAGGCTGCGGTTGGGCAGGTTGGTCAGCGAATCATGATTGGCCAGGAAAGCAAGCTGGCCCTCGGCCTCTTTTCTGGCAGTGACATCGTTGAGCACGCCGACGTAATGCGAAACGCTGTCCGCATCGCCGCGCACCGGCGACAGAAATAGTTCGATCCACTGCTGCGAGCCGTCGCTGCGCTGGCGCGACAGCGTCGTGTAGCCGTCACGACCTTCGGCAATGGCGCTACGGATGACCGCGAAGCCGTCGTCGTCCCCGGTACACAGGCAGGGCTGGCCGAGCACCTTGTCGCGCGGCGTGCCAAGAATCTGAGAAAAGGCCGCGTTGATATAGATCAGCCGGCAGTCATCGGGAGCGGCGGCGGCAATGAAAATGCCATTGACGCTGGATTCGATAGCCCGGTCGCGCAGGGCGATGGCGCGTTTGTCGGCGTGGATGTAGGTGTCGAGGGTCAGTCCGAGGTCGAGCATGACGACCTTGAGCAAGGCGTCGAAAGTCGGAACAAAAGTGGCGAACTCCTCGCCGCTGGCCGTCCAAGTCGCCTTCAGCATGTCGGAAAGGTACTTGCGGAAGGCGCCGACATACCATTTCGGAGTCAGGCCGATGCGGGCATGGGTCATGCCGACCCGCAAGCGGCCGTTGACGTAGGTGTCGCCGTAATCGCCATCGGTCAGGCTGGCGAAATAGCGGCCGTGGGCGGCCTTCAGGCGGGCGACCGTGGCCTCGTCAGGCAGCAGGGCGGCCAGTTCTGGCAGCTGGCGCAAGTATTCGTAGAAGCCGTCGGCAAAACCGTTCTGGGCCGCCGCCAGCTTGCCGCGGATGCTGCGCAAGCGTTCGGCATCGGCGTCGGTCAGTTCAAGAAAAGCCTTGCGCGCCTCGATCTCGGCGGCGTCTATGCCCATTTCGGCGGCAATATCGTCCACCGCACTTGCCTTCAGCGCTTGCGTTTCCTGTCGGCAATTCATAGCGCGATCGTCCGCCCCGGGCCTTGGGCCAGGATGCGCTCCATGCCAGTCATGACCGTCAGATTGGCTTCTTCCATCCTGGTAAGGGCGGCGAGGGCGCCGGCGAAATCGCCGCTGCGGTAGCGCTCGACGGCTTGCCGGGCCTGATCGTGCACCGCCTTGTGCGGCGCTTCCATTTCGCGGTAGCCGGGCAGGCGTGAAAACTCGGCCCGACCTTCGCCTTCGTAATACCAGCGGCCGAGGCGGCATTGCGTTTCGTCCGGCAGATCGCCGGGCTTGAGATCGGAAAGACCGAGCAGGACCTTATAGACTTCGAGCTTGAGCGTTAGCTCCTCGATGTTGGCGAGTTCGGCGTTGGCCAGCCGCGACGAGGAGGCAATACTGTCCTGCATGTGCTGGGAAAGACCGAGCAGGCGCTGCATGCTGCGCATCGCTGATTCGCTCTCGGTGCTTTGGCTGGCGGCGCTGCCCGCCCCAATGTCCATGATTGCCTTGGCCTGCCCGGTTTCCTGCTGGATGCCAGCAACCAGCCCGCCGATTTCCGTCGTTGCCTTGGCAGTTCGCTCAGCAAGTTTGCGCACTTCGTCAGCGACCACGGCAAATCCGCGCCCCGCTTCGCCCGCCCGCGCAGCCTCGATGGCGGCGTTGAGCGCCAGCAGGTTGGTCTGTTCTGCGATTTCCTTGATCAGCTGGACGATGCCGCCGATTTCCCCGGCCCGCCGCGAGAGGTCTTCGACGCTCTCGCCCGCGGCGCTGATACGTTCGAACATGGCATGCAGGTTGGTGGCGATTTTCTCGAAGGCCGAGCGGTTGGCGTCAGATTCGGTGGCAGCCGTAAGCGCCTTGACTGAATCCTCGTTCAACTGGTTGGACAGTCCGGAAAAGGAAAGGCGGATGCCGGCCAGCGATTCACCGAAGCGTGGAATATTGCCAAGCACCCCATCGAGCAGCGCCTGGCGTTTCTGGAGTTCCAACTGCTCTCCCATCGACAGGGCAAGGCGGGCTTGGGTGTTCGACAGTTCCGCCTGCAGCGCCGCCGAGCGCGCCTGCAGTGCGGCATTCTCGGCCAGGGCTGTGGCCAGCTCGCGTTTGGCTTTGCTTCCGAACATGGGAGGCCTCTTTTCCTGGATGAATAATTGTTGAGTAATTTACTTGGGTATCGATGCTGTACCCATGACGGGAATCAAATAACCAGTCATTGCCTTGCATCTGCTGGAAAAAGAAAGCCGACACGAGGCCGGCTCTCCTGCCTCGCTAGGAAAGGCTCACTTGAGTGACAGCACCCAGGCGGCCAGACGCTTGGCTTCATCATCGGTGACATTGTTCGGCGGCATGGGTATTTCGCCCCAGGCGCCCTTGCCACCAGCCTTGATCTTGGCAGCCAGTTTGGCCGGGGCAGCCTTGTCATCCTTGTACTTGGCGGCGACTTCCTTGTAGCCGGGGCCGACCAGCTTCTTGTCGACGGTATGGCAGGACAGGCAGTTCTTGGACTTGGCCAGCGGCAGTTCGTCGGCGGCGTGGGCTTGGCCGAGCGTGGCCAAGGCAGCGGCAATCAGTGCAGCGTTGAGGATCTTCATGGTTCACTCCGTTTCGTTACGTTGAGGGGAAAACAGGTCGAGCCTGGCTCGGGGGTGTGGGGCCTGTCTTTGACAACAGCGACCTACATTTTTTCGTCATGGCCGGTGCCGCCGCTCAGGTCGACCATGTCGATGGTGACCGCGGCAAAAGGCAACACCTTGCCGCCATACTGTTCGGCAAACTTGCGGGCATCGGCCTCGCGGGCAAAGGATGGAACGGTTGGGCCCATCGAACCGCGGCGCGGGCTGCCAACGACATAGAAGGCAGTTTTGGCATCGATCCATTGGCCTTCGGGCCGGGTCCAGTCAGCCTTGCCCATGTCCTGGGTAAAGATGCCGACAATCCGTTTCTTCTGTTCCGGGCGCAGCAGGATGGAAAACATTTCCCGGGTATCGCAGAAGAAATCCGGTTCGCCCTGGTCGTAATGAATCTGCGCCTTGGGGCCCGGAAAATCGAGCAGGATCATGCCGTCCAGCGAGCAGGACGTGTCGGCGGCGATCTCGCGGGGTTGTGCCGGCTTGGCCGGCTCGCCGCAGGCAGTGAGCAGCAGGGCGCCGAGCAGAAGGGGCAGGAGCCGGATGGCAGTCGGCCGGCGGGAATTGAGTTGCGTCATTTAAACCTCCAGGCCGCTATACCGAGCGGCGCAATGATCCAGAACACCATGGCGCTGCCGAGCAGCCAGGGGTTCGCCAGGGTTTCGGGGAAGACGGTGGCCAGGCCGTAGAGGCGCTGGACGTCCTCGAAACCAAAAATATTGAGAATACGGAAAATGTCGGCCGGGTTCAGCATGAGCAGGACCGGGAAGAAAATCAGGTTCAGCTTGCCCTCGCTGATCACCAGCAGGCCGAGCAGCAGCAGGTCGTAGACCAGCACGTAGAAAAACCACAGGGCTATGGCGATGCCGCTCGCCCGCATGCGGTCCTCAGCCAGAACGGAGACCATGACCGCCAGGCTGAGGAAGCACAGGCTCAACAGGAAGGCGCTGAGGACGAAGCCTCCGTAGTGGAACAGCGCGGCGCTGCCCAGTTGGTAGAACAGCAGGACGCCGGCCAGTCCGAAGCCGGCGACGGTGGCGACACCGAGGGCACCGGCCAGCCCGGTGAACTTGCCGAGCAACACTTCAAAGCGGGTAATCGGCATCGACAGCAGCAGATCAAGCGAGCCGCGCTCGCGCTCGGCGACGATAGCGTCGTAGCCGAGGATCAAGGCGATCAGCGGCACCAGGTAGATGACCAGGCTGACCAGACTGGCGATGGTGACGTCGATGCTGCGCCAGCCGACTGCGCCCTGCTGGGCGGCGCCGAAATAGGCAATGACCAGCGCGAAGATGGTGAACACGCCGGCGACGGCAAGCACCCAGCGGTTGCGCAGGCGGTCGCGGAATTCCTTGCCGGCGATGACGCCGATCTGGCCGAATTCGATGCCGCTCATGGTGTTGCCTCTGCGTAGCCGAGGAAGACATCTTCCAGGGAAGGTTCATGGATGTCGATGTCGCGAATGGTCGTGCCGGCAGCAGTCAGGGCCGCCAGCAAGGCCATCTTTTTCTGCCGGGGACAGGCGAAGCGGGCGATACCGTCGATCGCTTCGATCGGGCCAATGTTCAAGGGTGCGAGTGTCGTCATCAAGAGTTTGTCGTCGCCCGGCCGGAAGCTGACGCGCAGGGTCAGCGGCAGATCCTGGCTCTGGCGCAGCGCTTGTACGGTGCCCAGCGCCTGGATGCGGCCATTGCGCATCAGGGCCAGGCGATCGACGCGTTGCTGAATCTCGGCCAGGATGTGCGAGGTCAGCACGACGGTGACGCCGCCCTGGCGCAATTCAGCGAGGATACGATAGAACTCGAGGATGCCTTGCGGGTCGAGGCCGTTGGTCGGCTCGTCAAGGAAAAGAAGGCGCGGCGAACCGAGCAGCGCCTGGGCGAAACCAAGGCGCTGGCGCATTCCCTTCGAGTAATTGCGAACGCGCTGATCGGCAGCGCTGGCAAGGCCTACGCGGTCGAGCAAGGCCGGGCAAGTACTCCGGTCGACACCCTTCAAACGGGCAAAAAAGTGCAGGGTTTCCAGGCCGCTCAGGTTGTCGTACAGGGCCAGGCTTTCCGGAAGGTAACCGATGCTTCGTCGCACTTCTCGAAAGGCCGTACCGCGCACCGCCTGGCCGCCGATACGGATTTCGCCGGCGCTGGCCGGCAACAGGCCGAGCATCATCTTGAACAACGTCGTCTTGCCGGCGCCGTTGTGGCCGATCAGGCCGAACAGTTCACCGGCGCCGATCGTCAGGTCGACGCCATTGACGGCATCGACCGCGCCGTAACGCTTCTTCACGCCGCGAATATCAATGAGCTTGTCGGTCAATCCACTGGCTCCAGTCAGGGTTCAAGGGTTGCATGCGCGGCTTTTTGTCGACGATGCTCGGACTGCGCATCAGCGGGAACTGGCGAGCGATCAGTCGCAGGCTGTGCACTGCCGGACTGTTCAGCAACAGCTTGACCAGCGGATATTTCCAGGTCAGTCGGTCGACCAGGTCGTTGGCCTCGTAGGGCACATCGCCGATGCCGTCACCGTTGGCGTCCCAGCCGGCGTAGTTGCTCCAGTAATTTCCTTTGTGCTTGCCCCAGAGTTCATCGTGGGTCGCGACATAGCGCACCTGCTCACGGTTCTGGATGAAGTCGTTGCCATCGACGTCGTTGTGGATCGAGCCGGCCCAGACGTGGGCACCGACCTGGTTGCCGATCACCCGGTTGCCCTTGAGCACGTTGTATTCGGCGTCATAGATGAAGAAACCGCGGCCGTTGCCGGTGACGATGTTATCTTCGATCACCGAGTCCTGGATGGTGCGCAGCATGATGCCATGATCGGCATTGCCCCAGGCCCGGTTGTTTCTCACCGTCTGGCGGCGCACTTCCATCAGCGCCAGGCCGCCACGGTTGAGGTAGCTCTCGTTGTCTTCCCACAGGTTGTCGTTGGAATTCATGTAGTGGCAGCCGTAGCGCAGGTGGTGCATGGCGTTGCCGCGAAAGACCGCGTGGTGCGAAACGTCGACATAGATGCCGTCGCGGGCGAAGCTGATGTGGTTGCCGATGATCCGGGCGCCGCTCGTGTTGTAGAGCTGAATGCCGTTGCCGCGCCGGGCAGAGGACAGGTCGCGCTTGCTGGTGATCAGGTTGTTGCTGACTTCGGGGTCTTTCAGCTTTTCGAGCCAGACCCCGAACAGGTTGTAGACCAGCGCGTTGTTGCGCACGGCAATACGGTGCGAGCCCGGTTCGACGTAGATGCCGGCATTCTGGGCGGTCAGGTCGGCACCGCTGTCGCGAACGATGAAGCCTTCGATCAGTACGTCTGTTGATTTGACTCGGATTACGTCGCCGCGTTCGCCACCGCTCAGCGTCGGGCGGTCGACGCCAATCAGGCGCAAAGGCTTGTCGATGACCAGATGCTCTTCGTAATAGCCGCGCTTCACGCGCACCGTGTCCCCAATAGAGGCCTTCTGCACAGCGGCGGCAATCGATTCGCCGGGCTGCACCAGTAACTCGGCAGCCGACAGTGGCATGCCGATGAGCAGAAGGACGGTAGCGGCGAGCTTCTTCATCGAAGCACTCAGCGGACGACCTTGATCGGGATGTAGTAGCCGTCGTCACCGATCGGCGTCAATTCGATCCCCGCCTTGGTTCGCCGACGGCGCTCCTGGGACAGGGGGGGGCAGGTGTGGTCATCGTAGTAGAGAATCTGGCACTCGAGGCAGAGCAGGCATTCTCGCTGGTCGATCCGGCCATCATCGGCGATGGCCAACGAACCGCAACCCTTCTGGCAGGCGTGGCAGGTCGTGCATTCATCCTTGCGCTTCAGTTTGATGAAACGGAAGGTGGTCGGGATGGCCAGTCCGGCGCCGAGCGGGCAGAGGTACTTGCAGAACGGTCGCTCGACAAACAGGCCGCCGACAAAGAGTGCGGCCCAGTAAGTTACGAAAGGCCAGGCCCGGTGCCAGACCCCACCGACCAGGAAGGTCGACTTGAAGGGCTCGATTTCGGCCATCTTTTCGGCGGTGCCGATGTCGTAGAAGGACACCGCGATGAGTAGCGCGAAAATACCGTACTTGAGCCAGCGCAGGCGGTTGTGCCAGACCATTGGCAAGTGGAACTGGAAGCGCTTGAGACCAAGTGCACCGGCGATCTTGAACGATAGTTCGGACAGCGAGCCGTAAGGACAAAGCCAGCCGCAGAACAGGCCGCGTCCCCAGATGAACAGGACGGCAGCGATAAACCACCAGAAGATGAAGATCAACGGGTCGGACAGGAACAGTTCCCAGCGCCACTGGTAAACTAGCGAGTGCAGCCAGGTCATGACGTGGGTGATGCTCGGCTGGGCCAAGCCATAGAAGCCGACGAAGACGATGCTCACGGTCCACGTCAGGTACTTGGGAATGCTGACCCAGCGTTTGTCCTTGCGCGTCGCCCGGCGAACCAGTTTGTCACGTATGGCGTAGATGCCGGCCGTGGCGGCGAGGAGTAGTGCAAAGAGGGCGATTTCCAGCTTCTTGCCCCGCCATACCTGAACCCAGGTCGGGTCTGGACGCATCACGGTCGGCCGGCCGCCTTCCAGATAGCGTTCTGGCAGCCAGTATTCGCGCTCAAAATTGGCGAAGGTCTTGCTGCCGCTTTGCCGATCCACCTTATTGGCCAGGAAAACCAGGCTCCACGGATAGGCGGAGCTGAAGCCGCCACCGCGCAGGATGAAAATGCCCGATTCCTTGTAAGCCGGTGCGCCTGGCGCGGCAATGCTGTAGAGATTCTGGTAATCGGTATCGCGGAATGTGTGGCTGTCCAGCTCCTGAGCAATCTGGATGCGGTCGTAGATGCCGCCGCGCACGAAGCCTGAACCCTTGAATGATGCGGTGCCGTTGGCAACGATGAAGATGGCGTGCTCATCCGGCTTGAGGTCGGCCATCAGGCGTTTCCAGGCGACTTCGCCGAGAATGCTGCGGCCCACGACCGGGGCATTGAGGTAGCCAAAATAGAGGTCAATATACGGTTGACCGTGGGAGTCGATACCGAGCTCGTTGGGCTGCACTGTCAGATGCTGGACGCTGCCTTCGTCGATAAGGGTTTTCCAGTCAACGAGACCGTTCTGAGGCGTAAACCTGGCCGGTGGCCTGGCCACCGCCTTGACGATACCGACCTGTTTGGCGATGGCGTAGGCGCTGCGCATCACGACCTGATTTTCGGCGATCACCGTGACGGTGGCGCCGCTGATGGCATTGAGGCCGATGCGATCGTCGCCGGAGGACGACTTGCCGATTTCCACCTTGGCACCGGCGAACTTGCCGATGTACTGGGCGATGAATTTGGTCAGTTCACCTTCCGGAATGCCGACGAGCAGGATTGGTTCGCTGTGTTTGAGAATGCGTATGCCGCTGATGACGCCCTGCGGATACATGCCGATCAGCGTCACCACTGGCTTGCCGGAATAGGCAGGAATATCGACGATGTCGGTGGACAGGAAGACGTAGCCGACGAGTTGCCGACCAGCGCCATCGCCACGATAGGCCTCGACATAGCTTGGCCGGCCTTTGCGCAACGAGAATGTTTCGGCGCCGGGCATGACTTCACCACAGGGTGCGTAGCTGCAAAGATCGGGGTCGTTAAACAGCTGCGAAGGCAGCGGCGCATCGTAGGAACTGGCGTGGCTGGACACCGACCAGCACAGGAACAAAAGCAGGGGCAGTAGCACTGCCAGGATACGAGGCAACTTCATGGTTCAGCCGTAGATGAGGGGAGCAACAGGTGGGAGGGAGTCCCGCCACCCCCCTCGGGGAGAAACTTTGGACGATCAGGCCTCGACAATCATGCGACCGCGCATTTCCAGGTGGAGGGCATGGCAGAAGTGGGTGCAGTAGTACCAGAACACCCCCGGCCGTTCGACCTTGAAGGTCACCGACTTGGTTTCCTGCGGGCCAACGATCATGCAGATATCGTGGCCTTCGATGGCAAAGCCGTGGTGCAGGTCTTCCACCTTGTCGTGGTTGGTCAGGACAACAGTGACTTCGTCCCCTTTCCTGACGACGAATTCGCTGGGCGTGAAGGTCGGCGCCACAGACATGATGCGCACCGTTACCTTGTTGCCATTGCGCTTGATGCCGGTATCGTCAAAGCCCTTGACGTGAATCGGTGAGTCTTCCAAGGTGTAAATCTGCTTGGTCTTGATGATGTCCCGGCGGACGATGATCGCATCGTGTGGTTCCGGATGGGCGGTGTGATCCGCCAACAGCACCATCTTGTCGCCGCTGATGTCGATCAGTTGTTCGGTCTCGACGTGCACCGGACCGACCGGCAGGAAGCGGTCTTTCGAGAACTTGTTGCCGGACATGAAATAGACGCCATCGGCTTCCTTGGTCTCGCCCATCGAGGCATAGCTGTGACCAGGCTGGTAATGAACGTCGATCCGGTCAAGCACGACTTTGACCTGTTTGTCGCCCTTGTACTGGGCGATGGCCGCGGCGACATTCCATTTCACGACCTGGCTGTCGAGGAATAACGAGGTATAGGCATTACCCTTGTTGTCGAAGCCGGTATGCAAGGGGCCAAGGCCGATTTCCGGTTCGCCGACGACGCAGTCCTGAGTATCCTTTATTTCGCCGTCGAACCACTTCAGGACCAGCGCATGCTCGATCACGGTGGCAGTCGGCGACAGCTTGCCGGCACAGACGTAGTACTTGCCGTCCGGCGAAATATTGACGCCGTGTGGGTTCTTGGGAACAGGAACGTAACAGGTCAGGGCCGTCTTCGGATCCTTGTTGGCATCGCGGGTGCCATCGATGACCGGCACCTTGGATGTCCCGATTGTAAAACTCTTGCCGGCCTTGACGGCAGCTTCGATGCGCTCTACGTTGAAAAAGATACAGGCGTCCTTCTCGGCCGACATCATGTCGGCAAAGACCAGACCATTTTCGGTGTTGTAGCAGTTCAGGGCCGCCAGCTTGCCGTCGTAGGAGGTGGCGCAGAGGTCCATGTTGCCGTCAATCTTGACCTGCCAGCGAATTTCCATGCTTTCGGAGTCGACGCAGGTTAGCAGACAGCCATACCCGGCCGGGTTCTGCCAGTCCTTGGGGGTGTTGGGTAGCGGTACGTGAAATTCGGCGCCACAAAATACTCGCGTGGTGTGGTTGATACTGGCATCGACCGGATCGCGTTTGTCCGGGAAAATGCCGTGAAAACCCTGAACATTGGGGATTTCGGTGATCTTGTCGGTTTCCAGGTAGTCGCCGCGGATACGAGCCAGGCGATTATTGATCTTGTCGTTGATCCAGAAATACTTGCCGTCGTAGGTACCGTCAGCGTATGAGCCATGAACGTGGTGGGTGTCGCCGGTGTGGTACTTGAGGCTGCCATCTGCCTTGGTGCCAAGAATCTTCTTCGATTCGTTGGTAATGCCCCAGCCCGACATCGGGTCCATATTGAACACCGGGATACGCTTCAGCGTGCGGCCGGACGGCACGCCCATGATACGGGCTTCGCCCGAGTGGCCGCCGCTGGAAACTAGATAATAATCATCGAGTTGCCCCGGCTTCACCTCGACCTTACTGTGGACGTCGGCGCTGACCGGCTTGGCTGCGGATGCAGGCTGGCCTTGCTCGGCCTTGTTGCAGCCGGCCAAGCCCAGGCCGACTCCGGCCATGCCCGCGATACCGGCGGTGTTGAGGAACTTGCGGCGGGTGTTGTCTAGCGGCGTTTTGCTCTTGCTGTCTTCTGACATTCGGTGCTCCGTGGTGGATTCATCAGTGTTTGGATGATCAACGCCGGGCCGATTGTTGTATGTCGGATAAGTCCCACAAGGCACTGCTGATTTCTTGATTCAGCGCGTTTCTTGAAGTTAGATCAAAAAGTTCGACTCAGAGCGTGGTCAAACCGTGCAGGAGCGCGAATCTGACCAAACCTGGTAAATCGCCTATGCCGAGTTTCTGCATCATGCGGCTGCGATAGGTGTCCACCGTTTTCGGCGAGATATTGAGCTGGTGGGCAATGTCGATACCCGAACGGCCTTCGACCAGCAATTGCAGGATTTCCCGCTCGCGCTGGCTCAGTGATTCCAGTGGGCTTTCCACCGCGCGTTTCCGTACATAGTCGTCAACCACCGATTCAGTAATCATCTGACTCAAGTAGCGCCGCCCGCTATGCACCATGCGTACGGCATCGACCACTTCATTGCCAGCCGACTCCTTGCGTAAATAGCCCTGGGCACCAGCCTGGAGCGCCCGAAAAACGTGTTCGACGGTAGAGTGCATCGACAACATGACAATCTTTGCTGTTTCCTGCCGCTCCATGATTTGGGCTGTGGCGTCGGTGCCATTCAGAATTGGCATGGCAAGGTCCATCAGCACGATGTCTGGTTTCAAGCGAATAGCGGCCTCGACTGCCTCCCTGCCATCAGCCACTTCACCGATAACACGAATGTCCGACTGGTTTTCAAGCAGCAGGCGTAAACCATCGCGAACCACTGCGTGGTCGTCTGCGATCAGAACAGTTATGGTCATACGATCTCCATGTGGCTGGTTGGAATCGTTACGACAACGGTCGTGCCACGGTCGTCGCCTCGTGTGATGTGCATAACACCACCAATCGTGCGGGCCCGTTCGGCCATAATGGCCAGCCCCCAACCGCTGCCTGCCGCTGGCTGGTGCAGCTGCTCCGGTGCGATGCCGATACCGTTGTCGCAGAGCTTCAACTCGATGCCTGTCGACGCCCGGATCAGCGAAACGGAGACTTCGGTGGCGTGAGCATGTTTGGCGACATTGATTAACGCTTCCTGAGCGATGCGGAATAGGGTGGTCTCGACTTTGCCCGGAAAGCGGGAAAGATTTTCGCTGGCGGCATATCGAAAAGAAATGCCGGTACGTATAGAAAACTCTTCGCCATGCCAGCGCAGCGCGGTATTCAGTCCATACTGCTCCAACAGTGCTGGATTTAATTCCTCCATGACGCCGCGCACGGTCTCTGTTGTTTTCTCCACTAAGGCCAGGGCATCTTTGATGCGGCCCTGAGCAGCGGGCAGCGCAGCCGATGGCAATTGATCAGAAAGCAGGGAAAGGTGGAGATTCAGGCTCATGTTCAATGCCGACAGATTCTGCCCGATACGGTCATGCAATTCGGTGGCCAAGGCTTTACGCTCGGCATCCTGTACTGTCACCAGTTGGGTGCTTAGCGCTTCGAGACGCGTGGTGTAGTTTAGGATGGTTGATTCAGCTTCCTTGCGTTCGGCTATTTCGACTTCCAGTTTCTGATTAGCGCTGCGCAAATCTGTGGTGCGTTCCTGAACTTGGTGTTCCAGCTTCCGGCTATTTTCATCTCGATCAGCTTCGAGTTTCCGGCGGAAATATTCCAGACCAACCACGGCCCAGATCAGCATTGAGAAAATTAAACGATTGGACTGACCGAACCAAAACACACCGTCGATCGGATGCATTTGAAGTTTGATGCCTGCTAGGAGTGGCCCAACTATAGCAATGATCAGTAACACATGACTTGGCGCGTTAACGCCGATTGCCAACAGAGCCAGTAGCAGATATAGCAAAGGGACTGCCAGTCCCAACGGCGTGTGTAGATCTATAGCAAATATAACGATCATCGCTAAGGCGATCATCGGATTGATTAAAAACCGAAGCTTGTTATAAGGCATGGAGGTCCGTTGGTTAAAACACCACTGGTTAAGGCATTCTCCAGCGTCTGATATTCGGTGGGCTAACATTGTTCCACCAAATGAAATAGTCAGTGTTTCGACAACTTATAAATAATCCGTTACCACTTGGCGATAGACCGTAGCTTGCTGTCGATGACCAGGTTGAACATGGCAAGGTCGCGGACCGCATGGGCAATCTGGAGGTAGATGCGGATGGCCCAGATGTCCGTGGGCTTGAGCGGTGTTTTGGCCGACGAGCTTTCCCTTGTTCCAGGCTTCGCGTTTGTTGATGGTTTCCATCTTTGACTCCTTGGTTGTTGATCTGAGTCATATGTTCGGTCTGTGGGGGAATGGCTGCCGTGGGGCAGGATGGCCTACGCGGGCTGTCGGCCAGAAGCGGCTATGAGCGGCCAAAACACCTTCTCTTCAAAACAGTCACTCGAGAGGCCGCTGCACTCGAACACCTGCCATCAAAGCAACCCTCTCCCAAATAACGATTGCTTCAGGGGATAACGCCTAACCGTTTGGTCACCAAATCAGGACACGCCGTTTGGTATCGCGCCACATCGTGTCACCCGGCCGCGTACCGAAGGCCCGATGGAAGGCGTCGAGGTGCAGCAGCGGCGCCACGGCGCGCACCGAGGCAATGGCGTGGTAGTCGATCGACACGAGCAAGCGCAACCTTTCCGGACGGGCCTTATAGGCCCACATCTGCGACCAGGCGACGAAGCAGCGCTGGTCGCTGGTCAGGCCGTCGATATTCGGTAGTGGGTTCTGCGCCAGATGGCGCTGCAGGGCGGCGTGGGCAAGCGTGATGCCGCCGAGGTCGGCGGTGTTCTCGGTCAGCGTTTGCCGGCCGTTGTGCATCAGGCCTGGCTGGATCTCGAACTTGCCGTACTGGTCCACCAGCACGTCGGTGCGCTGCTTGAATTTTGCGGTGGCCTGCGGCGTCCACCAGTCGCGCAGGTTGCCGGCCGGCCCGAACTGGCGCCCCATGCTGTCGAAGCCGTGCGTCAGCTCGTGGCCGATGACGGCGCCGATGGTGCAGTAGTTCACCGCCGCGTCGGCACCGGGCTGGTAGAACGGCGGCTGGACGATGGCCGCGGTGATGTCGACGTTGTTCTGCTGCGGACTGTAGGCGGCATTGACGGAAATCGGCGTGGTTTTGGTTGGTACGGCAAAACGTTCGACCACTACCGGTTTGCCAATCTGGGCGAGGTTTCGCCTTTGCAGGAAACTACCGATGCGCCGGACATTGCCGAAATGGTCGTCGGGCCTGATCTCGACGCTGCTGAAGTCGATCCATTGGTCGGGGTAGCCGACGGCCACTTCGAGTTTGCCCAGCTTTTCCAGCGCGGCCTGCCGGGTGGGTTCGTCGAGCCAGGGATTTGTGCGCAAACGCTGCTCGAATTCATCCTTGATGTGGCCGACCATTTGCGTGATGTCGCGGCGGGTCGACTCGGGGAAATAGGCCTTGACGTAGAGCCGGGACAGCGGGTGGAACAGCATCGCACCGATGGCCTTGGTTACCTCCTGCTCACGCGGCTCGGAGACCTGCAAGCCCTGGCGTGCCCGGCTGAATTCCTGGTCCAGGCCGTACCAGGGTTGCCCGAGCGCCGAGGTGCGGGCCGACAGTACATGCCAGCGCAGCAGCGTGCGCAGTTCCGTCAGCGGCCGCGAGGTCATGACTTTCTGGGTGGCGCGCAGGCCCGCGAGGTCAGGCACCTGCACGGTCTCCGGCGGCGTCACGCCCAGTTCTCCCAGGAATGCCTTGATGTCGATGGCGGGCACCAGCGCCTGCGCTTCCGCCAGCGAGAGCTTGTTGTAGGTGGTCGCCGGGTCGTAGCGCTGCAGCGGCGTGAGCTCCGCCGCGGACAGTTCGGATTCGATGGCGATCACCGTGTGGGCGTTGGCCCGTGCCTGCTCGGGTGTGTCACCCAGCGTTCGGAACATTTTGGCGATGAAATCCGCGTACAGCTCGCGGATGCGCTGGCCATCGGGTTTCGCATATTCGTCCTGGTTGAGGGCGCGCATGCCGGTGGCCAGGTAGAGCACGTTCATCGTGCTCTGCTTCTGGTCCGCGCCGGTGGCGGCGTTGATCAGCGGTGATACGCTGTAGCCCAGCTGGAGTTGCGCAGCGAGTTTGCCGAACGCCTCCGGACTGTCCGCCTGGTCGATCGCCTTGAGGTCGTCCGCCAGCGGCTGCAGGCCGAGCGCATCCAGCCGCTGCGTGTCCATCGCCGCCCGGTAGAAGTCGCCGACCTGCTGTTGCAACGGATCGCGCCGGTCCGCCGGCATGTCCGCCGCCTCGCGGATAAGCTTGAGCAACTGGTCGTTGAGGTTGTGCGCCAGTTGCGAGAAGCCGCCGATGTCGGGATCGCTGGCGGGAATTTCGGTCTGCCTGAGCCAGTTGCCCGCCGCATAGCGATAGAAATCGCGGCGCGGATCGACCTTCCTGTCCATGTTCCGGGGCGAGTAGCCCAGCACGGGCGCATCGGCGCGAACACTGCCGGTGCGGGCCGATGGCCGCCATTCGTAGATGCCGCCGTCGGCCATCAGCGACAGGAAGAGTTCGCCGTCCTTCAACAGATAGGAGCGCACATACGGCAGATCGCGCATGACTTTCCGATCGGCAGATCCCGGCGCGCACTTCGCCCGGGTGATCGCCAGCGGACTGAACTCCAGCGAGCCGGAGGAGGCTGCCGCCGATGGCGTGGCTTTCCACGCGGCCGAACCGCGCTTGCAGTCGATCCGGAAACTTGCGCGGCCATCGTCAGCGAAATCCAGGGTGTATCGTTCGGGGCGGTCGATCCGGCGGGTGCTCTGGGCGTCGTCCATCGACTGGATGGCGACCAGTTCCCATGTCGTCCCGGCCAGTCCTTCCTTCTTGTCTTGCCCGGTGTGGCAGCGCATTTCCGGCGCTCCGTAGCCCCAGACAACGGTGGCCTCGCCCTGATGTTCCCAGAGCGATTCGTTGCGCCCCCGGTAGCGGGTGCCGCTGGCTGCCGGCTGCTGCAGCATCAGGGACGCGCTGTCGCCGCGCTCGGCGATCAGGCTGGGCGGATCGGTCCGGAAATAATTGACGACCACCTCGTTACGCGGATCGCCATCGCACAGGAAGGTCGCGCTGCCGGCGACCGGCACCAGCCGGTAGCGCGTTTGCAACTCGATCCGCCGTAGCCGGTAGAGTTCGACTACGCACTGGCGACGGTCGTTGCTCTTCCAGCAATCGTTGCGGCCCTTGATCCAGCCGCGCTGATCGGCCTTGAGCGCGGGCGGCCGCTCGTTGGCAGCCTTGCGCAGGGCGGCGGCGTACACGCTGGCCATGGTGCGATCGAGCGTTGCCAGCTCGGCATCGTCGCAGATCATTCTCTCGATGCTGCCGTCCGCCTTCGCGCAATCGAAGGCCGGACCCCGGGCCATGGCCTGGCCACAACAAGCGACGAGCAGAAGCAGAGCGCAGATTGGCGATGTTCGCAACATAATTCCCTCCCCCTGACGTTCGGTATCCAACTGCGATTTTGCAAGAAGATTACGCTAAACTCGACACAAATTCCGGGGGAAAAACGTGCCGACCATAGCCATGCGACCGAACCGGGCATGGGGATTCCTTGCCCTGCTCCTGTCACTGCTTGCCGCCCTGTCTGTCGCGCACGCCGCGGAGAACGAGGGCGTGCCGCTGATTATCGGCAATCGCACGATCCACGTCTTTCGCGCCCCGCTGGGCATGTTCTCGCCGGCCGAGCGCGCGACCAGCGCCCGGCAGCGCATCGAGCGCACCTTCGAGCAGTCAGGCGAAGGCTGGACGTCGATCAAGCCCGGGGCGCAGGGCATCGAGGTTCTGATCGACGGGAAGCCCCTGTTCCTCGTCTTGCCAGGCGATGCGCAGGAACTGGCGGGCGAGACAGCGGAAGAGCTGGCCAACACGGCGTCGCGCATGCTGCAGAAGGCGTGGGGCGAGGCACGCGAGCGCCAAGACCCGCGCGCCAGCCTGACCGCGCTGCTGAAGGTGACGCTGGCCACGGTGCTGCTGGCGGTGGTGCTGGTCCTGATCGTAAAGGGCTCGTTCAGCTTGCGCACCGGACTGATCCGCAGGTTGGCAAAACGGCTGCAGGATTTGCCGGCCAACAGCGCACTTCACAGGCTGGCCGGATTTCTGCCATCGGTGCTGACGCGCGGCCTGTTCCTGCTGAGCTGGTTGCTGAGCCTGTTCCTGGTGTTCGTCTTCCTGACCTACAGCCTTGCCCAGTTCGTTCTGACACGCCCGGCCAGCGAAACCCTCTCCCAGTCGCTGGCGACGATTACCGCCCAGGCATTCTCCGCCATCGCCGAAGCGCTACCGGGCATGTTCATCGCCGTCATCATTTTCCTGGCCGCCTGGGTGGCGACGCGCATCTCGACGGAGTTCTTTGCCGGCGTGACGACCCGTCCGGACGACAGCAGCCTGCTCAACGCCCATACTGCGCCGGCAACGCGTCGGATCGTCAATTCCTCGCTCTGGCTGTTCGCAGTTGCCATGGCCTATCCCTACCTGCCGGGTTCCCACACCGATGCGTTCAAGGGATTGTCGGTGCTGGTGGGCCTGATGGTGTCGATCGGCGCGTCCGGCGTCGTCGGCCAGATCGCCAGCGGCATGATGATCGTCTACACCTACGCGCTCAAGAAGGGCGAGTACGTGCGCATCCAGGACTATGAGGGCACGGTGACCGAACTCGACCTGTTCGTCACGCGCCTGCGCACGGGCATGGGCGAGGAGATCGCGCTGCCCAACGCCTTCGTACTCGCCAACGTGACGCGCAACTTCTCGCGGGCGAGTTCCGGTAGGGCCTATGTCCTCGACGCGACCGTGACCATCGGCTACGACACGCCTTGGCGGCAGGTGCATGCCATGCTACTCGAGGCCGCCGCGACGATTCCGGAAATTCTCGCGACCCCGCCCGCCTACGTGGTGCAGACGGCGCTGGCCGACTTCTACGTTGCCTACCGGCTGATCGTGCAGGTGGATGCCGAGGCGCCCTCGACCCGCGCCCGCGTCGCCAGCGACCTGCATGCCGCCATCCAGGATGCGTTCAACCGCTACGGTGTGCAGATCATGTCGCCGCACTACCTGGGCGATCCGCAAACGCCGAAAATCGTTGCCGCTTCTGCTTGGGCACCCCCACCGGCTGAATCTGAAATCAATGTCAAGCCGTCTTCCTATGAGTAGTCCATGGGGAAAACTGTTTCGCATTGTTCATCTGCCGCTGGAAAGGCAGAAATACGAAGGACCGTATTGTGTCGGGGGCACGTATTCGCCGAAAGTGACGCTGCCATCCAAGCCCAATCCTTGTTGAGTGGCAGATAACCGGTGCATGGCTGCCCGATGCCGAACAGACGGTGAGAGTCGGCTTTGGTTTAGGTTTATTCAACGTCTGCCCGCAGGCGTTTGCGCATCCTGAACCCGGCGCCCGTGGGGGGCAGACGTTAAACAAACCTAAACCATTGCCGTCGTATGTATACTTGGAGTCTGATGGCTGCTCATGGTTGGTAAAGCGATTTGGGATTTTTCCTCAACGAACTTGGGCAGCACTAACATGACAAGGGGCAATTCGTCCCTAGGGTTGCGAGAAACTCCCCGTTGCCGACCGGTACCGTGCAACAGGTGAAGTGACCATCGGCGGAAACCAGCTCAACGAACGGTGCCATTTCGCCAGCATGGGAGTTGGCATTATCGACAACAAGCAGACCTCCCTCGCGCAAAATCCGCTTCAGATTGGACAGCCAGGCAGGATATTCGGAACGCTCTGAATCTAGGAAAATCAAGTCATAGCTTGAGTCCGATGCGGCTTGAAGATATTTCCCAGCCTCTCCATGAACCTGCGTAATCGCCTGCGAGAGACCTGACTGCTCGAAATTTTTCGCAGCCATTTGCAGCTTTAATTCTGATAACTCAACAGTAGTAACGTGCCCTCCCACCGCAAGGGCTGCTTGGGTGAGCCACAAGGTGGAATAACCGTTGGATGTTCCGATTTCAAGCACCCGTCGGGCGTTTGTTGCCCGGACAAGCACCGAAAGAAACTCACCGGTGTCCCGTGTGATATTTAGCATGCGACGGGGGCGCTCTGTAATGGCGGCATCGTTGTTGGCACCGAATTCTTCCAATTCGCGCAGCAGTACTTGAAGCATTTCAGTCATGGCGGACTCCACAGGGCCGTTTAGAGGATTTCATTTTGCGGACTGGCGAGGTATAAAACAAATGCTAAATTTACCCATTATCCATCTCGTTTTGGCATGCCAAGTTTCCGACAAATCCACTACTTCCTGACCGTGGCGGACCTGGGGGGTTTCACTCAAGCCGCCGCCACACTGTTCATTGCGCAGTCCGCGTTGAGCCGGCAAATCTCACAGCTGGAAGATGAGTTGGGATTCGAGTTGTTCGACAGGGAACCAAGAGGTGTACGGCTAACGCCCGCTGGAGCGATCTATCGGGACCGGGTGATGACTATTCCGAGGACACTGGCCGCTGCGGCTGAGGAGGGGCTCCAACTGTCGCGCGGGGAAGCCGGGGTGCTGCGCCTGCTTCACTCCAGCACGATTCCAGCTGCAAGCCTGATGTCGGTACTCAACCGATTCATGGTCGCCTGCCCAAAGGCTCGAATCGACCTAGACCGTGCTTCATCCGAGCAACAGGTGTCTCTGGTTGCCAATGGCAACGCTGATATTGGCATTATTCGGCTTCCGGTGTTGCGCCGGGACTCTAGTGTTCGCTTTGTTGAACTTGGGGCAGAGCGCTTGTGGGTGGCGGTGCCCGATGCGCACCCGCTAGCAAAGCAGGACAGCATATCCATCGCCAGCCTGGAGCATGAGCAGTTCGTATCGGCGGTCTATCGGGAGCGAGGTGGATTGGCACGGGTCGTGACCGACCTTTGCTTGAAGAGAGGCTTTGTGCCTGGCGCCGCCCAGATAGTCTCTCCCAAGACATCAATGCTGAGTCTCGTAGCTGCTAACAAAGGGGTGGCAATTGTCCCTGAACGGATGACGACCCTCGGAAGCCAAGGAATCGTCTACGTGCCCTTGAGTGATAAAGATGCGCAATCGACCTGTGCCCTTGTGGTTCCTCTAAAGCCTAGGTTGCTAGTGAAGACATTTGCCGACATCCTGATTCAGGATACTCAACACTCCTTCGCCGAATCTTCTGATAATCGTTAAAAACGGACCGTTAAAGCAAATATCGCGTACGGCCACTCCTGGCCGGTAGTACGCTGTGGCTTACGCACTGCAAAGCTGCCATATAAAATTTTAGGTTTCGGCGAACGTCCGCTTACAGGCACAGATGCCTACTCACCCAATCGGCCATCAAGAGACTTCCAGATCCACAAATAATTCATGACACACCCCTCCGCTTCCTGTCGGTAACCGGATGATCGGGTAGACTCGATTGCAGTACTGGTTGTTGGTTGTCCCGAATGAATTCCCTGAACATCCTGCTTGGCGGCCCGAAGAGCGACTGACGAATGCTGATCAATCTGATCGATAACATTGCCTTCCTGATTGCGCTGGCCGCCACGGGCCAGCTTATCGTTTCACGATTTCACAAGGCCTCGCTGAAATATCAACTGGTGCTCGGGGTTCTGTTTGGCAGCGTGACCTTGCTGGGCATGTCGAATCCGGTGAACTTCGCACCCGGCGTGTTTTTTGACGGGCGGTCGATTGTGCTGGCCGTGGCCGGTGTGGTCGGCGGGGGGCTGACCGCGGCCATCGCCGCATGCATGGCGGCCTTCTATCGCTACCAACTGGGCGGTATTGGTGCCCCGGTGGGCGTCACGGTCATTGTGCTTGCGGCTTTTCTTGGGGCGCTGGCGCAGCAGTGGTGGCAGCGGCGCAGCAGCCCGCCGCATCATGTGCACTACCTTGCGCTTGGGGTGGTGGTGCAGTTGATGCAGTTGGCGGCCTTCACACAGGTTCCCGACCGGGCCGGATATGCCTTCATCAAGCAGTCCTGGTGGATTCTCCTGTTGTTCTACCCCCTCGCGACAATGCTGCTATGCCAGATTTTTCGCAATTATGAGCAGCGGGTCGAGGAGCGAGAGGCATTGCAGGCGGCACAGAAGGCTGTCATTGCAGAAGAGCGTGCCAGCATGGAGCGTTTCCATGCCTACTTCGATCACTCTATCGTCGGTCTTGCCATCACCAGTCTGGAAAAGGGCTGGATCGAAGTCAATGACGCTCTTTGTCAGACGTTGGGATACACACGGGATGAACTGACGCGCATGACATGGACGGAGCTGACCTACCCCGATGATCTGGCACCCGACCTCGCCCAATTCAACCGCATGCTGGCTGGCGAAATCAACAGCTATGCGATGGACAAGCGCTTCATCCACAAGAACGGTCACCTGGTCTATACGCGCCTGGCCGTCAGCCATGTGCGCAAGCCGGAGGGCAGCCTGGACTATGTCGTTGCCATGGTGGAGGACATTTCGGACCGCAAGCGTTCGGAGCTTGCCCTGGAGAGCAGCGAAAAACAACTGCGCTTCGTGCTGGAAGGGTCGGAGCTCGGTTTTTGGGACTGGGACATTGCCGCCGGCAAGGTGGACCGGAACGAACGGTGGGCCGTGATGCTGGGATACACGCACAGCGAAATCCAGCATACGGTGATGCAGTGGACCGACTTCATTCACCCGGAAGATCGGGAACGCGCGTGGGATTCGATCAAAGCGGTGATTGAAGGGCGCTCGAACATGCATCGACTTGAGTACCGGATGCTTCACAAGGACGGCAGCATTCGATGGATTCTCGACCAGGCCAGCGTGATGCAGCGTGACGCGGATGGCAGGCCGGTGCGCATGTGCGGGACCCATACCGACATTACCGCGCGCAAGCAGGATGAACTCGAATTGCTGCAGCATCGCCATCACCTTCAGCAACTCGTCGAAGTCCAAACCCGGGAGTTGCGCATCGCCAAGGAAGCCGCCGAAACCGCCAACGTGGCCAAGAGCGCTTTCCTTGCCAATATGAGCCACGAGATACGCACTCCGCTCAATGCCATCACCGGCATGACCCACATCTTGCGCCGTGGCAGCCTGACGCCGGAGCAGGCCGACAGAATCGACAAAATCGAGAACGCTGGCAGTCACCTGCTACGGATCATCAACGATGTGCTCGACCTGTCCAAGATTGAAGCCGGCAAGTTTGCGCTGGAAGACGCTCCGGTTCATCTCGAAGCCATGCTCGACAATGTCGCCTTCCTGCTTGGCCAGAAGGCGCGGGACAAAGGTTTGCGCTTCAACATCGAAACTGCCTCGATAACCCATCATCTCCATGGCGACGCCACCCGACTGCAACAGGCTTTGCTTAACTATGTAGCCAATGCCATCAAGTTTACCGAGCGCGGCCACATCACCCTGCGGGTCAAGGAAGAGGCACAGGCCGATAAAACCACGACCCTGCGTTTCGAGGTCGAGGATACTGGCATCGGCATCGCCCCCGAAGCCCTGCCTAAGCTCTTCAGTGCCTTTGAGCAGGCCGACAACTCGACCACGCGCAAGTACGGCGGTACAGGTCTGGGCCTGGCTATCACCCGGAAGATCGCCGAAGTGATGGGCGGTACCGCAGGCGTCACCAGCACCCCAAACCAAGGTAGTACCTTCTGGTTCACCGTTGTCCTCAAGAAGGGACCGCATTCAGCCGAGGAAGCCGCCAAGGCCAGACTCGAAGCCGCCGAGCAGGCGATACAGCGCGACCATGTCGGCAAGCGCATCCTGCTGGCTGAAGATGAACCGATCAACCGGGAAATTGCCCAGGCGCTGCTGGAGGACGTGGGGCTCCAGATCGATCTGGCCGAAAACGGCCGGGAGGCCGTGGAAAAGGCCCGTACGGGCAATTATGATGTGATCCTGATGGACATGCGGATGCCGGTACTAGACGGCCTATATGCAGCCCGAGAGATACGGCAATTGCTTGGCCATCAAACGCCCCCCATCCTCGCGATGACGGCAAATGCTTTTGCCGAGGACAAGGATCAGTGTTTCGAAGCGGGGATGGACGACTTTATTTCCAAGCCAGTCATGCCGGAGGTGCTTTACGAGACCTTGCTGAACTGGTTTGAAAAGGGGAGGGGCTGAGCGACGGCTTGACCGCAAAAAACCGCCATTGACACGTCGGTGACTTGTACGTCGGCAGCGGGTCGGGAGTTCGCATTCGCTGGATGAGAAAGCTGCCGTTTATGGCCTCCCAAGGCTGAACGGCAGTTAAGCGACAGGTTGTAGCCCGATTCCGCGCATTAGGCTAACGGCCGGATTGGCCGATTTTCTGCCTGTTGTCGTTGGCATGAGTCAGTTGCTCGGCCAATCCGGCCATTGGCCAATTTCGATGAAACGGTCCGCAATGTGCCGGTTACCGGCCGGTCGCTGTAAATCCACCCCGAACGTTAGCTTCACAACTTGGCGAACCCACCCTCTGTTCCCTGATCGGTCAGTGGCCGAAATCGGAAGCCATCATTCGCCGAGCGAATGCGAATAGCAAACGCTACCGTTCGCGTTCCTGATCCCATTTTCTTGCTTTAGCGGCTGAAACCAGGTTAGTAAAGGCCATCGGTTACACTAACCACTATTACGGCACCCGGTCACAACCTGCCATTCGGTGTGGCAACCGGATTTGCTGCCTGAAAAAATGGAGTAGTCAGGCTAACGACATTCTTTGCCAGTTATGATCCGAAGCTGAGGTCTTCCGACTCAATTTATTTGCCTTCAGCAATGCAAACCAGAACAAATATCATCTGATGGATGAACGAGATTCAGCCGCAAGTTCGACGAGTTTCTGCGGATCATCACCAGTTACCGTAAAGTGCCCCTTTTTCCGCCCACGTCGCGCCTCACAACTGCCATAGTTATACAGCCTCAGTTTAGGCACCAGAAGCAGTTGACTCTAGTCTGGCTTGCCGGATATCGCGGAGGAAGAATCCAGCCAGAGGTCGCCCAGCAGGTTGACCATGATTGCCGCTGAATGAACGGCGACGCTAGCATGAAACGTGGCGAGACTTGCTCATTGCTTCTGCTCCTTTGCATGTGACTAAGCATATTTTTCTCGAACCCGGACACACTTAATTCGCGGGGCTGTTGCTCTCTGCCAAATTACGATTTCAATGCGGCCGATTAATATCGGCTTTGTATGTGTGCTGGCCAACAGACTCAGGGGCCGTCGGGAGTAGCCTTGTTGCCAACTGCCGAAAGGGCAGGTGGAGCATAGGGAAAAAATATGAACAAGAATATGGCCATCCTTGTGCTGGCCCTGCTGGCGGATTCTGCCACAGCCGTAGAGCCTCTGGCTGGATGCGCTGGCGAGGCGGATGACCGTTTGCGACTGGCCTGCTACGACAACGCCTACAAGCGATTAAAAGCCGGGAGCGAAACGGTCAGCGATGCGCAGATCGATGCCCAGGTGGCTACCAGTGAAAGCCAGCGCCAATCGTCAGCCATGTCGAAACTCTGGGAACTTGGCCCTACCGACAAGCGCAATACCTTCGTCGTCCGCACCTACCTGCCCAACTTTCTGCTACCCATGCATTACACGTCAAATTTGAACCGTACTCCGCGCAGTCCGACGCAATCGCCCAGCGCGGATAACAGGAACTACAGTAGCGTCGAGGCCAAGCTGCAAATTTCCCTGCGTGCCAAGATTGTGGAGGACCTGCTTTTGCCAGGTGCAGATCTGTGGGCTGCCTACACCCAGCGCTCGCTCTGGCAAGTATGGGACTCAGTTGATTCGTCGCCATTTCGCAGCACCGACTATCAGCCGGAAATGATCTATGTCGTGCCAGTTCCTGAGCGTTTCGGGAAACTGCCGCTGGGCTGGAACCTGCGCATGCTGCAATTGGGCTTTGCTCACCAGTCGAATGGGCAAAGCGACCCGCTTTCCCGCAGCTGGAACCGTATCACCATGGGCATCGGGTTCGAGCACGGCGACTTCAGCCTTCAGGTGCGCGACAATCAACGTATCCGTGTGCAGGGCAAGGATGACAATCCGGATCTCACTGATTACATCGGGCGCACTGAATTCAACATGGCCTGGTCGCCGGGCGCTTCCACGCTTGGTCTGACTTGGCGGACCAATTTCGATTCGCTCAGTCACGGCTCGCTCCAGCTTGACTGGACTTACCCGGTATTTGCCGATCAGCCGACCGGGCTGCGCTGGTATGCACAATTGTTCCATGGCTATGGCGAGACGCTGCTTGATTACAACCACCGCCAGACCAGCCTCGGGCTGGGGCTGACGCTGTTCCAGTTCTGAGGCATCGGAAGTGCGCGCCAGGTCGCCAAGCAGGCACCCTGAAATGCACCGGACCACGCGCATCGGCTGGCTGCGGGCGGCGGTACTGGGTGCCAATGACGGCATAGTCTCCACGGCCAGTCTTATCCTGGGTGTCGCCGCAGCCGGGACGGATGCCAAGGCTGTTCTGATTGCTGGCGTTGCCGGGCTGGTCGCCGGTGCTTCTTCGATGGCTGCTGGCGAATATGTCTCGGTCAGCTCCCAATCCGATACCGAGCGTGCCGATCTGGCGCGCGAAAGGGAGGAGTTGGCGAATGATCCGAAACACGAACATGCGGAAATGGCTGCTATTTACATCAAGCGTGGCCTCAACCCAGCCGTTGCAGACGTCGTTGCTACGCAATTGACGGCGCACGATGCGCTGGGCGCCCATGCCCGCGATGAACTCGGCATTACCGATACGTCGACCGCCCGGCCGCTCCAGGCTGCGCTTACCTCTGCGGCCACGTTTTCGGTTGGGGCGGCATTGCCGTTGCTGGTGGTGCTGATGGTGCCGACCACCTGGCTGGCCTGGGCTGTGGCCACAAGTGCGCTGCTCTTTCTCGCCCTGCTCGGCGCCATCGCTGCCGCGACCGGTGGCGCCCCGGTTTTCTCCGCAACCCTCCGGGTGACGCTGTGGGGGGCGTTGGCGATGGCCATTACAGCGGGTATCGGCACCTTGTTTGGTGTAAGCGCCTGAGCCTTCGCTCCTTGGTGAGCAGATTTTCCATATGTGCGCCAAGGGACAGATGGGCCACCACTGAGCCCATAAGCTGAGTCCATCCGAGCCCATCGCAGTCAATTCTGCGGAGAGTCGCCGCCGCAGTCACGCTGCGCGATTCTGGTGAAGACAGCGGCATCACCTGCCGCGGTGAAAGAATCAATTCCATTGAGGAACAACAACATGAACAAGTTCAACATCAACATCGCCGCAATCGCAGTCGCTCTGGCTTTTAGCACCGGTGCCTTGGCAGAAGGTATGTCTAAAGCCGATTACAAGGCCGCAAAAGAGAAAATCTCTGTCGAGTACAAGACTGCAAAAACTGCCTGTGCTTCGCTCTCAGGCAATGCCAAGGATGTTTGCAAGGCAGAAGCCAAGGGCAAGGAGAATGTCGCTGAAGCCGAACTCAAGGCTTCCTACGAGCCGACTCAGAAACACAGCTATGAGGCGCGCGTCGCCAAGGCTGAGGCTGATCGCGATGTCGCGGTCGAAAAGTGCGATGACCTGGCCGGCAATGCCAAGGATGTCTGCGTCAAGGAGGCCAAGGCAGCAGAAACCACAGCCAAGGCCGATGCCAAGGCTCAAATGAAGACCTCCGAAGCCAACACAAAAGCGGTTGAAAAGACGGCGGATGCGCGCAGCGATGCCAGCAAGAAGGGCGTCGATGCTCGCAAGGACGCGGCTGAAGACAAGAGCGATGCCAACTATGCCGTGGCCAAGGAAAAGTGTGACACCTTTTCGGGTACCGCCAAGGATTCTTGCCTGAGCCAGGCCAAGGCACGTTTCAACAAGTAATCACTGGCGCCAATTCAGGCGTCAAGCACGCTGTTGTTAAGGAGTTAGTTCCATGAAAACCACGCAGAGAGTCTCGCTCAATGCAGTTGTCGTGGCCGCCTTGCTTGGTTTGGGCGCCTGTTCCGGCATGTCGTCGCAAGGGCAGAATACCGCCATCGGCGCCGGTGTCGGGGCCGTCGGTGGCGCTGTGCTAACCGGTGGTAGTGCAGCCGGAACAGTAGGCGGTGCTGTCGTTGGTGGCGTCATCGGCCACGAAGTTGCCAAATAAGGGGCACTGATCAAACGCGATACACCCGGCCTGTGTGGTCGGGTCATCGGTTGATGACTGGCTTAAGGAGAAGTAAATGATCAAACCAGGAAAAACACTAGGCGTCGCCGTCATGATGGCCGCTCTGATAGTCGCGATGAGCGGCTGCCAGAAGAAGGAAGGGCCTGTCGAGCAGGTTGGCAAAAAGGTCGATGAGGCCACCCAAAAGGTCGGGCAGGAAGTCGAAAAAGCCGGCAGCAAGATTCAGGATGCTGCTCAGGGTAACAAGAAATAGGCACGGCAACGGACAAAGGAGTTTCACTATGAATTTGAACCTGTTACTGCTTGCAGTGGTGCTGGCTGGCGCAGCGGTACCGGCACGGGCTGCCGATGTCGGTGTGTCGGTTTCTCTTGGCCAGCCCGGCTTTTACGGTCGTCTCGACATCGGTGACTATCCGCGGCCTCAATTACTCTATTCGCAACCGCGCATGATCGAGCGAGGGCCGTCTGGCCGCCCGCCAATCTACCTGCATGTGCCACCGGGTCACGCCAAGAACTGGCGCCGACACTGTGCCACTTACAACGCCTGCGACGAGCGGGTCTATTTTGTTCGCGAGCGCTGGTACAACAACCAGTACGTTCCTCGTTATCAGGAGCGCAACCGTTACCGCCAGGATGAGCGTCATGATGGACGGCGCGGCGATTATCGCGGGAACGATCGGGGTGGTAACGACCATGGCCAGTATCGGTGAGGCCGGCCATGACTAATCTTGCACCCGCATTCTCCGGGAAGGCACAAACGCGCTACGGCCGCCTTGGGTTCATTGCCATGACAATTGTTCTGCAATGTACGCCCGTGCTGGCCTTTGAAGTCGACGATGCGGCGAAAAGCAATGTGGCGAGCAGCCCACAGGCCGAGGTTTCCTGGCTGAGTGGTGGGGTCGGCGACGAAGCCATGACGGAAATGCACAAGCTGTCGACGACCTATAACGTCCACCTCATGCTGACCGGGCCGCGCGGCAATTATCTGGCCGGTATTCCCTTTACGGTCAGTCGCCGTAACGGGCAGGTTACGGTTTCCGGCGTCACCGAGGGGCCGTTGCTCTACCTGAAACTGCCAGCCGGCCGCTATCAGATTGCCGTTGAGATCGATGGGGCGTGGCAGACACGGCGCGTTCAGGCTTCAGCCTCGGGACCGGCGACAAAGGTGCGTTTTGTCGCCAAGGGCGAATAGATATTTCATTGGCTTGACCGGCCGCTCGGCAGATTGCCACAGGCCGAAAATGGGTGAAAAGGCCCCGCCAGCGCATGGTCAGCTTTAATCGCCATCTCTGGCTACGCTTTCGTAAAATTGCCGCACCTTACTGGTTCGGCGAAGAAAAGTGGCAAGCCCGGCGCCTGCTGGTTCTGCTGATCCTTTTGTTACTCGGGCAGACTGGCTTTGCCGTTCTGTTCAACGAACAGACGGGCGAATTCACTTCGGCGCTGGCGGCAAAGGATATTGACCGTTTCTGGCTGTCCATCCAGATAAGCCTGGGCATCCTGGTCGTCGGGGTGCCGGTTTTCGGTTTTTATTACTACGTTCGGGACCGGCTCGCACTGCACTGGCGGCGCTGGCTTACGCGGGATTTTCTCGGTGAGTATTTCAGCCATCGGGCTTATTACGAACTGAATGCCAGCGCTGATATCGACAATCCGGATCAACGGATCGCCGAAGACATCAACACCTTCACCCAGCGCTCACTTCAGTTCCTGATGGTGCTGTTCGGCGCGCTGCTTCAACTCATTGCCTTCTCCGGCGTGCTCTGGGCTATTTCGCGAGAGCTGGTGGCCTTCCTGCTCATTTATGCAGCCGCCGGGACGGCAGTGACACTGCTGGTTTTCGGCAAAATACTGATCGGGCTCAACTTCTACCAGCTCAAGCGCGAAGCCAATTTCCGCTTCAGTCTAGTCCGCATTCGCGAGAATGCGGAGGCAATTGCCTTTTATCGTGGCGAGGGGCGGGAATCCAAGCAGGTTGGCGGGTACTTCAACGATATTTTCGAGAACCTCAGCAAGCTGATCCGGGTGCAACTGAAGCTGAATCTGTTTCAGTTTGGCTACAGCTTCCTGACCGTTGTGATGCCTAGCGCCATCATTGCCGAGCGGGTTATTTCCGGGGAACTTGAAGTTGGCCGGGCCGTTCAGGCTGCGGGTGCCTTTGCCGCCATCCTCAGTGCGCTGACGGTGATCATCGACAATTTCGATAACCTGAGCAAATTTGCGGCGGGGATCAAGCGCCTCGACACGTTCCAGAAATTTCTTCTCGCCAGTGACGGTGTCCCGTCTTCTGAAAGTTGCCAAATCGAATGTGTCCCCGGCCCCGATCTTTCAGTCGAAAGTCTGACGCTGCGGACACCGAACCGCGAGCGAACCTTGCTCAAGAACCTGTCTCTGAGTATCAATCCCGGGCGTGGCTTGCTCATCGTCGGCCCCAGCGGTTGCGGCAAGAGTTCGCTGCTGCGCGCTATTGCCGGCTTATGGCATGCGGGAAGCGGTCGCATCATCGGGCCGGAAAGCCAGGAAATGCTGTTTCTGCCACAACGACCCTACATGGTGCAGGGAAGTCTGCGCGAGCAGTTGCTTTATCCGAACGGGCATATAGGCCGAACCGATGAGGTGCTGCTGGAGGTGCTGAAACACGTCAACTTGCCCGATATAGCGGCTAATTTTAACGGCCTGGATGCCGAACTGGACTGGAGCAAGGTGCTGTCAGTCGGCGAACAGCAGCGTGTTGCGTTCGCCCGCGTCCTGCTCATTGGGCCGCGCTACGCCATTCTCGACGAGGCGACCAGCGCACTTGATATCGCCAACGAAGAGAGTCTGTATGAACAGCTGGCGGCGACCAGTACGACACTGGTCAGCGTCGGCCATCGGCCATCCATCCTGAAATACCACCAGCAGGTTCTGGAACTGAGCGGCAATGGCGACTGGAAGCTGTATGCCGCAGTCGACTATCGATTTGAGTGAATTTCTCAGCTTCATTTCTGGCGTTCAGTGGGTTCTTTGTGCGCCAGCGAACGGAGCCGGCGAGGGCGTCCGGATACCTTGATCAGGTAACCCCCGGTGCTTGCTTGGCTGCCAAGCGGATGGGCACTCGTTCAATGGCCAGGAGGAATTTTCATGAAATATTCAATCATCTTCGCAGCGGTATTGGCTGCTCTGGCGGTAAGCGCTTGCGATAAAAAACCGACGGTCGTAACGCCCACCGTGGTCACCGTCCCGGTGCCCGGACCGGCTGGCCCGACGGGTGCCACGGGATCGAGCGGCATGACTGGACAGACGGGTTCAAGCGGGGCGACAGGATCGACTGGTAACACGGGGGCTGCCGGCTCCAGCGGTGGAACCGGGGCCACCGGGGCAACCGGCGCGCAAGGAAAAACCGGCGGTGAAACGGTTGTCGTCATTCCGCCAACGCCTGCGCCAGAACCAGCGCGCTGATCGCCAGGACATAAAACCGGATAACGGCGGCAAAGGGAAATCCTGTTTTTGCTGCCGTTATTGGGAGATAGCTTCGTGTTGCGCCTGAGTCATGGGTATTCTCTTATGAAGCTGAGCATAGCAGCTGTATTAGCGTTATTTGCTGCAGCAGGTTGCGCGGCGCTACCTGATACCGCGGCAATCATAGAGCGGCATACCGCACAGGCAGCCCGTTTCGAGAGTGCGCGCGGGGCAATCTCGGCGCCGAGAAGTGCTGCCATCATCGCCGATCTCAAAAGGAAATCCGGCGACATTGATATTCTCGACAAGCAGATCGCCCTGGAGCAAGCCATTGTCGGTAGCCCGCTGATTGTCGGCAACAAGGTTGTCCTGCTACAGGATGGCGCGGCCACCTATGCCAGCATGTTCACCGCCATCCGGGCCGCCCGTGACCATATCAACCTGGAGTCCTACATCATCGAGGACGATGAGATCGGACGCCAGTTTGCCGACCTGTTGGTGGCGCAGCAGTTGCGGGGTATCCAGGTCAATGTGATCTATGACAGCTTTGGCGGAATCAATACGCCGCTGGCTTTTTTTGACCGCTTGCGGGCAGGCGGCGTCAATGTCCTTGAATTCAATCCCATCAACCCGCTCACCGCCAAGGGGCAATGGCAGTTCAATAACCGTGACCATCGAAAGCTGCTGATCGTCGATGGGCGGATAGCATTCATTGGTGGTATCAACATCAGCAATGTTTACTCATCGAGCCCAGTGGCTCGGCGCGCCAAAAAGACTGCGGAAAATGAAATCGACTGGCGTGATACCGATTTGCAGATCGAGGGGCCGGTGGTCGGTGAGCTACAACAGCTGTTTTTGGAAAGCTGGGCTAAACAGCATGGCAAGCCACTTTTGGAAAAAGGCTATTTTCCCCGGTTGACCGTGCAAGGCAAGGATATCGTCCGGGCCATCGGCAGTACGCCGGATGATCCGTACAGCCTGATCTATCTGACCTTGATCTCGGCTATCGGCAATGCCGAAAAAGACATTTATCTGACCAACGCCTACTTCGTGCCCGATCCTCAACTGCTCAAGGCCTTGAGCGATGCAGCTGGCCGCGGAGTCGATGTGAACCTGATATTGCCCAGCCAGTCAGACTCGCAAATCGTTTTTCATGCCGGCCGATCAAACTATTCCAGCCTTCTCAAGGCGGGGGTCAAGATCCATGAGAGAGGCGGGGCGCTGCTTCATTCAAAAACGGCGCTGATTGATGGCGTCTGGTCCTGTGTCGGTTCAACCAATCTCGACTGGCGCAGCTTTCTGGACAATGACGAGGTTAATGCAGTCGTCCTCGGGCGTGACTTTGCCCGGCAGATGGGGGCAATGATCGCCAGAGACCTCGCTGCATCCGAAACGATCAGGCTGGAGGACTGGGAAAAACGATCATTGTTGCTACGCTTAAAGGAGTGGGCGGCACACCTCCTACAGAGGTTGCTTTAGCGCGTATTGACGCACTGATTACTGAAGCAGGGTGGAACCCGGGATTTGTGCCCTGGCGTACAGATCGGAAATCGGCTCAGCAGCATGATGGTGGTCAATAGCCTTGTTGTTGGTTCATTTAGGCTATTTTCCGGACATATATGAGGAGGGCCGTCATGTTGCGATACGCCATAATATTTTTCATTGTTGCGCTGATTGCAGCGCTTTTCGGCTTTACCGGTATCGCAGCCGGTGCAGTTGAAATCGCCAAGATTCTGTTTTTCGTATTCATATTGCTGTTTCTGGTATCGCTCGTCATGGGGTTGATGCGACAAAAGTGATTCACATGAATACAACGACTGAAAATCCATTAGCCGTTCTATGCGTCAATGTCGCTGGCAGGACCAACCTGCTCCGTAGTCTCGGCGACCCCGAAGGCATGTATGTGATCGAGCGCTGTGCCAAGCGGATTCGGCGCTCCGTAGAAACCCATGGCGGTCGGTTGGTCGACTACCAGGGCAGCAGGTTGATGGCATTCTTTGGTAGCGGCGCTGAAGCGTTCAAGTCGGCGATCGAGATACATCACCGGGTAGCGGAGTTGCCTCCCCATTCCGGGTTTCCAATGGCCGTTGGGGTCGGGCTCTGCGCCGGACACCAGGCTAGGGAAGGGCGTTATTTTCCGGCTGAAGGGGATAATCCTGCGGCCAACCTGTCGGTGGTCGCACCGCCTGGCCGAACCATGCTGAGCGTTCCCAGAAGGGCCAAACTTTTTCCCTGGCTGGAAATGGCAGGTAACCGAGTCCCTGAGCTCGAACTCTGTTGCGGCAAACGTCGCCTGGGCGTCTTTCAGGTGCCCGCACAGGAACCAACCGAGATCGCGTTAAGCCTGGCCCTGGCCGACTTCGGGAGCGGCGCGGGGCGGCTCCGGCTACACTTTCGCGGCGTTGAGACAACGCTTGACGAAAGCCAGCCCATTACCCGGATGGGGCGCCTGCCAGAAAGCGATCTGGTCGTTCGATTGACTCGCTGTTCCCGCGAGCACGGCAGGATCGAGCGACGACTCGACCGGTTCGTTTTTGTGGACAAGAGCACGAATGGTACTTTCGTGACATTCGATGACCACGCCGAGATGTTGGTGCATCACAAGGAAATCCTCCTGTTTGGTCGTGGCATGCTCAGCCCAGGTGCTCCAGCTGCAGCCAAAGGGGCTGAAATCATCCGATTCCAGACGATGGGACTCCCTTGATTGCCGATTCCGAAGAGAAATGGCGCTAATCCTGTGACAGAAGATTCGACAGCACGGCCGTGGTGGCTGCAGCCACTTCCGGCGGCCGCAATGGTTTCAGCTTCCGAAACAAGCGGGTTGTCGAGTGCCGAAGCTAAAGTCCGGCTGGGCAAATTCGGTCCGAATCTGTTTCGCGACCACGAAGAGCAGGCCCTGTGGCGACAGTTCCTTGCCCGCTTCAAGAATCCGCTGATCCTGTTATTGCTCGTGGCTAGCGCGATTTCGGCCATGACCGGCGAGCTGACTAATTTTTTCATTATTTCCGCCATGGTGGTGTTCAGCGTTACCCTCGATTTCGTCCAGGAACACCGGGCTGGCAAGGCGGCGGCTAGTCTGCGCCAATCGGTTTCGGTGCGGGCAAACGTGATTCGCGACGGAAAGCGACTCGAAGTGGCGGTGACCGAGGTGGTACCGGGGGATATTGTCGTTCTTTCTGCCGGAGACATGATTCCGGCCGATGGCCTGGTCATCGAATCGAACGATTTCTTCGTCAAACAGGCTTTGCTGACCGGTGAGTCCTACCCGGTCGAAAAACGCCCGGGCGAGCTTGCTGCTGGCGCCACCGATATCCAGGATGCAGCCAACGCAGTATTCATGGGCACCACGGTGATCAGTGGCAGCGCCACCGTTCAGGTGGTCAATACCGGGGCCGGCACGGCCATCGGCGCAATTGCCGACACCTTGACGCGGACGCCGCCACCGACGGCTTTCGAGATTGGCACGCATCGCTTCGGCATGCTGATCATGCGGCTGACCATCCTCCTCGTGCTCTTCGTGCTGCTGGTCAATGCCTTCATGCACAAGCCCTGGCTGGATTCTTTCCTGTTCGCCGTTGCGCTCGCCGTCGGCCTTACCCCCGAACTGCTGCCGATGGTGGTGTCGGTCACGCTGTCTCGCGGCGCCATGCTGATGGCCAGGAAAAAAGTCATCGTCAAACGCCTGGCTGCTATCCAGAACCTCGGATCGATGGATGTTTTCTGTACCGACAAGACCGGCACCCTGACCGAGGCAAGGATCAGGCTGGAACGGCATACCGACCCACAGGGCAAGCCAAGCGAGCGGGTATTGGAGCTGGCCTACCTCAACAGCTTCTTCGAAACCGGCCTGAAGAGCCCGCTCGACGAGGCAATCCTGGCTCACGAGGACATCGACGTCAGTGCGTGGAAGAAAATCGATGAAGTACCCTTCGATTTCGAGCGGCGGCGCGTCTCGGTTCTGCTCGACAAGGGGAATGGCAGGTTACTGGTTGTCAAGGGCGCCCCGGAAGAGATTATCGGCCTGTGTGCCAGCTATGAAGAACTAGGCAACGTGGCGCAGATTCGGCTCGACAAGGCGGCCCGGGAAAAAATTCAGGCCGTGCATGCCGATCTCGAAAAAGAAGGCTTTCGCGTGCTGGGCATTGCCTGGCGCGAGGTGCCCGCGGACCATCCGCATGCCGTCATCGGCGACGAAGCGGAGCTGGTCTTCGCCGGCTTTGCGGCCTTTCTCGACCCGCCCAAGGAGAGCGCCGGCAGCGCGCTGGCCGCGCTCAAGAAGAGCGGGATCAGCGTCAAGATCGTCACCGGCGACAGCGAGCTGGTGACCCAGCACGTCTGCGGCCAATTGAACATTCCGGTTACCGGTATCCTTACCGGCAAGGAAATGGCGGCCATGGACGACACTGCCCTGCGTGTCCGGGTGGAAAAAGCCAACCTGTTCTGCCGGGTCAATCCGGCGCAGAAGGAGCGGGTCATCCTGGCCCTCAAGGCGCGCGGCCATGTCGTCGGCTATCTTGGCGACGGTATCAACGACGCGCCTTCGCTGCACGCGGCGGATGTCGGTTTGTCGGTCGATTCGGCTGTCGACGTGGCCAAGGAGGCTGCCGACATGATCCTGCTCGATCACGACCTGCATGTGCTGCACGATGGCGTGCTGGAGGGGCGGCGGACTTTCGGCAACATCATGAAGTACATCATGATGGGTACCAGTTCCAATTTCGGGAACATGTTCAGCATGGCCGGCGCCGCACTGTTCCTGCCTTTCCTGCCGATGTTGCCGACTCAGATCCTGCTCAACAATGTGCTTTATGACCTCTCCGAGGTACCCATTCCGCTCGATCAGGTCGATCCCGAAGAGTTGCGGCAGCCACGAATCATGGACATGAGCTTCATTCGCAACTTCATGCTGATGATCGGCCCGATCAGTTCGGCCTTCGACTTTCTGACTTTCTACGTCATGCTCAGCGTCCTGCATGCCGATGAGAAACTGTTTCAGACCGGCTGGTTTGTCGAGTCGCTGTGCACCCAGGTGCTGGTCATTTTCGTCATCCGCACCCGCGGCAATCCGTTCAAGAGTCGCCCTCATCCTGTGCTGATCGCGACCTCGCTGGGCGTCGCACTGATCGGTGCGATACTGCCGTTCACGCCGCTGGGAGGCTACTTTGGCTTGGTACCACCACCGGCCAGGTTCTATTTCATCCTGGCGGGGATGGCGCTGGTTTATCTGGTGGTCGTTGAAGTTGCCAAGCGTGCCTTTTATAGATGGCACCCTGTCCGGCGCAGATCGATGGTTGGCCAGCGGTAGGGGCTGCTTCTGGGGAAGATGCATGCCCTGAAGATTTCATTTTTGCCTGTTTTTTCCGGTTGACCGTGGCAAACCCGGTCGCCGGCGGAAATGATTTGTTTCGTGATGCGGCCCATGTTCGAGGGGGTTTTCACGGCGAACTCTCCGGAAAACCGAGATGGGGAAGTTTGCCTTCCCCCGTCTCAGGCCCCTACGAAATCAGCGTGCCGGAGGGACGACGACGATAGTGCTACCGTTGGTTGTGCTAGTGGAGCCCGTCTTTCCCTTGGCTCCTGTCGCGCCGGTGCTGCCCTGGCTGCCCGTTGCGCCGGTATCACCGACGGCCCCAGTATTGCCTTGCGTTCCTGTTTCGCCCTGGGCACCGGTGTATCCGGTATTGCCCTGATTGCCGGTTGAACCCTTGGCGCCAGTGCTACCCGTACTGCCGGTGTTGCCAGTATTGCCCGTGTTACCGGTGCTGCCTGTACTGCCGCGTTCGCCCTGGGGGCCGGCCGGTCCGGTACAAGCGCCCAGACCAAAGGCGGCGATGACCAGGATTGTGCTGAATGATTTATTCATGATTTTTCCTCTTGTGTCGTACGCGGCCGAAAAGCCGCATATCCCAGCGTGATTCAGGGACGGGGCGAGGTCTGTTCGCTGGCACGCACAGCCCGGCTTTACTGGTTATTGCCCGCCGGCATAGCCCAAATGCAATTTCCGCTAGTGTTCGCTAGCGCACTGACCGCCTTCAGGTTGTGGGGGTTTCATAGCCCATCACAACATGGGGACTCCGGGATGCTCTATTCAATTGATCTGCTTGCGGCAGGCAGCCTGGTTGTTGATCACATGCTTCCGGCATTCATGCTGTTCTTTGCGCTGGCTTTGGCCATCGTATTCATCGACTAAAAGGAGACTCCCATGAACCAGAAACCCAAAGAAGCGCCCCACAAATCCGGCCAAACACCACCTTCCTATTTGGAAGAAGTCAGCAAGCAGAAACAAAAGGCCGAACAGCGCGAGATCGCCGGTCGTCACAAGAATAGCGGCGCCAAGGATCACAAGGGCGCCCGTTAGGCAGCGCAGGAATTTCTGCGATGTGTGTGCAAGCGAACCGAATCCACGATTCGGTCGATGGAATATGAGCATCACGGCAGAGCACTGGTCGGCGTTGGTGTAGCCAACGGACGAAATCAGCGCAACTCACCGTGTCCAACCATCCATAACCCAAAGGATAGAAACCATGTATATCCAACTCGCTGCAAGCATTCTCGTCAGCACTGCGCTGATGCTTCCAATGGCCGGCTATGCGGCCGATTCAGAACACTCTTCTACAACCACGATGGTCAAGGACTCGGTTATTACCACCAAGATCAAGGCTGAACTGGCCGCCGAAAAAATGTCCAGCTTGGTCAATATCAGCGTCGACACCGACCACAAGGGCGCTGTCACCCTGGGCGGCACGGCGGCCAGCAAGAGCGCAGTAGACAAGGCCGTATCGATCGCCAAAGGAGTCAAAGGCGTGACTTCAGTCAGCAATCAGATCAAGGTCGTGGCGGACAAGTGAGGCGCATTTCCTGCGATCAACCTGACGTCCCGGACTGCGTAATTGCACCGGGACGTGCAAACAAGGAGTTGCGATGAGCGGTTATGTTCTGGATATTGAAAAGCTTGCCATTGAAAACGATGACTTCCGCCGCGTGTTATACACGGCAAAAAATTCACAGCTGGTCGTGATGTCGCTGAACCCCCAGGAAGATATTGGTGCCGAGATTCACAAGGTGGATCAGTTCTTCCGGGTTGAGGAAGGCTCGGGCGAGGCTGTGCTGAATGGAGCCCGGACGCCGATCAAAGCGGGCTTTGCGGTTCTCGTTCCAGCTGGCGTCAACCACAACATCGTCAATACCGGCGCAATTCCGCTCAAACTTTATACGCTCTATGCTCCGCCCAATCATCGCGATGGGGTGATCCACAAGAAGCGTTCGGATGCAGAAGGCGATAGCGAGCATTTCAACGGCAAAACGACAGAACAAAGGAGCATCAAATGAATGTTGTGGCCGATTCGACATGGGGGAAGACCGCTCACGCGTATTGCGGCGCGACCTACTGATCGTTGATTCATTCGCTGCCGCGTCAATGCACATCGAATGAATCAGGTTACAGCCCAGGATTCAAGTCGGAGTAGTTACCCAAGGAGAGCAACATGGATGTTGTAGACAACCATCGCGGACGCCAGGAAAGACGCCAGTTCGACTCCGCCTTGCCCGCCGGACATTTCGACCGGCGCCACATTGTCGACCGGAGACGCACCGAGATGGAGGTGTTGAGGTTATCCGACCTGGATTGGCAGGCATTTTTTGGCGATCCGGCCAAGGTCTCTGAAAAGACGTCACACAAGATTGCCCAGGAAGCTGACGGGCTCGACAAGGCGCGCAATCCGGAACGGTAGCGACGGCCATTCTCTGGCTAGCTGTTGAAGTGGAGCTCGATTGGGCATCCACAATCCCTGTCCCAGCCCTGTTTGTGTCACGAGATCAGTTTTCCTTTGCCCCGGCTCGCCAAACGCCGGGATTTTCTTGATCGGCGTATCCACGGTCAACCGGAAATTTTGACCAAAAATGAAGTCACCTATTGACGCCGTGGTCAGAAACAAAAAAAGCCCGGAACGGCGAGGCCGTCCGAGGCAAAGTACTTAGGGTGTTCATGTAGAGGCGGGGAACCGAACACCCATGGATATTCTGGTTTATATGATGATGGTCTTCTGTCTGCTAGCGCACATAGTTGGTTTGTCCAGCTGATTGCTGGCGTATTTTTGCGTGTGATGGCGCACAGATGCGACGGATGCCTGCGACTAGCCTGAGTGGTCATCCGTAACCTACGGATCACCCAAAGGAGAACAAACATGGACGGATATCGCCACCACGTATCAGGTTTTTTTGCTCACCGTGCCGAAGCCGAAGGCGCTCTATCCACACTCGTTGCACGCGGACTGCCACGCGCCCACTTGCAATTGTTCGATGCAGAATCCGGGCCTGCCGTTACCGAACTCAAGGGCGAGAACAATGAGGTGCTGACCAATGTCCTGGTCGACGGCGCCATAGGCACGGCAGTGGGTACCGGCATCGGTGCCATTGCGCAACTGGCGCTGGTCGCCGCTAATGTCAGTCTGTTCATCGCCAGCCCCCTGGTCGCCCCGCTGGTCATGCTGGGCTGGGGCGCCAGCCTGGGTGCCTTTGTCGGGGCTGCGGCCGGTGCCAACACCGATGTCGAACATAAGGAAGGCTGGCTGTCCGACCTCGTCCGCGATGCGATTGCCAGTGGTCAGGTCGTTCTGCTGGTCCAGACCGATACGGAGCAAGAGACCGAATTGGCACGGGAGGTCATCAAGGCCGCCGTCGGCGAATTCAAGGATGCCGTCAGTACGGTGTGAGTCCAGGAGAATCTTCGTTGCTGAGCTGCGTTTCGTTCAGGAGAGGCAAGAAAACATGAAACTGTTTCATGCAATGAGCTGTTTTGCCGGTTTGGCCTCGCTGTCACTCGCCGCCTGTGGCGATATGGCGACGCTGCCGGTTTCTGCCGGTAGCGGGCTGCATCCGACACTGCCGCCGCCGGTGCAGGCATTGATCCCCACCGTCAATATCGCGCCGGCGACAGGCTGGCCGGCCGGGAGCAAGCCGACTGCGGCACCGGGTACCCGTGTCGCGGCCTTTGCCGACGGTCTGGATCATCCTCGCTGGCTGTACGTGTTACCCAACGGCGACGTCCTGGTGGCAGAGAGCAATGCACCGCCAAAGCCGGATGATGGCAAGGGCATCAAGGGCTGGCTGATGGGCTTGGCGATGAAGCGGGCAGGAGCCGGCGTGGCCAGCGCCAACCGCATTACGCTGCTACGTGACAGCGATGGCGACGGTGTCGCCGATTTTCGAGCGGTCCTGCTCGAAGGCCTGAATTCGCCGTTCGGCATGGCTTTGGTTGGCAACGATCTCTACGTGGCGAACTCCGATGCCGTGCTGCGCTTTCCCTATGTCACCGGCGACATCCATATCACCATCCCCGGCCGCCGGGTGGTGGTGCTGCCGGCCGGGCCGATCAACCACCACTGGACCAAGAACCTGATCGCCAGCCAGGATGGCAGCAAGCTGTACGTCACGGTGGGCTCGAACAGCAACGTCGCCGAACGCGGAATGGCTGCGGAGGAAGGGCGAGCGGCGATCTGGGAAGTCGATATCGGCAGCGGCAGGCACCGGGTCTTTGCCTCCGGGCTGCGCAATCCGAATGGCCTGGCCTGGGAAAAACAGACCGGCACCTTGTGGACGGTGGTCAATGAGCGCGATGAGCTTGGCAGCGATCTGGTTCCCGATTATCTGACTTCAGTCCGCGACGGCGCTTTCTATGGCTGGCCCTACAGCTATTACGGCCGCCATGTCGACGAGCGCGTCACGCCGCAACGTTCCGATCTGGTCGCCAAGGCCACCGTGCCCGATTACGCGCTGGGGCCGCATACCGCTTCGCTCGGTTTGGCCGCTTCCTCCGGCACGAGTTTGCCGGCCAGCTTCGCCGCTGGCATGTTCGTCGGCCAGCACGGCTCGTGGAATCGCCAGCCAGCCAGTGGCTACAAGGTGATCTTCGTTCCCTTCGCAAACGGGATACCGGATGGTGGCTTGCCGGTCGATGTGCTGACCGGATTTCTCGACGAGAAAGGTAATGCCCGCGGCAGACCGGTCGGTGTGGCGCTCGACAAGCACGGGGCCTTGCTGGTGGCCGACGATGTCGGTAATGTCATCTGGCGGGTGACTGGCCAATGATCGACTGGCCCCTTCTTCATGCGCTCGGGACGTCTCCGCGCAGTGTGGATTTCGATTTTCCGTAACTCTGGGCAAACCACCAGCACCCCCCGGTCAACCCCATCCCGAATACGAGGTGGGTGACCAGCGTTACCCAGTCACGGGCGACCGAGAACCATGGGAAGAGCGCCGTGAAGCCATACAGATTGACGATGTAAATGCCCAGTCCGTATACCGCGCCGACAACGATGGCCGGTGCGGCAGGCAGGCGCGTGGCGAACATGGCGGGAAGCAGCGCATAGGCTATCGACAGCGCAAAGTGAATCAGCGTGGCGACCAGCAGAATGTCCCACTGGGCTGTCGACGGCGGGGGCAGGACACTGGGCCCCATGAGCAGGGCTGCCGTCAGGCGGGCATCGCGGAACAGGGTTTCCAGGATCGGCATGCCGGCCACTCGCCACAAGGCCATCTGGGCGGCCGTCGCGAAGATGCCGGCGCAAATGCCGACAATCAGCAAAACGAGCAGATTGATCTTGCCGCTTTGCCGAATGTGCACGGGGCTTGCCGCCGGCTCGTCGCTTTCAGCCATCAAGTCGATATTTTACTGGCCGACCAGGGCTGCACCGAGTCGCCGCGCCAGTCCCTCGCCACCCTGCATCATGATCCGCGCATGGTTCCGAATGAACATCGGGCGAGCCAGCGGGACAAGCAGATTCATCCACCAGCGTACGCTACGGACATGCCATTCGTAACGAACGACGCTGACCTCGCCATTGTGTGAAAAATGCCAGCGACCCGTCCCTTCAAGATCGCCCTGCGCACACCCCTCGATGGCTACCAGTGCTTCGATGCGTGTGGCCCGTACTTCGAAAACCACGGGGTAGGGCAGGTCACCCCGCCAGGAGTAGCGTCGTATGCTGCCGATACCATCGGCATCGCCGGCGACCATCGGCTCGACCTTGTCGATGCCCGGCCACCACTCGGGCCAGCGTCCGGAGTCGAGTATTGCCTCGTATACGTCAGGCAGCGGCGCATCGAGACACCAGACTGTTTGCAGGTGATATTCCGTCGCTGCTCCGCCGGCGCGTCTCGATGCCATGACTGATTCAACCTAACTACCCTTGGCTCGGCGCGCCGACTTCTCCAGTTGTACCAGCGTGCTCAACAGCTTCTGGATGAGCTGGCGGCTTCGTTCGTCGGTTAGGGCGCCATTCTGGTCAAACCGTTCGGCAGCGTTGCCGATCATCACTTCCGGTTGAGCCACAACCGGCATGTCCAAGGCGACGAGGATTTTCCGGAGATCGTATTGGGCGCGCGCCGTGCCGAAGTTGCCGATGGAAACCCCCATGATGGCTGCGGTCTTTCCCTGCCAGGCGCTTTGACCATAGGGCCTGGAGCCCCAGTCGATGGCATTTTTCAAGCCACCGGGCAGCGAATAGTTGTATTCCGGGGTGGCAAACAGGATGGCATCGGCGGCCATGATCTTCTGCTTGAATTCAAGCACGGCGGCAGGTGGTGCCATTTCGTCATCCTGGTTGAAAACCGGGATGCCCTGGAGGTTCGCTATTTCCAGTGTTACGTCATCGGGCAGCAATTCCTGCGCAGCTTTCAGGGCGAAAGCGTTGTAGGAATTCTTGCGCAGACTGCCGACGATTCCCAGGATCTTGATCATTTTCATCCTCCGTTTTATTGGCCGCGATAAGAATGCCAGCCGAAAAGAAAGCGCTCTGTGCGACAGCGCACACAAGATACCTGTCCGTCCTATATGCGTTGCCGAACGGAGATTGAGTGGTTCGTGGTCGATAGTGCACCAGCTTGTTATTTGAGCGTTTGAAGCAGCTACCAGTTCAACAGGAGCAGGCTGAGATGTCGTTTTCCATATGGGCGCTGGTTGTCGGCGCTCTCCTGATCACCATGGCCCTTGCCGGCTCGCTGATGAAGCGACTGCCGGTCAGTGCTTCCATGTTCTATATGGCTGCCGGCTACCTGCTGGGGACGGGCGGTCTTGGGCTGATGACTGCCGATCCGCATCTCGTTTCTGGCCTCCTTGAGCGGGTGGCGGAAGTAGCCGTGCTGATTTCATTGTTTTCGGTTGGCTTGAAGCTCGGCCTGCCGTTCTCCAGCCATCACTGGCGCTTGCCCTTGCGGCTGGCGTTTATCTCGATGACGCTGGTTGTTGGAGTCATCGCGCTGGTCGGGTATTTCCTGCTCGGCATGCCTATCGGGGCAGCGATTCTGCTCGGCGGCATCCTGGCCCCGACCGACCCCGTGCTGGCATCCGATGTCCAGGTTGATGAAGCCAGTGACCGCGACCGTCTGCGTTTCAGCCTGAGTGGCGAGGGCGGGTTCAATGACGGTGCCGCCTTTCCTTTTGTCATGCTTGGACTCGGCCTGCTCGGCTTGCACGAACTCGGGGCGTGGGGCTGGCGCTGGCTGCTTGTCGACGTGGCCTGGGCGCTGGTCGGTGGTTTGTTTATCGGCGGCCTGCTGGGCATGATGATCGGCCGGCTGGTGGTCTATTTGCGTACGCGGCATCAGGAAGCGGTCGGGCTCGATGAGTTCCTGGCGCTCGGACTCGTCGCACTCGCCTTCGGTGTGGCGCAACTGGCCTCGACGTATGGCTTTCTTGCCGTTTTCGCCGCCGGACTGGCCTTGCAGCGCGTCAAGGAGCGCTCGCGGACGCAAAAGGCGCCCGACGAAGGAACGGCCGGCTTGCAGGACAAGGAAGCGCATCTCGCCGTGGCAACCCATCCGAATCTGGCTGGCGCTTACATGATGCAGGCGGTGCGCGGGTTCAACGAGCAACTGGAGCGCGTCGCCGAATTGGTCATCGTCCTCGCCGTGGGGGCCATGTTGGCCTATATCGACGTCGATCTGGAGACGATGGTCTTCCTTGTTCTGCTGTTTTTTGTCCTGCGCCCGGTTTCGGTCTGGCTGGGATTGCTCGGGGCTCAGGTCTCGGCCGATCAGCGGCTGTTGATCGCCTGGTTCGGCATTCGCGGTATCGGTTCGATCTACTACCTGATGTTTGCCCTCAATCACGGGCTAGGCGGTCCCCTTGCCAATCAGGCGATCAACCTCACGCTGGCGGCGGTGGCAGCCTCGATCATCGTGCACGGCATTTCGGTAACGCCGTTGATGTCCCTCTATGCCCGGCGGCAGAGTGGTAAGAGCCGCCGATCCGACTCAGACGACCGCCGCCATGAAATTCGCTGACTGACCCGCATCGGTATCGGCCAGTAGACAGGCATCGTTGCGCACGGCATGGGCAATGGGCAGCCCGGCACCTTGCTGCCAGGCCTGCATGGCGGCTGATTTGTCGGCGCCGGTGACGAGGACCAGTTGCTTGCGGCAGGCGCGCAAGGTCTGGAAATTCAGGCTGACGCGCTCGCTGGGTGGTTTTGGCGCCCCGTGCACGGCAATCACCGGGGCGATGTGGTCGCCATTCGTCGAAAACAGGCTGGCGGTGTGCCCATCGTCTCCCATGCCGAGCAGCACGAGATCGAAGGGCTGGCGGTCGATCACCAGCGTTGCATATTCGGCGGCGGCTCGTGCCGCACCGAGTTCGGCCGGAATAGGGTGAATTTGCCTGGCCGGGATAGCCACGTGTGAAAGCCATGCATCGTGCGCCAGGCGCGAGTTTCGTTGGGGGTGGCCGGCCGGCAGGCAACGCTCGTCGCCCCAGAATACTTCCCAGGCGCTCCAGTCCTGAGCCATCCCGGCGAGCATTTCATAGGTTCGTATCGGGGTATTGCCACCGGCCAGGACGATGCGAAACGTTTGGCGCTCACGGAGCGCGGCATCGGCTTCGGCGATGATGATGCGGCAGGCTTGAGCGGCGACATCTTCCGGTTTTGGCAAAATCTTGCTGTTGACCGGAAGCATCAGGATTCGCCTTCGGGTTTGCCATTGCAACTCAGCGTCTGCCGCCACGCCCTGTCTGCCTGACCAAAAATCTGGTCGGCTGCTTTCGGCCCCCAGCTACCGGCCGGGTATTGCAGGGGCGGGTGCTCGTCGTCGGACCAGCCGCGCATGAAAGGATCGACGATGCTCCACGCTGCCTTGACCTCGTCATAACGCAGGAAGAGCGAACGGTTGCCTTGAATGACATCGATCAGCAACTCTTCGTAAGCATCGGCCATGCGTTCGCCGGGATTGCCGACCGAGGCATCCATCGAAATCTGGCGAGTCCGCGTTTCCTGGCCGGGCACCTTGGCGGATATTTCCATCTGCACCACGTCGTCTGGCTGGATGCCGATCAGCAGCCAGTTCGGATGCACGGCGGAAGCACCGCTTCCCTGAAAGAGTTGCATCGGCGGTTCGCGGAAACGCACGGCAACCATCGAACGCCGCTCCTTGAGACGCTTGCCGGTGCGCAGATAGAAGGGCACGTCGCGCCAGCGCCAGTTATCGACGTAGAGCTTGAGCGCGGCATAGGTCTCGGTATGGCTGCCGGCAGCGACGCCGGCTTCCTGCTGGTAGCCGGCATACTGGGCGCGCACGGCATGGCTGGCCAGTTGCGACGGGTCAAGCGGGCGAATCGAACGCAGCACCTTGACCTTTTCATCGCGCAGCGCTTCGGCCTCAAGCGATACCGGCGGTTCCATCGCCAGCAGGGCGAGCACCTGCAACAGGTGGCTCTGGATCATGTCGCGCGTCGCCCCGCCATGCCGGTCGTAGTAGTCGGCTCGCCCCCCCAGGCCGATGGTTTCGGCATGGGTGATTTGAACCTGGTCGATGTAATGGCGGTTCCACAGAGGTTCCAGGATCATGTTGGCAAAACGCAGGACCAGCACGTTCTGCACCGATTCCTTGCCGACGTAATGATCGATGCGGTAGATCTGTTCTTCGTCCAGGCGCGTATTGAGCTCGTGCTGCAATTCGCGGGCCGATTGCAGGTCGTGGCCGAAGGGCTTTTCGATCACCATCCGCCGCCAGCCGGTTTCCTCGGCGAGCAAACCGGACTGGGCCAGCCCGAGGGTGATCGGGACGTAGAGCTCCGGGCTGACCGAGAGATAGAAAATGACGTTGTTGCCGCATTCGCTGGTGCCTATCCAGGCGCTAAGCGCCTGATAGAAGGCAGGGTCATCGAGGTTGCCGGCGAGATAGTCGAGGCGTCGGAGAAAACTGTCGAGCGGCCCTGTATCCGATCCTTGCAGATGCTTTGCCACATCGGCCCGCCAACTCTCCTGTTCATACGGCGTCCGGCCGCAGCCGAGGATACGGACGTCGGGTGCCAGGTGACCTAGGCTGTGCAACTGGTACAGGGCGGGCAGGAGCTTGGCCATCGCCAGATTGCCGGTCGCCCCGAAGATCACGTAGGTGTGTGATTCGCTGGCGCAACTCATGAGACGATCTCTTCGCCGCCATCGCCCAGCCAGCGGGTATGGAAATGCTTGGCCTCGTCGCTGTCGATTCGCTGGTAGGTATGCGCACCAAAGAAGTCGCGCTGCGCCTGAATGATGTTGGCCGAGCCGTTGGCGCAACGATAGCCGTCGTAAAACGACAGGGCCGAGCTCAGTGCCGGCGCCGCTACGCCATGCCCGACAGCGAGCATGACCGACTGGCGCCAGCCCGCTTCCGAGGCTTTGATCTCAGCCGCGAAGAACGGATCCTGTAGCAGGCTCGGCGGGACGGGCTCGCGTTCAAAGCTGGTCTTGATATCAGCCAGAAAGCGGCTGCGGATGATGCAGCCGGCGCGCCAGAGCAGGGCGATGTCACCGAACGGCAAGGCCCAGCCGTTCTTGGCGGCGGCAGCCTGCATGAGCATGAAGCCCTGGGTGTAGGAAACCAGCTTCGCGGCGTACAGGGCGTCGTGCAGTGCATCGAGATACCCCGCGCGTTCTGCCTCCGGCACGAGCGTGGGTACAAGCGCCGGCACGCTGCCGAGCAGCGCTGCCGCCGCAATCCGTTCGGCCTTGCGCGCCGACAACAGGCGGGCATGGACGGCTTCGCCGATCAGGGTCAGCGGCACGGCGTTGTCGAGAGCGTCATGCGCAGTCCACACACCGGTGCCTTTGTTCCCGGCCTTGTCGAGAATCTTGTCCACCAGCGGGCTGCCGTCGCGATCGCGCTGACGCAGTATGCGGGCGGTGATTTCGATCAGGTAGGACTCAAGTCGCCCGCCATTCCAGGCCGCGAAACAGTCGGCCATCTCGTCGTGGCTGAGGCCTAGGGCATGCTGCATGAGGTGGCAGACTTCGGCGATCAACTGCATGTCGCCGTATTCGATGCCGTTGTGAATCATCTTGACGTAATGACCGGCGCCGCCATCGCCCAGCCATTGGCAACACGGTACGCCACCAACCCGGGCGGCAATGGCCTGGAACATGTCGCGGATGATCGGCCAGGCAGCGGCAGCTCCACCGGGCATCAGTGACGGCCCGAAGCGGGCGCCATCCTCGCCGCCAGACACCCCCATGCCAACGAAATGGATACCCCAGGCCGCCAGCTCAAGCCAGCGGCGGTTGCTGTCCTGATAGTTCGAGTTGCCGCCATCGATCACGATATCGCCGGGTTCCAGCAAGGGCCGCAGTTGTTCTATGACCGCATCGACGGCACGACCGGCCGTGACCATGAGCAGGATCACGCGGGGCGAGCCGAGCTGGCTGACCAACTGCTCAAAGCTGTCAGCCACGGCGATGTCTCGGCCTTGTCCGTGGGTCTCGATGAATTCCGAGGTAACGGAGCTCGTCCGGTTGTACACGCATGGGCGGTAACCCTTGTCGCTCAGGTTGAGCGCCAGATTGGCGCCCATCACGCCAAGGCCAACGATGCCGATGTCTGATTTGGTCATGCCAGCGCCCACCTTCGTGTTGTTTCGTGCCGTTATTGGAATGACCACACTTTTGTCGGGAGATTCCTCCCGTCCTAGAGAATGAAGTGGGTATTGATGAAATTCGACTTGTTGCCGAGCACGATGGCGTCGAGCAACTTCTTCGACGCCTCCGTCTGCTTGGCGGCGACCATGGTGCGGATCGAGAAGGCGCGCAGGGCGTCGTGCACGGACAGCGTGCCTTCGGCCGAATCCTTGCGGCCGACGAATGGGAAGATGTCGGGCCCGCGCTGGCACTGGCAATTGATATTGACCCGGCAGACCTGATTGACCAGGGTGTCGACCAGCGAGGCGATCTGCTCGGGATTACTGCCGAAAATGCTGACCTGCTGACCGTGGTCGGAGGTAATGACGTAATCGAGCGGCGTCTCGATGTCCTCGAAAGTGGCGACCGGGATGATCGGGCCGAACTGTTCCTCGCGGTAGAGCTTCATGCCTTCCCTGACCGGGAAGAGCACGGCCGGATAGAACAGGGTTTCGACCGTCGTGCCGCCGCCGGGGTTGATCACCTTGGCGCCTTTTTCCACGGCATCGGCGATGCACTCGTTCATGTAGGCAACCATTTCCATCTCCGGCAGCGGTGTCAGCATGACGCCCGCTTCCCACGGCATGCCGATGGCCAGCTTACCGACTTCCTCGCAGAAACGGCGGAGAAAAACTTCGGCAATCGACTGGTGCACGAGGATCATCTTGATCGCCGTGCACCGCTGGCCGTTGAAGGACAGTGCGCCGGTGATGCATTCCCTGACCGTCAGCTCGATATCGGCGTCGGCCATGATGATCGCCGCGTTTTTGGCACCGAGTCCGAGAATGGCCCGCAGGCGGTTGGTCTTCGGGTGCGATTTTTTGAGCTGGTCGGCGACTTCGGAGGAGCCAATCAGAGCCAGCACATTGACCTGGCCCGAGCCCATGATGTGCGGCACGACGACGTGGCCCTGTCCGTAAACAATGTTGATGACGCCGGGTGGGAAGGCGCTGCGGAAGGCTTCGAGCATCGGGTAGTAGAGCAGCACGCCGAAGCGCGGCGGCTTGAAGAGCACGACGTTGCCCATGATCAGCGCCGGAATCAGGGTGCTGAAAGTCTCGTTCATCGGGTAGTTGTACGGCCCCATGCACAGCGCGATGCCGACCGGCGAGCGGCGGATCTGGGCGATGGTGCCATCGACGATCTCGAAGCGCGAATTGCTGTTGTCGAGCCGCTTGAGTTCCTCGACGGTGGCCCGGATGTAGTCGATGGTGCGGTCGAATTCCTTCTGCGAATCGGCCAGGCTCTTGCCGATTTCCCACATGATCAGGTTCACGATCTCGCGGCGGCGGGCGACGATCTGGTTGGTGAAGTCGCCGACGCAGGCGATGCGGTCGGCCACCGACAGGTTCGGCCAGGCGCCGCGGCCGTGATCGTAGGCGGTGACGGCCGCTGCCAGCGCCGCATCGGCCTCGATGGTGCCGGTCACCGGCACGCTGCCCAGTTCGACATGGCTCAGCGTGCCGTCGGCCGCCTGCACGCAGACCGGCGAATGTACCGTCCGCGTCTCGCCCTTCCAGATGCGCATTTCGCCATTGATCAGGATGGCACGCTGGTGGATGGGCGCCAAAATGCGGCAGTCGCCGGGAATGTCGCTTTCGCGCGGGAACAGTGCGGCCAGCTGCTCGGCAGTTTTCATCGGCTAATAGCGGTTCGGATTGTTCGGACGCGAGTCCTGGCGATCCGGAACGCCGTCGCGGTCACGATCATGGCTGCGGGGCGGGCCATCGCGATCCCCGCGGTGTCCGCCATCACGGTAAGCCGGGTCATAAACCACGCAGCCGGAAAGCAGGCTGGCGACGGCAATCAATAAGACGGTCAGTTTTTTCATGGTTTTACCTCTCTAGGTTTCAAGTTTTGCGGACAATGTGATCCGGGTGTTCAACAGCTTGGAGACAGGACATTCCCGCTTGGCGATGTTGGCGACACGTTCCAGATTGCTCTGATCGGCTCCGGGAATCGTGGCCAGCAGATCAAGGTGGATGAGCGTGATCGAAAATGAACCTTCATCCTTCTCAAGTGTGACTGTCTCCAAGGTTTGCAGGCGATCCGGCGTCATTCCTTCCTTCTCCAGTTGCGCTGCCAGGGCCATGCTGAAGCAGCCGGCGTGAGCGGCGGCGATCAGCTCCTCCGGGTTGGTGCCCGGGCCATTCTCGAAACGCTCCTTGAAGCCGTATCGGGCCTTGGTCAATATCCCGCTTTGCGTCGAAATAGTCCCGGCACCTTTCTGGAGGCCGCCGCTCCAGGCGGCTGATGCTGTTCTTTTCATGGTGACTTCCTTGCCGCTCGGTCAGTTGGCGATGCGTATCGGCTTGCCGGGCAGTTGTGCCCGGATTTCGCCATTCGGGTGGGCGGCGCTGTGCACGTTCACGTACAGATCGCCGGCCTGGTAGCTGGTGTATTGGGCTTCGCTGAGTTTGGCATCGGCGGGTACCGTGAATACCTTTTCGCTCTTTTTGATCAGGGTAATGATCGGCGGCCCATTCTTGCCGACAGCGCCCTCGTGGACATGCGCCATAGTCGGCACCATGCCTGCGATGTCGATACTGCCGCTAACGGTGCGGTTGGGCAGCACGCCGATGTTCACCATCCCGCTTGCCGCGGTAGTGACGGGGGGCACCTCGGCCGCGCCGTTCAGGGAAATCGAGATGGGAGACTCGGCATGCAGATTGGTCGCTGCCAGCAGCATTGCCAGCGTCAGAAGGCGCCTGAGCGGGTGGGTGGAGCTTGATTGCGTGGTCAATTGAGGCACCTCCGGGGCAATGGGAACAAGCATGGTGCGCCAGACGAGGAGGGCTTTCTGTTCGCCAACGCACACAGCCTCGCCCGTCGTCTATGTTGGCTGGCGCACGGAATCGTTTGCTTCCGGCATGCATAGTCGTCGCGACAGCGTACGGCTGCCTTGGTATTGGAGGTCGCAGATGAATGACCATATAGAACATCTCAAGCCCATTCGGCACCTCGCCACACAAGCGGGTTGTGGCCATTGGACGCCGATTATTCCTCGCTCGGCTGATGCGTTGGATGGGGTGAGGGAAAAGCCGGTCACGCCGAAGCCAGCAGAGTCCGCCGTGCCTCCCGTCGAGAAAATACCGGATTGAGTGAAGGCGCCTGATGGAGTTCAAGGACTACTACAAGATCATGGGGGTGGCGCGCGACGCCACCCAGGACGAGATCAAGCGTGCCTATCGGCAACTGGCGCGCAAATATCACCCGGATGTCAGCAAGGATCCCCAGGCCGAGGTGCGTTTCAAGGAGCTTGGCGAGGCCAATGCGGTGCTCAAGGATATCGAAAAACGCGCCGCCTACGACCGACTCGGCGCCAACTGGCAGGCCGGGCAGGATTTCCGGCCGCCACCGGACTGGAATGCCGGTTTCGAGTTTTCCGGCGATGGCGCGAACGGCAAGGGCGCCGAGGATTTCAGTGATTTTTTCGAATCCCTGTATGGCCGTGGTTTTGCTGGTGGTGGCCGGGGGCGCCAGGAGTTTCATGCCCGCGGCGAGGACCGTCACGCCCAGGTCATGATCGATCTGGCCGACGCCTATAGCGGTTCGACCCGGGTCATCACGCTCGGCACGCCAGAGGTGGATGCCAACGGCCGGGTGACGATGCGCTCGCATCAGCTCAACGTCACCATTCCGCGCGGTGTTCGCGCCGGGCAGCACATTCGTCTGGCCGGGCAGGGCGCGCCGGGCATCGGCCAGGGCAAGGCCGGCGATCTCTATCTGGAGGTGGCGTTCAATCCGCACGCCCATTTCCGGGTCGAGCAGCGCGATGTATTTCTCGATCTGCCGCTGGCGCCGTGGGAAGCGGCCCTCGGGGCGACGCTTGACGTGCCGACGCCGAATGCCACGGTCAACCTGAAAATTCCGCCAAATTCGAAATCCGGCAACAAGCTGCGGCTCAAGGGCAAAGGTATTCCGGGCAATACGCCGGGCGATTTTTACGTTGTCTTGCAGGTGGTTTTGCCAACGGCTGAAAGCGACGCCGATCAGGCCTTCTACGCCAGCATGGGCGAGCAGTTCAAATCCTTCAAGCCGCGGTCTAGACTGGGAGCATAGGCATGGACAAAGACAGCGACAAGATGCTGCCGCAACCGAGCGCGATCATTCTCGAAGATCAAACTGACCTGACCATCAGCGAAGTCTGTCTGGCTTGTGCCGTGCAGGTCGAAACCATTGTCGAGCTGGTCGACGAGGGCGTGCTCTCACCCATCGGCCGCGAGCCGCATCGCTGGCGCTTCACCGGCACTCACCTGCGACGTGCCACGGTCGCCATCCGGCTTCAACGCGATCTTGGCGTCAATCTGGCCGGCGCCGCGCTGGCCCTGCAACTGCTTGATGAACTCGAAGCCCTGCAAGCCCGGCTACGCAAGGCCGGCGCTCAATGAACACGATCAAGGAAAACGAAATGCTGACGACTCACACGCCGCTTGCCGCCGATGAACTCGACCGAATGAACGCCTGGTGGCGTGCCGCCAACTACCTGTCGGTCGGGCAGATCTACCTGCTCGACAACCCGCTGCTCAAGACGCCGCTCAGCCTGGCCCACATCAAGCCGCGCCTGCTTGGCCACTGGGGTACGACGCCGGGGCTGAACTTCATCTACGTGCACATGAACCGGGCTATCCGGCAGCACGACCTCAGCATGATCTTCATCGCCGGCCCCGGCCACGGTGGCCCGGGGGTGGTGGCGAATACCTGGCTGGAAGGCAGCTACAGCGAGTTCTACCAGGATATTTCACAGGACGAGGAGGGCATGCGCCGGCTGTTCAAGCAGTTCTCCTTCCCCGGTGGCATTCCCAGCCACGCCTCGCCAGATACGCCGGGATCGATCCACGAGGGCGGCGAACTGGGTTACGCCCTGTTCCATGCCTACGGTGCCGTGTTCGACAATCCGCACCTGATCACCTGTTGCGTTGTCGGCGATGGCGAGGCGGAAACCGGGCCGCTGGCGACCTCGTGGCATTCCAACAAATTCCTTAATCCGCGCACCGATGGCGCCGTGCTGCCCATCCTCCACCTCAACGGCTACAAGATCGCCAACCCGACCATCCTGGCCCGCATCAGCCACACCGAGCTGGAATGTCTGTTTGTTGGCTACGGCTACCAGCCGCTTTTTGTCGAGGGTGATGATCCGGAAACCATGCACCAGTTGATGGCGGCGGCGGTCGATACGGCCATGGCCAGCATTGCCGCCATCCAGCGCAAGGCGCGTGAAGGCGGCGACGAGAGCCGGCCGCGCTGGCCGATGATCATCCTGCGTTCGCCCAAAGGGTGGACCGGGCCGAAAACCGTCGATGGCAAGCAGAGCGAAGGCTCCTGGCGCTCGCACCAGGTACCGTTCAGCGATATGGACAAGCCGGAACACGTCGAATTGCTCGGCGAATGGATGGCGTCCTACAAGCCGGCCGAACTGTTCGACAAAGGTGGCCGCCTGATGCCCGAGATCGCCGCGCTGGCCCCGACCGGCCAGCGGCGCATGGGCGCCAACCTGCATGCCAACGGCGGCGCCCTGCTACGCGATTTGCGGCTGCCCGATTTTCGTGACTACGCAGTGGCGGTGCCGACCCCGGGCGGTTCCGTGGCCGAGGCGACGCGCGCCATGGGCGTCTTCCTGCGCGACGTCATGCGCCAGAACCCCGACAACTTCCGCGTCTTCGGGCCGGACGAAACGGCTTCCAACCGCCTCGGTGCCCTGTTCGAGGTGACCAACCGGACCTGGATGGCCGAGCATCTGGACGGCGACGACCATCTGGCGCCGGATGGCCGGGTCATGGAAGTGCTGTCCGAACACGCCTGCCAGGGCTGGCTCGAAGGCTACCTGCTGACCGGCCGCCATGGCCTTTTTTCCTGCTACGAGGCCTTCATCCACATCGTAGATTCGATGTTCAACCAGCACGCCAAGTGGCTCAAGATGTGCGGCGAGATTCCCTGGCGGCGGCCGATTGCCTCGCTCAACATCCTTCTCACCTCGCATGTCTGGCGCCAGGATCACAACGGCTTCTCGCACCAGGATCCGGGTTTCATCGACCATGTGGTCAACAAGAAGGCCGACATCATCCGCGTCTATCTGCCGCCCGACGCCAACACGCTGCTTTACGTTACCGACCGCTGCCTGAAGAGCCGCAATCTGGTCAATGTCATCGTCGCCGGCAAGCAGCCGGACTGGCAGTGGCTCGACATGGAAGCAGCGATCAACCACGCCAGCGCCGGCATCGGCCTCTGGGAATGGGCCTGCAACGACCAGCCGGGCGAGCCGGACATCGTCCTGGCCTCGGCCGGCGATGTCCCGACGCTGGAAATGCTGGCCGCCATCGACATCCTGCGCAGACTGGCACCGACGCTGAAAATGCGCTTCATCAACGTCGTCGACCTGATGACCCTGCAACCGCAGGAAGAGCACCCGCACGGTCTGTCGAGCGACGAATTCGACTCGCTGTTCACGGCCGACAAGCCGATTATTTTCGCCTACCACGGCTACCCGTGGCTGATCCATCGGCTGACCTACCGACGGACCAATCACGCCCGGCTACACGTGCGCGGCTACAAGGAGGAGGGTACGACGACGACGCCGTTCGACATGGTCGTCCTCAACACCCTCGACCGTTTCCATCTGGTCATGGACGTTGCCAGCCGGGTGCCCAAGCTGCAGGCGCAGGCGGCACACATCAAGCAGGCGATGCGCGACAAGCTAAATGAGCACGCCCAATACATCCTCGAACACGGCGAAGACATGCCGGAAATCCTCGAATGGCAATGGCCGGGGGCAAAGTCATGAATAAACTCAGGAACACCAATCCGCTGCTCGAACTCAAGGCGACCGGCCAGCACATCTGGCTCGACAACCTGTCGCGCACGCTGCTTCGCGAGGGCGGCATGCAGCGCCTGATCAATGAGGACGGCATCGATGGCGTGACCTCGAATCCATCCATTTTCGAAAAGGCCATCGCCAACGGGACCTATTACCGCGAGGATCTGGAACGCCTGCGCGGCGCCGGACTCGATGCCGAGGCCTGTTACGAGTCGTTGGTTATCGCCGACATTCGGGCCGCCTGTGCCATGTTGCTGCCGGCTTTCCGCGCCAGCCGGGGAGAGGTCGGTTACGTCAGTCTCGAGGTGTCGCCGGCGCTGGCCAACGATACGGCCGGCACAGTCGCGGCGGCGCGGCGTTTGTACGGTCTGGTTGGTCTGGATAACGTCCTGATCAAGGTCCCGGCCACGCCTTCCGGAATTGAGGCTTTTTTCCGGTTGACCGTGGAAGGCATCTCGGTGAACGTCACCCTGATCTTTTCACTCGCCCAATATGAAGCCGTGGCCCAGGCCTACCTGCGCGGCGCGCTGCGCTGGCTCGAAAGCGGCGGACAAGCCCGGCACCTGCGTTCGGTCGCCAGCGTTTTCCTCAGTCGGGTCGATACCGCGGTCGATAAACGCCTTGAAGCACTGGGCACGGCACACGCCCAACGGCTCAGCGGGCGTGCTGGCGTTGCCCTCGCCAAATGCTGCCATGACCGCTACCGGGATATTTTTCACGGGCCGGATTTCGCGCTGCTGCGGATGGCTGGAATCCGACCGCAGACGCCGCTCTGGGCGAGCACCGGCAGCAAAAATCTAGCCTATAGCGACGTGCTTTATGTCGAGCCACTGATCGGTCCGGAAAGCATTAATACGCTGCCCGATGCCACGCTGGCAGCTTTCCGGAAACATGGCCAGGTCGCCAATAACTTGAAGGAAGGTCTGGACGAGGCCCAGATTCACGTTCAGGCACTGATGGAACTTGGGATCGATCTGAATGCCGTCGGTGAAAGCCTGCAGGCCGACGGGGTGCGACTTTTTGCCGAGGCTTATCAGAAAATATTGCGCGGCCTGCAGACCTGAAACGCTGGCCGAGTCGTGTGCTTACTGCTCGGTCAGCTTGAGCAGGATGTCGGCGTACCAGGCACCGTTCAGCCCCAACGCTTCATCCTCTTTGAGGTCGCGATCGCCGACATCGAAGCGCGCCGAGTGCACGCCGAGCAGCATCCAGGGCAGATCGCCGTGGCCCGGCAGTTTTTCGGCAATGCGCATGACCACCGGCGCACCACTGCTGCCGCGATGGGTCCTGGCATCGGTCAGGAAGAAGCCCTCGCCCTGAAAGCGCAGTCCGAACGACGAGGCAATGATGGCGTGGCGAACCACCGGCGTGTGGTGCAGGGCGTCATGAAAGCCCAGCGGGAAGCCGACGATCAGCAACGACGAGCCAACCTCGACCTGGTCAAGGCTGCTCAACAGGTGCTGCGGGCTAAAGGCACGATAGACCGCCGTCTTGGGCAACGCCTTGCGATTGATCTCGATGACCGCCACGTCAATGTCGCCGGCGGCATCAAGCCCATGGCGCCAGAGACTCTTGCCATCGTGGTAGAGCGGAATCGAAAACCCTGTGGATTCAGCGATGTTGGCGACGTTGGTATGCAACTCGATCTCGATCCGCGTCGGAAAGTGCTTGATGCTCTTGCTGAACAGCACATGGCGGCTGGTCACCAGAAACAGCCGTTCGCCACGCTCGAAGAAAAATCCGCTCGCATTGGTCAGCAGCATCTTGTCGTTGAAAGTCGAGATGCGGGCGGCGGTAAGTAGTAGTGGTTCGATCATTGGTGTGGTGAAGTAGTTGGCGAATAAGGGCGAGGGTTCAGTATTCGGCTACGTTGCCACAGATTTTCCTTGCATGGCCATCCTGTCCGGCAAGGCCCGCCAATTTGCTGACACGGCCAAGTCTGGAGCGTATCAGCCGCGCAAGCGGATCTGCCGGACGGGATTGGGTTCAGAAGGTCGTGCCGTAATAGGTGTTGACGTTCTTTTCCCAGGTCGCATCGGCCATGTTGGGCCAATTGTCGGCATCGAATCCGGGGGCGGTTTTCAGACGTTCCTCATCGGTATCCATGACAAAGCGCTGGTTGTCGGTGTCGACGGTGAGGGCGCTCCACGGCACGGCAAAAAGCTTTTCGCCCAGGCTGAGGAAGCCGCCGAAGGACAGCACGGCATAACACACCTTGCCGCTGTTGATGTTGAGCATCAATTCCTTGATGCTGCCCAGCTTTTCGCCTTTCGGGTTGTAGACGTCGTCGGCCGCCAGGGTGCTGGCGCTGAGCAACCGTGAGGCAGGTTGGCTGGTGGTGAGGTCCGATTGGATGATTTGGGTCATTTGTTACTCCTGGATTTGTGCGGGGACTGGCTGCGTGCGGAAAAGGTGTGGCGGCCTGCTTACTTGCCCTTGCTGACATCCTTGAGGTCTTCTTTCAGGTCACCATAGGCAGCCTGGGCCTTGCCACCGGACTTCTGAATCTTGCCCTTGAGTTCCAGTTCATCGTTACCGACGAGGTCGCCGGCGACTTCCTTGATTTTGCCTTTGGCTTCTTCAATACGACCCTTGGTTTGATCTTTGTTCATGATTTGCTCCTGAGTGTTGAACCGATGGTGGACGGGTGGCAGATCTTTGATCCGGCACCCGTGATGTGGAGATTAAGCAAGGTGGCGCTGTCAATCGGTACGCTGGCACGCATAGCTAACGGGCCGGGCCAATGTTCGCGAACAGACAGAGTCCTGCATCGCCTTGCCTGAATAATCGGACGACTGAGCACAGCGGTTGAAGAGGGGAAAATGGCAAGGCGAATACGAAAAACGGGCTGGAGCCGGACATTCCAAAGCGTGTTGAATAAGATGACGCGAACGGCCATGCGCGTTGGCACCAACGCAATCAAGGAAGGCCTGCGCGCCGCGCCGCTGGCGATCAAAAGCAAGCCGGCCAGGAAAACGATGGCACCGTCAGGCAACTGGACGAAGGGTATTGCCATCGGTGCCGCCGGGCCACGTCGCTATCGGCTCTATAAGCCGTCCGGCATGCGGCGCAACGAGACGCTGCCCCTGCTCGTCATGCTGCACGGTTGTGGGCAGGATGCCGAAGCGCTGGCCGCCAGCAGCCGCATGAACACGATCGCGGCGCGCGAGCGCTTTTTCGTGCTCTATCCCGAGCAGGATCGCCTGTCGAACGTGCAGGGCTGCTGGAACTGGTATGACACCCGAACCGGCAGGGCGCAGGCCGAGGCCAATTCGATCAGCGCCGCCATCGAGCAGATTTGCCTGACGCAAGCGGTGGACCGCGGCCGGGTAGCCCTGGCGGGCATCTCGGCCGGCGCAGGGATGGCGGTATTACTGGCGACGCATCATCCCGAACGCTTTCGCGCTATTGCCATGCATTCGGGAATTGCGCCGGGTGTCGCGCATTCCTCGGCCAGCGCCATCAAGGCCATGTTCGGGCAAAGCGTGACGACCTCGCCGCTCCCGGCCATTCCAACCGACGTCAGGCTGCCCGCCTTGTTGGTCATTCACGGTGCGGCCGATCACGTTGTGGCGCCGGGGAATGGCGCCGAGGCCGCCCTGCGCTGGGGGGAACGGGTCGGCGCCCGAGTCGGCAAGGCTCGCCGGGTGCAGCGTGGCGCACGTTATGCCGCGACCATCACCGATTATCGAAAAAGCGGCAGACTGGTTGCGACGCTCTGTGCGGTCGAGCGCCTTGGGCACGCCTGGAGTGGTGGGGCTGCGGGGTTGCCGTTCAGCGATCCCAAGGGTCCGGACGCGTCACGGATGATCTGGTCCTTCATCGCCAGGCAATTTGCCCGTACAGCCGACTAGTTAGCAGCGCGGGTGGGCTCGGCCAGTCTATGTGTGCCAGCGAACAGTTTCATTTCGGCCTTGCTCCTATCCTGACCCATCAATACCAATGGCCCGCCCGAGAGAACGTCGTCGCGTTCGCCATGGTGTCGATCAACTCAATCTACATTCACTTCTATTAAAGACAGGACAAGACCATGACTACCAGACGTCACGTTTTGAAAAACATGCTTCTCGTCACCGTAGCGGCCTTTTCAATGGGCACACTGAGCAGCCAAGCCATCGCCGCGAGTGCGGAAGATCTTGACCAGGACGCCGCCCAGGCGCTGCAGAGCTTGTACAAGAGCAACCCGGTTGCCGAAAGCCTTTCCAAGAAGGCCAAGGGCATCCTGATCTTTCCGAAGATCGTCAAGGCTGGGCTGGTCTTTGGCGGCAGCTATGGTGAAGGCGTGCTGAACAAGGGCGGCAAACAGGCAGGCTATTTCAATTCCGTATCCGCTTCGTGGGGTTGGCAGGCCGGTGCAGAATCCTATGGCTACGTCGTGTTCCTGATGAGCGACAAGGCCGTCAAATACCTTGATAGCTCCAGTGGTTGGGAATTCGGTGTCGGCCCGAGCGTTGTCGTAGTTAACGAAGGTGTCGCCAAAAACCTGTCGACCTCTACGCTGAAAGACGACGCCTATGCCTTTATCTTCGACCAGCAAGGTCTGATGGCCAGTCTCAGTATCGAAGGTACCAAAATCAGCCGTATCAAACGCTGAATTCAGTAATGCCTGCGTAGTGCAGGCGCAACCGGTATGTGGGCAGGCGAGCGCTTGCCCGCTCCCGGACTCTGAAGAGAGCAAGTGGCAAGTTACACCGGTCTCGCACCATTGAAACCAGTCACAAAAGGAGAAGCACCATGCTCTACACGATCGCCGTTGTCTTGATCATCCTGTGGCTGTTCGGGCTGCTCACCGCCTATACCGCCGGTGGCCTCATCCACATCTTGCTGGTCATCGCAATTGTCGCCATTTTGCTCCGCGTGATTCGGGGCGACAGGGTTCTTTAGATATTTTGGGTATTGCCTTCTGGGGTAGCTCCGACTGTGCGGTAATGCACCGTGTCCATAACGCCGGATAGCACGTAGGTGGGGCGCCGAAAATTGCGCTATGTATGCTGGCGAACAGACTTGTCGGTCGATGCAGTGATAAATCGTCCATGACGACAAGTAGAAAGCATTTGCCGCCATGACTTCGTATCTTTCAACCATCAAAGACGGGACACATCATGATCAACAAACTCGCTGCAAGCATTCTCGTCACGTGCCTGTTTCTGCTGCCGGTAACTGGCTATACGGCCGATGCCGAGAAATCCACGGCCACCGAATACGTCAAGGATTCGCTTATTACAACCAAGATCAAGGCAGAGCTGGCGGCTGAAAAGATGTCGAGCCTGGTCAAGATCAACGTCGATACCGACAAGCATGGCATGGTCTTGCTGAGCGGCCATGCCGCGAGCCAGAATGCCGTGGACAAGGCTGTTTCGATTGCCAAGGGGGTAAAAGGTGTTACCTCCGTGAAGAATGAAATCAAGGTTGTGGCTGACAAGTAAGGAAGCGTTGCCGCCCTGTGCCACTTTTGGTCACGGCGGCGCATCCCGCAGGCTCGCTTCGGCGCTTCACCTGTTCAGGTGCATCAATCGACCGGTACTTTAGGCGAGCCATGACGCTCATTCAGGTAGTACCAGCAAGTATCGCTCGAACGACCCCTCAGGAACTCGCCCTATCAGGTTCCTGGACGGCGCGTGGTATCGGCCAGATCGAAACGCAACTCAAGGCCTTGTCGGCGTCTTCCGGATCGACCATGGTCGTCGATGCCTCGCGCATCGAGGCCTTTGACACGGCTGGTGCCTGGATTGTGCAAAAGCTGCGGCGTCGCCTGGGTGGGGAATGTGTCAGCATGGAGATCCGACAACTCAGGCCGGAATTCGCCAGACTGCTTGAAGTCGTTGGCCAGGAAATTGCCCATCGGGCAGGCGCAGCCAATCATGATCCCGACCTGTCTCCGACCCGGCTTGAAAGCCTCGGCCGAGCCACGGCGGAGGCTTTTGAACAGGGCAGGGCGCTCCTCGGTTTTATCGGGAAATGCACATTCGTTCTCGGGCGCTGCCTTGCCCACCCGCAGCGCCTCCGCTGGCACCCCATCCTCTACAACATCCGCAGCGCCGGCTTCGACGCCTTGCCCATCGTCGGCTTGCTCTCCTTTCTGCTCGGGATCGTCATCGCCTATCAGGGGGCTGACCAACTCCGTCAGTACGGCGCGAATATCTTTGTTGCAGATCTGGTCGGCCTTTCGATGCTGCGCGAATTCGCCCCTTTGATCACGGCCATTATCGTGGCCGGCCGCTCGGGGTCGGCCTACGCCGCACAGATCGGCACCATGGCAGTGACCGAGGAGATCGACGCCATGCGCACCATCGGCATCGCGCCGCTGGAGCTGCTGGTGTTGCCCAAGTTCATCGCCTTGCTCATCGCGCTCCCTCTGCTTACGGTGTTTGCCGACGTTCTTGGCGTCTTTGGCGGCATGCTGATGGCGCGCGCCCAGCTGGCGGTCAGCTACGTTGAATTCCTTGATCGCTTCGTCAAGACGGTCAGCGTTACCGCTTATCTGATCGGCGTTGGCAAGGCACCGGTGTTTGCCGCCATCATCGTCACCATCGGCTGTTTTCAGGGTTTTCGCACGCATGGCGGTCCTGACAGTGTCGGTCGGCAGACCACGCGCAGCGTCGTCCAGTCGATTTTCCTGGTAATCGTGGCCGACGCGCTGTTCTCGGTCGCCTTCAGCGCACTGGATCTCTGAAATGACAAGCCTGGCTTCTCTTGAGAATAACGTCATCGAGATCAGCCAGCTGACGACGCGTTTCGGTGAGCATGTCGTCCATGCCGGACTCGATCTGGTTGTCCGTCGGGCCGAGATTCTGGCGCTGGTCGGCGGCTCGGGTTCCGGGAAATCGACGCTGCTCCGGGAAATCATCCTGCTGCAACAACCCGAGTCGGGCTCGATCAAGGTACTCGGCGTCGATCTGGAAAACATCAGTGATGCGGCTGCCCTCGCTTTGCGCCAGCGCTGGGGCGTGATGTTCCAGAGTGGTGGCCTGTTCGGTTCGCTGACTGTCAGGGAAAACGTCGGCCTGCCGCTGCGTGAGCACACCGGGCTGAGCGACGCGCTGATCGACGAAATAGCCGACTGGAAGCTGGCCATGGCTGGCCTCGATCCGGAAGTCGGGGCGCAATATCCGACCGAACTGAGCGGCGGCATGATGAAACGGGCCTCACTCGCTCGCGCCCTGGCTCTCGACCCGGAACTACTTTTTCTTGACGAGCCGACCGCCGGCCTCGACCCCGAGAGCGCAGACGAAATTGACCAATTGATCAGAAAGCTGCGCGATCTCTTCGGCCTGAGCATCGTCATCATTACCCACGACCTCGATCTCCTTTGGCAAGTTTCCGACCGCGTTGCCGTGCTGGCCGACGGCAAGGTGCTAGGCGTCGGTTCGATGGCCGAGTTGGCCCAGCTCAATATCCCCGCCATCCGGAAATTCTTCGATGGTCCTCGCGGCCGGGCGGCGCAGCAACAGACAGGGTTGAGATGATGGAAACGAAAGTCAATTACGCCGCTGTCGGCGCCTTCGTCCTGATCCTCGGTGCCGCGCTGGTCGCTGGCTTTCTCTGGCTGGCCTCGGGCGGTGCCTTCCAGAAGAAATACGACCTTTATCTGGCTATCGAAGACGAGTCGGTCGCTGGTCTGAACCTCAATGCGCCGGTCAAATACAACGGTGTCGATGTCGGTAAGGTACGGCAAATCGAGCTCGATCCGAGCAATCCAGAACGCGTAAACCTGCTCTTCGCCATCGAGCGCGGCACGCCAATCAAGGAAGACACCTTGGCGGTCCTCAAAACGCAGGGGCTGACCGGCATCGCCTATGTCGAACTGAGCGGCGGCGCGGACCATGCGCAGCTTTTGCAGGCCGCAGCGGGCAGCGAATATCCGGTCATCCGCACCAAGCCATCGCTCAGCGCACGCCTGGAGAACGTACTGACTAGCGTTCTGGCCAAGCTCGATAGCACCTCGAACAACCTCAATGCCATGCTCAGTGCGGAAAACCAGGCGGTCTTCAAGAGCACACTGGCCGACCTCGCCAGCGTCACGCACACCCTCGCCGCGCGCAAGGAAACGATTGATGCCGGCCTGATCGATGCGGCCCGGACGATGAAGAATTCCGCACAGGCAAGTGCCGGGCTCGAGCCGCTGATCGCCCGTCTCGGACGTAGCGCCGACGCCGTCGAGAAGATGGGGAACGAAGTGGCACAAACCAGCGCCAGTGCCGGCAGGACCATCAACTCGGTGGGCAGCGACGTCAACCGTTTTACTGCGGAAACACTGCCCCAGCTGGAACGTCTGCTCGGCGAACTGAGTGTGCTGACGACCTCGCTGCGCCGCCTTAGCGAACAAACCGAACGCAATCCTTCCGGGCTGCTGTTCGGACACAAGCCGGTGCCGGATGGACCGGGAGAGTCACCGCGAGGAGCACGGAATCCATGATCAGAACGTCCGATAGAAGCTTATGCCGGCTCGCCTACGCCGGAATCTGGCTGGTACTGCTTGGTGCCTGCAGCGTTCTTGACGCGACCAAGGAGGCGCCGCCTGCCTACTATTCGCTTTACGGTGCGCGGCCTGCTAGCAGCTCATTGAGCCCTGTGCCATGGTCGATTGCGGTACCAACGCTGATCGTCAATCCGCCGCATGCTGCGGCTGGTTTCGATAGCCACCGCATCATCTACGTCCGTGAGCCGCTCTTGTTGGAGTATTTTGCCCGCAGCGAGTGGGTTGATACGCCGGCCCGGATGATCGCGCCAAGCATTGTCGCTGCGCTCGAAAACACTGGCGCCTTTCGCGCAGTCGTCCTGACGCCGAGTTCCGCTGCCGGGGACCTCCGTCTCGATGTGGAAATCCTTCGTCTGCAGCATGAGTTCGCCAGCACACCCAGCCGCGTCCGTTTCACGCTGCGAGCCTACCTGGTCGACAACGAAACACGTCAGGTCCTCGCCCGGCGAGAGTTTGACGAGACCGTTGTGGCGGCGCAAGCCGATCCCTACGGTGGGGTGATTGCCGCAAATGGTGCTGTGCAAAAGGTCATGCTACGCTTGGCCAGCTTTTGCGCCGAAGCGGCGGGCAGTTGGGTACCAGCCGACAGCCGGCGCCACAAAGCAGGCGAATTGCTCCAGTCCAGCCGATCTTCGGCCTCCTCGAATTGATTCCTGGCCGTTAAATGCGCTATTGATTGATCCGGTTTGGCCGAGAAGACCGAAATCACCGGTGCAGCGATCGCTCCGATTAGACCGGGTCAATACAATACCCAGTGCTGCAATTCCACCAACGGCTACATGCTCGCCTACGCCGGTAACGTCAATGTTGCGAGGCTGGCTGGCGCTTTTTACGTCGAGTTATGTGCGATACCGAACATAAGGGCTTGGCCTAAACACGGACAGTAAATGCATATGGATCCTTGGCCAAGAACGCCTGGCCGGGGTTTGGGGTTGTCATATGCGGACCAAGATCATGTCCTACCGTTTCGTTGTCTGTCTGAGTCTTAGGTTGGCAGCGGCCCTGATAATCGCTTGATTGGGCGTCGAATCTGTTGCCGTGATCGCAGATGCCGATGCCGATGCCGATGGCAAGCGCCTGACCGGCAACGCCCCTTGTGTGCGATGGCAGACAGATACGTTGCAATGCCTTGATGGATAGTCTCCAGCAGTGACGTTTCGGAGGTTCAGTGTGGAAAATCAAAAACCGGTGTCGGCCGAACAAAGCGAGGCACCGGGGTTGCATCCGGGTGGAGTCGCATCGTGATCCGCATGGATTTGCGGGTCGAGTTGGACTATGAAATTGCTCCACCAGGCGCCGACTTTATTTTCAATATCCAGGTTGCGCGCACACCCCGTCAGACCATCATTGCCGAAAGGCTGACGTTGAACCAGCCGGTTGCCCAGCGCGTGCATACGGATCTGGCCAATGCTAACCGTTACCTGTACGTGCATGCCTTGCCCGGTGAGTTGAAGCTGGTGTATTCGGCGACCGTCGATCTTGCCCACCATTTCGCCGACCCGGCGGAAATTGCCGAGATTCCGGTGTGCGATCTGCCACCCGATGCCATCGGCTACATCTATCCCAGCCGTTATTGCCAGTCGGACCTGCTGACCAAGCTGGCAAGTGCCGAGTTCGGCAACCTGCTCCGGGGTTATGGTCGTGTCCAGGCGATCCAGAGCTGGGTTCAAAGCCAAGTCAAATTCACCTCGAACAGTTCAAATTCAAATACCTCGGCTATTGAAACACTGGCCCAGCACGTCGGCGTCTGTCGAGATTTTGCCCACCTGATGATCGCCCTGTGCCGGGCGGTCAATATTCCGGCGCGCTTTGCCAGTGGTACTGATTACGGCGCCGATCCCGCCCTCGGCTTGCCTGATTTTCAGGCCTACGTCGAGGTCTTTCTCGGTGACCGCCGGTACATCTTCGATCCATCCGGTACCGCCATCCCGATGGGTTTTGTGCGTTTTGGTACTGGCCGCGATGCCGCCGACGTGTCATTCGCCACCATCTTTGGCAGCGTTCGCTCACGGGCGCCGGTGATTCGGGCGGTCGCCGTAAACGATCAGGCGCGTGGCATGGTGCTTCCATCTCTTTGCCATGCCGCGCTGTCGACCGATGGTGTCAGGGATGATGCCTTGTTCCGCGAACCGGTATCCAGTCCGGGAAATACGGGTGACAGCAACACCCGGTAAGTACGTTCCAGAAACATTATTTGACCAACAAGGGAAGATCGCCATGACCAGTTATCGCAGCATTTTCTCCGCCATTTTGCTCGCTTCGAGTCTCGCCGGATTCGCCGCACCCGTCGTCGCCGCCCCATATGAATGCGGGGTCAAAGGAGATCGTGGAAACTATTTCGAACACCGGGGTGAGCGGATGGAGCGCCATCACAAAAGGCTTCTTGAGGCCCTGAAACTGTCGCCCGAACAGGAGGTCGCCTGGAAGAAATTCGTCGCCTCCGATGGCACGATGCGGATGGACCGAGGCGCCATGAAATCAGACGACTGGGCGAAGCTGACTTCCCCGGAGCGGGCGGAAAGGATGCTGGAGCTGCTGAAGGAACGGCAGACGCGTATGGGAGAGCATGTCGCAGCGCTCAAGGAGTTTTATGCCGTGCTGACGCCTGAGCAGAAGGCCACATTCGACAAATTTCATAGCGGTCCGCGACAAGGGATGCACGGGAAGCGGGATCGCCGAAATTACAATCCGGAAAGATCTGCACCCAAGTAATCAAGGCGTTGAATATCTCGGTTTCTGGCCCGGCCGTCATGCCGGGCCTTTCCACTTTGCCGTTTGACTTGCTGCAAGCCTGGCCGAAAATCGACTGCGGCGGCTAGCCGGTGGGATACGCGCGCTATCACACAGATCATCCTGGATTCGATGTGCAATCTTAGGTAATCGTGGGCATCGGAAAGAAATCACGACAGCCTGCAGTTGCGACAACGACCACTATCAGGAGCACCCCCATGAAACCGAATATCTTGTTATTGCCGGGACTACTCAATGACGCAAGCGTGTTCACGGAACAGATTGCCGCGTTGTCCACGGTGGCTAAAGTAGAAGTCGGCGACCTGAGCATTGCCGAGACGATTACCGATATGGCTGCGAGCATACTCAAGTCTGCCTCGGCCAAGCACTTCGTGCTTCTGGGGCTGTCGCTAGGCGGCTATGTTGCCTTCGAAATCATGCGCCAGGCGCCTGAGCGGGTGGCTGGCCTGGTGCTGATGGATACCACGGCCCGCCCCGATACCCCCGAGTCCAGTGCGAAGCGTGAAGCACTGATCAAACTCGCTGCAACCGATCTCGATGCGGCGACTGAACAACTACTGCCTCTTCTCTCACATCCGGATCGGATGAATCTCCCGGCGGTACGCGGCGTCATCCAGTCAATGGCGAGCGGCCTTGGGAAGGAAGTTTTTGAGCGCCAGCAGCGGGCAATCATGGGCCGCCCCGATAGCCGGCCTACCCTGAAAAGCATTGCCTGCCCGACGCTGGTGATCTGTGGCCAGAATGACCTGATTACCCCACCCGAATTGGCAACCGAGATTGCTGACGGAATCAAGCACGCCAAGCTTGAGCTCATCGCGCAGTGCGGCCACTTGTCTACGCTGGATCAACCGGAGCTTGTCTGCGGCCTCTTGCTTGACTGGATCAAGCACAACAAATTCTGACCATTTCGCGATTCCAGGCCGCCTGAATTCGATCCGCCGCCAATTTTGAAGCTTCATCAATGTTTGCAAAGGAGATCGTCATGGACAAGATAAATCAATCGCGCCGAGCTGTTTTCCGCGCGGCTGTAGCGACTGGCTGCGTGCTATGCGTGCCAGCCGCCTTCGCTGCCGATGGCACGACAAAAAGCACGAAACCCATGCCTGGAGATGCCTCGTCTCAGGTTAAAAAAACGCCACAGGCTAGCGCGCAATATCAAGCCAAACCCAAGGGCGAGCAAAAGTGCGCTCTATGCACCCACTTCGTCGCTGAATCGAATACCTGCAAACTGGTTGAGGGGAAAATCAGTCCGGATGGCTGGTGTACCTTGTGGGCGAAGAAAGCCTGATGTTTTGATAATTGCAGCCACAGGCAATCTTTTTCTGCCCGCAATATTTCAATATTGGCCATTTTTTCCGGTTGACCGTAGCATCGCCGTTCAGCCGGGAAGGGCTATCGACAAGGTGGTTTTTTGCTTTCGATTGGCCTGACTGTCCCGTCAGGCCATCCAGACCGCTGCGGCCATGCGTGGGCCGTATCAGGCCCGAGCAATTTCGCCGGACAAAGCCAGGTTCGTAACTTTGTGAGTTTCGGTACCTTATCGCAGGCCAAAAAACGACAAGACGACGAGGACGATTACGACCAGCCCAACGATGTAGATAATATTGTTCATCAGTATTTCCCTTCGGGTGGAGGGCAGGCGATGCGCACCATGAGCATGGTTTGCTACCCGCTGAGTTTCACCTTACGCCACCGCGCCGTGATGCTCTGTACGCCAACGCGCACAAAAGCCAGCCGGAAAGGCTCCCCGTCCATTGCTATTCGGCGTGAGCAATTCGCACTATTTCCCGGGCAATATTTTCGGGTGACAAAATGAAATCGATGCAGCCGCTGGCAATCGCGCTTTCCGGCATATCGGGCTGCTTTGCGGTACTCAGTGTCTGAGCAATCGTAATGCCGCCGATTTCTTTGATGCCGCATAGCGCGGCGGCGCCGTCACCGTCGTAGCCGGAGACAATGACTGCAATCAGCTTGCCGTCCCAGTATTCGGTGAGCGAGCGCAGAAAAACCGTAATCACATCAGGCCAGCCCCGCGGCTTTGATATTGGCTTGAGGTGAAACTCCTCGCCATCGATGTGCAAATCCCGATTGGCCGGAATAATGAAGACATGGTCTGGCGCGATCAACAGCTTTTCCGTGATCAGATCGACCGGCATCGTGGTGAAGCGCGGCAGCACTTCATGGAGTTGCGTTGGCACGGTTGTGATGTGATTCACGATGACGATGGCCACTCCCATGCCGCACGGCAGGTTCTGCAATAGCCGGATATAGGCGTCGAGTCCGCCGGCTGAACCGCCGATGCAGACGATAGGGAATTTTTTCACCCTAATTTCCGTTTTGCCGGCGAGGGAATTTTCATTCGCCATCGCTGCCTGGATTTAGCCAGAACCATGAAAAGTACTGAACCAGGACCAGTCCCCAGTTGATATTTCCGATGCCTGGAGGGCTTGTGCTCAAAAGCGCCTGGTCAGTACAGATATTATTTATCTTGTGGTCGTAGGCAAGCTTCGAGTCGTGGCGTTTGAGCGTTCTGTAGGCCTCGGCGACATCCTTGAATTTCCGTTCCCCATCCATGTCCTGGGTCACATCGGGATGAAAGCGTTGGGCCAAAGTGCGAAAAGCCGACTTGATTTCAGCGCAAGAGGCGCATCGATCAATGTGCAAGGTGGAGTAATGGTTTTGGCCTTTCATTGCTTGCTCCTTCGTTGGGGGGGGGCTCGCCTGCTGGATGTCATCTGTCGCGGATAGAGCGACAGTTGCCTTTCTCACCAACTTACTCGGTAATGACTATTCGTCTGTTTGCTAGCCCGCATAGGGACTCAGTTTTGGTCTATTCGGTCTGGCCAGGGCCGCATATGGCGATGGCTCGACCATCCGCAAGATTTGAATTTTGGCCAATTTTTCCGGTTGACCGTGGAAGGTACGAAATCCCCCCACTGGTGAGCATCCTGTTGTCGCTTTCAAGTTGTGCTTCGAGATTCGATCAATTGCTGGGGTGCATGCTGCAGCAACGCAGATTTAGCCACGCCATTTTATTTTCAGTTCTATGTTCGGTATCAAACAGAGCGTGCCAGCGTCATTGCATAGACTAGAGCAAGAGGATTTGGGCAGCAGTTTTCAGTCTTCACGAGGCCAACAACAAGGCAATGAGCGATGTGATGTCGCAGGTGGTAAATCAAGCGAACACACATTCAATAAAGTCTGCCTGAACACCTTGCTCCCATGCTCGCCAGAAGCCCTCGCTTATCGGGGCTTTTTCAGACAGATGACCATCGCAGGTTAGGAGCGCGCCATGAAAAAGGATCAAATTAAGAGCCGTTTCAAAGAAATGAAGGGCAATGCAAAGGAAGTCGCCGGTAAGGTCATTGAAATTCGAGAGCCCGGGTATCCAGGAAATATCCAGAATGCACACGGCAATATTGCGGCGGCCTACGCTGCGTTGCAAAACGAATACAAGAAGGCTGGATAAGACAGATGGATCGTTATGTAGGCGGGACAGCCATCCGCCGATCAGCGTTTTGACTTCCGTGATTAAACACTGCTTGCTGAAAGATTTGGGGCACTGATGAGGAAGAGCGCTGTTGCACGAAGCCCGAAGGAATTGCGCGTCAAGGCCGAGGCGAGTCTCGCCCAACATGGTCAGCCGCACTCGCCGCCAGTCGATATCGAGCCGCAAAAACTGCTGCACGAATTGCGCGTGCATCAAATCGAGCTTGAGTTGCAGAATGAAGAGTTGCGTCAGGTTCAGACAGAACTGGAGGTTTCCCGAGGTCTTTATCGTGATCTCTACGACCAGGCGCCGATTGGTTACTGCACTCTCGACGACCACGGAATTATTCTGCAAGCCAATCTTCCCGCCGCCGAGTTGTTGGGCGTGGCTCGAGAGTCTCTGGTCAAACAGCCAATTCACCGCTTCATTGCCAAAGAAGACCAAGATACGTTTTACCGCTACAGCCAACAACTCGCTCTATCGGAAGGGCTGCACACCTGCGATTTGCGCATGGTGAATAGCGGCAAAACGACATTTTGGGTACGTCTAAACTCGGTTCGCGAACCGGGGATCGACGATAAGCCTGTCTATCGCACCACATTTGGCGATATCTCCCAGAGCAAGCGACTCGAAGAGGCTTTACGAGAGCAGGAAGCATTCTTCCATCTGATCGCAGAAAATCTCTCTGATTTCATTGCAGTGCTCGATCCGGAGGGGCGACGGCTCTATAACAGCCCGTCCTACCACCAGTTTTTCGGTAGCGTGAGTGATTTGCACGGCACAAATTCATTCGCCGAAATTCACCCGGATGACCGGGAGCGAGTCACCAAAGTGTTCATGGAAACGGTGCGATCCGGCGAGGGACGCCAGATCGATTATCGCTTCGTGCTGGCCGATGGCAGCATTCGGGAAATGGAATCACGAGGCAGCGTCATCAAGAACAAGGAAGGGCAAGTGGTCCGTGTGGTCGTTGTTTCGCACGACGTCACCGAGCGCAAGCGGCTTCAGGAACAGGTGCATAAAATGGCGTTCCACGATCCGCTGACGCGACTGCCCAATCGTCGCTTATTCGGCGATCGCCTGACTCAGGTGATATCGGCAAGTTCGCGCAGCGCGTGTTATGGCGCCCTGATTTTCCTGGACCTGGATAACTTCAAACCGCTCAATGACACATACGGACACGACGTGGGTGATTTGCTGTTGATCCAAGTGGCGGACCGGCTTAAACGCTGTGTGCGCGAGATGGACACGGTAGCCCGCTTTGGCGGGGACGAGTTTGTCGTCATGCTGGGCCTGCTCGATACTGACGAGGCTGAATCCCAATCTCATGCCGAAATCATTGCTGAAAAACTGCGTACTGCCCTGGCGGAACCTTACATCCTCAACATCGATCACGTCAGTGATGTCGAGACGTCCGTTGAGCATCATTGCACCGCGAGTATTGGCGTCGCAATGTTCAACTATCTGGAAGTAAACCAGGGTGGAATTTTGAGACGGGCCGATATGGCCATGTATCAAGCCAAGCACGCCGGAGGTAATCAGGTTCGGTTTTGTGCCGCTCGTAAGGTCCTAAATGCCGAAACATGAGCATTTCAATTCAAGCGCAGTCCCGCTAGCTGGTGGCGCAGCTTCCGTTGAACGACCAGCTTCGTGCAGGATGACGACATGCAGGCGGGAAGTCCGCCGAAACGGGCTTGAGCACCCTGTGCGTCAAGAAGAAACTTGGCTGGCAGGCGCCAGCCAGGTTTCTCATGACTTATCGCCCGCGTCCCTGGCCTCGCTCGTCGGCGTTATCGCGTTCCCGTTTTTGCCCTGGGTGCTGCTCTCCTGATTCCGCCTGGCGGGGGCCAGACCTGTTTTCGCTGGGGGGTTGAGCGCGTTGCTGGTTAGGTTCTATCTGCTGACGCATGTTTTCGCGGTTTGACTCGCGCTGAGGCTGCGGATTGTCGCGGGGGGCAGGGCGCTCTTCGACACGGGGAGCGGCCTGCGGTTGTCTCTGCTCCGGAATTTGCCGTTCCCGTTCCCTGCTCTGTTCCCGCTGCGGCTGCCGCACTTGTGGGGCGATCGGTGGCGCTTCCTGGCGGACTTCAGGCGCGGGGCGTGAAGGCGCCGCCGACGGCTCAGGATTTCTCCTTTGCTGTGACTCTTCCCTCCCGCGCGGGGGCTGTTCGGGCTGACTTCTCGTTGGCGGCGCTGCCTGGGATTGCTGACGAACCAGCGGATCACGGGCTTCGTGGCGATAGTTCCGTTGCTGCAATATGGGCTGCTGATCCCGGGACGGATAACGATTCCCGGAATACTGGCGCTGGTAGGTCGGTAGTGGGGCCGGTGCCGGCATGGCGCGGCGATTCCAGCGATCCCAGCCGCTTCGTTGCTGGGCCCAGTCGTTGCCCCAGTGGTCGCCCCAACGCGGTGGCGAATTGGCTTGCCAGCCGACGAAGTAGGCTGGCGGATGGCGGTAATAGCGCACCGGGACGCGCAGCAGATAGACCGGAATATATTCCGGATCGACCATCATCCACGGCCCGTTGTACCAGGAGCTTGAATACCAGCGATCTGTCTCGAAAACCCAGTAGAGGCCATCGTAGAAGAAATAGTTCGAATTCAGGCCCGAGGCATAATAGACCGGGTAGCCCGGCACGCGGACCAGATTCGGATAGGTCGACAGGCTGATGCTGATGTTATCGGACTGGAAACCAAAGCCGAAGCTGATCTGAGCCGGCGCTGGAACAGCAAAATGGAGCAATATCCCCAGGACAATCAGTTGTTTGCGCATTGTCTTCCTCCGTTTTAAATGATGGCGCCAGCCAGGCTGCAGCCGATAAAAAAGCGCCCGAAGGCGCCGGATTCCGTGTTTACTTGAATTTTGACTGCGCGTCGGTCAGACCGGTTTTCAGGTCGTCCCACATCCGATCGGCGGTAATCCTGACCTGATCCCAGGCTTCACCGCTCGCCTTGCCGAGTTCCTTCATCTTGTCGGCGGCCGCATGCTGCTTGGCACGCAGGGCCTGAATCTCTTCTGCCCGCATGACTTTCATGTCGGCCGTGAAGCTGTCGATCCTGGCTTCCAGCAGGTTAACCTGGGCGCTCCACTCCTTGAGCTGGGCGCCCATCTTTTCCTTGTATTCCTTGTGCAGTTCCACGGTGTTCTCCTTCAGTGCAGGTGGTGAGCTTATTTGGCCGAGGCGACGACGAGCTGGTTGGTGACATCACGGACGCCGCTGATCGCCATTGCCCGGGCCTTGGCCTTGTCGCTGTTGGCTTTCGAATCGACCGTGCCGGTCAGCGTCACCACACCCTTGCTTGTGCCGACGCTGATTTGCATCGACTTCAGACCGGGTTCGCCGAGGAACTCGGCTTTGACCCTGGCGGTAATTTCGGTGTCATCCCAGGATTGAGCGTTTTTGGCGCCTTGCTCGGTCATCTTGTTTTCGTACTTGTCTACGGTTTCGCTGACCTTCTTGCCGGTATCGCTGGCGGCCTGATCCATTTTCTTGCCGGCTTGTTCGGCCGGACCGGGCTTGTCGCAAGCGCTCAGCCCGAGGGCAAGCCACAGTGAAATGGCGATTACGTTGGTTTTACTTTGCATCATCTAATGATTTCTCCAGTGTGGTTTTGTCTAGATCTTGCCGAGCAGGAGCAGGACGAGCAGGATCAGCAGCACCAGTCCGATCCCGCCGCTCGGTGCATAGCCCCAGCCCCGGCTGTGCGGCCAGGTTGGAATGGCTCCAATCAATAACAAGACAAGAACGATCAGCAGAATGGTTCCGAGGGACATTTCTTTTCTCCTTAATGTTGCCGGGCATCAACGATCAATACCGTGATGTTCATGGTACGGACGCCCTGACTCGGGTCTGTTCGCCAGCGCACAGACCCGGTGTCCGCCAGTGCTGAAGATGGATGTCAGAGGAATAGAGGAGCACGCCAGTCAGGCGGTTCGTTCACCTCTCCAGCCACCCAATGCAGACCAGGAGAAATCATGACTACTGAATTCAGCACCATTCCGGGACCGACCGAAAGTCTCAAGGAAACATTGACCAGGGATTTAAAAGGGATTGTCGGCAAGGCAGATCACCTTCTCAAGGACGCCGGTCATTCGGTGGCCGAAGAGTTTTCCGCAACGCGTCACGCCATTGCGGAAAACGCTTGCGGTGCCGCCACCGCCACCGATACCTATGTCCGCGCCAACCCCTGGAAAATTATCGGAATTGCTGCGGCAACAGGTGCCTTCATTGGCGCCCTGATCAGCCGCCGCTGATTCTGCGATAGACATCCCCAAAAGTCAGGAGCTACAAATGTCCAGTGTCGGTTATCACGAACCCGTCGATGAGTTGCCCGCCGAAACCCGCGACATGCACCGGGCACTGGTTTCCCTGATGGAGGAACTGGAAGCGGTCGACTGGTACAACCAGCGTGCCGCTGCCTGCCAAGATAGCGAGTTGAAGCGCATCATCGAACACAACCGGGATGAGGAAAAGGAGCATGCCGCCATGCTTCTGGCCTGGATACAGCGTAGGGACGAGCGGTTTTCCGGACAGCTCAGGGAGTACCTGTTTACGAAAAAGCCGCTTGCACACGAGTAGCAAACGTCCGGCTTTCGATTGCGGCAGGAGCAGATGATGAACGACGTTCTCCTGATTGAGGACGACGCCAACGAGTCCAGGCTGATTGAAGCCGCACTGGGTCGTAAGGGCGGAAAACCGTATCGGGTTGAGCGGGCGACCAGTCTTTCTGGAGCCTTGGCGCTTCTCGCCAACGCGGACTTCGAGATCATCCTGCTCGACCTCAGCCTGCCCGACGGCCAGGGCATCACGGTTTTCGAGCAGGTTTCTCAAGCGGCACGTGATAGCTTGATCCTCATCCTGAGTTCTGAGGAGGATGAGGAAACGGCACGTCTGGCCGTGCAGAATGGCGCCGACGACTACCTCGTCAAGGATCAGGTCAATGCCCACTGGTTGCCACGCACCCTGAACTATCTGGTCGAGCGCAAGACAACCCGGCAGGCATTGACGCTCAGCGAAGCACGCTTTCGTGCCATGAGCGATGCTTCGCCACTCGGCATTTTCGTGTCGGACGTACATGGAGAGTGTGTTTATACCAACGACGCCTATCACACGATATCCGGGCTGAGCCTGGAGCAAACGCTGGGCACCAACTGGAGCATGGCGATTCATCCCGAGGACCGCCAGCGTGTCCTGCTTGAATGGCGTGCGGCTGCCCACGGCGAAGCAACGTTCAAGTCGGAAGCCCGTTTCCTGCGGGCCGATGGCAGCATCGTCTGGGCGCGCCTCAATGCGGCGACCATGCTCGACGGCCAGCAGCAGCGTGGTTATGTCCAGATTGTCGAGGACATCACCGAACGCAAGGCCGCCGAAGATGCCTTGTTCGAGGAAAAGGAGCGTGCCCAGGTCACACTCAATTCGATAGGCGACGCCGTGTTGACCACCAACCTACCGGGCAACGTGACTTACCTGAATCTGGTGGCTGAAGCGATGACCGGTTGGTCACGGGAAAAGGCCCTCGGGCGGCCGCTTTCGGAAGTTTTCAAAATCGTCGATGGTGCAACGCGCCAGGCAGCGCCGAATCCGGCCCAGCTAGCCATCCGCGAGAACCGCACGGTCGGGCTGGCGGCCAATAGTATCCTGCTCCGTCGCGACGGCATTGAATCGCCCATTGAGGATTCGGCCGCACCGATCCATAACCGGGATGGTCAGGTGGCCGGCGCCGTGATCGTTTTCCACGATGTCAGCGAGTCAAGGGCCATGGCGTTGAAAATGGCGCATTTGGCCCAGCACGATTTCCTGACTGGCTTGCCCAATCGGATGTTGCTGACCGAGCGTCTCTCCCGGGCTATCGGTCAGGCCCGCCGGCACAAGAAGCGGGTCGCGCTGATGTTTATCGATCTCGACTACTTCAAGCACATCAATGATTCGCTCGGGCACGCCATTGGCGACCTGCTGCTGAAAATGGTGGCAGAGCGTCTGACGCTCTGTATCCGCGATACCGACACGGTTTGCCGGCAGGGCGGGGACGAGTTCGTCATCCTGCTCGCCGAAATTGAGCACACTCTCGATGCAGCGCCGGTCGCCGAAAAACTCCTGGTTGCCTTCGCCGAACCCTGCCTGATCGGAGGACACGAGCTGCATGTGACGCTGAGCATCGGCATCGCCATCTATCCCGACGATGGTCAGGACGCCGACGAGGTGATGAAGAACGCCGACACCGCGATGTATCACGCCAAGGCCAACGGCCGGAACAATTTCCAGTTTTTTACGACGGAGATGAATACCCGCGCCGTCCGTCGCCTGTTTGTCGAAGGCAACCTTCGTCGTGCCCTGAAGCAGGGCGAGTTCATGCTCTACTATCAGCCCAAGATTGATCTGGCCACGGGCCTGATGATCGGCAGCGAGGCACTGATCCGCTGGCAGGACCCCGAGCACGGCGTGGTCTATCCGAACCAGTTTGTACCGATCGCCGAAGAATCCGGTCTCATCGTGCCGATCGGCAGCTGGGTGCTGCGCGAAGCCTGCCGGCAGGTCTGCGCCTGGCAGGATGCCGGGCTGCTGGCGGTGCCAGTCTCGGTCAATATTTCAGCCGTCGAGTTTCGCCACAAGGGCTTTCTCGAAGGCGTGGCCCTGATCCTCAAGGAAACCGGCATGCTGCCCAGTTTTCTTGAGCTGGAGCTGACCGAAAGCATCCTGATGCACGATGCCGAGTCATCGGAATCGGTTCTCGAATCGCTCAAAGCGATGGGCATGCAACTGGCCATCGACGACTTCGGGACTGGCTATTCCAGCCTCAGTTATCTGAAGCGTTTCCCGATCAATACACTGAAGATCGACCAGTCGTTTGTGCACGACATCGCCATCGATCCTGATGATGCCAGTATCGTCAGTGCCATGATCGGCATGGGCAAGAGCCTCAAGCAAAGAGTCATTGCCGAGGGCGTCGAAACTGAAGCCCAGCTTGCCTTCCTGCGCTCACTGAAATGCGACGAAGGGCAGGGTTTCCTGTTCGGACATCCCCTGCCGGCTGATCAGTTCGAGCAGCTGTTGCTCAAAGAAAAGGGATTGGCGGGCTAGGGCCGTGCGAAGCGGGCCATTGCGGCCGCAGCCGGGCATTTCAAAATTGGCCATTTTTTCCGGTTGACCGTGAGAAGGCCCTTAAGGGCTATGTGTCCCAGCACACCGACGTGCTTATTCCAGCTGACTAGTCTCCACTTCTCAGGCGTCGAAGCTCAATCCGGGAACGGTGCCGAAAACAGGGAATTCAATTTCCCCTATCAGGAGAGTCGATCATGAATACATTCACTAAATATGTGTCCGCCGCGTTTCTGGCGCTGACGCTGCTCACTGCCGTCGGTTGCGCTTCCACGTCCAAGTCCGAAGGCACCAGCGAATATGTCAGTGACTCGGTAATCACCAGCAAGGTCAAGGCCGCCATCCTTGGCGAATCCACCCTGAAATCCGCTGAAATCAATGTCGAAACCTTCAAGGGCATCGTCCAGCTGAGCGGCTTCGTCAGCTCGCAGGCTGCTGCCAGCAAGGCCGTCGAACTTGCCCGCGCGGTCAAGGGCGTGAGCTCGGTCAAGAATGACATGCGTATCAAGTAATCGATGATCAGCCCGCCGGCCGGCGCAGTAATTTGGCCTAAGCACCGGGCTGTCGGATTGAAGTAGTCAATCTCACGATGCGCCAAGCATCGTGAGATTTTTTGTTTATGCGGAGGCGATTCAATTTGAAAACCAGCCAGTCATTCGTTGAGTACTTTCGCCAGCTGGGTGGTCGCTTCAGAGGCGCGGAATGGTTTGTAACGCAGCCAGCCGAAGAGGCGCCGTTGCGTGCTGCCTTGTACAGTGCCGATCAAATGGCGCAGCACGGCAAGGCGCTGGCCGCTGCGCACCGGCTCGCCGCCGGAAGCATCACTGATCGTCTGCTCGACCGACTGGCCGCCAACGAAAAGTCGCTGGTCGATGTTTGCCGCCGGCTGACTTCCGCCGCCACGGAAAAAAGCCGGATTACGCCGGCCGGGGAGTGGCTGCTCGATAATTTTTACCTGATCGAAGAGCAGATCCGCACCGCCAAACGCCATCTGCCCAAAGGCTATAGCCGCGAACTGCCGCGCCTGGGCAGCGGGCCGTCGGCTGGGCATCCGCGCGTCTACGACATTGCGCTGGAAACCGTGGCGCACGGCGATGGGCGGGTCGATCCGGAAACCCTGAGCCGCTTCGTCGCCGCCTATCAGACCGTCGCCGATCTGCGCCTCGGCGAGTTGTGGGCCATCCCCATCATGCTGCGCCTGGCGGTCATCGAAAACCTGCGCCGGGTCGGCGTGCGCATCGCCGCCGGCTGGGAAGAGCGCAATCTGGCCGAGTTGTGGGCCGACCGCATGATCGAGGCGGCCGAGCACGATCCGAAAAACCTGATCCTGACCATTGCCGACATGGCGCGTTCGCAGCCGCCGATGGTTAGCGCCTTCGTCGCCGAACTGGCCCGTCGCCTGCAGGGGCGCGGCCCTGCGCTGGCCCTGCCGCTGACCTGGATCGAGCAGCATCTGGCCGAATCCGGCCTGACCATCGCCCAGATGGTGCAGACCGAGAACCAATTGCAGGCAGCCGATCAGGTGTCGATCAGCAACAGCATCGGCAGCCTGCGCATCATCGGGGCGATGGACTGGCAGACCTTTGTTGAAACCCAGAGCATCGTCGAGCAGACCTTGCTCGGCGACCCCGGTGGCGTCTACGGCGCGATGGATTTCGCGACGCGCGACCGCTATCGCCATGCGACCGAAGCGATTGCCCGCAAGACTGAGCTGTCCGAAGGTTTTTTGGCCGCCAAAGTGGTCGAACTGGCTCGCGCCGCGACAGAGGAGGGCGAGGCAGCCGGACACGTCGGTTTCTACCTGATCGGCCCAGGGTTGCCACGGCTCGAAAGCGCCGTCGAGGTTCGCCATTCCTTCCCCGAGAGCGTGCGTCGGGCGGCCAGCCGCATGCCGCTGACCCTCTACCTGGGCGCCGTCACCGTGATTGCCGGCCTGCTGTCCGCCAGCCTGGTCATGCGCGCTATCCCGGCCGGTCTGCCGTTGTGGGCGATGATTTTGCTCGGTCTGGTCGCATTGCTGGGAACCAGCCAGTTGGCCGTGTCGCTCGTGAATTGGGCGGCCAGCCTGCTCGTCGCACCGCATCCGCTGCCGAAAATGGATTTCTCCGAGGGCATCCCGCCGGCCTCGCGAACGCTGGTCGTGGTGCCGACCATGCTGACCAGTGCGGGCGGCATCGATAGCCTGATCGAGGCGCTCGAAGTCCGTTTCCTGGCCAACCGCGATCCCAGCCTGCACTTCGCGCTGCTCACCGATTTTCTCGACGCCGGGCAGGAAACGCTGCCCGAAGACGCCGCCCTGATGCAGTTGGCGGCGCAAAAGATCGACGAATTGAATTTGAAATTTGGGCAAAAAACCGGGTTGACCGTGGCAAGCATCTTTTTCCTGTTCCACCGGCCGCGCCGCTGGAATCCGCAGGAACGCGTGTGGATGGGCTACGAACGCAAGCGCGGCAAGCTGGCCGATCTCAATGCGTTGCTCATGAACGACACGCGCGACGGCTTTTCGCTGATCGCCGGTGACACCGCCTCGCTGGCCGGCACGCGCTACGTCATCACGCTCGATACCGACACCCAGTTGCCGCGCGATACGGCGCGCCAGTTCGTCGGCACCATGTCGCATCCGCTCAATCGTCCGAGTTTTGACGAAACGCAGCAACGCGTCGTCAGCGGCTACGGCATCCTGCAGCCGCGCGTCGCCGTCAGCCTGCCCGGCACCAACCGCTCGCTGCTCGCCCGGCTCTACGGCGGCGAACCGGGCATCGACCCGTACACCCGCGCCGTATCCGACGTTTATCAGGATGTCTTCGGCGAAGGTTCGTTCATTGGCAAGGGCATCTACGACGTCGCCGCTTTCGAGCGCGCCCTGGGCGGCTGTTTCCCGGAAAACCGCATCCTCAGCCACGACCTGCTCGAAGGCTGCTACGCCCGGGCCGGATTGCTCAGCGACGTGCAGCTTTACGAAGATTGCCCGGCCAGCTACCGGGCCGACGTCATTCGCCGCCACCGCTGGCTGCGCGGCGACTGGCAACTGGCCGGCTGGCTGTTCCGCCGCGTGCCGGGCGAGGGCATGTGCCGGCACATCAATCCGCTATCGACGCTGTCGCAATGGAAACTGATCGACAACCTGCGGCGCAGCCTTGTCCCGGCCGCGCTGAGCGTGCTGCTCGTGCTTGGCTGGACAGCGCTGGCGCCGGTCGCAGGGTGGACCATTTCGATTCTCGGCATCCTCATCGTGCCGCCGATTTTCGCCGCCTTGCTCGACGCCAGCCGCAAGCCCGACGAAATCCTGTTCCGCCAGCATCTGGCCGCGGTGCTGGGTTCGGCCTGGCGCCACTTCCGGCAGCTTGGCTTCGAACTGGCCTGCCTGCCTTATGAAGCCTGGTTCAGCCTCGACGCCATCGCCCGCACCGCCTGGCGCCTGCTTGTTTCGCATCGCCGCCTGCTCGAATGGAATCCGTCGAGCGAAGTCGAGCGCCAGATGGCCGGGCGTCATCGAAGCGAACTGCTCGCCTGCCTGCGCAGCATGTGGATCGGGCCGCTGCTGGCCGGCGGACTGGGCGCCTGGCTGGTGTTCGCCAGCCAGGAAGAAATGCTCATCGCGGCGCCGGTTCTCCTGCTCTGGCTGGCTTCGCCCTTACTGGCGTGGTGGCTGAGCCGTCCGCTGACGGCCCACAAGGCGCACCTGACAGTCGAGCAGGGTTTCTTCCTGCGGCGCATGGCCCGCCGCACCTGGGCCTTTTTCGACCATTTCGTCGGGCCGGACGACAACTGGCTGGCGCCGGACAATTATCAGGAATACCGCGTCGCCGCCATCGCCCATCGCACCTCGCCGACCAATATGGGCCTGGCCCTGCTGGCCAACCTGAGCGCGTGGGATTTCGGCTACATCGCGACCGGCAAGCTGCTCGAACGCACAGTCAACACGCTGCGCACCATGGGCGCGCTGGAGCGCTATCGCGGCCATTTCTACAACTGGTACGACACGCAGACCCTGCAACCGCTGCCATTGCTCTACATCTCGACCGTCGACAGCGGCAATCTGGCCGGGCATCTGCTGACCCTGCGCGGCGGCCTGCTCGAACTGGCCGATGCGCCGATATTGCAGCCACGTTTGCTGGCCGGCCTCAACGATACCCTCGGCCTGCTCGCCGAGAGCGCCGATGAGATCGTGGCCGGCACGCTGGCGGCCCTGCGCAAGCTGCTCGACACGGCCATCCTGCTTCCGCCGACGACCATTTCGGCGATGGCGCGCCTGCTGCGGCAACTGGGCGAGGGCGCCGACGATTTGCAACGCGAGGTCGACGCCAGCCACGCCGAGCGTGCCGCCGACGCGCCGGAAAACGAGGCGGCAGAATGGGCCAGGGCACTCGTCCGTCAACTGGCCGAGGCGCGAAGCGAACTGGCGTATCTGGCGCCGTGGCTGAGCCTGGCGCCACCGCCGGCCGGCCTGGAAGTCTTTGAGCGGATCGCCAACGAGGCCGCCTTGCCGACCTTGCGCGGTCTGGTGCGACTGGCGACCGAACGCTGCCCGGATATCGAAACGCACCTGGCGATGGACCTCAACGCCGAGCAGCGTGACTGGCTGATCGAACTGTCGCGCCAGATCGTGCTGGCGGGCAATGCGGCGAGCCAAAGAATTGCCGTGATCGATGCCCTTGCCGAGCAATCAGGCGAACTGGCTCAGATGGACTACGACTTCCTGTTCGACAAGACGCGCCACCTGTTGACCATCGGCTACAACGTCAGCGAGCGCCGCGTCGATACCAGCTACTACGACCTGCTCGCCTCCGAAGCCCGGCTGTGCAACTTCGTCGCCATCGCCCAGGGGCAGTTGCCGCAGGAAAGCTGGTTCTCGCTCGGCCGCCTGCTCACCGGCACCGGCGGCGAACCGGCCTTGCTGTCGTGGAGCGGTTCGATGTTCGAGTACCTGATGCCCATGCTGGTTATGCCCAATTACGAAAACACCTTGCTCGACCAGACCTGCAAGGCCGCCGTGGCGCGGCAGATCGAGTACGGCAAGCAGCGCGGCGTGCCGTGGGGCGTATCCGAATCCGGCTACAACACGGTCGATCTGCATCTCAACTACCAGTACCGCGCCTTCGGCGTGCCCGGGCTGGGCCTCAAGCGCGGGCTGGCCGAGGATCTGGTCATCGCACCCTATGCCTCGGCGCTGGCCCTGATGGTGGCACCGGAAGCAGCCTGCCTCAACCTGCAGCGCCTCGCCGACGAGGGCTTTGTCGGCAAATACGGTTTTTATGAAGCCATCGACTACACCACGGCCCGCCAGCGCCGCGACCAGTCGCATGTTGTTGTGCGTTCCTTCATGGCCCATCACCAGGGCATGAGCCTGCTGGCGCTCGATTACCTGCTGCTCAATCAGCCGATGCAGCGGCGCTTTGTCGCCGACCGCCTGTTCCAGGCCATCCTGCTCCTGCTTCAGGAACGTGTTCCCAAGGCCACGACGCTGTTCTCGCATACCGCCGAGCTGGCGGATGCGCGTTCGGATTCGACCATCGACGAAACGCCGATCCGCGTCTTCACCACGCCGGACACCCCGGTGCCGGAAGTCCAGTTGCTCTCGAACGGCCGCTACCACGTCATGGTGACCAATGCCGGTGGCGGCTACAGCCGCTGGAACGATCTGGCTGTCACGCGCTGGCGCGAAGACGGCACCCGCGACAACTGGGGCAGCTTCTGCTACATCTGCGAGCTGGCCAGCGGCACCGTGTGGTCCACCGCCTTCCAGCCGACGCTCAAACGGCCGGATCATTACGAGGCGATCTTCTCCGAAGGGCGCGCCGAATTCCGTCGGCGCGATTCGCTCGACGGCGAAGAAGGCGAGTTCGAAACCTACACCGACATCGTCGTCTCGCCCGAGGACGACATCGAACTGCGGCGGACGCGAATCACCAACCGCTCTCGCCAGCGCCGCGAGATCGAAGTGACCAGCTACGCCGAGGTGGTTATCGCGCCGGCGGTGGCCGATGAACTGCACCCGGCCTTCAGCAACCTGTTCGTGCAGACGGAAATCCTGCACGGGCGCAACGCCGTGCTGTGCACCCGGCGGCCGCGTTCGCTGACCGAGCAGGCACCGTGGATGCTGCACCTGATGGCCGTCCATGATGCCGTTTCGAGTGCTGTTTCGGCCGAAACGGATCGCTCCCAATTTATCGGTCGTGCCCGCAGCTCGGCCAGTCCGCAGGCCATGGAGCAGGTCGGCAAGCTGTCCGACACGGATGGTTCGGTGCTCGACCCCGTTGTCGCCATTCGCCATCGCATCGTGCTCGAACCCGAGCAGTCGGTGACCATCGATGTGGTGACCGGCATCACCGAAAACCGCGCCACGGCGCTCGGGCTGGTCGAGAAATATCAGGACCGGCACCTGGCCGACCGCGTTTTCGAGCTGACCTGGACGCATAGTCAGGTCGTTCTGCGCCAGCTAAATGCCAGCGAGGCCGACGCCCAGCTTTACGCGCGGCTGGCCGGTTTGGTCATCCATGCGAACGCCTCGCTGCGCGCCGATGCCTCGGTGCTCATTCGCAACCAGCGCGGCCAATCCGGCCTCTGGGGCTATGCCATTTCCGGCGACCTGCCCATCGTGCTTTTGCAGATCGGCGATGCGGCCAATATCGATCTCGTTCGCCAACTGGTCCAGGCCCATGCCTACTGGCGCCTGAAAGGGCTTGTCGTCGATCTGGTGATCTGGAACGAAGACCACGCCGGTTATCGGCAACGGCTGCAGGAGCAGATCATGGGGCTCATCGCCTCGGGGATCGAGGCCAGCGTCATTGACAAGCCGGGCGGCATTTTCGTGCGCTTGGCCGAACAGATTTCGAGCGAAGACCGCATCCTGCTGCAAGCCGTGGCGCGCGCCGTGATCACCGATGGTCGCGGCACGCTGGCCGAACAGCTCGACTTGCGCAGCCCTTTCGAGTTGCGCGTACCGCGTCTGGTGCCGAGCCGGCGCTATCGTCCCGAAGCACCACCGGCGGCGGCCGTGAGCGGCCTCGATCTGCAGTTCTTCAACGGCCTGGGCGGCTTCTCGGCGGATGGTCGGGAATACGTCATCACGCTGGCTTCCGGCCACACCACGCCGGCACCGTGGGCCAATGTGCTGGCCAACCCGCAGTTCGGCACGGTGATTTCGGAAAGCGGCAGCGCCTACACCTGGAGCGACAACGCCCACGAATTCCGCCTGACGCCTTGGCACAACGATCCGGTCAGCGATGCCGGCGGCGAAGCCTTCTACCTGCGCGACGAGGATACCGGCCACGTCTGGTCGCCGACACCCCTGCCGGTGCGCGGCGCCATGCCTTATGTGATCCGCCATGGTTTCGGCGTGAGCATCTTTGAAACCTCGGTCGGCGGCATTCGCTCCGAGCTCAAGGTCTTTGTCGCCATCGACGCGCCGGTCAAGTTCTCGATTTTAAAATTGGTCAATATTTCCGGTCGACCGTGCAACATCTCGGCGACCGGCTATGTTGAGTGGGTTTTAGGCGATTTAAGGGCCAAGTCGGGGATGCACGTTTCTACCGAAGTCGCGCCCGGCAGCGGGGCGCTTCTCGCCCGAAATCCCTACAGCCCCGAGTTTTCGGGACGGGTTGCTTTCTTCGATGTCGATGAAACCAGCCGCACGCTGACCGGCGACCGCATTGAATTCATCGGACGCAACGGCTCAGCGCAGGCCCCGGCTGCGCTGAAACGAGCGCGTCTTTCCGGCAAGGTCGGGGCTGGACTGGACCCCTGTGGCGCCATTCAGGTCGCCATTGAGCTGGCCGATGGCGAAGAGCGCGAGATCATCTTCCGTCTCGGCGTCGGGCGCAGTGGTGATGACGCTGGCCATCTGATCCAGCGTTTCCATGGCCCGCTGGCCGCCCGCATGGCGCTCGAAGCGGTCGACCGGTACTGGGCGCACACCCTGGGCGCCGTGCAGGTCGAGACGCCCGATCCAGCGCTCGATGTGCTGACCAACGGGTGGCTGGTCTATCAGACCCTGGCCTGCCGGGTCTGGGCGCGTAGCGGCTATTACCAGTCGGGTGGCGCCTTTGGTTTCCGTGACCAGTTGCAGGACATGATGGCGCTGGTTCACACCGAACCGGTGCTCGTTCGCGAACATCTGCTGCTCTGTGCCGGCCGCCAGTTTGCCGAGGGCGATGTCCAGCACTGGTGGCACCCGCCTTCAGGGCGCGGCGTTCGCACCCGTTGTTCGGACGACTACCTGTGGCTGCCGCTGGCTGTCTGCCGTTATGTGCAGACGACCGGCGACACCGGCGTGCTCGATGAAAGTAGTCATTTCCTTGAAGGCCGTCCGGTCAATCCGGAAGACGATTCCTACTACGATCTCCCCGTCCGTTCGGGCGAGGAGGCCAGCCTGTACGAGCACTGTGTGCGCGCCATCCGCCATGGCCTGCGTTTCGGTGTGCACGGCCTGCCGCTGATCGGCTCCGGCGACTGGAACGACGGCATGAGCCGGGTCGGTATCGAGGGCAAGGGCGAGAGCGTCTGGCTCGGTTTCTTCCTGCATGAAATCCTCAGGCAGTTCAGTGGCGTGGCTACCCGTCATGGCGATCCGGCATTTGCCGAGTTCTGCCTCGGCGAGGGCGCCCGGCTGCACCAGAACATCGAGGAGAAGGGCTGGGACGGTGCCTGGTATCGCCGCGCCTATTTCGACGACGGGACGCCGCTCGGTTCGAGCAGCAGCCCCGAATGCCGGATCGACTCGATCTCGCAAAGCTGGGCGGTGCTCTCTGGCGTCGCCGATACATCGCGTGGGCAGATGGCCATGCAGGCTGTCGACAAGCACCTCGTCCGCCGTCAGGTCGGGCTGATTCAATTGCTCGATCCACCTTTCGACAAGTCGCGACTTGATCCCGGCTATATCCGCGGCTATGTGCCGGGCGTCCGGGAAAACGGCGGCCAATACACCCACGGCGCAATCTGGGCGGCGATGGCCTTTGCCGCCCAGGGCGACCGCGAACGGGCATGGGAGCTGGCGGCGATGATCAACCCGATCAACCACACCCATTCCGTGACAGCCGTCGATACCTACAAGGCCGAGCCCTACGTGATGGCCGCCGATGTCTATGCGCTGGCCCCGCACACCGGTCGCGGTGGCTGGACCTGGTATACCGGCTCGGCTGGCTGGATGTACCGGCTACTGATTGAATCCCTGCTTGGTTTGCGGCTGGATGGCGACAAACTCCACCTGTCGCCCTGCCTGCCTGCGGATTGGCCCGGATTCAAGATGCGTTACCGCTACAAAACGACGGTATATCGCATTGCGCTGACCCAAGTGGCGGACGGGCCGGGCAGCCTCGTCGTCGATGGCCTTGAGCAAGCGGACTGCGTGATTCGGCTGGTCGATGACCTCGTCGAGCATCAGGTCATGATCGCTGTCGGGCAGGGGACTGCTAATTGATAGGCGGAGCGGCTTCCAGCCAATTGGCAAGCTTTGCAAACAGCACCGCTGGCTCTACCGGCTTCGGGATGAAATCGTCCATGCCGGCGTCGAGACAACGTTGATTGTCATCGGCAAAGGCGTTGGCCGTCATAGCCAGAATCGGCGTTTTCTGGTTTTTTGCCTGTTCCCGTATGGCAAGGGTTGCCGCCAGGCCGTCCATCACCGGCATCTGTAGATCCATCAGGATAAGGTCGTAGCCATTGGTGGCGGCAATATTGACGGCCTCGGCACCATTGTCAGCCACGTCGACGTACAGGCCTAATTCATCGCGCAGGAGAGCCAGCGAGACTTCCTGAATGATTTTGTCGTCTTCGACGAGCAGGATGCGCTTGTTGCGATGCCGTGTTTTCAGGATGCTTTCGGGATCGGGGGCCGATGTTTTATCGAGATGCGCCGGGACTGAACTCTCAATGTTGTGTTGCAGGCAGATGGTGAAGAAAAAGGTGCTGCCGCTACCCAGCGTGCTGCTTACCCCGAGTTCTCCATGCATCAGCTCTACCAGGCGCTTCGAAATGCTCAAGCCCAGCCCGGTGCCACCGAACTGTCGCGTCGTTGACGAATCGACCTGCTCGAATGGCGAGAATATCCGGGCCAGTGCTTCTTCCGGAATGCCGCAGCCGGAGTCGCGCACGGTAAAGCGGAGCTTGATCTCATGTTCTTTTTCGGCATCCAGATCAACGCTCAGTTCGATCGATCCGCGCTCGGTAAATTTCAAGGCATTGCTCAGCAGGTTGAGCAGGATCTGTTTGATATGCAAGGGATCGCCGATCAGCTGGTGGTGAAGCAGCGCCGGAGCCATGTCCATACGGAAATCCAGATTCCTGGCCTTCATTTTGTCGATAACCAGGCAGCTGAGTTCTTTCAGCAGGCTGTCGAGTCTGAACGGTATCTGTTCGAGCGTGAGTTGCCCGGCATCGATTTTCGACAGGTCGAGAATATCGTTGATGATCCCGAGGAGATGATTGGCCGCGATGTTGATCTTTTCCAGTTGCGAATCCTGCTCGGCGTTCAGGCCGGATCGCCGCAGCAGATGTGCCATGCCCAGAATGGCGCTCATCGGCGTTCTGATTTCATGACTCATGTTGGCGAGAAAGGTCGCTTTGGCACGGTTGGCCGTTTCGGCCGCCGTCTTGGCCGCAGCCAGTTCTTCTGTCCGCATGGCCAGCGAAGCCAGGGCCTCTTCCGAGGCACGTTGGCGGCTCAGATCGTGCATGACCAGGCGACATTCCTGACGATCCTCGTCAGCTATGCCTTCCATGAAAACATAGGCGGGAGTGCCTTCCTTCCTGGCTTCCAATCTCAGATTACAGGTCTCGAGCCGCCCGCCTGAAAAAACCCGGTCGATGAAAGCCGCGTAGTCGTGCAGGGCATCATGTGCCACAAATCGTGAAAGATGATAGTGATTCGGCGCCAGAAACGGCGTTCCCAGCAGCTTTCCAGCCATGGCGTTCGATTTGGTAATGCGGCCATTGCGATCAAGCGTCAAATAGGCGATGGGCGCCAGGTCATACAGTTCGGTTAGTTGCTCAAGGTTCCGGGATATTTCCGACTGAGCCTCGATCAGCGCCTGGTTTTGCATTTCAAGCTCGACCTGATGGACTTGCAGCTCATGCACGAGACGCATCTGATCGATGTCGCGCATGGCCGCTGGACTGCCGGCCGATGCGCCAGCAAGTCGGTCTTCGGCGCGGCGCCGCAGGTCGCCCGGATTAGACGATAGGAATGTACTCACGATGAATTTCCAGTGGCCGGATGCCCCTCGCCGCCGGATCTAGCTGCCCGGAGTTCGGCTTCGAGGCGTTTCGCCTCGCTGATGTCGATGAAGGTAATGACCACGCCATCGATCACGTTTTCGAGCGTCCGGTAGGGCATGATCCGGACGGTGTACCAGCAACCGTCGTTGCTGGTGATCTGCTTCTCGCAGAAGGCCAGTGTTCGCAAGACATTGCGGGCATCATTCTGCAATTCGAGGTAGTCAAGCTTATGGACGATATCGGCCAGCGGCCGGCCGATGTCGCTTTGAATGAACTTGAATATTTGCGTCGCCTGGCTCGTGAAACGGCGCACATGCAGCATGTTGTCGAGAAAAACCGTGGCAATGTCGGTGCTGTTGAGCAGGTTTTTCATGTCATTGCTGGTCGCCGACCATTCATCGACTTTCGACTGGAGTTCGGCGTTAACCGTCTGCAACTCCTCGTTGAGGGACTGCATTTCCTCCTTGGAGGTGGTTAGTTCCTCGTTGGTCGACTGCAATTCCTCGTTCGTCGATTGCAACTCTTCGTTGGCTGATTTGAGTTCTTCGTGCGAACTCTGCATTTCCTCGCGAATGCGCTGAACCTCTTCTCTCGCCTTGTGCAGGGCTTGTTCGAGTTCGGCCACCCGGGCATCGGCAAGCTGCTTTCGCGAACTACGTTTGGGTTCCGGTTTTGCTGCGACGACGTCGGCGAAGACGATCATCGCCATGCCACGGAGTGGTGCGGGTTCTTCGATGGGGAAGACGGTCAGGTCGAGGCATTGTGTTTCACCGCTGTCCTCGATCGTCATATTTTTGACGACTACGGCCTCGGCGGTGCGCAGTGCCTTGGGCAGGGCGAGCATCAGTTCCTGGCGCAAGCCCTCGCGGGCCATGGCATGAATGTTCCAGTTGGCCTTGCCGGCTGCTGGTTCCAGATATTTCCCGGTTCGCCCGTTGATGAAAAGGACGTCCCCGTCGGCGTTGGTCAGCACGGCGGCCGGTGAGAATTTCTGCAGCAGCAGTTGATCGGCCAGGGTTTGCAGATTGGCAGGTGGCATGGTCGGTGGCGTGATCAAAGTAGGGTTCGGGGAGTTGTCGGAATGGCGGGTCGGGAAGTCTACATCGATTGCTCTTTGCTTGGCTTCTTCCCGGCGATAGATTCGCGCTTTGGCTTCCAGCGGTGAAAATAGTTCGGCAAAGTTGCCGATGCTCTCGGCCGAACCGAGGAACAGGGTGCCACCGGGTTTCAGGCTGTAGTGAAAGAGTGGCAGCAACCTTTTTTGCAGGTCAGCGCCCAGATAAATCATCAGGTTCCTGCAGGTCAGAATATCCAGTCGGGTAAACGGCGGGTCCATCGTGACGTTGTGGGGGGCGAACACCACCATCTGTCGTATTTCCTGGCAGATCCGGAAGCGGCCATTGTCTTCAACGAAAAATCGTTCCAGGCGCTCAGGCGAAACGTCAGCTGCAATCGATGAGGGATAGCATCCCTGCCGTGCCTTGGCGATGGCATCCGGATCGAGGTCGGTAGCGAAAATCTGCAGCTCGATCCGGTTGGCGGGTTTGGCATGATCCATCGCCTCGCGGAAAATCATGGCCAGCGTATAGGCCTCTTCACCGCTGGAGCAGCCTGCCACCCATGCGCGCAGCATATTGTCGTGCGTTTTTGCACGAATCATCTTGGGTAGCACTTCTTCCTGCAGATAGGCCCAGGCGGCGGGGTCGCGAAAGAAACTGGTGACGCCGATCAGCAATTCCTTGAAGAGCAGGTCGACTTCTTGTGGATTGGTCTGGAGAAAAGCAACGTAATCGGCAATTCCACCATGCCGATGGACACCCATGCGACGCTCGATCCGCCGATAGATCGTACTTTTCTTGTAAAGCGAAAAATCGTGACCGGTCTGGGCGCGCAACAGTATGCAGATTTTCTCGAAAGCCGAATTCTTCGCCTCACTTTCCGGTGCGAGAAGGGTTTCGTTTTCCAGAAGAGGGGGAGGATGCCGCAGGCGGTCGAGGATCAGTCTGGCCATGTCGCCTGGCGGGGCAACGATATCGGCTAGGCGGGCGTCAATCGCGCTGCGCGGCATGGCATCGAACTTGGCCGTGGCCGGGTCTTGGACGAGCGACAGTCCGCCATGTTCGCTGATCGCCAGCAGGCCCTGAGTCCCATCCGAACCCATGCCGGAAAGAACGATGCCGATTGCACGTTCTCGCCGGTCGTCGGCCAAGCTGGAAAGAAAGGAGTTGATCGGCAGACGTAGCCCACGTGCCGCCACTGGGTCAAGCAGGTAGAGCGTGTCGTGGAGGATCGAGAGATCCTTGTTGGGCGGGATGACATAAACACAGTTCGGCTTCACCCTCATCCGGTTTCCCGCCTGCTTGACCACCATCGTGGTGACCCGTTGCAGGAGCTCAGGAAGCATGCCGTGCCGGTTGGGGTCGAGGTGCTGGACGACAACGAAGGCCATGCCGCTATTGATGGGCACGCCGCCCAGGAACTGCTCAAGGGCCTCCAGTCCTCCTGCTGACGCGCCTATGCCGATGATCGGAAAGTGCTGATCATCGGTTACTGCGGAGGAGGGGGGCTGGGTACGCTCGCGCTTCCCGGTGGACGGCATTGGCTGATCATACCCCCCAGACAATCGGCTCGCCGGCTTTTACAGCGCTTTCGAGCATGTCGACGAAGGGTGCGGCGCGTTGGGCGAGGCTGACCTGAGGCTCGTCGTCAGTTTCGTTTTTGCTCGGGCTGGAGGCGGCTTCATGTAACTCGCCCTTGTTGGCCGTGATGGCTTTTTTAAGCGTCGCGATGGCGCCAGGCAACTGTTCAACGGTTATGACACCCCGTGCGTCTTCCGGGCTTTTGCCGAGCAGCGCAAGAATTTCCTTGCCGCTCTTTTCGTGCATGATCAGGTCGGCATTGGAGGCTGATTTGAAGGTGAAAAGCATGGCAATTATTCCTCTATGACCTTGCTGTCGGTGATGCGACGCGAAAGATGCCTGGTGCTTGTCGCGTTGCCGGAGGTGTCGATGACGACCATGCGGCATTCGCGCGCGTCAGCATCGGGAACGGCCTCGATCCGGATGTTGGTGGCCGGACGATGGGCGTTTGCGGCGAGAACTGATTCGCAGTGCAGCTTCTTTTTGGAGTTGATGACCTCGTCAACAAAGTGATTGAATTTGTCAGCGTGATTGGATTCGAGGAAGGCAGCAAAGCGATGCCGGCCTTTCTGGGAGCCTTTGGCGCCGAGTAGCACAGCGCCGGCCAGATTCATGTCGATGATGACGCCGAGGGCATCGAGCGTTAAATAGCCGACCGGGGCAAAATCGTAGATATCGGCATAACGTTCGCGCAAATTATCCGATTCTTCATAGGCGTGGCGGAGTTCTTCGTTGCTCATTTCAAGTTCGATCTGGTGCACCTGCAATTCGTGCACCAGCTGGGCGTTGTCCCAGGCTGTTTTTGGCTCCGGATGCGGCGATTGCAGCAGGCGGGCTTCGGCCCGATGGCGGACGTTGGCCGGATTGGGGCGCGGGCGGCTGGGGCCCCGAACATCGGATTTGAGGCGGAATATCCGGTCATACTCGCTTCTGACAGCGGCGTAGCATTCGCATGAGCGTTCTTCCAGGCCGGGGCGGTCGAGCACAGTGATATGGCCACGGCTGTACTCGATCAGACCGGCTGCCTGTAGCTTTCCGGCGGCTTCGGTGATCGCTTCACGACGTACGCCTAGCATGTTGGCGATGAGTTCCTGCGTCATGTTGAGTTGATTGCCAGGCAGCAGATCGAGGCTGAACAGAAGCCAGCGACACAGTTGCTGTTCGACAGCGTGGAATCGGTTGCAGACGATGCTTTGCGCCATCTGGGTCATCAGCGCCTGGGTGTAGCGCAACGCCAGGTGCTGCAACTCGCCACCCTGGTCGAGTTCCCAGCGCACGACTTCAACCTTGAGCCGATAGGCGACGCCGGCACTCTGCACGACTACCTGGTGCGTGGTCGTGTCGCCGCCAAGGACCAGCGGAATGCCGACCAATCCATCGTTGCCGGTAATGGCTAGCTCTGCAGTGCCGCCCTTTTTTGTGGTGAAAATCAGGGAAACGATGCAGGTGATCGGGAAGTAAATGTAGCCGAATGTATCGCCGGATTCATATAGAACCTGGCCCAGCTCAAGGTGGATAAGATCTAGGTCATCCTGCAGGCGTGAATAGTCATTGGTGGCGAGTGCACCAAGAATGCGGTTCTGTTTCGGGTTGTAGATTAATTCGGATGGCATCGCGCCTCCATTGTCTTATCCGCTCGGTACTTCTCGGAAAGTTGCCGACACATGATGCTGGTGTCGATCAGTTTCAGGGACTTTGGGTGATTCCACTAACTTGCCGCTGGCTGAATTTGACGCCAGTCATTTATAAAACCCCTAACCGATTTGCATGATACAGAACAAAGCGAAAACGATATGTGCGCTCGCCAACATACGGCCAATTGCTTTTTCGCTAGCTTCAACATGTCCCCCATTGACTAAAAGGAGAACGACCATGGGCAAGGAAAAACACGGAACGAAGGAAGGCAAGAAGCCGGCAGTCTTGACCCACAAGGAAAAGAAGGTGGCCAAGCAAGTAAAGAGGCAGGAGAAAGCGGCGCCTCACCCGCTGATTCCTCGATAAATCATTGAGGTAGCCTGACGCGGCATCTCTCTTTTTTTCAACTGCCAGGCGAGATTTGGCAATTTCAAAAGGTCTAAGATTGTATGGAACATACTCCGCTGAAGTTTGCGCCTATATCAGGGCATGCGAATTCCATTGTTATATCTGAGGATGAACTGGAAATGACGGATCTTTTCTTGAATGCGACTATCGCAGCAGAAAAGCTGACAAAGCGGGCTGAAACTACGGCGTTGGCAGTAATAGCCGCCGAGGCAATAGTTGCAATGGCGCTAGCGGCCGTGACGGTAGTAGCTGGTACGCTAGATAGTGCGGCTCAGGAAACCCTACTGGTGGCGAAGAAGACTGCCACGAAAACTCTCCAGGTGGCAAAGGAAGACGCAGAGGAAACGCTGGCGCTTGCAAAGGAGGTGGCTAAAGAGCTACTCGCAGAAGCCCGTAGAAAAAATGAGAGGCATGCATAAAGCCCCTTCCAAGGGCTATTGCCGTCAAGTTAAGGATGATTTTCAGTTAAAGGGCACGGAGTACGCATTCGTCACAAAAGAAAGTGGCCATTCGCGACCACTCGAGGTTGAACGGCAGTTAATTGACGGATTGCTGCCTGATTCGGCACCTTGGCCAAACGGTCGTTATGGCCGAGGTGCCGTCGTTCACCAGTCGGCAGGAATGGTAGCTGCCCGTTATGTCCGCATTAAATAATCGAGCTGTTTGTTTCCCCGAGATACTGACGTACCTCGGGTTAAAAAACTTTTTACGTCAGAACATATTTTTCTTGGGCTCGGTTTTCCGCTCTCGATCCCATTTTTCAACATCGCTTTTCAACTTCGACTCCGCGTATGACCTATTCATATCAAGATAAAGCTTCGTCGTCATATACGTCACGTGAACTTTGCCGTCGTAGAGCATGACTATCTGATCATCGTCGTGAAATACGTATTCAATGACCGTATCTCCTTGGCCGAATAGCGCATGGTCGACGTAGGGTTCGATGGCTCGCTCAGGCCTACGCCCCAGGCTCGAAATTCGCGCGGCCTCTTCAGCGGTGCGGCCTTTCGACATCGTTTTTTCAATCAGCGTGTACTTCTCTGCGAGACCATCGTAAACAGCCTTCTTTACGTATGGCTCTAGTCGCATGTCCATGCGATGGAGCACGTCCGACTTGCTGTCGAAACAGAACTGCATCCGAGTTAGCTTTTCAATACCGAACGAGTTCAAAGACTCTTTCTGAACAGTTAATGCCCCCGCCACGTCTAGCAAATTGGGCCGCATGCAGCCGTACAAGCCATTAATCTCCGCAACAGGAGGCGGAACGAGCTTGGCTTTGCTTCCAATAATTTCGCTGATGCTGCTGCGATTGGCTATGCCGATGTCCACACCGAGCGGAGAGGCTTGGGCGTTTCCTCTTATCTTTGCGAATATGGCATTAACGCGGTCTACTTCTTTAACAATCGGGTCACCAAACAGCTTCGTGTACTCCTTGGTCAGATTGCTCTTCGCTTCTTGCTGCTGCTTGATGAAGTTGTTGACCTTATCTATTCCCTCAATGCACGTGTCAACCTTTACTTTCAGTTCGGCTTGAGACTGGTCTAGCGTTTCAACGTAGCCTCGCGGCGTAGAGTTGAAACCTAGATACAATTTCGGAGTGGCCAACGTTGAAGTATTAAATACGCTCGTGTATTTCAGTGACAAATCCTTAGCTTTGTTTTCGTCAAAAAGGCATTCTTTTTTATTATCAGTTATGCGATAGGTCCACCATTTCTGCGGAGCTATTTCAAATGTTCCGTTCTGGTCCATACCACACGCATACGATTCTCCCCCGCCATCTATTTTCAAAGTCTCTATTGCGGTTCCGTCTGCCAGCGTGTAACGCTCTACATTTATCGACTCGCCTGCAACATTTTGATTGCCAAGCGATTCAACTTTATTAATTTTCGAAAGGTTGATGTAGTAGCCCTTGCTCGTCTTTCCTGCGAAATAGCCACCTTTCTCATAGACTCGGACGCAAAGATTTCGATTTGAAGGGACTTTGGCTGAATGGATCTTTGTTTCTTCAAAGCCAGGGCCTTTAGAATTGCTCAACAAATAGTATTGCGACTTGTCTTCTGCCGGATCGTAATATTTGAGCTTTTCCGTCCAATCAAGGCTCCAGCCACCAGCAAAGGATGTAGTGCTAAGCGCTTCAAGGCATAGGGCTGCTAACAGTTTCTTCTGCATTTTTCTTCCTGTTCTAAGGTAAAGACTTCGACCTGTTCAAAAAGCTTCGGTTGGCGAACGACTAGAAATGACATATTTAATATAAAAAAATTTATTGGCAATTTTTAGGCGAACGGGATTATGCCATCCGATGTAAATCATGCAATAAAAATCTGCAAAAGCTAGGCCAATAGAGCATTTATGTCTGTGTTTGCATATTTTTGGCTGATCTATGGAGTTACTCGGATTGTCATATTTGATAATTATACGGGGCGTGTCCCAATTCCGGTCCAAACTAATCATTGCCCCTCTGTGCTGTTAGCTTTTGCGGACGTGCTTCCGTTGGCTATCCGGCAGGTTTCAAAGTGAAGCAGTCCCATGACGGTTAGCAATCTAGCGAGGACGAACTTCCGCGCCTGGCCTAGAGTGTGAGCTCGGCAACGTCCGCTTCCGAGTACTCCTGCTCGAAAAACTCGGGGTTGGCTGAGCGGCAGCTATCTGGAAAACGCGATGGCCGCAATGGGCACGATCCTTTCGTAGCCGTATTGTCAAAGCTGCCGCTAAGAGTGATTTTCAGCTGAACGGCAGGTGACCGGCGCATAGCCGCCCGAGTTGGCTCGCAGGCCCACGGTCGGCTTTGGCCGACATCCTGCCTCATGCCAGCGGCAACAGGCAGCACCTCGGCCATTCCCGACGTTCATACAACAACCCCAAACCGTCAGCAATGTGTGGATTTCCCGCCCTTGGATTTCGGCCGAAATCAGAACCTGACCGGATCAGAAGCCTCGAAAGCACTCAAAAACTCTGACTATGGCCAATGTATCTAGCGCGCAGTAACGCCGTAGTTGTGCCTCAAGTTCCGTTTTTCGCTCTAGCAAACAGCACGTTTCGATCGCTTCCTTGAATGCGGTCATCGCCATTTCGCCGTTTTGAATACCATCAAGTTGTCCGCAGTCCAAATCAGGTGCGATTGCCGGCAGTACTTTCTTGATGCTCCAGCTACCCTGCTGGCTGGGGTGGTAATAATGCCGGGCAGCCGTGTCGAGCAGATCGACCATGCGCTTACTGATCACCAGCAGGCGGATGCTCAAATCCGGAAACCTGTCCGCCAACTCCTTGATACGTCCTCTTTCGAAGCGGGCGCTGTAGACGAAAACCGGGCCTTGTTCGCCACAGGCGTCGACCAGTGCCTCGGCAAAACGCCGCGAGGGGTCCTCGCCGCTGAAATCGAGAAACTCTTGGTGCCGTAAATTTCGATCTTCCGACAATACATGCAGGCTAAACTGAAAGGGAATTTGCTGATAAGGTCACGTACCGCTCCAGATGGGAACTGCGAACATGACCGTCTCGAAATCGAGGAAATAGCCGGGTAGCGGATTCGCAGCCAGATCATTAGCCGCCCCTTGTGCATCAAAGTAAACTTCCTGGCCGACTGTGCACTGCTTGACGCGCAATTGCTGTGTGTTGAGTAAATGATCCGGTATATCGCGCATATCGGCCGCGCCCGCTGCTATACAAGCTTTGAGGGCTTTGCTGCTGATCCTCGGGAGCCAGGAAACGGGATATTCGACCGTGGGAATGCTTTGCGAGCAGTGATTCAGGAAGCCGCAGGCATGAGGCGTGTTGCACTGTTCCCCCACGCTGACTTCGGGTTCGGAGATGCAAGCGGCCACAGCTTGAGCACCGGCGATCCAGGTTTCCACTTCAGCGGCTCGTGCAAAGGCTTCCTCGGTCAGATCCGATTCGACCAGCAAGCCCCGATAGTCGCCGTTTCCCCGATAAGTCCAGTAGTTATCGATATGCGCGACGGCAATCGATTTGACTGAGACGCCGGCTGATCGGGCAACATACGCCTGAATGGCCGCATCGTCCCGGTGGTAATCCTTTGCGCTCGTCGAAGACTTCACTTCCACCATGCGCCAAACGCGCTCCCCGCCATCGTCCAATGGCAACAAAATGTCGGCCAGCGCCCCATTTGCAGTGAAACCGACCTCGAACAGTGGGGCTAGGGCCTCGTCGATCAAGGCTTTGCTCCGGTCTAGTAGCTCACGGAAGCCGAATTCTTCAAGATCGAGAAAATGCCCGCGCGCCTCTGGATCATAGATCCTTCAGGCAATCGCACCGACCTCGTGACCTTGCGCCATGGCGCTTTGTGAACCAGTGGTCAGATCCAGCAGGTCGCGATGATGAATCTCCAGCAAGAGTCGCTTCGGACACTGGCGGTAGGCGAGCAGTTTCGATTTCGAAAGGTTGTTCAAGGCAACTCCTGGTCAATAACGGCTGAACGCGTCACCGCGATGCCAAAGAAAACCTTCGAGGGCCATCAGCCAGCCCCATGTTCGGTCGGCTTTTGTATTGCCATGAATGGCCGCCAAAGCATAGTGCTTCGTTGCTTTGGGCAAATGGCGGCGTGTTCCAAGGCCGTATTCGTACATGTGCGCCAGGATTGCATGGCCATCGACGGCGCCAGAATTCACCGCCTGTAGCGCCAAGGCAAATGCCCGCTCATGAGATCGGGTATCTGAAGAAAGCCGGAGCAGCGCTCCGGCCTCGATCAGTAGGGCCTCGCCTTGGCCTCGTTGATCAATCGTCATCCGATTTACTCCTCGTAGACAAGGCCATCAACATTGCAGCCACCGCATTCGCGCAAAAAGCCAATGTATCCATCCACCAGATCGATCATCCGTTCCACTTCCACCGAAAATTCATCAAGCCATGGCACCTCCGATGGCAGATCGCAATCATCATCGCGACTCGCCTCATCTCCCCTCAGGATCTGGGTTCTCAGCCGGAGGACGAAGTAGGCATGGGCGATCCCGTAATTGCGCAAGGTAGTGAGATGCCTTGCCAGCATTTCCGAACTCTCCTCATCCATATATGGATGGGGAGGAAAATCAGAGTCCACCTCAGCGCAGATAAATTGATGAACTTCGATCCAGTCGTCCATCGAGTAGAACATGTATTCCTTGCCTGCATCGGATTTGGGGGCAATCCCCAGGAACAGTTGATCAGACATCGTATATCCCTTCGTCAGGTTCATTGTTTAGGAAAAAGCCTTCACCACACCTTTCTTCAAGGTGGTGGGGGCATCAGCGACATCTGCATTATGCGAAATACTGGCGACATATGACGTCGCTAATACCGACTAGCATGACCTCATTGAACAAACGCACATAAGGGAGATGCCATGAAAGTCTATGTCGCCATGCTGTTCGCCTTTCTTGTTACCGCCTGCGGTGGATCTGCGCCGCGTCAGCAAACGAACACTACAAATACAGAGAAACAGGAGTTATCCACCGCAACTGCGGAATCAGCATTTCAGGGATCGACTGGCACGCTAAATCTGGTCTTTGATGCCCAAGGCAACTGGACACGACTGAGCGCCAAAGGAACTGCCGGATTGGCCGATGATTCGCCTGCATCTCGCGAATCCGCGCTGATGATTGCCTCCCTGCGTGCCAAGCGGACGCTGGCTGAATTTCTCTCCAGCCAGGTGAAATCCGAAACCACCGTACGTCGCATCGCCAAGACCTATGCCCGAAAGTTCCAATCGGCTGAGCAACAGAGCGAGGAAGCCACAGCAGATAGCGAGGCTGCGTCAAACCCCGACGATGAAAAGCGCGGTGCCAAATCGGAACAGGTACACCGGGTCGCTTCAGTGCTGGTTGAACGCATTAATGAAAGCAGTGCTGCGATCTTGAAGGGGGTACAGGTGAGCTATCGCTCCTTCGAGGGTGGCCGCGTCGTCGTCGAGGTGAGCGCTAGCAGGCAGTCCATTGCTGTCTCGCGGCAGGTCTCGCGAGCGATGTCGGGAAGCCTCTGATGAAGTTTCTCGTTTTGCTCATTTGCCTGCTCGTTCGCAGTGCCCTGGCCCTCGAGGTCGAAGCCGCCGGGTACGGAAGAAGCGCAGAAGAGGCGCTGAACAATGCCAAGACGGCCGCGCTTGAAAAGGTGGCCGGCACCTTTGTGACGGGGCGAACTCGGGTAACGGACGACAGCTACCGTCAACACATCGACCTGTATCACGGTGGCCGTATTCGTCGCTACGACATCCTGCGTAGCGAAACCGACAATGGCTTGATCGTTACTCACATTCGGGCCGAGGTAGATACGGAAAAGGTCAATGTGGTGGCCCTCGATCTCGGGGCTGATATCTCTGCGGACACAGTCGATCAATTGCATGCTGATCGCGACGATGATCAAGCTGCCCGGAAAATCCTTGATGCCTTGGATGATCCTGATCAGGCCTACGTCGTCCGTCTACTCAGAACCAGTTACCGTAACCGTGGTGACAAGGTTGATGTAACGCTGGAAGGAAGCATCTTCCTCAACCCCAAGTGGGTGAATGATCTCAAGATACTGGCCCAGACAATGAACCGCCCCGTCGATCTTGGTTCCCGCTGGTCTGACTTATTCTGGGGTATTTCGGCACTTTCCGCAGTGATCAATCCGGCCTTGCCGGGTACCATCGGCCATCTGGCGCGAGCAACACAAAGCAAACCACAGGTGGGCGACAGCTACATGGCCTGTTTTGGGGAAACGCCCGGCTGGGATGTAGATGAATGCCACCTGATCCGTCACCCGCTTTCTCGTCTTTCCCGTAATGGCCGCCGGAATCTTCAAGTAATGATGGATATCGGAGGCACGTCGCGTCTGGTCGGGCTGTTTCCAATCAATGTCGACGCGTTGCTGCCGGAAGTGAATTCCGGGCAAAAAGCCTATTTCACACAAAGTGCCAGGGAACGGCGCTTTGGGTTCCCCGGTGTGCTGGTGTACGGGAAAATCGCCATGCCATTCCGATACACTCTGACCGTTTCTCCGGAAATCCTGCAGGAAGGAAAATCCTTTCTGCTATCCCTCGAAAGCAAGTCGTAAATGAGCAAGATCTCGAACGTCAGCATCCCGGCCAATCGCTTCAAGGCGATGCTGCAAATGATCCCGCGGGCACCGGACAGCATTTCGACCGAGCGATTGCAGGAAAAACTCTCTGCATCCGGATTCGAGGTCGATTTGCGTACCGTCCAGCGCAACCTAAAGGATCTTGTCGAATCCGGTGAATTTGGGCTGGCCAGCGAAAAGAAAGGCCGGGAATCGGCGCGCTGGCAATATCTGGCAGATGCCCCCATCACCATCTTCCCTTCGCTGGATGACCATACGGCACTGGCTTTTCGACTGGCCGACGCCTTCCTGCAGTCCTTGATGCCGCCGGAAACCGTAAGAGCCCTTCGTCCGTTTGTTGAAGAGGCCGGGCGGCATCTGAGCAAGCGCCGACAGGCGGCAGCCGGCAAGTGGCAAGACAAGATCCATGTGTTTCCCCAAGGTATGCGAAAGCGGGCTCCCGGAATCAAACCGGAAGTGCGTGAAGCAGTCTATCGGGCGCTGCTGGAGGAAAGGCCGCTGCATTTGCTACACCTCAGCCGTGGCAAGCAAAAAGCCAGCGAGTTTGTTATCAGCCCCCTCGGCCTGGTCATCCGGGATTACCTGATCTATCTCTACGGTCTGACCAAGGAGAAAAAGCAGGTTCTATCATTTGCCCTGAACCGGACGCTACGCGCGGAAATCCTGGAGGATGAAGTTTTCGAGAAGCCGGCAGCTGGCTTCAGTCTGGCCGAGCACGAACACCTCGTCAGCATGCCGATCAAAGGCAGTCCCCGGCTCGACCTCAAGTTGCGAATTGGCTCGAATTCGGCCTACAGCCTGCGGGAATGCCCGCTAGCCACCCGACAAGTGCTGATCGACGATCCTGAGAATCCCGGAGGAAGCATCCTGAGCGCCGAAGTCCCCAATACGGTTGAACTTAGACAATGGATTCGATCCCTGGGGCCGAATGCCGAGGTGCTGGAACCAAGCTTTCTGCGCCAAGAGATGGCGGAAGAAGTCGCCATCCTGGCACGTCGCTATGCTTGTCTCACTACACCTGTAGCCTGAGAGAACTCCATGTCAATGCTCGCCTTGCCTGAGACCGAATGCCAGGAAATTCTGTCCCTCTTCCGGCAGCACCTCCCGCATGTTCCGGATACCTGGCTACAGGAACTAGCGGGCAATTACGGGCTGGATGCCGTGGTGGATATTGATCCAAATGACGTGATTGCAAGCCTGTCTGTACCGGGGAAACTGTGCCGAATCGAGATCCCAATTGCAGAGCACGAAACGCCGGATGTGGTACATCGACGAATGCGCAATGAGCTGGCAGTGCGAAGTATCGAACCGGGACAGCTCGCCTTCAGCCTACTGACGATTAAGGATTCGTCAGCGAAGCTGAAGGATATTGGCGAGCTTGTGAGGAGAGTAGCTGGTGAATGTATGGATATTGCTGGTAAAGGGTGGGTTTGGTATGTGCCGAAGCCCCCTTCTGTGATCCGAACCCTTACCTGGATTATTGCTTCAAAGGATATCCAAGACTCTCAGTAACCGTCCATGAACAGAACCATTTCTACGCCTCGTGAGGTCCAGTCTCCTAGCCCGTTGTTGCCTGGCATCTGGCCGTAGAGTGCCGAGTTACTGTTTAATTTGTTCCTGATCGCCACCAATAGCCTGCTTCCGCCGAATTGAGCGGGCCAGCTTCTATAGCCGTCATTCCAAGACAGTTGGAGGGTTCGGGGGCGAGTACCACCGCGTCCAACCTTGACTGGGCCAATATCTGAAAAATATGCAGGAACCGCATCGAGACCATCGGCGAGGAAAAGTCTTTCCAAGCGGCTGGTCACTGCAGTTGCCACGCGACTGTCCCATATTATTTGAGGACATGTACCTTGAATCGTCTCTTGATGAGCAGAGGCAAAAGCGGCCACTTTCGTCCAGCCGCTATTCATTGGGGGCACGGTTTCTCCTATTGCCAAAACACCGTTGATGGCAGCATTGAAAACAGCACGGAGGTTGGCGGGAGTTACTGTTGCCGGGTCTTGCGGAACGCCACCCCAGGCAAAAATTTTATTTGCCAGAGTAATGGCGGCTGCTTCGTCCGAAGCGCTCCAGTTCGGAAGCTGGAGCGCCAAACGTGTGGCCTCGTCCTCCAGTAGCGACACCTCAGCGACTGCTGCAAGGTAGTCAGTTTTAGGGCTGGGCCAGAAGTAGGTTTGGAGGCGATTTGACCAGCCCTGAACCACTGGCCCAATGGCTCGGCCTCGGAAAAATGGGGTATACGGCTCCCGCTGAATCATGTTAACCAGTCGCTCAACATATTTTTCGTAATCAGAAGACGAAGCCTGTCCTCCTATCGCCAGCTCTTCATTGATGTGACTGCCTTCTCCAATATCTAAGTCGTCGCAGTCTGCTTCGAACAGGGCTTCTACCATCGACTGTCGATCGTTATGATTGATGGCCTCTTCCCTTAACCTTACGCCCTTTACATCCCTGCCTGTCACAGGATTCAAGACCCTTACTTCCTCTAGCACGGCATTATTTTCCGTCATGAATATATTGGAGGCCTGCATAGTGTTCCGGCAACCATTGGGTACGAGGTTCCTGCACAGGTAATCCAAGCTAAATTCTGTACCACTACGAATGTAGTGAAGTATGGGTTCCTTAGCATTCAATCGTGGTAGAGGCACTCGAAGGGGGGAGCCTTCAGAATTTCCTGGCCCGTAGGCATCAACGATAATGCGCCATGCTTGGAGAAAGTCAGCCAACGGTACTTGGTACCCATTGGCGTGTGGAAACGTAATCATTCTTACATCCTCATTTGATCATGTGCGAGTGTCATTTTTACGCCTGTTCAACTAAATCGACCTAGTCATCTCAGAGGCCAGAAATCCTCTAGCGACATCTCGGAAACAGGCTTCCTACTACTCCACCCAAAATAGTAAAAACAATCAAACAACCCCGTCACATACTCGTTGAAGAAGCACTCCATCTCCGGCTCTTCCCGACTTTCATCAACGAAGTGGCGCCGAATATGCCAACACTCAATTTCCCAAAGCAATTCATCGAGTTTTTCTCGGATTTTCTCCGGTAGCGGCTCTGCTAAATGAGATTGCATGCGAATCTCGCGATGCAACTGCGATATTGCCGATAGTACAACCGGGTCAGATGGCTCGTCCAGCAAGGCTTTCCAGCGTTGGTACTGATCGCAGGTCTGGCGCGGAAGGGTACTGAAATCCTGCCAGGCGCCATCCCTGCAATTGCCCCCCAGGCGATTGGCAGCGACGGCATTGTTGCCTTTCCTGTCCAGCACAATTCGGCGCTCTCCTTGCCATTGTTCGCAGGTTCCGCACTGGCGCCGCATACACGATATGCTCGTCACCGTCTTGTCGCTCATTTCGG
>JAAXVL010000015.1 GCA_013335535.1 Azonexaceae bacterium
AAAGACCTAAAAATCGCTCGGCCCGGTCGAGCGCACCGCGGAGTTCCGGTCGGGCATTGCGCGTGTCTTCAAGCCGTTCGCCGCGCCCCAGGCGTTGCGTCAGCCAGGTTTGATAGCCGGCGACCGCCTTTGTCTCACCGGCCGCCAGCTGGCTGTAGCGGATGCGCGCGCCGGGCTGGATCAGGCCGGTCGCTGGCAGGTCGTCGACATGCATCATGAGCCGGGGCGCCAGGCTAAAGAAGTTGACGCCGCGATCCGGCTCGCGGGTCAGGATGGCGGCCACCTTCAAGTGCTGCGTACCAACCGTCACTGACTCTCCCGGCGCAACCTGCAGCGCCGACGACAGTCGTTCATCCAGCCAGACAGTGCCGGGCGGCGGACCACCTTCGGCTGGAATGCCCGGCTGCCCCTCCTGCGTACTGATTTCTACCCGGCCGCGTAATGGATAGCCCGGGCTGACGGCCTTGATATCAGCCAGTTGGGCCAGCGCGGGGCCGATGACCATGCTCGGAAAAATCAGCGTTTCGGCCAGCTTGAGGCCGCGTCGGCGGGCCTCGGCGGCATAGGCTTCAGGCAAGGCATGGTCAGCGATGAGAATCAGGTCGCCGCCCATCATCTGCTGCGCCTCGCGTTCCAGCGCCAGGCGCACCCGGTCGGCAAAGAAGCCGACGGCGGTGACGGCGGCCACCGCAATGGCCAGCGCCGCGAAGAGCAGGCGGAGTTCGCCGGAGCGCAACTCTCGGCCGAGCGTGCGCCAGGCGTGGGCAGCGATCATGGGCGAACTGACCAGCGGGCGCGGAATTCCGGCGCAGGCACGGCTTTCCCGTGCAAATGACCTTGCAGTTGCTCGCAACCGAGCGCCGCCAGAAATTCGGATTGCTCGACCGTCTCGACCCCTTCGGCAACAACCTCGAACTCGAGGCTGCGGGCCAGTTCCATGACCGTCCTGATAATCGCCTCGTCGCCCGTATTCTTGCCTATGCCATCGACGAAGGATTTGTCGATCTTCAATTGCTGGACCGGCAGCATTTTGAGATAGCTGAGCGACGAATAGCCGGTGCCAAAATCGTCGAGCGACAGGCTGATGCCGAGGTCGCGCAGACGGGCGAGCAGGTCGAAGGCATCGCCAACGGCCATGACGACCGATTCGGTCAGTTCAAGTTTGAGGCTGGCAGCATCCATCCCGGTTTCGTCGAGTATCTGGCTGAGAACATCGATGAATTCCGGGCGTTCCAGTTGCTTGACCGACAGATTGACCGAGACTTGCGGCAAATCGAAGCCGCTCGTTCGCCACTGCATGACCTGCCGGCAGGTTTCGCGCAGGACCCAGTTACCAAGCCCGACGATCAGCCCGGAATCCTCGGCCAGCGGAATGAAGCGCATCGGCATGACCAGACCCAGTTCCGGGCTGTTCCAGCGAACCAGCGCCTCGGCGCCGACCAGCTTGCCGCTCCTGGTCTCGACCTGGGGTTGCAGATGGACCGACAGTTCCCCGTTGTCGAGCGCCCGGCGCAGCAGGTTTTCCATGCGGATGCGTTCCTGCGCGTCACGCGTCATTTCCGGCGTATAGAAATGGAAATTGCCGCGCCCCAGCGCCTTGGCCCGATACATCGCCGTGTCGGCATTGCGCATGATGTCCATCACGCTGTCGCCATCGCCGGGGGAAATGCTGATACCGACAGAGGCGGTCAGGAAAAGCTCGTGGTCGCCGATTATGAAAGGATATTCGAAGGCGCCCAGGATCTCTCGGGCGAGCATTTCAACTTCGCCCTCGTCGCGCACGACCTCCATGAGGCAGATGAACTCGTCGCCGCCCAACCGGGCCAGCATGTCGATCAGGCGGACATGTTCGGACAGCCGGGCGGCGACCGAGACGAGCAATTCGTCGCCGACGCCGTGGCCAAGCGAATCGTTGACCTGCTTGAACTGGTCGAGGTCGATGAACAGCACGGCCAGCCGCTCACCATGACGCGATGTTTCACGCAGGCTTTCTTCCAGGCGTTCGATGAAGCTGCGCCGGTTGGACAGCCCGGTCAGCGGATCGTGGTAGGCCAGATAATTGAGTTTGCTTTGTGCCTGCCGACGCTCGACGATCTCGCCTTCGAGCTGGGTATTGGTCCGCTTGAGCTCGTCGGTACGGGCAGCGACCTGGATTTCCAGCGTATCCCGCGCGGCGGCAATCCGTCCTTCCTGATCTTCGAGGATGCGTTGGGCACGCCGAACGACGAGAAACTGCATGAGGTAGAGGGCAGCAAAGACCAGTACCACGCCGCCGGTGACCAGCCACTTGTCGCGATGCAACTGGGCGACGAAGGGAGTCACGTTCTGGTAGAGCTCGAAAACGCCTTCAACCGAATTGTCCTTGGCGCGAATGGGGATGTAGCTCGAAAGGACATCGACTTCGGCGAGGGTCCCTTCGAAGCTGTCGATGTGGTCCCGGTGCGTCAGATTGCTTGAAATCGTCCCGCTGATTGCCGAACGAAAGCCCGGATTGCTCAGGCGGCTTTCGCCGATCTGTCCGGCATCGCTTGAAAAAACCGTGTTGCCAAGGCGGTTGTAGATTTTCACCTTGACGATGGCCGTATCGCGCATGAGAGCGAAGACACTGGCGTGGAGCCGACGCGCTTCGTCCGACTGGCGGAGAAATTCAAGTTCGCGGCCGACCGAATCGCTCATTAGGACTGCCAGCGCATCACGCAGGGAGTTCTGGAAAACCTGCGCCATGGCGAGGTTGCGCCCCTCGGCCAGGTCCTGCATCTGCTGCAGCGAAAGCTTCTGGTAGAGCGGCCCGAGTACCCCAGCCGCCAGCACGACAAGAATGAAGCTGACCGTCGAGAAGTAGCGCGAAAGATTGAACATAACAGCCGAAAGGAGTATCCCGCCAGCTTATTCGATCTCGCGAATCCGCGCCACCGCCTCCTCGACGCGTTTGACGGCAATGACCTGCATGCCGGGGATGGCTTGTTTGGGGCGGTTCGCCTCGGGGATCAGGGCGCGCGTAAAGCCGAGCTTGGCGGCTTCCTTCAGACGCTCCTGACCGCGCGGCGCCGGGCGGATTTCGCCGGCCAGGCCGATTTCGCCGAAAACGATGAGTTTGGATGGCAAGGGCTTGTTCTTGAGCGACGACGTGATCGACAGGAGCACCGCGAGATCGGCCGCCGGCTCGGTAATCTTGACGCCGCCGACGGCATTGACGAAGACGTCCTGGTCAAAGCAGACGACCCCGGCGTGGCGGTGCAGGACGGCAAGCAGCATGGCCAGCCGCTGCGGATCAAGCCCGACCGTGAGCCGGCGCGGATTGCCGTGTGCGGTATCAACGAGCGCCTGGATTTCGACGAGCAACGGGCGCGTGCCTTCCTGGGTGACCATGACGCAGGAGCCGGCCACGTCCTGCCCATGCTGCGACAGAAACAGGGCCGACGGGTTGCTGACCCCCTTGAGTCCGGTTTCAGTCATGGCAAAAACGCCGATCTCGTTGACTGCACCAAAGCGGTTCTTGACCGCCCGCACAAGGCGGAAGCTCGAATGCGTGTCGCCTTCGAAATAAAGCACGGTATCGACGATGTGTTCGAGCACGCGCGGCCCGGCCAGGGCCCCCTCCTTCGTCACGTGGCCGACGAGAATGACCGTGATGCCGGCCTGCTTGGCCAGCCGGGTCAGTTGCGCCGCGCATTCGCGGACCTGGGCGACCGAACCCGGCGCGCTCGAAAGCTGGTCGGACCAGAGCGTCTGGATCGAGTCGATGACGGCGACTACCGGCTTTTCGGCCTGCAACGTGGCGAGGATGCGTTCGAGGTTGATCTCGGCCATCAGTTGCAGGCGCCGGGTGTCGAGGCCAAGGCGGCGGGCGCGCAAGGCGACCTGTTCGCCGGATTCCTCGCCGCTGACGTAGAGCACCTTGTTGTCGAGCGACAGATGGGCCAACGCCTGCAAGAGCAGCGTGCTCTTGCCGATGCCGGGGTCGCCACCGATCAGAACGACGGCGCCATTGACCAGCCCGCCACCGAGCGCCCGATCGAATTCGCCGACACCGGTGGTGATGCGATCGACTTCGCGCGCCTCGATTTCCGAGAGATTCTGCAGTTTGGCGGTGGGCGCCAGCGATTCGAAACGGCTGTTCGTCGGCGCCTTTTCGGCGACAGTTTCGACCAGCGTGTTCCATTCGTTGCAGCCGGGACACTGGCCCTGCCACTTGGGGCTCGTCGCGCCGCATTCGGTGCAGCTATAAATTGTTTTGATTTTGGCCATTATTTCCGGTTGACCGTGGAATCGTTGGTTACCGTGCGCTCGTCCAGGCTCACCGGGACGCGGGGCGCCAGGGCGCAGAACAGTTCGTAGGCGATGGTGCCGGCCGCCGTGGCCACTTCGTCCGCCGGTACGCTACCGGCGACACCCTCGCCCCATAGCGTCACCGGGGCGCCGATGCCGGCTTCGGGAATATCCGTCAGATCGCAGGCCAGCATGTCCATCGACACCCGGCCGACCGTTTTCGTGCGCTTGCCCATGACGGCGATCGGCGTCCCGCTTGGGGCGTGGCGCGGGTAGCCGTCGGCATAGCCGCAGGCGACGACGCCGATGCGCATCGGCTTGTCGGCCGTGAAGCTGCCGCCGTAACCGACGCGGTCACCGGCGACCAGATTCTGGACGCCGATGATGGCGCTCTCCAGCGTCATGACCGGCTGCAAGCCGAGCGCGTCGGCACTGACCTCGGCAAACGGGCTGGCGCCGTAGAGCATGATGCCCGGCCGCACCCAGTCGCCGTGCGTTGCCGGGTGGCGCAGGATGGCCGCTGAATTGGCCAGACAAACCGGGCCGTTCCAGTCGCCGGCCATCCGGCGAAAGCACTCGAACTGCTCGGCGACACCGCGCTCGCCATCGGCTTCGGCGAAATGGGTCATGAGCGTGACGTCAATTTGCGGCAGTTGCTGCAGTATTTCCCAGGCTTTGCTCAGCGTTTCCGGCGTGAAACCGAGCCGGTTCATGCCGGTATTGAGCTTGAGATAGATTGAGACAGGCGCCGTAAAATGGCCGTTGCGCACGAGCATTTCAAGCTGTTCGACGCAATGGACGACGCAGGTCAGCCGGTGTTCGATGACGGCGCGCACGTCGCGCGCGCTGAACACGCCTTCGAGGAGCAGGATGGGCTGGGTGACGCCGGCTTCGCGCAGGGCGACGGCGTTTTCGCATTCGAGCATGGCAAAGCCGTCGGCTTCACCGCGCAGCGCTTCGACGGCGCGCCACTGGCCGTGACCGTAGGCATTGGCCTTGACGACAGCCCACGCCTTGGCCTGCGGAGCATGGCGCCTGGCCAGCCGGTAATTGTGGAGAATCGCCGTCGGCGCGATGCGCGCGCGAATGGGACGCGAGGTTTTCATGAAGCCATTTCTTTCAGTTTTGTTCGGGTAAATTCGATGAAGGTGCTGGTCAGCCGCGACTGGAAGCGATCTTTCTGGAAAACCAGGTAGAGGCTGCGTTTGAGCGGCGGATTGAGCGGGATGGCAAGCAGCTCGCCGAGCTGCATTTCCTTGTCAACAACGGCCTTGGGCACGATGGCAAAACCGAGGCCGGTGGACACGACGCCTTTCAGCGCTTCCGGGCTGCCCAGTTCCATCTGCGTCTTGAGGCTGGCCGGCGGCACCTTGTGGGCAAGGAAATAGGCATCGGTGATTTCCCGCGTGCCCGAGCCCGGTTCCCGCGAGATGTATTCATAGTCGGCCAGCCCTTTTGGCGTCACCGACTTCATGCCGGCCAGCGGATAATCGGGCGCGCAGATGACCAGCAACTCGTCTTCGCAGCAGATCTGGCTGGTCAGTCCGGCAACCTTGGCCGGCACTTCGATCAGACCGACATCGAGGGTATGTTCGGCCACCCTGCTTTCGATGCTTTCCGAGTTGGCAACAATGAGCCGGGCGCGAACCTGCGGATAGGCCGCGTTGAATTCGCCGAGGACGCGCGGCAGCAGGAATTCGGCGATCGTCGTGCTGGCGCCGACGAGCAGGGGGCCGCGCATTTCGCCCGTCATTTCGGACAGGCGCGTCTCCATTTCATCGGACAGCGCGAGGATTCTTTCAGCGTAGGAGAGCACCATATCGCCCGCCGGTGTCAGCAAAATGCCGCCGTGGCGCCGCTCGAACAGGCGCGTGCCGTACTGCTCTTCCAGTTGTTTGATCTGGAAGGTGACGGCCGGCTGCGTCATGAACAAGGCGTCGGCCGCCCGCGTGAAGCTCAGATGTTTCGCGACGGCATGAAAGACCTGCAGGCGCCGGTCAGCCATGATTTCTCTCCTGGAGGGGTGCGGCCGATATTCAATCACATTCCGCCGTTCTTCCGGCGGGCCAACTTCAATTTTGGGTGAAATTTCCGGTTGACCGTGGAAGTCTCTCCACAGGCGACTCAATCGGAATTGATTGACTGTCATCAAGGCTTAACCGGTGTCACCTAGGCTTAAATGATTTTGACCGGGGATTGCGCAACCATGCACAACGGCGACGACAGCACAAGCCTTGCGCCGAATTCTCAGCGTGGTATAAACCTCGCCCAAAGTTATATAAGAGACAAATATTTCGTGCCGTTCGGCTTCTACATCATCATGGCCGCGCAGTTTTTTTCCGCGCTGGCCGACAACGCCCTGCTGATTGCCGCCATCGCCGCGCTGCGCGAGATGCAGGCGCCGTCGGAATACGAACCGCTGCTCAAGACCTTTTTCACCGTTTCCTACGTCGTGCTCGCCGCCTTCGTCGGCGCCTTCGCCGACTCGATGCCCAAGGGACGGGTCATGCTGATCAGCAACGGCATCAAGATCATCGGCTGCAGCATGATGTTCTTCGGCGCCCATCCCCTGCTCGCCTATGCCGTCGTCGGCCTTGGCGCCGCCGCCTACTCGCCGGCCAAGTACGGCATCCTGACCGAATACCTGCCACATCGCCTGCTCGTCGTCGCCAACGGCTGGATCGAAGGCCTGACGGTTGGCGCCATCATTCTCGGCGTCGTCATCGGCGGCACGCTGATCCGCCCAGACATCGCGCAGCAACTGCTCGCCTTCGATTTCCCGCTCATAGAAACAGGGGTCGACACCATCGGCGAAATGGCGCTCTCCATCGTCGCCGTGCTCTACATTCTCGCCGCCGTGTTCAATCTCTACATTCCGGACACCGGGGTCGATCACAAGGCGCTCAAAAAGAACCCGATCTTCCTGATCCACGAATTCAATCACTGCCTGACGCTGCTCTGGCGCGACCGCCTCGGCCAGATTTCGCTGGCTGTCACCACGCTGTTCTGGGGCGCCGGCGCGACGCTGCAGTTCATCGTCATCAAGTGGTCGGAAACCGCACTGGGTCTCGGCCTGTCCAAAGCCTCGATGCTACAGGGCGTGGTTGCCGTCGGCGTCGCCATCGGTGCCGTTGCGGCAGCCAAGTTCATCACGCTGCGCAAATCGGTACGGGTCATCCCGCTCGGCATCGCCATGGGCCTCATCGTGCTGGTCATGAACTTCGTCAGCAACCTGTGGATCGCCGTCTTCCTGCTCATCATCATCGGTGGCCTGTCCGGCTTCTTCGTCGTGCCGATGAACGCCCTGCTCCAGCATCGCGGCCACATCCTGATGGGCGCCGGCCACTCGATCGCCGTGCAGAACTTCAACGAAAACATCTCCATCCTGATCATGACCGGCCTCTACTACCTCATGGTCAAGATGGATCTGTCGATCTACTGGGTCGTCACGCTGTTCGGCCTGTTCGTCAGCGGCCTCATGTACATGATCCGCCTGCGCCATATCGCCAACCAGAAATCGCAGGACGACGTCCAGCATCTGGACGACTCGCCGTTCCATTGAGAACGGCCGGCCGGCTTGCCACGGTCAACCGGAAAAAACAGTCAAAAACGAAATCCGCTGCCGGCATCCGGCAGCGATCCGACGCCTAGAACGGCAACTCCGGATTGGCCTGCTCACGCAGCAGACGGCGGGCGAAGAGCAGATCTTCCCAGGCCTTGGCCTTGTCCGGTAGATTGCGCAGCAGATAGGCCGGGTGATAGGTCACCACGAGCGGAATCCCCGCGTATTCGTAACGTTTGCCACGCAGCGAGGCCAGCGACTTGTCGTCGTGCAGCACGGCATGGACGGCCGCCTTGCCGAGCAGCACGATGATCTTGGGCTTGAGCAGCGCGATCTGCCGTTCCAGGTAGGGCCAGCAGGCCGCCATTTCGGCCGCTTCCGGCGTTCGGTTGCCGGGTGGCCGGCATTTCACAGCGTTGGCGATATAGACCCGGTTGCCGCGCGCGATATCGAGTGAGGCGAGCATGGCGTCGAGCAGCTTGCCGGCCTGACCGACGAAAGGTTCGCCCTTGACGTCCTCCTCGGCACCCGGCCCCTCGCCGATGAACAGCCAGTCCGGATTGAGTTCGCCAACGCCGAGCACTGCCTGTTTGCGCTCTTCGCACAGCGCGCAGGCGCGGCACTCGGCAACCTGGCGGGCCAGCTCCGGCCAGTTCAGCGTATCAACCGGTGCCATCGGCTGCAGCGTTGCGAGTGCAGGCCGGGATACCGGGGCATTTTCCGGTGCGGCAACGGGGGATTCTTTTTCACGGGCCATCGGGCGGGTTTCGTCCGCGGGCGCAACAACGGGCACCTGAGCTTCGGGCACCTGAGCTTCGGGCGCATCGACGGCCGGCGCGCTTGGCTCGCTATCGCGCAACACCCAGATCGGCGTTATCCCCATCTCGACCAGCATCTGCTCGCGGCTCAGGCTCATGCCACCAATTCCTTGTCAAAAATCAGCGCATCCTCGCGCCCGATCACCGCCGGATAATAGCCTTTGCGCACGCCAATCTGGTGAAATCCGAAGTGGTGATAGAGCTCGACCGCCCGCTCGTTGGATGGACGGACTTCGAGAAACAGCTTGGTCGCGCCACCGAGCCGGGCGCACTCCATGGCGTGACGCAGCATCCGCGCGCCGTAGCCCTGCCCCTGGTAACGCTTGCAGATGCCGATGGTCAGCAGATGCGCCTCGTCAATGACGCGCATGACCACCGAAAAACCGATCAGATCGCCACCGACGCGAAGCACCCAGACGCTGTAGCCGGCCGTCAGCGAATCGGCGAAATTGCCGCGCGACCAGGGAAAGGTTTGCAGCGTGGCTTCGAGTGCCGCCACCGCATCGAGGTCGCGCTCGTTCATCGGAAAAAATTCGGCCGGGATGTTCAGGGCGCTCAACTGAGGTTTCAAGGTTTAAGCCCGCCCGCCTTCGCTGAGTCGTTCTGCCACCGTCTTGGCCACCTTGTCGCGAATATAGAGCGGCGCGGCCAGCGCGGCATCGATGCCTTCGCCACGAACGGCAGGCGGTGCCGCCAGGCGGGCGACCGCAGCAGCCGTCGGCATGATGTCTGCCAGCATAACCATGCCGGCAGTAGTCAGTCGTTCCTGCAAGGCCGGATAGGCGGCGATGGCGTTGCCGCAAGCCGTCCAGCCCGGTTCGGCCGGCAGCATGACCGCATCCGGCGCCGAAACGCGAATGTCGCCGTGCAGGACATAAGCGCCGTCAATCAGTTGATAGGCGCCGGCATAAACCTCGCCCATGCGCGCGTCGAGCAGGGCCAGCACGCGCTCGGTAGCGGCCAGCGCCGCCATCGTTTCGAGACTGGTCACCGGAATCAGCGGCCGATTGGTCGCCACCGCCAGCCCTTGCGCCGCGCCACAGGCAACGCGCAAGCCGGTAAAGGCGCCGGGACCGACGCCGAAGGCAATCGCGTCAAGTTGCCCGACTTTCACGCCGGCGTCACCCAGTAGTTCGCGGACCAGCGGCAACAAGGTTTCGGAATGCGACTTGCCCGGTGGACAGATGCGTTCGGTCACCACGCCATCGCGCCAGAGCGCGCAGGAGCCAAGTTCAGTTGAGGTTTCGAGAGCGAGGATCAGCATGGGCCAGAATTTTACCGGAGGCGCGACACGCTCAGTACAACACTATACCAATTCAATCTCGGCGCCAGCCCCGGCCTTCACCGCGCCGTTCGCGCTGTTCGCTCCAGCCGCGTTGTTCTCGCTCCTGCCAGCTGCGCTGCTCGCGCATTTCATCGCGCAGGCGGCGGCGGTCTTCCGGCGGCACGTCGCGCCAGCGCGGAGCGCCTTCCTCGCGGCGAAACTCGCGTTCCTGCTGCCAGTGTTCGCGCATCTGCTGGCGCATTTGCCGACGTTCGTCCGGCGGCAGGTCGCGCCAGTAGCCCTGCGCCCAGACGCTGCCGGCCGAGCCAAGGAGGCTCAGCAACAACAGGGAGAGGGCGAAAAGACGTTTCATGGCAGGCGGGAGGATAGCGGTTCAGATGTCACCATTGTCTATCTGACGAGGCCAGGCAAGCGCTTCGAAGTGTAAGAATATGTTTCACGGCCCGCCCCGGCAAAAGCTTGTTACCATTTGGCGCGTTCCATTCACTGTCCGCCCTTATCCTTGCCAGCATGAACGAACAACAACACCAACATATTCTCGTCGTCGATGACGACGCCCGCCTGCGTGACCTGCTCACCCGCTACCTCGGCGAGCAGGGTTTCGAGGTCAAGGCGGCCGCTGACGGCCAGCAGATGGACAAGCTGCGTGCCCGCGAACATTACCACCTGATCGTCCTCGATCTCATGATGCCGGGCGAAGATGGTCTGACCATCTGCCGCCGCCTGCGCGGCCAGGGCGACCGCACGCCGATCATCATGCTGACCGCCAAGGGTGACGAGATCGACCGCATCGTCGGTCTCGAAATGGGCGCCGACGACTACCTGCCCAAACCCTTCAACCCGCGCGAACTGCTTGCCCGCATCCACGCTGTCCTGCGCCGCCAGGGCAGCCGCCCGCCCGGCGCGCCGGAGGACGACCAGGAAAAGATCACTTTCGGCAACGTCGAAGTCGATCTCGCCGCCCGCACGCTGACTCGCGGCAACGAGCTGCAATCGCTGACCACCGGCGAATTCGCCGTGCTCAAGGTGCTGCTCCAGCATCCGCGCCAGCCGCTGTCGCGTGACAAGCTCATGACGCTGGCCCGCGGCCGCGAGCAGGGGCCGTTCGACCGCGCCATCGACGTCCAGGTGTCGCGTCTGCGCAAGCTCATCGAAGCCGACCCGGCCCAGCCGCGCTACCTGCAGACGGTCTGGGGCTTCGGCTACGTCTTCGTGCCGGACGGCGCTGCGAAGGAATAGTTAGGTGCTGATGCCGCGCACGCTGCTGGCGCGCACTTTCCTGCTCCTCGCCCTGCTCGTGCTGCTGACCACGGCCGCGTGGCTCAGCCTGTTTCGCTACATCGATGCCGAACCGCGGGCGCGGGAAACCGCGCAGCTGGCCGCTTCGGCCGTCAATCTGATTCGCGCCTCGCTGTTTGCCGCGGCGCCGGACAAGCGCCTCGGCCTGTTCACCGAATTTTCGACGCGTGAAGGCATCCGCCTGCTGCCGGCCGAACCGGAAGACAAGGTCGAGGCCATGCCCGATTCACGCTTTTTCCGGCTCCTGCAGCGCGAGCTCAACACTCGCCTGGGCGATCACACGCGGATTGCCGCGAGCGTCGATGGGGTGACCGGCTTCTGGGTCAGTTTCCGTCTGGACGATGCCGACGATGAAGAATACTGGCTGGTCCTGCCGCGCGACCGCGCTGCCCGCGATTTCGCCAGCCACTGGCTGCTCTGGGGCCTGCTTGCCGTGGCGCTGGCCATGGCGGTCGCCTGGCTCATCGCCTCGCGCATCAGCCGGCCGCTCAAAGCCATGGCGAAATCGGCCGAAACGGTCGGACGCGGCCAGACGCCGGCGCCGCTACCCGAGGATGGCGCCGAAGAACTGAGCCGGCTGGCCGTCGCCTTCAACACCATGGCGGCCGATCTCGAACGCCATGAAAAGGACAGATCCGAAGTGCTGGCCGGCATCTCGCACGACCTGCGTACCCCACTCACCCGGCTGCGTCTGGAGGCCGAAATGAGCGTCGCCGACAGCGCCCGGCAGGCGGTGGTGGCCGACATCGAGCAGATGGAAGCGGTAATTTCCCAGTTCATGGATTACGCCCGGACTGAATCCGGCGAGGCCGCGGTAATGACTGATCTTGGCGACCTCCTGTCGGGCGTTGCCGAGCGCCAGCGCTACGTTGGCCACGCCCTGACCACCGCCATCGGCCCCCTGCCCGAAACAATGCTGCGCCCCAAGGCGATCACCCGTGCCGTGACCAATCTGATCGACAATGCGGTCAAATACGGCGGCGGCGAGATCACCCTGTCCGCGGCCACGGTCAACGGGGAAATTTGCCTGGAAATCACGGATCGCGGACCGGGCATTCCGCCGGACGAAATCGAGCGCCTCAAACGCCCCTTCACCCGGCTCGAGAACGCCCGCACCGACGCTACCGGCACCGGGCTCGGGCTGGCCATCGTCGAGCGCATTGCCCGGCTGCATGAAGGAAGGTTCGATCTGCTGCCTAATCCAGGCGGCGGCCTGCTTGTTCGCCTGGTGCTGCCAATCAGGTCCTGACGCCTGCAGTCAGCGGGAATTCCGCAATTATCCGGTAGGACGAGCCGAGCGCCGAGAGCGTCGAGCGCACCAGCACGAAACGGTCATTGCGCCAGGTAAAGGATTCAATCGACGGCAGCGGGTCGCGCACGGATGGCGCTGTGACCTCCGGAACACGGCGGACCAGCGTAACGTGCGGGGCGAAATCCCGGCCCTCGCCCCCCACCCTGAATCCAGCCCGCGCCAGAGCCATGCGCAACTGGCTGGAAAGCGCGTCGAGCGAGGCTGCAGGGGTCTTGCATCCGGCCCACAGCAAATGGTTGTGCGACCAGAAACCGAGCTGATCGATGTTGATGGCGAACGGCTCGACAGCGACGTTGGCAGCGGCCATCGACAGCTCGGGCAAACGCGCTTCGGGGATGTTGCCGAGAAAGGCGAGCGTCAGATGAATGGTGTCGCGGCGGGTGGCCCGGCCGCCAAACGACTGGGCGGCGTCGTGGGCAATATTGCCGAGCCGCTCGGCCACTTCCGGCGACGGCCAGAGGGCGAAGAAAACTCTGGCCGTGGCCGGTTTGGATTGTTTCTGGTTTCGGCGCTCAGCCGACACGTTCCACCAGCGCGATAGCCTGCGCTTCGATGGCTTCCTCGCGGCCGAGGTAGCCAAGGCGCTCGTTGGTCTTGCCCTTGATATTGACGCAGTCGGTGGCAATGCCGAGGTCGGCGGCGACGTTGGCGACCATCGCGGCGGCGTGCGGGGCGAGCTTGGGTTGCTGGGCGATCAGCGTCGCATCGACATTGACCGGCCGCCAGCCGCGTTCGGCCAGCAGGGCGACGGCGGCACGGAGCAGGACGCGGCTGTCGGCGCCTTTGTAGCGCGGGTCGGTATCGGGAAAATGGCGGCCGATGTCGCCGAGTGCAACAGCACCGAGTAGCGCATCGGTGATGGCATGGAGCAGCGCATCGGCATCGGAATGGCCAAGCAGGCCCGTCGCATGCGGAATCTCGACGCCGCCGAGGATCAGCTTGCGGCCTTCGACCAGCTTGTGCACATCGTAGCCTTGCCCGACGCGTAAATTGATAGTCGTGCTCATTTGCGTGCTCTCAGAATCATCGCGGCCAAGGCGAGGTCGGCCGGATAGGTGACTTTCAGATTGGTCGAATCGCCACGCACGAGCTTCGGCTTGAGGCCCATGGCCTCGATGGCACCGGCTTCGTCGGTGACGGCCATTTCGTTTTTGAGCGATTTTTCCAGTTGACCGTGGCGAAACATCTGCGGCGTCTGCGCCTGCCATAAACCGTCGCGCGGTTCGGTGGCGGCGACGCGCTGTTCGGCATCGGCTCGCTTGATCGTATCCGCAACCGGCACGGCGAGAATGCCGCCGACCGGATCGTCGGCCAGTTCGTCGAACAGCGCGGCGAGCATGGCCGCCGACAGGCAGGGCCGCGCCGCATCGTGCACGAGAATCCAGTCATCGTCGGTGGCGACCATCGCCGCGGCACGCAGACCGTTGCTCACGCTTTCCGCCCGCGTCGCCCCACCACAGCGCACGGTTTCCAGCTTGGGACCGAGTTCGCTCCAGTCGAAGCGTGGCCACCACGGGTCGTCCGGGGCCAGCACGACCCAGACGCGTTCGATGTCCGGACAGGCGGTCAGGGCCTTGAGGGTATGGAAAATCAGCGGGCGACCGAGCAGGTCGAGATACTGTTTCGGCTTCTCACTACCGAAGCGGGAACCGCTGCCGGCAGCGGGAACGATTGCGTAATGGCGTGGCATGGCTTAATTTTACTTAAGAACCATCGCAAATGAGGATTCCTATGAGCTTCGTGGTCCCCGAACTGGCCGCCCCCGTCGAGGCATTTGGCACGGCGCTCGGCATCGGCCTGCTCATCGGCATGGAGCGCGAGCGGCGTCCGGACGCCTCGGCCGGCCTGCGCACCTTTGCGCTGGTCGCCATGCTTGGCTGCCTGTTTGCCTTGCTCGGCGAAAAAACCGGTGGGCCGTGGGTATTGGTCGCCGGACTGCTCGTCATCTCAGGCAGCATGATCGCCTCGAATTTTTCCGCCCAGCAGGAAGAGCAATACCGCGGCTTCACGTCCGAAGCGGCCATCATCGTCACCTACGGGCTCGGTGCCGCCGTCTGGTTCGGCTATTCGACGCTGGCCGTCATGCTCGCCATCACGACGACCATACTGCTTTATTTCAAGGCCGAACTGCGCCAGTTCAGCGAACGGACAACGCCCAAAGACATCAACTCCATCCTGCAGTTCGCCGTACTCTCGCTGGTCATTCTGCCCATCCTGCCGAGCGAGGATTTCGGGCCATACAACGCGATCAATCCGCGCCAGGTCTGGTACATGGTCGTGCTGATCTCCGGCCTCGCCCTGTCCGGCTATCTCGCCCTGCGCATCGTCGGCGCCCGCCACGGTGCGGCGCTGCTCGGCATTTTCGGCGGACTGGCCTCGTCGACCGCAACCACCATGATGTTTTCGCGCCACGCCCGCGATCATGCCAACCTGATCCATATGTCGGCCATCGTCATCCTGATCGCCAACGTCATGGTCATGATCCGCCTGTGGCTGGTCGCCAGCGTCGTCGCCCCCGGCTTGGCAATGCCCATCGCCATCGTTTTCGCCTGCGGCATCGTCCCCGGCGTGCTGATGTCCCTGTATCGCTGGAAGGTGCTCAGCGATGCCGGCCCGCTGCCCATGCCCGAAGTCAAGAATCCGACCGAAATGCGCACAGCCATTTCCTTCGGCCTGCTCTACGCCATCGTCCTGCTCGCCTCGGCCTGGCTACAGGACATTGCCGGTAGCAGCGGCCTCTACATCGTCGCGCTGGTCTCGGGCCTGACCGATGCCGACGCCAGCGTCCTGTCCACCCTGCGCATGTTCAATCTCGACAAGGTGGTCAGCGGCGATGCCGTCATCGCCGTCACGCTGGCGCTGCTTGCCAACCTGCTGTTCAAGATCGGCCTGGTCGTCAGCATCGGCGGCGGCAAACTGGCCCGCCACGCCCTGCCCGGCCTGTTCGCCATCGGTGGCGGCATGGCGGCCGGGCTGATGATTATTTGAGGAGACGACCATGCTCAACACCCGTCCTCCCGCCGTTGCCGGCGCCTTCTACCCCGGCGATCCGGCAGCACTTTCGGAAACCGTCGACCAACTGCTCGCCGAGGCCGAATCCGCATCCGGCAAGCAGCCCAAGGCCCTGATCGTGCCTCACGCCGGCTACGTCTATTCCGGCTCGACCGCCGCCACAGCCTACGCCACGCTGGCGCCATGGGCGACGACCATCCATCGGGTGATCCTGCTCGGCCCGACCCACCGGGTTGCCGTCGACGGCATCGCCCTGCCCGAGGCCGAGGCGTTTTCAACGCCGCTCGGCACCATCCGTCTCGACGCCCAGGCCATCGCCGCCATCGCCGACCTGCCGCAGATCGTCTTCAGCGACCATGTTCATGCCTTCGAACATTCGCTGGAGGTGCATCTGCCCTTCCTGCAGCGCGTGCTGGATCATTTCACGCTGGTCCCGCTGGCTGTCGGTCACGCTTCGCCGGAGGCCGTGGCCGACGTTCTCGACCGCCTGTGGGGCGGGCCGGAAACACTGATCGTCGTCAGCTCCGACCTCTCGCACTTCCTGCCCTACGCCACGGCCCAGCGCATCGATGGCGACACCTGCCGGCATATCGCCCAGTTCGATACCCGCATCCATCCCGAACAGGCCTGCGGTGCCTACCCGATCAACGGCCTGCTGCTCGCCGCCAGCCAGCGCGGCCTGACGCCGAAGCTGCTCGACCTGTGCAATTCCGGCGACACGGCTGGCGACAGGAGTCGTGTCGTCGGCTACGCCGCCTTTTCCTTCACCGAGGCGAGCGATCATGCCTGACCTCGGCACAACTTTGCTGACGCTGGCCCGTAGCGCCATTTCGGCTCACTTCGGCCTGGCCAAAAAACCTGCGGACGACTGCCCCGAATTGCACAAACCGGGCGCCACCTTCGTCACGCTGACCCAACACGGCGACCTGCGCGGCTGCATTGGCAGCCTCGAAGCCTGGCGACCGTTGACGCAGGATGTTCAGGAAAACGCGCTGGCTGCCGCCTTTCGCGACCCGCGTTTCGAACCGCTGACGGCCGACGAGTTGCCGGTCACCCGCGTCGAAGTCTCGCTGCTGACGCCGCCCGAGCCGATATTTTTTACCAGCGAGGCCGATGCCCTGGCCCAGCTTCGCCCGGGTATCGACGGCGTGATCTTCACCGCCGGCCATCGTCGTTCGACTTTCCTGCCGCAGGTCTGGGAACAACTACCCGGTCCGGCCAGCTTCATGGCCCACCTCAAGCAGAAGGCCGGGCTGCCAGCCAATTACTGGGGCTCGGATGTCCATCTCGAACGCTACAACGTCAAGAAATGGAAGGAGGCAGCACCATGAGCCAGCCCGAATCCCTCTTCCCCGGCCGCTGGTGGCACGCCTTGCCCGATGGCCGCGTCCAGTGCGACCTCTGCCCGCGCGACTGCCAGCTGCACGAAGGCCAGCGCGGAGCTTGTTTCGTCCGCCAGATGGTCAATGGCGCCATGCAATTGACGACCTATGGCCGCTCTTCCGGTTTCTGCATCGATCCCGTCGAGAAAAAACCGCTCAACCATTTCTATCCGGGAAGCAGCATCCTGTCCTTCGGCACCGCCGGCTGCAACCTGGCCTGCAAGTTCTGCCAGAACTGGGACATTTCCAAGTCGAAAGACATGGACCGCCTGATGGACAGCGCCAGCCCGCAAGCGATTGCCACGGCTGCCCGCCGCTACGGGGCCGATGCGGTGGCCTACACCTACAACGACCCGGTCATCTTCGCCGAGTACGCCATCGACACGGCGCTCGCCTGCCGCGAGCAGGGCATCCGCAATGTTGCCGTGACCGCCGGCTACATCCACCCGGCACCGGCCCGCGAGCTTTTCGCCGTCATGGATGCCGCCAACGTCGATCTCAAGGCATTTACCGAAGATTTCTACCACAAGCTCTGCGTCGGCCACCTGCAACCGGTGCTCGACACGCTGGCCTACATCCATCACGAAACCGATTGCTGGCTGGAAATCACCACGCTGCTCATTCCCGGCCAGAACGACAGCGCGCACGAGATCAACGAACTGGCCACCTGGGTCGCCCGCGAACTCGGGCCGGACGTGCCGCTGCATTTTTCCGCCTTCCACCCCGACTGGAAGATGGACAACCTTCCGCCGACGCCGCCTGCAACGCTCATTCAGGCGCGGCGTATCGCCCTCGACGCCGGCCTGCACCACGTCTTCACCGGCAACGTTCATGATCCGGAAGGCGGCACCACCTTCTGCCCGAGTTGCCATGCCGCGCTGATCGTTCGCGACTGGTACGACATCCAGCGCTACGACCTCACGCCGGAAGGCCGTTGTCCGCACTGCCAGACCGCCATCGCCGGCCGCTTCGGCAAGATGCTCGGCCGCGACGGAAAAGCCTTTGGGCCGAACCGCATTCCTGTCCATCTCGCGGCATGAACCGTTTCATCACGCTGCACACCTCGCACGGTTCGCTGCACGGTCAGTTGGCCCTACCCGACAATCCGTGCGGTCTGGTCCTGATCGCCCGCGCCCATCATGCGGCTGAAGATGCGGTCATTTCGTCATCGTTCGCCCAATCCGGGTGCGCCACCTTGACCATGGAACTGCTCACCGCCCAGGAGGTGCAATTCGCCGACGCCACACAAAACGTGCCGCGCCTGACCCAGCGCCTGATTGATGTCCTCGACATGACCCGCAACGATGGCGACATGGAAAAACTGCCGCTCGCCATTTTCACGAGTGGCGATGTCGGGCCGGCTGCCATCCGGGCCGCCGCCCAGCGCGACATGCAGGTCAGGGCCGTCGCCTGCCACGGCGGCCTGATCGACCGGGCCGGCGCGCAGGCACTCAAGCTGCTGGTCGCCCCCTTGCTCATGCTGTTCGATGCCGATGACGCCATCGGCCAAACTGCTTACCAACGCGCTACGTCACACCTTGGTGGCGTCCACACCATGCAGATGGTCGAGATCGGCGATGACCCGGCCAGCCCTGCCGCAATTTGGTTTTTGGGGCTTTTTTCCGGTTGACCGTGGAATGCCGGAATGGCGATCGCATTTGGCCGCATCCGGACTAGACTGAGTATGTAAACAACTATTCAGGAGACTCCGATGTCCTTCTTCGACTCCCCACTCGCCCGTTGCGAAGCCGTCCGCCAAATGGTGCTGACCGATGAAACCCAGGCCGAATGCGCTCGCGAACACGACTGCCCGCCCGGCTTCAAATGCCCCTTGTGCGGCTATTTCACTGAATCAAGCGGCATCAGCGAAGATATCAGTCTGCCAACGCAGGCGACTAGTCAGCCGGCAACTCACCGGAAGCACTGACATCAGTGGATAGGGGCTTGGCGTTCCACGCCCCATCGGGTATCGGCTTGCTTAGCCATGCCTTGCCGCAATCTGCACCCAGATTGAACAGCCGCCGTTCGATATTGATCCGTCGCTCGCCTATGCCCGCCGGCGGACCGCTATTTGCCCGGCGTCGCTCATCCCGCTTCCGGCGTTCATGGTTCAAGTTGGAGTCGCTCATGGTGGTTCGCTTATTCCTGCGCCATCTCAGCCCGGACGGCGTTTATCAACGTCACTTTTCTCATCTCCCGGCAGGGGCAGAAAAGCGCTTCCCAAAAAATCCTGACCGCATATTACCACCACAGCATAATCAACCATCATGTTGCGGAGCGCTCCGCGAGATCCGTCCTGACACCAGCTCGCCAATCCCGCCATGAAAAAGGCCAGGTTTCCCCGGCCTTCCGCATTTTCCCGGCGCCCCGGGGAAGCCGCTAAAACGCGTTGCCTGGTTTCAATTCAAGACAGCTTCAAACCTTGCTCCGCCGACGACGTGCAACGACCCCAAGCAGGCCCAAGCCAGCCAGCAACATCGCATAGCTTTCCGGTTCCGGCACAGCAGCAATCTGCGGTCCGGCAAGGCCCTGGGCAAAGAGCGCCGAGACCGCCCCTATCGAGCCTTCGCCCTTGCTCAGATCGTAAAATGCCGACGGCGACTTAATCAGCTTTCCCGTCTTGGGGTCCTGCGCCCAGTAGTCCAGCGTCACCTTGTCGTAGGCAAAACTGCCGGCCAATCGAACAAGGCTACCGCTCCCCGAATAACTGAGATTGGTGATTTGGACATTATCAAAGCTCATGCGGAAATAGGTCTGGTTTTGCCCGCCAATAACCGACGTAAAATCCACAACAGCCGTATTGATCGTTGTTTCCAAGGTACCGAACAGTGCCGTTGAGCTGACATCCATATTCTGGGTCCACGAAAAATCCGAGAACGACGGCTTTCCGCCACCGCTGCCAAGCCTGCCGGGTGTAATCGAAACACCCCAGTTGAATGAATCAAATTCAATGGCTTTTTCATGGCCTTTCACCACGCTGCTACCAGCAATGCCATCGAACTTGAGAAAATAATCATTGGCGGCGCGTGCCGGCAAACTGCTCGTCAGCAAAACAACACAAGCAACAGCCGGAAACAGGATACGCTGGGGTTTTGAGTCGGTGTTCATGTGACCTCCGGGTTGATTTAAATAGGCGCGTTGGGGTAAGCAGGAAATAGCAAAATGAGGCAAACCTCAGCCCAATATTGCGTTGTCATTGTATCGACGGAAATGACGAATACAAGCGCCAGGCACCAAGTCGCTGGGAGGCGTAAAACGCTATAATTCCTGCCCCGAAACGCTGCCTTTCCCCGCGTGCCAACTCCCCAGTTTCTGCTCTCCCTTCCTGCCTTGCCCAAGGCAGGCAACCGAATCGACCTGCCGCTGCTGGCCGGCTCATCCGACGCCTTGGCGCTGGCTGAAATCGCCACGCGACACCCCGGCAAGCTGCTCGCCGTCGTCACCGCCAGCGCCGCCGACGCCCAGCGCCTGCTCGATGAAATCCCGTGGTTTGGCCCTGAGCTGCGCGTTCGTCTGCTACCGGATTGGGAAACGCTACCCTACGATCATTTTTCGCCACATCAGGATCTCGTCTCCGAGCGGCTGGCCACCTTGTGGGCCGCCACTCAGGGCGAGCTGGACATCCTGCTTGTGCCGGCCTCGACCGCGGTTTACCGGATCGCCCCGCCGGCCTTCCTGGCTGCCTATACCTTCGCTTTCAAGAAGGGGCAAAAACTCGACGCCGAGAAGTTCCGCAGCCAGGTCACGCTGGCCGGCTACGCCCATGTCACGCAGGTCGTGTCACCCGGCGAATATTCGATTCGTGGCGGGCTGATCGACCTCTTCCCGATGGGTTCGCAACTGCCCTACCGGCTCGACCTGTTCGACGACGAAATCGAAAGCATCAAGACCTTCGACGTCGACACTCAGCGCACCGTCTATCCGGTACCCGAAGTCCGCCTGCTGCCGGCCCGTGAATTCCCGATGGACGACAAGGGTCGTACCCATTTTCGCCAGTGCTTTCGTGAGCGCTTCGAAGGCGACCCGGCCAAGTCCGGCATTTACAAGGATATTTCGACCGGCATCGCCAGCGCCGGCATCGAGTACTACCTGCCGCTATTCTTCGACGAAACGGCGAGCGTGTTCGACTATCTGCCCAAGGATGCCGTCTTCGTCACCCACGGAGACGCGCCGGCCGCCATCGCCGCCTTTTGGAACGACACCCGCTCGCGCTACAACCTGCTTCAGGGCGACAAGTCCCGGCCGCTGTTGCCGCCCAACGAACTGTTCCTGTCCGACGAAGCCTTCTTCACGGCCGCCAAATCCTATGGTCGACTGGCCATTGAGGGCAAAAACGGTGAAGCCGCCAGCAAGCTGCCCGGCGTTGCTGTTGATAGACGCAGCGAAGACCCGCTCGGCGCGCTGAAAAACCACCTAGCCAGTTTCAAGGGGCGCGTGCTTCTCCTGGCCGAAACCGCCGGGCGCCGCGAAACGCTGACCGCCATGTTTGCCGAACATGGCCTCAAACCCGAATCCTGCGCCGATTTACCGACTTTTCTGGGCGGCAAGGCACAACTGGCGCTCGGCATCGGCCCCTTGCAGGCCGGCTTTGCCCTGGAAAAGCTGGCTTTCATCACCGAAACCGAGCTTTTCGCCGGCACGCCGCGCCGCACTCGGCGCGAAGCGGCCAAGAAAGCCTCCTTCGACAACTGGCTCAAGGACCTGACCGAACTCAAGGTCGGCGACCCGGTGGTGCATGAAAGCCATGGGATTGGCCGCTATCAGGGGCTGGTCCGCATGGATCTCGGTCTTGGTGAACAGGAATTCCTTGAACTGCACTACGCCAACGAGGCAAAGCTGTTTGTCCCGGTCGCCCAGTTGCACGTCATTTCCCGCTACTCCGGTGCCGACCCGGAAAGCGCCCCGCTCCACACCCTCGGCTCCGGCCAGTGGGAAAAGGCCAAGCGCAAGGCCGCCGAACAGGCACACGACACTGCCGCCGAACTGCTCGCCCTCTACGCCGCGCGCGCCGCCCGGCAGGGCCATGCCTTCGCCTTCAAGGAAACCGATTACGAAGCCTTCGCAGACGGCTTCGGCTTCGAGGAAACCCATGACCAGGCACAAGCCATCGCCGCCGTTATTGACGACATGCGTTCCGGCAAACCGATGGACCGCCTGGTGTGTGGCGATGTCGGCTTCGGCAAGACCGAAGTGGCCTTGCGTGCCGCCTTCTGTGCGGTTGCTGGCGGCAAACAGGTGGCCGTGCTATGCCCGACCACCCTCCTCTGCGAGCAGCATTTCCAGACCTTCACCGACCGCTTCGCCGACTGGCCGATCAAGATCGCCGAGATTTCCCGTTTCAAGACCGCCAAGGAATCGGCACAGGCTTTGCAGGAATTGGCCGAAGGCAAGATCGACATCATCATCGGCACCCACAAGCTGATCGGCAAGGACGTCAAGTTCAACCGTCTCGGCCTTGTCGTCATCGATGAGGAACACCGTTTCGGTGTCCGCCAGAAGGAAACGCTGAAAGCCATGCGCGCCGAGGTCGATGTCCTGACTTTGACCGCAACGCCGATCCCACGCACGCTGGCGATGTCGATGGAAGGCCTGCGTGATTTCTCAGTCATCGCCACCGCCCCGCAAAAACGGCTGGCCATCAAGACTTTCGTCAGCAACTTCTCCGACGGCATCATCCGCGAAGCCGTGCTGCGCGAACTCAAACGAGGCGGGCAGGTGTACTTCCTGCACAACGAAGTCGACACCATCGCCAACATGCAGGAAAAACTGGCCAAGCTGGTGCCCGAGGCGCGCATCGTCATCGGTCACGGCCAGATGAACGAGCGCGAACTGGAGCGCGTCATGCGCGACTTCACCGGCCAGCGCGCTAATGTGCTGCTGTGCACGACCATCATCGAGACAGGTATCGACAATCCGCACGCCAACACCATCCTGATCAACCGTTCAGAAAAATTCGGCCTGGCCCAACTGCACCAGCTACGCGGTCGCGTCGGCCGGTCGCACCACCAGGCATACGCCTACCTGCTCGTTCAGGATGAAAAGGCAATGACCAAGCAGGCCCGGATGCGCCTCGAAGCTATCCAGGCCATGGAAGAACTCGGTTCCGGCTTCTTCCTGGCCATGCACGACCTGGAAATCCGCGGCGCCGGCGAAGTGCTCGGCGACAACCAGTCCGGCGAAATGCAGGAAGTCGGCTTCAACATGTACACCGACATGCTTAATCGTGCCGTCGCCGCCCTCAAGCAGGGCAAGCATCTGGCCGCCGTCGATCTGACCCAGCCGCTCGGCATCGGCACTGAGATCAACCTGCGCACCCCCGCGCTGCTCCCGGACGCCTACTGCCCGGACGTGCATGAGCGCCTGACGCTCTACAAACGCCTGGCCAACGGTGAAACCACCGAGGAAATCGACACACTACAGGAAGAACTGATCGACCGTTTTGGCGAGCTGCCCCTGCAGGCGCAGTCGCTACTCGCCACGCACCGCCTGCGTCTGCTGGTTAAGCCGCTGCTCATCCAGAAGCTCGACGCGACCAACGATCAGATCACGATCCAGTTCAGCCCTGAGTTCTCGAAAAACCCGCCGATCGAGCCAATGAAGATAATCAATTTGATTCAAAAAGACCGCAGCTATAAGCTGGCAGGACAGGATAAACTTTCCCTTTTACGCCACTGCCCGACCTTGAACGACAAGGTCGTTGCGGTGAAAGACATGATTCGCCAGTTGAGCAAATGACCATGACCACACATCACATCGACAACATCAACGTCACCGCCTTCGACGAAATGCCGACGCCGGAAGAAATCCACACCCGCCTGCCGCTTTCCGAGAAAGCCGCCAAGACGGTTACCCATGGTCGGCATTTGCTGCGCAACATCCTGGATCGCAAGGACCATCGCCTGTTCGTGGTGGTTGGCCCCTGCTCCATCCACGACCCGGTGGCCGGTCTCGACTACGCCCGTCGCCTGAAAAAGCTCTCCGAAGAAGTCGGCGACACCTTGCAACTGATCATGCGCGTCTATTTCGAAAAACCGCGCACCACCGTCGGCTGGAAGGGCTACATCAACGATCCGTTCATGGACGACAGTTTCCGCATCGACATCGGCATGGCCAAGGCCCGCGAATTCCTGCTCCAGGTTGCCGAAATCGGCATGCCGACGGGTACCGAGGCGCTCGACCCGAACGCCCCGCAATACTACGGCGACCTCATCACCTGGACCGCCATCGGTGCCCGCACCACAGAATCGCAGACCCACCGCGAAATGTCGTCCGGCCTGTCCACCCCGGTCGGCTTCAAGAACGGCACCAGCGGCGATCTCAGCGTGGCCGTCAACGCCATCCTCTCCGCCTCCAAGCCACACTCTTTCCTCGGCCTGACCAATCAGGGCCGCGTCGCCGTCGTCCGTACCAAGGGCAATGGCTACGGCCACATCGTGCTGCGCGGTGGTGATGGCCGGCCGAACTACGATACCGTTTCCGTCGCCATGGTCGAACAGGCACTCGACAAGGCCAAGCTGCCGCACAACATCGTTGTCGACTGCTCACACGCCAACAGCTTCAAGAAGCCCGAGCTGCAACCGCTGGTCATGGCCGATATTGTCAATCAGGTCCGCCTAGGCAACAAATCGCTGCTCGGCGTGATGATCGAATCGAACATCGAAGCCGGCAATCAGTCGATTCCGGCCGACCTCAGCCAACTCAAGTATGGCTGCTCCGTTACCGACGGCTGCGTCGATTGGGCCACCACCGAGAAGATGATCCGTGAAGCAGCAATCCTTCTCCGCGATGTTCTGCCAGAACGGCTTTCCTGAGAAAGCACGAGCGGAGAACAGGCATGGATGCTCGACCTGAACAACAGACCTCTTGTCATCCATCGGTTCGTCGATGGATATTCCTGCGCGCCTTTCTGATTGGGGTGCTCGTAGCAGCCTGGTGGATTTTGTTCGCCCCTGACTCGATGATGGAGTCATCGCTCAAGACCACGCTCGGCATTGTTGCAGGCCTTCTGGCAACAGGGAGTTACCTGTTCAATTTGCGCAAGACGCTCTACCCGCCGAAAAACGGCGGAATGCCAGTCACGATGCCAGAAGCAGCGGACTTTGGGAACGGCGCGCCCTCTTCCGAGAAAAAATGAGTCTGCCAATTCGTTTTTACAACGGAAATCGATAGTCCCGATGGTTATTTCCTGATGAAAGCGAAGCGTAAAAAAACACGCTGGTCAGCTGCCGACCATCTCGGCAGTGATTCCATGACATCCTTTTGTGCCTGGGATGGAAAAACGCTGGTACTCAATATTCTCGGCCAACCGAATGCCAACCGGGATGTGATTGGCAAAGCCAAGGGAAAGCAACTCCAGGTCAGCGTCACGGCTGCTCCGGTGGCCGGCCGGGCTACCGATCACATGGTGCGCTTTCTTGCCGGAGAGTTCGATGTTTCGCCCTTTGACATAGAAGTGGTGTTTGGCCGGTTCAACGTCAACAAACAGCTCCGCATCCGGTCTCCGCAGAGACTGCCATCCGTTGTCGCCAAACACTTGTCTGTGCAGCCCTTATAATTTCGCACCATGAACCTCATCATTCAGGGCGGAGCCCTACCCACTTTCCTTCTTGAACGCATTTTTGCCGCTACCGGCGCGTCGACCGTGGAGCCCCGGCCACCGCAGGTTGTGTGCCTGAGTGGCGCAACCCGGACTGCGGAGTTCGATACACTGATTCCGTTGATCGAAGCCGAAAAACTGGACTGGGCATTTGTCGAGACGGGCAAAAAACTTTCCGACTATGGGCTGATCTGCTTCGACATGGATTCGACACTGATCACCATCGAATGCATAGACGAACTAGCTGACTTCGCTGGCAAGAAGGCAGAGGTTTCGACCGTGACCGAAGCGGCCATGCGCGGCGAAATCGACTACCGCGAAAGCCTGCGCCGCCGCCTGGCTCTGCTCGCCGGCCTGGATGCCCGGGTACTCGCTCGCGTATTTGGCGAACGCCTGCTGCTCTCACCCGGCGCTCGCGAACTGCTCGAAGCCTGCCAGAACGCTGGCCTGAGAACCGCCATTCTGTCAGGTGGCTTCACCTATTTCACCGAGCGACTACGCATTGAACTCGGTTTTGATTTTGCCACGTCGAATGAGCTTGAAATTTCCGGTGGCAAGCTGACCGGCCGCGTCGTTGGCGACATTGTCGATGCGTCAGCCAAGGCCCACCACCTCGTCCGCCTGACGGACGAACTAGGATTGAAGAAGGAACAGGTCATTGCCTGTGGCGATGGCGCCAATGATCTTCTGATGATGGCCCAAGCCGGCCTCTCGGTGGCATTTCGTGCCAAGCCGGCGACACGTGCCAAGGCGGATGTGGCGATCAATTTTGGCGGCCTTGACGCACTGCTCAAGCTGTTTGACGAAACGTAGGAACGGAACCTAAATTTCCGGACACCACACTTCTGGCGGTGCCAGCTTTTCATAGGCGGCGTTGGCTGACAGAAAAACCTCTCCGGTCAGCGCCTTCCAGAGAAAAGACTTCATCAGCCTGTCCTGCACCGGGCCTTTGACTTCAGCCAGATGCAACTTAACGCCGCGCTCGGCAAGATCCTGGTTGAGTTCGCCGAATACTTCAACCGCCGTGGTGTCGAGCAGGTTAACCCCACTCATCACCAACACGAGGTCGTGGGCATCTGCAATGCGTTCCAGTTCCAGGTTCAGACGCTGTTCGACAGCCCCGAGATTGCCGAAGAAAAGGCGCTCGTCAATTCGGACGAAAAGGACGCCTGGTAGCGTCTCGACCTCGTAGCGGGCAACATTGCGAAAGTGCTCAGTACCCGGCACCCTCCCTACTACGGCAATATGCGGAACGCTGGTGCGATACAACAAGGTTGCCATCGACAGCACGATGCCCATGCCAATCCCCGTCTCCAAACCAAAGAGCAATACACCACCGGCGGTGCACAACAACGCCAGCGCATCCGCCCGATCGTAGGACCACGCCTGGCGAAGAGCCCGCAGATCGATCATCGAAATTGCGGCCATGATGATTGAGGCCGCCAGGACAGCCAGCGGCAGGCGCTCGAACCACTGTGCTGCACCGGCCACGACGCCGATCATGGCCAGAGCAGACAGCATGCTGGCCAGCGGTGTCTGGGCACCAGCCGCAACATTGATCGCCGAACGCGACAGTCCGCCGCCGACCGGCATGCCGCCGTAAAACCCTGCGACGACATTGGCTGCGCCAAGACCAAGCAATTCTGCATTCGGATCAATCCGCTCGCGCCGCTTGATGGCCAACGCCTGGGCCATGGTGATGCTCTGCACCATGCCGATCAGCGTCATCACAAAGGCGGGCAAGAGCAGGCGATGCACAGTATCGAAATCGGGCAAGAAAAAGCTGAAGCCGGGCAGACCCGCAACCACTGCCCCCACAACGGCTACGCCTTGCTGGCGGTCAAGATCTGATTCGATGACGACCAGCGTACCGACAATAACCACGACCAGCGGCATTACACGCACGACGAAGGCGGCCATCGCTTTGCTCAGGCCGGCACTGAGCAGCCAGCCGGCTAACGCCAAGCGAACGATGGCAAGTATGGCGAAGGCGAGCAATCCGATAACCAGGGTTGGCAGATGCACCTGCGGCAGTTTGTCAAGCAGGTCGAGCAGCAGCTCCCCGCTGTTCGACCCGTGTGGCACAACACCGGTGAGGTATTTGAGTTGGCTGATGATAATCAGCACGGCCGAGCCCGAGATGAAACCACTGATCACTGGCCGGCTAAGCAGTTGCGACAGGAAGCCCAGGCGCAACACACCACAAGCCAGCAGCATGAGACCGGAGAGCAGCGACAACGCCGCAGCAAGCATGATGTAGAGCGCCGAACCAGGCGGCGCAATCGGACTCAAGACGGAATAGGTCATGATCGCAGTGATGGCTACCGGACCAACGGCCTGCACCATGCTGCTACCAAACAGCGCGTAGGCAATCACTGGAAAGATGCTGACATACAAACCGATTTGCGGTGGCAAACCGGCCAGCAACGCGTAGGCCAGGCTCTGCGGTATGACGAGGATGGTAACGATCAGGCCGGCAGCAATATCGGCTCCCAGCTTTTCCTTCGGGTAATGCGCCAGCCAACCCGGGATCAGCTTAGTCATGCCAGCTCAGATTTTCTTGACCAATTGCCGGGCAAACGCAGCATCATTCTTGGTCACGCGTGGTACGACCTGAGGCCCTTGCGCATTCACAAAACAGACAAACTCGTCGAGCGACAGCGGCTCGGAAACGTCTTTCTCGACACCATCAACCCGCTCGCGCAAAACGAAGAGGCTGTTGCTGGTAATTACCATGACGAAATGCCGACCCGCGCTGCGTTGATTCAGGCGAGAGACCGCAGCGGTAGCACGAGTCGAGCGCATTCCGGTTACTTGTACTTCTTGAAAACCGCCTTGGCATCCAGATGGGCGCGATCCAGCGTACAAATCGACTCATCGTCGTCATGGCCAGTGAAAAAATCGTCGGCTTGGGCGCGCATTACCATCTTGATCGCCACTTCGTCAGCGATGTCGTATTTCTCTGTGATGAGCGTTGTTACTTCATCGAGATGTTCTTCGTAGGTCATGGTTAATCGTATTTCATGGAAACATAAAGTGCCTCCACCTTGGCCCGCGCCCACGGGGTTCGGCGCAGAAACTTCAGGCTGGAGGAGATGCTAGGGTCTTGTGTAAAGCAACGAATGTCGATCAACTGCCCTAGCGACTCCCAACCGTAACACGCTACCAGTTCGGTGACGACATGTTCGAGAGTGACACCATGCAACGGATTGTTTGGCTGATCTTTCATGAGCTTATCGGTGCTGCAATCAACAAAATGGGATGATTTTGGGCGTAAAGACTGCGCTCGACCAGGCAGTCACTATCGCCCATTTCGTAATCCCGGCATAGTCCGGGCCTCCGCTCATAGATTGTGCAACGCATGGTGTCGCGATCTAGCGCCGCACACCAGCCATCCTCAAGGCGACGCATCACCTCGCCGCCCCAGTCGTCCACTTTTGTCAGTCGACGAGGTGCGTCATCGTCGCCCATCAGCATCACTTCAAGCCGGCAGCAGCAAGCCTGACAGTCGTCACACGTAACCGTTTGGAGATCAGCAGAAATAATTACGCGACCTCGTCGATCCACGCCTGCTGAATCGCTTCGAGTATCTTTTCGCCGCAATGCTTGGGGTCGTCATTGAATTCGGGCAAGGCCATGACCCAGTCGCGCAGATCGACAAAGTTGATCTTCAGCGGATCTTTATCAGGATGCGTTTCGCTCAATTCGATGGCGATATCGTTGATGTCGGTCCATTTCATTTGCGATGCCCCTCCTTCGCCATGTTGATGCTGTATTTCGGAATTTCGACCGTTAACGGCGTTGACCGTACAATCGCCTGGCAACCAAGGCGGGAATTGGGTTCCAGCCCCCAAGCCTTGTCGAGCAGGTCTTCCTCGATATCTTCAGCCGGCTCCAGCGAATTGAAACCCTCGCGCACAATCACGTGGCATGTCGTGCACGCACAAGACATTTCACAGGCATGGTCGAGTTCGATTTCGTTGGCCAGCAGATTCTCGCAGATCGACTTCCCTTCTTCCGCCTCAATCACTGCGCCATCCGGGCATAGTTCAAGATGCGGCAGAACGATCAGTTGCGTCATGCATCTTCTCCCATTTTGATGTCGTCCACATTACGACCGGACAACACTTTCTTGATACTTTGGTCCATACGGCGATGGGCAAAGGCCTGCGTTTCGAAACCAAGATCGTCCATGGCGATATTGATCAGACGGCGGTTATCCCCCGCGATGGTTTCACGCAATTTGGTGATGGTCGAGACAATTTTGGCAGTCTCAGCCTCATTCAACAAATGCGGATCTTCGGCCATCGCGGCTTCGGTAGCCTCGATCATCCGCTGCGCCTCGACCTGCGCCTCCTTGAGGGCACGGCTAATTGCATCGTCCTTGGCGTGCTCCATCGAATCCTTGAGCATGCCGGCGATCTCGTCATCAGTCAGGCCGTAGGACGGCTTGACAGTGACACTGGACTCGACACCGGTCGTTTGCTCACGAGCAGCGACTGACAATAATCCGTCTGCATCAACCTGAAAAGTGACGCGAATGCGCGCCGCGCCGGCCACCATCGGCGGAATGCCACGCAGCTCGAAACGCGCCAGCGAACGGCAGTCGCTGACCAGCTCACGCTCACCTTGCACGACATGGATAGCCATCGCCGTCTGGCCATCCTTGAATGTGGTGAACTCCTGGCCCCGTGCCGTGGGAATGGTGGAATTGCGCGGAATCACCTTTTCGGTCAGACCACCCATGGTTTCCAGGCCAAGCGACAGCGGAATGACGTCCAGAAGTAACCAGTCGTCCTTGCCTGTCTTGTTGCCGACCAGCAGGTTGGCTTGAGTTGCCGCGCCGAGGGCAACAACCTTGTCCGGGTCAAGATTGGTCAGCGGGTCCTGGCGAAAGAAATCGCCGACAGCCTTCTGGACTTGCGGCATACGTGTCGAACCGCCGACCATGACGACGCCCTTGACGTCCTCAACGCGCAAGCCTGCATCACGAAGGGCCTTCTTCACTGGCTGCAGCGTCTTGGAGATCAGCGTCTGAGCAATCGCTGCGAAAGTTGGAACATCGAGCTTGATGTCGACCATTTCACCAGATGTCAGGCGAACCGTGATCTGCGCTTCCGGATTGTTGGTCAGGTATTCCTTGGCCTCGCGGCAGCGCATCATCAAATGACGGCCATCCTCCGGCGACAGCGGTTGCAGCTTGGCTTGTTCGATGACCCAACAGAAAATGCGGTGGTCGAAATCATCACCACCGAGCGCCGAATCGCCGCCAGTGGACATAACTTCGAAAACGCCCTTGGTCAGCTTGAGAATGGAAATATCGAAAGTGCCACCGCCGAGGTCATATACCGCATAGACGCCTTCCGCCGCATTATCCAGACCATAGGCAATGGCCGCTGCCGTCGGCTCATTGAGCAGGCGCAGGACATTGAGGCCAGCCAGGCGCGCTGCATCCTTGGTGGCCTGACGTTGCGCATCGTCAAAATAGGCTGGTACGGTAATCACCGCGCCGACCAAGTCTCCACCAAGCGCCATTTCTGCGCGTTGCTTGAGGCTTTTCAGGACTTCAGCCGAGACTTCGACCGGACTTTTAATTCCTGCAATCGTCTTTACCTTGACCATGCCAGGCGCTTCGACAAAGTCATAAGGCATCGACTCGACGTGGGCAATATCCTTGAGCCCGCGTCCCATGAAGCGTTTGACCGAAACAATGGTGTTGTGCGGATCGATAGCTTGTTTGGTCTGGGCGTCGTAACCGACTTCCGTACTGTTGTCGGCGTGGTAACGCACCACAGACGGCAACAACGGGCGCCCCTGCTCATCGTTAAGGCAGACGGCCATACCGCTGCGAACCGTGGCAACCAGCGAGTTGGTTGTGCCAAGATCAATACCGATGGCGAGCTTGTGTTCATGAGGGGCGGCCGACTCACCAGGCTCGGCAATTTGAAACAGGGCCATTTTTATTCTTCCAGCGACGCCAGCGCGTCGTCGATTTCGTACAAAAGTTTTTCCAGGAACATCAGACGACGGACCCGATCCGTGGCCAGCGCGTGCTCACCTTGCTCGAATAGTCCGCCAAGTTCTTCATAACGCGCATTGATATCGCCACGCAAACGGTTGTGCAGGCGCTCCAGTTCGTGATGATCACCACCGTCGCGAGCCTCCATGACGGCTTCGCGCCACTCCATCTGCTCCATCAGAAAATCGGTGGGCATGGCAGTATTGCTTTCTGCCTGAATGTCATACCCAGCCAGATGAAGCATGTATTTCGCTCGTTCCAACGGCTTCTTCAGCGTCTGGTAGGCCTCGTTGGCATGGGTAGCCCACTGCATCGAGAGGCGGCGCTCCGCATCACCAGCGTTGGCAAACCTGTCCGGATGAACTTGCGCCTGAATATCGCGATAGCGGGAATCGAGGTCAGACAAATCGAGCCGGAAGCCCGGATTCAACCCAAACAGGGAGAAATGGTCGGCTCTGAAATCCATCAGACGTTAAACGATTCGCCGCAACCGCACTGATCCTTGACGTTCGGATTGTTGAACTTGAAGCCTTCGTTCAAACCCTCACGAGCGAAATCCAATTCCATTCCATCCAGATAAGGCAGGCTCTTGGCATCGACAATGACCTTTACCCCATTGTGTTCGAAGACCAGATCATCGGGATTCACCTCGTCGACAAATTCCAGCTTGTACGCCATGCCGGAACAGCCGCTGGTCCGTACGCCAAGGCGCAGACCAATACCTTTGCCGCGCTTCGCCAGAAAGTTGGCAACGTGCGTTGCCGCCTTATCGCTCAAGGTGACGCCCATGCTTATTCTCCGTGCTTTTTCTTGTAATCGGCCACAGCTGCCTTGATGGCATCTTCAGCCAGAATCGAACAATGAATTTTAACCGGCGGCAAGGCCAACTCTTCGGCAATTTCCGTGTTTTTGATCGACAAGGCCTGATCGACCGTCTTGCCCTTAACCCACTCGGTCACCAAAGAAGACGACGCAATGGCTGAACCACATCCGTATGTCTTGAACTTCGCATCCTCAATGACACCAGACTTGTTGACCTTAATCTGCAGCTTCATCACGTCACCGCAGGCCGGCGCACCAACCATGCCCGTACCGACGTCATCATCCTCTTTGCCGAAGGACCCAACATTCCGTGGATTTTCATAATGATCAATGACTTTAATGCTATAGCTCATGCTGTTTCTCCTTGATTTTCTTTAGTGTGCCGCCCACTGAACGGTGCTGAGATCAATCCCGTCCTTGAACATTTCCCACAGCGGAGAAAGCTCACGTAATTTACCAACTTTCGTATGCAACAATTTGATTGCATATTCAATTTCTTCGTCAGTCGTGAAGCGACCAATGCTGAAACGGATAGAACTATGCGCCAGTTCATCGTCGCGCCCCAGGGCGCGCAAAACGTATGAAGGCTCCAAGCTGGCAGAGGTACAGGCCGAGCCGGAAGATACTGCTAAATCCTTGATCGCCATGATCATCGACTCACCTTCGACATACGCGAAGCTGATATTCAGATTGTGCGCGACCCGCTGCGTCAGATCACCATTGACGAAGGTTTCTTCGATGTCTTGTAGCCCCTTGAGCAGTTTGTCGCGCAAGGCGCCGATACGCTTATTCTCTTCGGCCATCTCTTCCTTGGCCAGACGAAAAGCTTCACCCATACCAACGATCTGATGTGTTGCCAGCGTACCGGAACGGAAACCGCGCTCATGACCACCGCCATGCATCTGCGCCTCAAGACGCACGCGCGGCTTGCGACGCACATAAAGCGCGCCAATCCCCTTTGGGCCATAGGTCTTGTGGGCCGAGAAACTCATGAGGTCGACTTTGAGCTTGTTCAGGTCGATATCTACCTTGCCGGTGGCCTGCGCCGCATCAACGTGGAATATAACGCCCTTCTCACGACAGATTTCGCCCAGCTCGGCAATCGGCTGAATCACGCCGACCTCGTTATTGACGTACATCACCGAGGCAAGCACGGTATCCGGACGAATGGCCGCCTTAAAGGTTTCAAGGTCAAGCAGGCCATCCTCTTTGACATCAAGATAGGTTGCCTCGAACCCCTGGCGCTCCATTTCACGCACGGTGTCAAGCACAGCTTTATGCTCGGTCTTTACCGTGATGATGTGCTTACCCTTGGTTCCAGCATAGAAATTGGCCGCCCCCTTGATGGCGAGATTATTGGACTCGGTGGCACCTGAGGTCCAGACGATTTCCTTGGGGTCAGCATTGACCAGGGCGGCCACCTGCTCACGAGCTTCTTCAACCGCCGCATCGGCCACCCAGCCAAAACTATGCGAACGCGAGGCCGGATTGCCAAAATGTTCACATAGGTAGGGAATCATTTTTTCGGCGACGCGTGGGTCGACCGGGGTGGTTGCCGAGTAATCCAGGTAAATGGGGAGTTTCATCGTCATTCTCGCTAAGTCGGGTTGTTCAGACAGCTCGTTAATCAACTGACGGCTGTCAGTCCCTGCAGGCGTCCGACTGTCACCCGCAAGGCGTTGATAAATTGTTCAATCTCGGCGTCCGTATTGCCAGCCCCCAGGCTTATCCGCACTGCTCCGCGGGCTATTTCAGGGGCGATGCCCATGGCACGCAGGACATGCGACGACTCTGGATTGGCACTGGAACATGCCGCGCCACTAGCCACAGCAAAACCTTCCCGATCCAGCTTGCCGACCAATGTTTCGCCATCAATATTCGGAAAGGCGAAATAGCTGGTATTCGGCAAACGCTTCACGTCCGACGCAAATATTCTGGCACCCAACATTGTCAGCCCAGCTTCCAGCTTCGCCTGCATGGCTCGCATACGAACCGATAGTTCGGCAACGCGCGACGCAGCAAGTTCCGCAGCAACACCAAAACCAACTATTGCCGGCACATTTTCGGTACCCGAACGTAGCCCGCGCTCATGCCCGCCTCCTGCAATCAATGGCTGCAACTCGACACGTTTATCGAGAACAATTGCAGCAACCCCCTTCGGCCCACCCGCCTTGTGCGCAGACAAGGTCATCGCATGGACACCGGCGGCGTTGAAGGCACGAAAATCAATAGGCAGTTTGCCCAAACCCTGCACAGCATCGCAATGAAACCACCCCCCCGTGCTGTTGGCGGCATTCGCCAGTGCAGCAATATCCTGAATGGCGCCAGTTTCATTGTTGGCGAGCATGACCGACAGCAGCTTCGGCTTATCGAGCAAAACCTCGGCATAAGCATCGATTTTTACCCTTCCATCACCATCAACTGGGAGACACCTGAACTCCCAGCCTTGCTTTGCCAATTGAGCTGCCGGCCTGAATACACAGAGATGCTCTATTGCACTAACGGCAAGTATGCCGGGCTTGAGGCTGGCGGCAGCCCCTTTCAGGAACAGGTTGTTGGCTTCGCTGCCCCCGCTGGTAAAAACCACCTCTGTGGGGTGCGCATTGACTGCCGCAGCAACTTTCTGACGCGCCTCATCGATAGCCTGTCGGGCCTGCCGACCGTATTCGTGACGGCTCGACGCATTGCCATACTGGCTTTCCAGCCAGGGCAACATTGCAGCGAGCGCCGCTGAATCAAGTGGCGTTGTGGCATTGTGGTCAAGGTAGACGGGGCGAGACATGGTTACGCTCAGACGACAGCCGGCACCTTGTCGCGGCCGCTACGAGCCCTAGGCTGGGGACCAAGGCGCTTGTCCTCAAGCACTATCGCTCCCACGTCACGCTTTGCTTTTTCGCGTCCGACAAGCTCGGCGAGGGTGACCGAAGCAAGGTAGTCGAACATTTTTGCATTCAGCGTCGACCACAAATCGTGGGTCATACAACGATGTTCGTCGTGACAGTTCTCGCGCCCCCCGCATTGAGTAGCATCAAGCTGTTCATCAACGGCACGAATGATGTCAGCCACTGCAACCTGGTCGAATGGCCGAGCGATGCAATAACCGCCACCGGGACCGCGTACGCTATCGACCAGCTTGTGGCGGCGCAATTTGCCAAATAGTTGTTCCAAATAGGACAAAGAAATCTTCTGACGCTCACTGATGCTAGCCAACGCTACGGGGCCTTCCTCACCACGCATGGCAAGATCCATCATAGCCGTCACGGCGAAACGTCCTTTGGTGGTCAAACGCATTTCAAACCCCTGTCAATAACCTAGTACCTTGGTCAACTATATCCAATCCAGACAAAATTAGTCAACTATTTTACTCAGGTATTTCGGATCAAAGGCATCGGACTGCTCTACCTCCTGATCACACTTGACACCTTGCGCATCAAGCTCCTTGACCAAGGAAGCCAAACGCCGGTCAGTCTCCGCTGCATGATCAAGCAAGGCATGAATTGCTTTAGCCAACGGATCATCTTGATCCCGAGCCACGGCATAGGCAGAGAAGCCCAATTTTTCGGCTTGCGCCTCGCGCTGGCGGCTTTGTTCCGTATTGTCGAGAATCCTTGCCGGATTGCCGACGGCAGTGGCCCCGGCAGGCAGCGGCTTGGTAACAACTGCATTTGATCCAATTTTGGCACCAGCACCAATGATGATCGGCCCAAGCACCTTAGCACCCGCACCAACAACCACCCCATTTTCCAAGGTCGGGTGACGCTTTCCCTTATTCCACGAAGTACCACCAAGTGTGACACCATGGTAAAGCGTGACGTCATCTCCAATCACCGCCGTTTCGCCAATGACAACACCCATACCGTGATCTATGAAGAAGCGGCGGCCGATAGTTGCGCCTGGATGTATTTCAACACCCGTCAGCATTCGTGACAGGTGGGCCGTGAATCGCCCCAGCCAGCGCAAGCGATGGCCCCATAGCCAATGAGCCAGGCGATGCATGATCAGGGCGTGAATACCCGGGTAACAGGTAAGCACCTCCCAGAATGAGCGAGCGGCCGGATCGCGGTCAAAGACCGCACGGATGTCCTCACGCAGATACCGGAACATGAAACCTAATCTCCCTGTTGTTTGGAGGGCGATTTTAGAATACTCGACTGAATTTGTCAGCTATTTTCCCGCAGGTAGCGCACTGTTAAAGTTTATAATTTGGTGCTTACCGCGAATTATTCGTACCAATGCCTAAACGCCTAGTATCGCTCGTTGTTTCCATCGTTTTGCTTGCCAGTTGCGCTACGCCACCACCTCTAGTGAGCAGCATACGCGGCGATTTTAGTCATACCAAAAAATATCTATCCTGGCTGATCGAGCGTGAAATGGCGCAAAACGAGATCACCGGCATCAGCATCGCGCTGGTCGATGACCAGGAAACAATCTGGCAGCAAGGCTTCGGCTTCGCTGACCTGGAAAACAAAGTCGCTGCCACACCGGATACGGTGTATCGCGCCGGTTCCATCGCCAAAGTCTTTACGGCAGCTGCAGCCATGCAATTGTCCGAGCAGGGAAAACTTGATATTGACCAGCCACTGGCCAAGGCCCTGCCCGAGTTCTCCATCCGCACCCGCTTTCCAAACGCAGCCCCGGTGACACCGCGCAACATCATGTGTCACCACTCTGGGCTGCCATCAAATTTCCTGCAAGGACTGTTCGTCCGGGAACCTGACCGATTCGAATCGGTTGTTGCCAACATTCGTGACGAATACCAAGCATTCCCGCCGAACTACGTTTTTTCCTATTCGAATCTTGGCATGGCGCTGCTCGGAGCAGCGGTTCAAAAGGTAAGCGGCGAACCCTTCGACGCCTACATGGCGCGCCGCCTCTTCCTGCCAATGGGCATGACTCAGAGCAGTTTCGTACCCCGCCCGATCGCCAAGGCCTATGACCGGAACAAGGAAATCGAAGTCTTTTCGCTGCGTGACATGCCCGCAGCAAATCTGCTAAGCAACGTCGTTGATCTCAGCCAGTTCATGAAAATGCAATTCGCCGATGGAAAATCCGGTGAAAACCAAATTCTTTCGGCTGCTTCAGCCCACGAAATGGTTCGCATCCAGAACAAGAGTTTCCCGATGACCTTCGGCCAATACGTCGGCCTAGGCTGGATGATGAGCGGCATCGACGTACCCGGCGGTGGCACTGTTGCCAGCCATGGCGGGTCACTTCCTGACTCTCACAGTATGCTGGCGATTCTGCCGGAGCATAAACTGGGCGTCGTTATCCTGTCCAATTCGTCTTCATCCCACGTTGCCGTCTCGAAGATCGCTGCCGAAGCACTGCGTCTGATGCTTGAGGCCAAGACAGGCATTCGCAAGGATGCAACACCACCGGTGAGAGCGGCAGAACGCGCACCGACTGCCGATGAACTGCGAGAATTCAACGGTAATTTTGACACCATGGTTGGTCTGGCCAGAATCAGCACCAAAGATGGCCAGATTGACGCCGAAGCAGCCGGCCATCAGTTCCGGCTGACACCTCACGAAGATGGCTTATTTACGATCAAATATCGCCTCTTCGGCATGATGGCTGTGCGCGTTGGCGCATTCGAGGACATTCGCCTGTCAATGGCCAATGTCGACGGACGGCAGATCATCGTGGGTAGAATCGGCGCTGAATCGCTGATCTTTGGCGAAAAACTGAAACCAACAACGATACCCGAAGGTTTTTGGAAAAATCTTGGCCATTACGAGATCGTCGGCAAAATCGACGGCCCCACTCCAGACAAACTACTTCTCAGAGAAGACAATGGCCTGCTTGTCGGCGAAGCGCACTTCCCCGAGTTTCCCGACCTCCTCCTGCGCATCGCCTTTCATGCCGTATCCGACAACGAAGTGGTCACGGCAGGCCTGGGCACTGGTCGTGGCGACACCCTGCGACTGATTGGTGCCGGAGACGAAGCCATGCTGGGCTTTTCTGGAATTCAACTACGCAAGAAACTGAACTAGAAATGAACAATCTGCATCAAGAACTAAAGGCATTCATCATCGAGACGATGAATCTTGAAGACATCACACCTGCAAACATTGACGACGATACCCTGCTATTTTCCGATGATGGACTGGGGCTTGATTCGATCGATGCATTGGAGCTTGTTCTGGGATTGAAGAAAAAATACGGCGTCGTTATCGAGGCCAACGACGAGGCATCTCGTCAGCACCTTCGCTCCGTGTCGGCGCTGGCCAACATGATTGAAAATCATCGCGCCCATACTGGTTGATAAAAAGCCCTTCCACAAAAAATAACGGCACCTACTGGTGCCGTTCTTCAAATGAGGCGTCGTGCAATTTCAGGTCTTGCGCACTTTCCGCATTCGAATCATTCCAAACAATCCCAAACCAAGTAAAGCCAGCGACCCTGGCTCTGGCACATTATTGCTATTGCCACCACCTCCGCACTGAGTTGACTGTGCGACTCCGGTATTTGCTGTCGCACAACCGCCGACGGACGCTAGCTTAAACGCATCATTGTTGCCACTTGTTCCGGACAGCGACGCACCAATCAGCCAATATGATGAATAGGTATTATTGGCGAAGGTAGGCGCATACGAACTTGATGTGCCAACACTTGCAATCGTGATCCAACTGGAGGGCAAACTACTCCACGATGAGAGACCCGACAGCGTCGGCGCATCTGAGCCAGTGTAGGCCAAGACAGTGTAGCCAGCATCATAACCTTTAGAGGTTCCAATATAGCTGAACCCAGCCGATTGCAGATTGACTGCCCCACCCACGAACGACAGCAAAACCATTTCCTGTCGGACGTTGTTGTCGATAGCGTGCCATGGCTCTGAGCTATCCCCAGAATCCGCACCAGTAGTACCAAGGTCGTCTTTGTTAACGATCCCAAGACCAGGCCAGCTAGTCAGAGTCTGCAATTCCAAAGTATTTGAAGAGCCAGCCGTATTCGCCCACCCTTGGGCTGTCACTGTTGTCGCAGTTCCAGTCGCACTTGCAGAACCACCACCTGCCACCGAGCCTGTTCCCAAAGTCCACGAAGTCCAAGTTGTCGTGGCTGTGGCAACGCCAGACAAAGCCAGCGAAACACACAGCACCAAGACTTTCTTAACATTTTTCATTTTACGCTCCGCCGAAGAAACCACTGTTGCCCTGTATAAAGCAAGAACCAAACCATATTAAAATAACCAGTTACATCAATATCTTACAATTATCCCCTGTGGATCGAGAAAACATCTGTAAAAGAAATCGACACTTTTTATCGGTTATATGCCAAGTTCGAGCTTAAGCTGGCGTAGCAATTCGGGTTCAATGGCATTGGGTCGGCCAGATGAACTAAGCACTACCATCATTTCCTCGCGCGCCTCTTGTTTGCGCCCTGCTTTGGCCAATGCAAAAGATAAATGAAACCGAATATCCACACTCTCCGGATCGCGTAATCGCGCCTCACGGAGGTAGCGCAAACCTTGATCGATCTGGCCTTTAGTCACCAGTATCCAGCCGAGTGTATCGGCGTAAGCTGGATTTACTGGCGCTAGTTTTACTGCGCGCTCCGCAATCACTTGCGCCTCTACTTCTTTCATCTGAAATAAAAGCGACGCAAAATTGTTCAACGACGCGGCATCGTCGGGATCCATTGCAATTACTTTACGATAGGTCTGCTTCGCTGCTGCGAATTGACCTGAACGGTGCCGAACTTCTGCCAGCACCTTCTGCACCAATTTGTCGGACGGGTGCTTGGAAATCCAACCTTCAAGTAGCGAAGTCGCTTTTGCAGGCTCTCCTGCAGCTAAATAGGCTCGTCCAAGCGCTAGCACATTCTCCGTGCTGCTCTGCCGAGCCAGAGCCTTCTGGTAGCTATTTATTGCAGACTGGAACTGATTGCGTGACATTGCCAAGTTTGCTGCGGTAATTACAGCCTCGATGGATTCGGGGTGCTTGGCCATTAGGTTCTTTAGCGCAGCATCCGCCTTGGCTGCATCACCACGCGCGGATTCAACTTGAACAGCCAACGCCAGTGCGGCGACATCCTCCGGACTCCCTTGAAGAGCCTTGTAAACGCTATAGGAGGCGCCCTCCGGGTTACCTGCCGCCAGTTGCAAGCGGGCAATGGAAACTTGAGCACGGGGGTCGAACTCTGCCAATCTTGTTGCTGCACTTAGAATCGTTTTCGCGTTATTGGCATCGCCGTTGGCCAGATAAGTCCGGGCGAGAGCAATTTGTACTTGAAGATTGGATGAGTATTTTCCAGACAGATCCTTGGCGGCAGCCAATGCCAGGTCTGGCTTTCGCTGTCTGAGGTGGAGTTCGATCAGAGCCAAACCGGGCGTCGGATCCGAGCGCTGAACCTCGTTTGCTTTCGTTAGATACCTGACTGCATCGGCATTCATCCCGGCTCGCTGCTCAAGCTTTCCGAATTCGAACAGGACTTGAGGATCATTGCCATTAGCTTTGAGGAGCACATTCAGGCGGCGCCTGCCTTCGTCATAATTCTTTTCGCTGGCATCAAGGCGGGCTAGATTAAGAACTGCAGGAACAAACGACGGATCCTTGGCCAATACTTGGCCATAAACAGCGCGGGCGCCAGTATTGTCCCCTGCGGCTACCTTGAGCGAAGCCAACAAATTGAGTGCTGTAAGGTTTGTGGAATCCCGCTTGACCATGACATCGGCCACTTTCATGGCCTTTTCAGTTTTTCCTTGCCGCATGTATAACATCGCCAGTGCGATTCCAGCCTGGGTATCAGCCGGGTTAGCCGCAAAGGCCTTTTCAAGGTTTCCCAAGCCTTTTTCAGTCTGCCCTGCACCCAACTGACTGAACGCGAGTGAGCGGGTCATCTGCGGCGAACCAGTCTTGGCTGCCTGCTCAAGAAGGCTGCTCGCCTGCGCATACCGACGCTGAGCCAGGTTGACTGACCCAAGCATAAACATTACCTGAGGATCTTCTGGCAGTGCTCGCTGAAGCGAGTCGAGTATTGGTTGAGCACGCCCGTAGTCTTTCGACTCTACATAGATCGAAGCCAAAAGTTTCTTTGCACCCAAATTCGTTGGATTGCGAGATAACAGGCTATCAAGATACTCGCGAGATTTCTGCTGATTTCCCAAATCGTAATGTGCCAACGCACCGGCCATAAGCAGTTGCTCTCGTCGCGCCAACCATGCCGGTGGCAAGGCATCGATGGTACGCGTAACCTCTTTCAGTGCCTCGGAAGTGGCGGCCTGATCGCCTTGTTTTTGAGCCAGCACGGCACGAAGATAAGCGGCACGAGGGTCGTCGTCAGAAATGGCCTTCAGAAAATCGAGATCTTTTCGAGCATCACCATCGCGTTTCAGATCAATCAACAAGGCAGCGCGTGCGACGCGAGAGTCGATGTGCTTTGGCGTAATGGAGATTGCCTTGTCATAAGCCGCCAGAGCATTCTTGGCATCAAATACGGCATGATGCACTGAAGCCTTTGCATTCCAGGATAGCGCATTGCCAGGGGCCAATTCGACCGCTTTTTCAGCTTGCTCCCGCGCTTGGTCGATGCGCTTTGCCGCCAGGAGCATCGGTACCTCTGCAATAAGCGGCAAGGCTGATCGCGGATCGATAGATCTTGCCTGATCCCAGCTTTGCTTGGCCTGGCTGGCATTGCCGGCTTCCATATAGGCGTTGCCGCGCATCGTCAACACTTCAACCTGCAACGCCGGAGACAGGCCCGATGCGGATATCCTATCGATTACCGCCTCTGGGCGCCCCAAGGCGAGATAGACCTGCCCGAGTGGAAGAGCAACCTCTCCACGGTTGACGCCTTGTTTGAGCGCCTCTTCGAAGGCAGCTTCAGCACCTTTCAGATCGCCATTCTTGAGTAAAGCTTTGCCGAGCAAGAGGTGCGCTGCAAGCATCTTCGAGTCTTGCTGCAAAGCATTCTTCAACTGAATGACCGCCGCAGGCATTTCGTTTTTTTCGTACCGCCTCAGCGCATCTTCGTAATAGCTTGATGCCTTTTCCGGTGTTGCGACAGCGCTCGCAGATATAGCCATGCCGAAAACGAATGCTGCAGAGACTCGCAGGGCAAAACGGTTGCCGCGCGGCTCCGAAAATTGCGAAGCCTGCTGACAGAAAAATATTTGGGAAGTCATCGTGGTTTAAACGTTTTGTTGAACGGAATGGCTTGGCGGGAAAAATGGCCGAAAAATACCTATTCCAATACTAGCGACCTCGGGCAATCACCTGATGTGCGTTATTTCACGAACGTAAACCGATAGCATGAATGATTTGACGATCGGACAGAGAACAGCCTTAGATACTATCGAATCTCGATGCTGACCGTTTTCCCCGACTTACCACCAGCCCTGCGGATCAATTCTGCGATGTCCGTGTTGTTGACTCGATTCGCAATATCAAGCGCCGTTTCACCGCTATCGACAGTCCGCGCGAGATCAGCCTTGCTGGCGATCAGAAGTTGCACAACATCGATGTGCCCACCGCGCGAGGCGGCGATGAGTGGGGTTGTGCCGTTTTCCGAAGCCAGATTTACGTCCGCACCAGCCTTGATCAGCATTTTTGCGATCTCGAGATGACCGCTGAACGCCGCATAGGCCAGTGGCGTCCAGCCTTGCATATTGACCGCTGCACCGCCGGCCAACAACAACTCGACCACTTTCTGGTGACCACGAAAGGCTGCCAGACGAAGGGCGGTATCGCCAGCCGCATTGCGAGCATTGAGCTTGGCGCGGTTTCGGATCAGGAAATCGACCGTTTCGGCATGGCCATCACGAGCCGCCAGCATCAACAGCGTGTTGCCGTCGATATCGGTGGTATCGAGAGATGCCCCCTTGGCAGCAAGCTGTGTCATCTCGCGGACATCACCCATCTTGGCAGCGGTGATCAAATCATCATAGGTTGCAGCAAAAGCGAATAGCGGAAGCGCAAAAGCCATTGCCACGGTCAACCGGAATTTTTGGCTAATTTTCATATCCGCCTCGCGTATTTGAACAATGAAAAGAAATTATCGGTCGTTGCCTGATGCACCGCATCGACGCTTATCGAGCGCAGCCTGCCGATTTCTTCAGCGACATATCGCACATAGGCCGGCTCGTTCGGTTTGCCGCGATACGGAGTCGGTGCCAGATAGGGCGAATCGGTTTCAACAAGAAGGCGGTCGAGCGGGCATTTCTGCGCCACTTCCTTGACGATGGCCGCGTTCTTGAAGGTAACGATCCCCGAAAACGAGAGGTAGAACCCGAGATCAAGTGCCAGTCGGGCAATATCCCAGTTTTCGGTGAAGCAATGCATGACCCCACCCACAGCATTGGCGCCCTCTTCTTTCAGGACGCGTAGCGTATCTACTGCTGAGTCACGGGTATGCACAACCAGCGGCTTGTCACATCGTTTGGCTGCACGAATGTGGGTGCGGAAGCGGTCGCGCTGCCACTCAGGCTTGTCCTTCTGCCAATAATAATCGAGACCAGTTTCGCCGATCGCAATCACTTTCGGATGCGCTGCAAGCCCCAGAAGCCTCTCTTCATCAGGCTCTTCGACGTCGGTATATTCAGGATGGACGCCGACCGTGGCGTAGAGTTGTTCATGCTGCTCTGCCAGAGCGATCACTTGTGGAAAGTCTTCGAGATTGACGCCAATGCAGACTGCCAGACCAACCTGATTTTCCTGCATACGCTGCAGGACATCCGGCATGCGATTGGCCAGATCGGGAAAATCGAGGTGACAGTGGGAGTCGACCAGCATGCCGGCCAATCAAAGGGTATGGGTGGGACGGGCCGACTGCATGACGCCGCCGAGCAGGCCCTCGATCTTGCGCCGGGCTTCCTGACCGCTTTCGTCATTATTGAAGTGCACGCCGATTCCCTGTGCCCGGCCATTCTGGGCGCCGGCAGGAGTAATCCAGACAACGGTACCGGCAATTGGCAGCTTGGCCGGGTCATCCATCAGCGACAGCAGCATGAAGACTTCATCACCAATGGTGTAACTGCGAGTCGTCGGAATGAAGATGCCGCCGCTACGCAGATGTGGCATGAACGCGGCGTAAAGCGCAGATTTCGAATTGATATTCAGCGAGAGAACGCTTGGACGCTGCGGAGCGGGTTTTGCTTCACTCATCGTTGATCAATTGGCAAACAGAGCTCGATAATCCAGAAAAATACCTTCCAGGAAGAGGCGCGCGTTGAGCGGTTGCTCGGCCTCCTGGCGACGTGTAATCAGGGCCCGATAGGACTGAATCAGGCGTGCAGGCGGAATCATATCAGCCAAGCCTGAAATAATGGCCTGTTGCGGCAGAAAATATCGGACAGGCAGGCCATTTCTGGCAAGTGTCAGATCGACCATCCATTTCTGCAAAGCCTCGATGACATGCTTAAGGGCAAGCTTCCCTTTGCTATCCTTGACCGCTTTTTCGAGTTCGGCAGCGATTGCCAGCGGGTCACCCTTGCGGCCGGCGCCCAATCGTGTCGCCAGCAACTCCAGCCACGCCCCCTGCCCGGATGCGGCAAGCTCCAACGCCAGCCCGGGCGAACCACCCGCCAGCGCCAACCAACGTTCAGCCTGGGCAACGCCTTCGTCAGCCAAAACCTTCTCCGCAAGCTTCATCGAAGGCACCGGAACCGGCACGACCTGACAACGGCTGCGAATGGTCGGAAGCAAACGCATTGGCTCACTCGAAACCATTAAAAACAAGGTATCTGGCGCAGGTTCTTCAAGTGTTTTAAGAAGTGAGTTTGCCGTGCTGCGATTCATTGCCTCGGTGGGATTAACGAGAATGATGCGCAACCCGCCACGGTGGGTGCCAATGTTGAAAAACTCATCGAGCCCACGCACCTGATCGATGGTTATCTGCTGGCTGGGCTTCTTCTTTCCGTCTTCGAGCTCAGCCTCTCCACCAAGCGCATCAGGTTGGAGCAGACGAAAATCAGGATGGTTACCCTGCTCGAACCAGTTGCAGGCCAGGCACTTTCCGCAGGCAAGCCCATCAATCGATGGCGACTCACAGAGCAGACTGGCCGCAAAACGCCTTGCCAGCTCATATTTCCCCAAACCTTTTTGGCCAACCAGCAACAGCGAATGCGGCAACTGAGTTCGTCTTGCCTGCAGTCCTGACCAGACCTTCGAATGAAGATCAATAACGTTCATAAACAATCAACTGAAACAATTTGTTCAAGTTGTTTACGAATATTTTCAATGCTATTTTCAGCGTTCACAACGCGCATTCTGCTTGGGCTAGCGTGTGCTCTTTCGAGATATGCCTGACGAACACGCTCATGAAAATCGACCCGTTCCTGTTCGAACTTGTCGAGCACCCTGTTGGCCAGGACGATGCGCTCGCGTGCAACGTCGAGTGGCAGGTCAAAGAGCAGTGTCAGATCCGGTTGCAGGTGCTCATGTACCCAGTGCTCCAGAATCAGAAATTTGGAGCGATCCAGCCCACGGCCGCCGCCCTGATAAGCGTAGGTTGCATCGCTAAAACGGTCGCAGATCACCCATTCGCCTCGTGCCAGCGCCGGTTCGATCACTTTGGCCAAGTGCTCGCGCCGAGCGGCAAACATGAGTAACGTTTCAGTTTCCAGGTGCATGGGTTCGTTGAGCAGCATTTCGCGCAACTTTTCGCCCAGCTCGGTACCACCCGGTTCCCGCGTCACTTGCACGACAATGCCGCGCGCACGCAGCAATTCAGCCAGCCACCCGACGTGACTGCTCTTGCCGGCGCCATCTATACCTTCGAAAGTGATGAATTTACCTTTCACTTCCCACCCCTTTGATATCGGTTAACTGCGTTGTTGTGTTCATCCAGCGTCGACGAAAATTGGCTACTACCGTCGCCACGAGCAACAAAATAAAGGACTTCACTTTGAGCCGGATTGAGTGCTGCGCGCAAGGATGCCTGCCCGGGCATGGAGATCGGAGTCGGCGGCAGACCTAGCCGAGTATAGGTATTGTACGGGGTGTCGGTTAGCAGGTCGCGCTTTCGCAGATTTCCATCGAAATTCTCGCCCAGACCATAGATCACCGTTGGATCGGTTTGCAGGAGCATGCCCTTACGCAGGCGATTGACGAATACCGAGGCGACCAGATTTCTGTCTGCTTCCCGCCCGGTTTCCTTTTCAACAATCGATGCCATGACCAATGCCTCGCCAGGCGTCTTGTAGGGCAGCCCGGCAGCACGCTCGGCCCACTCAGCATCCAGTTTGCGCAGCATGGCCCGATTGGCGCGCGCCAGCAGTTCCAGATCACTCGATTGCTTGTCAAAAAGATAGGTATCCGGAAACAGCTGGCCTTCCAGGCTGCTTACTTTGAGCCCCAGTTGCGCAATGATTTGCGCTTCGCTCATGCCGCTGGTCTCGTGAATCAGATCGGGATGCTTATCCATGCGCCCACGCCACTGGCGGAAAGTCCAGCCTTCAACCAGGGTCAGTTCGCCCTGCGTCACCTTGCCTTTGAGCAACTTATTGAGCAGTTGCATGGGGGTCACCCCCGTTTTCACCGCGTAACTTCCGGCCTTGATGGCCGTATCGGCCCGGTTCAAACGGGCCAGCGTGGCGAGCAGCGTCGGCTCGACATTGATGCCGGCCTCGCGCATCTGGGTGATGGCCGAACGCAGGCTGCTGCCCGCCGTCACCCGAAAATCGAGCGGCGAACCGCTCAATTGCAGCGGTTGATTGGCCCACCACCACAGGCCACCGGCGGTGATCGCCAAGAGCAAAAATATCGGAAGGAAAATCCTGGGGAAGAAGCGCACGGGAACTCGAAGGGAGCAAGCAGGTCTTGCCCGTGTGGAACGAGCACGTTATAACGAGCGATATAATATCCGAAACCCCCTCAGGAGCCCTCATGAATCCCCACTGGCGCAGCTTTCTGGAATCGACCGAAGGTGTCTTCGATAACGATTCGACCGAGCTTCTCAACTTCGGCGATGCCGCAGGCGAACTGCTCGCCGCAACGCAAAAAACTGTTGTCGTTCCGCTGACTCACCTCGGTCTGATCGAAGCCACAGGGGAAGAGGCCAAGACTTTCCTGCACAGCCAGTTCACCAGCGACATCAACCATCTGGCCGATGGCCAGGCCCAGCACGCCGGATGGTGCACGGCCAAGGGGCGGATGCAGGCGAGTTTCATCGTCTGGCGCCAGGGTGAGCGCTATCTGCTCGCGATTGCCGCCGACCTGCAGGAAGCAACGCAAAAACGCCTGCAAATGTTCGTCTTGCGGGCAAAAGTAAAACTGGCCACGCTGACCGACAGCACCGTCATGATCGGCCTCTCCGGCCCGCAAGCCGAAGAAGCGCTGGCCGATACCGGGCTGCCCAGCCCAGCTGAAGCAATGGCTACGACCACAGCCGACGGTGCAACTGTCATTCGTCTCGATGCCAAGCGTTTCATGATCGTGGCGCCGGAATCAGTGATGGCCGGGCTGTGGCAAAAACTCACTGTCAAAGCTCGCCCGGCTGGCCTACCCGCCTGGCGCTGGCTCGATATCCAGGCGGCCTTCCCGCTCGTCACCTTGGCCACCAAGGAAGAGTTCGTGCCGCAAATGGCCGATTTCGAAAAAATCGGCGGCGTCAGTTTCCACAAAGGCTGCTACCCGGGCCAGGAAATTGTTGCGCGCACCCAGTACCTCGGCAAGGTCAAACGTCATTTGCATCGCGTGACCAGTGCGCAGGAGCTGAAGGCCGGCGATGTCCTGCACTCTCCCGACAACCCGGATCAGTCTTGCGGTATGGTGATGACTGTCGCCCCGTCGCCGACTGGCGGATTTGAAGCACTGGCCGTCATCCAGAGCAATTTTGCCGGCAATGTGCGTCTTGGCTCGCTGGAAGGCCCCTCCATCCAGGCTGCTGCGGTCAACCCGTAAATTCGGCTAAAAATGAAATGTGTCTGATCGTCGTCGGCTGGCGGGTTCATCCGGATTACCCGCTGGTCGTCGCAGCCAATCGCGACGAGTTCTACGTACGGCCGACAGCATCGTTAGCACGCTGGCTCGATGCGCCGGAAGTCATCGGTGGGCTTGACCTCGAAGCAGGTGGCACGTGGCTTGGTGTCAGCGAATCCGGCCGCTTTGCGGCAGTCACCAATGTGCGAGAACCCGGCATGGCCAAAGGCGCGCAATCCCGCGGCAGACTGACGCGTGAATTCCTGACAGCAAGATCATCGGCCGGGGAATACGCCGCGGGGATCGATGGCGCTCAGTATTCAGGCTTCAATCTGCTTCTCTGCGATGGCGATACGCTGGTTTATTGCTCGAATCGCGATGGCCAGCCACGCTCGCTGGCTCCGGGCATTTACGGCTTATCGAATCACCTGCTCGACAGCCCGTGGCCAAAACTGCTGGCTGCCCGCGAGAGTTTTGCCAAAGCATTGCCACGATTGCCCGATGAGTCTGCATTTTTCGAACTGCTGGCCGACCAAGCAATTGTCGCTGATGAAAACCTGCCGAGTACCGGTGTTCCCATCGAATGGGAACGCCTATTGTCAGCCATCTTCGTCAAATCGGAAAGCTACGGCACACGGGCTTCAACGCTGCTCTGGCAAGGCGCTCGCGGCAAGATCACGGTTCACGAAAACAGCTTCGGCCCGAACGGCCAACCACTTCAGTCTTCGGTGATCTCGACTTCCGAATAGCACGGCACAAGGTCGAACAATTCGACGATGTCGGCGTTGCGCATGCGGACGCAGCCGTGCGAACCGGGCAAACCCATTTGCGCCGAATCCGGGCTGCCGTGGATATAGATGTAGCGGCGCATGGTATCGACACAGCCGAGCCGATTGCAACCGGCTTCACTTCCCGACAACCAGAGAATGCGCGTCAGAATCCAGTCGCGGTCAGGGAACTCCTCGCCCAGCGCTGACGACCAAAGTTCGCCAGTCGGGCGACGGCGAACGAATACCGTGTTTTCTGGCTGACCGGCACCAATTTTGGCGCGAATGATGTGTCGCCCACGCGGTGTCTGGTAGCTGCCGGAAACTTCTCCAACCCCGGCCTTGGCCGTCGAAACCGGGTATTCGCGCAGAATCTCGCCGTGATCGTCGAACACAGTCATCGCCTGGCGCGCCACTGAAATGTGCAGTTTCATGATGATTTCTTGCGCCGGCCAGCGAAAAAGGCGGACAACATGGAGCTACACTCATCGGCCAGCACGCCGCCCTCGACGGTCGCGTGATGATTCAGCCGCTCAACGCCGAACAGATCAACCACGCTGCCATGCACACCGGTCTTGGCATCACGTGCACCGTAGATGACACGGCTAATCCGCGCATGCATGATGGCACCCGCACACATGGCGCACGGTTCCAGCGTGACGAACAATTCGCAGCCCGGCAGACGATAGTTGCCAAGCACCCGCGCCGCGTCGCGCAAGGCAGCGATTTCGGCATGGGCTGTCGGGTCGCTCTCGCCAATCGGCGAATTGAAGCCGCGGCCGACAATGGCCCCGTTGAGGACCACGACGGCGCCAACCGGCACCTCGCCAAGGCATTCGGCAGCGCGCGCCAGCGACATCGCCTCACGCATGAAAAACTCGTCGCTGAGACCGAGTGCTGCTTCGTCGCTCATGCCAAACCGCCGGCAGAAATTGGGAAAATCGCCAGGCAAAGAACTGGATCATTCATAAAACGGTGGCCAAAAAATGGTATTCGGGAGGCCGGCAAGTATAGCGCCACCGGGTAAGCTCGCCCTAGTTCCCCAGCAGCAACAGGCGGATGTCGGCAGTGATGTCATCAACACTGCTCGTATCCTTGACATAAAGCCGCAGGCGGCCGGCCGGATCGAAGACATAGGCGCCTGTCGAATGGTCGATGACATAGCCAAGCTCGCCTTCAACCGGTTTGCGCGCTGCGAAGACGCGGAACTCTTGCGTGGCCGCCTTGATTTGCTCTGCATCACCACGCAAGCCAAGAAATGTCGGGTTGAACCACGGCACAAAATCCTTCAGACGATCGGCGCTGTCGCGCTCAGGATCAACCGTGACGAACAGGACCTGCACCCGCTCCGCATCTCCCCCCAGCGTCTTCATCACATCAGACAGCCGGGCCAGCATGGTCGGGCAAATATCAGGGCATGAGGTGTAGCCGAAGAACACCACGGTAGCCTTGCCCTGAAAATCGGTCAGTGATCTCTGCTGACCAAGGTGGTCGACAAGGGTTAGCTGACGCCCGAAAGTGGCGCCGGTCAGATCGGTATTTCGAAACGTCACGGGTGGCCGCTTGCAGGCCAGCAAGGTAGTAGCAGACAGGGCAAGAAAGAGTCGGCGTTTCATCGAGAAAATTATTTCTGAACTAATTCAGGAACATTGATTCTCAACCCAGAGGTCAGTTCTCACAAGGGGAGGGAACAGAATGGCGAGTTGTACGCTTGAAACTCAGGCTGCGAAAGACGCAAAAGCAAACTCTGTTAGCCGACTGTTGCCCAGACTTTCCCCTCTACCCGCCCTGCTCTTGCCGGCTGTAGCCAGCGCTGAGTACAAGTTTAATTTCCCCGAGCCGGTCACGCCCATCGCCCGGGAAACACTGCACATCCACAACGAGTTCATGCTGATCATCACCATTCTGTTCGTGGTGGTGTTCGCCATCATGATCTATTCGATGATCAGGCACCGAAAGAGCAGCGGCCACGCGCCGGCCAAGTTCACTGGACCCACCGGCGCACTGCAGTGGTTTTGGGCGTTGATTCCATTCGCCATCCTGCTTTTTATCGACTTCGTGCTGATGGGTATCCCGGCCGTGCAGGCCATCATCAACATGGAAGACACTCAGACCAAGGCCGACATGGTGCTCAAGGTCACCGGCATGCAGTGGAAGTGGCAGTACGAGTATCCGGAATCCGGCATCAAGTTCATCAGCACGTTGGCCACGCCACGCGACCAGATCAGCAATGCAGAGGCAAAAGGCGAGCATTACCTGCTCGAAGTCGACAAGCCAGTTGTCTTGCCGGTCGGCAAGAAGGTGCGCGTCCTTCTCACGTCGACCGATGTCATCCACACCTGGTGGGTGCCGCAATTCGGCGTCAAGCGCGACGCCATTCCCGGCTTCCTGCGCGAAACCTGGGTGCTGATCGAAAAACCCGGCATCTATCGCGGCCAATGCGCCGAACTGTGTGGCAAGGACCACGGCTTCATGCCGGTGGTCGTCCATGCCGTGCCGGAGCCCGAGTATCTCGCCTGGGTCGAAGCGCAAAAGGCCGAAGCCAAGGCCGCAGCGGGCGGAGCCGACCGGACCTGGAGCAAGGACGAACTGGTAACCGAAGGCAAGGCGGTCTATGAAAAGGTTTGCGCCGCCTGCCACCAACCCGACGGCAAGGGTTTGCCACCCGCTTTCCCGGCTTTAGCCGGGAGCAAGATTGTCAATGGTCCTCTACTCGACATGAACGGCAAGGTCATCAAGGACAGCCATGTCGACCGGGTGCTGCACGGCAAGGCCGGCACGGCGATGCAGGCATTCAGCGCCAGCTTGTCCGATGTCGAGTTGGCGGCCGTCATCACCTACGAACGCAACAGTTTCGGCAACCAGATGGGCGACATGATCCAGCCAGCCCAGATCAAGTCCCTGCGTTAGGAGACGAGCGATGATCACAGCCACCACCCACGCCGCCGAACACCCGGCTGAACATTATCCCGGCGGCCTGATGCGCTGGCTGACGACGACGAATCACAAGGACATCGGCACGATGTACCTGACCTTCTCGCTGATCATGTTCTTCGTCGGTGGCCTGATGATCCTCGCCGTCCGGGCTGAACTGTTCCAGCCCGGCCTGCAGTTGATGAAGCCGGAGTTCTTCAACCAGCTTATCGGCGTCCATGCCCTGGTGATGATCTTCGCCGCGCTGATGCCGGCCGCCACCGGCTTTGCCAACTGGATGCTGCCGCTGATGATCGGCGCACCGGACATGGCGCTGCCCCGCCTCAACAACTGGGGCTTCTGGCTGCTGCCGCCGGCCGCCATCCTGCTCACCCTGCCCTTCACGCTGGCACTGTTCGGCATCGGCGATGGCGCGCTGGCCACCGGCTGGACCTTCTATGCGCCACTTTCGGTGCAGGGCGGCATGGGGGTCGATTTCGCCATCCTCGCCGTTCACATCCTCGGCATTTCGTCGATCATGGGCTCGATCAACATCATCGTCACCATCTTCAACATGCGCGCCCCTGGCATGACGATGATGAAGCTGCCGCTCTTTGCCTGGGGCTGGCTGATCACCGCCTTCCTGCTCATTGCTACGCTGCCCGTGCTGGCCGGTGCGGTGACCATGCTGCTCACCGACCGTCATTTCGGCACGCATTTCTTCGACGCGGCCGGCGGCGGCGATCCCATCCTCTTCCAGCACCTGTTCTGGTTCTTCGGTCATCCCGAGGTGTATATCCTGCTGCTTCCTGTCTGGGGCCTGATGCCGCACGTGCTGTCGACGTTCTCGCGCAAGCCGGCCTATGGTTACAAGGCGCAGGTCTATAGCTTCATTGCGATCGGCCTGCTTTCGGTCGTCGTCTGGGCGCACCACTTCTTTACGGCCGGCATGCCGGTGCCGGCGCTGATCTACTTCATGTTCAGCACCATGGCCATTTCGCTGCCGCTGGCCGTGCTCTTCTTTTGCTGGATCGCAACGATGTGGAAAGGCGCGATGACATTCGAGACGCCGATGCTGTTCGCCGTTGGCTTCATCGTGCTGTTCGGCATTGCCGGCCTGACCGGCTTGATCCTTGCCGATGTCGCGGCCGATGCCCAGTACCATCACAGCTATTTCGTCGTCGCCCACTTCCATTACGCGCTGTTCGCCGGCGGCATCATGGGCGTCATGACCGGCGTCTATTACTGGCTGCCCAAATGGACCGGCCACATGTACAGCGAAAAGCTAGGCAAGCTGCATTTCTGGCTGACGGTCTTTTCGTTCAATCTGACCTTCATTCCCCAGTTTTTCCTCGGCCTGGCCGGCATGCCGCGACGCATTCCCGACTACGCCCTGCAGTTCGCCGAGTTCAATGCGATCTCGACCTTGGGCGCCTTTGTCCTCGGTATCAGCCAGTTGCTATTTGCCTGGAACATCTGGTGTTGTGTGCGGGGCGGCCCAAAGGTCGAGAGCCGCGTCTGGGAGGGGGCGGAGGGCCTGGAATGGGAGCTCTCATCGCCACCGCCCCACCATAGCTGGGAAATCCAGCCGGTGATCAAATGAGCGACGAGCACCTGACCCCGGCTTTCACCGATGCCGACCTCGCCCACCGCCGTGCCGCGTCACGCCGCCTTGGCTGGCTGCTCGGCGCTATCGTACTGGTCATTTACCTCATCGGCCTGTTCATCAAGCGTTAGCACCATGGAACATGTCCAGCCCACCCCAGCTCGCCATAACCGCCTGATCGGCAAGCTGTTGCTGATGGTGGCCGGGGCTTTCGTTTTTGCCTTCGCGCTGGTGCCGCTTTATGACGTACTCTGCGCAGCCACCGGCTTCAATGGCAAGACGGCCGGCTTGGGCGTCGGCTCAGGTGAAATTCGCGACGGTTTCGGGGTCGGCGGACTGCAGAGCGCTGCCGCTCCGGCCCCAAAGGTCGATACCGGGCGCACTGTCCGTGTTGAATTCACCGGCACCGTAATGCCCGGCCTGCCCTGGGACATGCGGCCACTGACTATCAGCCTCGACATCCACCCCGGCGAGCTGCAGCAAGTCAGCTATCTGGTGCGCAATACGTCAAACCGGACGATAGTCGGACAGGCCGTACCAAGCGTGACTCCCGGTCAGGCTGCACAACACTTCGAAAAGATCGAATGCTTCTGTTTTTCGCAGCAAACGCTAGGTCCAGGTGAGGCGCGCGAAATGCCGCTGGCGTTCATCGTCAAACCCGAGGTCGACCGCAATATCAGCCACATCACCCTGTCCTACGCCTTTTTCAGCATCGATGGACAACGCCAGACACTGACCAGCAGCAGGGAGGCCCGATGAAAACCGCTCCAGCTCACGCCGCACACGCGGATCACTATTTCGTTCCCCAGCCCAGCCTGTACCCGGTGATCCTGTCGGTCGGCATGTTCCTGCTCGCCTTCGGTTTCATCCAGCTCATCAACAACTTCGGTGCCGGCAAATGGGTCATGTTCGGCGGCACGGCGGTCATCCTCTATGTCCTCTTCGGCTGGTTCGGCAAGGTCATCGGCGAATCGCAGAGCGGTGCCTACCGCGACTGGGAGGACCGCTCATTCCGCTACGGCATGATCTGGTTCATCGCCACCGAAGTGATGTTCTTTGCCGCCTTCTTCGGCGCGCTATTTTACGTCCGGGTGATTTCAGTACCGACGCTGGGCGGCATGGAAGGCGCCCACGGCTTCAGCCTGTGGCCGGAGTTTGCCGGCACCTGGCCAACCAGCGGGCCGAAGGGCGCCAATTTCACGCCGATGGGTGCCTGGGGTATTCCGGCACTAAATACAGCGCTACTGCTGAGTTCAGGCGCCACCGTCACCTGGGCGCACTGGGGGCTGTTGCGCAACAAGCGTAGCCAACTGGCGCTCGGTCTGGCGGCCACGGTACTACTTGGCAGCACCTTCCTCGGCTTCCAGGCCTACGAATACCACCACGCCTATGCCGAGCTCGGTCTGACCATGGGCGCCGGTGCCTACGGGGCGACCTTCTTCATGCTGACCGGCTTCCACGGTTTCCACGTCACGCTCGGTACCATCATGCTCGCTGTCATCCTGCTGCGCAGCCTGAGCGGCCATTTCAGCGCAGAACGCCACTTCGCCTTCGAGGCGGTGGCCTGGTACTGGCACTTCGTCGATGTGGTCTGGTTGATCCTCTTCGTCTTCGTCTACTGGGTGTAGCCGGGTATGAGACCGAACCTGAACCCGGCCAGCAGCACCAGGAAGAGCGCGATGGACAGCCCGATGCGCAGGGTCAGCGCCCGCACCGTCCGCTCGCCGGCGCCCCGGTCGCGGTAGAGATAGAAGAGCCCGGAGAACAGGCTGCCGACTATGGCCACCAACAGCAAAACGACCACTAGCTTTAGCATGGGCGAAGCCTCCGAAGGGATTTCCGTGGCCCAGTATGCGCGCCGGCCGGGCGGCGCCGCAAGGGCCAGCCGCAAGCAGGCGGTGATCCTTGGCGCCTTGCTGCTGGCGGTGCTGCTCCCGGTCTTCATCTCGCTCGGCCTCTGGCAATGGCGCAAGGCCGAGGCCAAAACTGCGCTGCAAATCGAACTCGACACCCGCAGCCACGACGCCGCCATTGCCATGCCAATCACGCTGGCCGATGTCGAGTCGCTACGCCATCACCGGGTCATCCTGCGCGGTACCTACGACGCTGCCCACCAGGTATTGATCGACAACCGCCTGCATCAGGAACAGGCCGGCTATCACGTCATCACGCCCCTGCAACTGGCTGGATCGACCATGCATGTGCTGGTCAATCGCGGCTGGCTGGCCGCCCCGGCCGATCACCAACAGCAGCCGGTGGCCGAGGTGCCGACCGGTGAAATCGAACTGAGCGGGATCACCGTACTGCCAACCCAACGGTTTTTTAACTTGATGCAGCAACCAACCAGCGGCTGGGCGCCGGTCTGGCAGAACCTCGACATCGAACGCTTCCGCTCGGCTGTGCCCTACCCGCTGCAAGGCCTGGTCATCCAGCTCGATCCAACGGCACCGGGCGGCTATGTGCGCGACTGGCCGCGCCCGGACGAACGGGCCGACCGCCACCGCAGCTACGCCCTGCAATGGTTCGGTTTCGCCATCGCCAGCGTCGGCATCTGGGCCTATTTTCTGATCCGCCGGACATGAACAGCGCGGCCATCCATCCGCACCCCAATCAGCGCCAGGGCCGGCTCATGCTGGTGCTCATCGTCTGCCTGCTCGCCTTGCCCTTCGTCATCGGGGCCGGCCTTTATTTCGGCGGCTGGCAACCACCACAAACATCACATCACGGCCATCTACTTGCGCGCCCCATCCAGCTACCGGAGCCATTCCCACGGTCAACCGGAAAAAATGCCGAAAAATGGAAACTTGTTCTCCATGTCCGCGGCTCTTGTTCCACCGAATGCACGACCCGTCTCGACGAAATGCGCCGCATCCATGTCGCCCTTTACAAAAACATGGGTCGCCTGAGCCGCGCCGTGCTGACCGACCAGCCTAACGACCCAGCCCTGCTCGCCCTGCACGCCAGCCAACCCGACCTGATGATGCTTACCTCCCCATCCGGCTCCCTCACCCAAATCACCGACCCCGTGCTACTCGTCGATCCACAGGGGCTCGTGATCATGACCTACCCCCCCGACGCCAGCCCGCAAGGCATGCGCGCCGACCTCGACCGCCTACTCAAATACGCCTGGACCGGCTAGGAGAATCTCCATGCACACCGCGACAGCCCCCACCCTGAGCCTCGGCCAACGCCTGGCCGCCTTCAGCCACCTGTGCAAACCCCGGGTCAACAGCCTGATCGTATTCACCGCGATGATCGGCATGTGCCTGGCGACGCCGGATTTCCCGCCGCTGTTGCGCTTCACTGTCGCTTCGCTCGGCATCGCGCTGGTTTCCTTCGCTGCGGCCGCGCTGAACTGCCTGGTCGAACGCACCGTCGACGCCAAGATGGCGCGCACCAGTTGGCGCGCCACAGCCCGCGGCGACATCTCACCGCTCGAAACGATCACGCTCGCCACCGCCCTCGGTGCCGCCGGCCTGTGGCTGCTTCACACTTATATCAACGACCTGACCATGTGGCTGACGCTGGCCACCTTCGTGGGCTACACCGTCATCTACACCCTGATCCTCAAACCGGCGACGCCGATGAACATCGTCATCGGCGGTGCCTCCGGCGCCATGCCGCCGCTGCTCGGGTGGACGGCGATGACCGGCCATGTTTCCGCCGAACCGCTGGTCCTCTTCCTGATCATTTTCCTGTGGACGCCGCCGCACTTCTGGGCGCTGGCCTGCTACCGGCGTGACGACTACGCCCGCTCCGGCCTGCCCATGCTGCCGGTCACCCACGGCATCGCCTTCACCTGCCAGCACATCCTCTGGTACACCGTGATGCTCGCCGCCGCCAGCCTGATCCCGGTCTCGCTCGGGATGAGCGGCACGTTCTACCTGATCGCCATCAGCCTGCTCGACCTCGTCTTCCTTGGCTACGCCATCGCCCTCTGCCGCAACTACAGCGACACCCTGGCCCGCCGCACCTTCCGCTACTCCATCCTCTACCTGACCTTGCTCTTCGCCGCCCTCTTCATCGACCGCCTGTTCTGATCCGCCGATGCGCCTCTACCGTCGCCTGCTGCTCGTCGCCACCCTGCTCGCCTTCGCAGTCATCGCCCTCGGCGCCTATGTCCGCCTGTCCGACGCCGGCCTCGGCTGCCCCGACTGGCCAGGCTGCTACGGCCACTGGCTGGGCGTTCCCGAAGCGCACCATGAGCAGCAAGCGGCCGCGCAAGCTTACCCGGACCGGCCGCTTGACACCGGCAAGGCATGGAAGGAAATGCTCCACCGCTATCTCGCCGGCACCCTGGGCCTGCTCATCCTGGCGCTATGCATCCTCGCCTGGCGCAAGGAATACCGTAGCCGCCAGTCGCCGGCCCTGCCGACCGCGCTGCTCGGCATCGTCACCCTGCAGGCGGCGCTCGGCATGTGGACCGTTACGCTGTTGCTCAAACCGGTCATCGTCACCCTGCATCTGATCGGTGGCATGACGACGCTCTCCATCCTCATCGGTATGGCCATCGCCCGCCGCGAGGCAAAATCGGATGAGCCCATTGGTCCAGCTACGCGCGGGCTAGCTTTCGCAGCACTAGTGGCAATCGTCATCCAGATCGCCCTCGGCGGCTGGGTCAGCAGCAATTACGCCGCCCTCGCCTGCCCGGATTTTCCGACCTGCCAGGGCCAATGGCTGCCCGACATGGATTTCTCCCACGCCTTCAGCCTGCACCGCGAACTCGGCCAGACAGCAGACGGCCAGCTCCTGTCGCTAGCCGCCCTGACGGCAATTCACTGGAGCCACCGCCTAGGCGCCCTCGTCGTCACGCTGACAACTGTCCTGCTGGCCATCGCGCTGTTCAGAACCGGTATCCGTCGCTGGCAAACCTGGGGCAGCCTGCTCGCAGCCCTGTTGCTGGCGCAAATCAGCCTGGGCATCACTAACGTTCTGCTCGGTTTGCCACTGGCCATCGCCGTCGCCCACAATCTTGGCGCCGCGCTGCTGCTGACAGCAACGCTTGCCCTCAATATCGGCCTGTTTCACCGGCAAATTCGTGTCGCAGATGCACCGCCCCTGAGCGGCACGGCGAGGACAGCAAGCGGTTAAGGAATGCCTGAAAAAGGCAAAGCCCGGAAAAACCGGGCTTTGTCTCATTTTCCAGAAGCAGGAGCTAAATCACTCCCACTCGATGGTCGCCGGCGGCTTGCCCGAAACGTCATAGACAACCCGGTTCAAGCCACGCACTTCGTTGATGATCCGGTTCGAGACGCGGCCAAGCAGGTCGTAAGGCAGATGCGCCCAATGGGCCGTCATGAAATCGCTGGTTACGACAGCGCGCAGGGCAACCACGTTTTCGTAGGTGCGTCCGTCGCCCATTACGCCAACGCTCTTGACCGGCAGGAAGACGGCGAAAGCCTGGCTAGTCAGGTCGTACCAGCTCTTGCCGATGTCGGCCGCGGTACAGGCACCGGCCGCCACATCGCGCTCGCTTGCCACGGTCGACCGCAATTCATCGATAAAAATGGCATCGGCACGTTGTAGCAGATGTGCCGACTGCAGTTTGACCTCGCCAAGAATGCGCACGCCCAGACCCGGCCCAGGGAACGGGTGGCGGTAGACCATCTCGCGCGGCAGGCCAAGCGCCACGCCAAGTTCGCGGACCTCGTCCTTGAACAGCTCGCGCAGCGGTTCGAGCAGCTTGAGGTGCATGTCTTCCGGCAAGCCACCGACATTGTGGTGACTCTTGATGGTGTGCGCCCCCTTCTTGTTCTTGCCTGCCGACTCAATGACATCCGGGTAGATGGTGCCCTGCGCCAGCCACTTGGCAGCGGTCAGCTTCTTCGATTCAGCCTGGAAGACCTCGACGAATTCCTTGCCAATGATCTTGCGCTTCTGCTCCGGGTCGGAAACGCCGGCCAGCTTGCCCATGAAGTCATCGACCGCATCAACACGAATGACCTTGACGCCGAGGTTGCGGGCGAACATGTCCATGACCATGTCGCCTTCGTTCAGACGCAGCAGGCCGTGATCGACGAAAACGCAGGTGAGCTGGTCACCGATGGCACGGTGGATCAGCGCAGCAGCAACGCTCGAATCAACGCCACCGGACAAACCCAGAATGACGTCATCGGTACCGACCTGGGCGCGGATGGAAGCCACGGCTTCGGCGATGTAGTCACCCATGACCCAGTCGGTGCCGCAACCACAGATGCCATGCACGAAACGCTCAAGAATGGCGCGGCCTTGCAGCGTGTGGGTCACTTCCGGGTGGAACTGGACGGCGTAGAACTTGCGGTCCTCGTCGGCCATCGCGGCAATCGGACAGGACGGCGTCGACGCCATTTTCTTGAAGCCGGCCGGCAGTTCCATGACTGAATCGCCATGACTCATCCAGACCTTGAGCATGCCGTGGCCTTCGGCCGTCGTGAAATCGGCAATATCGTTTAGCAGCGCCGTATGACCATGAGCACGGACTTCCGAATAACCGAATTCACGCGCCTTGCCCGCTGCTTCCGCGGTCATCACCTTGCCACCGAGCTGCTGCGCCATGGTCTGCATACCGTAGCAAATGCCCAGCACCGGAACGCCGAGCGAAAAGACCACCTCCGGCGCGCGCGGCGTGTCGCCCTCGGTCACCGAGCTCGGCCCACCGGACAGAATGATGCCCTTGGCGCCGTAGCTACGAATGAATTCGTCCGAAACGTCGTAGGGATGGATTTCGCAGAAGACCTTGGCTTCGCGCACGCGGCGGGCGATCAGCTGGGTAACCTGAGAACCGAAATCGAGGATGAGGATTTTCTGGTGAGCCATTTTCAAAACCTTGAATAAAAAGGGCGGCTCCCGGAGCCGCCCTCAGTAACACGGAAAAGATCAGTCGAGGTGGTAGTTCGGCGCTTCCTTGGTGATCTGCACGTCGTGGACGTGAGACTCGCGGATACCAGCCGAAGTGATTTCGACGAAACAGGCGTTGTCGTGCATGTGGGCAATCGTCGGGCTGCCGAGGTAACCCATCGAGGAACGCAGGCCACCCATCAACTGGTGGATCACGGCGAGCACGGAACCCTTGTATGGGACACGGCCTTCGATGCCTTCCGGCACGAATTTGTCCACATTCGAGGTGGTTTCTTGGAAGTAGCGGTCGGAAGAACCGGCTTGCATGGCACCCAGCGAACCCATGCCACGGTAAGACTTGTAGGAACGTCCCTGGAACAGTTCAACTTCGCCCGGGGCCTCTTCAGTACCGGCGAACAGGCCGCCTAGCATGACCGTATCGGCACCGGCAGCAATGGCCTTGGCGATGTCGCCGGAGTAGCGGATGCCCCCGTCGGCAATCATCGGCACGCCCGTACCTTTGAGCGAATCGGAAACGTTCTGGATGGCGGTGATCTGCGGCACACCGACACCGGCAACGATACGCGTCGTGCAGATGGAACCAGGACCGATGCCGACCTTGACGCCATCGGCTCCCATGTCGACCAGCGCCCGCGCTGCATCGGCCGTAGCGATATTGCCGCCAATGACTTCGATCTGCGGATAGTTCTTCTTGACCCACTGAACGCGGTCGAGCACGCCCTGCGAGTGACCGTGGGCCGTATCGACGACGATCACGTCAACACCGGCTTCAGCCAGCAGTTCGACACGTTCCTCGGTACCGGCACCGACACCGACAGCCGCACCGGCACGCAGACGACCGGAAGAGTCTTTGTTGGCCAGCGGATGTTCGGTAGACTTCAGAATGTCCTTGACGGTGATCAGGCCACGCATGTGCCATTCATCGTCAATAACCAGCACGCGCTCAAGGCGGTGCTTGCGGATCAGCTCCTTGGCATCCTCGACGCTGGCGCCTTCCCGGACGGTAACCAGACGCTTGCGCGGCGTCATGATGGCCTTGACCGGCTGATCGAGATTGGTCTCGAAGCGCAGATCGCGATTGGTCACGATACCAACAACCTTGCCCGAACGATCGATAACCGGCAGACCGGAAATCCGGTACTGGCGGGTGATCTCGATCACATCACGCACGGTCATGGTCGGCGAAACGGTGATGGGATCCTTGAGGATGCCCGATTCAAATCGCTTCACCTTGGCCACTTCGGCCGCCTGTGCCTTGGGCGACAGGTTCTTGTGAATGATGCCGATACCGCCTTCCTGCGCCATCGCAATGGCGAGGCGACCTTCCGTCACGGTATCCATGGCGGCGGAAAGCAGAGGCAGGTTCAGGGTGATGTTGCGGGTCAGCCGGGTGGCCAGGCTAACGTCGCGGGGAAGAATCTGGGAGTGTGCGGGGACGAGCAGAACGTCGTCGAAAGTCAGGGCTTTTTGCAGCAGTCGCATGGCCTTTAGCCTTTAATCCAAGGTCACAAAATCGTATTATACAGAAAAGCCAAGGAAACCCAGATGACCTCGAAATCCACTTTCATTTTTGCGCTGTTTTTCCCGTTGACCGTGGCAAGCCTTTCCGCCGATGCGGAAACCTTTCAGTGGAAGGACAGCAATGGCCAGACAGTCGTTTCAGACGTCCCGCCACCGGCCACAGCCAAGGGGCGGCGATCCATCGGCGGCGTAAAGCCAGCCGTTGTCTCGGAGACCATTCCAGAAAAAACAGCCGATACCCCGAAAGCAGCCGAGGCGCCAAAGACGGTGGCGGAAAAAGATCTCGACTTCAAGAAAAGACAGCAGGAAGCGAAGGAAAAGGCCGACAAACAAGCAGCCGAGGCCGAAAAGCGTGACAACTGCGAACGTGCCCGGCGTAGCGTGGCAACGCTGGAATCGAATCAACCGCTCAGTACTCTGGACGACAACGGCGAGCGCAAGCTCATGGACTCAGCTCAGCGCGATCAGGAACTCGAACGCGCCCGCAAATTTGTGGCTGACGCCTGCAAATAAGCAGGCATCCGACTCAGCTCTCGGCGTCGGCATCCCCGGCGCCTTTTTTCATGACCTTGCCCTCCGCCGCTCGCTGCTTGCGAACCTCTTTCGGGTCAGCGATGAGCGGTCGGTAAATTTCAACGCGGTCCTGGTTGCGCAACACCGAGTCGACTTTTGAAAGCTTGTTCCAGATACCGAACTTGTTTTTCTTCAAGTCGATTTCCGGATACTTTTCGAGCAGCCCTGAAGCCTCGAGCGCCTGTTGCAGCGTCGCCCCTTCGCTCAATTTGATACGGACCAACTCCTGCTTGTTGGACAGGGCATAACAAACTTCGACATTCAACATTTCAGCCATGGCTGACTCCATAAACCTGCGTGGCTCGACGCACGAAAGCGTCGACAAAGGTATTGGCGATATGACTGAACACCGGGCCGATCACCTTCTCGAACAATTTGCTGGAAAACTCGTAGTGCAACTGGAATTCAATCTTGCAGGCATTTTCGGCCAGCGCCTTGAAATGCCATGCCCCCTCCAGATGGCGGAACGGACCATCAACCAGACGAATTTTCATCAATCGGGGAAAGTCCTTGTCATTTTCCGTCGTAAAACAGGACTTAACAGAGTGGTAATTGATGTGTAGCGTTGCAACTGTTTTCGCCGCATCGCGATATTTCACCTCGGTATGGCTGCACCAAGGCAGGAACGCGGGGTAATCCTCGCAGTAGTCCACCAGCTCGAACATGCGTTCGGCGGATTGCTCGATCAATACGGTCTTTTCAACGAGGGCCATGCAGCGGCAGTATTCCTGTTTCCTGTAGAATCGCGATTTTAAAGGAACAGCCGGTAGCATGAGCATTACGGTCAACAAAAAAGCCTTTCACGACTACTTTGTCGAAGAAAAGTACGAAGCAGGCATTGCCCTCGAAGGCTGGGAGGTCAAGGCCATTCGCGCCGGCCGAATGAACATCAAGGAATCCTACGTCATCATCAAGAGCGGGGAAATCTTCCTGATCGGGATGCATATCAGCCCGCTGGCGACGGCCTCTACCCACAACCAGCACGACCCGATTCGCACACGAAAGCTACTCCTGCACGCCAACGAAATCGGCAAGCTGATCGGCAAGGTCGAGCGAGCAGGCTACACCCTGGTGCCCATAGACCTGCATTTCGTGCGTGGCCGGATCAAGCTCGAAATCGGCCTGGCCAAAGGCAAGAAACAGCACGACAAGCGAGCCGACGAACTGGACAAGGACTCGAAGCGCGAAGCTCAGCGCGCCATGAAGGAACGCATTCGCTAAAGCCCACGGCTTTGGCCTTATCATTTTTGCCCATCGCATGACCATAGGCATAAATGACTACGTCGTTTCGCAACCCGGGTTGCCTGACTTTGGCTTATCCTTGAAATAACCATGAATACGATACGAATTGTTCTCGCAGATGACCAGTTATTGATACGGGCCGGCATCCGCGCCATTATCGAAACGCTTCCCGGATATTTGATCGAGGCCGAATGCGCTGATGGCCATGAAACCATCGCAGCTATCCGTAGCATCCAGCCCGACGTTGTCCTGCTCGATATCGCCATGCCTGGGCCATCCGGCATCGAGGTGGCACGGACTATTCGCCAGTTCGATCAGAAAACAAGAATCCTTGTGCTATCCAGTATTGAGCGCCGGGAAATTGTCGAACAGGCGCTTGCCGCCGGCGTCAACGGTTACTTACTGAAGGATTTCGTTCTTGCCGAGCTAGTACAGGCATTGACCATGGTGCTTGATGGAGAAAATTTCCTGTCGCCAAAACTCAGTGCAATGAACTTGCGCTCGGAAGCAGAAAACGAGTCTGGGCAGAGTTCGCGACTAACCACACGGCAAACCGAAATTCTCCGCCATGTCGCATCAGGCAGAACCACCAAGGAAATCGCCCGCGAACTGGGCATCAGCCCAAAAACTGTCGAATTTCACCGCAGTCGCCTGATGGAAAAAATCGGCGTCCACGATGTAACCGGATTGACCCGATTCGCGCTCCATACCGGCATCGTCAGTTGCCCCTGAATGGGCAGCAACTCAACCCAGCCCTTTTAACCCGTCCCGTTTAGCAAATAACCTTCCAGTTCTGCTGCCATGCACTGCAGGCACAGACACAAGGATGCCGACATCGACGACCAGTCGAGTGCTGAATTGCCATGCGTGGATTCAAGAAGCTGTTCGCGGACGAGCTGTTCAATGTCGCGAGCTTGGTCCAGACACTGGTTTCCGGAGAACAGAACGCAACTGCTGCGAATATCATGGAGTGCATCTCTCAGCGCCGGCAGGTCGCCCTCTGCTGCTGCTTTTTCCAGTCGCCGACATAGCGTCGGAACATTTTCAAGAAAAATGTGAATCAGTCGTTCTGCAGCCGCCTGGTTTCGCCCCAGATTAACCAGCAAATACTCCAGATTGCAGAAGTCGCTACCCTTACGATTACTGCCGCTCTCTGACATTACCGAATACCTTGGCTTATTTGTATTATTCGGTCATAGCTTATGCCAGCGGGAAAAGACAGGGAACCCGGTATTACCCTAGGGAAACCTCATCTAAAATAGAAAAGCCCGAAAAGCTGACGCTTTCGGGCTTGACGGTAGCTGGCGGAGTGGACGGGACTCGAACCCGCGACCCCCGGCGTGACAGGCCGGTATTCTAACCAACTGAACTACCACTCCGCATCGCGACACCCGATGTTGGCGGGCTGCAGCGAGTGGCGAATAATAGCACGTGGCAACGTTTCCGGGAGCCTCGCTGCGACTACAATTTGACGCTTTCAGCCGTGCAACGAAAACGATGACCGATACAGGTACGCTCAATTTCTGCTGGTCGCAGGCCATGATCGCCGGTTTTGTTGCGGCGGGCGCCTGCGATGCGGTCATTTCTCCCGGCTCGCGCTCTACGCCTCTGGCGCTCGCCATATTGCGCGAGCCACGGTTGCGCTGCCATATCGTGGTCGACGAGCGAAGCGCTGCATTTTTTGCACTTGGCATCGCTAAAGCCAGCCGGCGCCCGGTACTGGTACTAGCCACCTCAGGAACGGCCCCGGCCAACTGGCTTCCGGCTATCATCGAAGCCAGCCAGTCTGGCGTTCCGCTGCTCCTTATATCGGCGGATCGCCCGCCAGAACTGCAGGACTGTGGAGCGAATCAAACTGTCGCCCAGAATGGGCTTTTCGGCTTACACGTCCGCGCCAGCCATGCGCTTGGCGCTCCGCACGACGGATTCGACAGCGCTTACCTGCACCGTTTAGCATCCCGTGCCTATGAGAAGGCTACCTGGCCCCACCCTGGCCCGGTCCATATCAACCAACCATTCCGCGAGCCGCTGCTTCCATCGAGCGATAGTGCAAATGGAGAAATTCCGGAACCCATCCGCCTAGCCCGTCCGGGGCAACTGCCAGCAGCGGAAGATATTCGCCACTTCGCCGGTTGCATCAGCGGACGTCCCGGCGTCATCATCTGCGGCGAAATGCCTGGCCAGCACGAGAATCACAATGCCATTGCCGCCCTGGCCAAACAGCTTGATTGCCCGATCCTTGCCGAACCGCTGTCCGGCATGCGCTACGGCAACCATGACCGCTCGCATTTGTGTGTGCGCTACAACCACTGGCTGAACAATCGGGCATTTGCCGACCTGCATCGACCGGAATGGGTCTTACGCTTCGGCGCATTCCCGGTCACCCGCAACCTGCAAAACTACGTGAGTGAAATCCGGAACACCCACGCGGTGGTCGAGCCATGGCCGCGCTGGAGCGATCCAGCCCACCGGCTGACCCACCTGTTCCGCGCCGAGCCTGCCGATGTCTGCTCAGCGCTACTGGCAGAATCGCCCGTTGCCGCTCCTCGCGCCTGGCGACAGGACTTTGCCGAGCAGGAAAGCATCGCCTCGGAAATGGCTGACGCTGGCCACATTGGGGTCATGCTAGAGGAAACACCGGATGCCACTCCTTTTTTCATCGGCAACTCGCTGGCCATTCGTCAGCTCGACAGTCTCTCAGGGTGCAGCGAGAAAACCATCCACTTTTACGGCAACCGCGGCGCCAGCGGTATCGATGGCAATATCTCGACGGCCTTGGGGATTTCTGCCGTTCATGGCAGCGTCGTTGCCCTGCTTGGCGACCTGACCACCCAGCACGACCTCGGAGGACTGGCGCTGGCCCGGGGTCGAAATGCCGTGATCGTCGTAGTCAACAACGGCGGGGGCGGTATTTTCGATCACCTGCCCCAAAGCGATCTACCTGAATTCGAGCAAGGCTGGCGCACCCCGCAACAAATCAGTTTCGAGGATGCGGCGCAGACTTTCAGCCTTGGTTTCAGCCGAGCTGATTCGATTCAGGATTTCAGCCGGGCACTGCGCGCGGCGCTTGCTGCCGGCGGCCCGCATCTGATCGAACTGCAGATGCCTTGAGGCCTTGCGGTAAAATCAGCGCCCATGAATTCGTCGATCACGCCACCTGACCCCAGTAGCGCCTCGCCCTTGGGCAAGGCCACGGAATACCAGAGCCACTACGCGCCCGAGTTGCTCTACCCTATTCCGCGCCAGCTCAAACGCAGCGAGCTCGGCATTGCCGATGGCGCCCTGCCCTTTATCGGCGAGGATCTGTGGAATGCCTACGAACTGTCGTGGCTCAATCCGAAGGGCAAACCGGTCGTTGCCGTCGGCACCTTCCGCGTACCGGCGGACAGCCCGAACCTGATCGAATCGAAGTCCTTCAAGCTGTACCTGAACTCCTTCAACCAGAGCACTTTTGCCGATGTCGCAACCGTCTCACGGACGCTGGAGCACGACCTCTCGGCTGCCGCCGGCAAGCCGCTCGGCGTCGCGCTCGAACCGCTAGCCAATCGCCCGCAAGCCGTGATCGGCATTCCGGAAGGGATCTGTCTCGACGATCTGGATATTGCCTGCGACCGCTACCAGCCTGCCCCCGAGCTCCTGACCACGCTGCCTGGCGAAGTCGTCGAAGAAACGCTGTTCTCCCATTTGCTCAAATCGAACTGTCTGGTCACCGGCCAGCCCGACTGGGCCATGGTCGTTATCCGCTACCGCGGCCGCCCCATCGACCGGGCCGGCCTGCTGCGCTACATCGTTTCGTTCCGCAACCACAACGAATTCCACGAACAGTGCGTCGAGCGGATTTTCACCGACATCCAGAAGCATTGCGCGCCTGAGGCGCTGGCGGTCCATGCCCGCTATACCCGCCGTGGAGGCCTCGACATCAATCCTTTCCGCAGCACCGGCGAATTCCCTCCACCCGACAATACCCGCGAAATCCGGCAATAAGCCCGCCACGCATACAAAGAACAACAAGACACATGGTTAAAGACGCCGCGCCCGACCTTTCCAAACATACCCCGATGATGCGCCAATATCTGGCGCTCAAGGCAAACCACCCGAACACGCTACTGTTCTACCGGATGGGCGATTTCTACGAGCTTTTTCATGAAGACGCAGAAAAGGCGGCTCGCCTGCTCGATATCACGCTGACCACGCGCGGCCAGTCGGCTGGCGTGCCGATCAAGATGTGCGGCATCCCTTTCCATTCGCTCGAGCCTTACCTCGCCCGCTTGGTCAAGCTTGGCGAATCAGCAGTGATCTGCGAGCAGATCGGTAATCCTGCCACCAGCAAGGGGCCGGTCGAACGGGCTGTGGCGCGCATCGTGACGCCTGGCACGCTGACCGATGCGGCGCTGATCGATGACAAGCAGGACCTCTGGCTGCTCGCCGTCACCACGCTGCGCAATACCGCCGGTCTGGCCCGGCTCAACCTGGCCAGCGGCGAATTCGTGCTGCTCGAAGTACCGGCGGAGCAGATTCCGGCGGCCCTTGAACGCATCCGCCCGGCCGAAATCCTTTACCCGGAAAGCTGGACGCCCAATTTCGGCCTCGACGTTGCCCGCACCCGGCAGCCGGACTGGTATTTCGAATTCGACTCCGCCCGCCGCCTGCTCTGCGATCAGTTTGAAGTCGCTTCGCTGGCCGGTTTCGGCGCTGAAGGTCTGAAGCCGGCCATCGCCGCCGCTGGCGCCCTGCTCCAGTACGCACAGGCAACGCAGGCCGGAAAACTGACCCATCTGCGCGGCTTGACCGTGGAAATCGAAGGCGCCTACCTCGGCCTCGACCTCGCCACCCGGCGCAATCTTGAATTGACCGAAACCTTGCGCGGCCAGCCCTCGCCAACGCTGTTCTCGCTGCTCGACAACTGCGTGACCAGCATGGGTTCGCGCCTGCTCCGTCACACGCTGCATCACCCGCTGCGCGAACGCGATCTGCCCGCAGCTCGCCATGGAGCCGTCGAATTCCTGGTCGACGATTACGGCCGCATCGCCGGCGAAATCCGCCGCGGCCTGCGCGGCATCGCCGACATCGAACGCATCGCCGGCCGTATCGCCCTGCGTAACGCCCGGCCGCGCGATCTGGCCAGCCTGCGCGAATCGCTGGCCCGCCTCGATGGCCTTCGTGCCCCGCTGGACGGCGCTGTCTCGCCGCTTGTTGGGCAACTGTTTGGCGATCTCGATACACCGTACGCCACGCTCGACTTGCTGATCCGTTCCATCAGCAGCGAGCCGGCCGCGCAGATTCGCGACGGTGGCGTCATTGCCCCGGGCTTCGATGCCGACCTCGACGAATACCGCTCGCTCAACGACAACTGCGGCGCCTATCTCGTCGACATGGAAGTCCGCGAACGCGAGCGCACCGGCATCACCAGCCTCAAGGTCGAATACAACAAGGTGCATGGCTTCTACATCGAAGTCACGCACGCCAATACCGAAAAAATTCCGGAAGACTACCGCCGTCGGCAGACGCTCAAGAATGCCGAGCGCTACATCACGCCGGAACTCAAGGCCTTCGAGGACAAGGCGCTGTCGGCACAGGAACGCGCCCTGGCCCGCGAGAAGCTGCTGTACGAGGCCATTCTCGACGAACTGCAACCGGTCATTCCAACGCTGCAAATCATCGCCCGCGCCGTCGCCCATCTCGACCTGCTGGCCGGCTTCGCCGAAACCGCCCTCAAGCGTAACTGGTGCAAGCCCGAATTTGCCGTAGAAATCGGGTTGACCGTGGAAGGCGGCCGTCACCCGGTCGTCGAGGGCGAACTGGCCAACAATGCCGAAACCTTCATCGCCAACGACTGCCTGCTGGCCGAAAACCGCCGCCTGCTGCTCATTACCGGCCCGAACATGGGCGGTAAATCGACCTACATGCGGCAGGTTGCGCTCATCGCCCTGCTCGCCCACATCGGCTGCTACACGCCGGCCGACCGCTGCGTGCTCGGCCCGCTCGACCGCATCTTCACCCGCATCGGCGCCTCCGACGACCTCGCTTCCGGGCGTTCAACCTTTATGGTCGAAATGACCGAAGCCGCCGCCATCCTGCATCACGCAACGGCCAACAGCCTCGTGCTGATGGACGAAATTGGCCGCGGCACCTCGACTTTCGACGGCATGGCCCTGGCCTTCGCCATCCTGCGCCATCTGATCGACAAGAACCGCTGCCTGACGCTGTTCGCCACGCACTACTTCGAGATGACCCGGCTGTCGCACGAATACACCGAACTGGCCAACGTCCATCTCGGCGCCGTCGAGCACAACGACCGCATCGTCTTCATGCACGCGGTGGAAGAAGGCCCGGCCAACCAGAGCTACGGGATTCAGGTCGCGGCACTGGCCGGCATCCCGAGCACCGTCGTCCGCGCCGCCCGCAAGCAGCTCCGCGAATTCGAACAACGCGCCACGGTCGACCCGCTGCAACCCGACCTTTTCGCCCAGAGCCCCCCGGAACCGGCCGAGCCTGAACCGCATCCCGCCCTCGGCCAACTCGCCGCCATCGATCCTGATGCCCTGACGCCGCGTGAAGCGCTCGATGCCCTCTACGCACTGAAAGGTTTGCTTCGTTGAGCGGTAAAAAACGAACTTCCACGGTCAACCGGAAATTTTGGCCAAAACTCAAATGTGCCTTGCTGCTAATGGGCGCGATAAGCCAGGCACACGCTGACGTCTGGCGCTTCGCACTCATCGGTGACACGCCCTACTCCAACTACGAGCGGGCCGAATTGCCCAAAATGCTCGACGCCATCGCCGACAGCCAGGTCGAATTCGTCGCCCATATCGGCGACATCAAATCCGGCAAGGATCGCTGCGACGACAGTCTTTTCGCTGATCGCCATAACCTCTTCAACGCATCACGCGTGCCCTTCGTTTATGTGCCCGGTGACAACGAATGGAGTGACTGTGATCGCGTCTCGAATGGCAGCTACGACCCGCAGGAACGTCTGAACAAGCTGCGCAGCCTGTTCTGGCGCGATGCGCAATCGCTCGGCCAGAAAAAACTGGCACTCGAGCGCCCAGCCGGCAACTATCCCGAACACACCCGCTTCCGCCTCGGCCCGGTACTCTTTGTCACGCTCAACGTACCGGGCGGTAACAACAACTGGGGGCTGACCAGCCAACCAAGCCCGGAATTCCTGACGCGCAATCCGATTGTCCTGGCCTGGCTCAAAGACAACTTCGACCTCGCCCGGCGCGAAAAACTGGCCGCCATTGTCCTACTCTTCCAGGCCAACCCAGCCTTCCCACATTTCAATCAGGGCTTCGGCCACCACGGCTACCGCGATTTTCTCGAACTGCTACGTCAAGAAACCGCGCAATTCACCGGCCAGGTTGTCGCCGTCCATGGCGACACACATATGAGCCGGATCGACCATCCGCTCCGGGACAAACAAGGCCGGCCGATGAACAATTTCGTGCGGGTCGAAACTTTCGGTTACCCGATGATGGGCTGGACGCGCGGCATCATTGATACCGAATCGCCATCCCTGCTTCGTTTCGAAACCCATCCCTGGCCACCCAAGCAGCCATAAAAAATGCCCGCCGAAGCGGGCATTCGTGGGGAGGAGGTATAAGCCTGCGCTTAGTGGCAGCCTTCCTCGTCCTCATCACCACCATGCACGTGGCCATGCTCGATTTCTTCGGCACTGGCCGGGCGAATCGCCGTCACCGTGCAGGTAAAGATCAGGGCCATGCCGGCCAGAGGGTGATTGCCATCGAGAATGACCTTGTCGTCGGCAATTTCAGTAACGCGATAGATCACGAAGTCATCCTCGCTGCCCTCTTCCGGGCCGCCTTCGAACTGCATGCCAACCTCGAGTTCCTTCGGAAAGTCCTTGCGCGGCTCGATCTGAACCATCTCGGCATCGTATTCACCAAATGCCTCATCCGGTTGCAGCTTGACCTTGACCGATTCGCCGATTTTCTTCCCCTGCAGCGCTTCCTCGATCAGCGGAAAAATGTCGTCATAGCCACCATGCAGGTAAATCAGCGGCTCACGGCCTTCATCGACCACTTCGCCATCGGGGTCGGTGACGTGGTAATCGAGCGTAATGACAGAATTCTTGGCAACCTGCGTGTTCATGAATTGAGTTCCTTGACCAGGCGCAGCACTTCCAGTGCGTGGCCCTTGTAATTGACGTTGTAAAGCGCGTGGCGAATGATACCGCTACGATCGATGATAAAGGTGGAGCGGCAAACGCCGAATTTCCTGTGACCATCCACCTCCTTGGCCTGCCAGACACCATATTGCTTGCAGACGGCACCTTCCTCGTCCGACAGCAATTCGATGCCAATACCTTCCTTGTCGCGAAATTCTGCATGCCTCAGGCAGTCGTCTCGACTGACACCAAACAGCACGCAATCCTGACGAAGGAATTCGTCCTCGTGATCCGAAAAGTCAGTGACCTCCTTGGTACAACAGGGGGTACCGTCTTTGGGATAGAAGAAAATAACGATGTGTTTCTGCCCCTGAAACTTCGCCAGATCGATCGTCGCCATATCGGCATCCGGCAACGAGAATGATGGAGCTTTTTCGCCAACCTTGAGCAGCATGTTGTTCTCCTTGAGCGCTCTACGAGGGGCACTGCTGAGAACGATTCTAACGGAGGCAAATGTTGGTGACTACTGCGGTCGACGCCTTTATTTCGCTTATTTCCCAGGAACCTTTTCCGGAATCTGCACAAAGGTTTCATCCTGCCGGACCATACCCAACTCGAAGCGGGCGCGTTCTTCGATGGCGTCGTAACCCTGCTTCAGATCGCGGACCTCGGCGTCGAGGCCCGCATTCCTGATTTCCAGCTTCTTGGTCACTTCCTTCTGTTGCTGCAATTGACGGTCGTATTCCCACACCTTCAGCCAGCCACCCTTGCCCACCCACAGCGGAAACTGGAGCAGGCCGATGGCTGCGAGAAGGCCGACCGTCAGCCAGCGCATGCGAGGTTAGCGCAGGTTGTAGAAGGTTTCGCGGCCCGGGTAGGATGCGGTATCGCCCAGATCTTCCTCGATGCGGATGAGCTGGTTGTACTTGGCGATACGGTCAGAGCGGGACAGCGACCCGGTCTTGATCTGGCCGGCATTGAGACCGACGGCGATGTCGGCGATGGTGCTGTCTTCGGTTTCACCGGAGCGATGCGAAATAACAGCGGTGTAACCGGCACGCTTGGCCATCTCGACGGCAGCGAAGGTTTCCGACAAGGTACCGATCTGGTTGATCTTGACCAGGATCGAATTACCAATGCCCTTCTGGATACCTTCCTTGAAGATACGGGTATTGGTCACAAAGACATCGTCACCAACGATCTGGACATTCTTGCCGAGACGGTCGGTGAGCAGCTTCCAGCCATCCCAGTCAGCTTCAGACATGCCGTCCTCAATCGAAACGATCGGGAACTGGTCAGCCAAGTTGGCCAGGTAATCGACGAACTGAGCCGAAGTCAATTCCAGACCTTCGCCAGCCAGCTTGTACTTGCCATCCTTGTAGAACTCGGAAGCGGCGCAGTCGAGTGCCAGCAGAACATCCTGACCTGGCACGTAACCGGCGGCCTCGATCGCCTGCATGATGATCTGCAACGCTTCAGCATGGCTGCCGAGATTCGGGGCGAAACCGCCTTCGTCACCAACGGCGGTGGAGTGACCAGCCTTGTTGAGCAACTTCTTCAGCGCATGAAAAATCTCGGCACCGCAGCGAATCGCTTCACGGATATTGGCGGCACCAACCGGCATCACCATGAATTCCTGAATATCCAGACTGTTGTTGGCGTGCTCACCACCGTTGATGATGTTCATCATCGGCACCGGCATCTGCATCGGGCCCATGCCACCAAAATAGCGGTAGAGCGGCAGACCAGATTCTTCAGCCGCTGCCTTGGCGACAGCCATGGACACGGCGAGGATAGCGTTGGCGCCGAGACGCGATTTGTTGTCAGTGCCGTCGAGATCAATCATGGTCTGATCGATGAAAGCCTGTTCCTGGGCATCGAGACCGATGATCGCTTCGGAAATCTCGGTATTGATGTTCTCGACAGCCTGCAACACACCCTTGCCGAGGTAGCGAGCCTTGTCGCCATCGCGCAGCTCGATGGCTTCGCGCGAACCGGTAGAGGCGCCAGACGGAACAGCGGCACGGCCCATGACGCCGGACTCGAGCAGAACATCAGCTTCGACCGTGGGGTTACCACGGGAATCGAGAATTTCACGGGCTACAACATCAACGATTGAACTCATACTTCTTCCTTATTATCAGAAGGTTAAATTAACTACTTAAATTAAAACATCAACACCGGAAGCAGCCAGCGAATTACTTCAGCTCTTCAAATCCCGCCGACTTGACCGCCTTGTCGAGCGCCACCAGCGTCGCCAGCAAGCTTTCCATGCGATCCAGCGGCCAACTGTTCGGGCCATCCGACCAGGCTTTTTCCGGGCAAGGGTGGGTTTCCATGAACAGACCGGAAATGCCGACGGCTACCGCCGCCCGCGCCAAAACCGGCACAAATTCGCGCTGACCACCGGAGGTCGTACCCTGTCCGCCGGGCAACTGCACTGAGTGGGTGGCATCGAAAACAACCGGGCAACCGGTTTCGCGCATGATGGCCAGACTGCGCATGTCGGAAACGAGATTGTTGTAGCCAAATGAAGCGCCACGCTCGCAAACCATGATGTTGTCGGCGCCGTCATTCACTTCACGCGCCTTGTCGACAACGTTCTTCATGTCGCCCGGCGCCAGGAACTGGCCCTTCTTGATATTCACCGGCTTGCCGCAGGTGGCCACAGCATGGATAAAATCGGTCTGGCGGCAGAGGAACGCCGGCGTCTGCAGGACATCGACAACACTGGCGACAGCAGGAATGTCTTCGACGGTATGCACATCGGTCAAAACCGGCACACCGATCTGACGCTGCACCTCGGAGAAAATGCGCAGGCCTTCTTCAAGCCCCAGGCCACGCACCGACTTGCCGGAGCTGCGATTGGCCTTGTCGTAGGAGGCTTTGAAAATGTACGGAATTCCCAGGCGACCACAGACTTCCTTCATGTAGCCGGCTACGTCGATGCAAAGCTGCTCAGACTCCGCCGTGCACGGCCCCGCTATCAGGAAAAAAGGCTGGTCAAGACCAGCCTCGAAACCGCAGAGTTTCATTTGCCTTTGACCTTTTGATTGGCCAGCGCTGCCTTCACGTAGGACGTAAAGAGCGGATGACCTTGACGCGGGTTGGAGGTGAATTCCGGGTGGAACTGGCAACCGACGAACCACGGATGGACATCAGCCGGCAATTCGACCATTTCACACAGATCGGTGCCCGGCGCACGACCGGCAACCACCAGACCCTTGGCTTCCAGCTGGGACAGCAAGGTGTTATTGACTTCATAACGGTGACGGTGGCGTTCGGTAATCTCCGGTGCGCCGTAAATCTTGCGCGCCAGCGTACCGTCGGCCAGCTTGCAGACCTGACCGCCAAGGCGCATGGTGCCGCCGATGTCGGAGTCTTCGCTACGTTTCTCGACCTTGCCGGAGGCATCAAGCCATTCGGTAATCAGACCGATGACCGGAAAAGGCGTATCCTGAACAAACTCGGTGGAGTGCGCTTCGGCCATGCCGGCCACATCACGGGCGAATTCGACGACAGCGAGCTGCATACCGAGACAGATACCAAGGTAGGGCACCTTGTTTTCGCGGGCGTAACGAATGGCGGCAATCTTGCCTTCAGTACCACGACGGCCGAAACCGCCCGGCACCAGAATGGCATCAATGCCCTTCAAGACGCCAACACCGTTCTTTTCGATATCTTCGGAGTCGAGATAAACGATATTGACCTGGCTGCGCGTATGAATGCCAGCATGCTTGATCGCCTCGATCAGCGACTTGTACGACTCGGTCAGGTCAACATATTTGCCAACGAAAGCCACGGTCACTTCGTGCTGCGGATGCTCCAGCGCGACGATCAGGTTCTGCCAGACGGTCAGGTCGGCGGCCTTGGCCAGGATGTTGAGCTTGTGGCAGACGATCTCGTCGAGCATCTGTTCGTGCAGCATGCCCGGGATCTTGTAGATCGAATCGGCGTCGAGGCACTCGATGACCGCTTCCGGCATGACGTTGCAGAACAGCGCAATCTTGCGCCGCTCTTCGACCGGAATCGAACGGTCGGCACGGCAGAGCAGGATGTCCGGCTGGATACCGATTTCGCGCAGTTCCTTGACGGAATGCTGAGTCGGTTTGGTTTTCAGTTCACCGGCGGTCGGAATGTAGGGCAGCAGCGTCAAATGCATATAGCAGACGTTGTTGCGGCCTTCTTCAAAACCGATCTGGCGAATGGCTTCCAGGAAGGGCAGCGACTCGATGTCGCCAACCGTACCGCCGACTTCGACGATGGCCACATCGGCACCTTCGGCGCCGGCCTTGATCTTGTTCTTGATCTCGTCGGTGATATGCGGAATGACCTGCACGGTCTTGCCGAGATATTCGCCGCGACGCTCTTTCTTGAGCACCGTGTCGTAAATCTGGCCGGTCGTGAAGTTGTTGCGCTTGCCCATTTTGGCGCTCGTGAAGCGCTCGTAATGCCCGAGATCGAGATCGGTCTCGGCGCCGTCCTCGGTGACGAAAACCTCTCCGTGCTGGAAAGGACTCATCGTGCCGGGATCGACGTTGATGTAAGGGTCAAGCTTGAGGTGGGTGACTTTGATGCCGCGGGATTCCAGAATGGCCCCGAGCGACGCGGCGGCGATGCCTTTGCCCAATGAGGACACGACACCACCCGTAACGAAAACAAATTTGGTCATGGAAAGACAGGCTGCGGGAAAGCAGAATCATAGCCGATTTGGGCCAAAAACCCCAAGCCTGTCGACCAAAATTGCACTTGCGAATGGAATAAGGCCCGAACTCCGTCAGCGTAAGCCGATTTGTTAGAATTAAGGGTTAGCCAGCTAAGCGGATCTCTCTTGAAACGCGTTCTTGTCGTCAATTACTCCCAAACCGGACAGCTTTCGGACATTACCGGACAAGTCATCGCGCCCTTGCGGGCAGCCGGTCACGACGTGCATCTCGAAACCCTGGTGCCAACAACACCGTTTCCCTTTCCGTGGCCGATCGTCGATTTTTTCGACGCCTTTCCCGAATGCGTCCAGCTTGATGCCCCACCGCTGCGTCCCTTGGGTATCGCCGCGGACACGCCGTTTGATCTGGTGATCCTCACCTACCAGGTCTGGTATCTCTCCCCGGCCTTGCCGATGACAGCCTTCCTGCAAAGCGCCGAAGGCCGGAAGCTGATCAGCGGCAAACCGGTGATTACGCTGGTCGCCTGCCGCAACATGTGGCTGTCGGCGCAGGAAACCATGAAACAACTGATCGCCGATGCTGGCGGCCGCCTGATCGATCACCTGGCTTTTACCGATCAGGGCCACCCGCTGGCCACCTTTATCACGACACCGCGCTGGGTATGGACCGGCAAGCGGGACAGCTTTTTGGGTTTGCCACCAGCCGGCGTCTCGCCCGAAGAAATTCGCCAGGCTTACCGATTCGGGCTGGCCCTGGCCGATGGCCTGAATAATGATGAGGAAAAATCCGGGCAACCAATGCTCACCGGCCTGCGCGCAGTAATCGTCAACGCGCGCCTGGCCATCAGCGAACGTGCCGGCCGGCGGGCATTCGGCGTCTGGTCCAAACTTGTCAGGGCATTTGGCAAACGCGGCCAATGGCGGCGGCGTCCCATCCTTTTGCTGTTCGTCGTTTACCTGATTACGCTCATCGTCACCGTCGTTCCAATAAGCCTGTTGTTACAATGGCTATTTTCCCCGCTGCTCAAACCACGGCTTGAGCGGCTCAAGGCCGAACTGGAGCAGCCTTCCGGCTCGCAGGAATTCAACTTAAAAAAATATGCACCCTAGCGGCAAGGTTTACATCAACGGTACATCGGCGTTCCTGCCCAATGCGCCGGTTGGCAACGACGATATCGAAAAAGTGCTCGGCATGATCGCCGGCAAGCCGTCGCGCGCCCGACGCATCGTGCTGCGCAACAATGGCATCCGCCAGCGCCACTACGCCATTGACCCGGCAACTGGCGCAGCCACCCACACCAATGCCCAACTCACCGCCGAAGCCGTGCGCGGCCTGGCCAGTGAACGTTTTTCCCCCGACGATATCGATTGCCTGGTCAGTGGCACGACCATTCCGGATCAGATCATGCCCAACCATGGCGTCATGGTGCATGGCGAACTGGGCATTCCGGCATGCGAAGTCGTGTCGACCGCAGCCATCTGCGTGGCCGGCATCACGGCGCTCAAATATGCCTGGATGAGCGTGCTCTCCGGACAGGCCCGCAACGCGGTGGCGACCGCCTCCGAGCTGTCCTCCAGCATCCTGCATGCCCGCAATTTCGCCGCCGAATCGGAACACCGGGTAGCCGAACTGGAAACCAATCCGGAAATCGCCTTTGAAAAGGATTTTCTGCGCTGGATGTTGTCCGACGGCGCTGGCGCCTTTCTGCTGCAGGATCAACCGCGTACCGACGGCCAGTCACTGCGCATCGACTGGATCGATATCCTGTCGCAGGCCAACACCATGGAAGTCTGCATGTATGCCGGCGGCGAAAAGCTGGGTGACGGGTCGCTGCAGGGCTGGCAACACTATTCGCAGGAACAGCGGGCGACTCTGTCGATTTTCTCGGTCAAGCAGGATGTCCGTTTGCTCAATGCCGAGGTCACCTACCAGACCATCGGCAAGTCGCTGGAAAAAATGCAGCGCACCCGGGATGTGAAACCG
>JAAXVL010000027.1 GCA_013335535.1 Azonexaceae bacterium
CTGGGTATGGAATGTTCCCTGTGAGTTCGAATCTGGGCGGGATACCCGGCTCGCCACGATGTCGTGGTTGAGGTCGACGGCGATGACCAGGCCTGCGCCCATGGCACGCACCACGCTCACCGGCACCGGGTTGACCAGACCGCCGTCGACGAGAATGCGGCCGTTGCTGCGCACCGGCGTGAAGATGCCGGGCACCGAGATGCTGGCACGCACCGCATCGATCAAGTCGCCCGAGGCGCACGCCACCTCCTCGCCGCTCATGATGCAGGTGGCCACGGCGCGGAAGGGAATCGGCAGGTCCTCGATGTTTGCCGCTGCCACATGGGCACGCACGAAGTCCGCGATTCTTTGCCCGTCGATCAGGCCCGAGCGGGGGAGAACGGGGTCGAGCAGACCGGCGATCTGGCGCCAATCGAAGGCGCGAAAACGATCGGCCAGACCGGCCATCTTGCCGGCGGCATAGACCGCACCCACTACCGCCCCCATGCTGGTGCCGGCCACCAGATCGACTTTGATGCCGGCCTCCTCGATGGCGCGCAGCACGCCGATGTGCGCCAGCCCGCGCGCTGAACCGCTGCCCAGCGCCAGGCCGACCTTGCGCGCGGGCGGGTTTGAAGCAGATTTGAGAGTGGGGGTTTTCATCTCTAGCCCTTGCCGCCACGCCAAATGGAGAACAGCACCCAGATGCCGCCGATGACGGCGGCGATGAAGCCGAGCAGCCCGAAGGAAGGCAGGCCCGGCAAAGCGGGCGCGCGCTCGACGGTCATGACAATGGCCGAGCCGACGATCAGGGCGGCGGTGACGACGCTGATCGCCAGGCGGCTGGCGGCGCGGTCGAGCCGGTCGCCGAAATGCTTGAGGGGCAGGACCTCGACTTGCACCTGGAGCTTGCCGCGTCGCGCGGCACGTAGAAGCTGGCGCAGGTCTTGCGGCAGCCCGGCGACGAGGGCGAGCGCGCTGCTCAGGGCGCGCCAGCCGCGCTGAACCAGGGCGCTGGGCGCGGCGTGGGCGAGCAACACCTGTTCGAGAAACGGGGTGGCCTCGCCCGCCATGTCGAAGTCGGGGTCGAGCTGGCACCCCATGCCTTCCAGCGTGATGAAGGCCTTGATCAGCAGCGCCAGGTCGGGCGGCAGGGCGAGGCCGTGCTCGCGCAGGATGGCGACCAGGTCGGAGAGCATGGCGCCCAGATCGAGGTTCTTGAGCGGCACGCCGTGATACTGGTCGACGAAGGCGTCGATCTCGGTCTGCAGGGTCTCGCTGTCGACTTCGGCGCCGCCGCTCCAGTCCAGCAGCACTTCGGCCACCTTCTCCGCATCGTGGCTGACGAGACCGTGCAACAGCACGGCCAGCTGATAGCGGCGCTCCTCGGAGAGGCGCCCAACCATGCCGAAGTCGATGAAGGCGATGCGGTTGTCCGGCAGGTAGAAGACGTTGCCGGGATGTGGGTCGGCGTGGAAGAAGCCGTCTGCGAGCATCATCTTGAGCACGGCCTGCGCGCCGCGACGGGCCAGCAGCCTGCGGTCGAGGCCGGCCGCGTCCATGGCGGCCAGGTCGCGGCCGGCAATGCCCTCGACGTAGTCCTGCACATTGAGCCGCTCGCCGGTCCACGGCCAGTGGATGCGGGGCACGACGATCTCGGGGTGGGCGGCGAAGTGGGCGGCGATGCGCTCGGCGCTGCGGCCCTCGGCAGAAAAATCCAGCTCGCGGCGCAGCGACAGGGTGAACTGGCGCACCACCTCCCGCGGCCGGTAGCGGCGCAACTCGGGCTCCTCCGCCTCAACGATCTCGGCGAGACGAGCCAGCAGGCGCAGGTCGGCCTCGACGATCGGCCGGATGCCGGGGCGCCGCACCTTGAGGATGACCGCCGTGCCGTCCGTCAGCCAGGCGCGATGCACCTGGGCCAGCGAGGCCGCTGCCAGCGCCTGCGTCTCCAGGCGCGGAAAGATAACCTCGGGCGGCTCGCCCAGATCCTCCGTCAGCTGCGGCAGCAGCTCGGCGAAAGGGATGGCGGGCGCGGCGTCCTGCAGCTTGCTGAACTCGGCGATCCATTCCGCCGAGAACAGATCGACGCGGGTGGCGAGGATCTGCCCCAGCTTGACGAAGCTCGGCCCCAGCTCCTCCAGCGCCCGGCGTACGCGGGCCGGCGGCTCCAGCCGCGCCAGTTCCTCCGGTTCATGCCAGTGCAGGACGCGGCCTGCACGTTCCAGGGCACCCGCCATGCCGATCCGCCGGACCAGGTCGCCAAAGCCATAACGGATCAGGACGGAGGCGATGTCATGAAGGCGGCCCAGGTCGCGGACGGCGCCGATCGCTTGCCATAGCATCAAGCCCCCCTTCCTTGGGAATCCGACACAACATCGCGCTCGTCAGCTTCAAGTGTATGGATCTCGTAACTTGACTCATGCCGCATACTGAAAAATCTCGTGAAACGCTGAAATGAACAAACTGCTTGCCCTCCACGGCCCGCCCGTCAACGCGGCCGGGCCGTGTTGGTCAAGAGCGCTATTTGTTGATAACGTCTTTGGCTTTCTTGGCCATTTCCATGACTGCATTCAGCGCCTTGTTGGCGGCATCCCGGGCGGCTTCTGCCGCATGCTGCGCCGCGTCTTTACCGGACCCCGCCGCTTTTTTCACCGAGTCCTCGGCTTTTTGCGCCGCTTCGCTGGCGGCATCAACCGCTTGATTGGCGGCCTCCGAGATTTTTTGCAGCGCGTCTCGGATGTCTTGCGTGGTTTTTTCAACGTCCGAGGCCGCGAACTCGGCAAGTCGGCTTTGGGCCGTTTTCAGGTTGTCATGAAGGCGGGTTCGCAAGCCGGCGATCTTCTCGCTGGCTTGATCGGTGGTGGCCTGGAACAGCGCGTCGGCATCGGCGACAAGCAATTTCATGTCAGCGATCAGTTTGTCTTTGGGCGTGGAGCTGGGTGTGTTGGATTCAGACATTAAATACCTCTCGATCAGTGGCAAAAACAAAAAACAAAAGCGCAACGGTCTGACAACTTATCGGGCAGGCGGCCTGCCCGGCAAGAGTCACTTCGTCACGGCGTCCTTGACGTTCCGAGCCGTTTCCTTGGTGGCTTCGAGTGCCTTGTCGGCGGCCTCCTTGGTAGCTTCCCACGCCTTCTGTGCTGCGTCCCTGGTGGCAACGGCAGATTTCTGTGCAGCTTCTTTGCCAGACGTGGCTGCTTCTTTTACGGCTTCCTCAGCTTTCTGCGCCGACTCCTTGGCGGCTACGGCCGCTTTTTGGGCTGCCTCTTCGGCCTTGTGCGCGGCCTCCTTTGTTGCTGCAGTCGCTTTTTTTCTCGCTTCAGCGGTCTTCCGTGCAGCCAGTTTGGTGGCTTCCTCGGCATCCCGCGCCGCCTGACTGGCAGCTTCTGCCGCTTTCTGCGAGGCTTCAGTAACAGCCTGATCGGCCTTTTCTACAGCCTGTTTGGCGGCTTCCACGGCCGTGCGCGTTGCGTCCTTGGCCTGTACCGCCGCCACTTTGGCTCTTTGCTCCGTTTTATGCATGGATGCCTTTGCAGCTTCGGCGGCTTTTGCCGCCGGTTCGTCCGCAGCCTGTGCAGCTGCGCCGGTCACCAGTGTCGCCAGTATCGACAAGATCAACCACTCTTTCAGTTTCATCACTTTTCTCCTTGCGGTTATGGAGCAGGGTACGTCTACTCCTCACGTTTGCCCCGAACGGGGCGCTATTGTGAATTTCGTTCATAGCTCACGCCAAGACTGCTCCACGGCAAATCCGACGGCATGCCGTGCATCAGACGTCCTTGCCGGTGCTTTTCTCGGCCAAACGAGCGGCAACCCCCTCGAGCAGGCCGGCAGCCAGACCGGCCAGCAGCGCGGCTTCATGGCGCACGACTTCCGTCCCTTTCTTGGCCTGCTCGCGCGCACCGGACGTAACGACCTGGGTCAGTTGCTCGAGTGCGATCCGGCTACGTTGGCCGACGGCCGAGCCACTGCTGCGGGCATGTTCGGCAAGCTCGGCGAAGGCGAACTGGACGGCACCCCGGGTATCGCGCGTGGCGTCCTGCAGCGTTTCAATGAACAGCGTCTCCAGCCTAGCTAGCTCGTCCGCCGCCCGCTTCAGCCCCTGCCGGGAGAACTCGCTGGTGCGTCCCGCAGCCTCCTGAATGGCCAATTGGGCGGCCTCTGCCGCCCCGGCCAGCGCCTCGTCCAAACCGCGCATCGCCTCTTTCAGCGCTTGTCCGCCGTGTTCCCCGAGCGGCGCGGCACCTTCGCGGGCGCCTTTGACCACGGCCAGCGACACGCGTTTGAGCGCATCGGTATCAAGATGCCCGCGAGTGAGCGCATCTAGCGTGATCGCTCGCACCTGGGCGGCGATCGCGGCCGTATCGGTGGCGATGGCGCCTTGTACGCGTAGCTCGATTTCCTCGGGCGTCATGGAGGAAAGACGTCCTTGCTCCTTGAGCATCCGGTCAATCTCAACCTCGGCCTGTAGCCAGTCCTCAGGCATGTTGCCGCCAACAAAGCTGCGCTTCTCCGCGCGAAAATAGGCGGCCTCTGCGATCATTCGATAGCGCTCCTCGGCGGTGACGGGCAGATTCTTCACTGCAACAGATTCCGGCGTTGCATTCGAAGCGGAAGTGGATTTTGCCTTGGCCATGGTCGCTGCTCCTTTTCAAAGTGAGACTGTGAAAAATCCGGCGTGTACGGGGCCGGGTATCGAGATGATCACTGTTAAGTGACCTCATCGGCTAGGGCCAGGCTCCGTCGCAGTAGTTCGCATACGTGTCGGGTTTGCACTTCTGGGTTGTTCTGGTGAGGCCTGTATCCTGGCATGAACTTACCGATTGTGCCGGTTTGGTATTGAAAGATCACCAGGCCAAAGATCGACATCGCAAGCAGGTGGGCATCCTGATGGGGGGCCAGCTCTCTGGCGAGATCATGGACGGTAACGAACATATTCCTGAATACATGGTTAGCCAAATTACTCTGACGTGCCTCATCGCTGTCCAGCAGTACCCACTGCAGCAGCCGCAGAAAGTCCTTGTCCGTGGCCATCATACGGACGAGTCCGGCCACAAAGCGTTCAAGCCGCTCCCATGGGGTCCCGTCGCTGGCCAGTATGGCTTTCAGCGCGCCCTCTCTTTCCTGGAATTTGCAGGCCACCGCATCGATATAGAGCTGGTCCTTGTCTGCGAAGTGGTAGTAAAGAGCCGCTTGGGTGAGGCCGACAGCGACAGCGACATCGCGCATCGATACGCCGTCGTAACCGTGCCGGGCAAAGAGAGGCGCCGATAGTTCAAGAATCTCTTCCCGTGTTTTTCGCTTGAGAATGGTCTCAATTGGCTGGTGGCTCATAAATTGGTGACTTTTCAAAAAACCTAACGAACGATAAGTATATTCTATCTAGTTCTACTTTGTCAGATTGGTCTTCAATTTGATGCCCCAAAGGTTTCGGCCTGCTTTGGATAAGCGGATTGCATCGCCCTGAGACGTCGTCGATGGCGGTTCTCGATCATGGCGATGAGGTCATCATCGGTTCTCACCTTGCTGGGTAGCCTATGGAGAGGCGGTCCCGGAAATTCGGACAGTAGGATAAGTGATAGCCATCAACCCAAGGCCGCGTAGCGGCCATGAAATGGAGCAAGAGCATGACAAGAAGAAAAAGGGCGGAACCACTCGCCGGAGTTCAAGTCCAACGTGGCGATTGCGCCCTTGAAGGGTGACAAGACGCTTGCCGAGCTGGCGCAGCAGTTCGATGTGCATCCGAACCAGATCACAGACTGGAAAAACCAATTGCTGGAGCACTCGGCAGAGGCTTTCAGAGACAAGTCGGCCCGGGAGAGCGGACGGACTTGCAGACGATGCAGACCAAGATCGGGCAGCTGATCCTGAAGAACGATTTTTTAGAAAAAGCGCCCACCAAGGCGGGCCTGCTGAGCGCAAGAAAATGATCGACCGCACCCATGACCTGCCGGTGATCCGGCGATGCCAGATTCTGCGGCTCGCTCGTTCTACGGCGTACTATACGCCGGAACCCACGTCGCCGGCCGACTTGGCGACGATGCGCCGGATCGATGACCTGCATCTGGAACATCCCTTTGCCGGCAGTCGCATGCTGCGGGACATGCTCTAGCTGTGATCTCTCTGTAGGTTGTTCACTCGGGGTGTCTCCCCGGAGAATTGGAGGCGCCAACCATACAAGCCTCCGAGGCCCCGAATGAACATCCATAAAAATGCCCGATTAACGCCGCACGGTCGAGCCCTTCTTGTTCGCCGCATGCTCGATGAAGGACTACGCCCCGAGGAAGCGGCCCAAGCCAGTGGTGTCAGCGTTCGCACCGCCTGCAAATGGTTGCAGCGTTTCCGGGCCGAAGGCGTAGCTGGGCTCGACGACCGCTCATCACGCCCGAAAACCTGCCCGCATGCGTTGCCGGCAACCATCCAGGCCCAAGTGATCGAGCAGCGACGCAGCCGCCAGACGTATCGCCAGATCAGCCTGCAATGCGGGATTGGCCAGAGCACGATTGCCCGCTGGCTCCGGCGGGCCGGCCTCAATCGCCTTACTGCCCTTGAGCCGCCGACCCCCGTCGTGCGTTACGAACATCCCGAGCCGGGCGACATGCTTCATCTCGACATCAAGAAGCTCGGGCGCTTTCATCGCCCGGGGCATCGGGTCACCGCAGACCGCACACAGAATTCGTCCGGTGCTGGCTGGGAGTTTGTTCATGTCGCCCTCGACGACACCTCGAGAATCGCCTTTGCCGACATCCTGCCCGACGAAAGCGGCCGGAGCGCTTGCCGGGCATTGCTCTCGACCCTGCGCTACTACCGTACGCTAGGCATTACCTTCCGGCGGGTTCTGACCGATAACGGCGCTTGCTACAAATCCCGGCGCTTCGCCCGGCTCTGCCAACGACTGGGGTTGCGCCATCTCCGGACTAAGCCTTATACGCCCCAAACCAACGGCAAGGCCGAGCGCTTTATCCAGACGGCCTTACGGGAATGGGCCTACGCACGGGCCTACGAGTCCTCCATCCACCGCGCTCAGCATCTGCCGCTCTGGCTGCATCACTACAACTGGCACCGCCCCCATGCCAGCCTTAAATACCTGCCGCCTATCTCTCGGATTCCCTTACTGAACAACCTGGTGGGTTTACACATCTAGCGGGAAGGGCATGAGATCGGCCGCAAACATGTCAGCACGCTGATGAAAATGGGCATCGAGGCGCTGTACCAGAAGCCCAATACCAGCCGGCACCATGCCGTCCATCCCATCTATCCGTACCTGCGTAAGCACCCGGCCAACCCATCTATAAATTGACGCGTTAGACCGCGAAGATCGTGTCCCTTTAAAAACGATGGTGGACACTTTCGATGGAAATCCAGAAGCCAGGCCGGCGCCGGCGACATCATCCCGAGGAATTCAAGCAGGCGGTCATTGAAGCGTGTTGCGAGCCGGGCGCCTCGGTCGCCGGCATTGCCATGGCCAACAGCGTCAACGCGAATCAAGTCCGACGCTGGATGCGTGAGCGCGGCGTTGAGCCGCCAACGCGGCGTGTTGCGATGCCCGTGCTCAAGACCGCCCCCGCCTTCGTGCAGTTGCCGATGGCCCCTGCTGTGGTATCGGGTGACATCCGGGTTGAAATCCGCCGGGGCAACACCGCGATCAAGGTGGATTGGCCGGTCCAGGCCTCAGGAGATTGCGCCGCCTGGTTGCGCGACTGGCTGCGATGATCCGGGTCGATGCCTTGTGGCTCTCGACCCGGCCGCTCGACATGCGGGCGGGCACGGAAGCGATCCTGTCCCAGGTCGTTCGGATCTTCGGCGAGGCGCAGCCGCACCATGCCTATCTCTTTGCCAACCGACGCGGCAATCGCCTGAAGGTGCTGGTGCATGATGGTTACGGCGTCTGGCTGGCCAACCGTCGTCTGAATCAAGGGCGGTTTCAGTTTCGACCGGGCGATGGCAGTGTGGCGCTCACCCGCGGGCAATTCGAGGCGCTGATTCTGGGCCTGCCCTGGGAGCGGCTGGCCGACGGTGGGGTGATCCGGGTTCTGTGACCGTCCACCAGTAGGGAAGTCCACGATGGTCGGTTGGGCTTGCAGGCGGCATGATGTCGGTCATGACATTGCCCGCCAACCTCGATCAACTGACGGCCGACGAACTGCGTGAATTGGTTCGCCAGCAAGCCGAAGTCATTACGCGTAATGATCGGGAACTCAACTGGCGCCAGGTGAAGATCGACAAGCTGACGCACGAAGTGGCGTACTACAAGCGCCATTACTTTGGCGTCAAGGCAGAGCGCCTGCCGGTTGAGCAGGGCCAACTGTTCGAAGAAACCCTCGCCGCCGATATGGCGGCGATCACCGAAGAGCTCGCCCAGCTTTCGGAAACGAAGCCGAAGGGGCAAGCCAAGCGCCAACCCTTGCCGCCGGAACTGCCGCGTACCGAGATTCACCACGAACCGGACTCGACCACCTGCGCCTGCGGCTGCCAGATGAAGCGCATCGGCGAAGATGTCGCCGAGAAGCTGGATTACACGCCGGGCACCTTTACGGTCGAGCGCCACATCCGCGGCAAATGGGCCTGCGCCAACTGCGAGACCCTGGTGCAGGCACCGGTACCGGCGCATGTGATCGACAAGGGCATCCCGACCACCGGCCTACTCGCCCATGTGCTGATCGCCAAGTATCTGGATCACCTGCCGCTCTACCGCCAGGAAGGCATCTTCGGTCGAGCTGGTCTGCCGATTCCGCAATCGACGCTGGCCGAGTGGGTCGGGCAGATGGGCGTCGCCCTGCAACCGCTGGTCGATGCCCTGAAAGCCGAGTTGCTGACCTACCCGGTGCTGCATGCCGATGAGACACCGGTGGCGATGCTCGATCCGGGCGCTGGCAAGACGCATCGGGCTTATCTCTGGTCCTACAGCATCGGCGCCTTCGAGCCGGTCAAGGCGGTGGTCTATGACTTTGCCGACAGCCGGGCGGGCAAACATGCCCGGGAATTCCTCGGCGACTGGCGCGGCACGCTCGTTTGCGACGATTACTCTGGCTATAAGGCCCTGATCGCCGACGGCGTGACCGAAGCCGGTTGCATGGCGCATGCGCGCCGGAAATTCTTCGACCTGCATGCCAACCACCAGAGCCAGATTGCCCAACAGGCGCTGGCCACGATTCAGCGGCTCTATCAGATCGAGCGGGGGGTCGCCGACCTGGAAGCAGAGGAACGGCGACGAATACGCCAGGCACAGGCCAAACCGATTCTCGATGAATTCCATGACTGGCTGACCCGGCACCGAGTGCAGGTGCCCAACGGATCATCGACGGCCAAAGCGATCGATTACAGCCTCAAACGCTGGACGGCGCTCGCCCATTACGTCGACGACGGTCAGGTGCCGATCGACAACAACTGGATCGAGAACCGAATCCGGCCCATCGCCACGGGCCGGAAGAACTGGCTATTTGCCGGCAGCCTGCGCGCCGGCAAACGGGCGGCCGCCATCATGAGTCTGATCCAGTCGGCCAAACTCAACGGCCACGATCCCTTCCTCTATCTCAAGGACATCCTGTCTCGCTTGCCGAGTCAGCCCAATAGTCGGATCGGCGAATTGCTGCCGCATCGCTGGCTACCCGAGATTTCCGCCTGAATCAGAAATCAACCTGGGGTCACCGGGCGCTTACGTACCTGCTCAGTAATTTGTAGATCGACCGTTCCAATAAGGTCTGGGCGACGGACATCAGTGTGCCGCAGCAAGCGGCGTAAGAGATGAGGGTATGGCCCCTCGCGATCGGCTTGCAGGAGCGGGTTGCAAACCACCATAAGCGGCGCTGGTCAAAAGCCTTTGTCATGAGCGTTATGGAAAAGGTGCCACGAGGCATCAGGTATGGATCAAGGAAGACGAACAACCGTGAACTGCCGTTCAAGTGTCGAAAGTACTCAGATGACATCAAAACCGGGGAGTGATGTTGCCCCGCGATCAGTTTGGCCGTTACCTGCTTACGGGCCAAGCGGTATCCAGCATAGAGGCAGCGTCAGCCTGATTCGGGCTCTTACGTTGAACTGCGGGAACCTTCGGTGGCGATGTGAAGCGAAAGGCACAAGCTCAAAAGGCGAGGCCGATAGTAGCGATGCGCCACCAAGGGACGGAGCAGCTCGTAGTAGTGTTGAAACCGCTGTAATGGTGGTGGAGCGAAGGGGCTGCGTCATCTCGGCATTGTGTGACGTCAACCGCGAAAGCGGGAGGAGCGTCGCCCAATGACCAAGCCTTACGACATTCCCTTCGATCTGACAGCGACCAACGCGCCCAAACGAGATCAACCCAGCAGTACAATTCGGCATCGGCGGAACTCCTCTCAATACGGCTTCGACACCTGTATTAGAGAGCTTTTCCGGTGGTTCCGCCGACCTACCTATGAAATTTCCGAGCTAGATGCGCCAGATCAACCGTCACCGAAACTGCGGCGGCCACAGTCGATCCTTCAACGACGGGGGTTTGACCGAGCATGGATAGACGAACACTGGGTCGGGGCATAGAAACTTGTCGAAAAACGATAGAAGGAATCCTCGCGGCGAGAATTACTCGTACTCGACCATTAAGTCTTTGGCCGCAATGACATCACCAGGTTTGACGTGGATGGCCTTGATGACCACCTCGCGCTCGGAGCTCAACATGGTTTCCATCTTCATCGCCTCGATCGATAGCAGCGGCGCGCCCTTCGCCACCTTCTGGCCGGGTTTGACTGCTACCGTGACCACCATGCCCGGCATGGGAGCACCGACCTGGTTTGCATTGCCTGCGTCTGCCTTGACTCTGGCCTTGCTGGCCCCCTCCAGCCCAGCCTTGGGGACCCGCGCTGTGCGCGGTTGGCCGTTCAGTTCGAAGAAGACCTTGACCTTGCCCTCCTCATCCGGTGCTTCGGCACGAGCGGTCTGGCGCACGACCAGTGTCTTGCCCTTGTCGATGTCGATGGCGATTTCTTCGCGGTCCTGCAGGCCGTAAAAGAACGGTGAAGTCGGCAGCAACGAGACGTCACCGAACTCACGGCGATGCTCGGCGTAATCGTGGAAGACCTTCGGGTACATCAGGTAGGAAGCCAGATCGGTATCGCTCGGGTGACGGCCGATGGCGTGTTCCAGTTCCTTGCGCTTGGCGTCGAGATCAACCGGCGACATGAAATCGCCGGCTCGTCCCTGTAGTGGCTTGTCTCCCTTGAGAATCTTGGCTTCCAGCTCCTTCGGAAAGCCCCCTGGCGGAAAGCCGAGTTCGCCCTTGAACAGCGAGATCACCGATTCCGGGAAGGAGATATCCTTGTCCGGGTTGGCTACCTCGTCGGGCTTCAAATCATTGGCCACCATAAAAATGGCCATATCACCCACCACCTTGGAGGTCGGCGTCACCTTGACGATGTCGCCGAACAGGCGATTGACCTCGGCGTAAGCCTTGGAGATTTCCGGCCAGCGATGCTCAAGGCCCATGGCCCGCGCCTGCTCGCGCAGGTTGGTGTATTGGCCACCCGGCATTTCGTGGTTGTAGACGTCGGAGGTACCAGAGCGGATTTCCGGTTCAAAGGGCGCGTAGCAATGGCGTACGCCTTCCCAGTAATGCGACAGCGATTGCAGGTTGCAGAGGTCAACGCGGGGATCGCGCTCGCTGCCCTTGAGGGCGGCAGCAATCGCCCCCAGGTTGGGTTGCGAGGTCAGGCCGGACAGTGCATCGAGGGCGCCATCGACCGCATCGCACCCGGCCTCGACCGCTGCCAGCACCGACGCCGCCGCAATGCCGCTGGTGTCGTGGGTATGGAAGTGCAACGGCAGGCCGACTTCTTCCTTGAGTGCCTTGACCAGGGCGGTGATCGCCCTCGGCTTGCACACGCCGGCCATGTCCTTGATACCGATGATGTGGGCGCCAGCCTTTTCCAGTTGCTTGGCCAGATTGACATAGTAAGCAAGGTTGAATTTAGGCCGACTGCTGTCGAAGATATCACCGGTGTAGCACAGCGTCCCTTCGCACAGTGCTCCACTCTCGACAACGGCATCCATGGCAACGCGCATGTTGTCGACCCAGTTCAGCGAATCGAAGACGCGGAAGACATCGATACCGTTTTGCGCCGCCTGCTGCACGAAGTAGCGGACGACGTTGTCGCTGTAGTTGGTGTAGCCGACGGCATTCGAGGAGCGCAGCAGCATCTGGAAGAGGATATTCGGCACTGCCTGGCGCAGGCGCTGCAGGCGCTCCCACGGGTCTTCCTTCAAGAAACGCAGCGCCACGTCGAAGGTTGCACCACCCCAGCACTCCATGGAGAACAGGTTCGGTGCCATGCGGGCGTAGTATGGGGCGATGGTCAGCATGTCGTGCGTCCGCATGCGGGTGGCGAACAGCGACTGATGGGCGTCGCGCATCGAGGTATCGGTGAGCAACACCTGCGGCTGGGCCTTCATCCAGTCGGAGAAGCCTTTGGCGCCGAGTTCCTTGAGCTTGTCGCGGGTACCGGCCGGGATCGGTGCGCCGAGATCGAAGCTTGGCTTGACCGGACGCGCCAGCGGCAAGGGCGGCAGCTTGCGCCCCTTCATCTCGGGGTTGCCGTTGACCGTAACGTTGCCGAGGAACTTGAGCAGGCGACTGGCCCGGTCACGGCGTTTGACGAAGTTGAAGAGTTCCGGCGTCTCGTCGATAAAGCGCGTCGTGCATTCACCGGTACGGAACAGCGGATGGGCAATGACGTTCTCGAGGAACTGCAGGTTGGTGGACAGGCCTCGTACGCGGAATTCACGCAGGGCGCGGTCCATGCGTAGTGCGGCTTCGTCACTGCTGTGGCCCCAGGCGGTGACCTTGACGAGTAGCGAGTCGTAGAACGGCGTGATGACGGCACCGGAATAGGCGGTGCCAGCGTCAAGACGGATCCCGAAGCCCGCCGCACTGCGATAAACGGCGATCTTGCCGTAGTCCGGCGTGAAGGCGTTTTCCGGATCTTCGGTGGTGACGCGGCATTGCAGGGCATGACCGGACATGCGAATATCGGCCTGCTTCGGGATGAAGGATTCCTCGTCGCCGATGCGATAGCCTTCGGTCACGCGAATCTGGGCTTTGACGATATCGACGCCAGTGATCTGCTCGGTCACCGTGTGTTCAACCTGGATACGCGGATTGACCTCGATGAAGTAGAACTTGCCCGTATCCGCATCCATCAGAAATTCGACGGTGCCGGCATGGGTGTAGTCGGCGGCGCGGGCCAGCTGCAGGGCTGAAGCGCACAGTGCCTGGCGGGTGCTTTTGTCGAGATACGGCGCCGGGGCGCGTTCGACGACCTTTTGATTGCGGCGCTGCACGGTGCAGTCACGCTCGAAGAGATGGACTATTTCGCCGTGACGATCACCGAGCACCTGGACCTCGACGTGGCGGGCGCGCCGCACGAGTTTTTCGAGATAAACCTCGTCGTTGCCGAAGGCGGCCTTCGCCTCGCGCCGGGCAACATCGAGCGCACCGGGCAATTCGTTGGCATTCTCGACGACACGCATGCCGCGCCCGCCTCCGCCCCAACTCGCCTTGAGCATCAGCGGGTAGCCGATAGCATCTGCCATCGACCGAGCTTCATCCATACTCTGGGGTAGTGCCGGGGTTGCCGGCACTACGGGAACACCGGCCCGCTCTGCCAGATTTCGGGCCGCTACCTTGTTGCCAAGCTGGCGCATCACGTCGCCACATGGGCCAATGAAGGCTATACCCACTGATTGACAGGCGTCAGCAAAATCCGGGTTTTCCGAAAGAAAACCATAACCGGGGTGAATGGCATCTACACCTGCCTCTTTGGCGATGCGAATGATGTCGTCGATATCCAGGTAAGCCTGGATCGGTTTTTTACCGGCACCCACCAGATAGGACTCGTCTGCCTTGAAGCGATGCAAGGCGAAGCGGTCCTCATTGGAGTAGATCGCCACGGTACGGATACCCAGTTCAGAGGCCGCGCGCAGCACGCGAATGGCAATTTCGCTTCGATTGGCGACAAGTAGGCTACGGATTTTTTTCATGAATGATAGGTTTTTGGAGTTTGAATAAGCAAAAAAGAGACCCGCTTCGGCGGGTCAAAAATCTCGACTCACTAGTAACCCAGCAGCAGGAAATACAGACTACTGCCGAGAACCGCAGAGGAATTGCTCATGAGTCGAGAATTGGAAAATTTAATCGATGGTGAATGCCATTTTCTAGTATTTAAGAATTGACTGAATTCCGCCTAAAATCGGCTTTGTTGCACAAATCATCTGAAGGGCAGACTTCCCCTCCCCCGGACGGATTTATGGCGTAGCCACGGTCACCGGGGTTCCGAGTTGGGTGAAACGATTGAGCAAAGCGGCTCGTACCTGCAACTCAGCGACTTGGCGGTCAAAGTCGCGGGACATGATGCGTTCGCCGAGCAGTTTCAAACACCGCATTTTCGTTTCGACCAGGCTGCGCCGGTGATAACCGCTCCATTTCTTCCATATCGCCCGACCCAGGCAGTGGGTAGCCCTCAGGATCTCGTTACGGGCATGAGCGCCGGGTGGGTATTTCTTCCATAGCCGCGCATTTCTTCGTGTCGGAATAATGGCGGATGCGCCAATCGCTGCGATGGCCGCATGGCAGGCCTTGGTATCGTAAGCCCCATCGCCTGTCACCGTGGCAATGGTTGTGGTCGAGGCAATCTGGGCGAGAAGTTCGGGCAGCATCGGTGCATCTCCCACGCTATTGCTGGTGACCTCGATAGCCCGTATCTCCAAGGTTTTGGCGTCAATTCCCAGATGTACCTTCCGCCACTGACGACGGTAATCCGCGCCGTGCTTCTTCGTTTTCCACTCACCTTCGCCGAGCATCTTGACTCCAGTGCTATCGACTAACAGGTGCAGAGCATCACTCCTCCCACGATGAGGAATCACAACCTGCAAATGCTTTTGACGCCGCGACACCGTGCTGAAATCAGGAACCGGCCAGTCCAGTTCCGATAGCTTCAATAGACTCTCCACCAGCCCTATGCTCTGGCGCAGGGGGAGCCCAAACAAAGATTTCAGCGATAGGCAGAACTGGATCGCAGCATCACTGTATGTCAGCGACCGGCCACGTTTGCCGCTGCTACCGGCAAACCATGTCATCTCCTTGTCCAGCCAAATGCACAGCGACCCTCTGGATTTCAGTGATGCGTTGTACGCAGACCAGTTGGTCGTTCGGTACTTCTTCTCCAGCGGCTTTGACATCTTCAGATTTGGTCAATCACAAACCCTTCTGTATGCAATTTGTATACCCGATTTGAGCAACAAAGCCATTCGGAGGAAGAAATTCGTCAGATGTGCAGAAAGATCGATCAATACGGCTTACCAAGAAAGTCTAAAACCAATCTAGAAAAATCATCGGCGGCTTCAATTTGTACCCAGTGCCCGCAGCGGCCAAAAGCATGCAACTGAACGTTCTCAAATAGCTCCAAAAGCCGAAGACTACTTGACAGTGGCAGCACCTGATCATCGCGGCCGTGAATTAAAAGCACCTCGTTCGAGAGGTTACGAATTGCTTCATCCGAGCTCGCCAGCGCATCAACCCAGCGCTGACGAGGAGCAGGGAACATACTGCTAAATGATTCTTGAAAGCCCGGTCGAATACTTGCCTCATAACGCAATTTTGCCAGTTCGTCATTAACAAGCGAACGATCAAAGGCAAATATATCCAAGAGACTGCGCATTTTTTCAATTGACGGCGTATAGCCCCAAACTGCATCCAGCCCTGGGGTAAGTTCAAAATGTGTTCCTGCTGAGCCCATCAAGACTAAACGGCCAACGCGTTCGGGGTGTTTAACGGCAGTTGCAATTGCAAGGGCGCCACCAAAAGAATTCCCAATAAAATCTGCACGCTCGATTTTCAATGCGTCAAGCATACCTATGATGTGCTCAACCCAATTATCCTTTGAGTAAGTATAATTATTCGGGCGCTCTGTATATCCGAACCCAACCATATCCGGTGCTATAACACGAAACAACTCCCCCAACGTTGGTAACACCAAGCGCCAGTTTGCATAAGCGCTGACCCCCGGACCCGATCCATGAATAAGAAAAACAGGCTCTCCAGTTCCGAGCTCGTGATAATTGGTCTTAATTCCAGCAGCGACGATTTCTTTTCCAATTTCTACGTTGGTCATTTCAATTTCCTAGTTAATTCACCATAAAATATTAAAGCAGGTAGAATTTTGTGATTTTAAGATTTGCACAACCTTGACAACTCCAACTTAACATCAAGCCTAAAAACGATAAGTGAAGGCAAAAGTGGCACTATCTTGGGCGTGATTTATTTCGATAGGAGCAGACGTGTTTGGCAATGAAGCGTTTTGCATCGTCTTTTTAAATGAATGAGTCCAAGCAAAATCAAAACTACTCATAGGTGTAAGTTGGTAACCAAAGCCAAGAGTCCCGAATCTATTTGGAATGGCAGGGATTACAGCCAATACCGTG
>JAAXVL010000016.1 GCA_013335535.1 Azonexaceae bacterium
GGATGACACCACCGGCATGGTTGCCATAAACCACGGCCATAGGACCGCGCAGAACTTCGATGCGTTCGGCACGATCAAGGTTGAAGGTCGCCGCCTGCCCCTGGCCGTCGGGCATCGAAGCCGGAATGCCGTCGGAAATGAGGCGAATGCCGCGCACGCCAAAGGCGGATCGGGCACCGAAGCCGCGCGACGAAATCTGCAGGTCCTGCGCGTAGTTCTGGCGATTCTGCACGGTAATGCCGGGTACCGCAGCCAGCGCCTCCGACGCATTGACCCGCGCCTGATCGGCGCCGATGCGCGAGGCATCGACGACATCGACAGCAGCCGGCAGGTCAAACGTGTTGTGTTCGACCCGGCTGCCGCTGACGACGACCGAATCAAGCGTCAGCACCGTTTCGGCAGCGAGGCCGAGGCAGGGAAAGGTGGCAGCGAGCAGGAGAGTGATGCGTTTTGTTGCCGAATTCATTGTTCTTCGACAGATGCTCGATACGCCGAGTTGTCGGGTATTTCGGGTTCAATAGGTTGCAGAATTCTCTCGTTACCAAGCAACGGCCAGCAATCGAAGTACTTTGCAAAGGTCACCATCGCAGGAAAGGTAATAGCCAGCATCGCAGAAGCAATCCACAGTTCTAGGAGGTAGCCAGGCTGTCCTGCAGGTAGAGCGAAGCGACTTAAAGCCACAAACTCATATAGCGTGTATCCGGCGATCGCCAATATGGATGCGATGCCAGACAGGAAAATTCCACGCCACGGTTGTCGGAAATTAATTGATGGCAATCCATCAAGCATGACCAGAACGACAAATATTCCGAAAATTCCGGACACACTCACTTTGACCAGAAAACGCACCAGATTCATATCAAGGGTGCCGACAAAGAAACCCCAGACGCCATTCGTAACGAAGGCAATCAAAATTCCACTGAGGGCCGCGAAATACGGTTGCTTCCCGAAGATTGGGAAGCGGCCCGCCAGCGCTTGAATTGGCCAAAAATCGAAGAGGACAAATGTCAGCAAAACCATGACGCTGGTAATTGAGAAGACCAGTGGAAGCCAGGCCATAAATACGCCGCCGGGATCCAGCGCAGCCACATAAACCGGGGCTCCCTTCAGGAAGGAGAAATCAAACAGGCTGCGGAAAAGTGCATAGGTGAATAGATAGGCCCACAACCAAAGCAAGGCGCCTGCCACCCCGGAATTCGAACTAAGTCGATTGAACGGCCATCCTTGGAAGACAACGACCAGCCACAGGGTTACCGCTACCGAAAAGATTAAGTACATATTGACGAAGGGAGGCGGCGGCGAGATTCCGCCTCCAATTGTCCGCCAAGAAACCCAAGCCACCAGTGATCCGACTATCAGAGTTGAAAACAGGTAGGCGATACCTTTTCTCGGCTGAGAGAGTTGTGCGCATTGCTTGGGATAGCCACATCCCCAGAAAAGGCTGATCACAATCTGCGCGGGCACCATTGCCACCGGGAACAGAGTCCCCCACCCCATCAGCCATTCGGGGGGAATTGCTAGGCAAAACAGCAGGGACAGTGTAACGACAATGAATGTGGCCGTAAGGCCTTTGAAAATAGGGTTCGACATTGCATCCTCAGGGAAAAAAAGTCCCCGGTCTCATGGCGAGCCGGGGAAAGAGAGGGAGATGCTCGGTTGCTAACATTCGGGCGCCATGAGCCCGGCATGACAGAAATGGTCTTATTCGAAGACAGGAATGATCACCGACTTGGTTTCGGTGTATTGCTCGATAGCACCCCGGCCATGTTCTCGACCGTATCCTGACTGCTTGAAACCGCCGAAGGGCAGGTTGGGATCTAGCGGGATGTGGCTGTTTATCCAGATTGTCCCGGCCTCAAGCTGGCGGGCAGCTTTCATCGCCGAATTGAAATCCCGGGTCCAGATGCTCGCAGCCAGCCCATAGGCGGTGTCGTTAGCTAGGGCGATGGCCTGATCAAGGCTGTCTACCGGTACGGCTGAAATGACAGGTCCAAAGATTTCCTGCTTTTGCGCGATGCTGTTTTCCGGTGCATTGATCAGCAACGTCGGTTCAAAGAAATAGCCAGTACGGTCAGGCGTCTTCCCGCCTGTAACGATTTCCACGCCTTCTTTGCGGATTGCCTCGACAGCCTCATTGACACGTGCCTGATGCCGAGCTGAAACCAGCGGCTGAACCTGTGCTGTCGGGTTGAGCCCGGAGCCCAACGTCATCCCCTTCATGGCTGACTCCAGAGTGCCAACGGTGTGATCGAAAATCGAGCGATGGATGTAAAGGCGCGAAGCGGCCGCGCAAACCTGCCCCTGATTAAAGAAGCAGCCGGCCATCAGGCCTGGCGCTATTGCGGCTGCATCCATATCGTCCATGATGATCATCGGATTCTTGCCACCAAGTTCGAGCGTGAAACGGGTCATGTTGGCGAGCGCCATACGGCCGATTTCCTTGCCGGTGAGCGTCGATCCGGTAAAGCTCACCTTGTCGATACCCGGATGTCTGGCCAGCGCCGCACCGGCGCCAGTACCAAGGCCGGTGACGACATTCAATACTCCATCCGGAATCCCTGCTTCCTTGGCCAATTCGGCTAGGCGGAGCGCAGTCAGCGGCGTATCTTCAGATGGTTTGAGCACCATGGTGCAACCGCAGGTCAGTGCCGAAGCAATTTTCCAGATGGCCATCCCCATCGGAAAATTCCACGGCACGATAGCTCCGACCACACCAACTGGCTGGCGCAGCGTCAATCCCAGATTTCTGGCACCGGGCGGGATGGGAATCGAAAGATCTGAGGTAGTCCCCTCAATTTTCGTCGCCCAGCCGGCCATGTAGCGGACATATTCCACGGAGGCTCCGACCTCGATCATGCGTGAGAGGTGGATGGACTTACCCTGGTTCAGCGTTTCTAGCTGCGCCAACTCTTCGCCATGCGCTTCGATCACGTCGGCGAATTTGAGCAGCAGGCGCTCCCGGTCGGCTGGACGCATGTGGGACCAGACCTTGAAGGCCGCTCGGGCCGCCTTGATTGCGCGATCGACATCAAGGTCCGAAGCATCCGGTATATAAGAAATTTCCTGTCCTGTAGCCGGGTCGAAAACTGCCAATGACTTCCCGCTGCTTGACGCTACCCATTGACCATTGATCCACAATGCATGCTGCCGTTGCAGAAACGCCGTGACTTCCGGAAGAACGGGAATCAGCCCTGTTTCGATACTTGTCATATTCTTTCCTTTATTTCTTGTCGAAGTGAGTCTTAACGTTTATCCATTGCTATTTGTTCTTTAGTTCAATCTGAAGGTCGTGAGCGCGCCTGATCAGATAGTTGTGAATCAAGCTGATCTGTTCGTCGTTCAAGACGTTGTGGAATGAAGGCATTCCCTTCGGTGAGCGCAGACCTTTGACGATCAAATTGAATTGCTCGTGGGTCTTGGGCGCCAGGTATCTGAGGTCGGGCACGATACCGCCGCTGATCGCGTTGAGCCCGTGACAGCCGGAGCAGTTGGCTGCATTGAACAACTCGCGCCCGACCTGGATTTTCGCTTCATCATCGAAAATCAGCGCCGGAGGTGGTGGCGGGGCCTGCGGCGCCAGTTTTGCCGGTGGCAACTTGGCCGTGCCGCCGAGTTTGTAGGTCAGGATGCGGGCTTCGGGCTGAACTTTCGTACTGTTCTTGGCAAAAGGCCCCAATAACAGCGGAAATACTCCGCCCCAACCGGCCATGAAGGTGACGTACTGCTCGCCGTTGACGGAGTAGCTGACAGGGCCGGCCATGACGCCCGTATTGGCTGGCGATTCCCAAAGCAGTTTGCCGTTGTCCGCCGCATAAGCCTTGACCCTGCCGTCGGCGGTGCCCTGGAAGACGAGGTCGCCGGCCGTGGCCAGCGTACCGCCGTTGAAGACGCCGGGGTAATTCACTGACCAGGCTGCTTTTTGCTTGATCGGGTCCCAGGCGAGCAGCTTGCCTTTGTAGGAGTCGAGAATCGGTTTGGCCGCTTTGCTATCTTCCGGCAGGTCGGCCGGAATGACGCCGAGATTGACGATGGCCGGATTGATTGAGCGCGACGCGTCGGAACTGGCCTTGTACGCCGCAGCGGTTTCCTGGGCCGGAATGTAGACCAGGCCGGTCTTCGGACTGAACGACATCGGATGCCAGCTATGAGCGCCCAGGAAGCCGGGAACCACCAGTTTGTAGCCATCGGCGTTGGGGTAATCGGCTTCGCCGGTCATGACCGGGCGGCCGGTGATCAGATCGATATGGCTGGCCCAGTTGACCGGGGCAAATTTCTCCGCCGAGAGAAGCTTGCCGTTGCTGCGGTCAAGGACGTAGAAGAAGCCGTTCTTGGGCGCCTGCATGAGGACCTTGGTCGGCTTGCCGTTGATCGGCAAGTCGGCCAGCGTGATGGTCTGGGTCGCGGTGAAATCCCAACTGTCGCCGGGGGTGGTTTGGTAATGCCAGATGTATTCGCCGGTGTCGGGGTTCAGGGCGACGATGGACGATACGAAAAGGTTGTCGCCCTTTCCCGCGCTGCGCGTTTTGATGTTCCAGTAGGAGGCGTTACCGACGCCGATATAAAGCTGATTGAGCTCCGGGTCGTAGGCCATCGAGTCCCAGACCGTGCCGCCACCACCCTGCTTGTGGTATTCGTTGCCGAACCAGGTTTGGCGCGCCATTTCCATGGCCCCGTTTTCCGCCGGCAGGGCCGGATCGCCGGGAACGGTAAAGAATCGCCAGGCGATTTTTCCGGTCGAGGCGTCGTAGGCGGAGACATAACCTCGAACGCCGAATTCGGCGCCGCCGTTGCCGATCAGTACCTTGCCCTTGACGACACGCGGTGCGCCGGTAATCGTATAGCTCCGCTCCGGGTCGGTACGCGTGTCGACCGACCACAGTTGCTTGCCTGTCCTGGCATTGAGCGCAATCAGGCGGCCGTCGAAGGCGCCGACGTAAACCTTGCCCTCCCAGACGGCGACGCCACGATTGACGACGTCACAGCAACCGCGCCCGGCGACGTAGCGGGGAACTTGCGGATCGAACTTCCAGAGCAGTTTTCCGGAGGCGGCATCGAGTGCATAAACCATGCTGAATGCGCCGGTGGTGTACATCACGCCATCGACGACGATAGGGGTGGCTTCGACGCCACGATCAACATCCAGTTTGTGCGTCCAGGCGAGGCCGAGCTTGCTAACATTGGACTGGTTAAGCTGCGTCAACGGGCTGAATCGCTGCTCGCTGTAAGTGCGGCCGTGGCTTAACCAGTTCTGCGGCTCCTTCTCGGCGTCGTTCAGGCGGCTGGCATTGAGGTTGTCGGCCGCACCGTGAGCCAGCGAGGCGAGCAGTACGGCGATGGCAAGCAAGCCACTCTTGTGAAAATGCATCTTTAATTTCTCCTATTGTTTTTGTAAGTGCCGGTTCTTGCCTATATCAAGCGACGGTGTCTTTTAGCGTTGTGGAGCGCATCAGGAAGTGCGCAAGTGCGGGTAGCAGGATCAGCGCGCCCAGCATGTTCCAGACGAACATGAAGGCGAGCAGGATGCCCATGTCGGCCTGGAATTTGATGGGCGAAAAGCCCCAGGTCGCGACAGCGATGCCCAGTGTCACCCCGGTCAGAACGACAACCCGACCGGTGAAAACGAGCGCCTGGTAGTAGGCTTCGGAGAGTGAGTCCCCATTGCGCAGACGAGACAGCATCACGGTTAGCATGTAGAGCGCGTAGTCGACGCCGATACCGACGCCCAGGGCAATGACCGGTAAGGTCGCAACCTTGACGCCGATGTTGAGATAGACCATCAGCGCCTCGCAGAGGGCGGAGGTGAGCATCAGGGGCAACACGGCGCAAACGACGGCCCGCCACGAGCGGAAGGTGATGAAGGCGAGCACGATCACCGCGGCATAGACCAGAATCAGCATCTGCACATTGGCCCGTTTGACGACGATATTGGTAGCCGCCTCGATACCGGCGTTGCCGGCCGCCGAGAGGAAGGTGGTTTCCTCGCTGTTGTGCTTTTTGGCGAAGGACTCGACGACCGCGACGACCGAATCCAGTGTGTCGGCCTTGTGGTCCTTGAGGTACACATAGAGCGTGAGCAGGTTGCAGTTCTGGTTGAACAGTTCGCGCGGGGCACGGGTGATGAGGGCATTCAGCAAGTCCTGGGAGCGCGGAATGTCGTACCACTTCAGGCTGCCTTCGTTGAGGCCGGCCGATGCCTGCTTGGTCAGGGCGGCGAGAGAGTTGGTCGACTCCACGCCAGGCAACAGACGCAGTTGGGTTTCGAGTTCGTTGACCGCCAGAATGGTGTTGTAGGTGCCGCACTGGTACTCGGGCGTCTTGACCATCACGACATAGGTGTCGCTGCTCGCCGAATAGTTGGCGACCATGAAGGCGTTGTCTAGGTTATAACGTGAGTCGGCACGCAACTCAGGAGCGCCGGCCCCGGTATCGCCGATCTTCAGTTGGAGGCTGACCAGGAAGGCGGCACTGCCCAGTACCACCGATACGACGACGGCGATCAGTGCATATTTGCGTTGGGTGAACAGGTCGAGAAAGGCCCACAACTTGTGCTTGCTGTGCTGTTTGTCGGACGAGTCTTCTGTCTCCGACTGAAGGCTGCGGGCCGCCCCGGTCGGGCTGACGCCGGTGTAGGAGAGCAGGATCGGCAGGAGAACCAGATTTGTGAAAATCAGCGCAGCCATGCCGATACTGGCCGTAATTGCCAGATCCTGAATGACCTTGATGTCGATCAGCATGAGTACGGCAAACCCGACGCCGTCGGCCAGAAGCGCCGTGACGCCGGCGAGAAACAGGCGACGGAAGGTATAACGGGCAGCGACCAGTTTGTGCGTGCCGCGGCCGATGTCCTGCATGACGCCGTTCATCTTCTGGGCGCCATGGCTCATGCCGATGGCGAAGACCAGAAAGGGGACGAGAATGGAGTAGGGATCGAGCTCGAAGCCGATACTCGGCAGCGCGCCGAGCAGCCAGATAACTGCCCCCATCGAACACATGACGACCAGCAAGGTACTGCGCAGGCAGCGGGTGAACCAGAAAAGGACGGCAGTACAAACCAGGGCGGCGGTAACGAAAAAGATCAGTACCTGCTGCAAACCGCCGATCAGGTCGCCGACGATCTTGCCAAAGCCGGTAATGTGGATGCTGATATCGTCCGATTCGTACGTTGAACGGATCTTTTCAAGCTTTTCCGACAGGTCGTGATAGTCGATCCGCTTGCCGGTGTCAGCCGCCACTTCCTGCAAGGGAACGAGCACGATGCTGGATTTGAGGTTGCCGGCAACAAGTTGGCCGATTTCTCCCGAACGCTCGACGTTGATCCTCACCTGTTCGACACTTTCGGGCGATGCGTCGTAGTCGTCGGGAATGACCGGGCCGCCATCCAGTCCATCCTCGGTGACGCCGGTCCAGCGGACCGCCGGTGTCCACAGGGATTTCATGTAGGGACGGTCAACGCCGGGGTAGAGAAACATCTCATCCGTGACCTTCTTGACTACTTCGAGATAGGTCGCGTCGTAAATGTTGCGGTTCTTGTTTTCGATGGCAATCCGCAGGGTGTTGCCAAGCCCGCCCAGTTGCGTCCGGTTGGCCAGATAGTTGGCAATGAACGGATGCTTGGTCGGGATCATCTTTTCAAAAGCGGCATTAAGCGAAATCCCGAAGGCCTGGTAGGCCATGGCGATGGTCAGGAGCGTGCAGGCCAGCACCACCCAGGCGCGGTTGTTGAACAGCAGGCGTTCACCCCAGTTGCCGGAGTTCTGGTCGAAGTCCTCCAGGTTACGAATGACTGGATGTTCGGCTAAAGCATTATCGTGATTCATTTATTTCGAGTCCTTCTGCGCCGCTGCAGGAGCGGTCCGGAAAAGCCCGCGATTGGTCGCGAGGATGATGCTGCCGTCGCTAGCCTGCGTAATGCCAGTGATATAGGCGGCTTTGGCGATCGGTTCGGCGGTAAAGTTCTGGCCGCCGTCCGTACTGCGTAAGACGCGGCCGGTTTCGTCGGCCAGCAGCAAGTTGCCGTTGTCGAGTCGGGTGGCGGCAGTCAGGGTGACGGCCGAGCCGACCTCGACTTTTTTCCAGTCCCTGCCTTCATTGCCCGACCAGAAAACATTGCCACGTAGGCCGTAGAGGACGAGTTCCCGCTGGTTGCCGCTGATCACACCAAAATAAGTACCGTTGTAGGGCGATGGAATTGCCGAAAATCGTTTGTCGCCTTCGTTAACCAATAGCGTTCCCTGCTCGCCCACGACATAGCGCTTGTCGGCTACCGGGCGGACGCTATAGAGGTGACGCGATTTTGGATTGGTGATGCCGGGAATGATTGTTTCCCACTGCTTGCCGCCGTTATTCGTCGTGAATGCAATACCGTAGGCACCAATGATCCAGCCCTTGTTTTCATTCTCGAAATAAACGTCGAGGAAAGGCTTGTCTGCACCGTCGGCCAGCAGTTGTTGGGCATTCCTCTGCTGCGCCGGCAGGTTGGGTGTGTCGCTGCCCAGCGCCTGAACGCCGGCGCCATGCAACTTGGCAGCCTGCACGCCATCCAGTTGCTTTTCCCAGGTTTGTCCGCCGTCGGTGCTATGCAGAACAATGCCGCTGTGGCCGACCGCCCAGCCCTGTTTATCGCCGGCAAAATGGACGGCAGTCAGCGTTACGCTGGTTGGACTTGGCACCTGTTTCCAACTGGCGCCATTATCGTCCGAGAGAACAATGCGCCCCTGTTCGCCAACGGCGACCAGGCGTTTGCCGGCACGCACGACGGACAGGAAGACCGAGCTTTCAACCCTCGGGTGCATTTCGGCAGGCCGCTCAAGCAGGTCCTGTGGTTTGGCCATCCCGGCCATAGGGCAGGCCAGCAGCGCAGCGAAAGCCAAGGCAGCGAGCAGTGGCGACGTTTTTCTCGTGTACAGCATCATCGGTTTCATATTTCTCTTGGCAGATGGAAGTCGGGGCCGGAAATATTTCCAGCCCCGATCCAGGTCTTACTGGTGCATAGGTCTCAGAGGCTTAACAGCGCACGACTCAGCGACCGCCATCACCGGACAGGGCGTCACCGCTGAAATAGGTGTCAGGGCGGCGCTTGGTGACCTTGTAGTATTCGCCATTGAGCATCTGGACGACACTCATCGTGCCGGCCTGGATGTTGAATACAGCGACTGGCATGTTCACCACCGCAGGGATTGACGGTTCGACAAAAGGCGTGGTCATTGAGGTGCGCCACAGCTTGCCTTCGGTGTCGTAGCCATCCATCAGGACCAGGTGGTAGGTGTCCTCATCGAAATAGAACTTGCGCTTGGGGACAGCGTGGCGTTTGCCTTCGCCAACCGTTGCTTCCACTTCCCAGACGCGATGGAGCTCCCAGCGCAGCTTGTCCGGATTGAGGTGGTTCTTGGTGATGGCTTCTTCTGCCGAGGCAGCCAGAAGGCCGTTGGTGTTGTAGGGGATGTACATTTCCCGCTTGCCGACGATCTTCCAGTTGTAACGATCCGGATGGCCGAAGAAACCCTTGACCTCGTCAAAGTAGTTGGCGCCGGAGGCGACGAAGTCAGGGGTGTCGTAGCCAACCGTCGGCGCGCGACGGACCCGACGTTGGCCGACAAGATACTGCCAGGCACCGCGTGCGGTCTTCGGATTGACGCTGTCACGCAAAACGAGCGATTCGCCGACCTTGAACGGGGGGGCCGTCGTGATGAAGCGGGCCAGTGCGTATTCGCCGTTCCAGTTCTCGGCCGAGCCATCCTTGAAGTAATAGGGGAAGTTGAAGTTTTCGTCGTTACGCGTTGCCAGCGTGCGCGATCCATCGGAATTGACCACGACATTCTTGAACCCCATGTCGATGGACTCGGCTTCAATGCGCAGTAACCAGTTCCAGATCAGCTCGACCCCGGCCTTGGGGATCGGGAACGGGATGCCGCCGTAGCAGCCCTCAATCGACAGGCCGCCATCCTTGATCTTGCAGTTGGCCGCATTTTTCAGGGTGTTGTCGTAGATCCAGTTCGGTGCGGCGGCGGTACGGTGGCTGGGGAAGACGTCGATCCGGAAGCTTTCAGGATACTTCTTCATCAGCGCCTGGACGCCGTCGCTCAGCTTGTCAGCATGCTGCCCCATGTTCTTGGCGGAAATCTGGACAAGCGGTTTTTCGCCGGCGAACAGTTCAACCGGTACGTCACCCAGTTTCTTGCCGGGCACCGGCTTGGTCCAACCGCCATCCCAAGCGGGAATTGAACCATCCTTGTTGCCGGCTTTTTCGCCACCCAGAGGCATCAGCGTGCTTTTCAGTTTGGCGGCCTCATCTGCTCCGACGGCGGCGTGGGCAAGGCTGCCACTCATCGCCGCGGCGACCAGCGTGGCTAAAACGGTGTATTTGATCTTCATAAAATGCTCCTGAAACTGTCTTTAGAAGGTGCGCTGCACGGTGAACGACACGTAGTCGCGGTCTGCGTAATAGTTCTTGTAGCTGGCGTAGGTGCCTGCCGCTACATTCACGGCAGGAGCCGGACCGGCGGGGCCAAAGTAGTGCACGATGTTCAGGCCGGCTTTCCAGGTTTTCTGGACATCGAAATTGAAGCCAACGCTGACATCACCGCCATGCTCAGGCGCCACCTGGAAGATTGCGGAGCGACCGCTCAGGCCATAACCGACCCCGATCGGTACCTGCAGGTCTACACCGGGCATGACCTGGAAGTACTCAGGCTGGAAGACGAAGCGGAATGCCGACGCGTCGCGGGTATGCGTTGAGTTGAGCGCAGGCAGATTGGTAACGCTATTGGTGGGGTTATGGGTGACATCGAGCAGCCGGTTGTAGGCAAATTCGCCAACGAAACTGGCGCCATGCCATAGCGGTGTTGCCGGCAGCAGGGTGATGGCTGACAGGTTCATGTGGAACGAATTGCCGCGGGCGTACGGGGTATTCTTGTCGTTGTCGGCATTGGCCATGGTATTGATAAGCAGGTCGCCGACGACGCCCAGAGGGGTGTTGCGCCGCGTAGACATTTCGATCGCGACATTGGTCTCGCCCAGTACTGTCGAGGCGCTGGCACCATACATTTCGATGTTTTTGGCGTACATCAGGTTGTAGGTATGGCTGTTCCAGTTCAGAACCGCCTGCGGTCCCTTGTCGTCATAGCGGGCTGCGTACAGGCCGTAGTCGACGTCGCCAACCTTGAACTTAAACTGGAGGCCGAACTGCCCAGTATCGCGGCCTTTCGCGTCGCCTGTGCGAAATGCCGGCCCATTCGGGGCAAGTAGCAAATCTGCTCCGTCACCGACAAAATCGGCCATGCTGAAATAGCTGCCTGCCGCCGGGAGTCGCATCGGCTTCCATTCATACTGCGTGTAGGCTGAAAGCGACATACCCGGGCTGATCTGCCAGCTGGCCGACACCTGGCCGACCGGCATGGCAATTTCCTTGAATTGGGCGTTCGGCAACGAAAAAGCCTTAACCAGATCAACGGGGCCTTGCGCTGCAGCAATACCGTTGGCGCCGAGGAAAAGTGTTTCGCCGAAAAGTAGGGTGTGCTGACCGGCACGCACGGTCAGGTTTTGTTCGTCATTCAGTGCGAACTTGCCGAACACGAAGGCATCGGCAAATTCCGCGCGCTTGCCCATGAGATTTTGGGAGCTTTTGGTCGTCCGGTTGAGCGGGGCGCCGTTCAGTTGAAGCTGGTTGTTGGGAGCGGCTCCGTTGAAGTCGTTCGTGTCCTTGGCGTACTCGGCGTCGTACCAGGCTGCGCCAGATATCCGGAGACCAATGTTCTTGTATTTGACGTCGAGTTCGGAGAGAAGGTCGGCGCGGTTGTTGATCAGGCCCCTTTGGTGGCCCAGGTCGCCAAAATCGACGTTCGGATTGACCGAGGAAATGGCGACATTTTGATCCGGATTGTTAATACGGTAGGCAGCCGTATATTTCACCGTGTTGTCCCAGTTCACTTTCAGGTCGCTATTGCCCGTGTCGATGTTGAAAGCTTGTGCCGCCGGTATCGAGAAAATTGTCGCCACCGTCACAGCCAGCATGGAAAGCCTGCACGGAGCACGCATATGGTCTTTTACGTTCATTGAGTCCCCTCCAGTTACGTTTTCGATGGGCTGCTTTGCTTCTGAGAGCATCACTCACAACCCCTGTACTGCGAGTTCCCATTTTTTACACCATTGCTGCTGGCGTCTTTACTGAGAGCGCACAACCAATTTACTGTTAGTGCAATTGGTTATGAATTTGAAAAATGGGCGCACAAGCGCCTTTCTGTTATGTAAAAAGCAGTACTTTTTGGGAGTTTTTGGGGCTTGGTCCAAACAGCAATTAGCTGTCAGGCGAGCTTAGTAGCGGCCGCCTGAAAGTCACGGGGGGATACCCCAAATCGCGACTTGAATGTGCGACAAAAATGAGCGTTGCTATTGAAGCCCCAGGCAAACGCCACTTTGGAAATACTGCCAATCCCTTCGCTGCGGGAAGTTAACTCATCTCTGCAACGCTCGAGACGAGCATTCCAGATGTAGCGGTCGAGTGTTACCCCTTCATCCTCAAAAATTCGATGCAGATAGCGCTTCGAACAGTTCAGTTCCTGGGCGATCATTTCGATCGAAAGTTCGGTGTTGACCAAGTGGCTGTGTATGAACTGCTTGACGCGGACTCTCATCACGTCGGGGTTGCAGCGCTGAAGATCGCTTTGGGTTTGACGGGTCGCCAGAGTAGAGACCAACAATGCCATGGTTGTGTCGGCAAAGGTGCTTGCTGACGCATCGGGCAAGGTAGGTAACAGCAGAGAGAGAGAGCGCAGAAAGTTGGAAAACAGGGTTTGCATGCTCTCTAGTTCAGGGTGACCAGAGAGCGGACACTGAACCTCTCCCAACTTAAAAGTACGCAAAGGATGACGCGGGATGAGGAGAACGAGTACTTCCATCGACTCCCGGTTGGAAATGGCGTAGCTCAGGCGAGGATCGTAGATGGTCCATTCTCCCGAGGTCAGAACTATCGATTTGTTGCACTGTTCGACAACACTGGACCCCTTGACCTGCAATACCAGCTTGTAGAAATCGGCGACAGGACTGTCCAAAGTGGCCGGCTTGCTCCACACGCGATGAGCAGGGCCAATGACCCGAAAAATCTTGAGACTATCCATCTGATAAGCGACCAGACGTGCATCGAAATCATCGTTGTCGGTGCTATCAAATTTCGCGTCGAGGTTGCCGAAAAACGAGGCTGTCGTATTGGCCCAGAAGGCTTGCCGGGACTCGACTGGCTGGGACATCGTTGAGAATTCTCTGCTGAGCATTTTTGTCTCCTGTTCCCCTTAACGGGGTCTTCTAGGGAAAGTTTTCAGCAAAGTGTATTCATTCAACAGCGTTAGGGTGTAGCCTCGATTTGACACCATAATTGACTGAAATGGACATCGCGTATGCGAAGGTGGTCCACGGTCTAAAGGGTATGCAAAGCGCGTTTGGTTGCGGGCGGCAACCCGTAATGCTGACGGTATACCCTCGAGAAATGGGCCGCGCTGGAGAAGCACCAGCGATAAGCTATTTCAGCCACCTGAACATGCCGCATAGCCGGATTCATCAAGTCTTCGTTTGCCCTTTCCAGACGGCGGCGCCAGATTAAGCGAGAAACGGAAGTCCCCTCGTGTTCGAATATTCGGTTGAGCTGCCTGGCTGACAGCCCTATCGCCTTGGCCACAAAGTCGCAGTCTAGGACGTGAGCATCGAGATTTTTTTCAATTAATGCCTTGGCCTGAAGTACAACGTACATTTGCGAGCGTGTAACGTTGCTACCTTGCGCCGAAGCCCCGACTAACGAGATAAGCAGGTTGAGTAGAAGATTACCTGTATCTGCTTTTAATGGATTCGACGAATCGGTTTTTAGTCTTCTCGTAATATCCAGAACCCCCGATAACGCCAAGCGTCCGTATCCAAGATTTTGGCTAACTTTTCCAGGGCCCACGGTCCGGAAATCGGGGCACCGGGACAGCATAGTGTCGATCGGTATGTCAAAGATAAGTGTGTGAATGTCAGAGGTATTACCATGCACATAGGGAGTTGAGGTGGCGTAGTAAAAAATATCGCCAGCCTCCACGGGCATGCACTCCCCGCCCTGAAGAATGTGGGTTGCACCTTCCAACTGAAGGCAAATAAAAGCAGAGTCTTTTTCGTAGCTTCGAATTCGTTGCGAATCGCGCTCTACAACGTGACGATTTCCTATAAGTTCAGCCATCCCAATTTCGCCTAGATGGCTAAAGTTCAGAGATACATTCAGTCCTGTAATATCGGTTGCAGTGCAGTCGATCCCAATCAAGGTCTTGCTGACATGGTCTCGCCAATAGCTAGTACGGAAGCCTAGCGGCAGATCATGAGTACTTAAGGTGCAATCACCGTCGAAGATGCGTTTTTTGTTCATTTCATACCTCCGTGTCTCTGCGGAAGGGTCTGCTTTATTTCTCGCTCACAGATGCCGAATTGGTCATGGAGCGATTGAACTATTTGCTAATATATTAGCGTAGTCAACGAATAAAGTAACAGCATGTATGACTCAATCGAATTGAGGACTAAAGCTGCAGGCAATTTCGCTATCCGGAATTATTTCACCCGCAATAAGCAGCACCTCGGCCTAAGCGGGCATTGAGAACCGTAAACTGGTACGTCCGCAATTGACTGACCGAAGACCAGTCATTCGTGTGCACGAGAAAAGTGCTCAATATCCGCCGTTTCGAGAATCCGGGATTCTGTAGATAGTTTGGCAAAATTCAACATCCCCCGCCCCCATCTCTTCAGTCGTTAGAATCGAATTTGGCGCGAGGCGATGCGCCCTGGGCATTTGCCTCCATACCCGACAACAGAAGGCCACCAAGGAACAAGGTGGAGATAATCCTTTTGGGGAGCGGCATAGATCGCCGCTTTGCGCCGTTGCTTGTGTTGAATATTTGCATAGTCAGCGTTCCCATTCAGAGTGTTTTGCCGTAGAACTGGGTCAGCTTCTCCACTGCCAGGTTCACATACTTAGGCACCCAATAGGTTTCGATATGGGTAGCGCCTTCGATCTTGAACAGCTCCTTGTTCTTCGTGCCAGTCGCCTTGGCGAAAGCATCCTCGGTCATGTACAAGCTGTCGGCATTCTCGCCCGCAATCATCAGCAATGGCTGCTGGATTAGTTCAATCTCGTTGGTCGCGTCGAACCGCACCAGATCGAGCAAGCTGCTCGTGGTGTACTTGAAAGTCGAATTAGGGTGAGCGTGCGTTTTCCAGTAATACGCATAACCCTGCCGATACAGATCGAATGGCAACTTGGCGATCTGTTCATCCGACAGATTGGCATCACCCGAATAGAGCACTTCTCCGCCGGCCGATTCCTGGGCACGAGCTGCCGAAGCCTGCTGCAAGCGCTGCTGAATCGTGTCTAGTTGCGAATCGACGTAGCCATTGCGACGCACTCGTCCGGAATTAAACATGCTTACTGTCGCAATGGACTTGAAACGCTTGTCGGTTTTTGCTGCGGCCAGCGAATAGCCACCTCCGCCACAAATGCCGAGCAGGCCCAGATGGGTGGTATCAACGCCAGCGTACTGGCTGATGAAGTCGGCCATGCCGTGGATGTCTTCAATGCGATGAGAAGGCTTGTCCACATTGCGTGGCATACCGCCGCTGGCTCCTTGATAAGCAGCATCCGCCGTAATAGTGATATAGCCTTGCTCGGCCAGACGCTGGGCATACAAACCAGCGACTTGTTCCTTCACGCCACCATTCGGATGGGCCACCACAATCGTTGGGTATTTCTTGTGGGAGTCGTAGTTCGCCGGGGTGTAGACGTTGGCGGAAATATCGAGACCGTCCAGCTTGTATTTCACGGGGTGAATATTGACTTTGCCTTTGACATTTTCGGTAATCGCGCCGTCGTAGACCAGCGTGAACGGATTTTGTTTGTAGTCTGCAGCCATGGTGACTCCCGATAAAGTGCTGATGATTGCGCTGAATAATGCTGCTTTAATAAATTTCGATTTCACAGTAAATCTCCAGAAAGCTTGAGTTGATATCCGAATTAGTCCAGATGTTTTTCGGCGAGGAATTGCGACATCAGGTCAGCGATCTGGGCATTGTTGAGATCGGAAAACGGGAAGTGTGTGTTGCCTTTAATGCCGATCTCCGGCAGATGGACAAGCTTCGCATCTCCACCATGACGATTGATCGCTTCTACCCATTGCCTCGCCATGACAAGACGTACGCGCCAGCCATCTTGGCCGGGATTGGCAACCGGCTCTTTGAGGATGAAATCCCCGTAGTAGATGACGATGGGGATGCGGGTCAGCTTCATGAACTCAGCCAGCGGAATACTGGTACCTTCCAAAAGGCCTGCGACACTGGGCATCGCAGCCGGCACTTCCCCTTCCGGGAAAACAAAGCCGCTACCAGGTTCGTAGGAGACGATGGCGCGGATGCGCGGATTCTTCATGGCGGCCAGCCAACCCATACCGCCACTGTGCGAGTGGGTCACCAGAATGCCGGCGCCAATCTTGTCGAACAAGGCCGATACGGCGTTACTGGTCAGGTTGGTGTCGATCGGGCCGGTGTCCGGTGTCATGGCCCGAAAATACTGCTCCAGCGCCTCCGGCGAGCCGGAGAATTGCACGCCTGGGAAGTAGTTCGGCCAGATACCGACCCGGAAGGTATCAAACCAGCGCTGGTCATCCGGCGTCGCGCTGATTGTCCCGGCTACGCTGCTGCGCCCTGCAGAACCACGACGGGGCTGATCGAGCACGTACGTGGCGAAACCACGGCGCAGAAAGATGTTCTGGTAGCCCTCGCGGCCATCCGGTGTCGATTCCCAGGTTTTGGTGGATTGGCCGAAGCCATGCCACATCACCAGGGGTAATTTGCGGGACTTGACCGGGACTTGGTAAAACACGCGGGCATGGTCGCCATGGAGCGTCTGGCCACCGGAACCCGGATTGAGCGGGTCGTAGCTACCGGGGCTCTGCACGACCGTTCCACCCACCGCGAAACTGCCTTGTTCCTGGATCACCAAGGGTGCAACAGGTTTCTGTGGGGCAGCTACTGAGAGCCCGGCCGAGAACAGCATGCAGCCGGCCAAGGTGAGCACGGTCTTGCGCAAGTTTGAACTCATGATTGAAATCTCCTTCGGTTAATTCGGCGACTTGGCTGGCAACACTTCCTTGGCGACCGATATGGCGGAGACGGCACTGGGCCAACCGGAATAAAAGGCCAAGTGGGTCATTGCTTCGGCAAGCTCTTCACGCGTCAAACCGTTCTGGATCGCCAAGGTGAGATGCGATCGGAGTTGCTCCGGACGGTTCATTGCAACCAGCGCACTGACCGTCACCAGGCTTCTGTCCCGTTTCGATAATCCCGGACGCTCCCAGATGTCACCGAACAACACGCTGTCGGTCAGTTGGGCCAGCTTCGGCGCGAAATCACCCATCAACTGCTGGGCACGGGAAGGCTGCACGGCGGTGGTGGCGCTTGCCTTGGGGGCTTGCACATTCCTGTACTGAGTATCGGTGACCTTTTCCAACCAATCCACCGATTTGCCATCGAGTTGCTCCTGGATGGCCAGATGGGTCATGGCTGCTGTCGCCGACGCACCATGCCAATGCTTCTGGCCAGGCGGGATCGTTACCACATCGCCACGCTCGATGCGTTGAATGGGGCCACCCCAGAATTGAATCAGCCCACTGCCTTCAGTCACGACCAGCGTCTGCCCCAATGGATGCGTATGCCAATCGGTGCGTGCCCCTGGCGTAAAGGTGACGTAGGCCGCCGAAGCTCTGGCCGGCGCAGTCGGAGAAAGAAGCGGCGCCACGCCGGCCTTGCCGGTGAAGTGTTCAGCTGGTGCTTCGTAGGGTGTTCGCATCGTGCTACGCGAGATGACTGCCGCAATAGCCTGCTCATGTTGGTTGTCAGAAGCCTCCCTATCGCTGCTGCCTGGTTCTGCGAATGAGGCAATCGGTATCAATAACAGGAGGAGAAGCGAAATTTTCATGATGGATACCTTTCCCGGTTCTTTGCTGCGCTGCATGGATGGCATTAAATGAGGTCCGGCTCAGGGTCGAGACCGGCTGAATCGCGTCGCGGTCGCTCGATCTGCTGGCGTTGAGCGGGAAGAATCAAGGCCAACACCGTCAGCAAGGACAGGGCAAGCATGACTGCGCTTGCATCCATGACTGAGGCAATGCGATGTGCCAGGATTTCCGTGCCTTTCGCCGACACTGAAGATGCTGCTGAATAAACCACTACCAGCACGCCGAGACCCAACGAGCCACCTAATTGATGCGCTACGTTGACCAAGCCGGAGGCCGCGCCAGCATCTTCGGCTGCAACGCCGGTCACGGCTGCGATGGTGAGCGGACCCAGGGCAGCCCCTTGGCCGATCCCGAGCAAAATCATGGGGAGTGCGACGCCTGTCAGATAGGGCGTATGCGCAGTCACTTGTCCAAGCCAGACCAAGCCGGCCACACAAAAGGCCAGGCCGCCCACCAGAAGACTGGCATTGCCGAACTTGCGGACGAGCTTTGGAACGCTCATGGCAACGACCAGCTGAGGCAGCGTCGTCGGCAAAAATGCAAGCCCGGCCTCCAGCGGGCTGTAGCCCAAGACCCCCTGGAGAAACTGGGTAGCAAAAAACCAGAATCCCACCATGCCGCCCAAGAAGAGCATGCGGGCCATATATGCGCCACAGCGCAACGTACTGGCGAACAATCGCAGGGGCAGAACGGGTTGCTTGGCACGCCGCTCAATGCTGATGAACAGGAGCATCAATGCAACTCCGGCGCTAATGGCCCAGGCCGTCAAGGGATGGGCCCAGCCTTCTTCCGCAGCATGAACGATGCCAAAAACCAGTGAACTCATGCCCAAGGTTGAGCTTACGGCACCGGCCACATCGAAATGGCCGACATGCTTCGGTGTCTCCGCAACCAAGCGGTGTGCCGCCAGCATCAAGCCAAATCCTATGGGCAGGTTGATGAAAAACCCGGCGCGCCAGGACAACAGATCCGCAAACAAGCCGCCCAGCACCAGGCCCAGCGTCGCCCCGATACCGGCCGCCGCCGCGTAATACGAAAGCGCCCGCGTACGCTCCGGCCCTTCGGGAAAGTACATGGCGAGCAGGGCCAGCGTTGAAGGGGCCAGAATGGCGGCCCCCGCACCTTGAATGGCGCGAAATGCCAGTAGCCATGGCGGGGATGGGGCTACCCCGATCACCAATGAGGCACAGGTGAATAGTCCAAGCCCCCAGATGAACATCCGGCGCCGGCCCAGCAGGTCGCCAGCGCGAGCGCCAAGCAACAGCAGGCCGCCGAATGCCAAGGTGTAGGCGTTCTGCACCCAGGACAGAGATGCAGGCGAGAAACCGAGCGCATCCTTGATTTTCGGAAGCCCGGTGATGACGATCGAGATGTCGATGACAATCATCAGGTAGCTCGCCATGATGATGGCGAGCACCGCGCCCTGTCGTTGCTTGATCTCTGCTGGTGAAAAATGATCCATGGTGGTGGTTACAGCCCGGTCATGTTCAGCGCGTACTCAGGCAAGCGGGCGCCTTCCAGATGCAGCTTCGAGGCGGCTGAATCGATCTGTTGCAAATCTTTGGCAGTCAGTTCAACTGCGATGGCACCCAGGTTTTCTTCAAGGCGATGCAGTTTCGTGGTGCCGGGAATCGGAACGATCCAGGGCTTCTGTGCCAGCAGCCAACCAAGAGCAATCTGCGCTGGCGTCACGCCCTTGGCCTCGGCGACCTGCCGGATCAGGCTGACCAGCGCGACGTTGGCTTTCAGCGCCTGCGGAGAGAAGCGCGGGACTTGCGAGCGGAAGTCGGAACTGTCGAAACGGGTGTTCTCGTCCATCTTGCCGGTCAAGAAGCCAGCGCCGAGCGGGCTGAATGGGACAAAACCGATGCCCAGTTCTTCCAGTGTTGGCAGCAACTCGCTTTCCGGGCCACGCCACCACAAGGAATACTCGCTTTGTACGGCGGTCACCGGCTGAACGGCATGGGCACGACGAAGCGTCTGGATGCCCGGCTCAGAGAGGCCGAAATGCTTGACCTTGCCCTCGGCAATCAACTCCTTCACGGCACCGGCCACGTCCTCGATGGGAACGCTTGGATCAACGCGATGCTGGTAGAAAAGATCAATTGCCTCGACCTTGAGGCGCTTCAGCGATGCTTCGGCGACGGCCTTGATGTGCTCCGGGCGACTGTTAACGCCACCGGTACGCTGTGCTGTTGCCGGGTCGAGATCAAAACCGAACTTAGTGGCGATGACCACTTTCCCCTTGAACGGTTCCAGCGCCTCACCCAGCAATTCTTCGTTCACGAAAGGACCATAAACTTCGGCCGTGTCGAAGAAAGTGACGCCCAAATCGACTGCCTTGCCGATGAGCGCGATCATTTCCGTTTTGTCGCCGGCTGGACCGTAGGCCGAACTCATGGACATGCAACCGAGGCCCAGTGCGGATACCTCAAGGCCACTGTTTCCAAGAAAACGCTTTTTCATGACGAATCTCCTATGTCTATTCAGGCGCACACAGCTGTGTCGAATGCGGACCGGTGCCGAGTGCTGATGTCGTCAATGTAGGGTCTGTGGATTGATTTGTTAATACGCTAAAATCAGCATGGGTTTATGCATGGAACTGATAAATGACTGCCGGCGACTTTAGCGATCTTGTTGCGTTCATTGCGGTGGCGCGGGAAAGGAATTTCACCCGTGCAGCGGCTCAATTGGGGATTTCACAATCCGCGTTGAGTCACACGATCCGTAGCCTGGAAACGCGGCTCGGCGTTCGTTTGCTGGCCCGTACCACACGGAGCGTGTCACCAACCGAAGAAGGCACCCGGTTGATGGAAGCCGTCGCGCCACGGCTGGAAGAAATCAATAACGAACTGGCGGCTTTAAGCGACTTGAGAAACAAGCCGAGTGGGCTGATACGCATCACAACCGCCGAGCATGCCGCCAATACGGTGCTTTGGCCTCGACTACAGGGATTTTTGCGGGACTACCCCGAAATCAGGGTCGAGATAAACGTCAATTACGGAATGACCGATATCGTTGCGCAGCGTTTTCATGCCGGCGTACGCCTGGGGGATCAAGTCGAGAAAGACATGGTGGCGGTGCGGATCAGCCCTGACCTGCGGGTTGCCGTTGTCGGCTCACCGGACTATTTCGCGCACCATCCACGGCCACAATCCCCGCAAGACCTTTCCAGCCACAACTGCATCAACCTCCGACTGCCGACCCATGATAGTCACATGATTTGGGAGTTCGAGAAAAAGGGGAATCCCTTAAAGGCTCACGTCGAGGGGCAGTGGACGTTCAACATGGGGTCTCACATTCTTCGAGCTGCGGTGGCTGGCTGCGGCCTAGCATACCTGCCAGCCGACATGGCGAAAGAGGAAATCGCGAGCGGCAAGCTCATTTCCGTGCTGGAAGATTGGTGCCAGCCTTACCCTGGATATCACCTTTACTACCCGACAAGCCGGCAATCTTCTCCAGCGTTTAGCCTGTTGGTGGATTGTCTGAGATACCGTAATTGAATAGTGTCGATGTCCGATACCGGGCACATTTCCGTCGCCCTGCTGTCACCCGAAGTCACCCTTGTAACCCAAGCAGGAGAACTGACGGGAAAGTGAAGACGGAACCCCGCAAAAGAAAAAAGCCTGAAATAATCAGGCCTTTGTCTTCTCTAACGTGGTGGGCGGTACTGGGATCGAACCAGTGACCCCTGCCGTGTGAAGGCAGTGCTCTACCGCTGAGCTAACCGCCCACGTGAGAGGCGCGCATTTAACCATAAGTCACCAAGCCGGTCAAACGCGGGTCGGCTAAAATACCCACCTTTGTCAAGCCTAGAACACGCACCCCATGAAGCCTGTCCGCACCCGTTTTGCTCCCAGCCCCACCGGCTATCTACATATCGGCGGCGCCCGCACCGCGCTGTTTTCCTGGGCCTATGCCCGACGTCACGGCGGGACTTTCATCCTGCGCATCGAGGACACCGATGTTGCTCGTTCCACGCCGGAAGCTGTCCAGGCCATTCTTGACGGCATGAACTGGCTGGGTCTGGAACACGACGAAGGCCCGTTCTACCAGATGCAGCGCATGGAGCGTTACAAGGAAGTGATCCAGCAGATGCTGGCTGCCGGCACGGCGTATTACTGCTACACGACCCGCGAAGAACTCGACGCCCTGCGCGCCGAGCAGGAAGCGAAGAAGGAAAAGCCGCGCTATGACGGCCGCTGGCGCCCGGAAGCTGGCAAAACCTTGCCGACGCCGCCGGCAGATGTTCCGCCGGTTGTTCGCTTCAAGAACCCCAAGGATGGCGTCGTCGCCTGGGAAGACCAGGTCAAGGGCCGCATCGAATTTGCCAATAGCGAACTCGATGACCTGATCATCGCCCGCGCCGATGGCACGCCGACCTACAACTTCTGTGTCTGCGTCGACGACTGGGACATGGGCATCACCCACATCATCCGTGGCGACGACCACGTCAACAACACGCCACGCCAGATCAATATCCTCGCCGCTCTGGGCGCCGAAGTGCCGACCTACGCGCACCTGTCGATGATCCTCGGCGACGATGGCGCCAAGCTGTCCAAGCGCCATGGCGCGGTTTCGGTCATGCAATACGACGAAGATGGTTTCCTGACTGAAGCAGTCATCAACTACCTGGCCCGCCTCGGCTGGTCGCATGGCGACGAAGAAGTCTTCTCCCGCCAGCAATTCGTCGAATGGTTCGATCTCGACCACATCACCGCCTCGGCCGCCCAGTTCAATACCGAAAAGCTGCTGTGGCTGAATCAGCACTACATGAAGCAATTGCCGCCGGCCGAACTGGCAGCCAAGGTCGGCGCCCGTCTTGCCGCCCGGAAGGTCGACACTGGCAACGGGCCCGACCTCCAAAAAGCTGTCACGCTCTACGTTGATCGCTGCAACACGCTCAACGTGCTGGCCGATGCCGTCGAAGTCTTCTACGGCCACGTCGCGCCGGATGCGACCCTGCTTGCCCAGCACCTTTCACCCGAGGCTGTTCCGGCGCTGGCTGACTTTGTTGCCGGTCTGGGCACGGTAACGTGGGAAACAGCAGCCATCAACGCGCTGATCAAGGAAACCATTACCAAGCACGGCTTGAAGATGCCCAAACTGGCCATGCCGCTACGCGTTATTTTGACCGGACAGGCGCAGGCGCCTTCGGTTGACGCTCTGGTCGAGATGATCGGACGCGAGCGCGTTGTCATGGCTCTGTCGAAACATCTCTGAAAAATCGCGAAAGGCCCTTTACAAGGACCAATGAGGTCCCTATAATGCGGCCTTCTTTCGCGGCGGGGGTATAGCTCAGCTGGGAGAGCGCTTGCATGGCATGCAAGAGGTCCGCGGTTCGATCCCGCGTACCTCCACCAAAAGTGCGAAAGAAAATAGTCCGGGTCCCCATCGTCTAGAGGCCTAGGACACCGCCCTTTCACGGCGGTAACCGGGGTTCGAATCCCCGTGGGGACGCCAAGGTTTTGGTAGTAAATGGAGTGGTAGTTCAGTTGGTTAGAATACCGGCCTGTCACGCCGGGGGTCGCGGGTTCGAGTCCCGTCCACTCCGCCAACATTGAAGAAACCGGACCCGTCCGGTTTTTTTTCGGGTAGGAGGCAAATGCCTCATATCCAGATAGTTCGGCTGTCTCTCGAATGTGGGGGTATAGCTCAGCTGGGAGAGCGCTTGCATGGCATGCAAGAGGTCCGCGGTTCGATCCCGCGTACCTCCACCAAGCGCCGAACTAGGCAGTACTGAAAGTCCGGGTCCCCATCGTCTAGAGGCCTAGGACACCGCCCTTTCACGGCGGTAACCGGGGTTCGAATCCCCGTGGGGACGCCAAGGTTTTAGCGCGGAGTGGTAGTTCAGTTGGTTAGAATACCGGCCTGTCACGCCGGGGGTCGCGGGTTCGAGTCCCGTCCACTCCGCCAACTTCTTGAAGACCAGCCCAGGCTGGTCTTTTTAGTTAACCTGCGAAAAGCGCACCTTCCCCACCGGGTATAATCGCGGCCTTAGTCGACTTGCCAGTGCCAGGAGCCCAATTCATGCAGCATCGCAGCGTCCTGTCGCTTGTCCGCCAACTCTTTGCCGCAACGCTTGGCGCAGCACTGTTGTCGCTTTCTGCCCCTGCCCTGGCTGAAGGCCTGGACGGAACGAACTTCCCTTCGCTGAGCATGCCGTCACTGGCGGAACCCGGCCTGGTTGCCGACGACGTACTGACCGTCCACGAAATACGGATGGCGCCACAGTTGCCGGGCACCATCGACCTCACGGCGCATTCGACCAACCTGTGGGAGCGCATCCGTAACGGATTCGCGATGGCCGACCTTAATGACGATCTGGTCCTCTATTACCAGCAGTGGTACCAGAACCGTCCTGATGCGCTGCGCCGCATGGTCACGCGCAGCCGCCCCTACCTGCACTACATCGTTGAAGAACTCGAGGCCCGCGGCATGCCGACGGAACTGGCCCTGCTGCCGATGGTGGAAAGTTCGTTCAATCCGAACGCCTACTCGCCTGCGCACGCGGCTGGCCTGTGGCAGTTCATTCCGGCGACCGGCAAGCGCTTCAATCTCGAACAGAACTGGTGGCGCGACGAGCGGCGCGACATCGTTTCGTCGACCGGTGCCGCCCTCGACTATCTGCAGGCTATCTACGAGATGCACGGCGACTGGCATCTGGCCCTGGCGTCTTACAACTGGGGCGAAGGCGCGGTCAAGCGCGCCATCGGCAAGAACGAGGCGCGCGGGCTGCCGACCGACTACCCCAACCTGACAATGCCGAACGAAACCCGACATTACGTGCCGAAGTTGCAGGCGCTCAAGAACATTCTCGGCAACCCGGCGCTGATTGCCCGTCTTGACCTGCCGATGATTCCCAATGAACCCTATTTCGCGACGCTGGAAACCCGGCGCCCGATGGACGTCAAGACGGTGGCCCGCCTGGCCAACATGACGGAGGAAGAATTCCAGCGCCTCAACCCGTCACATAACCGCCCGGTCATCAAGGCAGCGACGCCTGTCGTGATTCCCGCCGACAAGCTGGACGCCTTCCGCAACAATCTGCAGAACACCCAGGCGCCGCTATCGCAGTGGCAAGCCTACACGCTGACCGCACCGGAAAGGCTGGATCGCATCGCCGCCAATTTCGACACGACGCCCAGCGAACTGGCCCGCGCCAACGGGCTTTCGGAAAGAGTCCGGCTCGGCGCCGGCTCGACCTTGCTGGTGCCGGGCAGCGGCAGCACCGCCAGCCTGAACACCTTGCTCAATACCTCAGCCCCACAGCACATCATCGAGCCGGAACCGTCGGCCCGCTGCGGCAAGGCTGGCAAGGGCAAACGCTTGGCAAGGAAGTGCGGCAAGGCCGAATCGAGCGCCGACAAGGCTGGGGTCAAGGCCGCATCGAGAAATGGCGGGAAGCACGCTGGAGACAGCGCCAAACCGGGCAAGGCTGGAAAATCAGCCACCAAGGCCGCGGGCAATAGCCATGCCAAAGCGGGCAACACCAAGCCAGCCAAAGGCGGTGCAGCAAAGCCGGCCAAGCCAGCGCACGGCAAACGCCACTGATTCAGCCGGCCAGATGGCAGCTGACGGTGTGTGTGCCTGAAATGCCGCTCACGGTCGGATAACGCTGGCGGCAGACATCCATCGCCTGCGGGCAACGCGGATGGAAGTGGCAGCCGCTCGGTGGATTGGCCGGTGACGGCGTTTCACCGGGCAGCCTGATGACCTGAACCTGGCCGTCCAGATGCGGCGCCGGCACGGCCGACAACAGGGCTTGCGTATAAGGATGCCAGGGCGAACGCAGAACTTCTTCCGCCCTGCCCTGCTCGACGATGCGGCCAAGGTACATGACGGCGACGTCGTGCGCCAGATATTCCACCACGGCGAAGTTGTGCGTGATGAACAGGTAGGCGACGCCGAGTTCGGTCTGCAGTTTCTTGAGCAGATTGAGGATTTGCGCCTGCACCGAGACGTCGAGCGCCGAGGTTGGTTCATCGCAGATGAGCAGTTCGGGTTGCACGGCAAGGGCGCGGGCGATGGCGATGCGCTGGCGCTGACCGCCGGAGAATTCGTGCGGATAGCGGTCGATCGCCTCACCAGGCAGGCCGACTTGCTGGAGCAACGCTGCGACGGCGGCTGCCCTTGCCGGTGGCTCGGTTTCAACGCCGAGTGCCGCCATGCCTTCGGCGATGATTTCGCCGACGCGCAGGCGCGGATTGAGCGACGCGAACGGGTCCTGGAAAATCATCTGCATGTGGCGGCGCGCATCACGCAGCTTGCGCCCCTTGAGACCGACCAGTTCGCTACCGCCCAGGCGCACGTTGCCAGCCGTCGGCTGGATCAGTTGCAGCAACGCCTTGCCGACCGTCGTCTTGCCGCAGCCAGACTCGCCGACCAGGGCCAGCGTGCGGCCGGCCGAAATGCCCAGCGACACGCCGTCGACGGCGCGGACGTGGCCGACGGTGCGTTGCAGGAAGCCCTTGCGGATCGGAAAATGGACCTTGAGGTCGCCGACTTGCAGGAAGGGCTTGCCGGGATCGATGTCGAGTTCGGTGACGGCATGGCGCGTCACCGACTCTTCTGCAGACTCACCCTGCCAGTGGCAGCGAACGGTGTGGCCGTTGGCCACTTCACGCCAATCAGGTGATTTTTCGCGGCAAACCGGCATGACATGGGCGCAACGGTCGGCGAAGCGGCAGCCGGTTGGCATGGCAGCGAGCGACGGAACCTGGCCGGGGATGGTGGTCAGCTTGAGGCCGCGCCGCGAGATTTCCGGCAAGGCCTCGAACAGCGCCTGGGTGTAGGGGTGGCGCGGCTCGGTAAAGAATTCCTCACGGCTGGCCACTTCGACCAGTTCGCCAGCGTACATGACGCCGATGCGGTGGGCCATGCGGGCGACGACGCCGAGGTCATGGGTGATGAGCAGCATGCCCATGCCACGGTCAACCTGAATTTTGGCCAATAAATCGAGGATTTGCGCCTGGACGGTAACGTCGAGGGCGGTGGTCGGCTCGTCGGCGATGAGCAACTCGGGCTCGCCGGCCAGGGCGATGGCGATCATGACGCGCTGCTTCATGCCGCCGGATAGCTGGAACGGGTATTCGGTCAGGCGGCGTTCGGGGTCGGCGATGCCGACCTGGCGCAATAGGTCGACCATGCGCTCGGTCGCTGCGGCGCCGCGCAAGTCGAGGTGGCGTTCGAGGACTTCGCCGATCTGGCGGCCGACGGTGAGCACCGGGTTGAGGCTGGTCGCCGGTTCCTGGAAGATCATCGCCATACGGCCGCCGCGGTAGGCGCGCATGTCGGCTTCGGAGAGGCTGAGCAGTGGCTCGCCTTCAAGCGCGACATTGCCTTCGAGGATGCGGCCGGCAGCGGGCAGCAGGCGCATGATGCCCTGCGCCGTGGCCGACTTGCCGCAGCCCGATTCGCCGAGCAGGGCGAAGGTTTCGCCTTTTTCAATCGAGAAGGAAATGCCGTCGACCGCGGCCAACGTCGTTTTGCCGGCGGAGAAACCGAGGCGGAGCTTGTCGACCTTCAACATTTACGCAGCCCTCGGGTCGAATGCGTCGCGCACGGCGTCGGCGAACAGATTGGCGGCGAGCACCAGAATAAACATCGCCGAGAAGGCGGCGACCAGGGACCACCAGACGACCGGCTCGCGGCCGAGTTCCATGCGGGCGTTGTTGATCATGGTGCCGAAGCTGGTCATCGTCGGATCGACGCCGATGCCGACGTAGGACAGCACGGCTTCGGCCAGCACAAGCCCGGAGAAGTCCATGACCAGCGCGATGATGACGATGTGCATGAGGTTGGGCAGGATGTGGCGGACGATGATGCGCCAGCTCGACACGCCGAAGGCCTGCGCCGCCTGGATGTATTCGAGTTCGCGCAGTTTGAGCGTTTCGCCGCGCAGAAGGCGGCACAGCCCCGTCCAGCTCGTGATGCCGAGAATGAAGCAAAGCGCCAGCAGGCGCAGGTCGGCGCGCTCGGCGGCAGTCGAGAACCATTCGGGATGGGTGTCGATGACCACCTGCATCATGAGCACGGCGGCGGCGATGAGCAGCACGCCGGGAATCGAGTTGAGCACGGTGTAGATGTACTGGATGACGTCATCGACCCAGCCGCGGAAATAGCCGGCAACAATGCCGAGCAGCACCGCCATGGGCAGCATGACGAGGGTCGTGACGAGGCCGATGATGAGGCCGGTGCGCACGCTCTTGAGGATTTGATAGAGCACGTCCTGGCCGACCTTGTCGGTGCCGAACACGTGGTACTGCCCGGCCAGCCAGAAGAGCGGGACGAGCGTCAGCGCCATGAGCAGCAGAGTCAGCAACACGGCATCCCAGGCGAAAGCGGCTTCACGCAATTTCAATTTTGGGCTTTTTTTCCGGTTCACCGTGGCAACGGCGCCAAACACGCCGAGCCAGCCGACAAACGCCAGCACACCGGCCTTGAAGGCCGTGAAGCCGGCATCCTCGACCACATCGTCCTCGCGCTCGCCGAGATGCTTGCCGCCATGCTTGAGGCGCGGGTAGTCGCGCACCGTCCCCTGGCCCGGCACGTCGATGGTTTCCTTGGCGTAGAGCCGGGTGGCGAAGGGCTCGGAATAGGTTTTTTCATTGCGCGAACGGAGCGGCGAAGCCAGCGCGTCGAGCACCGACAGCACTTCGACCGCATACGCTGCCTTCTGCCCCGGCTTGCTCTCCAGTTGCGCGCGGTAGTGCAGCGAATCGAGCAGGCCGATCAGGATGAAGCCAAGCAGCACCGTGGCCGACGCCATGCCCACCCGGTTGGCACCAACCCTTCGCCAGGCGGCGAGCAGCGGCGGATTTTTGGCGATCAGCACGCCGACGCCGAGCCCGGCTGCGACGAGCAACCAGATCAACACATCGGACCACAGCACGACGATCTGGAAGCCCATCATTCGAAGCGTATCCGCGGATCGACCAGCGTGTAGGAAATGTCGGTCAGGATCAGGCCGACGATGTAGAGCACCGAGCCGATGAAGACCATGGAGCGCACCACCGAGAAATCCTGCGCGTTGATCGCGTCGATGGTGTAGCTGCCCAGCCCGGGAATACCAAAGAAGGATTCAGTCAGCAGCGAGCCCATGAAGAGCATGGGGATGACCACGACGACGCCGGTCAAAATGGGGATCATCGCGTTGCGCAAGATGTGGCGGAAGAACACCAGCGTTTCCGGCAGCCCCTTGGCGCGGGCGGTGCGCACGTAATCCTTGCTGACCTCTTCGAGAAAAATCGTCCGATACCAGCGCGTCGATGAACCAATGCCCGACACCACGCCGATCACCACGGGCAAAATCAGGAAACGCCACGCCTCCAGCCCGGCCCCGAAACCGGAAATCGGCACCAGCCGCCACACCTTGCTGATCAGATACTGGCCGCCAATGATGTAGAACAAGCCGGAAATGGACATCGCCGCCACGCAAAGCACGACGCCCCAGAAATCGAAAGCCGTGGCGCGAAAGAAGGCCAGGGTCAGCGCGAAGGTGATGGTCACGAACAGGCCGAGGATGAAAGTCGGCAGTGCAATGGCCAGCGACGGCAGCATCCGGCCGCCGATTTCGCGGGCAATGTCGCGGCCGTCCTCGGCCCGACCGAAATCGCCGACAAACATGCGGGCCGATTTCTCGAAGAAGATGGTGTTGGTGACGCTCGCCAGACCGCCAGCCTCGGCGTTGAGCAGCAAGGGCTTGTCATAGCCGCGCTCGACCTTCCATTTCTCGATCGCCTCGGGCGTCACGCGCTTGACGCCCAACTGCATGCGCGCCATGTCGTCCGGTGTGTTGACGACGAAGAACAGCGCAAAGGTGACGAGGTTGACCCCGATAAGGATGGGCAGCGCGTAAAGCAGGCGACGGACGATATAGGCGAGCATTGGCCCGATTATGCCAAGAGCCGGCGAGAAGTGCTAAGACAAAGCAGCCGAGGGCTAATCGCCCGATACGTCTCTAGCCGGTGGCGTCCTAATCCTTGGTGCCCTGCAGACGGCGCTCAAGTCGCTCATCGGGATTGGCGAAGTAGCAATCGAGCGCCTCCTTGAGGTTTTCGACCGCCTCGGCCTTGGTCAATCCATCGGTCGTTATGTCCAGCTCGATGCAGCGGGCGACGAAAACGCCATCCTCGAAATCGACAGTGAAGTTCAGTTGTTCAGCCATGAATAAGACTCTGAAATAGTTTCCGGATGCCCGCATGGCGCTGGAATGCCATGCGTTTTACATTTTTTAATTTTTCTTGCCTTTGCAGACCTGGGGCGTAACGGTAAAGTGCGCGTCTCGCCGGGCTTCAATCAAGCGTATTTCGTTTTGATGAACCAATAAAAAAGCGCCCCGAAAGGCGCTTGATTAGTGGTGCTGGCGGAGAGGGTGGGATTCGAACCCACGGTACCTTGCAGTACGCCTGATTTCGAGTCAGGTACATTCGACCACTCTGCCACCTCTCCGCAGCGGCCGGCATAATAGCACAACCGATGCACTGGATAAAACGCCTATCTCTGCTTGCTGCCTGTTTTTTTGTCGCCACCTGCGGCTACGTCGGCTCGCGCCTGCCGCTGCCCTTCCCGACGCCGGCCCAGCACGACCTCGTGGTTCTGACCCAGCCTGGCCTGCTGACCTATGTAACCGACGACAACGGTAATCCGACCGGGCTTGAATACGATCTGGCCCAGACTTTTGCCCAGGAACTTGGTGTCGCCGTCAAATTCGAGGTTGTCGAGCCCGAGCAGCTCGATGAGCGGCTGGCTAGGAACGACTATCACCTTGCCGCTGCCTGGCTGTCACCGGGAACCGATCCCGAGGTTCAGGCCACTCCGCCGATTTTTCTGACCCGCGATATCCTGGCCCAGAACGATGCCTCGCTGCCGCTCACCGAAGCGAAGCAACTGGCCGACCAGACCGTCCACGTGATGGCCGGCTCGCGCCAGGCCGCCACCATGAATCGGCTGGCCAAGGAAATCCGCGGCCTCAAGGTGGTCGAAGTCAATACGGGAGATCTCCTCGAATTGCTTGAAAAGCTGGGCAGCCAGCGCATTCAGTACGTTGCCATCGACGAGAATTTCGAGGACATCGTCAACCAGTTCGTCCCCAACCTGCGCACCACCCTGGCCCTCAGCCAGACGCAGCCGGTTGTCTGGCAACTGGGCAAGCATCCGAATCCGGAGCTGCGCGAGCGCCTCAACACCTTCATCGAACGCGTCCAGCACGACGGCACCCTGGCCCGGCTGGAGGACCGCTATCTCGGCCACGTCCGGCGGCTGGAGCAGGCCGATGTCACCAAGTTCCTTGGCGAAGTCGAGACCACCCTGCCCAAGTTCCGCAAGTCCTTCCAGGCCGCGCAGGCGCTGACCGGAATCGATTGGCGACTGCTTGCCGCCGTCGCCTACCACGAGTCGAACTGGGACCCGAACGCGACGAGCTACACCAATGTACGCGGCATAATGATGCTCACCGAAGACACGGCGGACCACCTGCAGGTGAGCAACCGCCTCGACCCGAGCGAAAGCATCCTGGCCGGTGCCCGCTACATCAACATGCTCAAGGAAGGCCTGCCGGATGAAGTAAATGAGCCGGATCGTACCTGGCTGGCGCTCGCCGCCTACAACATCGGCCCCGGCCATTTCAACGGGGCCAGGATGCTGGCCAAGCAACTCAAAGCCGACCCCAATTCGTGGTACGACATGAAACGCATCCTGCCCAAGCTGGCCCAGCCCAAGTATGCCAGCATGGCCAAAACAGGTCGTGCGCGCGGTGGTGAAGCAGTCATTCTGGTCGAGAACATCCGCAGCTATTACGACATCCTGCTGCGCAACGCTGCGCCTTTCGCGCCGACCCCATCAGCCGCCGCCAGCCTGACCCGGCTGGTGCTCGAAATCGAAGAGCGGCGCAAGGCCTACGTCAAGCGAATCGCCACGGCCAAGACGATCTCGGGAACGGCCAGAGACGATTCTGCCGATGCCACCCTGCGCCTGCCGACCATCGGGCAGGAGATCGGCACCAAGGAATAGCCGGCCTGTCCGCAACGCTGTTTTGTTGCGGAAACAAACAAGGTTCCGCCCTTCCCGCCGAAGCGGGAATGACGCTTCGCCGACGACTTAGCTGGCGGAAAGGACTTCCAGCCCGCCCATGTACGGCCGCAGCACGGCCGGAATAGTCACGCTACCATCGGCCTGCTGATTGTTCTCGAGAATGGCCACCAGCGTGCGGCCGACGGCGAGGCCGGAACCATTGAGCGTGTGGCAGATTTCCGGCTTGTTCTTGTCGTTGCGGAAGCGTGCCTGCATGCGCCGGGCCTGGAAAGCGCCGAAGTTGGAGCACGAGGAAATCTCGCGGTAGGTGTTCTGCGCCGGCAGCCAGACTTCAAGGTCGTAGGTCTTCTGGCTCGAGAAGCCCATGTCGCCCGTGCACAACGCCATGCGGCGGTAAGGCAATTCGAGTTTTTCGAGGATGACTTCGGCGTGGCGGGTCAACGCCTCGTGCGCTTCGGCCGACTGCTCCGGGTGAACGACCTGGACCAACTCGACCTTGTCGAACTGATGCTGGCGGATCATGCCGCGCACGTCGCGACCGCCCGAGCCAGCTTCGGAACGGAAGCACGGCGTGTGGCAGACGAACTTGAGCGGCAACGCCTCGGCGGCGAGGATTTCGTCGCGCACGATGTTGGTCACCGGCACTTCGGCCGTCGGGATCAAATAAAGCGGGTCCTGATCGCCGCGCAGCACTTTGAACAAGTCTTCCTCGAATTTCGGCAACTGGCCGGTGCCGTACAGGCTGGCGGCATTGACGAGATACGGGGCGTAGAGCTCGGTGTAGCCGTGGTCGGCCGTGTGCGTGTCGAGCATGAACTGGGCGAGCGCGCGATGCAGTCGGGCCAGACCGCCCTTGAGCAGCGAGAAACGCGAGCCGGCGATCTTGGCGGCGGTGGTGAAGTCAAGCTGGCCGAGCTGCTCGCCGACATCGGTGTGATCCTTGACCGGGAAGTCGAACGTGCGTGGCGTGCCCCAGCGCTTGATTTCGACGTTGCCGGTTTCATCGGAACCGACCGGCACCGACTCGTCGGGAATGTTCGGCAGCGCGGCGAGAATGGCGTTGAACTGTTCGAGCAACTCGCCGAGGCGGGCTTCGGAAGCCTTGAGCTCGTCACCCAGCGCGCCGACCTGCGCCATCACGGCGGAAGCATCCTCGCCCTTGCCCTTCAACATGCCGATCTGCTTGGACAGCGAATTGCGCTGGGCCTGCAGTTCCTGCGTACGGCTCTGCAGCGTCTTGCGTTCGGCTTCGAGCGCCTTGAATTCGGTGAAATCGATGGGCTTGCCGCGCTTGGCCAGGCCTTCGGCCACGGCGTCGAGGTTGGAGCGGAGTTGTTGGATGTCGAGCATGGGGTTTCCTGAATTGCGGCGGCCGACCGCCATTGCCACGGTCAACCGGAAAAATCGGCCAAAAACGAAATTATACGCGAGGGGCCAAGCAGCCGTGCCGGGCCCGCCTGCGCATTTGAGTCCCATGCCGGCCAAAATTAGGTACCATCGAGCCCATAAAAAACACATCCGACCTTGCCCGCGCATTTTCGGAGGCCGCAATGGAAAACCCCGTTGCACGGCATTTGCCCAGCAGAGCCGTTTCGTTCTTTTGCCGTATGGTCGCCGCCAGCCTGATTGCCGGTGCCGCCATCTTCCCGGCTGCCCACGCCGGCGACCTGAGCAAGGCCGATATCGAGCGCCGCTTCGAGCCGCCGTTGCACGTCCAGGACAAGCTGACGCAGATTCCCGCCTGGCCGCTGATCAGCGAACTGGAGCCGGAAGCCGGCCCGGTCGGCTATGTTTTCGAGTCCATAGATCTGGCGCCGATCCCCGGTTTCGAAGGCACGCCGATGAATTTCCTGGTCTCCATCGACCGCAAGGGAAATTTCATGAACGTCGAGCTGCTGCGCCAGCACGAGCCGGTCTTTCTCGGCGGCCTCGGCGAAGCGCCGCTGCGCGAATTCATCACGCAATACAGCGGCCGCAACATCAAGCAGCAGTTCCTCATCGCACTCAACGCCGCCCGCAATCGCACCGGCCCGGCCGACACGCGCAGCGGCCAGACGACGCTGGACGGCGTTTCGAAAGCCACCGCCTCGGTGCGCATCGTCAACCAGAGCGTGCTCGGCGCCGCTCTCGAGGTCGCCCGCGCCAAGCTCGGCTTCGCGGACCGCAGCAAGCGCGGCCCGGCGGCGCACGTGCGCACGGACGTTGAAGACCCGGTTGCGTTTGCCGAAATGCTCAGGAACGGCATGGTCGGCCGCCTGCGCCTGACCAATGCCGAAATCGAAAAGCTGTTCGCCGGGACCGACGGCGCCGAAGTCGATGAAGAAGGTCTGGCCCAGCCGGACGCCGTTTTCACCGACATCTACATCGCCTATCTCAACGCCCCGAGCGTCGGCCGCGCCATCCTCGGCGAGGCTCAGTACAAGGCGGCGATGGAGCGCAATTTCGAGAACCGCCACCTGTGGTGGATCGCCTCGGCCGGGCGCTACCCCATCGTCGACGACAACTTCGTCCCCGGCGGCCAGTCTTCGCGCCTGAGCATGGCGCAGGACGGCCTTTTCCTCGAACTGCGCGACCAAGGTTTCGAGCCGAAGGACATCGCCGGGCCGCCCGAACTCAACACCTCGCGCCTCTTCGGCGTCTATGCCGAAGCCGGCCTCGATCCCGGCCGCCCCCTTGACCTGACGCTGACCATCACGCGCGCCAAGGGCATGATCCTGCCCACCCTGACCCACAAGACGGTCACCCTCAAATACGCGCCGCCCAGCCGCCTGTTCACTTACCCGCCCGAACCGCTGCCGGAATGGGTGCTGGCCTGGCAACAACGGTGGCTCGACCTGAGCATCCTGGGCGCCGCGCTGATCCTCCTCAGCATCGCCCTCGCCCGCCCCCGCTGGATTTCCGTCGACGCCCGTCGCCTGAAGCTTTTCCGCCTCGGCTTTCTCGCCTTCACGCTGCTCTACGTCGGCTGGTACGTCCAGGGCCAGCTCTCCATCGTCCAGGTCACCGGCGCCATCAAATCGCTGAAATCCGGCCAGGGCCTGTCGAGCTTCCTCTACGACCCGATTTCGCTGCTGCTCATCACCTTCACGCTGGTCAGCTTTGTGATCTGGGGTCGCGGCACTTTCTGCGGCTGGCTCTGCCCGTTCGGTGCGCTGCAGGAATTCGTCGGGCTGCTCGCCCGCAAGCTGCATCTGCCGCGCCTGCACATTCCGCTTGCCGTCGCCAAACGCCTCGAATGGGGACGCTATGTCGCCCTCGCCGTGTTGGTCGGCGCCGCGCTGTTCGTGCCGCATCAGGGCGAAAGCCTCAATGAACTGGAACCGTTCAAGACAGCGATCACCGTCGGCTTCGACCGCAGTTGGCCGTTCGTCGCCTACGCCGTCGCGCTGTTGGTGGCCGGGGCCTTCTATTACAAATTTTTCTGCCGCTTCATCTGCCCGCTCGGCGCCGTCATGTCACTCGGCGGGCGGCTCCGCCGTTTCGACTGGCTGACCCGCCGCGTCGAATGCGGCAAGCCCTGCCAGAGCTGCAAGGCCAAGTGCGCTTACGACGCCATCGAACCGACCGGCGAAATCCGCTACGACGCCTGCTTCCAGTGCCTCGACTGCGTCGGCATCTACCACGACGCCAAGCGCTGCCCGGTGCTGCTCTACGAAAAGAAGGGGAAGGTTCTCACGCCGAAGGGCGTGATGGTCGCCGGATCAGGCGACTAAACAAGGACCAGAAGCGCGTCAGCAACCAGCCGGCGAGCACCAGGAAAACGACCAGCAGGCCAAGAAAGACCAGCGGCGAGGCGAGCATCGTCCACAGGGCACCGAGCACCATGCCCTCCTCGCTGAACGAGGCGAGCCAGTTCGAGAACGGCTCCGGTGACGTATTGATGGCCAGCCGGCTGCCGGCCTTGGCGAAATGCGTGCCGGCCGTGATCGTGCCGCCGATGAGCCCGGCCGCCACCGTCCACGCCGGATCGACCTCGCCCATGGCAAACGCCGCGAGCAAGGCGCCGGCCGGGATGCGGATGAAAGTCTGAAAGCTGTCCCACAGCGAATCGAAGGCAGGAATCTTGTCGGCGATCAACTCGGCAAAAGCCATCACGCCGGCAGCCCCGATGACCAGCGGGTTACGCAGTACGGCCAGCGTTTCCGGCAGGTGCAGGTAACCGAAATAGCTCAACAGCCCGGCCAGAAAAACCACCAGATACAAGCGCAAGCCGCTGGCCCAGGCCAGGCCGGCGGACAGGGCGATGGTCTGGACCAGATCCATTATTTCTTGCCAGCCTTCCGATCCAGTTCCCGCAAATGCGCCAGCTTCTGGGCGATCTGCCCTTCCAGCCCGCGCGGCGTCGGCTCGTACCAGCCCGGCTCCGGCATGCCGTCCGGCAGGTAGGTTTCGCCGGCGGCGTAGGCTTCCGGCTCATCGTGGGCGTAGCGGTAAGCGTGGCCGTGGCCGAGGTCTTTCATGAGCTTGGTCGGCGCGTTGCGCAGGTGGTTGGGCACCGGGCGCGAGCCGTCCTGCTTCACGTAGGCGCGGGCGGCGTTGTAGGCCATGTAGCCGGCGTTCGATTTGGCGGCAACGGCCAGATAAATCACCGCCTGCCCGAGGGCCAGCTCGCCCTCGGGCGAGCCGAGACGCTCATAGGTTTCGGCCGCGTCATTGGCGATCTGCATGGCGCGCGGGTCGGCCAGGCCGATGTCTTCCCAGGCCATGCGGATGATGCGCCGGGCCAGGTAGCGGGCATCGGCGCCGCCGTCGAGCATTCGCGTCAGCCAGTAGAGCGCGCCGTCCGGGTTCGAGCCGCGCACCGATTTGTGCAAGGCCGAGATCTGGTCGTAGAAGGCGTCGCCGCCTTTGTCGAAACGGCGCAGGCTTTGCGCCATCGTTTTTTCGATAAATTCGCCGTCGACCGTGGCAAGCCCGGCCGTGCGCGCTGCCGTGCGCACCTGTTCGAGCAGATTGAGCAAACGCCGCGCATCGCCGTCGGCCAGACCGATCAGGCGTTCGCGGGCAGCAGCTTCAAAGCTCAGGTCGGCCAGCGCCTGAGCACAGGCGCGGTCGAAAAGCTGGCCCATCTCGACTTCGTCGAGCGACTTGAGGACATAGACCGAAGCCCGCGACAGCAAGGCGGAATTGAGTTCGAACGAGGGGTTTTCAGTGGTCGCGCCAATAAAGGTGAGCAGGCCGGATTCGACAAAGGGCAGGAAACCGTCCTGCTGCGCCTTGTTGAAACGGTGGATTTCATCGACGAAAAGGATCGTCCGTTTGCCCTGCGCCCGCCACATTTCGGCCTGCGCCACGGCTTCGCGTACTTCCTTGATGCCGGAAAACACCGCCGACAGCGCGATGAACTCGCATTGAAACTGCGTCGCCATCATCCGCGCCAGTGTCGTCTTGCCCACGCCCGGCGGCCCCCAGAGGATCATCGAATGCGGCTGGCCGGATTCGAAAGCCAGGCGAAGCGGCTTGCCGGCGCCGAGCAGATGCTGCTGGCCGATCACGTCATCGGGCGTTTGCGGGCGCAGTTGTTCGGCCAGCGGGGCGTGCCGGGCTTGTGTGCCGGCACTTGAAAACAGGTCTTCGGACATCGTATTTACATTGCATCCAGCGGAGAAGTCACGCCGCGCCCACCCATGTTGAGCACGTGCGTGTAGATCATGGTCGTCGCCACATCGGCGTGGCCGAGCAGTTCCTGCACGGTGCGAATATCGTAACCGGACTGCAGCAGATGCGTCGCGAAAGAATGCCGGAAGGTGCGCGCCTTTGCCAGCTTGGCGATACCGCTGGCCTGCACCGCCTTCTTGACCGCCCCCTGCAACGCCTTCTCGTCAACATGATGGTGCCGTTCCGCTCTGCTGCGCCGGCCCACCGAAAAACCGGCCGCCGGAAACACATACTGCCAGGTCCAGTCCGTCTCGGCGTTCGGCTACTTTCTATCCAGCGCATTGGGCAGATAGACCGCCGCCCGGCCCTTGTCCTTCGCGCCCAGTTACACGAATGCCGTATGTCATGAAAAAGGATAAAACACCTTATCCATTCCAGATATTGCGTTTCAGTCCGGATGCTGTAATGCTTCACCCGAATCCGATCCTGTACCTGATCGAGCAGCTTTGGCGACGACGTTGTAGAAGGCACTTCGTCAGCTATGGCTGTTTCCAACGAAGAATTAAGAATCAAACTATTATCAGTTTATTTTAGTTTTTATGCGCCACGCTGGCGGGACGTGACACCTGTCAGGGTGTCCACTAAACGTTATGCATCTCTAGGAGACACCGATGGTTGCTAAAGTGGTGCTCGATACACTTCTCTTTGTTGATACCAATGTCCTCTTAGATTTCTACAGAATCCGGAAGACTGACATCAGCACGAAATATCTTGAACAGTTGGAAGCATGCAAGGACCGACTAATCGTCGGTTCCCAGATAGAGATGGAGTACAAGAAGAACCGCCAGCGTGTCATTGTTGAATCCCTGAACAACTTTACTGCTCCGGATTGGGGAAAGCTTACAGTTCCCGCACTCGTTGCCGACCTCCAAGCGACCAAGATGATAGACAAGAAGAAAAAGGAGCTTATTGCGCAACACAAGAAGGTCAACGAAAAAATCCAAGCTATTCTCAGTGATCCAACACATCATGACCCTGTGTATCAAACGCTGCAGCGCATTTTCAAGAACGATTCACAATTCAATCTTTCCCGCTCAAAAAAGGAGCGCTTTTCGGTACGAAACTTAGCCAAAAAACGCTTCACACTTGGCTATCCGCCAAGAAAGCAGGGGGACACATCCATTGGTGATGCAGTGAACTGGGAGTGGATTGTTAAATGCTCAGCCGATAGTGGAAAGCACGTCGTAATAGTCACTCGAGACACCGATTACGGAGCAATTTACGACGGAAAATCCTATTTGAATGACTGGCTTAAGCAGGAATTCAGTGAGCGCGTAAGCCAAAAGAGAAAAATAATCCTTACCGACAAACTATCTGCCGGTCTAAAGATTGTCCATGCTGCCGTTACGAAGGAAATGGAAGAGGAAGAGGAAAAGCTGTTGGCGGAAATCCTTGCAGACTTCGAAGACCTTACCAAATCCGATGGATGAATCATCATTCCACCGGACCTGCCTGAAAAGCCGCACAGTCCAGTGAAATCAAACGTTAGTCCCTGACCAAATCCACTCTCCTACAAGGAGGCTTTTCACAATGGACATTCCCCGAATATTCAACATCACAGAAAGCGCTCACCGCATCCATAACCCGTTCACACCCGACAAGTTCGCCACGCTCGGCACGGCGTTGCATCTGGAGCCTGGGGCACGGGTGCTCGATCTCGGAAGCGGTTCGGGGGAGATGCTGTGCACCTGGGCGCGCGATCACGGGATCTTCGGCACTGGTATAGACATGAGCCAGTTGTTTTCCGAGCAAGCGAAACTTCGTGCTGAAGAACTCGGCGTTGCACATCAAGTCAAGTTCATTCATGACGATGCGGCGGGTTATGTCTCTGACGAGAAGGTCGACGTGGCCGCCTGCATTGGCGCTACCTGGATCGCTGGAGGAGTGGCTGGCACTATCGAACTATTGGCGCGAAGCCTGCGTAGCGGAGGGATCATCCTCATTGGCGAGCCGTACTGGCGGCAATTGCCATCGACAGAAGATATCGCCAAGGGGTGTCTTGCCAACTTGATCTCCGATTTTCTCGTGCTTCCTGAACTTATCTCGTCTTTTGGCGCCCTCGGCTACGACGTGGTTGAAATGGTTCTGGCTAACCAGGACGGTTGGGACAGATACGAAGCGGCCAAATGGCTCACCATGCGCCGGTGGCTGGATGCCAATCCCGACGACGAGTTAGCCAACGAGGTTCGCGCCCAGCTGACCTCGGAACCCAAGCGCCACGCGGCTTACACGCGTGAATACTTGGGCTGGGGTGTGTTTGCGCTGATGCCGGGGTGAGTCGTGGTGTCTAAAAACAACGGGGGGCAGACCACGGTTTATACCTTCCAGCCGACCGTCGGCCAGCTACGCTGCCTGGGCGTGCGCTACTAGCTGGCTGCCGATGAATTCCATCGCCGTTTACGCGCTGTGCCTTGCTTCCGCCCTGACCTTCATCGCAGCCTTGCTGCATTACGCCTGCATCGCGTGGAGGGCGCCCGGTTTCCGCTTTCTGGGTGCCGGCGAACCGATGGCGCAAATGGCCGAGCGCGGGCACTGGTATCCGACCTTTATTTCCATCGTGATCGGCACGGTACTCGTGGTTTGGGCTGCATACGCCCTGTCCGCAGCGGGCGCGATTGCTCCGCTGCCCCTGCAAAAGCTGATACTTCCTGCCATCGCTGCCGTTTTCCTGCTGCGCGGGATTGCGTTTCGATGGCTGAAGCCGATCTTTCCGGAAAACAGTCCGTTGTTCTGGCTGATCACCTCGGGTATTTGCCTGGTCATCGGCAGCCTATACGCGCTCGGCACCTACGCACTTTGGGAGCGGCTATAAAGCCCACGCCGATGTCCGAAATCCGGAAATACCTTGCCGCCTGGCTGGCCAGCTTGCCGCTTTGACATTGCCACGGTCAACCGGAAAAATCGGCCAATTTTGAAATCCGCTTTGGCGCAACCTTCTGAGTTCTCCGCGGTCCATTGCAGGAGCATGAATAAAAAGGAAGAGGGAATATGAGCACAGGAACCGTCAAGCTTCACCGCGTACTGAGGGCTGCTCCGGAGCGCATCTATCGGGCTTTTCTCGATGCCGGCGCCATGGCCAAATGGCTGCCGCCCTACGGTTTCACGTGTCGGGTCGAGCATCTGGATGCCAGGGTTGGAGGCTCCTTCCGGATGTCCTTCACCAACTTCACGACGGGACATGGTCATTCGTTTGGCGGCGAATATTTTGAGCTGCTGCCCAATGAAAAGATCCGCTACACGGACAAATTCGACGACCCGAACCTGCCCGGCGAAATGCAGACGACGGTAAGCCTGCAAGCTGTTTCCTGTGGCACCGAGTTGAGCATCGTGCAGGAAGGCATCCCGGCGGTCATTCCGACCGAAATGTGCTACCTCGGCTGGCAGGAATCGCTGGAACAGCTGGCCAAACTTGTCGAGCCGACTATTCCTGACTGAGACCGAACAGTTTTTCGCAGGCGTTATCGCAGACGGCCGCGAGGTCGATGTCCTGGTTCGTCACCGTTTCTGCATCTCCGGGATGCAAGCCCGCCGCCGGCAGGCCGCAAGGGAATAAGCAACTGCCTATTTAACGGTTGACCGCAACAGCACTCCTTGCGACATTGTCGACATAAGCGCGTCGCCGCTGCGCATTGCGCTTTCGCCAGAATAACAATCAAGCCCCCCGGTCCCATGCAAAAACCCTGCTCCCTGCTCCTTCCCGCGCTCGCCGTCGTTTTCCTGCTGGCAGGTTGTGCCACGAGCAGCGAGACCGTGGAAAGCCCGAGCGAGGTCGTGGTCGTGGATGCCGCCCAGAGCACCTGCCACGCCCCGGCCGATGTGCAGAGGATCGCCGATCTGGAAAAGCAGATCGGGCGAGAGCAACGTCAGTGCCTTGCCGAAAAGCGCCGCCTGGAAACGGCCTTGCGGGAGTCGCAGAAGCAGAACGACGAGTTGCAGAAAAAGCTCGACGATCTGCAAAAGAAACTCGACGCTCTGCTCGCCATCGACCGCGATCTGCGCAGCCGCAACCGCTCGCGCTGATCCCCGGCCACAGCGGAAATTCGCCGGGCCTCGCCCGGCCTTAAGTCAGGCTTAAGCTCCGCCGCCTAAACTGGCGTGGCCCTGTTCTGGATGGAAACCCATGCCCCGTCGACTTTTCAATTTTGGCCTTTTTTTCCTGTTGACCGTAGCAAGCGCGCTGCATGCCGAGGAAAGCCGTCTCACGCTGCAAGCCGCGCAGATCAAGGCACTCGGCATCGATACAGCGGTCGCCGGCCAAATCAGTGGCGGGCGTGACGGCAGCTATCCCGCCCAGGTCCGCGTGCCGAACGAGCAGATGCGTGTCGTCGCTGCGCCGGTTGGCGGCATGGTCGAGATGCTGGCCGTGGCGCCCGGCTCGACCGTCAAGCGCGGCCAGGTCGTCGCCCACCTGAGCAGCCAGCAGGCACTGGAACTGCAGCGCGATGCCTTGCAAGCCGGCAGCCAGTCATCCCTGATGCAACAAAACCTCAAACGGGACGAACAACTCTTTGCCGAAGGCCTGATCGCCGAAAGCCGCCTGCAGGCCACCCGCGCAGCGGCCGCCCAGGCCAATGCCCAGGCCAGCGAACGTCGTCAGGGCCTGGCCCTGACGGGCGCCGCGCCGGGCAAGCTTGGAGGCCAGCTGGCCCTGACCGCGCCCATCGATGGCGTCGTCCTCGAACAGGGAGCACAACTCGGCCAACGTGTCGAAACCTCGGCGCTGATCTACCGCATCGCCAAACTCAGCCCGCTGTGGCTGGAAATCCAGGCCCCGGTGACGATTGCCGCGACGCTGCGCGAAGGCAGCATGGTCAAGATCGCCAACAGCGAGGTCACGGGCAAGCTCATCGCCATCGGCCGCGCCGTCGATGCGGCCAGCCAGACCGTGCTGCTTCGCGCCGAAGTCGGCAAGGGGGCCGAAACCCTGCGCCCGGGCCAGGTCATTGAAGTCGAAATCGCCGGCCCGGCCAGCCAGTTGCAGCGTCTGCCGGCCACCGCGCTGGCCCGCAACCAGGGCAAGACCTTCGCTTTTGTGCAGGCGAGCAGCGATGACAAGGGCGTCGTCTTCATCGCCCGGCCGGTCAAGGTGGTCAGCCAGGGCGGCGACAGCGTCACGGTCGACGGCGTGAAGGCCGGCGAGAAGGTCGCCGTCAAGGGCGTTTCCGGCCTCAAGGCCATGCTCACCGGCGTTGGTGCCGAATAATGCTCGACGCCCTGATCCGTTTCTCGCTGACCCAGCGCCTCTTGGTGCTGGTCCTCACCGTCATGCTCGTCGGCGCCGGCGTGCAGGCTTTCCTCGGCCTGCCCATCGACGCCTTCCCCGACGTGTCGACGACGCAGGTCAAGATCATTCTGAAAGCCCCCGGCATGACGCCGGAAGAGGTCGAAACGCGCCTCGCCGTGCCGGTCGAGCAGGAACTGCTCGGCATCCCGCACCAGAAGCTGCTGCGTTCGGTGTCGAAATACGCGCTGACCGACATCACCCTCGATTTCGAGGACGGCACCGACATCTACTGGGCGCGCCAGCAGGTCGGCGAGCGCCTCGCCGCGGCCATGGGCAACCTGCCGCCCGGCGCGACCGGCGGCATGGCGCCGATCACCACGCCACTCGGCGAAATGTTCATGTTCACCATCGAGGGCGAGCTGTCGCTGGCCGACAAGCGCGCCCTGCTCGACTGGGTCATCCGCCCACAACTGCGCACCGTACCCGGCGTAGCAGACGTCAACAGCCTGGGCGGCGAGGTACGCACCTTCGAGGTCGTGCCCAATCCGCAGAGCCTCGCAGCACGCGGCCTGGCGCTCAAGGATCTGCAGACGGTGCTCGAAACGAACAACCGCAACGACGGCGCCGGCCGCCTCAACGATGGCGAAGAATCCCTGCTGGTCCGCGCCGAGGGGGCGATTGCCACGGTCGATGACGTCAAGTCCATTGTTTTGCAGGCCAGGGACGGCACCGTGGTCCGCGTCGCCGATGTCGCCGAGGTCCGCCTCGGCGCCCTGACCCGCTACGGCGCGGTGACCAAGAGTGGCAATGGCGAAGCGGTCGAAGGGCTGGTCCTCGGCCTGCGCGGCGCCAATGCGCAGAGCGTGGTCGAAGGCGTCAAGGCGCGGCTGGCCGAAATCGCGCCGACCCTGCCACCCGGCGTCACCATCGAGCCGTTCTACGACCGTTCCAATCTGGTTGGCCGTGCCGTCGGCACCGTCTCCAAGGCGCTGCTCGAAGCCATCGTCCTCGTTGTCCTGCTCCTGCTCGCCTTCCTCGGCAACCTGCGCGCGGCGCTGGTCGTCGCCCTGATGCTGCCGCTGTCGGCGCTCGCCACCTTCATCTTGATGCGCCTGTACGGCCTGTCGGCCAACCTCATGAGCCTGGGCGGCCTGGCCATCGCCATCGGCATGCTGGTCGACGCGGCTGTCGTCGTTGTCGAAAACGTCGAGAGCCAGCTCGCCGAAGCGCAGGAAAACCTGCCGACGCTGCACCTGATCTACCGCGCCGCCCGCGAAGTCGCCTCGCCGGTCACCTCGGGCATCGTCATCATCATCATCGTCTTCCTGCCGCTGCTTACGCTGCAGGGGCTCGAGGGCAAGATGTTCGGGCCGGTCGCGCTGACCATCGTCTTCGCACTGGCCTCCTCGCTACTCCTGTCGCTGACCGTCGTGCCGGTGCTCGCCTCCTACCTGATCAAGCGCGGCGTGCATCACGAGCCGTGGCTGGTCAAGAAGCTGGCCGCCATCTACGACCGCACGCTGAGCACTGCCCTCAACAACAGCCGGACCTTCATGATCGCCGCGACCATCGCGCTGGCCGCTGCGGCTGGCGCCTTCCTGCTGCTCGGCAAGAGCTTCATGCCGACCATGGACGAGGGCGACATGATCATGCAGCTCGAAAAGCTGCCGTCCATCGGCCTCGACCAGACCATCGCCATCGACAGCCGCGTGCAGCAGGCCATCCTGGCCGAGGTACCGGAGATCAAGTCCATCGTCGCCCGCTCCGGTTCGGACGAACTCGGCCTCGACCCGATGGGACTCAACCAGACCGATACCTTCATGGTGCTCCAGCCGCGCGATACCTGGCGCAAGCCGGACCCGGCCTGGCTGGCCGACCAGTTGCGCGCCGTCATGGAGAACTTCCCGGGCATCGGTTATTCCTTCACCCAGCCCATCGACATGCGCGTTTCGGAAATGCTGACCGGCGTGCGCGGCGACCTGGCCATCAAGATTTTCGGCCCCGACCTCGCCACCCTTAACCGCCTGTCGAACGAGATTGTCGCCGCCGTCAAGAAAGTGCCCGGTGCCGAGGACACCTTCACGCTCAAGAACGACGGCGTGCAGTATCTCAAGATCGCTGTCGACCGCCTGGCAGCCGGCCGTATCGGACTCAACGTCGACGACATCCAGAACGATCTCAAAGCCCTGCTCGAAGGCCGCAACGTCGGCGTCGTGATCGAACAGGGCCGGCGCGTACCGGTCGTCCTGCGCGGCCCGACCAGCCTGCTCAACTCGCCGGCCGACTTCGAGGCCCTGCGCATCTCGGTCCCGGGCGGCGGCAGCGTGCCGTTGGCCAACGTCGCCAAGATCGCCCGCATCGACGGCCCGGTCAAGGTCGACCGCGAAAATGCGCAGCGTTACGTCGTCGTCCAGTCCAATGTGCGTGACCGCGACCTCGTCGGCTTCGTCGATGAAGCGCGCGCCGCCGTGGCCCGCGACGTCAAGCTGCCGGGCGGCTACCGCCTGGCCTGGGGCGGCCAGTTCGAGAACCAGCAACGGGCCGCAGCCCGCCTCATGATCGTCGTGCCGGTGGCGCTGGCGCTGATCTTCTTCCTGCTCTTCTCGACCTTCCGCTCGGTGCGCCAGGCTCTGCTCGTTCTTTCCAACATCCCCTTCGCCATGATCGGCGGCGTGTTCGGCCTGCTCATCTCGGGCGAATACCTGTCGGTGCCGGCCTCGGTCGGCTTCATCGCCCTGCTCGGCATCGCCGTGCTCAACGGCGTCGTCATGGTCACCTACTTCAACCAGCTGCTGGCGCGTGGCATGGCCGTCGGCGAGGTCGTCGTCGAGGGCGCCAAGCGCCGCCTGCGGCCGGTCATGATGACCGCCAGCATTGCCGCTTTCGGCCTCGTGCCCATGCTCTTCGCCACCGGCCCCGGTTCCGAGGTGCAGCGCCCGCTGGCCATCGTCGTCATCGGCGGCCTGGTCACCTCGACGGCGCTCACGCTCGTGCTCTTGCCCATCCTCTTCCGCCGCTTCGGTGTCAAAGCCACCGTATCCTTCACGGAGACCCGCCGCCATGGCTGATGTCCTGCTCTCGCTGACCATGCGCAACGACGTTGCCCAGGTGGTCGAAGACCTGCTGCTCTCGCGCCCCGACCTGGCGCGCGGCTTTACCGTCAGCCTCGCCGAGGGGCATGGCGCCGTGATCCCGCTCGTCGAGCCGGCCGAACTGGTCAGCGGCCATTCACCGCGCACCCAGATCCGCATGGTCGGGCCGGAGGATCGCCTGCGCGCCATCCTCGACTTGATCAAGACCGAGCTTCCCGGCTCCAACATCTTTTTCTGGCTGATTCCGGTCATTGAGTTGGGGCGTCTATGAATTTCAAATTTGGCCATTTTTTCCGGTTGACCGTGGGATCGTCCTTTGTCCGCATCGTCGTGGTGTTTGGCATCAACGGCATCGGCGGCACCGGCTTCGCGGCCGAGGCCATGCCCAACCTGCCGCCGCCCGAGGTCGTCACCCGCGTCCTGCTCGCCAGCCCGACCGTGCAGGCCGCCGCCGGCCAGGTGCGCGTCGAGGAAGCCAACCGCACGCGTCTCGAAGCCGGGCAATACGAATGGAACGTCCGCCTCGGCGGCCAGCAGCGGCGCAGCAAACCGGCGACCGGCACGGACGAACGCTTCAACGAGTGGAATGCCGCCATCGAACGACCGCTGCGTCTGCCCGGCAAGGCCGGCATCGACGGCGAATTGGGTGCGGCCGGCGTCGCACTGGCCGAAACAGCGCATGGCGACGCCCTGCACGAAACCAGCCGCAACCTGCTCAAATCGTGGTTCGTCTGGCTCAAGGAAAGCGCTTCGGCGACGCAGTGGTCGGAACAGGTCGCCCTGCTCGACAAACAGGCCAAGGGCATCCAGCGCCGCCAGCAGCTTGGCGATGCCGCCCGCCTCGAAGCCATCCAGTCCGACGCCGCGCTGGCCCAGGCCGAAGCAGCCCTGGCCCAGGCCAGGGTACGCCAGCAGACGGCCGCCGAGGACCTGCGCCGGCGCTACCCCGGCCTGCCGCTCGCCCCCCAGAACACGATTGCCGATCCGCTACCCGTCGCCGGCAACGAAAGCGACTGGATCAACGCCATCCTCGAACACAGCCACGAGCTCGACCTGTCGCGCGGCGAAACCCGGCGTGCCCAGATCTTCGCCGGCCGCGCCAGCCGCGATCGTTTGCCCGACCCGACCGTCGGCCTGCATGTTTCCAGAGAACGGGCCGGGGAAGACCAGATTTTCGGCGCCTACATCAGCATTCCGCTGCCCGGCGGCGCCCGCCGCGCCAGTTCGGACGCGGCGCTCGCCCAAGCCGATGTCGCCGGTCGCCGGGAAGCTGCCGCCACGCAGCGGATCACCGCCGAAGCCGCAATGCTCTACCAGTCGGCCAATGCCGCCTACGCCACCTGGCAAGCCAGCCACGGCGCCGCTGAGCGACTCGGCCAGGTCGCCGACATGACGGCTCGCGCCTACCAGCTTGGGGAAGGCAGCCTCAACGACCTGCTGGCCGCCCGCCGGCTGGCCAACGACGCCCGCCTAGCTGCCCGCCTGAGCCAGCTCGATGCGCTCGAGCTACGCTACCGCCTGCTCCTCGACGCCCATCAGCTGTGGGTCATGGACGAAGAAAAGCACGCGAGCGACTGACCCTTTCCTGGCGCCCGCGACGTATCATGGCCAGACCCCAGACCGGATGAGGCCACGCCATGAACCTGAATCTGCGCCAGCTAGCCAGCCTGTTCTGCGGGCTTTTCGCCATCGCCCTGGCGATGCCGGCCACGGCCTGGGAACTGAGCGGCAGCAAGCGCATCACGCTGCACACCCGGGACGGCCAGTCGATTGCGATTGGCACGGTCGACTTCACGCCCAAGGGAGATGAAAGCAGCTTCGCGCTCCATATCGACCACGCCAGGTTCAAGGATTTCTTCCTCTCCATGAAGGAATTCAAGTGCCTGGAAGGGGAGGAAATTCATTGCCACGTACCCTATCCCTACACCAACCCGGGCACGGTGAGCCGTAAAGACCTGCGCTGGCTAGAGCATTCGCTGCTCTTTCTCTACAAGCAGCCCAAGGATTTCGGCGCCCGGCTGTGGAATGGCCTTTATTACCAGATGGCGCTGACTGAAAAAGGCATTGTCGGCACGCCGCAAGCTGTCGATCTCGTCCAGATCGGCGCCCCGCCTGCCGATACATCGATCCCGCCTTACGGCCCGAGTGAGCGCAGCGACATCCCGCCCGACTCGCGCTGGATCCGCAGTCTGAGCATCGAGTAAGGCGCTGTACCGACGTCAGCTCAGAGCGAAAACTCAGTTATCGACCTTGTACCAGCCCTTAGCCTGCAGGCAGGCGTGCATCCGGCGCACGCTGGCATTGGTGACCACGCCGTCGGCAGAGGTATAGACCTGCTGCTTGCAGAAAATCTCGTCGCGCGCGTACTCGCCGTCGAGTGCCCCGCGCTTTTCCCAGTGCCACGACGAGCAGCCCGCCAGGCCAATGAAGGCAATCATCAGAAATTTCATGGCGCGAATTCTACGCTGATCGCGCCAATGCGACGCGCTGACATGGCACGGGAAAAGCACGCATTTCGCCAGGCCTGAATGCTTTAAAAAAATGCCAATGGAACCGACAGCCCGTTACGACGATCAAATAAATCTGTTCCCATGCCCTACCTCCCAATCGAAGTGGCGGCAAGCAGACATTCCATATCGACCAGCCCGCATTCGCTAAAAGGGAGATGTCATTGATGATCTACAAAGGTAGTTGTCACTGCGGCAAGGTGGCCTTCGAGGTCGAAGGCGAAATCGAGGGCGCCATGGCCTGCAATTGCTCGATCTGCTCCCGCAAGGGCGCGCTGATGTGGTTCGTGCCGCGCGAGAAACTGACCCTGCTGACGCCTGACGAGGCAGCCAGCACCTATACATTCAACAAGCACGTCATCAAACACCGTTTCTGCCCGGTCTGCGGCATTCATCCCTACGGCGAAGGGGTCGATCCCAAGGGCAATCGCATGGCGGCGGTCAATCTCCGCTGCATCGAAGGGCTCGACCTGAAAAGCATTCCCGTCACTGAATTTGATGGTCGTTCAATGTAAATACGGAGGTAATCATGAACAATCCGGTAGGCTGGTTCGAGATTTACGTGCAGGAAATGGAACGCGCCAAAGCCTTCTATCAAGCGGTTTTCGACGTCCAGCTGAGCCTGCTTGAAAGCCCGCCAGGCCTTGAAATGTGGGCTTTCCCCATGCAGCCGGACAGCTACGGCGCGCCCGGCGCACTGGTCAAGCTGGAGGGCTGTGGTTCAGGGGATAACAGCGTCCTGGTCTATTTCAGTTGCGCCGATTGCGCCGTGCAGGCGGCAAAAGCCGTCAAGGCGGGCGGAAAAATCCACAAGGACAAGTTTTCCATCGGGCAATACGGTCACATCGCGCTGGTCGTCGACACCGAAGGAACGATGATCGGCCTGCATTCGATGCAGTAGGCAAACGCCCGCCGATTTTCAGTTTTGGCGATTTTTACCGGTTGCCCGTGGAAACGGCGCTGTTCCGCCTTACTCGCCCACCACGTCGGCGCCTGCCGGCGGGACGAACTTGAAGGTCGCGGCCGGCAGGGCAGGATTGCGCTCGATCTTGTTGAAACGGATGTGCGTCGTCTGGCCGAAGCTGTCCTGCAATTCCATGGCTTTCAGGTCGCTGCCGGCAAAACCAAGACGCACCGCCTCGAAACCGCTATCGCCCGCCTTCGGGGTCGCTTCGACCCAGGCCAGACCTTCGGCCTCGCCGGCTTCCTTGAGCGTGAAGTTCTTTTCCAGTTCGTTGCTGCCGGAGAGCAGCGCCGCCGGCGAACCACCGATGGCCTGACCGGCCTTGCGCACGGTGACCTGCTGCAGATCGGGGTCGTGAATCCAGACTTTTTCGCCGTCGCCGACGACCAGTTGCGGATAAGGCTTGAGGATTTCCCAACGCAGCTTGCCGGGCCGCGAAATGGCGACGGTGCCCGACGATTGCTGGGGCTTGCGGCCGTTCTTGCCGATGATCATCTGCGAGAAATCGGCTTTCAGCGTGCGCGTGCTTTTGAGGAAATCGTGCAGCTGATCGACAGCGCCGGCCTGAGCCAGCAACGGAAAAAGGGCCAACGCCACGGTCAACCGGAATTTTTGGGCAAATTTCATATTTGAAGCTTAGCGGGTAGTGGCGTGGTGCGTTGTTTCAGGGTGTAACAAATTGCTGGCGACAATCACTCCGCCGGCTTTTTCATAAGCACTTCACGCCCGCCCCGACCGTCCATACCCGACACCAGCCCGGCCTTTTCCATCGCTTCGATGAGCCGTGCCGAGCGGTTGTAGCCGATGCGCAGATGACGCTGGACGAGCGAAATAGAGGCGCGCTGGTTCTTGAGCACGATATCGACGGCCTGATCGTAGAGCGGATCGCTCTCGGCATCGCCGCTCTCGCCGCCTTCGCCGCCGCCCTCCTCGTCATCGCTGCCCGAACCGGTCAGGATGTCCTCGATGTACTCCGGCGCACCAGTGGCCTTCAAATGTTCGACGACGCGATGCACTTCGTCATCGGACACGAAAGCGCCATGCACGCGCGTCGGATAGCCGGTCCCCGGCGCCAGGTAAAGCATGTCGCCCTGGCCGAGCAGCGCTTCGGCGCCCATCTGGTCAAGGATGGTGCGCGAGTCGATCTTGCTCGACACCTGGAAGGACAGGCGGGTCGGAATGTTGGCCTTGATCAGGCCGGTAATCACATCCACGCTCGGCCGCTGCGTCGCCAGCACGAGGTGAATGCCGGAAGCCCGTGCCTTCTGGGCCAGGCGGGCAATCTGCTCTTCAACCTTCTTGCCGACAACCATCATGAGGTCAGCCAGCTCGTCGATGATGACGACGATGAAGGGCATCGTTTTCAGCGGCTCCGGCGTTTCCGGCGTCAGGGTCAGCGGATTCGGAATGTGCTCGCCGCGCTTCTCGGCGTCGCGGATCTTGGTATTGAGGCCGGCGATGTTGCGCACGCCCATCGCCGACATGAGCTTGTAGCGCTTTTCCATCTCGGTGACGCACCAGTGCAGCGCGTTGGCCGCCTGCTTCATGTCCGTGACGACGGGAGCAAGCAGGTGCGGAATGCCTTCATAAATCGACAATTCGAGCATCTTGGGGTCGACCATGATCAGGCGAACCTGATCCGGCTCGGCCTTGTAGAGCATCGACAGGATCATGGCATTGACGCCGACCGACTTGCCCGAACCGGTCGTCCCGGCCACCAACAGGTGTGGCGTCTTGGCCAGGTCGGCCACCACCGGCAGGCCGCCGATGTCCTTGCCGAGGCAGACGGTCAGCGGGCTGGTCATGTCGTTGTACGGCTTGCTCGAGATGATCTCGGACAGTTTCACCGTCTGCCGCTTGGGATTGGGCAGTTCGAGCGCCATGCACGACTTGCCGGGCACCGTCTCGACGACGCGGATCGATACCATGGCCAGAGCGCGCGCCAGGTCGCGGGCCAGATTGACGATCTGGGCGCCCTTGACGCCGACTGCGGGCTCGATTTCGTAGCGTGTGATGACCGGGCCGGGCATTGCGGCCAGCACCTTGACCTGCACGCCAAAGTCGGCCAGCTTGCGCTCGATCAGGCGCGAGGTGTATTCCAGCGTTTCGGCACTGACCGTCTCGGTGGCCGGCGGCGCCGGGTCGAGCAGGTGCAGCGGCGGCAGTTGCCCACCGATGATCGCCTCAGGGAACAGCGCCACCTGTTTCTCGCGCTCCAGGCGGGCCTCGGCCTTCTTCGACACCGGCACGTCAGGCGGCGGCGTTTCGATGATGATCGGATCGTGCAGCTCGACGCGCTGCTTTTCTTCCTTGACGACCACTTCACGCTTCTGGGCGACTTCCTTGCCGATCTGCCGGTCACGCCAGGCGTCGACCCGACCGTAGAAGAAGCCCAGGAAACTCTCGAGGAACAGCCCGAGTTTCTCAAACGCCCAGACCCAGGACATGCCGGAAAATATGCTCCAGCCGGCAGCCATGACCGCGAGCAGGAACAGCGTCGAACCGGTATAGCCAAACTGGGTGGACAGCACGCGGCCGACCTCGATGCCGAGCATGCCGCCTGGCGCCAGCGGCAGCACCGCTTTCAGCGAATAAAAACGCAGTGCTTCGAGCGACGAGCTGGCCAGCAGCAGGAAGGAAAAACCGCCGAGCGCAATGAACAGCGGGTGCTGTTTATGCTCTTCGGGCGAATGGTATTTGCGGAAACCCCACCACACGAACATGCCGAGCAGCACGATCCACCACCAGGCGGACAGCCCGAAAATATAGAGCATGAGGTCGGCGATCCAAGCGCCGGCACGACCGGCCGGATTGTGCAGAACAACCGAGCCGACGGCATGCGACCAGCCCGGGTCTTCCTTGCTGAAACCCCACAACGCCATGGTCAGGAACAAGGCAACGGCGCCCACGCCAAGCCAACGCGATTCCTGCAGCAACGAGCCGATCTTTTCCGGCAGCGGGCTAGGTGCCGCCGCCCGATTCACCATCCGAGCACCCACCGTCAGGCGACTCCGGGAATGACCAGAATGTCATTCTCGTAACGGATGTAACCGCTCAATTCCAGATCGCGCATGACCTTGCTGACCATTTCACGCGATGCACCAATCATTTTCGCCATATCCTGCTTCGACATCTTTTTCTTTACCACGCGATTGCCGTCCACGATCTCCGACATATCGAGCAGGAGACGGGCTACACGGCCATAAACGTCCAGCAGGGCAAGGCTTTCGATCTTGCGATCGGCCTCGCGCAAGCGCAGGACAAGAATCTTCATGAGCTTCTGGGCGACCTGGAAATTGTCCTGCATGCAGCGCTGCAGGGAGTCCTTGTCGAGGAAAAGAAGCTCGCAGGCTTCGGCCGCGACAACGTTGGCCGAGCGCGGACTACCGTCGATCAGGCCCATTTCGCCGAAAAACTCGCCAGGCCCCAGCCAGGCCAGAATGATCTCGCGACCTTCTTCGTCGGTATTGGTCACCTTCGCCCGACCACTGATCAGGACGTAGAGGGAATCCGTACTTTCGCCGGCGCGCACGACAGAAGCGCCGCGTTCGACACGCTTGCGCCCGGCAACCCTGGAGAGTTTTTCCAGTTCATGCTCGTCCAGCCCGGAAAACAGGGGGACATTGCGCAAGACTACCAAGCTCAAACCACATGGGGTTGCTGACATAAATCAGTTTCCGTTCATAGAGTTACGAAATGATTATAAACCGCTTTCCCAAATTACATAGGAACTTCGAAAAATTTGCAGGCTCAGAGAACGCTATAATTTTCCCATTAATCACCCAAGAGGATGTCCATGTCCCAAAACGCCCGCCACAACCCCCTCATCATTCTCGGCTCCGGCCCCGCCGGCTACACCGCTGCCGTCTATGCCGCCCGCGCCAACCTCAAGCCGGTGCTGATCACCGGCATGGCCCAAGGCGGTCAGCTCATGACAACGACCGAAGTCGATAACTGGCCGGCCGATGCCGACGGCGTTCAGGGCCCTGACCTGATGGCCCGTTTCGAAGCCCACGCCCGCCGCTTCGAAACCGAGATCGTCTTCGACCACATCCACACCGCCAAACTGACCGAAAAGCCGTTTACGCTGATCGGCGATTCCGGCACCTATACCTGCGATGCCCTGATCATCTCGACCGGTGCCTCCGCCCAGTACTTGGGTCTGCCTTCCGAGGAAAAGTTCATGGGCAAAGGCGTTTCGGCCTGCGCCACCTGCGACGGGTTTTTCTATCGCAACAAGCCGGTCGCCGTTGTCGGCGGCGGCAACACGGCTGTCGAGGAAGCACTGTACCTCGCCAATATTGCCAGCCATGTCACACTGATCCATCGCCGCGAAAAATTCAAGGCCGAAAAGATCATGCAGGACAAGCTGTTCAAGAAAGAGGCTGAGGGCAAGATCACCATTCTCTACAACACGACGCTCGACGAAGTGCTCGGCGACGACTCCGGCGTCACCGGCCTGCGCGTCAAGAACAAGATCAGCGGCGCAACGCAGGATGTCGCCGTACACGGCGTATTCATCGCCATCGGCCACAAGCCGAACACCGACATCTTTGCCGGCCAGCTCGAAATGGACAACGGCTACCTGGTTACTGAAGCCGGCCGCAACGGCAATGCGACGCAGACAAGCATCACCGGCGTTTTCGCCGCTGGCGACGTGCAGGACCAGATCTACAAGCAGGCCTGCACCTCGGCCGGCACGGGCTGCATGGCGGCGCTCGACGCCGAGCGTTACCTCGACGCACTCGCCTGAATTTGATCGACCCGGAAGACCTCGCTGCCTTCCAGGCGGAAGTGGCTGACATCAAGCCACTTCCGCCGGTCAATCGCGTTCAGCTGGACAAGCCGAAACGCGTTCTTGCCCCCCGACCGGCAGTCGGGGAAGCGAAGCCCGCCGAGCGCAAAAAACCGCGCCAGGAGGCTTTGCCGGCACACTGGAACATCCCCGCCAAAGCGCAGCCGACAACCACGCTCGATCCTGTCCAGGCCGAATTCCGCGCTGCGATGGCCGGCGTCCAGCCACTGCCGCCCCCCAATCTTGTCGAGCACGGAAAGCAGCCTCCGCCGCCCCGCCCGCTCCAGCATCTGGCTGATGAACAAGCTGCCCTGCATGAAAGCCTGCACGGTTTTATCGGCCTGCAGGATCGCCTCGAGGGCGGTGACGAACCGCATTATCTGCGCAACGGACTGGCCCAGAATGTCCTGCGCGATTTGCGGCGCGGGCGCTGGGTGATCCAGGACGAAATCGACCTGCACGGGCTCAATCGCGATGAAGCCCGGCATCTGCTCGCCACTTTTCTGGCTGAGTGCCTGCACCACGGCAAGCGTTGCGTCCGGGTCGTGCATGGCAAGGGCCTTGGCTCGCCGCAGAAAACCTCGATCCTGCGCCAACTCGTGCGCGGCTGGCTGGCCCAGCGCCAGGAAGTGCTGGCCTATTGCCAGGCAAAGCCGCCCGATGGCGGGGAAGGCGCGCTGATCGTGCTGCTGCGCAACCAGAAATGACAAAGGGCAGCTAAAGCTGCCCTTTTCAATTTTGGCCGTTTTTTCCGGTTGACCGTGGGATCACCCGGAAAGAAGCGATCAGATCGCCGCTTCGTTCGTTTCGCCGGTGCGAATACGCACCACCTGCTCGACAGCGGTGACGAAAATCTTGCCATCGCCGATCTTGCCGGTACGCGCTGCCTTGATGATGGCTTCGATGGCCGGCTCGACATTGTCGGAATTAACGACGATCTCGATCTTGATCTTGGGCAGGAAATCGACCACATATTCGGCGCCACGATACAGTTCGGTGTGACCCTTCTGACGACCGAAGCCTTTGACCTCGGTGACGGTCAGGCCGGCAATACCGATCTCGGACAGGGCCTCGCGCACTTCGTCGAGCTTGAACGGTTTGATGACAGCTTCGATTTTTTTCATGGGCTGATTCCTCTTTGCAGGTTCTTAAAATTCGTCCGAATATCGGTTGGTAATAGGATACCGCCAATCCTTGCCAAAACCACGCGGCGTGATGCGAATGCCGATCGGCGCCTGACGGCGCTTGTATTCGGCGATACGGAGCAGACGAACGACCCGGCGCACTGAATCTTCGGGCAAACCGGCAGCGATGATTTCGCGCGGACTGCGATCCTCTTCCATGTAGGCGCGAACGATGGCATCGAGCACTTCGTAAGGTGGCAATGAATCTTGGTCAGTCTGATCGGGTTTCAGTTCCGCCGATGGCGGACGGACGATGATGTTTTCCGGAATCACCGGGTCGCCCTGGCACAGCGTATTGCGGTAGCGCGACAGGCGATAGACCAGCGTCTTGTAGACGTCCTTGATCACCGCGAAACCACCAGCCATGTCGCCGTACAGCGTGCAATAGCCGACGGCCATTTCCGATTTGTTGCCGGTGGTCAGCACCAGAGACCCGGTCTTGTTGGAAATCGCCATCAGGATGTTGCCGCGAATACGCGCCTGGATGTTTTCTTCGGTCGTATCAGTCGGCAGGCCGACGAACAGCGGGTCAAGCATGGCGCCGTAGACGTCCATGGCCGGCGCAATGGCAATCTCGTCATAGCGCACGCCGAGGACGCGGATCATCTCGCGTGAATCGTCGAGGCTCATCTGCGCTGTATAGGGCGACGGCATCATGACCGCCCGCACCTTGTCGGCACCCAGCGCATCAACCGCGACACAGAGCGTCAGCGCCGAGTCGATGCCACCGGAGAGGCCGATGATGGCGCCCTTGAAACCCGTCTTGCCGATATAGTCGCGAACGCCGAGAACCAGCGCCTTGTAAGCCTCGGCTTCGACCGACAACTCCTCGGCCATCTGCTCGGAACGCAGGCAGCCGGCATCGAAATCGACGATGCCGAGCGCTTCCTCGAACGAGGGCAGGCGCATGCAGCAATTTTTCCAGGCATCGAGCGCAAAAGAGGCGCCATCGAAAACCAGTTCGTCCTGACCGCCGACCAGATTGCAGTAGATGGCTGGAATACCCGTGGCGTCAATGCGCTCACCGAGCACCTGGGCGCGTTGCTGATGTTTTTCTAGATGGCAGGGCGAGGCGTTGAGAACGAGCAGCAGTTCCGCCCCCGCCCGATAGGCCGCCTCGGCAGCGCCCTCTTCCCAGATGTCGGCGCAGATGTTGATGCCACACCGCACGCCACCAAGGGTGACGACACAGGCTTCGCTACCCGGCTCGAAATAGCGCTTTTCATCAAAAACTTCGTAATTGGGGAGGCGCGTCTTGCGGTAAACCGCAATTTTCTGGCCATTTTCAATGACCGTCGCCGCGTTGTAGCAGCGTCCTTCATATTCTTCCGGATGACCGACGATGACGGCAATGCCGTCGACCCGGCTGGCCAGGTCATCGAGAGCCCGCTGGCAGGCCCGGTAAAAATCCGGGCGCAACAGCAAGTCTTCCGGCGGGTAACCGCACAACGCCAGTTCAGGCGTAAGCAGCACCTGGGCGCCGCGGGCTTTCGCCTCGACGGCGCACTGGATGATGCGTTCGACGTTGCCCGTCAGGTCACCGACGGTGGCGTTGAACTGAGCAACGGCGATACGCAACATGACGCTTAGTAAGCCGGCTTGTCTTTCGCGTCGTTGTAACGCTGAATGCCGGTCTGAATTTCGTTGCGGGCAGCGTCAATGCCTTCCCAGCCATTGACCTTGACCCACTTGCCCGGCTCGAGATCCTTGTAGTGCTCGAAGAAGTGGGCGATCTGCTTGCGCAGCAGTTCCGGCATGTCTTCGTAGGTCTTGACGTCCTTGTAGAGAGGGGTCAGCTTGTCGACCGGCACAGCCAGCAGCTTGGCATCTTCACCACCTTCGTCGGTCATCGACAGCTGGCCGAGCGGGCGGCAACGCACGACAACACCTGGCGGCAGGGAGAACGGGCTGACGACCAGCACATCAACCGGATCGCCATCGCCGGCGATGGTGTGCGGGATGTAGCCGTAGTTGCAGGGATAGTGCATCGAGGTCGACATGAAACGGTCGACGAAAATCGCGCCACTTTCCTTGTCGACTTCGTATTTGACGGGATCGGAATGGGCCGTGATTTCGATGATGACGTTGAAATCGTCGGGCAGGGACTTGCCGGAAGGAACGTTGTTTAGAGCCATCGTTATCTCTCTGCGGTTGGGTTTGAGAACTTGTAATTATAACGTCGAGCCGGCGCTTATTTACTGCCAGGCGGCGAGAAACTCTTGCCAGTGCGGGGCGCCGATCCGGGCCAACTGGGCTTTGATGAAGTCGCACTCGGCCAGCTCTTCGGCCGCGGTCAACTCGCCGCGCATGCGCCGGAAGCGGTTATAGACCAGATAGGTATTGATGACATCGGTCTCGCAGTAATCGCGAATCTCGGCACTCTTGCCAGCCTGCCAGGCTTCCCAGACCTTGCCACCATCCATGCCGAGCTTGCCGGGAAAGCCGTAGAGCTTGGCCAGATCGTCCAGAGGAGCATTGGCACGAGCGTTGTAGAGCGCCAGCAGATCCATGAGATCGAGATGGCGCATGTGGTAGCGGCTGATGTAATTGTTCCACTTGAAATCGCGCGAGTCGGCGTAGTCGCCGTCACCCAGGTCCCAGTAACGCGGCGCCGTAACGCCATGCAACATGCCTCGATAGTGGAGCACCGGGAGGTCGAAGCCACTGCCGTTCCAGGACACGATCTGCGGTGTGAATTTCTCGATGCCGTCGAAGAAGCGCTGAATGATCGCGCCTTCGTTGAGGTCCGGTTCGGACAGCGACCAGACTTTCAGTCCTTCGCTGGTACGCAGCACGCAGGAAATGGTGACGATGCGTTGCAGGTGCAATTGCAGAAAATCGTTACCCGTCTTGGCGCGCCGCTGCTGGAAGGCGAGCTCGGCGACCTCATCGTCGGAAAGACCGGCCGGCAGGTCATTCAGACGGCGCAGGCCGGCGACATCGGGGATCGTTTCAATGTCGAAAACCAGTACCGGTTTCATGCCGCGCTTCTCATGCCGGAAACACACCGGTCGACAGATAGCGATCGCCGCGATCGCAAACTATGGTGACGATCACGGCATTTTCCAGCTCCTGCGACAGACGCAAAGCCACCGCCAAGGCGCCGCCGGACGAAATACCGGCAAAGATGCCCTCTTCCATCGCCAACCGGCGCGTCATGGCCTCGGCATCGGCCTGGCTGACGCTTTCTACACGGTCAACCCGATTTTTATCGAAAATTTTAGGCAGGTAGGCTTCCGGCCATTTGCGGATGCCGGGGATCTGGCTGCCGTCTTCCGGCTGGCAACCAACGATCTGGATGGCCGGATTCTGCGTCTTGAGGTAGGCCGACGTACCCATGATGGTGCCCGTTGTCCCCATGCTGGAAACGAAGTGGGTAATCTTGCCCTCGGTGTCGCGCCAGATTTCCGGGCCGGTGCCTTCGATATGCGCCAGCGGATTGTCTGGATTGCCGAACTGGTCCAGGATGATGCCCTTGCCTTCGTCGCGCATTTTCTCGGCCACATCGCGGCACAGTTCCATGCCGCCATCCTTGGGCGTCAGCACCAGCTCTGCTCCGTAGGCGCGCATGCTCTGCCGGCGCTCGACGCTCTGGTTCTCGGGCATGACCAGAATCATCCGGTAGCCCTTGATCGCCGCCGCCATCGCCAGCGCGATGCCGGTGTTGCCGGAAGTCGCCTCGATCAGCGTGTCGCCCGGCTTGATGTCACCGCGCGCTTCGGCATGGACGATCATCGACAGCGCCGGGCGGTCCTTGACCGAACCGGCCGGGTTGTTGCCCTCAAGCTTGGCCAGAATGACATTGTTGCGCTTGTCGTTGTCGGCGCCCGGGATGCGCACGAGGCGAACCAGCGGCGTGTTTCCAACAAAATCCTGCAGGGTTTTATACATTTTTATGGAGCCACTCGATGTATTGGGAGACGCCCTCCTCAACCGTGGCCATCGGGGCAGCGTAGCCGGCAGCGCGCAGGCGCGTCAGATCGGCCTGGGTGAATGCCTGATACTTGCCCTTCAATGCCTCGGGGAAGGCGACGTATTCGAGCAAGCCCTGTGCCCGTAGTTCCTCAAGGCCCAGCGACGCTTCGCTTTTTGCCTTGCGACAACCGTTGACCGCTGCCACCGCGACGTCATTGAAGCTCTGCGCCCGGCCGGAGCCAAGGTTGAAAATACCGGACTTTTCCGGATGGTCGAGGAAGAACAGATTGACCTTGGCGACATCGCCGACAAAAACGAAATCGCGCATCTGGCCGCCATTTTCGTAGCCGTGCGAACCTTCGAAAAGCTTGACCTTGCCGTCTGCCTTGAATTGGTTGTAGCTGTGGAAAGCGACCGAAGCCATGCGCCCCTTGTGCGTTTCGCGCGGGCCATAGACATTGAAATAACGGAAGCCGACGATCTGCGACGACGGATTCTGTGCCAGCTTCTGGCGAACGATCTGGTCGAACAGGAATTTGGAATAGCCGTAAACATTGAGCGGCCCTTCGTACTGGCGCTCTTCCTTGAAGACGGTGCTGGCACCGTAGGTGGCGGCGCTCGAGGCATAGAGAAACTGGACGTCCTGATCGAGGCACCAGTCGAGCAGGATGGACGAATAACGGAAGTTATTCTCCATCATGTAGCGGCCGTCAGTTTCCATGGTGTCCGAACAGGCACCCTCATGGAAAATGGCGTCAATTTCGCCATCGAAATGCCCGGCCTGGATGCGCGCTATGAAATCGTTCTTGTCGATGTAATCGGCAATTTCGCAGTCGATCAGGTTCTTGAACTTGTCGGCCTTGGTCAGGTTGTCGACCGCGATGATCTTGGTTACGCCGCGCTCGTTGAGTGCCTTGACGATATTGGAACCAATGAAGCCGGCAGCGCCGGTAACGACTGTGTACATAATTATTCCTTACAGGGCTGCGGCAAGTTCTTCACGGCTGACCACGGCGGTGCCGAGTTTGCCGACAACGATGCCGGCAGCAATGTTGGCGACGCGAATGGCTTCGGCCCAGTCGGCGCCAGCGGCGATCATGACGGCCAGCGTGGCGATCACGGTATCCCCGGCACCGGAGACATCAAAAACCTCACGGGCCAGCGCCGGTTGATGATGGGTTTCATCGGCGAACAGAGTCATACCCTCTTCGCTACGGGTAACCAGCAAGGCTTCGAGGCCAAGTTCGCCGCGCAACTTGCGCGCCTTGGCGGCCAGTTCACCGTCTGAAGACCAGCGTCCGACCACCTCTTTGAGCTCGGAGCGATTCGGCGTAATCACCGTGGCGCCAGCATATTTGCCCCACTCATCGCCCTTGGGGTCGACGAGCACCGGCTTGTCGTGGGCGCGAGCGATGCGGATCATCTCGGCGATATGCGTCAACCCGCCCTTACCGTAGTCGGAAAGAACGACCACATCGGATTGCACAACCCGCGTTTCAAAATCGGCCAGCTTGGCCTGCAATACCTCGTGCGAAGGCGTCGTCTCGAAATCGATGCGCAATAGTTGCTGCTGGCGACCGATGACGCGCAATTTCACTGTGGTATCGATTTCACGGTCAACGTGCAAATTGGCATCAATTTGACCGTCTTCGAGCAGGCGCCCCAGCCTGCGCCCCGCCTCGTCGTCACCAACTACTGACAGCAAGGCCGAAACGGCACCGAGCGAAGCGGCATTGCGAGCAACATTAGCCGCCCCGCCAAGACGCTCTTCCATGCGTTGAACCTTGACCACCGGCACCGGCGCTTCCGGCGAAATCCGGCTGACCTCGCCAAACCAGTAGCGATCGAGCATCACGTCGCCAACAACCAGCAGACGAACCTGCGAAATCTTTTCCAGCATGCTGCTGCTCATTGATCAGCGCCCGATTGCGAAATATTCGATGCCCGAAGTTCGTACGAATTTCGGATCATACAGATTTCGGCCATCGAAAATCACCGGGCTCTTGAGCGTGGCCTTGATGGCCTCGAAGTCCGGGCTACGGAACTCTTTCCACTCGGTCACAATGAGCAACGCATCGGCTTCGGTGAGGGCTCCCATCGGGCTCTCGGCATACTGTAGGCGGCTGTCGTCGCCGAAGATTCGCTGCGTTTCGTGCATGGCGACTGGATCGTAGGCCGTCACAGTGGCACCAGCTGCAAAAAGATCGGCAATCAGTTCGCGACTCGGTGCTTCGCGCATGTCATCAGTATTTGGCTTGAAGGCCAGTCCCCAGAGGGCGAAATGCTTGCCCCTGAGATCGCCAAAGCGTGCTTTGAGCTTGCCGGTCAGCACGTGCTTCTGGGCATCGTTGGCTTCCTCGACAGCCGTCAGAACCTTGAGGGTGATATCGGCATCATCCTTGGCCGTCGCAATGAGTGCCTTGACGTCCTTAGGGAAGCACGAACCGCCATAGCCACAACCGGGATAGAGGAAGTGATAGCCAATGCGAGGATCGGAGCCAATGCCCTGGCGGACCATTTCAATGTCGGCGCCGAGCACTTCAGCCAGATTGGCCAGTTCGTTCATGAAGCTGATGCGCGTCGCCAGCATGGCGTTGGCGGCATACTTGGTCAATTCGGCGCTCTTGACGTCTGTGATGATCAGACGTTCGTGATTGCGCTGGAAAGGAGCATAAAGGGCACGCATGAGGTGGATGGCCTGCTCTTCTTCGGCACCGACAACGATGCGATCCGGGCGCATGAAGTCCTCAACTGCCGCTCCTTCCTTGAGGAACTCGGGATTGGATACGACGCTGTAGGGAATATCGACGCCGCGCTTGGCAAGTTCGTCGGCAATGGCAGCCTTTACCTTCGCCCCGGTACCGACCGGCACCGTGCTCTTGTCGACAACGACCTTATAGTCGGTCATCAAACGGCCTATATTTCGAGCAGCACCAAGAACGTACTGGAGGTCGGCCGAGCCGTCTTCGTCAGGCGGCGTACCGACCGCAATGAACTGAATCGTGCCATGCTGTACGGCTTTTTCGATGTCGGTGGTGAAGTGCAGGCGGCCGGCAGCAACATTGCGGCGGACCATTTCCTGCAAACCGGGTTCGAAGATAGGAATGCCACCCTCTTCGAGAATACGAATTTTCTCCGGATCGACATCCAGGCAAAGGACATCGTTACCCACTTCAGCCAGACAGGTGCCACTGACCAGACCGACATAGCCGGTGCCGACAACGGTAATTTTCATAAGGCTTCCTACAAGGATTGATCGAATTCTTCACTGCGGCGCGGCGGATAGGTTTCCCAGCCACCACAGGCCGGACAACGCCAATAGAACTGGCGGGCCTTGAAGCCGCAATTATCGCATCGATAGCGCGACAGACGCTTCGTGTAGCCCTGGATAATACTTCTCGCCAACTCGACATCAGGGCGAACCTCTGGTGCCACCAACGGCAAACGTGCGCTCATCAGTTTTTCCAGGCCCAGCAAGGTGGGATTGCGCTGAAGTTCCCCCCGCACCAGGCGATAGGCTGCTTCGACACCTTCACTTTCAAGGACTAGCTGATAGACCACCTCGAGCAAATCGAGCGATGGATAACGCTCAAGATATCCGCTTAACAACGCGATACCTTCGGCCGGTCGTTCCAACTTGCGATAGGCCTCAAGCAGTCGCTGGGCTACCAGTGCCAGATATGCGGGATCCTGCTGCTCAATACGCTGCCAGGCTTCGATAGCGCCATTGAGATCAAGCTCCTGCATCAGCAGATCTCCCTGCAGGAGACTGGCCCGCACGCATTTCCGGTTCTCCTGGGTGGCGATCTCAAGGTACTCGCGCGCCGAGTCCGGGCGAGAACGCATGATTTCGTTCGCTGCCAGCTCGCAGTAATACTCAGCAACGTCCCGATGCGAGGCAACATCCGGCAGTTCACGTGCAATTTCAATGGCCTTCAGCCATTCCTTTTCTACCTGATAGATTTCCAGAAGATTACGCTTGGCCTCTTCCTCAAAATCGGTTCCCAACAGTTTGTTGAATATCTCTTCAGCCCGATCAAGCAGTCCCGCCTTCAGGTAATCCTGACCCAGCTCGGATAGCGCCTGTAAACGCACCTTGTCGTCAAGGTCAGGCAAATCAATCAGGTTCTGATGCATGCGGATGGCTCGCTCAGTTTCACCACGCCGGCGAAACAGGTTACCAAGAGCAAAATGCAACTCAACAGTCTGCAAATCGACCTTGGCGACTTCGAGAAAAGAGTCGATCGCCTTGTCCGGCTGCTCATTCAGCAGAAAATTCAGCCCTTGAAAATAGGAACGAGGCAAGGTACGCGACTCATGCACCACCTGCTGCATGTCGACGCGGGCAGCGATCCAGCCCAGAGCAAAAAAGGCTGGTATCAGCAGTAGCTGCCAGTACTCGAATAATTCGTTCATGCGTTCGGCGGCACTTCCGGAGTGAGCGAAGCGGGTTTTTGAACAGCCTCACGCTTCAGTCGCGATATTTCACGACGCTGCCGAAAAATAACGCCCAACAGCGATAGCGCACCAATAATCACGCCACCGACAAAGAAGACCAGCAAGGCGATCACCAGCGGCGCTTGCCAGATTGCTCCGGGAAGAAGGCGAAGATTTATCGGATCGGTGTTCTGGGTCGCAAAAACAACCAGAAAGATAAAAATGATGGCCCGTATGGCCCAAGTCAGTGCTGTCATGACATTCAATAAAAAAGGGCAGTGAAATCATTCACTGCCCTGAATTTACCACATTGGGCCAAGCCCGGCGTCAGATAGCCTGATCGACCCTTTCGCGCAATTCTTTTCCAGCCTTGAAGTGGGGAACCCACTTCGCCGGGACGCCAACCTTTTCCCCTGATTTGGGGTTACGGCCAGTACGCGGCGGCCGATAGTTGAGCGCAAAGCTGCCGAATCCACGGATCTCGATACGATCCCCTCGCACAAGTGCTTCGGACATCGCATCGAGAATCATCTTGACCGCAAAATCAGCATCCTTCGCCACCAACTGGGGAAACCGTTCCGCCAGTCGGGCGATGAGCTCGGATTTGGTCATGCTTTTGCCTTATCAGCCTTGCTGGTTGAGCTTGGCCTTCAAAAGAGCACCCAGGTTGGTCGTACCGGAGGCAGCAGCGGAAGACTCGGCAGAAAGTTTCTGCATGGCTTCGTGCTGTTCGGCATTGTCCTTGGCCTTGATGGAAAGGTTGATACCACGGGTCTTGCGATCCACGTTGATGATCATGGCTTCAACCGTATCACCCACCTTGAGGTGCTGCGACAGGTCGTCGATGCGATCACGCGAGAATTCGGAAGCACGCAGGTAACCTTCGTTCTCACCATCCAACGTCAGCACGGCGCCGCGAGCGTCAACCGTCTTGACGGTGCAGTTCACGATGCTGTTCTTTTCGTGGGTAGCAATGAAGTTGGTGTACGGATCACCTTCCATCTGCTTGATACCGAGGGAGATACGCTCCTTCTCGACGTCGATGCCAAGAACCAGCGCCTCGACTTCGTCGCCCTTCTTGAAGTTGCGGATGGCTTCTTCGCCGGTCGCAGACCAGGATAGGTCGGACAGGTGAACCAGACCATCGATACCGCCAGGCAGACCGATGAAGATACCGAAGTCGGTGATCGACTTGATGGCGCCCTTAACCTTGTCGCCCTTCTTGTGATTCATGGCGAAGTCATCCCAAGGATTAGCTTGGCACTGCTTCATACCCAACGAGATACGACGACGCTCTTCGTCGATTTCGAGGATCATGACTTCGACTTCGTCGCCGAGCTGGACAACCTTGGACGGATGAACGTTCTTGTTGGTCCAGTCCATTTCGGAAACGTGAACCAGACCTTCGATGCCTTGTTCGATTTCAACGAATGAGCCGTAGTCGGTCAGATTGGTGACCTTGCCGAACAGGCGGGTACCAGCCGGGTAACGGCGGGCAATACCAACCCACGGATCGTCGCCCAGTTGCTTCATACCCAGAGAAACGCGGTTCTTCTCAGCGTCGAACTTGAGGATCTTGGCGGTAACTTCGTCACCAACATTGAGCACTTCGCTCGGGTGGCGGACACGGCGCCAAGCCAGGTCGGTGATGTGCAGCAGGCCATCGATACCACCGAGGTCGACGAATGCGCCGTAATCGGTGATGTTCTTGACGATACCCTTGACGGTGGTGCCTTCCTTGAGGTTTTCGAGGAGCTTTTCGCGATCTTTGTCAGCGGTGGCTTCGAGCACGGCACGGCGGGACATCACGACGTTGTTGCGCTTGCGGTCAAGCTTGATGACCTTGAACTCCATGGTCTTGCCTTCGTACGGCGTGGTGTCCTTGACCGGACGCATGTCGACGAGGGAACCCGGCAGGAAGGCGCGAACACCGTTGGACATGACGGTCAAACCGCCCTTGACCTTGCCGGTGATGGTGCCCGTAACCAAGGAGTTGTTGTTCAGGGCTTCTTCCAGGAAGTTCCAGGCAGCGATGCGCTTGGCGCGATCACGGGACAGGCGCGTAGCGCCATAGCCGTCTTCCAGCATTTCGATAGCCACTTGGACGAAATCGCCCACCTTGACTTCGAGTTCGCCCTGATCATTCAGGAATTCTTCGAGCGGAACATAGGATTCCGATTTCAGGCCGGCATTGACCACAACGAAATTGTGATCGATGAGCACCACTTCTGCAGTGATGACTTCGCCTTGACGCATTTCCTGGCGAGCCAGGGATTCTTCAAATAGTTGAGCAAAAGATTCCATTGACGGAGAGAGCTTTCATGCTGCCGCGAATCGTAAAATCCACAGCGGGTTAGGGTTTAAAACAAATTACCGGCCACTTGGCTGGCAACACCTTACTGCAACGCTTCCTTGCTCCATTCCAGCACCTGATTCACCGCCTGTTCAATGGTGAGATGCGTGGTATCGAGCAGCTTGGCATCTGCCTCTTGCCGAAGAGGAGCAACGCTACGCTGTGAATCGCGCTCGTCACGCTGCTTCAAGTCCAACAGAAGGTCCGCGAGATTAGCAGAGAATCCTTTTTCGATCAACTGCTTATAACGACGTTCAGCGCGCGCATCGGCACTCGCTGTCAGGAAGACCTTGAGCGCGGCGCGAGGGAAGACGACCGAGCCCATATCGCGCCCATCACCGACTAAGCCTGGCGCCTTGTTGAAGGCACGCTGACGGAACAGCAAGGCATCGCGAACCAAAGGCAAGGCTGCAACTTTTGAGGCGCCGACCGATATTTCCTCCGTACGTATGGCATCGCGTACCAGCTCACCGTTGAGAAGAATATCGCCACCTGGAAATTCGACGTCGAGTTCTGCCGCAAGCTCAGCCACAGCCCCCTCATTGGACCAATCGACCCCAGCCTGTCTGGCTGCTAGTGCGGTCAACCGGTAAAGCGAGCCAGAATCCAGATAGGCATAGCCAAGTTGGGAGGCCACCCGAGAGGCTACCGTTCCTTTTCCGGAGGCCGAAGGACCGTCGATGGCAATCACCGGAGCCGAAGTGGTCACTGCTGCGAAGCGGTCGAAGTAATCAGGGAAGGTTTTGGCCACACATCTCGGATCATTGATCCGCAACGGCGTACCGAAGGCTGCCAATGAAAAGCACATCGCCATTCGATGGTCGTCGTAGGTGTCGATTGCGGCCGACTCCAGCTTGGCCGGGGTGACGCTGATGAAATCCACACCCTCGTCGACTACTGCCCCCAACTTACGCAATTCAGTCGCCATGGCGGCAATCCGGTCAGTCTCCTTGACCCGCCAGCTGGCTATATTCCGTAACGTGGTTGTACCTTTGGCGAACAAGGCCGTCGTAGCCAGCGTCATTGCGGCATCGGGGATATGGTTGCAGTCGAGATCAACGGCGAGAAGACCACCTTTCGGCGCCCTCGCCTCCATCCAGTTCGGCCCCATGTCGATCTCAGCGCCCATTTTCGCCAGTGCTTCGGCAAAACGGACATCCCCTTGAATCGATTCGCGCCCAACACCTTCTACGCGTAAAGGCCCACCACCAATGGCCCCAAGAGCAAGAAAATAAGACGCAGACGAGGCATCGCCTTCTACATAAACCGTACCAGGAGATACATAATGGCTTCCCGCCCTGACCGTAAAACGCTGCCGGCCATCGCGTTCAACAATTACCCCGAACCTAGCCATGGTTGCCAGCGTAATTTCAATGTAGGGCTTGGAAATCAACTCGCCGACGACGTCGACCGAAACCGTCTGGCCGGTCAGCGGCAAAGCCATCAATAAACCGGTAAGGAACTGGCTGGAAACATCTCCACGAACCTTTACCAAACCACCTGGTTGAATAGTCGCCGGCTTTAGACGCAATGGCGGATAGCCATTGTTGTCAAGATAAGTCACGTCGGCACCCAACTGGCGTAGCCCATCGACCAAATCACCGATTGGGCGTTCGTGCATACGGGCGACACCCTTCAGCACATAATCACCGCCAGCCAGCGCCAGCGCAGCCGTAAGAGGACGAAAAGCCGTACCTGCATTACCCAGAAACAACTCAGCTTGCTTAACCGGAAAGAACCCGGCGCTGCCCTTGATTAACCAGTTTTCGCCACCCAGATGGCGGACACCGACCCCCAGTACCTTTAGTGCATCAAGCATACGCTCAGTGTCATCCGAAGCCAGCAGGTCGCGGACCTCTGTCTCGCCATCGGCCAGCGCCGCCAGTAACAGCACGCGATTGGAAATACTTTTTGAACCAGGCAAGCGCACAGTCCCGCGAGCCGAGAGAATTTGGGGAAGATCGAAAAAATCGTGAGTCACAGCGTCACCGTAGGTGTTGTCACGCGGCAAAAGTCCGCAAAGATATTCGGAAGTTCAGGAGCAACTATTTGTTGCCGGATGGTATTCAGGAACACGCGCCTTTAGCTCCTCCCGCACTTGCGCATCACTCTGACACGCATTCGCCAACCAAGATCGCAAATTCGCAAGAAAATCGCTATCGACCGGGCGACCCTGGGCAATTCTCAGCTTCGGATGAGGTGTTTGACGCGTTTGCTCAGTATCAGCAAGCAACTCCTCAAAGAGCTTTTCACCTGGCCGCAAACCAGAAAACTCTATACGTATCTCATGCTCGGAATAACCCGACAGATGAATCATCTTGCGAGCCATATCAACGATCCGGACCGGCTCACCCATGTCCAGCACGAAAATCTCCCCTCCATGACCCATCGTCGCCGCCTGCAAGACCAGTTGCGCCGCTTCCGGAATCGACATGAAGTAACGTGTAATTTCCGGATGCGTTACCGTAACCGGGCCGCCGCGCGCTATTTGCTCCTGGAACTTCGGTATCACACTGCCAGTACTGCCCAGCACATTACCGAACCGGACCATCTCGAACTGAGTTCCACTATCTAGGCAGTGCAGCGATTCGCAGACCATCTCAGCCAATCGCTTGGTTGCCCCCATGACGTTGGTCGGATTGACCGCCTTGTCGGTCGAAATCAAGACAAAACGCTCCGCATGGAACCGCGTAGCACACTCGGCCACCGTCAGCGTTCCGAGAACATTATTGCGAACTGCCTGCCAAGCGTTGCCAACTTCCATCAATGGTACGTGCTTATAGGCTGCGGCGTGAAAAACAGCACTTGGCTCAAACTGTGAAAACGCTTCATCCAAACGTGAAGAATCCTTTACGTCCCCAGCAAGTGGCACTAGGTCAATATCCGGCGCATTCACCAAAAACCATTGCTCGATAGAGTACAGCGCAAATTCGTTCAGCTCGAACAACACTAGTCTCGCCGGACTGAAGCGTGCCAGTTGTCGGCACAATTCACTACCGATCGATCCACCAGCCCCGGTCACCAGGACAACCTTGCCGACAATCATGTCGGCGACATGAGCCGTATCGATCCAAACCGGGTCACGCCCGAGTAAATCTTCGATTTCGACAGGCCTGATCGAGGAAATTGCCACCCGACCAGACATAACGTCCTCTAGTCCAGGCACAGTAAATACGTGCGCCCCCGCTTCGACCGCCAAATCCGCCGCTCGACGACAAGCATCCACAGCAGCAGATGGCATCGCCAAAATAACGTGCTTGGCTTTGACCGTTGCCAAAACTTCCGACAATGCATCAATCCCGCCCAGAATCGGATTTCCTGAGAGCTCACGCCCCCACTTGCTCTGATCGTCATCGACAAGCGCGACGACCCGCCAATCCGCGCTACGCTCCAACTCTCGCGTCAGCATCGCTCCGCCACGGCCAGCACCAACAATGACAACTGGCTTCCCTTGTGCAATCAAGCCGCCATAAAGCCTATGCTCTTTCCACATGCGATAAGCCGCCCGCCCCCCGCCCATGTAGAGCACTAACAACATTGGGTACAAAAGCAATAGTGAGCGCGGCACCAATTGCGGACCACTGCGAAAGAAGACAAAAAACACGAAAACGGCCGCGCTGGACAACGCCACCGCACGAAGCACACGCTTCAAGTCAGGCAGGCTCGCAAATAACCAGATACCGCGATACAGGCCGGCAATTCGGCACCCCAAGGCATGTACCGGCAAAAGAATCGCCACCCCCCACCACATCACGTAAGCAAAGTTCGGCGGAACATCAAAATTGAACCGCAATAAAAAACCGCCCACCCAGGCAAATGCCAACGCGGAAAGGTCGAATAGAAAAACGAAAATGGAAAGAATTGCTTTAGACAAACTCAAGTGGGCGCTTATACGCCTCCAATTTTTGCGGACCTCATTCTAACCGCTTGCCCCAGCCAAATGCGCTGTTTTGCGCCTACATAACAACCACGATGCCCCTATCAATGCGACACGCCATCCCGCCGCAATACCTTGACGGCAGTAAGCCATAGGACACGAAGGTCAAACATGAAAGAGCGTCGCCGCAGATATTCCTCATCGAGCTTGACCTTTTGAGGAATCGGTAATTCGTCGCGACCGTTTACCTGAGCCCAGCCAGTCAATCCGGGCACCAGTTCATGCACGCCGCACCCGGTGCGTAGCGCAATGAGGTCATCCTGGTTAAACAAGGCCGGACGCGGTCCGACAAAACTCATATCGCCGACTAGGATGCTCCAAAGCTGAGGCAGCTCATCAAGGCTGGACTTACGCAAAAAAGACCCAATAGGCGTGAGATATGCTCCCGGATGCGCCAGTAAATGCGTTGCGACCGCCGGAGTCCCAATGCGCATGCTACGAAATTTCGGCATGCGAAAAATGCGGTTATGGCGGCCGACACGATCAGACCAGTAAAGGACAGGCCCTTGCGATGTTAGTTTGACCGCCAGAGCCACCAGCACTACGGGCAGCGCCAGAACCATGGCCGCGCACAAGGCCACGAACAGATCAAATAAACGCTTCATACCCCCAACATCTCCCTCAATCCTTCAGTCAACGGCACCTGCGCCCGCAACCCCAAGTCCCTCTCGATTCGAGCTGGCGAATAACAGGCAGAATCCAATAACCGACTAACAACCTCGCTATCCAGCGGTACGCGCCGCCTCGCCATACGCTCGACAACATCCCCCAGCCGCCCGGCAAGCCGCAAAAACCCCTCGGGTATTGCCCAGCCACATGGCGGCATGCCTTGTGCCGCACGCAGCGCATCGAACAACTGCCGCCCCGAAGGCGCTTCAGGCGACGCAACAATGTAGGTCCGGCCATTTGCCCGATCATCTTCCGCCACCCGGCACATCACGGAAACGACATCGTTCACATGCACCAGAGAACGCCGGTTCCCGGTCTCCGGCAACGGCGGGAACAAACCCTTCCGCACCAGACGGCCCATCCTTTCAAGATTTCCGCGCCCACCCGAGCCATAAACCATCGCCAGACGCAAGTTCACGACATGCATCCCGTACCGCAACCCCACATCAATCACCGCCTGCTCGGCAGCCAGTTTACTCTGGCCGTAAGCTGTCGGCGGTTCACCGGCAAGATCCTCGTCAGCAGATGATTCACCAGGCTCGGCCATGGCCTTGACGCTGGACAGAAATACAAAACGCCTTACCCCAGCCCCTACTGCCGCCTCAAGCAAATTCCGAGTGCCTTCAAAATTAATCTGCCAATGGCGACGGGACTCATCTTCGCCTAACGCCGAAAAAGCGTGTGCGTAGCCAGCGCAATGAAAAACCGCGTTGACACCTTCGCAAGCGAGTCTCAAAGCGTCTGGATCAACCAAATCCCCGACAATTTCATTGCCCGCCCCGGTAACACATCGCACCAATCGGCGAACATTTCGTCCTTCAGCGGACAGATGCTGCGCCACACGAGAACCGACAAACCCGCCGGAACCAGTAACCAGATTCACCGGGCAAGCCTGTTCACTCGCGGCAAACGACCATAATGCTTGGCAAAATAACGCGCCATGCTCGCCAAATGCCAACGCATGTGCCGCACACTCCGATGGCTATCTCGTCGCGCGTCATGCACTACCGAAACAGACGGGCAAACCACGATTTTCATGCCAGCTCGCCAAGCGCGAACGCAGATATCGACGTCTTCGTAATACAGGAAAAATCCTTCGTCGAACCCCCCCAAAAGCGCATAGGTTTCGCGACGGAAAAGCATAAACATACCGGCGACCCAATCGGGGCAAAACGGCTCTGAATGGGCATCCAAATGAATCTGACCAGACGAAAGCCGCAAGGCTTTGGTCACCAAACCCAACAGCGTAGGAAAGCGACGAATGCTGTCCTCCACCGCTCCATGCGGGTTGCGTACTGCCGGAGCTGCCATTGCCGCACCACTCTCTGCAATAGCTTCCATTAACAAAGGAAACGGGTCTCCCTCAAATCGGATGTCCGGATTAACAACTGCAAACATAGCGTTCCCGCATAGCCGGAATGCCTGGTTATGATTAGCTGCAAAACCCAACGGCTTATCATTACGGACAAAGCGGACGCGGGACAGCAAAGACGCCGGGCATACGATTTCACATTCCGGAATATTTTGGGTCACGATGATTTCAGATACGCTTGGGCAACGGGCTAGGTCCTCAAGCAGCTTCGCGACGAGTTCACCTTGTCCATGGCTGACAACCGATACCGTAATCAACTGACAATCTACCTCAATCACGTTGGAACACCCCATAAACACAGTATTGGCGCATTCCCTCGTTAAGGAACTTGGACCTAAATGGCATATGAAAAATTTTCCGTAGGGAAAACTGAGCATCCCTCAAGGCAGAAACCAAGGACCCTTCATCGTAGAACACCTTGTGATCGGCATCACTTGCAAACCCCTGCGCTCCGGGGACACCAACCACAAGGCTGCCCTTGGGCCGAAGCACTCGCTTAATCTCACGCAATAATGGTTCGGGATTCGCAATATGCTCCAATACATTATCCAACAGCGCCGAGTCGAACACAGAAGAATCGAAAGGCAAAATGTCTGGCTCCATAACATATGCATCCAAGCCCTTACTTTGACAGTAATCGACGTTACGTGAATTAACATCCACGCCCATGGTGTTAGCTCGATATGAAAGCATGTCCCCTATTCCGCATCCCACATCCAGGGTTAAACCATCCAAATACGAGGATATTTTGGGATAGAGCCAGTTACGACGGTAAACACCCCCAAGAAAACTACGCTTCATCAGATAACTGAAATATTCGTCATGCGAGGTCATTGGTATCCCGATTTTTTGCATGCTTCACTAATCGACTCAAGATACCGATAGCCAAATCGTTCATCTGGTTCGAGATATGCTCCCTCACTCCACTCATTCCAGGCATTGATAAAAACAAAATTCTCTGGAAGTTGACGTTCCGGCATGGTCTTAACTAGCCGAGAAAACCAGAAGCAAAATCTTTCCGGCGTGGCGCCAAGAAAAACCGTTGCTCGACGTTTATATCGTGCTGCGTTGTCCCAATCAACAAACGCTCCGGGGAAGGTAGTAAGGGCATCATCGGATCGAATTTCAACAATTCGCTCCCAAACAGAATCGTAATCATGAAACGTCAGTTCTTTAACGACCTTAGCTCTGACACTTCGGAGGACATCCTGGTAGCGCTCCGGCAACCTCCGAATCAATCGAAATAGCGGAGAATGGCGAATAGAAGCGGAGTTATAAGAAGGAGCGTTAACAGCTTCAAACGGTTGAAACTGAAATACCGCGTCAAATCCCTTTAAAGATACAGAACCAGGAAGGTCATAAGTTTTTTGAAATATGAAGTACAGACCGGGTAATCCATCTTTCAGAGCCAAGGACCGCCAGTAAGCCAACATATCATCAATTTTCTCAATGTTTTGAGGACGATAAATTACAAAAACTGGCTTTCCATCAACCTTGATTGCTCTAGGATCCATCCAGACACGAATTAGATAGTCGTAGTGTCTCTTCCAACTTTCCAAGGTAGGTGGATGGGTCTGCCGAATAAGAACATGACTATCTCTGCCATCCCAGCGACGCGACCAAGTCTCGTTCGCCCAAGAGAGACAAAATGGAAAATCGAGTTCCTTATCCTCCAGCATTAGATTAGTTGGAGTTTCCAATAGTTGCTTGCCATCAAACCAATAGTGATAGTGACAAAAACCATAAACCCCGTATTTACGCGCCAGATCAATCTGCCATCGCAACGTATTTTTGTTCGATTGGTCATAGTAAGAACCGCCAGACGGGACACGGGGCTGATAATGTCCCGCAAACTGTGCCCCCCCTCCTCTCACATTGTCCCAATCAGTAAACCCCGGACCCCACCACTCATCGTTTTCCACTATGGCGTGAAATTGAGGAAAATACATTGCGATTGGTTTAACCTGACGCGAAACGTCTCTCAGTTC
>JAAXVL010000002.1 GCA_013335535.1 Azonexaceae bacterium
TTCCGATCTCGGCCAGACCGAGCAGCAGGGCGCCGCTCAGGCTGGCGTAAAGCGTCGTGGCCAGCGCCGAGAAGCGATGCGTCGCCTGCCAGCCAAGAAAGGTGTAGGCTGCCCAGCTCGCCACGCAGCCTAGGATCAGCCATTCGCCGAGGCCGACCTCACCGTTGATCAGGGCCAGCGGATCGCCGTTGCCGATCACCGTCAGGCAGCCGGCAAAGGCGATCAGGCTGCCGATCGCCTTGCGCACGGTCATGCGCTCCTTGCCGGTCAGCCAGGCCAGGATGACGATGACCGCCGGGTTGAGCGCGACGACCAGCGCACCGCGACCGGCCGAAATGCGTTGCAGGCCATAAAAGAAGCACAGGCCGTAAAGAAAGATGCCGAAAAACCCGAGCGCCCAGACCAAACCCCACTCCCGCCCGCCCTGCGGCAGCGGAATGCTGCCCTCGGCAAAGAGCAGCACGCCGGCCACGATGGCGCCGGACAGCACGAAGCGCAGCGAGGCGACGGCCAGCGGCGCCGTCAGCTCCTGGGCGATGACGCGTCCGGCGATCCAGGTGCCACCCCAGAAAAACATCGCAGCGATCAGCTTTGCGTAGGTGAGCGAAATGGGCTTCTGCGGCAATTACAGCATTTCCACCGCGAGGGCAGTTGCTTCGCCGCCACCGATGCACAGCGAAGCGACGCCGCGCTTCTTGCCGTACTTCTTCAGCGCGCCGAGCAACGTGACGACGATGCGGGCGCCGGAAGCACCGATCGGATGACCCAGCGCGCAAGCGCCGCCGTGGATGTTGACCTTGGCCGGGTCGAGCTTGAGATCGTGCAGCGCGGCCATGGTGACGACAGCGAAGGCTTCGTTGATTTCGAACAGGTCTACCGATTCGGCGGTCCACCCGGTCTTGGCGAACAGTTTCTGCATGGCGCCAACCGGGGCCGACGGGAAGAGGGCCGGGATGCCGGCGTGCGTCGTGTGGCCGACGATGCGGGCGACCGGGCTCAGGCCGAGCTTGGCCGCCTGCGATTCGCGCATGAGCACCATGGCCGCAGCGCCGTCGGAAATCGACGACGAGTTGGCCGGGGTGACCGTGCCGTCCTTCTTGAACGCCGGCTTGAGGGTCGGAATCTTGTCGACATTGACGGCGAACGGGCCTTCGTCCTTGTCGATCACGACATCGCCCTTGCGGCCGGCGACGGTGGTCGGGGCGATTTCCCAGGCAAAGCTGCCGTTGTTGCTGGCTTCGATGGCGCGCGTCGTCGAGCGGATGGCGAATTCATCCTGCGCTTCGCGCGTAAAGCCATAGCTGGTCGCGCATTCCTCGGCGAAGGTGCCCATCAGGCGGCCGCGCGTTTCCTTGCTGTAGGAATCTTCGAGGCCGTCCATGAACATGTGGTCGAACATCTGGCCGTGGCCGAGGCGATAGCCGCCGCGTGCCTTGGACAGCAGGTAGGGGGCGTTGGTCATCGACTCCATGCCGCCGACGACAGCCGCGCCGTAGGAGCCGGCCAGGATGCCGTCGTGACCGAGCATGGTCGCCTTCATGGCCGAACCGCATACCTTGTGGATGGTGGCGCAACCAGCGGAGAGCGGCAGGCCGGCCTGCAGCGCGGCCTGGCGGGCCGGGGCCTGACCCTGGCCGGCTTGCAGCACGCAGCCCATGAGCACTTCTTCGATCAGGTTGGCGTCGATGCCGGCGCGTTCGACGGCGGCCTTGATGGCGACGGCGCCGAGATTGGCGGCGGTCAGGCTGGCAAAGCCACCCTGGAAGGCGCCCATGGCGGTACGGGCGGCGGAAACGATAACGATCGGGTCATTCATGCTGATTTCTCCTGCGTGCTTGTTGTAATCAGGCGTCCAACGCTTTCAGTGCGGCGTCGTAACGGGAAGGCAAATCTTGCGGGTGGTCGACGGTGATGCCGAGGTCGTGGATCAGGCCGTCCTTGAGGCCGTAGATCCAGCCGTGGACGGTCAGTTGCTGGCCGCGGCTCCAGGCGTCCTGGACAACCGGGTTGTGGCAGACATTGACCACTTGCTCGAGCACGTTGAGTTCGCACAGGCGATCATGGCGCTGGGCTTCGGGCAGGTTGTCGACGTTGGCCAGGTGTTTGTTATGCACGTCATGGACGTGGCGCAGCCAGAGATCGACGACGCCGACCCGGGCCCGGTTGAGGGCAGCGAGTACACCGCCGCAACCATAGTGGCCGACGACCATGATGTGCTTCACCTTGAGCACATCAACGGCGTACTGGATCACCGACAGGCAGTTGAGGTCGGTATGGACGACGACGTTGGCGACGTTGCGATGGACGAAAACCTCACCCGGCAGCAGGCCGACGATCTGGTTGGCCGGCACGCGCGAGTCGGAACAACCGATCCACAGGAATTCCGGGGTCTGCAACTGCGACAGCTTGTCGAAATAGTTGGGGTCGACGGCCTGCATCTGGCCAGCCCAGGCGCGGTTGAAATCGAACAGGTGCGACAGGTTCTCGCTGCGAATTTCCTCTTCCGACCAGTTTTCCAGGTCGAGGGCGAGGAACATCGTGCCTTCGACCGGCGTCTGGTAATAGTTCGGGGCTTCGGTGAAACCCAGCTCACGGTAGAGCTTCACGGCCATGCGCATGTTGGGCAGGGTATCGATGATCAGCTTGCGATAGCCGATCTCCTTGGCGGCCTTGATGGCGGCCAGCGCGAGTGCGGCGCCAACCCCGTGGCCGCGTTCTTCGGGCTCGACGTAGAGGCGTTTCATTTCGCAAACACCATCGCTGTCCGCCAGCGGGCGCACACCCACGCAGCCAGCCGGGCGACCGTCGACCTCGGCAAAGAACAGCCGGCCCTGCGGCGCGACATAGGTGCCGGGCAGGGAGGCCATTTCCTGGTCGAAGTTCTGGTACGACAGATCGACGCCGAGCCAGGCCGCGTAGTTGCGAAAATACTGGCGAACCTGCTCGAGGGCTTCGGTGTCGTTGGCGGTGAGGGTGCGTAAGCTAACTGTCATGCTGTATTGCTCCTTGTTGCGGCGCTCCTGTCCGGAGCGCCGGCAGGAGCGTGTTATGCGGTTTCGGCGAAAAGTTCGCGGCCAATCAGCATTCTACGGATTTCCGAAGTGCCTGCCCCGATCTCATAAAGCTTGGCATCGCGCCACAAACGGCCGACCGGATACTCGTTGGTGTAGCCAACGCCACCGAGCGTCTGGATCGCCTCGCCGGCCATCCAGGTCGCTTTTTCGGCCGAGTACAGAATGGCCCCGGCGGCATCCTTGCGCAGGGTGCGGGCGTGGTCGGTGTTGTCGCAGGCCTTGCCGAGCGCGTAGACGTAGGCGCGGTTGGCCATCCAGGTCGAGTACATGTCGGCGACCTTGCCCTGCATGAGCTGGAATTCGCCGATAGCCTGGCCGAACTGCTTGCGCTCATGAATGAAGGGAACGACGACGTCCATGCAGGCCGCCATGATGCCGAGCGGGCCGCCACAGAGCACGGCACGCTCGTAATCAAGACCGGACATCAGCACCTTGGTTCCGTTGCCGACGCCGCCGAGGACGTTTTCTTCCGGCACTTCGCAATCGTCGAAGAAGAGCGGGAAAGTGTTGGAACCACGCATGCCCAGCTTGTCGAGGTGGGTGCCGTGGGTGAATCCCTTCATCCCCTTTTCGACGATGAAGGCGGTCATGCCCTTGGCGCCGGCATTCATGTCGGTTTTGGCGTAGACGACCAGGGTGTCGGCGTCACCGCCGTTGGTGATCCACATCTTGGAACCGTTCAGAACGTAGCGGTCCCCTTTTTTGTCTGCCTTGAGCTTCATCGACACGACGTCTGACCCGGCGCCCGGTTCCGACATGGCTAGTGCGCCAACATGGTCGCCAGATATGAGTTTAGGCAGGTATTTCTGGCGCTGGGCTTCGGTGCCGTTGCGGCGGATCTGGTTGACGCACAGATTCGAGTGGGCACCGTAGGAAAGGCCGATCGATGCGGAGGCGCGCGAGATTTCCTCGAGCGCGACGATATGCGCGAGGTAGCCCATGTTGGTGCCGCCATATTCCTCGCCGGCGGTCATGCCAAGCAGGCCCATATCGCCGAATTTTTTCCAGAGGTCGGCCGGGAAGTGATTGATGCGATCCACTTCCGCCGCGCGCGGCGCAATTTCGGCGTCGGCAAAGGCCTTCACGGCATCGCGCAGCATGTTGATGTCTTCGCCGAGGGCGAAGTCGAGGCTGGGTATGTTCATGTTTGTCTCCGTTATTGGTTTGTTTTTGACTTACTTCTCTGTTTTTCCGTGCATGACCATGATGGTCTGCTGCATGAGTGCGCAGAGGCTTTCCTTGCCGTCTTTCACGGCAAAGACTTCGGCCTGGGTGACGATCAGTGTGCGACCGGAACGAACCACCTTGCCGCGGGCGATCAGTTTTTCGCCGTCGGCCGGGGCGACCAGGTTCATCTTGAATTCGACGGTCAGCACCGAAGCAGTTTCCGGCACGACGCTCATTGCCGCATACCCAGCCGCCGAATCAGCAATCATGCCGACAACGCCGCCATGGACGAAACCGTGCTGCTGCTCGACGCCGGTCCAGTGCGGCAGATGGATTTCCGTCCGGCCATGCTCTATGACCGGCATCGTCGCCTGGATAAGCTCCATGGCGTTCTGGCGGGCAAAACTGGCGCTGACGCGTTCGGCGAAGTGAGGGTCGTGGATTTTGGTCATAGGTCGTGATTGTATTTACGTTGACGTTAACGTCAACTAGAGATCGAAGATTTTTTACGGGGCATTGCGGCGAGCCACTTCCAGTTCGCACTGGCGCTCGAATTCCGAAATTTCTGCCAGCATCGCTTCGATGTCCTCGCGTTGCTGCTCCAGTGCGGCACGACGTTTTTCCATGACGCGCAGACATTCGAGCAATTGCGGGGTTTCGTCCTCGGTCGACGCGTACATGCCGATCAGGTCCTTGATTTCGGCCAGCGACAGGCCAAGGCGCTTGCCGCGCAGGGCCATCTTGAGGCGGGCCCGGTCGCGGCGGGTGAACACGCGTTTGCTGCCTTCACGTTCGGGCGACAGGATGCCCTGGTCTTCCCAGAAGCGGATGGTGCGCGGTGTGATGCCGAACTCGCGGGCGAGGTCGGAAATCGCAAAAGTCGTGGCCGTCTGGCTCAAATTGGTCTCCTCAAGGTGCGGCCAAGTTAAACAGATGCGAAGGGTTTTTTCAATCCGCTACCGTATGGTAAGTTGCTCGCCTTGCTACGAAAGTTTGCTCATGTCCCTGCATTTTCCTCACGCGCATCCGCCGGCGGCCGGCGAACTGACCGAAGTGGCGCCCGGCATTTTCTGGCTGCGCATGCCGCTGCCCTTTCAGCTCGACCATATCAATCTCTGGCTGCTGCGTGATGGCGCAGGTTGGGTGATCGTCGATACCGGATTTCCGGACGATGCGGTGCGCGGCATGTGGACGCAGATCCTGGAAAAACTCGATGGTCCGGTGACGCGCCTGATCGTCACGCATTTTCATCCCGACCATCTTGGGCTGGCTACCTGGCTCATGGAAAAGACCGGGGCGCCGTTGTCGATGACGACCGGCGAATTCCTGACGGCGCATGTGGTGTGGAACGAAGTGGGCGGCCATGGTGCCCGTTTCATGGTCGATCAGTTCCGCCAGCACGGCCTCGACGGCGAGCATCTGGCCAAATTCGAGAAGCGCGGCTCGGGCTATCGCAAGGCTGTTCCGGCGTTGCCTGAGTACTACGACCGTCTCAAGATCGGTGACATTGCCACGATCGACGGGAAGAAATGGCAAATTTTGATAGGTCACGGCCATTCGCCGGAACATATGGCGCTTTACTGCGTCGAACTCGGCGTGTTAATTTCGGGTGACATGCTTTTGCCGAGAATTTCGACCAATATCAGCGTTTTTGCTGCAACCCCCAAGGCTGATGCCTTACGCTGGTTCCTCGAATCACTGGACGAAATGGCTGGTGAAATTCCGGAAGAAACACTCGTATTGCCTTCGCACGGCTTGCCCTTCACGGGAATTCGGGCGCGGGTTCAGGCACTGCATTCGCACCATGAAGAACGATTGCAAGCTTTGGAAAACAGCTGTGAACAAGCGCCGCAGAGCGCAGCTGAGTTGCTCGATGTGTTGTTCAATCGGGCGCTCGATACGCACCAAACCATGTTCGCGATGGGTGAAGCGATTGCCCATCTGAACTACCTTGAGCAAGCTGGTCGGTTGTCATGCAGCATGGGCACCGACGGAGTTATTCGCTATTCGCGGTTGCAGCCTAAAGCCGTTACGCACTGACAGAGGGAGTTTCAAGATGTCGCAGCAAACCGAAAACCAGGGTATGAACCTGCCGAACCCGGCCGAAATGGCCAAGACCTACGCCGAAGTCGCCCAGCGCGCCTCGCGCTTGATCACCCAGTTCATGGAAAAGAAGGCCAAGGATGGCGTCAATGCCCCGGCCGATGAGCTTGGCGTGGCCAAAGCCTTCATGGACCTGTCGTCCCGCCTGCTGGCCAATCCGTACAAGATGGCCCAGACCCAGATGAACATGATGTGGGACTACTTCTCGCTGTGGCAAAACACCAGCATGAAGATGATGGGCATGCCGGGCAGCCACCCGGTGGCCGCACCCAAGAAGGGTGATAACCGCTTCAAGGACGAAGAGTGGGAAGAACATTTCATGTTCGACTTCGTCAAGCAGTCCTACCTGATCACCGCCCGCCACCTGCACGATACCGTTGCCGGCACAGAAGGCCTCGACGAAGCGACCCAGCAGAAGGTCAACTTCTTCACGCGTCAGTACATCGATGCCCTGTCGCCGTCCAACTTTGCCATGACCAATCCGGAAGTCTTCCGCGAAACGGTCAAGAGCAATGGCCAGAACCTGATCAAGGGCCTCAACAACCTGCTGCACGACGTCGAATCCGGCGACGGCCAGCTGCGCATCCGGATGACCGACACCTCTGCCTTCGAAATGGGCAAGAACGTCGCCACGACGCCGGGCAAGGTCATCTTCCAGAACGAACTGTTCCAGCTCATCCAGTACAACCCGACGACGCCGGAGCAGAACAAGAAGCCGTTCCTGATCGTCCCGCCGTGGATCAACAAGTACTACATCCTCGACCTGCGCGAGAAGAACTCGATGGTCAAGTGGGCGACCGATCAGGGCCATACCACCTTCATCATGTCCTGGATCAATCCGGACGAGAAGCTGGCCCAGAAGTCCTTCGAAAACTATCTGCTCGAAGGCTCGCTTGAAGCCATCAACCAGGTCTGCGCCCACACCGGCGAGAACAGCGTCAATCTGGCTGGCTACTGCCTGGGTGGCACGCTGACCATGACCACGCTGGCCTACATGGCTGCCAAGAAGGACAAGCGCGCCAATTCGGCCACCTTCTTCACGACCATGCTCGATTTCTCCGAGCCGGGCGAACTGGGCATCTTCCTCGACGAAGGCGCCGTTGAAGGCCTCGAAAAGCGCATGGCCGAGAAGGGCTTCCTCGAAGGTTCGGAAATGGCCGGCACTTTCAACATGCTGCGCGCCAACGACCTGATCTGGTCCTTCGTGGTCAATAACTACCTGATGGGCAAGGATCCGTTCCCGTTCGACCTGCTTTACTGGAACTCCGATTCGACCCGCATGCCGGCCGCGATGCACAGCTTCTACCTGCGCAACATGTACCTGGCCAACCTGCTCAAGGAACCGGGCGGCGTTACGCTGGGCGGCGTCAAGATCGACATCAGCAAGGTCAAGACCCCGTGCTACTTCATCTCGACCATCGAAGACCACATTGCACCGTGGAAGAGCACCTACATGGGCGCCCGCCTGCCGTCCGGCAACACCAAGTTCGTGCTCGGTGGCTCAGGCCACATCGCCGGCATCGTCAATCCGCCGGTCGCCAACAAATATGGCTTCTGGACCAATGACGCCACCGACGGCAACCTGCCGGAAAGCCCGGAAGACTTCCTGGCTGGCGCAACGCAGAACGCCGGTTCGTGGTGGACGCACTGGAACCAGTGGGTTACCGCGCTGCCGGGTGGCGATGCCAAGGTCAAGGCACGCAAGCCGGAAGACGGCGCCCTCAAGGTTATCGAAGATGCACCGGGTGCCTACGTCAAGTTCCGTCTCGATGCACAAAAGAAAAACTGAGGGCGCTTTCGCCTGAAGATCATGACGGGAGGCTGCGGCCTCCCGTTTTTATTTCCAGAACCATGATTGCCTTGGCCTGTCTTACAGACACAGACCGCGAGGAGGCCCATCATGTTCGATTCTCCCGTCGTATCCGTTCATATTCCGCAGGCGTTGCGTAGTTTTGCCGGCGGCCAGCATGAAATCATGGCCAGTGGCGACACCGTGGGCGAAGTTCTGGAAGCCGTAGGGCATGAGTACCCGGCTATTCGCTCGCATCTGATGTCGTCGGAAGGCGAATTGCAGTCCGGGGTTGCCGTTTTTCTTGGTCCGCGCAGTATCCGTGAAATGCAGGGGCTGGCGACCCCCATCGAACTGGCTGAAACGCTCAGTATCGTGCCGATCGGCAACGTTTAACGGATTTCAATTTTGGCCGAGATTTCCGGTTTACCGTGGCAACGTGGTCGGTCGGAGCGGCTGTGTCTAATGGCGAAAAACTGGCAATCTGGCTGAAAATTTCGGCCATTCCACCGCGTCGAGCATGTTCTTGACGATCAGGCCAAGTTCGGTGTCGCCCGTGATTTCGAGTTCGCGGCTGAAGAACAGCGTGTCCGGGTCTTCCTGACGCGAGAGCAATTGCAGGTAGGCCGACAGATTGGCGGCAAAAGCCAGGTCGGGTTCGCGCTGCGGACGGAAAACCGGCCGGAACAGGCCGTTGGCGTAGGTGTAGGAAGCCTCGCCGCCGGTATCGAGGACACGGACGCGAAACAGCTTGTCTTCGAGCAGAGCCAGTTCGCTTTCCGGCAGCAGTTTCATCTTGAGCGCCGCATTGAGGCCGGCGACCAGCGCCAGCGCATGCGGCCATTGCGGCAGTTTCTGACCAAGGCTGGCGACGAAGGCGGGCAGGCGGAATTTGGGGATGGTGAAGCTGCCGTTCATGTTCATGCTCCGAGTTGTGCCAGCGCTTGGCTGTGGTGCTGGACTATACCTGCATCACCGAACCAGTAGCCGTCCACCAGGCCACTGGCGTTCCACTCCCGGCTATCGACATCCACGGCTTCGCCGCGTCGCGCCGCATCGAAGGCCGCGATGATGGCGTTGATGTGGTCCTTCTGCGGGCTGATGCGGACGATGTCGATGCCCATTTTCAGCATCTCCGGGATTTCATGCAGCAAATTGTAGCTCTGCGCCGACATCGTCTGGATGCCGTTGATGCAGAGAAAATCCTGGCCTTCGCGCGTCTTGAGCGTCAGGCCCTCGGCGTGGTCTAGGCACTTGAACTGGCAGTCGTCCTTGTTCAGGTCGTAGTGGCGGGCCGTGAAGCAGCGGGCTGAAAAGGCCAGCGGAATCTTGCCGAAGGCGAAAACCTCGGTTTCGACGCCAGCCGGCTTGCTGGCGTGCAGGGTCTCGATCATCGCCCGCGTGCCTTCGAGCGGCGGCACCCAGCGTTTGAGGCCGTAACGGGTGAAAGAGGCCAGCGTCGCCTCGTTATAGATGTTGAGGTGCGGACCGGCGACGAAATCCTTGCCGTGGACCAGATTGACCGCGCCAAGATCATTGGCTTCGAGCATGCAGCCCGAGTCGTCAACCAGGCGGCGCAAGGCCTTGAGATCGCTTTCCGATTCGAGCAGGGCCTGGGCGGAGACGACGACCTGCTTGCCGGCGTCAGTCAGGTCGCGGGCCAGGCCGATCCAGTCGGCAGTGCGCAACTGCTGGCGGCGGGAGCAGACAACCTCGCCGACGTAGATGATGTCGATGGCCGGGTTCTGGGCCATTTCGGCGTAGAACTCCATGACTTCGGCCTTGGGCCAGAAATAGAGCAGGGGTCCGAGCGAGAGTTTCATGCTGCGTTATCCTTCAGCGCCATGGCCGGTTGTAGGCGCCGAGCGTTGCCTGGCTGCCTTCGGAAACCTTGGCCAGCTCGGCCTGCCAGGCCGGTTTGACGTGGAAGCGTTCGCTGCCGTCGCGCAGTGAATCGAGCGCGGCGCGCAGCGTGCGGGTGACCTGCGTGACGTAGGCCGGGCTGCGCTGGCGTCCTTCGACCTTGATGGCGCGGACGCCGATCTTGATGATCTCGGGCAGGATTTCCAGGACGTTGAGGCTGGTCGGCTCTTCGAGCGCGTAATAGGTCTCGCCCTGGACTTCGAAGCGGCCTTTGCACAACGTCGGGTAGCCGGCCGGCTCGTCGTCGCCGAAGCGGTCGATGAGCACGCCGTTGAGTCGCGTTTCCATGGCGCCCGGTTTCTTGTCCCATTTGACGTATTTGGCCGGCGAGCAGGCGCCAACCGTGTTCGGCGATTCGCCGCAGGCGTAGGAGGACAGCCAGCAGCGCCCCTCGTTCATGACGCACAGGCTGCCGAAACCGAACACCTCGATCTCGACCGTGGTGTTCCTGATGACATTTTCGACCTGGGCCAGCGTCAGCACGCGCGGCAGCACGGCGCGGCGGATGTCGAATTCGCGCTGGCAGAAATTGATCGCTTCGTAGCTCGTGGCCGAACCCTGGACCGACAGATGCAGGCGTTGCTGCGGGTGGCGGTTGCGGGCGTAGTCGAGCAGCCCGATGTCGGCCAGGATGATGGCGTCGACGCCTTGATCGACGGCGGCATCGACGGCCTTGTGCCAGTCGGCGACGCGGCCGGCCTGCGGAAAGGTGTTGATGGCGAGCAGGATTTCGCGACCCTTGGCGTGGGCGTAGCGAATGCCGTCGGCCATGGTTTTCTGGTCGAAATTGAGACCGGCGAAGTTGCGGGCGTTGGTGTCGTTCTTGAAGCCGAGATAGACGGCATCGGCACCGTTGTCGACGGCAGCCTTGAGGGCCGGCAGGCTACCGGCCGGGCACACGAGATCGGGCAGGGAGGTCATTTGAGACATCCGGAATAGCAAGCGGCGGAGTATAGCCAGCCGCCTACTTTTGCCATTGATCCTGGTCAAACGGATGGCTCATGCTACGATCACGGCTCGCGGATGACCTGTTTGCCAGCGGCGAATGGCATCGAAATGCGCAGTGAATTTGGCCGGTGGCTACCGGGAAATAGAAAGGCTGATGCAGGAAGGCTGATGCATGGATAAGGAACGTGTTCTCGTCGTCGATGATGAACAGTTGAACCTGTACATTATTGAAGAGTTTCTCGAGCAGGAGGATATCGCGCTCGAGATGCATAGCGATCCGCTGGCAGCGTGGGCCAGCCTGATTGCGCCGGAGAGCAATTTTTCGCTGGTCATTCTCGACCGGATGATGCCCGGGCTCGACGGCATGGAGTTCCTGCGCCGCATGAAACGCGAGTCGCGCTTCGCTGATATTCCGGTCATCATGCAGACGGCAGCGTCGTCACCCGATCAGGTGCGGGAAGGCCTCGCGGCGGGGGCTTACTACTATCTGACCAAGCCGTACGAGCCGGAAGCGCTGATTTCCATTGTCCGCGTGGCTCTGGAGGATCGCCGGGCGCGCAGCCAGTTGCGCACCCGGGCCGCCCGTCTGGAAGACGCGCAAAAGCTGATTCGCTCGGTCGAATACCGGTTTGTCACGATGGATGACATCACCAGCCTGGTCCCCGTGCTGGCCGCCATGTGTCCGGTGCCCGACGTGGTTGCCCCCGGGCTTTCCGACTTGATGGTCAATGCCGTCGAGCACGGCAATCTTGGTGTCACCTATCAGGAAAAATCCCTGCTCAAATGGGAAGGCGACTGGGAGGCGGAAATCAACCGGCGCCTTGCCTTGCCGCAGTTTTGCGAACGTTTCGCGACGATTCGGCTGGAGCGCACACCGGAGTCCGTGGTGTTCACGATTACCGATCAGGGACACGGGTTTGAATGGTCCAAATTCCTGGCTTTCGATCCTGATCGCGCCTTCGACCCGAACGGTCGCGGCATTGCCATGGCCAGAATGATGAGTTTTTCCAACCTCGAATATCAGGGCTGCGGCAACGTCGTGGTTGCCACGGTCAACCGTGTGCTTGAAGCTTAGCGGCTGACGATGGTCGGCCGGTAGCCGAGCGCTGCACGGATTTTTTCTGCGACGCGGTCGGCATCGCCACGGCTGGCGTAGGGGCCGAGGTGAACGCGGTGAATGCCACCGCCCGGATTGACCCGCATGCTTTCGCTGAGCCAGTCGAGCTCGCGCACCAGGTGGTTTTTCAGGCTTTCCGCGTTGTCGGCGCTGGCGAAGGCGCCGAGCTGCAGGAAGATGCCTTTGGCCGTCCCGGCATCGTTGTTGGTGGCCGGGGGCGGTGGGGGAGCGGGCTGCTCCTCGAGTGCCATACGTCTGGCTAGTTGCTCGATCTCGTCCTTCTCGGCGTTGCTGGCTATCCGCGTTGGCGGTGTGACCTGGGCGTAGGCGGTGCCGGCCAGCTCACCGGGAATGATCGCCTCGACCTCGACCTGGCCGCTGCCGCCATTGATCAGGCCCAGCTTGTAGGCGGCGGTGTAGGACAGGTCGATGACGCGGTCGGCATGGAAGGGGCCGCGGTCGGTAATGCGGACGACCACCGACTTGCCGCTCTGCATGCTGGTGACGCGTACGTAGGAAGGCAGGGCCAGCGTCGGGTGGGCGGCGGTCATGGCGAACATGTCGTAAGGCTCGCCGATCGAGGTCTTCTGGCCGTGGAATTTCTTGCCGTACCAGCTGGCGATACCGCGCACCTTGTACGGCTTGAGCGCGTTGTTCGGGATGTATTCCTTGCCGAGCACCACGTAGGGTTTGGTCGCCGGTTTGTGCAGCGGTTCCCATTTCGGTTCGGCGTCCGGGATGTCTTCCAGGCCATCAGGGATGTCGTCGGCCGGACCGTCATCCTTGTAGAAGCCGCCACCGCGTTTGAGGACGGCGGTCGGTTTTCTGGTCGGCGTTGGCGATTTCAAATTTGACTGTTTTTCCCGGTCGACCGTGGAACCTTGCAGCGGGGCGAGTGGCGCACTGCCGCAGGCGGCGAGCAGCAAGGCGAGGGTGATCGGGGCAAGCAGCCGAATCATTTCTTGACCAGCATGCGGTGGGTGTGAATCGACATCAGCATTCCAATGCCAAGGAACAGCGTGACGAGGGCGGTGCCGCCGTAGCTCATGAAGGGGAGCGGGACGCCGACGACGGGCAGGATGCCGCTGACCATGCCCATGTTGATGAAGGCGTAGGTGAAGAAGCCGAGCGTGATGGCGCCGGCGAGCAGGCGCGAGAAGAGGGTCGGGGCGCCGGAGGCGATGATCAGGCCGCGGCCGATGAGCAGGGTGTACAGGAAAACGAGCAGGGCGTTGCCGAGCAGGCCCCATTCTTCCGAATAGACGGCGAAGATGAAGTCGGTGTGTTTTTCCGGGATGAACTCGAGGTGGGTCTGTGTCCCGTTCAGGTAGCCCTTGCCGATGGCGCCGCCGGAGCCGATGGCGATGGTCGCCTGGATGATGTGGTAGCCGGCACCGAGCGGGTCCGTGGTCGGGTCGATCAGGGTCAGGATGCGCTTGCGCTGGTAGTCGTGCATCATGCTCCAGATCAGCGGAGCGGCCGATCCGGCGGCAACGACCAGACCAACGATGATCTTCCACGGCAGGCCGGCAAAAAAGATGACGTAGAAGCCGGCCGAACCAACGAGCAGGGCTGTGCCAAGGTCAGGCTGCTTGGCGATCAGGGCAAAGGGGACGATGAGCAGCAGCGCGGCAATGAAGTAATGTTTGAGCTTCAGGGTTGCTTCGTATTTCTGGAAATACCAGGCGAGCATGAGCGGCATGGCGATCTTCATGATTTCCGATGGCTGAATGCGCGTGAAACCGAGCGGCAGCCAGCGCTTGGCGCCGTTGACCTTGATCCCGAACAGGAAGACGGCGACGAGCAGGATGATCCCGAGCAGATAGAGCGGGATGGCGAAATTCATGAGTTTCTGTGGCGGCAGGCGCGAAACAAACCACATGACGACCATCGCAATGCCCATGTTGCCTGCCTGGGAAAGCATCCGGTGGTTGCTGTCCCAGGTTGCCGAATTGACCGTGGCCAGGCCGACGCACATGATCGCCAAGGTTATGAAAAGGAGCGGAAAGTCGATATGGGCGATCAATTCCCGCCAGCCGCGCCGCAGAGTGGCTGCAACATCGATCATTCTTCGGGTTCCTCTTCAATGGCTGCGCTATCTTCCTTCGCCGCACCGGCCGGCAGTTTGCCGAGCAGATAGTAGTCGATGACCATACGGGCGATCGGGGCGGCTGATTGGGCGCCAAAACCACCATTCTCGACGAGCACGGCGAGGGCAATTTTCGGGTTGTCGGCCGGGGCGTAGGCAATGAACAGGGCGTGGTCGCGCAGCTCCTTCTTGGTGGTGCCCTCCTTGTACTGGGCCCCCTTGAGCGAGAAGACCTGGGCCGTACCGGTCTTGCCGGCGGCTTCGTACGGAGCCCCGGCAAAGGCGCGGGCACCGGTCCCTTCCTTGTTGACGCCAACCATGGCGCGGCGGATGACATCGACGTTGCTTTGCTTCAATTGCAGGTCGCGAATCGGCTTCGGCTCGACCTGGCGCTTTTCGCCCGTTTTCGTGTCGATCAGGTAATGCACCAGATGCGGCCGGAACATCACGCCGTTGTTGGCGACAGTGGCCGTGGCCTGCGCCAGCTGGATCGGCGTGTAGGCGTTGTAACCCTGGCCGATGCCGATCGAAATTGTTTCGCCGGCATACCATTTTTGCTGCTCAGGCTTCTTGAAACGGTGTTTCTTCCACTCCTGCGACGGCAGAACGCCCTTCGATTCGCCGGAATCATCCTTGCCGAGATCGACGCCGGTGCGTTGACCGAGGCCGAGCGAGCCCATGAACTTGGCGATATTGTCGATCCCCATGTCGTTGGCCAGCATGTAGTAATAGGTGTCGCAGGAATGAACTATGGACTTGTACATGTCCACGCTGCCGTGACCCCCCTTCTTGTCGTCGCGGAACTGGTGGTTGCCGAAATTGAAATAGCCGGGGTCGCTGATCGCCTGATTCGCCGTGCGCTTGCCTAATTCCAGTGCTGCCAGTGCCATGAAGGGCTTGAAAGTCGAACCCGGCGGATAGGCGCCGTTGATCGCCCGGTTGACCATCGGTTTGCTCGGGTGTTCGTTGAGCTCCTTCCAGTTGTCCGGCGTGATGCCGTCGACGAACAGGTTGGGATCGTAGGTCGGCGTCGACACCAGGGCCAGGATGCCGCCAGTCTTCGGGTCGATGGCGACAAGGGAACCCTTGCGGTCGCCGAAGGCCTGCTCGGTAATCTGCTGCAGTTTGGCGTCCAGGGTCAGCGCCAGATTGTTCCCCGAAACCGGCGGGATGCGCTTCAGGCTGCGCAGGGCGCGGCCACCGGCATCGATTTCGACTTCCTCGTAGCCGGTCTCGCCGTGCAGTTCGAATTCATAGTGCTGTTCCAGCCCGGTCTTGCCGACGTGATCGGTGCCCTTGTAGTTGGCCTGCTTTTCGGCCTCTTCGATCCATTTGAGATCGCGCTCGGTGATCCGGCCGATGTAGCCGATGGCGTGCGAAGCGATTTCGCCGAGCGGATACTGGCGGAACAGCCGCGCCTTGACCTCGACACCGGGGAAACGATAGCGGTGAGCCGCAAACTTGGCGACTTCACCGTCGGTCAACCGGGTGCGGATCGGAATCGATTCGAAATTCTTTGCCTCGTCGAGCAGACGTTTGAAGCGCTTGCGGTCCTTGGGCTGGATATCGATCACGTCAGCCAATGCGTCGATGGTGGCTTCGAGGTTACCGGCCTGGGAGGGCGTTATTTCCAGCGTAAAAGCCGAATAATTGTGGGCCAGAACCACGCCGTTGCGGTCGGTGATCACCCCGCGGTTGGGGACGATGGGAATCAGCGCAATGCGGTTGTCTTCGGCCCGGGTCTGGTAGAAATCGTGCTGGATGACCTGCAGCCAGACAAAGCGACCGAGCAGCACACCGAAAGCCAGCAGGACGCAGATGGCGGCAATCCCCAGGCGAAAGCGAAAACGGTCAACATCAGCTTCCGGATTGGTGAAATGGGACACGTACTGCCTGCCTCGGTCTTAAATCGGGCGGTTGGGGTCCTGCTCGACCGGCCGGTATTGGGGCAGGAGCAGGATGAAGGTCGCCGGAATCCAGAGCAGGGTCGCCACGACCGGGCCGATGAAATAGCCCCAGCCCGGAAAGTCGGCACCGACAGCAAGACGCATCAGCGCCTGGAAAACTTGCGTGGCGACAAGCAGGGGAAGCACCTGCAAGGCCTGTTGAAACAGCGGGAACCACAGGATGCGTCGTGACAGCGCCGAGGCCGTGTAGGCGAGCAGCACGTAGGCGAAGCAGTGCTGGCCGAGGACGGCGCCGTCGGCAACATCCATGAGCAGGCCGAGGACAAAGGCCCAGCCCATGCCGATGCGGCGGAATTCGCGTATGCACCAGAAGCACAAGACCAGCGCGACCCAGTCGGGAACGCCTGGCCAGTGCGCCGTTGGCAGGAAATTAAGGATGACCGCGCCAATCAGGCTGAAGAAAATGAACCAAGGCTGAACCGGCTGCAGGATGCGCGAAGAGGAAAAGGTCGGTTGCATCAGTTTCCTTTACCCATGGTTTTCTTTTTCTTGCCACCCAGGCCTGGTTTGTCGCTGCTGCCCGGCCGTCCGGTCGATTCAGGCGGTGCCGGCGGCAAGGGCTGGCGCGGATCGAGGACCATCACCTCGCCGAAGTTCTCGACGCCGGCGATCGGTACGCAGAAAATGCGGGCGAAGGAGTAGGCGCTGTCGCGTTCGATATTGACTACCTTGGCGACCGGGAAGCCGGGCAGGTAAATGCCGTCAAGGCCAGATGTGACGAGAGTGTCGCCAATCTGGATGTCGGCGTTGGCCGGCATGTAGCGCAGCTCAAGCTGGCCATTGCCGAGGCCGAAAACGACCGAGCGTTGGCCGCTGCGCACGATTTGCACCGGCACCACCTGGTCCTTGTCGGTAATCAGGGTAATTTCGGCCGAGAACGGGAAGACGCGGGTGACCTGCCCGACCACGCCGGTTTCATCGATAGCCGGCTGTCCGGCGACGACACCTGCCTGCTGGCCTTTGTCGACGATGATCTTGCGCGAGAAAGGGTCGCGCGCCGTGTACAGGATCTGCGTTACCTGGCCGCTGGCCTTCTCGCGCTCCTTGACCGACAGCAGCTTGCGCAGCCGTTCATTTTCGGCCTCGAGCTGGGCCAGGCGCTGCAGGTTGGGGGCCGTGGTGAGCTGGGCATGCTTGAGCTCGTTGTTCTCCTGCTGCAAGCCGCGCATACCCTGCAGATAGCTGCCGGCGTAGTCGACCAGGCTGCCTGGCGTCTGGGCGACGCGTTGCACCGGGTCTACAACGAGTGCAATGCTCTGGCGGAACAGTTCAAGGCTCTTGAAACGCAGGTCGACAACAAAAATCGCCAGCGAAACGGCGATGTAGAAAGTCAGAAGGGCCAGCGGCGCTGGCCCTTGCTTGAAGAACGGTGGAGGCGCGTGGTCGATGCCGGCCATCGCTCAGTCCTGTCGTGCTGCGGTCAACGGTCAGTCCGAAGCAAAAATGCTGCCCAGCTTGTCCATCTTTTCCAGCGCCAGACCACAACCGCGAGCCACGCAGGTCAGCGGCTCGTCGGCAACAATCACCGGCAGGCCGGTCTCTTCCATCAACAGACGGTCAAGGTCGCGAAGCAATGCGCCGCCACCGGTCAGGACCATGCCCTTTTCGGCAATATCGGCGCCGAGTTCCGGCGGGGTCTTCTCGAGCGCCGACTTCACGGCAGAAACCACCTGATTGAGCGGGTCGGTGAGTGCTTCGAGGATCTCGTTGGAGGAAATCGTGAATTTGCGCGGGATGCCTTCGGCCTTGTTGATGCCGGAGACTTCCATTTCCTTGACCTCGGCGCCCGGGAAGGCGGAGCCAATCGTCTTCTTGATGTTTTCGGCGGTGTTTTCACCAATCATCATGCCGTAGTTGCGGCTGATGTAATTGATGATCGCCTCGTCGAGCTTGTCGCCACCGACGCGCACGGAGCCGGCATAGACCATGCCGCCGAGCGAAATGACGCCGACTTCGGTCGTGCCGCCGCCGATATCGACGACCATCGAGCCGGTTGCTTCGGAAACCGGCAGGCCGGCACCGATCGCGGCGGCCATCGGCTCCTCGATCAGGTAAACCTGGCTGGCGCCAGCGCCGAGGGCGGATTCGCGAATGGCGCGACGCTCGACCTGGGTCGAGCCGGAGGGCACGCAGATGATGATGCGCGGGCTCGGGCTGAACAGCTTCGAGTCATGCACCTTCTTGATGAACTGCTTGAGCATCTGCTCGGTAACGGTGAAGTCGGCGATGACGCCGTCCTTCATCGGGCGAATGACGGTGATGGTGCCCGGTGCCTTGCCCAGCATGTCTTTGGCTTCACGGCCGACAGCCTGGATGGTTTTTTTGGCGTTGGGGCCGCCTTCGAGGCGGATGGCGACGACGGACGGCTCGTCCAGGACGATGCCGCGCGAACGCACATAGATCAGCGTATTGGCGGTGCCAAGGTCGATGGCGAGGTCATTCGAGAAGTATTTGCTGAGGAAACCGAACATGTATGCTCCGCTTGGGGGGTGCGGTAGAGAAAACTTTTATGATACCTTATAACGCTTCCCATTTTAAGACTTTGTGCACTGCAAAAAAGTCTTTGGACCCCATGTCGCTCACATTAGAACAGGTTAAACGCATCGCCCATCTCGCCCGAATCGAGATCAGCGATGGCGAAGCGCTGACCACCCAGGGTCACCTCAATGGCATCTTCCAGTTGATCGAGGAGATGCAGGCCGTCGATACCCGCGGCGTCGAGCCGATGGCGCATGCGCAGGATGTCAGTCAGCGTTTGCGCGAGGATGCCGTCACCGAAGGTGATCGTCGTGCAGCGTATCAGGCTGTCGCCCCGGACACTGAAGCCGGTCTCTATCTGGTGCCGAAGGTGATCGAATGATCAATAAAAGCCTGAAGCAATTGTCGCAGGCCCTGGCCGCCAAGCAGATTTCGAGTGTTGAACTGTCGACGCTCTTCTTGGATCGTATCGAGCGCCTGAACCCGACGCTCAACGCCTTTGTCACGGTCAACCGGGAAAAAAGCCTGAAAATGGCATTGGCCGCCGATGCCCGTATCGCTGCCGGTACGGCTGGTCCGCTGACCGGTATCCCGATCGCGCAGAAGGACATCTTCTGCGCCGAAGGCTGGACGACGACCTGTGGTTCGAAGATGTTGGCCAATTTCATCTCGCCCTACGACGCGACGGTCATCCACAAGATGCACGCCGAAGCCGGTCTGGTTTCGCTCGGCAAGACAAACATGGACGAATTCGCCATGGGTTCGTCGAACGAGACTTCATTCTTCGGCCCGGTACGCAATCCGTGGGATACCAGCCGTGTTCCGGGCGGTTCTTCCGGCGGTTCCGCTGCTGCGGTTGCCGCCCGTCTGGCCCCGGCAGCGACCGGCACCGATACCGGCGGTTCGATCCGCCAGCCGGCCGCTCTGTGCAACCTGACTGGTCTGAAGCCGACCTACGGCGTCGTTTCGCGCTATGGCATGATCGCCTTCGCCTCGTCGCTCGACCAGGGTGGCCCGATGGCGGCCAGCGCCGAAGATTGCGCCCTGCTGCTCAATACCATGGTCGGTTTCGACGAGCGCGATTCAACCTCGCTGGACCGCCCGGTCGAGGACTACACGCGCGATCTGGACAAGCCGCTCAACGGTCTGCGCATCGGCTTGCCCAAGGAATTCTTCGGTGAAGGCTGCGATGCCGAGGTGATGGCCGCGGTTCGTGCCGCGATTGCCGAATACGAAAAGCTCGGTGCAACGACGGTTGAAGTCTCTCTACCCAATTCACATTTGTCGGTGCCGGCCTATTACGTCATCGCTCCGGCCGAAGCCAGCTCCAACTTGTCGCGCTTCGACGGTGCCCGCTATGGCTATCGCGCCCCGGACTACGACAACCTCGAGCAGATGTATGAAAAGACGCGGGCCCAGGGTTTCGGTGCCGAGGTCAAGCGGCGCATCATGATTGGCGCCTACGTTCTTTCGCATGGTTACTACGATGCTTATTACTTGCAGGCCCAGCGCATCCGCCGCCTGATTGCCAACGATTTTGTCGAGGCTTTCAAGCATTGCGACGTGATCATGGGGCCGACCTCACCGACGACCGCGTTCAAACTCGGTGAAAAGGCAGCCGACCCGGTGCAGATGTACCTCTCGGACATCTACACGATTGCAGTGAATCTGGCTGGTCTGCCCGGTATGTCGATTCCCTGCGGTTTTGTCGGCGGCTTGCCGGTTGGTCTGCAGTTGATCGGCAATTATTTCGCCGAAGGAGCTTTGCTTAACGTTGCCCACCGCTATCAGCTGGCGACCGACTGGCATCAGCGCCGGGCGGCCATCGAATAGGCATGTGGCGGCGTCTGCTGCTCGTTGTCGTTCTGGCAGCGGCCGGTTGTGCCGAGGTCGAGAAGCAGCCGGAAATCGCTGCTGACGAGGAAGTGGTGGCCGAGAAGCCGGTAGCTGAAAGCAAGGAGCCGAAGTTCAAGAACTCGACGCTCAAGTATCTGGCCAATCGCAACCTCAAGCCGCAGCCGACACGCCCGCTCAATGTCCGCTCGCGCTGCACGCACCGCGATGCCATTGGCACGCAGACGCGGCTTGATTTGCTGGTCAAGGAAGCGCAGGTCAAGACCTTTGCCGCTCAGGTCAGCATGAAGGGGCACGGTACCTGCCGCTTCGACCTGAACGACTTCGAGCAGGTCGAAAAAATGCCGCAAGCGCTGCTACGCCACAAAAAACAGTCGGATTGCCTGGTTCGCATGTGGGAGCAGGGGCCGAAAGTAACGATTGCATTCAACAGTTGTCCCAAGTCCTGCGATGGGCAGGCCTTCGATTATCTCTGGCCGATCATGGTCGAGGCGAAGAGCGGGCAGTGTTTCTGAAACGGATGAAGCTATGAATCAGTGGGAAGTAGTGATCGGCATCGAAACGCACGCGCAGCTCGCGACCGTTTCGAAGATTTTCTCCGGCGCCTCAACGGCCTTCGGGGCTGAACCGAACACCCAGGCGTGCGCGGTCGACCTCGCCTTGCCCGGTGTTTTGCCGGTGCTCAACAAGAAGGCGGTCGAGTGCGCCATTCGCTTTGGCCTGGCCATTGGCGCCGAAGTTGCCCAGAAATCGGTTTTTGCCCGCAAGAACTACTTCTACCCCGATCTGCCCAAGGGCTACCAGATCAGCCAGATGGACCTGCCCGTCGTCGTCGGTGGCAATATCACGCTGCAGGTCGGTCAGGGCGACAAGGCTTACGAGAAAGTCGTTCGCCTGACCCGCGCTCACCTGGAGGAAGATGCCGGTAAATCGCTGCACGAAGATTTCCAGGGTAAATCAGGCATCGACCTCAACCGCGCTGGTACGCCGCTGCTCGAAATCGTTTCCGAGCCGGACATGCGTTCCTCTGACGAGGCGGTGGCCTACGCCAAGGCGCTGCATGCGCTGGTCCAGTGGATCGGCATCTGCGACGGCAACATGCAGGAAGGTTCTTTCCGTTGCGATGCCAACGTTTCGGTGCGGCCGAAAGGTCAGGTCGAATTCGGGACGCGTCGTGAAATCAAGAATCTCAACTCTTTCCGCTTTCTCAAGGAAGCCATTGATTTTGAAGTGCAATGGCAGATCAACGAAATCGAGGAAGGTCGCAGGATTCAGCAGGCGACGGTGCTGTTCGATCCGGATAGCGGCGAAACGCGCATGATGCGCAGCAAGGAAGATGCCCACGACTATCGCTATTTCCCTGATCCCGACCTGCTGCCGCTGGTCATTTCGAGCGACTGGATTGCCCGTGTTCAGGGCGAATTGCCGGAGTTGCCTGGCCAGATGCGTGAACGCTTTGTCAGCGAATTCGGGCTGTCGAATTACGACGCGACAACGCTGACGGCGAATTCCGAAATTGCGGCTTTTTTCCAGTCCACCGTGGCAATCGCCGGAAAGCAGAATGCCAAACCCTGCGCCAATTGGGTCATGGTCGATCTTGCTGCACGCCTCAACAAGGATGGCAGGGAGATCGCCGAGTCGCCGGTATCTGCCGCCCAACTGGCCGGTTTGATTCTGCGCATCGCCGACAACACCATCTCGAACAACATCGCCAAGAAGGTTTTCGAGGCCCTGTGGAATGGTGACGGAGCGACGGCTGACGAGATCATCGACAAGCAGGGCCTGAAGCAGATCACCGACAGCGGTGCCATCGAGTCATTGGTGGACGAAGTTCTCGCTGCCAATCCCGCCAATGTCGCTGAGTTCAAGGCAGGCAAGGAAAAGGCGTTCAACGCCCTGGTCGGTCAGGTCATGAAGGCGGCGAAGGGCAAGGCCAATCCACAGCAGGTAAACGACCTGCTCAAGCAGAAGCTGGCTAGCTGATCAGCGTGGAGGTTGAGCCGTGCCGCTCGGTGCGGGCGGCGGGCGGCGGGTCAGTTCGTAGTAGCGCTTGCGGTCAGCGTCATACTTGGCCTTGATAACGGCGAAGTCCCGCTTCTTGATGTCGAGCAACTCCTGCTGGAGCCGGATCTCGTGGTCAATGGCGCGCAAATCGCGCTCCAGGTCTGGCGGCAAGGCTTTTTTCTTGTAGAACTCGGCTTCGTCCTCAAATTTCTTGCGCTTGGTTTGCGCCTGGTCGATACGTGTAATGGTTGCCAGAATGGCTAGGTTGACGTCAGCCTCGGCTTTGCGTTGAGCCAGATCGATGTCTTCGGGCATCGCATAGGTGTCGAGCAACGCCTGGTCGCGCCGCCGCTGCTCGCGACTGGCGTTTTCGAGCTGCTTGCGTCGCAGGTTTTCCTGAGCCTGTTCGGCTTTTTGCTCTGGAGTCAGCGCCGCACCAACCTCCTTGACAATGTTGCCACCACTGTCCAGAACGCGATAGGCGCGTCCCCGGCACTGCTCTGGCAACATGTCGCCGCAAACCCGGCGACCGCTGCTGGGGTCATGACAGCAATAGAATTCCCCCGCCGCTTGCACCGAGCCAAGCGACATCAACAGCCAAGAGGCGAGGAGCAGCTTTTTACGCATGGATGCCGTACTGCTCCCGGTACCGGGTAACGGCGTCGCGGTGGGCCGCAAATTCCGGATGATGTGCCAGGAAAGACATCAGGTCACTGAGCCCGGCGACGGCGACGACAGGAATGCCATAGTCGCGCTGCACTTCCTGCACGGCAGACAATTCGCCCTGGCCGCGTTCCTGGCGATCCAGCGCAATCAACACGCCAGCCGGGGTGGCGCCGGCGGCGCGGATCAGTTCAACCGATTCCCGGACCGAGGTGCCGGCCGAAATCACGTCATCAACGATGAGCACTCGGCCGGAGAGCGGAGCCCCAACAATGTTGCCACCTTCGCCATGATCCTTGGCTTCCTTGCGGTTGTAAGCGAAGGGGTAATTTCGGCCACGCTGCGCCATCGCCATGGTGATCGTGGCAACCAAGGGGATACCTTTGTAGGCCGGGCCAAACAGCATGTCAAACTGGACGCCGCCTGCCTCGGCGGCTTTCGCGTAGAATTCGGCGAGGCGGCCAAGCGAGTTGCCGTCGTTGAACAAACCGGCATTGAAGAAGTAGGGCGAGAGCCTTCCCGCCTTGGTTTTGAATTCGCCAAAACGCAATACCTGGCAGCTCAGCGCAAATTCAATAAATTCCTGACGAAAATCCATATTTTTCCATTCTATCCGACCGGGAAAACCGGGCCGACCATTGCACAATGTTACGCATCATCTCCCTGAATCTCAATGGTATCCGCTCTGCCTGGAGCAAAAATGTCTTGCCTTGGGCAGCTTCTCAAAACGCCGACATTTTTTGTCTACAGGAACTCAAGGCTCAGTTGCCCGATTTGACGTCGGAAATGATGGCGCCGGATGGCATGCACGCGTTCTATCACTGTGCCGAGAAAAAAGGTTATAGCGGTGTCGGCATCTGGAGCAGACAGAAGCCTGACCGCGTGATCGAAGGCTTCGATGACGGGGAGTTCGACGCTGAGGGACGCTATATCCGGGCCGATTTTGGCAATCTGTCAGTGATTTCGCTTTATCTTCCCTCGGGTTCTTCTTCGCCGGAAAGACAAGAAGCCAAATTTCGCTTTCTCGACGTTTTTTTGCCGCATATGCTTGCGCTACGCGCTGAAGGTCGGGAAATTGTCCTGTGCGGCGACTGGAACATTGCGCATCAGGCCATTGACCTGAAAAACTGGAAATCGAATCAGAAAAACTCGGGCTTCCTCCCGGAGGAGCGTGCCTGGCTTTCCCGGGTGTTCGATGAGCAGGGCTGGGTTGATGTCTATCGCTCTCTTTATCCGGATACCGGCGATGCCTGCTACACGTGGTGGAGCAATCGCGGCCAAGCCTGGGCCAAGAATGTCGGCTGGCGAATCGACTACCAGATTGCCACACCCGGAATTGCTGCTTCTGCCCAAAAGGCCGAAGTCTACAAGGCCGAGCGCTTTTCCGATCATGCCCCTCTGATCATCGATTACGACTTCAAATAAGCATCCAATGCGCATTGATTTCGCTGCACAGTAGGGATAATCTGTACTTCTGCTTAACTCACCAACGAGGTTGAAAATGTCCGAAGAAATGACTGCTGCCAACAAGGAAAAGTTGGTTACCGATCTTAAGGTTGTGATCTCTGACACCGAAGAGTTGCTGCGTGCCACTGCTGGCGCAGCCGGCGAAAAAGTGAGCGAGCTGCGTGAGCGTCTGGGTGTTCGTTTGCGCGACACCAAGGAGCGCGTTCTTGATCTTGAAGCTGCTCTGGTCGACAAAACCAAGGCGGCTGCACGTGCAACCGATGATTTCGTGCACGAGGAACCCTGGAAAGCCGTCGGTGTCGCCGCGGCGCTGGGTCTCGCTCTTGGTGTTCTGATCGGCCGTCGCTAAGCGAATGAATGAACAGGCAGGCGGTGAAGTGGGTCGCGAAGGCCTCTTCGCCGCGCTGAAAAACAGCCTCGCGACACTGATCGCGATTGGCAGGACGCGTGCCGAACTCCTTGTCACAGAGCTTGAGGAAGAGAAACTTCGCCTCATGTCGCTGTGGTCCAAGGCGATTGGCGCGGCGTTCATGCTTGCCGTGGGCGTTGTCTTGAGCATTTGTTGTCTGGCGCTGGCCTTCTGGGAGCACCGGGTTGTTGTTTTCGGCATCTTTGCGGCGTTGTTCGTCGGTGGTGCCTTGCTACTGATCGCTTCGCTGAAACGACAGACTGCCCAGCCGAGCAAGATGTTCCGGGCGAGTCTGTCCGAACTGGAAGCAGACATGGCGCTACTACGCCGCCATCGCAATAAGTCTGAATGAACCCGAAACTACTGGAACTGGCCACCCGGCATGGCGCACTGAAAGCGCGTATCGATGAACAGCGCCGTACTCTGGCACGGCATTCAGTTCCACTGGAAGCGGCGCTGGCTCGAGGTGATTGTGTCCTCAAGGGGGTTGACTGGCTCAAACATCATCCGGCTGCAGTCGGCGTGGCTGTTTTTGTCGCCGTTGTGGCACGGCCACGACGTGCTTGGCGCTGGGCGAGGCGTGGGCTATTCATTTGGCGGGGCTGGCAGGCTATACGAAATTCGCTGGTAGGTGCCCGTTGAGCGTGGGTGATTCAAGGGCCGAAGAGGCCGCAGTACTGTCGGGCTGCTGGCGACAGGTGCTTTCCTCGCAACGGCGTCAGGCACGCCGGGTTCTGGCAGAGTTGATCGCAACGCGCGGCATCATGCCGCTATTGATGAAGATGCGAAATGGCGGCCACTGGACTTCAGATGAAAAGCAGGAACTCATCCGGCATCTGCGCCGTATGGTCCGTCTGTCTCCGTATCTGATTGCCTTGCTCTTGCCGGGTTCGATTTTGTTTCTGCCTGTCTACGCCTGGTGGCTGGACAGGCGCCGGGTCAGACGGGGCGACTAGCAGTTGCTGCTGCTTCGTTCCACGGCGCGACTTTAAGCAAGAGCACCATTCCGGGAACGGCCAGCGCCACGCATAACCAGTAAAAGCTGCTCCAGCCGAGTGTTTCGACCAACCAACCGGCAGAAGCATTGATGAAGGTGCGCGGTACGGCGGCCAGACTGGTGAAGAGCGCCATCTGAGTGGCCGTGTAGGCCGGGTGGGTCGAGCGGGCGATATAGGCAACGAAGGCCGCGGTTCCCAGACCAACGCCCAGCGCTTCGAGGCTGATCACGAAGGCCAAGGCGACACGCTCTTCGGCGCCGATGCTGGCATAGTGTCCTTGCGATGCCAGCCAGGCAAAGCCAAAAATGGATACCAGTTGTACTGCGCCGAACAGCCATAGTGCCCGGTTGATGCCCAGCCGTATCATCCACAAACCGCCGAGCAGGGCTCCAATCACCGCTGGCCAGAGGCCGGCATGTTTGGCGATGAGGCCGATGTCAGTCTTGGTAAACCCCATGTCGAGATAAAACGGAGTAGCTAGTGCCGTGCAAAGACTGTCTCCGAGTTTGTAGAGAAAGATGAAGCCAAGAACCATCATGGCTCCACGCCAGCCTTGCCGGCCGATGAATTCGTGGAATGGTTCGGTAACAGCCTGACGCAGGGTTTTTGGGGTGCCCCTGACAAGCGGTTCGCTGACCAGCCAAGCCATCACCATGCCAGGAATCATGAATGCGCCGGTAATCCAGAACACTTCGTTCCAGGGCAGGCGATCTGCAAGTATCAGCGATAGGGAGCCAGGAATCAGGCCGGCAATCCGATAGGCATTGACGTGCACAGCATTGCCAAGCCCAAGTTCGTTGTCATTCAGAATCTCTCGTCGGAAAGCGTCGACTGCAATGTCCTGGGTTCCCGACAGGAAGGCGAGAAGGGCGGCAAGCCACAGTATGGGCCAGATACTCTCTTTCGGATCGAGGCCTCCGAGAGAGCCAATAACAAGCAATAAGCCAAGCTGCGTCAGTAGCATCCAGCCACGGCGGCGGCCAAATCCGGGAATGCTGAAGCGATCAAGGAGCGGCGACCAAAGAAATTTCCAGGTATAGGGAAACTGAATCAGGGCAAAAAAACCGATGGTCTTGAGATCCACCCCTTCGCTACGCAGCCAGGCAGGTAGCAGGTTAAGCAACAGGTAGAGCGGCAGGCCTGAACTGAAACCGGTAAAGATGCAGATCAGCATCTTCCTGCTGAGCAGGGCGGCAAGCCAGGCTGGCATCAGCGGTTCTGTGTCAGTCGATAGACCGCCAGACTGCCAAGGAAGTTGACCTCGCTGGAGACAGGGTTGCCCTCTTCGTCAAGAACACTGCGCTCGCGGATGATCAAGCCCATTTTATTGCACAGGTCCTCGAAATCGAGCAGGGTGAAAAAGCGCACATTTGGTGAGTCGTACCACTGATAAGGGAGATCCTCGGATACCGGCATGCGTCCGTCGAGTACCGAACGAAGGTTCTTCCAGTAGGCAAAGTTGGGAAAGGAGACCACGGCTTCGCGACCGACGCGCAGCATTTCGCGCAGGATTCCTTCGGTGTGACGAACGGTTTGCAGTGTGCGGGACAGCACCACATGATCGAAAGCCTGATCGGTAAATTCGTCTAGGCCTCGTTCCAGGTTGCCCTGGATAACATTTATGCCGTTCTTGATCGCAGCCAGCACATTGGCGTCGTCGATTTCGACGCCGACACCTTGGACGCCGCGCAGCTCAATCAGGTGTTTCAGTAGCGAGCCATCTCCGCAACCAAGGTCGAGAACGCGGTGGCCAGGTTCAATCCACCCGGCGATCAATTCAAAATCAGGGCGGCCAAGAGTGTGCGTCATAGCTTGATGTTCCGCAGGTAGGCATCGACCACGCCGTGATAGTGGGCGTCTTCCATAAGGAAAGAGTCATGACCAAAATTGAGGTCGATTTCTGCGTAGGCAACATTACGTCCGTTGGCCAGCAGGGCGGCGACAATCTCTTTCGAGCGCGCCGGGGTGAAGCGCCAGTCAGTCGTAAATGAGGCAATCAGAAAGTTGGCCTTGCTGCGTGCCATCGTGGCCGTCAGATTACCGTTGTCCTCACGCGACGGGTCGAAATAATCGAGCGCCTTGGTCATCAAGAGGTAGGTGTTGGCATCAAAATAGCCTGCAAACTTGTCACCTTGGTAGCGCAGATAGGATTCGACCTCGAATTCAACGTCGAAACCGAAAGAAAAGGCGCTGTTACGGAGTTCGCGACCGAATTTCTCACCCATCTGGTCGTCCGACAAATAGGTGATGTGGCCAAGCATGCGCGCCAGGCGCAGGCCACGCACAGGGCGGGTGTTGTATTCGTAGTAATTGCCGCCGTGGAAATCCGGATCGGTCAGGATGGCTTGGCGGGCGACATCATTGAAGGCGATGTTCTGGGCAGAAAGCTTGGGTGCGGCGGCGATCACGATAGCGTTGCGCACCCTGTCCGGATAAGTGATGCTCCAGCGCAGCGCCTGCATGCCGCCCAGGCTGCCACCCATGACGGCCGCCCAGCTATCGATGCCGAGCATGTCGGCCAGCCGGGCTTGGGCGTGCACCCAGTCGTTCACTGCGACGATGGGAAAGTCGGCTCCCCAAGGTTTTCCAGTGGCAGGATTGGTCGATGACGGCCCGGTCGAGCCATGGCAACCACCCAAATTGTTCAGGCCAACGACAAAGAACTTGTCGGTATCCAGCGGTCGGCCAGGACCGACGATATTGTCCCACCAGCCAATATTTTCTGGCTGATGGGCATAATGACCTGCGACATGATGATGGCCAGAGAGTGCATGACAGACCAGAATAGCATTGGATTTTGCTGCGTTGAGCGTGCCATACGTCTCATATACTAGGTCGTAGGCGGGCAAAACTCCGCCGCTGCGTAGATGCAACGGCTGGTCGAAGTGAGCGCGCTGTAATTCGACGGCGCCGACGGATTGTCCTGGCATGCTGTTCCTGAATACAAAAACCCAGTTGGCCTTAAACGTGAACTCGTCGGGCGAACTGGGTGGTTCCCGTTTTAGCTGAATTTATTTGGCGCCCGCAATCAGAGCTCAAATCGGCGCGGCTGGAGTGTTTCCAGCGTCGGGAGACAATACCGAGCAGGGCGCAAAAAGTCAATGTGACGATCTACTTATGCAATAGGTGGTAGCGTGCTCAAGATTTGATAAAATCCCAACAAAACAAATTTCTAGAAAGCTTTGGCCACAATGCTGGATCAACGGCGGCATCAACGGATTCGTTTCGGCAACTTGCCTAAAGTCAGGATTGGCTTCGGGGGGGCGATTGGCGAAGGGCTAATCGAAAATCTATCCTTGTCCGGACTGATGGTGCGGACGGAAATGCCGCTCGAAATTTCGCACAACATCGGTTGTGAATTTCGGGTTTTTGGCTCGCCGTTGATTGACGTTCCGGCTGCGGTTGTCAGCCGGGTCGGTAATATGTTTGGCGTTCGCTTCCAAACCGGGCCGATCAATCAGATTCTTATAGACGATGCCATCAATGCCGCCCTGGCATCGGGGAATGCCTCGATTCTTGGTGTTCGCGAGTTAGGGGGAAAAAAAATCATGCGCATTACTGGCGGTCTTGGTAACTCTCTACGCAATGATTTCATGCATGCCTTGACGAGGGTCGGGGTCGACGAAATAGATCTTGAGGGCGTTACCGTAGTTGATCAGGCCGGGCTGGCCCTGTGCCTGGTGGCTTGTAACCGGCACGGGGTGAAGCTTGGTGCGCAGTCGGCGTGTTTCGCCGTGGCTTGGAAGCAGGCATTGGCGGTGCCTGGTGAGATCGAGAAATTGGAAATACCGGGTTGTGATTGATAGATCAGGTAACTTGCCGTGCGTATCGTTGGCTATCGTGCTGGCGGGTGTCTGGATGTGCGGTAACGCTTGGGCGGCAGATGAGGATGCTTACTTTAGCGAATTGCCGATAGTCGGATCGGTCAGCCGATTGCCACAAAGATTGGCGGATGCACCTGCCGCAGTGACGGTCGTAGACCGCGACATGATCAAGGCTTCAGGGGCGCGTGATCTCAACGATATATTTCGCCTAGTGCCTGGGTTTCAGACCTATCCAAACAATACGGAGGCGGCGCGGGCAACTTACCATGGCTTGGGTGATGGCGATTACGCGCCACGGGTTCAGGTGCTTATCGACGGGCGTTCGATGTTCTCCCCGCTGTTCGCTAGCGGAGTCAACTGGGCTACTTTGCCGGTAGCACTGGAGGATATCGAGCGTATCGAGGTGGTACGCGGTACCAATGCTGTCTCCTATGGTAGCAATGCCTTTTTGGGTGTCATCAATATCATCACAATTGACCCGACGTTGGTGCGCGGGTCATCCGTGTCGACAAGCTACGGCAACCAGAATGTTCGCGATTATGCCTTCAGGACAGGCGGCAAGATTGGAGAGGCTGGAGACTTTCGTTTTACTTATCGCCATCAAAATGACGAAGGACTAACGAATCGACACAACTGGATAGACTCTTATAGATCTCGGTTATTCGATTTTCGGGCCGATTTTGTCTTGAACGAAAGAGATAGCCTGCAATTTAGCTTGGGGCAAATTGAAGGCGTAACTCAAAGTGGCCGCTTGGACAAAGATACATTGCTGCCGGACCTAACGAATCCGTTTCGGGATGTGCAGCAAACCAATAGCTACGCCCAATTATTGTGGCGTCGTGCCCTGTCGATCGATTCGGATATTCAGTTGCGTTATTCGTATGTGAATGATGAGTCTACTGATGCGTTCATCGTTGAATCTCCGCCCATGGCACCAATAAATGTTAACCAGTCAGGTGATCAAGGAACGCGGAACGAAATCGAGTTGCAGCATAGCATTCGTCCTTTCGAGACTGCGCGGTTGGTTTGGGGGGGCAGTTGGCGAGCCGATTCACTCCGCTCGGAGTGGACCCTGCGCAATCAGGGAGTTGTTCGGCGCGATGTCGGACGGATATTCGGGAACGTAGAGTGGCGACCTGCGCGTTGGTTTACTGGCAACTTTGGCGTTGCCGGCGAAAGTGACTCACTGGCAGGGATGCACACGTCGCCCCGAATCAGTACGAATTTTCATTTGAATACGCAGAATACGGTGCGTCTTGGGTTGTCTCGCGCTTTCCGGACCGGCAGTATCCAGAATTATCGCGGACTTGAGGAAACCCCAATCCCAAAGAGTCATCCCTACTACGAATTGATTTATCGCGGGAACCCGGATATGCCAGCAGAACGGCTGGATACGGTGGAAATTGGCTATTTGGGTGACTGGCGTGACTGGCGTTCCAGTCTGGATATTCGTCTGTTTAGTGAGAAGGTCTCGAATCGCTTGTATAGGATGGATTTGGGAAGCAGCAGAGCGATACCCGAATCGACGGTGGCGATTCAGGATGTCCATTTGCTTGGGGTCGAGTACCAGCTCAAATGGCAGCCTTTTGACTCGACTCGCCTTATTTTGAACCAGACGTTTGCGCGGATTACCAGCGATTTTCTACTGTCGGCCCTAGCCCTGCCGAATTCCGATTTGACGACTACAAAACGGCAGGACATAGCAGAGTTCACTGACAATTCGATGCCCAGCCGCTCGACATCTGCAATGTGGATTCAGAAGTTGCCGTTGGGCCTTGAGTTCTCGCTGATGGGGTATGCCCAGCAGGCCATGCAGTGGTCGAGTCAGACCGTTTCCCTAAAATACCGCCGGTTGGACACTCGTTTAAGTTATCCATTCCGCTTTGGTGCGCTGGGCGGTGAGCTTGCCTTGACCATCCAGAGCTTGAATGGTGCGCATAATGAGTATAAATGGCCTAGACCTTCGGACCCTAGTCCCAAGCCAGAAGGTCGCATCGTCGAGCGTCGTCAGTGGGTAAGCCTGCGACTTGATTTCTGATTCGCTGACCTTGTTCTAGGCAGAGCGCATGACTGCGCCCTCCAGCCAGACGTCGAAGGGTTCACTGGGGGCGATGGCCTTACCTTCGGCAAAGTCGATTCCCAAGCTACGCAGTTGTTCGAGGGTGTCCAGGTCGTCGACGCCGTCGGCGATTGTGTGGATGTTCTGATCAGCAGTAATTTCCTGAACGGCACGCAAAAGCGCAGTCGATGCGCGATTTCCACCCAGTTCCCGGGTCAGGCTCCGGCTGAGTTTGACGTAGCTTGGCGTGATGCTGCGCAAATGAGTAAATGACGACAAGCCACCGCCGAAGTCGTCGAGGCCAATCTGGCAGCCGAGGGCTCGAATCTGGCGCGAAAATTCCATTGCGTGGCTGGTCAGGAGCGTCAGGGTGTCTTCGGAAAATATGAAGCACAGCCGGTTTCCCGGCAGGTTACGGCTACTCAGGCTGCGCGTGATGAACTCGACGGTTTCGTGGTTGCCGACCGAGGCGCGGGATAGTGGAACAAGGCAGTGCAGCAATTTCTGCTGACTTTTGGCGCGCGACAGTGCTGCGATGGCGGTTTCGATCAGGCGTTGGTCAATGGCTGGTGCGAGATCGTAGCGTTCTGCCGCATCGCTCAGTGCGGAGAGTGTTACCGGAGGCTGACCTGGCTCGTTGAGGCGTGCCGTCAATTCGACGAGATGGTTGCCTGATGGGTGCTGCAGGGCGCGCAGGGGCATGGCTTCGACAAGCAGCCGGTCATCGGCCAGGGCGCTGGCAATACGGCTGGCCCAGTTGGCAGTTTCCTGGCGACGATCCGGGATGAGTTGTGCCTCCTGCTCGCAAACGCGATTGCGGCCGCTTTCCTTCGCCCGGTGACAGGCGGCATCGCCGGCCGCAAGAATTTCATTGATGTTGCGAACCTTGCGGTTGACCGTGGTGAGTCCGACGCTGGCGCCAATGGCGAAGACCTTGTCTTGCCAGATGAAGCGATAGGCCGCAGCGAGGCCGCAGATGTCTTCTGCTACCTGATTGGCGCGCGGGCCACTGCAGTTGGCCAGCATGACGCTGAATTCGTCGCCGCCGAGGCGGGCCAGGGTGTCTTCTTCGCGCAGGCGCCCCTGAAAGAGCAGGGCCATCTGGCGCAGCAACTCGTCGCCGGCAAGATAGCCACAATTGTCGTTAACCTGCTTGAAGCGGTCGAGATCAAGGAAAAGTACGGAGAATTCTTCACCGCCGGCCTGGACGCCGGCCAGCGCTTTTTCCAGCCGATGTTCGAATTCACGACGGTTGAGCAGTCCGGTGAGGGCATCGTGCCGGGCCTGGAAGGCTAGTTGGGCCGTCGCTTCCTCGATACGGGATTGCATCGAAAAATGCACCTCCTCGATATGCGTGGCCATTTCGTTGAAGCCATTTTCGAGAATGCCGATTTCGCCACTCGATGTCGCTGGTACGCGGGTGTCCAGGCGACCGGAGGACATCCCGTTAATAGCCTGGACCAGACGCATGACCGGCCGGGCGAGATTGTCTGCCATGGCAATAGCGAGTGCGGCCAGTATGAGCAGTCCGGAGAGCACGATCATCAGTCCGCGCAGGAGCAGCTGGCGTTGCCGGTTGGCCAGTTCCGTCTTGTCGAACTCGACGAAAACGTAGCCGATGATTTCCGGGGAAACCGGCTTGCTGTCGGCGCCAGGTTCGAACAGAACGTCGGATTCGTTGACCGAGCGTTTGACCGGGGCGGCAAAGGCAATCCAGTGCTCGTTTTCACCGACCTGCATGGGTTCGGTCATGGTCCGTCGCAGTTCTTCGGCGCCCAGTGATACGCGACCACTGACGGCGATGGTCCGGCCTTTCTGATTGACGATGACGGCGGCCTTGACCCCGGATTCCTGGACGGTGGCCTGGGCCAGGCCGTGCAAACTTTCGAGTTGGCCGGCGATGATGCCGTACTCGCTGACTGGCGCCAGGTAGCGGACCGTGGCCATGCCTTTGGCGCGTAGCTCGCCTTCAAGCGTGTGAATGCCGCTGTAGGTGAAATAGCCAACCAGCACAATGGCGATCAGCGTGCTGGGCAATAGTGTCAGCAGTAGCAGGCGGTGACGGAGGGTAAGGTGGCTCATCGGCCCTCCCTGTCGGCGACCATGGCGCGCCGGATGGCGGCCTCGTCGGAAATGTTGAGGCCAAGTGATTGAGCGACATTGCTATTGATAGCAATCGCAAACTGGCTTGGTCCGCTGGGGGGCGGCAGATTGGTGCCGTGGGCAACGATCATTTCGGCTGTCTGACGGGCGATCTGGGCGGGTGTGCTGTGCAGCGCTGCGAGGGCGCCGGCGTTGACGAAAGCCGGGGAGTAGCCGACGACCGGTCGCTGGTAACGGAAGGCGGTAATCAGGATGGGCTTGATGTTATTGCGATGGTAAATCTTGCTGTCCGGAACGGCGATCAGGACACTGGTTCGGCTGAGCAGGGAATTCAGTGCTGGCAGGAGCGTGCTGTCGGTGTCGGCGTCTTCGCTGTCCAGCGTCAGTCCGGCGTTACTGAAAGCTTGACGGTATTGTCCTGCCACATTTCTCGACTCGGTACTGACGAGCATTCCGATGCGTTTCTGGCCGGGAAGCAGGTGGTTGATGAAAGTGGCCTGGCGTGCGGGTGGCTGGTCAAGATAGATCGCTGTACTACGGCCGGGGCGGCGAAATTCGGCAAGGATTTTTTCGTAGCTTTGCCGGGGCAGCAGGGTGGCGATGATGGGCGGACTGTCGCCGCGGCCCAGCGTCTTGCGCAGGGCTTCGCTGCCGACGGTTACGATAAGGTCTGTCTGGCCGGCCAGTGCCGGGAGCGCATTGGCCTGGTGTCGGGCGGTAATGCTCCAGGTCGTCCCGAACAAGGCGTCTTCAAACGTACCGGAGAAATCGGAATATGTGCTTCCCTGATCGCTCAGGACGAGCGCAACGGTCCCGCCCCAGGCCGGCATGGCAAGGGAAAATAGGGAAATGAGGCCGAGCAGGAGAAACCTGAGCATTGCCCGAATATTGCCTTAGCGACTATGCCAAAGCAATTGTGGTTTTGCACAATTCAGGGATTTTTGATGAAATTTTGGATCTGCTCAGTGATATTTGCCACGGGCATGGCAAAGGCAAATTTTTTGATGAATGCCCCATCGGGCCCGAGCAGGATCATGCCGGCCGAATGGTCGACCGCGTAGCGGTCCGGCGCGGTGCCCGGTTCGCGAACTTTGGCGTAGCGGATCTTGAAATTGTCGGCAGCCCGGCGGACCAGCGCTGGTGAGGCGGTCAGGCCGAGAATGCGGGGATCGAAGAACTCGGTGTAGGTTTTCAGTATCTTGCCGGTATCGCGTTCCGGGTCGACTGAAATGAAGATGGGCTGGACGCGAGCCGCGCTGTCACCGAGTTGTTTGAGGATTTCGGCCATCTCGACGAGTGTGGTCGGGCAGATGTCCGGGCAATACGTGTAGCCGAAAGCGATGAGCTGGAAGCGGCCGCGGAAATCCTCGCTGGTGACGGAGCGGCCGTTCGGGTCCTGCAGCAGGTAGCGCGGGATTATTTCGTGGTTCGTCTCGTTCAACAATTCAAGGCTGTGGGTGGCCTGGGCGAAAACCGGGCTGGCGCAGAACAGGGCGAGGAGTAGTGCGCCACAGCGGATCATTTGGGGGTGGCGAAGCTTGCTTGCAGCCGCTTTTCGGCTGCGGCCATGTCGCCGGCCAGCGTCGTGGCATCGGGGCAGGTGACGCCCTTGCCTTGTTCGAGATAGGCGGCGTTGGTGGCGTTTTCGAAAGCTTCGCCATAACCGCGGGTTTTCGGGGCGATGGTGATCACGGCGTTGCGGGCGCGGGCGACCAGGGCCGGTTGCTGGCAGGCGAGGGCGATGCCGTTGAGGCGGCCGATGGCTTCGACGGCGGCGGTGCCGTCATCGGCGGCCAGGCTGCTGTTGGCGATGGCGCACAGGGTCAGGGCGAGCAGTGGGGCAAAGATCTTCATGGCGCGAGTCCTCGGGGTTGAAGGGCGATTATAGGGAAGGTGCCGCGGCAGACCTTTTCACAGATCAAAAATGGCGAGCAATTGCGGCAGGCCTTCGCTGATGGCGACCGGGCCGGGGGTGAGGATGATGGCCGACTTGATTTCGTGCAGGCGGCCGTTGCGGACGGCGGGTACCGATTCCCAGCCGGGGCGTGCGGTGATGCGTTCGGGGCGGAAGTGCTTGCCGCACCAGGAGCCGATGATGATGTCGGGGGCTGCGGCGATGACGGCTTCCGGTGTTGGCCGGCGGTCTTTGGCCAAGGGCGAGCGGGCCTGCTCGGCAAAAATGTCTTCGCCGCCGGCGATTTCGATGAGTTCGGAGGCCCAGCGGATGCCGCTGATCAGCGGTTCGTCCCATTCCTCGAAATAGACGCGCGGCTTCTTGCCGGTTTTGGCGAAGCGTTCGGCGGCGGTGGCGCGGGCCTTTTCGATTTCGGCTTCCAGCCCGGCAACGATCTCCAGCGCCCTGGCTTCGGCGCCGACCAGTCGGCCGACCGTTTCGATCATGCCGAGGATGTCCTCGATGCTGCGCGTATTGAAGGCGTAAACCGGCACGCCGGCCTTGATCAGATCGCGCGAAATCTCGCTCTGCAGGTCGGAGAAGGTCAGCACGAGATCGGGCTGCGTCGCCAGAATCTTGTCGATATCGCCGCTCGTGAAGGCGAAGACCTTAGGTTTTTCCTTGCGCGCCTCGGGCGGGCGCACGGTGTAGCCGGAGATGCCGACGATGCGATCTTGCTCGCCGAGCGCGTAGAGCACCTCGACGGTTTCGGTGGTCAGGCAGACGATGCGTTGGGGCAGGCGGGGCATGGTTTATTTGCTCGGGCGGTGGCTGCGGGCGACATCGAGGTGGGCACAGAGCTTTTCCGTGCCGTCGAGGATGCGGGGCGTGTGGCGCTGCATGATGTCCGGATTGATGTGGAACAGGTTGTCGCGTTTGACGGCGGTCATGCGCGTCCATTTGTCCCAGTCGTGCAGCCATTCCGGCTTGGCGTCGCCCATGCCGGTGGCGATGATGGCCTCGGGGTCGGCTTCGAGCACGGCTTCGACGGTGACGTTGGGCGCCATCTGCTTGAGGTGGCCGAAAACGTTTTCGCCGCCACACAGCTTGATGGCGTCAGTGATGATCTGCGGGCCGCCGACGGTCATCAGCGGCGTCTTCCAGATCTGGTAGAAGACGCGGACTTTTGGTTTCCTGGCGTTGGCGCTGCGAATGGCATCGAGGCGCTTGCGGAAGCGCTCGGCGGTGGCGTTGGCGGCCGCCTCGGTGCCGGCCAGCTGGCCAAGCCGCTCGATCTGGTTGGCGACGTTGTCGATGGTGTTCGGCTGCGAAACATAGACGGTGAGGCCGAGCGCCCTGAGCTTGTCGACCTGCGTCATGTTGTTGCCGCTTTCCCAGGCCAGCACGAGGTCGGGCTTCAAGGCGGCGACGGCTTCGAGGTCGATGCGCGAATAGCCGCCGACGCGCTGCACTTTCTTCGCTTCCGGCGGGTAGTCGCTGTAATCGACGGTGCCCACCAGCTTGTCGCCGGCGCCCGCCGCGTAGAGGCTTTCGGCGTAATGCGGGGCGAGGGTGACGATGCGTTTGGCCGGTGCCTTGAGGCGGACTTCCTGCCCGGTGTCGTCCTTGAAAACGAGATCGGCGTGGGCGGCAGTGCAAACGAGCATTGCCACGGTGAACCGGGAAAAATGGCCAAAATTCAAATTTATCTCCAGGCGGAAAGGGCGGTGCCCAGGCGCTGCCAGCCGGTTTCATCGCCGGGCAGGCCGAAGCGGAGCAGGGGTTGCTGGTCGTAGTGGCGGGTCAGAATGCCTTGTCGGGCGAGGGTTTCGTGCAGTTCGGCCGAGCGGGCGCTGGTCAGCGTGGCGAACAGGGCAGTCGATTTGACCTCGCCGAGCGGTGCCAGCATCGTGTGCAGGCGCGCACCGGCGGCGTTCAGCCGGGTACGGGCAGCCGTTTGCCAGGCCGTGTCCCGCAGCGCCAGCCGGGTGACTTCGCGGGCCGGGCCGCTCACTGTCCACGGCCCCATCGCCTCGTTCATGCGGTTGAGGATGTCCGGCGCGGCGAAGACGAAACCGACGCGCGCCCCGGCCAGCCCGAAGAACTTGCCGATGGAGCGCAGCACGATCAGGTTCGGCGCCTCGTCGGTGCCGGCCAGCGGCGTCAGGCTGTCGTCCGGCGTCGGGTCCATGAAGGCTTCGTCGATGATCAGCCAGCCGCCTCGTTTCTTGAGCTGGTGGGCGGCGTCGATGGCGATATCGCGCGGATGACGGTCGGCCGTCGGGTTGTTCGGGTTGCACAGCAGCACGTAGGGCGTCGCTGCGGCCAGCGCGCGCGGCAGCATGGCGTTCTGCAGGAAACGCATCTTGTGGCCGGCGCGCTGCCAGGCTTGCGGATGCTCGCTGTAGATCGGCGAAATGCAGGCCACCATGGCGCGCGGCAGCAGGGCCGGCAGCCAGTGGATGGCGGCTTGCGAACCGGCCACGGCGAGCAGGTTGGCGTTGCCGTAATAGGCCGCGGCGGCGGCTTCGAGGCCGTCGTTGTCCTCGGGCAGGCGCTGCCAGGCCTTGGCCGAGAGCGGCGGCACCGGCCAACCTTGCGGGTTGATGCCGGTCGATAAATCCAGCCAGTTTTCCAGCGGAATGTCGTAGGTCATCGCGGCCTTGCGCAGGCCGCCGCCGTGTTCAAGCATGCAAAAATCCAATCACGAAAAAGACAGCCAGCCACAGCCAGAGGCTGCGCCGGATTAGGGCAATCGCCCGCTCGAGGTCGGCGGCCACGGGGGCCGGGCCGGCGCCGAGCGGCGGGCGGATTTCTTCCTGCCCATGATAAATGGCTGCGCCGCCAAGGAGAATGCCCAGGCTGCCGGCGCCGGCCGACATTACCGGCCCGGCATTCGGGCTTTCCCAGCCCGGCGCCTGCGTCCGCCAGCAGGCCAGCGCCGTGCGCGTGTGGCCGAGCAGGGCGTAGCTCAGGGCCGTCAGGCGGGCTGGGATGAAATTGAGCGCGTCGTCGAAACGTGCGGCGAAGCGACCGAACAGGTTGAAACGCTCGGTCCGGTAGCCCCACATCGCGTCGAGCGTGTTGGCCAGCCGGAAGAGCACGGTGCCCGGCCCGCCGAGCAGGGCGAACCAGAACAGCGTGCCGAAGATGGCGTCGTTGCCGTTCTCCAGCACCGATTCGACGCCGGCCTTGGCGACGCCGGATTCGTCGAGCGTGCCGGTTTCGCGCGAAACGATCCAGCCGACGCGCTGGCGCGCCTCATCGAGACGCCCTTCCTGCAGCGGCTTGGCGATGGCCTCGGCATGCTCGCACAGGCTCTGGGCGCCGAGCGCGAAGTAGAGCAGCGCGACATCGACAGCGAACGGCGCCAGCGGCCGCAGCCAGAACGCCAGCGCCACCCACGGCCCGACGGCAAGCAGCCAGGCCAGCACGCCGCCGGCGATGGTGCGGCGGTTGAGCCGCTTTTCGATGGCCACCGCCAGGTTGCCGAAGCCGACCAGCGGGTGAAACCGGGAGACTTCGCCGAGGAGTCGATCGAGCAAAACCGCGCACAACGCGGCCAGCGGCATGGCGAAGGCGTCGAACGGGAAATTCATGCCGGGAAAAGGCCCTTTTCCTGAATGTCGGCCTGCATTTGTGCCAATTCCACGGTCAACCGGAAATTTTGTCCAAAATCCGAATCGCCCCATTGCTCGTGGAAAACCAATTCATTGACTGGCAGGCGCGGCAGCCAGCCGGCCTTTTCCAGCTCCGGCCGGTCGTTGAAATGGCTGACGTGGCCGATGCACAAATAGGCGATGGGCACGATGTGGTGCGGAATGCCGAGTGCGTCCTGCAGCGCCTTCTCGTGAAAGATGCTCACCCAGCCGACGCCCAGCCCCTCGGCGCGCGCCGCCAGCCACAGGTTCTGCACGGCGCACACGCTGGAATAGAGGTCCATCGTAGGCATGTGCGTGCGGCCAAGCACCACCGGCCCGCTGCGTGTGCGGTCGCAGGTGATGCACAGATTGACCGGCGCCTCGAGAATGCCCTGCAACTTCAGTTTCGAATAAATCTCGCGCTTCTCGTCCGGAAACATCCGCGCCGCCTCGGCATTGGCCTCGGCAAACACGGTGTGGACGCGCTGCTTCACGGCATCCGAACGGACCACGAGAAAATTCCACGGCTGCATGAAACCGACCGATGGCGCGTGATGCGCCGCCATCAACAGGCGGGCGAGTTGTGTTTCATCGACCGGGTCGGGCAAAAACTGGCCGCGCACATCACGCCGGCTGAAAATGGCCTGATAAACTGCCGCACGCTCGGCGTCGGAAAAAGCCGGCGCCTGCGGCGCCGAAAGGTTTTCCATGGAGTCCCCTTCTGGAAAAACAAAGGCCGCTGTCCACGCAGCCTGCAACCATCTCCCGGCCGGTCTTCTGACTCGGGTTCATCCGGATCGCACGCCTTCCCGCGCTTGCGCGCAGTGGCCATTGTGCATCCGTCCCCCTCACAGCGTTGGGCACGCGGCGGAATTACACCGCCTTCCCGATTCTCCGGCCAGCGACGCTGGCCAGCACCCGGAGATACTTTTCTGAAATCAGAATGGCGCGATGCTAAGCGACGGGCAACGCGGAGGCAATAGCAATGGCGCCGCTGCGTCGTTCAGACTGGTGGACGCGAAGGGGGGAGTGCCTTGCCATGAACAATGGTATCGGCGGTTCGCACCGCCAGCGCCTCGATGGTCAGCGACGGCGACTCTCCGCCGCCACTCGACGGAAAAACGCTGGCATCGGTGATGTACAGATTGGGATGGTCATGGCTGCGGCATCCGGCATCGACGACCGAGTTCCTGCTATCAGCTCCCATGCGGCAGGTGCCGAAAACGTGTGTTGCCGAAAAGTTATCCCAGGCGCCAAATTCCTCCAGTATTTCCTCTACCCCTGCGGCTTTTAATAGCTGACGTGATTTCTCGGCCATGAAGCGCAGGCGCTTGATGTTTTTCGGGCCAAGGGAGGAGTGCAGTCGTGGCAATGGGATGCCAAGTCGATCTTTTTCGAGCGGGTCCAGATCAATATAGGTGGCCTCATTGGGCAAGAATTCTCCGATTGCACCGACCGAAACAGCACTGCCAAAGCTTTCCCGAACCTTTTCTTTGAGGCCCTTGCCGAAGCCATTCAATAGCCTGGAGGCGTAGGAAATTGGCCCGGTAAAGCCGATTTCCTGCGTGCTTGAGTTAAAGCGACAGCCGCCGACTATTCCGGCGATGGCGTCTGGTGCATTGAAATCCCAGCAGATGGCATCGGAAGGCAGGCCGACGTGACTATTGGTTAGTCCCGGGACGAGCCCGGAGCTGTTCCATGAAAGTGTTTCCATGAAATTACGGCCGACCTGCCGGGAAGTGTTGGCCAGTCCTTCGGAAAAGTGGCGGCTGCGGTTGGCCAGCAGGAGTCGCGGTGTCTGCACGGCACCGGCAGCGAGTATCAGTGTCGGCGTCTCAATCCGATGCAGTTTTTTCCCTTCGAGATACTCGAGGGACTCGATATGGCCGCCTGGCTTGCTATGGATGCGGGCAACAGGGCTACCGGATTTCAGAGTCAGGCGACCGCTGGCGAGTGCTTTGCGGATGAAGGTCACATCGACCGAACCCTTGTCACCCAACGGGCAGCCACGATTGCAATTGCCGCAATAATTGCAGGCCGGGCGCCCGTCATAGATCGCCGAGAGGGCGGCTCGGGAATTGGCCTGCCACGTCATGCCGAGTTTCTGGCCTGCGCTGGTCAGCAGTCGGGCCGATGGGCTCAAGGGATGAGAGGGGAGAGGGTAAGGCGTGCTGCGCCAGCGGTCGCCCTGCATTCCCGGACCGGCGACACCAATTTGCGTTTCGCAGAGCGCGTAATAAGGCTCCAGATCTGCATAGGCGAGCGGCCAGTCATGTCCAGCACCGTGCTTGCTGCGTAGTTTCATTGCTGCCGGATGCATGCGATGCGATTCACCGACAAAATGCAGGGTGCTGCCGCCAACGCCCTGAACGTGCCAATAGCCCGGCCCCATCGCTTGCCGTGTTTCGTCGCGCACCAGTGGGCCTGCGGCGCGGCTCCATGACCGCAGATCGGCATCGGCCGGGTCAAGGCGGTCTAGTTGGCTGATGGTGAAGCCACCCCGACTGCCGGGTGGTTCGGGAAACTGATAGCGCTCCCAGTCCGGCTGGTTCAACTTGTAGTCGCGCGTTGGATCGAAACGGGGGCCAGCTTCGAGCAACAGCACCGTCAACCCTTGCTCGCAAAGGCGCCAGGCCGCTGCGGCGCCACCGGCGCCGGCACCGACAACAACAGCATCAAAACGCTTGCTGCTCATGACCATGGCGGGGGGTAGCCAAGCGGTTGCGGCGAAGGCTTGATCGACAGGCCGCCTAAAGCAGCGGGGTTGGAGTAATACAGTTCGACGGCGACCTGGCGCACCAGTTCGTAGAAACGGCGGGGGATTTCGTTCCAGTCGGCACGCGACATCCAGTCGACGATGGCGATCTGTTGGTCACTCGCCAAGGCAGAAAATCGGGCGCCGCCGGTCATGTTCAGCCAGCGGCAACCGTAGTCGAGCAGTTTGCGGAAATCAGGTGTGGTATTCGAAAACGCCCAGATCTGCCGGTCGACGCCTAAATCGGTCGCCGAACCGCTTAGTTCTTCACTGGGCAGCAGGGTGTCGAGGAAAGCAGACAGCGTAGCCGATTCTTCACTACTGGGCGGGGCCAAGGAAGCTGCCGAGGCTGGCTTGATGGTGCAGCCCAAAAAGAAAGCGCCGACGATCTTGCAAAGACGTCGGCGCGAGGATGAGCAAAGACCGTCAGCAAGCTGACGGGGTGGTAGGGAGGTAGCCAAAAAGGTTATTAATCTGGAGTGCAAGTCGAGTCAGGGAAGGGGCCACTACCTGTATTTACGCATGCGGTCGTATTTTGGTAAGAGGGCTTGCTGAACTTGCCTTGGCTCTGCAGTGTTACGTAAGGAACAAGCCCCTGACTGAGGTAGCCGTCGACGCCAGCTGCGACGAAGGGGCCATTAAGGCCGAAGCCGAGTAGTGGTGCCGAGCGTGCGAAGTCGTAGCCAGCACCGATTTCGCCTTGAAGGTTTTCCTTGCCGTTGAGATAGCTCAGCTTGAGTTTCCCCGGTTTGATGCCGCCTGCCAAATTGAGGTGGAAGGCCAGATTGGCCCCTTGCGTATCGCCATCGGCCTTGACGTGTGTACGGAATAGGCCGAGGACCACGGCCGGGGTCCAACTGCCCCCCATGCTCCAATTCAGGCCGGCGTAAGCATTGGTGTTGTTCTTGCTGGTACTGCCGGTGGTGACTAAAGCCCAATCATAACCGCCACCTGCTAAAGCAGAAGAACTGACAATGGCGAGTCCGATGGCTAGCGAAATAATCGATTTCTTCATGTGTTGAATCCCCGAAGTGTTTGTTTATTTGATCGAATTGCGATGATTCTGACAGAGATTACCTGTTTAAACCGCATTTTTCCACGATCATTTTTTCGTCATTTCGCGAAATGGCAAGATGAATTCCCGTTTCCCCGCTCTAGCTGAGCGTTTCCCGAAAAGTTGGCGAATTCCTGGATAATTCCGGCTTTCATCGTAGGCGCAACAAATGTCCTGCTCTTCCCTGATGGTCCAAGGCACTACCTCCGATGCCGGAAAATCCACGCTGGTCGCCGCACTGTGCCGCATTCTCAAGCGGCGCGGCGTGCGCGTGGCGCCGTTCAAGCCGCAGAACATGGCGTTGAATTCTGCGGTGACCGTCGATGGTGGCGAGATTGGGCGGGCGCAGGCTTTGCAGGCGCTGGCTTGCGGGTTGGCGCCGCATACGGATTTCAATCCTGTCTTGCTCAAGCCGACGACGGACAGGAAGGCGCAAGTCATCATTCATGGCAAGGTGGCGTTCGACCTGGATGCCAAGGCTTATCACGACTACAAGCCGCGGGCGATGGGGGCGGTGCTCGAGTCCTGGGCGCGGCTGACGGCGGCTTACGACTGCGTGGTGGTCGAGGGGGCCGGTTCGCCGGCCGAGATCAACCTGCGCGACCGTGACATCGCTAACATGGGCTTCGCTGAGGCGGTGGATTGTCCGGTGATCATCGTCGCCGACATCGACCGGGGCGGCGTGTTTGCCCACCTCGTCGGTACGCTGGAACTGCTGTCGCCGACCGAGCAGGCGCGGGTCAAGGGCTTTGTCATCAACCGTTTCCGTGGCGACATCGCACTGCTCGAATCTGGCCTGACTTGGCTGGAAGAGCGTACCGGTAAGCCCGTTCTGGGCGTTCTGCCTTATCTGCACGGCCTTATGCTCGATGCTGAGGACGCGATTGCGACTTCCACGGTCAACGGGAAAAAAGCGCCAAAATTGAAATGTGTCGCGCCGGCCTATCCGCGCACCTCGAACCACAATGACCTCGACCCGCTGCGCCTGCATCCGGACATCGATTTTCGCTGGATTGGCCCGGGTGAGACGCCGCCGGCCGCCGACCTCATCGTCCTGCCCGGCTCCAAGGCCGTGCGCGCCGACATCGACTGGCTGCGCGAACAGGGCTGGGCGGCAGCGATCCAGAAGCACCTGCGCTACGGCGGCAAGGTGGTCGGCCTGTGCGGTGGCTACCAGATGCTCGGCAAGATGATCCACGATCCGCAGGGGCTCGAAGGCCAGCCGGGCAGCACGCCGGGGCTTGGGGTGCTGAATGTGGAAACGACGCTCGAAGCCGAGAAACAGTTGCGAAATGTGAGTGGTCACTTGTCGTTGCCAGGCCAGCCAGCGATGACCGGCTACGAGATTCACCTTGGCGTGACGCGCGGCGACGGCCTCGTCCGCAGCGCCGTTACGCTGGCCGACGGCGCCAGCGATGGGGCCATTTCTGCCGACAATCAGGTCTTCGCGACCTATTGCCACGGCGTCTTCGATCACCCGGAAGCGCTGACCGGCCTGCTCGCCTGGGCCGGCTTGCAGGAGACCGAGCAGGTCGATTTCGCTGCCCGCCGCGAGGCCGATCTGGATCGCCTCGCCGATTCGGTCGAGGCGGCGCTGGACTGGTCGAAAATGGATGCGCTGCTGCCGCGCACGGCCGGCGCCTGAGCGCTCAGGCGGACGGCGTGTCGCCCGCCGGTTTTTCCGTGATCAACTCTTCGTGATGGATGCGCTTGAGCGCCACCTGGCGCTGGATTTCGCGCAGGTCTTTCTCGCGGCCATGTAATGAAAACTGGGCACGCAGGGTGCTGAACACCTTTTTGGCGTCCGGGCCGGCCATCAGGTGCTCGGCTTCCAGATCGGCCAGCTCGTTGTCACCGACCGAGAGCGCGGCGCGCAGGATGTCCACATTCGTCGTGGCACCGAAATCGCTGCTCAGCATAGCCGGACGCAAACCGGCGAAGCGGGTCTTGCCCTTTTCCGGCGAACAGAGGGCGAGCAGGGCGGCGAAACTGGCTTGCTCGGCCAGCGTCATTTTCTGCACCTCGGCGTCGCGCAGGCCGAGCAGTACCCGCTCGGCGGTGATCTTGTCGCTGGCGTTGACGTGGCCGCGCGCCGTCGCCAGGCGGTCCTCGGCCGAAATGGCACCGGGCATGGTGTCGTTGGCCAGCACATCGGTCATCGCGGCCAGGGCCGTTTCGGTGTCGCCGTTCAGCGTGGCGGCCTCGGCCAGCAGGCGCTTGCGCAGGTAATTGCGCGGCGTCTTTTTGGCCATCTCGTCGAGCACCTGCTGCGCTTCGGCGTGTTCGCCCTGCGCCATGCAGATGGTGGCCTTGAGGTCGCCGGCATCGAAAAAATGCGGGGTGCGGGCGACGACGCGCTCGATTTCCTCGCGCGCTTCCTGCAGACGGTTCTGGCGATGCAGCGAGCGGGCGACGCCGGCCCGCGCCCACGGGAAGTCGTAGGATTCGAGTATGCCCCGGTAGGCGCTTTCGGCTGATTTCACGTCGCCATTGGCGAGAAAGACCTCGGCGCGCTGACGCAAGATTTCGAAGCGGTAGGAGCGGCCTTCCTCGGTGCTGCACGCGGCTTCGAGCGTGGCCAGCGCCTTGGTGTATTCCTGCTTGCGCTTTTCCTTGTAATAGCGGTCGAAGAAGCGCTTCTTGGCGAGGATGCGGTCGAGGCGCAGCATCAGCTTTTCGGGCGAAAAGGGTTTGATGATGTAGTCGTCGGGAATGAGTTCGACGGCCGAGACGACCTGTTCGTAGGACTGTTCGCCGGTCACCATCATGAAGATGGTTTCGTCGGGCAGCAGGTTGAAGCGGCGCAGTTCCTCGAGCAACTGCTGGCCGGAGCGACTTTCGCCGAGCATGTAGTCGCAGAGGATGATGTCCGGCGTGTTGTTGCGGATGCGGAAAATCGCGTCCTGGTAATTGCTCGCGAACTCGACCGAAAAGGCGCCGACCTGCTGGGCGATGGTGCGCAACGCATCGCGGGCCTGCGCCTGATCATCGATGACGAGGAAGCGTTTCTTGCTGTAGTCGCTCATCAGGGCAAACGAAGTTCGAAGCGGGCGCCGCCCAGGCTGCCGCCGTTGCTCAGGTTCAGGCTGCCCTGGCGCGCGTGGCGGGCGTGGAGTCGGGCCAGGCGCTCGGCGACGACAAGGCCAGTGCCGGAGGCTGGCGGCAGGGTGGCGAAGCCGGGGCCGTCGTCGTCGACGCGCAGGCACAGCCAGTCGTCGTCGGTCGTGGCGCTCAGGTGGACGGCCTGGTGGGCGAAACGGCCGGCGTTTTGCACGGCGTTGTTGAGCATGTCGGTCACCAGGTCGCGGTCGAGCGGCCATTCGTCGAGGACCTGGCAATCGACGGTGAGCGTGATGCCGAGTTCGGCCAGGTGCTTCTTCTGGGCGAGCATGACTTCGTCGCAAACGTCGCCGACGATACTGGGCGTCACCGCGGCAGCGGCATCGTGGCGCATCAGGTGGTAGGCCGTGAGGGTGCGGGTCAGCCGGTTGGCTGCCGATTCGATGGCATAACGCGCTTCGCCGAGCGGGATGCCATGCGCCGCTTCAGCCGCGGCGATGATCGATTCGGCGATGAACAGCTGGTTCTTGGCGTCATGTACGCCGGAAGCCAGCATATCCAGCAATTTATGCATGATCGGTTTCCTCGTGGTATTCGGGGCGAAGCATGGTCTTTCAGGCCGTCGAGCGCAGGGTGTAGGCGAGGCTCAGGCGCAACGGAATGTCGGCGGCGGTGAACAGGCTGCTCAGTTCGCCGGCGCTCATGGCGGCCGGCGAGACGCTGACGCGGCCATCGCCGGCCTCGAAAACCGGGGTGTCGAGCAAGGCCAGGCGGGCCGTTTCGAGGGCGCTGAGGGTGTCGCTGTCCAGCGCGGTATTGGCCATCAGCAGGAAATGGATGAGCGGCGGTGGCGCATGCATGGCCATCGTTTCGCCCGGCAGGCGCGAACTACGCACGCGGGTATCTTCCTCGATGCGCCACGGCCAGACGTAGAGGCCGGGGGCGTTGTCCGGCCGGCTTATGCGGACGGGGAGGGTGGCCTGTTTTTCCAGAACCTGGCACAAAGCGGAGAGGCGGGTGAAGAGGGACATGGCGTACTCCTGAATGTGCCGGGTGACCATTCAGGCTAGCACAGCGGGGCTCAGTTGGCGGGCTGTTTCAGACTCAACGGCAGGCCGGCAGCGACCAGCGTGACCTGGTCGCAGACGGCGGCGACGCGCTGGTTGAGGCGTCCCTGCTCATCGGCGAACAGGCGCGATACCGGGTGCATGGGCACGATGCCCCAGCCGACTTCGTTGGAGACGAGAATGATGTGGCCGGGCAGGGTGGGCAGCAGCTCGATGAGCGCCGCCGTTTCATCGCGGAACAGCGGGCAGGCGATGGCTTCGCCGGCTTCGGCCTGCGTCGCGGCTTTGCCGGCGAAGAGCAGGTTGGAGAGCCAGAGGGTCAGGCAGTCGACGAGCACGCAGGTGTCCGGCGCCGCCAGTTCGCGCAGGCGGGCAGCGAGGTGTAGGGTTTCTTCGGTGCAGCCCCAGTCGGCCGGGCGGCGTTCGCGATGGTGGGCGACGCGGCGGGCCATTTCGCCGTCGAGGGCCTGCGCTGTGGCGAGGTAGACGACTTTCAGGCCGCGCTTTTCAGCGGATTCGCGGGCGCGTTGTTCGGCCAGCAGGCTTTTGCCCGAGCGCGCGCCGCCGAGGATCAGTTCTTTCATGCCCGGCACTTTAGGTGATTGCATAGCGAACGGGCAAGCCGGATAATTCGCCCCGATTCGACGTAACGGAACCCGGTGCGAGGCAACTCAATTCCGGGGCGGGCCCGCCGCTGTAATCGGGGACGGACGCTGCAACAGGCCACTGGCGCTGGGGAAAACCCGGCCGGGAAGGCGTAGCGGACCGGCTGATCCGAAAGCCAGAAGACGTGTCGAGTCCTCTTGGGAAACCTGTGGACAGGGTTTCGCGGCTGCGTTGGGCGAAGTTCGCCCGGCATCGCCGCGAGGCCCTTTTTTCTTTTGGAGAATCGGATGCATTCGCTGGACTTCAACATTGCCGCCCCGGACCGGGGATTTGAAAATTCGCTTAAAAATCGGGTTGACCGTAAGACCAAGCCGCTCGGCGCGCTCGGCCTGCTTGAACGTACGGCGATCAGGATCGGCCTCATCCAGCAGACGCTGACGCCGACGCTGAGCAACCCGCAGATGCTCGTTTTTGCCGGCGACCACGGCGCAGCCAAGGCCGGCGTCTCGGCCTATCCGCAGGATGTGACCTGGCAGATGGTCGAGAACTTCCTGGCCGGCGGTGCGGCGATCAACGTCTTCGCGCGCCAGAACGGGCTCGGGCTGAGCGTCGTCGACGCCGGTGTCGCCCACGATTTTGGCGAGAACCGCGCCGGGCTGATCGACGTCAAGATCGCGCCGGGCACCGCCAATTACATCGAGCAGCCGGCGATGAGCGCCGAGCAGTGCGCCCAGGCCATGGCGCAGGGCGCCGGCATCGTTTTCGGGCTGGCCGCCAACGGCTGCAATGTCGTCGGCTTCGGCGAAATGGGCATCGGCAATACGGCCTCGGCCTCCTTGCTTACCCACTGCCTGACCGGCCTGCCGCTGGCCGACTGCGTTGGCCGTGGCACGGGGCTGGACGATGCCGGCCTTGCCCGCAAGCAGGCGCTGCTCGACACCGCGCTGACGCGTTACCGCGCCGCCGGTGGCAAGGATGAACCGCTGGCCGTGCTCGCCGAATTCGGCGGCTTCGAGATCGCCACCATGGTCGGTGCCATGCTGGCCGCGGCCGAGGCGAAGATGGTGCTGCTCATCGACGGTTTCATCGTTGGTTCGGCGGCGCTGGTCGCCAGTCGTCTGGCCCCCGCTTTTGCTGATTACTGTGTGTTCTGCCACCGTTCGGCTGAAGCCGGCCATGCGGCGCAACTGAAAGCGCTCGGCGCCGAACCCTTGCTCGACCTCGGCCTGCGCCTCGGCGAAGGCACGGGTGCCGCGCTGGCCTACCCGCTCGTTCAGGCTTCGGTCAATTTCCTCAACGAGATGGCCAGTTTTGAGTCGGCCGGGGTGTCGGACAAGGAATGATCCGCCGCGAACTGGGCGCCTTCTTCGCCGCCCTCGGCTATTTCACCCGGCTGCCGGTGCCGGCCTGGGTCGGCTATTCGCCGGACGGGCTGGTCCGCGCGGCGCGCTATTTGCCGGCCATCGGGTTGCTCGTCGGCGGTGTCGGTTCCCTGGTGTTCTGGCTGGCGCTGCAGGTCTGGGCGCAACCTGTGGCCGTCGTGCTGGCCATGGTCGCCACCATCGCCCTGACCGGCGCCTTCCACGAGGACGGCCTTTCCGACACGGCCGATGGTCTCGGCGGTGGCTGGGACAAGGAGAAAATCCTGGCGATCATGAAGGATTCGCGGGTCGGCAGCTACGGCGTGATCGCCATCGTGCTCGCCCTGCTCGGCAAGTTCGCGCTGCTCGTCAGCCTGCCGGCCGGCGAAGTGGCCGTGGCCCTGATCGCCGGCCACGCCGTGTCGCGTTTCTGCGCCGTGAGCCTCATGACGACCATGGATTACGCCCGGGATGACGAGTCGAGCAAGGCCCGCCCCGTCGCCAGCCGACTCGGCACCGGGCCGCTGCTGGTTGCGCTGCTCTTCGCCGGCCTGCCGCTGATCTTGCTGGCACCGGCGCAGATCGTGCCCGCCGTCGCCCTGGCTGCCTTGGCCACGCTCTGGCTCGCGGCCAAATGCCGCCGCTGGCTGGGCGGCTATACCGGCGACTGCCTGGGGGCGGTGCAGCAGCTCGCGGAGATCGCTTTTTATCTCGGCTTGGCGGCGCATATCTGAGCGCTGGCCAAATTAAGCGTTTCCACGGTCAAGCGGAAAATTTGCCCAAAATTGAAATGCTGAACGAGGCCTTGGGCGGTCCTCGCGGATGAATTTGCCGTTAAGCTTCCGGCATCGCCCCTGTTGCCCTCGCCATGGAAAAACCCAGCGCCCCGTCCACCGAAAAAAACCGTGAGCCGATTCTTGCCGTCCTGCGCGAGGTCTTCGCCGACCGCCGCAAGGTGCTCGAAATCGGCAGCGGCACCGGCCAGCATGCCGTCCATTTCTGCGCGCAACTGCCGCACCTCTGCTGGCAAACTTCCGACCGCGCGGATTTCCTGCCCGGTATCCACCTGTGGCTAGCCGAGGCCGCCTTGCCCAATGCCCTGCCACCGTTCGAGTTCGACGTCCTCGGCCCGTGGCCAAACGGTGACTACGACGCCGTTTACACTGCGAACACCCTGCACATCATGCCCTGGGCAGCTGTCGAAGCCCTCTTTGCCGGTTTGCCGTCCGTGCTCGTTCCCGGCGCCCTGCTCTTCATTTACGGCCCCTTCATGGTAGACGGCCACCACACCAGCGACAGCAATGCCGCCTTCGACCGGTCGCTAAAGGAAAAAGCGCCGCACCAAGGCTTGCGCGACGTCGGCGCCGTTGACGCGCTGGCCCGGCAGTCCGGGCTCATGCTGGTGGATCAGCGGGAAATGCCGTCGAACAACCGCTGCCTGATCTGGCGGATGGGGAGTGTGAAGGCGTGACGCCATGCGTCTTCACCTGATCCGCCATCCCAAACCCGAGGTCGAACCCGGCATTTGCTACGGTCAACGGGACATTCTGGCCAAAATTGAAATGGCCGAGTTGGATCGCCTGCGGGCCGAGTTGCCGCCCGGGCTACCGGTGTGGAGCAGCCCGTTGCTGCGTTGCCGGCATTTGGCGGAACAGCTTCATGCACAGCCGATCATCGACGCACGCCTGGCGGAATTGAATTTTGGCGACTGGGAAGGGCGGCTCTGGGACGAGATTCCTCGCCACGAACTTGATGCGTGGGCGGCCGATGTGGTCGGCTACGCCCCGCCCGGCGGGGAATCGCCGCGCGCCTTGCAGCGCCGGGCGGTGGATTTCGTCGCGTCCTTGACGGTGCCGGAGGCGGTGATCGTCACCCACGCCGGCGTCATTCGCTGCCTGCTGGCGCACTGGCTCGAACTGGCTGACGACGAGTGGCTGACGGTGTCGGCCGACTTTCTCTCGATCACGACGGTCGAACGGGGTGCAAACGGTCGGGTAGGAGGCGTCGCGAAACGGTAAAATGCGTACTTTTCCAATTACGTTCGCCGCCCGTGACCCAAGTTCCCGAACCAATGATGTCCAGCCGCCAGATCTACCTCCGGCTGCTCACCTGGGTTAAACCGTACTGGCGCATGTTTGGCATCGCTATTCTGGGCATGGTGGCGACGGCGGCGACCGAGCCGGTGGCGCCGTGGTTGCTCAAGACGCTTATCGATAACGGCTTCAAGGCAGCGAGCGAGCGAGAAATCATTCTCCTGCCGCTGGCCATTGTCGGCATCTTCATCCTGCGCGGCATTGCAACCTTTACCTCGGGTTTTTCGATGGCCTGGATTGCGGCGCGCGTGGTTTTCGACCTGCGCCAGGCCATGTTCGGCCGCCTGATGACCCTGCCGACCCGCTTCTACGACGACCAGTCGACCGGCGTGCTGATTTCCAAGGTGGCCTACGACGTCACCAACGTAACGGGCGCCGCCACCGGCGTGCTGACCACCGTGGTGCGCGATTCGCTGACCATCGTTGGTCTGCTCGGCTACCTGCTCTATCTCGACTGGAAACTGACGCTGATCGCGTTGACGGTCGGCCCGGTCGTCACCGGCCTCATCCGGATCTTCAGCAAGCGTCTGCGCGCCGCCGCGCGCAGCGGCTATTCGGCGATGGGCGTCATCACCCACATCCTCGAAGAGGCGGTCGGCGCCCACAAGGTGGTCAAAATCTTCGGCGGCCAGCAATACGAAAAGAGCCGCTTCGACCAGGTGCTCAATACCTTCCGCCGCGCCACCATGCGCGAGGCCGCTGCGGCCGCCGCCACGGTGCCCCTGACGCAGGTTGCCGTGTCGATTTCAGTGGCCATCATCACCTACATGGCGCTGCGCCAGTCCAACAGCGAGAGCGGGACGACCGTCGGCGAATTTCTCTCCTTCATCACGGCCCTCGTCATGCTGCTGGCACCGGTCAAGCGCCTGACCGATGTCAGCGCGCCGCTCCAGCGCGGGCTGGCTGCCGCCGAAAGCGTCTTTCAGGTGCTCGACGAAGTGGCCGAGGACGACCGCGGTACGGCTCGCATCGAACGCGCCCGCGGCCATCTGCAATTCGAGCAGGCCTGTTTCACCTATCCAAATGCCCCGCGTCCGGCACTGACCGATATCGATCTTGAGATTCAGCCCGGCCAGACCGTCGCGCTGGTTGGTCCATCAGGCAGTGGCAAAAGCTCGCTGGCAGCGCTCGTGCCGCGTTTCTACCACCTCACCCAAGGCACGCTGCGCCTCGACGGCCATCCGCTTGAAGAACTGACCCTCGAAAGCCTGCGCGACAACATCGCCATGGTCAGCCAGGATGTCGTCCTGTTCAACGACACGGTGCGCGCCAACATCGCCTACGGCCACGCCCAGAACGCCACCGATGCCCAGATCGAAGCTGCCGCCCGCGCCGCCAACGCTTGGGAATTCATCTCGCAGATGGAAAACGGCCTGCTCACTGAAGTCGGCGAAAACGGCGTCAAACTCTCCGGCGGTCAGCGCCAGCGCCTAGCCATCGCCCGCGCTTTCCTCAAGAACGCCCCGATCCTCATCCTCGACGAAGCCACCTCGGCCCTCGACACCGAATCCGAACGCCTCATCCAGGCTGCCCTCGACACCCTGATCGTCGGCCGCACAACCATCGTTATCGCCCACCGCCTGTCGACCATCGAACGCGCCGATCTCATCGTTGTCCTCGATCAGGGCCGCATCGTCGAACGCGGTCGCCATGGCGAACTGCTGGCCAAGGATGGTGTGTACGCCAAGTTGCAGCGTATCCAGCGTGATTCGGTTCCCGCCGAAGGATCGCCCTTAGAGGAAAGCACCCAATCGCATGTCGCTAGTTAAGCCCATGTCTTCCGTTCAGCCCGTCAACGCCTGGGTCGACGCTGTTTACGTGCTTTCCGTGAAAGGCTCGGATTTCCGCATTCGCCACATTGAAGCGGAGCTTGCCAAGAAAGGGGTTGCCTTCTCTTTCATGTTTGAGCACGACGCCGTTGAATTGACCGAGGAAACCCTCGCCGAGACATTCGGTCCATCCAGCATGAAGCGGGCCCACAAGTCATTGGTTCTGAAGAATATCCAGGTCTGGAAAGACTCGGTAGCACGAGGCTATCAGCGGGTTCTCGTGTTCGAGGATGACGCTGTGCTCAGCGATGGTTTTATTGCCGGTTTCGATACGGCGATGCAGGCGGCGGTCAAACAGCCGCCGGGCTGGCTGGTTTTCCTTGGCGGGCTCGATACCAAGGTGCCCGACAGCTATTTTCTGGCGCCCGGGCCTTTGGTCGAGTTGCCCATCCCGACAGCCGAGGGTTGCGTCCATGACCGACTCGCCATGGAGCGCCGTCTGACCTGGCTGGAAAGCAATCCGGTCATCCTGTCGGTCGATCATCTGATGGTTCATATCGATGCCGCCATGGGCTCGCGCCACTACTGGCTGCGCCAGCCTATCGTCGAACAGGGCAGTGTGACGGGGATGTTCGACAGCCTGCTCGATGCCGGTCGACAGAAACACAGCCGGGCATTCAACGTGTTGCGCAATCGCTGGAACAAGTTCCGCCGCCGCCGCCTGCGGGAGTGGCAGGTCAAACTCAAGTCGCTGGTCCGCTAGGCAAGGCGCTTCCCGATTGCGTTTACTGGAAACGACATGAAATTCTTCGGCAAATCCTGGGATAGCCACGCCGTGGCCTGCGTTTTGATGAGCATCGTCGGCATCTCGGTGCTCTTTTCACCGCCCGTCATGAACCTGGCGACGCTCCTGTTGCTCGCAGTCATTTTCAGTTCGGCGGAACTGCGCCAGTCTTTGTGGGCCACCTGGCGGCTGCCGATGGTCAAATTCGTTCTGCTTTTCTACGCCGTGATGATCGTCGGCACGACGTACAGCATCGCCCCGAAAGACGTCGCCGTTCGCATGGCTATCGGTTGGAGCAAGCTGTTGCTGGTGCCGATTGCTTTGTCCCTGTTTGCCGACACCCGCTGGAAGTCGCGTTTTTTGAAGGCTTTTGTTGGCATCGTCGCGGTTTGCTCGGTGATTTCCTTCGCCTTGTGGCTATTTCAGATCGATCTGCCTGTGGCCAGCCAGGAGCGCGGGATTTTCCTGCGCAATCATGCGACGCAGGGAATGGCATTTGCCGTCGGCGCTTTCGGCGCCTTCCTTCTCGCCATGGAGAGCGGGGCTGGCCGGGTGCGGCGCCTGTATGTGCTGGGCGGCTTGCTGCTGCTCGCCAATATTGCGCTGGTCACGACCGGTCGCAGCGGCTATCTGGTGGCGATGGTGTGCGCTGTCGGCGCCGTTTCCGGCTATGTTCTCTTCGGCCAGCGCCGCCTCGGAACCCGGGGAATCGTCGCGGCCGTGCTGCTGGTGGTCAGTGTCGCCGGCATGCTGCTTCTGGCGCCGACTTCACGCGAACGCATGTTGCAGGGCGTGCAGGAAGTCGAGAACTACGATCAGGCGAAGGAAGTGACCTCGATGGGCATTCGCATGATTTTCTGGAAGAACACCGTCGAAATGATCAGGGAGCAGCCTTTGTTCGGCTACGGTACTGGCGCTTTCGGTACGGCCTACGATCGCAAGATTGAAGGTAGAACTGGTGTGGCCGCGACGCCGGCCGGCGATCCGCACAACCAGTACATGAAGATCACGGCCGAGAATGGCGTGGTTGCCTTGCTGGTCTTCCTTGGCTTTCTTGTTGCTGCGGCCCGCCAGCGTTGCGCGGCACCGTATCGCATGATCGGTTTGTGCGTACTGGCTTCGTGGTGCGCGACCAGCCTTTTCAACTCGCATTTCTCGACCTTCAACGAAGGCAATTTCATCTACGCCTGGCTGGGGATCATGCTGGCGCCACCCGCCGTCGGCTCCGAATCGGCTTAGGCGGTCAGCGCCTCCCGGGCGGCGTCGATGATTCGCTCGACGCTGATGTCCTGCAGGCATTTGCTATCGCTGTCCAGATGCCTGTCGCAGCCTTCAAACAGGCAGGGCACGCAGTCGCCGGGGCCTTGAATCAGCCGGACATTTCCCTGTTGTTTGCTGCCGACAAATGGCCATGGGCTTTCGCCAGCCGGCCAGTCCTTCGGCCATGGCCCCCATTTGACCGGGTTCGACGGGCCGAACAGGGCGATGGTCGGGATGCCGGTGGCGGCGGCGAGATGGGTGACGGCCGTGTCGGGGCCGACGAAGAGGCGGGCGCCCTTGAGCAATTCCGCCGTTTCGGCAAGTGACAACAGTCCGGTCAGGCAGCGACAGCCTTCCGGAACCTTGCTGGCGATGTCCCGAACATAGGAGGCTTCAGTCGGGTCGCCGCTGCCGGTCAATAGCACCTCGGTACCTTGTTGCCTGAGCCAGGAAATCAGGGGGATCCACTTGTCGCTATCCCACATCTTGTAGCGAAACTTTGGGTTGGGGTGAATGATGACGTAATCAATGATCCCGGTCAGGCCGAGTTGTTCCAGCCGCTGGCGCCAGTTCTCCGCAGGCACTCGCGGGGTTTGAACCTGTCCGATGGCCGGCAGGCCGAGCGCTTCGACCAGCCGCAGCCCCATGGTCACGGTGTGCGTTTGCAGGTTGTCGAAAGGCACGGCGATTTTCAGCAGATGCCGCTTGAGCCATGAGGCTTCTTCGGCCGTCGTGAAGCCGACTGCATTCCTGGCGGCCGCCCAGGCGAAGATGCGTGCCCGGTCGCTGGGGATGGCGGCGAAGGCGAGATCGTAGCGCCGCCAGATCTTGCCCAGTTGCGCCAGTTTCTCGCCCAGGCTGGCGCGCTGCGGAAAGGCCAGCACCTGATGGACGTCGGGGTTGCCTTCGAGCACGCCTTGCGTGCCAGGCAGGACGAGAAAATCAAGCTGGGCGTCGGGCCAGGCTGCTTTGACAGAACGAGCCAGCGGCGTGGCGAGCAGGACGTCGCCGATGCGTTGGGTGCAAACGACCAGAACGCGTTTGGGCGGGGCAGGGAACGAAATAGGGGGGCGGTGCAAGGGTGTTGTCGGTGTGTTTTTCGCTAGTCCCCTATAATACATGCCCGTTCGCATCGCTCCGGCGGTTCCAGGCCGAGCTCCTTGACGAGAAAGAAGAAAAATCGAGATGAGCAGTCCCGTTCAGCCAAAAATCACCGCCTACATCATCGCTTTCAACGAAGCGCAGAAAATCGCGGCGGCGGTGAATAGCGTCCTGTGGGCTGACGAGATCATCGTCGCCGATTCGGGCAGTACCGACGGCATGGTCGAGATCGCCGAGAGCCTTGGCGCACGGGTCGTCCAGGTGCCGTTCAAGGGCTTTGGTGATCTGCGCAACAACGCGATTGCGGCTTGCACCCACGATTGGATTTTCAGCCTCGATGCCGACGAACGCTGCACGCCCGAGGCGCGTGACGAAATCCTGCGTGTCATCGCCGACCCGGCCAGTCTCGACATGTATTTTATGCCACGCCGCAATTTCTTCATGGGGCGCTGGATCAAGCATTCCGGCTGGTACCCGAACTACCGTCAGCCGCAGCTCTTCCGTCGGGGCAAGATGAGCTACACGATGGAGCCGGTGCACGAGGGCTACGTGCCGCATAGCGAGCGGCCGGTCGGGCATCTGCAGAACCCGATCTGGCAGGTGCCGTTCAAGAATCTGCACGAAGTCGTGCACAAGGCCAACCGCTATTCGACGCTCGGTGCGGAAAAACTCACCCTGCGCGGCCGTAAGGGCAGCATGGGCAAGGCTTTGACGCACGGCCTGTGGTCCTTCATCAAGCACTACATTTTCAAGCGCGGATTTCTCGATGGTTGGCCGGGTTTCATCATCGCCTTCGGCAATTTCGAGGGCACGTTCTACCGTTACGCCAAGGGCTACGAGATGGATCAGGCCTGGAAGGTGCCGGAAACGCCGCCTTTGCGCCGTCCCTGATCGTTGGTGCAGCCCGCCATGACGCCGCAACTGGTTTCGGTCATCGTCACTACGTATAACCGTCCGGATGCCTTGCGGGCGGTGCTGGCATCGCTTGCGGCGCAGGGCGATAAGGCGTTCGAGGTACTGGTCGCCGATGACGGTTCGCGCGCCGAGACGGCCGAGGCGGTTGCCGCGGCAGGCGCCCATTTCCCGGTCCCGCTTCGCCATCTCTGGCAGGAGGACGATGGCTTCCGTGCGGCGGCGGCGCGTAATCTGGCGGTGGCGGCTAGCCGCGGCGATTACCTCGTTTTCATCGACGGTGACTGCATCCTGCGCCCGGATTTTGTTGCGGCACACCGCGCCTTGGCCGAGCCCGGCTGGTTTGTCGCCGGGAACCGGGTCTTGCTCTCCGAAGGCTTCACGAAAAAGGTGCTGCAGGCACCAATGATCGAGCTGCACGGCGACAGCCGTTTGATGTGGCTCGGCCGGCGACTCTCGGGCGCCATCAACCGCTGGCTGCCACTTTGTCACTTTGCCGGCCACGGCTGGCGCAAACGGCAACCGCAACGCTGGCAAGGCGCGCGGACCTGCAATCTGGCGCTGTGGCGGCGCGATTTCGACGCGGTGAATGGCTTCGACGAGGCCTTCCAGGGCTGGGGCCACGAGGATGCCGATCTTGCCATCCGCCTGCTGCATGCCGGCGTGCAGCGCAAGGATGGCCGTTTTGCTACGGCAGTTTTGCACCTCTGGCACCGCGAGAATGATCGCAGCAATCTGGCCGAGAACGAACGCCGGCTGGCCGAAATTCTGGCTGCCGACCGGCGCCGTGCAGCGGTCGGGATCGACGGCTACGATGCCGCTCGGGTGAGCGCCGCGGAAATTTCGAATTTGGGCAAAATTTCCGGTTGACCGTGAGATCGGGGTGGGGCGCTAGTGCGCCGCCTCCCAGTTCGGCCCGACGCCCACTTCGACGACCAGCGGCACCTTGAGTTCGGCGACCTGGCTCATCAAACGGGGCAGGTGGGTGCGGATTTCCATCAACTCGTCGTCCGGCACTTCGAGCAGCAGTTCGTCGTGCACCTGCAGGACGAGCTTTGATTTCATTCGCGATTTTTCCAGCCAGTCCTGCACGGCGATCATCGCCAGCTTGATCAGGTCGGCGGCCGTGCCCTGCATCGGCGCGTTGATCGCGGCACGTTCGGCGCCCTGGCGGCGGTTGCCGTTGCTTGAGCGAATTTCCGGGAACCACAGACGGCGGCCGAAGGCGGTTTCGACGAAGCCTTTTTGGCGCGCCATTTCGCGGGCCTCTTCCATGTAGTGGGCGACGCCGGGGTAGCGGGCGAAATAGCGGTCGATGTAGGTCTGCGCCGCGCTGCGCTCCAGCCCGAGCTGGCGGGCCAGGCCGAAGGCGCTCATGCCGTAGATCAGGCCGAAGTTGATGCTCTTGGCGACGCGGCGCTGGTCGGGGCCGACTTCGAGCGGAGTGACGCCGAAGATTTCACCGGCCGTCGCGCGGTGCACGTCCTCGCCGTGGGAGAAAGCGTGGAGCAAGCCCTCATCGCCCGAGAGGTGGGCCATGATGCGCAGCTCGATCTGCGAGTAGTCGGCCGAAACGATGCTGGAACCTTCGGGTGCGATGAAGGCGGTGCGGATTTTCCGGCCTTCCTCGCTGCGCACCGGGATGTTCTGCAGGTTGGGATCAGTCGAGGCCAGGCGCCCGGTAACAACGGATGCCTGCGAGAAGTGAGTATGCACTCTCCTGGTCTGACCATTGACCATGCGCGGCAGTTTGTCGGTGTAGGTGCCCTTGAGCTTGGACAGGCTGCGGTGTTCGAGCAGCAGCTTGGGTAGCGGGTAATCGAGGGCCAGTTCGGAGAGCACTTCCTCGTCGGTGGACGGGCCGCCGGATGGCGTTTTCTTCTTGACCGGCAGGCCGAGCTTTTCGAACAGGATGTCGGCCAGTTGCTTGGGCGAGGCGAGGTTGAAGGGCTGGCCGGCCAGTTCGTAGGCTTGCGCTTCGAGGGCCATGATTTTCTGGCCCATCTCGTGGCTCTGACGGGACAGCACGTCGGCGTCGATCAGGATGCCGTTGCGCTCGATCTGCCAGATCACCTGGCGGGCCGGCATTTCGATCTCGTGGTAGATGCGGCTCAAACCGGGTTCGTCGGCGAATTGCGGGTGCAGCACGTTGTGCACGCGCAGGGTGACGTCGGAATCTTCGGCGGCGTAGGTCGCGGCGCGTTCGATGTCGACCTGGTCGAAGGTAATCTGCTTGGCGCCCTTGCCGCACAGGTCTTCGTAGGCGATGGTGGCGAGGCCGAGGTGGCGGGTGCAGAGCTGGCCGAGGTCGTGGCCCTTGTCGGACTCGATGACGTAGCTTTGCAGCATGGTGTCGTGTTCAATGCCGGCCAGCGTGATGCCGTGGTTGGCAAAAACGTGCTGGTCGTATTTTGCGTTTTGCAGCACTTTTTTCCGGTTGACCGTGGAAAGCCAGGGTTTGAGCTTTTCCAGCACTTCATCGCGCGGCAACTGGTCGGCGACGCCGGGGGCGGTGTGGGCGAGGGGAATGTAGCAGGCTTCGCCGGGCGTGACCGAGAGCGAAATGCCGACAATGCGCGCTTCAAAGGAGTCGAGGCTGGTCGTCTCGGTGTCGAGCGCGGTCAGTTCTGCCGCCTCGATTTTGGCCAGCCAGGCATCGAATTGCGGCCAACTCAGGACGGTTTCATATTTGACCTCGATCGGTGCGCTTGGAGCAACGAGCGTTGCCACCAAGCCCTCGCGGGCCGGAACGGCCGCCGCCGCTTCCGGGCCGTCGATTTCACCCAGCCAGGTGCGGAACTGGTAGCGGGTATAGAGCTCGCGCAGCGTCGCGACATCGGGCGCTGTTGCCTTCAGGGTGGCAGGTGCCGGCAGGTTGGAAAGATCGCAGGCGACAGTGACCAGCTTTTTGCCGAGTGGCAGGAAACCGAGATGGTCGCGCAGATTCTGGCCGACCACGCCGCCGATTTCGTCGGCATGGGCGACGATTTCATCGAGCGAACCATATTGCGCCAGCCATTTGAGCGCCGTCTTCGGGCCGCATTTGGCGACGCCCGGGACACCATCGACGGTATCGCCGACCAGCGCCAGATAATCGACGATCTTTCCTGGTGGCACACCGAACTTGGCTTCGACACCGGCTTCGTCGAGCAGCTCGTTGCTCATCGTGTTGTACCAGCGGACGAGTGGATTGACCAGTTGAGTCAGGTCCTTGTCGCCGGTCGAAATCAGCGTATTTATCCCGTCGACCGTGGCGTTCGTCGCCAGCGTGCCGATCACGTCGTCCGCCTCGACACCGTCAACCATGAGCAGCGGCCAGCCGGCCGCCTTGATCGCGGCGTGCAGCGGTTCGATCTGCTGGACCAGATCGTCCGGCATCGGCGGCCGGTGCGCCTTGTATTCCGGATACCAGTCGTCGCGGAAGGTCTTGCCCTTGGCATCGAAGACGACAGCCTTGTACTCTGCCTTGTAGTCGCTATCGAGACGACGTAGCATGTTCAGAACGCCGTAGATGGCGCCTGTCGGCTCGCCGGCCTTGTTGCGCAGGTCGGGCAAGGCGTGGAACGCGCGGTAGAGATAGGACGAACCGTCCACCAACAATAAGAGAGGCATAGAGTGACCGAGAGCGATAAGCTGGTGATGGGCGTCGAGACCGAGGCCATGTTGAAAAGTACGACGGCCCGCGAGTCCTGGCGGATTTTTGGCATTATGTCAGAGTTCGTCGAGGCGACTGAGCGTCTGGCCGCCATCAAGCCGGCCGTGACCATGTTCGGCAGCGCCCGCGTCCGTCCTGACTCTCCGTACTACATGCTGACCGAGCAGACCGCCCGCCTGCTCTCCGATTCCGGCTTTTCGGTCATCTCCGGTGGCGGGCCCGGCATCATGGAGGCAGCCAACAAGGGCGCTTTCTTCGGCAAATCCCCATCCGTCGGCCTCAACATCCAGTTGCCGCACGAACAGCAGAACAATCCCTACCAGGACATTTCGCAGACCTTTCGCCACTTCTTCGCCCGCAAGTACATGTTCGTCCGCTTCGCCAGCGCTTACGTCGTGATGCCGGGCGGTTTCGGCACGCTCGATGAGCTCATGGAAGCCCTGACCCTGATCCAGACCGGCAAGGCACGCAAGATTCCGCTTATTCTCGTCTGCTCCGATTTCTGGGGCGGCATGATCGACTGGTTCAAGAACCGGCTGGTGGCAGAAGGCATGGTCGATGCCGAAGACATGAACCTGATCCAGCTCATCGATGAGCCGGAGCAAGTCGTCGAAGCCATCTTCAAGCATTACGAAGCTCGTCCCTTCGGTCCCCTGCCGAACGAACACGAGATGCTGCTCAACCTGTAAAATCAAAGCATCGTTATCGAGGAATTCAACATGCGCCGCCTTCTTCCCCTCCTGCTGCTAGCCGCCTTGCCTGCCTGGGCGCAGAAAGGCGATCTCCAGCCCTTGCCGGCCGTGCCGCCACCGCCCCCTGGCATGGAAGCCTTCGACGAGGCACTCGAGCCGCAGGTCACCATCGTCAAGCGCGAGACCGAAACCCGCGAGGAATACCGCATGAAGGGCAAGCTCTACATGGTCAAGGTCACGCCAGCGGTCGGCCCCTCTTACTACCTGGTCGATAACCAGGGCGATGGTCAGTTCGTTCAGGCAGACATTACCCATCCGGTGACCAAGCCGCCGATGTGGATCATTCATAGCTGGTAAATCTTGTCCGTCTATACCAAGGTCGGGCGGGAAGAACTCATCGCCTGGCTGGAGCCACTCGGGCTGGGTGAGCTGGTCGACTACGCCGGTATCGCCGCCGGCATGCAGAACTCCAACTATTTCGTGGCAACGGCCAGCGGCCGCTTCGTGCTGACGCTGTTCGAGCGCATCGCTACTCCGGCCCTCGATTTTTATCTCGCCCTGCAGGATAGGCTGGCGCAAAGCGGGATTCCCAGCCCCCGACCTCTGGCTGACGGCCAGGGCGCCTATTGGCGCTGGCTGGCCGGCAAACCGGCTGCATTGCTGACCTGTTTGCCGGGAGCGGCGCTGGAGTTGCCGGGTGTCGAGCAGTGTCGTGCCGTCGGCGCCATGCTGGCCCGCCTGCACCTCGCTGCGGCCGATCTGCCGAACCCTTTGCCCAACCCCTGCGGTGCCGCCTGGCGGCAGGCGGTCGGTGAAACCTTGCTGCCTTTGGTTGCTCCCGACGAGCGCGATCTGCTGGCCGATGAACTGCTGTTTCAGGCGGCCCAGGATTATTCGGCCCTGCCGCGCGGAATCATCCATGCCGATCTCTTTCGCGACAACGTGTTGTGGGACGCCGACGGCGGTCTCTCGGGCGTGCTCGATTTCTATTTTGCCGGCGAAGACGCTTTGCTCTTCGATCTGGCCGTCGTCGCCAACGACTGGTGTGGCAGCGACAACGCGCTGGCCGCCCTGATCTCCGGCTATGCGGCCCAGCGGCCGCTCACGGAGGCGGAACGAGCTGCCTGGCCTGCCATGCGGCGGGCCGCTGCGCTGCGCTTCTGGTTGCTCCGGCTCGAGGTTCGCCACCGGCCCCGCCAAGGTGAAGTGGTAACGATCAAGAATCCCGATGACTTTCGGCGCCTGCTGGCACGTTTTCGTCTTGCCCCGGAAGCGCTCCCCCGTTAGCATCCGCGCATGAGTGAAACTCCTGTTTTTCCGATGGCGCCGACCCGGTTTACCGGCGCGAGCCGCGAAGTCGATCCCGGCTCCTGCTTTGACTGGCTACGCCAGGGCTGGGCCATGTTTCTGGTCAATCCCGGCGTGTGGATTGGCAGCACCGTCCTGCTGCTCGTCATGCTCATGGCCATTTCCATCGTGCCGCTCTTCGGGCAGATCGCTGCGCACTTGCTGGTACCGCTCTTCGGTGCCGGCATGATCAAGCTCTGCAAGCGTCTGAACGATGGCGAAGAGCCCGAAATTGCCGATCTTTTCGCCGGTTTCCGCCACAACGCAGGCCAACTGGTCATGATTGGCGTGTTTTTCGCCATGGGCATTTTCGGCATTGCTTTCCTTGCCTTCATGCTGGTCAGCGGCGGCATTCTGGGTGGAGGTGTGACCGGCAAGGTCGCCGGCTTCGGCATTGCCCTCGGCGGTGTCATGCTCGCCGGCCTGCTCGTCATGGTGCTCTCGGTGCCGATCATCATGGCTACCTGGTTCGCGCCGGCGCTGGTTTTCTTCCACGACATGCAGCCGCTCGATGCGATGAAGGCCAGCTTTGCAGCAGGCGCCAAGAACTTTCTGCCGATGGCGATCTTCGGCATTTTCCTCGTCGTCGCCCTGTTCTTCGCCATGCTGCCTGTCGGCATGGGCCTGCTCCTGCTTTTGCCGGTCGTTTCGGGCGCGGTGTTCGCCTCCTACCGCGATATTTTTGTGGGAAGCTGAAGATGCGCGCCCAGACACTACCGCCCGCGGCCGGCTGGGGCTGGATTCTGACCGGTTTCGCCATTTTTCGGCGCAGCCCGGTCGTTCTCGGCATGCTGGTTCTCACTTACTGGTTCACGGTAATTTTTCTCAATGTGCTGCCATTCATTGGCGCGCTGGCCGCCTCGCTGGTCATCCCTGGCCTCTCGGTCGGTCTCATGCAGGCAGCGCGTCAGGTCGAACGCGGCCAGCCCATCGGCATCCAGACCCTGTTTGGCAGCATGAAGGAAAACGCCCGCACCCTGCTCGCCCTCGGCGCCCTCTACCTGTGCTGCACGCTCGGCGTTCTCGGACTGTCCACACTGCTTGACGGCGGCGACATGTTCAAATTCATGATGGCCAATAGCCGCGCCGAACGGGCTGCCGTCGAAGACGCTGATTTCATCGCGCCGGCGTTGTTTGTCATGGCTGCGATGACCCCGGTCATGATGGCCTACTGGTTTGCCCCGGTGCTGGCCGCCTGGCATCGACTGACCCTTGGCCGCGCCCTGTTCTTCAGCTTTGTCGCGTGCTGGATGAACTGGCGGGCATTCCTCGTCTATGGCCTGGGACTCCTGCTCGTTGGCGGTGTTTTCCCTGGCGTCCTCCTTGGACTGTTGCTGCTGATTTTCCCCGGTGCGGCGAGTTTCATTACTGCCGTCGTCACCATGCCGATGGTGCTGGTCGTTGCGCCGACCATCTTTGCCAGCTTTTATGCCTGCTACCGCGACATCTTCGGTATTTCCGAAATTGTCTGAGCCGCTCGGCCTCTTCGGAGGCACCTTCGATCCTGTGCATTTTGGTCACCTCCGGCTGGCCGAGGAGGCAATTACCCATCTTGGCCTTGGCGGCGTGCGCTGGATTCCGGCTGGCCAGCCACCGCATCGCGGCACGCCGCAGGTGACCGCGCAGCAGCGTCTGGAGATGGTGCTACGGTCAACCGGAAATAATCCCCAATTTTCAATTGATGCCAGCGAAGTCGAAGCTGCTGCGCCGAGCTACACGGTGCACACGCTCGAGCGTCTGCGCCGCGAACTCGGGGCCGAGCAATCGCTCGTCCTTCTCGTCGGCGCCGATGCCTTCGCCGGACTTGCCACCTGGCACCGCTGGCGGGACATTTTTTCCCTGGCCCACGTTGCCGTCTCGCACCGCCCCGGTTTTCCCGTCGAAGCGAGCAGCCTGCCGCATGAGCTGGCCACCGAATTCAACGACCGCCGCCTGACCGACGTCAGCGGGCTGAAACGCGCTCCGGCCGGAGGAATAGCCACTTTTGCCATGACCCAGCTGGCCATTTCGGCAACGCAGATCCGCAAGCTGCTGGCCAACGGGCTTTCGGCGCGTTATTTGCTGCCGGATGCCGTTCTCGACTATATTCGCCTTCACCAACTCTATAAAAGTACCTGATGGACATCCGCAAGCTGCAAAAAATCATCGTTTCCGCCCTTGAAGACATCAAAGGCAAGGATATCGAAGTCATCAACACCTCCAAGCTGACGTCGATGTTCGACCGCATCGTCATCGCGACGGGCGACTCCAACCGCCAGGTCAAGTCGCTCGCCAACAACGTTCAGGAAAAGGTCAAGGAAGCCGGTGCCGAGGTCATCTCGACTGAAGGCGAAGATACCGGCGAATGGGTGCTGGTCGACCTTGGCGACATCGTCGTGCACGTCATGCAACCGAACGTGCGTCAGTATTACAACCTTGAAGAACTGTGGTCGGCGACCCCCGCGCAGCGTCGCAAGGCCGTGGAGCAGGCCCGCGAAGAATGAAGCTGGCCGTACTTGCCGTCGGTCATCGTCAGCCCGCCTGGGTGAACGAAGGCTGCGCCGAGTACCTCAAACGCATGCCGCGCGAACTGCCGGCCAGCGTCACTGAAATCAAGCCCGAACCGCGCGGTTCAAAAACCCGCGAACAACTGCTGGCCGCTGAAAAAGGGCGCATCCGCGACACCCTGCCGGGCAGTTGCCGAATTGTCGTGCTCGACGAAAAAGGCGAAGACCTGACCACGCTCAAACTGGCCAAACGGCTTGAAGTGTGGATGCAGGACGGCCGCGACGTGGCGCTGCTCATTGGTGGCGCCGACGGGCTCGACGAGGAATTCAAGCAACAGGCCGACGACAAGCTGCGTCTGTCCAGCCTGACGCTGCCACATGGCATGGCGCGCCTGATATTGTGCGAGCAGCTTTACCGTGCCGTCAGTGTTCTGAAAAACCATCCATACCACCGGGAGGGATGATGCGTCTCTACCTCGCTTCGCGCAGTCCGCGCCGCCGTGAATTGCTGCATCAGATCGGCATCGATTTCGATACTGTCGTTTTTCGCGATGGCATGCGCGCCGATAGCGAAACCGACGAAACGCCGATGGCGGGCGAGTCGCCCGTGGTCTACGTCGAACGCGTGGCGCGCGCCAAGGCGATGCACGGTCTGAAGATCGTCGAGGAGCGTCGCCTGCCGATGCGGCCCGTGCTGGCGGCCGACACGACACTGGAGCTCGATGGCCAGATCATCGGCAAGCCCGTCGACATGGCCGACGCCGCCGCCATCCTGCGCCGTCTGTCTGGGCGCACGCATCGCGTGCTGACCGGCGTCGCCATCGACCATCAGCGGCGTACCGAGTATCTGCTGTCGACCAGCGAAGTCCGTTTTCGCCATATCGACGACGAGGAAATCCGTCACTACGTGATCAGTGGCGAGCCGATGGACAAGGCCGGGGCCTACGGCATCCAGGGCCGAGCCGGCCTGTTCGTCGAGCATCTCTCCGGCAGCTACTCCGGGGTGATGGGCCTGCCTGTCTGCGAGACCGGCGAACTGCTCAAAAAGCTCGGTTTCCGGCCGATTTAAGCGTTGCCACGGCACCGATGTAGCCGTCGGGCAAGGTCAGTCGCTGCGCGCGGCAGGGCGCCAGCCGTGCCTTCAGATGCGGACTCCACTCGATCAACGGTACGCCCAGGCATTTTAGGCGGGCTTCGTGTTCCGTCCACGCCTGGGCAAATTGCACTATCTGTTCCGGCTGGGCGGCAACCGAGAGTTGTTGGGCTACATACGGGCCGAGGTAATCGTCGGCCAGTATGGCGATTTGGCTCTGCCAGTTCGGGGCGTTGGGTACCCGCAACAGATCGACCCCGACCGGACCTCCCCGATGGATGGCCAGCAGCGAAAGCCCGGCTTCATGGCTCACCGAAATGCCCGGCGGGTTGTCCCGAATGGCCAGGCGTAGCGGCTGGCCGGGGGAGGATATCAATTCGACATCGCCGAGGATGTCGCGCAAAACATCTCGCACCCGCTGGCGGGCTACGTCGCGAATGGTGGTTTTCGGCGTTTCGATGGCAACGATGATCAGATCCTGCGCCGGGTCGGCTATACCAGGCCAGTGCAGGACCACCGGTGGCCGGTCGCGCATCTCAGCGGCTGGCCGGCGCCGCCGGGCAGCCGTGCCAGCGCGAACCGGCTGGTAGCGTCTCGCCTTTCATGACCAGCGACAGGGGGCCGAGACGGACGTTGTCGCCGACCACGGCGCCATAGAGAACAGTCGTTCGCGGCCCGACGTAAACCCGTTGACCGATGGTCACGATGTCGATTTTCATGACGCGGTCTTCGAACAGATGGGTCTGTGGGCAGGACAGGCCGTTGAGTTCGCTGTAATCGCCAATCCGTACGCAGTCGAATTCGGTGACGTCGGTGGTGTCGAGATAGACCCCGCGGCCAATGCGACAGCCGAGCAGGTTGAGGGCGATGGGCAGCCATGGCGTGCCGCGCAGGTAGTTCATCTGGTTGGGGACGGCCATACCGACATAGAGGCTGGTGATGGCTTCGGATGTCCAGACAAAGGGTGTCCACATCGGGACCGAGTGTTTCTTGTAGCGCCAGATGAACAACCATTTGAGGATGCCGACAAAGACAGTGGTGCTCAGGGCGAAAAGGACACCGGCGATGGTCAGCGCGGCGAAGACATCGCGCCATTGGCCGGCCTCGGCGAGTGGCATGACGTTGAGGATGACCGTGTAGCCGACGGCAATGACCAGCGCGTGTGGCGAAATGATGCGGAAGGCTTCGACCAGGGCCCGACCAAGCCGACGCCGTTTCGACGGACGGAAGGTCAAGTCTTCGGGATAGCCGGCCGTCTGCTCACGCGCCGGCAGATTGATCGGTGGCGAGCCGAGCCAGGTGTCGCCGGGCTGCATGCGCTCGTTGGCAGGGGCGCGTGACTGGACACCGATCAGCACGTTTTCGGGCAGGACGGTGCCATCCTGGATGTAGGCGCCGTTGCCGACGAAACTGCGGCGCGAGATAACGGTCGGTTTTAGTGTCATCCAGCCGCCATCGACCTCCTCGTCGCCGAGCATGACGGCGTCGGCGATGAAGGTTTCGTCGCCCAGTGTGAGGAGGTCGGGGACCAGCCCCTGAGCCGTCGAAATCTCGGCATCGCGGCCGACCTTGGCGCCGAGCAGGCGATACCAGAAGGGCGCATAAACGGTGGCGTAGATGCCATGCAGGATGTTCAGGCTGGATTCCTGGATCTGGTTGACCAGCCAGCGGCTGCAATACACGCGGCTATGGACCGGCCAGCGGCCGGCCTGCAGCCGGGGCATCAGCGTCCAGCGCAGGATGGCGGAACTGAGCACGGTGCCGACGATCAGTACGGCCGTGCCGGGGAAGGCGAGGGCGAAGTATTTGAGCAGTTGGAGAATGATCGGGATGTCGCGCTGAGCCGGGGTCGGATCGCTGTCGAGCCAGTCAACCAGCATGAAACTCGGGAAGACCGGCATGAAGAACAGCGCTGCGGTGAGCAGCATGCCGAGAACGTAGAACAGCCCTTCGCGGGCCAAGCGGGTTTCCGAGACTTCAGGTCGTGGTGGCAGGCTGGCCGGGTCGAATTCACCGATATCGCGCGCCGGCGAGCCAAGCCAGATACGGTTCGGCGGAATTGCTTGCCCATTGCACAGGGCCGACTGGGCTTCGAGATGGCCGAAGGTGCCGATGCTCGCATTGCCTTCGACGACGGCGTAGGAGCCGATACAGACATTGTCTTCAAGCCTGATCGGGCCGAGATGAAGCTGGCCGCGTTCGACCCGGGCATTTTCGAGATTGACGGCATTGCCGATGCTGACCCCGTTACCGACCTCCAGCAGGTCGTGGGCGCGCAGGGTGACGTTGCCGATAATGGTTTCGCTGCCGATCCGGGCACCGAGGGCGCGCAGCCACCAGATGTTGAGCGGCGAGTTGCTGAGCATGTAGACCGGGGCGCCCTCGATCAGCCGGTCGGCGCACCACCAGCGGAAATAGGTCAGGCCCCACAGTGGGTAGCTGCCAGCTTTCAGGCGGCCGGCGATCATCCATTTGCCAATGATGGCGAAGAAGAAACCGAGCACCGTGGCGAACAGGAAGACGCCGACCGAGATAGCGACGGCGCGGAGAATCGAGTCGCCCGGGTCACCGGTGAAATAGTGATAGGTGAAGAAGGGCGCCAGCCATTGGCCCATGCGCAGGCCGACCAGCGGCGGCAGGACGCAGGCCTGGGCGAGGGCGCACAACCATCGGCGCCAGGCCGGGGGCGGCGTCCATTCGGTGGCGCTGGGGTCGATGGCGACTTCGACGGTGGCGCTCAGGGCATCGGCGATCAGGCCGATGCGGCGATGGACGTAGATGTCACGCACAGAAAAGCCGGCAAAGCGTTTTTCCTGGCGCAAAGCCGAGGCGAGACGTGCGGCGAACAGCGAATGGCCGCCGAGATCGGCGAAGAAATCGGCATCGCGGCGGATGGCCTGGCCGGGAAAGAGTTTGGCCAGCGCGGCGAAGAGGATTTCCTCCGCCGGCGTTTCCGGGGTGTCCGAGTCGCCGGAGCTGCCGGCCGGCAGGTCGAGCGGGCGGGCGCGCAGGGCCTTGCGGTCGATCTTGCCGGAGGTCAGGCGTGGCATTTCGGCCAGCATTTCGACGTGCGACGGGACCATGTAGGGCGGCAGGCTGGTCGCCAGCGTGGTGCGCAAGGCGGTGCCAGTCGTTGCTTCGGGATCGTCGACGATGAGGTAGGCAACGAGGCGCTCAATGCCGTCATCCTGGCGCAGGATGACGGCGGCGGTGCCGACGCCGGGCTGGCGGGTCAGGGCGGCTTCGATCTCGCCGAGTTCGACGCGGAAGCCGCGAATCTTGACCTGGTCGTCGGTGCGGCCGAGGCAGTGAATTTGGCCATGCTCGTCGATGCGGGCGAGGTCGCCAGTGCGGTACAGGCGGCTTTCGTGGGCGTTGGCGGGCCACGGGTTATCGAGGAATTTTTCGGCGGTCAGATCGGGGCGGCCAAGGTAGCCGGCAGCGACGCCCGGGCCGGTGATGCAAAGTTCGCCCGTTTCGCCTTGCGGCAGCAGGCGCAGGCCGTTTTCGACGGCGGCATCGATGACGAGCAGGCCGTAGTTGGGTAGCGGCCGGCCGATGGTGACCGGCTGGCCGGGGCGCAGTTCGGCCAGGCTGGCGGAAACCGTGGCTTCGGTCGGGCCGTAGGTGTTGAAAACTTGGCGACCGGGGCGGGCCCAGCGCTCGACGATGGCTTGCGGGCAGGCTTCGCCGCCGAGGTTGATCAGGCGCAGGCCGGGCACGTCGACGGCGAACAGGGCAAGCAGCGTCGGCACGGCGTGCAGCACCGTGACCCGGTTGTCGATCAGGGCGATGGGCAGCGCTTCGGGATCGGTGGCGACGTCCTTGGGGGCGATCCACAGCGTGGCGCCGACCAGGTAGCTGATCCAGATTTCCTCGAAGGACATGTCGAAGGCGACCGAGAAGCCCTGATAGACGCGGTCGTCCTGACGGATGCCGAGGACGGCATTTTCGCTGCGCAGGAAATGGCAGATGGCGCCCTGGTTGATCAGGATGCCTTTCGGTTTGCCGGTCGAGCCGGAGGTGTAGATGACGTAGGCCGGGTCGCCAGGGCTGGCGCCCTCGCGCCGCCGCAGCGGGTCCGGGTGGGCGGCTTGCAGGTCGTCGGCCAGCCAGCAGGGGCGGCCGAGGTCGGCGATGTCGGCCGTGGTGACGAGGCCGGCGGCGTCGGCGTCGTCGAGGCAGACCTTGATGCGGTCGATCGGCGTATCGGCGTCGAAGGGCAGCCAGGCGGCACCGCTCTTGGCGATGCCGAGCTGCATGACGAGCAGGTCGATGCCGCGCGGCAGCCAGAGGCCGACGATCCTACCGGGGCGGACGCCATCGGCAATGAGGCGTGAGGCGGCGCGGTCGGCCGCGGCGTCGAGTTCGCCGTAGCTCAGTTCGCGCCCGGCGAAAATGAGGGCGATTTTGTCGGGAGTCCGGGCGGCCGTGTTTTCGAAGAGGTCGGCCAGGACTTCGTTGCGGATCAGTTCGGGGGTTTCCGGGCCGCTCAGGCGGCTGGTCGGGTGGAGGGGAGTGCTTGTTTCAGGCATGCCGAATTGTGTCAAATCCGCCAGGCAAATGGGAGTTTCGGCGCCTTAGCGGGTAAAGAATTGTCTGGTGGCATATTCGGCGATGGCTGTGGCTGCCTGGTCGATGCCGTGTGTCAAGGGGCGGGGTCGGGGCGGTAGGGCGAGAATGTCGGCGAGGGCGGCCGCGAGTTGGCCGCTTTGCAGCAGATCGGACTCGATTTCGAGGCAGCGGCCATTGTTGTCGAGCCAATCGATCAGGCAGTCCTGCTCCGGCCAGTTGTCCCGCCGCTGGTAGATGACCGGCGTGCCATTGCTGGCGGCTTCGGTGAAGATGCCGTAGCCGGGCTTGGTGATCACGGCATCGACCGAGCAGAGCAGGTCGGTGAAGCCGAGGCCGAAGGATTCGCCGGCCACGGCGTCGGGGTGCCGGCATTGCCATTCGGCCGGCACCAGCCAGCGTATGCCGGGCTGGCGCGGCCAGTCTTCTACCGGCAGGCGGTGGGCGATGCCGCCCATGGCAATGAGGATGGCTTTGTCGCCGTTCAGGCCGAGGTCGTGGCGGCTGCCATGGGCGGCAATCGGGCCGATGGTCTGAACATTGTCCAGACCCTTCATCGTCATGCCCGGTGTGACGCGCAGAAAGGCCAGGGCCGAGTGATAGGCGGCGAGCATCTCGGCGTGGATGGGTATGGCCCAGGGCTCATCGCCGAAATAATGTTCGAACAGCTCGGCCCAGTTGAGCGAGCACAGGCTGAAGGATGGAATGCCGGCGAGCGCGGCGCCGGCCAGCGGCAGGTAGCTGACGTTGGTGAGGACGAGATCGGGCTTCAGGTCGGCCAGAAAGCGGGCTTCATCGGCGACGCGGGTCGGCCAGTTTTCATGCGCCTGGCGATAGGCCGTGGCGCTGGCGGCCAGGTCGACGCGGGTGGCGTCGATCATCATGTAGCCGAAATCGGTGGCGGCAGCGATCAGGGTGTAGGGCACCTTGATCCGTTGCTGCAGCTTGGCGGCGGGCAGTGCGCTGCGGATGGTCAGGCGGAAATCGGGGGCGATTCTGGCCAGGGCGTTGAGGACCGGCGCCGTGATGGCGAGGTGGCCAAAGCCGTGGCTGGAAATGTCGACAAACAGGTGCATGTAGCTTGCTTCGCGCGGTTGCCGGGGTTTGCCACGGTCAACCGGAAATTTTGGCCAAAATTGAAATCAGCTGGATGCCGCGCCGTCACGGACCCCGCTTTACACGCTGCGAAGCGGGGTCCGGGGTGTGTCGAGATCGCGGGAGCGACGGAGCGCGGCGGAGGGCCTCAGCGATTCTTGAACGTCGGCTTGCGCTTCTCGGCGAAGGCGGCCATGCCTTCCTTCTGGTCTTCGAGTGCGAAAGCCGAATGGAAGACGCGGCGCTCGAAGAGCAGGCCCTCGTTGAGCGAGGACTCGAAGGCGCGATTGACCGATTCCTTGATCATCATGACCACGGGCAGCGAGAAGCCGGCGATGGTGGCGGCGGCTTTCAGCGTTTCTTCCAGCAACTGATCGGCCGGAATGACCCGGGCGACCAGGCCCGACTTTTCCGCTTCGGCCGCATCCATCATGCGTCCGGTCAAACACATGTCCATCGCCTTGGCCTTGCCCACAGCGCGCGGCAATCTTTGTGTTCCACCGGCCCCGGGCAGGGTGCCAAGCTTGATTTCCGGCTGGCCGAACTTGGCGGTATCCGCCGCGAAGATCATGTCGCACATCATCGCCATTTCGCAACCGCCGCCCAGCGCGAAGCCGGCCACCGCCGCAATGACCGGCTTGCGCGTCGTCTTGATGCGCTCCCAGTTGCGGGTGATGAAATCCGTCTTGTAGGCGTGCATGTAATCAAAATCCTTCATGAAGCCGATATCAGCGCCGGCGGCGAAGGCTTTTTCATTGCCGGTGATGACGATGCAGCCGATGGCCTCGTCGGCCTCGTAGGCATCAATGGCGGCGCCGATGCCGTCGACGACATCATTGTTCAGCGCATTCATCGCTTCCGGGCGGTTGATGCGGATCAGGCCAACCTTGCCGATGGTTTCGGTGAGGACTACTTGGGTCATTTTTGTCTCCAGAGGTGTTCAGTGAGTCAGGGCAATCCAGGCCATGCCGAGCCATTCATGCAGGGCGTAATAGGAAATTTGCAGGGCTTTGGGCTGCGGGAGGAAATCGCTCAGCAGCCATTCGCCACCCACGTGGTTGAAAAAGGCGGTTGGTGCCGGGACGACCTTCAGCCCGGCTTGTTCGAAAAGCAGCCGGGCGCGTGGCATGTGAAAGGCGTGGGTGACGAGGACGACGCGCTGGATGCCGGCGGCCTTGAGGATGGTCGCCGAACGGGTCGCGTTGCCGGCGGTATCCAACGACTCATCCTCTTGCCAGCGCGCCTTAACGCCGAATTCCTTGTCCAGGATACGCGTCATGACTTCGGCTTCAGAACGTTCGTCATTCAGTGCCCGCCCGCCGCTAACTAGCACGGGCAGTTCGTAGCGCCGGGCCAGCGTGGCGCCGTAACGGGTACGAATCAGCGTCCGCTCGTTGGCGGTGTCGCCACCGTATTCGCTGGCATCGCTGACCAGACCGCTGCCCAGGACAACGATGGCGCCTGCCTCCGGCTTCGGCGCGTCCGGCGCGATGGCTGTGGTCTGGCTTTCCAGCGTGGCGATCAGCAGCCCGGCGCCGGCCGGCAGGCATTGGGCCAGCAGCAAGCCCGTGGCTGCCATGGCTAGTCCGAAAGCCCAGCGCCGGCGTCGAAAAATGCCGGCCATGCAGAGCAGCGCCAGGCCGTTGCCGGGCGGCAGGAGAAGTGTGCTGATGAGGATTTTGAAGGCCCAGGCGAGGGTCATGCGGCGAGGCGGCGAGATGGTTCAGGGCGTCGAGTTTGTCCGTGTCATGGCGTCGCGTCAATCCAGCAAGGAAAGTGTCCGGTCGATGACAGTTGCCGGCCGACAAATCCTGCTATCTTTGCCGATCAATACAGAACAAGACCGAGGAGAAAAGATGACCTACGCGATCGATCCGCAACCCCTATGGACGCCCAACCCCGCCACCGTCGGCCAGACGCGCATGGCGCAGCTGATCAGGGCCAAGGGCAAGGCGAGCTATGCCGAGCTGTGGCAATGGTCGGTCGATGAGCCCGAGGCATTCTGGTCGGAGCTTTGGGATTTCTGCGGGGCGGTCGGTGAAAAAGGCGCGAAAGTCGTCGTCGACCGCAACAGGATGCCCGGCGCCAAATGGTTTCCCGATGCCCAGTTGAATTACGCCGAAAACCTTCTGCAGCAACGCGATGACAGCGAGGCGCTGGTTTTCTGGGGCGAGGACAAGGTCAAACGCCGCCTGAGCCGGAACGAACTGGTCGCCGAAGTCGCCCGTTTCCAGCAATTCCTGATCGACGCCGGGGTTGGCGAGGGTGACCGCGTCGCCGGCTACCTGCCCAACCTGCCCGAAACGCTGGTCGCCATGCTCGCTGCCACGGCGCTCGGCGCCATTTGGTCGTCCGCCTCGCCGGATTTCGGCGTGCAGGGCGTGCTCGACCGCTTCGGCCAGATCGAGCCGAAAGTGCTGATCTGCGTCGATGGCTACTGGTACAACGGCAAGCCGGTCGATTGCCTGGCCAAGAACGCCGAGGTCGTCGGCAAGATGCCCTCGCTGAGCCGGGTTGTTGTCGTGCCTTACCTCGATGCTGTGCCCGATGTGAGCAAGATTGCCAACGCTGTCGTCTGGAACGACATTCCCACGGTGAACCCGGAAAAAGCGCCCATTTTCAAAAGGGTCGGCTTCGCTCACCCGCTGTACATCATGTTTTCGAGCGGCACGACCGGCGTCCCGAAATGCATCGTCCATTGCCACGGTGGCGTACTGCTCCAGCATCTCAAGGAACACCAGCTACACAGTGATGTGCGCCCCGGCGACCGCCTGTTCTATTTCACGACCTGCGGCTGGATGATGTGGAACTGGCTGGTTTCAGGCCTGGCCTGCGGCGCCACGCTGCTGCTTTACGACGGCTCGCCGTTCGCTGGCGGCGGCACGGTGCTTTTCGACTACGCCGCGGCCGAGAAGATGACCCACTTTGGCACCTCGGCCAAGTTCATCGACGCCGCCGCCAAGCTCGGCCTGACGCCGGGCAAGACGCACGACCTGGCCGCGCTGCGCGCCATGTTCTCGACCGGCAGCCCGCTGTCGCCGGAAGGTTTTGACTGGGTCTATCGCGAAATCAAGCAGGACATCCTGCTCGCCTCGATTTCCGGTGGCACCGACATCGTTTCCTGCTTCGTCCTCGGCAATCCCGTGCTGCCGGTCTATCGCGGCGAAATCCAGTGCCGCGGGCTGGGCATGGCGGTCGATGTCCTCGACGACATCGGCCAGCCGGTGCGCGGGCAAAAGGGGGAACTGGTGTGCACCGGCTCCTTCCCGGTCATGCCGGTCGGCTTCTGGAACGATGCCGATGGCAGCAAATACCACGCCGCCTACTTCGAACGCTTCCCCAACATCTGGTGTCACGGCGACTTTTCGGAACTGACCGCACACGACGGCATGATCATCTACGGCCGTTCCGACGCGACATTGAATCCGGGCGGCGTACGCATCGGCACGGCGGAAATCTACCGCCAGGTCGAGCAGCTGCCGGAAATTCTCGAAGCGCTGGTTATCGGCCAGAATTGGCCGCCGGGCCGCAACGACGACGTCCGCGTCGTGCTCTTCGTCAAGCTGCAGGAGGGGAAACAACTTGACGCGGCGCTCATCGAGCGCATCAAGAAGCAGATCCGCGACAACACCACGCCGCGCCATGTGCCGGCGCAGGTCGTTCAGGTGCAGGATATTCCACGCACCAAGTCAGGCAAGATCGTCGAATTGGCTGTGCGCAACGTCGTGCATGAGCAACCGGTCAAGAACGTCGAGGCGCTGGCCAATCCAGAGGCGCTGGAATTCTTTCGCGGGCGGCCGGAACTGGCTGGTTAGGCGCGGCCGAGCATGGCGCGGCGGGCCAGTCGTCCGGCGCGCTGAGCCAGTTCCAGCAGGCTGCTTGCCAGTCCGCTGATCGCTGCCGTGATGCGCTGGCTGGCCACCGGACTTTCAACCCAGCGATAGAACAGCGTCGCTGCGATCAGGCTGGCGGTCCAGGCCAGAACCAGGCCGGTCATGGCCGAAGCGTGCGAGTCCAGACCAAATCTGGCATAGAGCCCGTTGGCCAACAGCAGGACCGGGAAGTGCACGAGGAAGAGCGAATACGAGATCTGGCCCAGGAAGGCGAGCGGCCGGGCATTTGGCCATTGTTCGAGGAGCCCGCTGCGACGTCCGAAACCGAGCAGCAGGGCGACAGCTAGCGCCAGCCCGATGCGCAGCCGGAAATCGATGATCAGCGCGGCGATGGTGATGGTGGCGATGACGCCAAGCCAGGCCGACATCTGCCGGCGGTTGGAGGCCCACCAGGCGGCGGCGCCGAGGCCGTAGGAACCGAAGAAGTAGATCGCCCAGTTGTCCCAGCTGGCATCGCGGTTGAACCAGAACAGCGAGGCGAGGGCAGTGGCCAGAACGAGGGCCGGAGCGACGACATTGCGGCGACCGGCCCAGAGCAGCACGGCCATCAGCGCGAAAAGCTGAAAGTCGATGGCGATGTACCAGACGCCGGCCGACAGCGCATCGAAGCCGAGCAGGCCGTGCACCAGGAAGGCGTGGGCCAGCCATTGCGTGAAGGTGGCGCGAGCGGGAACCACCTCGTCGTCGAGCCACTGGTTGGCGACGGCAGCGGCAACGATGGCCAGGCCGATGGCGGCGAGGTAGGGTACCGCCAGCCGCAGATAGCGTTTCCAGATCAGGGGCAGCGGGGAAACGGCCAGGGCCTGCCCTTCGGCTGAAAGGCCGCGGGCGGCGAGAAAACCGGCGATGACGAGAAAGACCTGAACGGCCATGCGGCCATATTCAAAAAACCAGCCGAAGAGCCCCGGCAAGGTTTCGCGGGCCGCCTCTGCGAGCGGGCCGTAGGACGAAAAATGATTGAGCAGGACAAGCAGGGCCGCGATCGCCTTGAGGGCATCGATCAGCGGCATGCGGTTGGAAATTTTGCTCATGGTCTTGATTTTACACTGATTGCTGCGGCGCACAAAATAAAATCCCGTATATTTTGTAAGGGCTAATTACACAAAACGCGCGACGAAGGAATTGGTGTACATGACGGGCAAATTAATCCATACCCGATGGCCGCTACCAGGCGCCACGGTGACCGGCTCGCCGGCCCTGTTTTCCATATGCGTCAGGGTGTGCACGTAATTGCCGGACGGATGCACGCATTCCAGTTTGTCGCCAACGGAAAAGCGGTTCTTGACCTCGATTTCCATGAGGCCACGCACCGCATCGAAGGCAACGGCATCGCCGACGTAGAGGCTGCGATCCGATTCGGAGCTGCCGCGCAGGTAATTTTGGTACTCGGCATCGTGATGGCGCTGCAAAAAGCCGTCGGTGTAGCCGCGATTGGCCAGACCTTCGAGTTCGCGGAGCAGGGCCGGGTCAAGCGGTTTGCCGGCGACGGCGTCGTCGATGGCCTGACGGTAGGCCTGGCTGGTCCGCGCGACGTAGTACGGACTCTTGGTGCGGCCTTCGATCTTGAGCGAATCGACGCCGATCTCGACAAGACGCTGGACGTGCTCGATGGCGCGCAAATCCTTGGAGTTCAGGATGTAGGTGCCGTGCTCGTCTTCCTCGATGGGCATGAGTTCGCCCGGGCGCTGCTTTTCTTCGATGAGGTATTCGATTTCGTTTTTGGCCGTTTTTTCCGGTTGACCGTCGGAAGTGCTGACTTTGTAGTCCCAGCGACAGGAATTGGTACAGGTGCCCTGGTTCGGGTCGCGGTGGTTGAAGTAGCCGGAAAGCAGGCAGCGACCGGAGTAGGCGATGCACAGCGCGCCGTGCACGAAGACTTCGAGCTCGATATCGGGGCAGCGCTGGCGGATTTCGGCGACTTCGTCGAGCGACAGTTCGCGCGACAAAATGATGCGGTCGACGCCCATTTTTTGCCAGAAACGCACCGACGCCCAGTTGACCGTGTTGGCCTGCACCGAGAGGTGGATGACCTGTTCCGGCCAGGTCTCGCGCACCATGTCGATGAGGCCGGGGTCGGACATGATCAGCGCGTCGGGCTTGAGCGCGATGACCGGCGCCATGTCGTCGAGGTAGGTCGGCAGTTTGGCGTTGTGCGGGATGATGTTGCTGACGACGAAAAACTGCTTGCCGCGGGCATGTGCCTCGTTGATGCCGTCGCCCAGCTTTTCGATGCTGCCGAACTCATTATTGCGTACGCGCAGGCTGTAACGCGGCTGGCCGGCGTAGATGGCGTCGGCGCCAAAATCGAAGGCGGTGCGCATCATGTCGAGCGAGCCGGCGGGGGCGAGGAGTTCGGGAGCTTTGGGCATAGTAGAATGCAGCGAAACCGCGCATTGTAGAGACTATGTCTGAAGAAATCCTGATCAATTTCACACCGCAGGAAACCCGCGTTGCCGTGATGCAACAGGGTGTCGTCCAGGAGCTCCATATCGAGCGCACGGCGAGCCACGGCCTGGTCGGCAACGTCTATCTCGGGCGCGTCTGCCGCATCCTGCCCGGCATGCAGTCGGCCTTCATCGACGTCGGGCTGGACCGCACGGCTTTTCTGCACGTCGCCGACATCTGGCAACCGCGCGAAACCGCCACCGAAAGGCCGATCGAGAAGATTCTCCACGAAGGGCAAAGTGTCCTCGTCCAGGTCGTCAAGGACCCCATCGGCACCAAGGGGGCCCGCCTGTCGACACAGGTATCCATCGCCGGCCGCATGCTCGTCCATTTGCCGCAGGAAAAGCATATCGGCATCTCGCAGCGCATCGAATCCGAGGCCGAACGCGAAATACTGCGCGAAAAGATCAACCGTCTCGTGCCGGCGGATGAACCCGGCGGCTTCATCGTCCGTACCATGGCCGAAAATGCCAGCGACGAAGAGTTCGCCACCGACATCGCCTACCTGCGCAAGACCTGGGCCGATATCCGCGAAAAGGCCCGCACCTTCGGACCGCCTACCTTGCTGTATCAGGAATTGTCGCTCGGCCAGCGCGTCCTGCGTGACTTCGTTAATCCGGAAACGACGCGCATCTTCATCGACTCGCGGGAAAATTTCCAGAAGCTGACTGCCTTCGCGCAGGAATATACGCCGGCGGTCATTCCGCTACTCGAGCACTACACCGGCCAGCGTCCGCTGTTCGACCTCCACGGTGTCGAAGATGAAATCCAGAAGGCCCTGGCCCGCCGCGTCGACCTGAAATCCGGCGGCTACCTGATCATGGATCAGACCGAAGCGATGACGACTATCGACGTCAACACCGGCGGTTTCGTCGGCGTGCGCAACTTCGACGACACCATCTTCAAGACCAACCTCGAGGCGGCGGTCACCATCGCTCGTCAGCTGCGCCTGCGCAACCTCGGCGGCATCATCATCGTCGACTTCATCGACATGGAAAACGAAGAGCACAAGAAAGCCGTGCTCGACGAATTCAACAAGGCGCTGGCCCGCGATCACACCCGGCTGACGGTCAACGGCTTCACCCAGCTCGGTCTGGTCGAAATGACCCGCAAGCGGACGCGTGAATCGCTTGCCCACGTGCTCTGTCAGCCGTGCCCGACCTGCGGCGGACGTGGCGAGGTCAAAACGGCGCGCACCGTGGCCTACGAAATCCTCCGTGAGCTGCTACGCGAAGCCCGCCAGTTCAATGCCCGCGAGTACCGCATCCTGGCAGGCCCGGCCGTGGTCAACCTCTTCCTGGATGAAGAGTCGCAGGCGCTGGCCATGCTCTCCGACTTCATTGGCAAATCCGTTTCACTGCAATCCGAACCAAGCTATTCACCTGAGCAGTACGACATTGTTTTGATGTGATCCCAAGCCAGAGGAGACAACGCATGAAAACCGATCCCGAATTCGACAGCCTTGTTCCCGCCCAACCCTTTGATCGCCGGAGTTTCATCGTGACTACCCTCGGCGCCGGCTTCGCGCTGGCAACCCAACCTGTGATGGCGCAGACGGCCATCAAGACCGACGAAACCGGCCTCATCGCCGGCGAGATCAAGGTGCCCGTCAAGGATGGCGAGATGGTGGCCTACCGAGCCGTTCCCGGCGGCCTGGCAAAGCCGCCGGTCGTTCTGGTTGTGTCGGAAATTTTCGGCGCTCACGAATACATCCGCGATGTTTGCCGTCGCCTCGCCAAGCTTGGCTACTGCGCCATTGCCCCCGAGCTGTTCGCCCGTCAGGGTGACCCGCGCCAGATCACGGCCATTCCCGAGATTCTCGAAAAAATAACCTACAAGACGCCCGACGCGCAGGTGCTGGCCGATCTCGACGCCTGCGTTGCCTGGGCCGCCACCAAGGGCGCCGACACCAGCCGGCTGGCGATTACCGGCTTCTGCTGGGGTGGCCGTATCGCCTGGCTGTACAGCGCCCACAACCCAACCGTCAAGGCAGGGGTGGCCTGGTATGGTCGTCTGGTCGGCATGGTCAGCCCGATTACGCCGAAACATCCGACCGAACTTGTCGGCGAACTCAAGGCGCCGGTTCTCGGACTCTACGGCGGGCTGGATTCCGGCATTCCGCTGGAAACTGTCGAAGCGATGGAAAAGGCGCTGCAGCAGGGAACTCCGGCGGCAAGGGCGTCAGAAATCCACGTGTACGACAATGCGCCGCACGCTTTCCATGCCGATTATCGACCGAGCTACCGCAAGGACGAAGCCGAAGACGGTTGGCAGAAAATGCTTGCCTGGCTCCGTAAAAACGGCGTCTGATCGCCGATTCGAGGCAGCAAGGGGCGCCTTCGTGCTAACCTTCGCGCCTCGACAAGACACTGTCCCATCATGACGACTACCGAAGCCACCACCAACAAGCCGAACGATACCCGGGCCCTGCTCAAGGACCTGCAGGAACGATTCGATGTTTTCCGCAATTTCAGCCCGCTGGCCATCGGCATCGACAAGCAGGTTTTCGCCCTGCTGCCCGAGCTCAGCAAGAAATCCCTGCGCCTTGCCATGCGCAGCCACACGATTTCAACGCGCTACCTGAAGGAAATGGAAAAAGGCACTGTGCGCCTGAATCTGGATGGTACGCCGGCTGACGAGGTGACCGACGAAAACCGCCAGCACGCTGCAGAGCAATTGCGGGAACGCTTCAAGAAGCAGGCCGAAGCGCGCAAGGCCGCCGAGGCAGAAGCCAAGGCCGAGCAGCGCCGGACGGAAAAGCTGAACCAGCTCGCCGAGAAATTCGGTCGCAAGTAAGAGGGCTCCAGCCAAAGAAAAAGGCCAGTCGCGTGACTGGCCTTTTTTCTGGAATTCTTTGGTTGCGGGAGCAGGACTTGAACCTGCGACCTTCGGGTTATGAGCCCGACGAGCTGCCAACTGCTCCATCCCGCGTCCGATAATCTCTTTTGCTGCTACACCGCAACAGGCGGTGCAATCTAAACATTAAGCCAGGGTTTTGTGTTGGCTGAGTGCTTGGAATTTATGGTGGGGCGCGACAGATTCGAACTGTCGACCTACGGATTAAGAGTCCGCTGCTCTACCAACTGAGCTAGCGCCCCACGTTTCCCTGGATTTGCTGGTGGGTCGGCCGAGATTCGAACTCGGGACCAACGGATTAAAAGTCCGCTGCTCTACCGACTGAGCTACCGACCCGACCTACCGGGAGCGCGCATTATATAGACGGTGACCATGACCGTCAACGGAAAACGCCTCTGTGAAGAATTGTGAGGATCGGTGTGATCCGGCTATTCAGTGCCGATGATGCGACTAGAATAAATTGTCATTCAGGTCTGTTGAAAGAACGGACTGAGTTGCATTTTTCAAGGAGATCACCATGACTGAACAGGATATTTCGCGCTATCAGGATATTTTGATCACGACGGCGACGGAGGTCGGCTTGAAATTGCTGGCGGCCATTGCTTTCTGGGTGATCGGACGCTGGCTGATCGGCTTGGCCCTGCGCATGTTGCGTTCTGCGCTGGAAAAACAGAAGGTCGATCCGACCTTGTTGCGCTACATCGGGTCGATCGTGACCGTGACCCTGAACGTGCTGCTGGTGATCGGGATTCTCGGCTATTTCGGCATCCAGACGACGACTTTCGCGGCCCTGATTGCGGCTGGCGGTGTCGCCATCGGCATGGCCTGGTCCGGGCTGCTGGCCCATTTTGCAGCCGGTGCCTTCATGGTCGTGCTGCGCCCGATGAAGGTCGGCGATTTTGTTTCAGTGGCCGGCGTGACGGGCACCGTGGCCGAGCTGGGTTTGTTTACGACGACTATCAATACGCCGGATAACGTGCAGACCATCATTGGTAACAACAAGGTGTTCAGCGACACGATCCAGAATTTCACGGTCAATCCGTTTCGCCGCGTCGATCTGAAATGCCAGTTATCGGGGGCGGCCGATCATCGGGCGGCAATGGCCCTGCTCCGCGAGAAGATCGCGGCGATTCCGAATGTGCTGGCCGAGCCGAAGGTCGATGTTTATATTCTCGAGTTCACCGGCCTGGGGCCGGTCCTCGCCGTGCGCCCGTATTGCCACAACGAGCACTACTGGCAGGTTTATTTCGATACCAACAAGGTGCTGCGCGAGGCGTTGGCGGAGGCCGGTTTCCCGGCGCCGATGCCGACCCAGAGCGTGATCGTGACGCAGGCAGCCTGATGTGAATAGCAGAAAGCCCGCCGAAGCGGGCTTTCTGATTTTGGGCTGTTTTTCCGGTTGACCGTGGCAAGCCCGGCTGGCCGAAGAAAGGTTGCTTAGCCGAGGCGGCGGCAGATTTCGGTGGTCAGGGCCGACTGGTTCATGGCATAGAAATGCAGTCCCGGTGCGCCGCCCTTGAGCAGGCGTTCGCACAGTTCGGTCACGACATCGAGGCCGAAGGCGCGGATCGAATCGCTGTCGTCGCCGTAGCTCTCGAACTTCTTGCGCATCCAGCGTGGCAGTTCGGCGCCGCAGGCGTCCGAGAAGCGGGCCAGCTTGGTGAAGCCGACGATGGGCATGATGCCGGGCACGATGGGGACATCGACGCCGAGCGCCCGGGCTTCATCGACAAAATGGAAATAGGCGTCGGCGTTGTAGAAATACTGGGTGATGGCCGAGTTGGCGCCGGCCTTGACCTTGCGTGCGAAGGCGTCGAGGTCGTCCTTCGGGCTGCGCGCCTGCGGGTGCCATTCCGGGTAGGCGGCGACTTCGATGCTGAACCAGTCGCCGGTTTCGGCGCGGATGAATTCGACGAGTTCGTTGGCGTAGCGGAATTCGCCGGTCTCGGCCATGCCGGAGGGCAGATCGCCGCGCAGGGCGACGGTGCGTTTGATGCCGGCCGCTTTGTATTCGTTGAGGATGTCGCGGATGTTGGCACGCGTCGAGCCGATGCACGACAGGTGTGGCGCGGCATCGTAGCCTTCGGCGGCGATTTCCTTGACGACGGAGAAGGTGCGCTCGCGGGTCGAGCCGCCGGCACCGAAGGTGACCGAGAAGAAGGCGGGGTTCAGTTTGGCCAGCTCGGCGCGCACGGTGCGTAGCTTGTCGACGCCTTCCGGCGTTTGCGGCGGGAAAAATTCGATGGAGATTTCTGTAGTCATTTTTTCAACCAGATGAAAAATTCGCGGTTGCCATCACCGCCGGTAATCGGGCTGTTCAGCCAGGCTTTCACGGTCAACCGGAAATTCTGGGCCAAATCGAAAAACTTGCGTTCGACGCCGGCGTAAAGCGCCGGATCGCGGACGATGCCGCCCTTGCCGATATTGGCCGGGCCGACTTCGAACTGGGGTTTGATGAGGAGCAGCAAGTCGCCGTCTGCAGCGAGCAGGGCCGGCAGCTGGGGGACGATAAGCGTCATCGATATGAAGGAAACATCGCCGACGATCAGCGTGAAAGCGTTGTCGGGCAAGGCTTTGCCCAGATCGGCGGGGCTCAGTGCGCGACAGTTGATGCCTTCGAGTGCCGTGACGCGTGGGTCGTCTGCCAGTCGGGGATGCAATTGCCCGTGACCGACATCGACGCCGACGACATGAGTGGCACCCGCTTGCAGCAGGCAGTCGGTGAAGCCACCCGTCGACTGGCCGACATCGAGGCAACGCTTGCCGTCAGCCGAGATGCCGGTTTCGGCCAGCGCCCCGGCCAGCTTGAGGCCGCCACGCGAGACGAAACGGTCTTCCGGGTCGGCTTCCACGGTCAACGGGGTTTCTGGGGCCAAATCGAAAGCCGGTTTGACGATGGTGCCGCCCGACCAGCTCACCCGTCCGGCGGCAATAAGCCGCTGGGCAGCGGTGCGCGAGGCGGCAAGCCCGGCTTCCACCAGCAATTGATCGGCCCGCGGCACTTAGCGTCCTTTGGCGGACAAGAACAGGGCGCTGAGCGCCCAGGAAATGATGCTGTACACCACCGAGCCGAGCAGTGCCGGCCAGAAGCCGCCGACGTTGAAGCCATCGACCAGATAGCCGGCCAGCTGAAAGAGCAGGGCGTTGATGACGAAAATGAACAGGCCCAGCGTCAGCAGGGTGACCGGCAGGGTCAGCAAAATCAGCAAAGGCCGCAGCACGGCGTTGATCAGCCCGAGAACGAGGGCGACGATCAGCGCCGTGCCGAAACTTGCCACATGGACCGACGGCACGACGTACGGCAGCGCCAGCAGGGCGAGCGCGTTGATGATCCAGATGGCAAGTAGGCGCATGGCTTCTTAGTAGCGGTAGTGGTCGGCCTTGTACGGGCCTTCCTTCGGCACGCTGATGTAGGCGGCCTGCTCGTCGGTCAGCTCGGACAACTGGGCATTGAGCGTCTTCAACTGCAGGCGGGCAACCTTTTCATCGAGGTGCTTGGGCAGGGTATAGACGCCGACCGGGTACTTGTTGGAACCCTTGACCGCTTCGGTCCACAGCTCGATCTGGGCGATGGTCTGGTTGGCGAAGGACGAGGACATGACGTAGGACGGATGGCCGGTGCCGCAGCCGAGGTTCACCAGGCGACCCTTGGCGAGCAGGATGATGCGCTTGCCGTCCGGGAAGATGACGTGATCGACTTGCGGCTTGATCTCTTCCCACTGGTATTTTTCGATCGAAGCAACGTCGATTTCGTTGTCGAAGTGGCCGATGTTGCAGACGATGGCGTTGTTCTTCATCGCGGCCATGTGGTCATGGGTGATGACGTGGAAGTTGCCGGTCGTCGTGACGAAAATGTCGGCCTTGTCGGCGGCGTATTCCATGGTCACGACGCGGTAGCCTTCCATGGCGGCCTGCAGGGCGCAGATCGGGTCGATTTCGGTGACCCACACTTGCGCCGACAGGGCGCGCATGGCCTGGGCGGAACCCTTGCCCACGTCGCCGTAACCGGCGATGACGGCGATCTTGCCGGCGATCATCACGTCGGTGGCGCGCTTGATGCCATCGACCAGCGACTCGCGGCAGCCGTACAGGTTGTCGAACTTGGACTTGGTCACCGAGTCATTGACGTTGATGCCCGGGAACTTGAGTTCGCCGCGCTGGTGCATCTGGTACAGACGATGGACGCCGGTGGTGGTTTCCTCGGTGACGCCCTTGACGGCGGCGAGGCGCACTGAATACCAGGTCGGATCGACGGCGATCTTGGCCTTGATGGCGGCGAAGAGGATGGTTTCCTCTTCGGAACCCGGCTTGGCCAGAACGGAGATGTCCTTCTCGGCACGGGCGCCGAGGTGCAGCAGCAGAGTGGCATCACCGCCGTCGTCGAGGATCATGTTCGAGTAGCCGCCATCGGTCCACTCGAAGATACGATGGGTGTAATCCCAGTAATCGACCAGGGTTTCGCCCTTGACGGCGAAAACGGGGATGCCATCGGCAGCGATGGCTGCAGCGGCGTGATCCTGGGTCGAGAAGATGTTGCACGAGGCCCAGCGAACTTCGGCGCCGAGCGCGGTCAGCGTCTCGATCAGCACGGCGGTCTGGATGGTCATGTGCAGCGAACCGGTGATGCGCGCGCCCTTGAGCGGCTGGGTCTTCGCGAATTCCTCGCGAATGGCCATGAGGCCCGGCATTTCGGTTTCGGCGATGTTGATTTCCTTGCGACCCCAGTCGGCAAGGTTGATGTCAGCGATGACGTAGTCTTTGAATTCAGCCACAGTAAGCTCCTGATGAACTGTGGCCGGGAGGGGATGCTCACCCGGCATCCCGTGCCCGGCACGGATTAAATGGGTGAGCGCAGTTTCAAACCGAGCCTGAGAGAGTGGTTATTGAACACCAAGCCCCTGCAGCGCCCCTCGGTAGGTCGAGGATTATAAACCGATTTCAGGCTTTGTCGCCGGCCCAGTAGCGATCGATGTCCTTGATGCCCCATTTTGCGGCATCTTCGCGGCCGGCGATTTTCTCCGGACTGCGCGCGATGTCGATCAGCTCGGGTTTGATGTAGGCCTGCGACTTGATCGAGAAAAAGACGCGGACCTTGGGTTTGAGCAGCGACTGTTCGCCTTGCTCGACGACGACGCCCAATTTCCCCGATTCCAGCCTGACCAGGGAGCCAACCGGGTAGATGCCGAGACTTTTGACGAAAGCCTGAAAAACGGTCGGGTCAAAATGCCCCTTCCATTCGGCCATGCGCTTGATCGACTCGGCCGGGTCCCAGCCGGCCTTATAGGGGCGATTCGAGGTAATCGCATCGTACACGTCGCAAACGGCGCCCATCTTGGCAAACAGGCTCATCGTTTCGCCGTTGAGCCCCTTCGGATAGCCGCTGCCGTCGATCTTTTCGTGGTGGTGCAGGCAAACATCCTTGACGGTGTCGGTAATGCCTTTGCCGGCCAGCAGCAATTTGTGGCCTTCTTCCGGATGGGTCTTGACGAGAGTGAACTCTTCGTCGGTCAGCTTGCCCGGCTTGTTGAGGATTTCCATCGGAATCATGGCCTTGCCGAGATCGTGCAACAGGCCACCCATGCCGGCCTCGCGGGTTTGCTGCTCGTCCAGCCCCAGTTTTCGGGACAGCGCAATCATCAGGGCGCAGACGGCCACCGAATGCATGTAGGTGTAATCGTCGGCAACTTTCAGGCGAGCCAGGCTGATCAGCGCACCCGGATTACGCAACACGGAATTGGAGATTTCCTCGACCAGCGGCGCCGCTGCTTCGGCCTCGATGGCCTTGCCCATGCGCGCCTCCTGGAACATGGAAACCACGGCTTCCTTGCCTTTGGCGCAGATTTTTGCGGCGCGTTTGACCTCGTCGTTGAACGAGGCCTTTTGCTGAACGACGGGCGGCGGCTCGGGAATCTCTTCGGCGGCTACGATCTGCTCGTTGCCGGAAGCTTCGATATCGAGACCTTTGGAAATATCGATCCAGACCTCGGTAATTGTGCTTTCACGAATCAGCGTGAGGTCGTTCGGGTCACTGAGGACGAATTTCGTTCGCCAGAACGGATGTTCCAGCCATGCGCCGCAGAAAGCCTGCAGATGCATGCCCAGCGTTAGCTGTTCAATTGGGATTTTTTTCAGCATATTTGGTGATTTTAACGAAAAAGGGAGCCGCTTAGGCTCCCTTCTTGCAAAACTTCACCAAGCGTCTGTTTTACAGCCCGGCGTCCGATTTGAGCAGGTTGGCGCGGTCGGTGGTTTCCCAGGTGAATTCCGGTTCATCGCGGCCGAAGTGGCCATAGGCGGCGGTCTTCTGGTAAATCGGGCGGAGCAGGTCGAGCATGTTGACGATGCCCTTCGGGCGCAGGTCGAAGTGCTTCTTGATCAGCGCGGTCAGCGTTTCATTGCTGACCTTGCCAGTCCCGAAGGTGTCGACCATGACCGAAGTTGGTTCGGCGACGCCAATGGCGTAGGAAACCTGGACCAGGCAGCGCGAGGCGAGGCCGGCGGCGACGATGTTCTTGGCGACGTAACGGCCGGCGTAGGCAGCCGAGCGGTCGACCTTGGACGGATCCTTGCCCGAGAAGGCACCACCGCCGTGCGGTGCAGCGCCGCCGTAGGTGTCGACGATGATCTTGCGCCCGGTCAGGCCGCAGTCGCCCTGCGGGCCGCCGACGACGAAGCGGCCGGTCGGGTTGACCAGAAACTTGATGTTGCCCTTGATCAGCTCCTTTGGCAGGACCGGCTTGATGATCTGCTCGATGGTCGCTTCGCGCAGGTCTTCGAGGCTGATGTCCGGCGAATGCTGGGTGGAGAGAACGACCGTGTCGATCGAGTCCGGCTTGCCATCGACGTACTTGATGGTGACCTGCGACTTGGCATCCGGGCGCGCCCACGGCAGGCGGCCGTCCTTGCGCAGCATGGCCTGGCGCTCGACGAGGCGGTGCGAGAGGTAGATCGGGAGCGGCATCAGCGACGGGGTTTCATCGCAGGCGTAGCCGAACATCAGGCCCTGGTCGCCGGCACCCTGGTTGAGGTTGTCGTCGTAGGCCTTGTCCACGCCCTGGGCGATATCCGGACTCTGCTTGTCATAGGCGACGAGCACGGCACAGCCCTTGTAGTCGATGCCGTATTCGGTGTTGTCATAGCCGATACGTTTGATGGTGTCGCGGGCGACCTGGATGTAATCGACGTTGGCGTGGGTGGTGATTTCACCGGCCAGGACGACGAGGCCCGTGTTGCAAAGGGTTTCGGCTGCAACGCGGGAATGCTTGTCCTGCGCCAGGATGGCGTCGAGGATGGCGTCGGAAATCTGGTCGGCAACCTTGTCCGGATGGCCTTCGCCGACGGATTCGGAAGTGAAGAAATATTCGCTCATGTGAAGCTCCAGTGGTCCTTTTGTCCGGCGCTACCAGCTTCGGACCACGAGCGGTGACGCTTTAGCAGTATTTATGAGTCGCCCCGCAAGTTGTCTGTTTAACTCGGCGAACGGATAATATTAAACTTTTCTGAGGGGGATTCAACCCCCGGGGCTTCATGGTTTTTATCTTTCGCATCCTTTCCCGCCTGCCCCTGCGCTTCCTGCACCTGTTGGGTGGCTTGCTCGGACGTCTGACTTACTGGCTGTCGCCGACCTATCGTCGTCACTTGCGCGAAAACATTGCGCAGGCCGGTCTTCCTCCGTCACTACGCGGCAAAGTGGCAGCCGAAACGGGCAAGCAGATGCTGGAACTGGCTCGTATCTGGATGCGTCCGCTCGAAGAGGCGATTCCGCTGGTCGCCGAAGTTGTCGGCTGGGAGCATGTCGAGGCGGCGCAACGGGCGGGCAAGGGCATTGTCTTTCTGACGCCGCACCTCGGCTGCTTTGAGATTACTGCGCAGTATCTTTCGTCTTTTGGCGACATCACGGTGCTTTACCGCGCACCCAAATCCGCCGTGGCGCAGGAACTGATCCTCACCGGCCGCAAGCGTGCCCACCTGCATCTGGCGCCAGCCGATCTGTCCGGTGTGCGTGCCCTGATCAAGGCATTGAAAAAAGGCGAAATGGTCGGCATGCTGCCCGATCAGGCGCCGAAGACCGGTGAGGGGGCATGGCTCAAATTCTTCGGTCGGTACGCCTACACGATGACGCTGGCGGCACGACTGACCGAAACCGGGGCTGCATCCCTGCTGACCTGGGGGGAACGGTTGCCCGGCGGGCGCGGCTACCGTGTCCATTTTCAGCCGCCGATGAATCCATTGGCAGGTTCCACGGTCGACCGGGCGCAGCAGATCAATCTTGAAATTGAGGCGCTGATCCGCCAGTGTCCAAGCCAGTACCTGTGGGGTTACAACCGATACAAACGTCCAGGCGGTGCCGATGCACCACCGGCGGAGTGAGTTCTTTGAAGATTTTCCTTACTTATATTCTGGTAGGCTTTCTCTGGCTGCTGCACTGGTTGCCTCTGCCTGCACTACGGGCGCTCGGCTGGGGCTTGGGGCGGCTGCTCCATGCCTTGGGGCGGGAGCGGCGGAAGGTTGCACTGACCAATCTGCGGCTATGTTTTCCGGAAAAGAGCGAGGCTGAGCGTGAAGCCCTGGCCCGTGCACATTTTGTCGCGTTTGCCCGCGCTGTCCTTGATCGCACGCTGGGCTGGTGGGCCTCGAAAGAGCGGCTGCAAAAGCTCATTCGCATCCATGGCAGTGAAAATCTGACCGATTCCGAGGGGCGGCCGGTTATTCTCCTTTCCCCGCACTTTGTTGGTCTGGACGCCGGGGGGACGGTGATTTCCATGCATGTTGCTGGATGCAGCGTGTTCTCGAAACAGAAGAATCCGGTCCTCAACAAGTTGCTTTATGATGGACGGATGCGATTTAACGAGGCGGTGCTGTTGTCGCGCCAGGATGGCATGCGCAAAATCGTCAAGGCGATGAAGGATGGGCACCCGTTTTACTATTTGCCGGATATGGATTTCGGCCCGAAGGAGTCGATCTTCGTGCCATTCTTCGGCGTTCAGGCGGCAACGATCCCCGCATTGTCGCGGCTGGTCCGACTGACGAACGCGCGCGTCGTGCCGGTCGTCTGCCATCAGGTGCCGGATGGCTACGAGATCGAGGTCATGCCGTCCTGGGAGAATTTTCCCGGGGCAAGTGTCGAAGCCGATACCGAATTCATGAACAAGTTTATTGAAGGCCAGGTGCTGCGCATGCCGGAGCAGTATTTCTGGTTGCACAAGCGTTTTAAAACCCGGCCACCCGGAGAGCAGAGGTTTTACCAATGAACAGCCTGAAAATTGAAATCCGCCCCGTGACGCCGCCTGATGTGCCGGCGATCTCGGCTCTCGCCCGCGAAATCTGGCAGGCCACCTATCCCGGAATCATCACGCAGGAGCAGATTGATTTCATGCTCGAGCAGCGCTACGGCCATGAGCGGCTGTACGACGATCTCGAGGATCTGCACAAATGGCTCGATCAGGCCTTTCTGGGGGATCGTCGCGTCGGCTTTGCCTTCAGCGAGATTTACAAAGGTGAATTCAAGCTCGACAAGCTGTACATCCACCCTGACGTGCAGCGCCAGGGCGTTGGTGGCCAGCTCATTGCTCATGTCGCGGCTCGGGCCAAAAAAGAGGGCTATCCCTGTGTGATCCTGGCGGTTAACAAGCGCAACGACAAGGCCATCAATTCGTACAAGAAATACGGTTTCGTCGTGCGTGAAGCGATTGTCGACGACATCGGTCACGGCTACGTGATGGACGATTTCGTGATGGAGAAGAAGCTTTAAGATTTTGAGGCAACTACCTGTCTCTGCTATGCTTTTTAAAATCATTTGGTGAGGCGGTACGTGAAACTCAAATTCTCGAAAATGCATGGTCTGGGCAACGATTTCGTTGTTCTTGACGGTGTTCGCCAGTCGCTGGCGCTGACGCCGGAGCAACTGTGTTATCTGGGCGATCGCCATTTCGGTGTCGGCTGCGACCAGATTCTGTTGGTTGAAAAGGCGATGCAACCAGGTGTCGATTTTCGCTACCGCATCTTCAACGCCGACGGAGGCGAGGTCGAGCAGTGTGGCAACGGGGCGCGCTGCTTCGTGCGTTTTGTCCATGAGCAGGGGCTGACCGACAAGCGCGAGATTCGTGTCGAAACAATGAAGGGCATCATCAGCCCGCGCCTTGAAGGCGATGGCAATGTCACGGTGGACATGGGTGTTCCCCGCTTTTTGCCGGCTGAAATCCCCTTCCTGGCCGATGACGATGTGATCGTGCACATGCTCGACGTGGCAGACGAAACACTCGAAACGAGCGTGGTCTCGATGGGTAATCCGCACGCCGTGCAGGTCGTCGAGAGTGTTGATTCGGCGCCGGTTGGCGAGCACGGGCCCTTGATCGAAAAGCACCCCCGCTTTCCGCAGCGGGTCAATGCTGGATTCATGCAGATCGTCGATCGCCACGCCATCAAGCTGCGCGTTTATGAGCGCGGGGCGGGCGAAACGATGGCGTGTGGCACCGGTGCCTGTGCGGCGGTGGTTGCCGGCATTCGCCGCGGTCTGCTTGATTCGCCGGTCCGCGTCGCGACGCGCGGTGGCGACCTGAATATTGCCTGGGGCGGCGGCGAGCGGCCGGTTTTGATGACCGGTCCGGCGGTAACGGTATTTACTGGAGAAATTGAATTATGAGCGCCATGTTCCCCGAAGAAATCGCGGACTACCTGAAAAATAACCCGAGCTTTTTCGAACAGTACGCCGACCTCATGGCCCAGATATTCGTGCCACATCCACACGGCGGGCGCACTGTGTCGCTGGCCGAGCGCCAGATGCTGACGCTGCGCGACAAGAATCGGGCGACCGAGAGCAAGCTGGCTGAACTGATTTCGTTCGGCGAGGAAAACGACCAGATCGGCGAAAAAGTGCATCGTCTCTCCGTCGCGCTGATTGCCGCCGAGACCTTCCAGGCGGTGATCCATCTGCTCAACTTTCATCTGCGCGACGATTTTTCCGTGCCGCATGTTGCCCTGCGTTTGTGGGACAAGCCGGAAGGCATCGAGGATCTGCCGGAATTTGCGGCGGTCAGCGAGGAGTTGCAGGTTTTCGCTGAAACGCTGGCCCGGCCGTACTGCGGCTCGACTGCCGGTTTCGGTACAACCTCGTGGTTTGGCGAGGCGGCCTCGCATATTCGCTCGCAGGCGCTGATCGCCCTGCGCAACGGTGGCGGCACCATCGGCATGATTGCGCTGGGCAGCGAGGACGCGCAGCGCTTCTACGCCGACATGGGCACGCTCTATCTCGAGCGTCTCGGTGAAATGGTTTCCGCAGCCCTGGCCAGAGTGACCAAGAGCGTGCTGTGAGTCCGGCTGCTGCGGTCGACGCCTGGCTGGCCGAACTTTCGGATCAGCGCCGGCTGTCGCCGCACACCATTTCCAATTATCGGCGTGATCTTGAAAAGCTGCTGACGTCGGCAGGGGAAACGCCGCTGGCCAGCCTGCTGGTGCATCACATTCGCCGCTTTGTCGCCCAGCTCCATGGTCAGGGCTTGGGTGGTCGTTCGCTGGCGCGGACGTTGTCGGCCTGGCGCGGCTTCTTTGGCTGGCTAGGCGAACGCGGCCAAATCAAGGCCAATCCCTGCGATGGCATCCGGCCGCCGAAATCGCCGCGTCTGCTGCCCAAGGCTTTGTCCGTCGACGAAACTGCCCGCTTGCTGGCACCCTTCGAGGACGACGATCCGGTTCTGGGGGCGCGCGATCTGGCGATGTTCGAGCTGTTCTACTCCTCCGGCCTGCGCCTGGCCGAACTGGTTTCGCTTGATTGTGAGGTGCTCGACAGCGTGGCGCATGAAGGCGAGATCCGCGTGCTCGGCAAGCGCAGCAAGTTGCGCCTGGTGCCGGTTGGCAGCAAGGCGCGCGAGGCGCTGGCAGCCTGGGCTGCGTTGCGGGATCAATTGGCCAGGCCAGCGGAAAAAGCGCTGTTCGTCGGCCAGCGCGGCGGGCGTATTAGCCCGCGTCTGGTTGAAGCACGGCTGGCCCGGCGCGCCGTGCTACTGGGATTGCCGGCGCACGTTCATCCGCACATGCTGCGCCATTCGTTCGCGTCGCACGTCCTGCAGTCCTCGGGCGACCTGCGTGCGGTCCAGGAAATGCTCGGCCACGCCAGCATCGCCTCGACGCAGGTCTATACCCATCTCGACTTCCAGCATCTGGCCAAGGTCTACGATTCGGCCCATCCGCGGGCCAAGGCGAAATAGCCGGGCAATTCCACGGTCAACCGGGAAAATCGGCCAAAAATCAAGGCTTCGTTGACGATTCATCCACAGGGCGCTATCCTCTGCGGTTTCGCAAAATCGCTGGATTCAAGGAGTTATCATGGCCGCTACCATCAATCGTGTTCGCCGTTCCTCGCTGGAGCGCCGCTGCATTTCCAAGTCCACCAAGCGCCTGTTCAAGGGCATGAGCAAGACCATGTTCAAGGTCATGTACGGTGCCGAGTGCCATCAGCGCAACCGTAAGGCCCTGGGCGCTTAAGTTTTCGCCAGTATTCCGAGCCCCGGTTGCCGCAAGGTGACCGGGGCTTCTTCATTTTTGACTTCGGGAAAAACATGGCTCAGCTGATTCTGCTTCCGGGCAAGGAACGTTCGGCGTTCAAGCATCATCCGTGGTTGTTCGCCGGTTCGGTCGGCCGCCTTGAAGGCCGGGCACGGCCGGGTGATACGGTCGAAGTGCTGGCCGACAACCTGCGGCCGCTCGGGCGCGCTGCCTACAGTCCGAAGTCGCAGATTCGCGCACGCTTCTGGACTTTCGATGCCGACGAGCCGATCGACGACGCCTTCTTCAAGCGGCGCATCGCGGCGGCCGTGGCGCTGCGTCAGTCGCTGCCGGAACTGCGCGGCCAGCAGGGCTTGCGCCTGATCCACGCCGAATCCGATGGCTTGCCAGGCGTCATTGCCGACCAGTACGGCGACACGGTGGTTGTCCAGCTGACTTCGGCCGGCGCCGACAAGTGGCGCAATGCCATCGTCGCCGGGCTGGTCAAGGCAACCGGCTGTGCCCGTGTCTATGAGCGTTCCGATTCCGATGTTCGTGGCCTTGAGGGGCTGGGTCCGACGACCGGCTGGCTGCATGGCGAGGCGCCGGCGACGCCGTTGTCCATCGATGAAAATGGTGTCCGGCTGGCTATCGATATTGCTGGCGGCCACAAGACCGGTTTCTATCTCGACCAGCGCGAGAACCGCGCCTTGCTCGGCGCGTTGGCGGCCGGCAAGGATGTCCTGAACTGCTTCTGCTACACCGGCGGTTTTTCGCTGCAGGCGCTGGCCGGCGGTGCCAAGAGCGTACTGTCCATCGATTCCTCGGGCCCGGCGCTGGCGCAGGCCCAGGCCAATTTGGCCCTGAATCCGAAGTTGCCGGCCGACCGGGCGCAATGGCAGGAGGCGGATGTGTTTCAGGCGCTGCGCGATTTTCGCAAGGCGGGCCAGCTGTTCGACCTCATCGTCCTCGATCCGCCCAAGTTTGCGCCGTCCGCGGCTCATGCAGACCGGGCGGCGAAGGCTTACAAGGACATCAATATTCTGGGTTGCCGGCTGCTCAAGCCCGGTGGGCTGTTGATGACCTATTCGTGTTCGGGCGGCGTCGGGCTGGAAATGTTCCAGAAAATCATCGCCGACTCGGCGCTCGATGCCGGGCGCAGCGCACGTATCGTTCGTCGCCTGGCCGGCGCGGCCGATCATCCGGTGGCGTTGAACTTCCCGGAAGGCGAATATCTCAAAGGCTTGCTGGTGCAGGTGGACTGAGCGCCGCTCCGTCATCTGACCGTAAAGCCAAGCTGATAAACTGAACAGATGCTTCATCTGCGCCGGCTCCTTCTCGTTGTCGTGCTCCTCTTCGCCCAACTGGCGGCGGGGGCGCACGCGGTTGAGCATGCGGCGAGCAACGATGATGGTTTGCCGACGCATGTCTGCCAGCTTTGTCTGGCGGCGCATGATCTCGGCGTGGCCTTGCCGTCGCTGGCGGCGCTGCCGCCGGTACTGGCCCTTCAGTTCGTTCCGACGTCTTTTTCGGCGCATGGCCGTAGCGCCTTTCCGGCGCCCATCGCGACTCAGCAGGGTCCGCCTCTTTTCTGAAATTGCCCTCTTTTTCCGGTTGACCGTGGAAGCACCGCGCTTGGCCGTTTATTACGCAATTTCAGGAAATTTCCATGCAAAAGTCTTTTGCCATGGCGGCCTTGCTGGCTGCCTCATGCGGCGCGCACGCCGCATCCGATGCCGATCTGGCCGCCATCCGCGCCCAGATCGACGACATGAAAAAAACCTACGAGCAGCGCATTGCGGCGCTCGAACAGCGGCTGGTTCAGGCTGAATCACAGGCCAGCTCGCAGGCTAAATCCGAAAAGTCGGTGCCGGCGCCAAGCCCGGTGGAAAATCGCCAGTCCGTGGCGCCTACTAACGCCTTCAATCCCGAAGTCTCGCTGATTCTCCAGGGGCAGTACCGCCACGCCAAAAACGTTCCGGGGCGAGGCATCACCGGCTTTGTGCCGGGCGGCGAGGGCTTGAACACGCGCGGCTTTTCGGTCGATGAAACGGAGCTGGTGCTGGCTGCCAATATCGATCCCTACTGGCGCGGTCAGGTCATCGTGGCGATGGCTGACGGTCAGGCCAATATCGAGGAAGCGTGGTTCCAGTCGCTGGCCATCGGCCAGGGCGTCGGCCTGAAAGTGGGGCGTTATCGCTCGAGCATCGGTTACCTCAACGAGCAACATCCGCACATGTGGGATTTTGCCGATGCTCCGCTCATGTACCAGGCGATGTTCGGCGAAGGGGCCAGCTATGTGCAGGATGGCGTGCAGCTGAAATGGCTGGCGCCGACGTCGCTGTTTGTCGAACTGGGTTCTGAAATTGGTCGCGGCGCTAATTTTCCGGGGACTGATCACAACAACAATGGAACTGGCGGCGGCGCGCTGTATATCCATGTCGGCGACGATGTCGGCGTCTCCAATAGCTGGCGAGCCGGAGCGTCGTGGTTGAAGACGCGGGCTAGCGAGCGGAGTTCGGACTTTGTCGAACAACTGGGTGGTAACGTCGCGCAGGGCGTTTTCAACGGCGATTCGTCGACCTGGCTGGCTGATTTCGTCTGGAAGTGGGCGCCGAACGGCAATTCGGCGCATCAGAACTTCAAGTTCCAGAGCGAGTATTTCGTGCGCGAGGAGAAGGGCAGTTTGAACGCGACGTCGGTTGATAGCAGCTACAAGACCCGCCAGTCCGGCTGGTACGCCCAGGGCGTCTATCAATTCACGCCGCAATGGCGGGCCGGCTTGCGTTATGAGCAGCTTGACAGCGGTACGCGTGATTTCGGCGCCAATGCGGCCAATCTGGTTGTCGACAGCTATCGCCCGAAAAAGGCGTCGGCGATGGTCGATTGCAGCTGGAGCGAGTTCTCGCGCGTCCGTCTGCAGATTGCGCAGGACAAGTCGATGTTCGGCATCACCGACAATCAGCTGACCCTGCAGTACGTCATGAGCCTGGGCGCCCACGGCGCACACAAGTTCTAGGAGCCGACCATGAAACATTTCATTTTTGCCTGTTTTTTCGGGTTGACCGTGGGAAGCGCCCAGGCCGACCTGAAAATCTTCGCCACCGTGCCGGAATGGGGTGCGCTGGCGCAGGAAATCGGGGGCGGCAAGGTCAAGGTCTATACCGCGACCAACGCCTTCCAGGACCCACACCGCATCGAGGCCAAGCCGTCGCTGCTGGCACAAGCGCGGCAGGCCAATCTGGTCATCGCCGCCGGTGCCGATCTGGAAATCGGCTGGTTGCCGCTGGTCCTGCGCGATTCGGGAAATGCGGCCATCCAGAACGGTCAGCCGGGTTATTTTCAGGCGGCCAACTTCGTCAATCGCCTTGAACTCCCGGCCACGCTCGACCGCGCCAACGGCGACGTTCATGCCGCCGGCAATCCACACACCCACCTCGATCCACGCAATGTGCTGAAAGTCGGCGAGGCACTGACGGCGCGCATGGCCGAACTCGACGCGCCCAACGCCGCCGCCTATCAGGCCGGCTACCAGGCCTTCGCCGGCAAATGGCAGACGGCAATGACGCGCTGGCAGAAAGACGCGGCCCCACTCAAGGGCGTGCCGGTGCTCGTTCACCACGCCTCCTTCGTCTATTTGCTCAACTGGCTGGGCATGAAGGAAGTCGGCACGCTCGAACCGAAGCCCGGCATCGAGCCGACCAGCGGTCATTTGACCGGCCTCCTGGCACGCCAGCCGGGCGCGCCGGCCCAAATGGTCCTGCGTGCCGCCTATCAGCAGGAAGGGCCGAGCCAGTGGATGGCAGGAAAGACCGGCATGCCGGCCATCCTGCTGCCCTACACGGTGGGGGGCACGCCTGAGGCGAAAGACTTGTTCGGGCTGTTCGACGATACGCTTCAGCGTTTGTTGAAAGGACTGCGGTGAGCCTTCTTCTCCGTACCGAGAAGCTCGTCGTCGGCTGGCAGCAGCCGGCGACGCAGCCGCTCGACTTGAGCGTCGCGGCCGGTGAGATCGTCGGCCTGACCGGTCCCAACGGCGTCGGCAAAAGTACGCTGCTCGCGGCTTTTGCCGGCCGGGCCAAAGTGTTTTCCGGGCGCATCGAGCAATCTCCGGGCGTTCGCTTGGCCTTGCAGAGGCAGGACGTGCCGCCGGTCGTCGGCATGCCCTTGTCCGGGCGCGAGCTGCTGGCGCTGACCGGGGCTGCATCCGACGGTCTGCCGACCTGGCTGGCCGGTCGTCTCGACATCCGGCTCGACCGCTTGTCCGGCGGCCAGCGCCATTACCTGACGCTATGGGCGGTCCTGCAGGCACCGGCCGATCTGGTGCTGCTCGACGAACCGACCAACAATCTCGACGTGGCCGGTGTCGCCCACCTGACCGAACACCTGCGCGACCGGGCGGCAGCCGGGGCCGGCATTCTCGTCGTCAGTCACGACACGGCCTTTGTCGACGCCGTGTGCGACCGGGTGATCGGTCTGAGAGGGAGCGATGTCGACTGAACTTTTCCTGATTCCTTTCCTGACGGGCCTGGCCTGCGCCATCGTGCTGCCGGTGCTCGGCTGCTACCTGCGTTTACGCGACGAATGGCTGGCCGCGCTGGCCTATTCCCATGTTGCCGCGGCCGGGGCCTTGCTTGCCCTGCTGGCTGGCGTGCCGCCAGTGCTCGGCGGGCTGTCCACGGCCGCCCTGGCCGGTTCTGGTCGGCGCCTGTTTGCCCAACGACTGTCCGGCGGGGCAAGCGATGCCCTGTTGCTGGTCGGCGGCTGGGCCATCGCCGTCTTGCTGGCCGCCAACGCGCCGATGGCCGAACGTCTGGGCCATGCCCTGTTCGACGGACAACTCTATTTCGCCAGCAGTCAGGAACTATGGCCGGTCGCCAGCGGAGGGCTCGTTGTCTTGTTCGCCTTGCGTGCGTTGTCGTCCCGTTTGTTGCTGGCCCGCGTTTATCCCGATCTCTTTCGTTTGCGCGGCCTGTCGGCCTGGCCGATCCAGGTGGGTTTCGATCTGATGGCGGCGTTCACCCTGGCGCTGGCCACCATGAGCCTGGGCGTCATGGGTGCATTCGCCCTGGTCTTCATCCCGCCGTGGCTGGCCTTCCGGCGTGCTGCCAACTGGCGTTCTGGCCTACGCTGGGCCTTGGCCATCGGTGTCCTGGCGTATGTCGCTGCCTTTGCCCTGGCGCTCGGACTCGACCAGCCCTTCGGGCCGGTTCTCGCGCTTCTGCTCGTGTTGGCCGGCTTGCTCGTTGCATGAAGTGCGAGGGCATGCTAAAACTACTCCCCCGCGTGCGGAGTGGTTATGGTTTTTTCCTTTTTCAAGAAGCAGGACAAGAAGATGCCCGAACGGCCGGCCGCCCGTCCGCGTGCACCGGCCCCGCTGCCAGAGGCCAAGGCGCCTGTAGCACCAGTCGAGGATCAACCCAAGTCGCTGCCCGAGCCGCTGCCGGATCTGGAATTTACCCCCGGTAAGCCGACCAAGCCTCAGCCCGCACCGGCTGCTCGCAAGCCAGACAGTAAGGGGGCGGCTACCCCACTGCAGCCGCCGGCGGCCGATTCCGATTTCGCCATCGACGATTTCGACAGCGACGATTTCACTGAATCCAGCGTCATGGGCATCGACGTCAATCACGACGACGACCCGCTGCAAGCCTGCGTCGAGCAGGTTGTCGTCCTCTATGCCAACGGCCAGGATGGCGCTGCGCGCTCGCTGCTCGAGACATTCGTCCGCTCCTACCACGGCCGGGAAGGCCGGCGTTTCTGGCTGCTGCTGTTCGATCTGCTGCAGGCGACCGGTGAGCGGGCTGCGTTCGAGAAGCTCGGTGCCGATTACGCCGAAGCCTGTGAAATGTCACCGCCAACCTGGTCGCAGCAATCGCCAGCCGCCAAGCAGGCCACCGGTGCGGTCGGTCCGCACAAGATTTTCCTGCAGGGCGTGCTGACCGAGGAAGGTGCCTTGCCGGTGACTGAGCTGGCCAAACTGGTCGAGCAAAAGGCACAGGTCACGGTTGATTGCACCAAGCTCATCGGTTGCGACGACGAGGTGGCCGGGCAACTGGCCGATCTGCTGAGCCGGGCCAGAAAGGGTCGGCTGGCGGTAACGCTGATCGGTACGGATGTTTTTATCGATCGCTTGAATTGCCGCATGGTGGCTGGCGATACGGCCCACGAGCCGTCCTGGCGCCTGTTGCTCGAGTTGTTGCAGCGGCACGGCACGCAGGATGCGTTCGAGGAGCGAGCCGTCGATTTTGCGGTGACCTTCGAGTTGTCGCCTCCGTCGTGGGAGCCCAGAGTGGCGGTCGCCGCGCCCGCGGTGTCCGCTGCAGCGGAACGCCCGGTCGATGACGCGCATTATTTGTCGGGTGACCTCAAGGGCTGCCGCTTTGATGAGTTGGTGGCTGTCATAGAGGGGTCAGAACAGCCGATCCTCGATTTTTCCGGCGTGCGCCGGCTCGATTTCGTTTCGGCCGGGCAGCTGGTCAACCGCCTCGCGCCGTACAAGGCGGCGGGGCGCGACATCGTCATCCGCAGCCCGAATCATCTGGTCGCCGAGTTGATGGCCGTGGTCGGCCTCAACAAGCAGGCGCGCATTCTCGTTCCCAAGTCTTAATTCAGGAAAAAACATGGAGCAATATCACGGCACGACGATCCTGTCGGTGCGCCGGGGCAATTCCGTCGCCATGGGCGGCGATGGCCAGGTCACGCTGGGCAACATCGTCATCAAGGCCACCGCCAAGAAGGTTCGTCGCCTGTACAACGGCCGTATTCTGGCTGGCTTTGCCGGCGGTACGGCCGATGCCTTCACGCTGTTCGAGCGTTTTGAGGCCAAGCTGGAAAAGCATCAGGGCAATCTGTTGCGTTCGGCTGTCGAACTGGCCAAGGACTGGCGTTCCGACCGCGCCCTGCGCCGTCTGGAAGCCATGCTGTCGGTGGCTGATCGCGATGTGTCGCTGATCATCACCGGTAACGGCGATGTGCTGGAGCCAGAGCAGGGCATCGTCGCCATCGGTTCCGGTGGCTCCTACGCGCAGAGCGCGGCCCGGGCACTGCTCGAAAATACCGAGCTGGCACCGCGCGAGATCGTTACCAAGTCACTGGAAATCGCCGGCGACATCTGTATCTACACCAACCGCAACTTCACGCTCGAGGTGCTCGAATGACGACCATGACGCCACAGGAAATCGTGTCGGAACTCGACAAGCACATCGTCGGGCAGAAGAATGCCAAGAAGGCTGTCGCCATTGCCTTGCGCAATCGCTGGCGGCGTTCGCAGGTGGCCGAGCCGTTGCGGCAGGAAATCACGCCGAAGAACATCCTGATGATCGGGCCGACCGGTGTCGGCAAGACGGAGATCGCCCGCCGCCTGGCCCGTCTGGCCAACGCACCCTTCATCAAGATCGAGGCGACCAAGTTTACCGAAGTCGGCTACGTCGGCCGCGATGTCGAGACGATCATCCGCGATCTGGTCGAAATGGCCATCAAGTCGCACCGCGAACGTGCCATGAAAACCATGCGCGCCCGGGCTGAAGATGCGGCCGAGGAACGTATCCTCGACGTCCTGTTGCCAACGGCGCGCGGCCCCAACTTTTTTGCCGAGAATTCCGAGTCGACCGCCAGCGATAACACGACCCGCCAGAAATTCCGCAAGAAGCTGCGCGAAGGCGAGCTCGACGACAAGGAAATCGACATCGAAGTCGCCGTGCCAGGCATGCAGGCTGAAATCTTCGCGCCGCCCGGCATGGAGGAGCTCACCCAGCAGATTCAAGGCATGTTCCAGAGCGTTGGCGGTGGCAAGAAGAAGTCGCGCAAGCTGCCGATCAAGGAGGCCCTCAAGCTGCTGACCGACGAGGAAGCAGCCAAGCTGGTCAATGACGAGGACGTCAAGCTCGAGGCGGTCAAGGCCGTCGAGCAGAACGGCATCGTTTTCCTCGACGAGCTCGACAAGATCGCCAGCCGCTCGGAAATGCAGGGCGCCGATGTGTCACGCCAGGGGGTCCAGCGCGACCTGCTGCCGCTGGTCGAGGGCACGACCGTGTCGACCAAGTACGGCATGATCAAGACTGACCACATCCTGTTCATCGCCTCGGGTGCCTTCCATCTGTCCAAGCCGTCCGACTTGATTCCCGAGTTGCAGGGCCGCTTCCCGATCCGCGTCGAGCTCGACTCGCTGTCGGTGGCCGATTTCGAGTGCATCCTGACCCAGACCGATGCCTGTCTGACCAAGCAGTACGAAGCGTTGCTGGCAACCGAAGGTGTGCACATCGCCTTTGCCGAAGACGGTATCCGGCGCATGGCCGAAATTGCCTTCCAGGTGAATGAGCGGACCGAGAACATCGGTGCCCGTCGCCTGCATACGGTCATGGAAAAGTTGCTCGAAGAGGTCTCGTTTGACGCCGGCAAGGCCGGTCTGGAAACTGTCCAGGTCGATGCCGCCTACGTCAACGAAAAGCTCGGCGAAGTGGCGGCCGACGAAGACCTGTCGCGCTACGTTCTCTGATCTTTAGGGGTAATCCCTGCTGTGCGGACATAGTCGGTGTCCGCACAATCCTCTTTGTAGCCCACTCCCATTTGAGGCCTTCCGCTTGGACGAGCAAAGCCTGAGTTTCCGTCTGCTGGTCATTCTGTTCCCCATTTTCGGGATCGTCGCGGCCGGCTACTTTTACGGCCGCAAGCACAAGCCGGAAATGGCCGTCGCCAACCGGCTGAACATGGATATTTTTATCCCGGCCCTGGTTTTCGCCGCGATGGCCGGCAAGTCCTTCGAGCTCGCGGCCTATGCGCCCTTGGCGCTGGGTGGCTTTCTTGTTCTGGTGACCTGTGGTCTGCTCGCCTGGCCGATTGCCCGCCTGTTTGGCATCCAGCCGAAGACGCTGGTGCCTCCCATGCTCTTCAACAATTCCGGCAACATCGGCCTGCCGCTTGCCGTCCTGGCCTGGGGGGAGAGCGCATTGCCGGCGGCCGTGATCCTGTTCATGGTCGAAAATACCCTGCATTTTTCCTTCGGCGCCCGCCTGCTCGACCCGACGACGCGCATTTTGACCTTGTGGCGTGTTCCGGTGGTGTTTGCCGCAATAGCCGGCCTGACGGTGGCGCTCGTCAAGATCCCGATCTGGACCCCGTTGATCATTGGCATCAAGATGCTGGGCGATGTTTCGGTGCCCCTGCTGCTCTTCTCGCTTGGCGTGAGGATGACCGATGTCTCTTTCAGTGAATGGAAGCTTGCCGTAGGCAGTGCCTTGTTGCGGCCAGTGGCCGGCATGCTCATTGCGGCCGGAGTCATTCAGATGTTGGGCTTGCAGGGGCGGGACGCCGCGATGCTCTTCGTGTTCGGTGCGCTACCGCCGGCTGTGCTCAACTTCCTGTTTGCCGAGCGTTACAAGCAGGAACCGCAGCGTGTCGCCTCCATCGTGCTGATCGGCAATCTGGCGGCGTTGCTATTTTTGCCGCTGGCGCTGGCTTACGTGCTGTGATCCGGAAGCGCCATTTCCTCGTGGTAACGAGGTGGCAGGATTTCAATTTTGGCCAATTTTTCCGGTTGACCGTGGAATTGCCGATTCAACGGCCAAAACGGTCCATCTGGCGCCTGTCGCGCTTGGTTGGCCGGCCGTGGATGTCAGCGGCGGGATCCTGGACGAATGCTCGGCTCGTCCGTGCCGCTTCGCGCGCCGCAACGCTCTCAGGCGTTTCCTCGTAGAGCAGCCGGGCTTCCGGTGCCGGGCCGCGTTTGTCGGAGAGCGCCTTGACGCTCACTTCCCAGCGCGTTTCACCGTTGGCGATGTCGAGTCGGTCACCGACCTTGAGGTCGCGCGCCGGCTTGGTGGCGCTGCCGTTTACCTTTACCTTGCCGCCACTGAGCGCGTCGCTGGCCAGTGAGCGCGTCTTGAAAAAACGCGCCGCCCACAGCCATTTGTCGACGCGCAGGCTCACTTGGGCAGAATGGACTCGCCGGCGAAGAGCTGTTCGACGGTTTCGCGCTGGCGGATGACGTGGAGTTTGTCGCCATCGACCATGACTTCAACTGCGCGCGGCCGCGTGTTGTAGTTCGAGGCCATGGCCATGCCGTAGGCGCCGGCCGACATCACTGCCAGCAGGTCACCGGCTTCAACAGCCAGAGAACGCTCCTGGCCGAGGAAATCGCCGGTTTCGCAGACCGGGCCGACGACGTCGTATTCGGTGGTGGCGCCCGTGCGCGGCGTGACGGGCAGGATGTCATGCCAGGCTTCGTAGAGCGCCGGGCGCATGAGGTCGTTCATGGCGGCGTCGATGATGGCGAAGTTCTTGGCCTCCCCCTGCTTGAGGTATTCAATGCGCGTGAGCAGCAGACCGGCGTTGCCGACCAGCCGGCGACCCGGTTCGAGTACGACCTGCAGACCGCGACCGGCCAGCTTGTCGAGCAGCGGAGTCAGATAGGCAGCGACGGTAGGCTGCACCTGATCGGCGCTGTACTGGATACCAAGCCCGCCACCGAGATCGAGGTGGTGAATGCGGATCCCTTCGGCGGCCAGCTGGTCGACGAGGGCCAGGATGCGGTCGAGCGCTTCGACGAAGGGCGACGGATCGAGCAGTTGCGAACCGATATGGCAGTCGACGCCGGCGATTTCGATGTTCGGCAAGGCAGCGGCGCGACGATAGAGCGGCAGCGCGTCGTCGTAGGCCACGCCGAACTTGGCGCCCTTGAGTCCAGTGGAAATGTAGGGGTGCGTCTTCGGGTCGACGTTCGGGTTGACGCGCAGGCTGATCGGCGCCCGCTTGCCGCACTGGCCGGCCACTTCGTTGAGGCGCTCGAGCTCGGGAATCGATTCGATGTTGAAGCAGAAAATGCCGGCTTCGAGCCCCTGCTTCATCTCGGCCGCAGTCTTCCCGACGCCTGAAAAAACAACCTTTTTCGGGTCGGCGCCGGCAGCCAGTACGCGCTGCAATTCGCCGCCGGAAACGATGTCGAAACCGGCGCCGAGCCGGGCAAAGAGGTTCAGGATGGCGAGATTGGAGTTGGCCTTGGCGGCGTAGCAGACCAGTGCGCCCTGACCGGCCGGATGGGTGCCGAGGACATCATGGAATTCGCGCAGCGAGGCTTCCAGCGCGGCACGGGAATAGACATAAGCGGGCGTGCCGAATTGATCGGCAATCGTCGGCAGGGCAACGGATTCGGCGTGCAGGACGCCATTCTTCAGGGCAAATTGGCTCATTGGGCTTGGGGGCGAGAGGTCGTGCTAACATCCTTGGCGGCCGGCTGGGTAGTGCCCAGCAGCGGTTCCGGCGCCGGACCAGGCGGCCTTTCAAGCTGGCCTTTCATGCCGCAGGCGGCAAGGCTCAGGATAATCAGCAAGGCGGCGATTCTGGACATGTTCGGGGCGCTGTCAGCGAAGAGTGGGATGGTAGCACACGATGGATGACAAGGAATTCAACACCCTGGCCGATGCCACGCTGGCCAGAATCGATGCGGCGCTGGAGGCGAGCGGGGCCGATGTAGATTGCCAGTTGGCAGCCGGTGGCGTACTCGAGATCGAGTTTGATGATGGCAGCAAGATCATCGTCAATCGCCATGGCGTAGCCCGGGAAATCTGGGTCGCGGCGCGCTCGGGCGGCTTTCATTTTCGTTGGGACGGCGCGGTCTGGCGCGATACCCGCGATGCCGCCGAACTGATGGAAAAACTATCGATGCTCGCCAGTCAGCAGGCCGGCGAGACTATCGACCTGCGTTGATCAGTCGGCTGGCGGTGCGCTGAGGTCCGGCTTCGGCAGCGGAACTGCTTCCTGAGCTTCCTCCTCCGGTAGTTTCTCCTTTGCCGCATTCTCGGCGTAGATGTAGCTCCGTTCGCGGCCTTCGCCAGAAGCAATGAGCCCCTCGGGCGCTTGCGGCAGCGACATGGGCACATCTTTTAATGCCCGATTCATGTAGCCGATCCAGATCGGCAGTGCAGCGGCGCCGCCCGTTTCCTTGTCGCCCAGCTTTCTCGGCTGATCGAAGCCGATCCAGGCGCAGCCACTGACCGTCATCTGGTAGCCGCAGAACCACGCGTCCAGATATTCGTTGGTAGTGCCTGTCTTGCCGGCCAGGTCCTGGCGCTTGAGAATGGCCGAAGCCTTGGCGGCGGTGCCGTAGATAGTGACGTCGCGCAGCATGGCATCCATCATGAAAGCGTTGCGCGGGTCGATGACGCGCGCCGCTTCATTGCCGGCTTCAGGTGCTGCCGAGACCGCCAGAACCTGATTGGATCCGTCGCGAATCTCGCGAACGACGAAAGGATTGATCAGGAAGCCGCCATTGGCGAAGACGGAATAGGCTGTCACCATCTGCCAGGGGGTGACCGATCCGGCACCCAGCGCCATCGTCAGGTAAGGTGGGTGTTTGGCGGCGTCAAAACCAAAACGTGCCGCATAGTCCTGCGCGTAATGAGTGCCGATTGACTGCAATATGCGGATCGACACCATGTTTTTCGACTTGGCCAGTGCTGTCCGCATGCGCATCGGGCCTTCGTACTTGCCATCGTAGTTGTGCGGTTCCCAGGCCGCAGCGCCTGTCTGGCTGGCCGGGATGATGATGGGTTCGTCCGCGATGACGCTGTTTGGGCTATAGCCTTTTTCCAGCGATGCCGAGTAGATGAAAGGCTTGAAGCTGGAACCCGGTTGTCGCCAGGCCTGGGTGACATGGTTGAACTTGTTGCGGTTAAAGTCGAAGCCACCAACCAATGCCCGAATTGCCCCGTCTTTCGGGTCGACCGCGACGAATGCGGATTCGACCTCTGGTAGCTGGCTGATCAGCCAGCCGCCTTTGTCGTCCTTTTGCAGGCGAACGATGGCGCTGCGCTTGAGGCGCTTGTTGGGGGGCGCCTTGTCGTCGAGCATTTTTGCAGCAAATTTCATGGCGTCGCCGGTCAGATTTACGACTTCGCCACCCTTGCGATAGACCTTGATCTGTTTTGCATCGGCCGCCAGAACAAGTGCCGGGACCAGGTCGCCGGCATCGGGAATGTCCTGCAGAGCTTCGTCGATTGCCTCGTCCTGATCGGATTTGATGTCCTTCATGTCCAGATAGGATTCGGCACCACGGTAGCCGTGTCGCCGGTCGTAATCCATGACACCCTTGCGCAGGCTGGTATAAGCAGCCTCCTGCTCCGCCTTGATAAGGGTCGTGTAAACCTTCATGCCGCGTGAGTAAACCTCTTCCGGGAAGCGCTCGGCGGTAATCTGTCGAGCCATTTCTGCCACGTACTCGGCGTGGACGGCGTATTCGGCTAATTCCCGTTTGACGACCAGTGGTTCCTTGAGGGCGGCTTCGTGCTGAGTCTCTGTGATATGGCCCAATTCACGCATGCGGCGCAGGACGTAGTGCTGGCGTAGTCTGGCCCGATTCGGATTGACGATCGGGTTGTAGGCGGACGGCGCTTTTGGTAAGCCGGCCAGCATCGCCGCTTCGGCAATCGAAATGTCCTTGAGTGGCTTTCCGAAGTAAATCTGGGAAGCAGCAGCAAAACCATAGGCGCGTTGGCCAAGGAAGATCTGGTTGATGTACAGCTCGAAAATCTGGTCCTTTGACAGGTTGCTTTCTATCTTGAAGGACAGAAGGGCCTCATAAAGCTTGCGGGTGTAGGTTTTTTCGCCAGTCAGGAAGAAATTGCGCGCCACTTGCTGGGTAATGGTCGAAGCACCCTGCCGCTTGCCTCCACCGAGCAGATTCGCGCCGATTGCACGGACGACGCCAGTGTAGTCAATGCCGCCGTGCTGATAGAAACGATCATCCTCGGCCGCCAGAATGGCATGTTTCATTACGGCAGGGACATCGGCAATGGCCACAACGGCACGACGTTCTTCGCCAAACTCACCAATCAGGAAACCATCGGCCGTGTACACGCGCAAGGGAATCTTCGGGCGATAGTCGGTCAGCACCTCCAACGACGGCAGATTTGGGTAGGTGAGTACAAGAACGATCAGCGCCATGGCTATGCCAATGGCAATTATTCCAAGGCAAAATATGACGGGGTAAAATACTAGGCGCAGCGCCGGAGGTAGTGAAGGCACGGTGGTCAGATTGGCGAAATAGGAGTTGCGCGGATTATACGCTGGGGTAAAACAGCGCCGTAAAATTGCTTTACATGCCTAGATGTTATTGTTAGCATCTGAAGTGAATTATTGGTTATTTTGCTAACTTCGCATTCCGTAAGGACTTTTTGGGGGTCTGGTGGGCTTAGATATCTCAGCGTTGTTAAATCCCAAGGCGCGTTCCTTGTTCGGTTTGGACATCAGTTCGTCCGCCGTAAAGATGGTTGAACTTACCGCCAATGGGAAGGACGGCTATCGCGTTGAGCGCTACACCATAGAGGTGTTGCCCAAAGATGCGGTGTCCGATGGCAATATTGCCAACCTGGACGGTGTTGTCGACTGCGTAAAGCGTGCCTGGAAGCGAATGGGTACATCGACTCGCAATGTCGCGATGGCCTTGCCGGGTTCTGCCGTCATCACCAAGAAAATCATTGTGCCGGCCGGTCTGCGCGATGAAGAGCTTGAGGCTCAGGTTGAGACTGAGGCCAACCAATACATTCCCTTCGCCATCGATGAAGTGAATCTGGATTATCAGGTCATTGGTCCTGCTCCTGCTGTGCCCGATGAACTTGAGGTTCTGATTGCGGCTTCCAAGAAAGAGCGCGTTGAAGATCGGGTCGCGGTGGCTGATGCTGCCGGCCTTAAGGCAAGCGTTGTTGATGTCGAATCATTCGCGGCACTGGCTGCATTTGAATTGATCGAGCGCCAGTTGCCCGAGTCGGGGAAAAATCAGGTCGTTGCGCTCATAGATGCGGGCGCCAACATCATGAACCTGACAGTGTTGCGCAATGGGCAGCAGGTTTACGCCCGTGAGCAGGCTTTTGGTGGCGGAATGTTGACGCAGGATATTTCTCGTCATTATGGCATGAGCTACGAGGATGCTGAAGCGGCCAAGCGGGCGGGAAATTTGCCTGAAGGCTATGAAATAGAGTTGCTCAACCCGTTCATGGAGAATCTTGCGCTGGAAGTTTCTCGTGCGTTGCAATTCTTCTTTACTTCGACCCAATACAATCAGGTTGATCATATCGTTCTGGCTGGTGGTTGTGCGGTCATTCCTGGTATCGATGAAGTTGTTGCCACGAGAACCCAAGTCAATACGCTGATCGCCAACCCCTTCGCCAACATGGTGCTCTCTGACCGTGTTCGGGCAAAAAGCTTGCTCGCTGATGCCTCATCGTTGATGGTGGCCTGCGGCTTGGCACTGCGGAGGTTTGATCCATCATGATTCGCATCAACCTTCTTCCCCATCGCGAAGAGGCCAAAAAGGCTCGGCGAGAGCAATTCTTTGTGTTGTCCGGGTTGGTCTCTGTTCTGGGGGCATTGATTGTATTTGCGGTTTACACCCTTATCGGTAGCGCGATCAGTAATCAGGACAGCTCGAACGATTTTCTCAAAGGGGAAATTGCTGTTCTTGACAAGCAGCTTGATCAAATCAAGCGCCTGAAAGAGCAAACCCAAGCCTTGCTTTCGCGGAAGCAGGTTATTGAGAACCTGCAACGCGACCGCGGTGAAACCGTTTATTTGTTGAGTGAACTAGTGAAGCAGGTGCCTGAAGGTATTTACCTAAAATCACTAAAACAGGACGGATTGAAGGTCAATATTTCTGGTCACGCGCAGTCAAATGCCCGCATCTCGGCATTGATGCGTAATCTGGAAGCCTCGCCCTGGCTGGAGACGCCGCAGTTGATCGAAAGTAAGGCCGTTGTGATCAATGGCCGCCGGATCAACGAATTTGGCATGACATTCATTCTCACCCGCGTAAAGCCAGAGGAAGACGGGAAGGTGAAAAAGTGAACGCCAAGTCTATCTCCTTGCCCAATATTGATTTTCAGTCAATAGCCGACGATTTTCGGCTAATGAACCCGAATGATCCGGGAGCGTGGCCTTTGATTCCGAAGGTTACGGTTCTTGTTGGTCTCTTCGTCGCTATTCTCATTGCCGGCTGGTGGTTTGTCTGGAATGACCAGTTAACCGAGTTGGAGACAAAGCAGCGCGAAGAGGAAACGCTCAAGCAGCAGTATCTTGACAAGAAACGTCAAGCGGTAAATCTGGATTTGTATATTCAGCAACTAGCCGAAATAGATCGCTCTTTCGGCGCATTGCTTAAACAACTGCCCGATAAATCAGAAATTGAGGCACTGCTTATTGAAGTTAACCAGGCTGGTCTTGGTCGCGGGTTGCAGTTCGAATTGTTCAAGCCGGGGCAGGAGCAGGTCAAGGACTTCTACGCGGAGTTGCCGATCACTGTAAAGATTAATGGTGGATATCATGACTTCGGGGCTTTTGCTGCCGATATCGCAAAACTGCCTCGCATCGTAACCCTGAACAATATTTCGATTGCACCGGTCAAGGATGGTGGGCAGCTTTCGCTGGATGCCACGACCAAGACATTCCGCTATCTTGATGAGGAAGAGATAGCCAAGCAGAAGAAGGCTGAGCAAGAGAAGAAGGCCGCGCAAGGAGCGAAGAAGTGAAACGAATAGTGCTTGTTGCCTTGTGTGGTTTCCTTGGCGCTTGTGCCGGGGGAGATCACGAAGACTTGAAACAGTGGATGGCTGAAAACACTAAAGACATGCGAGGGAATATTCCCAAGTTGCCCGAGGTTAAGCCATACGAGCCGGTGCCCTATGAGGTGGAAGCCACGATTGATCCGTTCAAGCCGAACAAGATAGAGCCAGAATCCAAATACAAACAGGTCGCTGGCAAAGGCGGGGCATTTCAGCCGGATTTTGAAGCAAGGGAGGTTCGTAACAGCCTTTTGGAAAAGTATCCGATTGAGTCTCTCAAGATGATCGGTTACATGAATGTAAACAAACGCCCGATGGCGGTTGTTCAGGTTGAAGACAAGGTCAAGCAAGTCAAGGTAGGGGACTATGTGGGCCTTGATTTCGGAATGGTGACGCAGATTTTGGATACGGAAGTTCAACTGCGGGAATTGATTCAGGATTCTGCTGGTGACTGGACTGAGCGCAAGAGCTCGCTCTACCTGCAGAGCAAGGAGGGAAGCAAGAAATGAAATTGATAACCTATGCGATGGCTGTAGCCTCGGCCTGCCTTGCTCTGTCGTCTTCTGCACAGGCAGAGGCTCTGCCGGCAAACGCTATTGAAGCAGTCAACGTCGCCCAACAAGGGAACGAGGTTGCTCTCCGGATTGACCTGAAGGAGCCGTTGGCGTCACCGCCACCGGGTTTTAGCGTCGCCAATCCCGCAAAAATAGCGCTTGATTTCCAGTCGACTGCAAACGGCTTGGGTAAAACTAGCCAAGTGTTCAATCAGGGCGATTTGCGGGGCATGAATGTCGTACAAGTTGGAGACCGTACACGAGTGGTGCTGAATCTTGTCCGGAACATGAACTACAAGACCCGGCTTGACGGAAAATCACTCTATGTGACGCTGTCGCCGATTGAGCGACTGGCAGATTCAGCCGCACAACGAACGACCCGCTTTGCTGAGGAAAGCCTGGTCGGTTCGAAGCATGCTGTTAGCGACGTGCTGTTTCGTCGCGGCAAGGATGGCGAGGGCCGGGTTATCGTTGATCTGAGTGATACGGGTACAGGCATTGATATCCGGCAACAAGGTGCCAATTTGGTTGTCGATTTCATGAAAACGACAGTGCCGGACCGCCTGCGCCGCAAGCTGGACGTTACGGATTTTGCAACCCCCGTAACTACGGTCGAAACCAAGGCAATCGGCGACAACGTTAGGATGGTAATAACGCCAAAAGGTTTGTGGGAGCACAATGCCTATCAAAGCGACAATCAATTTATTGTAGAAGTTAAGCAGATCGTCGAAGATCCCAATAAATTGGTTCAGGGGGCAAAGGTCGGCTATCAGGGGCCTAGGGTCAGTATTAATTACCAAAATGGTGACGTTCGTGCCCTGTTGCGCTTGATGGCCGAAGAACTCAATCTAAATGCTGTCATCAGCGAAACTGTCACTGGAACGACTACGCTGGTATTGAAGGATGTGCCGGCCGATCAGGTCATCGATATCATCTTCCAGCAAAAGGGGCTTGATATGCGGAAGAAGGGCAACATTATTCTGATTGCCCCACGCGATGAAATTGCCACCCGCGAAAAACTCGATTTTGAATCAAAGCAACAGATCAGTGAACTGGAGCCTCTCAAGCTTGAGCAGTTCCAGTTGAATTATCAAAAGGCTGCTGATGTGGCTAGGCTGCTGGCAGGTTTGCCTTTGACGGGGGCAGGAGCTGCACCTGCGCCAGCAGCAGGTCCCAATCTGGCTGCACAGCGTATATTGAGTAAGCGGGGTAGTGCGGTTGCTGACCCGCAATCGAATATCATTTTCATCAACGATATTCCAACTAAACTCGAGGAAATCCGTACATTCATTCGATCGATTGACACAGCTGCGAGGCAGGTTTTGATAGAAGCGCGGGTTGTGGAGGCTCAGGATAACTTCAAGCGAGAGATTGGCGCGAAGCTAGGTTTGATTAATTCCAAGCCTAGCGAAATATTGGGTACTGGGATAAATTTCGCCGGTGGAAAAATGACCCCTGCAGTTACCACGGGTTCAACGACAACCCCTGCAACGTTAATACAGAATTCGATGGTTGGCGTAAATTTACCGACTCCAACGACAGGGGGGGCGCTCGCTTTTTCCCTATTTAACTCGTCAATAACACGTATTCTGAATGTTGAGCTAGCGGCGTTAGAGTCGGATGGGATTGGTAAAATTATTTCCAGTCCGAGAGTAATTACCGCGAATAACGTAAAGGCCAAGATTGAAGATGGTACGGAGGTTCCGTACATTACTGCGCAAACTTCCAGTGGCGCAACAACCTATACGGTTGCCTTCAAGCCTGCAAAATTATCGCTTGAGGTAACTCCTCAAATAACCCCTGAGGGTACGGTCAGGATGAACTTGATTGTAAAAAAAGAAGAGCCAGATTGGACTCGAGCTGTTAGTGTAAATGGATTCCTTAATCCACCGATCAAGAGTTCAATTGTTGAGACGAATGTTGTTGTGGAAAATGGCGGGACTGTAGTGATTGGTGGCGTGTTTATCACTGACTCCCAAAACACGGTTGACAAGGTTCCACTCCTCGGTGACATCCCCTTCCTCGGGTGGTTGTTTAAATATAAAAGTGACACCGGAAAACGCCGCGAGTTGTTAGTGTTCATTACACCACGCGTGATTTCAGACAAGATGCAATTTGACTGATTTTGACTAGCCTAACACTTGTGGGGTCGGCAACGCCGGCCCCTTTTTTTGTACATGACGGGTAGTCGGCTAAAATCCTAGCGTGGAAAATCGTCGCAATATATATCTCGTCGGTCTCATGGGGGCCGGCAAAACTACTGTCGGTCGCCAATTGGCGAAGCGCCTGGGGCGGCCGTTCTTTGATTCTGATCACGAGATTGTTGAGCGGACAGGTGTGCCTATCCCCACAATCTTCGAAATTGAAGGGGAGGAAGGCTTTCGGCGGCGGGAAGCCCAGACGATTCAGGAGCTTACCGAATCGCCCAACATTGTGATGGCAACTGGTGGCGGCGTAGTAATCAACCCCGAGAATCGTCGCAGGTTGCACGAAACCGGGTGGGTGGTATACCTAAACGTTCCGCCTGCTTTGCTTTTTGAGCGTACGCGGCATGACCGCAATCGCCCTTTATTGCAAGTAGCGGACCCGCTTGCAAAGTTGGAAGAATTGCATTCCGTCCGTGACCCGCTTTACCGAGAGGCTGCCCATCTCGTGGTTGATGGCGGCCGTCTCGTTGCATCCGGAATCGTCCTGCATCTCCTGAGAGAATTTAACCGTCAATGCACAACATGATAGAAACGCTCAGTGTCGCACTTGGAGATCGCTCGTATCCGATTCATATCGGAACCGGCGTCCTCACACAGGTGGATTTGATTCTGCCTCACATCAAGCAAAAAAAAGTTGTAGTGGTAACGAACACCACCGTTGCTCCCCTGTATCTCGAAATGCTGAGGTCCGCGCTGGAAGCCGAAGGGGTTTCAGTTCTCCCCGTGGTGTTGCCTGATGGCGAACAGTTCAAGACCTGGGAAACACTGAACTTGATTTTTGACGCCTTGCTGGGTGCGCGTTGCGAGCGCGGAACTACTTTGATTGCTTTGGGCGGAGGAGTGGTAGGGGATATGGGGGGGTTTGCCGCCTCGTGCTACCAGCGCGGGATGCCATTTATTCAGGTGCCGACGACTCTTTTATCCCAAGTCGACTCTTCGGTTGGTGGAAAGACGGCGATCAATCATCCCCTTGGCAAAAACATGATCGGGGCGTTCTATCAGCCAAAAATGGTGTTGGCTGATATTTCGACGCTGAATACTCTGCCCGAACGCGAGTTGAAGGCAGGCTTGGCCGAGGTCATCAAATACGGATTGATTCGGGATTTAGAGTTCTACGTCTGGCTCGAGGAAAATCTCGAAAAGCTGTTGGCGCGTGATGCATCGGCGCTAACCCATGCTATTCATCGATCTTGTGCAAACAAAGCTGCAGTTGTTGCTGCGGACGAAAAAGAAACAGGAGAGAGGGCTCTCCTAAACTTGGGGCATACATTTGGCCATGCGATCGAAACAGGCATGGGGTACGGTGAATGGCTGCACGGCGAGGCTGTTGCTGCCGGCACGTTAATTGCTGCAGAGTTATCGCATCAGCTGGGATGGCTGGATGCAGAAACGGTCAAGCGAATTGAGCGCATGTTTGTTCGAGTCGGCCTGCCCGTGTTCGGACCCCGGCTAGGCACAGTCAGGTATCTCGAACTGATGAGCCATGACAAGAAAGTACAAAATGGGAAACTACGCTTGGTGCTTCTTGAGGGAATTGGCAAGGCTGTTCTGTCTGATCGAGCTAGCGATGCGCAGATCAGTGCAGCGATTGAGGCTAGATGCACCTGAACAGGGAGTCACCATTCCTGAGTGTGCGTAGTTGGTGCATTGCAGCATCTTGAATTGACAGGGGTTTGCCAGTATATTTAATGGTTGCCTCTAATTTTCCTACAGGCCGAAGCACAAATTATGATGCTCGGCTTTTTTCAACATTGGCTCATATTCAGCGGCCAAGTTATTTGAAGGAATGCGTGTGATGGAACCGGGAGTACCTGAGCGGCAGGGTTTGTACGACCCAGCCAATGAGCACGATGCTTGTGGCGTGGGTTTCGTGGCCCATGTCAAAGGTCAAAAAAACCATGGCATCGTCGAACAGGGTTTGTTGATCCTGAAGAATATCGATCACCGCGGTGCTGTTGGTGCGGATCCTTTGCAGGGTGATGGCGCGGGCATCCTGATCCAGATTCCGGACCAGTTCTATCGCGAGGAAATGGCGCGCCAAGCCGTCGAGTTGCCGCCCGCAGGTGAGTACGGTGTTGGTATGGTCTTCCTGCCGCAGGAGGCTGCCTCGCGCTATGCCTGCATCGAGGAGATCGAGCGCTCGGTTATTGCCGAAGGTCAGGTCCTGCTTGGTTGGCGTGATGTGCCCGTCAATCGTGATATGCCCATGTCGCCGACCGTGCGCGCCAAGGAACCCGTGATTCGCCAGGTATTCGTTGGTCGCGGTCCCGATGTTTTTGTCACGGATGCTCTCGAGCGCAAGCTGTACATCATCCGTCGCCGTGCCGCAAATGCGATCAAGTCGCTGAAGCTCAAGTTTGGCCAGGAATTTTACGTGCCGTCCTTCTCGGCGCGTACGGTCAACTACAAGGGGCTTTTGCTGGCGGATCAGGTCGGCGTTTACTACCTCGACCTGCAGGATAAGCGCACGGTTTCCGCTCTTGCGCTGGTCCACCAGCGCTTTTCAACCAACACCTTCCCGACTTGGGATCTGGCGCATCCCTTCCGCTACATCGCTCACAATGGCGAAATCAATACGGTGCGCGGTAACGTCAACTGGTTCAAAGCGCGCGAACAGGCGATCTCCTCGCCGATCCTCGGTGACGACCTGAAGAAAGTCTGGCCGCTGCATTATCCGGGGCAGTCCGACTCGGCTTCCTTCGACAATGCACTTGAATTGCTCGTCATGGGTGGCGGCTATTCGCTGGCCCAAGCCGTCATGCTGATGATCCCTGAAGCCTGGGAAAAACACTCGCAGATGGATGAGAACCGTCGCGCCTTCTACGAATACCACGCTGCCATGATGGAGCCCTGGGATGGCCCCGCCGCCGTGGCCTTCACTGATGGCCGCCAGATTGGCGCGACGCTCGACCGAAATGGTCTGCGTCCGGCTCGTTATCTGGTGACCGACGACGACCTCGTCGTGATGGCTTCCGAGTCCGGCGTGCTGCCGATTCCGGAAAAGAAGATTGTCAAAAAATGGCGTCTGCAACCGGGCAAGATGTTCCTGATCGACATGGAGCAGGGCCGCATCATCGACGACAAGGAACTCAAGGATTCGCTGGCCAACGCCAAGCCGTATCGCGAGTGGATCGAGAAGATCCGCATCAAGCTCGACGAAGTGCCGGCGCCGAACGAAAAGTGCTCTGCCCCCGCTGCTTCGCTGCTCGATCGCCAACAGGCTTTCGGTTACACGCAGGAAGATGTCAAGATCATCCTTGAACCCATGGTCCAGAACGGCGAAGAAGCCACCGGTTCGATGGGTACTGACTCGGCCCTGCCGGTGTTGTCGGCCAAGAACAAGACGCTTTACACTTACTTCAAGCAGCTGTTCGCTCAGGTTACCAATCCGCCGATCGATCCGATCCGTGAGGAACTGGTCATGTCGCTGGTGTCCTTCATCGGGCCGAAGCCGAACCTGCTGAACACCAACGACATCAACCCGCCGATCCGTCTCGAAGTGTCGCAACCCGTGTTGTCTTTTGATGACATGGAAAAGCTGCGCAACATCGAGAAATACACGTCGAACAAGTTCCAGTCCTTTGAGCTGGATATCTGCTACCCGGTTGCCTGGGGTAAGGATGGTATCGAGGCCCGCCTGGCTTCTCTGGCAGCGGATGCCGAAGATGCTGTTCGTTCTGGTGCCAATATCCTGATCGTATCCGACCGCAAGGTCGATGCGGAGCACGTTGCCATCCCCGCGTTGCTCGCCACCTCCGCCATCCACCAGCACCTGGTCAAGAAGGGCCTGCGCACCAGTGCCGGCCTCGTCGTCGAGACAGGTTCTGCGCGCGAAACGCATCACTTTGCCTTGCTGGGCGGATACGGTGCCGAGGCTGTCCACCCTTATGTGGCGCTCGAAACCATCGCCGGCTTCGCCAAGGGGGATGCAGAGAAGGCCGAGAAGTACGCCAAGAACTATGTCAAGGCCATCGGCAAGGGCCTCATGAAGGTCATGTCCAAGATGGGCATCTCGACCTACATGTCCTACACCGGCGCTCAGATATTCGAAGCCATCGGCCTGCAGAAGGACTTTGTCGAAAAGTACTTCACCGGCACGCCGTCCAATGTCGAAGGTATCGGCGTGTTCGAAGTGGCCGAGGAAGCCATTCGTCTGCATGACGAAGCCTTCTCCGCCGACCCCGTGTTGGCCACCATGCTTGATGCCGGCGGTGAGTACGCTTACCGCACCCGCGGTGAAGAGCACATGTGGACGCCGGATTCGATCGCCAAGCTGCAGCACTCGACCCGCTCTGGCAAGTACGAGACCTACAAGGAATACGCCAAGCTGATCAACGATCAGACCAAGCGTCACCTGACCCTGCGTGGCCTGTTCGAATTCAAGCCGACCGGTACTGCCATTCCGTTGGAAGAAGTCGAGTCTGCCAAGGAAATCGTCAAGCGTTTCGCTACTGGCGCCATGTCGCTCGGTTCCATTTCGACCGAAGCGCACACGACGCTGGCCATCGCCATGAACCGCATCGGCGGCAAGTCGAATACCGGTGAAGGTGGTGAGGACGCCAAGCGTTTTGTGCCGCTCAAGGCTGGCCAGACGCTGTCCGAAGTGGTCGGTGCTTCGCGTATCGAACGCGACTACACCTTCAAGGACGGCGATTCGCTGCGTTCTGCCATCAAGCAGGTCGCGTCCGGCCGCTTTGGCGTGACCACCGAGTATCTGGTCAATGCCGACCAGATCCAGATCAAGATGGCGCAAGGCGCCAAGCCTGGTGAAGGTGGCCAGTTGCCGGGTCACAAGGTGTCCGAGTACATCGGCTTCCTGCGTCACTCGGTGCCGGGGGTCGGCCTCATTTCGCCGCCGCCGCACCACGACATCTACTCGATCGAGGATTTGGCTCAGCTCATTCACGATCTGAAGAACGCCAATTCCAAGGCTTCCATTTCGGTCAAGCTGGTGTCCGAAGTTGGCGTCGGTACGGTGGCTGCCGGTGTTGCCAAGGCCAAGGCCGATCACGTCGTGATCGCCGGTTTTGACGGCGGTACAGGTGCTTCGCCGCAATCGTCGATCAAGCATGCCGGTACGCCGTGGGAACTTGGTCTGTCTGAAACCCAGCAGACGCTGGTACTCAACCGCCTGCGCTCGCGTATCCGCGTCCAGGTCGATGGTCAGATGAAGACCGGCCGCGACGTTGTCGTCGGTGCGCTGCTTGGCGCCGATGAGTTCGGCTTCGCTACGGCGCCGCTTGTCGTCGAAGGCTGCATCATGATGCGCAAGTGTCACCTGAACACCTGTCCAGTCGGCGTGGCCACGCAGGATCCGGTGCTGCGCAAGCGCTTCTCTGGCCAGCCCGAGCATGTCGTCAATTTCTTCTTCTTCGTTGCCGAAGAAGTCCGCGAGATCATGGCCCAACTCGGCATTCGCAAGTTTGACGATCTGGTTGGTCGCGCCGACCTGCTCGACATGCGTGCCGGTATCGAGCACTGGAAGGCCAAGGGGCTGGATTTCTCGAAGATCTTCTTCCAGCCGAACGTGCCGGCCGATGTGCCGCGCCTGCATACCGAAACGCAGGACCACGGCCTTGAGAAAGCGCTGGACCACAAGCTGATCGCCCAGGCCAGGCCGGCTCTCGAAAAGGGCCAGAAAGTCCAGATCGAAACGACGATCATCAACGTCAATCGCACCTGCGGCACCATGTTGTCGGGTGAAGTTGCCCGCCGCTATGGCCATGCCGGCCTGCCGGATGACACCATTCACGTCAAGCTGACCGGTACGGCTGGCCAGGCTTTCGGTGCCTTCCTGGCCAAGGGCGTGACGCTGGAATTGACCGGCGAAGGTAATGACTACGTTGGCAAGGGTCTGTCGGGCGGCCGCATCATCATCAAGCCGAGTCCGGATTTCCGTGGTGATACGCAGCAGAACATCATTTGCGGCAACACCGTCATGTACGGTGCAACCGAAGGTGAATCGTTCTTCGCCGGTGTCGGTGGCGAACGCTTCTGCGTCCGCAATTCCGGTGGTACGGCGGTTGTTGAAGGTGTTGGCGACCATGGCTGCGAATACATGACAGGTGGCACGGTGGCCGTGCTGGGCATGACCGGACGCAACTTCGCGGCTGGCATGTCGGGGGGTATCGCCTACGTGCTCGATGAGGATGGCAGCTTCAAGCATCGCTGCAACCTCGCGCAGGTCGCGCTCGAAAAGGTCTTGCCGGCTTCACGTCACGCTGCTGGCGAACCGCTGCATCTTGGTATCGCTGACGAGACCCAACTCAAGGAGTTGATCACCCGTCACGCCGAATACACCGGCAGCGCGACAGCCAAGGCCATTCTGGCCAACTGGGATGTCTATCGCGAGAAGTTCGTCAAAGTCTATCCACATGAATACAAGCGCGCCCTCACCGAGATGGCCGCTGCTGCACAGAAGGAGGCTGCATAATGGGCAAGCCGACTGGCTTCATGGAGTTCGAGCGTCTCTCCGAGTCTTACGACCCGGTTGAGCAACGCTTGAAGCACTACAAGGAATTTGTCCACGCCTTGTCTGACGACAACGCCAAGATTCAGGGCGCGCGTTGCATGGACTGCGGTATTCCCTTCTGCAACAACGGTTGCCCGGTGAACAACATCATTCCGGACTGGAATGACCTGGTTTATCGCGGCAACTGGAAGCAGGCGCTGGAAGTGCTGCATTCGACCAACAACTTCCCGGATTTCACCGGCCGCATCTGTCCGGCGCCCTGCGAGGCTGCCTGCACGCTCGGCATCAATGCCGCGCCGGTGGGCATCAAGTCGATCGAGCACGCGATCATCGACAAGGGTTGGGAAATGGGCTGGGTTGTGCCGCAGCCGCCAAAATCGAAGACCGGCAAGAAGGTTGCCATCGTCGGTTCCGGACCGGCCGGTCTGGCTGCCGCGCAGCAGCTGGCGCGCGTTGGTCACGATGTGACGGTGTTCGAGAAGAGCGATCGTCTGGGCGGCCTACTTGCCTACGGCATTCCTGACTTCAAGATGGAAAAGACCCTGGTCGACCGTCGCGTCGCCCAGATGGAAGCCGAAGGCGTTGCCTTCAAGACCAAGGTCGTGATCGGTGACAAGAACGTGCCGGCCGGCATCAACAACGATTCGACCTCCTTCGTTTCGGCCGAACAGCTGAAGCAGGATTTCGACGCGGTGATTCTCGCCGCCGGCTCCGAAGTGCCGCGCGATCTGCCAGTGCCGGGCCGTGAGTTCAAGGGCATCTACGCTGCGCTCGAGTTCCTGATTCCGCAGAACAAGGAAGTCCAGCAGGGCAAGGCCAATCCGATCAACGTCAAGGGCAAGCACGTCATCGTGATCGGTGGCGGCGACACCGGTTCTGACTGCGTCGGTACGTCGAATCGCCACGGTGCTGCCTCGGTGACTCAGTTCGAACTGATGCCGATGCCGCCGGAAGAAGAGAACAAGGAGCTGACCTGGCCGTACTGGCCGTACAAGCTGCGTACGTCTTCTTCGCACGACGAAGGCTGTACCCGTGATTTCGCCGTCGCCACCAAGGGCTTCGTCGATGATGGCAAGGGCAACGTCAAGGCGCTCAAGGCTGTTCGTCTGGACTGGAAGGACGGCAAGATGAGCGAAGTGGCCGGTTCGGAATTCGAACTGCCCTGCGACAACGCCTTCCTGGCCATGGGCTTCACCAATCCGGTCGGCGGTCTGCTCGATGCCTTTGGCGTTGAGAAGGATGCGCGCCAGAACGCCAAGGCAACGACCGACGGCGCAGGTTGCTACAAGACCAATGTCGACAAGGTTTATGCCGCCGGTGACGTGCGTCGCGGCCAGTCGCTGGTGGTCTGGGCGATCCGTGAAGGCCGTCAGGCCGCCCGTGAAGTTGACGCTTTCCTGATGGGTTCGACGACGCTGCCGCGCTGAATCGAGATCACGCCAGAAAGCCCCGCCGCCTGAAAAGCCGGCGGGGCTTTTCAATTTTTGGCTTTTTTTCCGGTTGACCGTGGCATTCGCCTTTTGATTTTTTCACAAAATTGCCTGGCCAGGGAGCGAAACATTGTCTCTGTCGTGTGAGAATGCCTGCTGATTTCAAGGGGAAAACATGTCAGCTGAACTGCAACCTGCCTTGCTGGTGACAACGCCAAGCGGGGCCCTCGACGGACACATGCTGGTGATTCTGGGCATCATGGTCGTCGCCGGGGTGTTGGGCGGCACGGCCAACTACTTTCTGGCCGACCGGCGTGGCGACGCCGGCTGCCATGACTGGTTGAAATATCCGGTCTTCGGTGTCGTGGCGGCCCTCACCGTGCCGCTATTTCTCAACATGCTGTCGAGCACGCTGCTCGAGGGCGCGCGGACCAAGCCGATCGATCTCTACGTCTTTTCAGGGTTCTGCCTGATCTACGTCGTTGCCTCGCGGCGCTTTTTCGAAAACATGGTGCAGCGTCTGATGGCGCAGATCGATCAGGTTCGGCGCGATGTTGGCCGTATCGAGCAGCAAAAGCGTGAACTACCCATTGCTGTAGCGCCCAAACTTGAAGCCGAGGTCGTCGAGCACGACCCCAAGGAAGTGCTCTCCTACAACGACGTCGAGATCCTGCGTGCCTTGTCCGAAGGCGGCTTCGTTTATGGCAATCTGGTCGCGATCTGCGACAGCACCGGGCTGGCCCGCGATGTCGTCAGCCAGCGCCTGACTGTCATGAAAGCCATGGGCGTCATCGAGACCCGCATCAACGACAAGAATGTCCTGCACTGGTTCGTCTCGGCCCGCGGCAAGGCCGTGCTCGGGGAGATTCTCGGCGGTCAGGAGCAGAAAAAGAGCGCCTGACCTTCCTGCTGTTCTCTGGCCAAGTGCCGACAAAAGCCCCGCCGCCTCAACCATCGACGGGGCTTTTGTTTTTCACCGGCGTTTGCGCTGGATCAAAGGGAGGGCGCGGCAAAGGCGTCGCCGGCTTCGACAGTCCGGGCCGATCATGTGAAAATGCAGATTACCCAACTCGAGCAGATTTCTCTCAATATGAATATCGTGATTCTCGCGGCCGGCCAAGGCAAACGCATGCATTCCAACCTGCCCAAGGTCCTGCATCCGATCGCCGGCAAGCCGCTGGCGCAGCATGTCATCGACACCGCCCGTCTTCTATCCCCCGAAAAACTCATCGTCGTCTATGGTCATGGCGGCGAGGTTGTGCGCGCCACGCTGGCTGCCGATGACATCCTGTGGGCTGAGCAAGCCCAGCAACTGGGCACTGGCCATGCCGTCGCCCAGGCCGTATCGCAACTCGGCGATGCGGCGCAGACGTTGGTCCTCTACGGCGACGTGCCGTTGACTACGGTCGGTGCCTTGAAGCGGCTGCTGCAGGCCGGCAAGGACGGTTTGTCGATCCTGACCGTCGACCTCGCCAACCCGAGTGGCTATGGCCGCATGGTGCGTGATGCTGCGGGCAATATCGTGCGCATCGTCGAAGAAAAGGATGCGACACCGGATGAAAAAGCCATCCGTGAGGTCAATACCGGCATCATGGCCATTCCGACAGCGCGTCTGGCCGACTGGCTCGGCCAGCTCAAGAACAACAATGCCCAGGGCGAGTACTACCTGACCGACATCGTCGCGCTGGCCGTGGCCGAAGGCCTGCCGGTGCGCGCCGCACAGCCCGAAGGCGAGTGGGAAGTGCTTGGCGTCAACAGCAAGGTGCAACTGGCCGAACTGGAGCGTCAGCATCAACGCAATCTGGCTGATCAGTTGCTGGTTGCCGGTGTCCGCCTGGCTGATCCGGAACGCATCGATATCCGCGGTTCGTTGTCCCATGGCCGCGACGTTGCCATCGACGTCGGCTGCGTCTTCGAAGGCAAGGTCGATCTGGCTGATGCTGTCGAAGTTGGCCCCTACTGCGTGCTCAAGAACGTCAAGGTCGGTGCCGGTACGCGCATTGCGGCCTTCTGTCATTTCGAGGATGCGGTAATCGGGCCGGATGGCGTACTTGGTCCTTACGCCCGCCTGCGTCCGGGGACCGAGCTTGGGCCGGAAGTGCACATCGGCAACTTCGTCGAGGTCAAGAAGAGCATCATCGGTGCCCAGTCCAAGGCCAACCATCTGGCTTACATCGGCGATGCCGAGATCGGCCAGCGCGTCAATGTCGGCGCCGGAACCATCACCTGCAATTACGATGGCGCCAACAAGTTCAAGACCATCATCGAGGACGATGTCTTCATCGGCTCCGACACCCAGCTCGTCGCCCCGGTGACGGTCGGGCGCGGCGCCACGCTCGGTGCCGGCACGACGCTGACCAAGGATGCGCCGCCGGATGCCTTGACTGTGTCGCGGGCCAAGCAATTGACCTTACCCGGCTGGGAACGTCCCAAGAAGGTAAAAAAATAATGGATTTCTGGTTCACCGCTTTCATGTTTGCCGTCGCCATCCTCATCGCGGTGGGTGGAACCTTGCTGCTGGTCGGCTACTTCGGCACCTTGCCAGCCTCGTTCGCCTTTGGCTGGAAAAACTGGGTGCCGACGCTGGCCTTGCCCATCGTCGGCCCGATCTGGTTCGCCGGCACGCACTGGTCGGAGTTTTCCAAGCCAGGCAAGCAGTTGATTTTCGGTGTGCTGCTGTTTGTCGCAGCCATTGCCTTGCTTTACGGTTTCGGTCCGCATTTCGTTGACCGCATAGCGGCCGGCGTGAAATGAATTTTCGCTAAATTGTCATAAGCTCAGGGAGAAGATGATGTCCAAGTACACCACCGAGGCTCTACGTTCCATTGCGCTGGTTGGCCATGGTGCCGCCGGCAAGACCAGCCTGGCCGAGGCCCTGCTGTTCGCGACCGGCGCCATCAGCACGAAGGGCAGCGTCGAGAAAGGCAACACGGTTGCAGACTTCGACGCGCAGGAAAAGGAAGCGGGCCACTCCCTGACCTCGGCCATCGTCAATTTCGGCTATGAAGATACCCATATTCATCTGATCGACACCCCGGGCTACCCGGATTTTTCCGGCCAGGCGATTGCTGCGCTGGCTGGCGTCGATACCGCCCTGATCGTGGTCAACGCCCAGACCGGCGTCGAACTGATGACCGAGCGCATGATGCGCTACGCCGCCGAACGCAAGCTGTGCCGGATGATCGTCATCAACAAGATCGATGCCGAAAATCTTGATCTGCCCGGCCTTGTCGCCAATATTCGTGAGCGTTTCGGCAAGCAGTGCATGCTGCTCGACCTACCGGCCCACGGCGCGGCCGATGTCGTCGAGGTGCTCGAACACGACGCCGGCGACGCTGATTTCGAGTCTGTCGCCGCGGCGCACCGGGCGCTGATCGACCAGATCGTCGAAGAGGACGAAGAGCTCCTCGCCCAGTACCTTGAAGATGGCGCTGATCCGACTGCGACTGCCTTGCACGCACCTTTTGAAAAGGCCCTGCGCGAAGGGCATCTGATACCGATTCTCTTCACCTCGGCGAAGACCGGTGCCGGCATCAAGGAATTGCTCCACGTGCTGGCCTCGCTGGCACCGAACCCGGCGGAAGGCAATGCGCCGCCGTTCTACAAGGGCGAGCCGGGCGACAAGACCGAGCCGTTCCAGGCCGAACCCGATGCGTCAAAACACGTGCTGGCCCACGTTTTCAAGGTGGTGGCCGATCCGTACCTGGGCAAGATCGGTGTCTTCCGCGTGCATCAGGGCACGATGAAGAAGGACATGCAGCTCTTTGTCGGCGACAGCAAGCGGCCGATCAAGGTCGGCCATCTTTACCAGTTGCAGGGCAAGGACAGCGTCGAGGTCGATGAACTGCTACCGGGCGATATCGGTGCCATCGCCAAGATCGACGAAGTCGATTTCGATTGCGTTCTGCACGATTCGCACGACGAGGACCATATCCACCTCGTGCCGCTCGAATTTCCCAAGCCGATGGCCGGCCTGGCCGTCGAAACGAAGAAGAAGGGCGACGAACAGCGCCTGTTCGACATCCTGGCCAAGCTGGCCATGGAAGACCCGACCTTTGTCGTCGAACGTCACCCGACCAGCAATGAAACGGTTATCCGCGGCCTTGGCGAAATCCACCTGAAAGCCAAGCTCGGCCGTATGGCCAGCCAGTACAAGCTGGAAGTCGATACCAAGCCGCCGCGCATTCCCTACTGCGAGACGATCACCGCCCCGGCCGAGGCGATGTATCGCCACAAGAAGCAATCAGGTGGCGCCGGCCAGTTCGGTGAAGTGCATCTGCGCATCGAGCCGAAGGGCCGTGGCGAGGGCTTCGAGTTCGTCGATGCGGTCAAGGGCGGGGTCATTCCCGGCGTCTTCATGGCGGCGGTGGAAAAGGGTATTCGTCAGGGGCTGGAAGGTGGTGTCGTCGCCGGCTATGCGGTCGACGACCTCAAGGTCACGGTATTCGATGGCAAGACCCACGCCGTGGACGGCAAGGAAGTCGCCTTCACGATGGCCGGTCGCAAGGCCGTTATCGAAGCGATACGCAGCGCCAAGCCGATCGTGCTCGAACCGATTGTCAGCATCGAGATCATCGTTCCGGAATCTGCCATCGGCGACCTGACCGGCGATCTGTCTGGCCGGCGTGGCCATATCACCGGCACCGACGGGCGTGGTCACGGCATGTCGGCGATCAGCGGCGAAGTGCCGCTCGCCGAGCTCAACGACTACCAGTCGCGCCTCAAGTCGCTGACCGGCGGCCAGGGCAGCTACACCATCGAGTTTGCCCGCTACGCGGCGGTGCCGCCGAACGTGCAGCAGCAACTGGCAAGCAAGTTCCAGCTCCACGACGAAGACGAGTGAGCCTTTAGCGCCGGGAGTGGCTTTCCACGGTCAACCGGAAAAATGGGCTAAAAATGAAAAGGGGCTGAGAGGCCCCTTTTTCTTTGCCTGTTTTTTAAGTGGCCCCGCCCGACCAGTTCACCGTTGCCAGGAACAGATAGCCAGCGCCATAGACAGTTTTGATGAAGGCCGGGCTTTGCGGATCGGGTTCGAGCTTGCGACGCAGGCGGGAAATGCGGACGTCGATGGCGCGGTCGTTGGGCGCCAAGTCGCGGATACCCATGAGCTTTTCACGTTGCAGGATGCGATTCGGGTTGTTGACGAAGACCTTGAGCAATTCGGTTTCCGCCGTGCTCAGCGCGTGCTCTTCGCCATTCGGCGCGGTCAGCGTGTTGTTGCCGAGATTGAAGCGCCAGCCGGAAAATTCGGCGATCTGGCGAGCCTGCGTTTCGCTGGCTTCGCGCCGGCGCACGATGCTGCGCACGCGGGCAACCAGTTCGCGTGGCTCGAAAGGTTTGAGCACGTAGTCGTCGGCGCCGAGTTCGAGTCCCATGACGCGGTCGCTGACATGGGCACGCCCGGTCAGGATCAGGATGCCGCAGCCCGACTGGGCGCGGACACGCTGCATGGCTTCGAGCCCATCCATGTCGGGCAGGCCGAGGTCGATGATGCAGAGGTCGGGTGCCAGTGCGCGCAGGCGGCGCAGCAGGTCGCCGGCGCTGCGGCACCAGACGGTGCGAAAGCCGAAATCGGCGAGCACCTGTTCGATGATCTTGGCGACATCGGGGTCGTCTTCGACGATGGCGATGAGCTTGGCGGGTTCGTTGTCTTTCATGATTTTTCTTTATTGGTGGCACGCAGGGCGCGGGCCAGGTCCTGGCGGACGAAGGGTTTGGCCAGCACGGGCAGGTCGCTGCCGACTTCGGCTTCATCGGTATAGCCGCTCATCAGCACGATGCGCATGTCGGGCTGGCTCATCAGCACGCGGTCGGCCAGTTGCCGGCCATCGAGGCCGCCAGGCATGATGACGTCGCTGACGACGATGGCGATGTCGGGAATCTGGTCGATCATGGCCAGTGCCTGCACGCCGTCTTCGGCTTCGATGACCGGGTAGCCGAGGTCGATCAGTTGCTGGCGGACGACGCGGCGGACATTCGGCTCATCCTCGACGAGCAGGACCAGCTCGCCGCCGGCGGGCAGGGCGGCGTCCTCACCCGGCGCATCGACATCCTCTTCGGGCGTCGCCAGCGGCAGCACCATGAGCACGGTCGTGCCCTGTTCCGGCTGGCTTTGAATCGATACGCCGCCGCCCGACTGCTTGGCGAAACCGTAGGCCATGGCCAGGCCGAGCCCGCTGCCCAGACCAAGCCGCTTGGTCGTGAAGAAGGGTTCGCAGGCGCGGGCCAGCGTCGTCGCATCCATGCCGCACCCGTTGTCGGCCACTTCGATCAGGGCGTACTGACCGGGGCTGACGTCGAAGGCCGCGGCATCGGTCGACAGCTCGACGGCGCGCGCCGCGATGTGCAGGCGGCCGCCTTCCGGCATGGCGTCGCGCGAGTTCAGGGCGAAGTTGAGCAGGGCGCTCTCGAGCTGGCCGGGGTCGACCAGCGCATGCAGCGTCATGCCGCCAAGATCGGTGGACACGGCAATCGATTCGGGCAGCGAGCGGCGAACGAGCTTGGCCAGGCTGCCGATCAGGTTGCCGATATCGACCGCCTTCGGCTCCAGCGGCTGTTGCCGCGAAAAAGTGAGCAGCCGCTTGATCAGCTGCACGCCGCGGCGGGCCGACTGGAGGGCCGGCTCGACGAATTCGTTGATTTCGGCATCGTCCGGGCGGTGATCCTGGAGGGCCGCCAGATTGCCGATGATGACGGTGAGCAGGTTGTTGAAATCGTGCGCCAGACCACCGGTCAGCTGGCCGATGGCTTCCATCTTCTGGGCCTGGACGAGCGCCGCCTGCATCCGTTTCTGATTGGTTATTTCCTGGGAAAAAACGAAAAATCCGAGATTTTTCCCGTCGACCGTGACTTCCGGTACCAGCGTGCTGCGGGCAAAAACCGTCTGCCCCTGGCGCTCCATCTGATATTCGTAGGTCACCTGCTGGCCGGCCAGCGCGCGTTTGACCGGATCGCGCACCTGGCTGTAAACATGCTGTCCGATCAGGTCGAGTACGGCCCGGCCGGTGACGCTCTCACCGGGATAGCCGTACCAGTCGGAGTAGCCCTTGTTGGCGTATTGATAGACCTCGTTCTGGTCCACGTAGCCGATCATGATGGGGATGGTGTCGTTGATCAGGCGCAGGCGTTCTTCGTTGCGGCGCAGGGCGGCGGCAATCCGTTCGTTTTCCTCGCTGGCCCGGCGCAGGTTGGCGTTGGCGTTTTCGAGCTGGGCGGTGCGGCGGCGCACGCGTTCGTCGAGCTGGATGTTCTGATGCTCGGTCAGGTGCTCGATATAGCGCTGTTCGGTGACGTCGCTGTAGAGCGTGACGAAACCCTTGTGTGCCAGCGGTTCGCCGCGCAGAAGCAGGACCCGGCCATTCGGACGCTGGCGTTCGGTGACGTGCGGCGCGAAGTTTCTTGCCGCGGCAACCCGCTCGGCAATCTGCGCTTCGATGTCGCCCGGCCCATATTCGCCGCGCTCGGCGTTGTAGCGGATGAAGCCCGCGAAGGGGGCCCCGATGTAGGCCAATTCATCAGGAAATTCAAGAAGTTGGAGGAATGGTCGGTTCCAGGCGACGAGGCGCAGGTCGGCGTCGAAAACGGTGATTCCCTGGTCGAGCAGATCCAGCCCGGCCTGCAACATTTCGTGGCGCGGGGCAGTGGGGGACGAGGCGGTTTCGAGAAGCATCGGTCGATTCTAGTGCACGGTCCGGGGTGGATTTTGCGATGTAACGATTCGTTACATTCTGCCAATAGTTGCGCAAGAGTATTTTGTCATTCTCACGATCAATAAAAATACTTGCCCCAACGAGAACAGCATCTCGGCAAGAAATCGTGAGGAGATAAATCTTGGTTAACCCGTATTCCGTCGGGCTGGAGCAAAATCCGGCCAATTTCGTCGCTCTGTCCCCGCTCAGCTTCATCGAGCGCTCGGCCTTCATTTACCCGAAACGTATCTCGGTCATCCAGGGGGCGCGTCAGTACACCTGGAAGGAAAGCTACGACCGTAGCCGCCAGCTGGCTTCGGCGCTCAAGGGGCGCGGCATCGGCAAGGGCGACACTGTCGCCGCCATGCTGCCCAACACGGCATCGATGTTTGAATGCCATTTCGGTGTGCCGATGACCGGTGCCGTGCTCAATACCCTCAATACCCGTCTCGACCCCGAAGCCATCGCCTTCATGCTGGCCCACGGCGAAGCCAAGGTGCTGATCACCGACCCCGAATTCTCGACCATCATCAAGGCCGCCCTGGCGCTGCTCGAAGGGCCGAAGCCGCTGGTCATCGACAGCCTCGATCCCGATTTCACGGGTGGCGCGTCGCTCGGCGAAAAGAGCTACGAAGACTTCCTGCTCGAAGGCGATGCCGATTTCAAATGGAGTCTGCCTGACGACGAGTGGGACGCCATCGCCCTCAATTACACCTCGGGTACGACCGGTAACCCGAAGGGTGTCGTCTATCACCATCGTGGCGCCTATCTCAACGCTGCCTCGAACATCATTTCCTGGGGCATGCCGCCGCACTCGGTGTATCTGTGGACCCTGCCGATGTTCCATTGCAACGGCTGGTGCTTCCCCTGGACCCTGGCCGCCAATGCCGGTACCAGCGTCTGCCTGCGCAAGGTCGATCCCGTCCTGATCTTCAACCTGATCAAGGCGCACAAGGTCAGCCACATGTGCGGCGCACCGATCGTCTGGGGCATGATGATCAACTCTCCGGACAGCCTCAAGGAAGGCATTGAGCATCAGGTCAATGGCCTGATCGCCGGCGCTGCACCACCGGCCGCGATCATCGAAGGTTGCGAGAAGATGGGCTTCAACATCACCCACGTTTACGGTCTGACCGAAACCTATGGCCCGGCTTCCGTCTGCGCCAAGCATCCGGAATGGGACCGCCTGCCGATCGACCTGCGCGCTGCGCGCAACGGCCGTCAGGGCGTGCGTTACCACATGCAGGAAGGCATCGAGGTCCGTGACACGGTCACCATGGAGCCTGTGCCATGGGACGGCGAAACGATGGGCGAAATCATGTTCAAGGGCAACCTCGTCATGAAGGGCTACCTCAAGAACCCGAAGGCAACCGAAGAAGCTTTCGAGGGTGGCTGGTTCCATACCGGCGACCTGGCGGTCGTGCATAGCGACGGCTACGTCAAGATCAAGGATCGTTCGAAGGACATCATCATCTCCGGCGGCGAGAACATCTCGTCGCTCGAAGTCGAAGACGTGCTCTATCGCCACCCGGCAGTCGTCGCCGCCGCCGTTGTCGCCAAGCCCGACGAGAAGTGGGGCGAGGTGCCGGCGGCCTTCGTCGAACTCAAGGCCGATGCGAACTGCACCGAAGCCGAGATGATCGAACATTGCCGCGCCCACCTGGCCCGCTTCAAGGTGCCCAAGCAGGTGGTGTTCGGCGAACTGCCGAAGACCTCGACCGGCAAGATCCAGAAATACGTCCTGCGTCAGCACGCCAACTCCGCGCTCGCCATCGAGTAATCCGCAATCCCCTGCCGTCATGCCTTGACCGGCAGGGGGCTGCGTGTTCGAAAAGGAAATCCCATGAAGATTCTCGTACCCGTAAAACGAGTAGTTGATTACAACGTCAAAGTTCGCGTGAAGGCGGACGGATCCGGTGTCGATCTGGCCAACGTCAAGATGAGCATGAACCCCTTCGACGAAATCGCCATCGAAGAAGCCGTGCGTCTCAAGGAAGCCGGCATCGCCACTGAAGTCATCGCCGTCTCCTGCGGCGTCGCCGCCTGCCAGGAAACCCTGCGCACCGCCATGGCCATCGGTGCCGACCGCGGCATCCTCGTCGAAACCGACGTCGACCTCCAGCCGCTGGCCGTCGCCAAGCTCTTGAAAGCCCTCTGCGACAAAGAGCAACCGCAACTCGTCATCTGCGGCAAACAAGCCATCGACGACGACGCCAACCAGACCGGCCAGATGCTCGCCGCCCTGCAGAACTGGCCGCAAGCCACCTTCGCCTCCAAAGTCGTCCTCGCCGACGGCAAAGCCACCGTTACCCGCGAAATCGACGGCGGTCTCGAAACCCTCGAAATCAACCTGCCGGCCGTCGTCAGTACCGACCTGCGTTTGAACGAACCGCGCTACGCCACGCTGCCCAACATCATGAAAGCCAAGAAAAAGCCGCTCGACACCGTCAAGCCCGCTGACCTTGGCGTCGACGTTACCCCGCGCCTGACCACCCTCAAGGTCGCCGAACCCGCCAAACGCAGTGCCGGCATCCGCGTCGCCGACGTCGCCGAACTCGTCAACAAACTCAAGAACGAAGCGAAGGTGATCTAAATGGCTATCCTCGTCATCGCCGAACACGACAACACCGCCCTCAAGGCCGCCACCCTCAACACCGTCGCCGCTGCCCAAAAGATTGGTGGCGACATTCACCTCCTCGTCGCCGGCAGCAACTGCAATGCCGCCGCCCAGGAAGCCGCCACGCTGACCGGCGTGAGCCTCGTCAAAGTTGCCGACGCTGCCCACTACCAAAGCCAGACCGCCGAGAACCTCACGGCTCTGGTCATCGCCAACGCCGCCGGCTACAGCCATATCCTCGCTCCGGCCACCACCTTCGGCAAGAACCTGGCACCCAGAATCGCCGCGCTCCTCGACGTCGCCCAGATCTCCGAAATCACCGGTGTCGAATCCGCCGATACCTTCGTGCGTCCGATCTACGCCGGCAACGCCCTGGCCACCGTCAAGAGCGCTGACGCCGTCAAAGTCATCACCGTACGCACCACAGCCTTTGACACGGTCAACCGGGAAAATGCCGCGAAAATCGAAAGCATCGCCGCGGCCGCCGACACCGCCCAAAGCACCCTGACCAACCGCGAACTGACCAAGTCCGAGCGTCCTGAACTCGGTGCCGCCAAGATCATCGTTTCCGGTGGTCGTGGTCTGGGCAGTGGCGAGAACTACCACACCCTGCTCGAACCGCTTGCCGACAAGCTCGGTGCCGCCCTCGGTGCCAGCCGTGCCGCCGTCGATGCCGGCTTCGTCCCGAACGACTACCAGGTCGGCCAGACCGGCAAGATCGTCGCGCCGCAGCTCTACATCGCGGTCGGCATCTCGGGTGCGATCCAGCATCTGGCCGGGATGAAGGAGTCGAAAGTCATCGTCGCCATCAATAAGGATCCGGATGCACCGATCTTTCAGGTGGCGGATTACGGCCTCGTCGCCGACCTGTTCGAAACCATTCCGGCCCTCGTTGGCGCCGTCTAAACAAGTATTACGGAGAGAAACCCCATGAGCACCTATATCGCCCCGATTCGCGACATGCAGTTCGTCCTCAACGAAGTGGCCGGCCTCGAAGAAATCTGCACCCTGCCCGGTAACGAGGAATGCACCGTCGATCTCGTCGAGTCCATCCTCGATGAAGCCTCCAAGTTCGCCACTGGCGTTCTCGATCCGATCAACAGCGTCGGCGACCGTGTCGGTCACGTCTGCAAGGACGGCGTCGTCACCACGGCGCCCGGCTTCAAGGAAGCCTACAAGCTGTTCGCCGAAACCGGCTGGAACTCCATGCCCTTCGATCCGGAATATGGCGGTCAGGGCTTGCCGGCTGTCGTTTCGATGGCCGTCAATGAAATGTGGAAGGGCGCCAACATGGCCTTCGGCCTGTGCCCGATGCTGACCGGCGGCGCCATCGAAGCCATCGCCCACCATGCTTCCGACGAACTCAAGCAGAAGTATCTGCCGAAGATGGTCGAAGGCACGTGGACGGGCACGATGAACCTGACCGAGCCGAACGCCGGTTCCGATCTGGCCGCCATTTCTTCCAAGGCCAAGGCGGTTGGCGACGGCACCTTCCTGGTCAGCGGCACCAAGATCTTCATCACCTGGGGTGAGCATGACGTTGCCGAGAACATCATTCACCTCGTGCTGGCCCGCCTGCCGGATGCCCCGCCGGGACTGAAGGGTATTTCGCTGTTCCTCGTGCCGAAATTCCTGGTCAATGACGACGGCTCGCTCGGCAAGCGCAACGACCTGATCTGCGCCTCCATCGAACACAAGCTCGGCATCCACGGCAGCCCGACCGCTGTCATGTCCTACGGCGAGAACGAAGGGGCAGTCGGCTACCTGATCGGCGAGGAAAACAAGGGCATCGGCTACATGTTCACGATGATGAACCACGCCCGCGTCAACGTCGGTCTCGAAGGCGTCGGCATCGCTGAGCGTGCCTACCAGCACGCCCTGTGGTACGCCCGTGAGCGCGTGCAGGGCAAGATCATTGGCGATACCTCGGGTGAAAAGAAGACCATCCTGCATCATCCGGATGTCCGCCGCCTGCTCATGGACTGCAAGTCGCGCACCGAAGCCATGCGCACGCTGGCTTACTACACCGCCGCCAACATCGACCGCGCTCATGCCGGCAATGCGGCCGCCCAGGCCCGCGTTGATCTGCTGACCCCGGTCGTCAAGGGCTGGAGCACGGAGCAGGGCGTCGAACTGTCGTCGACCGCGCTGCAAGTCTTCGGTGGCGTCGGCTTCGTCGAAGAAACCGGTGCCGCGCAGTACTACCGCGATTCGCGCATCACGACCATTTACGAAGGCACGACGGCCATCCAGGCCAACGACCTGGTCGGTCGCAAGCTGGCCCGTGAAAAGGTGCCCGGCGCCGCCATGAAGGCGCTCATCGCCGAAATGACAGCCGATGCCGAAGTTTTCGCCGGCAATGCGCAACTGGCCGGTATTGCCGCCAACCTGAAGAACGGCATCGCCGCCCTGGCCAGCGCATCCGACTGGATCATCGCCAACTACGAGAGCGCCCCGGCGGCCGTTCATGCCGGTTCCGTGCCTTTCCTCAAGCTGACCGGCATCGTGGTCGGTGGCTGGCTCATGGCCAAGTCCGCGGCCATCGCCGTCCGCCACATCGCTGCCGGCACGACCGACGACTTCTACAAGTCCAAGCTGGCCACGGCCAACTATTTCGCCGCCCACCAGCTGCCGTTCGCCGCTGCCTACTCGGCTGAAATGACCGGCGGTGCCGACTCGGTCTTCGCCTTGCCGGAAAGCCTGTTCTAACCATGAGTGCGCGTACCGATCGCGATGCGATGGAATACGATGTCGTGATCATCGGCGGCGGCCCTTCGGGGCTGTCGTCGGCGATCCGCATCAAGCAACTGGCCGAACAGGCCGGCAAGGAAGTCTCCGTTTGCCTGCTCGAAAAGGGCTCGGAAATCGGCGCCCACATCCTGTCCGGCGCCGTGCTCGAACCCCACGCGCTGGCCGAGCTTTTTCCCGACTGGCAGGATCGCGGTGCGCCGCTCAATACGCCGGCCGGTGAAGACAGGCTCTTGTTTCTGACGGAAGCGGGTGCTCACAAACTGCCGACGCCGCCGCAGATGGGCAACCACGGCAACTACATCATCAGCCTGGGCAATCTGGCCCGCTGGCTCGGTGAGCAGGCCGAAGCGCTCGGCGTTGAAATCTACCCGGGTTTTGCTGCGGCCGAAGTGCTTTATCACGAGGACGGCTCGGTCAAGGGCGTCGCCACCGGCGACCTCGGCATCGGCAAGGATGGCCAGCCTGGCCATAACTTCCAGCCGGGCATGGAACTGCATGCCAAACAGACCATCTTCGCCGAAGGCTGTCGCGGTTCGCTGACCAAGGAGCTGTTCGCCAGATTCAATCTGCGCGACGGCGTCGATCCGCAAACCTACGGCATCGGCATCAAGGAGCTGTGGGAAATCGATCCGGCCAAACACCAGCCGGGGCTGATCGTGCACACCGTCGGCTGGCCGCTGACGAGCGATACCTACGGCGGCTCCTTCCTGTATCACCTGGAAAACAACCTGGTCGCCATCGGCATGGTCGTCGGTCTGGATTACAAGAATCCGTGGCTGTCGCCCTACGAGGAATTCCAGCGTTACAAGACGCACCCGGCGATTCGTGGCTATTTCGAAGGTGGCCGGCGTATTTCCTACGGTGCCCGCGCGCTGTCGGAAGGCGGCTACCAGTCGGTACCCAAGCTGACCTTCCCGGGTGGCCTGCTCATCGGCGACACGGCCGGCTTCCTCAACGTGCCCAAGATCAAGGGCACGCACATGGCGATGAAGTCGGGCATGGTCGCCGCCGAGGCGGTCTTCGAGCATCTGGCCAAGGACAATGCCGGAGCCGAAGCCACCGAGTACGCCGAGCAGATCAAGAAGTCGTGGCTGTGGAGCGAGCTCTACCAGGTCCGCAACATCCGCCCGGCCTTCAAGTGGGGGCTGTGGGGTGCGCTGGCTTATGGTGCCATCGACACCTTCGTCTTCAAGGGCAAGGCGCCGTGGACGCTGCATCACCACGAGGACCACACCCAGCTCGGCGACAAGAACAGTCATCCGAAGATTGCCTATCCGAAGCCGGATGGCCAACTGACTTTCGACCGCCTGTCATCGGTCTTCCTCTCGGCCACCAACCACGAGGAAAACCAGCAGACGCACCTGCGTCTCAAGGATGAAAGCGTCGCCATCAGCGTCAATTACGCCAAGTACGGTTCGCCCGAAACGCGTTATTGCCCGGCCGGCGTGTACGAAATCCTCGGCGAGGACGAAGGCAAGCCACGGCTGCAGATCAACGGGCAAAACTGCCTGCATTGCAAGACCTGCGACATCAAGGACCCGACCCAGAACATCAACTGGACGGTTCCGGAAGGTGGCGGTGGGCCTAACTATCCAAACATGTAGCAAATAGCCGGTTGACCGGGCAATCCCACGGTGAACCGGAAAAAAATCCAAAAATCAAAACCCGAGAACAGCGCAGCAGTACCCATTTATCGGAGTTTTAAGGAGGTTTTATGTCACAACCCAACATCCAGGCGAAGATTCGGAGCAATCCGCGATTCGCCGAGCTGGTCGGCAAGCGCACGCGCTTCGCCATCATTCTGTCGCTCGTCGTCCTGTTGCCCTACTACACGTTCATGTTCATCGTTTCCACGCAGCCGCAGCTTTTGGCGACCAAGCTGACTGACGGTGGCATCTTGACCATCGGCTGGCCGGTTGCGGCCGTGATCATCATTGGTGGCTGGTTGCTGACCGGTGTTTACGTCAGCCGCGCCAATGGCGAGTTCGACGAGATCACCGCCGAAGTCCTCAAGGAGGCCAGCAAATGAAGCGCTCCCTTTCCGCACTGATCGCCGGCAGCCTGCTGGCCATCTCGTTTTCCGTTCTTGCTGCCGGTGGCGCCATCGAAGGCGTCGAGAAGCAGCCGATCAACGTCAGCGCCATCGCCATGTTCATGATCTTCGTGCTGGCCACGCTCGGTATCACCAAGTGGGCGGCCGGCAAGACCAAGACGACGGCCGACTTTTACACGGCTGGCGGCGGCATCACCGGCTTCCAGAATGGCCTGGCCATCGCCGGTGACTACATGTCGGCAGCGACCCTGCTCGGTATCACTTCAATGGTCTATTTCAAGGGCTACGACGGTTTTGTTTACGCTGTCTGCTTCTTCATCGGCTGGCCGATCATCCTCTTCCTGATGGCGGAACGCCTGCGCAATCTCGGCAAATTCACCTTCGCCGACATCGCCTCCTACCGCCTCGACCAGAACCGCATCCGTACCTTCGCGGCCATCGGTTCGCTGACCGTCGTTTGCTTCTACCTCATCGTCCAGATGGTCGGTGCCGGCCAGTTGATCCAGCTGCTGTTCGGTCTGGAGTACAACACCGCGGTTGCCGTCGTTGGCATCCTGATGATGGTGTACGTCACCTTCGGCGGCATGACGGCAACGACCTGGGTGCAGATCATCAAGGCCTGCCTGCTGCTCGGCGGCGGCATCACGCTCATGCTGCTGACCCTGGCACAATTCGGCTGGTCGCTCGACAACCTGTTCACCAAGGCCATCGAGTCGCACAAGCTGGGTGAAAAGATGATGGCGCCGGGATCGCTCATGGCTGATCCGGTCTCCGCCTTCTCGCTGTCGCTCGGCCTGCTCTTCGGTACCGCCGGCCTGCCGCACATCATGATGCGCTTCTTCACCGTGCCGAACGCCAAGGAAGCCCGCAAATCGGTGTTCTACGCGACCGGCTTCATCGGCCTGTTCTTCCTCGTCACCATCGTTCTCGGCGCCGCGGCGATCTCCATCGTCGGCACCAACCCGGCCTTCTTCGATGGTGGCCAGGTTGGCGGCAAGCTGATCGGCGGCAACAACATGCCGGTCATGCACCTCGCCAAGGCCGTCGGCGGCGACGTTTTCCTCGGCTTCCTGTCGGCCGTCGCCTTCGCCACCATCCTCGCCGTCGTTTCCGGCCTGGCCCTGGCTGGCGCTTCCGCCATCTCGCACGACCTCTACGCCCGCGTCATCAAGAAGGGCACGGCAACCAGCGCCCAGGAAATGAAGGTCACCCGCTTTGCTTCCGTTGGCCTCGGTCTCACCGCCATCCTGCTCGGCATCCTCTTCAAGGACCAGAACGTGTTGTTCCTCGTCGCGCTCGCCTTTGGCGTTGCCTCGTCGGTCAACTTCCCGGTCCTCATCCTCTCCATGTACTGGAAGGGTCTGACCACCCGTGGCGCCCTGTGGGGCGGCATTGCCGGTCTGGTTTCGTCGGTTGGCCTGGTCATTCTGTCGCCGACCGTGTGGGTCAAGATTCTCGGCAACAAGGCCGCCATCTTCCCGTACGACCACCCGGCCATCGTTTCGATGACGCTCGCCTTCTTCGTCACCTGGCTGCTCTCCGTCACCGACAAGAGCGCTCGTGCCGCGAATGAAAAGGACGCTTTCGAAGAGCAGTACATCCGTGCCCAGACCGGGCTCGGTGCTTCCGGTGCGCACGCGCACTAAGTCACTCTGCGGGTGAGATACGGGAGAACAGTGCCCGCCGTCTCATTCCTTTCGGGGCCTTCGGGCCCCTTTTTTTATTTCAAAATTGGTCGTTTTTTCCGGTTGACCGTGGAATTGTGAATTCATTGACGATGCTGTGACTTGCGCCGGGCTAGAATGAAAAAGGAGCCCCCGTTTGAGGGGCGAGAGGAGAGCATGCCGTTTGTAGCCAACGAAAAGTCCGTGCCGAGGATTCACCTGATCGGCAGTATCGCCTTGGTCCTGTTTTTGACCGTGGCGCTGGCGGCCTTCTTCACCTGGCAGAACCTTTCCGAACGCCGTGATTCCTTCGCCCGCATCGAGCAGGGCGTCACAGCCCAGCTGAAAGCCCGCGTCACGACGGAAATGGAGCGCTCGCTCGAATACATCGAGTTTGCCCGCGCCCGCAGCGAAACGGTATTGCGTCAGAGCCTGGTCCAGCAGGTCGATACCGCCTTCCAGATCGCCCAGGCCATCTACGACAGGGAATCGCCGCGGCGCCCGGCGGCGGAAGTGAAGCGCCTGATCATCGAAGCCCTGCGCCCCGTGCGCTTTTACGAAGGCCGTGGCTACTACTTCATCGACGACATGAGCGGCCAGTTCATCCTGCTGCCCACCGCGCCGCAGCTTGAAGGCAAGACCGTCCTCGACAACCGGGACGATACCGGCCATTTTATCATGCGCGGCCTGATCGAGGCGGCCGGCAAGCCCGATGGTCAGGGTTTCTCACGCTACCGCTGGTATACGCCGGACGACCCGGAAAAAATGTCGGACAAGCTCGCCTATGTCCGGCGCTTCGCGCCCTACGACTGGCTCATCGGTACTGGCGACTACACCTACAAATGGGACCAGTTGCAGCAACAGGAAGCCATCGAGCGGCTGCGCTCGGTGCGCTTCGGGGCGACGGGCTACATCGCGGTCATCGGGCGCGATGGCCGTGCGCTGATCTCGCCGTCGAACAGGGCGCAGGAAGGCATGGCGCCGGAATCATGGCCGGCGATCGAGCGCAAGGCGCGCGAGCTCATGATCGACCAGGCGATTGCCGGCGGCGGTTTTGTCAATTACGAATGGCTGCACCCGGAAAGCGGGAAGGTGGCGATCAAAACGGCACTGGTGCAACGTGTCGAGCCCTGGGGCTGGGTCGTGATCGCCACGGTATTCAACGACGAATTCCAGAGTGCGCTCGATGCTGAAAAAGAGGTTTTCGAAGCCGGGTCCGACCAGCGCTCGCTGCGGTTCCTGCTCGCCATGCTCGGAGCGCTTGGTATTGCGCTGGCGGGTTCGCTGCTCTTCTCGCGCTGGTCGAAGCGCCTTTTTGCCGATTACCATCAGCAGAATCTCGCCCAGCAGAACGCGCTGCAGGCCAGCGAGCAGAAGCTGGCCACCATTCTCGACAGCGTCGAGGCCTACATCTACATCAAGGATGTCGATTACCGCTATCTCTACGCCAACCGCCCGGTTCGTGATTTGTTCGGCAAGCCGATGGCGGACATTGTCGGGCACGAGGATGCGGCTTTCTTCGATGCCAAAACTGCCGACAACATCCGGCGCAACGACCGCCGCGTGCTCGAAAACGGTGAGCGGGTGGCCGAGGAAGAGGTCAATACCAGCCGCGACGGCAGCGTGACCAGCGCCTACGCCTCGGTCAAGCTGCCTCTGCGCGACGCCGAAGGCAGGATCTACGCCCTGTGCGGCATTTCGAGCGACATCACCGCCCGCAAGCAGACCGAGGCCGAGCTCGAGCAATATCGCCATCACCTCGAAGCCTTGGTCGATTCGCGCACGGCGGAACTGGCCGAGGCCAAGGAGGCGGCCGAGGCGGCGAGCCGGGCGAAGAGCACCTTCCTGGCCAACATGAGCCACGAAATTCGTACCCCGATGAACGCCATCCTCGGCCTGGCTCATCTGTTGCGCAAGGATGCCAGCGCGCCGAAGGCCATCGATCAGCTCGGCAAACTCACCGATTCGGCCCGGCATCTGCTCGGTGTCATCAACAACATCCTCGATTTCTCGAAAATCGAGGCGGGCAAGTTTGCCCTCAATGTCGCCGATTTTTCGCCGGCCCAGGTGATTGAAGACTGCCTGGGCATGCTCGTCGAGCGGGCCACGGCCCGGGGCCTGCAACTCGTCGCTACGGTTGATCCGGCCGTGCCGCCGCTGTTGTCCGGCGACGCCATGCGCCTCGAACAATGCCTGCTCAATTACCTGGGCAACGCCATCAAGTTTTCCGAATCGGGAACGATTTCCGTCCGCGCCTCAGTCAGTGAAGACAACGGCGAGTCGGTGCTGCTCCGTCTGGAGGTTGCCGACCAGGGCGTCGGCATTTCCGCCGAGCAATGTGCCACCCTGTTCAGCCCCTTCACCCAGGCCGACGACACCACGACGCGCCGTTTTGGCGGCACCGGCCTGGGCCTCGCCATCAGCCGCCAGCTGGCGCACATGATGGACGGCGAAGTCGGTGTTGAAAGCGAACCGGGTGTCGGCAGCACCTTCTGGATGACGGCGCGTTTGCCGCGGGCAGGCAGCCATCCGGCCCCGACGGTGCTGAGCGAGATGGCGCCGGACATGCCCGAGGCGCGCATCGCCCAACGCTTTGGCGGTGCCCGGGTACTGCTGGTCGAAGACGACATGATCAGTCGCGAAGTGGCGCTGGAGTTGCTGTCGATCGCCGGGCTGAGCGTCGATATTGCCGAAAACGGTCAGCAGGCGGTGGCCAGTGTTCAGGCGGCCGACTACGCGCTGGTGCTGATGGACATGCAGATGCCGGTGATGAGCGGCGTCGACGCGACGCGCGCGATTCGCGCCCTGCCGGGCAAGGCGATGCTGCCAATTCTGGCGATGACGGCCAACGCCTTCGAGGAGGATCGCAGCGAATGCCTGCTGGCCGGCATGAACGACCACATCGGCAAGCCGGTCGACCCGAATGTGCTTTTCCAGACCCTGCTCAAGTGGCTGGAAAACCCCGGCTGATCCGCTGAAAGGATCGCCACCGCGGAGCGCGAAGGATTAGAATCGTCACACAACCACGCCGATTCCATGAACCCCTCGTCTTCAACCTCACCGGCATCATCCCAGGTCAATTCCATCGATATTTTTCCTTGGGATGACAATTTCAATACGGGGTTGCCGACGGTTGATGAGCAGCATCGCATGCTGGTCCGCCTGCTCAACGATCTGGCCGGTCATGTCGCCTTCAAATCCCATGAGTTGACGCTCGATCGCCTGTTCGACGAGCTGGCCGAATACGCCGTCTATCATTTCGAATCCGAAGAGGCGATCTGGCACCGGTATCTGCCCGATGAACTCGGCGAAAAGGCGCATCGCAGGACCCACATCGCTTTCGTCCAGGAAGTGGTGCGTATGCGCGAGGGGCTGGAAACACGGCCGCTCATGGAGGTGGCCGAAGAGACGCTTGGTTTCCTGGCGCGCTGGCTGGCCTCGCACATTCTCGAGAGCGACCGCCAGATGGCCTACACCGTTCGCGCCATCCAGGAAGGGCTGCCGGTCGACGCGGCGAAAGCGCGGGCCAGGGAAGAAATGAGCGGGGCGACGCGCACGCTGATCGACATCATTCTGTCGATCTACAGCACCCTGTCCAACAACACCTTGCGCCTCATGCGCGAACTCGCCGAGCACCGGGAAGCCCAGGCTTCGCTGGTCGAGGCCAAGGCGGCGCTGGAGGACTCGCAAAGCATCCTGCGGGCTGTCGTGGACAATGTGCCGGTGCGCATCTTCTGGAAGGACCGCAATCTCGAGTACCTGGGCTGCAATCCGGCTTTTGCCCGGGATGCCGGCAAGGCCTCGCCGCAAGATGTGATCGGGCAGAACGACTATGCGATGGGATGGGCGCCGGAAGCCGACCTGTATCGTGCGGACGACCTGCAGATCATCGTCTCCGGCACGTCCAAGCTCAACTACGAGGAGCCGCAGACGACGCCGGAGGGGAAAACCATCTGGCTGCGCTCCTCCAAGGTTCCGCTTCAGGGGGGCGACAAAGGCATCATCGGCGTGCTCGGCATCTACGACGACGTTACCGAGCGCAAGCTGGGCGTCGAGGCGCTCCGGCAAAGCGAGCAGAAATTCCACTCGCTGTACGCGACGATGACCGAAGGCGTAGCGCTGCACGAACTGGTTGTCGATGAGGCGGGGCGCCCAGTCGATTATCGGCTGCTCGACGTCAATCCGGCTTATGAGGCGATTCTCGGGACGACCCGGCAGGCCGTCGTTGGCCGCCTGGCCAGCGAGGTGTATGGTCAGGTTCCTTTCCTCCGCGAATATGCCGACGTCGCCTTGACCGGCAAGTCGCTGCGAATTCAGGAGCATGTCGAGCCTCTGGGGAAAACCTTCTCCATCTCGGTTTTTTCGCCGGGCCCCCGGCAGTTCGCGACCGTCTTCGCGGATGTGACGGAAAGGAGCCGGGCAGAAGGCAGTCTGCGCGAAAGCGAAGAGCGGCTGCGCCTAGCGCTGCAAGCGGCCAATCAGGCTTGGTTCGACCTTGACCTGAGGACGGGGGCGGTCGCCGTCAGCCCGAACTACCCGCGCATGCTCGGGCAGGCAACGGACGATTTCAAAAGCAGCCTAGCCAACTGGCTGGAGCATATCCATCCCGAGGATATCGCGGGGCTCAAGGAGAAATTCGACCGCTGTCTGCATTCGCCGGGGGCGCAGATCATGGAGTACCGTCGCCGGACCGCTTCGGGTGACTGGATCTGGATGCAGTCGGTCGGCGAAGTCGTGGAACGGGACAACGAGAATCGACCGATCCGCATGATCGGCATCCATACCGACATTTCCGAGCGCAAAAAGTCGTTGCTCGAACAAAAAAGGCTCAACCGGGCCTTGCGCCTGCTCAGCGAATGCAACCTGGCGCTGGCCAGAAACGACACCGAAATGGCGCTTTTGAGCGACGTCTGCCGTTTGATCGTCGATACCGGCGGTTATCTGAGCGCCTGGGCCGGCTATGCCGAAAATGATGCCGAAAAGACCGTTCGTCCGGTCGCCCAGTCCGGTTGCAGGGGCGGCTATCTCGAGCGGGCGCGTATTTCCTGGGGGAGTGGCCAATACGCCGAGGGCCCTATGGCCCGGGCGATTCGTTCGGGCAAGACGCAAATCAGCCAGGATCTGCTGGCCAACAACCACCAGGAACCATGGCGCCTGGCCGCCATCAGGCAGGGCTACCAGGCTGCCATCGCCCTGCCGCTGCGGCAGGGGGAAAACGTCGTCGGCGGCCTCTGTGTCTATGCCGGCGAAGCACATGCCTTCGGGTCCGACGAGGTCAGCCTGCTCGAGGAGCTGGCGTCCAACCTGAGCTTCGGCATCAATGGCCTGCGCGCCCGGGTCCAGCGAGAAATGGCGGAGGCGGCCAACAAGGCCAAGAGCTCCTTCATCGCCAACATGTCGCACGAAATCCGTACACCACTCAACGCCATCAGCGGCATGGTCCACCTGCTGCGGCGTTCCGGGGTCACCGTGGAGCAGGATGGCCGCCTGGAGAAAATCGATGCGGCCGGGCAGCATCTGCTGGAAATCATCAATGCCGTGCTTGACCTGTCGAAAATCGACGCCGACAAGCTCGAACTTGAAGACAGCCCCATTGAGCTCAGTGCCATCCTCGACAACGCGGTGGCCATGATTCATGACAAGGCCCAGGCCAAGAACGTTGCGCTGGTCGTCGCCCCTGCCCCGAGTTTGCCGCTGCGCGGCGACCAGACGCGCCTGCAGCAGGCGATCCTCAACTATCTTTCCAATGCCGTGAAGTTTACCGAGACCGGCCAGATCGAGCTGGCTTGCCGCATCATCGAATCCACACCCGATGATGCGCTGATCCGGGTCGAAGTTCGGGACAGCGGTGTCGGCATTGCGCCCGAAGCCTTGCCGAGGCTGTTTTCTGCCTTCGAGCAGGCGGACAATTCGACCACGCGCAAGTATGGTGGAACAGGGCTGGGACTGGCCATTACGCGCAAGATCGCCCAGTTGATGCACGGCGATGCCGGGGCAGAAAGCCTCCCTGGCCAAGGCAGCACCTTCTGGTTCACGGCGCGCCTCAAACGCGCCGTGCCTGTCTCGCTGCCGGTGGATGAGGCGGTGTCGAGCGACATCGAGGCCAGTTTGCGACGCAATTTCGCCGGGCGGCGCGTGCTGCTCGTTGAAGACGAACCGATCAATCAGGAAATTGCCCGCCTGTTGCTGGAAGACGTCGGCCTCGTCGTCGATGTTGCCAGCGACGGTGCCGAGGCCGTCGTCGCCGCTACCGACGGGCGCTACGACCTTGTGCTCATGGATATGCAGATGCCGCGGATGGATGGTCTGGAGTCGACCCGACGAATCCGGCAACTGACCGACTACGCCCGGACGCCGATCATCGCCATGACCGCCAATGCCTTCGTCGATGACCGCCAGCGCTGCATGGCGGCCGGGATGAGCGATTTCATCGCCAAGCCGGTCAATCCCGATATTTTGTTCTCGACCCTGCTGCGGAACTTCGAAACGTCAGCGAAGAGCTGATGCCCCGGCCGTAACCGGGACATTTCAATTTTCAGCCTTTTTCCGGGTTGACCGTGGCAATCTCGGGGCGCTCGAACAGCGAGCGGATGACGACGCGGCGAATGCCGGGATTGTCCGGCACGGCGTACATGACGTCGGTCATCATCTCCTCGAAGATGCCGCGCAGGCTGCGCGCCCCGGCCTTGTACTCGATGGCCAGCTCGGCCATCTGGCGGAAAACGTCAGGGGCGATCTGGAGGTCTACGCCGTCGGCCGCCAGCATGGCGCGGAACTGGCGGTAGATGGCGTTCTTCGGTTCGGTCAGGATGCGTACCAGCATATCCTGCGAAAGATCATGCAGGCGGGTGACGATGGGCAGACGGCCGGCGAATTCCGGGATCAGGCCGAATTCGAGCAGGTCGGTCGGCTTGACGCGGGCGTTGAGGCGTTCGAGGATTTTCTGGTCGTCGCCCTCGGTCGTCGAAATGAAGCCGAAGGTGTGCGTTCGGGTCAGGATGTGATCAAGCCCGACAAAGGCGCCGCCGCAGATGAACAGGATGTTGGTCGTGTCGATGTGCTGGCCGTCCTTGAGGCGCACGGGCGCGCCTTCCATGATCTTGAGCAGGGCGTGCTGGACGCTTTCGCCCGAGGTGGCGCGGGCCTGGCCGCCGACGGCCTTGAGCTTGTCGACTTCATCGACGAAAACGATGCCGCGCTGGGCGCGCTCGATGTCGCCGTTGGCGCGGTCGAGCAGACGATGCAGGATGGCTTCGATCTCGTCGCCGACAAACTGCGTCTGGGCCAGCGAGGTGGCATCGGCGGTGACGAAGGGCACGTCGAGAATGCGGGCCAGCGTTTCGCAGAGCAGGGTCTTGCCGGTGCCGGTCGGGCCGATGAGCAGAATGTTGCTTTTGGTCAGCTCGACGCTATCGACCGCAGCATTGGCCGCCATGCGCCGGAAGTGGGCGTAAATGGCGACGGCCAGCGTGCGTTTGGCTTCTTCCTGACCGATGACGTGTTCAGATAGCTGGCGGACGATTTCGCTGGGTTTGAGCTGGGTGGACATCGGGACACTCCTCGGACGGAATGCCCCGATGCTAGACCTCTCAGCCCTTTTCGGGAAGAACGATATTGACTTCCAGGACTTCGTAATTGCCCTGTTTCTCGAGCGAAACACGGATGTCCTCGGTGTTCACCTTGACGTACTTGGAGATCACGGCGATCAGTTCGCGTTGCAGGTCGGGCAGGAAATTGGCGCTGCTGCCGCCGCCATCGCGTTCGTGCGCGATGATCAGTTGCAGGCGCTCCTTGGCCAGATGGGCGGTTTTCGGCTTGTTGCCGAAGAGCATCGAAAGCAGTGACATCTCACTTGCCTCCGAACAGGCGCTTCAAAAGGCCCGGCTTGACGTAATCGACGAAACGCAGTGGCTTGTCGTCACCGAGGAAGCGGGTGATGACGTCCTGATAGGCCATCGAGGCGTCGGATTCCTTCTGGTGAATGACCGGCGCACCTTGGTTGGAGGCCTGCAGCACATCTTCGGATTCGGGAATGACACCGATGATGGGGACCCGGAGGATTTCCTGGATGTCCTTGTACGACAGCATTTCGCCGGCTTCGACGCGCGCCGGGTTGTAGCGCGTGATGAGCAGGTGTTCCTTGACCGGGTCGCGGCCTTCGATGGCGCGACGTGACTTGGCCTGCAGGATGCCGAGGATGCGGTCGGAGTCGCGCACCGAAGACACTTCCGGATTGGTCACGACCACTGCTTCGTCGGCGAAAGTCAGGGCCATCACGGCCCCCGACTCGATGCCGGCCGGCGAGTCGCAAATGATGTATTCAAAGCCCTGATGCTCCAGTTCCTTGAGGACCTTTTCGACGCCTTCTTCGGACAGCGCATCCTTGTCGCGCGTCTGCGACGCTGGCAGCACGTACAGGTTGTCGCAGTGCTTGTCCTTGATCAGCGCCTGGGTCAGCGTCGCTTCACCGTTGATGACGTTGATCAGGTCATAAACGACGCGGCGCTCGCAGCCCATGATCAGGTCGAGGTTGCGCAGGCCGACGTCAAAGTCGATGACGGCCGTCTTGAAGCCGCGCTGGGCGAGGCCGGTGGAAAAGCTGGCGCTGGTGGTGGTCTTGCCGACCCCGCCCTTGCCGGAAGTTACGACGATGATTCTGGTCACGTGCATTCTCGCTGGGTAAGTTATAAAAAGGAGTCGCGTCGAAACGCGCGATTAACGGAGGGCCAGGGCGGCGACGGTCAGGCGGCTTTCGCCACCTTCTTCGGTCAGGCAGACGGTTGCCGGCTGGCGGGCGAGTTCGGCGGGAACGCCGGCCTCGAAAGTTCGGTAGATGCCGGCCACGGAAACCAGTTCGGCTTCCAGGCAGGTGGTGAAGATGCGGGCTGTCTTGTCGCCGCTGGCGCCAGCCAGGGCGCGGCCACGCAGCGGGGCATAGATGTGGATGTTGCCGTCGGCAATGACCTCGGCGCCGGCGCTGATCATCGCCGTGACGATGAGGTCGCTGCCCTTGGCATAGAAACGCTGGCCGGAACGCAGGGGCTTGTCGAGCGTGATGGTGCGCGGGGCGGGTTCGGGTGCCGGTGGTGGTGTGACGACCGGAGCAATGGCCGGAGCTGGAGCGGGTGGAACCAGCGGGGCTTCGGCCGCTTTGGGGCGGGCCGTGCTGCGGCCCAGGGCATCGGCACTCACGGCCGGCAGGCCCGCGGCAAGTGCCGTGCTTGCCAGTTTTTCGGGCAGGCCGCGCGTGGCGACGGCGTGCAGGCCGGAGCCTTGCAGCAGATCGCAAATGCCCACCCAGTTGGCGTTTTCCGGCAGATTTTCGGCGTGGCTGAAATCAAGAACCGCCAGCTCGTTCTCGAAAAAGTCCGGGCTGTTGCCGGTCAGTTCGGCCAGCGCGGCGTGCAGTGCGGCGAGCTCGGTGGTGCGGAGTTGTGTCTGGATGATCTTGAGCGAAGTGCCCTTGAACTGAATCGGTGCGTCTTTGGCCATGCCTGCTGCGGTGTTGCGGAAAGGGGCGCGATTATCCCATAGCCGACCAGTGTGAAAAATGAAACTTGTGTAACCGTGCGTTCCGGTGCGGCTTGATGCGGGATAGGTAGAGTTGGGCTGGGGAGAGTTGCGGCAAGCGGGTAAAATGGCGGCTTTTGCCGAAAGCCAGCCCATGCTGAACAAGCTCTCCGCCTTCACCGGTGTTCAAGGTCCGGTCGTCATCATCGTCATGGACGGCTACGGCCTGCCCAAGACTGATGTGGGCAGTGCCATTGCCGCCGCCAAGAAGCCGACGCTCGACCGCCTTTTCGCCAACTACCCGAATATCCGCCTGCGCGCCCACGGCACCGCCGTTGGCATGCCGTCCGACGACGACATGGGCAATTCCGAAGTCGGCCACAACGCCATCGGTGCTGGGCAGGTCTATAGCCAGGGCGCTTCGCTGGTCTCCAACGCGATTGCGTCCGGTGCCATCTGGCAGGGCGAGGCGTGGCAGCAGATCGTCGCCGGCGCCAAGGCCGGTCGCGGCGTGGTGCATTTCGTGGGCTTGTTCTCCGACGGCAACGTGCATAGCCATATCGACCACCTCAAGGCCATGGTCGTCCAGGCCAAGGCCGAAGGGATCAAGACGGTGCGTGTGCATGCCCTGCTCGACGGCAGAGACGTTCCGGAAACCAGTGCGCTCGATTATGTCGTTCCCTTTGAAGCCTTCCTCTCTGAGATCAGCAGCGACGGCTTCGATGCCCGCATCGCCTCGGGTGGCGGTCGTCAGTTCATCACCATGGACCGTTACGACGCCAATTGGGCGATGGTCGACAAGGGCTGGAAGACGCATGTGCTCGGTCAGGGGCCGCAGTTCGCCAACGCCACGGCGGCAGTGAACGGCCTGCGCGAGCAGAATCCCGGCACCATCGACCAGGATTTGCCGGAGTTCGTCATTGCCGAGGGCGGCAAGCCGATCGGCACCATTGAGGACGGCGACTCGGTCGTTTTCTTCAATTTCCGCGGCGACCGCGCGATTGAAATCACCCGGGCCTTCGAGGAGGCGGCTTTCGACAAGTTCGACCGCGTCCGCGCGCCCAAGGTGACCTACGCCGGCATGCTGCAATACGACGGCGACCTCAAGCTGCCGGCCCGTTTCCTGGTTGCCCCGCCGGCGATCAAGGACACGACCGGCGAATGGTTCGCCAAGTCGGGCATCGCCCAGTTCGCCTGCTCGGAAACGCAGAAATTCGGCCACGTTACCTACTTCTGGAACGGCAACCGTTCCGGCAAGTTCGATGGCGAAACGTGGCAGGAAGTCCCGAGCGATGTAGTGCCTTTCGAGCAGCGCCCGTGGATGAAGGCAGCTGAAATCGCCGACGCGATGATCGCGGCCATCCAGTCCGGGCAGTACAAAACGCTGCGTTGCAACTTCGCCAACGGCGACATGGTCGGTCACACCGGCAATTTCTACGCGGCGACGCTGGCCGTTGAAGCCGTCGACCTGTCGCTGGCCCGCGTCCTGCAAGCCGTTGATGCGGCCGGAGGCGTCGCGCTGATCACGGCCGACCACGGCAACGCCGACGAAATGTTCGAGCTGGACAAGAAGACCAAGCAGCCGGCGACCAACAAGGATGGCTCGTTCAAGGCGAAGACGGCGCACACGCTGAATCCGGTGCCGTTGATCCTTTACGATAACGTAAGTGGCGGCAAGCTGGGCCTCAAACAAACGGAAACGGCCGGGCTGTCGAATATCGCCGCCACCGTTGCCAACCTGCTCGGGCTGGAAAAACATCCGGCCTGGGACGACAGCGTGCTCGACATCAAATAAGGGATTCCTGCGCAAGAAAATGGGCGTCTTGCCGTGTGGCAGACGCCCATTTTGTTTTTTGGCTATTTTTTCCGGTTGACCGTGGCAAAGCGCTCGGCAGCCAGAAAGACTAGCTCTCCGACTTGCCTTGTGCTTTCTCGATTTCGGCCAGCAGTCGCAAGGCCCGTTCCCGGTTTTTTTCCCTGGCGGCGGCGCGCTCGTCCACTTTGGCAGCCTCGTCCAGCGACGCTTTGATCAGCGCTTCGTGCGGTGTCAGGCCGCCCATGGCAGCGCTGAGCATACGCTCGACTTTTTCGTCGAGATCTTTGTCCGGCATCGGAATCTCCATTCGGGTCGGCTACTGAGTTGGCGCTCCACTCTGCGAGCGAAAACGCCAAGTCACTATCTTTACTTGACGCCTGGTTTCCGGCCCGGCGCCGGGCGTGGAATATACCCTGAAATCCGGCATTGAAACCCTTCAATTGCCTTGCCTTTGACGTAGCTGGTGACGCTGCAGCGCGAAATGTCGCCGCGGGCGGATAGCTCGGTCAGCGAAGCGCGAACGTCGGCCAAGGGCATATTGATCGCTGTGGCAATATCGAAATCGAGCAACTGGCCATGCTTCTTGAGGTGTTCGAGAACTTTTGTGGCGTGCATCAGGATTCCTTTCGTGGCGTGGGCGGGTTTCGCTTCCGCGATACGACGCGGAATGGAGCCCCGACTTCGGCAGTAGAACAAACTCCATTTTTGTTGCGCCTGCACACGGAGGCCGGAGCAAGGCAGAACAAAAAAAGAAGCCCGCACGGGGCGGGCTTAAATCCATTTCTTGGAGGAGATGGAGGAGACAGAGTTCATTATGCTCTTATGTATTGTGCACCGCAACATGTTTTATGTATCAAATTGTGTCGACGGTTTTTGGGCAATTGGCAAATCGTTGCCTTCGCGCTCTGTGTCGATGTTCTGGCGATTAAACGTTGATCAAAAAAAACCCCGCGGCATGCGCGGGGCTCTTGATTTCGGGAAGGCCCGAAATAATTACTTGGACTTCTTGGTGACGGCAGCGATGTTGGCCTGGGCTGCGTCAGCAAATTGCTTGGCGACGGTGTTCATGTTGCCGAAAGCGGAGTTGGCAGCAGCGATGGCGCTCTGAATGGCGGCAACAGCGCCTTCGGAACCAGCCGGAGCCGACTTGGTGGCCTTTTCGACCATGCCAGCGATGGACTTCTGGAAATCACCGAACTGGGCTTCGACCATCTTGGCCAGATCCTGTTGGGTCTGGGCCGTGATTTCATAAACGGAACGCGAGTAGGCAACAGCCTTTTCGACAGCTGGCTGGGCCAGGGCGGTCTGAGCGGCGAGGGCTTCCTTCGGATCCTTGGCTTCCATGACCGACTTGACGCCGGAAACGGTGTCTTCCAGAGCGGAGCGGGCGGTATTCAGGTTCAGGGCGGCGATGCGCTCGGCAGAAGCCAGGGCGGTGTTGGCGACGGACAGCAGGGAGTCAACGGTTGCTTTGTTGGCGGCGGCGAATTGCTCAGGATTGATAGACATGTGTTGTCTCCAGAAAGGGTTAATAGTGTGTTCGGCAACAAGTATAACGTACTAATCGAAAAAATTGTGCACCGCAGCAATTTGGCGTGATGGATTAGTTCGGCGACGAACAGAGTGCAATGCGGAGGGCGGTAGGCGGGGCCGCCCGACTCATTTCCGTTTCCGCGAAGAGGCTTGCCAATACTGGAACTCCGGTTCATGAACCTCGATGTCCAGTTCCGCGACTCTGGCCTGCAGGCGCGTTTGTACATCGGCCACGGCCTGGTTGTAGACGATGGGGGCGATCTCCTTCAGAAAAAATCCGAGCAGGGCGCCCGCGCCGAGGTTGCCGATTTCCTCCTCCATGTTTTCCTTGAAGTAACGCTGGATCGAGGTGATTGCCGCCGCACTGGCTTCCCGGGAAATTTCAATGCTCATCGTTGCGCTGTCCATTCTTGTGATTCGTCTGCTTTGCTCTGGGCTGGCTCGAGTTGTCGTTTGAGTTCGTCGAGCAAGCCGCTGGCGGCATCCTCGATCATGTCGAGGACCAGCTCGAAGCGCCCGCCGAGGGTCAGGTAAGGGTCGGGAACCTCGTCTTCCGTGAAATGCCTGGCGTAGTCCATCATCAACCTGATCCGCATCAGTTGCTCCTCGGTTGCCATGCGCCGCAGGTTGTACAGGTTGGTGCGGTCCATGGCCAGGATCAGGTCGAAATACTCCAGATCCTGCCAGCCGATACGTCGGGCACGGATCTGGGACAGGTCGTAGCCCCGCGCCCTGGCAACCCGTTGGCTGTTGGCGTCGCAAGCCTCGCCGACGCGATAGCCGTGGGTGCCGGCGGAACAGACCTCGATCCGGTCAGCCAGCCCGTTTTGCTCGATCAACTTGCGCAACACCGCCTCGGCCGTTGGCGAGCGACAGACGTTGCTCATGCAGACACAGAGGATGCGGAAAGGGGTTTTCATCGGCAGGCGGTGGCGCTACTTCAGGTTTCTTTCGCGCACGATGGGCGGCACGAATTTCACCGAAAACCGCCAACCGTCCGGAGTGGCTTTGAGAATCAGGGATTTGGACTTGGCTCCGGCATCGAAGGCCGGTTCATCCCCGAGCAATTCGATGGCGCCGATGCCCTTGATGACGCAGGCGCCGGGCAGGGTCACGAACGCCGATTCAGCCGCGACCAGAACGAACTGTCCCTCCCGCGATTCCGAGCATGACAGCCCTTTCGGCACGGTGGACGGATTCTCTTTCCAGGCCTGGCGCAGTTTTTCCAAGGCCGTGCCGAGTTCGTCGGTGATCTTCGCGGCGAGGGTTACTTCGCGTGACTTGGCGTGGTTCATATGATTCTCCGTGATGCTCGAGCGGGGCCGATCAAAGCCACGACAGCCAGCGGCCAAATCCCAGCATCAGGAGTATCGGCAGGTAGGGGAAGGCTACAGTGGGGCGTATGGCGCTGATCAGGTAGCCACCAAGCAGGGCGCTGCCCCCTGGGCGGCTGGCCAGCCAGTCGGTATGAAGGTGCATGGCGGGCGGCGCCGCGTTCGCCTGGATGAGGAGTCGCTCGACTGCGAGCAGGCGATCGGCCAGTCTCGACTGGTAGGTCTTGAAGATGCCTTCCTGAATCCAGCAGATCAGGACCGTAAAGCTGATCCAGAACAGCGGTAATCCGGTCGCCAATCCAGCAGCACACAAGGACAGGCAGGCCAGTTTGATGAACAGGGCATTTCGTTCGTGCTCTTCGTGATTATCCTGCAGGGTTTGCCATTCCTTACCCAGTAAGGTGGAGCTATCCATCCGTCTTCTCCTTCATTGCCGGCGCCACTGAGTTTACAAGAATAGCCGCTACCGCGGCGAATGCACGAAAAATGCTTTTGGAATATTTTTTGATATGTGTCCGTGGGCGCGATTCTTTGAGTAAGCGGTCTGCATGTTTCGGTTTTTTCGAAGTATTGGTGATGGCGAGCGGGGTGGTTTGAAGCTGTCACGCTTCCTACAATGGGCGCCTGATCAATTGCCCGGCCATATCCCATGCTTGAATTCCTGCTCTCTCCCGAAATCTGGATTGCCTTCTTCACGCTGACGGCTCTGGAGTTGGTGCTTGGTATCGACAACATCATTTTCATTTCCATTCTGGTCGACAAGCTGCCCAGGGAAAAACAGGAACTGGCGCGCCGCATTGGTCTGTTTCTCGCCATGTTCATGCGCATCGGGCTATTGCTGTTGTTGTCGTGGATCGTCGGCCTGACCGAGCCGGTGCTGACCTTGTTCGGTTTTGGTGTTTCCGGGAGGGACATGATCCTGATTGCCGGCGGCCTGTTCCTGATCTGGAAAAGTACCGGCGAGGTGCACCAGTTGCTCGAAGGCGAGGAGGGCGAAGCTTCCCGGAAGGTTGCCGCCAGTTTTGCCGGCGTCATTGCCCAGATCATGGTGATCGACCTCGTGTTTTCACTCGACTCGATCATCACCGCCGTCGGTATGGTTAGCGAAGTCGGCGTCATGATCGCCGCTGTTGTTGCCTCGGTTGGTTTGATGATGCTGTTCGCCCGCTCCATTGGTGAATTCGTCTCGAATCACCCGACGATCAAGATGCTGGCGCTTTCATTCCTGGTCGTCGTTGGTGTCGTGCTAATAGCCGACGGTTTCGGTCACCATGTGCCCAAGGGCTACATCTACTTCGCCATGGCCTTCTCGGTTGGTGTCGAGATGCTCAACATTCGTCTACGCAAGAAGACAGTCAAGCCGGTCGACCTGCGCGAGCCCTACGCACGCGAGCACGAAGGAGCCTGATCCGACACCCCGACCTCGAGCGCTTCAAGCGCCGGGGCAAAGTCGAAAGACTCGATCAACCCGGCAATTTGCCGGGTTCGTTCGCTGCCCAGAGCCTGATCGAATTCGGCACGATGCATCGCGAAGTAGCCTTGCGAGGCAATGTCGTCTGCGCCGAGCAGCTCACGCAGTTTTCCGATTAGCGGTCCCGCATCCGTTTCTTCACGGGGTACGAGCGGTTGCGGGATCGCGCTAGCCTCGTCCGGCAGGGTGACCAGTCGGCTTATGAGCTGGGCAACTTCGAGTCGTAAATCGATCAGGCGATCACGGGCCAGGTCGGCTGCATCTGCCAGATGCTGCTTGAGTGGCAGTTCAATGCTCTCTGCGATTTTCTGAACTTTTCGCGCACCGATATTGGCGGCACTGCCTTTCAGCGAGTGGGCCAGGTTGCGCGCATCGTCCAGGCGGCCTTCGTCCAGCGCACGGAGCAACTTGTCCGCATCGTCACAGTGGCTGTGGGCAAATAACTTCAGCAGGTGGCGGTACAGCGGCAGCTTTCCGGAGACTACTTTGAGAGCTCCCTCTACATCCAGATTCTCGATGCTGGAAAGCTTGTTCAACAAGCTCGTATCCACGGCGCCAGGGGCTGGGCCCCTAATGGGCGATTGGCTTGCGTTGATACGAATCCAGCGCAGCAGTGTGGCGTACATCTTTTCGGGGGCGACCGGTTTGCCGAGGTGGTCGTTCATGCCGGCGCCCAGACAGATATCTCGATCCTCGTTAAAGGCATTGGCCGTCATCGCAATGATGGGGACCGCAGTGTGCCCGGGCATGCGGCGAATGGCCTGGGTCGCTTCGATGCCGTCGACATGCGGCATCTGGATGTCCATCAGAATAAGGTCGTAGTCGTTGCGGCTGGCAAGGTCGATGGCCTGCTGGCCATCTTCGGCAACATCAACCGTCAGTCCCACCTCCCTGAGCAATTCGGTTGCGACTTCCTGATTGATCAGGTTGTCTTCGGCGAGCAGGATGCGGCGCCCATTCAGTGGGGCAAAATCGAGACTGGCCTGCTGCGGCAGCGGCACCTCCTTGTAGCGGGCCGGGCCGAGCAGGGCGTGTGTGAGTGCTTCGTGCAGATCAGAGGGCATGACCGGTTTGTTCAGCTGGTGAACGATTCCGGCTTCGTTCAGGCGTGCCAGCGGCCAGTCACGACCATAGGCGGTAACCAGGACGATACGAGGTGTGCCGCTGCCAATATGAAGGATGCGGCGTGCGGTTTCGATGCCGTCCATGCCAGGCATGGCCCAGTCAGTCAGGATAATGTCGAAGGAGTTTCCCGCGGCTTGTTCGGCTTCGACACAGCGCAGGGCAGCCTCGCCCGATTCGGCAGTCGTGACCTGCGCATGGTAGGTCTGCAACATGTGGCTGATCGCATCGCGGGCGTTGATGTCGTCGTCAATGACCAAAATCCGGAGTTTCTCCGGAAGGCTGTCCCGCGCTGGCTGGCTTACAGGATTGATGGCGGGGAGCAAGGGTATTTCGCACCAGAAAGTACTTCCCTTGCCGGGGCTGCTGCGGACGCCGATTTGCCCGCCCATCAGTTTGGTCAGTCGCTTGCTGATTGCCAGGCCAAGTCCGGTGCCGCCATATTTGCGCGTGGTGGACGAATCGGCCTGCTCGAAGGCCTGAAATATCCGAATCTGCTGATCCGGTGTCAGCCCGATACCGGTGTCGGTAACTTCAAAACGGATGAGCAAGCCCCCGATGTCCTGCTTTACAAGGCGGGCGCTGAAAAGGACGCTGCCCCGTTCAGTGAACTTGATCGCGTTGCTGGCGAAATTGGCCAGAATCTGGTTCAGGCGCATGGCATCGCCATTCACAAACTCGGGAATGGCCGGATCGATGCGGTCGACCACCTCCAGGTTCTTGTTCTCCGCCTGCAGGCCGATCAGGTTGTTGATCTGGCGAAAAATCTGGCTGAATTCAAAATCGCTGGGGTCGAGCGTGACCTTGTCGGCCTCGATTTTAGAGAAGTCGAGGATGTCGTTGAGTATGCCGAGCAGATGTTGGGCGGCCTGGTTGATCTTGTTCAGCTGGCTGTTGGCGTGTGAGCTCGCGATATCCCGGTGCAGCAGGTGGGTCAGTCCGATGATCGCATTCATCGGTGTCCGGAGTTCATGGCTCATGTTGGCCAGAAAGGCACTCTTGGCGCGGCTGGCCGACTCGGCAACATCCTTTGCCAGTTCGAGTTCCCGGGTTCGTTGGAGCACAACCTCCTCAAGATGCTCGCGGTGCTGTTGCAAGGCTTCGGCAGTTTTTTTGCGTTCGGCGATTTCAGCGAGCAAATTTGCCTGATAAGTCTGCAGTTCGCCACGCATGCTCGCGAAGCTGGTGACCAGGGCGCCAATTTCGTCGTTGCCTACTGACGGAAGCTGGGTGTCAAAGCGCCCGCGCGCCAGCGCGCTGGATGCTGCGGCAAGACGGTGGGTTGGGCGGATTACGGTGAATTCGAGAACGACAGCGATAATCAGGGTCAGGGCGAAAACGATGGCCAGCAGCAGATACAGCAATTCGTGATGATGGGCGAGGTTGTCGGCCACAAATGGTTGCATGTCGACAGTTACCTGCAGTTGGCCGAGATCCTTGTCGATGAAACGAATTGGGCGTTTCAGGGTATGCCCGGTCGTAAGGGCTGGTTGCTGGTCCGAGTGCGCCTGCTGAAGCGGATAAAGCTGCTGTCCGTCGGCATTGATCAGCCGAATTTGCTGCCATTCCTGGTTACGTTTTTCGAGCGCATCGAGATTCTCGTATACGTTTGCCAATTGATTGCCGAGCAGCAATGGAACAAGTCCCTCGGCGACGCTGTCGATGTGCCGTTCGATCAGCCGAAGATTGCTTGTTTCGGCCTTGCGGATCGAATCCGGTATCCAGGTGAATTGCAGGAGCCCGCCGATCAGCGCACCGATCAGCAGTAATGGCAACAGCAATTTCTGGCGAAGTTTCATGGCCGGATTGGCTAGTCTACCCAGTAGGCTTCCAGCCCCCACTTTTTCATGGGCGCGTAATCCGCCATCGACGTCGCTACCGGCTCCGACATCGGTACGTGCTGCAACAGTTTTTTGCCTTCTTCCGTCGCTGCAAGGTCAAGTAGTGCGCGCTGCAGCGTCAGGCGCACCTTGGCCGGTAGCCTGGGGTGTGCGGCGATCGGGTGCGAAGGCATTTCGCGGGTGGTGTAGAGCACGCGCAGCATGTCCTGCACGGCCTTGTCCTGCTCCCTCAGTGTCTTCTCGACACCGCCGCCGGCCGGAATCAGGCCGTTGGCGACTTGCAGATAGACGGAGCTATGGGTCTTGACGTCGACCGGAACGGTCCTGGCATGAAACACCTGTTCGAGGTCGGCGCGTATCAGCAGGCTGGCGCCGAGCGCATTGAAGGACGGAATGGCCAGTTTTTCGCCATTGAGTTCGGCTGGCGTCTTGTACGAACTGTCCTTGCGAACCACGAGAATTCCCCGCAATGCCTGCTGGTCGCGGACGAGCGGAATATAGCCCTGGCGAGTGCCTTCGCGCATGATGTGGTAGGGGTTGGCATAGACGAAATCGAAATGGCCCTTGGCCAACTCCTGCTCAAAGTCGGGTACCGTCAGGGTTGCTACCAGTTTGAGATTGAAGCCAGTGCGCCGGCTCAGTTCATCAACGATGGGTTGCCAGACGGTGAACAGCTTGCGCTGCTCGAATTGGGGAACGATCGCGAAGGTGTAGCTCTCTGCAGAGTGTGCCGCAGGGCTGCCAAACAGGAGTGCGATGAGCACCAGTGCGAACTTGCCGACATGGAAGGAATTCATGGAAATCTCCCTGTTTCGTATTTGTTATTTATGGATTATCTGCCTCATTAGTCTCCGGGTAAAACGATTCTCGCAAATTGAGCAGGCGTATTTGTTGGGCGATGTCACGGAATATCCTGCGCTCAGGCAGGCTCTGAGCGGCGGTCTGTATTGATCAGACCGGCGACAGGATGGCGGCGACGCGACCCGGTTCGATACGGATCGAACGAAGCAGCCAGCGCGCCGCCTTTTCCTGCGGCGATCCGTCTTCACGCAGGACGTAGACTGGCTTGCTGCGGAAGTAATTGGTCATGAGCTGGGTCACCGCTTGGCGGGCCATGGGTTCGGATTCGCGGCCGATGGCTTGCGACTGGACCGAATGGGCGACCGGGTTTTCCAGGAAAAAAGCCTTGGCGTTGTCGTCGTAGCGGATGCCGGAGGTGCCTTCGAAGGCGACCGGAACTGGCGGGCTACCGAGCAGCGAGACGTTGATGCGGGCTGACAATGTAGCCTTGCCTTCAGGTGTGCCGAGAAATATTCTCGGTGGTTCGATCAGGGAGACGACAACGAGGCCGTTGCCGTAGCTTTTCTGGATTGTCCCGCTCTTTTCCACCTGAGCCTGGATGTCGGCTTCGGAAAAGTAGATTTCGCGTTCGAGAAAGGCGGCGCCCCACAAGGCGCTGCTGGCGAACATGGCCAGCGCGGTCAGCGCTGCTTTCAATCTGATGCTTGTTTTCATGCGTGTCCTCAATTCGTTCCGGCGGTCTTGCCCACCCATTTGCGCCGGTAGTGTACCGGCGCCATGCCGGTCCATTCCACAAAGGCACGATAAAAGGCCGAGGTGTCGGCGTAGCCGAGATCGGAGGCGACCTGGGCGATGGAGTCCTTGCTCTTGGTCAGGCGGGCCAGGGCCATGTCGCGGCGCAGGGCATCCTTGATGCCGCGAAAACTCGAGCCTTCTTCTTCGAGCCGCCGATGGATGGTGCGCGGCGAGAGATAGAGACGGTCAGCGATGTCGTCGAGGCTCAGGGTAGCGGGCAGGGCGGCGCGCAGCAGGTCGCGGACGCGGATGACCATTTCGCGGTCGCGTCGGTAGAGCGTGGTGATCTTGCCGGGGGCGCCGTCAAGGAAAGCGATGAGCGCGGCTTCGTCGCGGCGGATGGGCAGGTCGAGCAGGTTCGCGTTGAAGCTGGCGACCAGCGTGCCGACACCGCCCGGAACGGTCGGCGCAAAGCGCGAATCTTCGGTGAAGATGAGTGGGTAGTCGGCCGAATGAGCTGGCCGGCGATAGGGAAAAATCACGTTGTCGAGGCCAATGCCGCGCCCGGCCAGCCAGCAGGCGAGGCCGTGCAGCAGACGGAGCAGCCATTCGAAGGCGAAGACGCGGCCAGGGTCGTCGGAGCTGTCGGCGAGCTTGCGGGTTTCCGCAATGACCAGTTCGGCGTGGCCGTGCGAGCGCCGAACGCTGACCGCGAGATCGGGCAAAACGACATGCAGGAAGCGGCTGGCGCGGTTCAAGGCCTCGGCGAGCGTCGGTGCGCTGAGGCTACCGCGGCACAGGAATTCGAAGCTGCCGACGCGCATGGGCTGGGCGAACAGGCCGAAACCTTCGTCGTCCAGTTCGCCGTTCAGCCGGTTGTAGAGGGCAGCGTAGCGATCAATGGGAATCCGGCTGGCGGTGTCTGCAATATCAATCCCCGTGGCGGCGAGCAGAGGGGCGGGGTCGATCTGGCGGCGCGCCAGGCCGGCCAGCATTCCGGTAACAAAACCCATTGCAACAGTAGCTTGCGTTCTACCTGGCGAATCCTGGTTGGTGCGATGCAGCATTTTGGCTATTTTTTCCGGTTGACCGTGGCACTGTATCACCTTGGCGGAATTTGCACGATTGTCGTCAATCGTAACAATGGCGCTGGCTGAAAAGCGGCCTACCATGGGCGCCTTTCCCCTTTTCATTGAGGCAGGTGTCATGACCGATCTTTCCGTTGCCAAGAAGCTTTCTCCGTACAAGCCGAAGAACAAGGTGCGTTTCGTCACCGCCGCCTCGCTGTTCGATGGTCACGATGCCTCGATCAACATCATGCGCCGCATCCTGCAATCGACCGGCTCCGAAGTCATCCACCTCGGCCATAACCGCTCGGTGCAGGAAATCGTCAATGCTGCGCTGCAGGAAGACGTGCAGGGCATCTGCATCACGTCCTACCAGGGCGGCCACGTCGAATTCTTCAAATACATGGTCGACCTGCTCAAGGCCAACGGTGGCGAGAACATCAAGATTTTTGGCGGCGGCGGTGGCGTTATCGTGCCGTCCGAGATCAAGGAATTGCACGAGTACGGCGTGACCCGCATCTATGCACCGGAAGATGGCGTGCACATGGGCCTGCAAGGCATGATCAACGAAGTCGTGCAGAAATCCGACTTCGATGTGGCCGATGAAGGCGTGCCCGGCGCCGAGCAGGCACTGGCCGGTCTCAAGGCTGGCGACAAGCGTCTGCTTGCCCGCCTCATCACTCTGCTCGAAAACGGCGAAGCGCCGGCCCTCAAGGAGCCGCTGCTCAAGGCTGCCGCCGCGCTCGAAACGCCGGTTCTTGGCATCACGGGTACCGGTGGCGCCGGCAAGTCCTCGCTGACCGATGAAATCGTCCGCCGCTTCCGCCTCGACCAGGGCGACACCGTGAAGATTGGTCTGATTTCCATCGACCCGTCGCGCAAGCGCACCGGCGGCGCCCTGCTCGGTGACCGCATTCGCATGAATGCCATCGAGCATCCGAACATCTTCATGCGCTCGTTGGCCACCCGCGACACCGGTTCCGAAATCTCGGTCGCCTTGCCGGAAGTCATCGCCGCCTGCAAGCTGGCCGGCTTCGACCTCGTGATCGTCGAAACCTCCGGCATCGGCCAGGGCAACGCGGCCATCGTACCGTTCGTCGATCTGTCGCTGTACGTCATGACGCCCGAGTTCGGTGCAGCTTCCCAACTCGAGAAAATCGACATGCTCGACTTCGCCGATTTCGTCGCGATCAACAAATTCGACCGCAAGGGCGCCGAGGATGCGCTGCGCGATGTGCGCAAGCAGTACCAGCGCAACCGTGAAGCCTTCACGACACCAACTGACGACATGCCGGTGTTCGGCACGCAGGCGGCCCGCTTCAACGACGACGGTGTGACAGCGCTCTATCAGGCACTTGTTCCGGCGCTGACCGACAAGGGCTTGAAGCTCAAGCCGGGCCAGTTGCCTATCGTCACCGTCAAGCAGTCCTCGACCCAGCGCGCCATCGTGCCGGCCCAGCGCGTCCGTTATCTGGCCGAGATCGCCGACACTGTCCGCGGCTATCACGCTCATACCGAGTCGCAGGTGACGATTGCCCGCGAACGTCAGGCTCTGCGTATTTCGAAGCAGATATTCAGCGGTTGCGAGAAAAATACCGGTGATTTCGACGAAATGCTCGCTTTCAAGGATGCGCAACAGGATCCGAAGGCCAGGAAACTGCTCGACATGTGGCCGGCCACGGTTGATGCCTATGCCGGTGACGAGTACGTCGTGAAAATCCGCGACAAGGAAATCCGCACCAAGCTGGTTTCTGAATCGCTTTCCGGCACCAAGATCAAGAAAGTCATCCTGCCCAAGTTCGGTGATGACGGCGAAACCCTGCGCTTCCTGATGCGCGAGAACGTGCCTGGCTCCTTCCCCTACACCGCTGGTGTTTTCGCCTTCAAGCGCGAAGGCGAAGACCCGACCCGCATGTTCGCCGGCGAAGGCGATGCCTTCCGTACCAACCGTCGCTTCAAGCGCGTCTCCGAAGGCATGCCGGCACATCGCCTATCGACCGCTTTCGACTCGGTAACCCTTTACGGCTGTGATCCTGACGAGCGCCCGGACATCTACGGCAAGATCGGTAACTCCGGCGTCTCGATTGCCACGCTCGACGACCTCAAGGTGCTCTACGACGGTTTCGACCTGCTCGCCCCGAGCACCTCGGTGTCGATGACCATCAACGGCCCGGCGCCGATCATCCTGGCCTGCTTTTTCAACACGGCCATCGACCAGCAGATGGCCAAGTTCGAGAAGGACAACGGTCGCCAGCCGACCGAGGACGAAGCACAGAAGATCCGCGAATGGACACTGTCCACCGTGCGCGGCACCGTGCAAGCCGATATCCTGAAAGAAGATCAGGGCCAGAACACCTGTATCTTCTCGACCGAATTCGCGCTCAAGATGATGGGCGACATTCAGGAGTTCTTCGTCCATAACCAGGTGCAGAATTTCTACTCGGTGTCGATTTCCGGCTATCACATCGCCGAAGCCGGTGCCAACCCGATCAGCCAGCTCGCCTTCACGCTGTCCAATGGCTTCACCTACGTCGAAAGCTACTTGGCGCGCGGCATGAAGATCGACGACTTTGCGCCGAATCTGAGCTTCTTCTTCAGCAATGGCATGGACCCGGAATACTCGGTGATCGGCCGCGTCGCCCGCCGCATCTGGGCCGTGGCGATGAAGAACAAGTACGGCGCCAACGAGCGCAGCCAGAAGCTGAAGTATCACATCCAGACGTCCGGCCGCTCGCTGCACGCCCAGGAGATGGACTTCAACGACATCCGCACGACGCTGCAGGCGCTGATCGCCATCTACGACAACTGCAACTCGCTGCACACCAACGCCTACGACGAAGCGATCACGACGCCGACCGAGGAAAGCGTGCGCCGCGCCATGGCCATCCAGCTCATCATCAACCGTGAGTGGGGCGTAGCCAAGAACGAGAACCCGAATCAGGGCGCCTTCGTCATTGACGAACTGACCGATCTGGTCGAGGAAGCCGTGCTCAAGGAATTCGAAGCCATCGCCTCGCGCGGCGGCGTGCTCGGTGCCATGGAAACTGGCTACCAGCGCGGCAAGATCCAGGAAGAGTCGATGTATTACGAGCACAAGAAGCACGACGGCTCGTACCCGATCATCGGCGTCAACACCTTCCTGAATCCGAAGGGCATGGCGCAGCAGGAAATCGAGTTGGCCCGGTCGAGCGAGGAAGAAAAGCAGTCGCAGATCAAGCGCCTGCGCGACTTCCAGGCGCGTAACGCTGCTCAGTCACCAGCCATGCTGGCCAAACTCAAGCAGACCGTGATCGAGGATGGCAACGTCTTCGCCGTGCTCGTCGATGCCGTGAAGTGCTGTTCGCTCGGCCAGATCAGCTCGGCGCTGTATGAAGTCGGCGGCCAGTATCGGCGCAGCATGTAAGGAAAGCTCCGAAAGGGGAACAGCAAATCGGACCCGAAAGGGCGGAGGAGAAATAAGGACGGCGAGGCTATGTACCTCGCCGTTTTCATTGGGGGCGCAACCTTGTTCGCGATGCCGGGACGAGTCGCTCAGAACGGCATCGCCAGCTTGATGCCAATCGCGTTCGTGACACTGTTTGCCGAGAACTGAGCGTTGTACTCAAGTCTTACCGTTGCTCCACTCTTGCGCAGGATATCGATGCCGAGTGCCAGGTCACCGTAAGTTCGGTCGCTCCGGCTAACGACGGTGAAGGGCTCGATTCCCGCCGGCGCGCCTTCCAGGCTGGCCGTGATATGCCGCTCGTTGCTACCCAGGAAATGGGTGGCGCCAACGCGTATGAAGTGGCGCAGCAGCGTTCCTTCATCGCCAATGCCGGACTCGCCGCCGAACTCCACGGCTGGCTGGAGAGAGACGAAGGTGTCTTGTTCTTTGGCAACATTCAGGTTGGCACCGCCAGCTCCGCTCTCGATGTAGCCGTTACGTGTCACGTAGGAAACGCCCAAACCGAGCATCGGACGAACATAGGCAGAGTCGCTGCTCATGATGTCGTGGCTGATCCTGCCTTGGAGAGAGGCCGACCACAGATCCTGTTTGCTGCTGGCATGGACGTCGGGTGAGACGATATCGACCAGTCGCAGTGTATTGAAATGCCCATAGCCAGCGCTCAGGGAGGCAGAAACGCGGGTTGCGCCATCACGATGCTTCAGGATCAAGCCGCCCTCAAAGCGTTCCCCATCAATGTTGGAATAGATCGAGTTGAGCATCGACTTCTGATAGGACAGTCCAAAGCCGAGATGGAGATCAGGGCGGATGGCCTTTTGCAGGCCACCGGCCAACGTCAATGCATCCTGCTTGAAGCCGGCGTTCAGGTCGGTTCTTTCCTGATCGCGAATGCTGCCACTGAGGCGGAACCAACTGCATTCACCTTCGCGAACGAAGCGGTAGTCGCCTTCGTATTGCCGGCAGCTGTGCATGGCGTCGTTGAACCCAAGGCTGGCTGCCACTGCTGTGCCAGCCTGATTGCCGAGAGCCCCCGGGCCAAGCTTTTCATAGGCGGTACGCAGACTGGCCTCGCCCGGTAGATTGACCAACGCGGCGATAACAGGGGCAATGCCGGCTGAACCGCCCGCCATCTGTATGGCGTTGAGATGGGCACCGATTTGTCGTGCGTTTAAGCCCAGGCTGGGTGGCGAAAAGTCCACACGGCTGGACACGGCGATTTCGTTGCTGCTCGGATAGACCAACGCATAGGTCACGATGGGGGATGAAGGTGCGATCAGCGTCAGGTTGTTTGGCGTGGTGCCGGCGCCAGCCGAAAGAATGACACTTTGGCTGTGACCGATTTGCGTGGCGCCGGTGTCAATCGCGGTCACGCGAATGCTGCCGCCGACTTGGGCGCTGCCTGATACCGCAAGATGATCACTGCTTCTGCCGGCCAGACTCAGGTCGACGTTGTAGGACCCGCCAGCGTTCTGAATAAGATTGCCCGTTAGCGACGTGCGTTGGGCCAGCAGGGAGCCACCGGGTGACAGAGTTCCATCGTTGATCAAGCTGCTACCGGTGCCGATAGTGATCGTAGTCAGCGAATTGAAGCTTGCGCTGGCGAGATTATTGATGGCGTTGCTGCCGCCGCCCAGATCGACATTGCCGGTAATCGTGCCGGAGTTGTTCAAAATTTCCGAACCCGTGCCGCCGGTCAGTGCGCTTCCGCTCAAGGCGGAAATCGTCCCCTTGTTGGTGATGACATTGTTGGCGCCGTTCAGGACCATCACGCCAACGCCTGACCCGCTGCCACCAGTGACCGACCCTGAATTGATATTGACGATCACATTGCCGTTGCCACCAGCCCCGAGGCTTTGCGCCACTATGCCGTGGGCGTTTTCGCCGCCGATACTGATGCGGCCGCTGGTATCCACCGTCACACTCTGCGCCAATCCGCCATAGGTGACACCGCTCAGTGTGCCGGCCGTGCCGGCTATGCTCTGGGCGATGATGCCATGCGCCGTCGAACCGGTGGTTTCGATGTCGCCCGCATGGTTGACCGTAACCGTGCCGCTCGATCCCATACCGCCAGCGCTGCCGGCAAAGCCGAAACCGATGCCAATGCCGCCGCCGAGGCCGCCACCGCCACCGATGCTTTGCGCCAGGATACCAATGGCGCCAGTGCCTTCAGTCCTGATCTTGCCCGTGGTGTTGACGATCACGGCATTGCCGTCGCCGCCATTCCCGCCGCCGCGAGCCCAGGCGAAGTTCATTTGGCCAAAGGTATCGATACCGCGGTCAATGTTGCCTCCGTATCCGCCGCCGCCACCGATGCTTTGCGCCAAGATGCCATGGGCGGCAACACCGCTGGTAGTAATGTCGCCGACCAGCTTTATTTCGACTTCGCCGCCGTTTCCTGCCGCGCCGCCACGGCCGCCGATGCCGATTTCTCCATCACCGCCGACGGCTCCCGTGCCCCCCAGGCCGCCGCCGCCGCCGATGCTTTGCGCCACGATAGCAATTGAGCCTCCTCCGGTCGTCGTGATGCTGCCGGTGTTCTCGACATAGACCCTCTGGCCGCTGCCACTGGCACCGCCCGAGCCGCCGACCGTGAAATGGATATCGCCTTCATCTTGCACGGGTAACAGGTCGAGATACTGCTCATATTGTTCGGAAACTCCGAAGTCCTTCCAGTCTAGGCCGTGGTAACCCCCGCCGCCTATCCCGCCGCCGCCGCCGATGCTCTGCGCCAGAATGCCGTAGGCGTCAGCGCCGTGCGTGGCGATACGGTCGAAGTTGAAAATGCTGACCGTGCTCGCATTTGCAGCGCTGCCGCCTTTCCCTCCGACGCTCAAGGTCGCGCCGACACTGATGCTCATCGGATCGGGTGGCTCGGGTTGGTCAGGTAGCCAGTTCGAAGGGTCGATGCTGAGAATCATCGAGCGGGCGTCACCGCCCGTGCCGCCACCGCCGCCGATGCTCTGGGCAAAGATGCCATGTGCACCGATGCCGAAAGTTTCGATGGTCTTGTGGTTGCTGACGCTCACCGCACCGCCGCTCTGGCCACTGCCACCGCTGCCGCCGATGGCCATGGCGAAGTCGACCTTGACCTCGAGTTGCTTGCTGGCTTCTTCGTCGCTGGGACCCTCTGGCATCGATATGTTCGCCGTCGCCGCGATGCTCTTGCCTCCATCCCCGCCACCGCCGCCGATGCTTTGGGCAAAGATGCCGTAAGAGAAATCACCATGGGTCTTGATTGCGCCCTGGTTGTCGACATTGACGGTACCGCCGGTGCCGCCGGTGCCGCCGGAACCACCCAGCGTGAGGGCGATATTGACGCTACCGGTCGGGTATTCATCTGGGATCGGGATCAGGCTGCTGAAATTCGCCATTACCGCGCCACTCGAGCCACCGGTGCCGCCGCCACCGCCAATGCTCTGGGCCTTGATACCGTTCGCGTATTCGCCCTGTGTCTCGATCTCGCCTGTATTAGTGACCGTTACCGTGCCGCCATACTTGCCGCTGCCACCATCCCCGCCCATGCTCAGTGACAGGCCGCCAAAGGCACTAACGCCGCCGGTGATGCTCAGGCCACCGGCGCCGCCGCCGCCGCCGATGCTCTGGGCAAAAATACCGTGGCTCTGGTTGCCGCTGGTGTTGATGGTGCTGCCGGAATAGACGTCGACCTCGCCGCCATAGCCGCCGCTGCCACCGTTTCGGCCGAAGCCGAAATCCATCGCGGCCGGCCCGAAAAGTGATCCGGAGATTGTCGTTCCGGCTGCTCCACCACTACCACCGATGCTCTGGGCCAGAATGCCGTGCGAGCGTTCGCCGATAGTCGTTAAAGTCCCGCCAGTCGTGGTGCCCAAAGTGCCGATACTCACGGTATTGCCGTGGCTTCCGCCGCCACCTTCGCCGCCGATGGCCAGGTTCAGGCTGGCGCCGCCGACGCTGCCCGAAATGCTGAAACCACCGGCACCGCCGCTACCGCCGATGCTTTGAGCGAGAATCGCATGGGCATCTGCCTTCTCTGTGGTGATGTTGCTGGCCGTCTGGACCGAAACGATGCCGCCATGATTGCCGGTGCCGCCGGTGCCGCCCAGCGAGATGTTGGCGGTGGTGCCGCCGCCGATACTGCCGCTGATGGCGAAACCGCCCTCGCCACCGGCGCCGCCGATACTCTGCGCCACGACGCCATGCGAAGCGATGCCATAGGTGTGGATTGAGCCACTGATCGGATCATCGACGGTGCCGACATAAACATCCTTGCCTACGCCGCCGCCGCCGCCCGTGCCACCGAGAGAAAGCCGCAGGCCGCTGCCGCCGATTGCACCGGAAATGGCGAAACCACCGGAACCACCACCGCCGCCGACGCTCTGGGCGAATATCCCGTAGGCGTTGGCACCGTTGGTAGTGATCTCGCCCGCCATATTTACTGTCACGTCGTCTGCCGCGCCGCCGCCGGCCCCCTTGCCGCCAATACTGACCTGGACACCGCTTCCGGCGCCAGCGGCGATGGCAAAACCACCATTGCCGCCACCACCGCCGATGCTCTGGGCGAAAACGGCATGCGAGCGTTCGCCATCGGTCGTTATCTTGCTGCTTTCCTCCAGGGTGACATTGACCGTCTTGCTATCGCCGCCGTCGCCACCGGCGCCGCCAATGGCTACGGCGATGTTGCTGCCGCTGATCGCACTGCCTCCCGTACCGCCACCGCCGCCGATGCTTTGAGCAAAGATGCCGTACGAGTCATTCGTATGGGTGTGCAACGTGCCGCTGTTGGTCACGTTGACAACATCGGCGTTGCCGCCACCGCCACCCTTGCCGCCAATCGTGATCAGGCCGGCCGAACTGCCGCCGTCACCACCGCCGCCGCCGATGCTTTGGGCGAAGATGGCATGCGACTGGACGCCGTAAGTGTTGATCGTGCCGCGGTTGATGACGTCAACCTGCCCGCCGTCACTCGTGCCGCTGCCATTGCCACCGATGCCGACCAGGCCTGAAACGCCACCGCCGTCGCCGCCGCCGCCACCAACGCTTTGGGCGAAGATGCCGTGAGAGTAGGCGGCATGGTTCAGCGCGGTGGTCGCGTTACCGGTCGTGATGCTGCCGTCGTTCTCGACACGGACCTGCTTGCCGGCACCGCCGGACGCACCATCGCCGCCAAGACTGGCAAACAGGGCGAATTCGCCGCCGCCGCTGCCACCACCACCGCCGATGCTTTGTGCCAGAATGCCGTGGCTGTAGAGATTGTTGGTCGTCACAATGCCGCTGGCCAGGTTGTTGACGGTGACCATTCCGCCGTCGCCGCCGGGCGAGCCGCTGGCGCCATAGGACCAGAAAAGAGCCCAGCTGGTGCCGCCGGTGCCGCCAAAACCGCCAACGCTTTGTCCGTACAGCCCATAGGCATGACTGCCGCTGGTGCTGATGCTACCAGCGCTGCGTAACACGACTGTATTCCCGACGCCGGCAATGCCACCGACCCCGGAATCGCCGGAAGAACCACCGTTGCCACCGATACCGCCATTGCCGCCCAGGCTTTTGGCCCAGATGCCATGCGCCAGTTCGCCCGTCGTCGTGACGTTCCAGCTGCCATCTACGGTCACCAAGCCACCTTTGCCGCCCGAGCCACCATTTGCGCCATCCATGGCGCCATTGGCGGTGCCGCCACCGCCGCCATACCCACCGACACTGATTGCAATGATGCCGCTTGCGTTTTTCCCGGCGGTGGTGATGTTGGCGTCGCCGGTTACGTTGATGCTTCCGCCGATGCCTCCGTTGCCGCCCGGTTGGCCATAACGGACGGCGCTATCGCCGCCGCCGTGCCCACCGGGGCCGCCATCGCTCATGGCAACGATGCCGCCCGATTTCTCGTTCGTGGTCATGATCGTGCCGCTGGCGCTTACGTTGACGTCGCCCGCGGCGCTACCGTTGGAGCCGGCGCCTGCCGAGTGACTGATGTTCCCATCCCGGCCGGCAACGCCGGCGCCCCCCTGACTGTAGGCATAGATGCCATGTGCTGAGCTGCCGGTCGTCTTCAGCCAGCCATCGCTGACAATGTTCACGCTGTTACCCGCTCCGCCGGATTCTGCCCTGCTCAGCAAGCCAGTCACATAGGCCTTGAGGTCGGGAAAAATGGTGGGCGTTCCTGTCGCCGAGGGTTTTTCGCTGAGACCGAAAGTGTCGAATGCGGCTTCGGCGCTTTGCACGACGGCGCCGCTACCGTTGCGTTGAACCGTGACAAGGAGCAATCCGTTGTCCGATTGCTTGTTGCCGGCACGATCACCTTCAATGCTGTAATTGACGCCAATGTGCAGCGCGCCGGTCAGCGTATTGTGTGCGGCAAGTTCATCGGCGCTATATGTGACCTCATAGCGGCCATCCTGATAAATCTTGATGGTGCCGTGGAGGATCGGGTTATTGCTGCTGTCGCGCAGCACATTCCCGTTGGCATCAAGAAGGTAGCCGCGCACCTGAACGCTGCCCCCGGTGAACGCCACCTCGGTACCGCTGGCATTCAGAACGTGGGTGACGGTGAATGAAAAGCCGGATTCGCTGAAGTTGCGCAAGGTGTTGAGCAGCGTTTCCGAATAGCCCGGGCCGCTGCTATAGCCGGCAATGGCATGGGCGCCAATGCCAGTTGTCAGAATGCCGGGTGACAGGGAGCTCGGATCGGATGTGTCCGGAGGCAAGATGGGGCTATATGAGGTAATCCGAACCTCGCCTCCGGCAACGGCCGAATTTACGCCGATCAATGGAACGTTCAGGAAGAGGTCGACGGGGGGCGGGGTGCTCGAAATGCCACGCGATGAACCGAGGATTCCCACCGCATCATTGCCGTGAGTCGAGATGGAAACGCGTTTCGCAACATCACCGCTGGTTATCCAGACGTTTTGCCCGTTGCTGCTGCTCAGGTTGATTCCAGGCGTGCCACTGCTCGCAGGGGCGATCGCCCGATCCAGATTCTGGACATTCAACTCACTGGGCGGCGTGCTTGAAATATTGATGCCTTGCGATTGGTTCCCTTCGCACGTGGTGGTGAAACCACTGATGTCGGTCGTGCAACCGTCGGGAGCGGCGATGGCAACTGGAACGAAGGCCGTCGAAATTGCCATGGCAATGAGCCGCTTGTTCGAGCGGGCGAAAGAACGAGGCTTCATGACATCTCCCTGATCCGGCTATGCGCTGGTTTTATTTGTATCTACTCTGAATATAGATTCAGCATTCCAAAAAAACAGGGGGAAATCAGTGGAAATTATTGCGCTGCAATGGTTTTTGGGTTTATGGACTATTTGGTGTAGGGGCGGGTTTGGGCGCTCGGTGCTGATCTTTTTAATATATTTAAAAGATTGCTCGAGGGCTTCGAGCAATCAGATGCAGCCTCGTCGGCCAAGCGAGATTTTGGTCGGCGGTAGTCGGTTTTCGCTGGAAGCTTAGCTGTCCAGCCCAGCGCAAACAGCGTGTTGTTTGAGCAATGGGGGGGCGGTGCAAGACCTTGGCGAAGAGTTCGCGCTATTGCCCGAGGCCCTGGGGCCATCGACAACGATTTTGATTTTGACTGTTTTTTCCGGTTGACCGTGGAAATCAGTCGCCAAAACTGCGCAGGCCGTCCAGATCGAGAATGTTGATGCCGCCGTACTCGCTACGTACCAGCCCGGCGTCTTCGAGCACCTTGAGCGCCTGGTTGGCGCGCTGGCGGGAAACGCCGGCCAGGTAGCCGAGTTCTTCCTGCGAAATTTGCAGCAAGCGGTTGGTGCCGGGGTAGAGCACGGGGTTGAACAGGGCGGCCAGGCCGCGGGCGATGCGGGCGTCGGTATCGAGCATGCGCTCGTTTTCGATCATGCCGATGAACTGCCCGAGGCGTTCGTTGAGCTGGGCGATCATGTAGCGGTTGAACGGGATGCTGTGGTCGAGCAGCCACAGGAAGGTGGCGCGGCTCATGAAGGCGACGCGCGTTTCGCGGATGGCCATGACGTCGTAGCGACGCGGCTCGCTCTTGAGCAGGGAGCCTTCGCCGAACCAGCCGCCGGTGCTGATGCCGGTCAGCGAGGTCGTCTTGCCGGTCGTCCAGTGGCTGGCCATCTTGCCCAGGCCATCGATGATGCCCATCCAGTAATCGACCGGCTCGCCCTTCATGCAGATGAAGGCACCTGGCGCAAAGCTGCGCTCGAAGGTGCCGGCCAGTGCCTTGGCCATTTCCTCGGCGCTCAGTGCCGGGCCCCAGACGGAGGTGCGAAGGAGTTCTTCGGCGTTTTTCAATTTATTTCCTGGATTGTCTGCCGGATGACAATTATACGGCGGGCTGATGCATACACTGAGCCGCAAAGTGAGTGACTGTATGGTGCTGCAAGGTCTGTGTAAGCCAGCCGTCCCCACAATGATTCAAACGAACGTTAGACCGCGAACGATGAGTCGCGGCGGAGGAGACTAAGAATGCCCACGCAGGCGAATTACGCCGCGGTAGATGGTTTGCATACCTTCCCGCGGTTGCTGTTTCATCATGCGCGCGTCCGGCCGAATGCGCCGGCCATGCGCGAAAAGTATCTCGGTATCTGGCAGACCTGGACTTGGGCCGACGTCGCCGATCGCGTGCGCGCTCTCGCTTGCGGCCTGGCATCGCTCGGCTTCAAGCGTGGCGACAACCTGGCCATCATCGGCGACAACCGTCCGCACCTGTACATGATGATGAGCGCAGCCCAGTGTCTGGGTGGCGTGCCCGTGCCGCTTTACCAGGACGCCGTGGCCAACGAAATGCTCTTCGTGCTGCAGGATGCTGGCATCCGCTTCGTCGTTGTCGAGGATCAGGAGCAGGTCGACAAGATGCTGGAAGTCAGCGATCAGGTCGGCACCCTCGAGCACATCATCTATGACGATCCGCGCGGGATGCGCCATTACAATCAGCCCTTCCTGCACGACATCCACGAGCTCATGGAAATGGGCCGGATTCATGACCGGAACCATTCGGATTTCCTGACAGCAGAAGTCGAGCAGGGGCATTACGACGACGTTTCCGTCATGCTCTACACCTCGGGCACCACCGGCAAGCCGAAAGGTGTCTGCCAGACGCACGCGGCCTTCATCGCCGCCGCTCAGGGCGGGGTCCAGGTCGACAAGCTGGGTGCCGATGGCGACATCCTGTCCTACCTGCCCATGGCCTGGGTTGGTGATCACCTCTTTTCCTACGCTCAGGCGCTGGTTGCCGGCTTCACCATCAACTGCCCCGAGTCTGGCGAAACCGTCATGTCCGACCTGCGCGAAATCGGCCCGACCTGTTATTTCGCGCCGCCGCGCGTCTTCGAGAGCCTGCTGACCTCCGTCATGATCCGCATGGAAGACGCCGGCAAGATCAAACAAAAAATGTTCCACCACTTCATGGCCGTAGCCAAGCGGTGTGGCGCCGATATTCTCGACGGCAAGTCGGTTGGCTTGGGCGACCGCGTCCAGTACTGGCTGGGTAACCTGTTGATCTACGGTCCGCTGCGCAATGTGCTCGGCATGAGCCGGATCAAGGTTGCTTACACGGCCGGTGCCGCGATCGGGCCTGAGCTGTTCCGCTTCTACCGCTCGATGGGCATCAACCTCAAGCAGTTCTACGGCCAGACCGAAACCTGCGCCTACGTCTGCCTGCAGCCGGATGGCCAGATCAAGTTTGATTCGGTCGGCCAGCCGGCACCGGGTGTCGAAATCAAGATCGCCGACAACGGCGAAGTGCTTGTCAAGGGGCCGATGCTGCTCAAGGAATACTACAAGCGCCCCGATGCGACGGCCGAGTCGATCAACGCTGACGGCTACTTCATGACCGGCGATGCCGGCTTCCTCGACGAGGACGGCCACCTCAAGATCATCGATCGCGCCAAGGACGTCGGCAAACTGTCGAACGGCGCGATGTTTGCGCCCAACTACATCGAGAACAAGCTCAAGTTCTTCCAGCACATCAAGGAAGTGGTCTGCTTTGGCCACGACCGCGACATGGTCACCGCCTTCGTCAATATCGATGTCGGCGCGGTCGGCAACTGGGCCGAAAGGCGCGGTATTTCCTATGCTGGCTATACCGATCTGGCCAGCAAGCCGCAGGTGCTGGAACTGATCCGCGAATGCGTCGAGCAGATCAACGCCGACCTCGTGCACGACAGCATGGTCGCCGACTCGCAGATCCACCGCTTCCTAGTCCTGCACAAGGAACTCGATCCGGACGACGACGAACTGACCCGCACGCGCAAGGTGCGCCGCAATTTCGTCGCCGAAAAATACAAGGTGCTGATCGATGCGCTCTACGAGGGCAAGGCGAACCAGTACATCGAAACCGAGGTCAAGTTCGAGGATGGTCGGCGCGGCAAGGTTGCTGCCGACCTCAAGATCGTCGATGCCAAGACCTTCCCGATCGTGAAAAAGGCTGCCTGATATGTCCAAGAAAATAGGCGACGTCATTCTCGACCTGCAGAACATTTCTTTGCGCTTTGGTGGCGTCAAGGCGCTGACCGATATTTCCTTCGATGTCCGCCAGCACGAAATCCGCGCCATCATCGGCCCGAACGGCGCGGGAAAAAGCTCGATGCTCAACGTCATCAACGGCGTGTACCACCCGCAGGAAGGCAAGATTTTCTGGCACGGCAATGAGCGTAAACGCATGGAGCCGCACATGGCTGCCCAGCAGAACATCGCGCGCACCTTCCAGAACATCGCGCTGTTCAAGGGCATGAGCGTGCTCGACAACATCATGACCGGGCGCATCACCAAGATGAAGGCCAACTTCATCGAGCATGCGCTGTGGTTCGGTCGCGCCCGCAAGGAAGAGCTGGAGCACCGCAAGAAGGTTGAGGAAGTGATCGACTTCCTCGAAATCCAGCATATCCGCAAGACGCCGGTCGGTCGCCTGCCTTATGGTCTGCAGAAGCGCGTCGAACTCGGCCGCGCCCTGGCTGCCGAGCCGTCGATGCTGCTCCTCGACGAGCCGATGGCCGGCATGAACGTCGAAGAGAAACAGGACATGTGCCGTTTCATCCTCGATGTGAACGACCAGTTCGGTACGACCATCGTGCTCATCGAACACGACATGGGCGTCGTCATGGATATTTCCGATCGCGTCGTCGTGCTCGACTACGGCAAGAAGATCGGCGACGGCGTGCCCGACGAAGTCAAAAATAACGAGGACGTCATCAAGGCGTACCTCGGTGCTGGCCACTAGGAGGCGGCAACATGAATTTTTTCTTTGAAGTCCTCATTGGCGGTCTGCTTTCCGGCGTCATGTACGCGCTGGTCGCTCTCGGTTTCGTCATGATCTACAAGGCTTCCGGCGTCTTCAACTTCGCTCAGGGGGCGATGGTTTACCTCGCCGCACTGTCGGTTGTCGGTTGCATGGAAAAGGGCGCGCCGCTCTGGCTGGCCATCATCCTGGCCTTCCTGATCATGACCCTGTTCGGCATCGCGACCGAGAAGTTCGTGCTGCGCAAACTGGTCAATCAGCCGCCCATCGCCCTGTTCATGGCGACCATCGGTCTGGCTTTCTTCATCGAAGGTCTGGCCCCGATGATTTTCGGCAGCGAGCCGCGGGCGCTGGAACTGGGCATCGTCGATGAGCCGATTCCCTGGGTGCTTGATAACTGGAACATGGTCATTTCGAAGTTCGACCTGGTCGCTGCCGGTGTTGCCGCGGTACTCGTCGCCACCCTGGCCCTGTTCTTCCAATACACCCGTATCGGCCGTGCGCTGCGTGCCGTGGCGGACGACCATCAGGCCGCCTTGTCGATCGGCATTCCGCTGCAGAACATCTGGGCCATCGTCTGGGGGGTCGCTGGTTTCGTCGCGCTGGTCGCCGGCATGATGTGGGGTGCCCGCAACGGGGTGCAGTTTGCGCTCACTTTCACTGCACTCAAGGCACTCCCGGTGTTGATCCTCGGCGGCTTCACCTCGGTGCCGGGCGCTATCGTCGGCGGCCTGATCATCGGCGCCTCGGAAAAGCTGGCTGAAATCTACATTCCGCCCGTCATGCAGGATCTGTTCGGCGGCAATTTCGGCGGCATCGAGGGCTGGTTCCCTTATGTGCTCGCCCTGCTGTTCCTGCTCGTTCGTCCCGAAGGACTCTTCGGCGAAAAACACATCGACCGGGTTTAAGGAGAAAAACACATGCTTTACCGTGAAGCCGGTCAATTCAAGACGACCTACGCCGCCGACCAGCAAGTTTTCCCGATTCGTCAGGACCGGATCGGGGTTATCGCCCTGCTTGTCGTCGCTTTCCTCGGAGTGCCACTTTTCGCCAGCGAATACTGGTTCTCGGCCATCCTCATCCCGTTCCTGATCTTTGCCCTGGCTGCTCTCGGGCTGAATGTCCTGACCGGATATGCCGGCCAATTGTCGCTCGGTTCAGCCGCTTTCATGGCGGTGGGTGCTTACGCCGCCTACAACTTCCAGTTGCGCATCGAAGGCATCCCGATTCTGGTGTCCTTCATTTGCGCCGGGTTGACTGCAGCCGGTGTCGGCATCCTGTTCGGCCTGCCGTCGCTGCGCATCAAGGGCTTCTATCTGGCCGTGGCGACGCTGGCGGCGCAGTTCTTCATCGTCTGGTGCCTGACCAAGTTTCCGTGGCTGTCCAACAACTCGTCGTCCGGCGTGATTTCGACGCAGCGCCTGATCATCTTCGGCCATGAACTGACCACCCCGGTGGAAAAATATCTGCTCGTCCTCTCCATCGTCGTCGTCATGGCGATGGCCGCCAAGAACATGGTGCGCTCGGCGACCGGCCGGGCCTGGATGGCGGTGCGTGACATGGATGTGGCGGCTTCGGTGATCGGCATCAAACTCATGCCGACCAAGCTTCTCGCCTTCGCCGTCAGCTCGTTCTACTGCGGCGTGGCTGGCGCGCTGTATGCCTTCTGCTATCTCGGCTCGGTCGAGCCGGATGGCTTTTCGCTCGAAATGTCCTTCAAGATTTTGTTCATGATCATCATCGGCGGTGTCGGTTCGATCATGGGCAGCTTCCTGGGCGCGGCCTTCATCCTGCTGCTGCCGATCTTTCTCGACATCGCCCTGCCGTTCTTCGCCGACCTATTCGGCCTGCCGTTTTCCAGCGCTACCGTGTCGCATATCCAGATCACGGTGTTCGGTGCGCTGATCATGTTCTTCCTGATCGTTGAGCCGCACGGGCTGGCCCGTCTGTGGCAAATCGCCAAGGAAAAGCTGCGCCTGTGGCCCTTCCCGCATTAATCGTGATGGCTGCATATTCTTAAAAAGAGGAGACAAAACCATGATTAAAAGCTTCAAACCTGCCCTGAGTGCCATTGCACTGTCCCTGGCCATGCTGTCTCAAGGTGCAGCTGCTGCCGAAGAGCAGTTCTTCCCGCTGATCGACTATCGCGTCGGACCCTATGGCTCGAACGGTCAGGCTTTCTACGGCGGTTTCATCGACTACCTGAACTACGTCAATCTCAAGGAAAAGGGCGTCAATGGCGTCCAGATGACCTACGAAGAGTGCGAAACGGAATACAACAATGCCAAGGGCGTCGAGTGTTACGAGCGCCTGAAGAGCAAGGCCGCCAAGTCGGCCGGCCCGCTGCACACGATGTCGACCGGCATTTCCTACGCGCTGATCGACAAGTCGGCGCAGGACAAGCTGCCCCTGGCCATGATGGGCTATGGCCGCACCGATGCGGTTGACGGCTCGGTCTTCCCGTATGCCTTCCCGCTGGTTACGACTTACCAGATGCAGGCCTCGGCCATCGTCAAGTTCATCAAGGACAAGAATGGCGGCAGCCTGGCGGGCAAGAAGATCGTTTACCTGTATCACGACTCGGCCTACGGCAAGGAAGCCATCGTCGCGTTGAACGCCGAAGCCGCGCTTAACAAGTTCGAGATGGTGCAGATTCCGGTCGCCCACCCGGGTAACGAGCAGGGCGCCCAGTGGCTCAAGATTCGTCAGGAAAAGCCGGATTTCGTCATTTTCTGGGGCTGGGGCGTGATGAACCAGACAGCACTGAAGGCCGCCCAGAAGGTTGGCTTCCCGCGTGACAAGATGATCGGCTCGTGGTGGACCGGTTCCGAGGAAGACGTCGTGCCGGCCGGTGAGGCCGCCAAGGGTTACATGGCAGCGACGTGGAACGTCGCCGGCAAGCAGGTGCCGGTCATCGCCGACATCGAGAAGGTCGTCTACGGCGCCGGCAAGGGCAATCTGCAGGACACGTCCAAGATCGGCACCATCCTGTACAACCGTGGTGTTTCTGCTGCCGTGCTGTCGGTCGAAGCCATCCGCAAGGGCCAGGACAAGTACGGCAAGGGCAAGGCGCTGAATGGCGAGCAGACGCGCTGGGCGCTGGAGAACCTCAACATCAACGACGCCCGCCTCAAGGCCCTCGGCGCCACCGATCTGCTGCCGGAAATCAAGACTTCCTGTGACAACCACGAAGGTTCCGGCAAGGTGAAGATCCAGCAGTGGGACGGCGCCAAGTGGGTGCCGGTGTCCGGCTGGATCGAGGGCAACAAGGCGCTGATCCACCCGCTGTTCCAGGCTTCTGCCAAGCAGTACGCCAAGGAAAAGGGCATCACGCCGCGCGATTGTTCCAAGGAAAAATGAGACGCCAGGAGGAGGGAGTGGGGGCGCGAGCCCTCGCTCTTTCTCTCCGTCCCGTGAATCGGAAACGATGATGACGACACAAACTGCCGCAGCTGCGGCCGACAACTACCTGAGCATCAACAACATCGAGGTCATCTACGACCACGTGATCCTCGTGCTCAAGGGCGTTTCGCTGAACGTGCCGAAAGGCAAGATCGTGGCTTTGCTCGGTGCCAATGGTGCCGGCAAGTCGACGACGCTGAAGGCGATTTCCAACCTGCTTCATGCCGAGCGGGGCGACGTGACCAAGGGTTCGGTCGAATACAAGGGTGATCGCATCGATCAGCTGACGCCGAACGAGCTCGTCAAGCGCGGCGTCATTCAGGTCATGGAAGGCCGCCATTGCTTCGGTCACCTGACCATCGAGGAAAACCTGCTGACCGGTGCCTACACGCGCTCTATTTCGCGCGGCGAACTCAAGGACAGCCTGGAAAAGGTTTATCACTACTTCCCGCGCCTCAAGACGCGGCGGACCTCGCAGGCCGGCTATACCTCGGGGGGCGAGCAGCAGATGTGCGCCATCGGCCGGGCGCTCATGGCCAAGCCGGAGATGATCCTGCTCGACGAGCCGTCGATGGGCTTGGCGCCTCAGATTGTCGAAGAGATTTTCGAGATTGTTAAGGATCTGAATTCGCGGGAAAACGTCAGTTTCCTGCTGGCCGAGCAGAACACCATGGTGGCGCTGCGCTATGCGGACTTCGGGTACATCCTGGAGAACGGGCGGGTGGTCATGGAGGGGGCTGCGGAAGATCTGCGGACGAATGAGGACGTTAAGGAGTTCTACCTCGGACTGAGTTCGGCCGGCCGAAAATCCTTCAAAGACGTCAAACATTATCGCCGCCGCAAACGCTGGCTCTCCTGACGGTTGCAGTGCGCGTTCCATGGCGGCGTTGTCGGCCGGCTTGTTGGCAGGAGCCAACGGCGCCGGCCTCCGCCTTGCCATGAAACGCTACTTTGCCACCGTCGTGCTGTGCTCCTCATGGCAGGGAAGGCATCAAATCCAAATGCCACGGTCAACCGGAAAAAACGGAGAAATTTGAAATGAGCTTTTACGACCCGCTCGAGACCCGCGATCCGGATGAGCGCGAGGCGGACCTGATGGACAAGCTGGCGCGCCAGGTGGCGCACGCCAAGGAAACGACGCATTACTATTTTCAGACGCTCGCCGGGGTCAATCCCTTCGAGTGCGCGACGCGCGAGGCGCTGGCCAAGTTGCCGCTGACGCGCAAGCGCGATCTCATCGAGCTGCAGAAAAAAACGCCGCCCTTCGGTGGCCTCAATTCGCTGCCCCGGCACAAGGCCAAGCGGGTGTTCGCTTCGCCGGGGCCGATCTACGAAATTCAGGGCAAGGACATCGATCACTGGCGCATGGCCCGCGTGCTGTACGCCGCCGGTTTCCGCGATGGTGACCTCGTCCACAACTGCTTTTCCTATCATTTCACGCCGGGCGCTTTCCTCATGGAGGGCGGTGCCCGCAAGCTCGGCTGCGCGGTATTCCCTGGCGGTACCGGGCAGACCGAGCAGCAGGTCCAGGCCATGGTTGATCTCAAGCCGGAGGGCTATGTCGGCACGCCGTCCTTCCTGCGCATCATTGTCGAGAAGGCCGAGGAGATGGGCGCCGACATCAGTTCGTTGCGCAAGGCCTGCGTCTCGGGCGAAGCCTTGCCCGGCGTCACGCGCCAGTGGCTTAACGAGCGGGGCATCTCGGTGCGCCAGTGCTATGCGACGGCTGACATTGGCGCTATCGCCTACGAAACCGAGGCGGAGGAAGGCATGGTCGTCGAGGAAGAAATCCTCGTCGAGATCGTTCGTCCGGGCACTGGCGATCCCGTTGCGCCTGGCGAGGTCGGTGAAGTCGTCGTCACCACCTTCAACCCGGATTACCCGCTGATCCGCTTCGCCACCGGCGACCTGTCGGCCATCCTGCCCGGCCGTTCGCCCTGCGGGCGCAGCAACATCCGACTCAAGGGCTGGATGGGTCGCGCCGACCAGACGACAAAAATTAAAGGCATGTTCGTCCACCCCGAACAGGTGGCGCAGATCGCCGCCCGCCACCCGGAAATCCACCGCATGCGGCTGGTCGTCGACAATCCCGGCGGGCAGGACCGCATGGTGCTCCATTGCGAAATCGAAGCCGGCCATGAGGCGCTCGACAAGGCGCTGGTGAGCAGCCTGCGCGAAGTGACCAAATTGCGCGGCGATGTGGCATTTATCACGCCAGGGGGCTTGCCCAACGATGGAAAGGTGATCGAAGATAGCCGGATCTATTGATCCGGGAAATTGCCATGCGAATTCTCCTCGTTGCGCTGGCTGGCCTGATGCTCTGTGCGCAGGCCGCCGAGCCGGTGGTCTTGCGGCCATCGGCCAAGCTGCTCTTCAAGCAGCCGGAACTGCTCCAGCCCGGCCAGTGCGTGCGCTACGAGGAGGGCGGCAACGGTTGGGTGGCGACCGATCCCGTATTTTTCCTCAAAGGTGAAGTGCTGGCCGCCGAGGTGCGCACCCGCCATCTTGGCAAATGCCCGGTGGTGCCCGGCAAGACACTGGAGCGCTACAGCCGCGACGAGTTCAACCGTCATGTCCAGGCCCTGCCGTGCGTCGCCGAGGGCGTTGCCGAACGGGACGAACAGAGCGGTGTCGTCCGCATCCGCGTCGCCGACTGGGAAACGCCGCATGGCAAGAAAGCCGAGAACGCCGGCCGTTTGTACCGTGGCATGTTCGTCGAGAAAAAGCTCGAAAAAGGCATGGAAATCGAGCTGGAAGCCGACCTGTTGAGCATCTGCGATCGCTAGTGGCGCGTGACGCCCGACGTCTGATCGGGCAAACTCCCTGAAGCGCCGAATTGCAGCGCCTATCCAGCGAAAGATCAGGGGACATGGACAAGAACATCGACGAACTGCTGGCGAAAATCCGTGCGCTGCAGGACGAGCTCGAAGAACAATATCGCCAGACCCGCGAGGAGTGGGCCCAGAAAAAAGTCGAGCTCGCCGAGGAATTCCTGCGTCAGCAGCGCCGTTACAAGACCGGTCTGTTCCGCTTCCTGCTGCGCACGCGGCTGCTCGTCGCCCTTACCGCGCCGATCATCTATCTCGGCTGGATTCCCTTCCTGCTCATGGACCTGTTCGTCACCGTCTATCAGAGCATCTGTTTCCCGATTTACCGGATTCCCAGGGTCAAGCGGTCGGAGTATCTGGTCTTCGGGCGCGAGGATCTGCCTTACCTCAACATCATCGAAAAGTTCAATTGCTTCTACTGCTCATACGGCAACGGTGTCGCCGCCTACACGCGCGAAGTCGCGGCGCGCACGGAGCAGTACTGGTGCCCGATCAAGCATGCCCGCCGCGTCAAGGCGGCGCATGAGCGCTACCCCAATTTCTTCGATTTCGGCGACGCCGAAGCCTACCAGCAGGGTCTCGCCCGGCTGCGCCGGCAGTATGAGGACAAGGATCGGTAGTTTTGGGCGCTTGCCACGGTCAACCGGGAAAAAGCTGCAATTTTGAAAACCTGCCGCGCAGCACCGGAGCGCGAACCGGCTAGTCGGCCACCAGCCTGAGCAACTGCCCGTTGGCCTCGTCAGTCAGCAGGTAGATCATTCCGTCCGGCCCCTCGCGGACATCGCGCACGCGCTGGCGCAGGCCGGTCAGCAGCTTCTCTTCGCGGACGACCCGGCTGCCGTTCATTTCCAGTCGGGCCAGATAGCCGAACTTGAGCGAGCCAACGAGCAGACTGCCGCGCCACGCCTTGCCGTAGCGCTCGCCGCGCACGAAAGCCATGCCGGATGGCGCAATCGACGGCACCCAGTAGTGCAGCGGCTGCTCCATCCCGGCCTTGTGCGTCAGGCCATCGCCGATTCTGCCGCCACCGTAGTTTTCGCCATAGGTGATGACCGGCCAGCCGTAATTCTTGCCCGGTTCGGGGCGGTTGATCTCGTCGCCGCCCTGCGGGCCATGCTCGTGCATCCATAGCTGGCCGTCCGGGCCGAGCGTCGCGCCCTGGCTGTTGCGATGGCCGTAGCTCCAGATTTCGGGTAGCGCGCCGGGCCGGCCGACGAACGGGTTGTCGGCCGGAACGCTGCCATCCTTGCCGATGCGGACGATCTTGCCGAGATGGTTGTCGAGCTTCTGGGCGTCGGCCATGCGCGAACCGCGCTCGCCGAGGGTCAGGAACAGCCGGCCGTCGTCGGCCTCGACGATTCGGCAGCCAAAATGCAGCCGACTGCTGACCTTTGGTGTTTGCCGGAAGATTGTGGTCACTTTCTCCAGACGTTTCGCGTCGTCGGAAAGGCGGGCCGCAGCGAGCGCCGTCGAATTACCGCTGCCCTGAACGGCCGGCTCGGCGTAGCAGAAATAGATCATCCGGTTGCGGGCAAAATCGCGGTCGGCCACGACGTCGAGCAGGCCGCCCTGGCCCGTGACCTCGATCGCCGGCAGACCGTCCACCGGAGCGCCGATCTTGCCGTCGACGGCAATCACGCGCAGCCGGCCCGGCCGTTCGCTGACCAGCATTCGCCTATCGCCGATGAAGGCCAGCGCCCACGGGTGGTCGAGTCCGCTGGTGACGACTTCGACGCGCGGCTCGCCGCTCTCCGCCGCCAGCGGCAGTGCCGTCAGGGTTGCGAGCAAGATGGCGAGCAGGGGCTTCGGCATGTCGATTTTGGCGATTATTTCCGGTTGACCGTGGCAGTTCAGCCCGCGATCTTGCCGCGTCCGAACAAGCCCTTGACCGCTTCCTGCAGATCGGCCGGCAGGACGATGACCTTGGCGTTGTCCTTCTCGCCCATGCGTTCCAGCGCGGCGATGTACTTTTCGCCCAGCATGTACGACATCGGGCCGGTCTTGTCGCCGATGGCGGCGGTGATGCGGCGGATGGCCTCGGCCGAGGCTTCGGCCAGCATGACCTGGGCGTTGGCGTCGCGCTTGGCCGACTCCAGCCGGGCTTCCGCCTCGAGGATGGCCGACTGCTTGGCCCCTTCCGAACGCGTGACGACGGCCTTGCGCTCGCGCTCGGCGGCGGCCTGCATTTCCATGGCCTTCTGCATCGACTGCGAAGGCTTGATGTCCTGGATTTCGACCGACTTGACGGTCAGGCCCCAATCCACAGCCTCGTCGGCGATGCTTTCGCGCAGCCGGGCCTTGATCTTGTCGCGCGACGACAGCGCCTCGTCGAGCTCCATTTCGCCGACGATGGAACGCAGCGTGGTCATGATCAGGTTGCGGATCGCTTCCGAAAAATCCGTCACGCCATAGACCGCCTTGACCGGGTCGGTGACCTTGATGAAAGCGATGGCGTTGGTCAGGATCACCGCGTTGTCTCGGGTGATGACCTCCTGCTCCTGGACGTCGAGGATGATGTCTTTGGTGACGAGCTGGTAGGCCACCTTGTCGAGGTAGGGGATGACGATGTTGAGGCCGGGCTTGAGCGTGCCGTGGTACTTGCCGAGCCGCTCGACGATCCATTCCTCGCCCTGCGGCACGATGCGCACGCCCTTGGCGATGGTGACGACGACAAAGACCAGTACGGCCAGCGTGACGACGAATCCTGCGTTCAAGTCCATTTTTCGACCTTTCTAAGCCTTGTCTACCTTGAGAAAACTGCCTTCCACCGAAACGACCCTGACCCGTTCGCCGGCCGCGATGGCGATGTCGGCGACGCAAGCCCATTCTTCCGAACCGAGCAGCGGACCCTGAAAACGCACCTTGCCGCGCGCGAAGGGCGCGACGGCGCTGACCAGCAGGCCGATTTGACCAATTGCCTCGCCATCGGCCGTGCCTGCGCGAGTCTTGACGAAGCTCTGCTTGAAGACGCGGAACCAGAGGAAAACCATGGCCAGCGAAGCCAGCGTCCATGTCGCCAGCTGGGCGGTCAACGAAAGATCGAAAGCCAGCGCCAGCAGGCCGACAAGCAGCGCGCCAAGGCCGAACCAGACAATGAAAAACGAGGGAATGACCAGCTCGGCGAGAACCAGCGCAATGCCGCCGACGACCCAGTGCCACCATTCGAGATGCATTTTTATCTCCTTTTCCGAGCCAGTATTTCGGGTTTGCCGGACAGGGTCAAGGCGGATTTCGATTTTGGCCATTTTTTCCGGTTGACCGTGGAAGTCGCCAAACCATGCGGGAGGCAACGATTAAAATGCGTCGATGAACACCGCGCTGCTCCTCCTTCCGGATTTCGCCCTGATCCTGCTCGGCATCGCCATTCGGCGCTGGATGCATCTGGGTGACCATTTCTGGAGCGGCGTCGAGAAGCTGGTCTATTTCATCCTGTTTCCGGCCCTGCTCATCAACGCCATCATCAAGACCAAGCTTGACGTTGGCTCGGCCCTACCGTTGCTTGCCACCGCCTTCGCCGCCATGCTTGCCGGCATGGCGCTCGGCCTCGTGCCCAAATTGTTCAGCCGCCTGCCGGCGCTGACCTACGCCTCGATGTTCCAGTGCGCCTACCGCTTCAACTCCTACATCGCGCTGGCCGTTGCCGGCATGCTGTTCGGTGCGCCGGGCATCGCGACCATGGGCCTGATTGTCGGCGCCGCCGTACCGTTGGCCAATCTGGTCTCGGTCTGGATGCTCGCCCGTCACGGCGAATCAGGCCTGTGGCGCGAAGTGGCGCGCAATCCGCTGATCTGGGGGACGGCCACCGGCTTCCTGCTCAACCTCGCCGGCTTCGTGCCGCCGGCCCCGTTTCAGGCCTTTCTCGGCCGCCTGGCCGACGCTTCGATTGCGCTCGGGCTGATCACCGTTGGCGCTGCCTTGCGTCTGGAGAACACGCCGGGCGTGCGCGGTTTTTCATTGTGGCTGGTTGCCGTCAAGCTGCTCGCCCTGCCGCTCGTCGCCGCAGGCGTCGGGGCGCTGCTCGGCCTGTCCGGGCTCAATTACCAGGTGGCGGTGTTGTTCGCCGCGCTGCCGACCGCGTCGTCGGCCTACATTCTGGCCATGCGCATGGGCGGTGACGGCAAGAGTGTCGCCTGGCTCATTTCGGCGACGACACTCGCTTCCATGCTCACGCTGCCGCTGTGGGCAGCGTGGCTGGCCAGGCTCTGACTATTTCTTCGTAGCCGGGCGCTTGGCCTTCGGCTTGGCGGCGTCCTCGGCCGCAGCAGCGGCGGCCTGGGCGGCCGCTTCGGCGCTGTGCTGCATCTGCTCGCGCATCTGCTGCATCATCTGCCACGGCCACATGGCGGCGTCGGAAATTGGGCTGTTTTCGGGATGGATCGCGCCCTGGAAAAAGTTCGGGGGCGGGGCCGCCGGGGCTTCCGGGGCAGCTTCCGGCGTCATAGACTTGGCGGCGTCCTTGGCCATCTTGCCCATGGCTTCAACCGCGCCGACCGTGGTGCGCTGCATTTCGAGGCCCTGAATGGTCATCTGCAGCATCGACAGATTCATGCGCAGCCAGCCTTCGACCGCTTTCATGTCCTTGATGCGCTTGTCGAGTTCTTCAACGTCGAAAGTGGGGGCGACCATGCCGGGCAGTGAGAAACCCATGTTGCCCCACATGCTGCGCATGAAATTGAGCGGGTCGTGTACTTGGTTGTCGGACATCTTCGTCTCCTTCGCGTTATGTCATGCCATCTTAAACTACTTGGCGCTTGTTTACCGTAAGCAGCGAGGCTGCATTGGTCGGTGCTGGACAGGGGCCAGGGCACGATAAACATGCCTCGTTCTATGCAAAATGATAAATTAGCGCCCTGTTGAATAAGGGGAAGCTATGCTTAAACTCTTGGTGGTGGAAGATCACGCGCTGGTTCGCGAAGGTCTGGTCCGTCTGCTCGGTCAGATCGAAGCGGGTGCCGAGGTCCAGGAGAGCGCGGATTTCGAAGCGGCGCTCAACGTGCTTGATAACGAAGGCGAGTTCGATCTTGTCCTGCTCGATCTCGCCTTGCCCGGCATTGACGGCTTTGCCGGCCTCGACATCCTGCGCCGGCGTTACCCGGCGATGCCGGTGGCCGTGGTCTCGGCTTTCGACGATTTGCCGACCATTACCCGCGTGCTCAATCTCGGCGCCTCGGGCTTCATCCCCAAGGCATTTTCCGGCGAGGCCCTGCTCTCGGCCGTGCGCGAGGTGCTGGCCGGCAACATCTTCCGGCCGACTGGCCAGTCCTCCTCGCAGCTCGACGACATGACGCCGGTCCCGCCGTCGAAAACGGGTGTGCGCCCCGACGAAATCGGCCTGACCGATCGCCAGGGCCAGGTCTTGGCGCTCATGGTGCGCGGCATGTCGAATCGCGACATCGCCGAGCAGCTGGTGCTTTCCGAAGGAACCGTCAAGATCCACGCGACGGCAGTGTTCAAGGCGCTCGGCGTGAATAGCCGGACGCAGGCGCTGGTCGCCGTGGCCCGTTACGGCATCGACTTCGAAAGCGTCTTCTGAAGCTGGTTGAGTAGCGCCCGCAGCTTGGCCGGGCGCACCGGCGCGGGCAGGGCGTGGGCACCGTGCGGCAAGCTCTGGCCGGCCGAGCCGACGAGAACGATGAGCGGTGCGCCGGGGGCCAACTCGGCGCTGACGGCCACAGCACAATCCACATCGCAGATCAGCACCACATTATCCGGTGGCCGCTCGCCGCCGCTGCGTTCGGCGACGCTGACGGCGAAGCCCCAGCCCTTGAGCAGGCCGACACAGGCCTCCATTTCGGCCGAATTCCCGATGCAATGAACCTTGTTGGTGGCCTGCGCAGGCCTTTCCGGAGTCTCGGCAATGCTCCCCGGCGGGCTGCCCGCTACGCGCAGCGAAAACGTGGTGCCCTCGCCAAGCCGCGAGCGCAGGCTGACCTGGATGTCGAGCGCACGTGCCAGCCGGTCGACGATGGATAGCCCGAGACCCAGTCCCTTGTTGTGTTCGCGGGCAGTGTTGCCGACCTGATAGAACTCGGCAAAGATCGCGGCCTGATGTTCCCGGGCGATGCCGATGCCGCTGTCACGCACTTCGATCAGCAGCTGTTCGCCACGCCGTCGGACGGCGACGAGAACCCGGCCGCCGGGCTGGGTGTAGCGCAGGGCGTTGGAAACCAGGTTGGCGATCATCCGGTCGAGCAGGAGCGGATCGGTGTTTGCCCATAAGGCGCTGGGGCGGAAACGCAGCGTGATGTTGCGGTCGGCCGCAGCACGCCGGAAGGAATTGGCCACCCGCTCGAATACCGGCTGCAGCGGGAATGGACGGCAATCGGGCTTGATTCCCGTGACATCGAGGCGGGAAATGTCGAGCAGCGAATCGAGCAACTCGCCGAGCATGGTCGTCGATGCAGAAATCTGTTCGGCCAGTCGTGGCAGTTCGTTGGTCGTGCCGTTACGGAGCTGGCGCAAGAGGTCGGCCGAGAAGAGCGAAAGGGCGTGCAGGGGTTGCCGCAAATCGTGGCTGGCCGCGGCGAGAAAGCGGCTTTTGGCTGCGTTGGCCCGCTCGGCTGCGTCTTTCCGCCCGGCCAGCTCGACCGTGGCGTCATGGATGCGCTCTTCGAGATGATCGTGGCTGGCCGCCAGCTCGTCCGTCATGATCGACATTTCACGGACCTGGCGCCGTACCAGCATGGCCCCGACGAAGAGCACGATGCTGACCAGCAGGCCGAGCGAGGCCAGTTCGACGAGCCGGGTATGCCACGCGGCGAGCACGGTTTTTTCCGAGATGGCGGTGAGGATGCGCAGGTCGGAAAAGCCAGGTACTTCGGCGACCGAGACGAGCAGGCCATTGCCCTTGGTCATGCCGCTGACGGGGACGATGTCCCGTAGCCTGCCGTCGAACAGCACCGTGTCAGCCTTGGCGCCGAGGACGGCAGACTGTCGGCTGACGTCGCTCGGGCGGCAGGAGGCGATGATTTCGCCGCGGGCGTTGGTGAGCACCGCTTCAAAATCGTCGGACAGCCTGTTCGTCCAGCAAAAATCCTGCAGGTAGGCGGGTTCGATGGCGGCAAAGACGGTGCCCGAGAAAATGCCCTTATCCGCCGTCAGGCGCCGGCTGATGGCATAGGTGTAGCGCCCGGAGTTGCGGCCGACGTAGGGGCCGAACGTCGCGACATCGGCGCCCGCTTCCAGCGCGGCGAAATACGGGCGGTCCTTGACGTTGATCTGCGGCGTCGGGAAGTGCGTCGAAATGAAACGCTGGTTGCCGTGGCGATCGAAGACGATCAGGTCGCGCAATTGCGGCATCGAGCGCGAGTGGCGCTGGGCGATGTATTCCCAGCCCCGGGACGACTCCCACTTTTCCCAATCGCGACGGGGTCCGGAAAGATCGCTGGCCGTGTCGCGCAGCAGCACGTCGATCGCTTCGAAGGTGCGCGCCGTGTGTTCGGCCATCATGAGGCTGAAGTGTTGCAGGCGGCGTTCGCCGACTTCAAGGTCGGAGTGGCGGACCAGCGTCAGGTCGATGACGAAGACGAACAGAATGATCAGCGTGCCGGCCATGGCGGCCGTCAGGGCGAGTGTCTCGGGCTTTTTGGTCCGCATGCCGGGCTAGAGCTGATAGCAGTAGAGCGGGCGGGGTGGTGTGCAATCGACGTCGATGATGCGATCCGGCGTCTGGCCCGGGACGGGAAAGCTGTTGCTGATGAAGAGGCTGCCCGGCGGCATTTCGGCCTTTACCTTTTCCCAGAGTCGGGGCATCGGCGCCGGGGACAGGAAGGCGTAAACCACATCGTAATCGCCCAGTTTCGCCTGCCACAAATCGTCCCAGCGCCAGCGGATGTTGGGGCGGCCGAGACTGAAAAAAGCGCCGACCAGCCAGGTCAGCGGGGCGTTTTCATAACCTGTGAAATGGCTGTCCGGTAGCGCGTCGGCGAGCGGCACGGTGGTGCTGCCGAGGCCGGCGCCGAGGTCGAGAAAACGGGTCGGCCCACGTTCGACCAGCAGCTCGCCCAGAGCGGTGACGGTCTGTTTGTTGGAGAGGTAAAGCGGCACCTGCCCGGACAGCGCGCCGCGAAAGATCAGCAGCAGGAAGATGGCGGCAAGCAGGAACCAGATCGGGTCAATGGCCAGTCGTTGCGTGTACCAGACCAGCGGCATGAATCCGGCGTGGATGACGCGCCACCACCACGGCTGGCGGGAGATCGTGGCAAAAAACAGGGCGACGCCACCGATGGCCAGGCTGGTTTCCAGCCAAGGCATGGCTTCGGCGTTCCAGCCGTAATAAGGCCAGGCGATGGAGAGAACAAGAATGACAGCCGCCCCTTGCAGGGCGAATTGTCGTTTCGGCGTTGAGGACATCCGGCGATTTTATGCCATCAGCGCGGATCTCGCCTTTTCTCTTGTGCGCGCAGCCTGTTCGGCCGCCTGGGTGCGAATCGGGCCGAAGCCACGAACGTTGGCCGGCCAGTCGGCCAGGGGCAGTGCGTTGCTGACTTTGCCGGGTGTCTGGCTGATCAGCTCGAGGTCGGCCTCGTAGTCGGCGAGCAATTTGTGGTCGAGGGCCTTTTCCGGGCCAAAGCGGAAGGGATCGAGCCAGCTGCCGCGCCGACTGCGGGCCTTGGCCAGCATTTTCAGCACCGGCAATAGCCAGGGGCCGAAAGTGATTTTCTGCGGTCGGCCATCCGGGCCAGGTTTGGCGAAGAGCGGCGGGGCGAGGTTGAAACTGAGGCGGAGGTCACCTTCGAATTGCTCGCCGAGTTGCTTGAGGAAACTGCCTTCGGTGTACAGGCGGGCGACTTCGTACTCGTCCTTGGGGGCGAGCAGGCGGGCGTACTGGGTGGCGACGGCGCGGGTCAGGGCGTCGTTGCCGAGGCGGCGGATGGATTCGACCCGGCTGTTGTAGCGCTCGGCGAGGCCGGCGTCCTGGTAGGCGGTGAGGTGTTCGACGCGGCTGGCGATGAGTTCGTCCAGCGTTTGTTCGGGCAAGGGCTGGCCGGTCAGCGGGCCGGCGATTTTGGCGACGCGTTCCGGGTCGGTCGCGGCGCGTCGGCCCCATTCGAAGGCTTGGCGGTTGGCGTCGACGGCGGCGCCGTTGAGTTCGATGGCGCGGTCCAGCGCCGCGGCGGACACCGGCACCAGGCCGAGTTGCCAGGCGTAGCCGAGGAGCAGCATGTTGCCGTAGAGGGCGTCGCCCATCAGGCGGCTGGCCAGGTGCTGGGCATCGATGAACTGGACGCGGTCGGCGCCCAGGGTGTCGGTGAGTTGCGTCTTGAGGCCGGCCAGCGGGAAGTGCCAGTCGCGGTTGCGCGTGAATTCGGCGGTCGGCGTGTCGGTGCAGCTGACGACGGCGCGCGTACGGCCGTCGAGCATTTTCGCCAGGGCTTCGCTGCTGGCGCTGACGACGAGGTCGCCGCCGAGCACGGCGTGGGCTTCGCCAGTGGCGATGCGGGCCGCATGGATGTCCTCGGGGCGGTCGGCGATGCGCAGGTGGGAGAAGACGGCGCCGTATTTTTGCGCCAGGCCGGTCATGTCGAGGGTCGAAATGCCCTTGCCGTCGAGGTGGGCGGCCATGCCGATGAGGGCGCCGAGGGTGATGACGCCCATGCCGCCGACGCCGGTGATGAGCAGGTTGTAGGGCTGGGCCGTGGATGGGAGTTTGGGGGATTTCAAAATCGGCCAGTTTTCCCGGTTGACCGTGGAATTCACCGTCTTGCGCAGCTTGCCGCCTTCTATCGTGACGAAGCTCGGGCAGAAGCCTTTGACGCAGGAGAAATCCTGGTTGCACGACGACTGGTCGATCTGGCGCTTGGTGCCGAAGGCCGTTTCGACGGGCACGATGGACAGGCAGTTCGATTGCACCGAGCAGTCGCCGCAGCCTTCGCAGACGGCTTCGTTGATGACGACGCGCTGGGCGATGGCTGGCATCTTGCCGCGTTTGCGCCGGCGCCGGGCTTCGGTGGCGCAGACCTGGTCGTAGATTAGGACGGTGACGCCGGGTTCCTCGCGCAGTTCGCGCTGTACGGTGTCGAGTTCGTCGCGGTGGCGGATCGGCACGTTGGGGGCGAGGTCGGTGATCCCGGCGTACTTGGCCGGGTCGTTGGTGACAATGACCATCTTGCCGACGCCCTCGGCTTCAAGCTGGCGCGTGATGCGGGCGACGCTCAGGATGCCGTCGACGGGCTGGCCGCCGGTCATCGCGACGGCGTCGTTGTAGAGGATTTTGTAGGTGATCGGCACCTTGGCGGCGATGGACTGGCGGATGGCGAGGATGCCGGAATGGAAATAGGTGCCGTCGCCGAGGTTGGCGAAGATGTGTTTTTCGCTGGTGAAGGGCGCCTGGCCGACCCAGGGCACGCCTTCGCCGCCCATGTGGGTGAAGGTCGAGGTTGAGCGGTCCATCCACGTCACCATGTAGTGGCAGCCGATGCCGGCGACGGCGCGCGAGCCTTCCGGGACGCGGGTCGAGCTGTTGTGCGGGCAGCCCGAGCAGAAATGCGGTTTGCGCTCGGCGAGGACAATGGGCGTCAGCGCCGCTTTCTGCTTGCTTTCGATCAGCGCGAGGCGGGCGGCGATGGTCGGCGAGGTGAAGAAGCGGCCGATGCGTTCGGCGATGACGCGGGCGATGGTGGCGACCGGCAGTTCGCCGGTGGCCGGCAGCAGCCAGCCGCCTTCGGACCACTCGCCGATTTCGTCGAACTTGCCGATGACGCGCGGGCGGACATCGTCCTTCCAGTTGTACAGCTCTTCCTTGAGCTGGTATTCGAGCAGCTGGCGCTTTTCCTCGACGACGAGGATTTCCTCGAGCCCTTCGGCGAAATGGCGGACGCCTTCCGGTTCGAGCGGCCAGACCATGCCGACCTTGAACAGCCGGATGCCGATTTCGCCGGCCAGCGCGTCGTCAATGCCGAGTTCGTCGAGAGCCTGACGGACGTCGAGGTAGGACTTGCCGGCGGTCAAAATGCCGAGGCGCGGGGCAGGTGAATCGATGATCAGCTTGTTCAGTCCATTGGCCCGGCAGTAGGCCAGCGCGGCGTAGAGCTTGTGGTTGAGCAGGCGGGCTTCCTGGACCAGCGGCGGGTCGGGCCAGCGGATGTTAAGGCCGTCTGGTGGCAATTTGAAATTTGGCGGAAAAATCGGGTTGACCGTGGCAGGGTCGATGCTGACCGAGGCCGAGGTCTCGACCGTGTCGGCCAGCGCCTTGAAGGCCACCCAGCAGCCCGAATAGCGGCTCATCGCCCAGCCGTGCAGGCCGAAATCGAGGTATTCCTGCACGTTTGCCGGGTAGAGCACCGGCATCATGACCGCCTTGAAAAAGTGCTCGGTCTGGTGCGGCAGGGTCGATGACTTGGCGGCATGGTCGTCGCCGGCAATGACCAGCACGCCACCGAATTTCGAACTGCCGGCCGCGTTGGCGTGGCGGAAGACGTCGCCACAGCGGTCGACGCCCGGGCCCTTGCCGTACCACAGGCCGAACACGCCGTCGTAGAGCGCGCCGGGAAAAAGATTGACCTGCTGGCTACCCCACACTGCCGTCGCCGCCATGTCCTCGTTGAGGCCGGGCTGGAAGGTAATGTGGTGTTCGGCGAGATGCTGTTTGGCCTTCCACAGGCCGAGGTCGAGGTTGCCGAGCGGGCTGCCGCGATAGCCGGAAATGAAGCCGGCGGTGTTGAGCCCGGCGGCGAGGTCGCGTTCGCGCTGCAGCATGGGCAGGCGGATCAGTGCCTGGGTCCCGGTCAGAAAGACGCGGCCGGTATGGCGGGTGTATTTGTCGTCGATCGATGCGGACAGATCGGTTGGCAGGGGCGGTTGCGCCAGATTGCTCATCTTTGTCTCCGGTTATGACGCCTTGTGGGCGGTTTCGGACAGCCGGCACCGGGGGTGGTGGCGCAGGCTGCTAGGAGATTGGATTGTGCTGGCCGGCGAACGTTCCGGCCATGCGGGATTACCCGGGCAGGCCGAGGCGCAGCGTGAAGCTGAAGGTGCTGCCGACGCCTTCCTGGCTGCGCACGGTGAGGCGGCCGCCCATCATGTCGACGAGCTGGTTGGAAATGGTCAGGCCGAGGCCGGTGCCGCCAAAGTTTCGGGTGGTCGACGTATCGGCCTGGGCGAAGGCCTGGAAAATCGAGTCAAGACGGTCAGCCGGGATGCCGATACCGGTGTCGGCGATGTCGACGGCCAGCATCACGTCGCTACTGCCTGTTTCGACAACGCGGACGGTGACCGCGATGCTGCCGGCGAGGGTGAATTTGACCGCATTGCCGATCAGGTTGAGCAGGACCTGACGGATGCGTAGTGGGTCGCCGATCAGGGTTTCCGGCAAATCCGCCGGCAGGGTGCAGGTGCTGACCAGGCCCTTGTCCCTGATTTGCGGCGTCATCAGGCGGAGGACGTCATTGACCAGCGGGGCGAATTCGAACGGCGTATGTTCGATGTGCAGCTTGCCGGCCTCGATCTTGGAGACATCGAGAATGTCGTTGAGGATGGCCAGAAGACTGTTGGCCGACACCTGGGCGATGTTCAGGTATTCCTGGGTCTCGTCATCGAGCTTGTTCATCCGGGCCAGTTCGATCATGCCGATGACGCCGTTCATCGGCGTCCGCAATTCATGGCTCATGTTGGCCAGAAACTCGCTCTTTGCCTTGTTGGCCGCTTCCGCCGACTCTTTTGCCGCCGCCAGGTTTTCCATGATTTTCGAGCGCTGCTCCTCGCTGGCCGCCAGCGCCAGTTCGGCCTTGTTGCGGGCGCCGAGAAACTCGTTGAAGGCAGCGGCGACCGTACTGATTTCACTGCTGCTGATTTCGGGCACCGGCTCGGCGGCCTGCCCCGGACGCATCGCGCTGGCCCGCTGGCGCATGGCGGCGGCCAGTTGCCCCAGCGGCCTCGAGATGCGCACCGAAAAGAGCCAGAGCAGCGGCGCAGCAAGCAACATGAGCAGGATGGAAATGGTCGCCAGGCGCTGTTCGATGTTGCGGATGGGCCGGAAAGCCTCGCTGGTGGGAATGACCGATGAAATGATCCAGTCCGTCGAGGCCAGCCGCTTGAAGGTGAACAGGCCGACGAGTCCCCGGCTGTTGGTGCCTTCGAGCGTCCCTTCAAAACCGGCAAGGGCGCGGTCAAGAGCCGGGTTGGCACCCGGTGGCGCCACTTCCTTCATGATCCGCTCTTTGTTCGGATGGGCGATGACCAGCCGGTTCATGCTGACCAGATACAAATAGCCGTTCTCGCCAATCTTGCGCGTTCCCAGCGTGCCGATCAGGTTGGGCTTGTAGAGGTTGAGCACGCCACCGAAGATCGCGACGAGCTCGCCCTGGGCATTGAGAACGGGGGCGGCCATGACGATGATCGGCTGCTGCGTGGCTTTGCCGAGGATGGGTTGCGAAATCGTCGGCTTGAGCGTTTTCTGGACGTTCTGGATGTAGTCCCGGTTGCTCATGTCGAGGTCGCGTCGCCCAGGCTTGACCGGCCAGTCGACGAGCAGCAGGCCCTTGGCATCGAAAATGTAGAGGTCGTCGAACAGCGTCAACAGGGTGGGGCGCTCGCGCAGATGGCGTTCGAGCGCCTCGAGATCGGTCAGTCGGTCCTGCGGCACGGTGGTGGATACCGTGGTCAGGGCACGCAGGCGATCCTGCAGTTTGTCATCGATATTGCCGGCCAGTTCACTGAGAAAGGCAAACTGCTCGGCTTCGATACGTTTGCCGAGTTCTTCGCGCAGCACCGAGTATTGGCCGAAAAACTGGACGAGCAGCAGAAGCAGCGCGGTGCTGATGGCGCCTACAGTGAGCTTGAGTTTGAGGCTGTAGGGCGACATGGTCAGCGTGCAGGTGGCAGAACTTTTCCGGGATTCAGGATGTTGTGCGGATCGAGTGCCTGCTTGATTGAACGCATCACCTCGACGGCAATTTCGCCATGCTCGAGGCACAGATATTTGCGCTTGCCCAGCCCGATGCCGTGTTCGCCGGTACAGGTGCCTTCCATGGCGATGGCGCGTTCGACAACGCGCTGGCTGATCCATGCCGCTTCGGCCATGTCCTGCTCGTTGCCGGTGTCGACGAGTACGACGAGATGGAAATTGCCGTCGCCGACATGGCCGAACAGGGCAATCGGAATGCTCACCTGGGCGATGTCCTCGTTGGTCGCCGCGATGCATTCGGCGAGCCGGGAAATCGGTACGCAGACGTCGGTCGGGAAACAGCGGCAGCCGGGTTTGAGTTGCAGGCAGGCGAAATAGGCGTCGTGGCGGGCTTGCCAAAGGCGGCTGCGGTCTTCCGGCCGGGCGGCCCACTCGAAATGCGTGCCGCCGAGGTCGTCGGCAATGCCTTGTACGGTTTGCGCCTGCTCCTCGACCGAAGCCGGGCTGCCGTGGAATTCGAAAAACAGCGTCGGCGCTTCGGCCAGCGTGGTCTTGCTGAACAGGTTGATGGCTTTCAGCGACAGTGCATCAAGCAGTTCGATGCGGGCCACCGGGACGCCGAGCTGGATGGTCTGGATGACCGTCTGCACGGCCGAGTCGACGTCAGGGAAGCTGCACACGGCGGCCGAAATGGCTTCGGGGATCGGGTAGAGCTTGACGGTCAGCTCGGCCATGATGCCGAGCGTGCCTTCGGAGCCGACGAGCAGGCGCGTCAGGTCGTAGCCGGCGGAGGACTTGCGGGCGCGACCGCCGGTTTTCATGATGCGGCCGTCAGCCAGCACGGTCGTCGTCGCCATGACGTTGTCGCGCATCGTGCCGTAGCGCACGGCGTTGGTGCCCGAGGCGCGGGTCGCTGCCATGCCGCCAAGCGTCGCATCGGCACCGGGGTCGATGGGGAAGAAGAGGCCGGTACCTTTCAGGGCGTCGTTCAATTGCTTGCGCGTGACGCCGGCCTGCACTGTCGCATCGCCGTCTTCGGCGTGGATGACGATGATCTGGTTCATGCCCGAAAGATCGAGCGAAATGCCGCCGCCCGGGGCCAGCACGTGGCCTTCGACCGAACTGCCGACGCCGTAGGGAATGACCGGCACGCCGTGTTCGGCGCACATTGCCACGGTCAACCGGATTTCTTCGACATTTTCAGCAAAGACGACGCCGCCCGGCAGCATCGGGTCATGGACGGATTCATCGCGGCCATGCTGCTGGCGCGTCGAGTCGCCTTGGGAAAAACGGTGCTGGAATTGCTGTTGCAGCGCTTGCCGGAGAGCATCCGGAATCGATGGAGAGGTCACGGGAGGAATCGGGTCGCCTGGTCGAGATCCGTGTGAGTATGCCCTTCGTAAAGCGCCGTGACGAATTTTCTCCAGACCAGGTCCGGCTCGCCGATGCGGAAGCCGCAGTAATGCTGCTCATCGACATCGGTTTCCTGAACGACCTGGACAGTCAGTCGCGAGATTTCATGGAGGCCGAGCTGGACGGTGGCATTGAGCCAGATTTCGGACGGCACCGGCTCGACGATCCTGGCCCGGAAACCATAGCGCGACACTTCGTTGACTTCGATGTTGATCGGCTTTCCTAGTAGCGCTGGCGCATTGTTGAGTCGGGCCGGGCACTTTACCGAGAAGCGACGGTGCTGGCGAATCTGCGGTGCAGCGCCTTTTTCGGGCAGCGCAGGCAGGACGCTGCGATATTCGGGCAGGTCGTAGATCAGGTGAAGCAGTGCTTTCTTGCGGTCGCTCAGCTCGGCAAAGACATTGGTTTTTTGATTGAAGAAATAATCGATCAGGCTCGGGGTCAGCACCGGGTCGTTGGTCGTGAAGAAGCGCCGATGTGGAATCTGGATATTGGCCAGCTTCGTTTCACAGAAATAGTGATGAAGATTGCGGTTATTGGCCTTGCCCGCGTAGGCCTTGCGCATCGTTTCCGGGGCATGCTTGAGGTCGAGCGTGGCGCCGACAGCAGGCGCGCCATTGACGAAGTCGTAGTTCTCGACGACGTTGGCAGTCAGCCGCTTGAAGAAGAGCAGCGACTCGTACATCTCGATATGGCGTGGATTGACCGCGATGACCAGATGGCGGGTGTCGAAGAAGGTCGTGCAGTATTCGTACATGAACTTCATGAGCGGGAAGAGGATCGTTCCTCCCGTGCGCCGGAAGCGCGGATGCACGGCGAGGGCCGAAACCTCGGCGATGTTGCCTTCCTTCTCGCGGACGCCGGTCAGGTCGAAAATGCGTTGCAGCGGAAAGCCGATGGCACTTTCCCGGATCAATGACAGCGTGCCGACGACCTGATCGTCGAATTTGGCACATAGCGTCGTCGTCGTCGGCAAGGCGTGATAGATCGTGACGCGCATGCCGGAGGGGTCCGGGGTCATGAAGCCGCTGCTGACATAGGCGTCGTGCAGCAATTTGAAGCAGGCTTCGAGCTCTTCCTTGGTCTCCGCGATTTTCAGGACCAGGCGCTTGTTGGGATCGGGGTCGCAATCGACGAACGAACGGTAGACGTTATGGCGACTTTTCTCCGGCAACATCGCAAAAAGCTTGCGAGCAGTCTGGCTGAAGTAGAACCGCAAACGGGCTAGGGCCGGCATCAAGCATACTCAATGGGAAGTTACATTTTTATCATAGCACCTTCTGATTGACACGAATCAGGTGCCTCGGGACAATCAGGGGCTATTGCTTTGTCCCCCAGAGATCAGGAGAAACACCGATGCAAGCCAAGCTTTCCGTAGTTGCCCTCTCCGTTGCCGCCGCCTTTGCCTTGTCCGCCTGCGGTCAGAAGGAAGAACCGAAACCTGCCGCGGCTCCGGTGCCGGCGGCCAAGCCGGAATTGGTCGTCAAGCTCGGCCATGTCGCACCGATGACCGGCCCGCAGGCTCACCTCGGTAAGGACAATGAAAATGGCGCCGTGCTGGCCATCGAAGAGCTTAATGCCAAGGGAATGGAAATTGGCGGCGCCAAGGTCAAGTTCGAACTGATCAACGAAGACGACCAGGCCGATCCGAAGCAAGGCTCGATCGTCGCCCAGAAGCTGGTCGATGCCAAGGTCAATGGCGTCATCGGTCACCTCAATTCCGGCACCACCATCCCGGCCTCGAAGCTCTACGCCGACGCCGGCATTCCGCAGATCTCCGGCTCCGCCACCAACCCGAAATACACGCAGCAGGGCTTTGCCACGGCGTTCCGTGTCATGGCCAACGATGTCCAGCAGGGCAAGAGCCTTGGCGAATTCGCCGTCAAACAGGGCGTCAAGACCGTGGCCATCGTCGACGACCGCACTGCTTACGGCCAAGGGCTGGCCGACGAGTTCAGGAAGGCGGCGGAAGCCTCCGGCATCAAGGTCGTCGCCAGCGAATACACCACCGACAAGGCGACTGACTTCAAGGCGATCCTGACCAAGATCAAGTCGACCAAGGCCGAACTGGTCTTCTTTGGCGGCATGGATGCGCAGGGCGGCCCGATGGCCAAGCAGATGAAGGAGCTCGGCATCAAGGCCAAGTTCCTCGGCGGTGACGGCATTTGTACACCGGAATTCATGAAGCTCGGCGGCCCGGCCACCGAAGGCCAGTTCTGCTCGCTGCCCGGCATGCCGCTCGAAAAGCTGGCCAAGGGTCCTGAATTCCGCGAAAAATTTACCAAGAAATTCAATGCTGAAATCCAGCTTTACGCGCCCTATGTTTACGACGCCGTGATGGTCATGGCCGATTCGATGAAGCGCGCCGATTCGGTCGATCCAGCCAAGTTCCTGCCTGCCATCGGCAAGACGAAGTACGACGGCGTGACGGCGATGATCGAGTTCGATGCGGTGGGCGACCTCAAGGGTGGCGCCATTTCCATCTACCAGTACAAGGGCGGCAAGCTGGAATATGTCGAAACCCTCGGTGGCAGCACGCTGGAAGCGGTGAAGGCCGATATCAAGGCGGACGTCAAGGAAGCCGTGGCCGATGTGAAGGATGCTGCCAAGGCGGTGGCCGGTGCCGCAACTGCGGTGGGCAAGGAAGCCGTCGGTGACGTCAAGGACGCCGCCAAGGCAGCGACCGAGGCTGGCAAGGATGCCGTCAAGGCGGGGGCCGAGGCGGTCAAGAATGCCGCCGATGCAACCAAGGCGGCGGTCGAGAAGAAGTAATCGTTTAAACCGCTGCACGAGACGGCACCGCAAGGTGCCGTTTCCTTATGTTCCAGAAGAAAAAGACTAAATGGATATATTCCTCCAGCAGATCATCAACGGTCTCGTCCAGGGCAGCATCTACGCGTTGGTCGCGCTGGGCTACACGATGGTCTACGGGATCATGGGGCTGATCAATTTCGCGCACGGCGAAGTCGTCATGATCGGCACGCTGGTCACCATTACGGTGGCCGGTTCGCTGATCAAGGCCGGCATGCCGGTGGCGGTGGCCGGCTTTGCCGGGCTCATGGCGGCGGTGCTGGTCTGTATGGCGCTCGGCTGGGCACTCGAACGTGTGGCTTACCGGCCCTTGCGCAACGCGCCGCGGCTGACCCCGCTGATCACGGCGATCGGCATGTCCATCGTCCTGCAGAATCTCGCGATGATGATCTGGGGGCGAAATTACCTGACGTTTCCGGCATTGCTGCCGAAAATGGATTTCGAGTTTGCCGGCGCCAATTTCACGATGATCCAGATCATCATCGTCCTCGTTTCGGCGGCGACCATGGGCGGCCTGCTGCTCCTCGTCTATCGCACCAAGCTCGGCATGGCCATGCGCGCCACGGCGCAGAACCCGGCCGTGGCCAGCCTCATGGGCGTCAATATCAACCGCGTCATCGCCGCCGCTTTCGTCATCGGCTCTGCCCTCGGCGCCGTGGCCGGCGTCATGGTCGGCACCTATTACGAAATCGCCCACTACCAGATGGGCTTCATGCTCGGCCTCAAGGCCTTCACGGCGGCCGTGCTCGGTGGCATCGGCAATCTGGCCGGGGCCATGTTGGGCGGCATTTTGCTCGGCATCATCGAGGCGCTCGGGGCGGGTTACATCGGTGACCTGACCGGTGGCTTCCTGGGCAGCCACTATCAGGACATCTTTGCTTTCGTCGTGCTCATTGTCGTGCTGATGTTCAAACCGTCCGGATTGTTTGGCGAGAAGACGGGGGACAGGGCATGAATTTTGGCCGTTTTTTCCGGTCGACCGTGGGAATCGGCCTCACCGCCGCAATTCTGCTTGCCTTGCCCTTTGTTGCGGCGACGGGCGGTCAGGCCTGGGTGCGCATCCTCGATTTCGCCATCCTCTACGTTTTTCTGGCGCTCGGCCTCAACATCGTGGTCGGTCTGGCCGGATTGCTCGATCTCGGCTACATCGCCTTCTACGCCGTCGGTGCCTATACCTGGGCCTTGTTGGCAAGTCCTCACTTCGGTCTGCACTGGCCGATCTGGGCCATCCTGCCGCTCGGCGCCGGGCTGGCCTGTTTTGCCGGCGTGCTGCTCGGCTCGCCGACGCTCAAGCTGCGCGGCGATTATCTGGCCATCGTGACGCTCGGTTTCGGCGAAATCGTCCGCATTTTCCTCAACAACCTCAATGCGCCGATCAACGTCACCAACGGGCCGCAGGGCATTACGCTGATCGATCCGGTCAGCTTCGGCGCCTTCAAGTTCTCGGGGACGACGCAGATTTTCGGCTTTGCGCTGAGCGGGCCGCAGAAGTATTACTTCCTGCTCGTCGCGCTGGCCATTCTCGTCATCATCATCAACATACGCCTGCAGAATTCGCGCATCGGCCGCGCCTGGCAAGCCATCCGCGAGGATGAAATCGCCGCCAAGGCCATCGGCATCAACACGCGCAACCTCAAGTTGCTGGCCTTCGCCATGGGTGCCAGTTTCGGCGGCGTGGCCGGCGGAATTTTTTCGGCCATGCAGGGCTTCGTTTCGCCGGAAAGTTTTTCGCTGCTTGAGTCGATCATGATCCTCGCCATGGTGGTGCTGGGCGGCATGGGCCACATTCCCGGCGTCATTCTCGGTGCTGTGCTGCTCACGGTGTTGCCGGAAGTCCTCCGTTATGGCGTCGGGCCGTTGCAGATGGCCATGTTCGGCAAGATGCTGGTCGATCCGGAAAGCCTGCGCATGCTGGTTTTCGGGCTGGCTCTGGTCCTCGTCATGCGCTTCAAGCCGGCCGGACTGTGGCCGTCGCCGGAACGTCAGCGTGAGTTGAAGGAGACCGGCAAATGAACGTGAATTTGCCAAACCCGCTGCTCGAAGCGAAGGCGGTCGCTAAGCATTTCGGCGGCGTCAAGGCGCTGCGCGACGTGTCGCTGACTATCCGCCGCGGCGAAATCTACGGCCTGATCGGCCCCAACGGCGCCGGCAAGACGACCTTCTTCAACTGCATGACCGGTCTCTACGTGCCGGACGGTGGTGGTTTTACCTTCGATGGTGCGCCGCTTATCGCCGATGCGCCGGACAAGGCGGCGGCACGGGGCATCGCCCGTACCTTCCAGAACATCCGGCTGTTCGGCAACATGACGGCGCTCGAAAACGTCATGGTCGGCCGCCACGTGCGGACCAAGGCCGGCGTGCTCGGCGCCATGTTCCAGAATGCCGCGACCAAGGCCGAAGAGGCCGCCATTCGGCAAAAAGCCATCGACCTGCTGCACTACGTCCGCATTGAGGAACGTGCCGGCGACCTGGCCCGCAACCTCTCCTACGGCGACCAGCGCCGGCTGGAAATCGCTCGCGCCCTGGCCACCGATCCCAAGCTGCTTTGCCTCGATGAGCCCGCCGCCGGCATGAACGCCACCGAAACCGAACAACTGCGCGATCTGATCGACGGCATTCGCCGTGATGGCACGACCATTCTGCTCATCGAGCACGACGTCAAGCTGGTCATGGGCCTGTGCGACCGCGTTGCCGTGCTCGACTACGGCGCGCTGGTCATCGAGGATGTGCCGGCCGTCGTGCAGAAAGATCAACGCGTCATCGAGGCTTACCTAGGTGCTTGAAGTAACCGGACTCCACGTCGCCTATGGCGGCATCCAGGCGGTGCGCAGCATCACCTTCCACGTCAACGAAGGCGAAACCGTGGCGCTCATCGGCGCCAACGGGGCTGGCAAGACGAGCACGCTGAAAGCCATTTCGCGCGTGCTCGACGCGGTTGGCGGCGACGTTCATTTCTGTGGCGAAAAGATCAGCAAGATCGCGCCGCACGACATCATCCGCAAGGGCATTGCCCTGGTTCCCGAAGGGCGTGGCGTCTTTCCCCGCCTGACTGTGCTCGAGAACCTGCACATGGGCGCCTTCATTAGCGATTCTGCGGCCGACGTCGAAAAAGACCTCAAGATGGTTTACGGCTATTTCCCGCGCCTCAAGGAGCGCGAAAGCCAGTTGGCCGGCACGCTGTCCGGTGGCGAACAGCAGATGCTGGCCATCGGCCGCGCCCTGATGAGCCGGCCGAAAATGCTGCTGCTCGACGAACCGTCGATGGGTCTGGCGCCGATCATGGTCCAGAAAATATTCGAAGTCGTCCGCGCCGTGGCGGCTGACGGCATGACCATCCTGCTGATCGAGCAGAATGCCAAGCTGGCCCTGCAATCGAGTCAGCGTGGCTATGTCATGGAAAGCGGCGAAATCACGCTGAACGGCGAGTCGGCCATGCTGCTCGACGATCCCAAGGTGCGTGCCGCCTACCTCGGCGAGTAAGTGGTGAGCATCGTCCCCTTTCAGGCGCTGGCCTGCCCGCTCGATGGCGCGCCGCTGCATTGCCACGGTTCGAGCTGGCGCTGCGCCAGTGGCCACTGTTTCGATATCGCGGCCCAAGGCTACGCCAATCTGCTGCCCGTTCAACAAAAGCGCTCGCGCGACCCGGGTGATAGCAAGGAAATGGTTGCCGCCCGCCGGCGTTTCCTCAACGCAGGTCACTATCAGCCGATTGCCGCCGCGGTCAGCCGGGCGGCGTTGGCCGATCTGCCTTCCGGCGCGACGATCAGTTGCCTCGATGCCGGCTCGGGCGAAGGCTATTACCTGCGCCAGTTCGCTGCGGCGGCCAGCGAGGGACAAACGCTGGCCCTGCTCGGCCTCGACATCTCGAAGTGGGCGGTGCTGTCCGCCGCCAAGCAGGACAAGCGGCCAAACTGGCTGGTCGGCAGCAATGCCAATCTGCCGGTGCTGCCGGCGACGCTCGACCTCGTGCTGTGCATGTTCGGCTTTCCGGTTTATGCCGAGTTTGCCCGTGTGCTCAAGCCGGGCAGTGTGCTGCTGCAGGTCGACGCCGGGCCGGATCACCTGCGCGAACTGCGCGAAATCATCTATCCCGCGCTCAAACCTGAACGCTCCGCCGAAGCGCAGTTGCCGGCCGGGTTTTGCCATCTGTCCACGGAAACCGTCCGCTTTCCGCTGAGTATCGATGGCGCCGAGCAGATCGCCGACCTGCTGGCCATGACGCCGCATCTCTACCGGGCCAGCGCCGAGGGGCGGGCGCGGGCAGCGGCGCTGACCTCGCTGGCGGTGACCGTCGACGTCCGCCTGACGCGGTTCGGGCGCCAAGCTTGATCGCCTGACGCATCAGCTCTTTTTCAGTTGCATCAAACGATTTGCCGTGCCGGCGGGTGACAATGGCCGACATTGTCTTTCACCGGATTGCCCCGCCATGACTTTTCGCCACTCCCTAGCCGCTCTGGCCGTCTTGTTGCTCTCCGCCGCTCTTCAGGCCGACGAGGCCAAGCCGGTCGATACCACGCCAAAAATGGCTTACGGGCTCATGATGCAGCAGGGCGACCGGCTGATTTTCTCGCCGTGCCGTGACCGCAGCTACGCCAATGTCGAGGATGTTTCTCCGGATGGCGGCGTGACGAAGGTGCTCAACAGCCTGGGGCTGAATGCCGGCAAGCGGCTCTACGTCGAACTCCTCGGCGTGCTCGACAACGGTACGCTCAAAGCCTCGGCTTTCAACATGGCGCGCGTCGAAGGGCGCTGCCAGATGCCGGGCGGCAAGGAAGAGTCTTGGCGCGCCGCCGGTAACGATCCGGCCTGGGCGCTGGTTGCCGGTGGCGAATACGTCCGCTTGCAGCGCTACGGCAAGCCCGAGGTCACGATGCCTTACGCCGAATTCCGGAGCGAAGGGAATGTCAGTCGCTATGACGGTGCCAGCGATCACCACAAGCTGGCTGTTCGCCTCGACAAGACCCTTTGTCGCGATGCTCAGGCCAACGGCGCTTTTGCGTGGACTGCCGTGGTTGATCTTGACGGCCAGGTGCTCAAGGGCTGCGCCTGGCAGCGTTGATTCAGCCGCATTTCCGGTTAGCCGGGTTTGCCACGGTCAACCGGAAAAAACGGCCAAAATTCAAGTCGTCGAAAAGGTGAAGGCGTCGGCGAAGAACTCTTCTTCCGGCATGCCTTGCGCAGCGAAGTCGCGTTTGGCTGCCTCGATCATGAGCGGTGATCCGCAGGCATAGACCTGGTAGCCGGAAAGGTCGGGGAAATCGGCCAGCACGGCCTGATGCACGAAGCCGGTGCGACCGCTCCACTCGTCGCCGGCCGCTGGCTCCGAGAGCACCGGGATGTAGCGGATGTTGGCGTGTTCGGCGGCCCATTTTTCGGGCAGGGCATTCTGGTACAGATCGACGCGCGCTTTGGCGCCCCAGTAGATGAACATCTGCCGGGTGATGTTCTTGGCAATGGCGTGTTCGACGATGGATTTGACCGGGGCGAAACCGGTGCCGCCGGCGAGCAGGATCATCGGCTTGGGCGAATCTTCGCGCAGGTAGAAGCTGCCATGCGGGCCGTTGAAACGCAGGATGTCGCGGACCTTCATGGTCGAAAAGACCTGATCGGTGAACAGGCCGCCGGGAACATGGCGGATGTGCAGTTGCAGGACGTTCTCGTCGTACGGCGCACTGGCCAGCGAATAGCTGCGCTTCTTGCCGTCCTTGAGCAGGATGTCGATGTACTGGCCGGCGAGAAACTGGAAACGCTCGCTGGCGGGGAGGCGCAGGTGGATTTCGATGACGTCCGGCGCCAGCTTGTCGAGCTTCTCGATGCGCGAAGGCAGGGTCTTCACCGGAATGTCGGTGGCCAGGCTGAGTTGCTTGCATTCGATGACCAGGTCGGTCTGCGCGCTGGCGCAGCAAAACAAGGTCATGCCAGCCGCTTTTTCTGCGTCGGTCAACGCATGTGTCTGGGACTTGCCGTGATCAACCGAGCCGCTGACGACCTTGCCCTTGCAGGCGCCACAGGCACCATCCTTGCAGCCGTACGGCAGAATCAGCCCCTGGCGCAAACCGGCGTCAAGCAGGGTCTCGCCGGCTTCGGCGCTAAAGGCGCGGCCGCTCGGCTGGACAGTGATCTGGTAGCTCATAATTTCCCCTTGGTCGTCGGCTACAATGCCGGCGTGCAAAAAATCCTGATTGTCGGCAGCGGGGACGTTGCCCGCCGCATCCTCTCTCGCATTGTCCCCAATGCCCGCGTCTATGCCCTGCTGCGCAATGCCGGCCGGGCGGCCGAGTGGCGTGCTGCAGGGGCGCGGCCGGTGCTGGCCGATCTCGACGACCGGGGCAGCCTGCAACGCATTGCCGGACTGGCCGACAGCATCCTGCATCTGGCGCCACCGCCCGGCGAAGGCCGTCACGACACGCGTACCCGCAACCTGCTGGCCGCCTTGGGCAAGGGCAAAAGTCTACCACGGCGTCTGGTCTACGTAAGCACGACGGGGGTTTATGGCGACTGTGGCGGGGCGCAGATCGACGAAACCCGCCGCCTGAATCCGGAGAGCGCCCGCGCCGGCCGTCGCGTCGATGCCGAACATTGCCTGCGTCAATGGGGCGAGCGGACCGGCGTCAAAGTCTCCATCCTGCGCGCCCCGGGCATCTACGCGGCTGATCGCCTGCCCATCGAGCGCCTGACCAAGGCCCTGCCGGCGCTCTGTGCAGTGGATGACGGCTATACCAATCACATTCACGCCAACGACCTGGCTGCAGCCTGCATTGCCGCCCTGCGTCATGGTGGCGCCAACCGCGTCTACAATGTCGTCGATGATTCCGACCTGAAGATGGCCGACTATTTCGAGCGCGTTGCCGATGCCTTCGCGCTACCGCGTCCGCCGCGCATTTCGCGGCAAGAGGCCGAAAAGACGCTGTCGCCGGTGCAGATGTCCTTCATGCGTGAATCGCGGCGTATTGCCAACAAACGCCTGAAAACAGAATTAAAACTGCGTCTTGCGTACCCGACGGTCGATGTCGGGATCGCCGAGGCGAAAGCAGCCAAGCTGGCTGCCAACTAGGAGAAACGCATGCTCGTCGTAAAGACTTTGCATATCTGGATGGTCATTTCGTGGTTCGCCGGGCTGTTCTATCTGCCGCGCATTTTCGTCAATCTGGCCATGGTGCCGGCCGACAGCATCGCCGAACGCGACCGCCTTCTGCTCATGGCCGGCAAGCTCTACAAATTCATGACGCCGCTTGGCATCCTCGCCATCGTGCTGGGTTTCTGGCTGTGGTTCGGCTACGGTTTCACCGGCGGCTGGCTGCACGCCAAGACCACGCTGGTCGCCATTCTTGCCCTCTACCACTGGCATTGCGGCCGCGTGCTCAAGCAGTTCCAGGGTGGTGGCAACAAGAAAACCCACATCTGGTACCGTTTCTATAACGAACTGCCGGTTATCGTGCTGCTGATCGTCCTCTTCCTCGTTGTCCTCAAGCCCTTCTGACATGAATACCTATTTCGCAATCTGCCCGCGCGGGCTGGAAGAACACCTGCTCGAGGAGCTTCGTGCCGTCGGCGGCGAAGACCTGCGGACGACCCATGGTGGCGTTTTCTTTTCCGGCGACTGGTCGGTCTGCTACCGCGCCAACCTCGAATCCCGTCTGGCTACCCGCATTCTCTGGCACATCGTCAAGGGGCCGTACCAAAAGGAAGACGACATCTACCGGCTGGCCGTCCGCCAGTTGTGGCCGAACCATTTCGATGTGACGCGCACGATGCGCGTGGTGACGACGGCCATCAAGTGCCCGCTCAAATCGCTCGATTTCGTCACGTTGCGCGTCAAGGACGCTATCTGTGACCGCTTTCGTGAGGACCGCGGCGATCGGCCGAATATCGAAACACGCCATCCCGACGTCAGCGTCCATGTCTTCCTCTCCGAGAACGAGTGCACGCTGTACCTCGACACGTCCGGTCAGCCCTTGTGGCAGCGCGGTTTCCGCAAGGCCAGTGTGGATGCGCCGCTCAAGGAAAACCTGGCGGCCGGCATCCTCAAAATTACCGGCTGGCAGCCCGGCACGCCGCTGGTTGACCCGATGTGCGGAAGCGGCACCTTCCTGCTTGAAGCCGTGCAAGTGGCGCTCGACCGCGCCCCGGGGCTGGATCGCGGTTTCGCCTTCGAGATGCTGCGCAATTTCGAGGCGCTCAACTGGGCGAACATTCGCCAGGCGGCCGAAGCACGCGTCAAACCGGCCGAGCCGATGGATATCCGTGGCTACGACATCGATGACAAGGCGGTTCGTGCCACCCGGCGCAACCTGCAGGAGGCGGGTTTTGGCAACGTTGTCACGGTCGACCGGGAAGATCTGCTCGAAACGCAACCGCTGACCGATCATGGCATCCTTGTCACCAACCCGCCCTACGGCGAGCGCATCGGTGAGCAGGACGAACTGGCTGCTTTTTATCCGCAACTCGGTTCAGCCCTGAAAAAACACTGGGCCGGATGGAACTGTTTCTTCTTCACAGCCGACCTGCGTTTGCCTAAACTGGTCGGGCTCAAACCGAGCCGCAAGACGCCGCTGTTCAATGGTCCGCTCGAGTGCCGACTTTTTGAAATTCGCATGGTCGCCGGTAGCAATCGCAAGGTGTGAGCAGGGGGCAATTGCTGCAATGCAATACGCATGGAATTTTGATCCTGGTCAGCATATTGGTCTGACCGCCATGCGAGGATTCATGTTTTGCCAAAATAATTTCAGGAGATAGCGCATGTCCTTCCAGTCTCTGTATCAACAAAAACGCATGTCCGCCGCCGATGCCATTCGCGTCGTCAAGAATGGTGACACCATCGTTGTTCCTACGGCTGTTGGCGAACCGCCCAGCTTGCTGACGGCGCTCTCGGAGGCGCGTCGCGATTTCCGCGATGTGCAGGTTTCGCAGATTCTGGCCGTGCGCAAGTTCGGTTACCTGGATCCGGAAACTATCGAGCACGTTCGCCACACCGCCTATTTCTACAGCGGCGCCACCCGTCCGGGCGGCAAGGATGGCTGGGTCGATTTCATCCCGGCCTATTTCTCGGAAATGCCGTCGTTGCTCAACCGTGGCCTCATGCCGGCCGATGTCGTGTTCACCATGGCTTCGCCGATGGACGAGCATGGCTTCTTCTCGCTGTCGCTGGCCGCCGACTACACGATGGCCGCCATCGACCGTGCCCGTGTTGTCGTGCTCGAAGTCAATCCGAACGTGCCCTTCGCCAATGGCGATTGTCACATCCACATTTCGCAGGTTGCCGCGCTGTGCGAAAGCGATGAGCCGATTCTCGAGGTCGGCCTGCCGAAGATTGGCCCGGTCCAGGAGGCCATCGGCAAGTACGTCGCCGAGATGATTCCGGATGGCGCCACCTTGCAGATCGGCTACGGCGGCATTCCCGACGCTGTGGTCATGCAGCTGACCGACAAGCACGATCTCGGCATCCACACCGAAATGGTTGGCGACGGCATCATGTCGCTGGTCGAGGCTGGTGTTGTGACCAATCGCAAGAAGAACTACCACCACGGCAAGATGCTGGCGACCTTCGCGCTCGGCTCGAAAAAGCTGTACCAGTTCATGCATCGCAATCCGGCGCTCGAAATGCACCCGGTCGATTTTACCAATGACCCCTATCTGGCCGGTCAGAACGACAACCTGCACGCCATCAACGCGACGATGCAGATCGATTTCCTCGGCCAGTGCGGCTCGGAAAGCCTGGGCCCGATTCCCTATTCAGGTACCGGCGGCCAGTCCGACTTCGTGCGCGCTGCAAATCGCTCGAACGGTGGCAAGGCTTTCATCGTGCTGCCGTCTACGGCCAAGGACGACACGATTTCACGCATCGTGCCGACCCTGTCGCCGGGAACCCATGTGTCGACGAGCAAGAACGACATTAACTATGTCGTTACCGAGTTCGGCGTCGCCCAGCTGCGCGGCAAGACGGCCAAGCAGCGGACTGAGGCGCTGATCGGCATTGCCCACCCGAATTTCCGCGGTGAACTGCGCGATGCGGCAAAGCGTCTGAAACTGCTCTGAGGAGGCGGCGATGATTCTGCAAAAACAATTTACTGAAGAGGAGTTGTCGCAGATCATCGAAGAAGGCGCCATTTACATGTGCGCCTGTCCGGCACAGGTGGCGGTGCAATTGCGCAGCTTGCGCGAACTGCACCGCTATCAGAACGCCTGCGAAGTCGAACCGGATAATGATCACCGCGTACATCGTGCCATTGCCGAGGCAACAATGCGGGCTCATGCGGTGATGGAAACGTGCATGGTGGACATCCTTGCACTTGAAGGCTGGGACAGGACGACGCTGAAAATGCCCGAGGGGCTGCGCCGTCGCCGCGATGAAATGATCGCCCGGGACGAGTGAATACGTCTTTTTTTGCTTACAACTTGTAGCAAATTTAATCGCTCGTCCGGCCTAAAATTGACTATCGTGTAATTGTGGTCAAGGAAGGCTGGAGTTTCCCATGAAAGCGGCAAAAATTCTGATGCTCGTGTTGGCTGTGGTAATGGCCGGGATGGCGTCAAGCGCCTCGGCCCACGGTCCACGTGGGCGTATTGGCGTCTATATCGGTGGTCCTGTCTGGGGGCCGGTCTGGTACCCGCCTCCTTACTATTATCCGCCGCAGGTGATTGTCGTCCCTCCAGCGCAACCGCCTGTCTATATCGAACAGTCACAGGAGCCGGCGCCAGATGCCGGCCAGAAATACTGGTATTTCTGCAAGAGTTCGCAGGGGTATTACCCCTACGTCAAGGAATGCCCGGAGGGCTGGCAGAAAGTATTGCCGCAACCTGAGAGATGAAAATGGCCGAGAGAAAATTTGCAGCTGGGCGCGTCGCAGTCGTGGTTGGCGCGGTCTTTCTGGGCGCGTGTACCGTATTGCCCACCGGGCCGAGCGTCATGGTCTTGCCGGGGACCGGTTATTCAATAGAGACGTTTCGCGAGGATGATGGTTACTGTCGCCAGTACGCCCACATCCAAATAGGCGGCAAGACCGCTGAAGATGCCGCAAGAGAGTCTGCCGTAACCAGTGCCGCAGTCGGCACGGCAATTGGTGCGGTCGCTGGAGCCGCCATCGGAGGTCATCGCGGCGTTGGTACTGGTGCTGGCGTCGGCTTGCTGATGGGGAGTGCTGTCGGTTCCGATAGCGCGCGGGCTTCGGGTATCGGTACCCAACGCCAGTACGACAACGCCTACGTCCAGTGCATGTATACCAAGGGGCACCGCGTACCCGTACCGGCCAATATGGCGGTGCCGAGAGCCTCGGCGCGTACTCCGGATACAAATAACCCGCCGCCACCTCCGCCACCACCGGGCTCGCCGCCACCGCCACCGCCCGGCGTCAGATAGGCTTTGCAAAAAAATGCCCGGACTTTGAAGCCGGGCATTTTTCATTTTTGGCCATTTTTTCCGGTTGACCGTGGAAGTCAGCCGGCTGGCGGGTTTGGATCAGGCGACGCCGGCGCTATGTGCCTGCTGATCGGCCCAGTAGCTTGAGCGCACCATCGGTGCGCAGGCGGCGCCGGAGAAGCCCATTTTCCTGGCTTCTTCCTCGAACATCTTGAAGGTGTCGGGATGGACGTAGCGGGTGACCGGGAGGTGATGGCCGGAGGGGGCGAGGTACTGGCCGATGGTCAGCATTTCGACGTCGTGGGCGCGCAGGTCGCGCATTACTTCGAGGATTTCCTCGTCGGTCTCGCCGAGGCCGACCATCAGGCCGGACTTGGTCTTGACGTCCGGATAGCGCGCCTTGAACTGCTTGAGGAATTCGAGTGAGTGCGCGTAATCGGCACCGGGACGGGCTTGCTTGTAGAGGCGCGGCACGGTTTCCATGTTGTGGTTGAGCACATCGGGCAGGGCGCCGCCGAGGACGTCGAGCGCCACGTCCATGCGGCCGCGAAAATCAGGCACCAGCGTTTCGACGGTGGTCGTCGGTGACAGTTCGCGGACATTGCTGATGACATCAACGAAATGCTGGGCACCGCCGTCGCGCAGGTCGTCGCGGTCGACGCTGGTGATCACGACGTAACGCAGCTTGAGCGTGGCGACCGATTCGGCCAGTTCGCGCGGCTCGTTCGGGTTGGGCGGCAGCGGCTGGCCGTGGCCGACGTCGCAGAATGGGCAGCGCCGCGTGCAGATGTCGCCGAGGATCATGAAGGTCGCCGTGCCGCGCCCGAAGCATTCGCCGATGTTGGGACAGGCGGCTTCTTCGCAGACCGTGTGCAGCTTCTTCTCGCGCAGCATGGTCTTGATTTCGCCGAAGCGCCCGGCGCTGTTACCGGCCTTGACGCGAATCCATTCGGGTTTGCGCAGCGGGGTGTCGACCGGCACGATCTTGATGGGGATGCGCGCGGTTTTGAGTTCGCCTTTTTGCTTGACGCCTTTTTGCTTCGTTTCAGCCATGTTGTTTGTCCAGTTGCTGTAGCAATTGTTGAGAGAGTTGCTCGCCCGCCTCGTGAGCGGTGAGCGGAATGTTCAGGTCTTTGGTTTGAATCACTTTGAGCCCCGCATAGCCGCAGGGATTGATTGCCTCGAAGGGGCTCAGGTCCATGTCCACGTTGAGCGAGACGCCGTGGTAGCTGCAGCCATTGCGGATACGCAGGCCGAGGGCGGCAATCTTGGCCTCGCCGACATAGACGCCAGGCGCACCGTCGCGGCGTTCGGCCGTTAGGCCGTGTTCGGCCAGCAGGTCGATGACGGCCTGCTCAATGGCAGTGACCAGTTCGCGCACCTTAATTTTCAGGCGCGACAGGTCGAGCAGCAGGTATATCACGACCTGGCCCGGTCCGTGGTAAGTCACCTGGCCGCCGCGGTCGATCTTGACCAGCGGAATGCCGACATCGCGCAGGATGTGCTCCGGCTTGCCGGCCTGGCCGAGCGTATAGACCGGCGGGTGCTCAACGATCCAGATTTCGTCCGGTGTTTCGGCCGTGCGCTTGGCGGTGAAATCCTGCATGGCCTGGAAGGTCGGTTCATACTCGACCCGGCCCAGGCGTTTGACGGCAGGAGGCACTTACAGCACGACCTTGATCATCGGGTGGCCGCTCAGGTCGGTGTACAGCGCGTCGAGCTGCGGTTTGGAGGTGGCGGTCACGGTGCACGTCAGGCTCAGGTAGTTGCCGCCGGAGCTGGCCCGCATTTCCATGGTTGCGCCATCGAAATCCGGAGCGTGCACGGTGACGATATCGAGGACGACCTGAGCCAGACCGTCATCGGCCTTGCCCATGATCTTGAGGGGGAATTCGCAGGGGAATTCGAGCAGGGTGTCCTTGTACGAAGCCATGTCAGCCTTTGCGCATTACGGTGTTCTTGAAATCCTGGTACCACTGCCACATCTGTCCGGCCAGCGGACCGGGTTTTCCGGTGCCAACGGGGTGGCCGTCGAGGGTCGTGATCGCCAGAATCTCTTTTGTCGATGAGGTCATCCAGACCTCGTCGGCGGCGCGAAGTTCAGTTTCTTCGATTTCAGCGATTTTTACCGGTTGACCGTGGAACTTGGCCAGCTCGAGGATCACGTCGTAGGTGATGCCGGGCAGCATGAGGTGCGTCTTGGGTGGCGCGCACAGCACACCGTCCTTGACGATGAAAATGTTCGACGCCGCGCCTTCCTTCATGAAACCGTCGCGAATGAGCAATGCCTCGGCGCAGCCTTGTTCGACAGCCTGCTGGCGAGCCAGCACGTTGGCGAGCAGCGAAATGACCTTGAGGTCGCAGCGCGACCAGCGCAGGTCAGGCACCGTGATGGCCGAGACGCCCTTGGCGCGGATGTCGGCCGGCGTGGTGACCAGCGGTGACGAAAAAGCGAAGGCAGTCGGTGCCACGCTGGGCGGCGGAAAGGCGTGGTCGCGCTTGTCATCTGCGCCGCGCGTCACCTGCAGGTAGATCGACTGGTCTTCCCAGGGGGCTTCGTCGATCAAGCGGAGAACGACATCCTTCCAGTCGCTGGCGCTGAGCGGATTGGCCAGCTGAATGCCGTCTAGCGTCGCCTGCAGGCGTTTGAGGTGTTCGTCGATGCGAAAGGCCCGACGCGAATAGACCGGAATCACTTCATAGACGCCGTCGCCGTACAAAAAACCGCGGTCGAGCGGCGAAATGCCCGCCTCGGCCAGCGGCTTGAACTGGCCGTTCAGGTAAACGGGATCGGCGACGTAAGGCGTCATGGGTTTAGTTGAACCAGAGTCGAATAGTGTCGAGGATGCGGATGAAGATGTTGCCAAGCGGCACATTTTCAAGGGCGGTGACGGGATATTCGCCATAAACCTTGCCGTCGATGCTGACCTTGAGCACGCCCAGCTTCTGGCCAGCCTCGATCGGGGCGATCAGGCGCGGCTCGGCGACGAAATCGCTCTTCACCTTATCGGCGTAACCCTTGGGGACGGCAATCGACAGGTCGTTGGCAAAGCCAGCCTTGACCTCGCTCTGGGCACCCTTCCAGACGCGCAGCGTGGCAACGGCCTGATCCTTGGCGTAGAGTGCGACAGCGTCGTAGGAGATGTAACCCCAGTTGAGCAGCTTCTGCGATTCGCTGGCCCGGGCACTGTCCGAGACGGTGCCGAGGACGACTGATAGCAGACGGCGCTTGTCGCGTAGGGCTGACGAGATCAGGCAGTAGCCGGCCGCTTCCGTGTGGCCGGTCTTGACGCCATCGACGGTGGGGTCGATGTAGAGCAGGCGGTTGCGGTTGGGCTGGGTGATGCCGTTGTAGGTGTATTCCTTCATCGAGTAATACTTCTTGTATTCCTCGGGGAAGTCGCGGATCAAGGCGGAGGCGAGCAGGGAAAGGTCGCGCGCCGTGGTGTAGTGCTCCGGGTCGGGCAGGCCGGTCGAGTTGCGGAAGCTCGACGCATTCATGCCCAGGCGTTGCGCCTCGCGATTCATCATCTGTGCGAAATCTTCTTCACTTCCGGCAATGCCTTCAGCCAGCGTGACGCAGGCGTCGTTGCCGGACTGGACGATCATACCTTTGATCAGGTCCTCCACCGGCACTTGCGTGTCCACCCGGATGAACATCTTGGAACCGCCGGTGCGCCAGGCTTTCTCGGAAACCGGCAGGGGCTGCTCGAGGGCCAGCGTTTTCTTGTGCAGGGCGGCGAAGGTCAGGTAAGCCGTCATGAGCTTGGTTAGCGAGGCGGGCTCAAGGCGCTCGTCAGATTTTTCTGCGGTCAACACCTGATTCGAGCCCATTTCGAGCAGCAGCCACGATTTGGCAGCCAGTGACGGAGGAACGGGCAATTGCTGGGCCATCGCCTGGGCGGCGAATGCGAAACTCAAGGCGAGAAGGGTGGTCTTGCGGAACAGCGACATTGGTTTTTTACTTTGTTTTGCGTTGGGGGGTGCAGATTATACCCTCGGCTCAATCACGCCTTGCGGTGCCGCCGCGCAAAGCGCCTCGACGGCCGGATGGCGGATGCGGCGTTCGTTGGAAATGGCATAGATGTGCTCGCTGACGCCGCTCATGGCACCGAGTGGCACAGCTTGCAGTTGGCTGGCAACCTGCTCGGCGAGCGCCAGTGGGGCCGGGAAAATACCCAGCCCGCCGCGTCCAAAGGTCGTTAGCAAGGCGCTGTCCTCAAATTCGCCGACGATTTTCGGGTGGATGTTCGAATTTTCCAGCCAGCGGTCGATGCGGCCACGCAGCGCATTGTGGCGGGTGGGCAGGAGCAGCGGTGCGCCATCCAGACTTTTCGGAAAGTCCAGACGGTACTGCTCGACCAGACCCGGTGTCGCGAACAGCCCGGTGGCGAATTCGCCAAGCGGCGTGCTGAATACCTTGAGGTTGGCGCTGACCGGGGCAGCACGGTCGGTCAGCACCACATCGAGGCGATGCAGGGCAAGGTCGGCGAGCAGGGTTTCGAATTCACCTTCATCGCAGACCAGGCGGACATCGGCCGGCATGTTGGTCACCGTCGACAGCAAACGGTAAGCCAGCAGCTTGGGGATGCCGTCTGAAATTCCAGCGCGCAAGCGAAGCGTGGACTCGCTACCGCTGTTCGTGACCGCTTCGGTCAGCGCGTCACCCAACTGAAAGATCTGGTCAGCGTAGCCCTGCGCGACTCGCCCGGCTTCGCTCAGTACCAAACCACGGCCCTGACTGTTGAACAAGGCTTTGCCCAGCTGCCGCTCAAGCAAGGAAAGCTGGCCGCTGATGGTCTGAACCGCCACACCTAGGCGTTCTGCCGCCCGGGTGATGCTGCCTTCTTGAGCGACGACCCAGAAGTAATGCAGGTGTTTAAAATTAATTGGTGTCATAGGTTCTACAGAAAAAATCGAAGAGTTGTTCCATTTTGCTCCGATTTTTTAGGTTGTTGCAATGCAATACCATTCGCCCGTTCTCTTTCGAGGAGTTGATCATGAAACGAATTGTCCTTTTTCTCGCCACTAATCTCGCCGTCATGCTGGTGCTCAGCGTGGCGACCAGCCTGCTGGGCGTCAATAAGTTCCTGACGGCCAACGGCCTCAATGTCGGCATGCTGTTCGTTTTTGCGGCCGTCATTGGCTTCGGCGGCGCCTTCATCTCGCTGCTCATGTCGAAAACCATGGCCAAGTGGAGTACCGGTGCCCGGGTTATCGAGTCGCCGAGCTCGTCCACCGAAATGTGGTTGGTCGATACCGTCGCCAAACTGGCCAAGCGCGCCAACCTGCCGATGCCAGAAGTCGCCATCTACGACGGTGAGCCGAATGCCTTCGCCACCGGCGCCAGCAAGAACAGTTCGTTGGTCGCCGTGTCGACCGGCTTGTTGCAGGGCATGACGCGGGACGAAGCCGAAGCCGTGCTGGCCCACGAAGTTGCCCACATCGCCAACGGCGACATGGTGACGATGACGCTGATCCAGGGCGTGGTGAATACCTTCGTCGTCTTCCTGTCGCGCATCGTCGGCTACGTGGTCGATGGTTTCCTGCGTCGCGGCGACAGTGAAAACACGGGCCCGGGCATCGGCTATATGGTGACCAGCATGATCTGTGAAGTCGTCTTCGGCCTGCTTGCCAGCATCATCGTTGCCTGGTTCTCGCGTCAGCGTGAATTCCGAGCCGATTCGGGCGCTGCTGGCCTCATGGGCTCGCCGGTGCCGATGCAGAACGCGCTGCGTCGTCTTGGCAGCCTGCATACCGAACCGTTGCCACAAAACATGGCGGCCTCGGGTATTGCCGGAGGAAGCAGCTGGATGGCGCTGTTCTCGACCCACCCGCCACTCGAAGAACGCATTGCTGCCTTGGGAGGTCGTTGATCGCTGCCAGTCAATGGCATGCGGTTTGCTAAGAAAATTTCATGATGCATTGCACAAAAATACTCGCTTTCGCTTTGGGCATGGGCGCGACGCTAGCCGTCGCGCAGCCCGAATTCGATCTGCCGAAACTGGAGGCGCTGGCCCTGTCGTCGAGCCGCGCTGTGCTGTCGGCGCGCGACCAGATCACGGCGGCGCGCTATGCGGTCGATAGCGCCGGCGCCTTTCCCAATCCGGAGCTCGAATATCTGGGCGGTACCTCGCGTTCCCGCGGAGTGGGCGGCAACACCGGCGACGCGCGCAGCGTCACGCTGACCCAGCCGCTCGATATGCCGTGGCGGCGCTCGGCGCGGATCGGCGCGGCGGAAGCTGGGCTGGAGTCGACGACGGCAGCGGTCAGGGCTTTCGAGGCCGATACGCTGGCCCGCCTGCGCCTGCGTTATTTCGAGGTCTTGCGGCGCGATGTCGAGTTGAGCAATACACGTGAAGATCTGGCGGCCATGGAGAGTGTGCGCTCGCGTATCGCGTTGCGTGTGGAAACGGGCGAGGCTCCGCGCTTCGAGTTGATCAAGGCGGATGCCGAGTTGCTGAACGTTCAGAAAATCGCCCAGGCGGCGGGTTTTCGCGGTGAGCAGGCGCGCTCGCAGTTGCGCCAGAGTGTAGGCGGCGCCTTGCCAACGGACTTTTCCCTGCGTGGCCGCTTGCGGGACGTTCCAGAACTGCCTCCGCTGGATGGTTTGCGCAAACAATTGGCTGAAACCAGCCCGGATTTGGCGCGTGCACGCTCTGAAATGGTGCGTGCCCAATATCAGCTTGATCTCGAACGGCGCCAACGCTGGCCCAATGTGGCACTGAAAGCCGGGATGGATGAGGATCCCGACATGCGTTCCAACAAGTTTGGCGTCGTTGTTTCGATTCCGCTGTGGGACCGTCGTAGCGGCCCGGTTGGCGAAGCCTCGGCGCAATTGTCGCGGGCCCGCCATGAGTTGGCAGCGCAGGAGTTTTCGCTTGCCCAGCAGCTGGAAATCGCCTTCCAGCAATATGAAATTGCCCAGGCCCAGGTTGTCGCGCTGGAGTCCGGCATCCTCAAGCAGGCTGAAGCGGCCGTGAAGGTGGCGGAAGCGGCCTATCGTTTTGGCGAACGTGGTTTTCTCGAAGTACTCGATGCCCAACGCGTTTTCCGCGCAGCGCGTGCCGAGCTGATTACGGCGCGCTTCGAACTGGCTGCGGCCTGGGTTGAAATTGAACGACTACGGGCGCTGCCCGGAGGAAAAGAATAATGAAAAAAGCCCTGTTTTTGCTGTTGACCGTGGCAACACTGGCTGGCTGCAATCAAGAGAACAACAAATCGGCGGTGCAGCAGGTGCGCGACCCGCTAAGCGTCTCACCCTCGCCCGAGTTGCTGAGCCAGCTTAAATTGAGCGATGTTGGCTCTCAGCCCGTGGCTGAAACCCTGCGCGTCAGTGGGCGGATCGATTTTGACGAACAGCGCCTGGCCCGCATTGGCGCCACGGTGACGGGGCGGGTCACCGATATCGACGCCCTGCTCGGCCAGAGCGTCAAAAAGGGCGAGATTCTCGCCAGGTTGAACAGCAGCGAATTGTCCAGTCAGCAACTGGCTTATCTCAAGGCGCGGGCCGAGCTGGAATTGAACCGGCGCAATGCCGAACGTGCCAAGGCCTTGTTTGAGGCCGATGTGATCGGCGCGGCCGAACTGCAGCGCCGGGAGAGCGAATACCAGATTTCGAAGGCTGAAACGCGGGCGGCGAGCGACCAGTTGCAATTGCTGGGGGTCGGCCCGGCGGCAATCGACCGCCTGGGCAAACAGGGCGAAGTCAATTCGGTGACCCCGGTCGTGGCCACTTTGAACGGCGTCGTCGTCGAGCGCAAGCTGGCGCAGGGGCAGGTCGTGCAACCGGCCGATTCGCTGTTTGTCGTTGCCGATCTATCGCGTCTGTGGGCGGTTGCGCAGGTGCCCGAGCAACAGGTCAGCCTGGTCAAGGCCGGGCAGTCGGTCAGTATCGAAGTGCCGGCGCTGGGCCATGAGAAGCTGGTCGGCAAGCTGATTTTTGTCGGTCAGACCATTGACCCGGAAACGCGCACGGTCCTGGTTCGTACCGAACTGGATAATCGCGATGGTCGCCTCAAACCCGCCATGCTGGCTTCGATGCTGATCGAGGCGAAACCGGTCGAGCGGCTGGTCGTACCGGCTGGTGCTGTCGTTCGTGAAAATGATGAGGACCACGTTTTTGTCGCTGAGGGCGATGGTGCCTTCCGTCTGGCCAAGGTCAAACTCGGCCCGGAGCAGGGTGGGGTACGCGTCGTTATGTCCGGCCTCAAGGGTGGAGAAAAGCTGGTTGTGGATGGCGCTTTTCACCTGAATAACGAGCGTAATCGCAAGGAAATGGAGGGATCGTGATCGAGTCCCTCGTCCGCGGGGCGCTCAAGCAGCGCCTGATCGTCGCGGTGATCGCCACCGTGCTTTTCTTCTTTGGACTCGATGCGGCGCGCAAGCTGTCGGTCGACGCCTTCCCCGATGTGACCAACGTTCAGGTCCAGATCGCCACCGAGGCCACCGGCCGTTCGCCGGAAGAGGTCGAACGCTTCGCGACGGTGCCGCTCGAAGTGGCGATGACCGGCCTGCCCGGGCTGGAGGAGATGCGCTCGCTGAACAAGCCGGGCCTGTCGCTGATCACCCTGGTTTTCAACGACAAGACCGACGTCTATTTCGCCCGCCAACTCGTCATGGAGCGCCTGCTCGAAGTCGGTTCGCGCCTGCCGGCCGGCATCACGCCGGTGCTCGGGCCGGTGTCGACCGGTCTCGGTGAGGTCTATCAATACACGCTGGAACGGCCCGATGACGGTGACCGGACACTGAGCGTAGAAGAGTTGATGAAGCGCCGGGTTGCCCAGGACTGGGTCGTGCGCCCCTTGCTGCGCTCGATACCGGGAGTGGCCGAAATCAATTCGCAGGGCGGCTATGCCAAGCAGTATCAGGTGCTGGTCAATCCCGACAAGCTGCGCCATTTCGGGCTTAACGTCGCCGACGTTTATCTGGCGGTGGGGCGCAACAACGCCAATGCCGGCGGCGGTGTGCTGCCGCAGTATGCCGAGCAGTACCTGATTCGCGGCGTTGGGCTGGTGCGTGATCTCGACGACCTGCGCGCCATCGTGCTCAAGGAAAAGGATGGCGTACCGGTCTATGTGCGCGACGTGGCTGACGTGCAGATAGGCCACGATGTTCGGCAGGGCGCCGTGATCAAGAACGGGACGACCGAGGCGGTCGGCGGCGTGGTCATGATGATCGCCGGCGGTAATGCCAAGGAGGTGGTCAGCCGGGTCAAGGCGCGGGTCGAGGAGATCAACCGCAAGGGCATGCTGCCGGACGGACTGAAAATCGCGCCGTATTACGACCGCTCGGAACTGGTCGATGCGGCGCTGTGGACGGTGACCAAGGTGCTGCTTGAAGGCGTCGCGCTGGTCGTCGTCGTGCTTTTCCTGTTTCTCGGCGACGTCCGCTCCTCGCTGATCGTCGTCGGCACGCTGGTGCTGACGCCGCTGCTGACCTTCATGGCGATGAACAAGCTGGGTATTTCGGCCAACCTGATGTCGTTGGGCGGCCTGGCCATCGCCATCGGCCTCATGGTCGACGGTTCGGTGGTGGTCGTCGAAAACGCCTACCTGCAGCTTGGACGCAATGCCAAGACCGGCGAGAGCCAGTTGCGGGTGATCCTGCGCGCCGTGGTCGAAGTGGCGACGCCGGTCATCTTCGGCGTTGGCATCATCATTCTCGTCTTCCTGCCGCTCATGACTTTGCAGGGCATGGAAGGCAAGATGTTCGCGCCGTTGGCCTATACCATCGCCATCGCACTGGCCATTTCACTGGTGCTGTCGATGACACTGACGCCCGTGATGTCGACTTACCTGCTCAAGCCGCCGGCCCACGATGGCGACCACGATACGAAGCTGATCGCGGCCATGAAGCAGCGTTACCTCAGGATGCTGCACTGGGCACTGGGTAATGAACGGAAGACGGTGATCCTGGCCGTCGGCGCCTTTGTCCTGACACTGGGCACGCTACCTTTCCTCGGCACGGCTTTCATCCCGGAAATGAAGGAAGGCTCGGTCGTGCCGGGTATCAACCGCGTGCCCAACATTTCGCTCGACGAGTCGATCAAGATGGAAATGGAGGCCATGCGTCTGGTCATGCAGGTGCCGGGGGTCAAGTCGGCGGTGTCCGGCGTCGGGCGCGGCGAATCGCCGGCCGACCCGCAGGGGCCGAACGAGTCGACGCCCATCGTCAGCCTGAAACCGCGTAGCGAATGGCCCTCCGGCTGGACACAGGAGGACATTCAGGACGCCATGCGCGAGAAGCTCAAGGTGTTGCCGGGCGTTCAGGTCGTCATGGCCCAGCCGATTTCCGACCGCGTCGATGAAATGGTCACTGGCGTGCGTTCCGACATTGCCGTCAAGGTCTTCGGCGACGATCTCGATCAGCTCAAGAAGATCGCCGGGCAGATCGGCAAGGTTGCTCAGACCTTGCAGGGGGCGCAGGATTTGCGCATCGAGCGGATCAGCGGCCAGCAGTATTTGTCGATTGAAATCGACCGGCAGGCAATTGCCCGCCTTGGTTTGAACGTTTCCGACGTCAATGACCTGCTCGAAACAGCGGTCGGTGGCAAGGTGGCGACCGAGATTTTCGAGGGCGAACGGCGCTTCCCTGGCGTGGTGCGTTTGCCGGAGAGCTTCCGCAACAACGTCGAGGCGATTTCGAACATCCTGATCACTTCGCGTAATGGCGCCCAGGCGCGCCTGGCCGACGTCGCGAAAATCAGCGTCATGGACGGCCCGGCGCAGATTTCGCGCGAACTGGGCAAGCGCCGCATTGTCGTGGGCGTCAATGTGAAGGACCGTGACCTGGGTAGTTTCGTCGCTGAACTGCAGCAGAAGGTGGATAGCCAGATCAAACTGCCGGAAGGGTATTACCTGGAGTGGGGCGGTCAGTTCCAGAACATGGAGCGGGCACTGGGCCACCTCAAGATCATTATCCCGATCACCATCGCGGCGATTTTCTTCCTGCTCTTCCTCCTATTCAATTCGCTGCGCTTCGCCACGCTGATCATCACCGTGCTGCCTTTTGCTTCCATCGGCGGCATCATCGGCCTGTTCGTCAGCGGCGAATATCTCTCGGTGCCGGCCTCGGTGGGCTTCATCGCGCTGTGGGGGATCGCCGTGCTCAACGGTGTCGTGCTGGTGTCCTACATTCGTGGCCTGCGCGATGCAGGACGTAGCGTGCGCGATGCCGTGGTCGAAGGGGCGACGCTGCGCTTCCGGCCGGTCATGATGACGGCGACGGTCGCCATGCTTGGCCTGATTCCCTTCCTGTTTTCGAGCGGGCCAGGTTCCGAAGTGCAGCGGCCGCTGGCCATCGTGGTCATCGGTGGCTTGATTACCTGCACCCTGCTCACGCTGCTGGTTTTGCCGACAATTTATCGCTGGTTTGACGAAGAAGAGGTCGAGGCATGAAAGAAATCAAGGCGGTCATTCGCCCCAACAAACTGGCCGTTTTGCGCGATGCGCTGGTCGCCTTGCCGGGCTTCCCCGGCATGACGGTGACCAAGGTTGAAGGCTGTAGCGCCCCGTCGCGCCATGTGCCGGCACGGACCAAGATCAAGGATGAGCTGACCGATTACACACCCAAGGTGCGCGTCGAGATCGTCGCGCCGGACGAGGTGGCCGAACTCATCTTCCAGCGTGTTACCGAGGTGGCCCAGACCGGCCATTATGGCGACGGTCTGGTGTGGATAACCGAGGTCCAGCGAGCGGCTTTCATTTTCAAGACGATGCCCGGACCGGAATAAATTGGCTGGCCTGACTATTACTTTTGTCAGGTGTGGAGGATTTCACAGGCGGAACAGGTCCAGTTTCTTAAAATTCGAACATGAATATTTGTCCCTCGGGACTGGTCAGTCGGAATTTTATGGAAAACATGGTCAATCCGGGTATCGGAAGATCGCTGATGTCACCGGTCGCGTTGCAGGAAGGCATTGCCAGCCTGTCGCGCGGCGCCTATTTCAAGGAAGCATCACTCGACATGATGCTGAGCATCCTGACCGAGTCGGCCGCGCAGATGTCCGGCGTCGAGCGCGTCAGCATCTGGGCTCTCAACAACGAACATCGGGAATTGCTCTGCCTGGATATCTTCGAGTTGACGACGCGGCGCCACAGCAAAGGCCAGAGCATCCACGCCAGCCAATATCCGTTCTATTTCAGGGCTCTGAGGGCAGGCAGCAGCATTTCAGCTGACGATGCCTACAGCCATCCGATAACCCGCGAGTTTGCCGCCGATTATCTGCCACGCCACGGCGTGACAGCGATGCTCGAGACGCCGATTCATATTCGTGGCGAGTTGCAGGGCGTTCTCTGTCTTGAGCAGGTCGGCCCGAGCCAGCCATGGACGTCGGCGCATGGCTTGTTTGCGCAGGCGGTGGCCAATCTGGTGACGCTGGCCTTGGTCGAGTATGAGGCCGAGGAGGCCAAGCGTCAGGCCTTCGCAGCCAGTGAACGGCTGCGCGCCGTCGTCGGCGCCTGAAGACATTTCATTTTTTGCCGAATTTACCGGTTGACCGTGGCAATGCTGTTGCCGAGCGCTTCGAGACGGTCTTGAACTTCCTGGCGAATGGCCGGTGTGTCGAGCTCGGCGGCATTGCGGCTGATGCAATCCGATAGCTGTCGGGCGAGATGCATGACACCCCAGATTTCCAGTAGCTCGGCCTGCTGGGCAAGTTTGAGCGATTCGGTGGTCAGGGCGTAGGCATCCGGCGGCAGCGTCGCCAGTGCGTCGTGCATGAGCTGGATTTGCTCGCAGGCCTCGTCGACAAATAGCTGGTCGAGCACGGCGGAGCGTTCGTTATCGTTAGCCATTGCCGTGCAGGCTTCAAGGCGTTTGGCAAAATGCGCGGCCCGTTCGGGAAAGGCCGGGTGCTCGAGGCCGTCGGCTTCGCTCAGACATTCGATGGCTGCCGTTATGGCGGCGATCAGCCGCGTCGGCAGCGCACTTTCTTCGAGACGGTCGGCGGCGCTGGCCAGTGCTTCGCCGAGGCGCAGGCAGTTGGCATCGGCCGTTTCGATGGCAATGGCGTACAAGCCGAAAATGGCTGGACGAATATCCTCGGCGCCCGTAGCGTGACGCTCGGACCAGCCTTTGGACAGGCGTTCGCAGGCGGCCATCCAGCGTTCATTGAGCTTTGGGTCGAAGCGCGCCTTGCGGGGCTTGGCAACCCAGGGCAGGATCGCGGCGGTCGCCTCCAAGGTGGGAGCGAGCGCCGCGCGGGTTCCCTCAAGCTCGTGCTCGGGGACGTCGGCCATGAAACTTTACTGCGCGGCCAGTTTGGCGAAAGCCGAGACGACTTCCGGCGGCGCCTGGACGAGTTCGATCAGCACACCTTCGCCGCCGATCGGGAATTCTTCATTGCCCTTCGGGTGCAGGAAGGTGATGTCGAAACCGGCTGCGCCCTTGCGGATGCCGCCCGGGGCAAAACGCACGCCGTTGGCCGACAGCCATTCGACCGCCTTGGGCAGGTCGTCGATCCACAGGCCGACGTGGTTGAGCGGCGTGGCATGCACGGCCGGCTTCTTTTCCGGATCGAGCGGCTGCATGAGGTCGACTTCGACCTTGAACGGGCCGGTGCCCATGGCGCAGATGTCTTCGTCGACATTTTCGCGCTCGGAAACGAAGGTGCTAGTGATTTCCAGGCCGAATTTCTCGACCCACAGGGTGCGCAGCTTTTCCTTGGAGGGGCCGCCGATGGCGATTTGCTGGATGCCGAGAACCTTGAACGGACGTGTCATGAGTCAATTCCTGTCGTGTGGTGAATAACGTAATCCATAATTATAGGGTTTTCCGGCGTTGGGCGAGCACCAGCAAAACGATGCCGGCCAGCACCATCGGCAGCGACAGCCACTGGCCCATGCTGATCGTGTATGACTGGCCGAAGATGCCGGCATCCGGCTCGCGGAAGAATTCGGTGATGAAGCGGAAAGTGCCGTAGCCGATCAGGAAAACCCCGGACACAGCACCGCGTTGCCACGGTCGACCGGAAAAAAGCCACAAAATTAAAAAGAGCGCGAAGCCCTCCAGTCCGATGTGATAAAGCTGCGACGGGTGGCGCGGCAGCATGTCGCCCGATTGCGGGAAAATCATCGCCCATGGCAGGCTGGCATCGGCGACGCGGCCCCACAGTTCGCCGTTGATGAAATTGCCGAGGCGGCCAGCGGCCAGGCCGAGCGGGACGAGCGGGGCGACGAAATCCATGACATCCCACCAGTTGAGCTTTTGCTTGTTCGCCCACAGCCCCATGGCGACAAGTACGCCGAGAAAGCCGCCATGGAAGCTCATGCCGCCTTTCCAGACAGCGAAAATTTCCAGCGGATTGGCCAGGTAATAGCCCGGGTCATAGAAAAACACCTGTCCGAGTCGCCCGCCGACAATCACGCCGAGCATGCCGTAGAACAGCAGGTCGTCGAGCTGTTCGACGCTCAGGATCGACGGGCGCGACTTGATCCGGTAGCGGCCGAGCAAAATAAACTGAACGAAGGCGACGAGATACATCAAACCGTACCAGCGCACCGAGAGCGGGCCGAGCGAAAAAGCGACAGGGTCGAACTGCGGGTGAAGAAGCATCGAAGGTTCAGAGTGGGCTAGAATTAGCCGATTATAGTTCGCGCGCCATAACAAGATGTCGGCGCCAGATTCAGACGGAGAGAGAGTCATGCCGCAATATCGTTCCCACACCTCCACCCACGGCCGCAACATGGCGGGCGCCCGTTCCCTGTGGCGCGCTACCGGCATGAAGGATGGCGATTTCGGCAAGCCGATCATCGCCGTGGTCAACAGCTTCACCCAGTTCGTCCCGGGCCACGTGCACCTCAAGGACATGGGCCAGCTCGTGGCACGCGAGATCGAGGCGGCCGGCGGCGTCGCCAAGGAATTCAATACCATCGCCATCGACGACGGCATCGCCATGGGCCACAGCGGGATGTTGTATTCGCTGCCCAGCCGCGACCTGATCGCCGACTCGGTCGAATACATGGTCAACGCCCACTGCGCCGATGCCATGGTCTGCATCTCCAACTGCGACAAGATCACCCCGGGCATGCTGATGGCCGCCATGCGCCTCAACATCCCGGTCATCTTCGTCTCCGGTGGACCGATGGAAGCCGGCAAGGTCAAGATCCAGGGCAACGTCGTGCATCTCGATCTGGTCGACGCCATGGTCAAGGCCGCCGACCACTCGGTTTCCCAGTCCGACCTCGATGAAATCGAGCGCTCCGCCTGCCCGACCTGCGGTTCCTGTTCCGGCATGTTCACCGCCAACTCGATGAACTGCCTGACCGAAGCCTTCGGCCTCAGCCTGCCCGGCAACGGTACCGTCGTCGCCACGCACGCCGACCGCAAGCAGCTTTTCCTGCGTGCCGGCCGCCAGATCGTCGAGCTCTGCAAGCGTTATTACGAGCAGGACGACGCCTCGGTGCTGCCGCGCTCGATCGCGACGAAGGCCGCCTTCGAGAACGCCATGACCCTCGACGTCGCCATGGGCGGCTCGACCAACACTGTGCTGCACATCCTGGCCACGGCTCAGGAAGCCGGCGTCGACTTCACGATGGCTGACATCGACCGCATTTCGCGCGCCGTGCCCTGTCTGTGCAAGGTCGCGCCGATGACCGACAAATACCACATCGAAGACGTCCATCGCGCCGGCGGCATCATGGGCATCCTCGGCGAACTGGATCGGGCCGGCCTGCTCTCCCGCGACGTGCCGACCGTCCACACCAAGAATATCGGTGAAGCCATCGAGCGCTGGGACGTGGTCCGCGAACACGACGTCAAGGTGCATGAATTTTTCAAGGCCGCCCCAGGCGGGGTGCCGACGCAAGTTGCCTTCTCGCAGGATCGTCGCTTCAACGAACTCGACCTTGATCGCACCCACGGCTGTATTCGCAACAAGGCCAACGCTTACTCCCAGGAAGGTGGCCTTGCCGTGCTTTACGGCAACATCGCGCTCGACGGCTGCATCGTCAAGACGGCCGGTGTCGATGAATCAATCTGGAAGTTCTCCGGCAAAGCGCGCGTCTTCGAAAGCCAGGATGCTGCGGTCGACGCCATTCTGGGCGAAAAAATCGTTGCCGGTGATGTTGTTGTGATCCGCTACGAAGGCCCGAAGGGCGGCCCCGGCATGCAGGAAATGCTCTACCCGACCTCCTATCTGAAGTCGATGGGGCTCGGCAAAGCCTGCGCGCTGCTCACTGACGGCCGTTTCTCCGGCGGTACGTCCGGCCTGTCCATCGGTCACGCCTCGCCGGAAGCGGCTGACGGTGGCGCCATCGGCCTGGTTGAAGAGGGCGACACCATCGAAATCGATATCCCGAATCGCCGCATTCACCTCGCCATCACCGATGGCGAGATGGCTCGTCGGCGCGCCGCCATGGACGCCAAGGGCGAAGCCGCCTGGCAACCAGTCAATCGCGAACGGACGGTTTCTGCTGCGCTGCAAGCCTATGCACTGATGGCTACTTCGGCCGACAAGGGCGCCGTACGCGACGTGACGCAGATTCAGCGCCGCAAATGACGCTTACTGTCTGGCTCGGGTTCCTGGTGGCATCGATCCTGATCGCTGTCACCCCCGGGCCGGGCGCCGTGATCAGTATGAGTACCGGCATGCGACATGGCTATTGGTCGGCGCTGACCGCCATTCTCGGTTTGCAGACGGCTATCCTGGTGCACCTGTTGATTGTCGCCCTTGGTCTCGGTGCTGTGTTGGCTGCTTCCGAGAATGCCTTCTTGCTGGTCAAATTCATCGGTGCCGCTTATCTGGTCTGGCTTGGCATCCAGAAATGGCGGGCGCCGGCCATTCCCATCGATGCCAAGGCGCCGCTAGTGCGGCGTCGTGGGCTGTTTTTACAAGGGGTTCTGGTCAATTTGACCAACCCCAAAGCCATCATATTTATCGCTGCCCTGGTTCCCCAATTCGTTGATCCCGCCCAGGCACAAGTACTGCAGTATCTGCTAATTGCCACGACCCTCTGCCTGACCGATCTCGCGGTGATGTCCGGTTATGCCCTGGCCGCAGTACGTTTGGGGCGCTGGTTGCACGACCCGGTCGCCATTCGCCGGCAAAACCGCTTTTTCGGTGGACTGTTCGTTTCGGCTGGTGTTTTGCTGGCGGTGTCGTCGCGACCTTCATAAGCATTTGCTGTCAACGTATCCTCAGGGTGCTGCGTTAAGTAGCTTGAGCGGGATAGGCGAATCACCCGGCTATCCTGTTTGCAAGGGATAGAAAACGGTTTTATCATCCAACACTGATTTATCCACCAACCTGAATAACGGAGCGAGAGAATGAAAGCTGTTTATGTTGCCGTGATGGCCGCCGCTGGTATCGTAATGGCTGGTCAAGCCCAGGCCGACGAAGCTCTGGCCAAGGCCAAGAACTGCATGTCCTGTCATGCCATCGACAAAAAACTGGTTGGCCCGGCTTACAAGGATGTCGCTGCCAAGTACAAGGGCGACAAGGCTGCCCCCGCCATGCTGGCTGCCAAGGTCAAGGCCGGCGGCAAGGGTACCTGGGGTCAGATCCCGATGCCCCCCAACAACGTGACCGAAGACGAAGCCAAGAAATTGGTTGCCTGGGTGCTCTCCCAGAAGTAATTTTGACCTTCGTGTCCCTCAAAGCCGGCTATATGCCGGCTTTTCTGTTTATTGGTGTTGACACGACCGGTGGTCGTCCGGATAATCCCGGGTTCTTCCGGAGGGGTACCCAAGCGGTCAACGGGAACAGACTGTAAATCTGTCGGCTCTGCCTTCGAAGGTTCGAATCCTTCCCCCTCCACCAGATTAAATGCTGTGACAGCCTGTGTTGCGGGCGTAATAAGCGGGTGTAGCTCAATGGTAGAGCTGAAGCCTTCCAAGCTTAAGACGAGGGTTCGATTCCCTTCACCCGCTCCATAACGCAGTACGGCTGGAGTTTTAAGGTAGGCCCATGTGGCTCAGTGGTAGAGCACTCCCTTGGTAAGGGAGAGGTCGGCAGTTCGATCCTGCCCATGGGCACCACCGATTAGCTTGGATTCTGGATTTTTTATTTATTTGATTATTGAGGAACTGGAATGGCTAAGGAAAAATTCGAGCGTACCAAACCGCACGTAAACGTTGGCACGATTGGTCACGTTGACCACGGCAAGACGACGCTGACTGCTGCGATCACGACGGTGCTGTCTGCCAAGTTTGGTGGTTCGGCCAAGAAGTATGACGAAATTGATGCGGCGCCTGAAGAAAAGGCCCGTGGTATTACCATCAATACCGCCCACGTTGAATACGAAACCGCCAACCGTCACTACGCTCACGTTGACTGCCCGGGTCACGCGGACTACGTCAAGAACATGATTACCGGTGCTGCCCAGATGGACGGCGCCATTCTCGTCTGTTCCGCTGCTGACGGCCCGATGCCGCAAACCCGCGAACACATCCTGCTGGCTCGCCAGGTTGGCGTGCCGTACGTTCTCGTGTTCATGAACAAGTGCGACATGGTTGACGATGCTGAACTCCTCGAGCTCGTCGAAATGGAACTGCGCGAGCTGCTCTCCAAATACGACTTCCCGGGCGACGACACCCCGATCATTCACGGTTCTGCACTGAAAGCCCTCGAAGGTGATCAGTCCGAAATTGGCGAACCCTCCATCTTCCGTCTGGCAGATGCCTTGGACTCCTACATTCCTGACCCGGAGCGTGCGATTGACCAGCCGTTCCTGATGCCGGTTGAAGACGTCTTCTCCATCTCTGGTCGCGGCACCGTGGTGACCGGTCGTATCGAACGTGGCGTTGTCAAGGTTGGCGAAGAAATCGAAATCGTCGGTATCCGTCCGACCGTCAAGACCACCTGTACCGGTGTTGAAATGTTCCGCAAGCTGCTCGACCAAGGTCAGGCTGGCGACAACGTTGGCGCCCTGCTTCGTGGCACCAAGCGTGAAGACGTCGAGCGCGGTCAAGTTCTGTGCAAGCCGGGTTCTGTCAAGCCGCACACCCACTTCACCTCCGAAGTGTACATCCTGTCCAAGGATGAAGGCGGCCGTCATACCCCGTTCTTCAACGGCTACCGTCCTCAGTTCTACTTCCGTACGACCGACGTGACCGGCTCCATCGATCTGCCGGAAGGCGTCGAGATGGTGATGCCTGGCGACAACATCGCCATGACCATCAAGCTGATCGCACCGATCGCCATGGAAGAAGGTCTGCGCTTCGCCATCCGTGAAGGCGGTCGTACCGTCGGCGCCGGTGTCGTCGCTAAGATCATCGAGTAATCGGTAGTTTCTGTAAGCAAAGCGCTTCGGGTAACCGAGGCGCTTTGATGTTTCTGCAGCAGGGGTGTAGCTCAATTGGTAGAGCAACGGTTTCCAAAACCGTAGGTCGGGGGTTCGATTCCCTCCGCCCCTGCCACTCTCTTTAAAGATCGCGAATTTCATGGCTGACAAGATCAAGTTTGCGCTGGCGCTGGTAATTCTGGCGGCGGGCGTGGCTGGCTTCTACCTGCTCTCCGAGCAGGCAATGATTTTGCGCGTCCTGGCGGTCCTCGTTGGGTTGGCGCTAGCGATTGCTGTGGCTTGGAAAACCGAGCCTGGGCAGCGCTTTTTCATGTTTGCCAACGAGGCGGTTATCGAGGCCAAAAAAGTTGTTTGGCCTAGCCGAAAGGAAACCATGCAGACAACCGGAGCGGTATTCGCTTTTGTTGTTGTCATGGCGATCTTCCTGTATCTCACCGACAAAAGCCTTGAATGGGTTCTTTATGACCTGGTCTTGGGCTGGAAGAAATCATGAGTAAACGCTGGTACGTCGTTCACGCTTACTCGGGCTTCGAAAAGAGCGTCATGCGCGCAATTTTGGAGCGCATTGAGCGTCTTGGAATGCAGGATAAATTTGGCCGCATCCTGGTTCCGGTTGAGGAAGTTGTTGAAATGAAGAATGGCCAGAAGGCCATCTCTGAGCGCAAATTCTTCCCGGGCTACGTGCTGTGCGAAATGGAGATGGATGACGATTCCTGGCACTTGGTCAAGAACACGCCCAAAGTCACTGGTTTTGTCGGTGGTACTGCAACCAAACCCACCCCAATTTCCGAAAAGGAAGTTGAAAAAATCATGCAGCAAATGCAGGAAGGTGTTGAGAAACCCCGTCCGAAAGTGCTGTTTGAGGTTGGCGAAGTCGTGCGAGTCAAGGAAGGCCCGTTCACTGACTTCCATGGTGCGGTCGAAGATGTCAATTACGAGAAAAATCGCATCCGTGTTTCGGTGACCATCTTTGGTCGTGCAACGCCGGTCGAGCTGGAGTTTGGTCAGGTCGAAAAAGCCTGATCGTTGATTAAGGGCAAGCCGAAAGCCCTTCGTTTCGGCAAGAGGAGCGCTGGTAGCGGATGTGTTTCCGTGAAAGCGCGCTACCACTCATTAATAAGGAGCAATTATGGCCAAGAAAATTATTGGTTATATCAAGCTGCAAGTGCCTGCTGGCAAAGCAAACCCGTCGCCCCCGATCGGCCCCGCCCTCGGTCAGCGCGGTCTGAATATTATGGAATTCTGCAAGGCATTTAACGCCCAAACCCAAGGCGTCGAGCCGGGTCTGCCGATTCCTGTTGTAATCACCGCCTTTGCGGACAAGTCCTTCACTTTTGTGATGAAGACGCCGCCGGCCACGATCCTGATCAAGAAGGCTGCCGGGATAAAGTCCGGTTCGGCCAAGCCACATACCGATAAGGTTGGCAAGATCACTCGTGCTCAAGCTGAAGAAATTGCCAAGACCAAGATGCCTGACCTTACAGCTGCCGATATGGATGCAGCCGTTCGCACCATCGCTGGTTCCGCCCGTTCCATGGGCATTACGGTAGAGGGTCTGTAATCATGGCTAAACTTACCAAGAAGCAAAAAGCCGTGCAGGGCAAGATCGTCGCGATGAAGCTCTATCCGGTCCAGGAAGCGCTGACGCTGGCCAAGGAAACCGCCACCGCGAAGTTCGACGAGTCGATCGACGTCGCTGTTAATCTGGGTGTTGATGCACGTAAGTCGGACCAGGTTGTGCGTGGTTCCGTTGTGCTGCCGGCCGGTACCGGCAAGTCGGTTCGCGTTGCCGTTTTTGCGCAAGGCGAAAAGGCTGAAGCCGCCAAGGCTGCTGGTGCTGAAGTCGTCGGTTTCGATGACCTGGCCGCCGAAGTCAAGGCAGGCAATCTGAATTTCGATGTCGTCATCGCCACCCCGGATGCCATGAAGATCGTCGGTCAGCTCGGCCAGATCCTTGGCCCGCGCGGTCTGATGCCAAATCCAAAGGTTGGTACCGTGACCATGGACGTCGTCACTGCCGTGAAGAATGCCAAGGCTGGTCAGGTGCAGTACCGCACCGACAAGGCTGGCATCATTCACGCCACCATCGGTCGCGCTTCCTTCTCGGTCGAGAGCCTTGAGTCCAATCTCAAGGCCCTGATCGATGCGCTGAATAAGGCGAAACCGGCTTCTTCCAAGGGCCAGTATCTCCGCAAGGTTGCTGTTGCTGCCACGATGGGCCCCGGCGTTCGCGTCGATCAGGCCACCCTGGTTGGCTAAAAAAGTACTTTGGGTCGCTGATGGCTGTGCAAACGGTCGTCAGCGAATCGTCAAAGACCGCAGGCGCCCCGGCAACGAGGCTTAATCGCGAAAGCACCCTGCGCAGACGGTGTCCCCGAACAAGATTTTCTGCTGCCCGGCAACGGGGAGCATAGCTTCTGGTTCAGGTCGCCGTAGGTGCGGCGGGAAATTTTTCCCGTCGTGTTATGACTTGAAAGGAGGAAGGACCCGTGGGTCTCAATCTGAACGACAAAAAAGCGGTTGTAGCTGAGGTATCGGCACAAGTGGCCAACGCCCAGACTATCGCGATTGCCGAATATCGTGGCATCGAGGTCGGTGACCTCACCGTGCTGCGCAAGAAGGCTCGCGAATCTGGCGTCTATCTGCGTGTGTTGAAAAATACCTTGGTGCGTCGCGCGGTTGCGGACACTCCGTTCGCTGGCCTAGCTGATCACATGGTCGGTCCGCTGATCTATAGCGTGTCCGCCGATCCCGTGGCTGCTGCGAAGGTGCTTAGCGAATTCGCTAAAACCAACGACAAATTGGTACTCAAGGCTGGCTCTTACGCCGGCAAGGTGCTCGACAAGGCTGGTGTCCAGGCGCTCGCGTCTGTCCCGAGCCGCGAAGAGCTGCTCTCCAAGCTGCTGTATGTCATGCAAGCTCCGGTCGCCGGCTTTGTCCGCGGTCTGGCTGCCCTGGCTGCCCAGCGCGAAGAAGCTTCCGCTTGATCTCTACCGAATACGAACTGATTTAGGAGTTTATTGAAATGGCAATTAGCAAAGAAGACATCCTGGAAGCCGTAGGCTCCCTGACCGTTATGGAACTGAATGACCTGGTCAAGGCATTCGAAGAGAAATTTGGCGTTTCCGCCGCTGCCGTCGCCGTTGCCGGCCCGGCTGGTGGTGCAGCTGCCGCTGTCGAAGAGCAGACCGAATTCACCGTCATGCTGAACGCAGCCGGCGACAAGAAGGTCGAAGTCATTAAGGTCGTTCGTGCCGTTACCGGCCTGGGCCTCAAGGAAGCCAAGGATTTGGTTGATGGCGCTCCAAAGGCTGTCAAGGAAGGTGTTTCGAAGGCTGATGCAGAAGCCCTCAAGAAGCAACTGGAAGACGCAGGCGCCAAGGTCGAAGTTAAGTAATCGCTACTTCGCAAGCGGGCTGGCGGCTTTGTCGCCAGCCCTTTTGTGCTTTGTATGACAGGTTTAATACATCCCTAACGAACTTGAATAACGCCAGCCGGCAAACGCAAACGAAACTTCTTTCTTCCCTGTGTGGGAGGAGGGGGCGTTTGCGTTTGCCTGTTTTCTCAGGTTCAACGTTTGATTCCATCCTCACGGAGTTACCATGACTTACTCCTTCACCGAGAAGAAACGCATCCGCAAGAGCTTCGCCAAGCGCGCCAGCGTGCTTGACGTTCCCTACTTGTTGGCGACCCAGTTGCAGTCTTTCAAGGATTTCCTGCAAGACGGAGTCACTCCGGAACGGCGGAAAAATGAGGGTTTGCAAGCTGCATTCACCTCGATCTTCCCTATCGTTTCACATTCAGGTAATGCTCGCCTGGAGTTCGTCAGCTACATGCTTGGCGAGCCGGCTTTCGATGTGACTGAATGTCAGCAGCGCGGTCTGACCTTTGCTTCTTCGTTGCGTGCGAAGGTTCGTCTGGTCATCATGGACCGCGAAGCTCCGGATACAGTGAAAGAAGTTAAGGAGCAGGAAGTTTACATGGGCGAAATGCCCTTGATGACAACCAACGGCTCTTTCGTGATCAATGGTACGGAGCGGGTTATCGTCTCCCAATTGCATCGTTCCCCCGGCGTTTTCTTTGAGCATGATCGCGGCAAAACTCATAGCTCCGGCAAGCTGCTTTTTTCAGCTCGCGTCATTCCTTACCGTGGCTCGTGGCTGGATTTCGAATTCGACCCGAAAGACACACTGTTTTTCCGCGTAGACCGTCGTCGCAAAATGCCGGTTACTACGCTGCTTAAAGCAATCGGCATGTCGTCCGAAGAAATTCTTGCGCAGTTCTTTGAGTTTGATACCTTCCTGCTTTCCAGCGACAAGGTCGAGTTCACGCTGGTTCCGGAACGCTTGCGGGGCGAAGTTGCTCGCTTCGATTTTGTCGGACCCGATGGCAAGGTGATTGTCGCCAAAGATAAGCGTATTACTGCCAAGCACATCCGTGACATTGCAGCCGTCGCTATCAAGCAAATTGCAGTACCCGAGGAGTTCCTGGTCGGGCGGGTAGTTGCCAAAAATATCATCGACAAGGCAACGGGCGAAGTCATTGCGAATGCAAATGATGAAATTACCGAAACGTTGCTCGCAAAGCTGCGTGAGTCCGAAATATCGACGGTTGAGACCCTCTACACCAACGAACTCGATCGTGGCGCGTTTATTTCTAATACTCTGCGAGCCGATGAAACAGCAACTCGTCAAGCTGCACGGGTTGCCATTTATCGCATGATGCGCCCTGGTGAGCCGCCGACGGAAGAAGCGGTTGAAATTCTGTTTAACGGGCTCTTTTATTCTGACGAGCGCTACGATCTTTCTGGCGTTGGTCGGATGAAGTTTAATCGACGTCTGGCACGTCCCGATGTCATCGAATACAAGCTGATGCTTAAGGGCTTGGCCTCGAAGGCCGAAGCCGCGCTTAAAAATCTGGCAGAGGCTTCCGGCTTCGCGCTATCTGCTATTCAGGACTTGGTTGGTTTGATGCCATATGGTGCTCGCGCCATGGTTGAAAATGTGACACTGGCGGAAGCTGAAGCTCTGTCGGCAAAGATCAAGCCGCTCGGCGCGAATGTAGAAGTTCGCGAACAGCTGACACTGTCACCTCGCGACATCGTTGAGGTCATCAAGATCCTCGTTGAACTGCGAAATGGCCGTGGCGAGATCGACGACATTGACCACCTGGGTAACCGCCGCGTTCGTTCCGTTGGTGAGTTGGCGGAAAACCAGTTCCGCGCGGGCTTGGTACGCGTTGAGCGCGCAGTCAAGGAGCGCCTGTCGCAAGCTGAATCCGACAATCTGATGCCGCATGATCTCATTAACGCCAAGCCGATCAGCGCCGCGATCAAGGAATTCTTCGGCTCAAGCCAGCTGTCACAGTTCATGGATCAGACCAACCCGCTGTCGGAAATCACCCACAAGCGTCGTGTCTCTGCGCTTGGTCCGGGCGGTTTAACTCGCGAGCGCGCCGGTTTTGAGGTGCGCGACGTGCATCCGACGCACTACGGTCGTGTGTGCCCAATTGAAACTCCAGAAGGTCCGAACATCGGCCTCATCAACTCGCTGGCCTTGTTTGCCCGCGTCAATAGCTATGGCTTTATCGAAACAGCCTACCGGAAGGTGGTGGATGGCAAGGTAACCGACCAGATCGAATATTTGTCGGCTATTGAAGAAGGAAACTATGTCGTTGCTCAGGCCAACGCATCGTTGGTTGATGGTCGTCTCTCGGATGATCTGGTCACTTGTCGCGAAAAAGGCGAAACGATTCTGGCTGAACCGTCACGCGTTCAGTACATGGACGTTGCTCCGGGGCAGATTGTCTCCGTTGCAGCTTCGCTGATTCCATTCCTCGAGCACGATGACGCCAACCGCGCATTGATGGGTGCCAACATGCAGCGCCAGGCCGTTCCGTGTTTGCGTCCCGAAAAACCACTTGTTGGTACCGGCATCGAGCGTACGGTGGCAGTCGACTCGGGTACGGCGGTCGTTGCACTGCGCGGCGGCAAGGTCGACTACGTCGATGCAGCTCGTGTTGTTGTCCGCGTCAACGATGACGAAGCTATTGCTGGCGAAGTTGGTGTCGATATCTATAATCTGGTCAAGTACACGCGTTCCAACCAGAACACTAATATCAACCAGCGCCCGCTGGTTCGTGTCGGTGACCACATTGCCAAGGGTGACGTGGTGGCAGACGGTGCTTCGACCGACAAGGGCGAGCTGGCTCTGGGGCAGAACATGCTGATTGCCTTCATGCCTTGGAACGGATACAACTTCGAAGACTCGATTTTGATCTCTGAACGCGTCGTTGCCGAAGACCGTTATACCTCGATCCATATCGAGGAACTGACCGTCGTTGCGCGCGATACCAAGCTCGGTCCAGAAGAAATTACTCGCGACATCGCCTCCTTGGGCGAATCGCAACTGTCCCGTCTGGATGACTCCGGTATTGTTTATATCGGTGCTGAAGTTGAAGCTGCCGACGTCCTGGTCGGCAAGGTTACGCCCAAGGGCGAAACCCAGCTGACACCGGAAGAAAAGCTGCTGCGCGCTATCTTCGGCGAAAAGGCGTCGGACGTTAAGGACACTTCGCTGCGTGTTCCGTCTGGCATTGCTGGCACCGTCATTGATGTCCAGGTGTTCACCCGCGAGGGTATCGAACGTGACAAGCGTGCACAGTCAATCATCGACGAGCACCTGCGCCACTACAAGCTCGACCTGGCCGATCAGATGCGTATCGTTGAGCGCGATGCCTTTGCGCGTGTTGAACGCCTGATCCTGGGTAAAAAGGCCAATGGCGGTCCGAAGAAGCTGGCCAAGGGATCCGTGATCGAGAAGGCCTACCTTGACGGAATGGACCCGCATCACTGGTTTGATATTCGCCTCGCCGACGACGACGTCGCTCAGCAGCTGGAGCAGGTCAAGGATGGCCTAGAGCAAGCGCGCAAGGATTTCGACATCGCGTTCGAAGGCAAGCGCAAGAAGTTGACGCAAGGCGACGAATTGCCGCCGGGTGTTCAGAAAATGGTTAAGGTTTACGTCGCCGTCAAGCGTCGCTTGCAGCCGGGTGACAAGATGGCGGGTCGTCACGGTAACAAGGGCGTTGTGTCGCGCATCCTGCCGGTCGAGGATATGCCGCACATGGCAGACGGAAGTCCGGTCGATATCGTACTGAATCCGCTCGGCGTGCCGTCACGGATGAACGTCGGTCAGATTCTTGAAGTTCACCTTGGTTTGGCAGCTAAGGGACTTGGCCACAAGATCGGCGCGATGTTGCGTGCCCAGTCGAGCGCCAAGGAAGTTCGCGGTTTCCTGGACCAGATCTACAATTCGAGCGGCAAGGCAGAGAATCTCGAAGAGCTGAACGACACTGAAGTGCTTGAAATGGCCGGCAATCTGACTAGTGGCGTACCGTTCGCGACGCCGGTGTTCGATGGTGCCAAGGAAGAGGAGATCAAGGCCATGCTGGCTATGGCCGGCATGCCGTCCTCAGGTCAGATGACCTTGTTCGATGGTCGTACCGGTGAGCCCTTCGAGCGCCAGGTGACGGTTGGCTACATGCACTATCTGAAGCTACATCACTTGGTTGATGACAAGATGCACGCGCGTTCGACGGGTCCGTACTCGCTAGTTACCCAGCAGCCGCTGGGCGGCAAGGCGCAGTTCGGTGGCCAGCGCTTCGGTGAAATGGAAGTGTGGGCGCTCGAGGCCTATGGCGCGTCGTATGTGCTGCAGGAAATGCTGACCGTTAAGTCTGATGACGTAAATGGTCGTACGAAAGTGTACGAAAACATCGTCAAGGGCGAGCACAGGATTGATGCCGGCATGCCGGAATCCTTCAATGTGCTGGTCAAGGAAATCCGTTCGCTGGCGATCGATATCGATCTGGAACGTTACTGATTTAGGGCTGGGAGTTAAACGATGAAAGCATTGCTCGATCTATTCAAGCAGGTAACGGCGGAAGAGGAATTTGACGCGATTACCATTGGTCTCGCCTCGCCCGAAAAGATCCGTTCCTGGTCCTACGGTGAAGTGAAGAAGCCGGAAACCATTAACTACCGTACCTTCAAGCCGGAACGCGATGGCCTGTTCTGCGCCAAGATCTTTGGCCCGATCAAGGACTACGAGTGCCTGTGCGGCAAGTACAAGCGTCTCAAGCATCGTGGCGTCATTTGCGAGAAGTGTGGCGTTGAAGTGACGCTGGCCAAGGTTCGTCGTGACCGCATGGGTCACATCGAACTGGCCTCGCCGACCGCCCACATCTGGTTCCTGAAGTCTCTGCCGTCGCGTCTCGGCATGGTTCTCGATATGACGCTGCGCGATATCGAGCGCGTCCTGTACTTCGAAGCCTATGTCGTGACCGATCCCGGCATGGTCAGCAATCTCCAGCGCGCTCAATTGCTCACCGAAGAGCAGTACCTGGAAATGATGGAAGAGCATGGTGACGAGTTCGTTGCCTACATGGGCGCCGAAGGCATCCGCGAACTGCTGCGCAATCTCGACCTCAACAGCGAAGTCGAGTCCCTGCGTGCCGAACTCGAAGTCACCGGTTCCGAAGCCAAGAACAAGAAGCTGGCCAAGCGACTGAAGATTCTCGAAGGTTTCCAGAAATCCGGCATCAAGCCGGACTGGATGATCCTCGAGGTGCTGCCCGTGTTGCCGCCGGACCTGCGTCCGCTAGTTCCGCTCGACGGCGGCCGCTTTGCGACCTCAGATCTGAACGATCTTTATCGTCGCGTCATCAACCGGAACAACCGTCTGAAGCGCCTGCTTGAGCTAAAGGCGCCGGAAATCATCGTGCGCAACGAAAAGCGCATGTTGCAGGAATCTGTTGACTCGCTGCTCGACAACGGTCGTCGTGGCAAAGCCATGACCGGCGCCAACAAGCGTCCGCTGAAGTCGCTGGCTGACATGATCAAGGGCAAGGGCGGTCGTTTCCGTCAGAACCTGCTCGGCAAGCGCGTCGACTACTCGGGCCGTTCGGTCATCGTGGTCGGTCCGCAGCTCAAGCTGCATCAGTGCGGCCTGCCCAAGCTGATGGCGCTGGAACTGTTCAAGCCCTTCATCTTCCACAAGCTGGAAGTGCTCGGCTACGCGACCACCATCAAGCAAGCCAAGAAGATGGTTGAAGGTCAGGAACCGGTGGTCTGGGACATCCTTGAAGATGTCATCCGCGAACATCCGGTCATGCTCAACCGCGCGCCGACGCTGCACCGCCTCGGTATCCAGGCATTCGAACCGACCCTGATCGAGGGCAAGGCAATCCAGCTGCATCCGCTCGTTTGCGCGGCATTCAATGCCGACTTCGACGGCGACCAAATGGCTGTTCACGTCCCGCTGTCGCTTGAAGCGCAGATGGAAGCCCGCACCCTGATGCTGGCCTCCAATAACGTGCTGTCGCCCGCCAACGGCCAGCCGATCATCGTCCCGTCGCAGGACATCGTGCTTGGTCTGTACTATGCCACTCGCGAAAAGATCAATGGCAAGGGCGAAGGCATGTACTTTGCCGATACCAATGAGATCGAACGTGCCATGGCAGCCGGCCAGCTCGACGTTCACTCGCGCATCTCCGTACGACTCAAGCAATACGAGCCTGCCACGGTCGACGGCGAATTTGTTGAAAAAATGGTACGCGTCGAAACGACTGCGGGCCGTGCGCTGCTCTCCAAGATATTGCCGAAGGGCCTGCCTTTCAAGGCCATTGACCGCGCCCTGAAGAAGAAAGAAATTTCCAAGCTCATCGACGAGTCCTTCCGTCGTTGCGGCCTGAAGGAAACGGTTGTCTTTGCCGACAAGCTCATGCAGAACGGCTATGCGCTGGCGACTCGCGCCGGTATTTCCTTCTGTTCCGACGATATGCGCGTTCCGGCTAAGAAGTACGAAATCATCGCCGAAGCCGAGGCCGAAGTTAAGGAAATCGAGACCCAGTACACCAACGGCCTGGTCACCAACGGCGAACGATACAACAAGGTCGTCGATATCTGGGGCCGTACTGGAGACCAGGTTGCCAAGGTCATGATGGACGAACTCGGTCACGAAGAAACCGTCGATCGCCACGGCAAGAAGGTCAAGCAGGATTCCTTCAACTCCATTTACATGATGGCCGACTCCGGCGCCCGAGGCTCGGCTGCCCAGATTCGCCAGCTGGCCGGTATGCGCGGCCTGATGGCCAAGCCGGACGGCTCGATTATCGAAACGCCGATCACGACCAACTTCCGCGAAGGCCTGAACGTTCTTCAGTACTTCATCTCGACCCACGGCGCCCGTAAGGGTCTCGCCGACACCGCGCTGAAGACTGCCAACTCGGGTTACCTGACCCGCCGTCTGGTCGACGTCACGCAGGATCTGGTCATTACCGAAGATGATTGCGGCACCCGTAACGGTTTCGTCGTCAAGGCACTGGTCGAAGGCGGCGAAGTCATCGAAGCCCTGCGCGAGCGTATCCTCGGTCGCGTTGTCGTCGATGATCTCGTCGATCCGGAAACCCAGGAATCAGTCATCTTTGCCGGCACGATGCTCGATGAAGACTTGGTTGATCTGATCGACAAGCTGGGTATCGACGAAGTCAAGGTCCGCACACCACTGACCTGCGATACGCGTTACGGTCTTTGCGCCCAGTGTTACGGTCGTGACCTTGGTCGCGGCACAATGGTCAATGCTGGTGAGGCTGTCGGTGTCATCGCTGCCCAGTCGATCGGCGAGCCGGGTACCCAGCTGACCATGCGTACCTTCCACGTTGGTGGCGCGGCTTCCCGTGCCGCAGTGGCTGACAAGGTCGAAGGGAAATCAGCAGGTACCGTACGTTACACCTCCAACATGCGCTATGTCACCAGCGCCAAGGGCGAAAAGGTGGTCATTTCGCGTTCTGGCGAAGTGTTGATTGTCGATGACCATGGTCGTGAACGTGAGCGTCACAAGGTTCCCTATGGTGCCATGCTGTCCGTTGATGAGGGCAAGGCTGTCAAGGCCGGAACAAAACTGGCAACGTGGGATCCGCATACCCGCCCGATTATTACCGAATACGCTGGTATCGCTCGTTTCGAGAACGTAGAAGAAGGCGTTACCGTTGCCAAGCAGGTTGACGATGTGACCGGTCTTTCCACGCTCGTCGTTATTGACCACAAGCGCGGTGGCAAGGCAGCGGTTAAGGGGGTTCGTCCAGTTGTAAAGCTGCTTGACGAAAACGGTCAGGAAGTTCGGGTTGCCGGTAGCGATCACACCGTCTCTATCGCCTTCCAGGTTGGCTCAATCATCTCGGTGCTGGATGGTCAGCAAGTCGGTGTTGGCGATGTGCTGGCTCGCATGCCGCAAGAGTCTGCCAAGACGCGCGACATTACCGGTGGTCTGCCGCGGGTTGCCGAGCTGTTCGAGGCCCGTACCCCGAAGGATGCCTCTGTCTTGGCGGAATACACGGGTACCATCGGTTTTGGTAAGGATACAAAAGGTAAGCAGCGTCTGATCATTACCGACCTAGACGGTGCAACTCATGAGTACCTGATTCCTAAGGACAAGCATGTTCTGGTTCACGACGGTCAGGTCGTAAACAAGGGTGAAAAGATTGTCGAGGGTGAACCGGATCCGCACGACATCCTGCGTCTGCAGGGCGTTGAGGCTCTTGCTCGCTACATCACTGACGAAGTTCAGGATGTTTATCGTCTGCAAGGCGTGAAGATCAACGACAAGCACATTGAAGTGATCGTCCGCCAGATGTTGCGTCGCGTTGCCATTACCGAGCCGGGCGATACCAAGTTCATCAAGTCCGAACAGGTGGAGCGTGCTGAATTGCTGGCAGAAAATGACCGAGCGATCGCTGAGGGCAAGATTCCGGCCAATTTTGAACACATGCTGCTGGGTATCACCAAGGCTTCGTTGTCGACTGACTCGTTCATCTCGGCCGCTTCCTTCCAGGAAACGACGCGCGTTCTGACCGAAGCCGCCATTATGGGCAAGCGTGACGAACTGCGCGGTCTCAAAGAGAACGTTATCGTCGGGCGCCTTATTCCGGCGGGTACAGGCCTCGCATATCACCGTAGTCGCAAGACTCAGGCGGGCAGTGAGGAGCTTACTGCAGCGGTTTCGCTTGATGAGTCTGTTGTGGAAAACGCAACGCAGGTTAGCGATCAGGAGTAGTAAGTTAGTAGGCCCCCCTTGTCTCGTTGACACGGGGGTTGATCGGCCATAGAATTTATGGTCTTTGTCGGCGGGGGCTAATCATTGTCTCCGCTTTGGATAACAAAATAGCCGTCGTGTACCAGTCATTCTGTGCCCGGCCGTTGAAGGAAGTTTGATATGCCGACCATTAACCAGCTCGTGCGCAAGCCGCGCGTAGCCGAAAAGGCCAAGAGCAAGGTTCCTGCTCTGGAAAAGTGCCCGCAGAAGCGTGGCGTCTGTACCCGTGTTTATACCACTACCCCGAAAAAGCCGAACTCTGCTCTTCGTAAAGTTTGCAAGGTCCGTCTGACGAATGGCTTCGAGGTCATTTCGTATATCGGCGGTGAAGGTCACAATCTGCAGGAGCACTCTGTGGTCCTGATTCGTGGTGGTCGTGTCAAGGACTTGCCGGGTGTGCGTTATCACACCGTGCGTGGCTCCCTGGATACGCAGGGTGTCAAAGATCGTAAGCAGTCCCGTTCCAAGTACGGGGCCAAGCGTCCGAAGGCTGCTTAGTTCAATTAGTGGCTTGAGTAAGTGGCCACCCATTTGGGTGGTCGGGAGAGGCCGGGAGGGTAAAACCCTAGCCCGGCTTTTCAACTGAATCGTGTTTAATAGAGGTTAATATGCCCCGTCGTCGTGAAGTACCTAAACGTGACATTCTCCCGGATCCGAAGTTCGGCAATGTCGATGTCTCCAAGTTTGTAAACGCCATCATGCAAAGCGGCAAAAAATCCGTTGCCGAGCGCATCGTCTACGGCGCTTTCGATATCATCACCAGCAAGTCAGGTAAAGATCCGCTCGAAGTCTTCGCTTCTGCGATGGCAAACGTGCGTCCGATGGTCGAGGTGAAGTCGCGCCGCGTTGGTGGTGCCAACTACCAAGTTCCGGTTGAGGTTCGCCCGGCTCGTCGCGCCGCGCTTGCTATGCGCTGGTTGCGAGAGTCTGCCCGCAAGCGCTCCGAGAAGTCCATGGGGCAGCGTCTGGCAGCTGAAATGCTGGAAGCCGCCGAGAACCGCGGTGGTGCAGTCAAGAAGCGCGACGAAGTGCATCGCATGGCTGATGCCAACAAGGCCTTCGCTCACTTCCGCTTCTAATTTTCTAAGGGCTCTAACGTGGCACGTAAAACACCCATTGAGCGCTACCGCAATATCGGTATCAGCGCGCACATCGACGCCGGCAAGACAACAACGACCGAGCGCATCCTGTACTACACCGGTGTCAATCACAAGATCGGTGAGGTGCATGATGGCGCCGCTACCATGGACTGGATGGAGCAGGAGCAGGAGCGCGGTATCACGATTACCTCGGCTGCCACGACCTGTTTCTGGAGTGGCATGGACAAGCAGTTCCAGCCCCATCACATCAATATTATCGACACCCCGGGGCACGTTGACTTCACTATTGAAGTTGAGCGCTCAATGCGTGTTCTTGATGCTGCCTGCATGGTCTATTGTGCGGTCGGTGGCGTTCAGCCGCAGTCTGAGACTGTCTGGCGTCAGGCTAATAAATACGGCGTTCCACGTTTGGCCTTCGTGAACAAGATGGACCGGTCCGGTGCCAACTTCTTCCGTGTGGTAGATCAGCTCAAACTACGGCTTAAGGCCAATCCCGTGCCGATCGTTATCCCTATCGGTGCTGAAGAGAAGTTCGAGGGTGTAGTCGATCTGATCAAAATGAAGGCAATTTATTGGGATGAGGCTTCCCAGGGCATGAAGTACGACGCTCGTGACATCCCGGCCGAACTAGCTGACGACGCTGCCAGCTGGCGCGAGCAGATGGTCGAGGCTGCTGCAGAAGCTACCGAAGATCTGATGAACAAGTACCTCGAAGAAGGGGATCTGTCTGAAGCCGACATCATCTTCGGTCTGCGCACCCGTACCATCGCTTGCGAAATCCAGCCGATGTTGTGCGGCACCGCGTTCAAGAACAAGGGCGTGCAGAAGATGCTTGACGCCGTGATTGAGCTGTTGCCGTCACCGGTCGATATTCCTCCGGTCAAAGGCATTCTCGAGAACGAATCCGAAGGCGAGCGTCGCGCTGCTGACGACGAGGCTTTCTCTGCTCTGGCCTTCAAGATCATGACTGACCCGTTCGTCGGTCAGCTGATCTTCTTCCGCGTCTATTCTGGCGTGATCAACTCTGGTGATACTGTTTACAATCCGGTCAAGGGTCGTAAAGAGCGCTTGGGCCGTATTCTGCAGATGCACGCCAACCAGCGTGAAGAAATCAAGGAAGTACGCGCCGGCGACATCGCTGCTGCTGTGGGTCTCAAGGAGGCGACGACCGGTGACACTCTGTGTGATCCACAAAAGGTAATTACCCTCGAGCGCATGGTTTTTCCGGAGCCGGTGATTCACGTTGCTGTCGAACCGAAGACCAAGGCTGACCAGGAAAAGATGGGCCTCGCACTTGGCCGCCTGGCCCAGGAGGATCCGTCCTTCCGCGTGCGTACCGATGAAGAGTCGGGTCAGACCATCATTTCCGGGATGGGCGAACTGCACCTGGAAATTCTAGTCGATCGCATGCGTCGCGAGTTTAACGTCGAAGCAACCGTTGGCGCCCCGCAAGTGGCTTACCGTGAATGCATCAAGAAGTCAGTTGAGCAAGAAGGTAAGTTCGTCAAGCAGTCCGGCGGTCGCGGTCAATTCGGTCACGTCTGGCTCAAGATCGAGCCGAACGAAGCCGGCAAGGGCTACGAATTCGTCGATGCCATCAAGGGTGGCGTGGTTCCGCGCGAATTTATCCCGGCGGTCGACAAGGGGCTTCGCGATGCTGTGACCAGTGGCGTTCTGGCTGGCTTCCCGGTGGTTGATGTGAAGTTCACGCTGTTCGACGGTTCGTACCACGACGTTGACTCCAACGAAAACGCGTTCCGCATGGCTGCGTCGATGGCCTTCAAGGAAGGGATGAAGAAAGCCAGTCCGACGCTCCTCGAGCCGATGATGGCGGTTGAAGTCGAAACGCCGGAAGAGTACATGGGTAACGTCATGGGCGACCTTTCGTCCCGTCGCGGTATCGTTCAGGGTATGGAAGACCAGGTCGGTGGCATCAAGGTCATCAAGGCCGAAGTTCCCCTGTCCGAAATGTTCGGTTACTCGACCTCTGTGCGTTCGCTGTCGCAAGGTCGGGCTACCTACTCGATGGAATTCAAGCACTACACCGAAGCGCCGAAAAACGTCGCCGAGGCGGTGATTAACAAGAAATAATTGCTGGAGAACGAATAATGGCAAAAGAGAAATTCGAGCGTACCAAACCGCACGTAAACGTTGGCACGATTGGTCACGTTGACCACGGCAAGACGACGCTGACTGCTGCGATCACGACGGTGCTGTCTGCCAAGTTTGGTGGTTCGGCCAAGAAGTATGACGAAATTGATGCGGCGCCTGAAGAAAAGGCCCGTGGTATTACCATCAATACCGCCCACGTTGAATACGAAACCGCCAACCGTCACTACGCTCACGTTGACTGCCCGGGTCACGCGGACTACGTCAAGAACATGATTACCGGTGCTGCCCAGATGGACGGCGCCATTCTCGTCTGTTCCGCTGCTGACGGCCCGATGCCGCAAACCCGCGAACACATCCTGCTGGCTCGCCAGGTTGGCGTGCCGTACGTTCTCGTGTTCATGAACAAGTGCGACATGGTTGACGATGCTGAACTCCTCGAGCTCGTCGAAATGGAACTGCGCGAGCTGCTCTCCAAATACGACTTCCCGGGCGACGACACCCCGATCATTCACGGTTCTGCACTGAAAGCCCTCGAAGGTGATCAGTCCGAAATTGGCGAACCCTCCATCTTCCGTCTGGCAGATGCCTTGGACTCCTACATTCCTGACCCGGAGCGTGCGATTGACCAGCCGTTCCTGATGCCGGTTGAAGACGTCTTCTCCATCTCTGGTCGCGGCACCGTGGTGACCGGTCGTATCGAACGTGGCGTTGTCAAGGTTGGCGAAGAAATCGAAATCGTCGGTATCCGTCCGACCGTCAAGACCACCTGTACCGGTGTTGAAATGTTCCGCAAGCTGCTCGACCAAGGTCAGGCTGGCGACAACGTTGGCGCCCTGCTTCGTGGCACCAAGCGTGAAGACGTCGAGCGCGGTCAAGTTCTGTGCAAGCCGGGTTCTGTCAAGCCGCACACCCACTTCACCTCCGAAGTGTACATCCTGTCCAAGGATGAAGGCGGCCGTCATACCCCGTTCTTCAACGGCTACCGTCCTCAGTTCTACTTCCGTACGACCGACGTGACCGGCTCCATCGATCTGCCGGAAGGCGTCGAGATGGTGATGCCTGGCGACAACATCGCCATGACCATCAAGCTGATCGCACCGATCGCCATGGAAGAAGGTCTGCGCTTCGCCATCCGTGAAGGCGGTCGTACCGTCGGCGCCGGTGTCGTCGCTAAGATCATCGAGTAATTCGCTCTTTTAAAAATTCGGGGTGAGGCTCGCTCACCCCATCGCTCTTTGGAAGCCAAAAATGCAAAGCCAGAAAATCCGTATCCGTCTCAAGGCCTTCGACTATCGTCTGATCGATCAATCCGCTCAGGAAATCGTAGAAACCGCCAAGCGTACCGGTGCAGTTGTCCGCGGTCCCGTGCCGCTGCCGACCCGCAAGCAGCGTTTCGACATCCTGCGTTCGCCGCACGTGAACAAGGCTTCCCGCGATCAGTTGGAAATTCGTACCCATCTGCGTCTGATGGATATCGTCGATCCGACCGACAAGACCGTTGATGCACTAATGAAGCTGGATCTCCCGGCTGGTGTCGACGTCGAAATCAAGTTGCAGTAATACAGTAATTGCGGATATAATCCGCGCCTTTCGGGGGTGGCCGGCGACGGCTACCCATTTGTTGTTTTACATCGACCGGCCAATCGCAGCCGGCGATGAGGAGAATAACCATGAGTCTAGGCCTTGTTGGTCGCAAGGTTGGCATGACTCGCATTTTTGCCGAGGATGGCGCGTCCATTCCGGTAACTGTGCTTGACGTGTCTAACAACCGAGTGACCCAAGTAAAAACGCCGGAGATCGATGGCTACTCAGCCATTCAGGTCGCATTCGGCAAGCGCCGTGCCTCTCGTGTTTCGAAGCCTCTTGCTGGCCATCTGGCCAAGGCGGGTGTCGAAGCCGGGCATGTGCTCAAGGAATTCCTGATCGGTGCTGATCAGCTCGCCACTTTCAAGGCGGGCGACCAGGTTGCTGTCACCATTTTTGCCGAAGGGCAAAAGGTTGACGTGACCGGTAGCTCCATTGGTAAGGGTTTCCAGGGTGGTATCAAACGCCACAATTTCAGTTCAAACCGTGCAACCCATGGTAACTCGCTGTCGCATAACGCGCCGGGTTCCATTGGTATGGCGCAGGATCCGGGTCGTGTTTTCCCAGGTAAGCGCATGGCCGGCCATATGGGCGATGTTCAGTCGACCATGCAGGGGCTGACGATTGTTCGCGTTGATGCCGACCGCCAGCTGTTGCTGGTCAAAGGTGCCGTTCCTGGTGCCAAAGGTTCTGACGTCGTCGTGCGTCCGGCAGTCAAGGGCTAAGGGGGCGACATGGAACTCAAGGTAATTAACGAACAAGGCCAGGAGTCTGCCAAGTTGCAGGCTTCCGATGTGCTGTTCGGTCGCGATTTCAATGAAGCGCTGGTTCACCAGATCGTCGTTGCCTACCAGGCTAACGCGCGTTCCGGCGACCGTCAGCAGAAGGATCGCTCCGAGGTCCGTCACACCACCACGAAGCCGTGGCGCCAAAAGGGTACGGGTCGTGCCCGTGCTGGTAGCAATGGCAGCCCGCTGTGGCGTGGAGGCGGTCGTATTTTCCCGAATTCTCCGGAAGAGAATTTCAGCCAGAAGGTCAACAAGAAGATGTTCCGCGCCGGTATGGCCGCGATCCTCTCCGAGTTGGCTCGCCAAGACCGTCTCGTCGTTATCGACGATTTGTCGGTCGATGCGCCCAAGACTAAGCTGTTTATGCAAAAGCTTAAGGATCTGGGGCTCGAAGGCAAGCTTTTGGTCATCACCGACGCGCTGAGCGAGAACCTCTATCTCTCGTCGCGCAACCTGCCCAACGTTCTGGTGCTGGAAGCCCAGGAAGCTGATCCGGTTTCCCTGGTCCGCTTTCCCAAGGTCCTCGTGACCAAGAATGCTGTGGCCAAGTTCGAGGAGATGTGGGGATGAATCAAGAGCGTCTGATGCAGGTGCTGCTGGCACCGCAAATCTCCGAAAAGGCTACTTACGTTGCTGACAAGCACAACCAAGTAATCTTCCGCGTTGCTTCCGATGCCACCAAGCCGGAAATCAAGGCTGCCGTTGAACTGCTGTTCAAGGTTGAAGTTGGTGCTGTCCAGGTCGCTAACGTCAAGGGCAAGGTCAAGCGTTTCAAGGGTGCGGTCGGTCGTCGCAAGGGCTGGAAGAAAGCCTACGTGAGCCTCAAGCCGGGCCAGGAACTGAATTTTGTTGAAGGGGGGAATGCGTAATGGCACTCGTTAAAGTCAAGCCGACTTCCCCGGGGCGTCGCGCCGTTGTCCAGGTCGTTAATCCCAACCTGCACAAGGGCAAGCCGTTCGCTCCGCTGGTCGAAGCCAAGTCTGGCAACGCCGGTCGCAACAACAATGGCCGTATCACCGTTCGGCATCAAGGTGGCGGCCACAAGCAGGCTTACCGCGTTATCGATTTCAAGCGCAACAAGGACGGGATTCCGGCCAAGGTTGAGCGTCTCGAGTACGATCCCAACCGTACGGCAAATATTGCACTACTGTGTTATGCCGACGGTGAGCGTCGCTACATCATTGCCAATAAGGGCATGGTGGTTGGTCAGCCGATCATGAGCGGCTCGGAAGCGCCGATCAAGTCGGGTAATGCCCTGCCGATCCGTAATATCCCGGTTGGTACGACCATCTGCTGCGTCGAGATGCTGCCTGGCAAAGGCGCGCAAATCGCCCGTTCCGCTGGCACCTCCGTCCAGCTGCTGGCCCGTGAAGGTTCGTATGCCCAGATTCGCCTCCGCTCCGGCGAAGTGCGTCGCGTGCATGTCGAATGTCGCGCCACCATCGGTGAAGTTGGTAACGAAGAGCACAACCTGCGCAAGTTCGGCAAAGCCGGTGCTATGCGTTGGCGTGGTATTCGCCCGACCGTTCGCGGTACGGCCATGAACCCGGTTGATCACCCCCACGGTGGTGGTGAAGGCAAGACCGGCGAAGGTCGCGTGCCAGTCAATCCGTGGGGTCAGCCCACCAAGGGTTACCGCACCCGCAGCAACAAGCGCACGAACAGCATGATCGTTCAGCGCCGTCACAAGCGTTAAGGGGTAGGAAATGGGACGTTCTCTCAAAAAGGGCCCGTTTGTTGATGCGCATCTGATCGACAAAGTCGAAGCAGTCCGCGCTACCAGCGACAAGCGCCCGATCAAGACATGGTCGCGTCGTTCGACGATCCTCCCCGAGTTCATCGGCCTGACGATTGCGGTGCATAACGGCAAGCAGCATATTCCGGTGTTCGTTACCGAAAATATGGTCGGTCACAAGCTCGGCGAGTTCTCGCTGACCCGCACGTTCAAGGGTCACACCGCCGGCAAGAAGGCCAAGAAGTAAGGAGCTGACATGGAAACTCGTGCAAATTTGCGAGGCGTACGCCTCTCTGCGCAAAAAGGCCGCCTGGTTGCGGACCTCGTGCGCGGCAAGCCGGTTGGCCAGGCCCTGAACATCCTGGCTTTCTGCCCCAAAAAGGGCGCCGGTATCGTCAAGAAAGTGCTGGAGTCGGCAATTGCCAACGCCGAGCACAACGATGGTGCTGATATCGACGAACTGACGGTGAAAACCATCTACGTTGAAAAAGGCATGGTGCTCAAGCGCTTTACGGCGCGCGCCAAGGGTCGTGGTAATCGGATCGTCAAGCCGACCTGCCATATCTATCTGACCGTTGGTAACTAAGGAAGAGCCATGGGACAGAAAATTCATCCGACTGGCTTCCGCCTGGCAGTCACCAAGAACTGGGGTTCGCGCTGGTATGCCAACAGCAAGGATTTCCCGGGTATGCTCAACGAAGATATCAAGGTTCGTGAGTATCTCAAGCGCAAGTTGGCACACGCCTCTGTCGGCCGTGTGCTGATCGAACGTCCAGCTAAGAACGCCCGTGTCACCATCTACTCGGCTCGTCCGGGTGTGGTCATAGGCAAGAAGGGCGAAGACATCGAACAACTGCGTACGGATCTTCAGCGCATTATGGGCGTACCCGTCCATGTCTCGATCGAAGAGATCCGCAAGCCGGAAATCGATGCGCAACTGATCGCTGATTCGATTGCCCAGCAACTCGAAAAGCGCATTATGTTCCGCCGTGCCATGAAGCGCGCCATGCAAAACGCCATGCGTCTCGGTGCCCAGGGCATCAAGGTGATGAGCGCTGGCCGTCTGAATGGTGCTGAAATCGCTCGTAGCGAATGGTATCGCGAAGGCCGCGTGCCGCTCCATACCCTGCGCGCTGACATCGATTACGCCACCTCGGAAGCGCTGACCACCTACGGCATCATCGGGATCAAGGTCTGGGTTTATAAGGGTGACATGCTGGATCGCAACGAGCAGCCGGAAGTTGTCGAGCCGGTTGCTGACGATCGTCGTCCGCGTCGTGCACCGGGTAAGCCGGAAGGCGACAAGCCGCGTACCCGTACCGTCAAGAAGGCTGATGGCGCAGGCGCTCCGGGCGCAAGAAAGGCAGGTGCTTAACATGCTGCAACCAAATCGCCGCAAGTTCCGCAAGGAACACAAGGGGCGCAACGAAGGTCTGGCCACCCGCGGCACAAAAGTGTCGTTCGGAGAGTGGGGCCTCAAGGCAACCGGTCGTGGCCGCCTGACGGCGCGTCAGATTGAAGCTGCCCGTCGTGCTATGACGCGTCACATCAAGCGTGGCGGTCGCATCTGGATCCGTATCTTCCCGGACAAGCCGATTTCCAAGAAGCCGGCCGAAGTTCGTATGGGTAACGGTAAGGGTAACCCGGAGTACTGGGTTGCTGAGATACAGCCGGGCAAGGTGCTCTATGAGATGGATGGTGTCAATGAAGCTCTGGCGCGCGAAGCATTTGCTCTCGCTGCCGCCAAGTTGCCGATTGCTACCACCTTCGTGACTCGTCATCTGGGGTAATCATGAAAGCTAGTGAATTGAGAACCAAGAGTGTGGACGAGCTCAACAAGGAATTGCTGGACCTGTTGAGGGCCCAGTTCGGTATGCGTATGCAGCTCGCTACCCAGCAGCTGTCCAATACCAGCCAAATGTCCAAGGTACGTCGCGACATTGCTCGCGTTCGTACGCTTATCCGTGAAAAGGCGGTGCAGCAATGAGCGAAACCACCAGTATCAAACGTACTCTCGTCGGTCGCGTTGTCAGCGACAAGATGGAAAAGACGGTCACCGTCCTCGTCGAACGCAAGGTCAAGCACCCCATGTACGGCAAGGTGATGGTTCGTTCGAAGAAGTATCATGCCCATAACGAGGGCAACTCGGCCAAGGCTGGTGATCTCGTCGAGATCGTCGAAACCCGTCCGGTTTCGCGTACCAAGACCTGGGCAGTGACGAGTGTTCTTGAGAAGGCGATCGTTGTATAACGAAAGTTTCTTAAAATGCTTGCGCAGTCTTGAAAGAAGCCGGTATAATCCGGCTTCTTTTTTGCGACCCTCGTCCTGAGGGCTTGCGAAGTTGTTCAACCCGTACGGGTTCCAAGACTGACCGCGCAAGCGGATTAAGTTGGAGTTAATTTAAATGATTCAGATGCAGACGACTCTGGATGTCGCCGATAACACCGGCGCGCGTTCAGTAATGTGTATCAAAGTGCTCGGTGGATCCAGGCGCCGCTATGCTGGCATTGGTGACATCATCAAGGTCAGCATCAAGGATGCTGCGCCGCGTGGCCGCGTCAAAAAGGGTGATGTCTATAATGCCGTGGTGGTTCGTACCGCCAAGGGCGTTCGTCGTCCTGATGGTTCGCTGGTTCGCTTTGATGGCAATGCCGCCGTTCTTCTCAACAACAAGCTCGAGCCGATCGGCACGCGCATCTTTGGCCCGGTAACCCGCGAATTGCGTACCGAGCGCTTCATGAAGATCGTGTCCCTGGCTCCTGAAGTGCTGTAAGGACTGGCCATGGAAAAGATTCGTAAAGGCGACGAAGTCGTCGTTATTACCGGTAAAGACAAAGGCAAGCGCGGTACCGTGCTGCGTCGTGTCGATGATGAGCATGTGCTCGTAGAGGGTGTCAATCGTGCCAAGAAGCACGTCAAGCCGAATCCTGTAAAGGGTGTGGCGGGTGGCATCGTTGATAAGGACATGCCGATTCATATCTCCAATGTTGCGCTGTTCAATCCGGCGACCAAGAAGGCTGACCGTGTCGGCATCAAGGCGCTAGAGGATGGCCGCAAGGTTCGCGTGTTCAAGTCGAACGGCGAACTGGTGAACGCATAAGGAGTGGTCATGGCGCGTTTGCAAGAGTTTTACAAAGAAACCGTGGTTGCCGATCTGAGCAAACAGTTCGGTTACAAATCCGTGATGGAAGTTCCGCGCATCACCAAGATCACCCTGAACATGGGTGTTGGTGAAGCTGTGGCGGACAAAAAGGTTCTCGAAAACGCCGTCGGCGACATGCAGAAGATCGCCGGTCAAAAGCCGGTGACGACCAAGGCCCGCAAGTCGATTGCCGGCTTCAAGATTCGTGATGGCTACCCGATTGGGTGCATGGTCACGTTGCGTGGTCCGCGTATGTTCGAATTCCTTGATCGCCTAGTCACCATTGCGCTGCCGCGTGTTCGCGACTTCCGTGGTATTTCTGGCAAGGGTTTTGATGGCCAGGGTAACTACAACATGGGTGTCAAAGAACAGATCATTTTCCCGGAAATCGAGTACGACAAGATCGATGCTCTGCGGGGTATGAATATCAGCATCACCACGACCGCGAAAACCGACGCAGAAGCTAAGGCTCTGTTGGCGGCGTTCAAGTTCCCGTTCAAGAATTGAGGCAATCATGGCAAAACTTGCTCTGATCAACCGTGAAGAAAAGCGCCGCAAGCTTGTGGCTCAGTACGCCAAGAAGCGTGCTGCCCTCGAGGCGATTTTCAATAACGCGAGCCTGTCTGACGATGAGCGTTACGCTGCCCGTCTGAAGTTTCAGGCCCTGCCGCGCAATTCGAGCCCGTCTCGTCTGCGCAACCGCTGCCAGCTGACTGGTCGTCCGCGTGGTGTTTTCCGTAAGTTCGGTCTGTGCCGTCACAAGATCCGCGAACTGGCCTTCAATGGCGAAGTTCCGGGTGTTGTTAAAGCCAGCTGGTAAAAAGGAGATTCAGAAATGGCTATGAGCGATCCGATCGCGGACATGCTGACTCGCATCCGCAACGCCCAGCTCGCCGAAAAGGCGTCTGTCTCCATGCCCTCGTCCAAAGTCAAGGTGGCAATAGCTGCCGTGCTCAAGGATGAAGGTTACGTTGATGATTTCGCAGTTCGTCAGGCTGATGGCAAGCCGACCCTTGATATCGCACTCAAGTATTACGCCGGTCGTCCGGTTATAGAGCGCATCGAGCGTGTTTCCAAGCCCGGTCTGCGTATCTACAAGGGTTGCGAAGACATTCCTCGCGTCATGAACGGTCTGGGCGTCGCCATTGTGTCGACCCCGAAGGGCGTTATGACTGATCGCAAGGCTCGCGCCAGCAAGGTCGGCGGCGAAGTTCTTTGCATCGTGGCATAAGGGGATATCGATGTCTCGTATTGGTAAAAATCCCATCGTTCTGCCGGCTGGCGTTGAAGTTTTGGTTGGTGCGGACATTACCGTAAAGGGCCCGCTGGGTACCTTGAAGGCAATTACGCATCCGTCCGTGACGATTTCCGTCGAAGGTCAGAACGTCCAGGTTTCCAAGGTTGAAGGCGCCGCTAATGCGGCGGCCATGTGGGGCACCATGCGTGCCAACATCAACAACATGGTTACTGGTGTTTCCAAGGGTTTCGAGCGCAAGCTCCAGTTGGTCGGCGTGGGTTACCGCGCCCAGGCTCAGGGTGATGTCCTGAATCTGTCGTTGGGCTTTTCCCACCCCGTTGCGCACAAGATGCCAGCTGGTGTGAAGGTGGAATGTCCGACCCAGACCGAAATCCTGATCAAGGGGGCCGACAAGCAACAGGTTGGCCAGGTCGCTGCCGAAGTTCGTGCATATCGCAAGCCGGAGCCCTACAAGGGCAAGGGCGTTCGATACTCGGACGAAGTGGTGGTTATCAAGGAAACCAAGAAGAAGTAAGGGTGGCATATGTTTAATAAGAAACAAGCGCGTCTGCGCCGTTCCCGCCAAACCCGGGCCAAAATCGCCGAACTCAAGGCTGTGCGTCTGTGCGTCAATCGCACTAACCAGCACATCTATGCCCAGATCATCTCGCCCTGTGGCGGCAAGGTCCTGGCTTCGGCTTCCACGCTGGACAAGGATGTTCGCAATGACATCCCGAACGGCGGTAACAAGGCTGCTGCTACTTCGGTGGGCAAGCTGATTGCCGAGCGCGCCAAGGCCGCCGGTATTGAGCAAGTGGCTTTTGATCGTTCCGGTCTTCAGTACCACGGTCGGGTTCAGGCGCTGGCGGAAGCCGCGCGTGAAGCCGGTCTGAAGTTCTGATCGCCGCGAAAGGATAAGGTTAGAAAATGGCTAAACCTGAAAGAAACAAGAAGCCCCAGCAAGCTGAAGAGCGTGATGACGGCATGCGCGAAAAGATGGTCGCAGTCAATCGCGTTACCAAGGTGGTTAAGGGCGGTCGAATCCTCGGTTTCGCAGCCCTGACCGTCGTTGGTGACGGCGATGGCGGCATTGGCATGGGCAAGGGCAAGTCCCGCGAAGTGCCCGTGGCTGCTCAGAAGGCAATGGAAGAGGCACGTCGCAAGATGGCCAAGGTCAGCCTGAAGAATGGTACTGTGCATCACACCGTAATGGGCCGTCACGGCGCCACGACCGTGATGATCCAGCCGGCTCCGGAAGGTACTGGCATCATCGCAGGCGGCGCCATGCGCGCTGTCTTCGAAGTCGTCGGTGTTACCAACGTGGTGGCCAAGGCGCACGGCTCGACCAATCCTTACAACATCGTGCGTGCCACCATCGACGGTCTGTCGAAGGTCAATACGCCGTCGGAAATTGCCGCCAAGCGTGGTCTTCCGATCGAACGGGTTCTGGGGTAAGTCATGGCTGACAAGAAAATCACAGTGAAGCTCGTCAAGAGCATCATCGGCACCAAGCAGGACCACCGCGCCACCGTGCGTGGCCTGGGCCTGCGCAAGCTGAACAGCACCTCTGAGCTGATCGATACGCCGTCTGTTCGCGGCATGATCCAGAAGGTTCAGTATCTCGTCAAGGTTGAGGGTTAAGCCATGCGTCTGAATACCATCAAGCCGGGTGAAGGCTCCAAGAAGGCCGCCAAGCGCGTTGGCCGTGGCATCGGTTCTGGCCTCGGCAAGACCTGTGGCCGCGGTCACAAAGGTCAGAAATCACGCTCGGGCGGGTTCCACAAGGTCGGTTTCGAAGGCGGTCAAATGCCTTTGCAACGTCGCCTGCCGAAGCGTGGCTTCAACTCGCTGACCCGTGCCCGTAACTACGAAGTCCGCCTGACCGACCTCGAGCGTCTGCCGGTCGAAGAGATTGATCTCCTCGCCCTGCAGGTCGCCGGTATCGTTCCGGGTGACGCTCTCTCCGCCAAGGTCATCCTGTCTGGCGTTATCGCCCGCAAGGTTGTCCTCAAGGGCGTGGGTGCTACCAAAGGTGCCAAGGCTGCTATCGAAGCCGCTGGCGGCTCGGTCGTCGCTGAGTAAGACAGGGAAAGGTTAGAACGTTGGCAGCAAATCCCAATACCGTTGGCAAGGGTGGCAAGTTCGGCGATCTCAAGCGCCGGCTCTGGTTCCTGCTTGGCGCGCTGGTCGTGTACCGCATTGGCGCCCATATTCCGGTTCCTGGGATTGACCCCAACGCGCTGGCCGAACTCTTCAATTCGCAACAGGGCGGCATCCTGGGCATGTTCAACATGTTCTCGGGTGGTGCCTTGTCGCGATTTACCATTTTCGCATTGGGGATCATGCCGTACATTTCGGCGTCGATCATCATGCAATTGATGAGTGTCGCTAGTCCGCAGCTGGAAGCTCTTAAAAAAGAGGGTGAAGCGGGGCGTCGGAAGATCACTCAATACACCCGCTACGGGACAGTAATTCTGGCGCTGTTCCAAGGCTTGGGTATTGCTGTCGCGCTTGAGGCGCAAGCCGGTTTGGTAAACGATCCGGGCTTCATGTTCCGCCTCACGACGGTGTCCACGTTGCTAACAGGTACGATGTTCCTGATGTGGCTCGGTGAGCAGATCACTGAACGCGGTCTGGGTAATGGCATATCGATCATTATTTTCGCTGGTATTGCTGCCGGATTGCCGAATGCGATTGGCGGTCTGCTCGAACTAGTTCGAACCGGAGCAATGCACCCGCTAACAGCACTGATCATCTGCGTGCTGGTTGTGGTCGTAACAGGCTTTGTGGTCTTCGTCGAGCGTGGTCAGCGCAAGATATTGGTTAATTATGCGAAGCGCCAGGTCGGTAACAAAATTTACGGTGGTCAGAGTTCGCATCTGCCACTTAAATTGAATATGTCGGGCGTCATCCCGCCGATTTTTGCCTCTTCAATTATTCTTTTTCCCGCTACCGTTGCCAACTGGTTTGGTGCAAGCGAGTCGATGCATTGGTTGAAGGATGTCGCAGGCACCTTATCCCCGGGGCAACCGATCTACGTCATGTTGTACGCCTCGGCAATCGTCTTTTTCTGTTTCTTCTATACGGCCCTTGTTTTCAATTCCAAGGAAACTGCTGACAACCTGAAGAAAAGCGGTGCGTTTGTACCCGGTATTCGCCCAGGTGAGCAGACCGCCCGTTATATTGACAAGATTTTGATGCGTCTCACCCTGATTGGTGCCGCATATATCACTGTTGTTTGCCTGTTGCCGGAATTTCTAATACTGAAGTGGAATGTTCCGTTCTACTTTGGCGGTACTTCTTTGCTGATTATCGTTGTCGTGACTATGGACTTCATGTCCCAAGTTCAGGCTTACGTGATGTCGCACCAGTATGAAAGCTTGCTTAAAAAGGCAAATTTCAAAGGCGCGCCGATGATCAAGTAATCGCCTATGGCAAAAGAGGATTACATTGAAATGCAAGGGGAGGTTGTTGAAAATCTCCCAAATGCGACCTTCAAGGTCAAGTTGGAAAACGGCCATATTGTGCTTGGATTCATTTCCGGAAAGATGCGAATGCATTACATACGCATTCTTCCCGGTGACAAAGTGACCGTGCAATTGACGCCATATGATTTAAGTAAGGCCCGGATTGTTTTCCGGGTCAAGTAAAAGAGTTCTCTACGCAATAAACCGCAGGGCAAGGAATCACGGCTGCTTCCAAGCTCTCGCAGACGAGGAGTTAAACATGAAAGTGCATCCTTCAGTTAAGCGCGTGTGTCGCAATTGCAAAGTCATCCGTCGCAAGGGTGTCGTGCGCGTCATTTGCAAGGACCCGCGTCACAAGCAGCGCCAGGGCTAATAGCTCCGGTGTCGGCATTTGTTAATTTTGAAATAGTGGAGTGATTCGATGGCCCGTATCGCAGGGGTAAACATTCCGAACCATCAGCATGCAGAGATCGCTTTAACAGCGATTTTCGGCATCGGCCGTACCCGCGCGCAAAAGATTTGTGACGCGGCCGGCATCGTTCGTTCTACCAAAATGAAAGACCTGTCCGATGCGGACATGGATCGTCTGCGTGACGAAGTCGGCAAGTTCACCGTTGAAGGTGATCTGCGTCGCGAAGTCACAATGAACATCAAGCGTCTGATGGACCTCGGTTGCTACCGCGGCCTTCGCCATCGCAAGGGCTTGCCTTGCCGTGGTCAGCGCACCCGTACCAATGCTCGTACTCGCAAGGGTCCGCGCAAGGCCATTGCTGGCAAGAAGTAATAGGGACAGAACATGGCAAAGACTGCTACCAAAGTTCGCAAAAAGGTTAAAAAGAACGTCGCTGAGGGCATTGCCCACATCCACGCTTCGTTCAATAACACCATCATCACCATTACCGATCGTCAGGGCAATGCGTTGTCTTGGGCAACTTCCGGTGGTGCCGGCTTCCGCGGTTCGCGTAAGTCGACCCCGTTTGCTGCTCAGGTTGCTGCTGAAGCCGCTGGCAAGGCTGCTCAGGAATGTGGCGTCAAGAACCTGGAAGTTCGCATCAAGGGCCCTGGTCCTGGTCGTGAGTCTTCGGTCCGTGCATTGAATGCGCTGGGCATGAAGATCACCGCGATTTCCGACGTGACGCCGGTGCCGCATAACGGTTGCCGTCCGCCCAAAAAGCGCCGCATCTAAGGAGAAAGACAAGTGGCTCGTAATCTCGATCCGAAATGCCGTCAGTGCCGCCGCGAAGGCGAAAAGTTGTTCCTGAAGGGCGAAAAGTGTTTTACCGATAAGTGTGCCATTGAGCGTCGTTCTTACGCTCCAGGTCAACACGGTCAGAAGTCTGGCGCTCGTTTGTCCGACTATGGCGTCCACCTGCGCGCCAAGCAGAAGATTCGCCGCGTTTATGGCGTTCTTGAGGGGCAGTTCCGTAAGACTTTTGCCGAAGCTGACCGCCGCAAAGGCCAGACCGGTGAAAACCTTCTGCAATTGCTTGAAGCTCGCCTGGACTCCGTTGCGTACCGTATGGGTTTTGGTGCCTCGCGCACCGAGTCTCGCCAGATCGTTCGTCACAATGGCGTTCTGGTCAACGGCAAGCGCGTCAACATTCCCTCCTTCATCGTCAAGCCGGGTGATGTTGTCCAGCTGACCGATCGCGCTCGTGCTTCGCTGCGTTGCAAGGCTGCGCTCGAAGCTGCTGAGTCTCGTGGTTTCCCCGAGTGGATTTCGGTGGATGTTAAAGAAGGCAAGGGCACATTCAAGGCCATGCCGCAGCGCTCTGAGCTGCCGGCGACCCTGAATGAAGGTCTCGTCATCGAACTTTACTCGAAGTAAGCACTGAGCAGAGGATCTAGCCCATGCAAAGCAGTGGACTTCTAAAACCCCGTATCATCGATGTGCAGAGCGTTTCGCCCGTGCAGGCAAAAGTGGTCATGGAGCCGTTTGAACGCGGTTACGGCCATACGCTTGGCAACGCGCTGCGTCGCATTCTGCTTTCCTCGATGGTTGGTTACGCACCGACCGAGGTTGGTATCGATGGTGTTCTTCATGAATACTCGACCATCGATGGCGTGCAGGAAGATGTCGTAGACATTCTCCTCAACCTCAAGGGTATTGTGTTCAAGCTGCACAATCGCGATGTTGTTAACTTGAAGTTGAGCAAGGAAGGTGAAGGTCCTGTTCGTGCTGGCGATATCGAATTGCCGCACGATGTGGAAATCATCAACCCGGAGCACGTGATCGCTCATCTCTCTACAGGCGGCAAGCTGTCCATGGAGATCAAGGTTGAGAAGGGTCGCGGCTATGTTCCTGGCAACATGCGCAACCTCGGCGATGCCAAGTCGATCGGCAAGCTGGTTCTTGACGCATCATTCAGCCCGATTCGTCGTGTTGCATATGCGGTTGAGAGCGCTCGCGTTGAACAGCGTACCGACCTTGACAAGCTGATTGTCGATATCGAAACCAACGGCGTTGTCGAGCCGGAAGAGGCCATTCGTTACGCTGCACGCGTGCTGATGGAACAACTTTCGGTCTTCGCTGACCTGGAGGGCACCGCACCTGTCGCCGAGGCTTCCAAGCCGGCGCAAGTCGATCCGGTTCTGCTCCGCCCGGTGGATGATCTCGAACTGACGGTTCGTTCTGCGAATTGCCTGAAGGCCGAGAACATTTATTACATCGGTGATCTGATTCAGCGTACCGAGAATGAGCTTCTCAAGACCCCGAATCTGGGTCGCAAGTCGCTGAACGAGATCAAGGAAGTGTTGGCCGCACGCGGTCTGACACTAGGCATGAAACTGGAAAATTGGCCGCCCGCCGGTCTGGAAAAGGCGTAAGCCTTTTTCTCCCGGGCAGTCAAGGGACGCCTGCAGAATATAGAAAGGATTAACCATGCGTCACCGCAATGGACTTCGCAAACTGAATCGCACCAGCAGCCATCGCTTGGCGATGCTGCGCAACATGACTGTTTCCCTGCTCAAGCACGAGGCTATCAAGACCACCGTGCCGAAGGCAAAGGAATTGCGCCGTGTTGTTGAACCCATGATTACCCTCGGCAAGACCCCGACGCTGGCTAACAAGCGTCTGGCCTTTGACCGCCTGCGCGACCGCGATATCGTGGTCAAGCTGTTCGCTGAAATCGGTCCGCGTTATGCAGCCCGTCCGGGTGGCTACCTTCGTATTTTGAAGTGTGGTTTCCGCGTCGGCGATAATGCCCCGATGGCGTTTGTCGAACTGGTCGATCGCCCGGAACCCGCTGAGGCTGTGGAAATCGAAGAAAACGCTGCTTAATTGCAGCGCTTATAAAAAAGGCCGGATATTCCGGCCTTTTTTTCGTTCACGTGAACTGCCCAAAGTTTTAAGGGCAGTCGATAAGCATTAGTGATATGTCGTCGCTAGCGATCCCATTGTTCTGGTGAGTCGCCAGCGCAGCTTCTATTTTGGTAAAGCGATCAGTTGGTGAAGTGTTGGCGGTCGCAGCTATCAATCCCTCAACACCAAATTGAATACCCGCCGGGCTCGTTGCCTCAAGCAATCCGTCCGAGCAGAGCGCCAGCTGGCTTTCATCGGCCCAGTCAAAATGCTGGGGATTGCCGCCAAGCTCGTCATTGCCGACGATCCCCAACGGGAGATTAACAGAGGGGAATGTTTTCGCTATGCGTCCCCAGCGGTCGAACAGAAAAGCTTCAGGGGTGCCGCCAACCCAGATATCTCCCTGTTTTTTTGTTTCGTCGAGGCAAACGAGCGTTATGGCAACAAAGCGTCCAATCGGCATTGACTCCTTGAGCTGATCGTTCAGCTCAAGAACAATTTCACGAATAGGTCGATTGAGCTTTGTCATCTTGTAGAACAGCGCAAGTACTGGCAAAACGCTGATCGCCGCTGTCAGTCCGTGGCCTGTCGCGTCGGCTAGCAGGGCGTAGAAAAGTCCATCCGGGGAGCGGTTTGCAGCAACAATATCGCCGCTGAAATTTTCGGCCGGAATGACCGTATAGCGCAGACGGCTGTCCTGCAGCCCCTTGCGGTGAAGTTGTTTCTCCATCAGCCGCAAGGCGAGGTTTTGCTCTGCCTGGGTTTGGTCGTAATAGTCCTGCAGTTGGCGGGCATTTTCTCGGAGTTGCTGTTCAGTTCGCCTGCGTTCGGAAATGTCGCGGATGACGCCAACCATCATTCGATGGTTGTCGAGAACGATTTCGGTGATGGTCAGCGTCGCGGGGAAGCGGTGCCCATTCTTGTGAAGCGCTTCCAATTCACGCTCAAGGCCGATGGTTTTCGGCAGATTGCCCTCGGCGTAGTTTCCGACCCGTGCATCATGGGCCGAACGCTCTTCTTCGGGCATCAGCACGGATACGTTTTTGCCGACCAACTCGGCTGGTGTCCAGCCGAAAATGCGCTCGGTCGACTGATTGACCGATACGATAACGCCGTGTTCGTCGCTGGTGACGATTGCATCAAGGACGTTGTCCGAGATAGCTTGAACGCGCCTCAGCGAGTCGATTGACTCCTGTTGCATGGCCAGCGAACGCTGCATGGAGCGAAGCTTGGCTTCAAGCACGACGAAATTGATCGGTTTGGTCAGGTAGTCATCAGCGCCGGCATCAAGGCCCTCGACCAGATTTTCATCGCGATTGAGCGCGGACAGGAAAATGACCGGCGTCCACCGGTCGCGGGGCATCGCCTTGATCCGACGCGCAGCCTCGAATCCATCCATGACCGGCATCATGATGTCGAGCAACACGAGATCCGGTGATTCGGCTGCGAAGCGACGAACGGCTTCTTCGCCATTTTCGGCCAGTAGTACTTCGTGCCCCAGCTTTTTCAGGAAGACCTGAAGAATGTGGAGATTGGTGCGGTTGTCATCAACCGCCAGTACCTTCATTTTGCTGGAAATAGAAGTCATGTTTGATGCTCACCATTTTGTTTCTGGCTACAGCAGATGGTGGCCACGGCGATATTGCCGCTGCCCTCATAGGTGATGCTGCTGAAGCTCAGCATGCGGGCCAAGGCGATACCGCGTCCATTCGGGTCAAAGGCCCGTTCGGGGTCAATTTCGAGATAGTTTTGCCATGGAAATCCATTGCCCTTGTCGGAGATGTGCAGGGTGATTGAATCAGCCTCGCGGCTATAGCGCAGACGGACTTCCTTGTTTGCATTTTCTGGCAGCGCGGCACGCCGGACAATTTCTTCGTGCCAGCGATCCTCCTGTTTCAAAATGCGTTTTTCCTCATAGGCCAGGCCGAGATTGCCGTGCTCGACGCCATTGATCAGCAACTCAGAAATTCCCATGACGGCTGCTTCCGGGTTCGGGCAGGCGTGGGCAATGAAGGAGGCCAATTGGGATGCCTCATCGACGGTGCGGATCGAAAACTCGGCCTGGTCGAGAAATTGCAGGGAGTTGATGTGCTGGTGTAATTGCCGGCTGAGCGAGCTGCGTGCTTCCGCATCACTTAACGCCGCGTGGACGATAGCGAGCAGGCTGTCGCGTCGGTAGGGCTTGGTCAGGTAGTAGTAGGCGCCGGCTTCGAGGCCTTCGCGAATCTGTTCGGGGGAGTTGGCGGCCGTCTGCATGATGACGGGAATGCCGGAGAGGCGCGGATCGCTCTTCATTCTTCTGAGCAGGGCGATCCCATCCAGTCCGGGCATCATCCGGTCAAGCAGGATCAGTTTGAAGTCGTTTTCGGGGTTTTGGAGCAGTTGCCAGGCGGCTTCACCGCTGTCTGCAGTTTGCAGAACAAAGGGGGCTTCCCCTTCGAAATACTCGACCAGGATTTCGAGGTTGAGTTCTTCATCGTCCACCAGCAAGACAGATTTCTTAGTCATGTTGTCCCGAATTTTCCATCCAGCAGTTCAATGGCAGGGTGACGACGAAACAGGCGCCTGGCCCAGGATTGTTGTGGGCTGCAATCGTACCACGGTGCTGCGAAACAATTGCCCGGCAAATTGCCAGCCCGAGTCCCGTTCCGCCCGCGCCATTCTTGGTGGCGCTGCTTTGAACGAACTTTTCGAATATATGTTCCAGCTCATCGCTTGGTATCCCGATCCCTTGATCAATGAAACTGATGGCCAGTGCGGCCTGCAAGCCACTGTCCTGGGCCCGACGTCCCGCCGGGAGTTGCGCTTCCGAGAGCTCGATGCGAATGCATCCGCCTTGCGGCGAAAATTTGATGGCGTTGGAGAGCAGGTTGCAGATGATTTGCGTAATCCGGCTTTCGTCGGCGGTGATCCAAGTGCTCGCCACCTGGCTGCTGATGTCGAGGTGCAACTGGCGATCGATCAACAATGATTCGAGCTGGGCTCCGACCTGTTTGATCAGCACAGCGACGTCCAGCCTTGTCGGGTGCAAGACCATTTGCCCGGCATCCAGTTTCGAAAGGTCGAGCAATTCATCGATCAGGGAGAGCAGGCGTTGCCCGCTCTGGTCAATACGCTGGAAGTACTGGGCGATTCTGGGATCGCTGACATTGGTGGCGCGTCGGCTGCCGAGCTCGACAAAGCCGAGGATGGCGTGCATCGGCGTACGCAGCTCGTGCGACATGTTGGCGAGAAATTCGGATTTGGCCTGGTTGGCGGCGCGTGCCTGCTGCAAGGCGCGATCGAGGCTGGCCGTTCGCTCGTGGACGAGTTCCTGCAAATGGTCGCGGTGCTCGCTCAACTCGCGCGTCAGGGCAAGCGCATAGCGCTCGGCGCGTTCACGATGGGTGGCGAGGTGATGAACGAGGAGGGCTAGCAGCAGGCTGCCCAGCAGGCCGCCATAGAGAACCAGTGCGGGGGTGTCGAGTCCTTTGCTGCCGTGGCTGCTCTGGTAAAAGTGAAGGATCCAGTTACGTCCGCCGAAATCGATCTCGTGATGCAGCAATGGCGCGCCGTCAATGCTGCGACTGGGGTCAGAGTTATAGATCAGGGTCGGCGCCGATGCCTCAGTGCTCTGCCCAGCCAGCGGTTCGTCAAATATCAGCAGTACGAAGCGGCTGCTGAGCGGCAGCTTGAAGGAGGACATGAATTCGTCGAAGCGATAAGCCGTCAGAACGACACCAGCGAAAGAGGGCGTGTTCTTTGCGACGCCGTGCTCCTGAAAGATGGCGTGGAGCATCTGGAACCCCGGACGTTTTGTGCCTTTGTCTGGCTGGAGCTCGATGGGTGCCGTCATGGCGATGCTGTCGGTGAGCACGGCGCGGTTGATGGCTTCGCGGCGCATCGGTTCGGACAAAAGATCAAAGCCGATTGCCGATTCGACAGCCGGCGACTCCGGCGCGATAAAGACCAGTGGCAAGGCTAGCCCGGAATTCGTTTTCAGGAAAATTCGGGCCATTGCACGGTCAACCGGAATTTTGCTCGATTTTCCCAATGTTTCCGGCGCATTGCGATGCACTGCCGGCGCATAAGCGAAGGCAAACATGCCGGCCAGGCTGCCCTCGGTTTCCATGGCCTTGGCAAAGCGCCGCCACATCGCCTTGTCCTGCGTTGGCGCCGCGGCGGCAAAAGCCTGAAGGGAGCGGAGGAACTGGCCGTGCAGATTCAGGCGGTCGCGAATCTCGGCTGTAATCGCCGCACTTTCCTGGTTGTTGGCCAGCTCTTCGGCTTGCGTCTGGATGCGCAGCTGCCAATGCCAGGTTGCGAGCGTCAGCAACGCCAGCAGCAGGAAGGTGGCGAGGGGCAGCAGCCAGTTACCATGGCTGCGCATCAATGTCGCGCCGTGCCTTGCCCTCACTGCGTGATCGGCTCCATGTCTCGATCTTCCTGTTGTTGCAGCGTCCACATCCGGGCGTAGGTGCCATCGGCGGCCAGTAGTGCGGCATGGCTGCCGCGCTCGACGATGCGTCCCTCGTTCATGACCAGGATTTCGTCAGCATTCATGACCGTAGACAGGCGGTGGGCGATGACCAGCGTCGTGTGGCCGATGGCGACCTGTTCCAGCTGGGTCTGGATGGCGCGCTCAGTGGCCGAGTCGAGTGCCGAGGTGGCTTCGTCGAAAATCAGGATGGGCGGGTTTTTGAGCAGGGCGCGGGCAATGGCGACGCGCTGTTTTTCTCCGCCGGACAGCTTGAGGCCACGCTCGCCGACGCGAGTTTCATACTTGGTCGGCAGCGATTCGATGAAATCGTGCAGTTGGGCGGCTCGGGCGGCGGCAAAGACTTCCTCGCGGCTGGCCTCCGGGCGGCCGTAGTTGATGTTGTAGAAAATGGTGTCGTTGAACAGCACGGTGTCCTGCGGCACGATGCCGATGGCCGCACGCAGGCTGGTTTGCTTCAAGGCGCGCAAATCGTGACCGTTGATCTGAATCGCGCCGCCCGTGACGTCGTAAAAGCGGTAAAGCAGCCGCGACAGCGTCGACTTGCCGGCACCGGAATGACCGACGACGGCCACCGTCTTGCCCGGCGGAATGGCGAAACTCAGATTTTTCAGGATCTGCCGGTTGGGCTCGTAGGCAAATTCGACCGCATCAAAATTGACTTGCAGGGGGCCGGCGGGCAACTCGCGCGCATCGGGCGCATCGGCGATTTCACGGTTCTCGCTGAGCAGCTTGAACATGCGCTCGATATCGGTCAGCGCCTGGCGAATTTCGCGGTAAACGATGCCAAGGAAATTGAGCGGTATGTAGAGCTGGATCAGGAAAGCGTTGACCAGCACGAGGTCGCCAATGGTCATCCGGCCATCCACCACGCCGTCGGCCGCACGCCACATCATGGCCGTGACGCCCAGCGCGATGATTGCCTGCTGGCCGAGGTTGAGGAAGGCCAGCGTGGTCTGGCTGCGCGTCGCCGCCTCTTCCCATTTGATCAGTTGTTCGTCGTAGCGCCGGGCTTCCCAAGCTTCGTTGTTGAAATACTTGACCGTCTCGTAGTTGAGCAGGCTATCGACTGCCCTCGTGTTGGCAGCCGAGTCGTTCTCATTGACGGCGCGGCGGATGTCGATACGCCAGTTGCTGACCTTGATGGTGAAAATAATGTAGGTGATCAGCGAGATCAGCGTGATCACGACGTAACCCATGTCGTATTTGACGAACAGGATGCCGAGCACCAGCCCGATTTCGACCAGCGTCGGCAGGATCGAATAAAGCGTGTAGGAAATCAGGCTGGAGATCGAGCGGCTGCCGCGTTCAATGTCGCGCGATACGCCACCGGTTTGCCGCTCCAGATGAAAACGCAGCGACAGCGCGTGCAGGTGGCGGAAAACCTCCAGCGAAACCTGGCGCACGGCGCGCTGCGTGACCCGGGCAAAGAGGATTTCGCGCAACTCCTGAAACAGCGAGGTCGAAAAGCGCAGGGCGCCGTAAAGGACAAGCAGCAGGACTGGCAAGGCAAGCAGCTGGTCGCGGCCCGACAGCCCGTCGATCATCTCCTTGAAAACCAGCGGCACGCCGACATTGGCCACCTTGGCGCCGATCAGGCAAGCCATCGCGGCGAGAACACGCAACCGGTATTGCCAGAGATACGGGAAAAGCGTGCGCAAGGTCAGCCACACATGGGTTTCCGGCAGAGCTTGTCCGGCGGGTGGTTTGGGAAGGGCGGTGCTACGGCGCATGGCGGGGCCTGACTGAGGTTGGCGGGGGAAGTGACTTCTGCGAGTATATGAAAACTGCCCGCTTTCCGGGAAAATCCCGAAATATTTAGCGTTTGGACAAATTATGGCCATCGATCGCATCACCCTTCCCGCCAAGCACTCGACCTTGCGCGTCGTGCCCATGCCGGCCGATCTCAACCAGAACGGCGACGTCTTCGGCGGCTGGGTCATGGCCCAGGTTGACGTCGCTGGCGCCATTCCGGCCATGCGTCGGGCGCGCGGTCGGGTGGCCACCGTTTCGGTCAATTCCTTCCTGTTCAAGCAGCCGGTTTCTGTCGGTGACATTGTCAGCCTTTACGCCGATATCGTGCGCGTCGGCACCACCTCGATCACGGTCAAGGTCGAGGTCTATGCCGAGCGCAATTACGCAGCGCCGATCATCGTCAAGGTCACCGAAGCCGAACTGACTTACGTGGCGATTGATGGCGACGGGATGAAGCGCGAGGTTCCGCCCGAAAACTCGCCGAAAATGGATTAAAATCCGTCAGTTATCCAATTACCCCGCCTGTTAGGGAGCACTCCAATGAATAAAATGACCCTGCGCATCGTTCCGGCCCTTCTGGCTCTGGCCTTTTCCGGCCTCGCCTCGGCCGCCGCTTTCCAGCTTCTCGAACAAAATGCCAGCGGTCTGGGTAACGCCTACGCCGGCTCGGCTGCCGTCGCCGACAATGCCAGCACGATTTTCTACAATCCGGCCGGCATGACGCAGCTTGGCAATGGCATCCAGCTTTCGGCCGGGGTGGTCGGCGTGGGCCCAAGTTATGAATACCGTGATTCCGCAGGCATCAAGTCGGGGGGCGATGCCGGTGGTTGGGCTGCCGTGCCAAATGCTTACATCTCGGGACAGCTGACGAAAGACCTGTTCCTCGGCTTTGGCATTTCCGTGCCCTTTGGCTTGGCTACGGAATACGACGCTGTGTGGGGGCCGGCCGGTGCTGGGTCGGCAAGAGCAATCAAATCGGAAATCAAGACAGTCAATCTCAATCCCTCTATCGCCTATCGCCTCAGCGACAAAATTTCGCTGGGTTTTGGTCTTAACTACCAGAGCATTGATGGCGAATTGACCAAGACCGGCGCAACCCTCAAGGCTGACGATTCGTCGTGGGGCTGGAATGCCGGTGCCATGTTCACTCTGTCGCCAGCTATGCGGGTGGGTATTTCCTACCGCTCGGCCATCAAATACACGCTTGAGGGAACACTCAATGGCGCTCTTCCGGTCAAGGCGGATGTCAAGTTGCCAGACACTTTCATCCTGTCTGTATGGCAACAAGTTTCGGACCGCTGGGAAGCGATGGGCGACCTGTCGTACACCCGATGGAATAGCTTTAGAAATCTGGCTGTCGTCACTCAGAGTAGTGGCGCACCGGTTGGCGCTCCCGAGATTTTCAACTACGAAAACTCCTGGCGTTTCGCCTGGGGCGCCGGTTACAAGGCAACCGACAAGGCCAAGCTGAAATTCGGTATCGCATTCGACCGCACGCCGGTCCGCGACGAGTACCGCTCGCCGCGCGTGCCGGACAACAACCGCCTGTGGCTGTCGCTCGGCGGGCAGTGGAATGCCGGGTCCGTGGGCAAATTCGATCTGGGCTACTCCTACCTTTACGTCATCGATCCGACCATTTCACAGGGGGCGCTGCAGGGCAAATACGATGCCAGCGCACATATTCTTGGCGTGCAATATTCGGTTGGTTTCTAAGCTGTCGCGGCTGAGACCAAATTGCCGGCGCTTGAACTGGGTGGCATGACGCTGGGGCTGCGCGAGGGCGTGATCGGCTTGATCGCGCTGGTTGCGGCTTACATGCTGTTCGTGTTGGTGCGTATGCTCCTGCTGCGCAACCGCCGGGCAGTTTCCGAAAAAATGCCTCCTTCAGTCATGGCTGGCGATGAAGCGGATGAGAAGCCGCCAGAGACTTCGTCCGATGCAGATGAGAGCTGGGCGCAGGCTTCGGCTGGCTTGGCTGGAGATGCCCTGCGCAGTGGTCTTGAGCAGGAAGTGGCCCAGATGCGTGACGAGGTCGATGCCATTCGTGGCGAGCTGGCTGCCTTGCGCCAGGACATGCATCAGGAACTGGCGCATCTGCGTGCCAGCCAAACGGTTTCCCCGATTTATGGCGATGCCATGCAGATGGCCGTTTCGGGTTACGATCCGGCGGCGATCGCCGAACGTTGCGGTATCGCCCGTGCCGAGGCCGAACTGGTCGTGGCACTGGCCAAAAGTCAGGAACGTTGAGGGTGGGAATGGCAGAAGAACCGGAAGTTTCCGTAAGCGAAGCAGGGGCCGGCGAGATTCGCAGCAAGCTGCTTGCGCGCCTGGCTGTGGCTGGTGTGCTGGTCGCGGTTTTGCTCGGCGTCCTGGCTTTTTTCGATTATCTGGCAACGGTGCCGGACGAGTCGGAAGAGCAAGTGTTCACCAAGCCCGTACCGGTGGCGCCGAAAAAAGAAGCATCGCAGCCGGTGACCCCGGCAGAAAATCTGCCCGCGCCACCGGAGCCGGAAAAGCCAGTCGCCGCAGAGCCGCCTCCGCCACCTCAGGTCGAAACCCATGCCCCGCCCGTTGTCGAGGCCAAGCCGGATGCAGTTGTCGAAAATCGGCCAAAATCCCCGTTGACCGTGGAAACGAGCAAAAAGCCGTTAGCGCCGTCGCCTGCGGTTGCCCCAGCGCCGGTACCGGTGCCGGAGGCGACAACGGCACCATCAAACATCCTGCCGCCGCCACGCGCCGCTATTCCGGCTGAGCCGGTGGCCCCGAAACCTGCACGCATCGTCGAAACGCGGCCCGCACCGGCCGTTACGCCTCCGGCCGTGTCTCGACTTTTCTCTGGGTTCCTGCTTCAGGCCGGTGTTTTTTCGAGCGTCCAGCGCGCTGAGGAACTGCATGCCCGGCTAACCCTGAGTGGTGTGCCATCGACGCTGGAAACCCGCGTTCAAGTTGGTCCGTTCAAGACCAAGCATGAGGCCGAGGCAGCACAGGCCAAACTCAAGGAATTGGGCGTCGAGACCATCCTCGTGCCGCCCAGGGGTAAGAACTAGCCTCGTTCAGGGCATGCCCGGCAGGCGCGGCAAGCCGAGACTGCGCCGGACGTCGCGATGCAGCTGCAGGGGCGGCGGCAACGGCGCTTCTTGGCGATGAGGTTCCTCGTAACGGCGGTCATCGTAATAGCGACTGCCGCGATCATCGTAGTAACGCCCGCCACGGTCGTCGTAATGACGATACCCGGAGTTGTAGTAAATGGTCCCGCTCGGTTGGCCATAGCCCGGATACGTTTCGACATACGCCGGCGGTGGCCGGTGATAGCCCACCGGATAAGGTGCCACTGCGCAGGCTCCCAGGCTGCCGATCAGTGCGGTAGCGAAGCCAAGGCGAAGAAGCGTTTGTTGGAGGTTCATTGCAGAATGTGTCCGGTGGTTACGTAAGCAAATAACGCGAACACCCCCTGCCTGGCATACATCGATGCCGGGGCTATTTGTAACAATTCGTTAGATGGTGAATTTAACTATCCCAGTTTCAACCTTGCTTTTGAACGAACAACAGTTCGTTGATTTCTTTTGCTCTATTGTTTTGAGCAAATTTTTTATAGATGATTTAAGGGAGGGTGTTTAACGTGAGTCGATATTTTCTTGTGTTTTTAATCTGTCTTTGCTCCATTCTTGGAGGGTGCGGCGGTACTCAAACGGTGACTCGCACAAATGCGCCTGTCCCTGAGCAGATTAAGAGCGCAGCATTTTCACCGTTGGCGGGCAACTCGCCGGAAGTGGACGGCTATATTTCAGATGCCTTGCTCATGCAGGGGGTTGAGACGAACCCTGCGGTTGCTGCTGGCATCAGAAAAAATGCTGACTCAGATGCCGTATTGACTTACACCGATGTTTGGCGCTGGGATATGGCAATGTATCTCCAGTCGATAACGATAAGTCTTTATGACGCAAAAACTGGCCAGTTGCTTGTTTCTGGACGCTGGCGAGATTCATTTCTCCATGCGTTTCATCGTGGAGAAAGTATTACCAAAGAATTGCTTGCCGAAATGTTTGGCAAGCTAAATCCGCGCGCAGATTGATTTGTTCAAGGGCGTCGAAATAAGGTGTTGTCAGAAGAGGGGACTCGCTATTCGCCGAGCGCCTTGCGAATCCGCTTGGCGAAGACGGTCATTTCCTTGGCTGCCTGAATGTCGCCTTTCGTTTCGGCGACGGTGATTCCGCGTTCATAGGCTGCGAGGGCCGCTGTGTGCTCGCCGGACTCGGCGAGCGCTTTGCCGAGGGCTTTCCAGGCGGCTGAGTAATTGGGATCGCGGTCGACGGCCGCGCGGAATTGTTCGGCCGCCTTGGCAGGGTCGCCGGCCTTGAGGTATTCGTTGCCGAGCGAGAAGCGGAGCAGGGCGCCGTCGCGCGGGCCGTCGAGCATTTTTTCCAGGGATTCGATGCGTGGTTTCATGGGCTACCAAGGCTAAAATAGGGTTTTGCAATCCGGATACAGGAAGCTTACTCATGGCCAAGACCATCATCGTCACCCCGAATGCCCCGGCCGCCATCGGCACCTATTCGCAAGCCGTGCGCGTCGGCGACACTGTTTACATGTCCGGGCAGATCGGGCTCGATCCGGCTTCCATGCAGATGGTAGACGGGATCGATGCGCAAATCGTTCGCGTTTTCGATAATTTGAAGGCCGTGGCGGAAGCGGCGGGCGGCTCGCTGGCCGATGTGGTCAAGCTCAACGTCTTCCTGACCGATCTGGCCAACTTCGCCAAGGTCAATGAAACGATGGCCAAGTATTTCAGCGAGCCGTTCCCGGCCCGTGCTGCGGTTGGTGTCAAGGAATTGCCGCGTGGCGCGCTGGTCGAGGCCGATGCGGTGATGTTCATCGGCTGATTAACGCCCGATGACGACAGCGGGGGCGCCGGCCCCGGCTTCTCCGCCCATTCGCGCCTCCGAGGCGCTGCAGAAGAAGCTTGCCAAGATCGGCCTCCATCGCGAGGCCGATTTGCTGGTGCACCTGCCGCTACGCTACGAGGACGAAACGCGCATCACACCGGTCAATCGGAGTTTTGGCAACGATCCGGTGCAGGTCGAGGTGGTCGTCCGCAGCAATGAAATTCAGTTCCGGCCGCGCCGACAAATGGTCGTGCGCGCGGCCGATGAGAGCGGCGAGATCACGCTGCGCTTTTTCAGTTTTTACCCAAACCAGCAGGCCGCCCTTAGCGAAGGCTCGCGCATCCGGGCTTTTGGCGAAGTGCGTGGCGGCTTTTTCGGCGCCGAGATGGTGCATCCGCGTTTTCGCAAGATCGGTCAAGACGAGGCTCTGCCCGAGGAATTGACGCCGATCTATCCGACAACGGCAGGACTGGCCAATTCGGCCTTGCAGAAGCTGATTGGCAAGGCGCTGGTTGTCGGTGACCTCTCCGAAACGCTGCCCGACGAACTACGTCAGCGCCTCAAGCTGCCCGGCCTGGCGCGCAGCCTGAATTTCCTGCACAAGCCCCCACCCGGCACCGACCTCGATACCCTGCATGCGCGCAATCATCCGGCGTGGCGGCGCGTGAAGTTCGACGAGGTGCTGGCCCAGCAACTGTCGCTGCGCCGCGCTTACCTCGCCCGCCGCGAACAGGGGGCGCCGGTGCTCAAGGCGCGCGATGATCTCGGTGCCCGCCTGCTCGACAGCCTGCCCTTCGGCCTGACCGGCGCGCAGGTGCGGGCCATGGCCGAGATTGGGGCCGATCTGGCGCAGCCCTACCCGATGCAGCGCCTGCTACAGGGTGATGTCGGCGCCGGCAAGACCATCGTCGCGGCGCTGGCGGCCTGCCAGGCGATTTCGGCCGGCTGGCAGGCGGCTTTCATGGCGCCGACGGAAATCCTCGCCGAACAGCATTACCTGAAACTCAAGGACTGGCTGGAGCCGCTGGGCGTTCGCGTCGCCTGGCTGTCCGGCAGCCTGAAAACCAAGGCCAAGCGCGAACAGCTGGCTGCGACGGCGGCCGAGGCGCAACTGGTCGTTGGCACGCATGCGCTGATTCAGGACGGCGTCGACTTCGCCAAACTGGGGTTGGCCATCGTCGACGAGCAGCATCGCTTTGGCGTCGCCCAGCGCCTCGCGCTGCGCAAGAAGGGCGACAACCCGCATCAGCTCATGATGTCGGCGACGCCGATTCCGCGCACGCTGGCCATGAGTTATTACGCCGACCTCGACGTCACCGTGCTCGATGAACTGCCGCCCGGCCGGACGCCGATCAAGACGCGGCTGGTCGCCGACAACCGGCGCGACGACGTGGTCGGTTTCGTGAAGAAGCATGTCGAGGAGGGCCGGCAGGCCTACTGGGTCTGCCCGCTGATCGAGGAATCGGAAGCGCTGCAGTTGCAGACGGCGCAGGAAACCTACGAATCGTTGGTCGAGCGGTTTTCCGATTTTGGCCAAAATTTCCGGTTGACCGTGGGATTGGTGCATGGCCGCCTGAAAGCCGACGAAAAGCAGGCCGTGATGGCCGCCTTCGCTGCTGGCGAGATCGATGTGCTGGTGGCGACGACGGTCATCGAAGTCGGCGTCGATGTGCCCAACGCCAGCCTCATGGTCATCGAGCACGCCGAGCGTTTCGGCCTGTCGCAGCTACACCAGTTGCGGGGCCGGGTCGGGCGTGGCCAGTACGAGTCGAGTTGCATCCTGATTTACGCCGGGCCGCTCGGCGAGGTGGCGCGCCAGCGCCTCAAGATCATTTTCGAGAACACCGACGGCTTCGAGATCGCCCGCCAGGATTTGCAGATTCGCGGGCCAGGCGAGTTCGTCGGCGCCCGGCAGAGCGGCGTGCCGCTCCTGCGTTATGCCGATCTGGAAATGGATGCCGATCTGGTCGAGATGGCGCGCGACGTGGCCGAGGAGATGCTGACCCAGCATCCGGCGCTGGCGGAAAAGCATCTGCAGCGCTGGCTGGGTTCGCGGGAAGAGTTGCTCAAGTCCTGACGCGATTAGCCGAAGCTACGATACCGTCGCTCAGGGTTTTCAGGGCGGCCATCGGCGCGGCTTCGCGCAGCGAGATCATGCCGGTCGGGACGAGGCTGAATTCGTCGGGTACCGTTTCGATGACGAGATCGGCAGCGTGGCTGGACTGTTCGGCGACGCGGCGCGGCATGAGCGTCCAGCCGAGACCGACGGCGACACAGCCGAGAATCCCTTCGAGCGTGCCGAATTCCATGGCATCCGCCACGGCGTGGCCCTGGGCGCGCTGCCAGGCGATGGCGCGCGTGCGGTAGGCACAACCCTCACGGAACAGGATGAGCGGCAGCATGACCGGGTCAGTGCCGGCGGCGTGAATCTGCACGAGTTCTTCGACGACCAGTTCGTCGAACTGCAGGTCGGGGTGGATGACCGGGCCGGCGACGAAGGCGCAGTCGAGCTTGTGGTCGAGCACCTTCTCGGTCAGCGTGCTGGTCGTGTCGGTGAAGATGCGCAGTTCGAGGCCGGGGTGGGTCGCCCGCACAGCCTTGAGCGCACTGGGCAGGTGCAGGGCGGCGAAGGTTTCCATGGCGCCGATGCGCAATTCGCCAGCACTTTCGCCGACCTGGCGAACGGCGGTGGCAGTCTGGCGCTCTAACATCAACATGCGTCGGGCGTAGTCGAGCAAAACACGTCCGGAGGGCGCGAGTTCGAGGCCGCGTCCCTTGCGGAAGAACAACTCGGCGCCGAGTTCCTCTTCCAGCCGGCGAATGCGGCCGGTGACGTTGGACTGGACCGTGTTGAGCTTGCGCGAGGCGGCGAGGATGCCGCCTTCTTCGACGACGGCCTGGAAAGTGCGGAGGGCGACGAGTTCCATTGGTATCTCAAAAAACGAATGATTGATTCTGAACAAATCACTTGTACGGATACTTTACGCTGTTTATTGTTCGGATATCAAGCATAAAAAAGGAGTCATTCATGACCTCACAGAGAGAACGATTACAGGTGTTGAGCGCCGGGATTTTCAGCTTGCTGCTGACTTTCGGCGTCGCCCGTTTCGCCTACACGCCGCTGCTGCCGCTCATGCAGCAGCAGGCCGGTCTGGGGCTGGCCGAAGCCGGCTGGCTGGCCGCGCTCAATTACGCCGGCTATTTGACTGGCGCGCTGATCGCCTCGCAGATCAGCGACCTCGTGCTCAAGGACAAGCTGTACCGGATCGGGCTGGTCGTCGCCATCCTGAGTACGGTCATGATGGGCCTGACCACCGATCCGCTGCTCTGGATGGCCTCGCGCTTCATCGCCGGGCTGTCCAGCGCGGCCGGCATGCTGCTCGGCACTGGCCTCATTCTCAACTGGCTGATCCGCCACAATCATCGGCCGGAGCTCGGCATCCACTTCGCCGGCATCGGGCTGGGCATTGCCGGTTGCGCCGTGGCGGTGTGGCTCATGAACGGTTCCTTCGACTGGCGCGAACAGTGGTTCGCCTTTTCGGCCCTGGCCTGTCTGCTCATCGTGCCGGCCCTGGCCTGGCTGCCGGCGCCGGATACGAGCACGGTGACGAAGAGCGGCGCGACCATGCACGACAATCCGCCGAGCCCGCTGTTCCTGCGCATCTTCATGGCCGCCTATTTTTGCGCCGGCTTCGGTTACGTGATCAGCGCGACCTTTATCGTCGCCATCGTCAATGGCCTGCCGGGACTGGCCGGGCAGGGCGGGCTGGCCTTCCTGGCCATCGGTCTGGCGGCCGCGCCGGCTGCCTTCAACTGGGACCTGATCGCCCGCTACACGGGCGACATCAATGCCCTGATCCTCGCCGCCGTGCTGCAGATCGTCGGCATCGTCCTGCCGGTGGCCGTGGGCGGTTTGTATGTGACTCTGTTCGGCGCGCTGCTCTTTGGCGGAACCTTCATCGGCATGGTCAGTCTGGTCCTGACCATGGCTGGGCGTTACTACCCGACGCGGCCGGCCAAGATGATGAGCAAGATGACGCTCTCCTACGGCGTGGCGCAGATCATCGGGCCGGCCGTGGTCGGCTGGCTGGCGACGCGGTTGGGCAACTATTCGATCGGGCTGTATCTGGCTGGCGGGGTCATGGTCGTCGGCGTCGTGCTCTTGGCTATACTGAAGCTGGTCGAAAAGCGCGACGCTGCCCCGGCGCTCTGCGCACAACATTAAACGGAGATGACGATGTTCAAGGGCATTCTGATCGAGAAGGACGACGCCGGTTACCGGGCGTCGGTACAGGACATTGATGAAAGCCGGTTGCCGGAAGGCGACGTGACGGTGCGTGTCGATTACTCGTCGCTGAACTACAAGGATGGCCTGGCGATTACCGGCAAAGGTCCGGTGGTGCGCAAATTCCCCATGGTGCCGGGCATCGACATCGCCGGCACGGTCGAGGCGAGCAGCCACGCCGATTACAAGGCCGGGGACCGCGTCGTGCTCAATGGTTGGGGCGTCGGCGAAACGCACTGGGGCGGGCTGGCGCAGAAGGCGCGGCTCAAGGGCGACTGGCTGGTGCCGCTGCCGGCGGCGTTCTCGGAAAAGCAAGCCGTCGCTATCGGCACGGCAGGCTACACCGCCATGCTCTGCGTGCTGGCGCTGGAACGGCAAGGCGTCAAACCGACGGACGGCGAGATTGTCGTTACTGGTGCGGCGGGCGGCGTTGGCAGCGTGGCCATTGCCGTGCTGGCCAAGCTCGGCTACACGGTCGTGGCGGTCAGCGGTCGGCCGGAGGAAACGGATTACCTCAAGCAACTCGGCGCAGCCGAGGTGCTCGACCGCAGTCTTTTCTCGGTCCCGGGCAAACCGCTCGGCAAGGAACGTTGGGCGGGGGCGGTCGATGTCGTCGGCTCGCACACGCTGGCCAATATCTGCGCGACGACCAGATATCGCGGCGTCGTGACGGCCTGCGGGCTGGCCGGCGGCATGGATTTCCCGTCGTCGGTGGCCCCCTTCATCCTGCGCGGCGTGACCTTGGTCGGTGTCGATAGCGTGATGTGCCCGCGGCCGGATCGGCTGGTCGCCTGGCAACGGCTGGCGACCGACCTCGACGTCGGCAAGCTCGGCCTGATCACGCATGAAGTTTCGCTGGCCGAGGCCATCCCAACGGCTGCGCAACTGATGGATGGCAAGGTGCGCGGACGTGTGGTCGTCGACGTGAATCGCTAAGGAATCGCTGATGCCCTACGTCAATATCAAGATCACCCGCGAGGGGGCGACGCCGGAACAGAAGGCGCGCCTGATCGCCGGGGCGACGCAACTGCTCGTCGATGTGCTCGGCAAGAACCCGAAAACCACGGTGGTCGTCATCGACGAGGTCGATACTGACAACTGGGGCGTCGCCGGCGAGTCGATCACCGTGCGTCGGGCGCGCGGCGAGTAAGCACCGCTATTTTTGAGTCTTCCACGGTCAACCGGAATTTTTGCCCAAAATTGAAATCATGAGTCACCTCTTCGAACCCCTCAAACTGCGCGACATCACCTTCAAGAACCGCATCGGTATCCCGCCGATGTGCCAATACTCGGCCCACGATGGAATGGCTGCCGACTGGCATCTCGTTCATTACGGCAGCCGTGCTGTTGGCGGGGCCGGTCTGCTGATCCTTGAAGCCACGGCCGTCGTGCCGGAAGGGCGGATCAGCGCCGGCGACCTCGGCCTGTGGAAGGACGAACAGATCGAGCCGCTGGCCCGGATCGCCAAGCTGGCCAAAGAGAACGGCTGCGTGCCGGCCTTGCAGCTGGCCCACGCCGGGCGCAAGGCCAGCGTCGGGCTGGGCTGGGGCGAACAGCGGACTATGCGCGCCGACGAAGGCGGCTGGCAGGCCGTGGCGCCGTCAGCGCTTTCATTCGGCGACGGCTATGCCCAGCCACATGAACTGAGCGTCGCCGAGATTGCCGAGGTCGTCACGGCCTTCGTCGCGGCGGCGAGGCGGGCTGTCGTGGCCGGTTTTCAGGCCATCGAGCTGCACGCCGCCCACGGCTATCTGCTGCATCAGTTCCTGTCGCCGCTGTCGAATCAGCGCACCGACGCCTACGGCGGCAGTTTCGACAACAGGACCCGCCTGTTGCGCGAGGTCGTCACTGCCGTGCGCGCCGTCTGGCCGGAAAACCTGCCGCTGCTTATCCGTCTGTCGGCCACCGACTGGGTTGAAGGCGGCTGGACAGCCGACGAAACGGTCGAATTGTGCCGTGGCCTCAAAACGCTCGGCGTCGATCTGGCGGATATCTCCACCGCCGGCCTCGTCCCGACGGCGAAAATTCCGGCCGGCCCCGGCTTCCAGACCGAATTCGCCGCCCGCGTGCGTAACGAAGCCGGCTTGCCTTCTGCTGCCGTCGGCTTGATCACCTCGGCAGTGCAGGCCGACCACATCGTGCGTACCGGGCAGGCCGACATGGTTCTCATCGGCCGCGAAATCCTGCGCAATCCGTACTGGCCGTTGCAGGCGGCGCAGGAGTTGCGGCAGGTCGGCGTCTGGCCCAATCAATACCTGCGTGCAGCGCCGAGCGGGTCGGTCGGCCGCTGATTTTTGCCGCTGTAAAAAGACAAGGCCCGGTCTCATCCACCGGGCCTTGTTGCGTTGCACAAAAAAATTTCCGTCAGTCGGGAACTTTTTCCACGAGCCTTGTCTTACTGCCTGATTTGCAATCAGACCCAACCCAAACAGAGGCTATAAAAATGGACGAACTCTCTTACGTCGGCATCACTTTTACGGTGGTTATTCTTTGTCTGGCCTGCTTCATGGCCGCCAAACTGGCTTCGAAGACCGCCTACCACTAAGCAGTAAGGTTTGGCTGAAAGCCGGGGTTCCCCGGCTTTTTTCATTTCTGGCCAAAATTTCCGGTTGACCGTGGCATTGGCCTCCATCAGCCGATAAACGCCTCGACAATCCGTGCCACCTCGGCCGGCTGATCGTGGTGCAACATATGGTCGGCCTGATCGACCCATTCCTCGCGAACATTGGCAAAGCACGCCTGACGCGCCTCCCAGTCGCCTGGCCGCTGCCCGAAATCGCGGATCACCCACGACTGTCGTCCGGCTACCCAGAGCACCGGGCAGGTGATCTGCTTCCAGATCGCCATCGACTCTTCGAGCCGGAACAAATAGGGGGCGGGCGCCTTGTGCCACGGATCGCCGTTCCAGATGATGCCGTGATGGCGCAGGCCGGCACGGTTTTCACCATCGCCGACACGGGCCAGATACTTGGCCAGGAACTCGGCGCGCTCGGCCGTCAGGAAACAGTCGCTGTGCAACAGCCGGCGGGCAAAGGCGGCGCGGTCGGCGTAGGCGTGCATGCGCGGCGGTTTTCTGAGGGCGCCCAGCCAGTTCTGGTAGCGCTCCGGCGCCATTTCCGGCGTCGTCGGCGCGATGCCGAAGCCTTCCAGCGACACCACGCTTTCGACGCGCTCCGGCCGAATGCCGGCATAGAGGCAGGACAAAATGCCGCCCATGCTGTGGCCGACCAGCTTGACCTTACCGTCCGGCGCGTAGCGGTCGACGATGGCCTCCATGTCGCCGATGTGCTCGGCGAAAAAGTAGGGCCGGTTCAGCCATTCCGATTGCCCGAAGCCGCGCCAGTCCGGTGCCACGATGTTCCAGTCCCTGGCCAGTTCATCGACGACAAACTGGAACGAGGCCGAAACATCCATCCAGCCGTGCAGCAGGAAGAGCGTCGGCGCATCGGGATTGCCCCAGCGCCGGATATGCAGGCGGACGTCGGGCAGGTCAAGGTATTCGGTACGGGACGGTTTCATGAAGGGAGGAGAGGGCGTGGCTTGTGCGGAGAGTTTTCCAGATTTCCGGCTCGCCGGGTTCGAATTTTTTCGTCGCCCGATTTTTTTCTACGCATTCAGGGCCGCGCTCAGCGACGCCACTTCCTCGGCTGATTCGGCCAGGATGCTGCTCAGCGTTTCGCCATCGACCAGCAGGTCGATATCGGCCCGCATCCCCTTGTTGCTCATCCCGGACAGCTCGGCCAGCGGCGACTCGACGGGCGATAGCTGGTCGGCCAGCAGCAAGGTGTCGCCGAGCGAAGTCGCAGGCATCGCCAGATAGCCGGCCCACAGCGTTTCCAGGGCGGCCCGGATGTTTTCCGGAACGCCAAGGGCGCTCAGCACGCTACGGCCAACCTGCGCTTCTCCGGCATCGTGCCATGCTTCGAGATCGCTCTCCAGCAGGCCGGGAAAGGCGCTGGCGCGGGAGATCAGATAAAAGGCGCCGACTTCATGAACGATGCCGGCAAAGAAAGCGGCCTCGGGGTCCTGCCTGGTCACCCGACGGGCGATCACCCGGGCCAGCGCGGCGACGTGCGCCGTGTGTTCCCACAGGCGGCCGGCCAGCGCCCGATGCTCCGGCGACTGCGCCATGCCCTGCATCTGACGGATCACGACGGCCGTTGCCATTGTGCGCAGGGTGTTGAACCCGAGCCGGGAAACGGCGCTGCGGACATCGCTCATGGCCCGGCCGGAGGGGTTGTAGGCCACCGAATTGGCGACGCTCACCACCTTGGCCGAGAGGATGGGTTCCGCCGAGATGAGCTTGCTCAACTGGTCGATGGCGCAATCGGGATCGTCGAGGGCACGCTGCACCCGCAGCGCGATATCGGCATGGGTCGGAAACACCATGTCGCCACGAGCGGCTTCTGCAGCCAGTGTGTTCAACGCAGCCTGAATATCCATTTTGTGACCTTTCTCAGAATCCCTTGCCGTAACTGACGATGGCAGCCGGGATCTTGTCGAGCGGAATCGTCTGATCGACTGCTCCCAGCTTGATTGCTTCCTTGGGCATGCCGAACACGACACAGCTTGCTTCATCCTGGGCGATGGTCTTTGCCCCGGCAGCATGCATTTCCTTCATGCCGCGGGCACCGTCGTCACCCATGCCGGTCATGATGATACCGAGCGCGTTGGCGCCGGCAAACTTGGCGACGGAGCGGAAGAGTACATCAACCGACGGCTTGTGCCGATTGACCAGCGGCCCGTCGGCCACATCGACAACGTACTGCGCCCCATTGCGCTTGAGCATCATGTGTCGGCCGCCGGGCGCAATGAGGGCCAGGCCAGGGATGACACGATCACCGTGTTTCGCCTCGCGGACCTCGATCTGGCACAGGTCATTCAGGCGTTCAGCGAACATTCCCGTGAACTTTTCCGGCATGTGCTGGACGATGACAATGCCCAGCGTGGTTGCCGGCAGCTTGGTGAGTACCGCCTCCAGTGCCTGCGTGCCACCGGTCGATGTGCCGATGGCCACGACCTGGTCCGTCGTGCGTTCAAGCGCCCGATGGGTGGCTGCGCTGAGCATGGCGTCAGCGCTCAGCTTCGGACGTTCGAGCAACGGCAAAGGGGCGGCCTGGAGTGCCCGCATGTTGGCTTTGGCTGCACTGCGTACGGCGTGGATGATGTCGTTCGACGCATCCTCGAGAAAGCTCTTAAGACCGACCTTGGGTTTGGTGATGATGGAAACGGCCCCCGCCGCAAGTGCCTCGAACGTTGCCTGCGCGCCGTTTTCAGCCAGCGATGAGCAGACGACGACCGGGGTCGGGTGCTCGGCCATGATTTTCTTGAGAAAGGTGATGCCGTCCATGCGCGGCATTTCGATATCGATCACCAGCACATCCGGCCACAGCGCCTTCATCTTGTGCAGCGCGAACAGCGGGTCCGATGCGGTGGCAATGACCTCGATACCCGGATCGCTGGTCAGGGCCTGCGAGACGACCTGGCGCACCAGCGCGGAGTCATCAACGATCATGACTTTTATCTTCTTGTCAGCCACAAGCGTTCCTGATTTCCGCGTCCGAACCCTGCGGAAAGGCTAGCCAGACGTCACCGCTCCAGATGTCGAAATGCAGCTTGCGGCGCCCGCTCCCGCCCACGTGTTCGGCCATCAGGGTAATGTTTCGGGAACTCAGCAACTGCCTGCCATAGGCCACGTTGCGCGGACCAATGTCCATCACCTTGCCTGCAGCGTCGGCCAGCATGTTGGCGCCGCCGAACAGTTTTGCCTGATATTCACCGGGCCGTGTTCCCGCTGCCTCAACGTGCTGTAGGAACAATTCGAATGCCTCACTGGCGAAGCGCCCGTCGAGCGCGGAATTGGCCGGGCGCGTGCGTTCCGTCAACATGTAGTGGCACATGCCGCCAATGCGGCGGCGCGGATGCCAGAGCGTGATCGACACGCAGGAGCCGAGCAGGGTCGAGATGCGTGTCTTTCCCGCACCGAAGTGAAACTCTCCGGGATTGAGAAAAACCGTGTGAATCTCGGCGGCTTGCAGGCTCATGGTTTGCGATAAATGGTCGGGAGAACCGCATCGACCCGATCGGTGATCCCGTTGAGTGTCTCCGAGTGTCCGATGATCAGATGACCGCCGGATTTGAGGCGTGGCAGCAGATTGTGCACCACTTTTGCCTTGGTCTGCGGGTCAAAGTAGATCATGACATTGCGCAGGAAAATGACTTCGAACTCGCCGATGTCGGCGTCGATCGGATTCATCAGGTTGATTTGATAGAAATGGGTCCGCTTGCGCAATTCCGGTGCAATCAGGAAGGTTCCGGCATGCGAGCGCACACCCTTCAGGCAGTATTTGGTCATGAAACCGGGGGGAATGCCCTCGGTTCGGGCCAGCGAGTAGTGACCGGTGGCCGCCTTGGCCAGAACCTGCGTGCTGATGTCCGAACCGACGATTTCCCAGGGCGTATTCGGCAGGTTTTCGGCGAGGACCATGGCCAGCGTGTACACCTCCTCGCCGCTCGAACTGGCTGCGCTCCAGACGCGGAAGGTTGCCGGACTTCGGCGTTTCTTGATGATTTCGTCACGCAGGAAATCGAAATGCTTGGGTTCGCGAAAAAAATAGGTTTCGTTGGTGGTCAGCAGATCGACCATCGTCTGCAACTCTTCCGGATGCTCGCCGGTCGACAGCATCCGGTAATACTGCGTGAAGGTGCTCAGATCGTAGACCTTGAGACGGCGGGTCAGACGGCCGACGAGCAGGATCTTTTTGGCATCGCTCAGGCTGATGCCGGCAATCTTGTAGATCAGGCGCTGGAAAAGGGCAAATTCCTGGTCGGTGATGGGGCTGGGTTCGGCCATCAGAACAACTCGATCTTCTTCTCGGTGGGTTTCGGTTTCTGGGTCAGCGTCGCGGCGTAACTCTGCTCTTCGCGCGCAATCGTCTCAGCGGTCACCATATTGGTGACCATGCGTCGACAAAAGGCATCGCCGGTGGTCGGCAGGAACAACACCTTGCGCGACCACGGCCCGAGAAAGTCGGAAGCGAGAAGCGGAATGCTCTCGCGGTCCAGCCATTCCTTGGTGAATTCCGCATTGCGCAGGCCAATGCTCATCGATTGGCCGGACGTGTTGATGATCGTCCCCCCTCCGAAAGCCTTGGCCTGCAGGCGAACTTTTTTCGCCCCTTTTTGCAGCAAGGCATTGAGCAGTGCTTCCATGGCATAGGAGCCGGAAAGCAGCGAGTCGACATCGTCGTTGCTGCTGCGCCGGATGTTGGGCAGCATGAAATGGTTCAAACCGCCGACCCGCGACTGCGGGTCGAACAGGCAGACGGCCACGCACGACCCGAGCAGGGTCGATAGCGGTCGTTCGGGCTCAATGGCCCAAGCCCCGGGATGAATGGCCCGGGCGAGGCGTTCGATTTCCTGAGAGGGCAGCTTGCTGTAGTCCATACATCCTTTCGCCCAACGAATCGCCGGCCTGCAGGCAAATTTCCGACGTAGCCTTATCTCAAGTTTGGGATCCCGCCTCTGCCGCAGCATTTTCAGCCCCGGTCAGCATGGCGATTTCCTCAACGGAGAGGACTTTGTTTATTTCCAGCAAAATGACGAACTTGCCAGCCACCTTGCCCATGCCAAATATGAAATCGGCCCGAATCTTGGCGCCAAATGAGGGCGGTGGTTCGATTTCGCTGCCGGGAATTTCCAGAACCTCGGAAACCGCATCGACAATGATGCCGATATCGTGGCGAGTATCCTCATCGGGAACTTCAACGATGACGATGCAGGTCCGCCGACCGACTTCGGTGGACTTTCCACCAAAGCGGGCCGACAGGTCGATGACCGGTACCACGCTGCCGCGCAGGTTGATGACGCCGCGAATGAAGGCCGGCATCATCGGTATTTCAGTCAGGTTCCCGTACTCGATGATTTCCTTGACGTTGAGAATACCAACGCCAAACATTTCACCACCGAGCGAGAAGGTCAGATACTGGGCTGGCGCTTCGTCGGTCTTGGCGACGACAGCGCTTCCCTTGGCTTGTACGAGTTGTCCCATGATGACTCCTCAATAACGCTCGAAGTCACCCTCGTTGACCTGGACCGCGGCGGCACGGGCAGCGACGCGAGGCTTGACCCCGCCGCCATTGGAACGAGCAGCCGGTGGTGCGAAGTTGCGGGCGGTGCTGCGCTGGTTGTCGTCCAGGCGGAAGAACGTCATCGTTTGTTGCAACTGCTCAGCCTGCGAGCCAAGTTCTTCAGCCGTGGCTGCCAGTTCTTCTGAGGCCGAAGCGTTCTGCTGCGTGGCCTGATTCAGCTGCCCCATGGCGCCATTGATCTGCGCCACACCGGATGACTGCTCGGAGGAGGCGGAGGCGATTTCCTGAACCAGATCGGAGGTCTTGCGGATGGTCGGGACCATTTCGGTGAGCAGCGTACCTGCACGTTCAGCCTGCTTGACCGAAGACGAAGCCAGGTTGCCGATTTCCTGCGCGGCCACCTGCGAACGTTCAGCCAGTTTGCGTACTTCGGCCGCTACTACCGCGAAGCCCTTGCCGTGATCACCGGCACGAGCTGCTTCAATGGCAGCATTCAAGGCCAGCAGGTTGGTCTGGTAAGCGATGTCGTCGATGATGCCGATCTTGCTGGCAATGCTCTTCATGTCGTCGACCGTCTTGCCGACGGCGTCGCCACCTTCAGCCGCTTCACGGGCAGCCTTCGAGGCCATGCCATCGGTGACCTTGGCGTTCTCGGTGTTCTGCGAGATCGACGCGGTCATCTGTTCCATCGAAGAGGTGGTTTCTTCAACCGAAGCTGCCTGCTCGCTGGAGGATTGCGAGAGCGACTGGGCGGTGGCCGAAACCTGGCCGGCTGCGTTGGTCAGATTGTCGGCAGCGGTACGAACTTCGCCGATGATCTGGGTCAGCTTGGCTATCATGTTCTGCATGGCATTCATCAACATGCCGACCTCGTCCTTGCTGTCGGTTTCGAGCTTGACCGTCAGGTCGCCTTCGGCAATGCGGCTGGCAGCATTGAGTGCCTCATTAATCGGACCGGTAATGCTGCGCGTGATGAACCAGGCGAAGGCGATGGTCAGTAGTACTGCAACAATGCTGATGATCTCGATCAGGCGAATTGCTGCTGCCGCACTCTCTTCGGCACCCTTGCCGGTCTTTTCCATGGCCTTGGTCTGGAAGTCGATCAGCGCATTGACGCTGTTGATGTATTCGGCCTGCGTCTTGCGCAAGTCGCCTTGCATCAAGGCCACGATGTCAGCCTTCTTGTCGGCCTTGAGCAACTCTATGAACTTGTCCTGCGTGACCACATAGGCCGCACGCGCGCTGGCAAGTTTCTTGAGAAGCTCCTTGCCTTGTTCGCTCCGGATAGTCTTTTCAAGCTTCTCAAAATTTTCGGTAATGATCTTTCTTTGACCGGGAATGGACTCCAGAGACTTCTGTTGCTCTGTGCCCGAGTAAATGTAGGCGTTGCGCAATTGGCGGGCGATGCTGTTGATCGCATCAATGATGTTGTTTGCCTGCACCACCTTCGGGAAGCGGTCATTGGCCATCGAGCCGATATCATCGCTGAGTGCGTTAAGGCGCATGAAACTGATGCTGGAAATGGTAATCAGCAGGGCCAGGGTGACAGCAAAACCGATCCCCAGGCGGACGCCAACTTTCAGGTTTTTGAACATGGTCTACCCCTTCTTGAAATGCAATAAGTTAATTGTTCGGCAGTGCGGTAGTGGGCTGGTGATTTCTGCCCGGCAACATCTTTCTTTCTTCGGCCTGACTGACGGTATGGACCAGTGCCGCCACATCAAGAATCAGCGCCACTTCGCCGCTGCCGAGAATGGTTGATCCACCAATCCCCCGCAGATGCGGGAACATCACACCGAGCGGCTTGATCACGGTCTGGAATTCGCCCATCAGCTGATCGACCACAATCCCGGCGCGGTGGCCGGCAAACTGGACGACGACAATGCTTTCGCGCGGCGGACATTCGCCGGGTATCTCGAACAGTTCGCGCAGGCGAATGAACGGCAACGCCTCGCCGCGCAGGTTCATGAAGTTGCGGTCGCTCGGCAGGTTCTTCAGCTCGATGCATTCGACGACCGTGTCGAGCGGAATGACATAGGCGGCCTTGCCGACACCGACCAGGAAACCGTCAATGATGGCCAAGGTCAGTGGCAGGCGAATGGTGAAGGTGGCGCCTTCGCCTTCGACCGAAGCGACATCGACAGCCCCGCGCAGTGACTGGATGTTGCGTCGCACGACGTCCATCCCGACGCCACGGCCGGAAAGGTTGGAGACTTTCTCTACCGTTGAGAAGCCGGGTTCGAAAATGAGGTTCACGACCTCGGCGTCGGACAGCGTTTCGCCGGGCTGGATGATGCCTCGTTCAAGCGCCTTGGCCGTTATCCTTTCCTTGTTCAGGCCGCCGCCGTCATCGGAAATCTCAATGACGATGCTGCCGGAGTCGTGATAGGCGTTAAGCGAGACGCGGCCACAGGCCGGTTTGCCCCGTTCGAGCCGGACAGCGGTGGGTTCGATGCCGTGGTCCAGCGAATTGCGAACCAGATGCATCAACGGATCGCCAATTTTCTCGACAACGGTTTTGTCGAGTTCGGTTTCTGCGCCGCTGATGACCAGTTCGATTTCCTTGCCCAATTCCTTCGAGACATCGCGTACGACGCGATTGAAGCGGGTGAAGGTGTCGCCGATCTGGACCATGCGCAGTTGCAGGGCAGAGTCGCGGATATTTTCGACCAGGCGCGAAAGCACCGAAGTCGCTTCAACCAGATCACCCTGCTTGCTGTTTTGGGCCAGCAGGTTGGCCGAGGCGCCGGCAATGACCAGTTCGCCGACCAGGTCGATCAGCTGATCCAGCTTGTCGGCCTGGACGCGGACCAGTCGGGCATCCTTGGCTTTCTTGTCGTTGACCTGGGCTTGCTTGGAAATCGCCGCGTCGACGATTTCCTTGTGGACCACTTTATTTTCGACAAGAATTTCTCCCAGTTGGGGCTGGGGTGCTGCGTTATCGAGCTCGATTTTTTCGGCCGAGTCTTTTTGATCGCTCAGGCCCTGATCGACTTCTGCCTGGGTCAGGGCGCCGCAGCGGACGAGAATTTCCCCGAGACGCATGGTGTCTTCGGGCAATTCCTGGATGTGCTTGATGTACTCGGAAAGCTTGCTGTTAGGGGGCAGGATGCGCAGGTCGCAGTCTTCTCGGACGAAATCGAAGACGCGTTCGATGTCGGCCTTGGAGCTGCGGGTCTGAAGCTGGATCTCAAAGCCGATATAGCAGGATTCGGGGTCCATCTCGGCGGCCGCAGGCATCGCATCGGTGATCGTTTCGATGCCGAGGATTTCGCCCAGTGTGGACAGATAGCGAATGAAGGACAGGGGATCCATGCCGCCGCGCAGGACGTTTTCGCCAAAGCGTACGGAAATGTGCCAGCTGTCGGTCAGCACGATGCCGCCGCCGGAGCTCTCGACTTCCACCGTATCGTCGGCGACGGTCAGTTGTGACGCATCGGAGGCGGCAGGGTTGCCGCCAATCGTGTCGAGAAAATCCTTGAGGCGTTCAGTCAGCAGGTCGCCACTGGCTTTGAGTTCCGCATCCGGCGCGTCGTTTTCGGCGGCCAGCACGTCGATCAGACTGACCATGTGGTCGCAGCACTCGAGCAGCAGCGTGGCAAGCAGCGGGCTGACGGCCAGTTCGCCGTTGCGTAGCGCATCGAGTGCATTTTCGACACGGTGCGTGAAGGATTCGATGAAGTGGCATTCAATAACACCGGAGCCGCCCTTGATGGTGTGGGCCGCCCGGAAAATGCCGTTGATGTTGTCGTGATCGTCCGGGTTCTGTTCAAGCTGCAACAGGCCGGATTCCATTTCGGCCAGCTGTTCGCGGCTTTCCTGGATGAATACGCTGGTGATTTCGTCCATGCTGTTTCTCCGCCTGCTCAGGAGGCTTCGTGGGCCGGGATGACCAGCGGGTCGCCGAATTCCGCGGCCATGTTGCAGAAATCAATAACCGAGCTGACCGCCTGGCTGTGGGCAACGATGCGCACGCATTTTTTTGCCCGTTGGGCTTCCTTCTTGAGCAGGACCAGTAGTTGCAGGCCTGCTGTGTCCATTTCCGAAACCTGGGAGAGATTCAGTTCCAGTTCAGTGCTTGCCGCCAGCGCATCGAGCAATAGCTGTTTTTGCTCAAGAGCGTGATAGATGGTGAGATCTTCGGTAATGACTAGGGGCTGGGTGGACGACATGATGCTTGTCCTCTAAAACAATTCGATGCGGGATGCGGCCGGGGCTGGCGCGGCTGACTCCTGGTTAAGCGTGGCGTGGTGCGTCGTACGCTGGCTTTCCATGACATAGCGGCTATAGAGCGCCTCCAGGTGCTGGGCAATCGGCGTGTAGACAAAGCCGGGGTTTTCGTAGGAACGTAGTCGTTCGGCCAGCAGACCGGCGTGCTCGTCAAGTTGCGACAGGGCCTGCACTGCTTGCTCGATCTGTTGCCGGCTGACGTCCTGGAACTGAACGCTGGCCTGCGCCTCCATGAACATGGTGGCGAGTTGGCTGCTGCTTTGCTGCACCTGGACGAGAACACCCGTTTCATGGCGCATCAATTCTTCGTAACTTTGACCAAGCTCGTTGAGCTGGCTGGAGAAGAACTCCAGCATTCCTCTTTCCTTGGCCAGATTGACGTTTGAAAGCTTGTCCTGGAATTGGGCTTCAATGTGTTCCGCTACCGCGGCAATGCCCTGACTGATCTTGACGACGGCCACCTCGGTTTCGCCCGACAGTTTGCGTACTTCGTCGGCGACGACTGCGAAGCCGCGACCGGCTTCGCCAGCACGGGCGGCTTCAATGGCCGCGTTGAGGGCGAGCAGATTGGTTTGCCCGGCGACGTGTTTGATCAGTTGCACCAGAGATTCGAGCGATCGTGCTTCCTGGACGACCTGCGTCACCCTGATCTGGTCCTGATCGGCTTCTTGCAGGCGCTGTTGAACGTAGCCTTCCATCTGCGTGACGACGGACTGGTTCTGGGCAATGCGTTTTTCCGAGTCGTGGACGAGCTGGGCGGCTTCGTCGGACGTCGCATTGACGAAACGATCCAGCTTGGTCACCACGTCATCGATGGTCTGCAGGCGTTCGACGATGTCGAAGGCGGCCTTTTCGGTGTCGTCGATCACTCGTTTCAGCTGGCCGCGGACCACTTCGTTGAAGTCGTGGACCTGGGTCAGTTCGCCGGATACCTCGTTGGCCACCTTGTGGAAGGCGTCCTCCTTGCTGTCGCGCTTCTCGGCCCTCTGGGTCAGGCCGAGCATGTAGTCGCGGAAGAAGGCCTTCGAGACGAGTCGTTGGCCGATGAAGGCGACGGCCACGACGAACAGTGTACCGAGGGCATCGGCGGCGGGCGCCGGGGCAAAGGCGCTATGAAACTGGTCGTGCAGGAAATAGACGGCGCTCGCCGCCCCGAGCGCAACCAGTGTGGCAACGGTAAGTTCCCGGCGCAGGAGTTTGGCGAAATCCATGTCTCAGCGCACAACCAGCTTGATGGTGTTGAGTAGTTCGTCTGCGGTGGCCGGCTTGACGATCCATCCGGATGCACCGGCGGCCTTGGCTTCAAGTTTTCTCGATTGCTGAGACTCGGTGGTCAGGAAAAGAATCGGCACAAATTTGTAGGCTGGCAGCTTGCGGACCTCCTTGATCAACTCGATGCCATTCATGCCGGGCATGTTGAGGTCGGTAATCATCAGATCGATCTTGATACCTGATTGCAGCTTGCGAAGGGCTTCTTCGGCATTGGCGGCTTTTTCGGTGGCGTAGCCCGCCTTGGTCAGAATGTTCGAGATGCTGAGCAGGATGGTTGCGGAGTCATCGACAAGGAAAATGGTTTTCATGGGGAGGGTGATACTTTAAATGAATAATGTAGTTTTAACTGCTATTGATACTTATATGCTTTTTGGAAGGGGGCAACTTGATAAAGGTCAACTTCTACAACGGTTATGTCACTTTTGTCATCATACTTTTGTCGTATTTGTTTTGGTTGACAAAGTGGGTTGACGAGTTGCATCGATATAACTAAGATTATCGATATGAAAAACGACTACACCCAAACCATCCCGGCCGAATGGCAGGCGATGTCCCGGATTTTCGTAGCGCTGGGCGATGAGCATCGTCAGCGCATCCTGCTTCTCTTCGAGCCGGGCGAGCGGCTTAATGTCGGGCAGATCGCCGAGGTGTCGACGCTGGCCCGGTCGACGGTCTCGCACCATCTGAAAATCCTGCACGAGTCAGGCGTGCTGGCTTCCGAGAAGATCGGCAAGGAAGTCTGGTTCTGGATCAACCGCGATTCGCTGGAAACGACGTTCACCAACGTCCTGAACTACCTGAAGGAAAATTCCTGATGCGCAAATTGTTGCGGCCGCTGTTGCGCGGCCTGGCCAGGCTGTTTTTTCGCGTCGAAATTTCTGCGCAGCAGGCCAATTTCAAGCACGAACGCCTGCTTATCGTCGCCAACCACCAGTCCTTTCTCGATGGCCTGCTGATCGGGCTCTTCCTGCCCATCGACCCGGTTTTCGTGGTGCATACGACCATCGCCGAGAGTTTCTTTTTCCGCATCCTGCTTTCGCAGGTCGAGTATCTGGCGGTCGATCCGACCAGCCCGATGGCCATGAAAAAGGTCATCCGCTTGATCGAGTCGGGCCGCCCGGTGGTCATCTTCCCGGAAGGGCGGATCACGCTGACCGGCTCGCTCATGAAAGTCTACGACGGCCCGGCCTTCGTCGCCGCCAAGACCGGGGCAACGGTGGTGCCGGTGCGCGTCGATGGTGCTTCGCGCAGCTACTTCTCGCGCCTGTCGGGCAAGCATCCGAAGGAACTGTTCCCGAAAATCCGCCTGAGTATTCTGACCGAGCGGCATTTCCCGATGCCGGAAGGCGCCACTGCCAAGCTGCGCCGGCGCAAGTCGGGCGAGGCGATGCGCCGGCTCATGCAGGAAATGATCTTCGCCTCGCGCCCGCAGCAGACGCTGTATTCCGCGCTGTGCGACGCCGCCGACATCTATGGCCGCGGCCGTCGCCTGCTCGAAGACGTCAAGCAGATCGAGTATTCGTACAACGACCTGTTCAAGATGGCGCTCATGCTCGGCCGCCAGATCGAGCGCATCACGCAGCCCGGCGAGAAGGTCGGCCTGCTGTTGCCCAACCTGGTGCCGACCATCGGCCTGATTTTCGGCTTGACTGCGAGGAAGCGTATCCCGGCCATGCTCAACTATTCGGCCGGCACCGACGCCATGCAGGCGGCCGTCGATGCGGCGCAAATCCGCACCGTCGTGACCTTGCGCGCCTTCGTCGAGCAGGCCAAGCTGGGCGCCAAATTGGCCGGGCTGAAGGGCGTGCAACTCGTCTATCTCGAAGACGTCCGCGAAAAGATCGGCCTCGGCGACAAGCTGTGGCTGATGGCCTACGCCCTGCATTTCCCGCGCGCCTTCGAGCTGCCCGCTTCGCCGGAAGACGCTGCCGTCGTCCTCTTCACCTCCGGCTCGGAAGGCAAGCCGAAAGGCGTCGTGCTGCCGCACCGCGCCATCCTCGCCAACGTCGCGCAGATCTGCTCGGTCATCGACTTCTCGGTCCACGACAAGGTGCTCAATGCGCTGCCCATCTTTCATTCCTTCGGCCTGACCGCCGGCGCGCTGCTGCCGGTGCTGAGCGGCGCCAGCCTCTTCCTCTACCCGTCGCCGCTGCACTATCGGGTGATCCCGGAGCTGGCCTACGACCGTGGCTGTACGGTGCTCTTCGGCACCTCGACCTTCCTCGCCAACTACGCCAAGTTCGCTAATCCCTACGACTTTTACCGCCTGCGCTACGTCGTTGCTGGCGCCGAAAAACTGTCGGAAGCAGTGCGCAGCCAGTGGTTCGAGAAGTTCGGGCTGCGCATTTTCGAAGGCTACGGCGCGACCGAAACGGCGCCGGTGCTCGCCGTCAATACGCCGATGGCCTACCGCACGGGCACGGTCGGCAACCTGCTGCCGGGCGTCGAACACAAGCTCGTTCCGGTGCCCGGCATCGACGGCGGCGGCATCCTGCATGTCCGTGGCCCGAACGTCATGGCCGGCTACCTCAAGGCCGACCAGCCCGGCGTGCTGCAACCGCCGGTGTCGGACGTCGGCGATGGCTGGTACGAAACCGGCGACGTGGTCGAACTGGACGACGACGGCTTCGTGAAGATCGTCGGCCGGGTCAAACGCTTCGCCAAGATCGCTGGCGAAATGGTCAGCCTCGAAGTCGTCGAAAAACTCGCCACGGCCACCTCGCCGGCTTTGCCGCACGCTGCTACCAGCCAGCCCGACGCGGCCAAGGGCGAGGCGCTGGTGCTGTTTACCACCGACGGCGAACTGACCCGCGAACTGCTCGCCGCCAAGGCCCGCGCAACCGGCGTGCCGGAACTGGCAGTGCCGCGCAAGATTCACAAGGTCGAGTCGCTGCCGCTGCTCGGTACGGGCAAGGTCGATTACGTGACGCTGAAACGACTGGCCGAGGCGGTATGAGCGCGCCGACTGATTCCCACGGTCAACCGGAAAAAATGCCCAAAATTAAAATCTCCGACCGGGGGCGTCGCCGCTTCCTCGGCTGGCTGGCCGGCGGTGCCGCGTTGGCGGCCGGTGGCACGGCGCTGGCCAAGCCGCTGCTCGTCAATAAATGCCGCGTCGCCATCCCGGCCGGGCTCATCGACAGTCCGTGGCTGCGACAAGCCTGGGACGGCATCGACCCAGCGCAGCTCTGGGACTGCCACGTCCATCTGGCCGGCATCGGCGATGGCGGCAGCGGCATCGTTGTCGGGCCGCAACTGTCTTCCCCCATGCACCCGCTGCATTACGCCCAGCGCCTGTTCTACATGAACGCCGGCTGCGCCCACGATGCGCCGGGCAAGGTCGACCAGGCCTATGTCGCGCGCCTGCTCAACCTGTGCGACGCGATGCCGGAAGGCTTCAAGGTCATGCTCTTCGCCTTCGAGCATTTTCACGACACCAAGGGCGACGCCCACCCGGAGCATTCGGCCTTTTACGTGCCGAACGCCTGGGCGGCCAAGCTGGCCAAGGAGTTCCCGACTCGCTTCGAATGGGTTGCCTCGCTGCATCCCTACCACGCCGGCGCGACCGACGAGCTCAAGCTGGCCGTCGCCAATGGCGCCCGCGCCGTCAAATGGCTGCCGGCGGCGATGGGCATGAACCCGGCCGACGCCAAGTGTGACGCCTTCTACCGCGTCCTGGCCGAATCCGGCACGCCGCTCATCGTCCATTGCGGCGAGGAAAAAGCCGTCAAGGGCAGCGACACGCAAGCCTACGGCAACCCGCTGCGCCTGCGCCGGGCGCTCGATGCCGGGGTGAAAGTCGTTGTCGCCCATTGCGCCTCACTCGGCGATGACCTCGACGACGATGGCAAGCCGCGCTCCAGTTTCAACCTCTTTCTCAAACTCATGGCCGAACCGCGCGCCAAGGGGCTGCTCTACGGCGACATCTCGGCCATCACCCAACGCAACCGCCAGCCCGCCCTCATCCGCACGCTGCTCGAACGCGGCGACCTGCACGACCGCTTGCTGCACGGCTCGGACTACCCGCTGCCCGGCATCGTTCCTCTGACCTCGACATCAGCTTTGGCCAAGGCCGGCCTGTTGCCGAAAGGGGCGATCAACGATCTCGACATCCTGCGCCAGCACAACCCGCTGCTCTTCGATTTCACGCTGAAACGCCTGCTTAGCTGGCAGGGCCATTCCTTTTCACCGGCGGTCTTCAACACCCGCCGACTTTTTGCTGCGAGCCACGCATGAGCGGTCAATTCGGACTCCTGAAAACCAGGCGCTTCGCGCCTTTCTTCGTCACCCAGTTCCTCGGCGCTTTCAACGACAACTGCTTTTTATGTCGGGTAAAACTGTTCTCGCTGTTCGATGTGAGTGAGTGGAGAGCGGTATGAGCTCAGAGCAAAACGAGCAAGGTATGGTGGCAAAGCACTCCGTTGATGAAGGTAGTCGTCCAGCCGCCAAGTCACAGTTTGCTCTCCTTGGGCAACGGCGCTATGGACCGTTTTTTCTCACCCAGTTAGCTGGTGCCTTCAACGATTCCTTCCTGAAGCAGCTGGCGATTCTGCTGGTGACATTTCACGCAGCTGAATACACCTCACTTTCTGGCGGCCTAGTCGCTAACCTTGCAGCCGGGTTGTTTATCCTGCCTTTTGTATTGTTCTCGGCCTTTGCCGGGAAGCTTGCCGACCGCTACGACAAATCGATTGTTATTCGGGGGGTGAAGCTGGCGGAGGTGGGCATCATGTTGATTGCTTCCGCAGGTTTCTACATGACGAGCTTACCGCTGCTGCTGGCATCCATTTTCCTCATGGGCTGCCACTCGGCATTCTTCGGCCCAGCCAAATACTCATTGCTGCCGTGCGTGCTTAGCAAAGATGAGCTAACCGGCGGGAATGGCCTTCTTGAGATGGGTACGTTCCTGAGCATCCTTGGTGGAACCTTGGTTGCCGGGGTACTGGCTGCAGTAACAACCAATCCCTTGTGGCTCTCCATTTCGCTTACCAGTGTTGCCTTATTGGGGCTCGCCTCTAGCTTGTTTGTACCTGCTACTGGGGAAGCGGCGCCGAATTTGAAGTTGCGCTTTAGCATTGTGGAAGAAACTCTGGCGACTTTGAAGCTCGCGCACAACGAAGGCAAGGGAGTGTGGAACAGTTTATTGGCCATCTCCTGGTTCTGGTTCATCGGCGCGGTGGTTCTCTCGCAGATTCCGGCTCTAGGCAAAGACCTACTCCATGGTGATACCTCAGTCGTTACTATGCTCCTGGCGGTCTTCTCCATTGGTGTGGCTATTGGTTCGCTGCTTTGCGAGCGTCTGTCTAACCATCAAGTCGAGATAGGTCTGGTGCCGGTCGGCTCGATTGGCTTGTCTGTTTGTACAGCGGACCTCGCGTTTTCGGCTTCGGGCTTTTCCGCAGCTATAGCTGCATCAGGCAATACTGAGGCCCTGACTTGGCTGCAGTATCTGGACCTATCTGGAAGTTTGCGAGTTCTATTGGACATTGCGATGGTTGGTGTCTTTGGTGGCTTGTTTATCGTGCCGTTATATGCCTTTGTTCAGCTAAGGTCGGCGCCGGAGCGCCAGTCGCAAGTAATCAGCGCGAATAACGTCTTGAACGCAATTTTTATGGTTAGCGCTGCTGGAATGTCCGGAGTGCTGTTATCAGTTGGGTTGGGAGTGCCTGGACTCATTCTGGTCTGCGCAGTCCTGAACGCGCTGGTTGCCCTTTACATTTATCGGACTGTGCCTGAGTTCCTGTGGAGATTTGTTAGCTGGATAATCGTCCATTCAATCTATCAGGTGAGAACGACCGGCCACGAGCACGTGCCAGAACAAGGGGCTGCGTTGATTGTGCCAAATCATGTGTCTTATGTAGATGCCCTTGTTCTGAGTGCGATTAGCCCCAGACCTATCCGATTCGTAATGGACGCCAATATTTTTAAGGTACCAGTGCTTTCCTGGCTGTTCAGACAGGTCAATGCCATACCGATTGCTTCCGCCAAGGATGACCCGGAAGCCCTTGCTAAGGCCTTGGCCGCGGTCCAGTTGGCACTAAAGAACGATGAGTTAGTTTGTGTCTTTCCAGAAGGTGCGCTGACGCCGGATGGCTCATTGGGTGTATTCAAGCCAGGAGTACGCAAGATGCTTGACCTGTGCCCTGTGCCTGTCATTCCTGTGGGGCTGCAAGGGCTATGGGAGTCTCCGTTTTCTCGTAACGGACATTCGGTAAGTGGCCGTTTTTTCCGGTCTCGACCAGGTCGTCAGTTGGTCGTAAATGTTGGGGTAGCTCTGCCAGCGGATGTGCCCTTAGCAGACCTCCGGGGCGCTGTGCAAGGCTTGATGAGTATGTGAGCCTAATGATGCTCTTGCAAATTTAGTAAGTGAATGCGGGGCGATGGGTGGTGCCTGAGCTGCAAGCATTTCAGGGAGGTCTGCTACGCTTGGCGAGTCATCGATTGGACTTGACTACAATCAATGGTACGCCTGGTACCCAGTGGCGACTGGCGCTTACAGGAATCGGAATTTCACTGGCCGCCTTCCGGCTGCCAATCCTCTAAGGGGACTGTCGCATGCCGACCCAAAACGGCCGTCGCGTAGTCCCGATAGCGGCCAGTCAGCCAAACCCAGGTTCTGCGAACTGGAACGCTCGGAAGCTGCCGTTGGCGACCTTACCCTCCCGGCCAGGAGCAGTCACTGAGATATTTTTACTCAATGGCTGCTCATCTGCCGATTACGGACTATTGCAGGCGGTAACCCGTGTGGCAGGAAACACAGGCTCCCATGACTTCTGCCAATGCACCGACTGCGGGTTTGATTTCCCCCGTCACCGAAGCGTCTTTTGCAGTGGTGGCAAAACGGCTGGCGCTACGGTGCATGGCGCTGCCAGCATCCTGCATTCCCTTGGGCATGAACTTCGAAGACTCGTGAGCACCATGTGCCGTGAGTGCTGTCATGCCCAATCGCGTCTCGGCAACATCGGCTGCCCGGTCGTAGTCGGAACTGGCCAGTGCCGCCTGAATTTCCTGTAGCGCCAGCAAATGGTCACGCATATTGGCCAACGTATGCTCCTTCATCTGCTCCGGAAATTTGACCAACTGGCGACCATCGATTGCCTTATTGGACTGGCTAGTAGCTACCATATGTTTTTGATGCGTGGCTGGGTCGTGTTGCTGTGCGCCGAGAGGCACAGCCAACATCAAGCCAATCACCGGAATCAAGCGTCGCATGGATTTCTCCGTTGGAGTTGTTGTAGGTCGCGACAATACGTTAGGCTTCAGCAGAATACATATGATTGCAATCACATGCCGATAGATGCGCTTAACGCCACCCGTTGGCCAGATAGGCCAGAATTCCATGCTATGCCAGCCAGCCTTCGCGAATCTGCGGAATGGCGGCAGTGTGAAAAGGGTACGGTGCTGTTCTCGATAGGCGAGAGCCCAAAGTTCATTTACTTTATCGTTCGTGGAGAAGTCAGATTACGTCGCTATTCCCAAGAGGGAATGGAAATGGTGATGCAGCGCGCCCGAAATTCATTTCTCGCCGAAGCCAGCCTGGAGTCAGCGGCATATCACTGCGATGGCATCGCAACCGAGCCGGTTCTGGCACTCGCGTTCCCAATCAGTGATTTCCGCATTGCTCTGGCTGAATGCCCAAACTTTCGCGGCAAGTGGATTTCCCTACTGTTGAGAGAAGTCCGTCGCGCACGCGGTCAGGTGGAGCGCCAAGGTTTGCGCAATGCCGGTGACCGTATCCTTCACTACATAGAGACGGAATGCCCTTCCGGCCAACTACGCCTGAACCAAACAAAGAAGGCTTGGGCCTCTGAGTTGGGGCTAACCCACGAGGCTCTGTACCGAGCGCTGGGCAAACTGAGCCGTCAAGGCATCCTGCAGATTGAAGGTCTGCTCATCGCGAAACCGAAGAACACCTGAGCGTCTTGCCGAATGGCATTGCTTCAATTCATCGTCCCCAACGATAAATTTCCATCTGGCGCTTCATTTCGCCTTCTTCCTGCTCAATGGTGTCGGCAGTTGAGTCCGTCACACATTTCTCTTGGGATGCCTCGGCGTCAGCCGGAACGCGTTTCGGTGCCTGATGCCTGGCCTGTTCCTGCGGTGATTTGCCATCCCAAGCAAACGGATTCTTGAACGCCGGCGGGTCCGGCAGGCAGTCCAGGGTATAGCTTGGCGGCCAGCCGGTCTCATATGGCTGGAATGAAATCGTCCGCTCGAATATCAGGGGCTTCCCGGTTGGCGTCGGTGGTAGCGGAGGCAAGGATTTGATGGCCTGCCACGCCAGTTTCGACGCATTTTCGGAAGTGGACCACAGCTCCTTGATGTTCGCGAGCGTGCCATCCGGGGCAATCTCGATACGAAAGCGCACCATCCCCTGACCGGGCCCTTCGACTGCCGTGCCCATCATGCTGCGCACCAGCTGCCCCCAATTGTTTCGATAACGCTTACTGTTCTTTAGCTTGTAGGTCGACGCCACTTGCCACTCTTCGGCACTCGGTGGCGGCGGTGCCTCCAGTGATGCCGGGGTCTTGGCTGATGGGACGGCTAATACCTCTGGTGCCGGTACCGGGTTTGCCTCACGTGGCGGTGTCGTAGTTCGTGGCGCAGATGCACTGGGTTTCGCAGGCTTCGGCGGAGGTGGTGCAGGCAACTCCTGAACGTCCTCCCGAACTTGGGCTGCAATCCGGATTTCGATGGTTTCAGGGTTCTTCGTAATCTTCAATGCGTCGAGCTTCCATCCTGCGACCAGGACGGCATGCAGCGCCAACGACAGCAGGAGTGGGATGCTCAACTTCATATGCACGCCACCGTTTCAGGCTGTGCCATGGATGGTTGATTCCGCGAAATATTTCCAACTGAGCATCGATGTTTACAAACAATCCAATAATCGTTAGATTGTAATCATGAAACCGACCATTACCAAGTCCTACCTCTACGAACACGTTGCCCGTATCGGCAAGGCGATTTCCAGCCCCAAGCGCCTGGAGCTCATCGAACTGCTCGCGCAAGGCGAGAAGACTGTCGAGACCTTGGCCGAACAGGCTCGTATTGACATGCGTCTGGCCAGCGCTCATTTGCGCGCACTCCGCGAAGCCCGTCTGGTTGAAACTCGCCGTGAAGGGAAATTCATTCACTATCGCTTGAGCGGCCCGGATGTCGCCCAGTTGTGGGTCAATGTCCGGGAAGTGGCTGAGGAGCACCTCGTTGAACTGCGCGTAGCGCTCGACCAAATGGCGGCCTCTCCTGACGCCCTGTCATCAGAAAGCCGTGAGAGCCTGCTGACCAAAGCGCGTAGCGGCGACATCGTCGTCATCGACGTTCGCCCTGAGGCGGAATACGTCGCCGGCCATCTGCCTTTTGCCCGTTCGCTCCCCCTGGCGGAATTGGAGAAGCGACTGGCAGACCTGCCGGCCGGCAAGGAAATTGTTGCCTACTGCCGTGGCCCCTTCTGCCTGATGTCCGACGAAGCCGTGAAGCTGCTGCGTCAGCGCGGCTACACCGCCCACAAGATTACCGATGGCGTCAGCGAATGGCGTGCTGGCGGCCTGCCCATCGAGAACTGAAGTCAAAACCACACAGAGGAGACAACTCGTGAAGCATCTATCCATCTTCGCCTTGTTCGGCACCCTGGCCTTCTCGGCACTGGCGGCCGATGTATCGATGGCCGTTCCCGGTGCCCAGGGCGCCAATGGCCAGAAGGTACTGACCTTCATCGCCAAGGACCCGCCGGGCCAGCGTTGCAACGGCAACCTCCAGGTCGCCGCCGAGGTCGCCAATACCTACCGCGTTCCCATCCAGTTGCTGCCTTCCAGTCTAGCCCCCGGACTGCCGGCGCCGGCAGTCTTCTACGGCACCCAACTTATCGTCGCTGATGGCAAGGACTTCAACGGGGCCGCCAGCTACCAAATCGTTGCTGACGTCCTCGACATGGAGAGCGTCCCGAAGCAGGCCAAATCGGGCCTGCTCTTCCAGGACGGCGTACGCAAGGATTTCGATGCCCTGAAGGCCACCATCAAGGCCGGGGGCAAGTAGCTTTCTCAACTACGCATAGGGAGCCCACCATGAATACGCTGTTCATTCTCAACGATGCGCCATATGGCTCGGAACGCAGCTACAACGCCCTGCGCCTGGCTCGCCAGCTCAGCAAGATGGACGGTGAGACGGTACGCGTCTTCCTGATGGGCGACGCAGTGGCCTGCGCCAAGAGCGGCCAGAAGGTGCCCGAAGGCTATTACAACGCCGGAGATATGGTGCGCATGGTCGGCGGTGAGGTAGGCCTTTGCGGCACCTGCATGGACGCTCGCGGCACGAGTATCGACCAAGTGGTCGAAGGGGCTCGCCGCAGCACTTTGAAGGAACTTGCCGAATGGACGGCAGCTGCTGACAAGGTTCTGGTGTTCTGAGTATGAAGGGACGTGAAAGCGGTATGCCGGACGAGGCCTACTGGGACTCGTTCTTTCAGCCAGAGGGCATTCTCGACCGACTGCTGGTTAGCCAAGGGGGCTGCTACAACCTGGTCGAATTCGGCTGTGGCTACGGCACGTTCAGTCTTCCAGCAGCAAAGCGCACGCGAGGCACGGTCACTGCACTGGACATCGAACCTGTGATGGTTGAGTTGGTAGCTGAACGAGCCAAGGCTGATGGCCTGCTCAATGTGCGAACCGAACTGCGTGACTTTGTTGAGCATGGTACGGGCGTACCCGACTGCTCACAGGGACACGCCATGGTCTTCAATCTTCTGCACATCGACGACCCGCTGGCCCTCCTGCGTGAGGCCTATCGAACGCTCCGACCGGGTGCCATTCTCTCGGTGATTCACTGGCGCAGTGACATCGAGACGCCACGCGGGCCACCACTGGAAATTCGGCCGAAGCCCGAACAATGTGCTTCCTGGTTATCCGAGACTGGGTTTGATTCGGTGGTTCATGTGGACCTGGGGTCAAGTGCGCCCTTCCACTTTGGGTTGCTGGCGCAGCGGCCGATGGTTTAGCCATGAAATACAAAGGGCACCGGTTGCTACCGGTGCCCGTGATTGACACTCAGCGATTCGGTCCCGGCCCCATCCCCCCACCGGGTCCCATTCCACCCATGCCGCGACCTTGTCCGCCTCCTTGAGTAGGCGGCGTATCCGGCAAGGTCACGCCTTGTTGCTTGGCGCGCAATTGCATCTGTTCATGATGTTGCAGCCGGACTTGCTCACGCTCTTCAGCAGTTTTAGCGGCCTGCATCTTGTTGCGGTGCTCAATGCGTTCCTGATTGGTCATCAGTTGGCTGCCGTAAATTGGGGCATCAGCGGCAAAGGAAGCAGTAGATGCCATCAAACCCAGTGCAATAGCAGACAGGGTAATTTTCAACGTGTTCTTGGTCATTTTTCTCTCCCAAAAGACTAATCCATCACTGCTGTGAAATCCCTCTGATGAAAGTGGCGAGGTGTTTTTCCATCCCGTCACTTCATTTATAGCCGCTATGAAGCAGAAATCAGCCTCCGTAACAAAGAGTTGCAACTGGCAACAAGAATATTAGACAAAACTGAAATTACTTGGCTATACTTGTAAGTGACTTATTACATACTAGCAGCCATGTCCATTAACTCTCGCCATTCAACCGAGTCCCGTCAGGCAGAAATCATCGCAACCGTGGTGGCCCTGGCTGCCGAGCGAAATCCCGCCGACGTCACGACGACCGACATTGCCAAGGCGATGAATGTGACGCAGGGTGCGCTGTTCCGCCACTTTCCGACCAAAGAGGCGATGCGATTGGCCGTCATCGAATGGATAGAAACACAGCTGATGGCCAAACTCGAGGACGCACAAGCATCGGCCCCCGATGTCTTGAGCGGCCTGGAAGCGATGTTCCTGGCGCACGTGAAATTCATACGCGAATTCCCTGGTGTTCCACGCTTGGTCTTTGCCGAACTCCAGCAGCCGGATAGTTCGCCCGTACGGCAGCGCGTGCAACAAATCATGCGGCGCTACCGGCAGATGTTGGCTGAAACGCTGGGTAAAGCCAAAGCTGCTCAGTTGATTAGAGACGATGTCGATGTCCAGGCTGCCGCTGCGCTATTTCTCGGCGCCATCCAGGGTCTGGTGATGCAGTCCATGCTCGGTGGCGTCTCACCAGTTACCGAAGAGCCGGTACTTGGCGTTCTACACCTCTACCTTGCCAGCCTGGGAGCCAAATCATGAAACCCAGCCAATTTATTAGCCGTAAGCTTGGGCTCTGGCTTTTTGCCGCCATGCTCGTCGTCGGATTTGGCGTGGTTGTCGCCCGCTCAGGCCCGTTATCTCCTATCCAGGTCACCACACTCCGTGTGGAGACGGGTTCGCTGTCGCCAGCAATATTCGGCATCGGCACGGTCGAAGCCCGCCGTAGTTATCTCATCGGCCCGACGGCTGCGGGACGCGTCAAAGCTGTTCATGCGGATGTCGGCGAGACGGTCAAGGCTGGGCAGTTGCTGGCGGAAATCGACCCCGTTGACCTGGATGAACGCCTTCGTTCGACAGAAGCCGCTTATGCCCGGGCGGCCAGTGCAGTCACCGCAGCCGAAGCACAACGCAAGGATGCCTTGGCCAGACGCCAACTCGCCGAACTCAATGCCAAACGCTATCGCGACCTGGGCGGAAAAAATTTCGTCAGCACCAGCGCTGTAGAAGGCAAGCAGCAGGAACTCGATTCGGCTCAGGCAGCACTTGAGGCCAGCGAAGCCAATTTGCAGGGTGCCCGCCAGGACCAACTACGGCTGAAGGCTGACCAGGACGGCATCCGCCAACAACGCGGCAACCTGCGTCTGCTGGCCCCGCGGGATGGCCTGGTGACGAGTCGCGAAGCGGAACCCGGCTCGACGGTGATTGCCGGCCAGGCGGTCCTCCGCCTGGTGGAACCGGACAGCCTCTGGGTCAAGGCGCGCCTCGACCAGGGGCGCTCGCGCGGCCTGGCCGTAGGTCAAGCGGTAGATATTGTTTTGCGCAGCAATGCCTCGACCCAGCATCCCGGTAAGGTGGCGCGTATCGAGCCGGTGAGCGACAGCGTCACGGAGGAGCGCATCGCTCAAATCGCGTTCGAGCGCATCCCCGAGGGACTGAGCGTTGGCGAGATGACCGAAGTCACCGTGAAGACCGGGGCAGCGCAATCCGGACTGCTGCTCCCCAACGCCGCCATCAAACAGATGCCCCAAGGCAGCGGCGTCTGGAAGCTCAAGGATGGCAAGCCCAGCCTGACCCCGGTGAAGCTAGGCAGCAACAGTCTGGATGGCAACGTACAGATTCTCGATGGCCTGGCGGCTGGCGACGAGGTGGTCATTCATAGCGAGCGCGACCTCAACGAGGGCGTCCGCATCAAGGTGGTCAGCCAACTCGTGGGGAAACCCAAGTGATTAGCCTGGCCGGGCGGGACATCCTGCATTCCTGGTCAAAGTTCGTCCTGACCGGTATCGGCCTGGGTTTGTTGATAGGCGTGACGTTGAGCATGGCCGGCATTTATCGCGGCATGGTCGACGACGCCAAGGCGCTACTCAACAACAGTGGTGCCGACATATGGGTGGTGCAACAGGAGACCCAGGGTCCTTACGCCGAATCCTCGAGTCTGCACGATGACGTATATCGGGCCTTGCTGGCGCTGCCAGGAATTTCCCGCGCGGCCAATGTCACTTATTTGACGATGCAGGTCCGCCTCGGCAACACCGATGTTCGGACCATGGTGGTCGGCTTCGAGCCCGGGCAACCCGGCGAGCCCAGCTACCTGGTCGCTGGCCGGCAGATTACCCGCAGCCATTACGAGGCAGTAGCCGATGTGAAGACCGGCTTTCAACTGGGCGACACGATACGTATTCGCCGCCACGACTATCGCGTGGTTGGCCTCACCCGGCGAATGGTGTCGTCGGGCGGCGACCCGATGGTTTTCATCCCGCTCAAGGATGCGCAGGAGGCGCAGTTTCTAAAGGACAACGACGCCATACTTAACGAGCGCGCCCGCACCACGGCCAACCCAACCCTGAACCGTCCCGGTGTACCGGGTCTGCTCGATGCCATCCTGGCTTCACAGAACGCCAATCACAACGTCAATGCGGTACTGGTTCAGATTGCCCCTGGCACCGAGCCGGACCATGTGGCGAGCGAGATTCGCCGCTGGAAGCATCTGCAAGCCTTTACCCGTGCCCAGATGGAAGAGATTCTGGTTTCCAAGCTAATTGCCACCTCGGCCAAACAAATCGGCATGTTCCTGGTCATCCTGGCCATCGTCAGCGCCGCCATCGTCGCCTTCATCATCTACACCATGACGCTGGGCAAGATACGGGAAATAGCCGTGCTGAAGCTCATCGGCACCCGCAACCGGACTATTGCCGGAATGATTCTTCAGCAGGCCATGGGGCTGGGACTCATTGGCTTCATTGTCGGCAAGACCGTCGCCACCCTCTGGGCGCCGATTTTTCCGAAATTTGTCCTGCTTGAACCAGGTGACGCGGTTCGAGGGTTCATCGTGGTGATGCTCATCTGCGCCCTGGCCAGCACGCTCGCCATTCGTGTCGCCTTGCGTGTCGACCCGGCTACGGCCATCGGAGGTTAAGGTGAAAGGTTTCGGGATTCACATCGAGGGTCTACGCAAGCGCTACGGCGAAGGCGATACGGCGGTCGACGCGCTGAAAGACGTCAATATGACCGTTGCACCGGGCGAGGTAGTCGGTCTGATAGGTCCGTCGGGTTCAGGCAAAAGTACCCTGCTGAAATGCCTGGGCGCCGTCATCGAACCCACAGCCGGTCGGATGATATTGGGCGACGAGGTGATTTTTGAGGATGGTTGGAAAATCGCCGACCTCAGAGCCCTGCGCCGCGACAGGATTGGCTTTGTGTTTCAGGCGCCGTACCTGATTCCATTTCTGGATGTCACCGATAACGTGGCCTTGTTGCCGATGCTCGCCGGCAAGCCGAATGGCGAAGCGCGCAAGCGGGCGAATGAACTGCTGGATGCCCTCGATGTCGGTCATCGCGCCAAGGCGAATCCCTCACAGCTCTCCGGTGGCGAGCAGCAACGTGTGGCGATTGCCCGCGCCTTGGCCAATCAACCGCCGGTGATTCTGGCGGATGAACCGACGGCACCGCTGGATAGCGAACGGGCGCTCAGCGTCGTGCGCATTCTCAACGACATGGCCCGGCAGTTTCGAACCGCAATCATCGTGGTCACGCACGACGAGAAAATCATTCCCACCTTCAAGCGCATCTATCACATTCGCGATGGCAAAACTTTTGAAGAGCGAGGACTCGGGGCTGCCTAGCCTGAAATCTGACGGCTCAGCGTTTCATCTATCCATTCATCAGGACTCAGCACATGTTCCTTGTACTCATATTCTTGATTCTGGCGGCGACAACGTCCTACCTGTTCCCGGCGTGGTCGTGGGTCACAGTCTTGATGGTGTCGTTCGGCTGTGTGGCTACGTTGCGGATTTTGCTGGCGGTGATGTCTCGTACAGGAAGTACACCGAGGAACACGGAATAACTTAGCTCCAAGCCAGCCAAATGGGGCCTCGGCTCTGAACTCAATTCGCTAATGCCTCTTCCAATCAGTTGCCGCCGATTGCCAAACGGATTGCTGCAAACCCAAAGACGGTCGAGAACAAAAACTTCGTGGCATTTTGGATGGAGCCGGAACCCGAAAAGCGCTTTGCGAGGCGTGAAGCCGCGAGGGCGTAAAGCACATCGAAGGCAAATCCCAGCCCGACCAGGATGGCGCCAAGCGTCAGATACTGCGCTGTCAGGTCGTACTCCGTGGAGATGAACTGCGGCAGCAACAGCGCACAAAACATCAACGCTTTAGGGTTGAGTAAATTGGTCATCACCCCACTGCGAATGGCCGCTAAGCCGCTACCGGTGACATTGGCTTCCTCCAACCCCTCTGTCTCGCCGGCTCGCAGCATCTTCCAAGCGAGAAACAGCAGGTATGCAGCGCCAAACCATCGAACGACATCGAACAAAACGGGATGCGTGTGAAACAGCGCCGCCAAGCCAAGAGCGGATAGCGTGACATGGACCGTTCTTGAAATGGCCAGTCCAATAGCGGCCATCAAGCCGTTCCTTGGCCCTCGGAATGCTGATGTAGAGAGAACCAATGCCATGTCAGGCCCTGGCAGAAGATAGACAGCAGTCAGCGCAGCGACAAAGACCAAAAGGTCGGGCAAGGCAATCATCGAAGTGGTCGCGAGGCTGTTTTCGGAAGGAATATGTTCGCATGTTCAGTCCGAAATCTTGCTGCTATTTCTTCAGAAAATAGCCTAATATTTGGTGGATTCTTCCTGCTTGACACCGTTTGCGACATGAATCCACCTCTTGTGCAGCTGGACCAAACCGACTTGGCTATATTGCGTGAGCTGCAAGCCGACGGCCGGCTATCGAATGCTAAGCTGGCCGAGAAACTGTCTCTGAGTGAAACACCCTGCTGGCGACGACTCAAGCGCCTCGAAGCCGATGGATTCATTGAGGGCTACCAAGCCAATCTGAGCCGGAAGAAGCTTGGCTATGGCGTTGTGGCATTCGTCCAGGTTACCTTGGGCAATCATGCCGGTGAAGCACCATTGCAATTTGAGAAGCTCGTGGCCAGCATGCCCGAGATTCTGTCTTGCCATAACGTCACCGGAGATTGCGACTACATGCTGCAAATCGTAGCCAGCGACTTGGATGCCTATGGCGTGTTCGTTCGAGACGAACTGCGTAAGCTGCCAGGAGTGACGTCGATTCGGTCGAACCTTTCCCTGCGAGAAGTGAAGTCCTCTACCGCATTACCGGTTTGAGCATGGCAAATGGTGTCGGCGGCTTATGGCCAGGAAGCAGACCTAGCGAGCGCAATACCTGAACGACAGCAACGGGTCGGCTTGCGACGGTCCCTTCTCAGAATTGCCAGCCGGAAAGCGGCCAGTGAAATTCCGATTCCCGGAAGCGGCCAGTCGCAACTGAGTGCAACCGACCCTTTGCTGTCACTCGTTGGTGGCACTACGAACGTCTGGAGTAAGGAATAAACCAGCCTTCAAGAATTCAAGATGCATTACCTTTGTTGCCGTAACCTGCCACTCAACGTGGAAAGCGAATGGAAAACCTGGTGAAGCCACTATCGGACATTACCGAGACCTCCCCACCATGGGCTTGGACAATCGAGCGAGTGATTGCCAATCCAAGACCAGAACCTTCGCCGTAGTGTTGGCGTGATGCATCTGCTCGGTAGAAACGGTCAAACAACCTTGGTAGATGTTCAGGTGCGATTGTTTCTCCTGTGTTCTCAACGGAAACGACGGTCTCTCCCACAGGAGTTTCTTTGAGTTCAATAGAGATACGGCCAAGCTTGGGTGTGTGGCGGACTGCATTTGACAGAAGATTGCCAATGGCGCGGCGTAGCATTAACCGGTCACCGGCAATGAATGCCTCTCCTGAACACGAGAGCCGCAATTCCTTCTCGTCGGCGTAGGCCTCGTAGAACTCCAACAGACTGGAGACTTCGGCCCCCAGGTCCACCTCTTCGCGGAGCGGAATCAACAGATTGTTGTCGGCCTTTGCAAGGAACAACATATCAGCAATGGTTCTCGACAAGCGCTCAAACTCCTCTGCATTTGAAGCCAACACATCCTGGTATTCATCGAGTGTTCGTGCCTTGGATAGCGTGACCTGCGTTTGGGTCAGCAAGTTACTGACCGGGGTACGCAGTTCATGGGCAAGGTCCGACGAAAAATCCGAGAGTCGCCGAAAGGACTCCTCTAGTCTGGCGAGCATGTCGTTGAGTGTCCGGACCACTTCGGCAAGCTCAAGCGGGATGCTGCCTTCCTCGAGTCGCTGGTCCAACTTTTCCGCCGTAATATCCGCAGCATGGCGAACAATGTCATGCAATGGCGCGAGGCCGCGACGTGCTGCTAATCCCCCCAGAAATCCTGACAGCGTGGCAGCCAGCGCGACGACGGCCCACATCGTCAGTCTGAATGACTGCATGAAATGCTCGTGATGCGTCAAATCAGTCGATAGGGCAACGGTAGTTGAGGCCCCACCTGCAATTCCTGTTGGTGCCGTACCCAAAATCCCCCGATAAAGATGCTGGTCGGCACCTGTCCAAGTACGGGGGAATTGCGCTGTCGGGCCTTGAGGCTGGCTTCCCTTAGGAAATGAAGCCCCTTCTGATAGATACAGTGGGTTTCCCGCGTCACTCCAAATGCCCACTGCTAGGCCGTGATGACCAATCAAAGCAGCGTCCAATTGGGCTGGGATGGCTTCCAAATCGCCAGCACTGTGAGTCGCAGCGATAGCGTGCTGAATAAGCTCTAGCTTGCCTTCAAGGAGCTCGAGGTCCATGTCCTCGAAATGACGCTCGACCAGCGAGCCGATGACCAATCCAAGCAGTAGCAAGACTGACGTCGAGACGACCGCGAAAAGCAGTGTTAACCGCGTGGTAAGAGAGTTTCCTGCCACCCACTTCATTATTCGTCTTCCAGAACGTACCCCATACCTCGGACGGTATGAATGAGTTTCTGCTCGAATCCGTCATCGACCTTGGCACGGAGACGGCGAATGGCTACCTCAATGACGTTGGTGTCGCTATCGAAATTCATATCCCAAACTTGAGATGCAATCAGCGAGCGGGGCAGTACCTCTCCTTGGCGGCGAAGTAACAACTCAAGCAGTGAAAACTCTTTTGATGTCAGGTCGATTTTCTTGCCCGCACGGGTAACTCGTCGGCGCATCAAGTCGAGTTCCAAGTCGCCGGCCTTGAGAAGGTCGGATTCTTTTGCTTTACCTCCGCGCCGCAGCAAGGTGCGCACCCTTGCCAATAACTCCGAAAACGCAAATGGCTTCACCAGGTAGTCATCAGCTCCCAGTTCTAGCCCCTTTACGCGGTCTTCAACCGAATCACGGGCCGTCAGAAACAGTACAGGTATTTCTTTACCGGCACGTCGAATACCCTGAAGTACCTGCCATCCATCAATACCCGGCAACATAACATCCAGCACGGCCAAGTCGTATGCCTCGGTCAGGGCAAGGTGAAGCCCATCCAGGCCATCTCTGGCCAGGTCGACCATAAAGCCGGCTTCTGATAGCCCTTGCTTAAGGTAATCGCCTATTTTCGGCTCGTCTTCGACGACCAATATCCTCATCGAACCACTCCCTTTGACGCCTGAGTTATTACTCATTTTGCTCTGAGGTGGCTGTATAACCACCTAGATTACGAAAATGTAATTTTTCGGTCAGTATTTGGTTAGGTCGACTTCCCCAAAATGGTGCATGTTGAAATCAGGGGAAGTATATGAAGCAATTTCTTTTAGGCGCTGTGTCCGTAGTTAGCCTCGGGGCTATCTCAGGCTACGCACTCACTCAAAGTGGCGGCATCGATTTTGCTGCCGATTCAGCCCACTCGCCCAGCATCACAAAGCTTATCGAATGGGCTCGTGAGCAGTCCGTAGCCAAGCAGGCTAAGGACATCATCCCGCCTACAGATTTGGCATCCGAAGAACGCATTCGCCGCGGAGCAGGAAACTACGAGGCCATGTGCGTCAGTTGCCACCTCTCACCTGGCGTCGAAGATAGCGAGATACGCAAGGGGCTATATCCCAGTCCGCCAAACCTGTCGCAGGCGGCCCCCGCAACCGAGGAAAAAGGTGCGGATGCCCGTCGATTCTGGATTATCAAACATGGCATCAAGGGTTCCGGGATGCCTGCCTGGGCTAAAGGCGGGATGGACGATGAAGCCATCTGGGACCTGGTGGCGTTCATCAATGTTCTACCGAAGCTCTCGGCTGCCGAATATAAGGCCCGCATTGCAGCCAGCGAAGGGCACTCGCACGCCGGCATGGAGCCCCCTGCATCAGCACAGAGCTCACCAAACCCTCATAACCATGAGGGCCACTCCCACAGTCAGCATAAGCACAGCCACTAAGCCTCTTTGATTACTGAAATGTAATTTTTTGGTCAGCTTGCTGTTGGGTGCCGATACCTAAACTTTGTAGCCATACGTTACCCCTCACTGCTCAACGAAGGTCGACATGTTCAAAACTAGCTCCCTGATTATTGCCCTGTCGCTGCTTGCCGGCATCAACCTGGCCCAGGCGGCGGAGCGCGTTGAAGTCTTCAAAAGCCCATACTGCGGCTGTTGCGAAAAATGGGTCGAGCACATGCGCAAGGCCGGCTTCGACGTGGTCACCAAGGACGTCAATGATGTTCCGGCTGCGCGAATGGCTGCCGGCATGCCGGAGCGATTCGGCTCCTGCCATACCGCCAAGGTCGGCGGGTATGTCGTGGAAGGACATGTTCCCGCTGCGGATGTCCAGCGCCTGCTGAAAGAAAAACCCAAGGCTGTCGGCCTGGCAGCCCCGGGCATGCCACAAGGCTCACCGGGCATGGAAACCAATCACCCGCAACCCTATGACACGTTGCTCGTTCAGGCGGACGGCAGCTCCAAAGTTTTCGCTAAACATTAACCTTTATATCTCGGAGAACCACCATGAAGAAGTTGATTGCCTCCTTTGCTTTTATCACCGCCTTGACTCCAGTCTTTGCCATAGCCGCTGACCATGACATGCATGCTGGTCACGGCGCCATGCACTCGGATGCAGCCCAAACTGCACTTATAGATGGACTGGTGAAGAAGGTCGACAAGGCCGGTGGCAAGCTCACTGTCTCCCATGACGCCTTGCCCAACGGCATGCCTGCCATGACAATGGCGTTCAAAGTAAAAGACGCTTCCTGGCTCGATAAGGTGAAGGCCGGCCAGAAGATTCGCTTTGCATCGGACAACATCAACGGCGCGATGACCATCGTGCGTCTGGAATTGCCAAAGTAAGGGTATGTTGGCACGCGGTGCCACCGGAACTCATCACGAGGACAAACAGATGAAACGAATAACTACCTCGCGCAAACTCCTGTGCGCCGCGCTCACCGCAGCTTGGTGCCTGAGCGCCCAAGCCCAGGTCCATCCGGGCAGCAATGTTGAAAGCCTGCTTTCCCTGGCGCGGGAAGGCAACCCCGACTTCGCCAGTATGCGTTATGAGGCGGATGCGGCTGCAGAGCGTATTACGCCCGCAGGTGCTCTGCCCGACCCCAAGCTGCGTACCGAGCTGATGGACATTACCAAGGGCGGTTCACAAAGCGCCTCACTGTCTCCCAGCCGCGTTGGCAGCACACGCTACACCCTGATGCAGGACATCCCCTGGTTCGGCAAGCGGGACCTGAAGCGTGAGATTGCCGAGCTCGAGGCGGAAGGTGCCAAAGGGCGGGCCTATGGCACCTGGAGCGAGGTGGCCACAAAAATCAAGACCATCTACGCGCAGCTCTACTACCTTTCCCGCAACGAAAGCCTGACCCGTGAAATTCTGGACCTGATGGTCCGCCTGGAGAAGATAGCCCAGGTCCGCTACGCCGGTGGTCTGGCGGCCCAGCAGGATGTCATCCGGGCCCAGGTCGAACAGACCTCGATGCGAAATGAGCTCATCGCCCTGGAGACCGAGCATCACCATTTGATGACCAGGATGAATGCCTTGCTGGGTCGTTCAGTCAATTCACCGTTGGCGATGCCCGAAGCCCTGCGTCCGTTGCCGGCTCCCGCCAAGCTCGACTACACCGCCCTCGAGGAACGAGCCCGCGCCCGCAATCCGATGCTGTCGGCCGAAGAGCATCGCATCAAGGCCGCCGAGAAGAGCCGCGACCTGGCCTACAAGAATCGCTACCCCGACCTCACCGTGGGCGTTGTGCCCAATCAAATGCAGAACGAAGTGAAGCAGTGGGACTTGATGTTTGAAATCAACATTCCCCTGCAGCAATCGAGCCGACGCGCCCAGGAGCGCGAGGCAGAAGCGATGGTGTCGGCGAGTCGCGCCAAGCGTGACGGAACCTCCAACCAGCTCCTGGCCGACCTTTCGGCCAATCTTTCCGAGTTGGAAGCGGCCCGGCGGACCGAACGACTCACTACCGACAGCCTACTGCCCCAGGCCGAACTGACCATGAAGGCTGCGTTGGCCGGCTATGAAACCGGGAAGGTCGACTTTGCGACCCTCCTGGACGCACAACGCCAGATTCGCCAAGCAAAGCTCAACCAAATCAAATCGCGTGCCGAGGCCCAAGTCCGCCTAGCCGAAATCGAACGAATTCTCGGAGAAGACCTATGAACAAGGGAGTGATTGCCGCCGCCGTGGTGGCCGCATTGGCTGCTGGTGGTGGCTATTGGGCTGGACAGAAAAGCACCCCGGCCCCGAACGCGGATGGCGGTACCAGTGTTGCTGCTGATACGGGCAAGAAGGAACGAAAGATTCTTTTCTACCGCAATCCAATGGGCCTTCCTGATACGTCGCCGACCCCGAAGAAAGACCCGATGGGTATGGACTACATCGCAGTCTACGAGGGAGAGCAGGATGACGAGCCGGCCTCCGCCAACCAAATCAAAATCAGCACCGAGAAGATTCAGAAACTCGGCGTGCGCACCGAAGCCGCCACCCTGCGCAATCTGGACAAGGTTGTCCGTGCGGCAGGCCGCATCGAACCGGATGAGCGTCGAACCTATACCATCTCCCCGAAATTCGAAGGTTATGTTGAGCGTCTGCACGTCAATGTCACCGGCCAGCCAGTCAGCAAGGGGCAGCCGCTGTTTGAGGTTTACAGCCCGGAGCTGGTTTCTGCCCAGCGTGAATACGCTATCGCTGTCCAGGGGCAAGAAAGCCTGAAGGGCGCAGAAAGCTACACCCAGGACAGCATGCGCCAACTGGCTGAGTCCAGCCTGGCCCGCCTACGCAACTGGGACATCTCCGAAGAACAGGTGAAGTCCCTAGCCAAGTCCGGTGAAACCCGGCGCACGCTGACCTTCCGTTCACCAGTTAACGGCATCATCACCGAGAAGAAAGCTGTCCAAGGCATGCGCTTCATGCCGGGCGAGGCTCTGTATCAAGTCGCTGACTTGTCCTCGGTCTGGGCGGTTGCCGACGTCTTCGAACAGGACATCGGTTTGGTGAAGTCTGGTGCCAAGGCCAAAGTCAAAATCAACGCCTATCCTGACAAGACCTTCGAAGGGACCATCAGCTACGTCTATCCGACTCTGAAGGCTGAGACCCGAACCATCCAGGTTCGCATCGACTTGCCGAACACGAACAACCTGCTGAAGCCCGGTATGTTCGCCCAGCTTGAATTGCCAACTACCGCCAAGGGAGCGGTCGTCACCGTACCAAACTCGGCGGTGATTGATAGCGGCACGCGCCAAATCGTTCTGGTTCAGGCCAAGGAAGGCCGATTCGAACCCCGCGAGGTCAAGCTCGGCGCTCGCAGCGATGACCGGGTAGAAGTCATTGATGGTGTCCGTGACGGCGAGCAGGTGGTCGTTGCCGCCAATTTCCTGATTGATGCCGAGAGCAATCTGAAAGCGGCTATCGGTGGCTTTGGCCACTCAGGCCACGGTACAGCAGCACCCTCCGATAAGCCGGCAGCTGCAACAGTCGGCAACAAGGCCGAAGGCAAAGTCGAAGAGGTCGATGCCAAGGCGGGTACGGTCAGCATCACGCATGGTCCAGTGCCCAGTTTGAAATGGCCCGGCATGACCATGGAGTTCAAACCCGCCAACGAAGCCATCATGAAGCAGTTGAAACCAGGGGCTGCGATTGACTTCGAGTTTGTCGAACGTGGCCAAGGCGAATGGGTCATCACGTCCGTTCAACCTGCTAGCCAGCCTGCTGGCAAAGCCAACCCGCACGCCGGTCACTGAGGAACAGCGCGATGTTGGCAAAAATCATTGAATGGTCAGGACGCAACCGCTTCCTGGTCTTGCTAGCCACCTTGTTCATCATTGTGGCCGGCGTCGTGGCGGTCATTCGAACACCGCTTGACGCACTTCCCGACCTGTCCGACGTCCAGGTTATCGTCTATACCGAGTACCCCGGCCAGGCACCTCAGGTTGTTGAAGACCAGGTGACCTATCCGCTGACGACCTCGATGTTGTCAGTACCCAAATCCAAGGTGGTCCGCGGTTTTTCTTTCTTCGGTGCGTCCTTCGTCTACATCATTTTCGAGGATGGCACAGATATCTACTGGGCCCGTTCGCGGGTTCTGGAATACCTCAACTTTGCCGCCGGACGTATGCCTAAAGGCGTCACGCCACAGATAGGGCCGGATGCGACGGGTGTGGGCTGGGTCTATCAATACGTCCTCCTGGCCAAGGACAAGACGCTGGCCGAACTGCGCACCCTGCAAGACTGGTACGTGCGTTATCAGCTGACCAAAGCGCATGGAGTTGCCGAAGTTGCCTCGATTGGTGGTTTCGTCCAGACCTACCAGGTCACCGTCGACCCCGTGAAGCTTCGTTCCTACGGCATTCCGCTGGCCAAGGTCTCTCAAGTCATTCGTGACTCAAACCGCGACGTTGGTGGCCGTGTCATCGAGATGGCCGAGACCGAGTACATGGTGCGCGGCAAGGGTTACCTGCGCGGCATAGGCGACATCGAAAACCTCGTCGTCAAGGCCGACAAGGGCACGCCGGTCCTGGTGCGCGACATCGCCCGCGTCGAACTGGCGCCCGACGAGCGTCGTGGCCTGACCGAACTCAATGGTGAAGGCGAAGTGGTCTCGGGCATCGCCATGGCCCGGTATGGCCAGAACGCGCTTGAGGTCATCCACAACCTCAAGGAGAAAATCGGCGAAATCTCTGCCGGCCTCCCCGAAGGGGTGACCATCGAGTCGGTCTATGACCGCTCCGAGTTGATTCACCGGGCTATCGATACGCTGAAGCGCACACTGATTGAGGAAAGCATCATCGTGGCTCTGGTCTGCGTCGTATTCCTCCTCCACCTACGTAGTGCACTGGTGGCCATCCTGATGCTGCCCGTTGGCGTCTTGATTTCCTTTATTGCCATGCGCCTTCTTGGCATGAACTCGAACTTGATGAGCTTGGGTGGCATCGCCATCGCCATCGGCGCGATGATTGATGCAGCCATTGTGATGATTGAGAACGCCCACAAGCATATCGAGCGCTTGCCTGAGAATCACACGCACGCCGAGCGGACGGAAGCCATGATTACCGCCTGCAGGGAAGTCGGGCCGGCGCTGTTCTTCTCGCTCCTCATCATCACCGTTTCATTCCTGCCGGTATTTACGCTGGAAGACCAGGAGGGCCGTCTGTTCTCACCGCTGGCCTACACCAAGACCTTCTCGATGGCCGGCGCAGCACTGCTCTCCGTCACGCTGGTGCCAGTCCTGATGATGCTGTTCATTCGCGGCAAAATCATGCCCGAGGCCAAAAACCCGGTGAATCGTTTCCTCATTTGGGTCTACCGGCCCATCATCGCCTGGGTCATGCGCTGGAAGAAGACCACTATCGTGGCCGCCATCGCTGCACTCGTGGTCTCCATCTATCCGGCCAGCCAGTTGGGTTCGGAGTTCATGCCCACACTGAACGAAGGCACCTTGTTCTACATGCCGGCCTCCCTGCCCGGGATGTCGATTACCAAGGCAGCCGAGCTACTGCAAACGCAGAACAAAATCATCAAGAGTTTCCCGGAAGTCGCCTCGGTGTATGGCAAGGCGGGTCGTGCCAATACGGCCACTGACCCGGCACCAACTGAGATGTTCGAGACGGTCATCAACCTCAAGCCGGAGTCCGAATGGCGCCCGGGATTGACGACCGACAAGCTCATTGCCGAGATGGACAAGGCGTTGCAGTTCCCGGGTGTATCGAACGCCTGGACGATGCCTATCAAGGCCCGTATTGACATGCTCTCCACCGGTATCCGGACCCCCATCGGTATCAAGGTGTTCGGCAAGGACCTCAACGAGATGGAGCGCCTGGCCCGGGAAATCGAGACAGTGGTGAAGGAGGTTCCGGGAACCACATCAGCGTTTGCCGAGCGGATTACCGGAGGCTATTACCTGAACATCGAACCGGACCGTACTCAGTTGGCCCGCTACGGCCTTACAGTTGGCGACGTCCAAGAGGTCATTGGGCAGGCATTGGGCGGCGAGATGGTGACCACGACCGTCGAGGGCCGTGAGCGTTTTGGGGTGACTGTGCGTTACCCACGAGAACTCCGCTCAGACCCGCAGCAGATTGCCCAGCAGGTGCTGGTGCCGACCATGGACGGTGCGATGATTCCGCTGGGGCAACTGGCAAAGATTGAGGTGGCCAAGGGCACACCCGGTATCCGAACCGAAAATGCGCTGCTCTCTGCCTACATCTTTGTGGACATCCGGGAACGTGACATCGGCGGTTATGTGGCTGACGCCAAGAAAGCGGTCGCTGCGAAGGTCAAGTTCCCGCCGGGCTACTACGCGACCTGGAGTGGTCAGTTCGAGTCGATGGAACGCGCTATCGAGAAAATGAAGGTTGTCGTACCGGTCACGCTGCTCCTTATCTTCCTGCTGCTTTACCTCAACTTCAGGCGCCTGACCGAGACCATCATTGTGATGCTGTCCGTACCGTTTGCCCTGGTGGGTGGTGTCTGGTTGATGTGGCTCCTGAGTTACAACCTCTCGGTCGCCGTCGCAGTCGGGTTCATCGCCCTTGCCGGCGTGGCAGCCGAGACAGGCGTCGTGATGCTGATTTACCTGGACCATGCATGGGAAACGCTCAAGGCCACGCGCAAAGCTGAAGGGAAGGAGCCCAGCGTGGGCGACCTCTACGAAGCCATCATGGAAGGTGCCGTAGAACGGGTTCGCCCCAAGATGATGACCGTGGTGGCCATCATGGCAGGCCTGCTCCCCATCATGTGGGGTACCGGGACGGGGTCTGAAGTCATGAGCCGGATTGCAGCCCCGATGGTCGGCGGGATGATTTCTTCCACGGTTCTGACCTTGGCGGTTATTCCGGCTATCTACGCCCTGGTTAAGCAGTGGCGACTCACCAAAAAGTTGGAATCTTGAAGAGCGAGTCATGACTACCTTTGGTACAGCCTCTCCAACCTGCGCCCATTGCGGAAGTAGCGATAAGGAGAGACTGTACCTTAAGGAGGACCACTGCCATTGTTGCGAGGGTTGCCTGCTGGACCGGTGTATCGGTCTGAAGCCGGCACTCGACTTGGCAGGGCTGTACTCTGGGTTCGTTGAGGCCCTTGTCCGCACATTGGACATGCGAGAGCTGGAGACCGGGCTGCACTCCCGGCGAAGCGCCTGTCACACGCTGGTTCTGGCCCGAAGAATCACTTCCGATGCCGAAGAACTTCGCCAAATCTACTGGGGCGCCTTGCTTCACGACATCGGGAAAATCGGAATCCCCGAGCAGATTCTTCTGAAGACGGACGCATTGACGAACGAGGAATGGCTCACCATGCGTACCCATGTTGAATTGGGGTACTCAATCGTCAGTCAATTGCCCGGCCTTGAAAGAGCGGCCGAAGTAGTTCGAAGCCATGAAGAGCGCTTTGATGGCACAGGGTATCCACATGGACTGAAGGGCGAAGAAATACCTGTGGGGTCCAGGCTGTTCGCAGTGATTGACACCCTGGACGCCATGACATCTGACCGCTCCTATCGCCGTGGCCTCCGGTTTGACGAGGCGAAAGAAGAAATTTTGAGGATGTCTGGCAGCCAATTTGACCCCATGGCCGTGGACCTCTTTTTGGCCGAAGAAGAGGTTTTGAGGGATATGGTTGCACTCAAATGCGGCCAGCCACAATCGGTGTAGCTCCACGCAACAACAAGATGAAGGATGACGACCATGTTCATTGACCCCGTATGCGGGATGACGGTCAAGCCCGAATCCCCCCATGAAACCGTCCTGGAGGGTGTGACCCATCGGTTTTGCAGTGCCAAGTGCAAGGCAAAATTTGAAGCAGACCCGGCGCACTACTTAGCCCCGAAACCAGAACCCCAACCAGTATCCGAAGAAGAGCAGCAACGGGAATACACCTGCCCGATGCACCCGGAGGTTCGCCAATTCGGGCCGGGCGATTGCCCAAAATGTGGCATGGCCCTAGAACCGATGGTTCCGGATATCGATGCCAGCGAGGACAACTCGGAATATCTGGATTTCCGTCGCCGCTTCTGGGGAAGTTTGCCTTTGAGTGTGGTCGTGACCGTGCTGGCGATGGCGGGTCATTACTTTGAGAGCCTCTCTGCTGCAAACCGGACTTGGCTTGAACTGGTACTCAGTGCCCCCGTGGTTCTCTGGGCGGGGGCACCATTCTTTGTCCGTGGCTGGAAGTCCATCGTCACCCGTAGCCCCAACATGTGGACGCTCATCAGCATCGGCACTGGCGCGGCGTTTCTCTACAGCCTTGTAGCCGCCGTGGCTCCCGGCCTTTTTCCCGCCTCCTTTGAGTCGCACGGGCGTATCGGCGTCTATTTCGAGGCGGCAGCGGTCATTATCTCGCTGACTCTCCTGGGGCAAATGCTGGAGCTTAGTGCTCGCTCGCAAACCTCTGCCGCCATCAAGTCTTTGCTCGGCCTGGCCCCCAAAACGGCCAGGCGCATCAATGCCGACGGTTCGGAAGAGGATGTGCCGTTGAACCATGTCCATGTCGGCGACCTGCTGCGTGTCAGGCCGGGGGAAAAGGTTCCAGTCGATGGCTCGGTAGTCGAGGGCCGAAGCACAATCGACGAGTCGATGCTGACTGGGGAGCCAATCCCGGTAAGCAAGGAAGCTCAGGACAAGGTGATTGGCGCAACCCTGAATGGCTCAGGCAGTCTGGTTATTCGGTCCGAGAGCGTGGGTTCGCATACTGTGCTAGCCCAAATCATTCAGATGGTGGCCCAGGCACAGCGTTCGAAGGCTCCGATGCAACGCCTGGCTGACGTCGTGGCCGGCTACTTTGTTGTTGCCGTGGTCTCAATCGCGCTCTTGAGTCTCCTCGGTTGGGGATTCTTCGGTGGTGAGCGCGGCTGGCTCTTTGGCATCATCAGCGCCGTCTCGGTACTCATCATTGCCTGTCCGTGCGCACTGGGTCTGGCAACGCCGATGGCCATCATGGTAGCCACCGGAAAGGCAGCAACACAGGGTATTCTCTTCCGGGATGCTGCGGCCATCGAGCGCATGCGGGAAATCGACACCATCATCGTCGACAAGACCGGAACGCTGACCGAGGGCCACCCTGCATTCGAGCAGGTCATCCCCGTCACGGGTGTAACAGGTGATGAAGTCTTGCGTCTGGCGGCAAGTCTGGACCAGGGAAGTGAGCATCCTTTGGCCGAGGCCATTGTCCGCGCCGCCAAGGAGAAAAACCTGACCCTCGAGAAGGCGGAGAACTTCGAATCCTCCAGCGGTATCGGGGTGCACGGACAAGTTGGCGGCCGGCGACTTTCCTTGGGAAATTCGACCCTCATGCTTCAGGAGAACATCGACCTGAGCCCCCTTGTCACCCAAGCAGAAGAACTGAGGCGAACCGGTGCAAGCGTGATGTATCTGGCCGCAGATGGCTTGCTGGTAGGTTTACTCGCCGTCTCCGACCCAATTAAGGCAAGCACACCCGAAGCGCTCAAAATGCTTAAAGATGCAGGCATTCGCGTGGTGATGGCGACGGGCGACGGTGAACTGACTGCCAAGGCGGTCGGGCAGCGACTGGGCATCGACGAAGTCCATGGCGAAGTGAAGCCTGCCGACAAGTTGGCACTCGTCGAACGACTTCAGGCTGAAGGGCGGGTAGTCGCCATGGCCGGTGATGGTATCAATGATGCGCCAGCCCTAGCGCGTGCCGATGTCGGCGTTGCCATGGGGACGGGGACCGATGTCGCCATGAACAGTGCCCAGGTCACCCTGGTCAAAGGGGACTTGCGCGGCATTGCCCGGGCCCAAGCCCTATCCAGAGCCACGGTACGCAACATGCGACAGAACCTTTGGTTTGCGTTCGCCTACAACGCCCTTGGCATTCCTATTGCGGCTGGCCTGCTGTACCCATTCTTCGGTTTGGTCCTGTCGCCAATGATTGCCGCTGCCGCAATGAGCCTATCGTCGGTCAGCGTCGTCGGAAACTCGCTTCGCTTAAAGGGCGCTTGATGCCACACAAAGTCTTCATTGCCTGAATCTGATTTCTAATTTTCGAGCGCTGAAGGCAAGCTCCGGCCACTTTCATTTCAGCGTGCGCTGCTTCGAAGAAATGAGGCTCAGAGAATGGCTACAACCGTCCCTTTGCGGTCGGTCAGCCGCGCGTACCACTATGACTGCTTTCTGAGCCGAATCAGCCCTATCCAATCCGCAAAATTAGTGCGGATGGCTTACGTGGTGCACATCTGGAAAGTGCGCATGGGTATGAGAGATGGGCTGGTGCCGATGGGTGTGTGAATGCTTAACCCCTGGCGCTACCGAATAATCGTGGTCGTGCTGATGATGGCCATCATGGATGTGTTCATGGGTATGCTCCATGGCTTCATGGGTATGCTCATGCTCATGTTTTTCCGTCAGGTGCAGCCAAATTCCAATGGCCATTAACGTGCCCGCTACGGAAAGTCTTGTCGTCAGAGGCTCCCCCATGGCCAGCGCAATAAGCGCACCACAGAAAGGAGCGACAGAGAAATAGGCACCGGCGCGTGCGGTGCCTAGATGGCGCAGCCCAACGACGAACAGGACCAGGCTGACGCCGTAAGCCAGCAGACCAACTACCATTGCAGCAGCCAGTATCGGCCAAGTCGGTAACTGGTCACCAAGCACGAACGCAATTGCAAGGTTTACCGTTCCTGCGACCATTCCCTTCATGGCTGCAATCCAAGTCGCATCAGCCAGCGAGACTTTTCGGGTCAGGTTGTTATCGACGGCCCATGCTAGACAGGCACCCAGCACCGCCAGTGCAGGCAGTGCGCCCGCAAATTGCATTTCTCCCGGCCAACTGAGCACGACTGCGCCAGCTGCAATGGCAAACATGCCCAAGGCGATGCGGTGGTCGAAATTCTCCTTGAAGACGACCCAGGCGAGCAGTGCGGTCAGAACGCCTTCTGCATTCAACAGTAATGCGGTTCCCGAGGCCGGCATTCCCGACAGACCATACATCAACAGAACTGGGCCAATCACACCGCCGGCCAGGATGGCCCCGGCAAACCATCCCGCCTCGGTTCTAGGCAGCCTGACAGGTTCAGCTTTGCTAACAAGCCGATAAAGCGACAGCCCGGCCCCGGAGCCCAGATAAAAGAGGCCAGCCAAAAGCCATGGACTCACGTCTTGTAGCAACAGTTTTGCCAACGGCGTTCCCGCCCCAAAGAGCAGCGCTGCACCCAGTGCAGACGAAATGCCAGGCGAGATGAATGGATGATTCATATTGATTTAGAACCCTAAGGCTTCTCCAGCCCCCAGAAGTGTGGCGACACCGAGGATAGCGAAGATGGCGGCTGCAATGCGATGAACCAGCTTGACCGGCATTTTGTCTGCAATTTTGTCACCCATGATGACCGCCGGTACATTCGCTAGCATCATGCCTAGCGTTGTACCAGCGACCACCACGACCAGATTCTGATACTGAGCGGCCAGGGCAACGGTGGCAACCTGAGTCTTGTCACCCATTTCGGCGAGGAAGAAGGCAATCAGCGTGGTCGTAAAGACACCAAAGCGAGCCAGCTTGGCATCCTCTTCGTCGAACTTGTCGGGTATCAGTGTCCATCCGGCCATGGCAATAAATGAAACGCCAAGGACCCAGCGCAGTGTCTCCGGTCCCATCAGCGTTGTAATCCAGGAGCCCACTGCGCCTGCAAAACCATGATTGGCCAGTGTGGCGACCAAAATACCGAGAACGATAGGGACAGGCTTGCGGAATTTCGCCGCGAGAATGAATGCCAGGAGTTGGGTCTTGTCACCGATTTCGGCGAGGGCAACGATGCCGGTGGAGATGAGAAAGGCTTCCATGATGTTTCCTTGGCCGGAATTCGACGAATGACCACGCCACCTCTCCGGCCAATCGGAAGGCAGTGTGGTCAAAGGTCTTGCCAAGCAGAAACCGCTTACGCCATGGTCGAATGACCAAGTATGTTGACGCAAGCCTCTTCAGGCTGAAGAGAGGCTACTCCCCAATGACTCGGCGGCATTCTAACGATTGCGTCGTTACCCGTCTATCACGATAGTTAGTCAAACTCCCCGGCGTTACCAAAGCCCTCCTGAAAACATAAGGGCTTTAGGTAAGCATGCCGACTGCCTAAACATGAAAAATCAGGCAGGCCGGCGCGGTAGGATTATTGAACAACAAAACGCACGGTCGCCACTTTCTTGCCGGGCAGGTTCACTACTGCAACGGCTTTAGCACCAGCGGCAATGCCAAATGTACCTTTGGCCTCAAGCGCTTCTCCGGTGGGCGCCAAGGTGACTTCGGTTTTGTTCGCGCCGCTGAGCAATGTGACCTTGGCGGAAGCATCTTTCACACTCAACGGTTTGTCGTGGTCACGAATATAGAGTTTGATGGTATCCGGCTTGGCAACCAGTTCGAAGTCGAGGTGATTGGCCTCGACAACGACTCCACCCTGCAAGCCTTTGTGTTCGTGGGCATGGCTATGGCTGTCAGCGGCAAATGCAGCTCCAGAGAGAGCAAGGGAGACAGCGGTAAACAGTTGAATCAGCTTCATGGGGATTCCTTTCAGGAAAAGAGGTTAAAAGGCTTCGGCATTGGTTTCGTCGAGCAGGCGCTCGGCATCACGACGACCGAACAACCAGAACATGGCCGGGGTCAGGAAGGTGTCGAGCAAGGTCGAACTGACAAGACCAGAGAAAATGACAACCGCAACGGGATTCAGAATTTCTGTGCCTGGACGCTCGGCTTCAAACAGCAGCGGCGCCAAGGCAAAGGCAGTCACCAGAGCAGTCATCAGCACCGGGCTCAGGCGTTCCATCGAGCCACGCACAATCATGTCCGGCGTGAAACGCTCGCCCTCGATGCGCATCAGGTTCAGGTAGTGGCTGACCTTCAGAATGCCATTACGCACTGAAATACCGGCTAGCGTGATGAAGCCAACCAGGGCCGCAACGGATAGCGGCTGCCCCGACAGCCAAAGCCCGACCACCGCCCCAACCAGTGCCAGCGGAATATTGGCCATGATGAGCACCGACAGCGTTGTGGACTTGTAGCGGCTATAGAGCACGACGAACATCAGGACCAGCGAGACCAAGGCCAGCATGCTGACCAGTCGACTGGCCTCTTCCTGGGCCTGGAATTGCCCCCCCAGCGTCACGAAGTACCCTTCGGGCAGCTTAGACTCCGATACCACTTTGCGGATGTCCGCCACCACATCAGATAACGCACGCCCCTGAGCATTGGCTGATAACACTATCCGGCGTTTGCCATCATCCCGGCTGATTTGGTTGGGACCGTCGCCATCCTCGATAGTGGCCAACAGGGACAGAGGCACTCTTCCTTTCGGTGTTTCCAGCAGAATCTGGCCCAATCCATCCAGCGAACGTGCGGTTTCCGGCAGGCGAACAACCAACGCAAATCGACGATTGCCCTCAACGATTTGGGTGACCTTCTCGCCTTCGACCAAACTCTGAAGCACCGAGAGAATCTGAGTAACCGGGACGCCGTACTGTGCAGCTGCCGCATGGTTAACATGAATCTTAATTTGCGGCGCCAACACCTGCTTTTCGATTTCCAGGTCAGCCAGACCAGGAATCCCGGCCAGTTTCGAGCGCAAGGCGTCTGCCTGTCCACGCAAGGTATCCAGGTCGTCACCAAACAGCTTGATGGCGATTTGCGAGCGTACGCCCGAAAGCATGTGGTCAATCCGGTGCGAAATCGGCTGACCAATGGAAATGGCTGCCGGCAAATTGACGAGTCGCGCCCGAATGTCCGCCTGAACCTCGGCCACGCTGCGCTTCATCTCTGAGGCGGGAATCAAACCGACGTCCAGTTCGCTGACATGCACACCTTCCGCATGTTCGTCGAGTTCCGCACGCCCACTACGTCGGCCGACGTGGGTCACTTCCGGAACCTGACGAACGAGAACTTCGGCTTGGCGGGCAAGAACCGTGGACTCTGCCAGCGTCACGCCAGGATTAAGGCGCATGCCGATGAGGAAAGTGCCCTCATTGAAAGGAGGCAGGAAGGTCGTCGGGAAGAACGGTACCGCCACCGCAGCCAATACGACTGCGACCAAGCCAGCAGCCACAGCCGCTTTAGGGCGCTCGAGAATCCGCTCAAGTGATGTCCGGTAGCCTGATTTGAGCCAGGCCAGCAGACGGGTATCGCCGTGCTCCAGCGACTTCATCCGGGGTAGCAGATAGAAGGCCAGCACAGGCGTCACCGTAACCGAAACGACCAAGGAAGCCAGAGTCGAGACGATGAAGGCAATACCGAGCGGGACAAACAGACGCCCTTCCATACCAGGTAGAGCGAACAGAGGCAGGAAAACCAGCACGATGATAATCGTCGCGTAAAGGATGGCCGAACGGACTTCAACCGTTGCCGCCTTGACCAGTTCCATAGGGTGCAGCCGGTGTTGTGGATGCTTTTCCCGGTCGACTTTCAGGCGTCGCAGGACGTTCTCAATCCCGACCACAGCGTCGTCGACCAGCCCACCGATGGCAATGGCGAGGCCCCCCAGCGTCATCGTATTGATGGACATTCCGAAGTAGTGGAAGACCAAGGCTGTGATGAAGATAGATACGGGTATCGCCGTCAGGGCAATGATGGTCGGACGCAGGGTGCCGAGGAAGGCAAACAGGATGACGGCGACAAACACCGAAGCGCCAATCAGCTTGCCTTGCAGGGTTGAAATCGAGGATTCGATGAAACTCGCCTGCCGGAAAGTGACACGCGGTTCTTCCATGCCGGGCGGCAGGGTTTTCTTGAGGTCTTCCAGAGCAGACTCAATCTTTCGCGTCAGGTTGATGGTATCCGCCGTCGGTTGCTTCTGAATGCCCAGAATCACGGCCGGTTTGCCCTCGAAACCGGCATCGCCCCGCTTGATGGCCGGGGCAAACGTAACCTCGGCAATCTGGCGCAGCAGAATCGACTGACCATTCCTGGCGGTCAGCGCCAGGTTCATCAGGTCGTCCAGCCGCGAGGTGCGCCCAATGTTGCGGATGAGGTATTCACGGCTGTTCAGCTCCAGGAAGCCGCCAGAGGTGTTCGACGAGAAACCTTTCAGCGCATTCTCCAGTTGGTCATGCGTAATGCCCAATTCGGCCATGCGGACAGTGCTGGGTTGGACCTGGAACTGGCGCACCTCGCCACCGATGGGAATCACTTGGGCAACGCCTGAGATAGCCATAAAGCGTGGACGCAGCACCCAGTCGGCGTACTCTCGAACGGCCATGGGCGACATTTTCTGGATGTCGATGGGAATGGCGACTTGCATGATTTCGCCCATCACTGAACTTATGGGCCCCATGCGCGGCACCACATTACTTGGTAGCTCCTGCTCCATCGAGGACAGCCGCTCTGACACCATCTGGCGGGCCCGGTAGATGTCCGTGCTCCAGTCAAAGGTGACGTAGATGAACGACAGGCCGGCACTGGAAACCGAACGCACGCTATCCACCCCGGGCAGGCCATTCATCGTTGTTTCCAGGGGGAACGAGATAAGCTGCTCAACTTCTTCGGCCGCCATGCCGCCGGATTCGGTCATGATGGTGACCGTTGGTCGGTTCAGGTCAGGAAAGACGTCAACGGGGGTTCGGGAGAGCGTGAACGCCCCATAGGCGACCAACACGAGACTGGCGATGAGCACCAGCAGCCGGTTGGCCATGCTGTTATCGAGTAGCCACTTGAACATATGCGCTACTCCTCAGCGGACCTGATTGATGAACGAGGCACCCTGCGTCGCCACCCGCTCGCCGGCCTTGATGCCGGAGGTGATGGTCACTGAGGTGCCGTCCAGGGGGTCATAGGTGACGAGACGCGGCTCGAACACCTCCGGTGCCTCCTTGACCCAGACAATGGCTTGGTTCGCCGGATTCTTGAGCACCGAACCGAGCGGAACCTGTAGTCCCTTGATGCGTTGAGCGGTCTGGGCAAAAACCTTAACCGGCTGACCAACGGCCAGCTTTGCTAAGGCATCCGACTGGCCGGCGAAGGTCATCGGCAAAGCCTGGTCGCGCAGGCTCTTGGCAACCCCCAGAAGCTTGAGGTCGATACGTTCAGAACCGATAGCGACGGCGGCATTGGCAATACTTTGGGCTTGGACAGCATCGTAAGCCAGTGCCTCAATCTGGAGGCGCGACGGGTCAACCACCTCAAAGACCAGCTCCCGGGCTTCCAGTACCTGACCGGCCACTGCATTGGCCGAGGCAATAACGCCGGAAACTGGCGCCACCAACGCGTCCCGATTGGAGAGGCCGGCACCGACCGCTTGCAGTCGGCCAGTCAAGCTGGCTAGCTCGCTCTCCGCGGCTTCAATATCCTTGCGTGGCACCGTATCCGAGAGCTCTTTGAGGCGTGCCAGACGTTTTTCTGCAAGGGAGCGAGCCGCCTGCAACTCTGCCTGTTGAGCTACTTGATTCGAGCGCTCAATGGCGCCTGAGGTCGGAACTACGTAGGCCAGAACGTCCCCTTTGCGGACGCGTTGTCCGAGCACCGGAAGCCCTTGCGGCCCGGCCGCAAGCCGACCGGCCAAAGCCGCCTGGACCTTGCCACCTGCGTTAGGGTCCATCATCACTTTGCCGGCCAGTTCAAAGACCTTCGGCTGTTCGGACTCGGTCACGGTCAGTGTGCGAATGGCCAACTGATGCTGGGCTGGTTTCGGTAGGAACACGCGACCATCTGGCTGACGTTTGGGGCCATTGCTAGTCACTGCGGCCGGTGCATCACCATGGTCATGGCCATCACCTGCGTAGGCCGCGTTGCCGGAGAGAGCCAACAACATGGCCACTAGGGAAAGACTGACAGCGGGCTTCAGGTTGCGATAGGCGTTCATGCTGCACCTCCCAACTGACGTGCGCGCTTAACGCGAATGAAGCCAGCTACGGCCAGCAATAGGGCGGCGCCACCGGCCAAGGGTTTCCAGGGAATGCCGGCCTTGCTGTCTTCCGCGTGATTTTCAGGGTGGATGGCCAACTCGCTGGCCAGGAGGTCCGAGTCGTTACCGGCCACGACGGTCGCCGTGATGGTGATTTCTCCCGATTCTGGTTTCGTGTCGAGCGTAGCCTCGAATTCGCCTTCACCCACGCTGCTGACCGGGACAGCCTTGCCGCCAAGTTCAAGCTCGAGCTTCGCATCCTTGGCCGGGCTGTTATCGGCAGCACGGTCCAGATAAAGCGATAGCTTCCTGTCGTTCAGGATGCCAACCAGCTCGTAGGTTTCCGAGATAGCAGTGAAGCGTGGCAATGCCGCACCGCTGGCAGCTGCCGGTGCTTCGCCATGGTCGTGGCCATCACCCGCATAGGTGGGCAGGCTAAAGGCGCACAAGAGGAGGACTCCCGCCAGCGCCTTGTTCAGTTGGGTCATGTTCATGGTGGTTCTCAATTGGAATTTGTTCAGTGGGCTCATTCGGGGAGCAATCCCAGGGATTGGCGAAGGGCCGAAATCCCGGCGGCAACGTCGATACGTGCCCGGGTCAGTTGCCGTCCGGCCTCAGTGGCTTCAAGTTCAATACGTAGTCGGGTCGGCAGGTCGGTCTCGCCCAAACGGAATGACTTTTCGAAGAAGCTCTGGGATTCCTGGGCAAAGCGAGCACGTTTTTCTGCGGCGCTAAGGCGGCTCTGGGCAGCCAGGACCTGGGCTCGGGCCGACTCGATGCCGGAGATGATGCGCGTTCGCTCCAATTCAGCAGACGATTCGGCATCCAGTGCTTCGGCTCGGGCAGTGGCGCGCCGTGCCTCGGCACGAGGGCCGGCGCCAAAGGGAAAGCGGATACCAAGGGTGTAGGTCTGGTCGGTATCGGCGCCAGCCTGGGCGCGCGTATGCGTCGTGGCAATCAGGATTTCAGGATTCGCCCGCGTCCGCACACTCGCCAGTTCCGCAGCACGCCAAGCCACAGTTGCCCGGTCCAGCAATTCGACCAAGGCGGGATGGGTTGCCGGCTCATTTAGGGCTTTCGCGTCCGGCATCGGCTCAAGGGCGATGGCTTGCGTATGAGGGGGCAGTAACGCCTGGCCGATTAGGCTGCGCATTGCATTGAGCGCAATAGCACGGTTACCTTGCGCCTCGGCCATCCCGGCTTCAGCCTGGGCCAGCAGCCCGTTGGCCTGATGCTGGTCCGCCCGGGAAAGGTCGCCGGCCTTGAAGCGCCGGGTAACATCATCCGCGAGCTTCTGAGCGTTGGCTTGGCGTTCCGTGGCCAACGCCAATTCGCCTTCGGCACGGTAGTAGTTCCACCACCGCTCACGAACGACTTCAGTCACTCGCAGTTTGGCACCCAGGAACCGACTATCCAGGGCCTTGGCTGTTGCCTCGGCGAGGTCGCCAGAACGGCTACGTTCGCCAGGTAACCACATGGGAATGGCCACGCCGATTTCGTATTCGCGGCTGCCGTTGTTGGAGCCCATCTTGTCCGATTTGCCCTGAAGCTCCAGGGCGGCGGGTTCGACTGTCCAACTGGAGGCTGCGGCACGTGCTGCGTTAACCGCCTCCTGACGAACGGATTGAGAGCGCGCCTCCGGCTGGCGACTCCAGGCAAGCTCAAAGGCTTCCTTGAGCGACAGCGGTGCTTTTTCTGTCTGAGCCGTTTCTGGTGACGGCTGCCTGACTATGGTCGGAGCCTGCGCCCAGGCAGTCGGCGTAAGCGCTAGCCAGGATGAAACGAGGGCTGGCAGTAGCCTATTAAGCCAGGATGAAACGAGGGCTGGCAGTAGCCTATTAAGTTTGTTTCGGTACATCCGATTCTTCTCCAGTAAAACATTGGGGATGGAATCGGCGAGGAGCCGTCTCTGAAGACCACGCGCAAGGACGTAGTTACGCCTAGTGGGCGTTCAGTCGGAATGAGGGGTGCCTAAACCCGCCTCGCCGTTAGGCGAAGGCGTGCCAGTTGGGGCGTTCTGGCTGAGTCTGAGGTGGCGTGGGAAGGGCGAAGTTCGGTGTTGTCACCGACACAGTAGCCAATGTCAGCGGTTCTCTACGCTGGATGTCGCTGTACAAGGCACCGCAGAATGCATGGCATGCTTGGCAATCATTATCGCCCATGCCTGGTAGCTGATTGTCAGTGTTGTCTGACGAATCGCCCGCACCATGATGCTCATGTGTGTGATGGCCAATATGGAAGGTTGCGGGTGTTTTCTCGTGCTCGCAATACGGCGCCGCCGCAGCCCAAACGGCTTGCAGCGGAAACAGCACCAGGAAGAAGATGGCAATCCAGCGACGCATAAGTCTGGAGTATAGCGTATGGCGTTTTATATCTTGCTTAAGGGCAGATTATTGTGGCGAGGGTCACTAGGACGTTTCCGGCTGCAAGGCGATGACTGTCATGCCGACCAAGGCAATTGCTGCTCCCAGTATGTCCCAGCGGGTCAAGGAAATGCCGTCGACAACGCGTAACCATGCCAAGGCAACCACGATGTACATGCCACCGTAGGCAGCATAGGTTCTGCCTGCGGCAGTCGGATGCAAGGTCAATAGCCAGGCGAACGCCGCCAACGAAAGCGCTGCCGGTATCAGCAAGAGCGCAGTCTTCCCCTGTTTAAGAACAAGCCAAGGCAAATAGCAGCCCACGATTTCGGCAACTGCCGTGACAGCGAAGAGCAACGCGAGACGAAAAATATCCACTTTTCGAAGTCCAATCAGAAAACGGTTATTTCGCCTGTTTCACGCCTTTCAGCAGGCGCAGTCCGTTGAACACAACCAGCAAGCTGGCCCCCATGTCGGCGAAGACCGCCATCCACATCGTGGCGTTGTCGAAAACGGCCAGGACCAAGAAGACAAGCTTGATGCCCAAGGCCAGGGTGATATTCTGCCAGAGCACGGTATGGGTACGCTGCGACAAGCGGATTGTTTCCGGCACCCGCCGCAGGTCATCGTTCATGATGACCACATCAGCAGCCTCCATGGCGGTATGCGTACCCGCACTACCCATGGCAAAACCAATGCTTGCGGTTGCCAATGCCGGCGCGTCATTGATGCCGTCCCCAACCATGGCAACCTGTTTGCCTTCGCTGGCCATTTCACGAATGGCATCCAGTTTTTCCTGGGGGAGTAGATTGGCACGGACCTCCGCAATACCGGCCTGGGTAGCGATACTGGATGCAGTCGCCGGATTGTCACCCGTCAGCATGACCGGGGTTACGCCCAGCGCCAACAACTCACGGATGGCCTCCTGGGAGCTGGCTTTGATGGTGTCTGCCACCGCAAACAGGGCCAGGACTCTCTCCTTGTCGGCCAGAACGGCGACGGTACGTCCCTGACGTTCGTGCTCGAACATCAAGGCTTCCAGTTCGGTCGAGCATTGATTGCGGTCGTGAATCCAGCGGTGGTTGCCGAGGACATAATCCTGCCCTGCTACGCTCCCTTGGACGCCGCGCCCGGCTTCTGCCGCAAAGCCATCGACGTCCAATGGCTCAGAAGCCCCAAGGCCGGCTGCGACAGCCTTGGATACCGGATGGTCAGAACGGGCGGCCAGAGCGCTGGCAATACGCAGAATCTCGGTTTCTGGCAGAGCGTGAGCAAGAACAACTTGGGCGACGAGCTTGGGCCGGCCTTCGGTGACTGTGCCCGTCTTGTCCAAGGCAACGGTCGTCAGCTTGCGAGCCTCTTCAAGGTACGCACCGCCTTTAATCAGGATACCTCGCCGGGCAGCAGCAGCCAGTCCACTGACCACGGTGACGGGCGTCGAGATAACAAGGGCGCACGGGCAAGCAATTACGAGCATGACCAGTGCCTTGTACAGGCTGGCCATCCATGTCCAGCCGAGCATCAGGGGGCCACCGATAGCCACACCTATCGCCAAGACAAATACGGCCGGGGTGTAGATGGCGGCGAACCGGTCAACAAACCGCTGCGTGGGCGCCCGGGAGCCTTGGGCTTCTTCGACGGCATGAATGATGCGGGCCAGTACGGTATCGCTCGACGGCGCAGTCACTTCGAATTCCAGTGCGCCGTTTTGGTTGATGGTGCCCGCGAATACATCATCACCCGGGCCCTTCTCCACGGGCATGCTTTCACCAGTAACCGGTGACTGGTCGACGGCGCTGTTGCCGGTTTTGACGATGCCATCTAATGCGAAGCGCTCGCCAGGGCGGACCCGGACCCGGGCACCCACCAGAATTTCCTTGGCGGGAACTTGAATCCAGGCGCCGTCTGGCTGAAGCACCTCGGCTTGCTGTGGCGACAATTCAAGGAGGCTCTTGATGGCGTTTCGAGCACGGTCAACAGCCCGTGCCTCAATGAGTTCAGCCAGAGCGTAGAGCGCCATCACCATAGCCGCTTCCGGCCATTCGCCGAGAAAGAAGGCACCGGCAACGGCAACCGACATTAGGGCATTGATGTTGAGTTTCCCACTCAGCAGAGAGGAAAGACCTTTGCGAAACACCGAGAATCCAGAAAGGGCGATGGCAATCGCTGCAACGCCCATCCCAAGCACTTTCCAGAAAAATGTTTCAGGGGCCGCGAATGCGAGGAGCTCAGCTACCGTCGCCACAACCAGTGCTGCAACAAGACGGATGGCTTCATTCTTGAGGCGCTGCCGTCCTTCCTCCGGTGCCACGGGTTGCACGAGGCTTTCCGATTTGAATCCAGCTTTGCCGATGGCAGCCACGACATCGGCCCATAGCTCTTTCGGGGCCTCGATGCTCAACACCCGACCAGGCAGGTCAAAGACCAGGCGACGAATTGCAGAAAACTGTTCGAGGGCGGCACGAATCTGACCTTCCTCGGTCGGGCAATCCATCGCCGGAATACGCAGCAGTAAAGTATCGCCATCCGGTGCCGGCAAAGTCATGCTCTGGGCCTCTATGTTTGGGGAAGAACTTGCGTGGGGACAACTGCACGAATGGGGTTCTGCATCCTGACGCTCATTGGGTAAATGGTGTTCGGTCATGAACTATCTCGCGTCCTGTGATTGCCATATAGATAGGCATATTAGAAACCCTGTAGCTACTATAGAGTCAACAACAACTGTAATTGCCTCTATCCAGGAGAAATTCATGAAGATTGGCGAGCTTGCCATGACTGCCCTGACACCGGTTGAGACCATTCGCTACTACGAGCGGGAAGGGCTGCTACCCAAGCCAGGGCGCAGTGACGGCAACTATCGTATTTACGAAGCCCAGCATTTGGAGCACCTTCAATTCATTCGCCACTGCCGAAGCCTCGACATGTCGTTGGCTGAAGTCCGGGAGCTACTAATGCTGAAGAACTCCCCGCTGGAAAGCTGTGGCAACGTGAATCGGCTGCTGGACGAGCACATTAGTCACGTTTCGCGGCGCATCCGCGAGCTTCGGCAGCTGGAGAAGCAGCTTAAGGTTTTGCGGCGGCAATGTGGGGACGGAGGTGCCGTAAACGATTGTGGCATTTTGGCAGAGTTGGCACATGCATCGCAGGACGGGGTTGGTGAGACGAAAAAACGCAAATCCCACCTCAAGGCTGTTCACCATCCAACTTGAATATTGCTCAATCTTGGTCATTTAATGAGGCGTTGTGAATCAGAAGTACCGCTGCAAATGAGGAAATAATACTTGCTGAATACCAGTTTGGTACCGATGCCCGATGAGCTTTCCAGAATGCTCGCCCAGAGGCGCTGGCGTTAGCTTTCGGCAGGTTGCAGACTTGAGCGGCCATATAGATGACCGCTTTTGCAGATAGGCGACCGTCGGCATCTGGCCGAGTCGAGGCAGTGAGGGTGTCCAATTGGCAGCCGAATACCGGACACTCAGGCACCTCAGTTGAAGCCCCAACTATCGAAATTGGATGGTCACCTCGACCGGCGGCTCCTGGCCGTTTGGGTGAGGTGGCCAACGTCCGCTTTGTAGCGCTCCAGTCGGTACGAAGCGGTTTTGGCTAAGTGACCGGTTTGGAGAAAGCTATCTGAACGGAATGGGTCGGGACACGACAGCCCACTTTTCAACTTCGCTGCCGGAAAGCGGACGTTGAGATTTCGCTTCTCCGAAGCAGCCGTTCGTCACCGAGTGCTGACGACCCTGAGCGGAACTACCGACTTCGGTAAAGCGGCCGTTCAAGGTAAAAGTAAGCGTTCTGGGCGACTTTTTACGCTGGTCAGTTCGACTGCCGGTTTTGGCATAGGCTGTTTGAATGAAAATTGTATTTACGACGAGGATTCATCGCCGAAATCATCGTGTAGCGGAAAGCTAGAGAAACGTCCACCTTCTCGAATAGAATAGTTGTGACCTCTAGAGTCAGAGGCAAAGCTTCCAAGCCCACTGGGTTTTTTCGCTGAACTACTTCTAGTGTTTGAGGAGTCAAAAGGCGGCGTCACAAGTATTTCTTTGTCGTAGAACCCGGTGCCGAAACATTTGAAGCAATTTTCATTTTCACCACCGCAGGTGCAAGCAGCCCGAATCAGCTTTGTTTTCGTTTTTTTTGGTGTTGTCTTGGGGCAATCCCGCTATGCAAACGGTCATTATGACGGTCAAGGTTTCGCGCCTTTAAACTAGCATTGCAGATGCTGCAGGTTACAAGCTGATTGCCTTCATTGAGCCTTGCACGCAACAAAGCTTTCTTTTCTTCGGCTGCTGGGCCGTGTTGCATCGCCAAGTGCCGTACATATCGGTCGGCCCGGAGTATGCAACCGCAGTGAGGGCATTCCTTTTTGCTTAGGTTGTCCATTCGTAGCACTATCGCTATTTGGCCCAACAGCTATTAAACGGACCGACTCGGTCCGTAAATGAAATGGTACTGACGCTTTCATTATGACTTCAGAATGGCCGTCAGACAAGGAAGTGGCGTTGGCTGTGTCCGCAAAAATAGTCCAATAATTGCACCCAAAGGATTCTGGCTTGGATGTCTTCTACCGGGCCCAATTCTCAATGGTCGGTTGTGTGAGGTCGCTTGGGGCGGCTTTGTAGCATCCAAGTTCGCAGAACCTGGGTTTGGCTGAACGGCCGCTGTGTAGAAAACTGGCTGACCGCAAAAGTGCACTATTAGTGCACTTTTCATCAGGCTCGATACGCTGCCCACTTGTAGCTGGGCAGTTAGCAATGCATTGGCGCGAATTGTCTAATTTGCCAAGGTGTCGAGAACTTGCTTATAGTCATCGCTCCCTACTCAAGGACGCCATCATGTTCTATCTCGCCGCGCTTGTCCCTAGCCATGACAAGCTTGAGCACTACACCTATGGGACTGTCCACACAGAAGCGGATACACAAAACTCGGGACACCCTCATCAAACGTGGCACTTAGGTGGCTCCACATCATTCCCCGCTTCCAGTTTTTCGAGCCAAGCATCTGCTTCCACATGGGTCACTAGCAGACCTGTCGCCTGATAGGCCTCCCAGGCACGGGTGCCATCTTGCCGGAATGCCTCCCTTGAATTCCCCTTCAAAGTAACAGTATGGTCATTTAAATGTCCATTTTTCTGCGGAAATGATTCCATTTGCGCGAGCTACTCCATACGAAAGAATTGAAGCCGCCATGCTTTGCACCGCACTCAAGTTCCCACGTGCAGTAATCATTAGCTCAATGTGTCCTGTTGAAGTTAGGCAAAGATTGGCAGGTTCAACATCGATGTACTGCTCAATACAGTTCATTAGGAACGCTGCTTCCATGCCTAGCGGTATCGTTTGAACGACAGTAACTGTATGAATACATTCATCGGTTTTCATGAGCTGCTGCTCAAGGGTCTGAATGGAAGTAACCAACTCTTGCGAAGTAGTTGAATTTTTTGCCAGCATAAGCGCCGTAGCCAGCTGTGAATGCCAATCCCCATCATAAAATAGGTTGCGAAAGCGATTTGGGCGATGCCCGAAGAGTTTGCGTTCCAAATTCCCCTCCCAATGTCTACAGGCCAGCCAGCTCCAGCCAGTTATTGTTGCGCTCAATAATTGTGACCACTTTACGGTGGAACAGTTTAGTGTGTAGATTCTAGCAGGAAAGCGCCTGAAACTCGGCCAAAACCGGTGAGCAGGCATGACACGAACTGAAGCTTTGGGAGTTGTAATACGGGAGGCACGTAAGCGTCTCAACATTTCGCAGGAGAAGTTGGCTGAATCAGCCAAGCTTCATCGCAATGCATTAGGTCGCATTGAACGAAGCGAAGTTGGGCTGAACCTCAGCACGCTATGGCTTATTGCTGACGCAATGGAGATAACGGCATCCGAACTTGTCCAGAAGGCTGAAATTTTGGCTACAACTAAAGAAAATCAAGCCTTAACAGCGCTTCCATCCCGACGTGGCGATAATGCACCTTAGGTAAGTATTGAACTGCACGGCGGGCCGCAGCAATATCGCCGACCATGAGGACTTGGATTTGCGTGCATGCATGCCTGCCGTATAGCTAAAGGTCCAGTCGGGTCGGCGATTACCGGAGAGAGCCTCGATAACCAGTGGACACTATGAGCCTTGGCTCTTGTGCCCCGTAATTGCATCACCAAGAGCCAAATCGTCCAGCATTTTCTCCAGAATTGGCCGGCGCTCACGGTCGTCCCCTTTCTCCCTGGTGAGGGTCTTACCAATAGGGGCTCCTCTCTATTGGTGAAACTCAGGGGTGTGACCTCGATATCAAGGGTGCGTCTCAGCGAGTCGTTCGGAATCCCATGCTTCCATAGGTTGGCTTTGCCCGACCATCAAGCAGCTCGCCAGCTCCGCGAAAGAAAGCCCGCTATCTCGCAGTCTTAAGCGCTAAATATCGTCTAGCGGACGCCCCTTAAATTCTCTCAGGGTGTCCTCCATTCAACGGGAGGCATGCCCTTATGGTATAGCGAACCCATGAGGTCGAATCGTCAGGCTCTAAACTTTGTTGGCAAAACCAATTTCTGGCAGTACAGAAATGTTGCTATGAGGGATAACCATTGCTCCCCCGCATCATTGGTCGAAGAGTTCGAAAAATCTCCCTAAGCCCTTCTGCCCAAAGCCATTACCTAAGCCGCATAGATTTTGAATTGTATGATGTCTGCCCCTCGGATAGCATTGCCGTCGGATGCCTTCTGGCGCCTTGAGGCGCTAAAACGAGAATAAAGCAGGAAATTCAGAGAGGTGACGCCTTCCCCTTCGGCCACTCATTTCAATATCTGTGTCACTTATGTCACACGGTTAATGCTAAGGGCGTTCCTCAAAAGTGCTCCCAGACCAACGTGGCGATGATGTGCCTTAGGCAAGGCTTCCACTGCACGGCGGGCCGCAGCGATGTCGCCGACCAGAAGGACTTGGGCTTGAGCGCGCGTGACTGCGGTATAGATTAGGGTTCTGTCGAGCAGGCGACTACCGGAAAGAGCTACGATGACCCGTGGCCACTGAGAGCCTTGGCTCTTGTGCACCGTAATGGCGTAACCAAGAGCCAAATCGTCCAGCATTTCCTCCAGAATCGGCCGGCGCTCACCGTCGTCCCATTCCACCCAGGCGAGGGCCTGGCCAATCGGGGCGCCTACATCGTTGGTGAGATTCTGGGGTATTGCCTCGATTTCAATTATGCGTCCCAGCGAACCATTCTGAATCCCGCGCTCCCATAGGTTGCGGGTGCATATAACAGGGTCTCCCAATCGAAATCCGGTATCAACAGCTTGGTCGAATTCGTCGTTCCATATCAGTAGTGGCTGTGCATCTTCGGCCAGGTCGAGCTGGCAAATGCTATTCAAATAGTGGATGCCATCAGGTCCGGCACGGCGTGCCGACAGGATTTGGGTGTCGTCCGGCGCTTCTCGGTAGAGGCGAAGAACTGTATCCGCCAAGGGACAGACCTGTTCTCCATCTCGCATGAACGCGCCGGTTTTTGTGGGGATAAACGCTATAGGTGCGCGCTCATCGTCTGTCAGTGCTGGCCAGATGCCTTCTCGAATAGAAAGGGCGGCGGCGGCAATTTGCCCGCCATGTCGCTTCACTGTAGTCAGTTCGATACGGGGAATGGCTCGCTCAGCGACCAGTGTATGCAAAACAAGGCCCGGGCCAACAGGCATGAGTTGCGCTGGGTCGCCGACCAGCACCAGCCGAACGTGCTCGGGAATTAGCTCACAAAGCCTATACATCGTGATGATATCGACCATGCTGGCTTCATCTACAACTACGACAGTCGGGCCATTTAGGTCATTATCTGAGGTTTTCTGGATGAAGGATGCAAGGGTGTTTGCCGGGCGGTCAGTGGCTTCTTGAAGTCTCTTGGCAGCGCGACCGGCCAAGGCTACCTGGAGTATCCGGATACCAGCCGCATCATAGGTTTTGTATAAGGCCTTTAAGACGGTGGTCTTGCCCACGCCGGCGCCGCCAGTAATGAGCATCAACGGGTGCATTACTGCGTCAATGACAGCCGCTCGTTGTTCATCATTCAGTGAGTAGCCTTCCTCTCCTTCAAAGTCGTGCAGTATTCCTTCTATCTGATAGCTGTCTAGCAATGGTGGCGCGGTGTAGGTCAATCGGTTCGCTAATGCTTTGGCGACAGCGGCTTCCATGACATAGGGGCCAAGTGAATGGACTGTGTGGTCGGCGCTGACCAAGTAACTACCGTTGCTGAGTCCGGCGGCCAAAGCCTCCGCGACCAAAGGGCGCCAGCGCAGCCCTGTTGCTTGGCTACCCAAGACAGAAGCCAAGCGTACCGTCAGCATGGGTAAGGTTGCAACGGTGTGGCCATCGCCAAATAAACGGTACAGCGCTTCTTCAATGGCACCTTGAAGCCTGCGCGGGTCGTTCTCCGCGATGTGGAAATGCTCTTGGGCAATCTTGTCAGTTTCTGCCCATCCAGAACAGAAGCTGAGCAGGCGATAGGGGTCCTGCCCGATGCCTTCAGCCGTTTCTGGGCCGAAGAAAGCTAGCAACTTTCTACCAATTGAGGCACTAAAGCCATAGGTTTGAAGCCAATGTAATGTTCGGGCGTCGCCATAGGTTCGCCAGGCTTCAACCACTTGGCGTGCGCTCTCTTGGCTGAGCACTGTGGCAAGCCCATTGATGTCGCCGGCGTCCAGTACGTCATATAGTTGGTCCTGAAAGGTCTCCCATAAGCGACGCGCCTTCACGCGGCCGATGCCGCGAAATGCTTCACATTCGGCCATCAAGGTAATGATGTGCTCGCCGGAAGGTAGTGCGAGAAGGAGGGAGTCCGCTTCAATCTGCTCCTCGGTGACCCGGTAGCCATTGACCGTAATCTCGTTGGAGTGTTGATTCCCGGTGACGCGCCACCATTGGCCGACCTGGACGGCCGTGGCTCCTAGGAGGTTTCCTTTTGCGCGAACCACGTAATGACGGCGGGCATCTAGGACCTCGCCTGTCTCAGTAATTGGGGCTGCCGAGAAGATGCAGCCTCCCAGTCCTGTCGGGTTCTGGCTCCGAATGCTGGTGACGCGCAGAAGCAGGTCTGGACTCAACGCGGTAGCCGTCCGGTCATTGAAAGTGCATCACGCAACAGGGTAAATTTGCTGAGTTGTCGCTTCAATTCTTCAGTCTCGGCCCGCAGGCTGGCGTTCTCCTGCTCCATGCGTTTTAGCCGCTCAGAATCCAGGGTCGCCCTCAGATTTCCCTGCTCGCGCATAGGTATTGCTGCCGAGAGTGATGGCTCGGCAGAGGGAGGGAGAACGCCTTTCTCTCGCAGGTCGGCTTCTAGCTTGTGAAGCGCGGCCTTGATGCGCGGGTTCTGCGTTAGGGCCGACTTGGAAAAACCGCACTCCTTGGCGACTTCGGTACGAGAGAGGACTCCCCGGCTGGTCATCGCTCGAAAGTCGCCATCAGATTTGCCGGCGACCCAAGTGAAAAACGTATTGGCATTCAACTCTGCCAACTGTTGACCGTTTGCCATCAGGGTTTCCCGGGAAGCACAAATATATTGGTGGGCGTATTGTTCCGCGAGCGAGCGTTCGCTCTCTTCAGTTTGTTAAGTTCGGCATTGAGCTCCAGAATGCGCGCAAGGAGCGTGGCATTTTTGGTTTGGGCAAGAGCAAGTTCCCTCCGGAGCTTGGCGGCTTCCTCTCGCCGTTTGGTCAAGACGTCTTGAAGTCGCGTAGGTATGTCTGGGTCGCTCTTCAAGGCCAGAATGCGGTCGCGGACGTTCGGGTACTTGCAGCCTTTGTGGCCAATCAGCGTTCGGGAGTGACCAGCCTCTTTGGCTACGCTCGAGATGGTGATTCGCAGGGTGCCCTGTTTTGCTTGGGTCTGTAGGCTTTTGTCCTTTGGTTTGCCAGATTGAAGGCGTGCAAAGGCATCAATGAAATGCTGTTCAATTTCGTCCTCGGCGGGAACTCCCGCGCCCATTTTGTTTCGACTTGCGGGCTTAACCATTCTCTTGGGCTCCTTCGTCAGGAATAGGTAAGCCGAGAGTCCGCAGGATTGAGGCTGATTGCCGCATGCGTTCCCGAGCAACCATGAACTCATTAAAATGGTCTTTGCCAGCAGCCTTCAGAATGCTCGCGTTTTTCTGGTGGCGGGCTTGCCAGAACTCGATGTGCTCGTGGTCCACGGCGAAGCATTTGCAGCCACTACACACTGTAGGATTGCGCTGTGCATAGTTCGGCTCTCCCTTTAACCAGGGGCTGGTTTGTCCCATAGTGTGGCACCGTGATTCACTTGGATTTATGGTCATGAAGCATTTTCCATGGTCGGCAAACCATATGCGCAAATCGCCTTGGGTGACCCAGGCTTCCATTTTTTGATAGGAGGTAGCTTCGTCGCTATCACCAATGACGCTGCGAAGCTTTTCTCGGTGCTCACGAACAAGGTCAGCCATGCCGCCGGCAATGATGGTGCTGCTTCTGGCCTGTTCGAGGAGAAACTTTACGGTTCTTTGGCGACGGACTGATTCGATACTGTCGAGAAGTTCGGGGTCGTTGCCGATATAGCCTTCCTCGGTCATGGCCAAAGACATGTGTTTGAAGTGCTGAGAAATTGCTGGCAACATCTTAGGGTCGGTACGCAGGATGTACAGAGCATAAGTCTTGCGCCACTGGTGGGTTCGTATACCTTCGCCCGATTTGTAGGGAGCCAAGTCTATCGAGCCAGAGGCAGTACGTAAGGTTTCGGGCAAGTCGGATAATCCACCATACACCCCCACGAAGTTCTTCATTTGCTTGGCAATGGTTTCCCGCGTGGTCGTGCTGGTCATGTCCAGGTGGCGTGACAAACAACTGCTGCCTGCTGGCTTGACCAGCAGCCACGGCAAGTTGCTACCCTTACGCCATGGCTCGAAGAGCCGTTCCAGGCCCAACAGTGCGCTAACTGCCGGCGGTAGATAGGAGGACCCCACCGGTCGCATCCCAATCACCCAACTCATCATTGCGCCATCATGAATCTTGGTAACCTGTGAGTTTAGAAAGAACAGTTCGTTGAGCCCGGTTTTTGACTGTTGGATTGAGACGCACGAGGGCAACCCAGTGGCAGCGTCAATGCCGCTCCTCAGTGCTGCTACTTCGCTAAGTCGAATGCCGGTGGTGCCTTGGATTAACGTCACACAGGCTGATGAGGCGTGCGCAACCAGTGCTCGCAAAGCGGAATCCAATCGAGTGCGTACCCCGCCCGTATTTCGAGAGTAATCAGCCTCCGTGCCAAGGCCGTCGCGCCAAGGTTTACTTTCGTTTGGGATGACCGTGAACCGAAATTCGCGGAGCGCGGTCTCGATAGCTCGAACGCCAACTTCCTTGGACGTCTCAAGGTTCAGATATAAATCGCGTAGTCGAATGACGTCGTCAATCGGGTGGCCCATCCAGCGGATGCACTGAGCGAGTATTCGCAAGGCCACGCAGTCAGGTAACGGCTCAATCCAGCCGTTTTCTACCGTTGCAGCTTCCTTGGCAACCTTATCGACGCTGTTGCCGTCATAAGGAGGCTCCGGCATAGGTGTGACATTTGCCTCGCTCAGCGCGGCCGATTGTCGATAGATTGTGCCGAGAATTTGCAGAGAAAATTGAAATGACCCGGAGGCAACCTCTCCTGATTTCTTTATTCGAATCAGTCCCAGTAGGTGGTCGTGAAATTCCCAACTTGCTTCAGTATCGAGCTGCGAGAATGATTCATAGTTGCTTGCAACCATCCATCGGAGCAGCGTACTGAGTTGCTGCCGAAATCCGCGCGAGATGGTTACAGGGTCAAGCCCTCTGCCGGAGCGAGAGTCCGTAAGCAAGGACCAAGTGAGTTTCCGGCAGTCTTCCAATAAAGTGCTCCACTGAGGTGAAAGCAGTGTACTTTCGCCGTCTATGCGCAGGTTCCAGTCGAACATCAATTCATAGTCAGCTAATCCGATTTTTATGTTTTCGAACCACCATTTATCGTCATGCCAAAGACTTCTGGGCGAAACTCGAGCCACCGCCCTCTCTGAATCTGGTAGTAAATGTAAGCGTGCCAGCATTCGTTACTCCAGGTCAGGAAGGGGCGACAAAGTCAGCTCGCTGGCGGCAGTCAGTACGTGATGGTCATTGAATAGTGGAAGCCAGTAGTCATCCAGTCGTTTGGCGACGTGCGCCCAACAGTCAAGCCAGCGCCGTGGTGGTAACGTAGTCTGTGCCGCTATGACCGCATCACGCAATTGAATGGCGCGAGCCGCCGCGTATGGTGATTGTGTATTTATGCATGCAAGAGGGCAGCGTGGGCACTGACCAAAGGCTTGGCAAAGCCGGCCGTCAATCTCACTCGGCATCGGAGAGCTAAAGGGGTCCAGGCAGTAATAACCGGGCGTCGCGCACCCTTTGTCGGCTTCAAACGGTTCCTTACGAGGGTCAGGAGCAGTACCTTCCGTGCGAACGAGTCGCTCTCGAGTGAGCATGATTGCGGCAAGTGCCTCGTTGTTGCGCGTTCGGGCTGCATCCGAGGTGTAGTGCTCAAGTAAAACTTGAGGCGAACGTTGGCCACCTGCAGTTTGAACAGCCTTGAGGTCGCCTCCCGTCATCTCATGAATTTTGTCCAGAGATGTTGTGCGTAGCTGCGCCAGTGCCAAGTGAGGGATTCCATGGTCTTCAAGAAAACGCGTTAATGAGGCATACCAGAGCGAGCCTGCCTTGTGAGAGCCTCCGCTATAATCCATTGCACGCATTGTTGTATCTTCAGAGTGGTCAGCGCTGCGAGTTAGCATCAAGAACAGCCGGTCCTGGTATTTCACAGTGGCTATAACCCGTAATGTTTTGGCCCATTCCGTAATAAATGAAACCAACACGTCCGGCCCAATGGGGTTTCCCACGGCAAATGTCCGCATCTGCTTTCTCAAGGAGCGGCATTTGGGTGGCCGGAACTGAATGCGTTTGCCGCCAAAATGGTCGGGGTATTCAATATCTTTAAGATTCAATTCGCGCAATACATCAGGATTGAAGGCTGTCTGAAACGCCATGAGAATTACAAATGGGATAAGTTCCCGAGCAGAGGGAGCGAGTGGTTGACGAAGCTCAGTGAACGTCATCTGTAGGCTCCGATGAGCCAACCACAACTGTCGGTCGTTTTCACGAATCCAGTCGGAGTTTGGTATCCAGGTTTGATATCGGTTCTCATATAACCAGCGCCACTCATCCGGTGTTTTTGGCATTTTGGTTGGGTGCGGTGGTGATTCGTCTAGGGCATTCTTGGTAGCCCACGCGGCCTTAACTTTGCCCATCGTGTTCAGGACTTCGTCTTGGGACGCTAATAACAAGTGCAGCAAGCTGTTGTCGTCGATAATTTGACGTGGCGTTATTTTCCGTGAGCAACCAGTCCAAACATGGGTCGGAATGGAAATGCTTGGCGTCAGTCGAGGCTTCCAGCTTTTTGAGGATTTAAGGATTTTTATTAGGATACGTAGTGCAGTAAGTAACATGGTGCGCGTTGTCTGGCTGACAGGGGTGCCATCCACATTTCTTTTCAGGTCGAGCCACCTAATAAAACCATCAACCCAAGCAGTGTCAATGCTCTTTAAATCCGACTCACCTTTTGGGTCGGTGAGCCGTAGATAGGCAAACAATCCGCGGTCTAGGTCGCCGATGCGACAAGATACGCTGTTGCTTGCGGCCTTCTTGGCGTATTCCGAAAGGGCAAAGACAAATGCTTCAGCAATATGCGGGTAGTCAAGCCAGTGCGAGCAGTCCTTTTTCCAACCGTCACCAGCAAAATCAAGAGTATTATCAGTATGCTCAATGCGTAAATTTTGCAAGAGAGGGTGCTTGGTTGGACCGAGTGGAATTACGTTTCTCTTTCCGTCCGCTCCAAGCTGGTCGTAACGGCTTGGCATCTTGCTGCTTTTGATTTCATCCATTATTTTTGATTCGCGATGAGTATGTCGGCTAGCTCTCTGGCTGCTCGTTCTGACATCTGAGCTTCAAATTCGCGGGTGACTTGCAGGTGAGTATTAGTCGTGGTTTCCATGTTTATATGGCCAAGACGTACTTGAAGGTTCTTCCACGGTTCGGAATTGCCACTCTGTTTTTCGGCTAGGTATTTCCCTATGCTAACGGGGAGGCGCTGCATGTTGCTCTCTCCTTTAATTGTCATTTCGGCCTTACGCTAAGCATGTCAGTAAGAAAGCCGGCGGCTCGGTCTGAGAGCTGCGCTTCAAATTCGCTGGCGACCCGAAGGTAGGTGTTAATCGTGGTCTCTAACGAAGAATGCCCAAGGCGTACTTGAAGGTTCTTCCAAGGTTCGGAATTGCCACTCTGTTTTTCGGCTAGGTAGCTCCATACGGTATAGGTGTGTCTCAAGCAGTGTGGAGAGAATGCTGGTACTTGTTCAACGTAGCTTTGCTGAGTTTCGGGGTTAACCTTCGTCACTGTTCGCAGTAGTCCGGCCGATTGGCCTTCGCCGGCCGCAGCGGCAATTACAGCCTGGTGAAACGCATCATGAAAGCTTCCGTATTGCGCGGGCTTTCCCGCGTTATGTCGAGAAGCAGTGCTATTCACAAAAAGCGCTACAGGGTCTCGACCTGTGATAATCCCTCTGCGGCGCCCCTCGGCAATATCCGTCTTTCGCTCGTGGTTTATGTACCAGTGCAACCAATTTAGGACGGCGTTGGGCAGCTCAACCTTGCGCACTTTATTTCCTTTGCCAACGATTCGCAGGAAGGTCAAGCCTGCAGGGTTGCCGGGGTCCTCTGGGCTTAGCTCCATAATGCTGTGGATAGTTAATTGGGTGGGTTCGTCGGGCCGCATACCGGTATGAAGACAAACTTCGGCCCAGAGCCGATTTCTCACTGGTCTTAGGTCATTTTTGTCTTGTCCTGGGAGCGGGCCTAGTGCTTGCGCTACTAGACGGTATTGGCGCTTGTTAAAGCCACGAACCTCATCGTCGATGGCAACTTGGCCCTTTGGCATTAGTTCGTTTCTTCGCGCTGTCCGCTTTTTCCGGATATGAGCAAGTGCGTTTTGGTCTATCGCATATCGCCCATCCGTTTCGACATCGCCGACGTCGACTGCCGTACAACCCCTTGAATTAAAGTAGCGGTAAAACTCCAGCACTGTTCCAATACGGCGCCGAATGGTCTTATTGGCATATGCCTCATTAGTGCGAGGACTTACCAGGGTTTGCATTAAGTAAACGTAATTTTCAAGGTCACCGCGCTCCACTTGGTCCCAAGCTAAATTGAAGTGCCATAAATACTGATACCAGTCACGAAGGTCGTCGGCCTCCGCAAGAGCGGTATTTGCCACGTAGCGCCTGCTGTGGTTACGGTGCTGCTCCCATAAAAACTGAAAAACAGGCTCAAGGATTTCCTGCGTTTCACCTGATACTAGGAAGGGATAACCAACTGGTAATTGGGACTGTTTTAGCTCCGATTCGCTAAGTCCAGTAAGGCTTTCGAGCGATACGGCGCGTACAACTGAAATGTTCATTCTGATAGAGGCTCGGGGTTAGTGTAGAGAACAGCAACTTGCAAAATATTTTTTTTGATGTATAATTAACGTTTATAATCAACATGTTACGATGGATTATAGGCGTATTCTTCAGGATTGGGAACAAATTTGCGCCTGCGAAATGGATTCGCTGATTTTCAGAAATGAATAGATGTAATTTGCCCTACTCGGTGCAAACTCATGAGTTATCAGGTGCGGGGAGGTTGCCCTCTGTCACGAGGGATTCCTAAGAGAACGGTTTAACCACCGGATATAACTGTTCAAGAACGCGCTGGTTGTTCTGCTGACTTTCCAGGCGGCGCAATGGACGGCGCTCAAGCCCGAACTGCTGGCCAACCTGGCGGCGGGCGTGTTCATCCTGCCCTTCTTCCTGTTCTCGGCGACGGCCGGGCAACTGGCCGACAAGTACGACAAGGCGACACTGGCGCGGCTGGTCAAAGTACTCGAAATGGTCATCATGGGCGTCGCTGCCGCCGGGTTCTTCATGCACAGCCTGCCCGTGTTGATGGGCGCGCTGTTCCTGCTCGGCTGCCATTCGACGCTGTTCGGGCCGGTCAAGTACGCGATCATGCCGCAGCATCTGCACAGCGATGAACTGGTCGGCGGCAACGCGCTGATCGAGGCCGGGACGTTTGTCGCCATCCTGATCGGTACGCTGGCCGGCGGCCTGCTCGCCGGTTCGGTCGAGCATCCGGCCTGGATTGCGGTCGGCGGTTTTGTCGTGGCCTTCGCCGGCTATCTGACCAGCCGGGGCATTCCAACCGCGCCGCCGCCGGTGCCGGAACTCACGATCAACCTTAACCCGCTGTCCGAAACCTGGCGCAACATCGCTTTCGCCAAGCAAAACCGCACGGTTTTCCTGTCCATCCTTGGCATCTCGTGGTTCTGGCTCTACGGGGCGCTCTTCCTCGCCCAGTTCCCGGCCTACGCCAAGTTTGTGCTCGGCGGCGGCGAGTCGGCGGTAACCATGCTGCTGGCGATTTTTACGGTCGGTATCGGCATCGGCTCGATGCTTTGCGAGCGGATGTCCGGCAAGCATGTCGAAATTGGCCTGGTGCCTTTCGGCTCGATCGGCCTGACGCTGTTCGGCCTCGACCTCTACTTCGCCTCGCCGGTCGGCCTGCCTGGTACGACGCCGCATGAACTCCTCGCATTGCTCAGTATCCCGGCCATCTGGCGCGTGCTGTTCGACCTCATGATGCTCGGCGTCTTCGGGGGCTTCTTTATCGTGCCGCTCTACGCGCTGGTCCAGCTGCGCAGTTCGCCGGAACACCGGGCGCGCATCATCGCCGCCAACAATATCCTCAATGCCTTGTTCATGGTCGTCGGTGCCCTCGGGGCAGCCAGCCTGCTCGGCGCCGGGCTGTCGATGCCGGCCTTGTTCGGCCTGGCAGCGCTGCTCAATGCGCTGGTGGCGATCTACATCTACGGGCTGGTGCCGGAATTCCTGCTGCGTTTCGTCGCTTGGCTACTGGTCAAGGCGGTGTACCGGCTGCGCGCGGAGGGCATCGAGCATATCCCGCAGGAAGGCGCCGCCGTGCTCGTCGCCAACCATGTCAGCTTCGTCGATGCGGTGGTGATCATGGGCGCGTCGCCCCGGCCGGTACGCTTCGTCATGGACCATCGCATTTTCAGAACGCCGTTGCTCGGTTTCATCTTCCGCCATTGCGGGGCGATTCCCATCGCCTCGGCCAAGGACGACCCGGCGCTGCTCGAAGCGGCTTTCGCCGCGGTCGGCAAGGCGCTGGCCGAGGGCGATCTGGTTGGCATCTTCCCCGAAGGCCACATCACCCGCGACGGCCAGTTGCAGACCTTCCGCCCCGGTATCAGTCGCATCCTCGCTGCCAATCCGGTTCCGGTCGTGCCGATGGCGCTCAGTGGCCTGTGGGGGAGTTATTTTTCGCGCGTGGACGGCGAGGCGATGAAGACACCGTTCCGGCGCGGTGTGTTCTCGTCGATCAGCCTCCAGGTCGGGGCGCCGCTTTCGCCGGAAGACGCTAGCACGGGGCATTTGCACAATGTCGTGGCAGCGTTGCGTGGCATGCGGTTGTGAGGGGGAACTGAACGAATGAGTCTGGTCGGCAAAAAAGTGCTGGTGGTGGATGACATGACGGCGATTCGGCAGGTCATCATGGCCCATCTCAAAAACGTCGGTTGCGAGCCGCTAGGCGTCAGCAACGGGCGCGTCGCGCTGGATCTGCTTGCCCGTCGTCAGTTCGACCTAGTCTTGTCCGACTGGAACATGCCTGGCATGGATGGAACCCAGCTGGTCACCGCGATTCGCGCCATGAACGAGACCATCCCCATCGTCATGGTGACGGCCGAAGGTGACCCCAAGCTGTTGGAAACCCTGCGCGAGCTTGGTATCAGCGGCTACATCATCAAGCCGTTCAGGCCGCAGGCATTGCTGAAACTGCTAGGGAAGATCTTCCCCGGGCGTTGAGTGGACAGCCTGGCGCAAGGCCGGGCGGCGCGCCGTCAATAGAGCCGGATGGCCGAGTCGAAGTGCCAAGTCCGGCGAATCTCGACGACGTCGTAATCGCGGCCAAGCGCTGCCGAGAATGGCTGATAGGGCGCCAGACTGTGCACGATCTCCCGTATCGCGTTGTCGATGGCGGGTACGCCGCTGGACAGGACAAATGTCACGGACTCCACCGAGCCGTCGCTGCGGATGGCCACCGTGACCAGGGGCTTGGTGTGAGGCTGCTTGACCAGTTCGCGCACTGTTTCGAAGGCCGGGCTGAAATGAATCTTCCGGCTCCAGGCTTCGGCATACAGGATGAGTTCGGCGTTGGGGTCGGCGCGCCCGAAGAGCCGTCCACGGCGCAAGGAGCTGGCTGATGGAGAAAGGCGGTTTGCGGCCTCCGCCGCCTTGCGGCGGTCGGCTTCCTCGTCGAGTTGTCGTCCAATCGCCCGCAGCTTCGCATCCCGTCTGGCAGCCTGCTCGCGCGCCTCAAGCTGGGCAGCCTCCCGGCGTGCCGCTTCCTGGCGAGCGGCGGCTTGCCGTTCGTTCTCCTGACGCTCGGCGGCCAATCGCTCGGTTTCTGCCCGGGCGGCTTCCTGACGAGCCGCTTCACGGCGCGCTGCTTCCTGGCGGGCAGCGGTTTGTCGTTCGTTCTCCTGACGTTCAGCGGCGAGGCGTTCGGTTTCCGCTCGGGCCGCTTCCTGACGAGCCGCCTCACGGCGCGCTGCTTCCTGTCGGGCGGCGGCTTGCCGCTCGTTCTCCTGACGCTCGGCGGCGAGGCGTTCGCTCTCTGCCCGGGCGGCTTCCTGACGAGCCGCTTCACGGCGCGCTGCTTCCTGTCGGGCAGCGGCTTGTCGTTCATTCTCCTGACGTTCAGCGGCGAGGCGTTCGGTTTCCGCCCGGGCTGCTTCCTGCCGAGCCGCTTCACGGCGCGCTGCTTCCTGGCGGACGGCGGCTTGCCGTTCGTTCTCCTGGCGTTCGGCGGCGAGGCGTTCGGTTTTCGCCCGGTCGGCTTCCTGACGAGCTGCTTCACGGCGCGCTGCTTCCTGGCGGGCAGCGGCTTGTCGTTCGCTCTCCTGATGTTCGGCGGCGAGGCGTTCGGTTTTCGCCCGGTCGGCTTCCAGCCGAGCCGCTTCACGGCGCGCTGCTTCCTGGCGGGCAGCGGCTTGTCGTTCATTCTCCTGACGCTCAGCGGCGAGGCGTTCGGTTTCAGCTCGGGCGGCTTCCTGCCGTGTCGTGGCCTGTCGTGCATTTTCCAGACGTTCAGCTTCCAGTCGCTCGGTTTCCAACCGTGCTGCCTCACGCTGTGCGGCCTCCTGGCGGGCTGCGTCGTCGCGCGTATTTTCCTTGGCGACCAGCGTTGGCTCCGCAGGCGCGGGAGGGACGATGAACTCGGGCTCTTGGCTGTGCTCCATGGCGATCACGCCAGGAAAAGGCTTGGCTGGGGGCGGTGAGTTAGCTGGGACCTTTGCCGGGGCTTGCCGGGTCTCGGGTGGGTCGGGATTCGTCGTTGGTGCGCTCAGAGAGAGAATCGCCGGGGCGGGCTGTGGCGCTGGCGAGGGGGGCGTCTTCTGTGTCGCGGGCTCGGCGGCTACGGTTGGCGCGATCATTCCTGGTAGCGACGGAGCGGGAGCGGGAGCGGGAGCGGGAGCGGGAGCGGGAGCAGGAGCAGGAGCAGGAGCAGGAGCAGGAGCAGGAGCCTGCGGCGGGGACGGCGTGTCGGCAGGCTTCGCCGGAAGGTGCTGTGCGGGAGCGAGCGTGATGCTCAGGTCGGGGACCTCGATCCGCCGTACCTGCCAGGGAAGGGCAAAGCCGGGAAGTCCGAATTCGTCATTGCCGAAGGTCAGGCTCAGCAACAATGCGTGGACCAGCAGGGAGAGCAGCATCGGCAGGTAGAGTTGCCGATCATCCTGGATCTGGTGGCGTACCGGTTGCGGTTCGGCAGGGGCAGGAGGGCTGCCCGGCGACGGAGTCAGGGCGGAGGTCGCTTCCGGCCCGACGTCGGGCTGCATCGAACTCAAGCCGGCCCCGCCATTGCGCTGCCGGCTGCCCGCTGGCCGGGAGCTTGCGACCCATGATGCGCCGTCGCGTCGGCGCCGGCCGGGTTAACACCGGCTGTAGGCGTGGCAAATGGGTTGATATTCATGCATTTATTATGTGGTCAGAATGAAGCTGGCTGCAACGAAAGCGTGCTGGCCAGCGCGCGTCGCTCTGTATTCATCCTGTCCAGTTGCCTGCAGTATTTCAATTTTGGCCATTTTTTCCGGTTGACCGTGGCATTCGGCATCAGTGCTCTGGCCTCCCGTTAAAATGGCGGCTTTCCCTTATTTCGATTCGCCATGACGACAGCCGCCCAGATTCCCGCCGATCAACTTGCCAAACTGGCCAGCGCTGACATCCAGCGGTTGGCTGCGCGCATGGCACAGGACGTTTTTGCCGGGGCTTTCCGGCAGGCGGCGACGGTCGATGCAGCACCGGATGTGGCCGTGCTTGGCGAGGTGGCAGCGCATTGCTTCGACTGGTGTCAGTCGGCTGCCAGCGACGAGGCGCGGGCCTTGCGGCTGGCCATGCTGATCAGCGGCCTCGACCAGTGGGGGCTGGCCTACACGCAGGCCTTCAATCTGGAGGCGATCCATTCGCTGACGGCGCTGATCGGCGGCTTGCGCACCCGGCTCGATGCACGCGAGGACACCTTGTTCCAGCAGTATTTCGAGCAGATTAACGACGTCGAATCGGATGCCATCGATTTCAAGGTCGACCTGCGGCGCGGCATTCATCTCGCGCTGTGGCACGCCATGGCTGCCTGCGAAACCGCCGAGCAGGTGCAGGGCATCGTCCAGCCGCTGGGCAGCATGATGGTCGCCCTCAACGGACAGATGCCCGAACTGGGCTGGCGCCTGCTGGCCGATGCGCTGGCCAATATCCAGATTTCGCTGCTTTCCGATCTGGCGCCGAAATCGCCGCTCGCTCAAGACGGCACGCAACAGCTTTTCGCCTCGCTACGCCACGCCCTGCCGGCGGAGCGCTACCAGTCCATCCTCGCCCATGCCGGACAGGCCGTGGTGGCGTGGCAACAGGCGGTGCGCGTCAACGGGGCCGAACAGCGCCACTGAACGTGACACCGGGCGGCGGTTAACGGCCGCTGCGATCCCGGGGCTGCCGTATTCATCCTCTTTACAAACGGGAGGCTGATGCTCGATGAATACAGCTATGGCATAATGCTGGCCGCATGCGCTGCGGGCGCGTCTTCCATCAGCTAACTTCCCCGAGGACGTACATGTTGGGCAAAAAAATTCTGGCTGCCGCCTTGGTAGCCCTAGCGGCCGGCGCCGCACAGGCCGAAACGACTTTTTTCTATTCCGCCGGGGCCGAGGAAATCTCGACCTGGACGTTGAATGATCGCGAACCGGTCGTGATCACCAGCGGCCCGTTCACCACCGGTGGGTTGCAGACAGTGACTGCCGGCGCCGTTTCCGCCTCGGTCAATGCCTGGGCCGATCCGGTGAGTGGCCTGTTCAAGTCCTACACCGGGATCAACATGAGCGGCACCCAGGCTACCAATATCGCCTATGCCTCGGTGCGCCTCGATGTGGTCGACACACTCCGTTTTTCCGGCCCGGGGAGCACGGTCGATGTCACGTTCACGATGAACTACGACACCACGTTTTCCGGCCTGGGCATGACGCCGTTTCAACGCGTCGGCCAGATTGAACACTTCATGCAGGTTTCGTCCGACCGCAGCGTGAACCTGACCTATCAGGTGGCCAACCCGACCTACGATCCGACGGCGACCTGTCCGGGGGGCGAAATGGGTTGTCCGCCGGAAACGCAGCAGTTCAACACGGTGACCGAATATGCCGGCAAGACGCTGTTCAAGGAAGTCGCGCTGGGCGGTCCGAACGGGACTTACACCAATGGTGATGCCGATAATAGCCATTACTCGGGTGTCGTCACCCTGACCGCCACCGTGCCGACCAACATCGATATCACGATGAGCTACTACGGTGGCAACTACAGCACCTGTTTTCATCTAGCCAGCTGTGCCCTGGAAACCAACGCCCTGCATTCGGACTACCTCGGCCTCAAGGTCGATGGCGGCACTTACGTTTCGGCCAGCGGCTATCAGTACCAGGGCATGGCGGCAGCCGTTCCCGAGCCTGAATCCTATGCCATGCTCGTCGCCGGCCTCGGTCTGATCAGCCTGGTTGCCCGGCGTCGCTCGCGCCACCAGCGCTGAAGCGCGACATTCGACGGCATGAACGGGAACTGCGGTTCCCGTTTTTTTACGTCTGGAATTCGTGCATCCGGTTATTCCGGTGGGCGCGGGAGTCGACGAATGTGCCCAGCATGCAAGGTAAAATGGCGCGATGAACTGGGCTGCCCTCAAGGAAAAACTCGACCTCTACGAAAAGCTGATGCGGCTCGACAAGCCGATCGGCATCCTGCTCCTGCTCTGGCCGACGCTGTGGGCGTTGTGGCTGTCGGCGCTAGGTCGGCCGAACTGGTGGATCGTCTGGATTTTCATTCTCGGTACCGTGCTCATGCGCTCGGCCGGTTGCGTCATCAATGACTACGCCGACCGCGACTTCGACAAGCATGTCGAGCGGACCCGGGAGCGTCCGCTGACCGCCGGCAAGGTGACGACCAAAGAAGCGCTGGCGCTCTTTGCCGGGCTGTCGCTGCTCTCCTTCGCGCTGGTCCTGTTGCTCGGCAACACGCTGGTCATCTGGCTGTCGGTGCCGGCCCTGTTTCTGGCGGCGAGCTATCCGTTTACCAAACGCTTCCTGGCCATTCCGCAGGCTTACCTCGGCATTGCCTTCGGCTTCGGCATCCCGATGGCCTACGCGGCGCAGGTCGGCGGTGTGCCGGCCGAAGCCTGGTGGCTGCTCCTCGCCAACGTTTTCTGGGCGGTCGCCTACGATACCGAATACGCCATGGTCGATCGCGACGACGACCTCAAGATCGGCATCAAGACCTCGGCCATCACCTTCGGCCGCTGCGACGTGGCGGCGGTCATGGCGTGTTACGCGGCAACGCTGGCGATCATCGGCTGGATAGGCTGGACGCTGCATCTCGGCCTCGCCTTCTATGCCGGTCTGGCCGTCGCCGCCGGCATCATGGCCGTGCATTACACCTGGATTCGCGGCCGCGAACGGATGCCCTGTTTCAAGGCTTTTCTGCACAACAACTGGGTTGGCCTGGTGATTTTCATCGGCATCGTTGTTGATTTCCTGATTTCCGGAAAAGCCTTGTGGTGAAGGATTCGGTTTTTGGCCGTTTTTTCCGGTTGACCGTGGCGAAATGAAAGCGGCCGCGCTCCTGCTCGGTCTGGCCTGCGCTGTCCTGGTGACGAGGGCGGCGGCAGCGACCTCGCCGGCCAGGAAGGGCGTTGGCGCCCAGAAAGTGATCATCAAGAAAGCCTCGCCGGTGAAAAAAACGGTGCCAGCGCCCGTGCGCGCCAGATTGCCCGCAGCGAAGACGGTGCAACCCGCCACCGCGCCGGCCCCGGCGACGCCGGATGCCAGTTACGACGAGCGCGAACTGATCAAGATGCCGTCGCCGGCCCGTCTGGCTCTGCGCGCCGAAATGCGCGACCGGATGGTGGCGCTCGATGCCGTGCTGCAGCGCCTCAGCGAGGGCAAGGTCGAGGAGGCCGGGCAGATCGCCCAGCTGCGCCTTGGCGTCGCGGTGTGGTGGAATCACACCCAGCTGCCGGCCGTGGCGCAGCCCGAACAATACATGCCGCCGGCCATGCAGACGCTGGCCCTCGACGGCTACAAGGCGGCGACCGATTTCGCCACCGTCGCGCTGACCGGCGACCGCCACACCGCTACCGCCATGCTGCCGCAATTGACCGGCAGTTGTACTCAATGTCACCAGGCCTACCGAATCCGATGAAATACCACGACTTGCGCGACTTCATGTCGCAACTGGAAAAGACCGGCGAATTGAAGCGCGTCGGCGTCGAGGTCGATACCCGCCTCGAAATGACCGAAATCTGCGACCGCGTGCTGCGCGCCGAAGGGCCGGCCATCCTGTTCGAGAAGCCCAAGGGACATAGCATTCCCGTGCTCGCCAACCTGTTCGGCACGCCGAAGCGCGTCGCGCTCGGCATGGGCGAGGAATCGGTGAGCGCATTGCGCGAAGTCGGCAAGCTGCTGGCGTACCTGAAGGAACCCGAGCCGCCCAAGGGACTCAAGGATGCCTGGGACAAGCTGCCCATCCTCAAGCAGGTGCTCAACATGACGCCGAAAAAGGTGTCAAGCGCGCCCTGCCAGGAAATCGTCTGGGAAGGCAAGGATGTCGATCTGAGCCGCCTGCCGATCCAGCACTGCTGGCCGGGCGACATCGCGCCGCTCATCACCTGGGGCCTCGTCGTCACGCGCGGGCCGCACAAGACCCGGCAGAACCTCGGCATCTACCGCCAGCAGGTGCTTGGGCCGAACAAGGTCATCATGCGCTGGCTGGCGCATCGCGGCGGGGCGCTGGATTTTCGCGAATTTCAGTTGGCCAATCCGGGCCAGCCGTTCCCGGTCGCCGTCGTGCTCGGCTGCGATCCGGCGACCATCCTTGGCGCCGTGACGCCGGTGCCCGATTCACTGTCCGAATACCAGTTCGCCGGCCTGCTGCGCGGCGGCAAGACCGAACTGACGCAATGTCTCGGCTCGACGCTGCAGGTGCCGGCCTCGGCCGAGATCGTGCTCGAAGGCGTGATCCACCCGGGCGAAATGGCGCTCGAAGGCCCTTACGGCGACCACACCGGCTACTACAACGAGCAGGCCGAGTTCCCCGTCTTCACCATCGAGCGCATGACCATGCGCAAGAATCCGATCTACCACAGCACCTACACCGGCAAGCCGCCCGACGAGCCGGCCGTACTCGGCGTCGCGCTCAACGAGGTCTTCGTGCCGCTGCTCCAGAAGCAGTACCCGGAAATCGTCGATTTCTACCTGCCGCCCGAAGGCTGCTCGTACCGCATGGCTATCGTCAGCATCAAGAAGGCTTACCCCGGCCACGCCAAGCGCATCATGTTCGGCATCTGGAGCTTCCTGCGCCAGTTCATGTACACCAAGACGATCATCGTCGTGGACGACGACATCGACATCCGCGACTGGAAGGAAGTGATCTGGGCGATGACGACGCGCATGGACGCCACGCGCGACACGACGCTGGTCGACAACACGCCGATCGACTACCTCGACTTCGCTTCGCCGGTGGCCGGGCTCGGTTCCAAAATGGGGCTCGATGCGACCAACAAGTGGCCCGGCGAAACAACGCGCGAATGGGGGCGGCCGATTGTCATGGACGACGGCGTCAAGAAACGCGTTGATGCCATGTGGCAAGAGTTGGGGCTTTGAGTCCGCGGCCTATGACCGTCAAGGTCGTTCCGCTCGATCTGTCGGACCTCGGCCAGGCTGAAATCTGGCTCGGCCTGCTCGACCACTACGCGCAGGATCCGATGGGGGGCGGTGACGGCCTGTCCGACTATGCCAAGCTCAATCTCGTGCGCACCATGCGCGAGGTGCCCGGCTTTCATGGCGCGCTGGCCTGGCTCGACGGCGAGGCGGTGGGCCTGATCGACTGCTTCGCCGGCTTTTCCACCTTCGCCGCGCTGCCGCTGCTCAATGTGCACGACATCGTGGTGCGCCAGGGGCTGCGCGGCCAGGGCATCGGTCAGGCCTTGCTGGCCTGGGCCGAAGAACGCGCCCGCCAGCTCGGTTGCTGCAAGCTGACCCTCGAAGTGCTGTCCAATAATACGCGAGCCATGACGTCCTACCGACAAGCCGGCTACGCGCCCTACATGCTCGACCCGGCAGCCGGCAATGCGCTGCTCATGCAGAAAGTCCTTCCGGAGGAATAAGCCATGCAGGAACCCATCCCCGCGCCAGATCTGCACGGCGTCCGCCCTTCGCTGGTCCAGCTCACGCATTTCATCTACGGCCTGCACGCCATCGCCGTCTTCATCGGCATCACCTCGGCGGCCACGGTCGCCGGCGGTTTCGTTTTCGGCCTGCCGTCGCTGTGCGCCGTCTTCCTCAATTACCTGAAGCGTGGCGACGTGCGCGGTACCTGGCTGGAAAGCCATTTCCTCTGGCAGATCCGCACCTTCTGGTTCACCTTCCTCGGGCTCGTTTTTTACGGCTTGCTGCTCATCACCATCATCGGCATACCGCTGGCCTGGATACTGATCGCCTTGCTCGGCCTGTGGGTCGGCTATCGGGTCATCCGCGGCTGGGTCGCGCTTTTCGGCGTGCGGCCGGTCGGCGCCTAGAAGCCGAGGCCGAAGCAGGCGATGGCCACGGTCGCCATGCCCAGGCCCAGATTGAGTGCGACGCGCTGGCGGATGGTGTTCATCGCTGCTCCAGCCGCCGGCCAGTCCTGAGCGGCCACCCTGGCCTGCAGTCTGACGAAATGGCGCAAGGCGATGTCGACGAAGATGATCGCCATGACGAGGCCGCTGCTCAGCATGAGATGCCAGTGCACCGGTGCGTTGGCGAAGCCGACGTTGAGCATGCGTCCGATGCCGGAGAGCAGGATCAGGGCAAGGGCGACGGCAACGATCCGGAAGAAACGACCGAGAACCCCGGCCAGTAGCGGAAGGCGTTGCGGTGGCGGCAACTGCTCGGCAGCGACCGGGCGCAGGCAGAAATGGGCGAAGAACATGCCGCCAACCCAGACGATGACGCCGGCAAGGTGAAGGAAAAGCAGGGTGGAGCGCATCGGGAAATCCTCAGGGGTCAGGGTTGGTTCAGGTAGTGCCGCAGCATGGCCAGCGAGCGGCGGTAACTGTGGGCGATCTGGGTCGCCTCGTAACGATGTTCGGCGCCGACCGGGCAAGCCTGGCGGGCCAGGCAGCCTTCGGCGCAAGGCGAAGCGGGTTGCAGGCGAAAGCCGCTGCAGGCTTGCAGATTGAACACGCCGCCGGCCAGCGCGTCGGCCGGGCAGGCCGTGATGCAGGGCGTCGTTGCGCAGTCCAGGCAGGGATTGCCACGGTCAACCGGAAAAAAGGCCGAAAATTGAAAATCGACCAGCACGGCCGCCCGGTAGGCGTACCAGCTGCCCCATTCGGCATCGACGCCGACCATGAACGGCGAGGTGTGGTGCCAGCCGGCCAGTTTGCCGAGCGCCTGCAGGCCGACGGGTTGGTCGCCCGGATAGACGATGCGGTAGGCCCGGCCGGGGAGCTGGGTGGCCAGCCAGCACTCGACGGTGCGCACCGTGTAGTCGTCGATCGGGTGCTCGCTGGCGATGCCGCTGGCCTGTACGCATTCCCAAAGCCGCCGGCCGCCGTGGCCGAGCAGGATGAGCTGGCAAAAACCGGTCGTGTCGCCGAGCGTTTGCCGAACTTTCGCCGGCAGGTCGTCCAGATCGAAGACGAACTGCCGGTTCAGCCCGGCTTCGGCCAGCGAGTCGCCGGGGAAGGATGGGCGTTCACTCATTTTCAAGGACCGGTGCCTTCTCGCCGACGCGGCGCTGGGCGACCCAGACGAGCAGGGCGTCGATGGCCGCGCTGCCGGCCTGGGCGCGCGGGTGGTTGATCAGGAAGGTCACGGCGTAACGGCGGCCCTGGGCGTCGAGCGCGTAGCCGGACGCCGCCTTGACGCCGTCGAGCGTGCCGGTCTTGATGTGGGCGCGGCCGGTGGCGTCGGAGCCGTTGAGGCGTTTCTTCATCGTGCCGTCGATGCCGACGATGGGCATGCTCGACACGAATTCCGGCATGACCGGGCTCTTCCAGGCGTCGAGCAGCAGGCGGTTGAGGCTGTCGGCGCTGATCCGCTCGATGCGCGACAGGCCGGAGCCGTTGTCGAGGATCAGTTCGGCAAAGCGCAGATTGCGCCCGGCCAGCCAGTCGGTCACGCGCTGGCGGGCGCGCTCGGCGGTGGCCGGTGCGGTGTCATTGCCCAGGGTCAGGAATACCTGGCGGGCCATGACGTTGTTGCTGAACTTGTTGATGTCGCGCACGGCGTCGGCCAGCGGGGGCGATTCATGCTGGGTCAGCAGCCGGGCGCCGACCGGCACGGCGCCGCCCCGCACCTGCCCGCTCAGGCTGCCGCCGAGTTCCTTCCAGATGGCGCGGATCAGGCCGTCGGCCTGGGCATCGGCCGCCAGCGGCGACAGGCTCAGCGTCTTCTCGCCGCACAGGGCGGCGAAGGTGCCGGTGAATTCCAGGCGCTGGCCATTGCCCTCGGGAATCAGGCGGACAGTGATCAGGTCCGTCCAGTTGCTGCCGCAGCCGCCTTCGCCGGAACGCAACTGGTTGTCAATGCGCAGTCCTTCGCTCGGTGTTTCAAGCAGCACGCGCGGTTTGCCGTTGTCCGGCAGCAGCGTGAAACGCAGGGCGCGGAAATTGAGCAGCAGGCCGTCCGGCCCGACGTTGTAGGGGCGCATCGGTTTGTCGTCGAAGGCGCCGGGGTCGATGGCCGGGACGTTGAAGACGCCGCGGTCGAGCACGATGTCGCCGCCAATCTGGCGAATGCCCCGCGCCTGAACCTGGCGGAGCAGGGCGGTCAGGTGTTCGATGGCAAAGCGCGGGTCGCCGCTGCCGCGCAGGTACAAATTTCCGTCCAGATTCCCGTTCACCGTGGAAGTCTCGGTCCACGCCGTCGTTTTCCAGGTGTAGGCCGGGCCGAGCAGGTCAAGCGCGGCGTAGGTTGTTACCAGCTTCATCACCGAAGCCGGGTTCATCGGGCGGCTGGCATTGTGGGCAACCAGGGGCGCCGCGGCGTCGACAGGCTGGACAAGCACGGCGACATTGGTCGCCGGAATCTGCACCGTCTTGAGGGCCTTCAGTACCTCGGGCGGCAGGCCGTCGGCTAGCGTGCCCAGGCTGAAAGCGGCGCAGGCGAGTGCCGCGAAAATTTTATGAAGCATTGGAGTCCAGCGATGAAATGGCGCAAGCGTCCATTTTAGCCGGCCCCGTACCCTGGGGGCTGGTTGATTGGTTTTGTTAATGAATTCATATGGATATGCATTTTTAACGGATTTTTTTGGCTTGTCTCTTTCGTCCGCCCTTGAAATAGCCGTTCCTCGCCCCTATTATTAGCACTCACCGGAGACGAGTGCTAACAACCCGCCCGCTCCGTTCCCGAATCCGCGTTTGACGCGGTAGGCCAATTTTTGTTTGTTGCAACTCATTTTCAGGAGTCTGATTTATGAATATCCGTCCTTTGCACGACCGAGTGATCGTCAAGCGCGTTGAAGCCGAGCGCACCACTGCATCCGGCATCGTCATTCCCGATTCCGCTGGCGAAAAGCCGGATCAGGGCGAAGTTCTGGCCGTCGGCCCGGGCAAGCGCGACGACAACGGCAAGTACATCGCTCTCGACGTCAAGGTTGGTGATCGCGTGCTGTTCGGCAAGTATGCCGGCCAGGGCGTCAAGGTTGATGGTCAGGAAGTCCTGGTCATGCGTGAAGAAGACATCATGGGCGTTCTGCAGAAGTAATTTCTGCCCGCCTCGAAATGACGGCTGACCCCACGGTCAACCGGAAAAATGATCAAAATTCAGGAGCTATTAAATGGCAGCTAAAGAAGTCAAATTCGGTGATTCCGCCCGCGCCCGCATGGTCGAAGGCATTAATGTCCTGGCTGACGCAGTCAAGGTCACCCTCGGTCCCAAGGGCCGCAACGTTGTGCTCGAGCGTTCCTACGGCGGTCCGACGGTCACCAAGGACGGCGTTTCCGTCGCCAAGGAAATCGAACTGAAAGACAAGTTCGCCAACATGGGCGCCCAGATGGTCAAGGAAGTTGCTTCCAAGACCTCCGACATCGCCGGTGACGGTACCACCACCGCAACCGTTCTGGCCCAGGCCATCGTCCGCGAAGGCATGAAGTACGTTGCCGCCGGCATGAACCCGATGGATCTGAAGCGCGGAATCGACAAGGCTGTTGTCGCTACCCTGGCCGAACTGAAGGCTTTCTCCAAGCCGTGCACGACGACCAAGGAAATCGCCCAGGTCGGTTCCATTTCCGCCAACTCCGATGCTGACATCGGCGAAATCATCGCCAATGCCATGGAAAAGGTCGGCAAGGAAGGCGTCATCACCGTTGAAGATGGCAAGTCCCTGGCTAACGAACTCGACGTCGTCGAAGGCATGCAATTCGACCGCGGCTACCTGTCGCCCTACTTCATCAACAACGGCGACAAGCAGCAAGCCCTGATGGAAAATCCGTTTGTCCTGCTCTACGACAAGAAGATTTCCAACATCCGCGACCTGCTGCCGATTCTGGAACAAGTCGCCAAGGCCGGCCGTCCGCTGCTCATCATCGCTGAAGATGTCGATGGCGAAGCGCTGGCAACCCTGGTTGTGAACAACATCCGTGGCATCCTGAAGACTGTTGCCGTCAAGGCTCCTGGCTTTGGTGATCGTCGCAAGGCCATGCTCGAAGATATCGCCATCCTGACCGGCGGTACCGTCATCGCCGAAGAAACCGGTCTGTCGCTGGAAAAGGCTGTCCTCAAGGATCTGGGCCAGGCCAAGCGCATCGAAGTTTCCAAGGAAAACACCATCATCATCGACGGTGCCGGCGAAGCCGCTTCGATCGAAGCCCGCGTCAAGCAGATCCGTATCCAGATCGACGAAGCCACTTCCGATTACGACAAGGAAAAGCTGCAGGAACGTGTTGCCAAGCTGGCTGGCGGCGTTGCCGTCATCAAGGTTGGCGCTGCGACCGAAGTCGAAATGAAGGAAAAGAAGGCCCGCGTTGAAGATGCCCTGCACGCTACCCGCGCTGCCGTGGAAGAAGGCATCGTCGCCGGCGGCGGCGTTGCTCTGATCCGTGCCCGCGCTGCCGTTGGCAAGCTCAAGGGTGACAACCACGACCAGGACGCCGGCATCAAGATCGTCCTGCGCGCCATGGAACAGCCGCTGCGCGAAATCGTCGCCAACGCCGGTGACGAGCCGTCTGTTGTCGTCGACAAGGTCCAGCGTGGCAAGGGTAACTACGGTTACAACGCCTCCACCGGCGAGTACGGCGACATGGTCGAAATGGGCGTTCTCGACCCGACCAAGGTGACCCGTACTGCACTGCAGAACGCTGCTTCCGTGGCCGGCCTGATGCTGACCACCGAGTGCATGGTTGCCGAACTGCCGGAAGACAAGCCGGCCGGCGGCATGCCTGACATGGGCGGCATGGGTGGTATGGGCGGCATGGGCGGCATGGGGATGTAATCCTCCGCCAAGCCTGCTTTACTGCTTGAAGAGCCCCGCCTTGTGCGGGGCTTTTTGCTTTTCAGGCTCGCCCTGAATCGCTGTCAGGGATTGCTTTGATCTGCCTCATGGGTTTTGTAACGGACTGTAAGTTAGCTGTAAGACGTCAAGCCTAAATTACGCTTCGCAGCAATGCCTCTATAAACAAAATCTGAGGAGCAAATCAATGCAAGACACACTGGATCGGATTACAGCCAATCCGAAATTCCTGGAGTTTGTTGCCATGCGCAGCAAGTACTCCATCATTATGGCCATCGTCAGTGCCGCCGCTTACTACGGCTTCATCATTCTGGTTGCTTTCGACAAGGAATTCCTGGCCAAGAAAATTGGCGAGGGTTACACGATGAGTATCGGCGTGCCGCTCGGCGTCGGTGTTATCGCTTTCACCATCCTTTTGACCTGGATCTACGTTCGCCGCGCCAACACCGAGTTTGACGCGATCAACGAAGCCCTCATCAAGGAGGCACAGAAGTAAGATGACCAAATTCACCAAGATCCTCGCCGGCCTTCTGGCTCTGGCCGTTGCCGGTGGCGCCATCGCCGCTGGTGCCGACCTCGGCAATACCCAAAAGCAGGCCACCAACTGGACGGCCATCGTCATGTTCGCCATCTTCGTCGGCGGCACGCTCTACATCACCAAGTGGGCGGCTTCCAAGACCAAGTCGGCTGCTGACTTCTACACCGGCGGTGGCGGCATCACCGGCTTCCAGAACGGCCTGGCAATCGCCGGCGACTACATGTCCGCCGCGTCCTTCCTGGGTATTTCCGGTCTCGTGTTCGCCAACGGCTTCGACGGCCTGATCTTCTCGATCGGCTGGCTGGTCGGCTGGCCGGTCATCACCTTCCTGATGGCCGAACGTCTGCGCAACCTCGGCAAGTTCACGTTCGCTGACGTGGCTTCCTACCGTTTCGCCCAGACCCCGGTTCGTATCTTCGCCGCTTCCGCTTCCCTGGTTATCGTCGCTTTCTACATGATTGCGCAGATGGTCGGTGCCGGTCAGCTGATCAAGGTGCTCTTCGGCATGGAATACATGTACGCAGAAATCCTCGTCGGCGTTGTCATGATGATGTACGTGCTCTTCGGCGGCATGACTGCCACGACCTGGGTGCAGATCATCAAGGCTTGCATGCTTCTCGGCGGTGCTACCTTCATGGCTGTCTCGGTTCTGCTGCAATTCGGCTTCTCGCCGGAAGCACTGTTCACCAAGGCTGTTGAAGTTCACTCCAAGCATGACGCCCTGATGTCGCCGGGTGCCCTGATCAAGGATCCGGTCTCCGCCATCTCCGTCGGTATGGCCCTGATGTTCGGTACCGCTGGTCTGCCGCACATCCTGATGCGCTTCTTCACCGTGCCGAACGCCAAGGAAGCCCGCAAGTCGGTTGCCTGGGCAACCACCTGGATCGGTTACTTCTACATCCTGACCTTCATCATCGGCTTCGGTGCTATCACCAACCTGATCCAGAATCCGGGCGACTTCTACGTCGGCGGCGAACTGGCCAAGGGTCTGAAGGGCGGCGGCAACATGGCTGCTGTGCATCTGGCCAAGGCTGTCGGTGGCGACCTGTTCCTCGGCTTCATCTCGGCCGTGGCCTTCGCAACCATTCTGGCTGTTGTGGCTGGTCTGACGCTGTCCGGCGCTTCTGCCGTGTCGCATGACCTGTACGCTTCCGTCTTCGCCAAGGGCTGCTCTTCCGAGTCCGAACTGCGCGTTTCCAAGATCACGACCGTTGCCCTGGGCATCCTGGCCATGGTTCTGGGTATCGCCTTCGAAAAGGAAAACGTTGCCTACATGGTGATGCTGGCCTTCGTCATCGCCTGTTCCTCCAACTTCCCGGTCCTCTTCATGTCCGTGCTGTGGAAGAACTGCACCACCCGTGGTGCCGTGGTCGGTGGCTTCGTCGGTCTGGCCTCTGCCGTGATCCTGACCATCGGTTCGGCCAGCGTCTGGGAAGCCGTCATGTTGAATCCGAAGGGTTCGGCCTGGTTCCCGTACAACTCTGCTGCCATCTTCTCAATGTCCGCCGCGTTCTTCACGATCTGGCTGGTGTCCATTCTGGACAACTCCGCTCAGGCCCAGAAGGAACGTGCCCTGTATCCGTCGCAGCAACTGCGTTCGGAAACCGGTCTGGGTGCTTCTGGCGCCAGCGGTCACTAATCAGACGAGCAATCGTCAGCAAAAAGCCCGGGCATGCCCGGGCTTTTTTTCGTCTTCAATTTTGTGCGTTTTTTCTGGTTGACCGTGGATAAGCATGATCCGGATCCGCCAACGTGAAAACGTGGACGTGCTTGTGCACTGCGGAAAGCGCAGGGCGGATTATTTGATAGACTGTGGGGCTTGGGCGAGGAAAAAAACGGTAGGGGGTTGACCAGTGCAGGTCGGGCAACCCCCTGAGTAGCGGTCTTGACCGCGTACTCCAAAGACCATAAAAGGAGAACAGCCCGAACAGAATAATGCGACAGGCTTACAGAAATCTTACGCGGCCATAGGCCCAAACGGATACATGCGAATCCTTATTGCTGAAGACGACACCATCATCGCCGATGGTCTTTCCCGCTCGCTGCGTCAAGGTGGATACGCCGTAGACTGGGCCCCCAATGGTCTGGATGCGGACAACGCGTTGCTGACGGTTTCCTACGATCTGCTCATTCTCGATCTCGGCTTGCCGAAGCTCTCGGGGCTTGAGGTCCTCAAGCGCATTCGGGCCCGCAATTCGCAACTGCCCGTGCTCATTCTCACCGCCCTCGACGGCACCGGCGACCGCGTCAAGGGCCTCGATCTCGGCGCCGACGACTACATGGTCAAGCCCTTCGAACTTCCCGAACTGGAAGCGCGGGTGCGCGCCCTGACCCGTCGCTCGGCCGGTACTTCGCCGACCATCCAGTGCGGTGCGCTGAGCTACGACCAAGTCGGCCGGGTGGCGCAGATCAACGGCGAAGTCCTCGATCTTTCGGCGCGCGAGGTCGGCCTGCTCGAAGTTCTGCTCAGTCGCATGGGACGCCTGGTCAGCAAGGACCAGTTGGTCGACCACCTTTGCGGCTGGGGCGAAGAAGTCAGCCACAACGCCATCGAGGTCTACGTCCATCGGCTGCGCAAGAAAATCGAAACCGGCGGCGTGAAGATCGCCACTGTACGCGGCCTGGGTTACTGCCTTGAGCGACCCCAGACCGAATAGTCCGTCCTCGCCGGTGTCCGAAACCGAGCGCTCGCTGTTTGGCGAGATTCTCGACTGGATGCTGGCGCCCTTGCTGTTCGTCTGGCCGCTCAGCATTGCCTTTACCCATTACTTTGCCAACAACGTCGCCAACTACCCCTACGATCAGGCCCTGCGCGAGCATGTCACGGCCATTGCGCGACAGGTCAAACTGGTCAATGGCAAGCCGTTGCTATCGCTGCCCGCTTCGGCCCGCGCCATGTTGCGAGCCGACGAGACCGACAGCGTCTATTTCCACGTGCTGGCCGGGGGCGGAAAACTGCTGGCGGGCGACAAGGACCTGCCTGTTTCGGAAGTGCTGCCGGATGACGAAATCATGCCGGGCGAGGTCTATATGCGCGACGCCGATTTCAAGGGTCAGGATCTGCGCATGGCCTACACTTACCTGGCCGAGCCACAAATGGCCAAATCCCAGTGGGTGCTCATCGAGGTCGGCGAGACCACTGAAAAGCGCAGCCAGCTCGCCAACAAGATCGTGGCCAGCGTCATCCTGCCGCAGTTCATCATCATTCCGCTCGCCGTCATGCTCGTCTGGTTCGGCCTGTCGCGCGGTCTGCGGCCGCTGACCCGTCTGCGTCAGACCATCGAGGCGCGCGAGCCGGACGATCTTTCGCCGATTGCCACACGGCGCGTGCCCGAAGAGCTGGAGCCGCTGGTCGAAGCCTTCAACGAAATGCTCGATCGCATGAAACGCAGCGTTTCGGCCCAGCAACGCTTCGTCGCCGATGCCGCCCACCAGATGCGCACCCCGCTCACCGGCCTCAAGACACAGGCCCAGTTTGCCATCCGCGAAACTGATCCCGAGGCGCTGCGCCATGCCCTGCGCCAGATTGCAACTGGCGTTGACCGGGCGGGCCGACTGATCAACCAGTTGTTGACCCTGGCGCGCACCGAAGGCGGTGAAGTGACCCAGCAAAAGCACGAACCGCTCGACCTCGCAGCGTTGATCCGCGACGTCGTCACCGACTGGGTGCCTGTCGCCATCGAGAAAAACATCGACCTTGGCTTTGAATCTGACAAGCCCGCGATGATCGTCGGCAACTCCTTCCTGTTGCGGGAATTGGCCAAGAACCTGCTCGACAACGCGCTGCGCTATACCCCGAGCGGAGGGCACGTCACTTGCCGGATCCTGGCCAATCAAGCCACCGTGCTGCTGGAAGTCGAGGATAACGGGGTAGGTATCAGCGAAGAGCAGGCCGAACTCGTCTTCGAGCGCTTCTATCGGGTAGACGATGCCACCACCGAGGGCAGCGGCCTTGGCCTGTCCATCGTTCAGGAAATCGCCATGCAGCACGACTCGCGGGCCAGCCTGCGACCCAATCCCAACCGCCGCGGCGCGGTTGCGCGGGTGGCCTTCGCCGCCTGGCATCCGCCACTTCCCCCGCTGCCACCGCCGGACGACTTTTCCGAGCTCTACCGCCAATCGCCGCCAATCGGCACTTGAGTCCTCAAAAACGCCGCTTCGGGTTGCAGAGCAGCGGCGACATGGCTATAATGCGCCCTCGTTTGGCCAATTAGCTCAGTTGGTAGAGCAGCGGATTGAAAATCCGCGTGTCCGTGGTTCGATTCCGCGATTGGCCACCAAATTCATCCTTGGAACTCAAGGAAAAAACGCCAACCCTTAGCGGTTGGCGTTTTGCATTGTGGAATGTGGTTCTGGCGCCGGGTATGATCATGGTGCTGACTAATTTCTTCTCCCGTTTTCTCCATCTGCATTCCACGCCATTTTGGGCGATTAGAGGAGGCCTCTTGGCCAAACCAAACTACCAGTTCGAAAAGCGCCAAAGAGACCTCGCCAAGAAAAACAAGCAGGAAGAAAAACGTCGCCAGAAGCTGGCCGACAAGGCTGGCAATGCGGCGGAAGAGGCGTTGCCATTGAACTCGCCGGAGGCTGCCCGGGCGCCTTCTGAGCCTGAGATTCCCAAGGGCTGAGGACGGCCTTGAGTCCTGCAGTAAACGTTCGCATCGAGGCGCTGGCGCCGGAGTTTTTGGGCCAGGTTGGCGTGCTGGCCGAGGCGTTGGGTTTGCCGCAGGAGGGTGAGGCTGAGTTTGCCTTGCAATTGGGCGTGGATGGCTTGCAGTTGCAGGAGCTGGGGCCGGATGTGGCGGGCCCCGTGCGGGTCGACTTCCTCGAGGGGGCGGTGGCGCATCGCCGTCAGCATGGCGGCGGGAGCGGTCAAATGATCGCCAAGGCGGTCGGCATCCAGTCCGGGATTCGTCCGACGATTCTTGATGCGACGGCCGGTTTGGGGCGCGATGCGTTTTTGCTGGCGCAACTGGGCTGTCCTGTCACGCTGATCGAGCGCCATCCGCTGATCGGTGCCTTGCTGGCTGACGGTTTGGGGCGGGCGCTGGTCGATGTGGAGGTTGCGCCGATCATTCAGCGCATGGATCTGCGGTTTGGCAATGCGATCGAGTTGATCGGGGATTGGGCGGATGAGCCGCCTCAGGTCATCTACCTTGATCCGATGTTTCCGCACCGGGAAAAGAGTTCGCTGGTCAAAAAGGAAATGCGTGTCTTTCGTCCACTGGTCGGTGGTGATGACGATGCGGCACAACTGTTACAGGCTGCGCTGACGTTGGCGACGCATCGCGTCGTCGTCAAACGGCCCCGCAAGGCGCCGAGCGTTGATGGAGCGTCGCCAGGTTATGTGCTGGAGGGAAAATCCAGCCGCTATGATATTTATCCCAAGAAGGCTTTGAAGGTGCGGTAGCGACCATTCCATGATTTTTCCTGCCGCAGGCCGCGCAGCTGGAATGCCCGCTATAGTGAAATCAGGCGGTAACACTTGATGAGCATACTGCAGCCTTTTGAAGAGGAGGCGATCATGGAACTGCTGCTGTGGCGCCATGCCGAGGCGGAAGATGGCGATGACGACATGAAACGGCGTCTGACTGCGCGCGGTGAAAAACAGGCGCGGAGCATGGCGGCATGGATCTTTGCGCATCAGCCCAAGGATCTGCGCATCATCGCCAGCCCCTCCGTTCGTACCCAGCAGACGGTTGAAGCCTTGAAGCTGCCTTTCGAAACGATACGCAAGATCGGCCCGGAGGCCTGTGTTTCCGAACTGATTGCGGCATCCGGCTGGCCTTCAACCAAAGGATCGGTGCTGATCGTCGGCCATCAGCCTTCGCTCGGGCGCATGGCGTCGCTGCTTCTGGCGGGGCATGAGTCCGCCTGGAGCATCAAGAAAGGCGCCTTGTGGTGGTTGAGCAATCGCGTTCGTCGGGGCGAGACGCAGACTGTGCTGCGCGCGGTCATTCCGGTTGAAATGCTGGACTAGACAACGCACTGCCTTTGCCGTGAAATAGACTCTTTCGCATCGATGGATGGAGAGAGAGATGGTCACCAGAAAAAAGACGACGGCATCCCCCGAAAATAAAGCGCCTGCAGCCGCTGTCCCTGATACGTCTCGCGCCGTCCGCCGCCGCAAGGTGGCGAGCGGCGATGTGCCACCTGTGTTGACGCCAGCGGGGATCGAGGGTTTCGCTGTCCGGGCGGCGGTTGATGGTGCCCAGGAGTCGAAAATGGGCGCCATGCGTGATGTGATTTCCGGCATGCCACTGGATGAATCGGTCGCCCTGTTGCGTGGCTTGCTCAAGCAGCAAGGCGTCAAGAGCGAAAACCTGTCGGTCAGCCCCGACGATGAACTGGTCAAAGACTGGCGCGACGGTGGCTATCCGTACAAGAATCTCATGCAGCGCAAGAATTACGAGCGCCAGAAATATCGTCTGCAGGTGGAGTTGCTCAAGTTGCAGGCGTGGGTCAAGGAAACCGGGCAGAAGGTGGTCATCCTTTTCGAAGGCCGCGATGCGGCGGGCAAGGGGGGGACCATCAAGCGTTTCATGGAACACCTGAACCCGCGCGGTGCACGTGTCGTGGCCCTGGAAAAGCCCAGCGACATGGAGCGCGGTCAGTGGTATTTCCAGCGTTATGTGCAGCATCTGCCGACCAATGGCGAGATCGTGCTGTTTGACCGCTCCTGGTATAACCGGGCTGGTGTCGAGCGGGTCATGGGGTTTTGTACGGACCAGGAGTATGCCGAGTTTGTCCGTCAGGCGCCGGAATTCGAGCGCATGCTGGCGCGCAATGGCACGCACCTGATCAAGTTCTGGTTCTCGGTCAGCCAGGAGGAGCAGCGCCGCCGTTTCGGCGAACGCAAGGTGCACCCGCTCAAGCAATGGAAGTTGTCGCCGATCGACATGGCGTCGCTCGACAAGTGGGGTGACTACACCAAGGCCAAGGAGGCGATGTTCTTCCACACGGATACCGCCGATGCACCGTGGACGGTGATCAAGTCGAATTGCAAGAAACGGGCGCGGCTCAATGCCATGCGCTACGTGCTGCACAAGCTGCCGTATGCCAACAAGGACACTGACCGGATCGGCAATCTGGACCCGCTGATCGTCGGACGTGCCAACGTGGTTTACGAGCGTGGCGAGCAGCAGGGCGTGCCGATTCTGTGAGGTTTCCGGTGTTTTCGTTTTTGGCCGATTTTTCCGGTTGACCGTGGAAGTCGGCTTGCGGACCTAGCTGATGACGTAGGATGCGCCGCCGGTGGCGATGAGCAAACCGGTTTCGTTTTCCAGCGTCATCTGCACCGAGGCAATGCGGCCGCCGAGACGGGTAATCCGTCCGGTGGCCGTAAATTTTTTGCCGACGCCCTGGTGCAGGTAGTCGGTGCGCAGGTCGATGGTGCCGATGCGGCCGAAGCGATGGCCGACCTGTTCCGTTGTTTCGCTGTTGAATTTCTCGGCGATGGCGACCGTGGCGGCCAGGCCGCCTACCGTATCGAGTACGGTGGCGATTACGCCGCCGTGCAGGCGGCCATGCAGAAAATGTCCGATGAGGTCGGGGCGCATGGCGAAGCTGATCTGCGGTGCGGCCGGGTCGAGCGACTCGACCTTGAAACCGAGCAGTTCGTTGAAGCAGAGCTTGTGTTCAAAAACGTCGCGTAGCGTGGCTTCGAGACGGGTTTGCTCCTCGGGGGAGCGGCGGGGCAGTGTGGGGGTCATTGGGTCCGATAGACATTAAAAAGGGCGACGGGGTTGCCGTCGCCCAAGTCGAACGCAATTTTAACGCAGCTTACTTTTTGCGCGGAGCCGGTACGTCGGTACAGGTGCCGTGCGCCACTTCGGCCGCCATGCCGACCGTTTCGCCCAGCGTCGGGTGCGGGTGGATGGTCTTGCCGATATCGACCGAATCACAGCCCATTTCGATGGCCAGGCAGACTTCGCCGATCATGTCGCCGGCGTTGGGGCCGACAATCGCCCCGCCGATGACGCGATGCGTTTCGGCATCGAAGATCAGCTTGGTGAAGCCGTAATCGGCACCGTTGGCGATGGCGCGACCGGAAGCGGCCCACGGGAACTTGGCGGCTTCGATCTTGCGCCCGTCCTTCTTGGCCTGGTCTTCGGTGACGCCGACCCACGCGACTTCCGGGTGGGTGTAGGCGACACTCGGAATGACCGAGGCGTCGAAGGCTGACTTCTGACCGGCTGCCGCTTCCGCCGCGACGTGCGACTCATGCACCGCCTTGTGGGCCAGCATGGGCTGGCCGACGAGGTCACCGATGGCGAAGATGTGCGGCACGTTGGTGCGCATCTGGGCATCGACGTTGATGAAGCCACGGTCGGTGACCGCCACGCCCGCCTTGTCGGCACCGATCTTGTTGCCGTTCGGCGTGCGGCCGGCGGCTTGCAGGATCATGTCGTACTTGACCGGTTCGGGCGAGACGCCTTCGCCTTCGAACTTGACGTAGAGGCCATCATCCTTGGCCTCGACGGCGACCGTCTTGGTCTTCAGCATGATCTTGTCGAAACGCTTGGCGTTCTGCTTTTCCCAGACCTTGACCGCGTCGCGGTCCGGGCCTTGCATCAGGCCATCCATCATTTCGACAACATCGACCTTGGCGCCCAGCGTCGAATAGACGGTGGCCATTTCGAGGCCGATGATGCCGCCACCGATGACCAGCATCTTCTCCGGCACGAAGCGCAGTTCGAGCGCCCCGGTCGAATCAACGATGCGCGGATCCTTCGGGATGAAGGGCAGATGCATGGCGGCCGAACCGGCGGCGATGATGCATTTCTGGAACTTGATGATCTTCTTGGCGCCGGTCTTGTCCTGGCCGGTGCCTTCGGTCACTTCCACCTCGATGTGGTGCGGGTCGATGAAGGTGCCGACACCGCGCACGATGTCGACCTTGCGGCCCTTGGCCATGCCGGCCAGACCACCGGTCAGCTTGCCGACGACCTTGTCCTTGTGGGCGCGCAGCTTGTCGATATCGACCGTCGGGGCGGCAAAGGTGACGCCGAGGTCGGCCGCATGCTGGGCTTCTTCCATGACCGCGGCAACGTGCAGCAGCGCCTTGGACGGAATGCAGCCGACGTTGAGGCAGACGCCGCCGAGGGTTGCGTAGCGCTCGACGATGACCGTCTTCATGCCGAGGTCGGCCGAACGGAAGGCGGCGGAATAACCACCGGGGCCGGCGCCGAGAACGAGCATCTCGCACTCGATGTCGGCACCGCCGGCATGGCTGCCGGCGACCGGAGCGGCCACCGGGGCGGCGGCTGGCGCCGCAGCCGGGGTTTCCGTTTTTGGCGCATTTTCCGGGTTGACCGCAGCAGATGCGCCGCTTTCAACCTTGATCAGCAAGGAGCCTTCGGCCACCTTGGCACCGAGCTGGACGAGCACTTCCTTGACCACGCCGGCGACCGGCGACGGCACATCCATCGTTGCCTTGTCCGACTCCAGCGTACAGATCGCGTCGTCCACCTTGATGCTGTCGCCGACCTTGACGAACAGGTCGATGATCGGCACCTCGGCGAAATCGCCGATATCGGGGACTTTGACTTCTACCAGATTGCTCATGGTCTTCTCCCCTTACAGCGCGACGCGACGGAAGTCGGCCAGCAGCTGCGCGATATAGACGTTGAAGCGGGTCGCCAGTGCGCCGTCGATAACGCGATGGTCAGCGGTCAGCGACAGTGGCAGGACGAGGCGCGGCACGAAAGCCTTGCCGTCCCAGACCGGCTTCATGGCCGACTTGTTGACGCCGAGAATGGCGACTTCCGGCGCATTGACGATCGGCGCGAAGTAAGTGCCGCCGATGCCGCCCAGGCTGGAAATCGTGAAGCAGGCGCCGGACATGTCGGCCGGCTTCAACTTGCCGTCGCGCGCCAGCTTGGCCATTTCGCCGGATTCCTGGGCCAGTTCGAAGACCGACTTCTTGTCGACATTCTTGACCACCGGGACGACCAGGCCGTTCGGCGTGTCGGCCGCAAAGCCGATGTTGAAATACTTCTTCAGCACCAGGTTGTCGCCGTCGAGCGAGGAATTGAATTCCGGGAATTTCTGCAGACCCTTGACGCACGCCTTCATGAGGAAAGCCAGCATGGTCAGCTTGGCGCCGCCACCCTTTTCATTTTCCTTGTTGAGCAGCACGCGGAAGGCCTCGATGTCGGTGATGTCGGCATCTTCGTGATAGGTCACGGCCGGGATCATGACCCAGTTGCGCGACAGATTCTGGCCGGAAATCTTCTTGATGCGCGACAGCGGCTTGACCTCGATCTCGCCGAACTTGGCGAAATCGACCTTCGGCCAGGGCAGCAGATCGAGCCCGCCGCCGAGGCTGGCGCCGCCAGCGGCTGCAGCCGGGCCGGCAACAGCACCGGACATGACGCCCTTGACGTACTTGGTCAGGTCTTCCTTGACGATGCGGTTCTTCGGGCCGGTGGCCGGGACCTTGTTCAGATCGACGCCGAGTTCGCGGGCATAGGCACGGACCGACGGCGAGGCGTGAACCTTGCTGCCAGCGGCCAGCACCGGCGCCAATGCAGCAGGCGCGGCAGCAGCCGGTGCTGCCGTGGGCGCTGCAACCGGAGCCGATGCGGCGGCAGGCGCCGGAGCAGCGGTTTGCGGCGCGGCAGCCGGGGCCGAAGCGCCGGTTTCAACCTTGATCAGAACCGTGCCTTCGCCCACCTTGGAACCGAGCTGAACGAGTACTTCCTTGACCGTGCCGGCGACGGTGGATGGAACGTCCATCGTTGCCTTGTCGGATTCCAGCGTGGCGATCGCATCGTCAACCTTGATGCTGTCGCCGACCTTGACGTAGAGCTCGATGACCGGCACTTCGGAAAAATCGCCGATATCCGGAACCTTGACTTCAAGCACGCCACCGCCAGCCGCAGGGGCGGCGGCAACCGGAGCCGGAGCCGCCGCGGGGGCGGTGGCCGGCGCAGCAGCTTGCGCAGCCGGGGCCGGGGCGGCCGCAGCGGCGCCACCCGTTTCAACCTTGATCAGCAGCGCGCCTTCGCCGACCTTGGAGCCGAGCGAGACGAGCACTTCCTTGACCACGCCTTCAACGGTGGACGGGACGTCCATCGTGGCCTTGTCGGATTCCAGCGTGACGATCGCGTCGTCAACCTTGATGGTGTCGCCGACCTTCACAAACAGCTCGATGACCGGAACGCTTTCGAAATCGCCGATATCGGGGACTTTGACTTCAATGATTTGGCTCATGTTGTCTCTCCCTGATTAAACCGACATCGGGTTGGGTTTGTTCGGGTCAAGGTTGTACTTGACCAGGGCGGCAGCAACCTTCTCGCGACCGATTTCGCCGTTGTCGGCCAGTGCCTTGAGGGCGGCCAGCGTCACCCAGTGACGATCGACTTCGAAGAAATGACGGAGTTTTTCGCGGGTGTCCGAACGGCCGAAACCATCGGTGCCCAGCGTGACGTACGGTGCCTTGACGAAGGGGCGGATCTGCTCGGAGAACAGCTTGATGTAGTCGGTCGAGGCGATGACCGGGCCCTTGGCGCCCGCCAGCTTTTCCTCAACGTGCGACAGCTTCGGTTCTTCGAGCGGGTGCAGCAGGTTCCAGCGCTGGACGTCCTGACCGTTGCGGGCCAGTTCGTTCATGCTGGTACAGCCCCACAGGTCGGCCTCGACACCCCAGTCCTGCTTGAGCAGGTCGGCGGCGGCGATGACTTCGCGGAAGATGGTGCCGGAGCCGAGCAGTTGAACGCGCGGGCCAGCCGATTCGCCACCCTTCTTGAACAGGTACATGCCCTTGATGATATCGGCTTCGGCGCCGACCGGCATCTCGGGATGCTCGTAGTTCTCGTTCATTACCGTCAGGTAATAGAAGACGTCTTCCTGCTCCTGGAACATGCGGCGCATGCCGTCCTGCGCCACGACGGCGACTTCGTACTGGAAGGTCGGGTCGTAGGAGATGCAGTTCGGGATCAGGTTGGAGAGGATCAGGCTGTGGCCATCTTCGTGCTGCAGGCCTTCGCCGTTCAGCGTCGTGCGACCGGCGGTGCCGCCGATCAGGAAGCCGCGGGCGCGCTGGTCGCCAGCTGCCCAGCACAGGTCGAGGACGCGCTGCATGCCGAACATCGAGTAGCAGATATAGAACGGAATGGTCTGGACGTTATGGACCGAGTAGGACGTGGCGGCGGCGATCCAGTCGCTCATCGCGCCCGATTCGTTGATGCCTTCCTGCAGGACCTGGCCGGTCTTCGATTCCTTGTAGAACATGAGCTGGTCATGGTCTTCCGGCACATAGTTCTGGCCTTCCTGGTTCCAGATGCCGACCGAGCGGAACATGCCTTCCATGCCGAAGGTGCGGGACTCGTCCGGCACGATGGGCACGACGTTCTTGCCGACATTCTTGTCCTTCAACATCATGTTCATGATGCGGACGATGGCCATGGTCGTAGACAGTTCGCGACCTTCGCCGGAAGCCTTGAGCAGGGCGGCGAAGCTGTCGAGCGCCGGGATCTGCAGCGGTTCGGCCTTGCGGCGACGTTGCGGCAGGAAACCGCCGAGGTCCATGCGACGCTGGCGCATGTACTTGTATTCCTCGGAATCTTCCGGGAAAGTCAGGTACGGCAGTTCTTCCAGTTGATCGTCGGCAACCGGCAGATTGAAACGGTCACGGAAGCGGCCGATCTGCTCCTTGTCCATCTTCTTCTGCTGGTGCGAAATGTTCATCGCTTCGCCGGCCTGGCCCATGCCGAAGCCCTTGATGGTCTTGGCGAGGATCAGGGTCGGGGCGCCCTTGTGGGTGACGGCGGCGTTGTAGGCAGCGAAGATCTTGAAGATGTCGTGGCCACCACGGTTCAGTTGCCAAACTTGATCGTCGGTCCAGTCGGAGACGAGTTCGCGCAGTTCGGGCGTGTTGAAGAAATGCTCGCGAACGTAGGCGCCGTCCTTGGCCTTGAAGGTCTGGTACTGGCCGTCGCACAGTTCCATCATGCGCTTCTTGAGGATGCCCTTCTTGTCGCGGTTGAACAGGGTGTCCCACTGCGTGCCCCAGATCAGTTTGACGACATTCCAGCCGGCACCGCGGAATTCGGATTCGAGTTCCTGGATGATCTTGCCGTTGCCGCGCACCGGGCCATCGAGGCGCTGCAGGTTGCAGTTGATGACGAAAATCAGGTTGTCGAGCTTTTCGCGACCGGCCATGCCGATGGCGCCGAGCGATTCGACTTCGTCGGTCTCGCCGTCGCCGAGGAAGGCCCACACCTTGCGATCACCGGCCTTGGCCAGCCCGCGCGAATCGAGGTACTTCATGAAACGGGCCTGATAGATGGCCTGGATCGGGCCGAGGCCCATGGAGACGGTCGGGAACTGCCAGAAGTCCGGCATCAGCCACGGATGCGGGTAGGACGAAATGCCCTTGCCGTCGGTTTCCTGGCGGAAGTTGTCCATTTGCTCGGCGGTCAGGCGGCCGAGCATGAAGGCGCGGGAATAAACGCCCGGCACGGAGTGGCCCTGGAAGAAGATCAGGTCGCCGCCGGACGGGTCATTGATGCTGCGCCAGAAATGCGAGAAGCCGACGTCGTAAAGCGCGGCAGCGGAAGCGAAGGAGGCGATGTGGCCGCCGACGTTGGTGTCCTTGTTGGCGCGCACGACCATGGCCATCGCGTTCCAGCGGATGTAGCTGTGAATCTTGATTTCCAGGTCGGCATTGCCCGGGTACTTGGGCTGTTTGTCGGCCGGAATGGTGTTGATGTATTCGGTGTTGGCCGAGTAGGGCAGATCGATCCCGTCTTCGCGGGCCTGGCCGATCAGCTTTTCGATCAGGAAATGGGCGCGGTCGGCGCCTTCGTTGGCGAGGACGCCACCGAGGGCATCAGTCCATTCTTTGGTTTCCTGCGGATCTACGTCAGCAGGGTCAGGCAAGTTGTTCGGTTGTTCGGCCATGGTTTGTCTCCTGGGTTTGAATGTCATTCTGTTTTGCCCGTTTAGCAAAACTACTTTAACTGCTTCCAGCGCACTTCGCGAGTCCGTACTTTCCCTAATTCGCGTTTCGCATTGTAAAAACAAAATTCGCATCGTGCAATAAGGACAAACCCGTACCGCGGGTTTTTTTGCATATTTACAACGGGGGAGCTTAGAGCGTGGCCCAGCGGGCCAGCGTGCCGCCGAAGAAGGCGGTGGCGATCAGGGCGAGCGGCGAAACGGCGATGAAGACCTTGAGCACGCGGGCAATGAACGGATGGGCGATGTGCGATTCGATGAAGCAGCGGGCGACCAGCGCGCCCTTGATCCAGATGATGGCGGCGACCAGCAAGGGTAGCCAGTTGGCTGCCCGGAACCATTCGCTGAGGCCGAGGCTGGCCAGCGTCAGCGCGACCAGAACCAGCCATGCCACGGTCAACCGGGAAAAATGGTCATTTTTGCAATGCATCGCTCAGGCCAGAACGTAGAACAAGGGGAAAATGACGAGCCAGATGATGTCCGTGGCGTGCCAGTAGCAGGCCAGCGCTTCGAGGCCGGCGTAGTCCTCGGACGAATAGCCGCGGAAAGCCAGTCGGGCCAGCACCCACAGAATGCCGAGGATGCCCCAGGTAGCGTGCACCAGATGCGTGAAGGTCAGGTAATAGTAGACCGTGAAGAAAATGCCCGACTCGCCGTTGATGCCGTGCGCCAGGTTCCAGGTGATTTCCAGTCCCTTGGTCACCGGGTAGCCGAGGGCAATGACGAGGCCGGCGACCAGCCAGATGACGGCCGAGCGGTGTTTGTCCTGGCGGATGGCGTTGACCGAGCAGGCGATGAAATAACTGCTCGTGATCATGAGCAGCGTGATGGTCGTTCCGGCCAGTACCGACAAGCGCTGCGCCCCGGCGTGGAAAGCGTCGGGAAAATGGGCACGGGCGATGAAATAGACCGCGAAGAGTACGGCGAACTCGACAAACTCGCAGGTAATGCCGGCCCAGATACCCTTGTTGCCGGGAATGCGGTAGCGGCTTTCGGTAACGGGGGGCGGTTCGGCGAGGAGGGTGGCGGCGGTCATGGTCGGGGTGTCGGTGAACTCCCATTGTTCCGGGCGCCGGCCCAGCCAGCCTTGATGTCCATCAACGGCCTTGGGATACGACACGAAAAAAATACCCGGGCAAATTGCGTTGTATCAAGTTGCCACAAGAATGCCCTTTTATAATGTATGGCTTTAGTTCAAATGATCGAGGAGTCGACATGGCGGCAGTCATGCCCGTACCGGCAGCCAGCCGGGTTTTGATGTCCGGTAACGAAGCAGTCGCCCGCGCGGTCTGGGAGGCCGGCGTGAAAGTCGCGGCCGCTTATCCCGGCACGCCGTCTACCGAAATGCTGGAAGTCATTTCCACCTACCCGGACCTCTACGCCGAGTGGTCGGTTAATGAAAAAGTGTCGCTGGAAGTGGCCATCGGCGCCGCCTATGCCGGTTCGCGCGCCTTTTGCTGCATGAAGCATGTCGGCATGAACGTCGCCTCCGATGCCCTCATGACCCTGACCCTGACCGGCGTGGTCGGTGGCCTGGTCATTGCCATTGCCGACGACGTCGGCCTGTCGTCCTCACAGAACGAGCAGGATTCGCGCTACTGGGGCCGCTTCGCCCACGTCCCGGTGCTCGAACCGGCTGACTCGCAGGAAGCCTACGCGATGACGCTCTATGGCTACGAGCTTTCCGAAAAATTCCAGGTGCCGGTCATCCTGCGCATGACGACGCGTATCAACCACGTCAAGTCGCTGGTTACCGTTGGCGAGCGCAGCGAGTACGTCGGCGCCGGCTTCAAGAAGGAACCGGCTCGCTTCGTCATGGTGCCGGGTAATGCCGGCAAGCGCATCCCACTCATGTTCGCGCGTGATATCAAGTTGCGCGAAGTGGCTGAAACGTCCGAGCTCAATTTCATCGAGGACGGCTCCGACAAGCGCGTCGGCTTCATCGCCTCCGGCCCGGCCTACATGCATGTCAAGGAATCCTTCCCGAATGCGCCGGTGTTGAAGCTCGGCTTCTCCTGCCCGGCGCCCTTCGAGAAATGCCGCGAACTGGCTGGCATGGTCGACCAGGTGGTGATCGTCGAAGAGGTCGAGCCGCTCATCGAAACCGAACTCAAGGCACAAGGCCTGAAAGTAATCGGCAAGGAAATCCTGCCGCTGCAGGGCGAACTGTCGCCGAATGTCCTGAAGCCCGCCATCGCCAAACTGCTTGGCGAGCCGATTCCGGAAACAACTGCGCTGGCCCCTATGCAGGTTTTTCCGCGGCCGCCGACGATGTGTGTCGCCTGCCCGCACCTCGGCGTCTATTACACGCTGTCGCAGGTGCGCAACCTCAACATCTCCGGCGACATCGGGTGCTACACGCTGGGTGCTGGCCATCCGTGGAATGCGCTCGATACCTGCGTTTCGATGGGCGCCTCGATGGGGGTCGCGCTGGGCATGGACAAGGGCCGTGGCGAGGCCGACAAGGACAAGCGCGTGGTCGCCGTGATCGGTGATTCGACCTTCCTGCACATGGGCATGCAGGGCCTGCTCGACATGGTTTACAACAAGGGCAACGTCACTGTTCTGCTTCTCGACAACCGTGCCGTCGGCATGACGGGCGGTCAGGACAATCCGGGCAATGGTCGCGATATTTACGGCGAAGACTCGCCGCGCGTCGATTTCGCCAAGCTGGTCTCCGCCCTCGGCGTCAAGCAAGAGCGCATCCACACGGTCAACCCGTATGAACTGCCCGTTCTGTTCAAGACCATTCGCGACGAAGTGAAGGTGCCGGAGGTGTCCGTCATTATTACCGACCAGCCCTGCGTGCTGATCAAGGATTACCACAAGCTCAAGCCGTTCGAGGTCATCGACGACAAATGCACAGGTTGCGGCAATTGCATCGACGTCGGTTGTCCGGCCATCCACGTAACGCGTCGTGGCAAGGAAGTGAAACCGAGTGGTCGCGAGGTCGATCTGGCTTTCGTTCGCATCGAAACCTCGGTGTGTACCGGCTGCGGCCTGTGCGTCCAGCCCTGTGCGCCGAAGGCCATTGTCCATCATGTGCAGACCTCGCCGATCCAGCTGGTGAGCAAGGGAGGCTGCGCAGCATGAACGACAACACCAACATCCTCGTCGTCGGCATCGGCGGTCAGGGCGTCATGACGGCGACCGAAATCCTCGCCGAAGCCGCCATCGCGCTCGGTCACGACGCCAAGAAGACCGAAGTGGCCGGCATGGCGCAACGCGGTGGCGTCGTTTCGTCGCACCTGCGTTTCGGTAAACGTGTTTTGTCGCCGCAGATCACGCCGGGTACGGCCGACGTCCTGCTCGGTTTCGAGTCGGCCGAAGCCATGCGCTGGCAGCACATGCTAAAGCCGGGCGGCATCACGCTCATGAATACTGCCAAACTCGTGCCGCCGGTCGTTGAACTGGGCCTTTTCGATTACCCGGAAGACCCGCTCGCCGAGATCAGGAAGAGCGGCAACAAGGTCGTCGCTTTCGATGCGACCACCATCGCGCAGGATCTGGGCGACATCCGCCTCGGTAATACGGTCATGCTCGGCGCCATCGCCGATCACCTGCCGTTCGGTGCCGAGGTGTTGCTCGATTGCGTGCTCAAGCGTTTCCAGCGCAAGGGCGAGAAACTGGTCGAACTGAACCGCCGCGCTTTTGAAGCCGGGCGTGCAGCCGTCGGCGAAGCGGAAGCTGCTGCAGCGTAATCTGGTAAAATACGCGCCAATTCAAAGGGAAAGGCCTTCGCCTTTCCCCTTTTTCTTTTCAGTTGGATGCTACGATGACTGCACAAATTATTGACGGCAAGGCGCTGGCCGAAGAACTGCGCCAGGGTTTCAAGGCACGCGTCGAGGCGCTCACCGCCAAGGGCCACAAACCCGGTCTGGTGGTCATTCTGGTCGGGGCCGATCCGGCCTCCGAAGTCTATGTTCGTAACAAGGTCAATGGCTGCCTGGCCATCGGCATGCACTCCGAGAAAGTTACCTACGATGCGACAGTCGATCAGGCCACGGTGCTCGACAAGATCGCCGAACTGAACGCCGATCCGAATATCCACGGCATTTTGGTCCAGCTGCCGTTGCCCAAACATTTCGATGAAGAAAAGGTGCTCGAAGCGATCGCCGCCGACAAGGATGTCGATGGTTTCCACGCCGAGAACGTCGGCGCGCTGGCCCAGGGCAATCCGCGCTTCATTCCCTGCACGCCGTATGGCGTCATGAAGATGTTCGAGAAAGGCAATGTTGATCTGACCGGCAAGGAAGCTGTCGTCATCGGCCGCTCGAACATCGTCGGCAAGCCGATGGCGCTGTTGCTCATCAACGCCGGCGCGACGGTCACCGTCTGCAACTCGCGCACCCAGGACCTCAAATTCCACACCCGCCGTGCCGACATCCTCGTCGCCGCTGTCGGCAAGCCGAAATTCGTGACCGGCGACATGGTCAAGCCGGGTGCCGTGGTCATCGACGTCGGTATTAATCGTCTGCCCGACGGCAAGCTGTGCGGCGACGTCGATTACGCCGACTGCCTTGAAGTCGCCGGCCAGATCACCCCGGTGCCGGGCGGCGTCGGTCCGATGACCATCACCATGTTGCTGGCAAATACCATCGAAGCTGCGGAACGAAAAGCGGCGCTGGCTGACTAAGGCATCTTTCCATCCCTAACTGAAGGATTTACAACATGAGCACAAAGCCCCTCGTTGGTATCGTCATGGGTTCGGACAGCGACTGGCCGATCATGCGCGCCGCCGCTGTTGCCCTGAAAAACCTGGATATTCCCTACGAAGCCAAGGTGCTTTCGGCTCACCGCACGCCGGATCAGGCGCTGGAGTACGCCTCTACCGCCGCTCAGCGTGGTATCAAGGTGCTGATCGGTGCGGCTGGCGCTGCTGCTCACCTGGCTGGCGTGCTCGCGGCCAAGACGCAGATTCCGGTACTCGGCGTGCCGATGCCTTCCAAGCATCTGATGGGCCTCGACTCCCTGCTCTCCATGGTTCAGATGCCCGGTGGCATCCCGGTCGCCACCTTCGCGGTCGGTGAAGCCGGTGCGACCAATGCCGCCCTGTTCGCCGCCGCCATTCTGGCGCTGAGCGACGAAGGCACGGCCAAGAAACTGGCCGGCTTCCGCCAGAGCCAGACCGAAAAAGTGCTGTCCAAGACGCTGCCCGACCAGCCTTGACCACCACCACGACCAGCTTTCGCCGATGACTCACGACTACACGCGCGCGGTTGAATTGCTGCGCGCCGGCGAGCTGGTCGCCTTCCCGACAGAAACGGTTTATGGCCTGGGGGCGGACGCCGCCAACCCGGCCGCCGTCGCCAAGATTTTTGCCGCCAAGGGTCGCCCGGCTGATCACCCGCTGATCGTCCATGTCGCCGGCCATGATGCCGTCGATCATTGGGCCGAACAGGTTCCCGCCGTCGCCTGGGAACTCATGGAAACCTTCTGGCCTGGCCCCCTGACGTTGATTCTCAAGAAGCAGGCCTGGGTGCCGGATGCCGTCACGGGCGGTCAGGATACGGTTGGCCTGCGCGTTCCCGGCCACCCGGTGGCGCTCGACCTGTTACGCGCCTTTGCCGCTGTCGCCGGTGAACATGCCGGCATCGCCGCACCCTCGGCCAATCGTTTCGGGCGCATCAGTCCGACCACGGCCGATCACGTCCGCGAAGAACTTGGTAATCGTGTTCAGCTGATTCTTGACGGCGGGCCATGCAAGGTCGGCATCGAATCGACCATCGTCGACTGCTCTCGTGGTGAACCGGTCGTCCTGCGTCCCGGCCACATCGCCCCGGCCCATCTCGAAGCCGTGCTGGGTCGTCGCCCGGCCATCGAAACCGCCGTCGGCGCCCCGCGAGTCTCCGGTTCGCTGGCCGCCCACTATGCGCCGCAAACGCCGATGCGCCTCGTTGCCCCCGAGCGTCTGCTCGATTTCATCAACGCCCAGCGCCACAAGGGTGACCGCTGCGGCGTCATCAGCACCAACCAGCCACCGCAGGCCGGCATGCCACACGTCTGGCGCCTGCTGCCGGCCGACCCGGTTGGCTACGCCCACGAGCTCTACGCCGCCCTGCGCGACATGGACCACGCCGGCGTCGACCTGATCGCCGTCGAAGCGCTGCCGGATGATCAGGCCTGGGCGGCCGTCGCCGACCGCCTGCGCCGCGCCGTTGCCGGCGCCGGACAAGCGTAAACGCAGACTTCCACGGTCAACCGGAAAAACCGGCCAAAAACGAAAATTCCTGCGCCCAGAAAAGCTGCTTTGATCTGCAAATCGGAGTGCGCTAGAATCGGTCCCCGTTGGGGGGGTAGCTCAGCTGGGAGAGCGCCGCGTTCGCAATGCGGAGGTCGTGAGTTCGATCCTCATCCTCTCCACCAATAACAAGTTTTAAGTAGTCCAAAGAAGGCCAGAAAACCACGGTAAATCAAGGTTTCTGGCCTTTTTTACGTCCATTACTATCCGGTAAGTGATATTGCAATCCGGGGGCAACTGGGGGCAACATAGGGGGCATATACCCGTTGAGCGAAAGCTGTTGCCCCCAAATGCCCTTGTCAGACACCACGATCCGCACTGCGAAGCCTTCCGAGAAAACCCAAAAGTTGTTTGATGGGGGTGGGCTATATCTTGAAGTTGCCCCCAGTGGGGGCAAGTGGTGGCGTCTGAAGTATCGTTTTGGGGGCAAGGAAAAGCGCATTAGCCTTGGCGTTTATCCTGATGTCGGCCTGAAGGATGCGCGGGAGCGCAGAGAGAATGCACGCAAGCTATTGGCAAACGACATTGACCCCGGCGAGAACCGCAAGGTGCAGAAGTCGGCCAAGGTAGAGCGTGCCGCAAATTCCTTTGAGGTCATAGCCCGCGAGTGGTATTCAAAAAACCGTGAGTCATGGGCAGTCAGTCATGCAGACAAGATCATTGCCCGGCTGGAAAACGATGTATTCCCTTGGCTTGGTGGCAAGGCTATTGCCGAGATAACCGCCCCCGATGTTCTGTCAGTGCTACGCCGCATTGAAGGCAGGGGGACGATAGACACCGCACACAGGGCGAAAAGCAATATTTCACAAGTCATGCGCTACGCCATTGCTACCGGCAAGGCCGAACGCGATCCATGCCCAGACCTACGCGGTGCGCTTCCCCCGCTGCGTCATGACAACTTTGCCAGCATTACCGAACCTGCCAAGGTTGCCGAGCTACTGAGGGCTATGGACGCGTTTAGCGGCACGTTTGTGGTCAAGTCGGCACTACTCCTTGCCCCGCTGTTGTTTGTGCGTCCCGGCGAGCTACGCAAGGCACTGTGGGCGGATATTGATCTGGATAAAGCGGAGTGGCGTTACTTCGTTACCAAGACGAAAACAGAACATTCCGTGCCCTTGGCTTCGCAAGCCGTGGCAATCCTGAAAGACCTGCACGCATTGACCGGCCATGCTGCCAATGTATTTCCCGGACGCGATCCGCAGAAGCCCATGAGCGAGGCAGCCATCAATGCAGCCCTGCGCCGCATGGGTTACGACACCAAGACCGAAATTACCGGGCACGGCTTCAGAGCAATGGCTAGAACGATCCTGCACGAAGAACTGCACCAGAAACCGGAAGTGATTGAGCACCAGTTAGCGCACAAAGTTCCGGATAGCCTAGGCACTGCATACAACCGCACAAAGTTCCTAAAGGAACGCAAAGCAATGATGCAGCTATGGGCAGATTATCTCTACAAGCTGAAGGCGGGGGCGGAGGTTATTCCTCTTCATGGAAGCGCCGCATAGCGCTACCGCGTAGCCCTATCGCAATCAGTACTTCTTCTTTCCTGATGTGGTCATGCAGTAAGTCCCTCCTTTCGGGCCTGTGCAAGCAATCCCGCTTCCACAGGGGCAGTCTTGCCCATTCTGTAGCCGTTGATCTGGTGCGGCATCACCTGTGCTATGGCGAAAATCCCAAGGTGGAATTGGATTTGCATCCTGCCAAAGCCCAATGCGGCCCGCACGTGCTTCACTTTCTGCTTTTGCGTAGATGGCGCGGTCTGAGGCACTCTGCTCTTTCTCATATTTCTTGTAATGCCAAGCAAACCCGTTACGCAATTGCGCTAGGTTTGCATCAAGGCTACCGACGACTACTTTTCCAACGGTACGCCCGTATTTATCGGTTTTTGACCAGTCAACGTCGACCGCCTTGCCAAAAACGGCGTTACTCAAATTCTCCTTTGAACGATTCCCGAATGCCTGTGATTTTTCTGGGGCGTCTATACCGGCCAATCGCACCTTGAACTGAACATTGCTGGCATCAAGCACTGTAATTGTGTCGCCGTCGCTAACTCCGACCACTCTGCCATGAAGCGTATCCGCCATTGGAGGCTGCGATAGCGAGATTGCTAGCAGAAAAACTGTAAGAGATTGCTTCATGGAGTCCAAAGAGAGCCAATGATGGATAATTGATGCGAACAGTATATTTTAGTTCGCATTGTTTATTTGTCGCGCCTACTCCGACGGGAGGAAAATCGGGCACCCCTACCCGCTGGAGTGGCTTCTGATTAAGGGCGGAGCGAGAAAGGGACGCTGTGACAGAAAAATCTGCAGCACTTCAAAGGTCGATTGCACACTTCAAGGAAAACTTGAGGGAGCTTATTAAACATCGCGGTGAAGATTTTTCTCTTTTGGTATGCGAGGGAGTATTGGCGGAGCCTGGAGCAGAAGTTCCCTTCGCGCTTCCGAAAATAGATGCTAGTGACAGCGTTGGGCGAATGTACCTTCGCAGTCGGGATCAATATAGTTATCTTGCTTCGCTGCTTATTAGGCAACGTTCGCCTTTGCCAAAGACTCCCCAGCCAGAATATATATGGGTTGGTGAATGGGTTGAGAATCGCGAAAAATTAGACCAAAGGTTTTATCGACTTGATGACTTTCCGTTTCTCGCGAATGACGACTTTCCTGAGGTTGAAGACATTTGGCGGCCGTTTTTCGCAAATTGCGCAGGAATTATTGGCGGTTCGATCACGTACTTGGCGTCAATGCTCCACGATGGGCTTCCGTTGTATGAGCAATGTGAAGACGGTGGCTTTCGCCTTGTTCCCGCCGCAGACGAGGATTTCGTCTATTTGCGACAACGTGGAAAACGGTATGAGACAGTGCCTGAATATGAGTTACCAGACTACATAAAACGGTTTTATATTAAGCCAGCTCACGAAAAGTGGCATGACATTATCTTTACCTTTGATGGATTGCTGTCAGAACAAGAGTTTCAAGATAGGAAAGCAGCACTTATTCGACAAGCAGGGGTGGCCCCTCCGGTACTGGCGCAAGGTGCTGGAGCGTTCATTCAGAGTGAAACCTACGACAAACTGCAGTCTGCTTTGGGCGGCTTTCCAATTCGTTTTCCAATGTATCAAGCGAAAAAACCGAAGTTAGATGTAGAAGTTCGGCCTTGGTTGAAATCTGCTTATGGACTTAGTGATCGTGAAGCTCATGTTTTTGGAACGATAATCGCCGAGTCTTTCGAACTTTAGGATGACACCCTAGAAACTGCGTAACGGTAAGGGTTTACTTGATTCCTGACACCCAAATAACCAGTGCCTGCCAGCTAACACCCTTTGCCTGACAGGTTTTTCGAGCAATAGATTGATTGTCATGATCAACAACGTCCAAGAGGGCGCAAACATGGCAAACACCATACAACAAGCTGTAACACTTCCCGCTGAAGGCTACGCACGTCTTCCCCAAGTTCTAGCTGCCTATCCTGTTAGCAAGTCGACGTGGTGGGCTGGCGTCAAAACCGGACGCTATCCCAAGCCAGTAAAACTTGGCCCTCGCACAACTGCATGGCGCGTGTCTGATATTCGCGCCCTGATAGCGGCATAAGGGGGCGATATGAAACAAGAAAAAGGCCACCCGCAGGCAGCCGAAAAACACACTGATAGCCATTATGCCGACCTGTCCGCAGAGGCACAACGCAAACGGTTAATTGATGCCCTGCGCTGCGGGCCGATCACAACAATCGAAGCCCGGCGTAACCTCGACATCCTGATGCCTGCTGCACGCGTCCATGAGCTAAAGCATCGGCATGGCTTCGATATTCAAACGATCAGAGTTAGGCAGGAGACCGATTGCGGCAAGCTGCATAGTGTCGCTAAGTACGTCCTCGTTGTTGGAGGGGTTATCTAATGGCAACTGACCGCACGGAACAATCCCGGCGTGGTCAGTCTGCCCCCAAGACGACCACAAAGCACCCATACGCAGCGATTGAACACCGGGTGATCGATAGCCCGGCCTTCGCTGATCTGAAGCCTACAGCGCAAGCCCTGCTTGTTCTGCTTGCCCGACAACTGACCAAGGACAACAACGGCCATTTGCAGGCTTCGTTCAAGTGGTGCAATCGTTTCGGGATCGGCAGTGAACACACGCTGCGAACGGCCATTGCCGAACTGATTGCACACGGCTTCATCTATCGCACCCGCAGCCACGGAGCTAACGGCGCTTGGGCAAGATACGCGGTGACTTGGCTGCCGATCAAGCAACGTGACGGTCTATTCCTGAATAACTTTGTATCGTGTGCATGGCGTGATTGGGCGCCGACCAAGAAAAAAAGCACCCCGCAAAAACTGCTGGATTGCTCCGGCATAAAGTGCAGTTTCACCCCTGAACATCCGGCAGAAACTGCTGGAAGTAGGGGGGCAAAAACTGCTGACTATGAATTAATACCATGTAGAGCAATGAAAGAGCCGCTGCTTAGAGCATGGATTAATCACCCGCACACCTGCCGAGCGTCACAAACTCCAATTCGACCAAGACCCAAAAGCAAGAATGGCCTACTGATTCAATGGCGGGAAAAATTGGCCCTCTCTGCAAAACCAAATAATCGAAATGAGGTGCATTGATGACGACTAAACCGAAGGCAAAAGCACCGACCAAGAAAAAAGGGCCAAATCACTTAGAAATGGTCAAACAGTCTGGCGAAGATGAGTCAGCGACCAGAGCGCGGAACATCATTGGGCCAACGGTAAAGGGGGCATTGACCACTAGCGCATTCTGCAAGGTCTATGGCGAGATTGATCTGCAAGCGATGGTTGATGAGTTGGGTACGCAATGTAAAAGGGTTCGAGCTGGCGAACTTAATCGCGCTGAAAGCTTGCTGACGACACAGGCGCACACCCTGGACGCGATTTTTAATGAACTGGCCCGGCGTGCCGCTTTGAACATGGGCGAGTACATCAACGCCACTGATCGTTATCTACGCCTTGCCCTGAAAGCGCAGAGCCAATGCCGGGCCACACTGGAAACACTGGCAGCGATTAAGAACCCGCCCCTGATCTATGCCAAGCAAGCCAATATCAGCAACGGCCCTCAGCAAGTGAATAACGGTACTCAGCCTGCCCCCGTAGGCGGAGAAACAACAATCGAGCAAAACAAACTTTTGGAGCATGAGCATGGGCAACGGCTGGACACCGGAACGCAGAGCACGCCAATCGGCGCTGATAAGGAACTGGAAACCGTGGGAGCAATCGACCGGGCCGAAATCAATAGAGGGTAAGGAGGCCGTATCGACCAACGCCTACACGGGCGGTACTCGATTACTGCTACGGCGGTTGGCGAGAATGCTCAAGGAATAGGACTTATGTATTCGTGTAAGGTTGTGGGGGGGCTTTGAGGTCGGTCAGCGTGCATAGGTAGCACAACCAACTTTGCCATGAGATCCACTGAGTAATTTAGTATTTTGTTAAAATATGCCCTATGACTGAAGGGCGGGCTGACTTCGGTCAGGGGGCGAGAAAATTATCGAGCCTAGAATGCTGGGAATGGTTGATCTTGGGTGTATTTGTAAACTTAAAATCGAGCGAAAATGAACAAATTTCTAATATTTGGCGTCATGGCTTGCATGGCTGGAGCGTCTCAAGCGGCAACTTGGAATGTGTTTCAACGTGCATGGAATAGTAGTTCTGTTTATTTCTTTGATGCGGATACCGTACAAAAGCAAGGTGACACAGTAACTATCTGGGTTAAATACGTGCGAGATTCTTCTTTAGCGCCTGAATCTGATGGAAGTTATGCAACAGCCTATAGAGCCTTATACAACTGTGGGAAGCGAAATTCGCAAGTGCTCTCGTCATCAATTTATGATGCTAAGGGACAGTTTATTCGTAGTTTTAATCGAGCGAGTGAAGTTGAGCCAGTGGTCCCGGATACCATTGGCGAGGAAATTTTAAAAGCTATCTGCGTTAAAGATTTTCCGAATAGCAAGACCGATAAAGACTATTTTAAAGTTAAAAACAATGACATTTTTTCCCATGCTTCTGGATTTTTTGAATACTACAAAAATCAGCGAGTAGACCAAGCCCCGAAATAGTTTTCAGAGCGGCTTGGCAAGTGGCTGATGGGGGCATATTTGGGGGCATATCCAAAATTTTGAAAACATAGATTGTTGTGCAGCAACCGTTTTCACTGATAGTTCGATAGCCATCCTCCCACCAACGAATCCATCAAAGAGGCCCGATTATTCGGGCCTCTTTGCTTTTATGGCTTCATGAGCCGATTTTCTGCGCATTCTTATCACCTTCGTCTAATTGATTGCAGCCCTTTCGATCGCTAAAGTGGCCCACTTTTGAAACGAACTGGATGCAAAGTGAATATTAAGGCGCTCGTCTTTGCCCTGCTCGCCGTATCAGGTAGTGCCTTTGCCGGCCTTGATCAGTTGACGATAAGCAGCAGTCTGCGTGGTGACTATGTCATCGGCCTGATCGCGCACGATCAGCGGGATTTCGTGCTGCACGAAGGCTATCCGGAAAATCAGCTGGGTGGCTATATCGGTGGGATGTTCCGTACTCGAAGGGCGACCTACACGAATTCGGATAAACCGGTGGCTGATGAGTTGGCCGATGGCCTGCGCCAGTTTTTCACCAATCCGCAATGGGCTGGGGCGGCCGCACTGAGCAGTTCTGCCAAAGACTCTGTCGCCGAGGTCGAGAAGAGAATCAGCCGGGCCGGATTGAAACGCACCGTGCTGGTGACGATCAATGACCTGTGGACCGAGTCGTACCGAAATACTTCGGTTTCGTACAAATTCACGATTTCCGTGCGGGATGCGAAAGCAAAGGAGCTGGCGCGGGCTGAATACACGGGAACGCACGATACCAGCGTCTGGGGTGACGATGCAGCGGCAGAGATTTTCTCGCGCCTGATGACTGACTCACTGAGCAGGCCGGAATTCATTGCTGCCCTGAGGGATAGGTAGGGAAATCAGAAAGATGCCCGCCAGGAGCGGATTCACGTGTCGGCTTTTCTTACAATCGAAGGTGAAAATATTCCAAATATTTATTGATTTCAGATAAATCAATGCGTTGTGAATATGGTGTGAAAATTGCTCAATGATTTGGGTTTTTCTTTTTGTTTTCCCAAAAATATATTTCAGGAGTTTCGTTGTGAACGTTCGTACCTTGATTGCCATGCTTGCCCTCTGTGGTGCAACCGCTGCAAATGCGGCCATCCAGACCAATGACTATGGCTCCTTCAGTGTTGCCTTTGATGACACCACCATCTTTGGTAGTCCGTCGTTCAGTTTTACCTCTTCGGGCGGTGTCGCAGGATTCGGTTGGAAATTTCCCGATAGCGTAAGTGCGGTCAGCTTTGCTGGCTCGCCGGTCAGCAATATCTTCGCTTTGCCGGATTTCACCATTACGGCGAAGAACGGTTACACATTGAGCGGTTTGTCGGCATCGGTTGGTAATCTTTCATTTACTGAAGTTACGGGTGCAACGACAAAGGTTTCTGCTTTTGCGTCGGTTGCGCTCGATGGTGGCTCTGACGTTGTGGTCGGCGGTTTGCTGGATAAGACGACCACGGCTTCAAGTGGCACTATTTATTCCGCAGGCTACTATTCGGGCAGCGCTTCAGCCAGCGTTGGCAATTTTTCCTCGCTAGTTCTCACCGGTGGCAATCTGGTACTGAGCGCTGGCGGTGGTTCATTTGCCAGCATCACGGCCAATTCTCAAAATGAACTCAAGTTCAGCCTGATCGCCGCAGCGGTTCCCGAGCCTGAAAGCTACGCGATGTTCCTGGCCGGTCTTGGTCTGATCGGGGCGATTGCTCGCCGCGGTAAGCAGCAGGCCTGATCTGCTTCCTGCAGACTTCGAAGGGCGGCCCGATGGCCGCCTTTTTTATTGCGCTCCGTTTTTGAAAACGTGCTGATTATTCAAAGGTTTCCGTTCGTTGGAAGAGCTTAGGGATTTCCCTCGGGGTGCTTGTATTGCCAATCAATTCGCCGAATACTTTGCCTGCGTCAGGCGTACTTGTCTGGCTCAACAGAGTATTGGTCGCAAAACAATAACGGATGGAGGATCGAGACATGAGTTTGGTACCCAAGGTGCAAACGCACAAGATTTCCAAAAACATCACGCTGAGTGCTTCCGGATATAACGTGATCGGCGCCGATTCGCCGGCGATCGAGGCGATGACCGATTTTCTGCGGGTCAGCGTGGTCGTGATCGGCCCGGACGCGTCGGTGGTTGAGGCCAATTCCCAGATGATTGCGCGCGGCGTTCGCCTGCTCATGGTGACGAACGCCGAGGACTGTCTCGAGGGCTTGATCACGGCGCGCGACATTCTCGGTGAGAAGCCGATGCAGGTCGCTGCGGCGAGGGGATGCAAGCGTGACGAACTCAAGGTGGCCGAACTGATGACGTCAATCAGCAACGTCGATACGCTTTACCTGAAGGAGGTTCTCAACGCCCGCGTCGTCGATATTCTTGATGCGCTCAAGCGCCTCGGTCGGCAGCACATCCTGGTCGAGGACGTTGATGCGGTGACCGGCCTGCCGCGCGTGCGTGGCGTATTTTCCGCTACCAATATCGGCCGCCAGCTCGGCGTGCCGGTGCTCGGCTTCGAACTGGCCAGCACCTTTGCCGAAATCGAAGCGGCATTGGCCAACTGAGGTGACGATGCCCCAGCACCCGATGACCGCAGCCTTGCGGGCGAGCGACGCAGGCAAGGTGGTTTCCGCCCGCGATGCGGTGCGCCTGATTCGCGATGGCGACACGGTGGCGACGGGCGGTTTTGTCGGCATCGGCTTTGCCGAAAACATCGCCGTGGCGCTTGAGCAACGCTTTCTCGAAAGCCAGGCGGCGGATGTGCACGGGTTGGGCAGCCCGCGCAACCTGACGCTGGTCTATGCGGCCGGGCAGGGCGACGGCAAGGAACGGGGTCTCAACCATCTCGGTCACGACGGCCTGGTCGGCCGGGTGATCGGCGGTCACTGGGGACTGGTGCCCAAGCTGCAGGAACTGGCGGTGGCCAACCGTATCGAGGCCTATAACCTGCCGCAGGGCGTCATCACCCATTTGTTTCGCGACATTGCCGCCGGCAAGCCGGGGACGATCACACGTATCGGGCTGGGCACCTTCGTCGATCCGCGTTTCGGCGGCGGCAAGCTCAACGAGAAGACGGCGACTGATGTTGTCCGCATCATGGACATCGACGGCGAGGAGTTCCTGTTCTACAAGGCCTTCCCGATCCACGTCGGCATCATTCGCGGCACGACGGCCGACCCGGACGGCAACATCACCATGGAGCGCGAGGCGCTGACGCTGGAAGCGCAGGCCATCGCCATGGCGGCGCGCAATTCGGGTGGCATCGTCATCGCGCAGGTCGAGCGCATCGCCGAGCGCGGCACGCTGAACCCGCGCCAGGTCAAGGTACCGGGCATCATGGTCGATTGCGTCGTGGTCGCCGAAAAGCCGGAGTACCACATGCAGACCTTCATCGAGCCGTACAGCGCGGCGTTCGCCGGCGAGATCAAGGTGCCGATGTCGGCCATCGCGCCGATGCCGATGAGCGAACGCAAGATCATCGCCCGCCGGGCGGCCATGGAGCTCAAGGCCAATGCCGTGGTCAATCTCGGCATCGGCATGCCGGAAGGCGTCGCCAACGTGGCGACCGAGGAACGCATCATCGACCTGCTGACGCTGACCGCCGAACCGGGCGTCATCGGCGGCGTGCCGGCCGGCGGCCTGAGTTTCGGCGCGGCGACCAACGCCCAGGCCATCATCGACCAGCCCAGCCAGTTCGATTTCTACGACGGCGGCGGGCTGGACATCACCTTCCTTGGTCTGGCCCAGGCCGACAAGCAGGGCAACCTCAACGTCTCCAAGTTCGGCCCGCGGCTGGCAGGGGCCGGCGGCTTCATCAACATTTCGCAAAGCGCCAAGAAAGTCGTTTTCGTCGGCACCTTCACGGCAGGCAACCTCGATGTCACGGTCAACGGGAAAAAACTGCAAATTCTCGAAGACGGCAAGGCCATCAAGTTCGTCGATGAAGTCGAGCACCGCACCTTCAGCGGCCCCGAGGCGGCGCGGCGCGGCAAGGAAGTCCTCTACATTACCGAGCGCTGCGTTTTCAAGCTGACGGCGGACGGGCTCGAATTGACCGAGATCGCGCCGGGCGTCGACCTGCAGAAAGACATCCTCGATCGCATGGCCTTCCGCCCGATCATCAACGGCACGCCAGCCTTGATGGACGAACGTATTTTCCGCGATGAGCCGATGGGCATCCGGCCCGAGCTGCTCGAGGTGCCGATGCCTGAGCGGCTGACTTACGATGCCGGGCAGAATCTGTTTTTCCTCGATTTCTCGGGACTCAACGTGCGCAGCGCCGATGACGTCGGACGCATCGAAGCTGCCGTCGAAGCCGCGCTGGCGCCTATCGGCCACAAGGTTAACGCCATCGTCAATTACGACCGCTTCAGCATCGTTCCCGAGTTGATCGACGACTACATCGCCATGGTCAAGGGCGTCGTCGACCGGCATTACCACGACGTGACGCGCTACACCTCGAGCACTTTTCTGCGCATGAAACTGGGCGAGGCGCTCGAGAAAAGGCAGGTCGCCGCCCGCATCAGCGCTACCGCGGAACAGGCCCGGGAGCAGCTGGCGAAACCTTGATGACCCTGGGGTCATTACGAAGCTGACATGCTGGCAAGGCAAGGTATCATTGCCGGATTGCTGCGGTCGACACAGGTTTCTGCATGAACAACAACTCTTCTGGCCCGCTCGCCGGGCGCAAGCTCCGCGTGGTGCTGCCCATCGTGGCCGTCGTTGTGGGCGCGGCCTATTTCATGTCGCGTCCGGATGGTGCGACGCCGGCTCCGGCGGCCGATCCGGCGAAGGCGGCGACCCGACCGGCGCTGACCGTCAGCCTGACCGCGCCGGAAAAATTCGACTGGCCGCAGGTCCTGCCCGCCAACGGCAACGTCGTCGCCTGGCAGGAAGCGGTGATCGGCGCCGAGATCGCCAATTACCGGATTACCGAGGTGCGCGTTCAGGTTGGCGATACGGTCAAGAAGGGCCAGGTGCTGGCCCGTATCGCCAGCGATACCGTGGCCAGCGAGCTGGCCGAGGCGCAGGCGTCGGTGGCCGAGCTCGAAGCCAGTGCCGCCGAGGCCAGGGGCAATGCCGAGCGGGCGAAGGAGCTCAAGGAAAAAGGCTTCTACAGCTCGCAACTCAACACCCAGTACCAGACGGCGCAGAATACGGCGCAGGCCCGCCTGGCCGCGGCCCGGGCCCGGCAGCAAGGGGCTGATCTCAAGATGAGCAAGACCGGCGTGCTGGCGCCGGACGATGGCGTCATTTCGGCGCGCAGCGCGACGGTCGGTTCACTGACTCAAAATGGCCTGGAACTGTTTCGCCTGATCCGCGGTGGCCGCCTCGAATGGCGAGCCGAAGTGCCGTCGGCCGATCTCGGCAAGATCAAGGCCGGTGTCGTGGCGACGTTGACGGCGCCGGGCGGCGAGACGGTCAAGGGCACGGTGCGTGCCGTGTCGCCGAGCGTCGATCCGCAAACGCGCAACGGGCTGGTTTATGTCGATCTGCCGGCCACCTCGGCGGTGCGCGCCGGCATGTTTGCGCGCGGTGAATTTTCGTTGGCACAAAGCCCGGCGCTGACACTGCCGCAAGCGGCAGTGGTGCTGCGCGAAGGTTTTGCCTACATCTTCCGGATGGAGGGTGCGGACCGTGTGGCGCAGGCCAAGGTCGATCTCGGTCGTCGCGTCGGCGAGCGCGTCGAAATCGTTTCCGGGCTGGCGCCCGATGCGCGCGTGGTGGCGACCGGGGCCGGTTTCCTGGCCGATGGCGACGTCGTCAAGGTTGTCGCTGGGATTTCAAAATGAGGCGTTTTTTCCGGTTGACCGTGGAAATGGCCATTGAAGCAGTGGAGGCTGTGACGTGCTGAACGTTTCGTCGTGGTCGATCCGCAACCCGACGCCGGCCATTCTGCTTTTCCTGCTCCTGACGCTGGCCGGCATCATGGGTTTCAAGGCCATGAAGATTCAGCAGTTCATGGACATCGAACTGCCCATGGTCATCGTCACGGCCAGCCTGCCCGGCGCGGCGCCGGCCCAGATGGAAACCGAGGTGGCGCGCAAGATCGAGAATTCGGTGGCCACGCTGCAAGGCATCAAGCACATCTACACCAAGGCGCAGGACGGCACGGCGACCGTGACCGTCGAATTCCGCCTGGAAAAGCCGCTGCAGGAGGCTGTCGATGACGTGCGCGACGCCGTGTCGCGCATCCGCGCCGATTTGCCGGGCGACCTGCGCGACCCGGTGATCAGCAAGATGAACGTCTCCGGCGCACCGATCCTGACCTACACCGTGGCCTCGAGCCGCATGGACGACGAGGCGCTGTCGTGGTTCGTCGATAACACCGTCAGCAAGGCCATCCTCTCGGCGCGCGGCGTCGGCGCCGTGTCGCGGGTCGGCGGTGTAGCGCGCGAAATCCGCATCGAACTCGATCCGGCCAAGATGCTGGCGCTCAACGTGACGGCAGCCGACATCTCGCGCCAGCTCAAGCAGATCCAGCAGGACGCCTCGGGCGGCCGGGCCGACGTCGGTGGCATCGAACAGTCGGTGCGCACCATCGCCACCGTGCAGCGCGCCGACGAACTGGGCAGTATGGACATCGTGCTCTCCGACGGCCGCCGCATCCGCCTCGACCAAGTGGCGACGATCAGCGATACCGTCGGCGAACAGCGCACGGCAGCCTTGCTCAACGGCAAGCCCGTCGTCGGTTTCGAGATCACGCGCAGTAAGGGTGCCGGCGAGGTCGAAGTGGCCGCCGCCGTCAAGATCGTGCTCGACAAGCTCAAGTCCGAGCATCCCGACATCGAAATCACCGAGGCCTTCAATTTCGTCGATCCCGTCATCGAAAACTACGAAGGCTCGATGAAACTGCTTATCGAAGGCGCCATCCTCGCCGTGCTCGTCGTCTGGCTTTTCCTGCGTGATGGCCGGGCGACCTTCGTTTCGGCAGCCGCATTACCGCTGTCGGCGATCCCGACCTTCGCCGTGATGTACCTCATGGGCTTCACGCTCAACGTCGTGACCCTGCTCTCGATGTCGCTCGTCGTCGGGATTCTGGTCGACGATGCCATTGTCGAAATCGAAAATATCATGCGCCACCTGCGCATGGGCAAGACGCCGTACCAGGCGGCCATGGAAGCCGCCGACGAAATCGGTCTGGCCGTCATCGCCACCACCTTCACGCTGATCGCCGTCTTCCTGCCGACCGCCTTCATGGGTGGCATCGCCGGCAAATTCTTCGTGCAATTCGGGTGGACCGCCGCTGTCGCCGTCTTCTTCTCGCTCGTCGTTGCCCGCATGCTGACGCCGATGATGGCCGCCTACATTCTCAAGCCGGTCAACCACGCCGAACCGACGCCGCGCTGGCTCCGGTTTTACGAAGGCTGGGCGACGTGGTGCCTCAAGCACCGCATCGTGACCCTGCTCTGCACGGCCGTATTCTTCGTCGGCTCCTTCATGCTTGTCCCGCTACTGCCGACCGGCTTCGTGCCGGCCGACGACGTGTCGCAGACGCAGATCTATCTTTCCCTGCCGCCCGGCGCGACGCTCAAGGAATCGGTCGCCGTCGCCGAGCAGGCGCGCCACATTGCCGAGGCCAATCAGTACGTCAAGCTCGTCTACACCGCGGTGGGTGGCGGCAAGGCGGGCAGCGACCCCTTTGCCGCAGCCGGCGCCGCCGAAGTGCGCAAGTCCACGCTGACCCTCAACCTGACCCCGCGCAGCGAGCGTTCGGGGACCAACAAGCAGGTCATCGAGGACCAGTTGCGCGAGGCGCTGAGCGTGATTCCCGGCGCCCAGGTCAAGGTCGGCCTGGCCTCCGGCAACGCCAAATACGTCCTCGTCCTGGCCAGCGAAAACGGCCCGTTGCTGTCCGAACACGCCCGCCTCGTCGAGCGCGACCTGCGCACCATCCCCGGCATCGGCAACATCACGACGACAGCCAGCCTGGTCCGCCCGGAACTGGTCATTCGCCCCGATTTCGCCCGCATGGCCGACCTCGGCGTGACCTCGGCAGCGATTGCCGATACCCTGCGCATCGCCACAGCCGGCGACTACGACCAGGGGTTGGCCAAGCTCAATCTCGCCCAGCGCCAGGTGCCCATCGTCGTCAAGCTGCCGCCCGGGGCGCGTACCGACCTCGCCCTGCTCGAACGCCTGACCGTACCCGGCAAGCACGGCCCGGTCATGCTCGCCAACGTCGCCACGGTCAGCATCGCCGGCGGCCCGGCCGAAATCGACCGCTACGACCGCCTGCGCAACATCAATTTCGAGATCGAACTCAACGGACAGCCGCTTGGCGAAGTCGAGGCCGCGGCGCTCAAGCTGCCGAGCCTGACCAACCTGCCACCCGGCGTCATCCAGACCACGGTCGGCGACGCCGAGGCGATGGGCGAACTGTTCGCCAGCTTTGCGCTGGCCATGGCCACCGGTGTGCTCTGCATCTACATCGTGCTCGTCCTGCTGTTCAAGGATTTCGTCCAGCCGGTAACCATCCTCGCCGCCCTCGTGCTCTCGGTGCCCGGCGCCTTCCTGGCCCTGTTCTTCACCCATACGGCGTTGTCGATGCCGTCGATGATCGGCCTCATCATGCTCATGGGTATCGCCACCAAGAACTCCATCCTGCTCATCGACTACGTCGTGCTGGCTCGTCGCGAGCATGGGCTGGATCGCTGGCACGCCCTGCTCGACGCCTGCCGCAAGCGGGCCCGCCCCATCGTCATGACTACTGTCGCGATGGGCGCCGGCATGATGCCGATTGCGCTGGGCATCGGCACCGACCCGAGCTTCCGCGCGCCAATGGCCATCGTCGTCATCGGCGGCCTGATTACCTCGACCTTCCTGAGCCTGCTCGTTATTCCCGTGGTGTTTACCTACGTCGATGACCTTATCGGGCTGGTTCGGGCTCGCCTCGGCCTCAAGCCGCATTGAACCGGATGGCGCCAGGCAAGGTCCCAACAAGCAAGGAGTGAATATGATTAAAAACAGATTGCTGCCAGCCGCGCTGCTTGCCGCCACCGTACTGACCACGGGCTGTGTCGTGACGCCCGACCCCTATTACGACCGCCCGGTACGTGTCGCCCCGCCGCCGCTGCGCCAGGAATATCCGGGCTATGCGCCCTACGCTGACTACGTCTGGATCTCCGGCTACTGGGGCTGGGCCGGCGCCCGTTACGAGTGGATTCCCGGGCGTTGGGAAGCGCCGCGTCATGGCCACATCTGGGTGCCGCACCGGTGGGAACGCGACGGCGATCACTGGCGTCAGTCCGGTGGCCGCTGGGAACAGGACAATCGCCCGCGCCCGGCGCCGCGCATCGAGGTCCAGCCCGCGCCGCACTATGAGCGCGACAATCCGCCGCCACGCCGCGAGTGGGGTGGCGATTCCCGCGATCAGCGTGATGCGCAGCCCCGCGGCGAACCCCGTTATGCGCCACCTGCCGAGCGCGATAATCGTTCCCGCTACGAACGTCGCGACGACAGCCGGCCGGCCGAAGCCCGTCCAGCGTACCGCACGGAGCGTGGCAATGCCCCGCCGCCGGAGAGCCGTCAGCCGGCGACCGCAGCCCCGGCACCGCAACGTGGTGAGGCACAGGGGCAGGTACGGGGCGGTGACCGGTCGCGGGGCGAGCGTCGGGATGAGTCACGCGGCAAGCGTCGTCAGCCGGGAGATGAGCGCTAATTCAGCGCCATAGCCTCGTCCCCGGCGAGGCACTATTGACTTTGGCCATAGTCGGGGCGAGCATCTCGCCCCTTATTCATCGGCGGGTGTCGCGTTTTTCGGCACACTCGCCCGATGGGGTTATGCATAGCACCCGGTGGTGAACGAAATTCCTTTTCAAAAAAGCTCAGTTTTATCGCTCAGACTGCAACTCTGGCTGATGCTGGTGGTTGGTTTGGGTCTGGTCTGGGCGATCGCCTGGTATGAGCTTGATCGCAGCCGGGCGGGCTATCTGCGCGAAGTCGAGAACTCGACACGCTTCCAGTCGCAGGCTTTTGCCGAGAGCGCCTTGTCGGCCATCAAGCGCCTCGATGAAATGCTTCTCGATTTGCGTACCCAGTGGGATGGTCACCCGGAGCGCTTCGCCGAGCAGATTCGGCGCCGCCAGCAATACATGACCGACATCGCCTTTCAGGTGGCTGTCATCGATGCCGAAGGCTGGCTGGCCTATTCCAATCTGGCTGTCGCCAAGGAACGCGTCTTCCTCGGTGAGCGCGAGCATTTTCGGGTTCATCTGGATGGCCGTGACAGACTGTTCATCAGCAAGCCGATCAAGGGCAAAGTATCCGGAAAATGGTCCATTCAATTTACCCGGCCGGTGCTGATCGGCGGCAGCTTGCGTGGGGTGCTGGTCGTTTCGGTTAGTCCAGGCTCGGTAGCTGCCTACAGTGAAAAAATTGCCGAGGAGGCGATCAGTACCGTGGTCGCGGATGGTGGTGAAATTCTGGCGCGCGAGCCGGATTTCGAGGGAGCCATGGGCAAGAAAATTTCTGGAACGCCCTATCTTCAACCCGATGCCCCCATCTCCGGCAGCTTCACGCGACAGGCTCAACTGGACGGCGTCGAGCGGGTGTATGGCTATTACCGTCTGCCAGCCTATGGGCTGAATTTTGTTATCGGGCATCCTGTCGAACGGGTTCTGATGCCCTACCTCAGTCACCAGCGCGTCGTGTTGGCTTCTGCTGCCGGGCTCAGCATCATTTTCGCCGCCTTCATGTTCTTCCTGTTCCGCTCGCTGGTCTTGCGCGCCGAAATGGGAAAGCGCCTGCACGATAGCCAGGCCATGCTCACATCGGCGGTCGATACCATCGGCGAGGCCTTCGTCATCTACGATCAGGATGACCGGCTGGCTTATTCCAACGAACAGTATCGCCAGTATTACCGCAGTTCTTCCGACCTGCTGGTGCCTGGAAAACGCTTCGAGGAAATCATACGCACAGGCGCCGAGCGCGGGCAGTACAAGGAGGCCATTGGCCGCGTAGACGAATGGGTTGCCGAGCGATTGGCGGCACATCGCGGCAATACCGAGATCATTCAGCAGCTCGATGACGGCCGCTGGCTAAGGATTCTCGAGAGGCGGACGCCAGAAGGTTTTACCGTCGGCTTTCGCATCGACGTGACCGAGCTTTATGCCGCCAAGGAGGCGGCGGAGGAGGCCAATCGGGCCAAGAGCAGTTTCCTGGCCATGATGTCGCATGAAATCCGCACGCCGATGAACGGCATCCTGGGCATGGCGCAACTGCTGCTGATGCCCGGGGTGTCGAATGAGGAGCGCAATGATTACGCGCGCACCATTCTCAATTCCGGACAGACCTTGCTCACACTGCTCAACGACGTGCTTGACCTGTCCAAGATCGAGGCTGGCAAGCTGGCCTTGTCCGATGCGGTTTTTGATCCGAAACAACTCGTCGACGAAACAGTCCAGCTTTTTTCCGGCCCGGTCCACGATAAGGAACTCGAGGTGCGCGCCAACTGGCGGGGCGAAGCAGGCGCGCGCTATCGCGCTGACTCGATCCGGCTGCGCCAGATGTTGTCCAATCTGGTCAGCAATGCCGTCAAATTCACGGCGCACGGCTTTGTCGATATCGAGGTGACCGAGCTTGGCCGCGACGAGCGTGGGGCCAAGCTCGAGTTTTCCGTACGCGACAGCGGGATCGGTATTTCGGCCGACCAGCAATCACTGCTCTTCCGACCGTTCTCGCAGGCCGATACCTCGACAACCCGGGAATTCGGCGGCACCGGTCTTGGCCTGTCCATCGTCCGCCGTCTGGCCGAAATGATGGGCGGAGAAGTTGGCGTCGAGAGTCAGCCAGGGCAAGGCGCGCGTTTCTGGTTCCGGATACGGGCCGGGGTCGTTGGCGTGGGAGAGGAGAGCCGTCTGGCTCCCCGCGGCCAGGCGCCGGAGGTCAAGGCCGTATCAGCCAGACAGGCTGGCAAGGTGCTGGTGGTCGAAGATAACCTGGTGAACCGGAAAGTGGTCAGCGCCATGCTCCAGAAGGAAGGCTTCGCGGTCGACATGGCTGAGAACGGTCTTGAGGCATTGAACGCCATCACCAGCGGCCCGCGTCCCGATCTGATCCTGATGGACGTCCAGATGCCGATCATGGACGGTCTCGAGGCAACTAGCCTGATCCGCGACTGGGAGCGGGAAAAGGGGCTGCCACGTCTGCCCGTCGTGGCCCTCAGCGCCGCCGCATTCGCCGAAGACCAGCAGCGTTGTCTGGCGTCCGGCATGGACGATTTTCTGGCCAAGCCGATCAATCATGCCGAGTTGCTGGGTATGCTCGGCAAATGGCTGGGGGCTTTCAAGGCTTCTTGAGGGCAAGCGTGAAATATGTCACCGACCTCAAAAATGGATAGCGCTAACCTACATTCATGGGAGGTGCTGTCATGACGATTACTGCAAGCATAGCGTTTTTCAAGAGTGAGTTTGTCGCATCGCTGAGCGATGGCCGGCATGTTGAGCGGCATGGTTGGCGCGAGATGGCACAGGCGCTTTATGAACTCGGTGTCGAAGATACCGCTGTCGAGTATGAATGGCACAACGGCCAGCGCATGATCACGGCCGGGCAGCAGGTGGCCTTGCGCGCTGAGATCAGGCGTCTGGCCCATCTGTCCACCAATCACTCTGTCAAAAATCACGTGGCCGCAGCATGATCCGGCATATCGTTTCGCTCTTACTGGACGATGGGCTTTTCTTCTGTACGCCCGAAGGTCAGGGTGTAGAAAATATCCAGCGCGTTGTCGCTACCAGCGCGGCCAATGACAGCGATCTGTCGCGTCAGGTTGACGGTCAGCTTGACGATGCCCTCGGCACGACCCAGCGTCTGCTCGTAGGAAACAAGCGCGTTTGACGACAGGCGTTTGCCGACGCTGAGAATTTGCTGGCCGGTCGTTCCGGCCGTGTCGACGCTGTTGCCGCCGGCCACGCGGCTAGTAGGCTGGCGCCCGCCGGTGTCGCCGATGTTGCCCTGACGAAGGCCGAATTCGTCGAATCCCAAAGTCTTTTTCAACTGCTGGACAACGTTCCCAGAATCGTTGCCGAGCAGGCCGCCGGCTGCCGAGAAGAGCAGCGTTGCGTCGCCGGCGCCCATCTGTTCCGGGCCATGGCCGAGGACCAGCCAGGCGAGCTTTTCGGCATCGGGGAGTTCCGGGTCGGAGATCAGCTTGATGACTGGACGTTGCGCCGAGCCGCTGATCTGGACGCCGGGTTCGACCGATAGCCCCTTGCGTACGGCGCGCACATCGAGGCCAGGATTGTCGAGCAGGCCGTTGAAACTCAGGATGCCGCGCTCGATGTCGAGTTTCTGGCCATAGGCTTCGAAGCGTCCATTGCGTGCCCGGATGGTGCCGCTGGCCCGCGGCAGGTCGCGGCCGTGAGCGGTAATGCGGATGTCGCCGCCGAGCCGGCTGGAGAGCCCGGCGCCGTTGAACTGGAAATTGCGGCCGAGGTCGGTACTGATGTCGAGTTCGAGTTTCGGGCGCAGGCTGGCAGCGGGCTTTTCGCTACCCGGGCGCTTGATCACCACGTCGTCGGAGAGCCGGGGCGTGCCGCCGGGGGCGAGTTGCCAGTAGCCGGCATCGACGGCCAGTTTGCCGACGGCGCCGAGCGTGCCATCTTTGAGGCTGAGCCGGCCGTTGCCGGAAACAGCGACCCACTGGTCGGGCAGTTGGAAGGCGCCGAGGCGGTCGAGCTTGATGTCGAGAAAAGCGTTTTCGCCGGTGCTTCCACGGTCAACCCGAATTTCGCCCGAAATTTCAAGTCGCCCCGGTTTGGCAGTCAGGGTGCTCAGGTCGTCGCGCGCCTCGAGCCGGATCGCCCGCGGCATGGGCTGGAGCAGGCTGTCGAAGCCGAGGCGGTTGATGTGCAGCAGGTTGTCGCGCAGATCGACATCAAGTTCGCCGCGGGCCAGGTTTAGGCCTTGCGCGGGCAGGTGCAGGGCCAGTCTTTCGCCCCGGAAGCGGCCGCTGCTCAGCGGCGCGGCGGGCGTGCCGGCCAGTTGCAGTTCGCCGTTGAGGCGACCTTCGCTCTGCCAGCCGTCGCCGATCAGTTCGGCCAGCCAACCGAGGTCGGCGATGTCGGTCTTGAGCCGGCCCTGCCAGCGGGCGTTCTGGGCTAGCGACCAGGGACCGAGCATGGCCGCGTTGAGTTCGCCATCGACCTGGCCGATACGGCTGCCCCTGGCGTTCAGCGTGGCGTGCAGTTGTCTGGCGTCGGCGCCAGCCTGCACGGTGGCCTGCCAGTCGAGCGGCTCGCCGATGAACTGGGCTGGGCCGATGCTCCAGCCGGCACCGGCCAGTTTGATCGGGGCGGGCGTGGCGAGGCGGAAATTGCGCGACTTGTCGGCGCTGTTCATTTTTGCCTCGAGCAAGCGGCCTTGCCACTGGCTGAAGTCGCTGCTCAAACCGCCGTCGGCGGCAAGGCTCAGCAGGTTCTTGCCAGCCACTTCGGCGCTGGCCGTCAGGCTGTGCGCTTGGTTCGTGCCTTCGCCATGCAGGCGGATGTTGCGCAGCAGGCCGGGCTGATCCGGGCTTTCGACGGCAGCGATGGCGAGGTCGAGGCTCAGGGCCGAGCTGGCTTCGCCGCCGCCGTCGGCTTTCAGGCTGAGGCCGCTGAGGCGGGCTATTCCGGGCTTGCCGATTTTCGTGGCGTTCAACTGTCCGGCGAATTTCGGTTGTTGGGCCGAGCCGGTCAGATCAAAGCGGCCGGTGATACCGCCGTCAAGGCCGTAGGGGGCGAGTTGCTGGGCGTCGAGGTTGACGACTACCGTGTCGCCGGGCTGGCCGAAAGCGCCTTTGGCCGACAGGTGGTTGGCGCCGGAGACGAGCTGGATATCGATGCCCGAGATGTGTGGCCAGACGATGGCGACCTTGCCTTGGCCGCTCAGCGGCTGGTTGGCGACGCGGCTGTCCTTGAGCGTGAAACTGGCGTCGACTACGGCGCGCGGGTCGAGCCGGCCGTCGGCCTTGAAGCTGGCGTTGATCTGCGCCGCCGGCACCTTGGCGAAGCGGCTCGGGTCGAAGCGCTGCAGTTCGCCCTCGGCCGTGAAGGCGCGCGGCGCCTTGAGGTCGAGCTTGCCTTTGGCGCTTAGCCGGGCGTCACCGGCCGAAAGTTGCAGTTGCGGCAGGTCGATGCGCTGGTCGGCGTGGCTGGCCTCGGCGAGCAGGGCGAAGGTGGCGTCCTTGAGGTCGAGTTTGAATTGCTGGCGGTCGGCGCCGAGCAGACTTGAAATTGGGCCGTTTAATCGGGTTGACCGCAGCGTCGAGACGATTTGTGCGGCATCGAGCCGGCTGGCGGTCAGCGCCAGTTTCACGGCGCTGTCGCGCCATTCGCCGCTGCCGTCGAGTTCGCTGCTGCCGGGCAGGGTGGCGTGCAGGGTGGCGAATTGGGCGGTGCTGCCTTGCCAGGCGACGGTGCCGGCCAGCGTGGCCAACGGCAGGCGCTGGCGGTCGACGGGGCCGGGCTGGTGATTGGTCAGGCCGAAGCTGCCGACGATGCCGTCGCCTTGCGGCGCGACGTCGGCCGTGATGCTGAGTTTGGCATGCGGCGCGCCGGGCTGCCAGGTGGCCGGGTCGATGTTGTCGAGCTGCAGGCGGGCGCTGGCGAAGGCGGCGTCGGCGAAGGGCGTGAGCGCGACTTCCGCCGTGCCGGCGACACCCAGCGTGGCGACGGCGGTCAGCGCGATGCGTTCGAGCGGGCCGCTGGCGGTCAGCGCTACAGCGAGGGGGCGCTGGTCGAGCTGGCCGGAAATCTCGGCGCTGGCGGCGAGCGGCATGGGAGCGAGGCCGTCGAGGCCGGCGCGGCCGGTGACGGCGATGCCGCCGGTCAGGGCCTTGAAGTCGTCAAGCCGGTGCTGGCGGCCGTCGCTCGTGAAGCTGGCGGCGAGGTCGGTGGCCATGAAGCCGCCGTCTACGCTCAATTTCAAAATAACGACTTTTTTCGCGTTGACCGTGCAAGGCAGTTGCAGATCGCTCGGGGCCAGTGCGGGCGTGTCGCTCGGCGCGGTGACGATGTGCAGGGCGGCGATGCTCAGTTCGGCAATCTCCGCGTGGCCGCGCAGGAGAGCCGAGGGTGACCAGTCGAGGTGGATCTGCGTGGCGTCAACCTGAAGAGTGGCGCCTTGCCAGCGCAGTTGGCCGATATCCAGGTTGCCGAGAAGGCGGCCACTGGCTTGTTCAATCTGCAACTGGCCGGCGGTGGCGCTTTGGGCCAGGGCGATGGCGGTTTGCAGGCCGTTTTCACTGGTCGTCAGCCAGCCGACTCCGCCGATGACGGCGGCGCTGGCGAGGAGGGCGAAATGGGCGACGGGGCGTTTCATGTCGCGCTTAGAACGGGATGGCCAGCGAGAAGTGCAGGTGCACTTCCTGGTTGCGTTCGCCGTAGGCCAGATCGACGCCTATTGGCCCGGCCGGGCTGCGCCAGCGGGCGCCGAGGCCGGCGCCGATGGCGAGGCGGATATCCTGCAGGCTATCGACTGCGTCACCGGCGTCGACAAAGGCGGCGATGCCCCAGTTTTCGTCGAGCCAGTGGGTAATTTCGGCGCTGGCGATGGCCAGGTAGCGGCCGCCGACTATCGCGCTGCCTTCGCGGATGCCGAGGCTCTGGTAGGCGTAGCCGCGCACCGAGCCGGCGCCGCCGGTGCGGAACAGGTAATCCTGCGGGATGTGCTGGCGGGAGTCGGCAAAGGTGTAGCCGATTTCGCCGCGCAGGTTGAGTGTGTCGACACGGCCGAGCGGGATGTAGTGCTGGACGCGGGCGTGCAGGCGGACGAAATTCTGGTCGGACAGCGCGGCCTTGGTGCCGCCACCGATCTGCATCTGGATGACGGAACCGTCGCGCGGGTCGAGCAGGTTGTCGATATGGCGCCAGGTCCATACGCCATTGGGGACCAGCGCCCGGGCGGTTTGTGGGCTGGCGCCGCTGGCTTCGCGCTTTTCCTCCTGCCAGTTCAGCGACAGGCGCTGTTCGACGATGCCGCGTTGCTGGACGGTCTGTGCGCCGAAAGCGTAGCGCTCGGTTTTGAGTCCCTGGATGTCGGCCGCTTCGGCCATGATGCCGAAACTGTGCCGGCGATTGCGCTCGTCGGGCGGCAGGAAGACGTCGCTGTAGGCGGTCTGTCTTTTCTGCTCGAAGCGCAGGCCACTGTCGAGCGCCCAGCCGCGGCCGAGCAGGTTGGGCGTGTGGTAATTCACTTCGACGCGGGCGCCGGTGTTCGAGCTGGCGCCGGCGCCGAAGGAAACGCGGTGCGGCGACCGCTCGCGGACACGGACGAGGACGGGGACCGTTGCCGTGCCGTCGTCGTTCACCACGGCCGCCTCGCGGTCGAGCGTGGTCTGTACCGAGGCGAAGTAGGGCGTCGATTGCAGCGTGCCCTGCAGCGCGTTGAGCCGATCTTCGCGGTAGGGCTGGCCAGCCTTGACGGCCCGGTTGTAACGCTCAACGAGGTCGGGCGGGTAGTTTTGCAGGCCTTCGACGCGAATGCTGCCGAAACGGTAGCGTGGGCCGGCATCGTAATGGGCTTGCAGGTCGGCGCGGTGCTTTTCGGTGTCGATGCTGGCTTCGCTGTCGACCAGCCTGGCGTCGGCGTGTTCGACGGCCAGAAGCTCGGCCAGGATCTGCTGCTTGGCGTCGTTCCAGTCTTCCTGCCGGAATGGCTGGCCGACCGGCATACGCCAGCCGGCGATCAGGTCTGATTTCGTTTTTGGCTCAATTTTCCCGTCGACCGTGACATCGACGCTGGCGATGGTCGTCCGCGGTCCGGGGTCGATGGCCAGCCTGAGGCCATCATCGGCTTCGGTGAAGGTGAATTCCGGCGAGAAATAACCTTCCGTGGCGAGAATGTCGCTGAGCTGGCCCTGCAAGCGGCTCGGGCTGCCGGCTTCCTCCGGTAACCACGGCGCCAGCAGGTCGCTGATCTCGTCCGGCGCATGCACGCTCAGCTCGCCGGCTATCAGCGGGGTGGCGATGGCGAGCAGAAAAAGAAGCGGCAGGCGGCGGGAGATCACGCCGGCATTTTACGCGTCAGCAGCGGCTTGGCGCGGCGGCAGCAGGAAACTGCGCGGCTGGTGGTTGACGCGCTTCCACAGCACGCGGAGTAATGGCCCCCAGTGCTCGAAATGGATGCCGCGGGCGCGCATGGCGGTGCGCAGGGCGAGCGCGAAACTGACGGCGAGGTTGGTGAAGCCGATGGCGGCGATGCCGAAGGCGGCCCAGGCGATGGCCTTGAGCGGCAGTTCGAACTGGAAGCCGACCAGCGCGTAGCCGAGATTGGCCGAGGCGAAGGCGATGTGCCGGATGTCGAGCGGCAGGCCGAGGATGGTGCCGATGACGCCGGTCGAGCCGAGCATGCAGCCGAACAGGAAGTTGCCCATGATGCCGCCCAGGCGTTCCTGGATGTAATTGCCGAAGCGCCCGGCCCGTTCGCGGCCGGCCAGCGCCTGCAGCCAGCGCAGGCGGCCGAGGCGCGGGCCGATCTCGGCGTAGGCAGCGCGGTTGTCGAAATAGCCGGTGATCAGGCCGGACAGAAACAGGTAGAAACCGGCGATGGCGGCGTGCGGCAGCGCCCAGGACAGCGGGTCGAGGTCGGCAATCAGGTGGGCGCCCTTGTCGATCGTGATGGCCGGCTCGCCGGCCCAATAGCTCAGGCCGAAACCGACAGCGATGGCGATCGGCAGGGCGACCATGACGTTGCCGGCAATGGCGGCGAGCTGGCTGCGGCTGACGGCGGCGGCAACATCGACGAGCTTTTCCAGATCGGCGCTGCGCGTCGGCTTGATGTCGCCGAGCAGGCCGGCCAATGTCTGCGCCGTCATCGCCGGCTGCTTGGTGGCGACCGTCATGCCGAGCAGGAAGATGGCGACGAAGCCGAGGCCGTAAATCATGCTGAACATGAAGGCTTCGCCGAACAGCGGCGCATGCAGCGCGGCGGCCTTGATCTTGAGCATGGCCATGCAGCCGATGAGGACGCCGGCCCCGGCGGCCGAACGCCACATCTGGCGATAGTCGGCCGGTGTATCGCAGATGTAGTGCTCACCCGAACGCGCGGCGTTTTCGGTGACACGCACGGCGAGCAGTCGGGACAGCTGGGCGACGTAGAAACGCAGGCTGTTGCGGCGGTTTTCGGCGAGGAAAGCGGCGTGGGCGAATTCGCCCCAGGACTGGATGGCTTCGTCGCGGGTGGTCGATAGCTGGCCGGTAGTCAGGATTTCGGCGAGATCGCGCAGGCGTTCGAGGCTTTGCTCGCTGCGTGTCAGCAGATATGAAAGATGGAGGCTGGTGCCGACAGTGAGCGCCCGCTTACGGATGCGCTGCAGGGTATCGTGGCACTGGTCGGCGATGACCAGCAACTGACTGCCATCGTCGGCGCTTTGCTCGGGATCGTTGAGCGCGGCGCGGAAGGCGGTGACGAAATCGAGCGCTTCGGCCGACAGCGCGATGAAGCGCGGCGTGTCGTCGTCGAAATTGGGTGAGGCGCGCATCAACTCGTTTTCGATACCGAGGCCGCTGACCCGGTGGGCGAGCAGCAGCACGGCGTCAAGCATCTGCTCCTGGATGCCGCGCCAGTCGATGTTGCGCAACTCGTCAGCCGGGGCAAGCAGCGCCCAGAAACGTTGCGAGGCCTCGGGCGGGATGGCTTCGAGCCAGCGCCAGTCGTCGGTACGGTCGTAGATGACGTGCAGGCAATCCTTGAGCCGGCGCTCGTCGGGGACTTCGGGCAGCAGGCGGCTGCCGAGGATGCGCCACCATTCGGAAAAGAAGCCGGTGCCGGGCAGCACGCCGCTTTCGGTAAAGAACGTCACGAGCCGGCGGGTGGCGATGAAATGGACGACATGACCACGAAAGGCGGCGAGCAGCTCGGGATCGGACTCCAGCCGGTCGAGCATGAACTCGTAGCGTTCGGCCGAACCCCCGTCGCGCCGGTTTTGCGGGCGCAACACGACGACCAGCCGGCGCATCAGTTCCAGCGTGTCGGCTTCGGGATCGCGAAAGCGCTTCAGGGCGTCAGCCAGCGGGTCGCCGACCGGGTTTGTCTTGCCGAAAAGCCAGTGAAACAGGGCTTGGAGTTTTTTCATGTTTTTGGAGTCCGGAGTGGCCCTCGGGGTGTCGGACAGGCCCATGGTAACGGAGATAAACAAAGGCCGCCATGTCCGACAAGTGGTTGAAATGTGACGATTCGTAATAGAATTCAAGGGTTTCAAGAATTAACATTTATCCTAATTACTACAACGGGACTGCTGAACATGAATATCGTCAAAAAATCTCTGGTTCTGGCCCTGCTGGCCGGTATCGGTTTCTCCGCTGTTGCCCAGGAACGTGTTTACCTGATCGACCAGCGCGACGTCGTCGCCAAGTCCGGTTTCGGCCTGTGCTGGCGCGATGGTTACTGGACCCCGGCTGCCGCTGCTGCCGACAAGGCCGGTTGCGAATGCGACAAGGACCTGCTGCCGGCTGAAGCCTGTGCCCCGAAGACCGCCGCCGCTGCCCCGGCTGCTGGCGCTGCCACCGGTGTCAAGCCGTCCGGCGAAAAAATCACCGTCGCTGCCGACGCCCTGTTCGACTTCAACAAGGCTGTCCTGCGTCCGGCTGGCAAGGCCAAGCTTGACGAGCTGGTCTCCAAGGCCAAGGCCATCAAGCTCGAAGTGATCCTGGCCGTTGGCCACACCGACCGCATCGGTGGTGACGCCTACAACCAGAAGCTGTCCGAAAAGCGCGCTGCTGCCGTCAAGGAATACCTGGTGGCCAAGGGCATCGAAGCCAACCGTGTTTACACCGAAGGCAAGGGCGAGAAGCAGCCGGTTACTGGCGACAAGTGCAAGGGCAACGCCAAGACCAAGGCTCTGATCGACTGCCTGCAGCCGGATCGTCGCGTTGATATCGAAGTCATCGGCACCAAGTAATCTGCCGACGCTTCACGAAAAGCCCCGCCCTGCGGGGCTTTTTTTCGGATAAAAAATAATGTCGCCTATTCGCCGCCGCGCTGCCGCTTTCATTTTTGCCCATTTTTTCGGGTTGACCGTGGCAATGGCCGCTGACGAAGCGCGACCGCGCATCGGCCTCGTGCTGGGTGGTGGCGGGGCGCGCGGGGCGGCGCATATCGGCGTGCTCGAAGCACTCGAGAAATTGCGTGTGCCGGTCGATTGCGTGGCTGGCACGAGCATGGGGGCGCTCGTCGCCGGGGCCTGGGTGGCCGGCATGTCGCCGGAACGGATGCGGGAGGCGCTGGCCGGGGCGGACTGGTCAGACATGTTTGTCGATAACCCCGAATACGCCGAGATGAGCTACCGCAACAAGCAGGTATCGCGACGCTACCTGCCCGGTTCGGAGAGCGGTGTTTCAGCCAATGGCGTGGCTTACCAGGCCGGCGTCGTTTCGGGGCAGAAGATCAAGCTCTTCTTCAACCAGCTGGTGCGCGCCAACCAGGGCGAACGCAATATCGAGGAGTTGCCGCTGCCGCTGTCCATCGTCGCCACTGACATCGGCACCGGCGAGCGCGTGGCTTTTCGCGACGGCCCGCTGACTACGGCGATGCGCGCCAGCATGTCGGTACCCGGCCTGCTCGCCCCGGTCGATCATCAGGGGCGCAAGCTGGTCGATGGCGGCCTCGTGGATAACCTGCCGATTGCCGAGGTGCGCGAGCGCTGCCGTGCCGACGTGGTCATCGCTGTCAATGTCGGTTCGCCACTGCTCAAGGCCGAGGAGGTCGGTTCGCTGCTCACCGTCTCGACGCAGATGGTCGGCATCCTGACCGAACAGAACGTCAGTCGTTCACTGGCCACGCTCAAGGCCGGCGACATTTACATTCAGCCCGAGCTCAACGGCATCACGGCGGCCGATTTCGCCAAACATGCCGAGGCCGCTGCCAGCGGCCGTGCCGCGACCGAGGCTGCAGCCGCCAAACTGGCCGGCCTGTCGGTCAGCCCGACCGACTACGCCGCCTGGTGGCAGGGTATCGAAGTTACCCGGCGCAGCTCGCCGCGCATCGATGCCATCGAGATCGTCGGGCTGGACAAGGTCAATGCGGGTGCCATCGAGCGTTACCTCAGCGTGCAGCCCGGCGAGACGATCCGCCCGTCCATCATCAACCGCGATCTGTTGCGTATGTACGGCGACGGCTATTACGAGAGCGTCGATTACACCGTGCTCAGCCAGCGCGAGCGCAACATCCTGCGCGTCATGCCCGTCGAAAAGCGCTGGGGGCCGGACTACGCGCGTTTCGCCATCAATCTGCAGGCCGACAACAGCCAGGGGTCGACCTTCGGCCTGCGCGGCGCCTACCACCAGACCTGGCTCAACGCCCTCGGCGGCGAGATGATCTACCACGGCGAAATTGGCTCGACCAACCGTTTCGGCGTCAATTACTACCAGCCGCTCGATGTCCGCCAGCGCTTCTTCTTCGAAGGGACGGCCGGCGTCAGCCAGACCCGCCTCAATATTTACGAAAACGACAAGCGCATCGCCCAGTATCGCGACAGCGAAACCGGCTTTGGCGCCCATCTCGGTACCAACATCGGCCTGCTCGGCCCGCTGCGCCTGGGTTGGGTACAGCGCCACCGCTATTTCGATCTCGATATCGGCGACCCCTCGCTACCCACGGCCGACAAGAGTTTCTCGGGCTGGAAGGCCAGCCTCGATTTCGACCAGTTCGACCGCATGCACTTCCCGACCCGCGGCTGGGCGGCACAGCTTTCGTGGTTCGAATCTCCCGGCAGAAACTATGCGCGCGCCGACGCGGATTTGCGCGCCGCCTATGCCTTCGGCGGCACGGTGTTCAACGTGCGCGGCCGCTACACCGGCTCACCACGTGGCGACCTGCCCATTTACGATGCCGGCACGCTGGGCGGCTTCCACAACCTGACGGCGTTCGCGCCCAACCAGATCATCGGCGACGACATCCGCTACGTCGGCGTGTGTGGCGAGCAGATCATCGGTCGCCTGCCGCTCGGCCTGCGTGGCGACATGCGCATCGGCCTGGCGTTCGAATTGGCCAAGGTCGGCACGCCGTATTCCGAATCGACGCGCGTCGGCGTCCTCGATTCCACCGCCCTCTACGTCGGTGGCGAAACCCCCTTTGGGCCAGCCTATGTCGGCTTCGGCTACTCGACGAGCGGTGTCTCCAACCTGTTCCTGTTTGTCGGAACGCCTTGATGCTGTGTCGAATGGCATACTGAACGACTAATCATCCAGGAGAAAAGCATGAAATCACGTTTTCTGATGTTCGCCCTGGGGGGGCTGCTGTGCATCGGCCAGGCCATGGCCCGGGTTAACGTTAATACCGCCAGCGCCGAAGAACTGCAAACCTTGAATGGCATTGGCCCGGTTCGGGCGCAGTTGATCATCGACTATCGGCGCGAGAACGGGCCGTTCAAGTCCATCGACGATCTGCGGAAAATCCCTGAGCTACGCGGTGCAGTTGCTGAGGGTTTGAAAGGCCGGGTCACCTACAACGGCCCGACCAAAATTTCTGCTGCCGAGCGCAATGGCGGAAAAGACAACGACGCTTCCGCCGCACCGGCCAAACCGAAGGCTCTGCCGCCACCGAAATCAGTCGCCAAGTCTGCCGAAATGGCTGCGCAGCCAGCCACGCCCGCTGCGACAAGTATGGCAAAGCCGGCCAGCCCGGTATCTCCGGCCAGACCGGCAATGCCCGGAAAGTCAGCCAGCGAGAGCAAAGCAGTTGCCGCCCCGCCGTCGGCGGACGAAAAATCACCAGCCGTGCTTGCCCCGGCCCGTCCCGCAATGCCCGGCAAGCCGGCTGACCCTGCCTCTGTTCCAGCCAAGCCCGCGCCCTCCGAAGCCAAGCCTGCCGCGCCATCTTCGGCCCCGGCCAAGCCGGCATTGCCCGTCGCCAAACCGGTCGGCCCGGCCATGCCCGGCGCGCCAGCCAAGCCCGCCAGCCCGGCGCAGCCTGCCGCTCACTGAACATAGTGGCGAAATGCCGAGGACCGTTTGAGCGATAGCCTTTTTCTCTGCGCGACGACTCGTCTGGCGCAAACACTGCGTGGCGAGTTGCCGGCCGGGCAGGCTGTCTGGCGTACCCGGCAGGCGTTGACGCTCGGCCAGTGGTTTGCGGCTCTGGCCGACGAGGCGGTGCTCAGCGGCGTCGCCGATCTGCCGCTCGCTCTCGACGCTTTCTCCGAACGACTGCTCTGGGAAAAGGTCATCGCCGCCTCGCTGACCGAAGCGGCTCCGCTGTTCGACATCCAGGGCATGGCCGCCTCGGCAGCCGAAGCGCAGGCGCTGGCCCGGGTCTGGAAAATCCGGCCTGGCGGCAGCGAGTTGTCCGACGAGGCAAAACTGTTCATCGGCTGGCAGGCCGAATTCGACAAACGCTGCCTGAGCAACGGCTGGATCGATGCGGCGGGCTTGCAGCGGCAAGTCATCGAACTGATCGCCGACGGTCATTTCGCGCTGCCGCAAAGCGTTGCTTTCGTTGGTTTTGACCGCTACACGCCGCTTGAGCGCGACCTCATGGCGGCCCTGACGGCGCGCGGCGTGAGTGTTGAAAATCAGGCCAAATTTCCGGTTGACCGTGGCAATCGGCAGGTGGTCGCCTGTGCCGATGGCGATGCAGAATGCGCCGCCGTGGTTGCCTGGGTCCAGGCGCAACGGGTGGCCAATCCGACCGGCCGGCTCGGCATTGTGGCGCCCGATCTGGCCGGGGTGCGCGACCGTCTCGAATTCCTGCTTGATGACGCGCTGCATCCGGCGCTGATCCGTCCCGATGCGGCCGAAGTGCCGCGCACCTTCAATTTCTCGCTTGGCCGGGCGCTGGCCGATCTGCCGCTGATCCGCGTCGCGCTTGATCTGCTGGCGCTGGGCAGTGGCCGGGCCAAGGTCGAGCAAAGCCGGTTGTCGGCATTGCTGCTGGCCGGCGGCTGGTCGGCCGCCGACGGCGAGGCTGATGGCCGGGCCCGGCTGGATGCCTCCCTGCGCCGCGATCTGCCTTATTTCACGACGCTGCGCGCGCTGATCAATCTGGCCCGCCGGCTGGCCGAGAAGGAGGTGCCGCTCTGCCCGCACACGGTGGCCGCGCTCGACGCCTTTGTCGAAACTACCGAGGCAGCCAACCGCAAGTTGCCGCCCGGCCAATGGTCTGCGATCTTCCGCAATTGCCTGAAAGCCGCCGGCTGGCCTGGTGACCGGCCGCTGTCCAGCCACGAGTTCCAGGCCCGCCGGGCTTTTGGCGAAGTGCTCGATGGCTTCGGCCGGCTTGACGGCCTGCTCGGGCCGCTGGCCTTCGCCGAGGCCGTGCGTCGCCTGTCGCAGCTCTGCCGCCAGCGTTTGTTCCAGCCCGAAACGCGCGGCCGGCCGGCGATTCAGGTGCTCGGCGTGCTTGAAAGCGCCGGCCTCGAATTCGACGCCCTGTGGGTCATGGGCATGAACGACGACCTCTGGCCGCCGCCGCCGCGCCCCAATCCGCTCTTGCCGGCCGAGTTGTTGCGGGCCGCCGGGGCGGCGCATGCCAGCGCCGAGGTCGAACTCGATTTCGCCCAGCGCGTCCATGCCCGGCTCGCGCAGTCGGCGCCGGAAGTGATCTTTTCTTTCGCGCAGGCCGATGGCAATCGTGTCCTGCGGCCGAGTCCGCTCATCGCCGGGATTCCGCTCGCTGCCGACGCATCGTGCGAAGTCGTGACCTTGGCCCGGCAAATGGCCGGCGAATCGGCTGCGGCACTCGAGTTGCTCGACGACGCCATGGCGCCGCCGGTCGTCGAGGGCGAAAAAGTCTCCGGCGGCAGTTGGGTCCTGCGCGCCCAGGCCATCTGCCCGGCTTGGGCCTACTTCCAGTACCGCCTCGGCGGCGAGGCGATGGACGAGCCGGTCGAAGGCCTCGACCCGGCCGCCCGCGGCACGCTCGTGCATGAGGCGCTGGAGGCTTTCTGGACTGCAATTCGTTCATCCGATGCCCTGGCCGCCCTGAGCGAGTCGAGCCGCCAGGAAACCATCGCCGAGGCCGTGACCAAGGCCCTGCAGACCTTCGAACTCGACCGTCGCATCACGCTCCCTGCCCGTTTCCGCGAACTCGAAGCGGCGCGTCTGGCCAAGCTGATCGAGGTCTGGCTGCAGGTCGAGGCCAAACGTGGCCTGGGCTTCGAGGTCATCGCCTGCGAAGCGCCGGCCGAAGTCGAGATCGAGGGCATCAGGGTCAAGATGATCGTCGATCGCATCGACCAGCTGGCCGATGGCCGGCAGGTCATCATCGACTACAAGACAGGTGCCGCCGTCGACACCAAAAACTGGGCCGAGCCGCGCATCACCGAGCCGCAACTGCCGATCTACGCCGCACTGGTCAATGAAGACGTCGCTGCTGTCGTCTTTGCCAAGGTCCTGCTCGACAAACCGGCCTTCGCCGGCGTCGCCGACGAAAAGGACATCCTGCCCGGCGTTCAGGGCATTGGCGACGACAAGCAGAAGGTCTTCGATCCGGTTGAATTTCCGGACTGGATCGCCGTCATCACCCATTGGCGCGAACGGCTGCACGCCGTGGCCAAGGAGGTCCGCCAGGGCCGGGCCGGGGTTGTTTTTGCCGACGAAAAGGGCTTGCAGTATTGCGAGGTCTTGCCGCTGCTCAGGCTGCCGGAACGACGTCGTTTGCTGGCGGCGGCGCAGGCAGGCCTGGGCTCGGTGCGCTGACTTCAGACAGTTTGTGATAGATCAAGCCATCGTGCTTGAGAACAGCGAAAAATAGGTTAAAGGTTTCATTTCCAGCCCATTTTTGTGGAGCTTCCCGCAAGGTGTCATCCGATTTCATTACCCTCTTGCAACGTCTGAAGGGGTGGCGGCTATTCGCTCTGGTCACGGTTGGCATCGTGGCGGTGGTGGAGTTGATCGTCTCCGCGATGGGGATTTTGCTCAAAGGGTCGGTGCCCTGGGATTATCTGCTGACAGGGGGGGTGGCGGCAGTCCTGGTTGCGCCACCAACGCTGGTCATGCTTGGCTATTTGCTGGAAAAACTGGCCGAGCATCAGCGCGCCACGCTGACACGCGATATTTCGAGCCTGGAAAGCCGGTTGATGACGGCGCTGCAGGCGGCCCGGATGGGCAGTTGGGAATTGAATTTTGTCGACGGCTCGCTGAGTTACGACCCGATGCTCCTGACCATCCTGGGTATTCCGCGAGAGCCGCCGCCGAACACCTTGGAAAGCTGGTTGGCGACCGTTCATCCCGACGATCGGCCGGGATTCGTCGCGGCCTATCAAGAGACAACCAGGGTCGGCGGGGCACCCTTTTCCGTCGAGTATCGCGTTGGCCTGCAGGAGGGAGGCTGGGGCTGGATTCATTCCCGGGGGATGGTTGTCGAGCGCGATGCGGATGGGCGCCCGCTGCGTGGTGGTGGCATTTCGGTGAATATCAGCGAGCGCAAGCGGAACGAAGCCGAACTCGAGCAATACCGGCATCAGCTTGAAGATCTGGTGCAAAAACGGACAGCCGACCTGCGCGAAGTGCATGGCAAATTGCTCGATACCCAGTTCGCCATGAACAGCGTCGGCATCGGCATCCGCTGGAGCGACTTCGAGAGCAAGCGCCTGATCGAGGTCAATAGTTTTGCAGCCGAGATGCTGGGCTACTCGGTCGAGGAAATGCTGCAGCTGCGTGTCGAGGATATTTATCCGGGACCGGCCATGAATGACACCGAACAGGCCGTGGCGCTGATCCGGAAAAAGGGGTGGTGCAAGCTCGAGACGCAGAACAGGATGAAGGGTGGGGCACTGCTTCCCGTCGAGGTCACGCTCTACTATGTTTCGGCTGACGAGGGGCTGCCGCCGCGCCTCATTTCCTTCGTGCGCGACATCAGCGCGCGCAAGCAGGCCGAAGCGGCGCTCATCGCAGCCAAGGAGGCGGCCGAGGCGGCGAATGTCGCGAAAAGCGCCTTCCTTGCCAACATGTCCCATGAAATACGCACGCCGCTTGCCGCCATCACCGGCATGGCGCACATCATCCGCCGTGGCGGCCTGCCGCCGGAGCAACTGCTTCGGCTCGAAAAGATCGATGCTGCCGGACATCACCTGCTCAGCATCGTCAATGCCGTCCTCGAACTCTCCAAGATCGAGGCCGGCAAGTTGAATGTGGCGGCTGATCCGCTGCGGCCAGCCGACATCGCCGCGAAGGTTGTCGCCATGCTGCAGGAGCGTGCCCAGGCCCGCAAGATCCGGCTCTATGCCGAGGCGCAGGAACTACCGCCCCGGCTGCTTGGCGACGCGACCCGCTTGCAGCAGGCACTGCTCAACTACGTGGCCAATGCCGTCAAATTCACCGAGGAGGGCGTGGTTGTCGTCCGCGTTTCGGCCGATGAGGAAACAGAGGATCAGGTCGTCGTGCGTTTCGAGGTCGAGGATACCGGCATCGGTATCGACCCGACTACCGCCGGCCGCCTGTTTACCGCTTTCGAACAGGCCGACAATTCGATGACGCGCAAATACGGCGGCACCGGCCTTGGCCTGGCCATCACGCGCAAGCTCGCGGAGATGATGGGCGGTGCAGCCGGCATGAGCAGCACGCCCGGCGAGGGCAGCGTCTTCTGGTTTACCGTGTGCCTCAAAAAGGGTGGACGGGGCGTTGCCGAGCCTCTGGCCGATGCGCTGGAATCTGCCGAGGATGTGCTCAGCCGGGATTTTAGCGGGCGGCGCGTGCTGCTGGTCGAAGACGAGCCGGTCAATCGGGAGGTGGCGAGTGCCATGCTGGAGAGTGTCGGGCTCTCGGTCGATGTCGCCGTCGATGGCCACGAGGCCGTCGACAAGGCCGCCGCCGGACATTTCGACCTGATTCTCATGGACCTGCAGATGCCCAGGCTGGATGGCCTCGAAGCAACGCGGCAGATACGTTCCATGCCCGGCCTCGGCGATGTGCCGATTGTCGCGGTGACCGCCAACATCTTCGCCGAGGACAAGGCCAATTGCCTGGCGGCCGGCATGAATGACTTCCTGGCCAAACCCAGCCCGCCCGGCCTGCTGTTCTCGACCGTCCTCAAGGCGCTGAAGCGTCGGAGCGGCTGATATTCGCCTGATCGCCAGGCCGGAAGGGCCATTGATGGCTTGAGGCAAACGGTCGCCCGGCGTACGATTTGCCGCCGCCGGGCAACATTCGCTTGCCGCGGCACTCTCCTCAGAAAGCCTCCTGCCTGTGACTGCTGCGGTCGACCGCCTCGAAGAAGACAAAATCGCCCGGCTGCGCGCCCTCGACGTTGCCTCGTTCATCGTCGAGGCGCCTGCCGGGGCCGGCAAGACGGAGCTGCTGACCCAGCGCTACCTGCGCCTGCTGGCCGTGGTCGAGCATCCCGAAGAAGTGCTGGCGCTGACCTTTACCAACAAGGCGGCGACCGAAATGCGCGACCGCATTCTCGGCAGCCTGGAGCGCGCGGCGAGTGGCAATCTGCCGGCCGAGCCCCATAAACAGCTGACCTTCGGCTTGGCGCAAAAGGTACTGGCCCACAACGCGGCGCAAGGCTGGCATCTGCTCGGCCACCCCGGCCGCCTGCGCATCACGACGCTGGACGCCCTGTGCGCCAGCCTGGCCCGGCAAATGCCCTACCTGAGCCGCTTTGGCGCCCAGCCCGGCGTTGCCGAGGATGCCGAGGCGCACTACGCGACGGCGGCGCGGCGGACGCTGGAAATGGTCGAAGCCGGCGGCGCCGATGCGGATATAGTGGCCGGGGCGCTGGCCTTCATGGACAACAACGCCGGCCGTCTGGAAAAGCTGCTCGTCGCCATGCTCGGCCGGCGCGACCAGTGGCTGCAGCACGCCTCGCGCATCGAAAGCGGGGCGATGAAGGCCGAGGTCGAGGCCGGTTTTGCGGCACTCATCGAGCGCGATCTGGCGGTTGTTGGCGAATTGCTCGACGGTCGGCTGCAAAGCCAGCTCATGCCGCTCGCGCGCTTTGCTGCGGCCAATGTGCCGGGCATGCTCGACTCCATTTTTGACTGGAATTTCCGGTTGACCGTGGGAATCGCCGATTTGCCGCGCTGGCAGGCTGTGGCGGCCCTGCTCATGACCGGCACCGGGACGATTCGCAAGACGGTGGATAAACGCATTGGTTTCCCGGCCGACAAGGAATTTGCCGACCAGAAAAAGGCCATGCTCGAACTGCTTGCCGAACTGCGCGGCATTGCCGGGCTCGAAGACGCGCTGGCCATGCTGGTCAAGCTGCCGCGGCCGGAATTGAGCGATGGTGAGTGGGCCACCGTCGAGTGCTTTTCTCGCCTGCTCCGGCTGGCTGCCGGGCAGTTGTGGCTGGCCTTTCAGGAAGCGGGCGAAGTCGACTTCATCGAAATCGCCGCCCGCGCCGGGCTGGCACTGGGCGACGACGAAGCGCCGACCGATCTGGCCCAGGCTCTCGATTACCGCATCCGCCACCTGCTCGTCGACGAATTCCAGGACACCAGCCCGACCCAGGTCGAACTGATCGAAAAGCTCACGCGCGGCTGGATGCCGGACGACGGCCGGACGCTGTTCGTCGTTGGCGACCCGATGCAGTCGATCTACCGCTTCCGCAAGGCTGATGTCGGCCTGTTCCTGCGCGTTCGCGAGCGCGGCATCGGTGACATCAGGCTCGGCCACCTGCGCTTGTTCCGCAACAACCGCTCGTATCCGGGCATCGTCGATTGGGTGAACAAGGCCTTCCCGAGCATCTTCCCGGCTGCCGACAGCCCCGAGGCCGGTGCCGTGCGCTACGCCGAATCGGCGGCGACCCGGCCGGCGCGCGCCGACAGCGGCGTCGAAGTGCATCCCGTCATCGAGCGCGAAGGCAGCGATTCTGCCAGCGAAGAAGCCTGCCGCATCCTGGCCATCATCCAGCAGGCGCGCCGCGAAGCGCCGGGCGAACGCATCGCCGTCCTCGTTCGCGCCCGCAGCCACCTCGATGCGCTCGTCGGCGAAATCCGCCGCAGCGCGCCGGAACTGCGTTTCCAGGCTGTCGACATCGAAGGGTTGGACGGTCGCCAGCATGTCCAAGACCTGCTCACGCTGTTTTGCGCCCTGCATCACCGCGCCGACCGCGTCCATTGGCTGGCCCTGCTGCGCGCCCCGTGGTGCGGGCTCAAGCTGGCCGACCTGCACGCGCTGGCTGCTGATGACCGGAAGTCGACGATCTGGCAGCTCATGCAGGACGAGGCTCGCCTTGCCCGCCTCTCCGAAGACGGCCGGCAACGCCTGCTACACGTGCGCGAAGTCCTGCAACTGGCCTTCGCCGGCCGCGCCCGCCAGCACCCACGGCGCTGGCTCGAAGGCGTCTGGCTCATGCTTGGCGGGCCGCGCTGCCTCGAAGCACCGGAAGCATTGAATGACGTCGCCGCCTTCTTCAAGCTCGTCGACAAGCTCGTGGCCAGCCGCAACCTCAGTGCCGAAACGCTGGCCGCCCATGCGGCCGAGCTCTACGCGCCGTCCGATCCGCTCGGCGACGCGGTGCAGATGATGACCGTGCATAAATCAAAAGGTCTCGAGTTCGATACCGTGATCCTGCCCGGTCTCGACCGCGGCACCGGCGGCAACGACAGCAGCCTGCTGCTCTGGGACGAAGTCGCCGGGGCCGACGGTGACGAACATCTGCTGGTCGCGCCGATGAAGCAAAAGGGCGCCGGCAACGGAGAGCCGACCGCCTACGACTTCCTAAAGAAGCTCGAAGCCGAACGCGCCGCGCATGAGGACGAACGCCTGCTCTACGTCGCTGCCACGCGCGCCATCCGCAAGCTGCATCTGCTCGGCGTGGCTGTGGCGGATGAAAAGAAGGACGACGGTCTCAAGCCGCCGGCCGCCGGCACCTTGCTCAATCTGCTCTGGCCCGGCGTCGCCCAGCCGGTTTTTGTCGCGGCGCTGGCTAGTGTCGAAGCCGTTCCGCCAGCCAGCCCGGGCATCGACCCGGCGACCTTCGTGCCGCCGCTCGTTCGCCTGCGCGCCACCGCGCTGCCGGCCAGCCTTGGCGATCAGCCCGAAGGTCTGCGTCCGGCCGACAATCCGCTCGATCTCGAGGCGGAGGAGCATGGCCTGTCGCTTGAAGCTTCAGTCGGAACGCTGGTCCATCGCTACCTTGAATTGATGGCGAAAAACGGGCTCGAAAGCTGGTCGACCGCAAGGCTCGCCACGCTGCTCCCGGTCTGCCAGCGCTGGCTGCGCAGCCAGGGGCACGGCGAGGAAGAAGCGGCCAGCGAGGCGGCGGAAGTTATCGCGGCCTTGAACACGACGCTGGCCTCCGACAGCGGTCGCTGGGTGCTCGCCGAGCATCCCGAAGCCGCCGCCGAGCAGGCGTGGAGCAGCGCCGACGGCGATGTCACGGTCAACCATGTGATCGATCGCATCTTCGTCGCCGATGCTTGCCGCTGGATCATCGATTACAAGACGGTGCGCCTGCCCGAGGCCGAGTTGCCGCTGCGCGCCGAAAGCTACCGGCCGCAGCTTGAGCGTTATGCCAGTTTGTTCGCCGAGGCCGGGTTGCCGCTCAGGCTGGCCATTTTCTTCCCGATGCAGGGGCGGCTGATCGAATTGGCTTGAGCGGAGCCGTGCGCTATCGCGTCGGGGTAAGGTCGGGTATCCGCGGTGTATGCATATCGACTATAATGGGGCTCCGGTCGAATTTGTGCGATAAACATGTCTCGCAGTGCGCTTGTTTTCCTCTTGTGTTGCGCGCTATCTGCCGGTCTCGGAAGCGGAGTGCTGGCGGCTGATGACGCCGCGCTACGCGTTCTGGTCCTTGAGAATGCGCCCCCCATGTCCTTTCGTGACGAGTTTGGCCAGTTGACCGGTTTCAGTGTCGAGATCGCCCGGGCGGTCTGCCACGAAATGCGCGTCAATTGCGCCTTCGATGTCGTCACGCAAAGCGCAATGCTCCCCACCATAAGCCAGGGCAAGGCCGACATCGCCGCTGCTGGCCTGCTCGAAACGCCGGAGCGGCGCGTCAAGGTACTGTTCGCCAAGCCCTATTACCGGTCGATTTCGCTGTGGCTGGCGCCTTCGGGCGTTACCCCGGGGCAGGCCGGTGTCAAGGTGGCCGTTGTCGGCGGCTCGGCCCAGGACGCTTATGGCCGCAAGCAGGGCTGGGACATGCATCCGGTTGCCACCCATGGCGACCTCGGTGCTCCACTCCTTTCCGGCGAGGCGCAGGCCGTGCTGGTGCCGATGATCTCTGCTCTCAGTCTGCAGAAAAACGAGGCATTCCGGCAACTGGGCCTGGCGACGACGGTGCTGCAGGCCCCCGAACTGAGCGGCGATGCCTCGTTTGGCATTTCGCCCTTCCGGCCGGAATTGCAGAAAGAAATTAACGCGGCGCTTGATCGCATCAAGCGCAATGGGACGTATGATCGGATCAATTCCCGGTTTTTACCTTTTCGGGTGAGTTGATGCCAGTTATCTCCGAGGTTCCAGTCCGCTATTCTGCGGCAGGTGGCTTGCCATGATCAGGTCGCTCCAGGCGATCCAGGCCGGTCGGGCCTTTGCCCTGCTGGCGGCTCTTTTCGTGGCAGCCTTCGGGGCCGCTGTCGTGCTGCTTGCGCTCGATCAGCAACGTGTCATCGAGGCCACCAGCCGCCTGCAGGATCAGACTGTGCCGGAAATCATCCGTTTCCAGCGGCTGGCCAGGAATCTCGAGCAGCTCCGCCAGGAAGGCGAGCGCATCTTCGCCGTCAGTTCGCACGCCTCGCGGCAGCAGTCGATGTTCGTCGTGACGCTGATCGCCAGCCATCCGAGCATTCTCGAACACCCGGGCGCCGCCCAGTTGGCGCGTGAAACCGAGCAGTTTCTCGGGGAGGTCGTGCGTCAGTCGATTGCCGACGATCGCCGCCCGGCTACCCGCTACGACGAGTGGCAGCGTCTTGCGGCGCGTCTGGGCATGCAGGTCGATGACGTGTCGATCCAGGGGATCAATCTGGCCAACAACGATCTTGTGGTCGCGACGAGTGCGATGAAGCTGGCGCGGTCCAAGCTGATGATGGCGTTGATTCTGGTCGGCGTCTTCCTGCTTGGTTTCATGATTCTCGTTCGTCGTCATCTGATTCAGCCCCTCCAGCAGATCAACCTCGCCCTGTCGACGCTGAGCGCCGACCGCCCGGCACCCGACTTCAAACCGTCGACGATGCTCGAAATCCAGGCCGTCGAGGAATCCATCCTTGAACACCATGCGCTGCTCATCCAGAACGACGAAACCCGCCAGGTGCTGGAAAAACTGGCCAACAAGGATGGCCTGACCGGGCTCATGAACCGCCGTCATTTCATGCAGTCGGCCGAAGTCGAGTTGCAGCGCGCCCAGCGCTATCGCCGGCCGGTCACGGTGGCGATGGCCGATCTCGATTTCTTCAAGAAGCTCAACGACACCTACGGCCATGCGGCCGGCGACGCCATGTTGCGTGCCTTTGCCGATCTGGTTCAGGACACCTTACGCCAGTCCGATCTGGTCTGTCGGTATGGTGGCGAGGAGTTCGCCTTCCTTTTCCCGGAAATCGGGCCGGCCGAGACGCAAAAACTGGCCGAACGACTGCGCGCCCGTTGTGATGCGATGGAGGTGTCTTTGCCCGATGGGCGCGTGATCAAGGCCACGGTCAGCATCGGCCTGGCCGACGCCAGCGAATGCCCCATCGAAATTGCCCTCAAGCGTGCCGATGAGGCGCTCTACGAGGCCAAACGCCTCGGCCGCAACCGCGTTGAGCTCTCCGGCCCGCCGGTGCCGGCGACCGACAGCGAGCCGGACATGCGGACAGCCAGGCTGTTCTGAGCATGTCTGCCGGCATCTGCCGATTTTTTGCCCTCTTCTTCCTGATGTTCGGCCTGCCGGTGCTGGCCGCCGAGCCGCCGGCGGGCGGGCTGGCCGATGACGACGTCGAGGTCGATTATCGCGACGGCACGTATTACGCCACCCTGGCTTTCCTGGTTGCCGCCTCGCCGGCCGTCACCATCGATGTACTGACCGATTTCAATCACATGGTCGGTGTCGTGCCCAATCTGCTGAGCAGCCAGATTGTCTCGCGCAAGGACAACGTTTTTGTCATCAAGCAGCGCGGCAAAGCCGATTTTGGCCCGTTTTCCTTCCCCTTCGAGTCGCTGCGTCAGGTCGAACTGCTTCCCGACGGGCGAATACTCGGTCGCGCCCTGGGCGGTTCGACGAAGCACATGCGCAGCGAGCTCCGGGTTCAGGCACAGGGGCGTGGCGCCCGCGTCGATTACCAGATCGAGGTTGTTCCGGATCGCTGGCTGCCGTCCAGCCTGGGCGTTTCATTCATGCGCCACGAAATGGCCGAGCAGTTCACGGCCCTGATCCACGAAATGGAACGCCGTCAGGCGCTCGTCAAAGGGCGCTGACTCAGGGCCAGAGCAGACATACCCAGACGGCGGCGGCGTTGAGCAGGCTGAGCAGCACGGCGGCGCTGCCCATGTCCTTGGCTCGCTTGGCCAGTTCGCTCTTTTCAGGCGACGCTTTGTCGACGACGGCCTCCAGCGCCGAGTTGATGATTTCGACGATCAGAATCAGCACGATGCTGCCGACCATCAGGGCTCGTTCCATGCCAGTTTTGCCGAAGTAAAACGCCAGCGGAAGGGCGATGGCGGCAAGCAGGATTTCCTGGCGAAAGGCAGCCTCGTTCCGCCACGCTGCCAGCAGGCCGTCGCGCGAATAGCCAAGGGCGTTGATGAGCCGGCGCAGGCCTGTTTTGCCCTTGAGTCCGGCGGCGTCACTCATCGCTGGGCGCCAGTATTTCGATTTTGGCCATTTTTTCCGGTTGACCGTGGAATCATCGTTTCGGGCTATTTCTTGTCGAGCAGCGGCTTGAGGAAGCGCCCGGTATGGCTGGCCTTGCATTTGACGACCTGTTCCGGCGTGCCGGAAACGAGGATGCGGCCGCCGCCGTCGCCGCCTTCCGGTCCGAGATCGACGATCCAGTCGGCCGTCTTGATGACGTCGAGGTTGTGCTCGATGACGACGATGGTGTTGCCGTTGGCAGCTAGCCGCTGGAGCACGCTGAGGAGCATTTCGATGTCCTGGAAATGCAGGCCGGTGGTCGGCTCGTCGAGGATGTAGAGGGTGCGGCCGGTGTCGCGTTTGGACAGTTCGAGGGCCAGTTTGACGCGCTGGGCTTCGCCGCCGGACAGCGTGGTGGCGCTCTGGCCGAGGGTGATGTAACTGAGGCCGACATCGACCAGGGTTTGCAGCTTGCGGGCGATATTGGGCACCGGGTCGAAGAATTCGCGGGCCTGCTCGACGGTCATGCCGAGGATGTCGTAGATGTTTTTGCCCTTGTACTGCACTTCCAGCGTTTCGCGGTTGTAGCGCTTGCCGTGGCAGACGTCGCAGGGGACGTAGATGTCGGGCAGGAAGTGCATCTCGACCTTGATCATGCCGTCGCCCTGGCAGGCTTCGCAGCGACCACCCTTGACGTTGAAGCTGAAACGGCCGGGGCCGTAGCCGCGCACGCGGGATTCGGGCACCTGGGCGAACAGTTCGCGGATCGGTGTCAGCAGGCCGGTGTAGGTCGCGGGGTTGGAGCGCGGCGTGCGGCCGATCGGCGCCTGATCGACGTTGATGACCTTGTCGAACAGCTCGAGGCCGACGATTTCCTTGTGCGGCGCCGGTTCGGTGGTCGAGCCGTAGAGGTGGCGGGCGGCTGCGGCGTAGAGCGTGTCGTTGATCAACGTCGATTTGCCCGAGCCGGAAACGCCGGTGATGCAGGTGAGCAGGCCGCCGGGGATTTCGAGGGTGACATCCTTGAGGTTGTTGCCGTAGGCGCCGACGACCTTGAGCTGTTTGTTCGGGTCCGGGGCTCGCCGCTTTTTGGGCGCCGAAATCGATTTGCGGCCGGACAGGTAGTCGCCGGTCATCGACAGCGGGTTGGCCTGAACTTCGGCCGGCGTGCCCTGGGCGACGATATCGCCGCCATGGACGCCGGCGCCGGGGCCGATGTCGACGACGTAATCGGCGCTGCGGATGGCGTCTTCGTCATGTTCAACGACGAGCACGGTGTTGCCCATGTCGCGCAGGTTCTTGAGCGTTTGGAGCAGGCGGTCGTTGTCGCGCTGGTGCAGGCCGATGGACGGTTCGTCGAGGACGTACATGACGCCGGTCAGCCCGGATCCGATCTGCGAGGCCAGGCGGATGCGCTGTGCTTCGCCGCCGGACAGCGTTTCGGCCGAGCGTTCGAGGCACAGGTAATCGAGGCCGACGTTGATCAGGAAGCTCAGGCGGGCGGTGATTTCCTTGAGGATCTTGTCGGCGACCTGCGCCTTGTTGCCGGTCAGGGTCAGACAATTGAAGTAATTGCGTGCCTCGCCGAGCGGCAGGCGGCTGATGTCGTGCAGCGTCTTTTCGCCGACGCGCACGTGGCGCGCCTCGACGCGCAGGCGGGTGCCGGCGCAACTCGGGCAGGCCGAGCTGCTGACGTATTTCGACAATTCCTCGCGCACGGCATTCGAGTCGCTGCCGCGGTAACGTCGCTCGAGATTGGGGATGATGCCTTCGAAGTTGTGGCTGCGGTCGAAACGCGTGCCCTTTTCGTTGAGGTAGCGGAAATTGATTTCAGTCTTGCCGGAGCCGTAGAGGATGAGCTGGCGCTGGGCCTCGGTCAGTTGCTCGAAAGGCGTGTCGACCGAGAAGCCGTAGTGGTCGGCGATGGACTCGATGATCTGGAAATAGAACTGGTTCTTCTTGTCCCAGCCGCGAATGGCGCCGTTGGCCAGCGAGGCGGCGGGGTTGGTGACGACGCGTTTGGGGTCGAAGAACTGAATGACGCCCAGCCCGTCGCACTTCGGGCAGGCGCCCATCGGGTTGTTGAACGAGAAGAGGCGCGGCTCGAGTTCCTGCAGGGCATACGAGCAGACCGGGCAGGCGAACTTGGCCGAGAACATGTGCTCTTTGCCGTCGTCCATCTCGAGCGCAATGGCCCGGCCTTCGGCATGGCGCAGCGCCGTTTCGAAGGATTCGGCCAGACGCTGGCGCATATCGTCGCGCACTTTCAGGCGGTCGACGACGACGTCGACGGTGTGCTTGTGCGTCTTGGCCAGCTTCGGCACGTCGTCGATTTCATAAACGGTGCCGTCGACGCGAACACGAGCAAAGCCCTGGGCGCGCAGTTCAGCAAAGAGGTCGAGCTGCTCGCCCTTGCGGTTGGCGACGACCGGGGCAAGGATCATGAGCCGGGTTTCGGCTGGCAGGGCGAGGACCGAATCGACCATCTGCGACACCGTCTGCGCTTCGAGTGGCAGATTGTGGTCCGGGCAATACGGCGTGCCGGCGCGGGCGAAGAGCAGGCGCAGGTAGTCGTGGATTTCGGTGACGGTGCCGACCGTCGACCGCGGGTTGTGCGAGGTGGCTTTCTGCTCGATGGAAATGGCCGGGCTCAGACCTTCGATCAGGTCGACATCGGGCTTTTCCATGAGCTGCAGGAACTGCCGGGCGTAGGCCGAGAGCGATTCGACGTAGCGACGCTGCCCTTCTGCGTACAGCGTGTCGAAGGCGAGCGACGACTTGCCCGAACCGGACAGCCCGGTGATCACGATGAGCTGGTTGCGCGGCAGGTCGAGGTTGATGTTCTTTAAATTATGGGTGCGCGCGCCGCGAATGCGGATGAATTCCATCGCTGTTTTTTCGGTATTTGGGGAAGGGGAAACTATACGCAAAAAAGCCGGGTTCGCCCCGGCTTCGTTTGCTGCGGACCAAAAATCGGGCTGCTGTATTCAGCTGGGTCGCCGCCAGCGGGCCACCCCGGCGACCAGCCCGAGGCCGGCCAGCAGCATGGCCCACTGGTCCGCTTCGGGTACCGCGCTGATCGCCTGCACGGCCGCTACCTGTGCTTCCCAGTAGGCCGGCAGACCATTCCACTCGTTGGCGCTCACGCCGCGGTCGTTCACGTAGATGTAGCCGAACTTGTGGCTGGCGGCATAGGCAACCTGCTGTTCCATCAGGCTTTTGCTGCCGTTGATGACCAGCATGCCGAAATGGTCGGGGCTGTAATTGGCCATGTAGGCCGGCGGACTGAAGGTGGATAGCTTGGTTGCCGGATCCTCGTAGATCACCGTGCTGTTGAACAGCTTGAGATAGGCTTCGTTCGGCGTGGTGCCCGGATTGGCCATCAGTGACAGGGCGCTGTTTTTCAGGTGGGCGTAACCCGTGACGAGGCTGTAGTAGGGCAGGCCTGCGATGCTGGTGCTTGTTTCGTCGAAAAACAGCCCGTCGACGGGGTACCAGTTGGCGTATTTGTCGATATCGGTTTTGACCGCGAGCAGGCTGCGCTGGCCCCAGTCGGTACTGACGTAACCGAGGACCGTGCCGCCGGCGGCCTTGAAGGCACTGATCGCCGAGCCGAAATTCGGGTCGTAGGTAGCGCCAGGGCCGGAATCGGGATTGATGATGGCCGTGACCGGGACTTTGCTGGCGGCATCGGTCAGCCGTGCCCAGTCGGTGGCGCCGCTGCCGCCCGGATAGAAATAGGCTGGAACGAGCAGACCAGGCGCGTTTTCGGCAGCGACCGGCAGCCCCGGCGCCGCGCAAGCGGTGAGCAATATCAGGCGATGAATGAGGTGCATGAGGAAGTTTTCCGCTTCGTGGTGATCGATACAGTATAACTTCAATATGACTTTGGTATTTATGCGGACTGCCTAAGTCGCCCCGTGCTCGGGAACTCGCCACGGTCAACCGGGAAAAATGACGAATTTTGAAGTGCTGACGACGAATCGTTTTGTGACGGCGCTTGCCGCGCCGCGCACTTGCCATCAAAATATGCGCCAAACATTATTTGTGGATTTATTGATGGCACGGAAAGCGCGATCGTCGCTTGAGGAGGTAATCGATCTGGCGGCGAATCTCCCCTGGCAGATCGGTGGCCTGCTGGCCTTGCTCGCGTACTGGATCTTTCACGACCTGGCCGCATGGATGGTTCACGGCAAAGGCGTCGATGCCGATCTGGCCGGCTTCCCTCAGTACATCGTTCCCGGGTTGCTGTTGATTGTTGCCCTAATTTCCTTCGTCCGTCGCCGGCAGGCCGAGCCGGTGGAGGTGGTGAGCCCGACCTCGGATGCGTTGGCGCGGATGAGTGTTCACGACTTCGAAAAACTGGTTGCCGAGGGTTTCCGGCGCGAGGGATTTCTTGTCGTCGAGCGGACCGGCACCAAGCATCTGGGCTGTGTTGACCTCGAACTGTTCATGGGGCGCGACCGCTATCTCGTGCAATGCCGCCGTTGGAAGGAAAAAACGGTCGATGTCATTGCTGTACGCGAGTTGGCAGCCGCTATCTGCGCCGAGCGGGCCGTCGGCGGTTTCATCGTGGCCTCCGGGCGGTTTTCCGACGAGGCGAGAAAAACCGCGCTGGGACGCTCGATTCGCGTTGTGCCGGCCGATTCCTTGCGGCGGCTGATCAAGAAAGTGATCGCGTCGAGTTCCGGCGAAGTCACCGTTTCCCCGATGTTTTCGCGGCGCCGCCACGACCCGGCGCCGCCGGCCTGTCCGAAGTGCGGCAAGGTGATGATGCCGCGCACGAAAAAGCAGAACGGAACTGTCGTCCAGCTGGACTGGGGCTGCACCAGTTTTCCGGCGTGCACGGGTAGCCGCGAAATCTAACGCCGGCGCAGCTTGGCTGGCTGCGGAACAGCCGTTTTCAGCGGGCGCTCAGCTTTCGATTTTGGCCGTTTTTTCCGGTTGACCGTGGGCCTCGCCGAGTCGCGATGGTGCCTCGCCAAACCTGCTAATATTGTTGCTTCGCTGCAATGCAACAATTAAAAACGACAATGGCCCCCCCAATCGACCGCATGAGCCCCGAGGAACGCCGCGCCGGCGCCTCTCTGGCCTCCATCTTCGCCCTGCGCATGCTCGGGCTTTTCCTCATCCTGCCCGTCTTTTCGGTCTATGCGAAAACGCTGCCCGGCGGCGATAACCTGGCGCTCGTCGGTTTTGCGCTCGGCGCCTATGGCCTGACCCAGGCTTTTTTCCAGATTCCCTACGGCATTGCCTCCGACATTTTCGGGCGCAAGCAGGTCATCGTCGTCGGCTTGCTCGTCTTCGCGCTCGGCAGCTTCGTTGCCGCCTGGGCGCCGGACATGACGTGGATCATCGTCGGCCGCGTGCTGCAGGGCGCCGGGGCGATCTCGGCAGCTGTCACGGCGCTGGCCGCCGACCTGACGCGCGAAGAACACCGGACCAAGGTGATGGCCATGATTGGCTCGTCGATCGGCCTCGTCTTCGCGCTGTCGCTGGTCGGTGCGCCGATTCTCTACGGCTGGATTGGCATGGCTGGCCTGTTCATCATGACCGGCGTGCTGGCGCTGGCCGCCATCATCCTTCTCCTCAAGGCCGTGCCGCCGGCCCCGCCGCCGCACGGCCATGAAAAGCTGCCGCTGCGCCGGGTCGTTTTCGACCCCGACCTGATCCGCCTCAACGTCGGTATCTTCGTCCTGCACATGGTGCAGATGGCCATGTTCGTCGTCCTCCCGCATGCCCTGGTCAATCACGGTGGCCTTGAGGCCGCAGCGCACTGGAAGGTCTATCTGCCGGCCGTGCTGCTGTCGTTTGCCATCATGATCCCGGCCATCATTGCCGCCGAGCGCAAGGACAAGATGCGGCCGATTTTCCTGGCCGCCATCGCCTTGCTCGTCGTCGTCCAGTCCGGCCTGCTTCTTTACAGCGCCAGCCTGTGGGCGCTGGCCCTGTGGCTCGTCCTTTTCTTCGTCGCCTTCAACGTGCTCGAAGCGACGCTGCCCTCGCTGGTTTCGCGCACGGCGCCGCCAGCAGCCAAGGGTGCGGCGCTCGGGGTCTATAACACGACGCAGGCGCTCGGGCTCTTTGTCGGCGGAGCAGCCGGCGGCTATATCGCGCAGAATTTCGGCGATAATGCTGTTTTTGCTGTCTGCACCGGGCTCGTTCTGGTCTGGCTGGTGGTGGCAAACTCGATGAATTTTCCGCAACGGCGCGTGACTGCCGCTGCGACACAAACTGCTTAGGGGACATTTCATGGCATCGGTTAACAAGGCAATCATCGTCGGCAATCTGGGCAAGGACCCGGAAGTTCGTTACACGGCGAGCGGCGAGGCGATGTGCAACATCACGGTCGCGACCAGCGAAAACTGGAAGGACAAGGCGACCGGCGAGCGCAAGGAACTGACCGAATGGCACCGCATTTCCTTCTTCGGCAAGCTGGCCGAAATCTGCGGTCAGTATCTGAAAAAAGGTTCGCAGGTTTATGTCGAGGGCAGCATCCGCACCCGTAAGTGGACCGACAAGGATGGCCAGGAGCGTTACACGACGGAAATTCGCGGCGACGAGATGAAGATGCTTGGCTCGCGCCAGGGCATGGGCGCTCCGGCTGGCGGTGGCGGCGGCTACGACAGCGAACCGACCGATTACGCCCCGGCCCCGGCCAAGAACAAGCCGAAGCCTTCCTTCGATGATCTCGGCGACGACATTCCGTTCTGATAATGGCAGTGCTTGCGCCGCTCGTGCGATGCGGCGCAATTCCATTTTTTGCCCAGAGGTAAACCAGCATGGCCAGTGCCGTCACTTTCAAGATTCTTGAAGACATCGCCCGGGATCTTTCCGGCAATGAAATCACCTTCCCGACCTTCCTCGACATCACCTTCCAGGTGCGTGCCGCGCTCAAGGATCCGAATCTGAGCGTCGAACAACTGGCCAAGCTGGTCGGTGCCGAGCCGCTGATGAGCGCCAAGATCATCCGCATGGCCAATTCGGTGGCGATGAACCCGAGCGGTCGCGAAGTCGCCGACGTCAAGAGCGCCATCGTCCGCGTCGGCATGGAAGCGGTGCGTACGGTGTCGTTTGCCGTGGCCATGGAGCAATTGCTCAAGTCGAAGCAGATGCAGCCGTTCGAACAGATTTCTCACAGCTTGTGGGAGCACACCTCGCACGTGGCGGCGTTGTGCCGTGTGCTGGCCCGCAAGAGGGCTCGCATCAATGGCGACGAGGCGATGTTTGCCGGCCTGGTCCACGATCTTGGCGTCTTCTATTTGATGTCACGGGCCGCCAATTTCCCGGAGCTGGCCAACGACAAGGTCGAACTGCACGCCTTGCTGGTCGGCTGGCACGACAACATCGGCCACGCCCTGCTCTCGGCGATGGGCCTGCCGGAGTCTGTTCTGGAAGCGGTTCGGGATCACGAGACCGAACGCGAAATCACGGCGATCGACAACCTGTCCAACGTGCTGTTCATCGCCAACAAGATCGCCAACCGTACTTCCAGCTGGCGCGACAAGGAGCTGGATGGCGAAATCGATACGACGATTCTCGACACGCTGTTCGACGCCGATGCACTGGCCGAGATCGTCGAAGAGTCGGAAGAAGAAGTACATTCGCTGAAGGCGGCGCTCGGGGGCTAAAGCCTTGGGCACCTGGCCTGCTCGGCCAGTCGTATGCCGAATTAGCGGGGAGCTGGATTGATGAGTCATCACGCGGTGGAGTCTTCCGGCAAGCGTTTTGCCGCCCTGGCCCTGGCGGCACTCGGCGTGGTTTATGGTGACATCGGGACCAGCCCGCTCTACGCGGTCAAGGAAGTTTTCGCCGGCAATCATCCGATTCCGGTCACCGTCGGCAACATTTACGGCAGCCTGTCGCTTTTCTTCTGGGCGCTCGTCATCGTTGTCTCGATCAAGTACGTGAGTTTCATCATGCGCGCCGACAACCGCGGCGAGGGCGGCATCATGGCGCTCATCGCCCTGGCCCTGCACACGGCGCAGGACAAGCCGAAGCAGACGCGGCTGATCATGATTTTCGGCGTTCTCGGGGCGGCCATGTTCTACGGCGACGGCATGGTGACGCCGGCCATCTCCGTGCTTTCCGCCGTCGAGGGGCTGGAGGTCATCACCCCGGCCTTCAAGTCCTTCGTCATCCCGATCACGATGATCGTCCTGTTCGTGCTGTTCTTCGTCCAGCGGAGCGGCACGGCGAAGGTTGGCGCCTTTTTCGGACCGGTCATGATGCTGTGGTTTACCGTCCTGGCGCTGCTCGGGTTGCACAATATCGTCGCGCATCCGGCCATCCTGATGGCGATCAACCCGGTCTATGGCATCGAATTCCTGCTCGAAAACAAGGCGATGTCGCTGATCGCCATGGGCAACGTCGTGCTCGCCGTGACCGGGGCCGAGGCGCTCTACGCCGACATGGGCCACTTCGGCCGCAAGCCGATCTCCCGCGCCTGGTTCGCCTTCGTGCTGCCGGCACTGGTCCTCAACTATTTCGGTCAGGGCGCGCTGATCCTGGCCGAGCCGGAAGCCGCCAAGAACCCGTTCTTCCTGTCGGCGCCGGACTGGGCGCTGATTCCGCTGGTCGCCCTGGCTACCATGGCGACAGTGATCGCCTCGCAGGCAGTCATTTCCGGCGCCTTCTCGGTAACGCGCCAGGCCATGCAACTCGGCTTCGTGCCGCGCATGGAAGTGCAGCATACGTCGGACAAGGAGCAAGGACAGATCTACCTGCCGGCGGTCAACTGGGGCCTGATGGTCGCCGTGATGATCCTCGTTCTCGGTTTCAAGTCCTCGAATAACCTGGCTGCGGCCTACGGCATCGCGGTGACCGGCGACATGGTGATCACCTCCATCCTTGCCACCGTGGTCGTCGCCAAGGTCTGGAAATGGGGCTGGGTCAAGGCCGGGATGATCTTCGCCTGCTTCCTCGCGGTCGAACTCGTCTTCCTCGCCGCCAACGTCCTGAAGATTCCCGATGGTGGCTGGTTCCCTCTGCTCGCCGGGATGGCCATCTTCATCGTCATGATGACCTGGAAACGTGGCCGTCAGTTGCTCTCCGACCGGGTCAAGGGCGAACGTCTCGAGCTGTCGATGTTCCTCGACTCGCTGGCCTCCTCGATGCCGACCCGCGTCGCCGGCACCTCGGTCTTCCTCAACGCCGACCCCAAAGGCGTGCCGCATGCGCTGCTCCACAACCTCATGCACAACAAGGTGCTGCACGAACGCGTCGTGCTGCTTTCGGTGCAGTTTTTCGACGTTCCTTACGTGCCGGACATTGACCGCGTCGAAGTGCGCCAGCTCAAGGAAAACTTCTGGAGCGTGATCATCCAGTACGGCTTCAAGGACGAACCCAACGTGCCGGCTGCGCTTGGCCTGTGCGCCGATGCCGGGCTGGAGTTCAGCCCGCTGGAAACCTCGTATTTCATTGGCCGCGAAACGCTGATTCCACGGCTTGGTTCGGAAATGGCGTTCTGGCGGGAGAAGATTTTCGTCGCCATGTTCCGGAATGCGGGGTCGGCGACGGCGTTTTTCAAGATTCCGAGTAATCGGGTTGTTGAGCTTGGGACGCAGGTGGTTTTGTAGCCTCGGGCGCGAGGGCGCCTGAGTTTCCTTCCTTTGCCGGCGGCTGTCCGGAATTTGAGCTTGGGGTTCCGCCTTGCTGGCGGGCGTACTTTCTTTTGCTTCGCCAAAAGAAAGTAGCCAAAGAAAAGGCGACCCCGAGGGCGGCGCCGGCTTTGCCGGTTCCTTGCGCTACTCGAAAGGCCGGGCGGCTGGCTAAACTCGCCTTCGGCTCAAACAACGCCAGCCGACTACCCCCGGCCTTCCTGCGTTGCTCAGCGCCTTCCATGGGGACCCCAAAGGCGTACGAACTCAACCGATGTGGTGAAAAAAACCGGTTTCCACGGTCAACCGGAAAAAACGTCCAAAACTGAAATCTGCCATCTCGGCCCCCAAGCTCAAATCCGGATCGTTTCACCGGGCCCCTTGAGAGGTGCCGAGCAACGCAGGGGCTGGCACCTCAAGCGCGAAACCCGCCGGTTGTAAAACCCCGGCCGCTGATCAAAGCCGCCGAATCTTCTCCAGCAATGCCGTCGTCGACTTCTGATGAATGAACGGTATCGAATGCACCGTTCCACCCCAACCCCGAACCTCGGTGCAGCCGACAATCTTGTCCACCGCCCAGTCGCCGCCTTTGACCAGAATCTCCGGCCGGCATTCGAGGATGCGTTCGATCGGCGTGTCTTCGTCGAACCACGTCACCAGTGCGACGCATTCCAGCGCAGCCATCACAGCCAGCCGGTCTTCGAGCAGATTGACCGGACGATCATCGCCCTTGCCTTGGCGCTTCACCGAGGCGTCGGTGTTGAGCGCCACCACCATGCTGGCGCCGAGGGCCGCTGCCTGCGCGAGATAGGTGACGTGGCCGCGATGCAGGATGTCGAAGCAGCCGTTGGTGAAGACGAGCGGGCGGGCGAGCTGGGCGGCGCGGGTGGCGAGCTGGTCGGGTGGGCAGATTTTGGCTTCGAAGCGGGGGGCGGCGTAGGTCATGTTGACGGCGGAATGTCGGATTTGCGTGGCGGCTATGTTACACCGCAAGGCGGCCTTCTGCCGACGCGCCTGGGGGAAATGGGGGATGAAGGCGATGCCGGGCCGTCTCCCGGCTGTCCGGCTGATTTTGAATTTGGTGACTTTTTCCGGTTGACCGTGGAATCGGTGCTGCGCCAGGGCTGGTCGTGTTTAGCGTTGGGCCAGAAGGCGACCGAGCAGGCTGCCCGAGTTTTCCCGGCCGCTCAGCACGAAATCCAGCTCGTTGGCGTTTTTGAGGGTCAGTTCGAGGTTGCGCTGGGCGTGCAGGGGGCTGGCCATGAGCAGCTGGTCGCCGGCCTCGAGCCGGAAATCGTCGCCCGGCAGCAGGTGGCAATCGGGGCCGCGTTCGACCAGCAGCGGGACGACCGGCAGACGGCAGCTACGGTCGGCCCCATCGGGGAGAATCTCGCCAAGTCGAATCGGTCGGTTATGCATCAGGGCCTGCCAGGCGGCCGGTGCTTCGGCGGCGTTGAGACGAATGTCCCAGACGGCGGGCGTCAGACCACCACATTCGGTTTGCAGGCGGTCGACCAGCTGGCGACAGCGGCTTTCGTCCAGCGCGTGCAGGCGCTCGAGAAAGCGGGCGAGCAGCGGGGCGGTGAGAATCGCAATGCATTCCCGGGCGACGATGCGGCTGGGCAGGACCGTGAAATCGGCGTTATAAGCCGTGAACAGGGCGCTGTTGGCGGCATGGTTCTGGCGTGTGACGACGAAAAGTTCGGGCTTGAGCTCGCTGGCGGTGACGGCGATGGAGAGGTTGTTGACGTCGTTGTCGGTGCCGGCAACGATACCTGCCGCGTGCTTGATACCGGCCTCGCGCAGGGTCGCCGCCTCGGTACCGTCGCCGACCAGTTGCTTGTCGGCATCCTGGGCGGCAGGGTCGATGATGGTCAGCGTGATGCCGGTGTTGCGCAGGCGCTCGGCGACGGCGTGGCCGAAGCGACCATAGCCACAGAGAATCCAGTGCCCGCGTGGCGGCCGGTGCGGTTCGGGAATGGGGCTTTCGGGCAGGCTGGTCAGCAGTTCGATGAGGCGGAAGCGCTCGGGTGCGGCGACGGCCAGCGCCAGACGGTCGGCAAAGCGCTCGAAGGGATTGATGATGTGATCGGTGCCGAACGAGGCCATGTTGGCGGTGGCCGCCGCGCTGCGGGCGCGGGCGATGACCGGGATGTCCGGGTTGAGCAGGCGGACGGCGATGGCGGTGGCCAGGTTGGCCTGCTCGTCGCTCGTCACGGCCAGCACACCCCGGCATTTCGGGTGCTTGAGGCCGGCCAGCAGCAGGTTGTCGGGCAGGCAGGCATCGGCGGCCAGGGCCGGGGTGTCGGTCTTGAAATCCTGCAGGTCGAGCTCCTCGACGCGCAGTTCGTTCTTTTCGAGGACGACGAAGGCCTGGTTGAGGCGGTCGAAGGTGCGCGCGATCAGGTTGCCTGTCTCGCCGCAGCCGCAGACGATGTAGAACGGTGCTGTGAGGTGATGGACGCGACGCACGAAGCGGTTGGTCGTCAGCGTGTTCTGGAAGCCCTTGTCCTGGAGCAGCGCGATCAGCGTGACGACCGAATAGGACCAGCCGACGACGGTCAGGTAGATGCAGATGGTGACCCACAGGCGCTGGGCATCGGAAAAGGCGCCGGGAATTTCACCGAAGCCGATGGTTGTCGCCGTGTAGCTGATGAAATAGAAGGCGTGGAAGAAGCTGAGCGGCGGCGCCGCCCGACCTTCGGCGTCGACGCCGGGGACCAGCGTCAGGCCGACCACCGAGATCGCGTAGATGACGATGAGGACGATGATCGGCGCCCGCATGCGGCGCAGGACGAGGAAGAAGGCGCTATTCACGCGCGGCTCCCGGCTGGCCTAGCGGCGCAGCATCACGGTTTCGACGATGAGGATGATGACGGAAACGATGTTGGCGACGAGGGCCCCGCCGGACAGCGAGACGACGCTGGAGGTGACATGCGTCGTCATGCCGACGCCGGTGACGTGCTCGGCCACACCCCAGGTGATGGCGGCGGCGATCAGTTGCAGGTCGGCCACCAGGCTGGTGGATAGGTGGATGGCGCCGATTTGCGTGCGGTCGCCGAATTTGAGGGCGGTGGCGATCAGGCTGACGAAGAGAGCGGCGGCCAGTTCATAGACGCTGTGCAGTTCCGGGCGCCCGATGTCGCCGATGAAGAAACCGAAATTCAGCGTCGCTGCCAGCACGATGAAGAAACCGAAGATGACCTTTTCCAGATTCATTTTTCTTTCCCCCTTGCAGCTTCCCGGCGTGCCTCCGCCTCGATGGCGCCGGGCTTGTGCCGCGCCGGATGGCCGGCACGGCAGGCTGTTGCTACGAGATCAGCGCGTTTCGACCGGAGCGCTGGCCGGCGGCGGGGTGCGCGCACCCATTGTCTGGTTGTCGATGCGCCGCGTGTCGTCGTCGCCGACCACTTCCAGCACATTGACGACCTTGACCACGCCAGCCGTCGTTCGGGCCACGGCAACGGCCACCTTGGCCTCGCGATCATTGACGATGCCCATCAGATAGACGATGGCGCGCTCGGTGCTGACCTTGATGTGGTTGGCCGAGATCTGGTTCGAGTCGACCAGCCGTGCCTTGACCTTGGAGGTGATGTAGGCGTCCGTGCTGCGGCTGCCGTAAGACGATACCTGGCCGACGCCGAGCTCGTTATAGACCTCGCGCACGCCCTCGAGCTTGCGCGTTTCGGCCTCGATGACTGACTTCGCTTCCTCGTTCGGCACTTCACCGGTAATCAGCACGCGGCGGTTGAAGGCGGTGAAATTGACGTGGGAGAAAGTCTTGTATTGATCGGGGACGTGCTGGTTGGCTTTCCACTCCGTCGTCTCGTCGTCGGTCTGTGTGCCTGTCGAGCGGCGGTCGTGGGCCGACATGACGCCAGCGGCGGCGCCGGTGACCATGACCGGGATGCAGCCCTGAAGCATGGGCAGCGCGGTAATGAGCGCCGCAGCGGCGAGGGTGAGTTTGGCTTTTTGCATCATTCGACTCCCAGTAAAAGTGCATCGATCCCATCGCACAGACAGTGGATGGCGAGCAGGTGGGTTTCCTGAATTCGCGCCGTCCGGTCGGCCGGCACGCAGAGATGAATATCGTCGTCACGCAGCATTTCGCCGATCAGCCCGCCGCCCTTGCCGGTCAGCGCGACGATGTGCATGTCGTGCTCGTGCGCCGACTTGATCGCTTCGATGACGTTGGCCGAGTTGCCCGAGGTCGAAATCGCCAGCAGCACGTCGCCGGCATGGCCGAGACCGCGCACCTGGCGCGAGAAAATCTGGCTGAACGAGTAATCGTTGGCCACCGCCGTGATGATCGAGGTGTCGGTGGTCAGCGCGATGGCCGCCAGCTCCTGCCGTTCGGCCTCGAAGCGACCGATCAGTTCGGCAGCGAAATGCTGGGCGTCGCCGGCCGAGCCGCCATTGCCGCAGGCCAGGATCTTGCCGCCGTTGATCAGGCAGTTGGTCATCGTTTCGATCGCCGCGGCAATCGGGGCTGCCATCATTTCGACGGCATTCAGCTTGGTTTGGGCGCTGTCTTCGAAATGCTTGGCAACGCGGGCGATCAAATCCATATCGTTCAATGAGTTGGGGCTATAAGTGAAAGCATTCTACCTCACAGCTCGACGAAGACTTCGAACGCCAGCCGTTGCCACGGATTTTTGTTGTCGCTCAGAGACGACACGCGGGCCATCAGCCGGTCGCCAGCGTCCATCGCGGCGGCCACGGCACGATTCTGGGCGCGCGGCACGTAGCCCAGCTTGTTGCCGTGCCATTCGACACGGATGGCGTTGCGGTCATGCTTGTTGTCCAGTTCGCGGACCAAGGTCAAGGTGTCGCCTAGCTTGATTTCCGACCAGAACGTTTCCATCGCGTAAAACTGGCTGCCGGCCAATGGAGAATTCTGGACCAGTATGCGAATGCTTTCGGCCTGGGCTGTCGTCAGCCATAGCACGAGGCTAATCGTCAGCAGAAAACGCATTCTTGATCCATTCGAGCTGCTCGCCATTGATCAGCACGCAATCGAAACGGCAGTCGCAGTCGGGTTTGCCGAGCAGGTAGTGCTGGGCGGCGAGAACGATGCGGCGACGCTTGCTGGCCGTGATGCTCGCTCCGGCGCCGCCGAAATCGCTGCGGCTGCGCTGGCGGACTTCGACGAAAACCAGCACCTTGCCGTCGCGGCAAATGAGGTCGATCTCGCCGCCGCGAATTCTGAAATTGCGCGAAATTACCCGTTGACCGTGCAATTCGAGATAACGCGCCGCCCGCGCTTCGGCTTCGCGGCCGCGCGTCGTGGTGGTATCGTTGGTCTTTGCCTGCATGTTGAAAATAATGACGGAAGAATCCGCCGCATTGTATGTCGTCCCGACGCCGCTCGGGAATCTCGCTGACCTGACCCGCCGCGCCGAAGAAATCCTGCGCACCGTGCCCTGGGTCGCCGCCGAGGACACCCGCCATAGCGGCCCCCTGCTCAAGCAGCTCGGCGCCCAAGCGCGGACCATTCCGGCGCATCAGCACAACGAACACGAGGCTGCCGCCCGCATCGTCGAAAAGTTGCAGGCCGGCGAAGCCGTGGCCCTCATTTCCGATGCCGGCACGCCCGGTATTTCCGACCCCGGCGCCCGTATCGTCGCCGCCGTCCGTGCCGCCGGTTGCAAGGTCATTCCGCTGCCAGGCCCGTGCGCCGCAACGACAGCGCTGTCCGCTTCCGGTCTGCTTGACGAGCATTTCCTGTTCTACGGCTTCCTGCCGAGCAAGGGGGGCCAGCGCCGGCAAGCGCTCGAAGCCTTACGCGAACAGCCCTGCGCCCTGGTCTTCTACGAAGCGCCACACCGCGTACTTGAAACGGTCGAGGACATGGCGACGGTGCTCGGTAACCGCACACTGGTCATCGCCCGCGAACTGACCAAGTTGTTCGAATCCATTCATTCTCTGCCCGTGGGCGAAGCGCTGGCCTGGCTCAAGGAAGACTCGAACCGCCAGCGCGGCGAGTTCGTGCTGATGCTGTCGGGCGCTCCGGCCAATGCCGAAAGCGGCGAGGGCGAACGCGTTTTGAAACTGCTGCTGGCCGAAGGCTTGCCGGTCAAACAGGCGGCCAAGCTGGCCTCGGCGATTTCCGGCGCGGCCAAGAACGCGCTCTACGACCTGGCGCTGACGCTCAAGGCCTGATAGACGCGTCTGGGTTGCCGGGTTAAATCAGCTGACTTCAAACTCGAAAATCTGCTCCTTATCTTTCAGGCAGGAGTGGCCGAAGCCGATGCGGCCGCGGCCGCTCAGCGTGACCATGCTTTTCCGGACGATTTCTTCCGGGGCATCGTCGGATTTGAGGTAAGTGCCGTTCATGCTCAGGTCGACGAGCACATGGTTGTCGAGTCGGTAGATGATCCGGCAGTGTTGGCGCGAGGCGTTGGGGGCGCTGATCACAATGTCGTTGTCCGGTGCGCGACCGATGGTGATGACCGATTTTTCGCCGTCAAAGCGGTAGCTACGGCCTCCATTGCGCAAGACCAGGCGGGAGTTCGCCGGCGGCGGGGCCAGAGCTGGTCGCATGGGAATGGCGGCCCAGTCGACCAGATGGGCGGCTGCCCCGATGTTTTCGCGGCCAAGTACGGCGGTGTTTTCGCGCAAGATTTCGGGCAGGGCTATGACCACAGGTCCCGAAACGACAACGCTGCCTTCCCCGAGCATGTTTGCCAACCGGGATGCTTCAATCTCGGCGACATCAAGGGCATCGTTCGTTTCATTCATGGGCGTCGCTGCATGGATGCCGATTTTCAGCCCGATCCGGGTTTCGGAAATTTGCGGGATCACCGCGCAGCGCCGCTGCATTTCGCAGGCCACGAGCACGGCGGTTTCGGCCGAGTCGAAGGCAGCGAGCAGACCGTGCGGCGTTTCCCGGACGAGTGAACCACCGTGGGTGGATAGAACCCGCTCGAGTCGACTCAAGCGGCGACGAACGAGTTTGCCCAGCAGCGCTTCGTCGGGAGGGGCGGTACGTGATGAAACTTCGAGTACCGCCGAATGGAGCAGATAGGTGGCGGCAAGCCGGCCGGCGGCCGGCGTTTCTCCGGAGGACGGGGGGAGTGTTTTGTCGTGCATGACGGTCAATGAAACGGGATGGCGTGGGGGCCGATCGTCACCATGCGCGGATCGCCTGGGCGGCAATCCTTCCGCAGGCTGGCGGCCGGTAAAATCAGCATGCTCAGATTAGCATTTTGCGTCTGTCATTTTGTAAAGCATTGTGGCGGACTTGCAAACAGCGTATTTTTTCTGGCTCGCCGAATCGGTGCGAGCAAGCCGGGCAGCCTGTTAAAATCGCCCTAATCCGTACCGAGAAACGCCATGCAGATCACCATCACACGTCCCGACGACTGGCATCTTCACCTGCGCGACGGCGAAGCCCTGGCTTCCGTCCTTGCCCACACGGCAGCCCAGTTTGGCCGCGCCATCGTCATGCCCAACCTTAAACCGCCGGTAACCACGGTCGAACAGGCTGCCGCCTATCGCGACCGTATCGTCGCCGCCTTGCCGGCCGGCGCCAACTTCGAGCCGCTCATGACGCTTTACCTGACCGACAACACGCCGGCCAGCGAAGTGGCCAGGGCTGCTGCGTCTGGCTTCGTCAAGGCTGTCAAGCTCTACCCGGCCGGGGCAACGACCAATTCCGATGCCGGCCTGACCGACATCGCCAAGGCCTACGACGCGCTGGCTGAAATGGAACGCGTTGGCCTGCCGCTGCTCGTGCATGGCGAAGTGACCGACCCGAAAATCGACCTCTTCGACCGCGAAAAGGTCTTCATCGACACCGTGCTGCTGCCGCTGACCCAGCGCTTCCCGAAGCTCAAGGTGGTCATGGAGCACATCACGACAAAGGACGCTGCCGATTTTGTGCAAAATTCCGGGTTGACCGTGGCAGCGACGATCACCGCCCACCATCTGCTCTACAACCGCAACGCCATCTTCCAAGGCGGGGTTCGTCCGCACTGGTACTGCCTGCCCGTGCTCAAGCGCGAGACGCATCGCGAAGCGCTGGTCGCCGCCGCCGTTTCCGGCAATCCGAAATTCTTCCTCGGCACCGATTCGGCGCCCCACGCCAAGGGTGCCAAGGAAGCTGCCTGCGGCTGCGCCGGTTGTTACACCGCCTACGCCGCCATCGAACTGTATGCCGAGGCATTCGAGCAGGCCGGTGCCCTCGACAAGCTCGAAGCCTTCGCCAGCTTCAACGGCCCCGACTGGTACGGTCTGCCGCGCAACAGCGGCAAGATCACGCTGGCCAAACAGGAGTGGACCGTGCCGGCCGATTACCCGTACATCAGCACCGACACCATCGTTCCGCTGCGCGCCGGCGAAACGCTGTCCTGGAAAATGCTCTGAGGAAAACCACCATGCGTCTGCGCCATCTCCTCCTGCCGCTGCTGGCCGCTCCGCTGCTCACCGCCTGTGTCAACGACGGCGCGACGTATGAAATCGACAACACGCGCGAGCACGTGCTGTCGCTGATCCGCGAACAACCCTATTTCTGGGACAGCAAGGTCGAGTTGTACCTCGTTGTCTCCCGCATGCCAGCCTGCATGCGTCGGCACAGTCTGGGCGTTGGCACGGAAAAGACCAGGGTCGAGGTGTATCAGGTGCCGTCGGGCGCTTTCATCATCAAGGCTGGCAAGAAGATGTTTGCCACCGAGACCCAGACCTGCGAAAGCTTTGCCAAGATGGATAGCGAGCCACCTGAAGGCATGGGCCAGTTCATTGGCACTTTCCGCCTGCAGAAGGGCGAACTGGTGTTCGTCAAGGAAGAAAAAGCCGAATCGTCGCCTGAAGAGTGACCGCCGTTTCTCTTTACGCGTCGCCGCTGTTCAATCCGCTGCGGCCGTGGCTGGATCGTCTGCCGCAGATGCCCGATGCTTCGGCGGTGGCCGAACTGGCCGAACAGTTTCCCATTCATACCGCGAACGGCCAGCGCGTCCGTTTTGTGGCGCCGCGCCCCGATGGGTTGGTTTACGAGTGTCGGATCTGGGAAAGCGGCGAGGTGGAAACCCGCCCCGATAACTGGCATGACTTCTTCAATGCCTTGGTCTGGCTCAGTTTTCCGCAAACAAAGATCGCCGTCAGCGCCGCCCATATGCGCGCCATGCAGGCGCCGGGCGAGGGGCGTGGCACAACCCGCGATGTGCTGACCCACTTCGATGAGTGCGGCATTGTCGTGCTGTCCAGTCAGCTGGAGCTGCTTGAGTTGTTACGCAATTTCGAATGGAAACAACTGTTCGTCGAGCAACGTGCCGATGTGATTCGCAGCATGCGTTTCGTGATTTTTGGCCACGCGACTTACGAGCAGATGCTCAGTCCATTTCGTGGTCTGACGGCCAAGGCGGTCCTCTACGAGGTGAGCGAGGCTTGGTTGCAGATGGGTGATTCCGAGCAGCTAGCGGCGGTCGACAAGCTCCTGGCCGCCGATTTGATCAGCGGTCGTTACACCCGGCCACGCGATTTTCAACCGCTACCCTTGCTGGGTATTCCTGGCATTACGCCGGACAGCGAAGATCCGGCGTACTACGACGATACCTGGCAGTTCAGGCCAGGCCGTCGGGCTACGGCAAAACCGGCTGCTTAGTAGCGGCGGCGTTGCTGCGGCATCGGCGAGCCGCGGTTCTCGATGTGACGGAACGTGATGCGACCCTTGGTCAGGTCGTAGGGCGACAGTTCCAACGTCACCTTGTCACCGAGCAGAATGCGAATGTGGTTTTTCTTCATCTTGCCGGCCGTGTAAGCGATCATCACGTGACCGTTTTCCAGCGTTACACGGAAACGACCATCGGGAAGCACGTCTTCAACGACGCCTTGCATTTCCAGTAGTTCTTCTTTTGCCAAGTCTTGTTCTCCAGTAATCGTAAAAAATGTTCAGGGGGTGGCGACGGCGGCTGGCGCTGCGTCGGTGGAAAGCGCCTCGTGCCGGTGGCGCGGTAATTCCCACGGCTGGCCGGATTCGGTAATGGCGCTGATGGTGATCACCGGCGGTGGCGAGAGAACGCCACCGAAGATGGTCGCAAAGGATACATCGGCAGCATCGCGGCCGGTAGCCAGGCGGATGAAGCCCATCGGGATCGCCGTGCCGGACGGGTCGAACAGATACCAACGCTCACCGAGAAAAACCTCGACGTAGGCATGGAAGTCGGTTGGCCCGAGCAAGGGGTCGGCGCCGTAATCAATGCCGGTGGTGAAGCGGGCCGGAATGTTGAGGGCGCGGCAGATGGCGATCATCAAATGGGCGAAGTCGCGGCAGACGCCAACGCGGTCAATCAGCGTATCGAGGGCGGCTGTAGCAGAATTGGTGGTGTTGCCCTTGAAGGTCACATGCTTGTTGACCCAGTTGCGGATGGCTTCGACCCGGCGATAACCCTTCGGCAGGTGGCCGAATTCGCTCATGGCCAGTGCGGCCAGTCGGTCGGACTGGCAATAGCGGCTTGGGTAGATGTAAGTCAGGGCCGACAGCGGGAGCCTGGCGATCGGTGTTTCCTGGATCAGGTCGGGCTGGTCGACTTGCTGCTTGATGTCGACAGTCGCCTTGTAGCTGACATGCAGCGGACCCGGTGCACCGGTCAGGCGCAGGTAGCGCGTGCAGGTGGCGGGGTCGGTCTGGATGGTATGCGGAACCTGCTGACTGATAATCAATTGTTCGTTGATGATCGTCTGGCTGGCCGTCTTTGCCGCGTGGATGTTGAAAACGAAATCGGCGCCCTGAAAACCCAGTTCATAGTGAAGATCGATAGCGAACTGGATGCGGACCATTTATTCCCCGGAAGTGATGATCGTCCGGTATCCGGGAATCCGGACAGGCTCGGGCGAGCAATGAAACAGCGCTTTGCGACGGGAAATGATGACTTCGGCGTGCCGGAAATCGTCGATTGACGGGGCGGCAGAGGAACGGCATTTACGCGGGCAGAACGGTTGAGCCGGATATTTTATCTCCGACGAAGCCAGCATCTTACGCGCCGATCCTCCTCGTGGCAAGGGAATATGATGAAAAGAGCCGCATATTCAATCCCTTGCCGATTTTTTGGCAAGGGATTTTGGGGCGTATCAGGCTGCCTGCGGTTGCTCTCCGCGCATCTGCATGGCACCGAGACGATTGACTCCGCTCAACAAGGCCTTGATCGAGGCGGTGACGATATTGCTGTCGACGCCGACGCCGTAGCATTCGCCGCTGTTTTTGCCCGCCACTTCCATGAAGGCGCAGGCCCGGGCGTTGCCGTCCTCGCCCATGGGCACCATCGAGCGCTCTTCATAGCTGCGCACCTGGATGCTGATGCCGGCACTCTGCAAGGCGTGCACCGCCGCATTGATCGGGCCGTTGCCTTCGCCGGTGAGGATGTGCGGCGTGCCGTCGATGTCGATGTTGAGGCGGATGCCCTGGGCGCTACCATGCTCGAAAAGGTGATGCTCGCGGTAACGAATCGGACTGCTCGCGTCGAGGTAGGTCTGGGCGAACATGGCCCAGATGCCGTCAGCGCTCACTTCGCCACCGTGGGCATCGGTGTGTTGCTGGACGACACCCGAGAACTCGACCTGCAAGCGGCGTGGCATGACGACACCGTGTTCGGTTTCCATGAGGTAGGCGATGCCGCCCTTGCCCGACTGGCTGTTGACCCGGATCACCGAATCGTAGCTGCGGCCGACATCGGCCGGGTCGATCGGGAGGTAGGGAACTGCCCATTGCTCATCCGCCTCTTGAGCGGAAAACCCCTTCTTGATGGCGTCCTGGTGGGAGCCGGAGAAGGCCGTGAAAACGAGATCCCCGACGTACGGGTGGCGCGGATGGATCGGGAGCTGGGTGCAGTGTTCGACGGTGCGGGCGATGGCATTGATGTCCGAGAAATCGAGGCCGGGGTGGACGCCCTGCGTGTACATGTTGAGGGCGAGGGTGACGAGATCGACATTGCCGGTCCGTTCGCCATTGCCGAAAAGACATCCCTCGACCCGGTCGGCGCCGGCCATGAGGCCCAGTTCGGCGGCAGCGACGGCCGTGCCGCGGTCGTTGTGCGGGTGGAGGCTGATGAGCACGCTGTCGCGGCGGGCGAGGTTCTTGTGCATCCACTCGATCTGGTCGGCGTAGATGTTTGGCGTGGCGATCTCGACGGTGGTCGGGAGATTGAGGATGACCTTGCGCTCCGGCGTGGCGCCCCAGGCGGCTGTTACGGCATCGCAGACCTCGAGGGCGAAATCGAGTTCGGTGGCGGTGAAGAGTTCCGGGCTGTACTGGAGTGTGATCCTGGTTTCCGGCATGGCATCGGCGAGCTGGCGGATGAGCTTGACGGCGTCGACGGCCATGGCCACGACTTCCTCTTTGCTCATGCCGAAAACGTTGTCGCGGAAGGTCTTGCAGGTGGCGTTGTAGACATGGACGATGGCCTGCTTGGCGCCCCGGATCGATTCAAAGGTGCGGCGGATGAGGTGTTCGCGGGCCTGGGTGAGGACTTCGATGGTGACGTCCTCGGGAATGTGGCCGCCTTCGATGAGGCCGCGTACAAAGCCGAATTCGGTTTCCGAGGCCGACGGGAAGGCGATCTCGATTTCCTTGAAGCCGATGGCGCAGAGCGTCTTGAACATGCGCATCTTCTTTTCGGCGTTCATCGGTTCGAAAAGCGCCTGGTTGCCGTCACGAAGATCGGTGCTCATCCAGATCGGGGCCTGCTCGATGATGCGGTTCGGCCACTGGCGGTCAGCGAGGTGGACTGGCGGGAAGGCGGTGTATTTGCTGGCGGGCTGGGTGATCATGGCGGGCTCCGGATAAATTTTTCGATAGCGAAATATTAGGCCAAAGTTGCCGGCAGGCGATTGCTAATTGATGCCTTGTTTGGTCAGTATTTGGAATAAAATTGTGTAAATAATTAATTTGTAGATATTTTATGGAAATAGATCGTTACGACCGGCAAATTCTTGCCATCCTGCAAGTCGATGGGCGTATTAGCAATCAGGATCTGGCTGACCGGATCGGACTGTCCCCTTCGCCGTGCCTGCGGCGTGTTCGTGTGCTGGAGGAGTCGGGGCTGATCACCGGCTATCGCGCCATGCTCGACGCCAGGAAGCTTGGTCTTTCGCTCATGGCCTTGATCGGAATTTCGATGGATCAGCACACGCCGGAGCGCTTTGCCAACCTCGAGGCGGCGATTGGCGATATTCCGGAAGTGCTGGAGTGTTTGCTGATCACAGGTCAGCAATCGGACTACCAGTTGAAAGTGGTTGTCCGGGACATGGATGCCTATCAGGATCTGCTGCTCAACAAGATCACGCGTATTCAAGGCGTGACCGGCGTGCACACGAGTTTTGTGCTGCGCAGGGTGGTCGACCGCACAACCTTGCCTGCGTAGGCGCAAAGGCTGAAAAAGGGGCTTGTCAGGCCCCGTATGGCTCGGCCCTAGTCGCGGACCCGTTCGAAGACCATCGATACGGTATCTGCCGGATCGTGCATGTGCGTTGGGCGCGGACTCGGCTGAGTTTGGGCGAAGTAACGTTCCCACTGCCGGTCAGATAGTTCGACTTCGCGGACGGACGTAACGCGGCGTTCGCGTGACTGGCGTCTTTCCCTGATGTCGCTGGGCGGGCCCATATCCCGTCTTCTTCGTTCGCCCCGCTTGCGGCGTTCCCCGGCGCTGGCGCTTGGTAGTTGGACGTCTTCTGGCATGTCGGCTCCGTGGGCCAGAAGCAGTTCGACAATATGAGTGTGCTGGCCGCGCGATGCCATTCGAATGGGGCCGCCAGCGCCCTGCGCGTTGGGGGCGTGGATGTTGGCGCCGCGTTTGATCAGTTCGCGCACGATGTCGGCATGGCCCTTGAAGCAGGCGATCCGCATCGGCAGACCGGGGTCGCCGTGCATGTCGGCTTCCTCGATCACGGCGCCATGATCAAGCGCCGCTTTGACTGCATCAAGGTTTCCTTTTTCAATGGCGCGCCTGAGTGCGCTGTGCATGGACATGAAATTGTTCTCCCGAAAAAACCGGCGACTATCTATTTTGCATTGTTTTTCGACGCTCGGAAGCGAAGCATAGCCACGGATGGCGATAGTGGCTGTCAGATTTTTCACGAATCGCTTGTCGGGCTAGCCGATCCAGCCACTTTTCCTGGGTGTTCATAATGCGGCGCGGGGCAGGCTTGCGGGCGCGTATAATCCACAGCGGAAAGTTGGCCAGGCAATCGCTGGGCGTCCGGGGGAAACTTCGGCGCCGGGAGGAAAGTCCGGGCTCCATTGGGCGGGATGCCAGTTAACGGCTGGGTGCTATAAGTCGCCAGACGAAAGTCGGGTGACCCAAGGCAACGGAAAGTGCAACAGAGAATAGACCGCCGATGGCGTCGCAAGACGCACAGGTAAGGGTGAAACGGCGAGGTAAGAGCTCACCGCGTCCACGGTAACGGCGGACGGCACGGTAAACCCCATCCGGAGCAAGACCAAATAGGGAAGCTGAGGCGTGGCCCGCGCTGCTTCCGGGTAGGTTGCTTGAGCCTGTCGGTGACGGCAGGCCTAGAGGAATGATTGCCGAACCCCGCAAGGGGGGAACAGAACCCGGCTTATCGGCCGACTTTCCAATTTCGACCTGTTTTGCTTACTTCGCTGCGAGTTTGTTTTCGGCCAGCCATTCTTTGGCTATTTTCCATTCGTCGTTTTCGCGGACGATCAGCAGAACCTTGGTTCGCGCCATTTCCCGGTAGCTGCCCGAGGCATAATCCTGCAAGAAAGTGACCTTGAACTGATCGGCATTGAGGCGCTCGATGCCGAGTTCGCGTACCTGAATGTCGATTGGCGCACCGACAGACAATTTCTTCGTCCTTGCCGCGACCCAGGCTTCGCGCGTGTTGCCGTCGGTGGGCGTGAATTGCTGGCTGTAGGCGTTCAGGTAGCTCGCGATATCCCGTTGTGCCCAGGCGCTACGCCATGTGTCAAGAAGCGCGCTTATATTCGTTTTGTCGCTGCTTTCCGCGCTGCCGGGAGCGTTCAAGGCGGCCTCGAGGAGGACTGGCGATGTTGTCGGAGCGGCTGCCGTTGCCTGTGGGGCGGGTGCGCGGTGGGCCGGTGTCTGGGCCTGAGTTTCGCCCAGGCGCATCATGCTGGCCCCGAGCAGGGCCGAGATCAGCGCGGTGATGATGAGTGAGCCGGTCCCGAAGGCATGCGCGGAGGCGATTGCTACCGGGCGTTGCTCAATATTTGCGGCTTTGGCGGAGGGGGCGTCCGATTCGCCCAGTGCGGCGTGAAGTTGTTCAAGGCGGCGGGCCATGGCACGTTCGTGTTTGTTGTTTTCGGGGCGACCATGGCGACTGGCTGTGTGCTGGGCGCCGGTTCCGAAAAAGGCGCTTGCCGATTCAACGATGCCGCCGGCAGGGAAGGTGCTCAAAGTGGCCACGAGGCTGATCCTGTAGGTTTGGGTTGCTGCAAGGAATGGGTTTGATGTGTTGATATTGTTATCGCCGTGGCTGTTATCGACTATCGAATAATTCACAATTTCGGTAATTGCGATGTTTGAATCGAAGAGAAAGGGCGGGCGGTAGGGGTGGTGCTTCTGTCCTACAATGCGGGCCATGATGCGCACTAAATTTCCCGTGATTACCTGGGCCGAGGCGGGTGAGACAAGATCGGCCCGTTGGCGCTCCGAGGCCGGCTTGCCGGCACATGAGAAGCTGGTTGTGGTTGATGACCACCTGAGTGTCGATGCCGCCTGGAAGATGGTTTCTGCGGGGATGGCAGTGCTGTGGCGGGGCGACTGGCAAAACGCCCGTCATCTGTTGCAGGGTTTGAGCCGTCGCGCTGATCGTCAGCCGCGTTCGGATGGCCAGAAAAAACCGGTGACGCCAGCCGAGGCATTTGAGCAGCATCGCCGGAACCAGGGGCGACGGGCGCAGGCGCTCGCCCTGTTGTTGGTGCCGCTGGATGCCGATTACCGCATTCCGTTGCGCCGGGCGCAGGATGTTTGGCAGGCTTGTGTCGAGGCTTACGGGCCACAGACCGGTGAGGCTTCGCTTGTTTCTCTGCGTGAATTGCTGGCCGTCGTCAGTGCCCACGAATGGCGCAAGAAGGGCGTGCCGGTGCCGGCGGTGGAAGGGCGCATCTATCCGCATTACGGCGTGTTTTCGCCGGTGCGTGGCGAGTATGTTGATCTGGTCGCCAAGGCGCCGTTGCCGGCTAATTGCGATTCGGCATTCGATATCGGGACGGGTTCCGGGATCATTGCCGCTATCCTCGCCCGGCGCGGCGTTCCGCAAGTGATCGCCACGGACATGGACGAGCGGGCGCTGGCCTGCGCTTCTGAAAATGTGCAAAAACTCGGGTTGACCGTGGCAATCCGCCTCGTCAAGGCGGATCTCTTTCCGGAGGGGCGGGCCAAGCTGGTTGTCTGCAATCCGCCATGGGTGCCGGCCCAGCCGACTTCGCCAGTCGAATACGCGGTTTACGATCCGGATTCGCGCATGCTGCGTGGCTTTCTCGAGCGCCTGGCGGATCATCTGGAACCCGATGGCGAGGGCTGGTTGATCATTTCGGACATCGCCGAACACCTCGGCCTGCGCTCGCGAAAAAAGCTGCTCGGCTGGATCGAAATGGCCGGGCTGAAAGTGATTGATCGTCTCGATACCCGACCGAAGCATCCCAAGGCGCAGGATGCGAGCGATCCGCTGCATGCGGCGCGGGCGGCCGAGGTGACTTCGTTGTGGCGGCTTGGCCGAGCCGATGGAATAAACTGATCGCGTCTTCCGTATACGTCGGTGTAGCCCCCCAAAACCAACGGAGATCATCATGAAAACTAAAAATCTGCTTCTCACGCTGCTCGTGTCAGCCACGCTGGCTGCCTGTTCCGGATATGGCACGCGCGCTGCGGCACCGGCCATGATGTCGGATGGCATGCTGACCGGCAGCAACGGCATGACGCTGTACACTTTCGACAAGGATGCTGCCGGTAGCGGCAAGAGCGTGTGCAATGGCCCATGCGCCACCAACTGGCCGCCACTGATGGCCATGGAGGGCGACATGGCGAGCGGCGACTACAGCATCGTCATGCGCGACGATGGCAAGAAGCAGTGGGCTTTCAAGGGCAAGCCGCTGTATTTCTGGGCCAAGGACCAGAAGGCGGGTGACAAGACCGGCGATGGGTTCAACAACGTCTGGCACGTTGCCAAGCCTTAATCGACCCACGTGGACAGCCGCGCGATCCTTGCCGAATTGCCCCGCCTGCGCCGTTACGCGCGGGCGATGCTGGGCGACCGCGCGGCGGCGGACGATCTCGTGCAGGACACCCTCGAACGCGCCTGGAGCCGCTTCGCCCAATGGCGGGCGGGCAGCGATTTGCGCGCCTGGCTGTTTGGCATCATGCATAACCTGCGCGTCGATCAGTTGCGGCGGGGCAGTCTGCCGACCCATGCGCTCGACGACGATGCCAGCGAGGTGCCGACGCGCGCTACCCAGAGCGATCGGCTGGAAGTGATGGACCTCGAATCCGCCCTCCGCCAGTTACCGGACGAGCAGCGCGAGGTGCTGCTCCTCGTCGGGCTGGAAGAAATGAGTTATGCCGAAATCGCCGCTGCGCTGGCCATTCCGGTCGGCACCGTGATGTCCCGCCTGTCGCGCGGACGCGAACGGCTGCGCCAGATCATGGATGGCCGGCAGGCAGGCGCCAATCTGAGGGTCGTGCGATGAGCCCGCTCAATATCACCGAAGACGACCTGCACGCTTACGTCGACGGCGCCTTGAGTGCGTCGAGACGGGCCGAGATCGAAGCCTATCTGGTTCTCTATCCCGAGGACGCCGAACGCGTTCGGGCCTATCGCGCCCAGAACGAGGCGCTCAAGACGCTGTTCAATCCGGTGTTGGTCGAGCCTGTGCCTGATCTCCTGCAGGCGTTGACGGTGCAACCGTTGAATTCCACGGTCAACCGGAAAAAATGGCCAAATTTGAAATCCTGGCCACTGCAGCAGATTGCCGCTGGCGTCCTCGTTGCCACGCTGGGTGGCGTCGCCGGTTGGCTGGGACATGGCCAGTACCAGAGCCGTGAGCATGTGGCACAGGTCGTCGTGCCGCTGTCACGGCAGGCTGCCGTCGCCCATGTAGTTTACAGTCCGGACGCGCGCCGCCCGGTCGAGGTGACGGCTGATCAGGAAGAGGCGCTGGTCAAATGGTTGTCCAAGCGTCTCGGCACGCCGGTCAGCCCGCCCAAACTCGGCGCCCTCGGCTACGAGCTGGTTGGCGGTCGCCTGCTTCCCGGCAACGCCGGCCCGGTTGCCCAGTTCATGTACCAGGATGCCAGCGGCCAGCGCATGACGCTGTACGTGACGACTGAAAATGCAGCCCAACCCGAAACCGGCTTCCGCTTCGCCCGCGAAGGCCTGGTCAATGTGTTCTACTGGGTGGACGGCAAATTCGGTTACGCCCTGTCGGCCAGTATCGACAAGGGCGAGCTGGCCAAGGTGGCGACGGCGGTGTACGACCAGCTCGAACAAAAAAAATGAGCGTCGCCCGTGGCCGGGGGACGCTCAAAAGAGGGGGATAAAGGGGGGCGTCGCGATCAGAAGTTCTTGTTCCAGATAAGGCCAAGTTGCGCCTGATTGTTGCCGGCCATGTTGAGCGCATCCTTCTGGTAGGCAGCCTGGAGCATCAGCGTATCGGTCTTGCCGGCCGGCATGCGATAGCTCAGGGTCAGGTCGATTTCACGACCGTCCGGTGCCAGGCTGGTCCAGCTCTTTTCATATACGGCGTAACCTTGCTGGTCGACGCCGGCCGTGGTGATGGCGGCACTGCCCGTGCTCAGGCGTAGCGGTTGTTTGATCGACGCGGCGAACAGATCCTTCGCCGTCCAGACGTCTTGCTGCAGATAGGTCACGCCCCAGGATTGCGAGCGGATGGCCGTGGTGCCCGTAAACAGGCTGTTGGCGTCGCCGCTGCCGGCTTTGGTGAAAGCCTGTTCGCCGTTGAAAAGCAAACTGCTGGTGTGGTCGAGCCTGTAGGCCAGCGAGAAGCCAATAACATCCGTGGCATTCTGGCCGAGCGCCAGAATGCTGCCGCTGTTGTAGGCGGCGCCGAGCAGCGAGCTGTGCTCGGCCACGTTGCTGTAGGTCATGCCGCCGCTGATCCGGTCGTTGTAGCGATAGGCCACGCCGATCTTCACGAGGCTGTTCTGCGCGGCATTCGGCGTCATGGCCGTTGTGCCGGGCGTCGTCGTGTAGGACGCAGCAACCCGCCAGTTCTTCGCAACGGTGGTGCCGTAGCTGAACTGGTAGCCACCTTGCGCCAGGCTGCTCATGTTGCTGGTATCGAAATCGCTCATCTGGCGAGCGATCAAATCGTCGTTGAACAGTGCCTTGGCGAACGGGTAGGACGACGAGGCGCCGTAACCCATGCCGGAAACGCTACCCGTCTGACTGGTGAACAGCGTGTAACCGGTCATCATCGGCAGCACCTGGTCTGCATTGTAGGCAAACTCGCCGATGTGCTGAGCGGCGCCTCCCGTGGATTCCAGCGCAAAGGCCAGCTCGCCACCGGCAAACTTCATCGCCTTGGGGCCGGAGTAAGTGTTGGTCGGGAGTGGGTTGAGCGTCGCCTTGCTTGTCGGCGTCTTGATCAGGGTGGAAAGATTGACCGTGAAGTTGCGAGCGTAGCCATCGAATGCCGTGTAATTGGCCAGCTTGCTCTGGATGGTGGAAAGCGAGCCAAGGGCGCCACTCGACAGCAGGCTGCCGGTCAGCGAGCTGACGGCAACGGTCTGGCCGTTCGCCTTGGTGACGGTCAGCGTGCCATAGGGGTTGAAAGCTGTGCCCAGATTGGTCAGTCCGCGGCCATAGGTGGCATCGACGCCAGCAGCACCCAGATCTGTTGCCGTGGCCAATAGCAAATCTGCCGTCGTGCCGTTGGTCTTGAGGATAGGCCAGGCATTTTGCAACAGCATGAGGGAGCCGCTGACGACAGGTGCCGCCATCGAAGTGCCGGACCACAGGGCGTAGGCGTTGTTTCCTGCTGTCGTTTGGGGGGCAAGAATGGCTTCGCCCGGAGCCATGATCCAGCGCGTCGTGTAGCTGGTCTTGACGCCGGATGTGTTTACCAGCGAACCGCTCCCCGGCTTGTTGGTGAAGCTGGAAGCGACGTTGGTGCTATTGACCGAGCCCGCGAAAATCAGATGCTGGATCGCTGCCTGGGTCAGGCCTGATGTATTCAGGTTATTCACCAGATTCTGAGCGCTGTTGCCTCCGGCCCAAACCACGAAGGCGCCCTTGGCCGCGGCATAGTTGATCGCCGCAACGGTGTTGGCATCGTTGCTGTAGGTGATCGACACGTTGATCACGCCGGCTCCCGCATCCGCCGCCTTCTTGACGCCATTGGCCACGTCGGTCGAATAGCCTGATCCTGCCGAGTTAAGCACTTTCTCCGCAACAATATTGGCCGCTGGAGCAACGCCAATGAAGTTGCCGGCAACGGTCGTGTAGCCACCGGCGGTGATGGTGCTGAACTGAGAGGTACGGTTGCCGGCTGCGATGCTGGCTACCGCCGTGCCATGACCGTTGTCGTCGGCAAATCCATTGGCACATTTGAAGGACACCGCTGCGCAGGAACTCAGCGTCTGCGAAACCTGCCCGGCGGCAAATTGCGGGTGGGTGGCGTTGATACCTGTGTCGACGACGCCGAGTACCTGCCCCTTGCCCCAGTTGGCAGCCGATTCGATCGCATTGGTAATGCCGATCTGGCGCAGCCACGGTGCGTAAGTCTGGGCATGCGCCCGGTCGCCGTAGGAATAGCACGCAATGGCCACGAGGATGGTGACGGAACCTTGCCTGAGCCAGGTCGGGTGAGCTAAACGGTGAGTGTTCATTGCGGGTCTCCGGAGTGCTGAGGCACGCAAGTCAGGAGACGGTCGGGTGCAGAAATGCTGCCCGGCAACCCCGCTAGCAATTGATGGTTGAAACAGTGCCCATCAGTGAGCCCGGTGGCTTTGCGTCCCCGGCTTTCGCGCGGGTTTGCCAAAATCTGCAAAAATGATAATCAATTGGGATGAGCGAGTCAAGAAAATATTTCAAGCACCCTCGTTAATAGGGGGCTGATTGTGCGGGAATCATTGAATCAGACGCGTAAGATGCACGGGTTAATCATCAATATTTCGACGCTTTCTTAACCAAAAACATGAATGTGCTTCACTTGAACGAAAGCGAAGTTGAATTCACCGCCATCCGCGCTCAGGGAGCGGGCGGGCAGAATATCAACAAGGTGTCGAACGCCGTGCATCTGCGATTCGATATCGCAGCTTCGAGCTTGCCAGATGAAGTTAAGGAAAAACTGCGGGCGATGCGCGATCAGCGGATCAGCAGCGAGGGCGTCATTGTCATTAAGGCGCAAAAGCATCGCAGCCTTGAGCGTAACCGGGAAGACGGGCTGGTTCGCTTGCGCGAACTGATTGCTTCGGCGGCCTTTGTGCCAGCCGTCCGGCGGCCGACCAAGCCCAGCCGAAACTCCCAGCGCAAGCGCGTCGAGAGCAAAATAAAACGCGGCCAGGTAAAACTACAGCGCGGCCGCGTCATTGAATAGCAGGAAGGTTCCGTGGGGCAGCCGTGCCGCCCCTCAGTCTCAGGTCTTGACGCCCGGCTTGCGGCCCGGAGCGGCTGACGGCATGTAACCTGAAACGCGGCAGAACATGCCTTCGGTCGGCGTGCCATTCTTGAAAGTGGTCATGCTGCACACCGAAATGGCTTTTTGGGCGGACAGTTCGAGGATAGATGTACGAACATCCGACAACGCGATGCCTGTGCCTTTCGCAATATCAGCATCGAGCAGCTGGCCGTGCTTTTTGAGGTGCGTGAGGATGGATTCTGTATTCATGTCGAATGCCTTTACAAAAAATGCCTAAAAAACCTGCCACTTCGTGTCGGCAATGGAGCTTCGCCGAAGTGCCTACCGGGTGCTACTGAAACGTGCGGCCAACCCCGGAGGGTTGGTCGCAAACTGCTAATTGGTGGGCCTGCACGGACTTGAACCGTGGACCAAAGGATTATGAGTCCTCTGCTCTAACCAACTGAGCTACAGGCCCGGAAAACTTAGTTGCCGTTTTGATCCAGGAAGCTGCGCAGCTTGTCGGAACGGGTCGGGTGACGCAGCTTGCGCAGCGCCTTGGCTTCAATTTGACGGATGCGCTCGCGGGTGACGTCGAACTGTTTACCGACTTCTTCCAGCGTGTGGTCGGTATTCATTTCGATACCAAAGCGCATGCGCAGGACCTTGGCTTCCCTCGTCGTCAGGGTGTCGAGGATTTCCTTGGTGACGCCGCGCAGGCTCGAGTACATGGCCGCATCGGCCGGAGCCAGCGTCAACTGATCTTCGATGAAGTCGCCAAGATGCGAATCGTCGTCGTCGCCGATCGGGGTTTCCATGGAGATCGGCTCCTTGGAAATCTTCATGATCTTGCGGATCTTATCTTCCGGCATGTCCATCTTCTTGGCCAGGGTTGCCGGATCGGGTTCGGCACCCGTTTCCTGCAGGATCTGGCGGCTGATCCGGTTCATCTTGTTGATCGTTTCGATCATGTGCACCGGGATACGGATGGTCCGTGCCTGGTCGGCGATGGAGCGGGTGATGGCCTGGCGAATCCACCATGTGGCGTAGGTCGAGAACTTGTAGCCGCGACGGTATTCGAACTTATCCACGGCCTTCATGAGACCGATGTTGCCTTCCTGGATCAGGTCGAGGAACTGCAGGCCGCGGTTGGTGTATTTCTTGGCGATCGAGATGACCAGACGCAGGTTGGCTTCGGTCATTTCGCGCTTGGCGCGACGGGCCTTCGCTTCGCCGGTGGACATCTGCTTGTTGATATCCTTGAGATCCTTGAGCGGAATGCCGATGCGTTCCTGCAGGGCGATCAGCTTCTTCTGTTCTTCCTTGATGTCCGGGGCGCAGCGAGTCAGGATGGCCAGATAGGTCTTCGGTGCGGAGGCGATTTCGGCGTCCACCCACTCCAGCGTCGTTTCCTTGCCCGGGAAGCTCTGGATGAAATGCGGGCGCGGCATTTTGACGCGGTCGACGCAGATTTGCTGAATTTTGCGCTCGGAGCCGCGAATCTGTTCGACCATGCCACGCACGCTGTCACACAGGCGTTCGATGGAGCGCGATGTGAAGCGGATGTTGAGGAGTTCGTCGGAAATCTGCTGCTGTAGCTTGAGATAGGCCTTGTCATGCGGCCCCTTGCTCGACAGCAGCTTCTGCATCTTGCCGTGCACGCTCTTGATAGCCTTGAAGCGCTCCAGCGCATCGGTCTTGAGTTGCAGCAGCGAGGCGGATGCGGCGCCAGCGGCACCACCTTCGCCGTCTTCATCCTCGTCGTCCGCTTCCTCTTCATCGGCCTCGGGCATTTCGGGCGCAGCGGCGACTTCTTCTGTGGCGTTCGGGTCGATCAGGCCATCGACCAGTTCGTCGATCCGCATCTCGTCGTTTTCGACCTTGGCGGCCATGTCGAGGATGTCGGTGATCGTGGTCGGACAGGCGGAGATCGCCTGGATCATGTGCTTGAGACCTTCCTCGATCCGCTTGGCGATCTCGATTTCGCCTTCGCGGGTGAGGAGCTCAACCGTGCCCATTTCGCGCATGTACATGCGGACCGGGTCGGTCGTGCGGCCGAATTCGGAATCGACGGTGGACAGTGCCTGCTCGGCCTGCGCCTCGACTTCTTCGTCGTCGGCGGCAACGGCGGCGGTGTCCGACATCAGCAGGTCTTCGGCAGCCGGGGCTTCGTCGAAAACCTGGATGCTCATTTCGCTGAAGGTCGAAATGATTGCTTCGATACTCTCGGCGTCGACCACGTCGTCAGGCAGGTGGTCGTTGATCTCGGCGTAGGTCAGATAGCCACGTTCCTTGCCCAGCTTGATCAGGGTTTTGAGACGCGTCTTGCGCGCTTCGGCGTCGAGCGGTTCGGGGGCTTCAGCCATCTGGCCTTGCAGCAGCGCCTTCTCGGCGGCCTTCTCCTTGGCCTTGCTGATGCGAGCCTTCGGGGCTTCCTTAACGGGGTCTTTTGCCTTAGCCATGAACACGATCCATAGAATTCGAGAAAACCATAAATTTTACCACAACTTAGCGATGATTTGCTTGTTTGCTGAGCAGTTGTATGTAAGCCATTTTTTCTGCAGCACTGAGTCCCGCTACGCCGAATTGATGGGCTTTTGCCTGCAATTCGGCAAAGGCGCGTTTCTGGCCGCCTTCCTGCAATTTTTCGAGTGTGTCGCGAAACTCGGCGTCCGCTTCGTCTTCGTCAAACGGTTGGCCGAGAAGTTCCGACGCCGCATTTTCGATCATGCTTTCCTCTGGTTGGCCGCGCAGTTGCTCGCGTAATCCGGCGTAACTGCTGGCTTCGTGGCTGGCACTGACCAATTCGTGCAGGCGAATCAGCGCTGGGCGTTCCGGCGTGTCGGGCAGCAGGTCGATCGGTAGGCGGCTGGCCAGTTGTGGCTTGTGCAGCACGATGCGGAGGAGGTTGCGGGTTAGTGACGGTGCCGTGCGCTTCGCTTTGGGGGGAGCGGAGGGCGTGTAGGACTTGAGTTCGCACAGCCGCTCGACTTCGCCCTGGGCAAAGCCGCTGGCTTCGGCCAGGCGCTTGACCAGTTGCAGGCGCAGCAGCGGCGTCGGCAGTTTGAGCAGTAACGGTTTGGCTTCGTAGATCAGCTGCGCCTTGCCTTCGGAGCTGGTCAGATCGCAGCGCTGGGCCAGTTCGCGCAGCAGAAAGTCGGAAAGCGGCATGGCCTGCGTGACCTGGCGGTCGAACTGTTCCTTGCCGAATTCGCGGATATAGCTGTCGGGGTCATGTTCCTGCGGCAGGAAGATGAAGGCGAGACGTTTGTTGTCAGCCAGTGCTTCCAGCGAATTTTCCAGTGCCCGCCAAGCCGCCTTGCGGCCGGCATTGTCGCCGTCGAAACAGAAAACGACGCGGTCGACCTGGCGCAGCAGTTTGGTGACGTGGGTGGCAGTCGTTGCCGTGCCGAGTGTCGCAACGGCGTTGCCGACGCCGTTCTGGGCCAGCGCGATGACGTCCATGTAGCCTTCGGTGACGATGGCGGTATCGGTTTCGCGCAGGGCCTGACGGGCCTGTGGCAGGCCGAACAGTTCGCGGCCTTTTTCGAAAAGCGGCGTTTCCGGCGAGTTGAGGTATTTCGGCTCGCCCTGGTCGATGATGCGGCCACCGAAGGCGATGATTTCACCTTTCGGGTTGATGATGGGAATCATCAGGCGGTCACGGAAGCGGTCGTAGCGGCGACCGGAGTCGTTTTCGATGACCAGCCCGGCGATTTTGAGCTCGTCGGCGTTGTAATCGGGGAAGACTTCCTGGAGATTCTGCCAGCCGTCAGGGGCGTAGCCCATGCCATAGCGGGCCGCGATTTCACCGGTCAGGCCGCGTTTCTTGCAATACTCGATGGCGCGGGGCGATTTCTTGAGTTGATCCTTGTAGTAGGCGGCGGCGCGGGCCATGACCTCGATCAGCGTTTTTGTCTGGCCCGGTTTCTCGTCCTTGAAGCTGCGCCCTTCGCTCTCCGGTACCTGCATGCCGGCGCGGGTGGCGAGATCTTTCACGGCATCGACGAACCCGAGGCCCTGGTATTCCATGACGAAGCTGATCGCCGTGCCGTGCGCCCCACAGCCGAAACAGTGATAAAACTGCTTGGTCGGGCTGACGGTAAAGGACGGCGATTTTTCGTTGTGGAAAGGACAGCAGGCGGCGTAGTTGGCGCCTGCTTTCTTGAGCGGAACGTAGCCATCCACCAGGTCGACGATATCGACCCGGGCCAGCAAATCCTGGATGAACGAATCCGGGATCATCCGCGCTTAACCGGCCAGTGCTGCCTTGACCAGTTTCGAGACTTCCGCCATGTCGGCCTTGCCGGCCAGTTGTGGCTTGAGGACGGCCATGAGCTTGCCCATGTCGGCCGGGCCCTTGGCGCCGGTTTCGGCGACAGCGGCGGCAACGATGGCAGCCGTTTCGGCGGTGCTCATTTTTTCCGGCAGATAGACGGCGAGGACGGCGATTTCAAATTTCTCGGCGTCGGCCAGTTCCTGGCGGCCGGCGGCTTCGTATTGGGTGACGCTGTCCTTGCGCTGCTTGGTCAGCTTTTCGATGACGGCGATGACGGCGTTGTCATCGAGTTCGACGCGTTCGTCGACTTCCTTTTGCTTGATGGCGGCGAGCAGCAGACGGATTGCGCTCAGCTTGGCCGTTTCCTTGGCCTTCATGGCCGACTTCATGTCTTCGGTGATGCGGGCTTTCAAACTCATTTTCGGCTTTCTTAAAGCAAAGAGCCGCCAGCTGTTGGGCGGGCGGCTCTTTCGTGCAGCGATACTTTTCCGATTAGAAAAGTTTCGGCGGCAGGGTCAGGCTACGGAGGCGCTTGTGCTGACGTTTGACAGCAGCGGCAGCCTTACGCTTGCGTTCGGCGGTGGGCTTTTCGTAAAACTCACGGGCACGCAGCTCGGTCAGCAAACCAGTCTTTTCGACCGTGCGCTTGAAGCGGCGGATAGCAACTTCGAACGGCTCATTTTCCTTGACACGAATGTTCGGCATATAAATCACCCCCTTCCGTTAGGCGCCTGCCAGGTCAAGTAAAAGGCAGTGCGCGCAAAATTTGTTCCGCAGGTTTTGCGGGTAGCCGAACAGTATATGCGAAAAAACCCTGCTAATCCAAGTGTTAAAATCCACGCCATGCTAGTTCTCGGTATTGAATCTTCCTGCGATGAAACCGGTATTGCGCTCTACGACAGCGAAGCCGGCCTCCTGTCGCACGCCCTCCATTCACAGGTGGCGATGCATGCCGAGTACGGCGGCGTCGTGCCGGAACTGGCCTCACGTGATCACATCCGGCGGGTCGTGCCGCTTCTGCGCGAGGCATTGGCGCAAGGCAACCGCTCGCTCGACGATGTCGACGCGGTGGCCTATACGCGCGGGCCTGGTTTGGCCGGGGCGCTGCTCGTCGGTTGCGCCTTTGCCGAAGCCCTGGCGCTGGCTATCGACAAACCGACCATCCCGGTGCATCACCTCGAAGGGCATCTGCTGTCGCCGCTGTTGTCGGCGACGCCACCGACCTTTCCGTTCGTTGCCTTGCTGGTGTCGGGCGGTCATACGCAATTGATGCGGGTGACGGCGGTTGGTGAATACGAGTTGCTCGGCGAGACACTCGACGATGCGGCGGGCGAGGCTTTCGACAAGAGCGCCAAGTTGCTCGGCCTGCCCTATCCGGGTGGCGCCTTGCTGTCGAAGCTGGCCGAAGCGGGAACGCCAGGCGTTTATGAATTGCCGCGACCGATGCTGCATTCGGGCGATCTGAGCTTCAGTTTTTCCGGCTTGAAGACGGCGGTGCTGACGCTGGTGCGCGAGCACGCCGACGACATGAGCGAAACGTTCAAGGCCGATGCGGCGCGCGCATTTCAGGAGGCCATCGTCGAGGTGCTGGTCAAGAAGTCGCTCAAGGCGATGAAGCAGACCGGCCTCAAGCAGCTCGTGGTGGCCGGTGGCGTTGGCGCCAACAAGCAGCTGCGGGCGACGCTCGACGACGAGGCGCGGCGCAAGCGGTTCAGTGTTTATTACCCCGAGCTCGAGTTCTGTACCGACAACGGGGCGATGATCGCGCTGGCCGGTTGTCTGCGTTTGCAGGCCGGGACACCTGCGAAAGCGGCGGGCAGTTTTGCCATTCAACCGCGCTGGCCGTTGAGCGAGTTGCTGCGCTAGGGCTCAGTTGCGGGCGTGGGCGACGTTGAAGCTGTCGACGCCGTCGAGTCCGATCAGGCTGGCGGGCATTTCGGCGAGCGGTTTGCCGATGCCCTGGCCGAGGGCCACGGCGACAAAACGCCATTCCTGAGCGCGGCCCTGGTAGCCGACCGAAAAAGATCCCCCGGCGACTTCATAGCCCATGTCGAGCAGGGCTTTCCGGACGAGGGCTTCCTGCGGCATGAATTCCGGTGCGAAGCACAGTTTGACCGAGATGGCGTGGCGTGACGGAAGCCAGGCTTCGAGCCGGGAAACGTAGAGCATGCAGCCAGCCGACAACAGCGTGAGCAGGATGGCGGCACCGTAGAAGCCGATGCCGACGAGGATGCCGATGACCGAGGCCGCCCAGATCGAGGCGGCGGTGGTCAGGCCGCTGATATTGAGCCCTTCTTTCATGATGACGCCGGCGCCGAGGAAGCCGACACCGGTGACGATGCCCTGAATGACCCGTGTCGGGTCGGTGATGGGGAGCGTGCCGGCCTGCTGGGCGAGTGCGGAGCCGCCGAACCAGGAGTTGGGATAGCCGCAGATGACGGTGACGGCGCAGGAAGCGACGCAGACCAGGCCGTAGGTTCGCATGCCGGCGGCGCGGCCGTGGTAGGAGCGCTCGTAGCCGAGAATGAAGCCGAGCAGCAGGGCGCCGACCAGATTCATGAAGACGACGATGTTGGTGGCGATTTCGTTGGCTGACCAGTAACTGGACAGCGCTTCGGGCGAAAGGGCGTGCATGCTCGGTGTCCGCAGGGTAATGCCCCAGTGTTGTCGAAAATGCGCGCTACGGCAAGGCTTCAAGGCCGCTCTCTGGCGGCGATTTGAAAATGGATCAATTTTTGGATTTCATGCCGAAAATCCGGTTGACCGTGGCAAGGCCATATTTCTTGTGGTTTTTCTGCTCTGGGCCGGCCCTGGGCGGCGGATGACGCTTGCCGCATTTTTGGCCCAGCGCATGCCCTGCTCAGTTTTTGCGGGCGACCCAGTAGGTGGCGCCGGCGTGACCGTAGCGTTCGGCGTGCGTGATTTCGCGAGCCAGCGCAAAGTCGTCGCCGGCTTTGAGATGCCGGGTCTCGGGCCCGACGGTAAGCCACATTTCGCCGCGCACGACCCGCGCCTTGAGCGCGAATGGATGCGTGTGCGCGTCGAGCACGGCATCGGCCGGCCAACTGCGTTCAAGCACCTCGTCAAATCCTTCGGCAAATGCCTGGGCCTCGAAGTCGGCGAAGGTGTCTGAACGCATGATTTGACCTTAGAGGGCGGCCAGGGCGGCAGCGTAATCGGGTTCGTTCTTGATTTCGCCGACCAGTTCGCTGTGGATGACCTTGTCGTTTTCGTCGAGGACGACGACGGCACGAGCTGTCAGGCCGGCCAGCGGGCCACTGGTGATGGCGACACCATAGGCTTCGATGAATTCGCGGCCGCGCAGGGTGGACAGGGTGACGACGTTATCGAGGCCTTCGGCGCCACAGAAGCGAGCCTGGGCGAAGGGCAGGTCGGCCGAGATGCAGAGGACGGCGGTGTTCGGCAGGCCGTTGGCCTTGGCGTTGAACTGGCGCACGGACGTCGCGCAGGTCGGTGTGTCGATGCTCGGGAAAATGTTGAGGATCTTGCGCTTGCCGGCCAGGCTGGCCAGGGTGACGTCGGACAGGTCCTTGGCGACGAGCGAGAAAGCCGGGGCGGCATCGCCCTTTTGCGGGAATTTGCCGGCGACGGTGATCGGGTTGCCGCCGAGGGTGACGGTTTGGGTCATGGGATTTCCTTGGGATTGAAACGGAGGACTCATTGGACGGAGCTGGCTGACTTTGGTTCAGTGCTTCGCTGGCTGCAAGTGGCGGTGCAGGCGACGCAGGCCCAGCCAGGTGGCCATTGCGACCAGCGGCATCAAGAGGCCGATGACCTGGTCGACCGGGATATCGAGGCCCCAGCCCTTGAGTGCCTTGAGTGCATAGCCGGCGAGGCCGATGCCGTAATAGGAAATGGCCACCACCGACAGCCCTTCCACCGCTTGCTGCAACTGCAGCTGGCGTTGGGCGCTGCGGTTCAGGCTTTCGAGCACGCTCTGACTCTGCCGTTCCTGAGCCAGGCTGACGCGGGTGCGCAGCATGTCATTCGAGCGGTTGATGCGGGCGGCCAGGGCTTCCTGGCGAGCAGCCACGGAGACGCAGGTATCGATGGCCGGGGCCAGCCGGCGCTCCATGAACTCGCCGATGGTCGGCACGCCTTCGATGCGCTGTTCGCGCAACTCGCCGATGCGGGCGCCGACGATGCGGTCGTAGGCCTGGGCCGCGCTGAAGCGGTAACCCGTGCGGAAGGACTGGGCGCGGACCCGGGCGTCGAGCCGGGAAATCTCGCGCAGCAAATCTTCGGCCTGGCCGTCGACGTCGAGGCCGCTCATCCGGGCGCCGAGCGCCGTGAGGTCTTCCTCGATCGCCTGCAGCAGCACGGCGCCGTCGCGGGCCAGGGGCAGGGCGAGCAAGGCCATCATCAGGTAAGTCTCGATTTCGCAGATGCGCTGGACCAGCCGGCCCATCTGCGATTCGCGCAGGCCGGTGTCGCGAAGCAGGAACTTGGAGAAACCGTCCGGCCCGACCTGAAAATCAGTCCAGATTTCGCCGTCCGACAGCACCTGGCTGCCGACCAGCGGTGGCACCGGGAACAGCCGCTTGAGTCGTTTGTCGTCGATGCCGAGCGGAGTGCCGCGTTCGGCGATCAGGTGTGCGGCGACGATGACCGAGCTCTGCAGCAGGGCCAGCCAGTCGGCTGGCACGTGGCGCAACGCGGTGCGCTGGAAGTCGCTGCTTTCCTCGGCTGTTTCGACGAAGCTGAAGGTCGAGAACTCGGTGTGGCCCTCCCACTTCAGGCGGAAATGGCCGAAATCATGGAAGAAATGCTGCGCCCCGGCGGCCGGCGCTGCGACGCCGAAGCGGGCGCACAGCGCGGCAAGCAGGCGGTCGTGGGCGAGCTCGCCGTCGCCGGCATGGATCGCCAGGTGCGAAACGTGGGCCGGCGCCTCGATGACCATGAACGGCCGGGCGTGAATTTCGCCGGCCAGCGCCAGACGCTGCGGGTGGTTGAGGTGGCCGGCCAGACAGAGCATGGCGGGTGGCTTCAATTGTAGCCGAGCACGGCGACCGGACCGTCGTCGTTCGGGGCGGGGTTGGCCGGTGGTGTCTGGGGCTGCGGGTTTTGGTTTGCGGCGTGGTTCATGGTTTGTCTCGTGTGGTGGTGGATCGTTTTTCGCGCCAGGCCAGGTAATGGCGGCAGAGCAGCGGCGCGCAGGCGGTAAGCAGCACCACGCGCAAGACGTGGGTGGCGGTGACGAGCGGGACGCTGAGATGCATTTCGCGGGCGGTGATGCTCATTTCGGCCATGCCGCCGGGCGACGCGGCGAGCAGCAGCGAGGCGAAGGGGATGGGAATGAGCCAGCCGAGGGCGCCAACGAAGGCGGCGCAGAGGATGAGCGTCAGGGTGGTGGCGCCGGCGCTGACGCTGAGAAAGCGCGGTGCGGCACGGAAGAAACTGGGCGAGAAGCGGGTACCGAGCGCGCAGCCGAGCAGCAGCTGGCCGCCATTGACCAGCCAGCCGGGCAACGTGGTCAATGGCAGGTTGGCGGCGGTTAGCCCGCCGACGACGAGTAGCGGGCCGAGCACCCAGGCGTTGGCGATGCGCAGTTTGGCAAACATGACGACGCCGGCCAGCGAGGCGGCGAGGAGCAGCGGAAAGCGTGCCCAGTCGACGGCGCCGGCCAGGGCGCGGAAGGTTTCGTGCCCTTCGCGGCCGCCGTGGTGCAGCGCGAAGGGAATGACGCTGACGACGAGCATGACGCGCAGGGCGTGGGCGGCGGCAATGCGGTCGAGCTGCCCGCCGTGGCGCTCGGCGAGGACGACCATTTCCGAGGCGCCGCCGGGCAGGCCGGCGAAAAAGGCGGTGTTCGGGGCGACGTCTCCCCAGCGTTCGAGCAGGCGGGCGGCGGCGAGGCCGAAGACCACGGCGCAGCCGGCCATGAGCAGGATGGCCGGGGTGTGGCGGCCGAGTTCGCCGAGCACGGCCGGCGTGAAATAGAGGCCGAGCGCGGTGCCGATCGCCCATTGCCCGGCCTGGCGGCCGCCGGGCAGGGCGCGCAGCGGCAGACCGGCGACGCGCAGGAGGGCGATGGAAAACAGCGGGCCGAGCATCCACGGCAGCGGCAGGTGGGCTGCGGCGGCCGCCCAGCCAGCCAGGGCGGCGATGGCGAGGGCGGCGGCGATCCAGGCGCTTTGGCGCAGGCGGGAAATGAGCATCGCTACGGGCATTGCCACGGTCAACCGGAAAAAAGGGCGAAAATCGAAAAAGCGCGTCCCGGCCCGGGGGAAGCTCGGGACGCCAAGTTCAGTGACATTGCGTTACTGCGCGGAGGTGATCAGAAAATCCACACGGCGTCGCCGGGCAGTTCCAGCCAGCGCTTGCCCGGCGCTTCGTGGCGCGTGCCCCAGGAACGCAGCAGGTCCTTGCCGGCATGGAAGACGTATTCGTAGCGGTCGCCGAGGAACATCGAGGTGACGAGATCGACTTCCGTCCGGTTGTGGCCGCCGGCATCGGCCAGCCGGGCCTGCTCGACGCGGATCACGGCCTTGGCCTCGTGGCCGATGGCGGCGTTGGTGCGGCGCAGGCCCCAGACCGAGATGCCGTTGTCGAGATCGATGCGCGCCTCGCCACCTTTGATGTCGCCGATGCGGCCGGTCATGATGTTGTTGCTGCCCATGAAGTCGGCGACGAAATAGGTCTGCGGCTGGCCGTACATGTCGGTCGGCGTGCCTTGTTGCTCGATGACGCCGCCGTTGAGGAGCAGGATGCGGTCGGACATCGCCATCGCTTCCGACTGGTCGTGGGTGACAACGAGCGCCGACAGCTGCATTTCGACGATCAGGTTGCGCAGCCACGCGCGGGCCTCTTCGCGCATCTTGGCGTCGAGATTGGAGAGCGGTTCGTCGAGCAGGATGACCGGCGGGTTGTAAACGAGCGCCCGGGCGATCGAGACGCGCTGCTGCTGGCCGCCCGAGAGCTGGTGCGGGTAGCGCTCGGCGAGGTGGTCGAGGCCGAGGTTTTTGAGGGCCGCATGGACGCGCTGGACGATCTCGTTCTGGGCGACCTTGCGCAGCTTGAGCGGGTAGGCGACGTTGTCGAACACCGTCTTGTGCGGCCACAGCGCGTAGGACTGGAAGACCAGACCGAGGTCGCGCTTTTCAGCGGGAATGTCGATGTTGGCGGCGGCATCGTAGATCGCCCGGCCGGCGATGGTGACGCTGCCGTGATGCGGCTGTTCGAGGCCGGCGACGGCGCGCAGCAGCGTCGTCTTGCCGGAACCCGAGGGGCCGAGCAGGGAGACGACTTCGCCGCGCTTCAATTGCATCGAGACGCCCTTGAGGATGGGATTGCTGCCGTAGGACAGGGCGAGGTTGTCGACGGAGAGGATGGTCTTGTCAGTCATGAAGTTTTACTCCAAAGCGCAGCGCCACAGCCAGGCCGATGCCGACCAGCGCCATATTGATCAGGGAAAGGGCGGCGACCACATCGACGGCGCCGGAAGCCCACAGGGAGACGATCTGGGCGCCGATGACCTCGGTGCCGGGGGAGAGCAGGTAGACGCCGGTCGAGTATTCGCGCTCGAAGATCATGAAGATCAGCAGCCAGGCGCCGAGCAGGCCGTTGCGCACGAGCGGCACGGTGATGTCGCGCGACACCCGGGCGTTCGAGGCGCCGACCAGTCGGCCGGCTTCTTCGAGTTCCGGGCCGACCTGCATCAGCGCGCTCTGGATCAGGCGCATGCCGTAGGCCAGCCAGACTACGGCGTAGGCGAACCACACCGAAAACAGCGTCGAGCGCAGCGGGGCCAGGAAGGGCACGAAGAGGAAGACCCAAAACACGGCCAGACCGGCCATCAGGCCCGGTATGGCGCGCGGCGTGAGAACGATGTAATCGACGAAGCGCGACAGGCCGTCGTTCTTGCGGTGCGTCGTCAGGCCGATGGCGAGGTAGCCGCCGACGGCCAGGGCGCCGCCCAGGGTGCCGATGAGGACCGAGTTGATGATCGAGCGGATCATCGTGTTTTCCTCGAAGACGGCGTGGAAATGGTCGAGGGTCAGCACTTCGAGCAGGTTGACGCCCTGGCCCCAGGAACTGACCACCGAGCGCAGCGCGATGCCAGACACCGGGACGACGACGGTAATGAACAGCCAGGCGAGGATCAGGCCGAAGGCCAGCCATTTCCACGGACCGAGCATGAGCGGGCGCTGGCGGGCCGACTTGCCCTTCATCGACACGAAGCGCTGGGCGTTCTTGAGCAGGGCGCGCTGGAGCAGGACGAGCGGGAAGGTGACGGCGATGATGCAGGTCGCCACGGCTGCCATCAGGTGATAGGACGGGGTGCCGAGCTTGTTGGTCAGCTTGTACAGGTAGGTAGTCAGCACCAGGTGGCCCTCCGGATCGCCGAGGATGAGCGGCAGACCGAAGATCTCGAAGCCGAGGAAGAAGACCAGCACGCCGACGTAGAGCAGGGCCGGCGAAACCATCGGGATGGAGACGTCACGGGCGACGCGGAAGGGGCTGGCGCCGGACAGGCGGGCCGCTTCCTCGACGTCGGAGCCAAGGTTGCGCAGGGCCGACGACGAGTACAGGTAGACGTGCGGAACATGGGTCAGGCCGGCGATGACGATGATCGAGGCCAGCGAATAGATGTTCCACGGCACGCCGCCGAATAGTTCCTGGAACCAGACCGAGAAGAAGCCGACCGGGCCGAGCGAGACGACGTAGCCGAAGCCGAGCACCACGGGCGAGACGAAGATCGGGATGAGGATCGGCGTCTCCAGCCACTTGCGGCCGGGCAGGTCGGTACGGACCATGATGAAGGCGAGGATGGCGCCGAGCGGGATGGCGATGACGCTCATGCCGATGGCGACGGCGAAGGTGTTCTTGGCGGCCGACCAGAAGTCGGGATCGTCGAAGATGAAGGCGAAGGATTCCAGGCTGAGCTTGGCGGCCGGCATGAAGAAGGGGCCGGACAGCACGCTCTGGTAGATCACCAGGCCGAGCGGAAAGAAGACGGAGAGGGCGAGCAGAGCCACCACTGCCCGTCGGGGCAATGTTTGGAGCATGGGAGTTCCTCGGGAAAGGGGAGGGGGTGGTGGCCGGCAGAGGCGATTGGGTAACCGCTACCGGCCACCGGGCGCCAAGACGGAAGCGCCCTTGATCGGGGGGGGCTTACTTGCCCTTGACCGTGCTATTCCACTGTTTCAGGAATTCGAGTCGCTTGGCCTGGTCGAGGTAGGTCAGCAGGCCGGTGTTGATGGCGACCGGGCGCAAGGCGTCGCCCAGTTCCTTCTTCAGGCCGCTGGCCGTGGTGTCGCCTTCGACGTCGGGGCGAATGGCGTAGAGGTCGGCCTTGCTGGCAATGATTTCCTGACCCTTCTTCGACAGCACGAAATCGAGCCAGAGCTTGGCGGCGTTCGGGTTTTTCGCCTTCCTGGCGATGAACATGACGCGGCTCAACACCAGCGTGTAATCCTTGGGCAGCACGATGCCGATCGACGGGTCTTTCTTGGCGCGGGTCAGCGCATAGGCCGTGTTCAGGTTGTAGCCGATCAGGTTTTCGCCGGAGGCGATGCGCTCCATCATCGTGCCGGTCGAGGCCTGCACCTTGACCTGCACGGCGCCGAGCGCCTTTTGCAGTTCGGCAAAGCTGGCCGCGTTGACCTGTTTGTCCTGGGTGACGAGCATGAAGCCGACGCCAGACTTTTCGGGATCGTAGGTGTTGACCTTGCCCTTGTACTTCTCTGTCTGCGTGTTGAGCAGCTTGATGAAATCGGCGTGGCTGTGCGGCACGTCGGCGGCCGGGATCAGGCGCTTGTTGTAGACGATGCCGATCGGCTCGTAGGTGGTGCCGAAGGCTTCGTTCTTCCAGTTGGCCCAGTCGGGCAGCTTGGCCGTTTCGGCCGACTTGTGCGGCTGGGCGTAGCCGTCGTTGACCAGCTTGATCTGGAGGTCCATCGACGACGACCAGGTAATGTCGGCCGAGCTGCCGGCGGCGCTTTCCGAGATGAAGCGGTTGTACAGCTCGGTGGTGCTCATGTTGCTGTACTCGACGTTGATCGCCGGGTACATGCTGCGGAATTCGCGGATCAGGTGGTTGGCCTGTTCGTTGTCCGTGACGCCGTAGATGACCAGCTTGCCTTCCTTCTGCGCGGCGGCGGCGAGGTCGGCGGTCGATTGCGCCAGGGCCGGCGCCATGCCGACGGTGGCGTTGAGGGCGGCGATGGTCAGGCCGGCGAGCAGGCCGCGCTGGAAGCGACGACGGGTTGTATTCATTTTTGTCTCCTTGGTTTGATTCTGGCATCCGGCCGGCGGCTTGTCAGTGCCGGCCGGATGGCTGTGTGTTCAATTTAGCGGCGACGCCTTTCGATTTGCTTTCGCTGACCGGAGATATTTCGATTTTGGGCAAAATTTCCGGTTCACCGTGGCAATCGCCGCCAGCCGCTTAGAAGCGATAGCGGGCGCCGAGCATCAGCGACTTCGGCGAGAAGTTGGCCGGCAGGCCGGAATCCTTGTCGTAACCCTGGCAGGTGCCGCCGGCGCACAACGAGTTCTGGCCGCCGTTCTTGTTGGTCACCGTGGCGTAGTAGGCGTAGAGGTCGGTCTGCTTGTCGAGCGCGAACTCGTAGCCGGCGCCGATATGATCGGAGTCGCGGTTGGTGCTCAGGCGATCGTCGAGGTGGGCATAGACGGCGCGCACGGTGTGGCGTTCCATGAAGGGCACGGCGGCGCCCAGCCACCAGACGTTGCGGTCGAGGCTCTTGTACGTGGTGGCACCTTCCTGGGTGTCCTCGCCGTGCAGGAACTGGGCGTAGAGCTTGGCAAACTTCAGGTCGTAGGTGGCGGCCAGGTTCCAGGCGGCGCGACGGGCGTTCTCGGTGGCCGGCGCGCTGACGCTGCCCATCTTGAGATAGCTCAGGTAGCCGGCACCGACGAACAGCGGGCCGTTGGCGTAGGTCAGGCTGGCGCTGTAGCCCTTGCCTTCATCCTGCGGTCCGGTGTTGCTGTTGGCCGGGGCGCCGCCGGTGACGCCAACATCGGCCCGGCTGTTGTTCTCCATGCCGGCGCTGTACGCCAGGTTGGCCTTGAAGCCGGCCAGGGTCGGTGAAGCGTAGAAGATACCGTTGTCGAAGCGGCTGGCCGCAGCCGACGACCACAGGCGGAAGGCGGTGGCGCCGCCGATGGTGAACGGATCGGAAATGCTGGTGATCGAGTAGATCGGCGCATAGTCGCGGCCGAAGCGCAGATCGCCGAATTTCTTGCTGTTCAGGCCGATGAAGGTGTTGCGCGAAAAAATGGCGACGCCGGTGCTATTGACCGAGGCCGACGAGGCATTGCCCTGGCCGGGGTTGCTGACGTTCGACGAGTGGCCGGTATTCTGGCCGTTGTCGAAGGAAACGCCGGCTTCAAGCTGGAAGTAGGCGGTCAGGTCGTCGCCGAAATCGCGGGCGCCCTTGAAGCCGAGGCGGCTGGCCGAGCCGAGGCCGCTCTGCACGCGGGTCTTGCTGCCCTGGCCGTAGTCGGCAACTTCGACGCCGGCATCGGCGATACCGTAGATGGTCAGGCCGGCCGGCATCGACAGGCCGCTGCTATTGGCCGGGGTGGCGGCGGCCTGGGCGGTCTTGCTCGCTTCGTCAGCCTTCTTGTTGGCTTCCTCGGCTTTCTTGGTGGCCGCGCTGGTGGTGGCGGCGGTCGCCGTCAGCAGTTCTTCCAGCTTTTCCAGACGGGCTTTCTGGGCGGCGATTTCGGCGCGCAGATCGTCGAGCGGGGCGGCGTGAACGGTGCCGGCGAAGGCCAGCGGGGCAAAACAGGCCAGCATGGCCCGGTACAGGGATTGGTGACGCATTGTCTCCTCCGAGAGGTTGTTGTCGATGGGTATTCATCCCGGCGACGCCGGGTGGATCGCATTAAAGGCGGGCAAGCTTTCGATTTGCTTTCGGTCGATTCGCGCGGAACAATGGCTTCAACGCGTCGGCTCCGGCCGGCCAAAAAAGATAAAACGGAGACAAACCATGAAAATCCTGCTGGTCGAAGACCATCCGGAACTCTGCGAATGGGTGGCCAAATCCCTGCGCCAGTCCGGCTATGCGGTCGATATCGCCGACCGCGGCGACCACGCCGAGCATTACCTGCTGAGCGGCGACTACGATGGCGTGCTGCTCGACCTGTCACTGCCCGGCAAGGACGGCCTGGATGTGCTCAAAAGCCTGCGCGCCCGCGGTTCGCGGGTGCCGGTGCTGATTTTCACGGCGCGCGGTTCGGTCGATGAGCGCATTCGCGGCCTCAACGCCGGGGCCGACGATTACCTGCCCAAACCTTTCGAGCTCGGAGAACTCGAAGCCCGGCTCAAGGCCCTGCTGCGCCGGTCGACCGGGCAGACGCCGGTGGTTCGCCTCGGCCGTCTCGCTTTCGACACGGTGAGCCGCCTGCCCACGGTCGATGGTCAGGCGTTGTCCCTGACGCCGCGTGAACTGGCCGTGCTCGAAGCCCTGCTCGGGCGCATCGGGCGGCCGGTGTCGCGCGATGCGCTGTTCGAAAAGATTTTCAGCATGGAGCAGGATGCCCGGCCGGAAGCCATCGAAATCTACGTCTCGCGCCTGCGCAAGAAACTCGAAGGCAGCGGCGTTGTCGTGACCACCGTGCGCGGCCTCGGCTACCTGGTCGATGCCGCGGCCGAGGCGGCGAACTGATGTCGGCCAGCTACGACGAACCGGCAACGCTGCCGCGCAAGAGCCTCAAACGCGGCCTCGTCGTCTGGCTGGTCGGCGTGCTCTCGGCGCTGTTGCTGGTCGACGCCTGGTACAGCTACCGCGATGCGCTGGCTGCCGCCAACCAGGCTTACGACCGCTCGCTGTCGGCCTCGCTCAAGGGGATCGCCGAACGCATCTACGCAACGGAAAGCGAAGTCGTCGTCGATATCCCGTACTCCGCCCTCGAACTGTTCGAGGCCGGCAGTTCCGACCGGGTTTTCTATGGCGTCAGCTACGAAGGTGGTGAGCAGATCACCGGCTACGAAGGCTTGCCGATGCCGCCCGCGCTGCAACCCAATGTCGCCGTCTTCTACGACGGCGTCTACAACGGTCAGGCCTTGCGTCTGGGGGCGATGCTCAAGCCGCTCTACCGCACCGAGTTTCCCCGGCCGGTCATCGTCATCCTTGGTGAAACGACCAATTCCCGGCACGAGGTCGTGCAGAGCCTGTTTTTCGGCGAAATCGGGCGCAAGGCGCTACTTGTCGTCGTCGCCCTCGGTGTCGCGCTGCTCGCGACGCGCCAGGCCTTCAAGCCGATCGAGCGCCTGGGCGGGGCGATCCGCAGCCGGCCGGACGACGACCTGACGCCCTTCGCTGCCGACGAGGTGCCGCGCGAGGTGGCGCCGCTGGTCCATGCCATCAACCAGCACATGGGGCGGATCAACAAGATGGTTGGAGCCCGCCGCCGCTTCATCGCCGACGCTGCACACCAGTTGCGGACGCCGCTCGCCGTGCTCAACACCCAGGCCGAATATGCCCTGCGCCAGCACGAGGAAATCACCATGCGTCCCGCCGTCGAGGCTTTTCACCGGAGCCTGGGCGGGGCCATCCGGCTGACCAACCAGTTGTTGTCGCTATCGCGGGCCGAACCGGTGAACGGCCTGGTCATGGTGCCGCAACCGGTCGATCTGGCAGCGCTGGCCCGGGACATGGTGGTCGACCTGCTGCCACTGGCGGGGCGCAAGCATATCGATCTGGGTGTCGACGGTGTGGCCGGCGAGGGGGGCGAAACGGCGACGGTGTCGGGGCAGGCGGTGCTCTTGCGCGAGTTGGTCGCCAACCTGATCGACAACGCTATCCGCTATACGCCGGAAGGCGGGCTGGTCACCGTCGGCGTCGCCCGCGCGGTGGATGAAACCGGCGCGGCCTGGGTGATCCTGACCGTCAGCGATAACGGTCCCGGCATTCCGCCGGCCGAACGCGAACGGGTGTTCCTGCGCTTTTTCCGGCTTGATGGCAGCGATCACACCGGTAGCGGACTCGGCTTGTCGATTGTCCGCGAGATTGTCCTCGGCCATGGCGGCGAAATTACGCTGGACGATGGCCCGGACGGTCGGGGCTTGCGGGTAATGGTGCGTCTGCCCGCAGCCTGAAAACCTATTTTTTCTTGCTGCCGATCTTCGTTTCCTGGCCGGCCATGAGGCGCTGGATGTTCTGCCAATGCTTGCCGATCAGGGCCATGCCGAGGAGGCCGACGACGATGGTCTGGTTGGTGGCGCCGTGCATCAGCACGGCGTAGAGCGGTGCGGCGCCAGCAGCGATGAGGGCGGCCAGCGAGGAATAGCGCGAGACGTAGGCGACGAGCAGCCAGGTGCCGGCGACGGCGATGCCGAGCACGGGGTCGAGGGCGAGCAGCACGCCGGCGGCAGTGGCGACGCCCTTGCCGCCCTTGAACTTGAGGAAGACCGGATAAAGGTGGCCGAGGAAGACGGCCAGGGCGACGAGGGCAATGATCGTGTCGCTGAACCCGAATTGTCGCGCGACGATGATGGCGACGGCGCCTTTGAGCGCATCGCCGATCAGCGTGAACAGGGCCGCCTTCTTGTTGCCGCTGCGCAGCACGTTGGTGGCGCCGGGGTTGCCCGAGCCGTAGGTGCGCGGATCGGCCAGGCCGAAGAGCTTCGAGGAAATCATGGCGAAGGGAACGGAGCCGAGCAGGTAGGCGGCCAGTATTGCCAGAAGCGGGGCGAGGGCGTTTTGCATGGGTGAAATGGGTCGCTAGAGGTACAATCGCGCCAAATTTTACACCGCTGCTGCGGTCGACCGCCCTATGGACATCATTTTCCTCGAAGAACTGCGCGCCGAAACGTGGATAGGCATCTATCCGCGCGAGAAGGCCATGCCGCAGACGGTCGAAATCTCCTTGCAGATCGGCGTGTCGACCGCCTCAGCCGGGGCCAGCGACGACATTCGCGACACGGTCGATTACGCCGTGGTCGTCGACCGCCTGCGTGCCGACCTCGCTGCCGTGCATTTCAATCTCATCGAAGCGCTGGCCGAACACGTGGCGAGCTACGTGCTGGAAACCTTCGCCGTGCATTGGGTCCGCGTGTCGGTGGCCAAGCTCGGCATGATGCCGGGCGTCAAGCGCGTCGGCGTCATCATCGAACGTTCGCTCTGAGCGGCTCCCTGAGCCGCTTTGTTCCCCGCCGCGCGGCGAGGGATATTTCGATTTTGGCCCCTTTTTCCGGTTGACCGTGGAAGTGCCCTGCGTCGGCTAGAAAGCCGCTGCGAGCACCGTCATTACGGCGAAACCCGCCGCCAGACCGGCCGTTCCCGCGCCGACCCGCCCCGGTTTGTGCGAGGCCGGAATCATTTCGTGACTGACCACCCAGAGCATCGCCCCGGCTGCCGCGGCAAGCGCCATCGGCAAGGCGGTGCCGGCGACGGTGCTGGCGATGACCCCGAACAAGCCGCCAACCGGTTCGACGAGTCCGGTCCCGAGGGCGATCAACGCGGCCCGGATCGGCGCCGCCCCGAGCGCCACCATGGCGCTGGCCACGATCCAGCCTTCCGGGATGTTCTGCAAGGCGATGCCGAGGCTCATGCCGTGATCGGCGCCCGACGCCGCCGCAACACCGACGGCGAGACCCTCAGGCACGTTGTGGATGGCGATGGCGGCGACGACGAGCGCGACGTTCGGCGTCATGCCGCTACTTTCGACTTCTTCGACGTGCTCGTGCGGCAAGCGGCGGTCGAGTCTCTGCATGGCGGCAGCGCCGGCCAGCAAGGCGATGGCCGTGGCGAGGCCGAGCGGCCAGGCGGCGTCGCTGGCCGCCACCGTCTGCACGGCCGGGACGAGGAGCGAGAAAAGGCTGGCTGCGAGCATCATGCCGCCGGCCAAACCGAGCATCGGGGCCATGAGCCGTTCCGAGGGACGGCGGAGCATGAGCACGGGAATGGCACCAAGACCGGTTGCCGCGCCGGCCAACAGGCTGGCTTCAAGTCCCTTGGTGGCCATCGGGTGGGCGGCGAGCCACTGGACTGCCTGTTCGATCCCGAAGGCGATGGCCACGACGGCCATGGCGATGCCGACCCAGAGATGGCGGCGGGCAGTCGGCCGGGCGTAGTGTTGGATGACGAGTTGGGTCATGGTGGCGCTCCTTTGTCTTGAGTGCCACTTTACGGACTGCTGATTTATAGTTCCAATCGATTGCTTAAATATTATCGATTGTCATTGGCAATCACGCCTTGAGCGCCGCCTCGACCACCTTCGGGTGCAGCGTACGCACGATGTCGTGCGGGTGTACGCCGACGAGAAAGCCGCGTTTGCCGCCATTGATGTAGATGAGCGGCAGGTCGAGAATGGTTTTTTCGATATTGACCGGCATCGCCTTCTTGGTGCCGAAGGGGCTGGTGCCACCGACCAGAAAGCCGGTGTGACGATTGGCGACCTCGGGCTTGCACGGCTCGACCTTCTTGCAGCCGATCTGGCGCGCCAGCTCCTTGGCCGACACCTTGCAGTCGCCGTGCATGAGCACGATGAGTGGCTTGGCGTTCTCGTCCTCGAAAATCAGGGTTTTGACCACCGCGTGTTCATCGACGTTGAGTTCGCGCGCTGACACCTTGGTGCCGCCGTGTTCCTCGTAGTCGTAGAGATGCGTCGAAAAGGCCACCTTGTTTGCCTTGAGGAATTTGGTGGCCTGGGTTTCGGGAGCGTGTTCGGTTTTGCTCATGTTCAGACTGCTGGAAATGGTTTTACGGACGGGGCGGGCGCGGCACCCGTGGTCCCGGTATGTGCGGTCCGCGCGGGCCACGGTAGGGATTGTAATGGTGGCCGCTACGGTGCGGGCGATGGTAGCCGGGCGGCGTCGGTGCATGCGGCACATAGCCCGGTCCCGGCACGTGGCGCGGTCCCGGGATATGGTGCGGGCCGGGCAGGGCCTGGGCGGCACCGGCACCGAGGAGGAGCACGGCGGAAACGAGGAGCGAAAGGCTTTTGAGTTTCATGGCGTCACCTTGTCGAAAAGGTTTGGAACTGGCGGCAGGCGAGTCAAAAGAATACGCCTTCGCGGCGGCGGAAACCATCCGGTTTTGACTGCAGTGCACGTGTTTCGCTCCGCCTTCAGCCGCGCGGGTGATGCACGGCGTGCAGCGTTTTCAGCCGTTCACGGGCGACGTGGGTGTAAATCTGCGTCGTTGAAATGTCGGCGTGGCCGAGCAGCAGCTGGACGACGCGCAGGTCGGCGCCGTGGTTGAGCAGGTGGGTCGCGAAGGCATGGCGCAGGACGTGCGGTGAAAGCTTCTCGGGGGCGATGCCGGCGATCAGTGCGTAGCGTTTGATCAGTTGCCAGAAAGCCTGGCGCGTCATGGCACCGCCGCGCGCTGTGACGAACAGGTCGTCGCTTTGCTGGCCGTTCAGGATGTCCGGCCGCGCTTCGGCAAGGTAGCGCTGGATCCATTCGATGGCGAGCTGGCCGAGTGGCACCAGGCGCTCCTTGCTGCCCTTGCCGAGGGCGCGCAGGACGCCGTCGGCGAGGCTGACTTCGTGCAGCCGCAGGCCGACCAGTTCGGAGACGCGCAGCCCGGTGGCGTAGATGGTTTCGAGCATGGCGCGGTCGCGCAGGCCGAGCGGGGTGTCGAGATCGGGCGCGTCGAGCAGGGCTTCGACCTGTTTTTCCGACATGACCTTGGGCAGGCGCGACGGGCGGCTCGGGTTGGCCAGCTTGAGGGTCGGGTCGGCGACAATGCGGCCGCGGCCAAGCTGCCAGCGGTAGAAACGGCGTAGCGTCGACAGGTAGCGCGCCTGCGAGCTGGCGCGGGTTTGTTTCGACAGATGGGCAATGAAGCCGGTCAGCGTCGTTTCGCGCAGGTCGAGCAAAGGTTCATGCGCGTTGTTGGCCAGCCACAGGGCGAGGCGGCCGAGGTCGGAGCGGTAGCTGTTCAGCGTCGCCTTGGCCAGGCCGTCTTCCAGCCACAGGGCGTCGCAGAAATTGTCGATCTCGGAAAGATCAGCCGCGTTTGCTGGAAAATTCGCTGGATTCATGCGTCAGTAGCCAGCGTTTGACGTCGAGCAGGAAACCGCCGCGTTCGCGGGCGAAGCCGCCGAGCCCGCCGCCGGTGGCAACGACGCGGTGACAAGGGACGACGACCGGGTAGGGGTTCGAGCCACAGGCCTGGCCGACGGCGCGCGGGGCGTTCCTGAGATTTTTCGCTACTTCGCCGTAGGTATGGGTCTGGCCGGTCGGGATGGCCGAAATCTGTTCCCAGACGCGGCGCTGGAAAGTGGTGCCGGCCGGCCTCAACGGCAGGCCGAAGCTGAAATTCGGGTCGGCCAGATAGGCGCGCAACTGGCGCACGGCTTCGGCAGCAAGTGGGGTCGTGGCAGCGACTTCCGGGCGCGGTTCAAGGAAGTCTATGCCAGTGATTTCATCGTCGCTGCACTGCACGCCAAGCGTAAAGCCGGGGGCAGCGACGACGGCCTGATAGGTTTGGTTGGGGCGGGTTTTCATGTTGCCTCCGTGGTCGTTGCTACGGTGGACCGGAAAAAACGGCCGAAATTCAAAAGGCCGAAATCCCGGTCTGCGCGCGGCCAAGGATCAGCGCATGGACGTCATGGGTGCCTTCGTAGGTATTGACCACTTCGAGATTGACGACATGGCGGATGACCCCGAAATCGTCCGAAATACCGTTACCGCCGAGCATGTCGCGCGCTATGCGGGCGATGTCGAGAGCCTTGCCACAGGAGTTGCGCTTGAGCATCGAGACGTTTTCCGGGCAGGCGCTGCCGTCGTCCATCATGCGGCCGAGGCGCAGCACGCTCTGGATGCCGAGCGAAATCTCGGTCTGCATGTCGACGAGCTTTTTCTGGACGAGCTGGTTGGCGGCCAGCGGCCGGTCAAACTGCTTGCGGTCCAGCGTGTATTGCCGCGCCGTGTGCCAGCAGGCTTCGGCAGCGCCGAGGGCGCCCCAGGCAATGCCGTAGCGTGCCGAATTGAGACAGGTGAATGGACCTTTGAGGCCGGCGACGCCGGGCAGCAGGTTTTCGCTCGGCACGAAGACTTCGTCCATGACGATCTCGCCGGTAATCGAGGCGCGTAGGCCGACCTTGCCGTGGATGACGGGCGCACTGAGCCCGGCCATGCCCTTGTCGAGAATGAAGCCGCGGATGACGCTTTCGTCGTCCTTGGCCCAGACGACGAAGACGTCGGCGATCGGTGCGTTGGTGATCCAGATCTTGCTGCCGGAGAGCTTCCAGCCGCCCGGTACGGCGCGAGCGCGCGTGCTCAGGCTGCCGGGGTCGGAGCCTGAGTCCGGCTCGGTCAGGCCAAAGCAGCCGATCAGTTTGCCCTGGCCGAGGCCGGGCAGGTATTTCTGTTTCTGTTCTTCCGAGCCGAAGGCGAAGATCGGCAGCATGACCAGCGAGGACTGCACGCTGAGCATCGAGCGGTAGCCGGAATCGACGTATTCGATCTCGCGGGCGATCAATCCATAGGAAACGTAGTTCAGTCCGGCGCCGCCGTACTGCGGTGGCAGCGTTGCGCCGAGCAGGCCCATGTCGCCCATCTCGCGAAAGATGGCCGGGTCGGTGTGCTCGTTGCGGAAGGCATCGCGCACGCGCGGCTGCAGGGCTTTCTGTGCGAACTGACGGGCGGCGTCGCGAACGAGCCGCTCGTCAGCTGCCAGCTGGCTATCGAGCAGGAAGGGGTCGGCCCAGTTGAAAGTCGCTTTCGGCATCGGCTTATTTGAAGAAACGGCCAAACCAGCTTTTGGTTTCTTTCTTCTCTTCCTTTTCCTTGATGACCGTAATCATGTTGCTCTTCACCGCGCTGACGTAATCCGCATCGTCGCGCTTGATGTGGCTGATCAGCCAGCGGCTGAGGAGCTGATGCAGCTCTTCGCCGACGTCTTCGCCCAGGTCCATGCGCTCCTTGTATTCGGAAAGACGCCGAATGAAGAGCTCATGCACTTTTTTGTGTGGTTTGCAGTACAGGTAGCCGGCTTCTTCCTGCAGGCTTTCTTCAAAGGTGAAATGGGACAGGGTGTAATCGAAGCAGTCCTCGACGACCTGCTTGATAGCGTCCATTTTCTTGGCAAGTTGGGCTGTTTCCAGATGGTTGATGAATTCAACGATCCGTTGATGCTGCTGGTCAATGACATCAATGCCGGTATTGAGGTCGGCGGTCCAGGTAATGGCCATGCGTTTTTCCGTTAGCGAGTTTTGGTGGGGTACATCTGCGAAATGCTATTGTAATGCCAGCCGCTTACCTGTTGCGCTATGAGGTTCATTGATTCATGGGGTTGTCGGTTCAGGCACGGACATGTCCATCGCCCAGCACGACCCACTTCTGGCTGGTCAAGCCTTCCAGACCGACCGGGCCGCGGGCGTGGATCTTGTCGGTCGAGATGCCGATCTCGGCGCCCAGGCCATACTCGAAACCATCGGCGAAGCGGGTCGAGGCGTTGATCATGACCGAGGCCGAATCGACCTCGCGCAGGAAGCGCATGGCTTTCGGGTGGTTGTCGGTGACGATGGCTTCGCTGTGATGCGACGAGTACTTGTTGATGTGGGCGATCGCTTCGTCGATGCCGGCAACCACCTTGACCGAAATGATCGGCGCCAGGAATTCGGTGTAGTAATCCTCTTCCGTGGCGGCGACGGCATTCGGCACGATGGCGCAAGTTTCGGCGCAACCGCGGATTTCGACACCCTTGGCGTTCAGCATGTGGGCAATCGGCGGCAGCAGCATGGCGGCGACAGCGCGGTCGACGAGTAGCGATTCAGCCGTATTGCAGGTGCCGTAGCGCTGTGTCTTGGCGTTCTCGACGATCTTGAGCGCCTTGTTCGGATCGGCTTCCTCTTCCAGGTATACGTGGCAGTTGCCGTCGAGGTGCTGGATCATCGGCACCCGGCATTCGGCCAGCAGGCGCGAAATCAGCCCCTTGCCGCCACGCGGCACGATGACGTCCACGAATTCGCGCATGGTGATCAGCTCACCGACGGCGGCGCGGTCGGTGGTGTCGATCACCTGCACGGCATCGGCCGGCAGCCCGGCGGCTTGCAGCCCCTCATGGACCAGCGCAGCGATGGCGCGGTTCGAGCGGATGGCTTCCGAACCGCCACGCAGGATGGCCGCATTGCCGGATTTCAGGCACAGGGCGGCAGCGTCGGCCGTGACGTTCGGACGGGCTTCATAAATGATGCCGATGACGCCGAGCGGCACGCGCATCTTGCCGACCTGGATGCCGGACGGCTGGTATTTGAATTCGCCCATTTCACCGATCGGGTCGGGCAGGGTGGCGACCTGCTCGACGCCGGCGGCCATGCTGTCGACCCCTTTTTCGGTCAGGGTCAGGCGGTCGAGCATGGCGGTTTCAAGTCCGGCGGCGCGGGCGGCAGCCAGGTCTTCCTGGTTGGCGGCGACCAGGGCGGCCTTTTCGCGGCGGATGGCCGCGGCGATGGCGAGCAGGGCGGCGTTCTTTTCGGCCGTCGAGGCCGAGGCGACGCGACGCGAGGCAGCACGGGCCTGACGGCCGACGGTCTGCATGTATTCCTTGATGTCCATGATGTTCTTCGTGCGGGGCAAAGGAACATTATAGCCAGACAAATAAGTGGGAACTTCTAGAACCGGGTAAACTCTTATCCGCAACGACAACAGGGCTTTCCGTCGAGGACAAGATGGCTGAAAAATTGATTTTGCCGACCGAGGTTAAGGTCTGCGCTACGTGTAGCTTCTGGGATGGCGAACGCCAGGTGGACGCTGAAATGAAACTGGTAGTGGTTTCTGACGAGTGTTCAGGCGAATGCCTGGTTCAGGAGAAGGAAAAGCCCGGTCTGCATGACGTGCGTCAGGAGCATACCTGCCTCTGGGAGGACCTGGAGCCGGATACGCCACCCGAGGACAAGGCCGCCGATAACAAGGCGGCTTAGTTATTTAACAGCGGTGAGGCGTAGGCCGAGCCGCAGAAATTCTTCCCAGATATTGCCGTGACCGATGCCCTTGGCCAGTCGGTCGATTTTCCCGGCATGTTGCAGCGCCGCTTCGAGTGCTGCGGTGGACAGGCGTTGCAGCGCCTTTTTTACCGGGTTGGCGCGCGGCCCCCAGACCTTGGCGTCCTTGAGCAGCATGTCCACCGGCTTGCCGGCGTCCATGCCGGCCCGGATGATGGTCAACGCGCGGATTTCCTCGCTCATCGCCCAGAGCACGAGCGGCGGTGCTTCGCCCTCCTGCATCAGGCCGTCCAGCGTGCGCGTCAGACGGGCGACGTCGCCTGAGAGCAGCGCTTCGCGCAGGCCATCGATGTCGTAGCGGGCGACGTTGAGCACCGCATCGCGAATCTGCGCCAGACTCAACTGGCCGGCCGGGTAGAGCAGGCCGAGCTTCTGAATTTCCTGGTGGGCGGCGAGCAGGTTGCCTTCAACGCGTTCGGCGATGAACTTGAGGCTTTCCAGGTCGGCGCTCTGTTGCTGGCGACGCAGGCGGCCGGCAATCCAGCCTGGCAGCTCGGCAAGCGGTGGTGCCATGAGCTTGATGGCGACGCCGGCATTGACCAGCGCCGTGAACCAGGCGGCCTTTTCCTCGCGCCAGTCGAGCTCGGGCAGGGTGATGAGGAGCAGGTTGTCCATCGACAGGTTCTGGCACCACTGCTGCAGCGCTGCGCTGCCTTCCTTGCCGACCTTGCCGGTGGGTACGCGCAGGTCGATCAGCTTTTTATCGCCGAAAAGCGACATGTTGCCGCCGGCGGCCAGCAATGTTCCCCAGTCGAACTGCGGCAGCACGGTGAGTACTTCGCGTTCGCTGTAGCCCTGCTGGCGGGATTTGGCCCGGATGGCGTCGGCCGCTTCGATGACGAGCAGCGGATCATCACCGTAAAGGACATAAAGCGGACGCAACTCGCGTTCGAGATGGCCCGCCAGTTGATCGCCCTTGAGCAGCATTACTCGCTGTCTTCTTCCGCGTCAGGATTCTTCGGCTTGATGATGCTGAGCCGGCGCATGATCTGGTTGACCAGATCATTGGTCATGTCGCGCCAGAGCAGGCCTTCTTCGAGATCCTTGGCCAGGATGTTCGAGTCGTCGTAAGAAATGTCGCGGGTCAGCGCGACCTCGTTGGAGGGCACCAGCACCTGCCCCTTCTGATTGACGACGCGGAAGGTGTAGGTCAGTTGCAGACGGTATTCGCGCACCCGGCCCTGGGCGTTGACGCTGAGGATGGTCTTCAGTCGGTTGTCGCTCAGTTGCTGGAATATGGCATCGGCCGTCTTGGCGTCCTCGACGATTTCGGTGCTGCCGCTGGCCTTGATGTAGCGCTGCAGCCAGATATTGACGTCGGCCGTGTCCGGCAAGGCGATATACATCGTCTTGTAGGGCAGGTTGCCGCTGCCGACGCCGCGCAGATGGAAGCCGCAGCCGGCGATGGCTGCGGCGATGATCAGGGCGAGTAGCAGGCGGAGCGGCAAACGCATGGCGGCTTTCCTCAGACGACGATATTGACCAGACGGCCCGGTACGACGACAACCTTCTTCGCCAGCTTGCCTTCCATGAACTTGACGGCACCTTCGGAAGCCAGCGCGGCGGCTTCGATGCTCGCCTTGTCGGCTTCGGCAGCGACGCGGATGGAACCGCGCAGCTTGCCGTTGACCTGCACCATGAGCTCGATTTCGTCCTGCTTGAGGGCAGCCGGATCGGCTTTGGGGAAGGGTTGCACGCCGGCGTCCTGGCCCGGCTTCAGCTCGGCGTAGAGCGCCTGGCCAATGTGCGGGACGATGGGGAAGAGCAGCAGGGCGATACTTTCCAGCGTTTCCTGGGCCAGCTTGCGGCCGGTGGCGTCGGAGAGATCGGTCTTGTCGTAGGCGTTGAGCAGTTCCATGACGGCAGCGATGGCCGTGTTGAACTGCTTGCGGCGGCCGTAGTCGTCGGCGACCTTGCCCATGGTCTGGTGCAGCTTGCGCCGGAGGTCGGCTTGCACGGTCGACAGGGAATTTTGCTCAAAATCGGAATCGACGAGGCCGGCTTGCACGTGGTCGTAGGTTGTCTTCCACAGGCGACGCAGGAAGCGATAAGCCCCCTCGACGCCGGCGTCGGACCATTCCAGCGACTGGTCGGGCGGCGAGGCGAACATGATGAACAGGCGGGCCGTGTCGGCGCCGTACTGGTCGATCAGCGCCTGCGGATCGACGCCGTTGTTCTTCGACTTCGACATCTTTTCGGTGCCGCCGATGACCACCGGCAGGCCGTCGGCCTTGAGCGTGGCGCCGGTCGGGCGGCCGCGCTCGTCGGTGACGACGTCCACATCGGCCGGGTTGATCCACAATTTCTTGCCGCCGTCGAGATCGCGGTAGAAGGTCGGCGCGACGACCATGCCCTGGGTCAGCAGGTTGGCAAACGGTTCGCCCAAGTCGCCGATCAGGCCGACGTCGCGCATCAGCTTGGTGAAGAAGCGCGAGTAGAGCAGGTGCAGGATGGCGTGCTCGATGCCGCCGATGTACTGGTCAATGCCGCCCTTGCACCAGTAGGCGACGCGCTCGTCGACCATGGCCGTGGTGTTGTCGGGGCAGGCGTAGCGCAGGAAGTACCAGGACGACTCGAAGAAGGTGTCCATGGTGTCGGTTTCGCGGCGGGCGTCGCCGCCGCACTTCGGACACTTGCACTCGTAGAATTCCGGCATCTTCGCCAGCGGCGAGCCGGCGCCGGTGATCTCGACGTTTTCGGGCAGGACGACGGGCAACTGGTCGTCGGGCACCGGCACGTCGCCGCAGGTCTTGCAATGGATGATCGGAATCGGACAGCCCCAGTAGCGCTGGCGTGAGATGCCCCAGTCGCGCAGGCGGAACTGCACCTTCTTGTCGCCAAGGTCTTTTGTGGCGAGGTCGGCGGCGATGGCGTCGACGGCGGCTTCGTAACCGAGGCCGTCGTACTTGCCGGAATTGATCAATTTGCCACGCTGCTTGTCGGCGTACCACTCCGACCAGGCTTCGTGGCTGAACGAGGTCTCGCCCTCAACGGCGACGACCTGCTTGATCGGCAGGTTGTATTTCAGGGCAAAGGCAAAATCCCGCTCGTCGTGGGCCGGCACGGCCATCACTGCCCCGTCGCCATAGCTCATGAGCACGTAGTTGCCGACCCAGACTTCGACCTGTTGTCCGGTCAGCGGGTGGGTAACGTAGATGCCGGTCGGCATCCCCTTCTTTTCCATCGTCGCGATGTCGGCTTCGGCGACGCCGCCCTTCTTGCATTCCTCGATGAAGGCGGCAAGTTCCGGGTTGTTAGCGGCGGCCTTGGTGGCCAGCGGGTGTTCGGCGGCGACGGCAACGAAGGTGACGCCCATGATGGTGTCGGCACGGGTAGTGAACACCCACAGCTTTTCGTCGGCATTTTCAGCCAGCGGGAAGGCGAAGCGGACGCCGGTGCTCTTGCCGATCCAGTTCTTCTGCATCAGGCGAACCTGCTCGGGCCAGCCCGGCAGGTTGTCGAGTTCGGTCAGCAGTTCTTCGGCGTAGGCGGTGATCTTCATGTAATACATGGGGATCTCGCGCTTCTCGATGAGCGCGCCGGAGCGCCAGCCGCGGCCGTCGATAACCTGTTCGTTGGCCAGCACGGTGTGATCGACCGGGTCCCAGTTCACGGTGCCGAGCTTCTTGTAAACGAGGCCCTTTTCGTAGAGGCGGGTAAACAGCCACTGCTCCCAGCGGTAGTACTCGGGCGTGCAGGTGGCGAATTCGCGTTCCCAGTCGATGGCGAAGCCGAGCGACTTGAGCTGGGTCCGCATGTAATCGATGTTGGAATAGGTCCAGCCGGCTGGCGGCACGTTGTTCTGCAGTGCGGCATTTTCGGCGGGCATGCCGAAGGCGTCCCAGCCCATCGGCTGCAGGACGTTGAAGCCCTGCATCTTGTGGAAGCGCGACAGCACGTCACCGATGGTGTAGTTGCGCACGTGGCCCATGTGCAGCTTGCCCGACGGATACGGGAACATGGACAGGCAATAGTACTTTGGTTTCGCGTTTTGACCACTGAGGTCTTCGACGGCGCGGGCGGCGCCGGTCTTGTCCCAATGTTGTTGGGCGGCGCGCTCGATGTCGGCCGGGGTGTATTTGTCCTGCATGGGCATGGCGGGGTTCATTCGCTGAAAATCGGAGAGTAACCGCGAATTATACCGGTTGAACCTGCCTCGTCGGCGATGCGGGCGAGGCGGGTCTGACGCCCTTGGTATTCAAGTGCTATTCGATGCTGATCGCAGCAGGGGCAATGACTTTTCCTCTGGCGATGAATAGTGACCGGGTGAGCCGACGCGGAGCCTGCACGCTCCGCATCAGCAGGTATTGCTTTATTGACGCCCGGTCACGCCGCTTTTTTTTGCGGGTACATGCCTTCCAGTGTGTTCTGCCAGAGCCGATAGGCGTTCTGGGTGGCCAGCAGGGACATCATGGACATGCGGGTCTGGTGACGCCACATCCACGACAGTTGCGGGGCAGGCGTAAGGTCGAAGGTCTGCGTACTGCCGACTTCGTCTTCGACGATGGCGAGGAAGCGGTCGATGGCGAAACCCCAATAATCGGAGCCTTCGGTTTTGCCGGTGAGGTACTCGGCTTCGCTGACGGCGCGGCGCCACAGCTTGAGCGCGAGCTCGTCGCTGATGCCGGCCTTGCGGGCGATCCAGGGAAGGATCTTCGGTGCATTCATGCTGTTCATGCTGATTCTCCTTTACTACGTGTAGCGGTAGCTACTGCTGTTAAGACTGCCTTGTGGGCTAATAGTTTTGTGCACTGCAATATATTTGGTTGAAGTATACGTGTGCACTCGCCTTCTGTATGTGAAAAAATGCATGGGTTTGTTGACTTCGTTGTACAAATACAACGAATTGGTATTACCAATTAACCGGGCCTTTTGTCCGGATTTCCTAGAGACTTCATGTCCGACCTCCTTGCAAATCTGAATTCCCCGCAACTTCAAGCGGTTACCTTGCCTCCGGTTCACGCGCTCATTCTTGCGGGGGCGGGGAGTGGTAAGACCCGTGTGCTGACCACGCGTATTGCGTGGCTCATGTCGACCGGCCAGGTCGGTCCGCACGGCGTGCTGGCCGTGACCTTTACCAACAAGGCGGCCAAGGAGATGACGGCACGGCTGTCTTCGCTGGTGCCGATCAACACCCGCGGCATGTGGATCGGCACTTTTCACGGCTTGTGCAACCGCCTGTTGCGGGCGCATTACCGTGAGGCCGGGCTGCCGCAGACCTTTCAGATCCTTGATTCGGCCGACCAGTTGGCGATGGTCAAGCGTCTGCTCAAGAACCTCAATGTCGATGATGAAAAATATCCGCCGCGCGAGCTGTGCCATTTCATCAATGCCCATAAAGAGCAGGGCGTGCGGGCCGCGCAGGCCGAGGTTTACGACAATTACACGCAAAAACGCGTCGAGCTGTACGCCGAATATGAGAACCAGTGCAACCGCGAAGGGGTAGTCGATTTTGCCGAACTGCTTCTGCGTTGCTACGAATTGCTGCAGCGCAACGAACCTTTGCGCAAACACTACCAGGAGCGCTTCCGCTACATTCTGGTCGATGAGGTGCAGGACACCAACAAGCTGCAGTACGCCTGGCTGAAACTGCTGGCCGGTGGGGGGGCCGTGGTTTTTGCCGTGGGCGACGATGACCAGTCGATTTACCGCTTCCGGGGCGCCGAAGTCGGCAACATGCGCGATTTCGAGCGTGAATACGCTGGCGACAATGTGATTCGCCTCGAACAGAATTATCGTTCGCACGGCAACATCCTGGCAGCGGCCAATGCCATCATCAAGAACAACCGCGAGCGCCTTGGCAAGAATTTGTGGACCGACGCTGGTGATGGCGAGCCGATCCGCGCTTTCGAGGCTTATTCCGATCTCGAGGAGGCACGCTTCGTCGTCGAGGAAATCCGCGAACTGGTCCGCGACGGCATTTCGCCGACGCAGATTGCCCTGCTTTACCGCTCCAACGCCCAGTCGCGCGTGCTCGAAAACGAGCTTTTCACGAAAAACGTGCCGTACAAGGTTTATGGTGGACTGCGCTTCTTCGAGCGGCAGGAAATCAAGCACGCGCTGGCTTACTTGCGCCTGCTCGGCAATCCGGACGACGACACGGCTTTCCTGCGCGTCGTCAATTTCCCGACGCGCGGCATCGGCGCCCGTTCGCTCGAAAACCTGCAGGCGACGGCGCATCAGACCAATTCCAGCCTGTACAACGCGGCCGCCTCGCTGACTGGCAAGTCCGGGCAGACAGTCGGCGCTTTCATCCGGCTCATCGAGCAACTGCGCGTCGAAACGAATGGCCTGCCGCTGCCGGAAATGGTCGAGCACGTCATCGAGAAATCCGGCCTCGCCCAGCATTACCGGACCGACAAGGAAGGCCAGGACCGGCTGGAGAATCTGGATGAACTGATCAACGCCGCCGCCACTTTCATCGATGACGAAGGTGCCATCGGCGAAGGCGGTGCGCTGGTTTCCTTCCTGACCCTGGCTTCGCTCGAAGCTGGCGAACATCAGGCTGGCGAAGGCCAGGAGGCTGTCCAGCTCATGTCGGTGCATGCCGCCAAGGGGCTGGAATTCGACGTGGTTTTCGTCACCGGTCTGGAGCAGGGGTTGTTTCCGCACGAGAACTCGGTCAATGAGGGCAAGGACGGCATGGAGGAGGAGCGCCGGCTCATGTACGTCGCCGTCACCCGCGCCCGCCAGCGGCTCTACGTCTCCTGCGCGCAGACCCGCATGCTGCACGGCCAGACACGCTACTGCGTGCCGTCGTGCTTCCTCGACGAGATTCCCGAAAATCTGCTGCTCAAGCTCAACAAGAAGGCCGAGCCGGCGGCGTTTCCGGCCTTCGGCTCGTTTGGCGGCGGTTATGCCGAGCCGGTGCCGAGCGGTGGGTTGCGTGTCGGGCAGACGGTCGAGCACGCCAAGTTCGGCATCGGTGTCATCGTGTCGACCGAAGGACGTGGCGCCGATGCGCGCGTGCAGATCAATTTCGGCCGCAGCGGCATGAAGTGGCTGGCGCTGGAATACGCCAAGCTGACGCCGGTTTGAGGGTTTTGGGCCGAATTCCACGGTCAACCGGAAAAAAAACGGCCAAAATTGAAATCGCCGGACGGTAGATTGCCGGCCGGCACGGTGATAACCTCGTTGTCTCGCACAAAATAGCAGCCAACGAGGAGACATTCATGCCCCACGCCATTCGCCTGCATCAAAACGGCGGTCCGGAAGTGCTGTCCTGGGAGACGGTCGATGTGCCGGCTCCGGCACCCGGCGAGGCGACGATTCGCCACCACGCCGTCGGCCTCAATTACATCGATACCTACCACCGCACGGGGCTTTACCCGCTGGCGCTACCGTCGGGCATCGGCATGGAAGGGGCTGGCGTCGTCGAAGCGCTCGGCGAGGGCGTCGGCGATCTCAAGGTCGGTGACCGCGTGGCCTATGCCGGCGGCCCGCTCGGCGCCTATGCGGAGGTGCGCAACATTCCAGCGCATCGCCTGCTCAAGTTGCCCGATTCGCTCTCCTTCGACACCGGCGCGGCCATGATGCTGCAAGGCCTGACCGCCGCCTACCTGCTGCGCAAGACCTATCGCGTGCAGCCGGGCGATGCCGTGCTGATCCAGGCGGCGGCGGGCGGCGTCGGGCTGATTGCCTGCCAGTGGGCGCGGGCGCTCGGCGCTACGGTCATCGGCACCGTCGGTTCGCCGGCCAAGGCCGAGCTGGCCAAGGCGCACGGCTGCCACCACGTCATCAACTACAGCACCGAGAATTTCGCCCAGCGCGTGCGCGAAATCACCAACGGCGAGGGCGTTGCCGTGGTCTATGACGGCGTTGGCAAGGACACCTTTGCCGGCTCGCTCGACAGCCTGCGCCCGATGGGCATGATGGTTTCCTTCGGCAACGCCTCCGGCCCGGTGGCGCCGCTCGATCTCATCCAGCTGTCGCTGAAAGGCTCGCTGTTCATCACGCGGCCGACCTTGATGCATTACACGGCCAAACGCGAGGATCTCGTCGCGCTGGGAAGCGAATTGTTCGACATCGTTGTCTCCGGCCAGGTGAAGATCGAGGTCAATCAGCGCTACGCCCTCAAGGACGCCGCGCAGGCGCATCGCGACCTTGAAGCGCGCAAGACTACGGGCTCCACCATCCTCATCCCATGATGGCCAAGATCAAAGCCGGGCTGCTTTCGCTGCGCGACCTGTTCGCCACCGCCTGGTGGATCGTCCTGCTCGCCGGCATCGGCTTCGCTGTGGCCTACCAGTTCGTCGAACCGGCGCCGCCCAAGAAGATCGTCATCAGCACAGGCAGCGAAAGCGGCGCCTACTACCAGTTCGCCCAGCGCTACGCGACGATTCTGGCCCGTGACGGCATCACGCTCGAGGTGCGTTCGTCAGCCGGTTCGTTGGAAAACATCGAACGCTTGAAGCAGGGCGAGGTCCAGGTTGGCTTCGTCCAGGGCGGCGTCGTGCCGCCCAAGGAAGACCCGGATGCCGAGGACGATTCCGGCCTGCTCTCGCTGGGCAGCCTGTTCTACGAGCCGGTCTGGGTTTTTTATCGCGGTGATACGGGCAACGGTAAGGAACTGACGCGGCTGACCGAACTCAAGGGCAAGCGCATCGCCATCGGCCAGGAAGGCTCGGGGGTCCGCCAGCTGGCGCAGCAACTGCTGTCCGCCAACGATATTTCGGCCGGCGACCATCTTGTCCCGCTGGCCGGCCTCAAGGCGGCCGAGGAGTTGCAGCAGGGCCGTATCGACGCTGCCTTCATCATCGCCGCCGAAACGGCGCCGGTGGTCCAGGTACTCGTCCGCTCGCCGGGCATCAAGCTCATGAGCTTCGCCCAGGACCGTGCCTACCAGCGGCGCTTTCCTTTTCTGACCAAGCTGACTTTTCCGCGTGGCGTCGCCGATCTGGTCCGCGATTTCCCGCCGGACGACATCAAGGTGCTCGCCCCGACGGCCAACCTGATCATTCGCGACGACCTCCATCCGGCCCTGCAGACCTTGCTCCTGCGGACGGCCAGCGAGGTGCATGGCAAGTCCGGCTTCTTCCAGGATGCCGGCGAGTTTCCGTCCTACAAGGACCAGATGCTGCCGCTGTCGCCCGACGCCGCGCGCTATTTCAAGTCCGGGCCGCCGTTCCTGCAGCGCTACCTGCCGTTCTGGCTGGCCGTACTGGTCGACCGGCTCATCGTCATGCTGGTCCCCATTTTCGCCCTGCTCATCCCGCTGCTCAAGGTGGCGCCGGCGATCTACAACTGGCGCGTGCGCTCCAAGGTTTTCCGCGTGTATGGCGAACTCAAGTTCCTTGAGGACGACCTGCGGGATCATTTCGACCCGGCCAAGCTGGCCGAATACCGTAGCCGGCTCGATGCGCTCGACGATGAAGCCAGCGCCCTGCACATTCCGCTCGGCTTCACGGATCTGGCCTACACGTTGCGCGAACACGTCAATCTGGTGCGCCACATCCTTGATAAAAAGGAAGTTTCGGCATGAAAGCGTTTCTCGTCGCCAATCCCAAGGGCGGTTCCGGCAAAAGTACGCTGGCCACCAACCTGGCCGGCTATTTCGCCAGCCGGGGGGCTGAGGTGATGCTCGGCGACATCGATCGCCAGCAGTCGTCGCGCGAGTGGCTGGCCATCCGCCCCTTCGCGCTACCGACCATCGATACCTGGCATGTCGGCGAGGACAAGATTTCGCGGCCGCCCAAGGGCACCTCGCACGTTGTGCTCGACACCCCGGCCGGCCTGCACGGCAAGATGCTCGAACGCGTGCTCAAGCTGTCGACGAGGGTCATCGTGCCGGTCCAGCCATCTATGTTCGACATGCTGGCAACGCGTCATTTCCTGACCGAACTGCTCTCCGAAAAGGCCGTGCGCAAGGGCAAGGCCGACGTCGCCGTGATCGGCATGCGGGTCGATGCGCGGACGCGCGCGGCCGGCGAACTCGAGCGCTTCTTCGCTACCTTCGATCTGCCTGTGCTGGCCTACCTGCGCGACACGCAAACCTACGTGCAGGCCACGGCGGCCGGCATGACCATTTTCGACCTGCCGCCGTCGCGTGCCGAGCGCGACATCGAGCAATGGCAGACGATCATCGACTGGGTCGATGCCAACTGACCTGTCCGGCGCACTTCCACGGTCAACCGGAAAAAATAGCCAAAAACGAAATCAGACCGATTCGGCCGTCACGCCCAGCCATTTCTCCAGCTTGGAATAGAGCAGTTCCGGCTTGACTGGTTTGGCGATGAAATCCGACATGCCGGCGGCGAGGCAGCGCGTCCGGTCCTCGGCAAAGGCGTTGGCGGTCATCGCCAGAATCGGCGTCGCAGCGTAGCCGGGCAGGTGGCGAACGTGTTTGGTTGCTTCCAGTCCATCCATGTTCGGCATCTGCATGTCCATGAGGATCAGGTCGTAGCGCTTTTGTCCCGCCTTTTCGAGCGCGACCGCCCCGTCGTCGGCGACATCGATGGACAGGCCGGGCAGACACTGCAAGAGTTCGAGCGCGACCTCCTGGTTGATCGGATCATCCTCCGCCAGCAGCACGACTTTGCCGTTGAAGTTGCTGAGCCAGTCATCGTTTACCTCGCCGGCGGGCCTCGCCGGCTGTTGCGCGCTCTCCGGCCCGGCCTTGGCGAAACAGAGGGTTAGCGTGAAGGTGCTGCCGACCCCGGGCGTGCTGTGCAGTTCGATGTTGCCGTTCATGAGCCGGACGAGCTGGCGGACGATGGCCAGTCCCAGGCCCGTGCCGCCATGGCGCCGGGTGGTCGATCCGTCGGCCTGTTCGAAGGGCGAGAAGATTCTTTCCTGCGCCTCGGGGGCAATGCCGATCCCGGTGTCCTCGATGCTCAGGCGGACGGTCAGCGTATTCTCAGTTTCATTGGCCGTTGTGGCACGGATGGAAATGCTGCCGTGCTCGGTGAACTTGGCAGCGTTGTCGAGCACGTTGAGCAAAACCTGCTGCAGGCGCAGCGGGTCGCCGAGCAATTTGGCTTCGGCCAGGCGCGGCTCGATATCGATATGGAGCTGCAGGCCTTTGGCCGCCAGCTTTTCGCTGATCAGACTTTCAATGTTGGCGACGATGCTACCCAGGCGCAACGAGGTCTGTTCCAGTTTGAGCCGCTCGGCGTCGATTTTCGACAGGTCGAGAATGTCGTTGAGCAGGCTCAGCAGATGGCTCGCCGCCTTGTCGATCTTGCCCAGCTTGTCGCGTTGATCCGGGTCGCTGATGCGCCGATTGAGCAGATGAGTCATGCCGATGATTGCATTCATTGGCGTGCGCAGCTCGTGGCTCATGTTCGCGAGGAAGGTGCTCTTGGCGCGACTGGCCGCCTCGGCTGCTTCCTTGGCCAGTTGCAGGTCGGCTGTGCGCGATGCAACCAGTTCCTCAAGGTGCATGCGGTGGCGGAGCAATTCAGCCTCGGCCTGCTTGCGCTTTGAGATGTCGATGATGATCCCGATCACCGCCGGCTGCCCCTCGTAATCCACGGCCGTGCCGAAGACTTCGACATCGACTGTGCCGCCGTCCGCGCGCAGGCCGGTAAAACCGTAGTGCAGGGCCTGGATTTCTGCGTTTTCGCGGCGCCGGACATTGTTGGCAACCTTCTCTCGGTCTTCCGGAGTAACCAGATCGATGACCTTGACCCGGTCGATGATGTCCTCGGGCGAATCGTAGCCGAAGAGCTTGGCAAACCACGGATTGACGTAGCGGAAATGCGGCCCCTGGATGATATAAACGCCAGCCAGCGACTGCTCGACCAGGCCGCGGAATTTGCGCTCGGCCGAACGCAGCTCCTTTTCGATATGGACGCGCGAGGTGATGTCGTGCCCGACCGTGACCAGTGCCTGCCGGCTGCCATCGGCGCCAAACAGGGGAACCTTGGCGATGTCGAAAACCTGCTCGCCGCCTGCGCGGTCGCGGAAAATCAGTTCGTCGTGCAGGCGCTCGCCATTTGTCCATACTGTCTCGTCCGAAGCCTCGAGCAAGGTGAGCGCTGTCGTGTCCAGCTTGCCCGATGCGGCCAGTTCCTGGCTGGTCGAACCGCGGTAATCGCTATCGCTCAGGCCCAGCATGCGCAGCAGGACACTGTTGGCTTCACTCCAGCGGCCGTCCCCATCCTTGAGGCAGACAATGTCGGGCAGGGTGTCGATCAGCGTTCTCAGCCGTTTCTCGTTTTTGCCCTGGAGTTCGGCGTAGCTGGTCATGTCCCGCCGGTAGCGAGCGCTGTGCAGCAGCCAGAAAAACACCACCAGACCACTCATGATGCCGCCAATGGCGATGCTGAGCGGCAACGGCGTCCAGGTGATGCGGTCGAACTCGGGGCGGCTGCGCAGCTGTGCAACCCACTGGTGGCCGCCAAACTCGATCGGTAGGGTGACATGCTGGCGACCGCGGGTGTCGCCTTTTCCGCTATGCGAGTCAAAAAGCAGGTTGGCCGGCGCTATTGCCGTGTCGTACAGCTCGACCTCGACGTCCTTGTTGTCCTTGGTAATGACACGCGACAGCAGGTCGGTCGCCCGAAATGCCGCGTAGCTGTAGCCACGCAGCGCCGTCCGGCGCGCCTCGATGCTGTCGCGTGGCTGCCCGGTCCGGTAGACCGGCATGTAGATGAGAAAACCCGATTGTTGTCCGGTCTCCTGGAGCAGGGTGATTTTTCCCGAAAGCGCCGGTTCGCCAGTATCCCGTGCGCGCTCCATGGCGAGCCGGCGAATCGGTTCGGAGAACATGTCATAGCCGAGGGCAATTTGATTGATTTCGGTGGATGGCTCGAGAAACACGATGCTGCTGTACTGCTCGCGGGGCCCCCTGGGTTTGATGGCATAGTCGGAAAAGCCTTCGGCCCGGATGGTCTGTTCGTGCGTCGCCTTGTCCTGTGGCTGGATCATCAGCGCAAAGCCGGTGGCCTGTATGCCGGGCAGTGTCCTGGCTAGTTGCAGATTGCTCACATAGCTGTGCCACTCCTGGCGACTGACCGTCTGACTGGATTCTATGAAGGCTGCCGCGCCGCGCAGGACCTGAGCATTTGTATTGAGGCGAAAAAGCAGGGCGCTTCGTTCCTGTTCGGCCCGGTAGAGGAAGCGCTGGTAAATTTGCTCCTCGGTTCTTTGCCGGAGCATGCCGTAGAGCGCCGCCGTAATGGCCAGGATAAGGCCGAGCGCCAGCCAGGCGCCACCTTCGTGCAGCAGAAACTGCGGGAAATGGCGCCCACCTTGCATGTTGCCGAGCGGGCTTGTCCGAGATTTTTCCATTTCTGAGCTTTTTGTCGAACCTTACTCACGATAGCACTATCTGGCGCGATTGTGGGATGGGTTAGCGCTCGGAATGAAACCCCTCGGTTAATGTATTTGTCATGTAATTATCGGCCAGTTCGTTCACGAACCAGAGGAGTGCCTTGCCGTCCTGACGGGTGCGCCATGCGATATGCATCGGGATGGCCGGGCGCGCCGTGGCGAGCTCCATTTTAACCAGTCGCCCGGCGGCGATTTCCGGTTCGGCCAGCCAGCGCGGCAGGTGGCCGATGCCCAGTCCGGCAACCTGGGCCGCCACCTTGGCGCGAATGTCGGGAACGCGCAGGACGTCTTGTCCTTCAAGCAGGCCGATGGTGCGGGCATCGAGTTCCTGCGAGGTGTCGGCGACGACGACAGCCCGATGGTGCAGCAGTTCGCTGGCCGGGATGATGCCCGGCCAGGCGGCCAGCGGATGCTCGGGGGCGATAGCGAAGACGAAATCGGTGTGGGCACATAGGAGGCTGGTGGCGATGCCGCTGCGTGAGGGGGGGTCGCCCGGCGCCCCGATGGCCAGGTCGGCCCGGCCGGTGGCCAGGGCGTCCCAGGTGCCGCCGAGGACTTCGTTGGAGAGCCTGATCTGTGTGCCGTGCCCGGCGGCGTAGAAGCGCTTGAGCAGCGGGAAGATGCGTTCAATCGGAATGACCGCGTCGAGCGCGATGCGCAGTTCCGCCTCCCAGCCGTCGGCAATGCGCTGGACGCGGCGCTCCAGTTCGCTCGCCGCGCGCAGCAGGTGGCGGCCGTCGTCGAGCAGTGTGCGTCCGGCCTCGTTGAGCGTGGCTTTGCGCCCTTCGCGCCGGAACAGCGTGATGCCGAGGTCGCCTTCCAGTTTGGCCACGGCGTGCGACAGCGCGGAGGGCACGCGATGCAGCGAAGCGGCCGCCGCGGTGAAGCTGCCATGGCGTTCGATGGCGTCGAGAATGAGCAGCAGATCGAGCGATATTTTCATGTGAAAAATATTAACCGTTAGCGCCGGAATTATTCGCTATTTATTGTTGAACACCATGAATATGATGCTGACTAACCATTACGATTGATTCACAAGGAGGCTGCAATGATCCACCTTCGCCCTTCTGACGAACGCGGCTACGCCGACCATGGCTGGTTGCGTGCCAAACACAGTTTTTCCTTTGCCGACTATTACGACCCGGACGAAATGGGCTGGGGCGCCCTGCGCGTCATCAACGAGGACCGTGTCGCGCCGGGCTCCGGTTTCGGTCGGCATGGCCACCGCGACATGGAAATCGTCACCTACATTCTGTCCGGTACGCTGGAGCACAAGGACAGCCTTGGTCACGGCGGCTTGATCCGGCGCGGCGAAGTGCAGCGCATGAGCGCCGGCAAGGGCATCCTGCACAGCGAATCGAACCCCTCCGCGGACGAAGAAACGCATCTGCTGCAAATCTGGATCGAGCCCGCGCAGCACGGCACGCCGGCCAGTTATGAGCAACAGGCGCTGCCGCCCGACGAGTTGCGTGGCCGCTGGCGGCTGGTCGCCTCGCCGGATGGTGCCGACGGCAGCACGACCATCGGCCAGGATGCCCGACTGTGGGCCAGCATTCTGGCGCCCGGCGAAAGCATCGATTACCGCTTGCAACGTGCTCGACTGGGCTATGTCCAGCTTATCCACGGTCAACTGGAAATAAACGGCAAAAACCTAAAGCCAGGTGATGGCGCCAAGATTGCCGACGAAACCGATCTCAAGTTTTTGGCTGCTGAAGAAGCGGAATTTCTGCTCTTCGACCTGCCGCCTGTTGCATGACCTCCACTCCAACGACCTCAAAAAGGAAAACAGCATGAGCAAGACCATCGTCGTTTATCACTCCGGCTACGGCCACACCAAGCGAGTTGCCGAAGTCGTCGCCGAAGGCGCCGGCGCCGAGCTGCTGGCCATCGATGCCGAAGGCAACTTGCCGGAAGCCGCCTGGGAAAAGCTGGCCGCTGCCGATGCCATCATCTTCGGTTCGCCGACCTACATGGGCGGCCCGAGCTGGCAGTTCAAGAAGTTTGCCGACGCCTCGTCCAAGCCCTGGTATTCGCGGGCCTGGCAGGACAAGGTCTTTGGCGGCTTCACCAACAGCGCCAGCCCGGTCGGCGACAAAGGTGCGACGATGATTCAACTGCAGACGCTGGCCTCGCAGCACGGCGGCATCTGGGTCAGCCTCGGCATCCTGCCGGCCAATACCAAGGCGGCTACCCATGCCGATGTGAACCATCTCGGCGGCTCGGTCGGCCTGCTCGTCCGCTCGCCCTCCGATGCCAGCGTTGACGAAGTCCCGGCCGGCGATCTCGATACCGCCAAGCGCTACGGCCAGCGCGTCGCCGAAATCGCCACCCGTCTGCGCGGGTAAGGCCGGAGCGGGCGGCCCACCGGCCGCCCGCTCGCTGCTATAGTGAGATCATTCCCCTTTGTTCCGGAGTGATCGCATGGCAATGACAACCTCGCTGGTCGACCTCGCGATCATTCTGGTCGAGCCGTCGCCGATGCAGGCGCATCTGGTCAGCCGCATGCTCGAACACCAGGGCGTGAAAAAGATCACCACGGTCGATACGGCCGGCGCAGCGTTGCTGGCGCTCAAGCGCGAAAGCAGCAACGCGATCGTGATCAGCAGCCTCTACCTGCCCGATCTGCCCGGTACCGAACTGGTCGCCGCCATGCGCGCCGACCCCGATCTCGAAACCGTGCCCTTCATTCTCGTCTCCAGCGAAACCCGGCCGCAGGTGCTCGATCCCGTGCGCCAGTCCGGCGCCTGCAGCATCGTCGCCAAGCCCTTCAACGAACAGCAGTTGTCGCGCGCGCTCTATGCTGCAGCCGACTACCTGAACCCGCCGGAAGACCTCGACGTCGCCGAAATCGAAAACCTGCGTGTTTTGGTGGTCGACGACAGCCTGGCCTCGCGCCGCCACTTGCGCCGCTTGCTGACCGAACTGGGCATCGAGCGCATTACGGAGGCGGTCAATGGCAAGGAGGCGGTGAGCCTGCTCGAACAGGCCATGGTCGACCTCGTCATCACCGACTACAACATGCCGGAAATGGATGGCCGCGACCTGACCGAATACATTCGCACGCAAAGCTGGCAGGCCGAGGTGCCCGTGCTCATGGTGACCAGCGAACAGAACATGGGTCGTCTGGCGGCGGTTGAAAGGGCGGGTGTTTCGGCCATCTGCGACAAGCCCTTCGAGGCTGGCAGCATCCGCCGGCTGATCAGCGAGGCCTTGACGCGATAAGCCGGATCACCCACTGGCGCACGACAACGATCAGCGCCAGCAGCACGAGCAGCGGGTCGAGCAGGACATCCCACAGGTTGGCGAAAACGCCGCTGGCGTAGCCGGCGAGGTCGATGACGAGAATCACCAGCCAGACGTCGAGTCGCTTCCACCACAAGGCTTGGCCGAGCGGTAACAGGGCAGCCAGCAGTAGCGTCGGCTGGTAGCCGAGGGCATAGGGATCGAACGATCCGAAGCCGAGCGACGCCGCATAAAACGGTATGGCAAAAACGAGCAGGCCAAGCGCCGGGCGGTAGCGCAGCGGCGATGGCGTTTTGTCGGCCAGCTGGAGCACGGCCAGCGCCACCAGGGTCAGCGACGGCGTCCCGAAAAAGGCGTGCATGCCGGGGGCGATGCCGACCAGCAGCGCCAGGGTGGTCGCTGCCAGGGCGACGCGGGCGCGCAGCTCGCCGAACGGGACGAGGGCAGTCAGGGCCCCAAAAATCAGGGCGTGGGCGAGCAGGCCGTAGGCGGCGATGAAGTTCATGGCTGCCCCCCATCAAGCCAGGCTTCGCTGAAAACCACGTGCTTGATGCCCTGCCGACGCCAGTCGTAGGCAAGGTGGATGCGCCCGTCGCGGCCGAGCAGCAGGGACGGGTTGGCGTAGTCGGCGCCGCCATCGGGGGCGGTTTCGACGGTGCGCACTTCCTGCCAGGTCTTTCCTTGATCGGCCGATAGCCAGAGCAGCAAGGACTGCCGCCCGCTGGCCGGGTTGCCGGCGAGGAGCAGGCGGCCGCTTTTCAGGCGAAGCAGGGCGACGGCGGCATTCGGGTTGGCTACTGAGAGCGCTTCGCCCGCCAGCCAGTTCTGGCCACCATTGTTGGTCGCTGTCACGCGGAGTGGGCCGGGCGTGGCGCTGGCGTCGCGCAGGATGGCTATCGCCCGCTGTTCGTCGAGGGTGGCGACGGCGGGTTGCAGCGTGCCGCTCGTGCCGGGCAGGCGGGCCTTGTCGAGGATCTGGCCGGTTGGGGACAGGCGCAGCCATTCCCCGTGCTGGCCGATGAAGTCGTGGCTGATCGCCAGCCCGAGGCCTCCGTCGGCCAGCGGCACGGGGGCGGCACGAACCGCACCGCCGAAATTGGCGAAGGGCGAGGTTTGCAGGCGGGCCGGCTTGGTCCAGCTCTTGCCGCCATCGGTCGATACGCTGTGGTTGATTGAGCTGCCCAGCGTACGGCTGACGTACCACAGATGCAGCCAGCTTCCCTCGGCATGCAACACGGGGTGGCCGAGCTGGCCGATCTGGGCAAAGGTGCCGCCGGCCGTGCTTTCGGGGGTGGCAATGCGTACCGGCTCGCGCCAGCCGCCTCGGTCGCGCACGCTGAAATGGACGGTCATCGCGTCCTCGGGGCCCGCTAGCCAGGCTGCGGCTATGCGGCCGTCAGGCAACTCGGTCAGATTGGGGGCGGCGGCCGCGCCCGTTTCGCGCCACAGCATCTCACTGACGAAGAGCGCCGGCAGTGTCGATGCCATGGCCGCGGGGGGCGGCACGAAAGCCGGTGCATCGGGGCTTGGCGCGCGCCAAAAAGCCCCGGCCAGCGCGCCAATGAACAGCAGCAACAGGAGAGGGCGGGTGAAGGCCGGCATGGGCCGGGATTCTAACCCGCTTCGCCGAATGCCCCGCTCAGCAGCCCTTGTATTCCGGCTTGCGCTTTTGCATGAAGGCGTCGATGCCTTCGCCGGCATCCTCGCTCATCATGTTGCAGGCCATGACTTCGGCCGCGTAGGCGTAGGCATCGGCCAGGCCCATTTCGAGCTGCTTGTAGAACATGCCCTTGCCGGTGCGGATGGCGACGGCGCTCTTGCCGAGGATGCTACCGGCCAGACGCTCGATTTCGGCATCCAGCGCATCGAGCGGCACGACGCGATTGACCAGGCCCTTGGCCTTGGCTTCCATGGCGTCGATGAATTCGCCGGTCAGCAGCATTTCGAGCGCGGCTTTGCGGCCGAGGTTGCGCGCCAGGCCAACGGCCGGCGTTGAGCAGAACAGGCCGACATTGATGCCTGAGACCGCGAATTTGGACACGTCGGCGGCGACGGCCAGGTCGCACATCGACACCAGCTGGCAGCCGGCGGCGGTGGCGATGCCGTGCACGCGGGCGATGACGGGCTGCGGCATGCGTGTGATGGTCAGCATGAGTTCGCCGCATTGCTTGAACAGCGCCTGCATGTAGTCCTTGCTGTGGTTGGCGCGCATTTCCTTGAGGTCGTGGCCGGAGCAGAAGGCCTTGCCGGCGCCGCCAATGACCACGACGCGGACGGCTTCGTTGGCGGCGATGGCGTCCAGTTCGGCCTGCAGGGCGGTGAGCAGATCCTTGGATAGCGAGTTGAAGGCGTTCGGACGGTTGAGGGTCAGCGTGGTCAGGCCATCGGCGCGGTCGGTGCGCAGGACAAGGGGTTCGGTGGTGGTCATGGTGTCTCCAGCGTTGGTGTTATGGGTCGGCCGGGCGGCCGATAATCGTTCGAAAAACGTTGATTCTAACTCCGTAAATCGGCCTGTCGCTTGTGTAGCTTTTGATACAGACCTCGCTTGGGCTGGTGATTAAGGTAGCTCCCGCAGCATCCCATGATCATTCAAGGAGAACAGCCAAATGGAAGCCATGCGTTATTTTCTCGATACCCATGACCGCAGCCGCGGCACCTTTCCGGCGCAACTGAGCCCGGATGAGTTCGAGGTCTTTTTCGCGCAGTACGAAACCGCCTGCCAGTCCGAGGGCGTCATTCCCTTGCGCACCCATGTCGGCTATGCCGACGGGCGCGCCTTCTGCCTGAACCTGGCGCCGGATGTCGATGCGGTGCACCGGGCGCATGCGCGCGTTGGCCTGCCCTTCGATGACATCACCGAAATCACCACGGCCACGCCGGGCGACACTTTCTTCCGTCGCCGCACGTAACCCACCGGGCGGCGGGGTGACCCGCCGCTGACGCTTAGCGAGATTCCAGCATGGACAACGCTCTACTCGATATCGGTCTTCCCGCCGTCCTCATCGGCTTCGCCTGCCTGGCCCTCATGGTACGCAAAGAGCTTGGGCCGTTCGCCGGTCTCAGCGTCGCCGGCCGCTGGTTGCTCACCGGCCTGTTCGGCATGGGCTTCGTCGCCTTCGGTATCAAGATGGCCGTGGCCTTTGCCTTCCAGCGCCTGCCCGAACAGACCATCGCGCCCCTGCTCGATCGAGCGGTCGCCTCCCGGCAGGATGTCGAGGCAGAGGCCTCCTTTCGCAACCCGGCGCCGGCCCGGCAGGCGCACTACGTCTGGCAGGCGCTGCCCGAGCAGGCGCCCGAACCCGCCGACAACCCCGGCAACGCAGCCAAGGTGGCGCTCGGCAAGCGGCTCTTCAACGAGAAGAAGCTCTCCGGCGATGGCACGCTGTCCTGTGCCTCGTGCCACGATCTTTATGCCCATGCCGGCGCCGATTTACGGCCAACGGCGCTCGGCATCGAGCGGCAGACCGGGCCGCGCAACACGCCGACGGTGTGGAATGCGGCCTACATGTCCCGCCTGTTCTGGGATGGCCGCGCTGCCACGCTCGAAGAACAGGCCATGGGGCCCATCCTCAACCCCATCGAGATGGGCCTGTCGACACCGGCCGAAGCCGAGCGCCGCCTGCGTCTGGACGCCAGCTATCGCAATGACTTCGCCCGGGCCTTCGGCGATCGCCAGCCAATCAGCTTCGTTCGCGTCGCCCAGGCCATCGCCGCCTACGAGCGCACGCTCATCACGCCCGACGCGCCGTACGACCGTTTCGTGCGCGGCGACGCCACGGCGCTCACTTCGGCCCAGTTGCGCGGCATGGCACTGTTCGAATCGACCGGCTGCGTGCTCTGCCACCGCGGCCCGAACTTCAGCGACGCCGGCCTGGTCGGTGGCGAGTCGGCGTTCCGCATCTTCCCCGCCAACGCCACGCCCTACGAAAAACAATACGACCTGCTGCTCGACGGCAAGCGCGGCACCTGGCGCATCGCCTCGCTGCGCAACGTCGCCCTGACCGGCCCCTGGCTGCACAACGGCTCGGTCGACAAGCTCGAGGAAGTCGTACGCATCATGGCCAGCGCCCAGCTCGGCCGCTCCGGCAAGCTCAACGCCTGGCTCAACGACGACCGCCAGCTCGGCAAGGCCGACCGCTCGCCGCTCGGCGACAAAGATGTTGCCGACATCGTGGCTTTTCTCGAAGCACTGAGCAGCGAGCAACTAACCCATGCGCGCAAGGCGAAACCCTGATTCGCCAAGGGCGGAGGCCTTGCCACGGTGAACCGGAAAAATGGGGCAAAAATGAAAATTCACGCAGCTCAGGGCGCGTGTTTGACCGCGGAGGGGGCAAAGACAAGCGGAACGACGAGACGTTGCCTGCTGACAGAAACCGATGCGACGCCGACCGCTTCGATTTTGGCCCATTTTTCCGGTTCACCGTGGCAATGCTGTGTGCCGGGTTCTTGTTCTGTCAATTCCGATGGCATTAAACTGGCCGGTGCTGCCGGTCGCATGACTGGGTGCAGCGGGAGGTGATCGGTCAGGAAAGGCTAGGCGATGATCAAGCTTGAAAGTTACAGCCCGTTTTCCACGCTGACGGCGAGCGGAAAAAAGCGCCTGCGCGAGGGGTTGGTCAGCCGCCATTCGGCTTCGGCGGCGCCGTTGCTATTCAAGGGGCAGCAGATTTCCGGGGCGTATTTCGTGCTGGAAGGGCGTTTGCGGGTTTATTCGCTGGCGCCGAACGGTACTGAGGCGACGATGTATTTCATCGATGCTGGCGAGACCTGTGTCTTCGCGCTGAACAGCCTGTTCAACGATCTGCTCTACCCGGCCTGGGTGCAGGCGGAGTCGGCGACGACGCTGGCTTTCCTGCCTGGGCCTTTGTTTCGCACCCTGTTCGCCGAGGAACCGGTGATTCGCGACCTGACGGTGCGCACCTTGTCGACGCTGGTTTTTCGGCTCATGGCCGAGCTTGAAGAGGTGCATTCGTTCAAGCTCAACCAGCGGCTGGCCAATCTGCTGCTGACGCATGCTTCGTCGGCCGGTTCCCTGGCTATGACGCAGCAGCAGATGGCGTTTCATCTGGGGACGACGCGCGAGGTGGTGGCCCGTCTGCTGCGTGAATTCGTCGCGCTGGATTATGTCGAGACACGGCGCGGGGTGTCGCTGATTCGCGACGTTGCCGGTTTGCGCCGGGTGGTTAGCCAGAGCTAGCGCGATCATCTAAACAGAAATGGCCCGGCCGGCCGCGGTAAAATGTCGCCCATGAATTCGCCGCGCTACGTCCACCTCCGCCTCCATTCCGAATACTCCGTTACCGATGGCATCGTGCGCATCGGCGATGCCGTCAAGCGCGCGGCGGGCGACGGCATGCCGGCCATGGCGGTGACCGACCTGGGCAACCTGTTCGGCCTCGTCAAGTTCTACACCGGGGCGCGCGGCAAGGGGGTCAAGCCGATTGCCGGGGCTGATGTGTGGATTGCCAATCCGGAATCGCCGGACGATGCCTATCGCCTGCTGCTGCTGGCGCGCAACAACGCTGGCTACAAGCAGTTGTGCCAGTTGCTGACCAAGGCTTATCTGGTCGAAGGCCGGCGCGACCGGGCTGAACTCAATCGCGACTGGTTTGGCGAGGTTGGCTGTGATGGGCTGATTGCCTTGTCCGGCGCGCATCTGGGCGATGTCGGCGAGGCGCTGTTGAACGGTAATTTCGATCTGGCCGGCGAGCGGGCCAAGGCCTGGGAGGCGATCTTCCCCGGTGCTTTCTATCTCGAAGTCCAGCGTTACGGCCAGGCGCAGCAGGAGGCCATCGTCCAGCAGACGGCCGATCTGGCTGGTGAGACGGGTATTCCGCTGGTCGCCACGCATCCGATCCAGTTCCTCAACCGCGACGACTTCCGTGCCCACGAAGCCCGCGTCTGCATCGCCGAAGGCTACGTGCTGGGCGATACGCGACGTCCCAAACTGTACACCGAAGAGCAGTATTTCAAGACGCAGGCCGACATGGTCGAGCTCTTCGCCGATCTGCCGGAAGCGCTGGAAAATACGCTGGAAATCGCCAAGCGCTGCAACATCACGATGACGCTGGGCAAGAACTTCCTGCCCGATTTTCCGATTCCGCCGGGCATGACCATCGACGAATATCTGGTCGATGAGGCAGAGAAAGGGCTGGAAGTCCGCCTCGCCGAGCTGTATCCGGACCCGGAAGTGCGCGCCCAGCGCCGGCCTGAATACGACGAGCGCCTTATTTTCGAGTGCAAGACCATCCTGCAGATGGGCTTCCCCGGCTACTTCCTGATCGTGGCCGACTTTATCAACTGGGCCAAGAACAACGGCGTGCCGGTCGGCCCGGGCCGGGGTTCCGGCGCCGGTTCGCTGGTGGCCTACAGCCTGCGCATTACCGACCTTGATCCGCTGGCCTACGCCCTGCTGTTCGAGCGCTTCCTGAATCCGGAACGGGTCTCGATGCCCGACTTTGACATCGACTTCTGCCAGGACAACCGCTGGCGCGTCATCGAATACGTCCGCCAGCACTATGGCGCCGACGCGGTGAGCCAGATCGCCACCTTCGGTACGATGTCGTCGAAGGCCGTGATCCGCGACGTCGGCCGCGTCTTCGGCCTGCCGTATTCGATGTGCGACCGGATTTCCAAGCTTATTCCGATTGTCCAGAACAAGCCGGTGTCGCTGGCCGAGGCGCTGGAGCAGGAGCCCCAGCTCAAGGAAATGATGCAGGGTGACGGTGATGGCGAAACCGTGCGCGAACTGTTCGACCTGGCCAGCCGTCTTGAGGATTTGACGCGCAACGTCGGCATGCACGCCGGCGGCGTGCTCATCGCGCCGGGCAAGATCACCGATTTCTGTCCGATCTATCAGGCGACCGGCAGCGACGCTTCTACGGTGTCGCAATTCGACAAGGACGACGTCGAGAAGGTCGGCCTCGTCAAGTTCGACTTCCTTGGCCTGCGCAACTTGACGATTATCGAGTTGGCCGTCGAGTACATCCGCCGGATGACCGGCGAAAAGCTCGATTTGATGTCGCTCGGCTTCACCGACCCGGCCGCCTACCAGATTCTCAAGGACGCCAACACGACGGCGATCTTCCAGGTTGAATCGGAGGGCATGAAGAAACTGCTCAAGAAGTTGGCACCCGACCGTTTCGAAGACATCATCGCTGTGCTCGCGCTCTATCGACCCGGCCCGCTCGGTTCCGGGATGGTGGACGACTTCATCCTGCGCAAGAAGGGCCAGCAGAAGATCGACTATTTCCACCCCGACCTGACCGCCTGCCTGTCGCCGACCTACGGCGTCATCGTGTACCAGGAACAGGTCATGCAGATCTCGCAGATCATCGGCGGCTACACGCTCGGTGGCGCCGACATGCTGCGCCGGGCAATGGGCAAGAAGAAGCCCGAGGAAATGGCCAAGCACCGCGAAACCATTGCCGAGGGGGCCAAGCAGAAGGGCTACGACCCGGCGCTGGCCGAGCAGTTGTTCGACCTCATGACCAAGTTCGCGGAGTACGGCTTCAACAAGTCGCACACCGCCGCCTACGCCGTCGTCACCTACCACACAGCCTGGCTCAAGGCCCACTACTGCGCGGCCTTCATGGCGGCGACGATGTCGTCCGACCTCGACAACACCGACTCGGTGAAGATATTCTACGAAGACACCATCGCCAACAAGATCAAGGTGCTCGGGCCGGACGTCAATGTCTCGAACTACCGTTTCGAGCCGGTCGACCGCGGCACCATCCGCTACGGTCTGGGGGCGGTCAAGGGCACGGGCGAGCAGGCGGTCAACGTCATCCTCAAGGCCCGCGAGACCGGCGGCCCGTTCAAGGACCTGTTCGATTTCTGCCAGCGTTGCGACAAACGCATGGTCAATCGCCGCACCACCGAGGCGTTGATCAAGGCCGGCGCCTTTGACGCGATTGCGCCGCTGGTCGCGCCGGGCAAAGGCGCCGATCGCTGCAAGCTGCTGGCCACCGTCGGCATTGCCATGGACTTTGCCGAGCAGATGGAACGCAATGCCATGCAGACCAGCCTGTTCGACATCGGCGATGTGGCCGATGAACATGCGCCGGAATACGTGAACGTTCGTCCGTGGGACGAAAAGACGCAGTTGATGGAAGAGAAGACGGCGCTCGGTTTCTTCTTCTCGGGGCATCCGTACAACACCTGCAAGAAAGAACTGTCGCGCTTCGTCCGCCGGCCGCTCAATCGACTCGAGCCGGCCAAGGAAATGACTACGCTGGCCGGCCTGGTGGTCGGCGTGCGGACCCAGATGACGCGGCGCGGCAAGATGCTCTTCGTTCAGCTCGACGACGGGACGGGCATGGTCGAAGTCTCGGTCTTCAACGAACTGTTCGAGGCCGAGCGTGCCAAGATCGTGACCGACGAGGTGCTTGTCGTCGAAGGCAAGGTCAGTTACGACGAGTTTTCTGGCGGTAACCGCGTGGTTGCCGACAAGCTCATGACGCTGGGCGAAGCGCGGGCCCGTTTTGCCAAACATCTGCTGCTGAAAATGAACGGCAACTCGGATGCGCGAAAACTGAAATCCTTGCTGACGCCTTTCGCTCCGGGCCCGGCCGCCGTGCGAATACGCTACCGCAACGCGGATGCCGAGTGCGAACTGCAACTCGGCAAAGACCTGCGCGTCAGGCTCGACGACGCCTTGCTCGAAGCCTTGGCGGGCTGGCTGCAGCCGGAAAATGTAGAAATCATCTACTCGTGACGACGCTGATTGACCGGGCGTTGCTCGATAGCCTGTCTGTCGAGGCTGAGCAGGCACCTCGCCTGCGGAAAAATCGCAACTTTCATCCGGGAGATGCCTACCCGGCCCACCGCTTGCTGATTGCCATCGAACCCGGATCGTATGTCGCGCCGCATCGCCATCTCGATTCGAACAAGGACGAGACGCTGCTTGTCGTCCGTGGGCGACTGGGAATTGTCATTTTTCGGGCCGAAAATGCCGTTGACCGTGGCATCGTGCTACAGGCCGGCGGCGACGCCATTGGCATCGATATTCCGCATGGCATTTTCCATACGGTGCTCGCACTGGAGCCGGGCACCGTCTTCTTCGAGGCCAAAGCCGGCCCTTACGTGCCGATTGCCGAAGCCGAACGCGCTCCCTGGGCGCCCGCCGAGGGCACACCAGCTGCCAGCGACTACCTGAAAGAGCTACAGGCGCTGTTCGCCTGATTTCCCCGATCCCGAGGCCGCGCTCGTCGGCGAACTGGATGTGGTGGCATAGCGCGCTAGTGACTTTGTTATTGCAACAAAATGCTGCGCCGCAATAAATTTATTGTTCGGTATAAAAATATTCAATTAAATTATATGGTTGTCGCCATATTGCGACATGTTGCCTTGCAAAAATAAAATTGACGTTGGAATTTATAATGCTAGTATCACATTCCGTTTGCATTGTTTTGCAAATATTCCGACCTTTACTAGTTCTTTGCAGGAGTGCTAATGTTCAATCAGCTTAAACCGCTGGCCGCGCTAATCGCCACGGCCTTGATCTCAACCAGTGCGCTGGCTGCTACCCAGACGCTGGACGCCGGTAATTTCACAATTTCCTACGATGATTCCGCACTTGGGTTATTTGGTACTCCGGTGCTGACTTCTTCCGGTATCGCCTTTGCTCCGGGTGGTACCCCTGGATTTACGGCTGTGAATTCCGTGCTTCAGTCTACTGCTGCGCTGACAATTACCGCTGATGCCGGTTATAAGCTGACGAGTTTTAACCTGAACGAAAAGGGCTCTTACTTCAAAGTAGGGGATAGCTCCATTGTGTTCGTTGGCGGGAGTTTGTCGCTTCAGGATTTGGCAAACACCAACGGAAACGTGGTCAATAACTTCTCGTCGAGTGTGCCGCTGACCGTTAGCACCACATTTGATCAGCATTTCAAGACTGAAAACTGGAGTGCTAGCACGAGTGCCAATCTGACTTCAGCAAAAGTGAATGTCAGCATTCTGGACGTCCTCGGGGCTATTCCGGGGAGCAATGGTGGATATGCATCTATCGGGAAAAGCAGTGTGATTCTCGATGTTACGGTTGCGGCTGTTCCGGAACCCCAATCCTTCGCCATGCTTCTGGCTGGCCTGGGCATCGTCGGTGCCGTAGCACGTCGTCGTCGTATCGGCGCTTGATTCAGATGTAAGGCGCCACCCGCATGGGGGGGGCGTTGAAAAAGAGAAAGCCCCTCGCGAGGGGCTTTCTCTTTTTGTGACGAAAACGCCTGGTGCTATTTGACCAGATCGGTCTTGAAACCGATGCGCACGGCGCCCCAATGGCGGCCCGCGATGGTGATGGGCATGGTCAGGTCGGCAAGGATTTCACCGGTGTCCCGGACGTAAGTCTGGAATAGCGAGGTCTTCTGGTTCTTGGCCCCCTTGATGCCGACCGGGTCGTTGAAGATACGTTTGTGCCGGCATTTGGCTAGGTCGACCACGGGGTCGCCGGTGGGCGCATTCGAGAACACGGCGTTATGGGCCGGGGCGTAACCGTTGCTGTCCATGGCCAGCGAATAGACCAGACCGGGTACGTCGCGCAGCAGATCGTCGAACATTCGCGTCAATTCGGCATCGCACTGGTTGTCGTAGGCCGTCGTGTAGCGTTTCGGGTCGGAACCGGGAATTTCCTTGTAGGTCTGGTCAAAAATATTGACGCCCCGGTCGGCCATCTTTTGCAGCACAGCCGCGACGTTGTCGCGAAAGCCGGCGCATTTGTCGTGCAGTGTGTCGAACATGCTGCTGCCGGTGCGGAAATCGGCCAGCGTGCACTGCAGGTCTTCGGTCGATTCGCGCAGGGTCTTGGCGCTGTCCAGGCACTGCTTCATGCGACCTGAGATGTCGCGTGAATGATCGCGGATACCTTCGACTTCGCGATGTATCGTCTGATTGCTTTCGCGCAGGTTGTAGATGGCGGTCGAGATCGAGGACAGTTGCTCGGTCGTCTGTTTGAAATCAGAGACCATGGTCGTCAGGTCGGCGGCCGAGGTTTCGATATAGCCGTTGGCCCTGGTTACTTCGCTGACGATGGTCTGCGTTTTGGCCGAGGTGTCGGAGACGAGGTTGATCATCGACTGGGTGTTCTGGCCGATGACCTGCGTCGCGGTCTTGACCTTTTCCGCCAGTTTCCGCACTTCGTCGGCGACTACGGCGAATCCGCGTCCAGCCTCGCCGGCCCGGGCGGCTTCAATGGCCGCATTGAGCGCCAGCAGGTTGGTCTGGTCGGAAATGTCGTTGATCAACGAGACGATCTGATCGATCTTCATCGAGTTGGTGTGCAACTCGGCCACCGTCGACGAGAAATGCTCGATGTGCGCGTTGGTCGAGCGCATGGTCGAGGCCACGGTTTCCATCTGCTCCAGCGAGCGCTGAGCGAGGTCAAGGTTGTTCTGGGTCGAGGCCTGGATGGCGTCGGAATTGCGCGCCACCTCGCCGACAGCCTGGTTGACCAGGTTGCTCGACTCGAAGACGTTGGCGGCCAGGGCTTCCTGGCGGCGCACGGCGTCATCGGTTTGCTGAACCTGGCTATTCATCCGGGCGGCATCGGCGGCAATGCTGACACTGCGCTCGCGGGCATGCGAAATCAGGCCACGGACACGGCTGAAAAAGCGGTTGATGTTGGCCGAAATACGTCCGGCAGCATCGCCGCCGGTCTTGCCTACGGGATGCGAAAGATCAGCGCTGCCGTCAGCGATCGCCGCGATGTCGCGGTCAATCTTTTCAAGCGCGCCGCTGTTGCCAAAAAATCCCATGGTGTGTCTCCTGAGTCTTTTTTAATGGACGGGATTGCGGTGCAGTTTTTGCCGTCCGCCCGATCTCTGCAAACGGGTGGCGGCAATATATTTTTAGTTGCTACGTTGGCGCGCTGCCAGGCGGCCAAGGATGAATCCCTTGATTTCATGGAACGGGATCGGTTTGCCCAAAATGGTGATGTCAGAGGGCAGGCCCCGCTCGAGGATCTCTTCGCGGTCGATGGCGCTGACGACAATGATGTCCATGCGGGCCAGATCGTTGTTGGCGCGCAGGCGGCGGATCATCTCGAAGCCGTCCATGCCCGGCATCATGAGGTCGGCGATCAGAATGTCGGGAACGCGCTGGCCGACTTGCAGCAGGCCGTCGAAGCCATTGGCGACGATGCGCAGCTTGATGGGCAGGTTCCAGCTATCGACGGTCATCTGATAGAGCATTTGCAGCGTCAGATCGTCTTCGGCAACGAGAACTTCGATCTGGCCACCGTATTCCTGGGCGCTTGGCGTCAGGTTGCGACGGCGAGCGAGCAGGGCGTCAACTGACGCAACCGGAATGCGGCGATGCCCGCCAGCGGTTTTCCAGGCTTCGAGCGCGCCACTTTCAACCATGTTCTGAACGGTACCCAAGGAAACACCGAGGCGGAGGGCTGCCTGCCGGGTGCTGAGATATTCGGAATCGGCCATGATTTTGTCTTTGCTGAAATTACAAATTCGCCAAATTTTATCCTGTAATCTGACGAAACTACAATAAAAAAAACCCGAGGGGTGATAGGCCTCGGGTTTGGGTCATAAATGCCCGGCTAGCGGGCAAATTCGGCGATTACAGTTTTCTGGCGTTCTTGGCCAGATAGGCAGCGACACCTTCCGTCGAGGCGACCATGCCGGGCTTGCCCTTGTTCCAGCCGGCCGGGCAGACTTCACCGTGCTCTTCGAAGAATTGCAGGGCGTCGACCATGCGCAGCATTTCGTCGATGTTGCGGCCGAGCGGCAGCATGTTGACGACCTGGTGCATGACCACACCGTTCTTGTCGATCAGGAAGGACCCGCGCAGCGCAACGCCCGCGGCTTCGAGTTCGACGTCGTAGGCGCGGCAGATGTCGTGCTTGACGTCAGCGACCAGCGGGTAGCCGACCTGGCCGATGCCGCCGTCCTTGACTGCGGTGTTTTTCCAGGCCAGATGGGTGAACTGGGAGTCGATGGAAACGCCGATGACCTCAACGCCGCGCTGCTTGAACTCGGCCAGGCGGTGATCGAAGGCGATCAGTTCGGACGGGCAGACGAAAGTGAAGTCGAGCGGATAGAAGAACAGGACAACCGGCTTGCCCTTGAAGGAGGACAGTTTCAGTTCCTTGATTTCGTTGTTGCCAAATACGGCGGTGGCGGTGAAATCCGGGGCTTGCTTGCCAACGAGAACGGCCATGGGGAACTCCTTGTAATAGATTGTTTGTCGATTGGGGAAACATGCAATTTAACCAAGCGGGCATGACGTGTCAAACGGGTATCTTGACGCCGGCAGGCCAAGCGGAATGCGGCATGGCTTGTCCGGAAAGCGCGGGGCGCTGGCATAATCCCGGTATGAAAATAATGATAGCCGAGCAGACTGGCGGAGGGGCCGGGACTTGCTGAAGGTGCTGGTTTTTCTGCCGGTGGTGGGGGCCGCCCTGCTCGCCGTTCTGCCAGTGCGTCGTGCCTTGCCGTTGTGGCAGGTGGCAATGGTATTTGCGCTGGGGGCGCTGGGTTATGCGCTGTGGCTGGCAGGGCAGTTCGATGCGGCGGGGCCGGCCTTGCAGATGTTCGAGAGCCGGGCGTGGAACCGCCGGCTCGGTTCCTATTTCGCCCTCGGCGTCGATGGTATTTCGCTGGCCATGGTGCTGCTCACTGCGCTGCTTTCGCTCATTGCCGTGCTGATGTCGCGGCGGATGACCGAGGGGGCCCGGCTTTATTTCGTGCTGGTGTTGCTGCTCGAGTCGGCGATGTTCGGCGTCTTCATGGCGCGCGACTGGTCGCTGTTCTATGTGTTCTGGGAAGCGACGCTGCTCCCGCTGTTTTTCCTGATCGACCGCTTGGGTGGGCCAAACCGGCAGCGCGCGGCGCTCAATTTCTTTTTGTACACGCTGGGCGGCTCGGTGTTCATGCTTGTCGCGCTGCTCTTTCTATATGACGCGGCGCCCGGCCACAGCTTTGCCATGGCCGACATGGCGGAAGGCGGGCGCGGCCTGCCCCTCAATACCCAGTTGCTGATCTTTGCCGGGTTTTTCATCGGCTTCGGCGTCAAGATGCCGGTCTTCCCGCTGCATGGCTGGCTGCCGCTGGCCCACGTCGAGGCGCCGAGTCCGGTGTCCATTTTGCTGTCCGGCGTGCTTCTCAAGATGGGCGCCTATGGGCTGATTCGTGCCGCCGAAACCTTGCCTGCCGCCTTGCTGGCGACGCAGGACTGGCTGGTCGTCATCGCCTTCATCAGCCTTCTTTACGGCGGCATCCTGGCCTGGCGCCAACAGGACCTCAAGGCCATGGTCGCTTATTCGTCGATTTCGCACATGGGCATCGTGCTGCTCGGCATCGCCACCCTCAACGTCACCGGCCTGACCGGCGCCGTCATGCAGATGGTGGCGCACGGGCTGACTGCCGGGCTGCTCTTTCTCGTCGTCGGCCTGCTCTATCAGCGGACGCACAGTCGCGATCTGGCCGACTACGGGGCGCTGCCCGGCAAGGCGCCCCGCTTTGCCTTCTTCACCGCTTTCGGACTGCTCGCTGCCATCGGACTGCCGGGCAGTGCCGGCTTCATCGCCGAACTGCATGCGCTGGTCGGCGGCTTTCAGCGCTGGGGCGGCTGGGTGCTCATCCTCTGTCTCGCCATGCTCATCGGAGCCGCCTACAGCCTGCGCGTCATCGGTCGCCTGTGCCTGAAGGGCGAACCGATGGACCTGCCCGACATGACACGGACCGAAGCCGTGGCGGCCGGCCTGCTGGCGGTGTGTATCCTTGGCCTCGGTATCTGGCCGGCGCCCTTGCTTGAGCTGATCGCCGGCAGCGTCGACCAGGTCGCCCGTCTGTTCGGAGCCTGAGATGAGCGCCGAACGCGTCCTGCCCATCCGCGAGCGCCTGGCCCACTGGGTCGAGCATCTGACGCACGTGCTGCCGGCGCAGGCGCCGATCCGCGATTTCGTTCATCACAACACCCTGCACGGCTTCCAGCATCTGCCGTTCGTTGAGGCGCTGGCGGCGGCCTCGGCGCTGACCGGAGCGGCAACCTGGTGGCCGGAAGCTAAATTCCGTGACTGTCTGGCCGGCGGACGGATCAGCGCCGACGATCTGAATGCCGCCCTCGACGATTTCGGCGTCGCCGATCTCGACGCGCCACTGATCCGCGCCCTGTGCCGGCGCGATGTCCTGCTCGCCTCCCTGATGGCCGGCAACGAGGCGCCCGATGGGCCTCGCCTGGGCTGGCTGCGGCGCGAAACCGGCCTCGACGAAGATTTGATTTTTGGCCATTTTTTCCGGTTGACCGTGGAAGTGGCTCCAGCTTCAGCAATTCCCGCTGACTCGATACCCCCGGGACATCGCTTCGCGGCGGGCGAGGCGGGAATCCAGCCCGTGCCCGAAGCCATGGGCTCTGCCCGCTTGCACGGGAGTGACGGTGTCGCCGGACACGCCCACCCATCCTGGCACCACCTGGCGCATGCCCGCTGGGCAGAACTGTGCGGCCGGGTCGGCAAAACCTGGACCTGGCGTGGCCTGCTTGAATACCTGAGTGGCGAGGACGTCCTCGAGCGCGTGCGCAGCATCCTGCAGCGCCATCTCGCGGCGCATCTCGACCTCGGTGTCGCCGCCTGGCGCAACCCGGCGCAGGGGCAGGGCTTCTTCGCGGCCTGGCGGGCCAGTGCCGGCTTCGATCTGGCCTGGGAAATGGACGAGTTGCCCAACGTTCGCGACGAAATCCTGCATCTGCCCGACAGCCCGATCGACGTCCTGCTCGAAGAGCTGCCGCGCCTGATTGCCGACGAAAGCCTGTGGTACGGCTATCTGCAGCGCCTGAGCCTCGAGTTGCCCGGCTGGTCCGGCATGTTCCTGTGGCGTGACCGCCATCCGGGGCGCGGCGACGGCACGCCGGTGGCCATGCTCGATTACCTCGCCGTGCGCGTCCTGCTCGAACGTCTGCTCACCGACGACCTGCTGCGCCGACTGACCGGCGGCCCGCTACAGCTGGCCGACTTGCCCGGCTACTACGCCGCCCGTCCCGAGGAGTTCCTCGTTCGCGAAGCGCGGCACCACGCCTGGCTGCCCGAGGAACTGCAAGGCCGCGCCGCCTGTCTGGTCGATCTGGCCCGCAATGGCCACGTCGATGTCGATGCCTGGCGCCATCTGGCCGCAGCCGTCGCCGCAGCCTCGGCGGGGGCGCAGGCCGAAAATGCCGCCTGGCAGCTGAGCGCCCTGAGCCGGCCACTCGGCCTGACGCTGGCCGACGTGCAGACGCTGAGCCGTGACGAAATCGTCGCCCTGAACGCCTGTGCCTGCAGCCTGAGCGCCGGGCAGCGCAGCCAGATCTGGCTGCTCGCCTACGAACGCCATTACCGCGAACAGCTTTTCTCGGCGCTGACCGCCAACCACCCGCGCCAGGCCGTGCCGGCCACCGCATCGGCGCAGGTCGTCATGTGCATGGACGACCGCGAGGAAGGCACGCGCCGCCATCTCGAAGAAATTGCGCCGGACATCGTCACCTATGGCGCCGTCGGCTTCTTCGGCGTGCCGATCTACTGGCAGGGGCTGGACGATGCCGAGCCGACGGCGCTCTGCCCGGTCGTCGTGCGGCCGACCCAGCTCGTCCGCGAACAGGGTGTCGTCGGTACCGAAATCGAGCAGGGCCAGCGCGCCGCCCGCCGCGAAGGCCGTCTGCAGTGGCGCGAACGTTTCTATCAGGCGACACGCCGGCGCGTCGTGGCCGGCCCGGTTCTGACGGCCCTCGGCAGCCTGCCGGCGCTCGCCGCGCTGACGGCGGTGACGCTGGCACCGGGCTGGTTCGGCGAAACGGCTCGGCGCTGGCGCGAGCAACACGACGGTCGCCTGGCCACCCGGCTCCAGCTGACCGCCGAGAAAGCCTCGGCCGCCACGCCGGAGCAGCCGCAAGCGGGCCTGACCGATGCCGAGCAGGTCGGGCGCGTCGAGGCCTTCCTGCGCATGATCGGCCTGACCGGCGATTTCGCACCCCTCGTCCTCATGTTCGGCCACGGTTCGGGCAGCCGCAACAATCCCCACCTCTCCGCTTACGACTGCGGTGCCTGCTCGGGCAAGCACGGCGGGCCGAATGCCCGCGTCTTCGCGGCCATGGCTAATCGCCCCGAAGTGCGCGCCGGGCTGGCTGAACGCGGTCTGCTGATTCCCGACAGCTGCTGGTTCATCGGCGCTGAACACAACACCTGCGACGACGGCGTCGAATGGTATGACCTTGAAGCCGTCCCCGAACGCTTCCAGGCGGCCCTCGATACGCTGCTCACCCAGGTTGGCGAAGCCTGCCGCTCGCACGCCGCCGAGCGCTGCCGGCGGCTGGCCTCGGCACCCGTCCGTCCGACGCCATGGAAGGCCCGCCAGCACATGCTCGGCCGGGCCAGCGACATTTCCCAGGCGCGGCCGGAACTCGGCCACGCCACCAATGCCGCAGCCTTCATTGGCCGGCGCGAGATGAGCCGCGGCCTCTTCCTTGATCGCCGCGTCTTTTTGATTTCCTACGATCCGGTCAGTGACGGCGACGGCAGCATTGTCGAAGGCATCCTGCTCGCCGCCGGTCCGGTCGGCGCCGGCATCGCCCTCGAATACTATTTCTCGACGGTCGATAACGAACATTTCGGCTGCGGCTCGAAAGTCACCCACAACATCACCGGCCTGTTCGGCGTCATGGAAGGCGCCGATTCCGACCTGCGTACCGGCCTGCCCTGGCAGATGGTCGAAATCCACGAGCCGATGCGCCTGCTCGTCGTCGTCGAACAGACGCCGGAAGTCTTGACCGCCATCCTTAACCGTCAGCCGGCGTTGCAGGAACTGATCAACAACGAATGGATCGTTTTGGCGGCAAAATCCCCGTTGACCGTGGAAATCGCCCGTTATTGCCCACGCCGTGGCTGGCTGCCGTGGTCGGGCAGGGCCGTGCTGCCGCAGGTAGGGCGCTCGGCCGACTGGTTCGCCGGTGAGTCGGAGCCGCTGGCACCGGCCATCATTCTCGGAGGCGTTCGATGATCCCGCTGCTCGCCAAGCTCCCCGAATGGATCTGGCTGGTCCCCGTCCTGCCGCTGGTCGCCGTCGTCATCAACGCCGCCCGCGTGCTGCTCGGCACCGCCACCGGCGACGCCGCCGAGCCGCTCACCGCCCGCTTGTCGTCGCTCGCCGCTTTTGGCGGGCTCGTGCTGCTCCTCTCTATCGACGCTTTGGCGCTGATCGACGGTCCGCCCGGCCATCTTCGCCTCGCCCACTGGTTCGGCAACGGCAACTGGGAGGCAACTTTCTCCTTCATGCTCGACCCGCTGTCGCTGACACTGGGCACCCTGACGGCGCTGATCGGCTGGCTGGTCATGCGCTTCTCGGCCAATTATCTGCACCGCGAGGCCGGCTTCCACCGTTTCTTCATCGCACTCAGTTTTTTCCTGGCCGGCATCCAGCTCGTGTTGCTTGCCGGCAACGGCTTGCTTGCCTTCGTCGGCTGGGAAATGTGCGGCGTCTCGTCCTTCCTGCTCATTGGCTACGCCTGGCAACGGCCGGTGGCAACCGGCAATGCGCTGTTCGCCTTCGTCACCAATCGCGGCGGCGATGCCGGCTTCCTGCTCGCCCTCGGGCTGGCCGCCACCTGGCTCGGCGGCTTCGAATGGACGCTGCTGGCCAAAACGGCGCAGATCAGCGTCGTCAATGACCGCCTGCTCGTCATCGGTTTCGTCATCGCCGCCCTCGCCAAGTCGGCACAATTGCCGTTCTCGGCCTGGATCACCAAGGCCCTCGAGGGACCGACGCCATCGTCGGCCATTTTCTACGGCGCGGTCATGGTCCATGCCGGCGTCTATCTGCTGCTTCGTCTCGAACCGCTGCTTCTCCAGGTGCCGGACGTCATGTTCGGACTGGTCGTGGCTGGCGCCCTGACGGCGATCTACGCCTGGCTGTGCGGCCTGGTGCAGACCGACGTCAAGTCGGCGTTGATCTTCGCCACGCTGTTCCAGGTCTCGCTCATGTTCGTGTGCATCGGTCTCGGCTGGACGACGCTGGCCCTCGTTCATCTCTGCCTGCACGCCGGCTGGCGGGTCTGGCAGTTCCTCGTCGCCCCGTCGTGGCTGGTCATTACCCGCCAGCGGCCGCCACCGCCGCCGGCCTGGCTGCGCAACAATCAGCTGCTCTATACGGCTGCACTGCAACGTTTCTGGCTCGACAAGCTGGCCGATACGCTGCTCGTCCAGCCCACCGAGTCGTTCTCGCGCGACGCGCATGCTTTCGAGGAACACTTCATCGACCACGCCATCGGCCAGCCGGGGCAGGGCAAGCCGCTTCATGCCGAGCGCCCGCTCATCGTTGCCGACGGTTTGCCGGGCCGCCTGCTCGGCGCGGTGTCGGATGCCCTGCAGCGCATCGAGTACCGGCTGTTGCTGCGTGGCAAGGGCGGCACGGCCGAAAAGCTCATGCATCGGGCCGGCGCCTACCTGCGCACGCTGGAAAACCTCCTCGAGCAGCCGCGCTACCTCATGATGGCCGTGATGGCGACTTTCGTGGTGATCCTGTGAGCGGCTTGACCGAAATCTTCTGGACCGAGCAGGCCAGCCTGCCGCTGCTCCTAGCCCTGCAACTACTGCCGCTGCTCGGCGCGGCCGTGGTTTATGCCTTCGACGAACGGCGAACCGGCGTGACGCTCGGCAAGGTCTTCGCGCTCGGCGAACTCCTGCTTTGCATCGTCGCCGTTCGCCACATCAACCCGACCCTGCCCGCCCTGCAACTGGCCGAGCGCTTCACGCCGCTGGCCTACCATGTCGCGGTCGACGGTCTGAGCCTGCTCTTTTTGCTGCTGGTCGCGCTGCTCACGTTGCTCATGACGCTGTACGGCATGAGTCGGGGCATGATTTCGCCGGGCCGGCTGTTTGCCGTGCTGCTCCTGGCCGAAAGCGGGCTGGTCGGCATGCTGGTCACGGTCAATGTGGCCTGGTTTGCTGCCTTTTCGGCGCTTGAGTTGTGGTCTGTGGTCTATTTGTTGCGGCGCTGGGCTTCGTCGCGGGCGGAAATTCTCGCGCTGTCCCGTTTCGTCCAGTATCAGGCCTTTGGCTGGGTGTTGTTTGCCGCCGGCTGCGTCGTGCTCGGCTGGGGGCATGCCGAGGCGACGGGCGGCCGGTGGAGCTTCGACCTGTTCGATCTGGTCGGCGCCATTCCGGTCGGCAAGTTCCAGACGGCGGCTTTCTACCTCTTGTTCTACGGGCTGGCCGTGCGTACGCCGCTCTTCCCGCTGCACGGCTGGTTGCCCAACATGGCCCAGCACGGCCTGATCGCCGTCGCCCCGGCGCTCATGGTCGGCGTCAAGGTCGGCATCTACGGCATGATGCGCTTTGTCCTGCCGCTGACCCCGGCGGCGGTTGAATACTGGCAGCCTTACGTCGTCGGCTTCGCCATGGCCGGCGTCTTTTTTACGGCGGCGCTCGCTTTTCAGCAGAGCAACCTGCGCCGCCTGCTCGCTTTCGCCGTGGTCAGCCACACCAGCCTGCTCGTCATCGGTCTGTTCAGCCTGCACGAATCGGGCATCCAGGGCGCCATGTTGCTTGCCGCCAACTTCGGGCTGGCGGTGACTGGCATGTGGTTCATTGTCGGCTTCGTCTTCCGGCGTACCGGGACGACCGAGTTGCACGAACTGTCCGGTCTGTTCGAGCGTATTCCCTTCCTCGCCATCGCCTTCCTGACTTTCGGTCTGGCTATCGTCGGCATGCCCGGCACGCCGGGTTTCGATGCCGCTCACCTCATTCTCGAAGCCTCGATCGACACCTTCGGGGCTTTGCCGACGGTGGCGACGGCGCTGGGCAACGTGGCAGCGGCCGGTTTCCTGCTCTGGGCTTTCCAGCGGGCTTTCCTGTCGCAGGCAAAAGCGGGCGGCCATGACGTCGACCGCACCCTGCCGATGGAATATGTCGTCTGCGGCATCGCGCTGGCCGCCATGCTGGCTATCGGCTTCTTCACCGAACCCTGGCTTTATCTGACCGAAACGGCCAGCCAGGCGGCGGCAGCGAGGTTCGTGCGATGAGCCTGCCGCTACTCTCCTTGCTTCTGTTGGTGCCACTCGCCGGCATTGCGGCGATCTGGCTGCTGCCGGCGCGGGTGATGCGCCATGTCGTCGCCTTCGCCATGCTCGCCACGCTGGCTCTGGCCACGGCCGCGCTGGTCGCCTACGACCCGGCCGGGGCGCGCTTTCAGTTGCTCGAACGGTTGTCGTGGATCGCCAGTCTCAATGTTCATTACCTGGTCGCTGTCGACGGTATTTCCGTCCTCTTTTTGCCGGCCACGGCGCTGCTTTTTCTCGGCTCGCTGGTCGCCAGCTGGAATGCGGTCCCCGATGCGCCGCGCCTGCATTACAGCCTGCTGCTGCTGTTCCTGATGGCGACGCTGGGCATTTTCTGCGCCCTCGATACCGTGCTGTTCTTTGTCTTCTGGGAGCTGACCCTGGTCCCGCTCTATTTCCTGCTCGGGCGCTGGGGCGTGACCGCCGGCAGTGGCCACGCCGCAGCCCGCTATTTCCTGATCATGCTGGCCGGCGGCATTCCGCTGCTCATCGCCTTCGTCATGCTGGCTGCCAGCCAGCCGGTGCCGACTTTCGATCTGACGGTGCTGCTTGGCGCGCCGTTGCCACGGTCGACGCAAACCGTGGTTTTCCTGCTCTGCCTGCTCGGATTCGGCGTCAAGGTGCCGCTCGTTCCGCTGCATACCTGGCTGCCGCAATTCGCGCTGGCGGCGCCCGGTTCGCTGACGGCGCTGATCGTCGGCCTCAAGCTCGGCGCCTTTGGCCTGATCCGCTTCGCCATCCCGCTCGCGCCGCAGGCGGCGCTTGATCTGCACTGGCTGCTCGCCGGGCTCGGCACCGTCGCCATCCTCTACGGCGCAGTCGGCATGCTGGCGCAGAGTAACCTGCGTGTGGGGCTGGCCTACGCCAGCATTTGCCACGTCGGGCTGGCCGTGCTCGGGCTGGCTTCCTACACGGCGCAGGCGGCGCAGGGGGCGGTGTCCTTGCTGCTCAGTTTCTCGGTGGCGACTGGCGGCGCATTTATCCTGCTCGAATTTCTGCGCCAGCGTACCGGCTCTAACGACGTCAATGCCCTGGGCGGCGCAGCCAAAACCATGCCGCTGCTTGCCACGGGGTTCATGATCTGCGGCCTGGCCGGTGTCGGCATGCCGGGGACGAGCAGTTTCCCCGGCGAATTCATGCTCATCATCGCCGCCCTGCAAAGCCATACGGGCGCCGGCATGGCGGCACTATTCGGCCTTTCCATCGCGGCCGGCGGCTTTTTGTCACTCTATCGGAAGGCTTTTTTCGGCCCGGTTTCCCGCGCCGCCGTGGCCAATGCCAGCGACCTTCGCCCACGCGAATGGGCTGTGCTCGTCGCGCTGATCGCCATGATCGCGGCCATCGGCATCTACCCCGGGCCGTGGATAGAAGTGGTCAGGCCGGCGGCCGAAGCGTGGGCCGCAGGTCTTACCCGCTGATTTTGGGCGGATGCGGGATTTCGATTTTGGCCGTTTTTTCCGGTTGACCGTGGAAGTCTGAAAGTCAGGCCTTCTTGACGAATTCCGACTTGAGCTGCATGGCGCCGATGCCGTCGATCTTGCAGTCGATGTCGTGGTCACCGTCGATCAGGCGGATGTTCTTGACCTTGGTGCCGACCTTGACGACCGAGGACGAGCCCTTGATCTTGAGATCCTTGATGACGGTGACTGAGTCGCCGTCCTGCAGCACGTTGCCGTTGGCGTCCTTCCAGACACGGGCCTGTTCGACCGCTTCGCCGGCGTCCTTGCTCCACTCGTGGGCACATTCCGGGCAGACGTAGTTGCTGCCGTCTTCGTAGGTGTATTCCGATTTGCACTTCGGACAGTTCGGCAAGCCGCTCATGGTGTTTCCTTTTCAGTAGTCTTCTTCAAAGCCGCCCATGAGATTGGGCAGCAGGATGTAGGCACGCTTCAGGGCATCCGACAGGTCCGGGCAGACGTTGTCGTCGCCCAGATGGTCGATGAAGCCCGAGCGGTAAAGTAGGGAGCCAGGCTGCGAATTGAGGCCGCAGACGAGCAGCGTGCAGCCGCGTTTCGACAGCTTGTCGCGCAGGTTTTCCAGACCTTCGAGACCGGTGGTGTCGAGCTGGATCAGGCGCGTCATGTCGAGGATGACGACCTCGGGATGACCTTCGCGCGGGTCGAGCAATTCTTCGAGCTTGTTGACTGCGCCGAAGAACAGCGAACCGAACATCTGCCAGGCAGCGACGCGCATCGTGCCGTCCGGGTAGAGGAATTGCGGCTCGTCCGCCTCTTCGGTCAACGGCAGGCGCTCGATCTTGGTCAGTTCCGACATGCGGTAGATGAAGAACAGGCTGGCCAGCACCATGCCGAGTTCAACTGCGATGGTCAGATCGAAGAGCACCGTCACGAAGAAGGTGGCGAGCAGGATGATCCGGTAGTTGTAGGTGTAACGGCGTAACTCGACGAACTGGTGCCATTCCCCCATGTTGATGGCGACCACCATGACGATGGCCGACAGCGTGGCCAGCGGCACATAGGAGGCGAGCGGTGCGGCGATCAGGACGATGCCGAGCAGCACGGCGGCGTGGACCATGCCGGCGATTGGCGTCCGGCCACCGGACTTGACGTTGGTTGAGGTGCGGGCGATGGCGCCGGTTGCCGCGAAGCCGCCGAACAAAGGTGCGGCGATATTGGCCAGCCCTTGGGCCACCAGTTCCTGGTTGGGGTCATGACGGTCGTCAATCTGGCTGTCGGCGACGCGCGCCGAGAGCAATGACTCGATGGCACCGAGCAGCGCGATGGTAATGGCCGGCGAGATCAGCTTGCCGAAATCGTGAATCGACAGGTCAGGCAGCCCGAAGTTGGGCAGCTCCTGCGGAATGCCACCAAAGCGGCTGCCGATGGTTTGTACCGGCAGGTCGAACAGATAGGAAACCAGCGTCCCGACGAGGAGCACGGCAAGGGGGCCGGGGGCGCGGCGCAGCAAGGAGAGGCGCTGCGCCAGCCAATTGTAGGAAAGCAGGAAGACAAAACAGGCAGAGGCCAGGCCGAGGGTCGGCAGGTCGACCGTGTGGGCGTAAGCGGCCAGCGTCTTGATGCGATGGAAAAACTCGGCCGGCAGGTTGTCGATCTGCAACCCGAAGAAATCCTTGATCTGGGCGAGGAAGATGACGACGGCGATGCCGTTGGTGAAGCCGATGACGACCGTAACCGGAATGAAGCGGATCAGTTGCCCCATGCGCGCCAGACCCATGGCGAGCAGGAAAATGCCGGCCAGAATGGTTGCCCCCATGAGGTTGGCAAAACCATGAATGGCGACGATGCCATAAACGATGGGAATGAAGGCCCCGGTCGGCCCGCCGATCTGCACGCGGGAACCGCCCAGTGCCGAGGTGATGAGGCCGGCGACGATGGCTGTCCAGATGCCCGCTGTAGGCGAGCAACCCGAGGCGATGGCGAAAGCCATGGCCAGCGGCAGGGCCAGCACGCCCACGGTGATCCCCGCTGCAATGTCCTTGCCAAATTGCGCGCGAGTATAAGTCGGCAGGCAATCCAGTAACTTGGGGTGGAAGGCGATTTTCATGGCGCGCGCTCTTTGGGTAAGCGCAGCATTATATGAGCACCCTGTTAATCGTCAATGTTAATCATATGTTAATATGATGCAACACGAATCGAACAAGAGTGAATCATGGAGAAACGCACAGCAAGGTTGACCATCCTGATCGATCCTCAGAAAAAGAAAATCTTCGAGGAAATCTGCGCGGCCAAGGACTTGACGTCATCCCAGGTTATTCGTCGCCTGGTCCGTCAGTACATTCTTGAAAATGCCGGCGACCGCGAATTGCCGGCCTGGCTCAAGCCGACAGGCAAGTTCGACGACTAATCCTGTTTGTTTTGAGGCGTCTTCTGCACTTTGTCGGGGTGCTCTGCGCCGATATAGGCCTCGTATTTGGCCTGCATTTGCGGCGCCTGCTTGGCCAGTTCACGCAGAATACGGGTTGCCGACCACAGCATGACGGCAACGCCGCCGGCCGTACAGGCCACCGCTTCCACGGTTGACGTCGGAAAACCACTCAGAATGGCGCCCTTCCCGGCCGCAAACCAGCTGGCCCCGATGCCAACGCAGGCCAGGCCAAACATGTCGACCAGCGCGTAGAGGAATATTGGTCCGGTTAGTGTCGGGCGGGGTGGGCGATGAGATGGATTGAGCATGTGCTTGGCCGGAAGTTGATCGGGTAATTGATATTTATCAAATTGTGTTGACAAAGCGAAAGTTGGCGCTTGACTTATGCACAGAGTTGGGGCGATTCGATGCTTGACTTTCCTTTCTGGCTGATAGATTTGCCAGATTGGGTTGGTGAATAATATTTCCTTTTAAATCAGTCGCTTAAGGCGAAGCTCAAGTTTCGGGCAGGGTAAGGAAAATCCTTGTGGGCCGGTCACTTAGCGACTTGCTTCTTGATTCATTCACAGACTTATCCACAGTTTTTGTGGATAGTTCCAAAAGCCTAAACAGTGTAGCTAGATTGGCGTGCTAACTTAAAGTGATTCCTTAAGTTGTGTTGCGGTTTTGTTGCGGCGCAGCAAGGAATTCCTTGCTGCGCCCATCGTTCCGGACGGCATAGGTTTATTTCACTCGCATCCCGGGCTGAGCGCCTGAATCGGGCGATAAAAGGAAAATCCCGGGGTTTTTGCCCTCCGTGTCCGACGCGGCCAGAACCATGCCCTCGGATAACCCAAATTTCATTTTTCGCGGAGCCAGGTTGGCTACCATCACGGTCAGTCTTCCAATCAGTTGGGCTGGATCGTAAGCGGCCTTGATGCCGGCGAAGACGTTGCGCGTTTCGTCGTTGCCAATCTCGAGCGTCAGTCGCACCAACTTGTCCGCACCGTCGACGTGTTCCGCGTTGGCGATGCGGGCAATGCGCAGGTCGACCTTCATGAAGTCGTCGATATTGCAGAACGGCTCCCAGGGGCTTTCGGCCTTGACCTCGTTTTGCTGGTGCTCTGCGTGGCGTTGCGGTGACTGTTGCTCCTGTGTCGGCGCCAGCGTTTCCTTGTTGGCAGCGACGAGCTTTTCGATGAGTTTGGGATCGACGCGCGTCATGAGGTGCTCGTAGGTGTTGATGCCGTGGCCGGCGGCGAGCAGGCTTTGCGTGTCAGTCCAGGCGAGCGGCGCGATGTTGAGGAATTTTTCGACCTTGCCGGCGACCACCGGCAGGATGGGCTTGAGCAGCACGGTGAGCAGTCGGAACAGGTTCAGCGCGTTGGTGCAGGCAGCGTGCAGTTCGACTTCCTTGCCTTCCTGCTTGGCCAGTTCCCAGGGCTTGACGCTATCGACGTACTGATTGGCGGCATCAGTCAGCGCCATGATCTCGCGCATTGCCTTGCCGAATTCCCGCGCCTCGTAGAGTTCGGCGATGCGGCTGGCGGCTTCCTGGATGGCCTTGATGGCTGGCAGGTCGGCGGCTGCCGGAGCCAGCTGGCTATTGAAACGCTTGGTGATGAAGCCGGCCGAGCGGCTGGCGATATTGACGTACTTGCCGACCAGGTCGGAATTGACGCGGGCGCCGAAGTCTTCGAGGTTGAGGTCGATGTCTTCCATGCTGGCCGACAGCTTGGCGGCGTAGTAATAGCGCAGCCATTCGGGGTTGAGGCCGGTATCGAGGTAGCTTTGGGCGGTGATGAAGGTGCCGCGTGATTTGGACATCTTGGCGCCGTCGACGGTCAGGAAGCCGTGGGCGAAGATCTTGGTCGGTGTGCGGAAACCGGCGTGGGCCAGTTCGGCTGGCCAGAACAGCGCGTGGAAATAGAGGATGTCCTTGCCGATAAAGTGATAGAGCTCGGTCGTCGAATCGGGCTTGAAGTATTCGTTGAAATCGAGACCGTTCCGATTGCACAGGTTCTTGAAGGACCCCATGTAGCCAATTGGTGCATCGAGCCAAACGTAGAAATACTTGCCCGGTGCGTCGGGAATCTCGAAGCCGAAGTAGGGGGCGTCGCGGGAAATATCCCAGTCGGTCAGTTTGTTCTCACCGGGGGCGCCCAGCCACTCCTGCATCTTGTTGGCGGCTTCGTTCTGCAGAACGCCGTTTTCGCGGCTGGTGTACTGGCGCAGGAAAGACTCGCAGCGCGGGGCGGACAGCTTGAAAAAGTAATGTTCCGAGCTACGCAGTTCCGGCTTCGCGCCCGAGATGGCCGAGTACGGCTCCTTGAGATCGGTTGGCGCGTAGGCGGCGCCGCAGGATTCGCAGTTGTCGCCGTATTGGTCCTTGGCTCCGCATTTCGGGCACTCGCCCTTGATGAAGCGATCGGGCAGGAACAGTTGTTTGACCGGGTCGTAGTACTGCTCAATGGTGCGCGTCTCGATCAGGCCGGCGGCGCGAAGCTTGAGGTAGATATCGTTGGCGCAATCGCGGGTTTCGTCGGAGTGCGTGCTGTAGTAATTGTCAAAACCGACGCCGAAGCCAGCGAAGTCGCGCGAATGTTCGCCATGGACGCGGGCGATCAATTGTTCCGGCGTAATCCCTTCCTTCTCCGCGCGCAGCATGATCGGCGTGCCGTGCGTGTCGTCGGCACAGACGTACCAGCACTCGTTGCCGGCCATTTTCTGGAAACGAACCCAGATGTCGGTCTGGATGTATTCGACCAGATGACCGAGGTGAATGGCGCCGTTGGCGTAGGGCAGGGCGGAGGTGACGAGTATTTTGCGCGACATGGATGGGTAAGGCTGGAAAAATAAAGGGCAATTTTACCGCGAGGAAGCGGGGAGGCGATTCACTAATCCCGCCGACACCTTGCAGCGACAATTGTTAGGTAACGTAAACCAGTGTGACCGATTGGTAAAACATGATCGATGAATGATTGCCGAAGCTGCGGGAAGGGCGCAGAATTCGGCGCGGAACGGGAGGGTCTATGAATTTTGCGGTGGTTGAGGACAGTAGAAGTCAGGCTGAGGTGCTCAAGGCCCTGTTGAAGAGCGAGGGGCATCAGGTCGACGTGTTTATGGACGGGAGATCATGCATCGAGGCTCTTCAGACCCGGAGTTTTGATTTCTTCGTCATTGACTGGGTCTTGCCTGACATTGGTGGTGACGAAGTGCTCCGTCATGTGCGCGAAAAGTGCGGCTGGGACGTTCCGGTCGTCTTCTGCACGGGACGCACAGACGAGGAAGCGGCTTCCGACATCCTGCGCCTCGGTGCCGATGACTTCATTCCGAAGCCGATCCGCTACATGGAGTTCATGGCGCGGATTCATGCCCTGCTGCGTCGTCGTCAGGTGCGTCCTTCCTCCGTGCAGTTCGGCAGCATAGAAATCGATATGGAAGGTCGGCGGATAAAGCTGGCCGGGGTCGATGTCGAGCTCACCCAGCGTGAATTCGAGCTGGCGGTCATCCTTCTGCACAATGTAGGTCGCGTACTTTCGCGCGATGAACTGCTGACCAGTGTCTGGGCGCGCGATACCGGCGTTGATACGCGCACGGTCGATACGCATGCCAGCCGTCTGCGCAAGAAGCTCGGCCTCTCCGGCGAGAGCGGACTGATGCTGTCATCGGTCTATGGCCAGGGTTACCGTCTGGATACCGTCCATCAGGGCTGATTTCTGCCGCCGGTTTCGGGTATACTAGACAAAATCAGTCGGGTATTCCCGTTGCTCACCCCAAAACCGGAGTTTTTATGAGTCTTACAGAACAGCAAATCAAGGCTGCGCTCGCTGTTGCGGTCGACCCCAATACAGGTAAGGATTTCGTTACCGGCAAGGCAGTCAAGAATGTGAAAGTCGATGGCGACGATGTTTCGTTCGACATCGAACTGGGTTACCCGGCGAAAAGCCAGCTGGATTTGATCCGCAAGCAGGTCATCGCCGCTGTGCGTACCTTGCCGGGCGTCGGCAATGTGTCGGCCAATGTTTTCAGCAAGATCGTTGCCCACTCGGTACAGCTTGGCGTCAAATTGTTGCCGGGGGTCAAGAACATCATCGCCGTCGCTTCCGGCAAGGGCGGCGTCGGCAAGAGCACCACCGCCGTGAACCTGGCGCTGGCGCTGGCTCAGGAAGGCGCCCGGGTTGGGATTCTCGATGCCGACATCTACGGCCCGTCGCAACCGCAAATGCTCGGTCTTGGTGGCCAGCAACCGGAATCGAAGGATGGCCAGAGCATGGAGCCGCTGGAGGCTTACGGCGTGCAGGCGATGTCGATCGGTTTTATGGTCGACGTCGAAACGCCGATGGTCTGGCGCGGTCCGATGGTCGCCCAGGCGCTTGACCAGATGCTTGGCCAGACCAACTGGAACGATATCGATTACCTGATCGTCGATATGCCGCCGGGTACCGGCGACATTCAGTTGTCGCTGGCCCAGAAGGTGCCGGTGACTGGTGCCGTGATCGTCACTACGCCGCAGGACATCGCGCTGATCGATGCGCGCAAGGGTCTCAAGATGTTCGAGAAGGTCAATATTCCGATCATCGGCATTGTCGAGAACATGAGCATCCACATCTGTTCGAAGTGCGGCCACGAAGAACATATCTTCGGCGAGGGTGGTGGCGAGAAAATGTGCGCCGATTACGACGTCGAATTTCTTGGCAGCCTGCCGCTGGAACTGGCAATCCGCGAAATGGCCGATGGTGGCAAGCCGACCGTGGTCGGCGCGCCGGATTCACGCACGGCCGAAATCTATCGTGGCATCGCCCGCCGTGTCGCGATCAAGATCGGCGAGAAGGCCAAGGACATGAGTTCGAAATTCCCCAATATCGTGGTTCAGAATACGTAAGTTTTTGCCAAAACCCCACACAAAGGCGGGTAAAATCCCGCCTTTGTTTTTTGTAGCGCGGACGATAAAAAATGGCCATCAAATCAGACAAATGGATACGCCGCATGGCGGCAGAGCACGGCATGATCGAGCCGTTCGAACCCGAGCTCGTGCGCGAGGCCAATGGCGAAAAAATTGTCTCCTACGGCACGTCGAGCTATGGCTACGATATTCGCTGTGCCCGCGAATTCAAGGTGTTCACGAATATCAACTCGACGGTCGTCGATCCCAAGAACTTCGACCCGAAGTCTTTCGTCGAGATCGAGTCTGATGTCTGCATCATTCCGCCGAACTCCTTCGCGCTGGCCCGCACGATGGAGTACTTCCGCATTCCGCGCTCGGTCTTGACCGTCTGCCTCGGCAAAAGCACCTACGCCCGTTGCGGCATCATCGTGAACGTCACGCCTTTCGAGCCCGAGTGGGAAGGCTATGTGACCCTGGAGTTTTCCAATACGACGCCACTACCAGCCAAGATCTACGCCGGCGAAGGTTGTGCCCAGGTGTTGTTCTTCGAGTCCGACGAGGTCTGCGAGACGTCGTACAAGGATCGTGGCGGCAAATATCAGGGGCAGGTCGGCGTCACGCTCCCCAAAATCTGACGCGATACCGTAACGAAATCGTCTTATTCTGTGACCCGCTGCGGCGGGTCGCCGCATTTTAAGGATTCAACATGCGCTTCCACTTCCCCGTCATCATCATCGACGAAGACTTCCGTTCGGAGAATACCTCCGGTCTCGGCATCCGGGCGCTGGCCGAAGCCATCGAGAAGGAAGGCCTGGAAGTGCTCGGCGTCACCAGCTACGGCGACCTGACCTCGTTTGCCCAGCAGCAGAGCCGCGCTTCGGCCTTCATCTTGTCGATCGACGACGAAGAGCTGGCACTGGAGCCGGAAGAGACGCTCGCCGAGCTACGTGCTTTCGTCAAGGAAATCCGCAATCGCAATGCCGAGATTCCGATCTTCCTGCATGGCGAAACGCGCACTTCGCGCCATATTCCGAACGACGTGCTGCGTGAGCTGCACGGCTTCATCCACATGTTCGAGGACACGCCGGAATTCATCGCCCGCAACGTCAAGCGCGAAGCTCGTGCCTACCTCGACTCGCTGCCACCGCCGTTCTTCCGCGCGCTGGTTCACTACGCGGCGGACGGCTCTTACTCCTGGCATTGCCCGGGGCATTCGGGTGGCGTTGCCTTTTTGAAGAGCCCGGTTGGCCAGATGTTCCACCAGTTCTTCGGCGAGAACATGCTGCGTGCCGACGTCTGCAATGCGGTCGAAGAACTCGGCCAGTTGCTCGATCATACCGGTCCGGTCGCCGCTTCAGAGCGCAATGCGGCGCGCATCTTCAATTCGGATCACCTGTATTTCGTCACTAACGGTACCTCGACGTCGAACAAGATCGTCTGGCACTCGACCGTGGCGCCGGGTGACATCGTCGTCGTCGACCGCAACTGCCACAAGTCCATCCTGCACGCCATCATGATGACTGGCGCCATCCCCGTTTTCCTGATGCCGACGCGCAACAACTTCGGCATCATCGGGCCGATTCCGAAGTCGGAATTCCTCTGGGAGAACATCCAGAAGAAGATTGCTGCCAACCCGTTCATTACCGACAAGACGGCCAAGCCGCGCGTCCTGACCATCACCCAGTCGACCTACGACGGCATCCTCTACAACGTCGAGGATATCAAGCAGGAGCTGGACGGCAAGATCGACACTCTGCACTTCGATGAGGCCTGGCTGCCGCACGCCGCCTTCCACGATTTCTATGGCGATTACCACGCCATCGGTGCCGACCGTCCGCGCTGCAAGGAATCGATGGTTTTCTCGACGCAGTCGACGCACAAGCTGCTCGCCGGCTTGAGCCAGGCGTCGCAGATTCTGGTTCAGGATGCCGAGAACCAGAAGCTCGACCGCGACATCTTCAACGAGGCTTACCTGATGCACACTTCGACCTCGCCGCAGTATTCGATCATCGCCTCGTGCGATGTCGCCGCGGCGATGATGGAAGAGCCGGCCGGTACGGCGCTGGTCGAGGAATCGATTGCCGAAGCACTCGACTTCCGCCGCGCCATGCGTAAGGTGGATGAGGAGTGGGGCGCCGACTGGTGGTTCAAGGTCTGGGGGCCAGACGATCTATCGGAAGAAGGCATCGAGGAACGCGACGCCTGGATGCTCAAGCCGGGCGAACGCTGGCACGGCTTCAACAATCTGGCTGATGGCTTCAACATGCTCGACCCGATCAAGGCGACGATCATCACGCCAGGCCTCGATGTCGATGGCGATTTTGCCGACGAATTCGGCATCCCGGCCGCCATCGTCACCAAGTACCTCGCCGAGCACGGCGTGATCGTCGAGAAGTGCGGCTTGTACAGCTTCTTCATCATGTTCACCATCGGCATCACCAAGGGCCGCTGGAATACGCTGGTGACGGCGCTGCAGCAGTTCAAGGACGATTACGACAAGAACCATCCGCTGTGGAAGGTGCTGCCCGAGTTCGTGCAGAAGAACCCGCGCTACGAGCGTGTCGGCCTGCGCGACCTATGTACGCAGATCCACAGTGTCTACAAGCAGAACGATGTCGCCCGACTGACCACCGAGATGTACTTGTCGGACATGGTGCCGGCCATGCGTCCGGCCGATGCCTTCGCCAAGATGGCGCACCGCGATATCGAACGCGTGCCGGTTGATGAACTGGAAGGGCGCGTCACGGCTGTGCTGCTGACGCCTTACCCGCCGGGTATCCCGCTCCTCATTCCGGGCGAGCGTTTCAACGCGACGATCTGCAGCTACCTGAAATTCGCCCGCGAATTCAACGCGCGTTTCCCTGGGTTCGAGACCGATGTCCATGGTCTGGTCAAGGGCACCGATGGGCGTTACTACGTGGATTGCGTGCGCTGATCGGCACGATTTGTCGTCCGGCGCCGCGGGCTGATCGCTGCGCCGGAACGATGAGTTACTGCTTCCGGTAGGTCACGAAAGCGTGGCCGGAACCTTCCGTTTTTGACGTTTTTTTCCAGTTGACCGTGGAAATCTCGGGAAACCACGCATCTCCCTCGGGTTCGAGGTCGACTTCGGTGATTTCGAGACGGTTGGCCAGCGCCATGGCCTGGGCGTAGATCTGTTCGCCGCCGATGATGAATACGGTGTCCGCGGTCGATGCCAGTTTCAGGGCATTTTCCAGAGAATCGGCCACCTCGCCGCCGGGGGCTGGATAGTCTGATTGGCGGCTGATCACGATGTTGCGCCGACCGGGCAGCGGACGAAAACGCGGCGGCAGCGATTCCCAGGTCTTGCGCCCCATGATGACCGTGTGGCCTGATGTCAGCGCCTTGAAATGGGCCATGTCTTCCGGGATGTTCCAGATTAGCTGGTTATCCTTGCCGATCACGCGGTTCTTCGCCACGGCGGCGATGATGACGACTTCAGTCATGGCTGTCGTTCCGGAAATGGCGCAAATGATTGATCAGTCCGCGCGTCGACGGGTCCAGCCCATCGGTCGGCGCTTCATCGCGGATGCAGGGGGCGAGCTTGCCGGCCAGTTGCTTGCCGAGTTCGACGCCCCACTGGTCGAAAGAGTTGAGGTTCCACAGCACGCCAAGGCAGAAGACCTTGTGCTCGTAGAGGGCGATGAGCTGGCCCAGCGTAAACGGAGTCAGCTCGGGGAGAACCAGCGTCGATGACGGCTGGTTGCCCGGGAAGCGGCGGAAGGGCAGCAGGTGCTCGGGAATGCCGGCGGCACGGGCTTCCTCGGCGGTCTGGCCGAAAGCCAGCGCCGACGACTGGGCGAGGCAGTTGGCGAGCAGGCCGCTGTGGTGGCCGGGCAGCGGAAAATCGGATTTGGCCAGTGCAATGAAATCGCAGGCCACCAGTTCGCTCCCCTGGTGCAGCAACTGGAAGAACGAATGCTGGCCATTGGTGCCGGCTTCGCCCCAGAGGATCGGGTTGGTCGGATAGTCGACGGCCACCCCGTCGCGGTTGGCGCGCTTGCCGTTGCTCTCCATCTCGAGCTGTTGCAGGTGGGATGGCAGCAGGGCCAGCGAGTGGCTGTAGGGAAAAACGCCATTACTGTGGGCGCGGAGAAAATTGGTGTTCCATAGCGCGATAAGGGCCAGCGTCAGCGGCAGGTTGGTCTCCGGGGGCGCACTGAAGAAATGCGTGTCCATGGCGTGGGCGCCGGCGAGCAACTGCTCAAAGTGGCGGTAGCCGACGGCCAGCGCTATCGGCAGGCCGATGGCCGACCACATCGAGAAGCGGCCGCCCACCCAGTCCCAGAATTCGAAAACATTTTCCGGCGCGATGCCGAATTCGGCGGTGGCGGCCAGATTGGTCGAGGCGGCGACGAAATGGCGGGCGATGGCCTGCTCGTCATTCGCCGTGGCAAGCACCCAGTTTCTCGCCGTACGCGCGTTGGCCATTGTTTCCAGCGTCGTGAAAGTCTTGCTGGCAACGATGAACAGCGTGCTGCGCGGGTTGAGGCGGGTCAGCGTGCTGGCCAGATCGGCGCTGTCGAGATTGGAAACGAAATGTACCGTGACGTCGGGCTGCTGAAAGGCGCCGAGCGCCCGGACGGCCATGCGCGGACCAAGGTCGGAGCCGCCGATGCCGATATTGACGACATCGGTGATGCGATCCCCCGAAAATCCCCGCCACTGGCCGCCATGAATCTGCTCACAGAAACCGGCCAGGCGGGCCAGCACGCTCTTGACCTCGGCTGGTGCGGCGTCGCCGGCACGCAGATCGGCATGGCGAACGGCCCGTCCTTCGGTGTGGTTGATCGGCTCGCCGCTACGCATGCGCTCCATCCAGGTCGGCAGGCCGGCCTGTTCGGCCAGTTGCCGGAGCAGGCCCATGGTGTGCTGATCGAGGCGCTGTTTTGAGTAATCGAGCAGGAAATTGTCGGCCTGCACCGAGAAACGGTAAAAGCGCGCCGGGTCAGCGGCAAACAACTCGCGCAGGTGGCGGTGTTTGATGCCGCGGGCGTGCTCGGCTAGTGCCAGCCAGGCCGGACGGAGCGGTACTTGCATGTTTAGACGGCGACCTGGGCGGCGATGTGCGGGTGCGGGTCGTAGCCTTCGAGACGGAAATCTTCGAATTTGAAGGCGAATATGTCGTTGACCGTGGGATTGATCCACATCGTCGGCAGCGGGCGAGTATCGCGCGAAAGCTGGAGCCGGGCCTGTTCGAAATGGTTCGAGTAAATGTGTGCGTCGCCGAAGGTATGGACGAAATCGCCGGGCTGATAACCGCAGACCTGCGCCAGCATCATGGTCAGCAAGGCGTAGGAGGCGATGTTGAAGGGCACGCCAAGGAATATGTCGGCGCTGCGCTGGTACAACTGGCACGACAGCTTGCCGTTCGCTACATAAAACTGGAACAGGCAGTGGCACGGCGGCAGCGCCATGCTGTCCACATCGCCCGGGTTCCAGGCGGAGACGATGTGACGGCGCGAGTCGGGGCTGTTCTTGAGGCTGTGGACCAGTTGCGTGATCTGATCGATCAGGCGGCCATCCGGTGTTTCCCAGCGGCGCCATTGCTTGCCGTAAACCGGGCCGAGATCGCCATTTTCGTCGGCCCACTCGTCCCAGATGCGGACGCCGTTTTCCTTGAGATAGGCGATGTTGGTGTCGCCCTGCAGGAACCACAGCAGTTCGTGGACGATGGATTTCAGGTGGAGCTTCTTGGTGGTGACCATCGGAAAGCCCTTGGCTAGGTCGAAACGCATCTGCCAGCCAAAGACCGAGCGTGTGCCGGTGCCCGTACGGTCGGATTTGTCGTGCCCGTTCTCCAGAACGTGGCGCATCAGGTCAAGGTAGGGCTGCATCGAGTCGGCTATCCGGAGCTATCAATAAACGATCTATTTTACATGGCGGACACAATCATCGCCTGCCCGCAGAATTCCAATTATCTAATAGTAATATTTAGTGAGGTGGAAATTACTCACGACTGAAGGCGGAATATCGGTCTACACTGAGAAAAAAAGAAATTATTCGAGGAGGGAGCAGTGTTTAACAAGGTTGCGAATCTGGGTGGCTTGTTTGCCCAGAAAACGGATCATCCGCTGGCCAACGCGCGCGAGCTGCGACGAGTTCTGAATGAATTGCCAACGGATAATGCCTTCAAGGCGCTCGATGAAATTTCCGGCTGGCTGGAGTCCTTGGACGGGGTCGGCAACTTTCCCGTCGACACCTTGTACGACGTGCTCGAGCAGTTCGAGGCGGCGGCGCAGCCTCATCTGAAGCGGCTTTCCCGCGAATATTTCGGGGTGACCAGGCTGTCGAAGTCCGAAGAAAATCGCCTGTGGTCAATCAACTACGGGTTCTGGACCCGGCTGGCCGCCGCCTATGAACGTTGCCTGCTATCGATCGGGGAGAAAACGCGTCCCGGCGATGCGGCGAAGGTGGCGTTGCCGACCTTGTGCGTTCGTCTGATTATTGCCCTAGGGCGCGCTCTCAAGTGGGAACAGTTTCACTACGGCCCGTCCCCGGATGCTTCGTGGCAAAGCCTAGGGCGGGCACTGCTGTGTGCCGAGGAGGCTGGCGTGGCGGGCAAAACACTGGCTTTGCCCGGCCGAAGCGGCGTGACCTCGCCGTTGCAGGAATACGAGAAAGTCATGATTTTCCAGGCGGCCTCGCTGGATAGCCTGTTGCCCGTCGGTATCGAGCTTGCCGAGCACCTGATTGCCCATTTTTTGCCTGGTTTCGTGTTTACCGCCGAGGCGCAGATTGACAGCGTTTACTGGGTTGATCTCAAGCTGGCCCAGCCGCCGCAGCGGTTGGCCCGGATGCCGGCACAGGCTGCGCTGACCCAGCGCTTCCTCAAACCCGGGGCGGCCCATGAGGCGATGCGGGCGGTGCTCGAAACACTTGAGCGGGGCGGCGACATGCCACCCGAAATCAGCCTTGGCGGGCAGTATCCGGTCAAGCTGCTGGTGACTGTGTTCCGCCACTTGACCAACTATCTGTCGCCGATCCCGCCGCAGCGTCTGCATGACCGCCACCGCGTGACGCACCGGATGTCGGTGCTGAACGGGCTGGTCAATGCTTTCGTGGTGTTCTCCGACGAGTTTGGTGGCCGTCCGGCCGGTTTGCCGACGGAGGTCTGGGTTGCCGAAAATGTCAGCCGCGGTGGCTTCGGCGCCTTGCTCGACAGTATTCCTGGCGACTGGCTGAAGGTCGGTGCCCTGCTCGCCATGCAACCCGAAGGTGGTGATAACTGGCTGCTCGGCGTGGTTCGTCGGTATCACCGGTTATCCGAAAAGGATGCACGCGTCGGCATTCAGGCGCTGGGGACCAAGGCCATGGCGATCGAGGTTCGTCCGCGGGGCACTTCCATCTACATGGCGGCGGCCGGGGCGACGCCGGCCCTGATGCTGCTCGATGGCAACGAGCCCGACGAGTTTCGGGTCATTCTGCCGCCGATGACCTTCGATGCGCGCGACAGCATGGAGTATGCCCGGGACGGCCAGCGCTTTCAGCTGACGCCGATTTCGCTGATTGAGCAGACGGCCGATTACGAGCTGGCGCGTTACCGCCGGAGCCCGCTGGGCTGATTACGGCTGTTTGGTCCGAATCGCCGATTTGGGCCGGAAGGCCTTGATCACCGCTTCGTTGGTTTCGGCATAGGGGCCGCCGATCAGGTCGATGCAGTAGGGAACGGCGGCGAAGATGCCGACGTGGGCGACCGTGCCGTCGGCGTTGCGAACGCCTTCGAGCGTTTCCTTGATCGATTTCGGCTGGCCGGGCAGGTTGATGATGAGCGCCTGTTTGCGGATGACGGCGACCTGCCGCGACAGGATGGCGGTCGGCACGAAATTGAGGCTGATCCGGCGCATTTCCTCGCCGAAGCCGGGCATTTCCTTGTCGGCGACGGCCAGCGTGGCTTCCGGCGTCACGTCGCGCAAGGCCGGGCCGGTACCGCCCGTGGTCAGCACGAGGTGGCACTTTGCACGGTCAACCAGAGAAATCAGCGTATTTTCGATTGTCTCGCGATCATCGGCGATCAGCCGGGTTTCGACGCGCCATGGCGTGGTCAGGGCCGATGCCAGCCATTCCTGCAGGGCCGGGATGCCCTTGTCTTCGTAAACGCCGGTCGAGGCACGGTCGCTGATCGAAACGAGGCCGACGACCAGTTCCTCACTCATCGCCGGTTTCCTCTTCGGCCGCCGGGGTGCCCTGTTTGTCCAGTTCCTGCAGGATCTGGAAAATGGCGCGGAAATTCTTCGGCGGTTTGTTGTTCTCCTGTTCCTTCAACGCATTGCGGCGCAGCTGGCGCATGTGCTGGAGATCGATGGAGGGCCAAACGGCGGCGATTTCGGAAAGATAGGTTTCGTCTTCGAGAAAACGGTTGCGGAAGCGCTCGAGCCGATGCAGGCGGGCCGTTTCGGCCGATGACTCGCCGCGCAGCATGGCCAGGCCGGCACGGATCGGTTCGTCGTCGACGCCGCGCATGAGCTTGCCGAGATAGGCCACCTGGCGGCGATGGGCGCCGTGAGCGGTGATTTTCTGGCACTCGCGGACCGCCTCGAAAATGTTTTCCGGCAGGTTGATCTTCTTCAACTGGCCGACGGAAAGCTCGACTAGTTCGGCGCCGAGATCGCGCAATTCATGCATGGCCTCCTTCTTCTTGGTTTTGGAAGGGCGGCCGGTGTCTTCGGTGAAATCTTCTTCATGCATGGGGTGCGTCCGGTGCTGGCAATAACGGGCTGTTATGATAGCGACTTTCCCGCTCCGACGCCGCCTCCATGTCCGAAACTGCCGCATTTTCCTATTCCCAAGCCACCTTGCAACAGCTCTCCGAGGATGTGCTCAAGCACGCCAGGGCCAAGGGAGCGACGGCCTGCGAGGTCGATGTGTCCGAAGGTTTCGGGCAGTCGGTGACGGTGCGTTGCGATGAAGTAGAGACCATCGAATTCAACCGCGACAAGGGCATCGGCATCACGATCTACTCCGGTCAGCGCAAGGGCTACGCCAGCACCTCCGACTTTTCGCCCCAGGCGTTGCGCGAGACGGTCGAGGCGGCACTCGATATCGCCCGCTTCACGGCTGAGGACGATTGCGCCGGCCTAGCCGATGCGGCGCTGATGGCAAAGGATGTCCCGGACCTCGATCTGTACCACCCGTGGGCGCTGACCGTCGAAGAGGCCATCGAGACAGCGCGCCGCTGCGAGCAGGCGGCTTTCGATGCCAGCCCGCTGGTCAGCAATTCCGAAGGCGCGTCGATCTCGACGCAGCAGGCACATTTCGTTTCGGCCAACAGCCTTGGCTTCATGGGCGGCTACCCGACGTCGCGTCACTACATTTCGTGCTCGGTGATTTCCGGCGAACAGGATGCGATGCAGCGCGACGACTGGTACACGACGCATCGCGATGCCCGGCAGCTGGGCGACGCGGCGCAGGTCGGGCGCATTGCGGCCGAGCGTGCCGTGGCGCGGCTGGGCGGGCGCAAGGTCAAGACCGGCGAATTTCCGATCATCCTCGAAGCGCCGCTGGCCGGCGGCCTGCTCGGCAGCCTGGTGCATGCGGCGAGCGGCGGAGCCTTGTACCGCAAGTCGTCCTTCCTGCTCGATCAGCTCGGCAAGAAAATCATGCCGGACTTCGTCAATATCGCCGAACGCCCGCATATCAAGTGCGGCCTGGGGAGCGCCTCATTCGACAGCGATGGCGTCGCAACACGCGACCGCGACGTGGTCAGCAACGGCATCCTGCAGGGCTATTTCCTGAGTACCTACACGGCGCGCAAGCTGGGCATGCAGACGACGGCCAATGCCGGCGGCAGCCACAATCTGATCATCGAGCCGGGCGAGCTTGACCTGGAAGGGCTGATGGCCAGGATGGGTCGCGGCCTGCTGGTCACCGAGCTGCTCGGCCACGGCATCAACTACGTCACCGGCGACTATTCGCGCGGGGCTGCCGGTTTCTGGGTCGAGGACGGCAAGATTGCCTACCCGGTCGAGGAAATCACCATCGCCGGCAATCTCAAGGACATGCTGGCCGGCATCGTTGCCGTCGGCAATGACGTGCAGATTCGCGGCAGCAAGGTTACCGGTTCCATCCTGCTTGACCGGATGACCATCGCCGGCGAATAAAACGGTTGTATAAGGGTTTTCCTCAACTCGTTATTGCGGGTGTTTTGGCTAGAATGGAACCGTACCATTCTGACGTGCCCCACAATTTAATGAGGAGACAATATGCAACGTCGTGATTTCCTGAAAAAGGCTTCTGTCGGTGCCGTGGCTGGAGCAGCCACGACGCTCGCCGCACCCGCCATCGCCCAGGCCTTGCCCAATATCAAGTGGCGCCTGACCTCGAGCTTCCCGAAGAGCCTGGATACCATCTACGGTGGCGCTGAAGTGCTGGCCAATCGTCTGCGTGCCATCACCAACGGCAAGTTCGACATCCGTGTTTTCCCGGGCGGTGAAATCGTTCCCGGCCTGCAGGCGCTGGACGCCGTGCAGCAGGGCACCGTCGAGGTCTGCCACACCTGCTCGTATTACTACGTTGGCAAGGACAAGACTTTCGGTTTCGGTACCTCGGTCCCGTTCGGCATGACGGCACGCCAAATGAACGCGTGGATCTACTACGGCGGTGGCCAGAAGCTGCTCGATGAGTTCTACAGCAACTACAACGTGCTCTCGTTCGCCGGCGGCAATACCGGTACCCAGATGGGCGGCTGGTGGCGCAAGGAAGTGAAGACCGTGGCTGACCTCAAGGGCATCAAGATGCGTATCGCCGGCCTCGGTGGCACCGTCTTCTCCGAGCTCGGCGTGGTCCCGCAGCAGATCGCCGGTGGCGACATCTACCCGGCGCTGGAAAAAGGCACGATCGACGCTGCCGAGTGGGTTGGTCCGTACGACGACGAAAAGCTCGGCTTCTACAAGGTTGCCAAGAACTACTACTACCCGGGCTGGTGGGAGCCGGGCCCGACCATCCACTTCTTCGTGAACAAGGCCGAATGGGCCAAGCTGCCGAAGGAGTATCAGGAAGCCTTCCAGGCAGCCGCCTACGAAGCCAACGTGACGATGATGGCCGAATACGACCACAAGAACCCGGCGGCCCTGGCCAAGCTCATGCAGGCTGGCGTCAAGGTCAAGGAGTTCTCTTCGGAAATTCTCAAGGCCACCTACAAGGCAGCGACCGACCTCTACGTCGACGAAGCCGGCAAGAACCCGGCCTTCAAGAAGATCTACGTCGAGTACGACAAGTACCGGCGAACGCAGTCGGCCTGGTTCAGTCTGGCCGAACGCCGGATGGACGGCTTCCTGCAAACCGGGAAGTAGCGCTTTCCACGGTCAACCGGGAATAAGCCGCAAAATAAAAAACCCGCGAACTTCGCGGGTTTTTTAATTTCAAGGTTTTATGTTGGTTTCAAGCAGCTCGATTTCCGAGCGATTCGCGCCAGCGACCTGCGACATTTTCACGATGCCCTTGACGCTCGGCGCATACCAGTAGGTGCGGGTGAATGCGGTGGTCCGGCCGCTCGTTATGCCGGGATTGAGGGTGGAATATCCTTCCTGGACCAATTTGTAGGCATCGTAGGTGCCGCTCGAAACGCTGACTTTTTCCCGTCCGACAACCGTGACCTCGTATTTGCTGTGCGAGGTCATGCCGGTCGCTTTGTTTAATACTCTGGCTTCGTGGCGCCATTGGTCATTCGGGCGCAACGGGAAGCGCAAGTTGCTTGCGGCCGGATCAAAACGGAATTCCGGCGTTTCCACCGGATTCATGTCGGGCGTATAGCGTGCCGGGTTGCCGTTCTCGGTGCCCTCGATGTGATTTCCGCTCACCGCCGTGATGATGCGCTCCGTCTGGCTGGAAACCAGCTTGGTGAGCGAGTCCGTCGTCTCGTATTTCCAGCGATCACCCACCTGAATGTCGGGGCGTTCGACGCTTTGCGCCTGGGCCAGTCCGCTCCATAGAAGAGCGGCGAATAGTGTGCCGTACAAACGTCTGCTTCGCGTTGCATGCATCATGATGGTCTCCTCTTGTCATGTTGCTGGCATGAGGTAGGCAATAAAAAACCCGCGAAGTTCGCGGGTTTTTTGGTCAGGGCGATTGCAGGGAAATTTCAGATTTGGCCCATTTTTCCAGTTGACCGTGGAAGTCTATTTTTCCAGCAAACTGCGCAGCATCCAGGCATTCTTCTCGTGGATCTGCATGCGCTGGGTGAGCAGGTCGGCGGTCGGCTCGTCGCCAGCCTTGTCGACGATGGCGAAAATACCGCGGGCGGTCTTGGTGACGGCCTCCTGGCCGGCGACTAGTTGCTTGATCATGTCTTCGGCCGAGACCTTGCCTTCGCTTTCCTTGATCACCGTGAGCCGGGAAAATTCGGCGTAGGTGCCGGGGGCGGCGACGCCCAGGGCGCGAATGCGTTCGGCGATCAAATCCAGCGCGTTCCAGAGTTCGGTGTATTGGTCCATGAACATCACGTGCAGGGTGTTGAACATGGGACCCGTGACGTTCCAGTGGAAGTTGTGGGTCTTCAGGTAGAGGGTGAACGAGTCGGCTAGAAGATGGGACAAGCCGTCGGCGATTTTTTCGCGATCCTTCTTGGTGATTCCAATATCCATGATTTCTCCCTTCGTTGATCAGGTGGGCATTTGACCCGCCGGGCAGACGGGTCAGGCAACGATTGAATGATGCGCGCCTTGCCGGTGCGCTGCCAATTCAATTTGGCTATTCGCACGATAGCCCTGCCCATTTTCCACGGTCAACCGGAGAAAACGCCTATTTTTCAACAAAGGCGCGTTCGATGACGTAGTCGCCAAGTTTGCCGGTGTGATGGTTGCCGACTTCGAAGCCGCGCGCGTCGAGCATGGCAGCCGTATCTTCGAGCATGGCCGGGCTACCGCAGATCATGGCGCGGTCGGTGGCCGGGTCGAGCGGCGCCTGGTTGATGTCGGCGAACAGCTTGCCGGATTCGATGAGGTCGGTCAGCCGGCCTTCGTTGCGGAAAGGTTCGCGCGTCACGGTCGGGTAGTAAATGAGCTTTTCCTTGACCCAGTCGGCGAAGTATTCGTGCTCCTTCAAATCCTGCTCGATGTAGTCGTGATAAGCCAGTTCGTTGGTCCAGCGCACGCCGTGGATAAGGATGACCTTCTCGAAATTCTCGTAGGTTTCCGGGTCGTGGATCAGGCTCATGAACGGGGCCAGCCCCGTGCCAGTGGCGAACATGAAAAGCCGCTTGCCCGGCTTGAGGTCGCGCAGGACCAAGGTGCCGGTGGGCTTCTTGCTGACCAGCAGCGGGTCGCCGGGCTTGAGGTGCTGCAGGCGGGAGGTGAGCGGGCCGTCCTGGACCTTGATGCTGAAGAATTCGAGGTATTCCTCGTGGTTGGCGCTGGCGATGCTGTAGGCGCGGGTCAACGGACGGCCATCGACCTCCAGCCCGATCATCACGAACTGGCCATTGGTGAAGCGCAGACCCGGATCGCGCGTGGTGCGGAAGGTGAACAGGCTGTCGTTCCAGTGATGGACGGAAGTGACGGTTTCGGTGGCCAGATTGCTCATGTTGCTGCTCCTTCTCATACGGAATGTGACCCATCATAGGCGGCATCGTTTATTGATAAAAGCGGGTAATTTGTATATCTGTAATCTAAAATGCAGATATGAAAATCACCCTGCGCCAGATTGAAGTCTTTGCCGCCATTGCCCGTCTTGAAAATGTCTCGCGGGCGGCAACGCAACTCAACATGTCCCAATCGGCCGCCAGCACGGCCCTGCTCGAACTGGAGCGCCAATTCGATTGCCCACTGTTCGACCGTGTCGGCAAATCGCTGCGCCTCAACGGCAGCGGGCGCGGCCTGTTGCCGCAGGCCGAAGACATGCTGGCCCGGGCCAGCGAGGTCGAGGGCTACCTGGCTGGTGGTCGTCTGGCGCCGGTCGCCGTCGGAGCGACGCTGACCATCGGCAACTATCTGGCCACGCTCGTGGTCGTTGAATACCTGCAAAAAAATCCCGGCAGCCGGGTCGATCTCAGCGTCTGCAACACGCAGCAGGTGATCGAACGCCTGCGCCGTTTCGAGCTCGATCTGGGGCTGATCGAGGGCGAAGCCAGTGACTCTGATCTGCTTTTCGAGCCCTGGCTCGATGATGAACTAGTCGTTTTCTGCGCCCCCTCGCATCCCTTGGCGGCGGCCGGATTGGCACGGTCAACGGCACTGGCGGCGCAAAAATGGATTGTCCGCGAACCGGGGTCGGGTACACGCGCTCTATTCGACCGCGCCATGCGGGCCATCGGCGTCGATCCCGATGTCTGTTTGCAGCTTGAACACACTGAGGCCATCAAGCGTGCCGTTGAATCCGGCCTGGGCGTTGGCTGCCTGTCGCGGTTATCGCTGCGCGAAGCCTTCCGGCGCGGCAGCCTGGTCGAAATCAAGACGCCGGAACTCGCCCTGCGCCGCCGCTTCCAGTTCGTTCGTCAGCGTCAGAGGCATGTCAGCACGGCGACCCGGATGTTCATCGATGAGTGCCGCCGCTTGTCGGGTGAGGCAGGGGATACGAACGAATTGACCTTGCCCTTCATCCCCTGAAAACGGACGAAAAAAAGCGGGGTCCGCAGACCCCGCCCTGGTGCGAGCCGGCTGAAATTACTTGCCGTCGCTCTGCAGATTCTTGAGCAGGTCTGCCGCTGATTTGTCGTCGTCCTTGTTTGCGTCGGGCTCCTCTTCGCTCTGCTTCATGAGCGAGTCGAGATCGACGGCGGCCGGACCCTTGCCTTCCTTCTCCAGACGCTGCATTTCCTTCTGCGCATCGTCGCCGTAGCTGACGATATTCGGGAAGATGATGATCAGCGCGACCATGATGATCTGGATGCAGACAAAGGGAATGGCGCCCCAGTAGATGTCCGTCGTCTTGACTGAGGATGGCGCGACCGAACGCAGGTAGAACAGCGCGAAGCCGAAGGGCGGGTGCATGAACGAGGTCTGCATGTTGACCGCGAGGAGCACGCCGAACCAGACCAGGTCGATGCCCAGCTTGTCGGCCACCGGTGCCAACAGCGGGACGATGATGAAGGACAGTTCGAAGAAATCGAGGAAGAAGGCCAGCACGAAAACCAGCAGGTTGACCACGATCAGGAAGCCGACCTGGCCGCCCGGCAAGCCAAGCAGCAGGTGCTCGACCCACAGGTCGCCATTTACGCCGCGGAAGACCAAGCCGAATACCGTCGAGCCAACCAGAATGAAAACCACGAAGGACGACAGCTTGCCGGTGGTTTCCATGGCCTGCCTGAGCAGCTTCATGGTGATCCGCTTGCGGGCCAGGGCCAGGATCATGGCGCCGGCTGCACCCATGGCGCCGCCTTCGGTCGGCGTGGCGATGCCGAGGAAAATGGTGCCCAGCACGAGGAAGATGAGGACCAGCGGCGGCACCAGCGTCGTCAGCACGCGCAGCATCAGCTTGAAGCCGCGCAGGGAACGGGCTTCCGGCGGCAGGGCCGGGCAGGTGTTGGGCTTGATGATGCTGAGGATGGCGACGTAACCGACATAGAGCGCGGTCAAAACCAGGCCGGGGACCATCGCGCCTTCGTACATGTCACCGACTGATTTGCCGAGCTGGTCGGCCATGATGATCAGCACCAACGACGGCGGGATGATCTGGGCCAGCGTGCCGGAAGCGGCGATGACGCCGGAGGCCAGCCGCTTGTCGTAGCCGTAGCGCAGCATGATGGGCAGCGAGATGAGACCCATCGAGATGACCGAGGCGGCAACGACGCCGGTTGTCGCAGCGAGCAGGGCGCCAACGAAGATGACTGCATAGGCCAGACCGCCGCGCATCGGGCCGAAGAGCTGGCCGATGGTGTCGAGCAAGTCTTCAGCCATGCCCGATCGCTCAAGAATCAATCCCATGAAGGTGAAGAAGGGAATGGCGAGCAGCGTGTCGTTGGCCATGATGCCGAAGATGCGCTCGGGCAGGGCCTGGAACAGTGCCGGGGTGAGCAGGCCGAGTTCGATGCCGATGAGGCCGAAAACGATGCCATTGGCAGCCAGCGCAAAGGCGACCGGGTAGCCGAAGAGGAGGAAGAGAACCAGTGCGCCGAACATCAGCGGCGCCATGTTGGCGATGACGAACTCAGCCATTATTTTGCCTCCTGAGCTTTGGCGGCAGCGATGGCAGCAGCCAGTTCTTCTTCGGCCGTCGGGCCTTTCTTTTTATCGTTCGGATCGTCGATCCTGCCAGCCAGGAAGGCGATGCGCTTGATCAGCTCGGAAATGCCCTGCAAGGCGAGTAGCGTGAAGCCGATCGGCAGCAGAATCTTGACCGGCCAGCGAATCAGACCGCCGGCATTGGCCGAATATTCATGAATCTTGTAGGACTCGGCGATCAGCGGGAGCGACAGCCACAGTACGAGGA